>NZ_CP107896.1:2687500-3497500 GCF_041433995.1 Streptomyces sp. NBC_00466 | reverse complement strand
CGTCCACCCGGACCCGCGCCTTCACCATGCAGTTCTTTCTGCAGAACCTGACGCTCGGTATCGGCGGACTCGTCGGCGGGCAGATCGTCGACGCGAGCCGGCCCAGCAGCTTCACGCTGCTCTTCGCCATCGAGGCCGCGATGTTCCTGGCGCTCGCCGGGATCGCGGCGTCCGTCCGGCTGCCGCGCGCTCCGGGGCTGGAACTGGCCCCGCAGCCCAAGGGCGGCGGAGTGCGTGCGCTGCTGCAGCACCGCGCCATGGTGCAGCTCTGCGTGCTCGGCTTTGTCGTCTTCTTCGCTTGTTACGGCCAATTCGAGTCCGGGCTTGCCGCATACGGGACCGAGGCCGCCGGAATTCAGCCCTCGACGCTCGGAATCGCGCTGGCCGCCAATACGGCCGTGATTGTCGTCGCGCAGTTCGTGGTGCTGAAGGTCGTGGAGAAGCGGCGGCGCTCGCGGGTGATCGCCGCGGTGGGGCTCATCTGGGCCTTCGCCTGGGTCATCGCGGGGTACGCGGGGCTCGGTCACGGCAGCCAGGCCATGGCGACGGCCGCGTTCATCTCGACGTACGCGCTGTTCGGGCTCGGTGAGTCCATGCTGTCGCCGACCGTCGCGCCGCTCGTCGCCGATCTGGCGCCCGATTCCATGGTCGGTCAGTACAACTCGGCCTTCGCCCTGGTCAAGCAGCTGGCACTGGCCATCGGGCCCGCGGTCGGCGGGCCGATGGGGGCGTCGATGCATCTGCTGTACATCGCGACCTTCGTGGTGTTCTCCCTCGGGATCACCACTCTGGCGCTGCGGCTCGGGCGGCGGCTCACCCCCGTACAGAACAATCCGTCGCTCGGACACGGTTCGCGGGTCGTGGCGACGCATGTGCCGGAGGCCGCGGCCGCCCCGCACTGACAGCCGGCCCCCGGCACCTCGCCCCTCGCAGCCCGCATACAGGGGCTACGGGCGGGATGCCGGCCGGTTCGCCGTGTTGTCGGGGAGGGCGAACTCGCACCAGACCGCCTTCCCGCCCCCCGGTGTACGGCGGGAGCCCCAGGACGAGGCGATCGTCGCGATGATCGAGATACCGCGGCCCGCCTCGTCGGCGGGTTCCGCGCGGCGGCGGCGCGGCAGGTGGTCATCGCCGTCCGTCACCTCGATGATCAGCCGGCGGTCGGTCCTGCGCAGCCGCAGCCGCATCGGCGGGGTGCCGTGCTGGAGGGAGTTGGCGACGAGTTCGCTGGCGGCCAGGACTCCCAGGTCGTGAAGTTCCACGTGAAACCTCCAGGACGTCAGCACGCCGGAGGCGAAGGCCCGGGCGCGGGGAGCCGCCTCCACTCCGCCCAGCAGGTCCAGCGCCGCGTTGTGGAACAGCTCGGCGGCCGGGCCCGTACGCGCGGGGTGCTGGACGACCAGCACCGCGACATCGTCGTCGTGCTCGGCCGTGACGCCGAGCGAGCGGATCAGCCGGTCGCAGACGACCTGCGGGGCACCGGACGCACCGGACAGTGCGCGCTCCAGAGCGGCCACGCCCTCGTCGATGTCCTCACCCCGGCGCTCGACCAGACCGTCGGTGTAGAGCACGGCGGCGGAGCCGGGCGGCAGCGCGATCGAGTCCGACGTGTGCTGCCAGCCGCCCGTCCCGAGCGGCGGACCTGTCGGGTCTGCGGCGCGGCGTACCGTGCCGTCCTCGTCCCTGACCAGTACCGGCAGATGGCCGGCCGATGCGTAGACCAGGCGGCCCTCATTGGGGTCGTGGACCGCGTAGAGGCAGGTGGCGATCTGGTTGGGGTCGATCTCGGAGGCGAGGCCGTCCAGGAGCTGAAGGATCTCGTGCGGGGGCAGGTCCAGCCGGGCATAGGCACGGACGGCCGTGCGGAGCTGGCCCATGACCGCGGCGGCCCTGACCCCGCGGCCCATGACATCGCCGATGACCAGGGCCGTGCGCCCGGCGCCGAGGGTGATCACGTCGTACCAGTCGCCGCCGACGGCCGCGTCCGTGCCGCCCGGCTGGTAGGTGGCCGCGATACGCAGGTCGTCGGGCTGCTCCAGCTCCTGGGGAAGCAGTGAGCGCTGGAGGGTGACTGCCGTCTCGCGCTGTCTGCGCTCGCTGGTCCGCAGTCGTTCGGCGGCGTCGGCGTGGTCGGAGACATCGGCGGCGAAGACGAGAACCCCGCCGTGCTCCGGGAGGTTGGGGACCGGAGTGCAGGTCACCCTGTACGAGCCCGCGCCCGGACCGGCCTGCACCCGGCGGGACTTGACGGTACGAGGGGTTCCGCTGCGGAGTACCTGGTCCATCAGCGGGAGGAGCCCCAGCTCGGCGAGTTCGGGCAGTTCGTCGGCCGCGCACCCGCCGGTGGAGCGGGGGCCGAAGGCCGCGGTGTAGGCGTCGTTGACGTAGGCGACGCGGTGCTCGGTTCCGTACACCAGGGCGACCAGTGCGGGCAGACTGCCGAGGATCTCCCGTACGGAGAGCTCGTCCAGCGCCGGGAGCCGGTCGGTGTCAGCGGTCAACTCGGCTTCCCGGTCCGGGGGCCGGCCGGACTCACCGCGGGCTGCTGGCACGGAACTGTGGTCGGTCCGCGCGGCGGCGCGGCGCTGCGTTCCGGGGAGCCGGGCGCTCCAGCGCGTGAAGTTCACTGCTTTTCAAGCCTCGTTTGTCGTGACGGGACGGCTGGGACCTGCTGCTCACCCGGCGGGGAAATCCGGGTCGTACGGGGTGTTCTGTGCGGGTCTGGGCCCACCTATGGTCACACGCCCCGTGTGACCGGTGACACTGTCGGCGTCAGTCCCGCTTCGGGCGGTCGCCGCCGGCGGCCCATTCGAATTCGGCCCGCGGGTGTTCCAGCGAACCGAGCGAAACGATCTCGCGCTTGAAGAGTCCGGCGAGCGTCCACTCGGCGAGGACCTTGGCCTTCCGGTTGAAGGTGGGTATACGGCTCAGGTGGTACGCGCGGTGCATGAACCAGGCAGGGTAGCCCTTCACCTTGCGTCCGTAGATGTGGGCGACACCTTTGTGGAGGCCGAGCGAGGCGACCGAACCCGCGTACGTGTGCTCGTAGTTGCTGAGCGGCCTGCCGTGCAGTGAGGCGACGATGTTCTCCGCGAGGACCTTCGCCTGGCGCACGGCGTGCTGTGCGTTGGGCGCGGTCTCCGCGCCGGGCTCGTCCGACGTGAGGTCGGGGACCGCCGCCGCGTCGCCCGCCGCCCAGGCATGGGCGGTCCCTTCGACGGTGAGCTGCGCCGTGCAGCGCAGCCGGCCGCGGTCGTTGAGCGGGAGGTCGCTGGCGGCGAGGACCGGGTTCGGTTTGACGCCCGCGGTCCAGACGAGGGTCCTGTTGGGGAAGCGGGAGCCGTCGCTCAGCACGGCGACCCGGTGGTCGCAGCTGTCCAGCCGGGTCTCCAGGCGTACGTCGATGTTGCGGTTGCGCAGCTCCCGGATCGCGTACTCGCCCATCTCCTGGCCGACTTCGGGGAGGATGCGGTCGGCGGCCTCCACCAGGATCCAGCTCATGTCCTCGCGGTCGACGTTGTGGTAGTAACGCGACGCGTAGCGCGCCATGTCCTCCAGCTCGGCGAGCGCTTCGACGCCCGCGTAGCCGCCGCCGACGAAGACGAAGGTGAGGGCGGCGTCACGGATCGCGGGGTCGCGGGTCGACGAGGCGATGTCCATCTGCTCGATGACGTGGTTGCGCAGGCCGATGGCCTCTTCGATGCTCTTGAAGCCGATTCCGTACTCGGCGAGGCCCGGGATGGGCAGGGTACGGGACACGGAGCCCGGGGCCAGCACGAGTTCGTCGTAGGCGATCTCCGTCGCGCCGGTGCCGTCATCGGCGCCCGCGAGGGTGGTCACGGTCGCAGTGCGCTCGGCGTGATTGACGGCGGTGGCCTCGCCGATGACGATGCGGCACTTGTCGAGGAGCCTTCTGAGCGGCACGACGACATGGCGGGGCGAGATGGAACCGGCGGCGGCCTCGGGGAGGAACGGCTGATACGTCATATAGGGGTCGGGAGTGACCACGGTGATCTCCGCTTCGCCGTCCTTCAGCTTCCGCTGGAGACGCAGCGCCGTGTACAGACCCACGTAGCCGCCGCCGACCACGAGAATGCGCGTGCCGGTCCGGGGTCCCTGGCCGGGCCCGGGGTTCGTCTCGGGGGAGAGGGGAGCAGTCACTGTCCCATGAGGCAACGGGCGCTCGACTTTGTCCACAGGCCCGACAAATTGTGTGACCGGAGAACACCGGCGCGCCGCAGCGGAGCGTTTCCCCTCGTGAAGGGAAGGGCCGCAGGTCAGCAGGGGGGACGGTCAGTGGTCACCGGGGTGGAATAGGGAGAGTCCAGGCCCATACTCCGATCGGGGGGCGCTCCGTGCGGAACTACCCCCTTCTGAATCGCCCCTTGCTCAACTATGTTCGTAGTTCGCCGGGGTGTGGGGTCTGGGTCCCGGCGGGACCAGGCGGGGAGTCTCCGGGGGGAGACATCATTACCGGGGGATCGCATATGCACATTCAGGACGCTCGTTGGCAGGCCGCTGTCCCGGCCGAGAGCAATGGACGGGCAGGCGCCGGCACGCGCTCGGCGCCCCTTCGCGTGGACGCACAGCGCAATCTGGAACACGTACTGCGGGCAGCCCGCGAGGTGTTCGGCGAGCTCGGGTACGGCGCACCGATGGAGGACGTGGCACGCCGGGCGCGAGTCGGGGTCGGCACGGTGTACCGCCGCTTCCCGAGCAAGGACGTCCTGGTCAGCCGGATAGCCGAGGAGGAGACCGCCCGCCTGACGGAGCAGGCCCGTACGGCACTTGGGCAGGAGGACGAGCCGTGGTCCGCGCTCTCACGATTCCTGCGGACGTCGGTGGCTTCGGGTGCGGGACGGCTGCTGCCGCCCCAGGTGCTGCGCGTGGGGGTGGCCGAAGCGGCCGAGATCGGTGACGGCGCCCTCGGCGGGCCCCCGTTGGCGGGCTCTGACGCCTCCACGGACGAGACGCGCGTACCGCATCAGCGGTCGGCCTCCCGGATCGCCGGGGAACCGCCGTCGACCGGCGCGCTGCCCGGGCTCTCGGCCGAGAGCGCGGGGGCCGTGGAGCTGCTGGAGGTCGTGGGCCGGCTGGTGGACCGGGCGCACACAGCGGGTGAGTTGCGCGGCGATGTGACCGTGGCGGACGTCCTGCTGGTGATAGCCACGGCGGCGCCGACACTGCCCGACTCGGCACAGCAGGCGGCCGCGTCCTCACGGCTGCTGGACATCCTGCTGGAGGGTCTGCGGTCGCGTCCGGCGTGAGCGCGGGGTGCGGCTGATGGCTGATGGCTGATGGCTGACGGCGTACCCGCGTCGGCGGCGCGCGTATCGGCAGTGGCCTGATCGGCGGCACCCGCGTCGCAGTCGGCTGCCTCGCAGTGGGCTGTGTCCCAGTCGTCTGCTGTGCAGTCGGCCGGTTGCCTCGGCATCACTCATCCGGGCTCTGCGGAGAATCGGGCTCTGGGGACAACTGGTTGAGCCTTCCCCTAACGGGTGACAGTTAGTGCTCCGATTCGGGAAGACTCCCCGGATGAGTGGTTGCCGAACGCGGGTGGCCGGTTATAGCCCCCGCTGTGTCACTCTTGGCCGGTGTTCTGGTCCAAGGTACGTACGGGGGCTTTCCGCGATGAGCGTTGAAGGGCGGGACGAGCCACTCGGCGAGGCCGGCGGAGCGCAGCCGCTGCCCGGACAGGACCCGGGGCAGCCGCCCGGGAAGGTGTCCGGAGAAGCAACCGGGAAGGGCGGGCCGCCTCCGGGCGGCGAGTGGTCGGTGCCCCAGCAGCGTGAGGGCGGCGGCAGCGGAGTACTTCCGCCGCCGCGCTCCCTGGACCTGCCGCCGTCGGACGCCGAGCTGATCGCGCAGATGCGGGAGGGCACCGACGGCGCCGACGGCATCGACAGCGCCTACGAGGAGCTGTTCCGCAGGCACTCCGACGCGGTGCGCCGCTATGCCCGTACCTGCTGCCGCGACGCGCACACCGCCGACGACCTGACGGCCGAGGTGTTCGCGCGCACGCTGCAGGCGGTACGGGGCGGGGCAGGACCCGAGCAGGCGGTGCGGGCCTATCTGCTGACCACGGTGCGCCGGGTCGCCGCGGCGTGGACGAAGACCGCCAAGCGGGAGCAGCTGGTCGAGGACTTCGCCGTCTTCGCCGACCAGGCCGCCAGGTCCTCGTCGTCCGAGGTGTCCGACCAGGACACGCTGGATCTGGGCGCCGATGTCCAGGCCATGCGGATCGCCGAGAAGTCGCTGGCCATGGAGGCGTTCCGGTCGCTGCCCGAGCGCTGGCAGGCGGTCCTCTGGCACACCACCGTGGAGGAGGAGTCCCCGAGCGACGTCGCCCCGCTGTTCGGGCTGACGGCCAATGCCACCGCGGTCCTGGCCAGCCGGGCCCGTGAAGGGCTCAAGCAGGCCTATCTCCAGGCCCATGTGAGCCAGACGCTCACCGCGGGCGGCGACTGCGCGCAGTACGCCGACCGGCTCGGGGCGTACGCCCGCGGCGGCCTGCGGATGCGGGCCGAGCGGGGGCTGCGGAAGCATCTGGAGGAGTGCGCCAAGTGCCGGCTCGCGGCGGGCGAGCTCAAGGACGTCAACGCCGGGATTCCCGGGCTCGTTCCGATCGCGGTCATCGGCTGGTTCGCCGGCGGGTCCGCCCTCAAGGCCGCCGGGCTCGTCGCCGGCGGCGCTGCCGGGGCCGCGGGCGCCGCGGGGGCAGGTGCCGCCGCGGCGTCGGGCGGGAGTTCGGCGGGTGGGGCGGCTGCCGCGTCCGAAGGGCTCGGTGTGCCCGCCAAGGCCGGTATCGCCGCCGGTGTCGTCGTCGCGGCGGCCGCCGGTCTGGCATTCGCGCTGTCGGGCAGCGACGCTCCCCGGCCGGTGCCGCACGCCGCGCCCCCGGTCGCTCAGCCCGTCGTACCGGCCAAGCCCACGCCGCCGCCCCCGCGGCCGAAGGCACCGCCCGCTCCCCCGGCGCCCGCGCCCAAGCCCACCCCGAAGCCGAAGCCGAAGCCGCCGCCCCCGAAGGCCGTGCCCAAGCCCCCCAGGCCGACGCCGGCTCCGACGCCCGAACCCACACCACCGCCGAAGCCCACCCCTGCTCCGACGCCGCCGCCCGTACCGGCCGTCTACCAGGTCGCCGCGCTCGCGTACTCGCTCATCGGCGACCACACCGATCCCGAGCTCAGCCTCAAGGACAGCGGCCCGGTGTGGCAGCGCCGTCAGTTGTCCATGCGCGGGACCGAGTACAACCGCGGCATCAGCGTGCACGCCCCGTCCAGCGTGACCGTCCAGCTCAACCGCCAGTGCTCCACCTACGAAGCGCTGGCCGGCATCGACGACATGTCGCTCGGGCTCGGTGCGGTGCGCTTCTCGGTGTACGGGGACGGGTCCCTGCTGTGGAGTTCGCCCGTGGTGCACGGCAGGGATCCGGCCGTGCACGTGCGGGTCGGGATCGCGGGCCACCGGACGCTCCGGCTGGTGGTCGAACGGAGCGGACCGTTCGGCTCGGTGGCGGTGGCCGACTGGGCGCAGTCACAGATCAGCTGCAGCTGACCGGGACCCACCCCGGCCCCGCAGCCTCGCGAGCCCCCTTAGCCGCAAGCCCGCAAGCCCTCAAGCCCCGCGAGCCCCGCGAGCCCTCAGAGGCTCCGCCGGGGTACGACCCCGCCCGCCACCGCCCGCTGCTTCGGTGCCGCTGTCCCCGTCCAGCAACTGCCGCGCCTGGCCAGCAGTCTGCGCAGCCACAGCTCCGTGGAGACCAGGTCGGCCAGCCCGTCGAGCGGCAGCCGCTCCCCCTCCGCCGCCGCACGCAGCGCCTTGCGGACCACCCGGGCCTCGATCAGGCCGGCGTCCGCGAGCAGCGGGGCGTCGAACAGGGCGATCAGCGAGGGGAGCGAGGCACGCAGCCCACGGTGGAACGTGGCCTTCGCGGTGGTGTGGGACGGGGCACCCCAGCCGTCCGGCAGATCGTGGATGCCCGCGCCCGCCAGCACCGTACGGAGGATCTCGGCCCGCGCGCCGGGCTGGACCCGCAGCGATTCGGGGAGCAGCCGGGCCGCCCGTACCACCTGGTTGTCGAGGAACGGCGCGTGCAGCCGCTGGCTCCGTACCTCCGCCGCCTGTTCGAAGATCCGGTGGTCCGCCGCGTACCGGGCGAGCGCCGCGCGGGCGCGGGCCTCGCCGGGGCGCTGCACCGAGGTGGGCCGCAGCGCCGACTCCTGGAGGCGTACGGAGACTTCGGCGAGCGCCTCACCGGTCAGCCAGCGGGCCGCGGGCCCCGGCCGTGACCAGGTGAGGGCGGCCAGCGAGGCGTCCAGCGTCGAACCCTCGGCGGCGTACGGGACATCGCGGTCGCGCAGCCGGACGGCCGCCTCCTCGATGCCCGCGCGGTACGGGGTGCGGGCCAGTCTGCGCGCGGCGCGGTAGACGGTGAAGGGGATGAGGACGGAGCCGTCCGCCTTGGCCAACGCGGCAACAGGTTTGACCAGATGACGTCTGCGGCGGTCCATCAGCAGGTCGGCCAGGCGCGCGGGGTGCGCGTCGAGCACCTGCCGTGCGCCGTCGCCCACCAGGTGGTCCGCGCTGCCCGCGGTGAGCCGCAGGCGGTGGCGCTCCGATGTGATGAGCGAAGGGCCCGGCTCATCGGTCAGCGGGCCCGACTCCAGATCGGCGTACGGCAGGGCCTCTTCGCCGCCCGCGACGACCACGTGGTGCAGTCTCGGGTTGGCCGCGATGGCGCCCGCCCGTTCCAGTTCGGGCCCGTGGCCCCGCGCGGAGAGGTCGTTGAAGGTGACGGCGAGGAGGCGCTCGCCCGCGCCCGTGCCGTGGCCGAGGATCGTGCCCGGCACTCCGGGCAGCCCGGCCGCGAGGAGCGTGAGGGTGGCGGATGCGCTGCCGCCGGAGAGGTCGGCGCCGATACCGGCGGCGGGCGCCGGGGCCCCGCGGGCGGCGCGCCGTTCGGCCGGGCCCATCCCCGGGACCGGTCCTGGATCGGGCGGCAGCGTCTCGGGGGCGTGGCGCGGGGCGGTGAGCCGGGCGCGTACGGCTTCGACGAGCGCGTCCCGTACGCCGTCCACGGCCCGGTCCGGGTCCACCTGGGCGGCGGCCACGGCGAGCGAGGCCACCTGTTCGTACCCGGTGATCTCCCGGGAGCCGTCGCGCAGGATGAGGGCGTGGCCCGGCGGGATGCGCCGCACCCCGGCGTAGGGCGTCGAGTCGCGCAGCGCCTCGGGCACGTCGGGGCAGGCGAGGAGCGCGGCCAAGTGGCCGATGTCCAGCTGGGCTTCGACCAGGTCGGCGAGGGGGAGGGCCGCGGTGGCGTACGCGGTGCCGTTGGCCCAGGGGGTGTGGAAGACGGGCCGCGCACCGGCCAGGTCGCCGATGACGGTGACTCGGCGCCCGGACTGCACGACGACCGTGTAACTGCCCGCCCAGGCGGTGAGATGGCGCAGCGCGCCGCCGCGCGCGGCGAACAGGCCGACCCGCAGTTCCTCGTCCGTCGCGGCGCAACAGCCCAGTACCGCAAGGCGGGTGAAGGGGTCGACCGAGATGACCCGCACCTCGTCCGGCCGCCAGTCACCGACCGCCCAGAGGGGGTCGGGATCGCCCCACAGCAGCTGCGAGCCCACGGGGTGGACCGTGCGCCCCTCGTCCGGGCCGCCCACCGAACCGGCCGTGCCGAAGCTCGCGGCAGTACTGCTCCACCCCACCAACCACCGCATCGCCGCCTCCACAGGCTGTGGACAACTGAACGCCGAGGGCGTTCAGGACCATGCTGCCATGACAACGGCGTACCGGAGGGGGTACGGAAGCGCGCACCCAGATGCGAATGCGCCCCCGGCAAAGGCCAATCGGTCTTGCCCAACGAGGGTCGTGATCCGGCCATTCTGGCGGAGTGGCATCTGTGCAGGACCCGTGACCGAAAGGCCGTACAGCGCTTCGGCCCGGGAGACGCCACACGCCTCCCGGACCGGCCGGCCGCCCGCGGGGATTGAGGCGGCCGTATCCCCCAGCCCACTGGATCCTGTGCAGTGGGCCGACCCACGCACTCCACATGGAAGACCTCGCCGAACGGCCGGGCCAGAGCGCACGGCCGGGCGCACGGCCACACACCGGGAGCACGGGCCGCGATTGAGAGCGCTCCGTGCGGGCAACAATCCCGCCATCCGGAACATCACCCCTTAACGGTAGGGATGCGGCGAACTACGCTGGGTTTACGAATGCCGTGCACGGCTTCTCGGACAAGAGGAGTTGCCGCGACACGGCGGCCGTCTGTGTGTCGAGGGGTGGCGCATGTCCAGGGAGCTACGCGGGCCGAACGACAAACTCGGCACCGTTCTCGCCGTCGCGGGAATCAGCAACGCCGGACTGGCGCGACGGGTCAACGACCTCGGCGCCCAGCGCGGCCTGACGCTTCGGTACGACAAGACGTCCGTGGCCAGGTGGGTGTCCAAGGGCATGGTGCCCCAGGGCGCCGCGCCCCATCTGATCGCGGCGGCGATCGGCGCCAAGCTGGGCCGGCCCGTACCGCTGCACGAGATAGGACTCGCGGACGCGGATCCGGCCCCCGAGGTCGGGCTCGCCTTCCACCGCGACGTCAGCTCGGCCGTGGTGTCGGCGACCGATCTGTACCGGCTGGATCTCGCTGGGCGCCGGGCCGGAAGTGGCGGGATATGGCAGTCGCTCGCGGGATCGTTCGCGGTCACGGCATATGCGACACCCGCATCACGGTGGCTGATAACACCCGCCGACTCCTCGGTGGAGCGGGGCGCCGACGAGTTGGCGGACCCGGCCGCGCTGCGCGTCGGACACAGCGATGTGACCAAACTGCGGGAGGCCGCCGAGGACGCGCGGCGCTGGGACTCCAAGTACGGCGGTGGGGACTGGCGTTCGTCGATGGTGCCCGAGTGCCTGCGGGTGGACGCGGCTCCGCTGCTCCTCGGCTCGTACTCCGACGAGGTGGGCCGCGGGCTGTTCGGCGCGACCGCCGAACTGACCAGGCTCGCCGGGTGGATGGCGTTCGACACCGGCCAGCAGGAGGCCGCCCAGCGCTACTACATCCAGGCGCTGCGGCTCGCCCGCGCCGCCGCCGATGTCCCGCTGGGGGGATACGTCCTGGCTTCGATGTCCCTCCAGGCCGTCTACCGCGGCTTCGGGGACGAGGGAGTGGACCTCGCGCAGGCGGCGGTCGAGCGCAACAGGGGCCTCGCGACGGCCCGCACGATGAGTTTCTTCCGACTGGTGGAAGCACGGGCGCACGCGCGCGCCGGTGACTCGGCGGCGGCCGGCGCGGCACTGAAGGCGGCGGAGGGCTGGCTGGAGCGCTCACGCGAAGGCGACGCCGATCCGTCCTGGCTCGGCTTCTACTCGTACGACCGCTTCGCCGCCGACGCCGCCGAGTGCTACCACGACCTCAAGGCCCCGCGTCAGGTGCGGCGCTTCACCGAGCAGGCGCTGTCGAAGCCGACCGAGGAGTTCGTCCGCTCGCACGGGCTGCGCCTTGTGGTGAGCGCGGTGGCGGAGCTGGAGTCCGGCAACCTCGACGCGGCGTGCGCCGCCGGCACCCGGGCGGTGGAGGTCGCGGGGCGGATCTCGTCGGCGCGCACCACGGAGTACGTACGGGATCTGCTGCACCGTCTTGAGCCGTACGGCGACGAGCCGAGAGTGGTGGAGTTACGCGAGCGGGCCAGACCACTTCTGGTGGCGCCCGCGTAGAACGGTCCTTCCCCCTGGTTTGAGGGCATTGTCAGTGGGCCAGTGCACTATCGGGGCAGGGAGGAGGTGCGATGTCTTTCGGGAACGGCAGCACGCGCGGCGGCACCGGCGTTCGTGGCGGCGGTGGCGTTCGTCGCGGTGGCTACAGCGGTGGCGGCCACGGCGGTGCCGGCAACAGCCGTGGTTTCGACTGCGACGTGCTGATCATCGGCGGCGGGATCGTCGGCCTGTCGACGGCGTACGCCCTGACGCGGTCCGCGCCGGGCACACGGGTCGTGGTGCTGGAGAAGGAGCAGCGCACCGCCCGCCATCAGACGGGCCGCAACAGCGGGGTCATCCACAGCGGGATCTACTACCGGCCCGGCTCCCTGAAGGCGCGGTTCGCGGTGCGCGGCGCGGCGGAGATGACCGAGTTCTGCGCGGAGCACTCCCTGCCGTACGCGGTGACGGGCAAGCTGATCGTCGCGACGGAGCGGGACGAGCTGCCCCGGCTGCACGCCCTGGCCCAGCGCGGCCGGGAGAACGGGATTCCGGTGCGGGAGCTGGGCCCCGCCCAGATCACCGAGGACGAGCCGGAGGTACGGGGACTGGCCGCGATCCGGGTCGCCACCACCGGGATCGCCGACTACGGCGCGGTGGCCGCGCGCCTCGCGGAGCTCTCGGAGTCGGCGGGGGCCGAGGTCCGGTGCGGGTCCGAGGCCGTCCGGATAGCGCGGCGCCCGGAAGGCGTCGCGGTCGCCACGTCCGACGGAGCGGTGATCCGGGCCCGGGCCCTGGTCAACTGCGCGGGGCTGCACTGCGACCGGATCGCACGGCTCGCGGGCGACGACCCGGGAATGCGGATCGTGCCCTTCCGGGGGGAGTACTACACCCTGACCCGCCCCGGCCTGGTGCGCGGCCTCGTCTATCCCGTGCCGGACCCGGCCTTCCCCTTCCTCGGTGTCCATCTGACCCGTGGCACCGACGGCACGGTCCACGTCGGGCCGAACGCGGTACCGGCGCTGGCCCGCGAGGGGTACGACTGGGGCACCGTGCGCCCCGCCGAGCTGGGTACGACGCTGGCCTGGCCCGGCGCGTGGCGGATAGCGGGCCGCCACTGGCGGTACGGGGCGGGCGAGCTGCACCGCTCGCTGTCGAAGCGCGCCTTCACCGAGGCGGTACGCCGGCTGCTGCCCGCCGTCGATGAGGCGGATCTGCGCCGGGCGCCCGCCGGGGTGCGGGCCCAGGCGGTGCTCAGGGACGGCACGCTGGTCGACGACTTCCTGATCCGGGAGGCACCGCGCACGGTCCATGTACTGAACGCCCCCTCACCGGCCGCGACGGCAGCCCTGCCGATCGGCCGCGAGATCGCCCGCAGGGCGCTGGCCTCGGTGGGCGTACGGGCCTGAGGACCGTTGAAGGCCGGGACCGTAGAATCGGGGGCACTGTGTCCGATCTCCTGAACCCCTCACCCGAGCCCTCGCCGCCCCACCGCGCCAAGGGCGAGCCGCGCTTCCCCGGCGGGCCCGCGGCCGACCCCGCGGGCTCCCACCACGAGCGCCGGATCCGCAGCTTCCAGCCGCGCCGCAGCCGCGTCACGACCGGGCAGGCCGACGCTCTGGAACGGCTGTGGCCGCGCTGGGGCCTGGACATCGACGGACAGCGGGTCCTCGATCTGCCCAGCCTGTTCGACGGGCTCCCCGTCGTCCTGGAGATCGGCTTCGGCATGGGCGAGGCCACCGCGCAGATGGCCGCGGCCGACCCGTCGACCGGGATCCTCGCATCCGATGTGCACACCCCAGGCCAGGGAAACCTGCTGCGTCTCGCGGAGCGGAACGGGCTGTCCAACATCCGGGTGGCCAACGGCGACGCGATCATCCTGCTCCGCGAGATGCTGAAGCCGGATTCGCTCGCCGGACTGCGGGTGTACTTCCCCGACCCGTGGCCCAAGAGCCGCCACCACAAGAGGCGGCTGATCCAGCCCGAGTTCCTCGACCTGGCCGCGGCCCGGCTCGCGCCGGACGCCGTCCTGCACTGCGCGACCGACTGGGTCCCGTACGCCGAGCAGATGCTGGAAGTGCTCACCGCGCACCCCTGCTTCGAGAACACCACGCCGGACGGCGGCTACGCACCGAGGCCCGGTTTCCGGCCGCTGACCAGGTTCGAGGGCCAGGGACTCGACAAGGGGCACGCGGTCCACGACCTGCTGTTCCGCCGCAACGACCGCCCGAGCGGCCACAGCACCGACTAGGGCCTGTCCGCCGGGCCCAGCACGGAATCCCGGTACGGCGTCGCGGTTGTCAGTGCCGCTCGTTAGGCTCAATCGGGTGTACGAGTCGAGCGTGCCGCCCGGGGCGGCCCATCCGGTGGTCCCGGTGTACGAGGAGCAGCCGCGCTTCGACGCCGTTCCACCGCGTGCACACTGGCGCTATGCCCCCCGCAGGGACTTCTGGCGGAGCAAGGCGCTGCGCGCCACAGCGGTGATCATCGTTCTCGCCATCTGCGGCCTGCTGATCCTCTCGCTGGTCCGCGAACAGACCGGGACCGAGGGCTTCCTCGTCGGCATAGGTCTGGCCGTGCTCCCGGTGCCGCTGCTCATGGCGGCCTTCCGCTGGCTGGACCGGGTCGATCCGGGGCCCTGGCGCAACCTGATCTTCGCCTTCGCCTGGGGGGCGTGCGCCGCCGCGCTCGTCGCGATCATCGCCAACTCCTTCGCCACGCACTGGATAGCGACCGCCACAGCGGATCCGAAGAGCGCGGACACCCTCGGGGCGAGAGTGGTGGCGCCGATCGTCGAGGAGAGCGCGAAGGCCACGGCGATCCTGCTGATCTTCCTCTTCCGCAGACGCCACTTCACCGGGATCGTGGACGGTGTGGTCTTCGCGGGCTTTACCGCGACCGGCTTCGCCTTCACCGAGAACATCCTGTATCTCGGCAGCGCCTTCGGCGAGGACAAGTCGCTGGGGTTCTCGGGCGTTCCGTCCGTGACGGCGGCGACCTTCTTCGTCCGGGTCGTCCTCTCGCCCTTCGCCCACCCGCTGTTCACCGTGCTGACCGGCATCGGCTTCGGCATCGCGGCGCTGGCCGCCGAGCACCAGCGGCTGCGCCGGACCGCACCGCCGCTGCTCGGCCTCCTCTGCGCCATGGGCATGCACGCCCTGTGGAACAGCTCGTCGGCCTTCGGCACCTACGGCTTCTATCTGGTCTACGGCGCTTTCATGCTCCCGCTCTTCGGGACGATCACCTGGCTGGCGATCTGGACCCGCCAGCGGGAGCTGCGCACGATATCGGCCGAGCTGCCCGCGTACGCGGCGGCGGGCTGGCTGGCCCCGGCGGAGCCGCTCGCGCTCTCGTCGATGCGGGCGCGCGCCATGGCGCGCAGCTTCGCGGCACGTACGTTCGGCGGAGGGTTCGGCGCGACCAGCCCGTACCTGGGCCCCCACCCGGCCCCGCACGGCCCGGGCCCGTACCCCTCCGATCCGTACGGCCGGAGCCCGTACCACCGGCCGCCCGCACACGCCGACGCGAAGTCACGGGCCAGGGCCGCGTCCCGCGCGGTCTCCGAGTACGAGGCCTTCGCGACGACCCTCGCCTTTCTGCGGCACCGGGCCCACCGGGGCGTGCCCGCCCCGGACTTCGAGGCGCGCGAGCAGGAACTGCTGCACCACCTCTGGCAGCGCAAGGAGATCGCAGGACCCGCGCTGCTCTACGCGGCGGAGGCGACCGGGCGGGTACGGGTGCCACCACCGCATCTGCACTACGGCGGCTACAACCCGTACCAGCACTGACCCCGGCGGCACCACGGGCCGGATCCGGTTCCCGCCCCGATCCGGATTCCGCCCGGATCCGGTTCCTCAGGCGGAGGCCGTGGTCAGGTCCGCCACCTCGGCGTCGGTGAGCGTCAGCTCGGCCACGGCGGTCAGCGCGGGCAGCTGCCCGACCGTACGCGCCGAAGCGATCGGCGCGACGACGGTCGGCTGGGCCGCCAGCCACGCCAGGGCGACGGTCGCGACCTCGGCCCCGTGCGCCGCGGCGACCCTGTCGAGTGCGGCCAGGACCTTCGGCCCCCGCTCGGTCTCCAGGTGCTGCGCCGCACCGCCGGCCCGCACGCTGTCGACGTCCACACCGGGCCGGTACTTGCCGGTGAGGAATCCGGAGGCCAGCGCGTAGTACGGCACGGCCGCCAGACCGTGCCGGTCCGCCACGTCCTGGAGACCGCCCTCGTAGGTGTCGCGGGAGACCAGGTTGTAGTGCGGCTGGAGAGCGACGTACCGGGCGAGCCCCTCGGCCTCGGAGAACGCCATGGAGGCGTCGAGCCGTTCGGCGCTCACATTGGACGCGGCGATGGCGCGCACCTTGCCGGCCTTCACCAGATCGTCGAGAGCGGTGATGATCTCCTCGACGGGGACGGACTCGTCGTCGAGGTGCGTGTAGTAGAGGTCGATGTAGTCGGTGCGCAGCCTGCGCAGCGACTCGTCGGCGGCGGCCTTGATGTTCCCGGCCGAGAGCCCCCGGTACTGGGGGTGCATACCGACCTTCGTGGCGACCACCACGTCGGCGCGGTTGCCCCGCGCGGCCAGCCAGTTACCGATGACGGTCTCGGACTCGCCGCCCTTGTTTCCGGGCACCCACGCCGAGTACGTGTCCGCGGTGTCGATGAAGTTGCCGCCGACGGCGGTGTAGGCGTCGAGCACCTCGAAGGACTGGTCTTCGTCGGCGCTCCACCCGAAGACGTTGCCACCGAGGGAGAGCGGGAAGACCTTGAGGCCGGAAGAGCCGAGTGCGCGCAGAGAAGTCATATGCCGGTCAACCCCGCGGCGGCCCGGCACTATTCCGCTGTTTCAGCCGGGCCGGCCGTACGCGCGGGACGGACCGGGCGTACGCATGGGACGGACCCGGGTACATGCCCGCATACAGCGAACCGGCAGCCCTGACGTCGGGGGATGTGCCGTCAGGACTGCCGGGGTGCGGGGACGCCGTACATCAGCGGTACGCGCGGGGGCTGGAAGCCCGTGCGGGAGTTCAGCCGGTCACCCGCTGGGGGTTACGGGTTGAGGCCCTTGCCCTGGAGCCAGGTCATCGGGTCGATCGGGTCGCCGCCGCCCGGGCGGACCTCCAGGTGCACATGCGGTCCTGTGACGTTGCCGGTGGCTCCGACCCGGCCGATGACCTCGCCGGTGCTGACCTTCTGGCCGGCGCTGACCCCCAGCGACGACTGGTGGCAGAACCACAGCTCCGTACCGTCGTCGAGCGTGATGACCGTGCGGTAGCCGTACGCCCCGGCCCAGCCGGCCGACTTGACCGTCCCGCTGTGCACGGCCTTGATCGGGGTACCGGTCGGGGCGGCGAAGTCGAGGCCGGTGTGGTGGCCCGAAGACCACATCGAACCGCCGTCGTTGAACCGCGAGGTGAGGGTGTACGAGGAGACGGGGAGCGAGTAACTGGCCGCCAGCTTGGCGAGCCGCTCCTTCTCCGCCTTGGCCTTGGCCTCCGCCTCGGCCTTCTTCTTGGCCGCCTTCTCCTTGGCAGCCGCCTCGTCCTGCTTCTTCGCGGCCTCCGCCGACGCCTTCTCCGCAGCTGCCTTCTCGGCTGCCGCCTTGGCCTCGTCCTCGACCGCGCCCTGCTGCTGCTCGGCCTGCTGGAGAATCCGGGCACGGAGGGCTTCGCCCGCGTCCGCGCCGCTCTTGCCGTTGGCCGCAGCGGTGGTGAGCGCCGCGTCGGCGGCGCCCGTCTCCGTACCGCCGTGGTGCGACGAGCCGCCGCCGATGTCGGAGATCAGCGTCCCCACGCCGGGCAGCGACTCGGCGTCCGGCAGCTTGTCCTTGACGGACTGCGGAAGGTCGGGGAGGGAGATCGCGACCGGCGGCTTGCTCTGAGCGCTGGCCATGCCGCCCGCGCCGACGGCTGCGATCACGCCGACGCCGAGGACCGTCGAACTGCGGGCGAGTCCGCCGCGCTGCTTGGCGACACGGTGTTTACCACGGACCGAACGGAGGGAATCCTCAGTGGGGTTCCACTCGTCGAACGTGCCGTCCTCACCGCCGAAACCTGGAGCATCGTCGTTCGGGAAGTAAAGCGTTTCGGGGGCAGGGTTGTTGGACGCCACGGAGGCGCACTCCTTTCCTTCCTTACCGCCTACCGGGTTAGCTGACGGGTTCGGAGCAGGAAGGTCTCCTACGGGCAGCCCTTACGGAGAAGCCCGATTCACCCCAATTGGTGGTTCCCCGGTTCCCTTGCGGGATTCGGCGCGTGCGCGCGGTGCCGCCTCTTCGACGACTGGGACAACCGCGCTGCGTTATCGAACGTTAATAGACGCGAGGGCCGGATTCCAAGCTGTTCCGACTGATCGTTAACGGCTTTGGCCTGCACTTAACGGGGCATAGAGGGGCGCATTCGGGCGACTTGATCACTCTTCAGGAGTCGCCGCGAAACATCGAGTTCCTGATGGTGCGTCAAATGTTATGCGGAGGGGTGTCCTTCGACTACGCATCGTGTTGTTCCCGGTGGACGATCCCCACCGTCCTCCTCCGGTCCGGCTGCCCCAGGCCCGGACGGCCCACCGCGAGCAGCGCCATGTCGTCCGTGGAGCGCCCGCCCGTGTGCAGCCGCACGTCATCGGTCACCGCCGTCAGCAGTTCCTCGGGCCCCGGGAAGATCCGGCCGCGCAGCCGCTCCTGCGGCTCGTAGAAGTCCCCCTGCGCGTTCCGCGCCTCGGACAGGCCGTCGGTGTAGAGCAGCAGCGTGGCCCCCGGCGGGAACTCCGTCTCGTCCGCCCGGTCCGGCCAGGCCGCCAGATCGGCCAGCCCCAGCGGCAGAGCGGGGTCGGTCGGCCTGAGGACGTGGATGCCCCCGTCCGCGTACAGCAGCAGCGGCTCGGGGTGGCCCCGGTTGAGCAGCCGGATCCGGCCCTGGTCGCCGCGCGGGATCTCGGCGAGCGCCGCAGTGGTGAACCCCTCGAAGGCGTCAAGTCCCTCCCGCCGCACGCCTTCACGGGTCAGCGCACGTTCCAGCCGCTGTGCGACCTGCTCGATCGTCGCTTCCTGCTCGGCGGCCTCCCGGAAGGCCCCGATCACCACGGCCACCGCCTCGACGGCGCCGAGCCCCTTGCCCCGCACGTCACCCACCACCAGCCGGACCCCGTACGGGGTGTCCTGCACGGCGAAGAGATCGCCGCCGATGAAGGTGCCGGCCTGCGCCGCCTCGTACCGCGCCGCGATGTGCAGCCCGGCGATCCGCTCGGAAGGCACCGGCAGCACCGCACGCTGTGCGGTCTCCGCCACCACACGCGCCGACGCGAGCTCCTCGCCGCTGACCCGGATGACGCGGTTGATGACGAGCGCGACGACGGACAGCGTGACGACGGTGATCAGCTCCGTGACCGCCGAGGCCTTGGCCGAGGTGTCGTCGTAGCCATGCAGCCCCACGAGAGCCAGCACCGCGGTGATCCCCGTGATCAGCGTGGCCCGGTACGAGAAGAGCGGGGCGGCGATCACCGGCGCGGCGACGAAGAACGGGGCAGCCGTGAACGCGGCCGGCGTCAGCTGGTCGAAGACCACCCCGCCCACGATCAGCACGGCAGGCAGCGCCCGGACGAACCGACGCGCCCAGCCCGAGTCCTCTCGCTGCCCCACCAGTACCCTCCTGCCCGGTCCACAAAGCGGCGGACGGTACCGCGCCCCACCAGGCTGGCCGCACCCACGCCGGTGTGCGATTCGGCATCGACCAAGTGGGGGAAGGGAGAAACGGGCAGCAGCGCTGAGAAACGACTGAAGGCCCAGCACGTGATGTGCTGGGCCTTCGATCTTGAGTAGCGGGGACAGGATTTGAACCTGCGACCTCTGGGTTATGAGCCCAGCGAGCTACCGAGCTGCTCCACCCCGCGTCGGTAAACACAACTCTACGCCATGCGCGGGGGTGGTTCTGACCATTACCGCGCGTTCGGCCGCACGGAGTTGATCCCGGTGGCGCCGCACACGCGAACAGGCCCCTGCCCTGCGCATTCACGCGCAGGGCAGGGGCCTGTCGAGCGGTAGACCGTGTGGGACTCGAACCCACAACCAATGGATTAAAAGTCCACTGCTCTGCCAATTGAGCTAACGGTCCGTGCTGACGCACCCCCCGAGCATAGCGGGAGCGTGCCCAGCAGCCGATCGGGTATCCCCCGCCGGGCACGTCGGACTCCGCCGTCGGCCGGTGCGGGCCGTCGGCGGAGTCGTGGGACGGGGGTACTGCGGCTCAGGGCGTCCCGGGGCCCTGAAGTACCTGGAGGTAATTGCCGTCCGGGTCCAGCAGGGTGGAGAAGAACCAGCCGCCCCCGGTGTCCTCGACCGGCCTGATCCAGGTCACGCCGAGGGTGTTGAAGTGCTTCTCGGCCGCACGGATGTCGCGCACCATGAGGTTGACCAGTTGCCTGCCGGGTTCCGCGGCCTTGTCCGCCACGTCGTCGCGGCGGTCGAATCCGATGATCGCCTGCTGCCCGACGACGAGCATGTGGCCCTCCCAGCGGGCCCCCAGCGGCTCCAGCGCGGCGCGGTACCACTCGATGAGCGGTTCGGGGTCCGTACTGCCGAGAATGACGCCCAGTCCGTTGATGTTGCCAGGGGCTGCCATGAGGTGTGCCTCCCTCTCGTCTTCGGTCGTGCTCGCCTGTGTGCGGCGCGGCTGCGCCCACATGGTCATGACCGCCCGCGAGGTCAAAAGTCATCGGGGGCGGCGAAAGCCAACGGCCGGCACCGGACGCGGAGAAAGAGAAGCGGGCCCCTCCGCGAAGGAGGAGCCCGCTTCTCTGGTCGAGCCGGATTCGGCAGCTCACCGGTTCCGGCTCACGCCGGGCAGGTGACTCAGCCGTTGCGCTTCCAGCGCGGCTTGTCGTCGCGGCGGCCGAACGAACCGGTACCGGTGCCCGTACCGGTCGTGCGGTGGTCGTCGCGGCGGCCGGTCGGACGGTCGCTGCTGCCGGAGCGGAAGCCGCCGGTGGGGCGGTCGTCGCGGCGGTCGCGGTTGAACGGACGGTCGCTGCCGCGGTGGCCGCCGGAGGGGCGGTCGTCGCGACGCTGGAAGCCGCCGTTGCCACCACGGTCGTCGCGGCGGTCGCCACCACGGAAGCCACCGGACGGACGGTCGTTGTCACGACGCTCGCCACCGCGGAAACCGCCCGAGGGACGGTCGTCACGGCGGAAGCCGCCGCCGTTGCCACCACGGTCGTCGCGGCGGTCGCCACCACGGAAGCCACCGGACGGACGGTCGTTGTCACGACGCTCGCCGCCACGGAAACCACCACCGGCGCCACCCGACGGACGGTCGTCACGACGGAAACCGCCGTTGCCGCCACGGTCGTCACGACGCTGGAAACCACCACGGTCACCACCGCGGTCGTCACGGCGCTGGAAGCCGCCGCGGTCACCACCACGGTCGCCGCCGCGGTATCCACCACGGTCGCCGCCACGGTCGTCACGGCGCCCGAAGTTGCCGCGGTCGTCGCGGCGCTCCTCGCGCTGCTCCGCCCTCGGCTGCTCCGGTACGGCGGCCGCGATCTCGGCCTCGGCGGCCTGCAGCACCTCGGCGACAGCGGCCTCGGGGTCGTCACCGCGCTCGCGGGCGGCACGCGCCACCAGGCGGTCGGCCTCCTCGCGCAGCTCGGTCGCACGGCGCTGGATGCGCTCCAGCTCACGGGTGAGGTCCTTGGCCTCGCGCTCCGCCTGCTTGGCGGCGTTGTTCGCGGAGTCGGCCTGGACCTCGGTCAGCGAACGGGCACCGGTGATCTCGGCGACCTCGGGCTCGAAGGCCCCGGCCCCCTGGACGATGTGGCGCGTGGCGTCGACGCCCGCGTCCTCCATCAGCCGGAAGATCTGGCGGCGCTGGTGCGGCAGCGAGAGCGAGACGACCGTGCCGGACTTGCCGGCGCGGGCGGTACGGCCCGAACGGTGCAGGTAGTCCTTGTGGTCCCCGGCCGGGTCCACGTTCAGGACCAGGTCGATGCCGTCGACGTGGATACCGCGGGCGGCGACGTCGGTCGCGACGAGCGCGTTGACGTAACCGTCCTTGAAGTCGGCGAGCACACGGGTACGGGCGCCCTGGGTCATACCGCCGTGCAGCGCGTCCGCCTTGACGCCCGACTCGACGAGCTGCTCGGCGATGCGGTCGGCGCCCAGCTGGGTCCGTACGAAGATGATCGTGCGGCCCTTGCGGGCGGCGATGGCGGCCGTGACCGGCGCCTTGTCCTTCGGCTTCACGACGAGGACGTGGTGCGACATGGTCGAGACGTTGCCCTGGGCGCTGTCCACCTCGTGGCTGACCGGGTTGGTCAGGTAGCGCTTGACCAGCGTGCCGATCTCGTTCTCCATGGTGGCGGAGAAGAGCATGCGCTGGCCGCCGCCGGGGATCTGGTCGAGCAGCTCGGTGACCTCGGGCAGGAAGCCCAGGTCGGACATCTGGTCGGCCTCGTCGAGGACGGCGACCTGGACGCTGGAGAGCGAGCAGGCGCCACGGTTGATGATGTCGCGCAGCCGGCCCGGGGTGGCGACGAGGACGTCGACACCGCGCTCCAGGGCGTAGATCTGGTTGGACATCGACGTACCGCCGCAGACGACCTTCATCTTCAGGCCGAGCACGTCGCCGTACGGCTGGAGAGCGTCCGCGACCTGCATCGCGAGCTCACGGGTCGGGGTGAGGATGATGCCGCGCGGCTTCTTCTTCTCGGTGTGCCCGCCGGCGAGCGTCGACAGCAGCGGAAGACCGAAGGAGAGGGTCTTGCCGGAGCCGGTACGGCCACGGCCCAGGATGTCCTTGCCGGCCAGGGCGTCCGGGATGGTCGCTGCCTGGATCGGGAAGGGCGCGGTGACGCCGTTCTGGGCGAGCTTGCGGACGATGCCGTCGGGCAGACCGAGCGACCCGAAGGTCACGGTCGGCTCGGCGGGCTCTTCGTCGGTGACGGATTCGTCGGCGACGGACTCACCAGCGGCGGTCTCGTCGGTGGCGGTCTCGTCGGTGACTGCGGCCTCAGTGGCGGTGTCCTCGGCGGCTACGGCCTCGGTGACGGCCTCTTCGGCCTCGACCACGACAGCCTCGGCGTCGGCGACGATCTCGTCGTTCTCGGGCATGACGGCGTGGTCAGAACTGAAATTGGACATGCGAAATGCGAAACCTTCCGGAGTTTCGGCACGCGCCCATAACTCCGTGAATCGCTATTTCGACCGCCTCAATGCGGACCAGTCACGGTAAGGGAGAGAACGCGCCTCGGGGCGCTCTTCGCCTCTTGCTGATCAAGAGACACAGTGGCGCCGGGCAATGGGATCAAACGATCTACTACCATACTCACCCTTCCCCCTTTCTGGCAAACCCGGCCTGCTGCATGGGCCCCACCTGCGGCGATGCCAGCGGGATGAGCATCGCTTCGGACCGCTTGGCGGGGCCGACGGACGGGGTCGTCGTGGCCCCGGGCGGCGAGCTGCCCGGACCGGGTGTGGGGCTGGTACGCGGCGGGTCCGAAGGCTGCCCGGGCGGCGAGGCACTGCCCGCGGGCGGCGCCGGACGGCCGGACGGCCTGCCGCCCGCGGGCGGCCGCGAGTGTCCGGGCCGGGGCGACCGCCGGGCACCCGGCGCCGACGGGTCCGCCGAGGGGTCCGCGCCCGCGCCGTCCTTCCCCGCGGTCCCGGCCTTGCTCCCGCTCGCGGTCTTCCGGGCGGAATCCCCCTGCGCCGACCGTCCGTCAGGGCCCTCGTCACTCCCGTCGGCCGTGCCGCCGTGCACCCGGTCGCGCCCACCGCTGTCGGGGGCGGCGCCCGCGCCGTCCGGCCGGGCGTCCGTGCGCTGCGTCCCCTTCGTGGCGGACGGCGCGGGCCTGCCGGGGTGGTCGGTGACGCTCATACAGCCCGCCGAAGCCGCCACCGTCATCACGGCGGCGATCAACCGGGCGGGGACAGGCAACTGGCGCACGGGGCGCACCTCCGGGGGGAGCGGTCTTGCGGGAGCGGACCGGTTGGGACCGCCCTGCCCAACTCCCCGGCCCCCGGAAGGGACACGCCCGGCGTCCGGTCCGTACGCACGGTCACCTCCGCCCCCGGCAAGCCGTACCCCAGCGCGTGCGACCGCTCGCCGCTCAGCCGTACCCCGTGCGTGCCGCCGCCCGTCGCTCAGCCGTACCCCAGCGCGTGCAGCCGCTCGTCGTCGATCCCGAAGTGGTGCGCGACCTCGTGCACCACGGTGATCTCCGTCTCGGCCACCGCCGCCTCGCGCGATGAGCACATCCGCAGCGTCGGCCCCCGGTAGACGGTGATCCGGTCCGGCAGGACACCCGCGTACCACTCGCCGCGCTCCGTCAGCGGTGTCCCCTCGTAGAGACCGAGCAGCTCCGGGTCGTCGGGCCCGGGCTCGTCGTCGACGAACACCGCGACGTTGTCCATCAGCCGGGTCAGCTCCGGCGGGATGCGGTCCAGCGCCTCGGCGACCAGTTCCTCGAACTCCTCACGCGTCATCTCCAGCACCCGCCCATTGTCCCGTAGTTCCCTCGTATGCGCCGGGTCCGCATGGGACTTCCGCCGCGTGGGCATACCGCACAAATGGCCGCCGCCGACCGACTACGGCAACTCCGGGCGCTGCGCACCGTCCGGGCACTGAGCGCGCGCCGTTCCCGCATCCGGGGGCCACGCGCCGGACGGCCGCGCATGAGCGGCACCCGGACCACTGGCCGCCCCCGCTCCGCGCCGCACGAACTCTCCCTCGCCCCGCGCCCGCGCCCCTGGCTCCGGGGACCCGCCATGGTGGCCGTCGTGCTGCTCGGCGCCTGGCTGGGGCTGCTGGTCGTGGGCAATGTCCGGTCGCAGGTCGGCCCCATGGACACCACCATGACGCTGCGCCCCTCCCTCACCGGCGGCACCAAGATCAACGTCTCGCCGCTCGGCGCGCTCGAACTCGACTCGCACACGGCTCCGATCCGGCTCGACGTCGACGTGGACCGCCTGGACCCGGTCCGCTCCCGGGCCCTGGTGGAACACCCCGAGCGGATCTCCGGCCTCCAGACCGAGATCGCCCACGACGTCGAGCACAGCACCCTCGACCTGGCCGTACGCTCCTGCGCCGCCGTGGTGATCGGCGCCACCGCGCTCGGCCTGGTCGTCTACCGCAGGCCACGCCGCGCCCTGGCGGCCGGCGGTCTCGCGCTCGTACTCCTCGCGGCTTCGGGCGCCACCGCGTACGCGACCTGGAACCCCAAGTCGGTGCTTGAGCCGAAGTTCTCCGGGCTGCTCTCGTCCGCCCCGCAGGTGGTCGGCAACGCTCGCTCGATCGTCACCGACTTCAACGTCTACCAGGAGGAGTTGGCGCGACTCGTCACCAACGTGACGAAGCTGTACGACGCCACGTCGACCCTCCCCGCCTACCAGCCGGACCCCGGCACGATCCGGGTGCTGCACGTCTCCGACATCCATCTCAACCCGGCGTCGTGGCAGATCATCGGCTCGCTCGTGAAGCAGTACAAGATCGACGTGATCATCGACTCCGGCGACACGATGGACCACGGGAGCGCCGCCGAGAACGCCTTCCTCGACCCGGTGCCGGATCTCGGCGCACCGTACGTGTGGGTCCGCGGCAACCATGATTCGGCCACCACGCAGAAGTATCTGAAGCACCTCAGGAACGTGCATGTGCTCGACAACGGCAGTGCCGTGACGGTCGGCGGCCTGCGGATCTCGGGGACCGGTGACCCGCAGTTCACCCCGGACCGCTCGGTCGTACCCGGCGGTGACGCGGCGGAGCGGCTGGCCGGAATTCGGCTCGCCTCCGCCATCGAGGACCAGAAGCGGGCCGGCACCCCCGTCGACATCGCGGTCGCGCACGAGCCGCAGGCGGCCCGCGAGACGGACGGCACGGTCCCGCTGGTGCTCGCCGGGCATGTGCACCACCGCGAGAACCTGATGCTCCCCCTCGGCACCCGGCTGAAGGTGGAGGGCTCGACGGGCGGCGGCGGGCTGCGCGCCGTACAGAACAAGCACCCGGAGAAGGTGCTCGCATCGGTGCTCTACCTGGACCGGTCGACCCGGCGGCTGCAGGCCTGGGACGAGATCACGCTGGGCGGCCTGGGCCTGACGACGGCCGAGGTCAGCAGGCATCTGCCGGCCGGCAACCTGCCCGGAGCGAAGGCCTCGCCCACGGCGCGCTAAACCGTTTTGGCGAACCGCGCCGCCATCCCATATGCTTCGGACGTCCCCGACGCGCTGCAAAGCGCCCAGGCGGGCCCTTAGCCCTCATCGTCTAGTGGCCCAGGACGCCGCCCTTTCAAGGCGGTAGCACGGGTTCGAATCCCGTTGGGGGCACGCACAACTGTGTGCGAGAATATTTCTCGCACATTGCTTGGTCCTGTGGAGCAGTTTGGAGTGCTCGCCACCCTGTCAAGGTGGAGGCCGCGGGTTCAAATCCCGTCAGGACCGCTGCAGCCTAGGCTGCGTGGCTGGGTAGCTCAGTTGGTACGAGCGATCGCCTGAAAAGCGATAGGTCGCCGGTTCGATCCCGGCCCCAGCCACCGCTTCGAGAGCCCCGACCGCGCGTCGGGGCTTTTCGCATGTCAGGCCCACTCCTGCACCTTTCAGATCCGCCGGCCGCCCAGCACCGTACGCCCGCCCGGGTGCCGGTGGCGCCAGATCCAGAAGACTGCACATGACACCAGCGACCACCCCGCGAGCACCAGGAACGGGAAGGCGTGCTGGTAACCGCGGAAGTAGACGGCGGTGTGCTGGGCGTTGACCGAGGCGCCCGGCGGCAGCCACTGCCCGATGTGGCCCAGCGTCGAAGGAAGCAGCGGCCAGGACACCGCGCCGCCCGACGACGGGTTTCCCAGCAGCACCATCAGCCCCCAGGTGGGGAGCATCGCCCAGCGGCCGATGAGGGTGTTGAACATCGTGAAGACCATGCCGGACGTGAACATCGTGAAGGCCAGGATCAGCCACGACTCCGTGAACGGCAGATCCAGCGCGCCCAGCCACCAGTCGACGACGGCCGCGATGGCGAAGCCGCCGAGCAGCGCGTTGGCGATGATGTACGCGATGCGCTCCGCCGGGTTGAGGCCGCGGGCGTGCACGGAGAGCTGGATCGCGCCGACGAAGCCGACGATCACCGCGGCCAGCGAGATGTAGAAGAGCGCGAGTCCCCGCGGGTCGCCCTTCTGGAGCGGGTTGATGTCCGTCACCCGGACGGGGACACCGGTCGCCTTCGCCACCGCGGGCGTGGACTCCACGAGCACCTGCGCGACGGAGGCGCCGGATGCCCCTGACACATCGAGCTGCACCGCGCTGCTCCGTACATGCACGATCGCGAAGACCTTCTGCTGGTCCACGGCCCGCCGCGCCTGGGCGTCGGTCGAGTACACCTGCAGCTTCAGCGAGGCGTCGAGCGCCTTCTCCATCCCGTCGATGAACCGCTGCCCGGTGGGAGACGTGTACGGGCCGACGACGGCGGTCGGCACGCGGTGCGGGGTCGGGTTCGCCATGAAGTACGTGTACGAACCGGCGAAGAGCCCGGCGGCGGCCGCCAGGATGAACAGCAGGACGGTCGCCGGCACGAAGGGCGACTTCCGGAACTCCTCCCACCGCTCGGCCCCGGTCGGATGCCTGCCGTGGGCGCCGTGGGCGCCGTGGTGTTCCGTCTCGTCGGGCATGGAACCAAGCTAAACCACACATCACGGACATACGCACCCAGATCCGGGCAGCCAAATCCGTTCGCCAGCGGGTTGCACAGGGTGAGATCCTGGTTCAGGTATGTCTACTTCCTTCGCTGATATCCAGGCCACGCTCAACGAGCTGTCGCTGCGCGACGCGCACCGGCTCGGCCGACGCCTGGAGGGCGCCCGCCGTATCCGTAAACCAGAGGCCCGGCAGGCCGCGCTGGACCAGATCGCCGCCGACGCGGAGAAGTCCGCCGCCCGCCTGGCGCGCAGGGCTGCCCGGGTGCCCACTGTCAGCTACCCCGAGCAGCTGCCGGTCAGCCGGAAGAAGGACGAGATCGCCGAGGCGATACGGGATCACCAGGTGGTGATCGTCGCCGGTGAGACCGGGTCGGGCAAGACGACCCAGATCCCGAAGATCTGCCTGGAACTGGGGCGCGGCGTCCGGGGCATGATCGGCCACACCCAGCCCCGCCGGATCGCCGCGCGCACGGTCGCCGAGCGCATCGCGGACGAGATGAGCACCCCGCTGGGCGAGGCGGTCGGCTGGAAGGTCCGCTTCACCGACCAGGTCGACCAGGAAGCCACCTTCATCAAGCTGATGACGGACGGCATCCTCCTCGCCGAGATCCAGACGGACCGCGAGCTGCGCGCGTACGACACGATCATCATCGACGAGGCGCACGAGCGGTCGCTCAACATCGACTTCCTGCTGGGGTACCTGGCCCAGCTGCTGCCGAAGCGACCTGACCTGAAGGTCGTCATCACCTCGGCCACCATCGACCCGCAGCGTTTCGCCCGGCACTTCGGCGACGCCCCGGTGGTCGAGGTCAGCGGCCGTACGTACCCGGTCGAGGTGCGCTACCGCCCGCTCCTCGAGGAGGAGGGCGACGAAGGCGACCGGGACCAGATCACCGCCATCTGCGAAGCGGTCGACGAGCTCCAGGACGAGGGCTCGGGCGATGTGCTGGTCTTCCTCTCCGGCGAGCGCGAGATCCGGGACACCGCCGACGCGCTGAACAAACGGAACCTGCGGCGCACCGAGGTGCTGCCGCTGTACGCGCGGCTTTCGCACGCCGAGCAGCACCGGGTGTTCCAGCGCCCCTCCGGCGGCGGCAGACGGGTGGTGCTCGCCACCAACGTCGCCGAGACCTCGCTGACCGTCCCCGGCATCAAGTACGTGATCGACCCGGGCACCGCCCGTATCTCCCGCTACAGCCACCGCACCAAGGTCCAGCGCCTGCCCATCGAGCGGATCTCGCAGGCCAGCGCCAACCAGCGCAAGGGCCGCTGCGGCCGTACGTCGGACGGCATCTGCATCCGGCTGTACGCCGAGGACGACTTCCTCACCCGCCCGGAGTTCACCGACCCCGAGATCCTCCGTACGAACCTGGCGTCCGTCATCCTCCAGATGACCGCGGCCGGCCTCGGCGACATCGAGAAGTTCCCCTTCATCGACCCGCCGGACCACCGCAATATCCGCGACGGCGTCCAGCTGCTCCAGGAACTCGGCGCGCTGGACCCCAAGGAGAAGGACCCCAAGCGGCGGCTCACCCAGGAAGGGCGCAAGCTCAGCCAGCTGCCCGTCGACCCGCGGCTGGCCCGGATGGTCCTGGAGGCCGACCGGAACGGCTGTGTGAGCGAGGTGATGGTCATCGCCGCCGCGCTCTCCATCCAGGACCCGCGCGAGCGCCCTGCGGAGAAGCAGACGCAGGCCGACCAGCAGCACGCCCGCTTCAAGGACGAGACCTCCGACTTCCTGGCCTTCCTCAACCTCTGGCGCTACGTACGCGACCAGCAGAAGGAGCGCGGCTCCTCCAGCTTCCGCCGGATGTGCAAGCAGGAGTATCTGAACTTCCTGCGGATCCGCGAGTGGCAGGACATCTACGCACAGCTGCGCTCGGTCGCCAGGACCATGGGCATCCGGCTGAACGAGGAGGACGCGCCCGAACAGGCGGTGCACACCTCGCTCCTCGCCGGGCTGCTCTCGCACATCGGGCTCAAGGACACGGAGAAGAACGAGTATCTGGGCGCCCGCAACGCGAAGTTCGCGATCTTCCCCGGCTCGGCGCTCTTCAAGAAGCAGCCGCGCTTCATCATGTCCGCCGAGCTGGTGGAGACCTCACGGCTGTGGGCCAGGGTCAATGCCAAGGTCGAGCCGGAGTGGATCGAACCGCTCGCCCAGCACCTGGTGAAGCGCACCTACAGCGAACCGCACTGGGAGAAGGACCAGGCGGCGGTGATGGCGTACGAGCGGGTCACGCTGTACGGCGTCCCGATCGTCGCCCAGCGCAAGATCAATTACGGCCGGATCGACCCGGAGACCAGCCGGGAGCTTTTCATTCGCAACGCACTGGTCGAGGGCGACTGGCGCACGCACCACAAGTTCTTCGCCGCCAACCGCAAGCTCCTGGCCGAGGTCGAGGAGCTGGAACACCGCGCGCGGCGCCGCGACATCCTGGTGGACGACGAGACGCTCTTCGACTTCTACGACGGGCGGATCCCCGAACACGTCGTATCCGGCGCCCACTTCGACTCCTGGTGGAAGCACAAGCAGCGGGACGAGCCCGAGGCGCTCGACTTCGAGCGCTCGATGCTGATCACCGAGAAGGCCGGGGCCGTCACCAAGGACGACTACCCGGACTCCTGGCGGCAGGGAAAGCTCAAGTTCCGGGTGACGTACCAGTTCGAGCCGGGCGCGGACGCGGACGGCGTCACGGTCCACATCCCGCTCCAGGTGCTCAACCAGGTCACGCCCGAGGGCTTCGACTGGCAGATCCCGGGGCTGCGCGAGGAAGTGGTCACCGAGCTGATCCGCTCGCTGCCCAAGCCGATCCGCCGCCACTACGTGCCCGCGCCGAACTACGCGGGGGCCTTCCTGGACCGCGCGGTGCCCCTCCAGGAGCCGCTGCCGCTGACGCTCGCCCGGGAGCTCCAGCGCATGGTCGGCGTCCCGGTCACCGCCGAGGACTTCGATCTCTCCCGGGTGCCGGACCACCTCAAGATCACCTTCCGGATCGTGGACGAGCGGCGCCGCAACGTGGCCGAGGACAAGGACCTGGAAGCGCTCAAGCTCCGGCTGCGCCCCAGGGCCCGCCAGGCGATCTCGAAGGCGGCAGCGGCGACGGCGGGCCCGGCCGGCGAGTCGGTCGAGCGGACCGGGCTCACCGACTGGACGGTCGGTACGCTCTCCCGGGTCTTCGAGACCAGGCGGGCCGGCCAGCCGGTCCGCGCCTTCCCGGCGCTGGTCGACGCGGGCGACAGCGTGTCCGTACGGCTCTTCGACACCCAGGCCGAGCAGCAGCAGGCGATGTGGCGGGGCACCCGCAGGCTCATCCTGCTCAACATTCCCGTGAACCCGGCCAAGTTCGCGTCCGACCGGCTCAGCAACCAGGCGAAACTGGCCCTGTCCCGCAATCCGCACGGCTCGGTTCAGGCGCTCTTCGAGGACTGCGCCATGGCGGCGGCGGACCAGCTGATCGCCGACCACGGCGGGCCCGCCTGGGACGAGGAGTCGTACCGCAAGCTGTACGAGAAGGTGCGCGCGGACCTCGTCGAGACGACCATCAGGACGGTCGACCAGGTCCAGCAGATCCTGGCGGCCTGGCAGGCGGCCGAGCGCCGGCTGAAGGCCACCACCAGCCTGGTGCTCGTCGCCAACCTGGCGGATGTGCGGACCCAGTTGGCGACGCTCATCAAACCGGGCTTCGTCACCGCCACCGGGCTGCGCCGGCTGCCGGACCTGATGCGCTACCTGGTCGCGGCCGACCGCCGCCTCCAGCAGATGCCGACGGCCGTCCAGCGCGACACCACGCGGATGGCGAAGGTCCACGAGATGCAGGACGAGTACGCGTGGCTGCTGGAGCAGCTGCCGCAGGGGCGGCCGGTGCCCAAGGAGGCGCTCGACATCCGCTGGATGATCGAGGAGCTGCGGGTGAGCTACTTCGCGCACGCCCTCGGCACGGCTCAGACGGTCTCGGACAAGCGCATCGTGAAGGCGATCGACGCGGTGGTCGCCGGGGTCCGCTGAGCCGCCCGCAGCGGGCCCCCGGCACCGTCCCCAGCGCCGCCCGCAGCCAGTTCGACCGGGGGCCCCGACCTCCTGTACAGTCTGTCTCGCAGCCAAGCGGAAGCGACACCGTACGAGTTTCTCGTACAGCGGGGCTGCGAAACCTGGTCCTGTGGAGCAGTTTGGAGTGCTCGCCACCCTGTCAAGGTGGAGGCCGCGGGTTCAAATCCCGTCAGGACCGCAGTAGAACAACACAGCAGAAAGGCCCGCATCCTCACCGGATGCGGGCCTTTCTGCTGTTCGGGTTCCTCTGTCGCCCGCGCACGCGTCTTGACGGCGCGTCCCGCACGCGGGTACTCAGACAGCAGGGGTTCGCAGGGTGGCCGGGGCTCGCGGGGGCGGCCGGGGTTCACCGGGCGGCGGGGCCCGGGCGGCGGCAGGAGGTCGGCGTATGGCGACGGCGACACGGCACGAGACGCGGGCGCTGCTGCGCGCCCATCTGGCGGCCGCTGTGGGCTACCGCCACCTCACCCGGCACTGCGCGGTCTGCCACCGGCTGCTGCGGCTCGCCATGGAGCCGTCCACCGCCGACGAGAACGACGAGGACCGCTCACCGGCGCGCCGGTGAACCATGGGGCCCGCCGGGTCTTTCCGTGACAGGCTCACGTTTGGCAAGTGCTCTGCCATGTGACGGGTGTCACGCAAAGAGTTTTGAAAAGTAGTGAACTTAACCCCTCCCTACAACCACCCAATTTAATATGTGCAATTGCACGGCTGTGCGAGACGTAACCGGCGGCACACGCTGAGCCTCCGGCACGGCACCGACAACGGGACGACAGGGCGGAATCGGGCACTCCCCAACAGGCCCTGAGAGCCCGGCAGACGGCCCCGTACGAGCACCCGGCGGGCGGCCGGCGGGCGGGACAGCGCGGCCCATCACGGCGCCGGGTGGGGCAGGACACAAAAAAGATCGCGCTGGACCCGGCGGAGTCCAGCGCGATCAAAAACGGAAGTCCGTTGGGGCGGACTGCCGTCAAGTGGAGCTATAACGGGCCGAATCGGGTTGGGAGACCCGAAAACGCCCGATTTATTAGGGTGTTCAGGCCTCGCTGCGCTGCTGCGGAATGCCCGCGAGCAGAGCACGGACCTCTGCCTCGCGGTACCGGCGATGCCCACCCAGCGTTCGGATGGACGTGAGCTTGCCCGCCTTCGCCCAGCGAGTGACCGTCTTCGGGTCCACGCGGAACATCGTGGCAACCTCAGCCGGGGTCAGCAGCGGCTCGGCATCAGGGGTGCGAGCGGTCATGAGCGGCCTCCTCGGGAGAACCGAACCATCTCGGTTCTTTCCTCTAAATTCTGCACCTTGACCCGCGTTGCCCGAAATGGCGGACACGGGCCGAGTCGGTTATAGGACGAACGGCTTGTCTTCGGCACTACAACTACACCATCCGTCCAGCCACGTCGGCCAAACCGATGGAATTGCCCTCTCAGGTGCTCATCAGCGGCCGAAGCCCGATGGACCATGTCATAGCGGACAGTCATGCGTCAGTGACGATCAGTCACATGGTCATCAGGAGTCATGAGACCCCCCATAGCGTGCAATGCCGAGGAATCCGCCCTCACTTGGACGGACGGAGCCCTCCCCGGACTCCTTGTCCTATTTTGACACGAGGGTGGGGGATGGGCGCAAGGCCCCGGTTAGTGCGGTCCGTCACGCTTGACTTAAAGGCCCGGATCAGGACCTAGGTCCCCGACCGGGCGGTCCCCCGGAAGAGCGACCCCGTCAGTTCGCGGTCTGCCGCGCCCGGACGGCCCGCCAGCGGTCCGCCAGACGCTCGTAGGCGGCGTCCGCCGTCTCCTCGTCGCCCGCACGCAGCGCGGCCACCGCAGCCGCCACATCGGCGGCCGACCGGTCCTCCTCCAGCTGCTCGTCGGAGAGCGCGTGCACCAGGCCGCCGTAGTCGAGCTCGACCAGCGACCTGGGATGGAAATCCTCCAGCCACTTCCCGACGTCGACAAGACCCTCGGTGAGCGGCCCCTCCTCGAAGTGCTCCCGCAGCGTCTTGAGCGACCGGGCCAGCCGGCGCCTCGCCTGCACCATCGGCGTCCGGTAGCGCATGACCGGCGGCGCCCCGGGGACCGCCCCTTCGGCGGGACCGGCCTTCTCGTACTCGCGCTCCTCGTCGTCGAAGAGCGTGAACCAGCGCACCGGGACATGCCAGACCGTCGTACGGATCCACGGCCGCGCGTCCGGGTTCCGCTCCAGCCAGCGCCCATAGTCGGCGACGGCCTGCAGACGCACCACCGGCGGGAGCACCACGTCGAGCACCGGCTCCGGGTACTGCCCCGCCATCGCCTCCAGGGCCTGCCAGCCGCGCAGCCTGGTCCGCCAGGGGCAGACGCAGACCACACCGTCCAGTTCGGCGACGAACGCGTCGGCGCTCTCGTGCACCGGAACGGCGACGGGAGGCGTCGGCAGCAGATCGGCCAGCGAGCGCCGGAGTTCGTCCTGCGCCGTCGGCAGATCGCTGCGCCGCGCATAGCGGGCCCAGTGGTCGCGCTCGGCCTCCGGGAAAGCCGCCAAGGGCTCGTACACCCGCAGGTAGGACGTATAGGGCACGATCACTGAGGACACCACCGCCATAAGGTGATCGTCCCATGTCATTGCGCCACGAGGGGGTGATCCTCGGCACTGCGCCTGATCCACGCGGACGCAGGGCCTAATCTGCTGCCATCCGGCCCTCTCCACCCGTAAGAGGGCCGCCGCCTCGTACTTGGGAGTCACCACCGTGACCGATATGACCGGCGTACTCGTCCCCGACGCCCCGGACGCTCCTGGCGCCCGTGCGGACGTGCTGCACACCCTGTTCCACTCGGACCAGGGCGGGCACGAGCAGGTCGTCCTCTGCCAGGACCGCGCCACCGGCCTCAAGGCCGTGATCGCCATCCACTCCACCGCCCTGGGCCCGGCCCTCGGCGGTACGCGCTTCTACCCGTACGCGAACGAGGAGGCAGCCGTCGCCGACGCGCTGAACCTCGCGCGCGGAATGTCGTACAAGAACGCCATGGCCGGCCTGGACCACGGCGGCGGCAAGGCCGTGATCATCGGCGACCCCGAGCTGATCAAGACGGAGGAACTCCTCCTGGCCTACGGCCGGTTCGTCTCCTCGCTCGGCGGGCGGTACGTGACGGCCTGCGACGTCGGCACCTATGTCGCGGACATGGACGTGGTGGCGCGCGAGTGCGCCTGGACCACCGGCCGCTCCCCCGAGAACGGCGGCGCCGGCGACTCGTCCGTACTGACCGCCTTCGGCGTCTACCAGGGGATGCGGGCCAGCGCCCAGCACCTGTGGGGCGACCCCGCGCTGCGCGGCCGCAAGGTCGGCGTCGCGGGCGTCGGCAAGGTCGGCCACCACCTGGTCGGGCATCTGCTGGCAGAGGGCGCGGAGGTGGTGGTCACGGACGTACGGGAGGACTCCGTGCGCCGCGTCACCGAAAGCCACCCGGGCCGGGTCACCACGGTCGGCGACACCGAGGCACTGATCCGCACCGAAGGGCTCGACATCTACGCCCCGTGCGCGCTGGGCGGCGCGCTCAACGACGCGTCGGTGCGCGCGCTCACCGCGAAGGTGGTGTGCGGCGCGGCCAACAACCAGCTCGCGCACCCCGGCGTCGAGAAGGACCTCGCGGACCGGGGCATCCTCTACGCCCCCGACTACGTGGTGAACGCCGGCGGGGTGATCCAGGTCGCCGACGAGCTGCACGGCTTCGACTTCGGCCGGTGCGAGAAGAAGGCGGCGAAGATCTTCGACACCACGCTGGCTATATTCGCACGTGCAAATGAAGACGGCATTCCGCCGGCCGCGGCGGCCGACCGGATCGCCGAGCAGCGCATGTCGGCGGCCCGTTCCGGCAGTAACTGACCGCGCGCACCCAGTGACCCGCCGTCGGGGAGACGTGACTCACCCCCGTCGGCGGGTCGGCCGCCCAGAAGAGGTTAAAATCGCAGCTGACCAGCGAGGACAGGGCTCCTCGCCGGTTCTGTGAAGCGGCGCTGGCTGCGGGCGGCGTACCGTAGGGCCGCGGAAGCAGGTACCGTTGAAGCCCTACGGACCGGACTCTTCACGGAGAGTCCGTTCCGAATCATGAACGGGTGTCAAGACTCTGGGGCCGTCGAGCCCCGTCACCGAGGGGGTCGAGCCATGGGGCGCGGCCGGGCAAAGGCCAAGCAGACGAAGGTCGCCCGCCAGCTGAAGTACAGCAGCGGCGGAACGGACCTGTCACGTCTGGCCAATGAGCTGGGCGCATCTCCTACGAGTCAGCCACCGAACGCGGAGCCGTTCGAGGACGACGAAGAGGAAGATGACCCGTACGCACAGTACGCGGATCGTTATAACGAGGATCAGGACGAGGACGACGAGTCCGGTCCTTCGTCTCAGCGCCGCGGCGCTTGACGTACAACACCTCACAGCATTTCCCGGCGCGGCCTGCGGCTGCGCTGACACACTGACCCGGTCCAGGGCCTGCGCCACGGACCGGGTTCAGTGCTGTCCACACTGTCCGCCGGGCTGCCGGTGCGGTACGGCGGGTCCGCCGCGTCCGCACCGACCCGGCGTGTGACCTGGCGCGCACCCCGGCGACCTGTCCCGGCCCGTGCCTGTCCTGACCCGTACCCGGCCGCCTACTTGGCGTAGTCCCCGGTCAGCTCGGCGCCCGTGGCGTGATCGCCGCGGCCGGTGATCTCTCCCGCGACCCAGGCGTCCAGGCCCCGGTCCTCGAAGGTCGCCAGTGCCGTATCCACCGACTCCGCGGGGACGACGGCCATCATGCCGACCCCCATGTTCAGAGTCTTCTCCAGCTCCAGGCGCTCGACCTGTCCGGCCCTGCCGACGACGTCGAAGACCGCGCCCGGGGTCCAGGTCGAACGGTCGACCGTGGCGTGCAGGTGGTCCGGGATCACCCGGGCCAGGTTGTTGGCGAGGCCGCCGCCGGTGATGTGGCTGAAGCCGTGCACCTCGGTCGTACGGGTCAGCGCCAGACAGTCCAGCGAGTAGATCCTGGTCGGCTCCAGCAGCTCCTCGCCGAGCGTCCTGCCGAACTCCGCGATCTCCCGGTCCAGCGCCCAGCCGGCCCGGTCGAAGACGACATGCCGCACCAGCGAGTACCCGTTCGAGTGAAGTCCGGACGAGGCCATCGCGATGACGGCGTCACCCTCGCGGATCCGCTCGGGACCCAGCAGCCGGTCCGCCTCGACCACGCCCGTACCGGCGCCCGCGACGTCGAAGTCGTCCTCGCCGAGCAGCCCGGGGTGTTCGGCGGTCTCGCCGCCGACCAGCGCGCAGCCGGCCAGCACACAGCCTTCGGCGATGCCCTTCACGATCGCGGCGACACGCTCGGGGAAGACCTTGCCGACGCAGATGTAGTCGGTCATGAAGAGCGGCTCGGCACCGCAGACGACCAGGTCGTCGACGACCATGCCCACGAGGTCGTGGCCGATGGTGTCGTACACGCCCATCTTGCGGGCGAGGTCGACCTTCGTACCGACGCCGTCGGTGGCCGAGGCGAGGAGCGGCCGCTCGTACCGCTTCAGGGCCGAGGCGTCGAAGAGGCCGGCGAAGCCGCCGAGGCCGCCGAGGCCCGCGACCTCCGGGCGCTGCGTCTTCTTCACCCACTCCTTCATCAGCTCGACGGCGCGGTCACCGGCTTCGATGTCGACGCCGGCAGCCGCGTAGCTGGCACCGGTGGCCTGGTGCGGAGCGCGCTCGGAAGATTCAGCAGACATGGTTCTGGGACTTTCGTGTCGTCCTGCGGGGCTTACGGGCGACGGAGCGCTTCGGCGGCGGCGGTGCTCGCCGGTCCGGCCGCGAGTTCGGTCTCCAGCAGCTGTTTGCCGAGCAGCTCGGGATCGGGCAGTTCCATCGGGTACACGCCGTCGAAGCAGGCGCGGCACAGGTTCGGCTTGTCGATGGTCGTCGCCTCGATCATGCCGTCGATGGAGATGTACGACAGGGAGTCGGCGCCCATCGAGGTCGCGATCTCGTCCACGGACATGCCATTGGCGATGAGCTCGGCCCGGGTGGCGAAGTCGATGCCGAAGAAGCACGGCCACTTCACGGGCGGGGAGGAGATCCGGATGTGGATCTCGGCGGCACCCGCCTCACGGAGCATCTTGACCAGGGCGCGCTGGGTGTTTCCGCGGACGATCGAGTCGTCGACGACCACCAGGCGCTTCCCGCGGATGACTTCCTTGAGCGGGTTGAGCTTGAGGCGGATACCGAGCTGGCGGATCGTCTGGGACGGCTGGATGAAGGTCCGGCCGACATAGGCGTTCTTGACCAGGCCCGAGCCGTACGGAATCCCGCTGGCCTCGGCGTAACCGATCGCGGCGGGTGTGCCCGACTCGGGCGTCGCTATCACCAGGTCGGCGTCCGCCGGAGCTTCGGCGGCCAGCTTCCGGCCCATCTCGACCCGCGAGAGGTAGACGTTCCGGCCGGCGATGTCCGTGTCGGGGCGCGCCAGATAGACGTACTCGAAGACACAGCCCTTGGGCTTCGCTTCTGCGAATCGAACGGTACGCAGACCGTTCTCATCGATGGTGATCAGCTCGCCGGGCTCGACCTCGCGGACGAAGGCGGCACCGCAGATGTCGAGGGCGGCGGACTCGGAAGCCACCACCCAGCCACGCTCCAGACGGCCGAGGACCAGCGGGCGGATGCCCTGCGGGTCACGGGCCGCGTAGAGGGTGTGCTCGTCCATGAAGACGAGCGAGAAGGCGCCCTTGACCGCGGGCAGCACCTTGGGGGCGGCTTCCTCGATCGTCAGAGGCTTGCCGTCGTCATCCGTCTGGCCCGCGAGGAGCGCGGTGACCAGATCGGTGTCGTTGGTCGCGGCCAGCTGGGTGGAGCGGCCGTGCTCCTTGGGCAGCTCGGCGACCAGCGCGGACAGCTCGGCCGTGTTGACCAGGTTGCCGTTGTGACCGAGTGCGATCGATCCGTGCGCGGTGGCACGGAAGGTGGGCTGCGCGTTCTCCCACACCGATGCTCCGGTGGTGGAGTAGCGGGCATGGCCCACCGCGATATGGCCCTGGAGAGAGCTGAGAGAGGTTTCGTCGAAGACTTGTGAGACCAGACCCATGTCCTTGAAGACCAGGATCTGGGACCCATTGCTCACTGCGATGCCCGCGGACTCCTGTCCACGGTGCTGCAGGGCATACAGTCCGAAATAGGTGAGCTTGGCGACCTCTTCGCCCGGAGCCCAGACACCGAAGACGCCACAAGCGTCCTGGGGGCCTTTCTCTCCGGGGAGCAGGTCGTGGTTGAGTCGTCCATCACCACGAGGCACGCCACCGAGTGTAGGCGAGATCGACCACTGGTCCGAATTGGGGATCCGCCCGGATGCCCCTTCTGACCGATACGCGACGCTATGCGGTGGCGCGGATTCCGGTCCCGTCGTGGGCCGTGAGCGTGAGCGCGCGGTGCTGGATTCCGTAGCGCACAGGCCCGTGCAGCACCTTGAGCAGCCGCCTCTCCAGGGACATGGCCGGCGCCCCGCACATCATGCGGGTGGTGGTGAGAGGCCCGAAGGTGACGGTGCTCCCCGTGACCTTTGCCATACCGCTGACCCTGTTGCAGCCCAGGTTTCCGTGGACGGAACCGTCCTTGGCGAAGGTCAGCCGGGCCTTCCCTGCCGTGCCCCGCGGGAGGGTGGACATGCTCGCGCCTTCGGTCAGCGCGTCCACCTTCCACGCTGTCCCGACGAGCGGAGGGGTCCGCTCCGCGGGCTTCCGCGTGAGAGTCACGGAGTCGCCCTTCTCTGTACGCAGAGTGAGCTTCCCGCCGCTGAGATGGACGGTGAGCTTGCCGGTGAGGGTCTTGCGGAGGCCGGTCTCGTAGCTCTGCAGGTTCTTCGGACAGCCGATGAGGGTGCTGGTGGCGTGGCCGACGGTGAGGGTGTCGTCCTTGACAGTGACCGGCGCACTGAAGTGGTTGCAGCCGGACGAGCCGTTCACCCGCCCCTTCTCGAATGCGATGTCGGCACCGGCCGGGGCCTTCCGCACGGTGCCGCCCGCCGAGACGCTGTCGACGGTCCAGCCGGTCCCGGTGAGGGGGACGTCCGGGTCGGCCGGGTGACTCGAACCCGCTGATCCTTTTTCCGTGCCGCAGGCGGCCAGTGTGAAGAGGGCCAGGGCGGCTACGGCGGTACGTTGCGTGAGCATGGCGATGGGACGGGGCGGGTGGGGTGTCCGGTTCCCCTTCCCCGCAGCTCCCCCTCAGCTCCCCCGCAGCTCCCCCGCAGCCCGCGTCGCCTCACTCAGCCCGCCCGCGTCGCCTCACTCAGCCCGCGTCGCCTCATTCAGCCCGCCTGTGTCACCTCATGTGCCGGCTCATGTGTCACCTCATGACGGGCAGCAGAGCCGAGAGGTCGGCACGCTCACCGCTCGCCGCGACCTTCGCGCTGTCGACCGCCGTCTGCCACTCCGTACGCCCGGTGGCCAGCCGGATCCAGCTGAGCGGGTCGGTCTCGACGACGTTGGGCGGGGTGCCGCGGGTGTGGCGGGGGCCCTCGATGCACTGGACGACGGCGTACGGCGGGACCCGCACCTCCGTCGACGCCCCCGGGGCCTTGACCGCGAGGGCGTCCGCGAGGAGCCGGGTACAGGCGGCCAGGGCCTGGCGGTCGTACGGGATCTCCAGCCCGGCGGCGGCATTCAGGTCGTCGGTGTGGACGACCAGTTCCACACAGCGCGAGACCAGGTAATCGCAGAGGCGCATGGCGCCGACGCGGGTGGCGAGCAGCCGCTCGCCGTCGGCGCCGGGCAGCCGCTCGGCGATCCGGGCGGCGGTACGGCTGAACAGCTCTTCCGGAGTGGAGGCCGCGGCGAGCGCCCTGACGTCGTCCGAGATCTGGCCGGCGACCTGGGCGGTGGCGAACGGCCATTCCAGCAGGGTCAGTTCCTGGGCGGCCGGAGCCTCCTGGTCGAGGCATCTGCTCACGCTCTCCACGGCCATGGTGAGATGTGCGGCCAGTTCGCGCACGGTCCAGTCACCGAGCCGGGTGGGCAGCGCGAGCCGGTCGGGCGCGAGGGCGGTCACCGCGCTCCTCACATGCTCGAACTGGGCCAGCACGGCGGTGCGGGTCCTGACGAAGTCGTAGCGGCGGGTGCGCTTCTGGGACGGCGGCATGAAATGAGCCTAGGGGCTGGGTCCGACATCAGCCCGTCCTCGCTCGGTCATCTGTGCGTCATACACCGCATCTTGACCCGTCCACATCAAGCCACATAAGTTCTGCGGTCCGGCCCGTCAACCAAGACGGGCCGCTCGGCGGGACTTTGGGGGGACCGAAGTGAACTGGTATCTCGATGTGCTCAAGAACTACGTGGGCTTCAGCGGGCGCGCACGGCGCCAGGAGTACTGGATGTTCACGCTGTTCAGCATCATCATCAGCGTCGTGCTGGCGATCATTTCCATGGCTGTGCTCGACAGCAACTGGCTCAGCGGCCTCTACACCCTCGCCGTCCTGCTGCCGACGCTCGCCGTGACCGTGCGCCGCCTGCACGACACCGGCAGGTCGGGCGGCTGGATCTTCATCGCGCTCGTCCCGCTGGTGGGCTGGATCATCCTGCTCGTCTTCCTCGTCCTGGAGGGTGAGCGGCAGAGCAACTCCCACGGGCCCGACCCGAAGGCCGTCGCCGGCTACTGATCCGGCCCGGGCGGGCGGTGACGCAGGGAACCAGCCGGAAACGGCCTCGGCCCCCAGGACCACAACGGGTCCTGGGGGCCGACCTGTCACACAAGCCCACAGTCACGCGGGCCGCGCATCACGCAGGCCACGCATCACACCACGGGGGCTCAGGCGAACAGCGCCGGAACCGTGGCCTCGTGCGCGCTCCTCAGCTCGCTCAGCGCGATGCTGAACTCGCCCTGGACCTCGATCTCCTCGCCGTCCACCACACCGATACGGGTGACCGGCAGACCCCGCGCCCCGCACATGTCGTTGAAGCGGAGCTCCTCGCTGCGCGGGATCGAGACGACCGCGCGCCCCGCCGACTCCGAGAACAGGAAGGTGAACGCGGACAGGCCGTCGGGGACGATCAGCCGCGCACCCTTCCCGCCGCGCAGGCAGGACTCGGTGACCGCCTGGATCAGACCGCCGTCGGACAGGTCGTGGGCGGCGTCGATCATCCCGTCGCGCGACGCCGAGATCAGGATCTCCGCGAGCAGCTTCTCGCGCCCCAGGTCCACCCGGGGCGGCACCCCGCCGAGGTGGTCGTGGACCACCTGCGACCAGGCCGAACCGCCGAGCTCCTCACGGGTGTCCCCGAGGAGGTAGAGCAGCTGGCCCTCCTCCGCGAACGCCATCGGCGTACGGCGGTTGACGTCGTCGATCACACCGAGCACCGCGACGACCGGCGTCGGGTGGATGGCCGCGTCGCCCGTCTGGTTGTAGAGCGACACATTGCCGCCGGTGACCGGTGTTCCCAGCTCCAGGCAGCCGTCCGCGAGACCGCGGGTGGCCTCGGCGAACTGCCACATGACGGCCGGGTCCTCGGGCGAACCGAAGTTCAGGCAGTCGGAGATGGCGAGCGGCTTCGCACCGGTGGTGGCGACATTGCGGTACGCCTCGGCCAGCGCAAGCTGCGCACCCGCGTACGGGTCGAGCTTCGCGAACCGGCCGTTGCCGTCGGTCGCCATGGTCACGCCCAGATTCGACTCCTCGTCGATCCGGACCATGCCCGCGTCCTCGGGCATCGCGAGCACCGTGTTGCCCTGCACGAAACGGTCGTACTGGTCGGTGATCCACGCCTTCGACGCCTGGTTCGGCGACGCGACGAGCTTCAGGACCTGCTCCCTGAGCTCGGCCGGAGTGGCCGGCCGGGGAAGCTTGTTGGCGTCGTCCGCCTGGAGGGCGTCCTGCCAGTCGGGCCTGGCATAGGGCCGGTTGTACGTCGGTCCCTCATGGGCGACCGAACGCGGCGGCACATCCACGATCTGCTCGCCGTGCCAGAAGATCTCCAGCTGCGAACCCTCGGTCACCTCACCGATGTCGGTGGCGATGACATCCCACTTCTCGCAGATCTCCATGAACCGCTCGACGTGCTGCGGCTCGACGATCGCGCACATGCGCTCCTGCGACTCGCTCATGAGGATCTCCTCGGGCGAGAGCGAGGAGTCGCGCAGCGGAACGGTGTCCAGCTCGACGCGCATCCCGCCCGAACCGGCGCTCGCCAGCTCGGACGTCGCGCAGGAGAGCCCGGCGCCGCCGAGGTCCTGGATGCCCGCGACCAGCTTCTCCTTGAAGATCTCCAGGGTGCACTCGATGAGGAGCTTCTCCTGGAAGGGGTCGCCGACCTGGACCGCCGGACGCTTGGCGGGGCCGGTCGACTCGAAGGTCTCGGACGCCAGGACCGAGACGCCGCCGATGCCGTCGCCGCCGGTGCGGGCGCCGTACAGGATGACCTTGTTGCCGGTGCCGGAAGCCTTCGCGAGGTGGATGTCCTCGTGCTTCATCACACCGATGCAGCCCGCGTTGACCAGCGGGTTGCCCTGGTAGCAGGCGTCGAAGACGACCTCGCCGCCGATGTTCGGCAGCCCCAGGCAGTTGCCGTAGCCGCCGATGCCCGCGACCACACCCGGCAGCACCCGACGGGTGTCGGGGTGGTCGGCAGCGCCGAACCGCAGCGGGTCGACGACGGCGACGGGACGGGCCCCCATGGCGAGGATGTCGCGGACGATGCCGCCGACGCCGGTCGCCGCGCCCTGGTAGGGCTCGATGTACGAGGGGTGGTTGTGCGACTCGACCTTGAAGGTGACCGCGTAACCCTGGCCGACGTCCACGACACCGGCGTTCTCCCCGATGCCGACGAGCATCGCGTCGTTGGCCGGGACCTTCTCGCCGAACTGCTTGAGGTGCACCTTGCTGCTCTTGTACGAGCAGTGCTCGGACCACATCACGGAGTACATGGCGAGTTCGGCGCCGGTCGGACGGCGGCCGAGGATTTCGCGGATCCGCGCGTACTCGTCCTCCTTGAGGCCGAGTTCCTTCCAGGGCTGCTCGGCTTCGGGGGTCTCGGCGGCGTGCTTGACGGTGTCGAGGCGGCCCTTGGCGGCGCTCTCGTTTCGTTCAGTCGTCATGCGTTGACCAGCTTCTTCAGAATCGAGGAGAAGAATCCGATGCCGTCGGTACGCCCCGTACCGATCAGCGGCTCCACGGCGTGCTCGGGGTGCGGCATCAGACCGACCACGTTGCCTGCGGCGTTGGTGACGCCGGCGATGTCGCGGAGCGAACCGTTCGGGTTGCCGTCGAGATACCGGAAGGCGACCCGTCCCTCAGCCTCCAGCTCGTCGAGCACCCGCTCGTCGGCCACGTAGCGGCCGTCGATGTTCTTGAGGGGTACGGAGATCTCCTGACCGGCGGTGTAGTCGGCGGTCCAGGCGGTCTCCGCGTTCTCGACGCGCAGCTTCTGGTCGCGGCAGATGAAGTGGAGATGGTTGTTCCGGAGCATCGCACCCGGCAGCAAATGCGACTCGGTGAGGATCTGGAAACCGTTGCAGATACCCAGGACCGGGAGACCGGCCTTCGCCTGCTCGATGATCGTCTCCATCACCGGCGAGAAGCGCGAGATGGCACCGGCCCGCAAATAGTCGCCGTACGAGAAACCACCCGCGAGGACGACCGCGTCGACCTGCTGGATGCCCTTGTCGCGATGCCAGAGCGAAACGGGTTCGGCGCCCGCGATCCGCACGGCGCGCAGGGCATCCCGGTCGTCGAGCGTGCCCGGGAAAGTGACGACTCCGATACGAGCTGTCACTTCTCTGCCTCCACCTTCACGGTGAAGTTCTCGATGACGGTGTTGGCGAGGAACGTTTCGGCGAGCTCGTTGATACGGGCGAGGGCGGCGTCATCAACCGGCCCATCGACCTCCAGCTCGAAACGCTTTCCCTGACGAACGTCGGCGATTCCATCGAAACCGAGACGGGGCAGTGCACGCTGCACCGCCTGTCCCTGCGGGTCGAGGATCTCCGGCTTGAGCATGACGTCGACTACGACGCGTGCCACTGGCACTCCCGGTGTGTGGTGCGAAGGCGGTCCCATCACACTACCTGCCCACAGAATCTACGCGGGTAGATATCGGGCCGGGCCGATCACGTTCAGATATCGGCCGGGACAAGGGACCGACAACCGACCGACAACGGACCGACAACACCGGTGGAAAATCCTCGAAAAAATCCGCCTACCGGATTGCACTCGGACACGCGCATGTAATTGGGTGGGCTTCACAATGCGACGCCTTCCGCTGTACAAAGGAATTGGCGTAACTAAAAATCAGCCGTAAGGCCGACATCGCTGCACGCCAGCACGGCGGCACGCCTACGTGGCACCGGGCAGGCGCGGTGATGTCGAAGGAAAGGACCGAAGTCCGTGGCTCAGCGAGTAGTGGTCACGCTCTCCGACGACATCGACGGCGGAGAAGCGGCGGAAACGGTCACCTTCGGTCTCGACGGGAAGTCGTACGAGATCGACCTGAATACCGCCAATGCAAAGAAACTGCGCAAGTCGCTGGCCCCGTTCCTGGAGGCGGCTCGAAAGCAGTCGAAGTCGGGCAAGGCCTACCGGCACACCTCGGTGGCACCCGACCCGGCGGCGGTCCGCGCCTGGGCCCGGTCCAACAAGATGGAAGTACCGGCCAGAGGCCGCATCCCGAAGAAGGTCTACGAGGCGTTCAACGCGGCCGGCTGACCCGCTCCGGACCGGCCGGCGGGCGTGATCGTCCCGGGGGCCGGCTCATGGCCGGCGCGTGGCCGGCTCCCGGCTGACTCGTGGTCGGCCGACGGTCGACTCCCCCTCGGAGTGCCCGACTTGCATTCCACCCCTGCTGGTCAGCTAGAGTCTGGAGCACGCCGAAGGGCGAGGCCGAAAGGCCCCGTTCGAAGCAGCGTGCGGGTGTAGTTCAGTAGTAGAACATCCCCCTTCCAGGGGGAAGGCGCAGTGTGCAATTCCTGTCACCCGCTCTGCATCGCTCTCCGGAACGGTCCACTCGGACCGTCGGGTAGAGTGGTGTTCGCACCGCCCGGTGAAAGCCGGTCGGGTGCAATCTGCGGACGTAGCTCAGTTGGTAGAGCGCAACCTTGCCAAGGTTGAGGTCGCCAGTTCGAACCTGGTCGTCCGCTCAGCAGCAGGAAAGAGAAGCCCCCGGTCGGATTCCGACCGGGGGCTTCTCCGTGGTTCCGGCTTCTTCCTGACTGGTTCCTTGGCGGGTGTTTCCCTTCGCGGGTGGTCGCTCGGCGGGTGATCGCTCGGCTTTCGGCTCGGGCTTCTTCGTGTGTCGGCTCGGGCTTCTTCGTGGCTCCGCTCTGATGACATATGTCATCGGGCGGAGGCCCGGGGCGGGGGCAGCCTGGATGCATGACAGATGTGATTGAGGTCGCAGACCTGCGGCGCAGCTATGCCGGTGGGTACGAGGCGGTGGCCGGCGTCTCCTTCTCCGTGGCCGCCGGGGAGCTGTTCGCGCTGCTGGGGACGAACGGCGCGGGGAAGACGTCCACGGTGGAGCTTCTGGAGGGGCTGGCTCCGCCGAGCGGGGGCCGGGTGCGTGTGCTGGGGCACGATCCGTACCGCGAGCGCGCCGCCATCCGGCCAAGAACCGGCGTCATGCTCCAGGAGGGCGGTTTCTCCCCCGAGCTGACCGTGGCCGAGACGGTCCGGATGTGGGCGGGCTGCACGAGCAGGGCGCGGCCCGTCGGCGAGGCCATGGAGATGGTGGGACTCGGCGGGCGGGCGGCCATACGGGTGAAGCAGCTGTCCGGCGGCGAGAAGCGGCGGCTTGACCTGGCGATGGCGCTTCTGGGGCGCCCCGAGGTGCTCTTCCTGGACGAGCCGACGACGGGCCTCGACGCCGAAGGGCGCAGGGAGACCTGGGAGTTGGTGCGGGAGCTGCGCGACAGCGGTACGACGGTCCTGCTGACCACGCACTACCTGGAGGAGGCCGAAGTGCTGGCCGACCGCCTGGCGATCCTGCACGAGGGCCGGATAGCAGCCGAAGGCCGGGTGGACGAGGTGGTGGCCGCACAGCCCTCGCACATCTCTTTCTCGCTGCCCGCGGGGATGGCGGTGGGCGATCTGCCGCCGCTGGGGACGTACGTCCGTACGGGCGGCGAAATCCGGCTGCGCACCGACGAGCTGCAGCGGTCCGCCACCGAACTCCTGCTGTGGGCCAGGGACAAGGAGGTCGAGCTGCGGGGGCTCGATGTCCGGTCGGCCTCGCTGGAAGAGGCATTTCTCGGTATCGCACAGAAGCAGGAGGTCACACGGTGAGCACGACGGGGGAACGCACGACGGCCCAGCAGGCCGCAGGGGGACACACGGCAGAGACCCGAACCGGGGCTGGGGCCGTCGAGGCCAGGGCCAGGATCAGGGCCGTCGGGGCAGGGACCTTCGGGGCTGTGGGGGCCAGAACCGGGGACGGCGGGCGGGTACGGACGCTCAGCACGGGCCGGATGCTCGCGCTCGCCCGCGCCGAGCTGACACTGCTGGGACGCAGCAAGGCCTCGCTCGTCACCATGCTGGTGGTGCCCATCGCGATGACCTTCATGATCTCGTCGACGACCGACCAGAAGGCCCTGGACAAGGCCGGACTGTCGGCCGGCGCTGTGCTGCTGCCCGGGGCCATCGCGTTCGGCCTGCTCTTCGCCCTGTACAACGGCGTGGTCGGGGTCATGGTGGTCCGCCGTGAGCAGCTGGTGCTCAAGCGGCTGCGTACGGGAGAGGCCCGGGACACAGAGATACTCGCCGGGGCCTCCCTGCCCTCGGTGGTCATCGCGCTCGGGCAGTGCACGGTCCTGGCAACGGGCTGCGCGGTGATCTTCGACATGGGCCTGCCTCCCGCGCCGCAACTGCTGCTCGTGGGCATTGTCTTGGGGGTGGTGATGCTGACCGCGCTGGGAGCGGCGACGGCAGGCATCACCAAGTCCGCCGAGGCGGCCCAGCTGACGGTCATCCCGCTGATGCTGGTGTCGATGGCAGGCTCGGGCGTGTTCGTCCCGCTGGAGATATTCCCCGCCCGGCTGGCGTCGCTGTGCGAGCTGCTGCCCCTGACCCCGGTGGTGGAGCTGGTACGGGGCGCCTGGACCGGGTCGATGTCCGCGCACGACGCCTTCGGGCATGTCCTGACGGCGGTGGCCTGGACGCTGCTCTCGGTGTTTGCTGTACGCCGATGGTTCCGCTGGGAGCCACGCCGCTGACCCTGGCCGGAGGTGGCCGGGGGCGGAGGCCCAGGCGGGGCGGGGGCCGGTAGGGGAGGGCCGGTCAGGTCAGGGCAGGGCCGGTCAGGGCAGGGCCGGTCCGGCAGGGAACGACCCGTCCGGGGATGGCAAGCCCGCGACGGCCGGGGAGGCCGGGGACAGCCAGGAACATGGGGGTGCGTGATGCAGTGGCTACGGAGATGGCGGAAGCGCGGCGGGTTCGCACAGGCCGACCTCTACTCGCGCGCGACGATATATGCCTTGCTGTGGCTGGCCGTCGCCCTGCAGGTGATGTTCAGCGTGACGCGCCCGGTCCGTCACTCCGGGGTGCCCGTCGCGCTGATCGCCGCGTCCTGCCTGCTCGCGGTCGCACAGGGGGTGTACTGCACCTCGCTGGCCTCCGGCGCTCTGGCCGAGTATCTGGGCCAGAGCACGCTCTCCCGGCGGCTGTTGGCCTTCGGGGCCGGTCTGATGGTGATGAATCTGGTGGCTGTTCTGGTGCTCGCCTCGGATGTCGGGCTGCGGGACTTCCCCGGGGTGGCGGTGGTGCTGTGCGCCGCTGTGATGCCGTTCACGATGGCGCACAGCCTGATTGTTCGGAAGCGAGTGTCGGCCCTGGTGCAGCTGGGCGCCCTGGCCGCGGTGTGCGGGGCGGTCCTGCTGCTCGGAGGCAGCCGGCAGCTCGTCGGTGCCTGCATGGCCTGCATGGTGTGCGGACCCGCGTGGTACGCCATCACCACCCGCTGCTCGGCCTGGCATCTGGGCGTGATGTGGAAACTGCACGAGGCCAAGGACGTGGAGGCGCGGCTGGCGGTCGCGGAGGAGCGCCTGCGGTTCGGCCGGGATCTGCACGATGTGATGGGGCGCAATCTCGCGGTGATCGCGCTGAAGAGCGAGCTTGCGGTGCAGCTGGCCCGGCGGGGGCGGCCGGAGGCAGTGGACCAGATGACCGAGGTACAGCGCATGGCCCACGAAGCGCAGCGGGAGGTTCGTGAAGTGGTGCGGGGATACCGGGGAGCGGACCTCGCCACGGAACTGGGCGGGGCTCAGGGTGTGCTGGAGGCTGCGGGTATCGAGTGCACCGTCACCGGACCGCCGGACGGGCTTCCGGCGAACGTTCAGTCGGCGCTCGGCTGGGTCGTCCGGGAAGCCGCCACCAACGTCCTGCGCCATGGGGACGCCCGGCGCTGCACCATCGCGGTGGCCAGATCGGCGGCCGACGCGACTCTGACCGTCGAGAACGACGGAGCGGCCGCCGGGAGCGGCAGCAGCGCCTCACCGGGCACCGGGCTCGCCGGGCTGCGGGAGCGGCTGACCGCTGTGGACGGCACGCTGACAGCAGGCCCGGCCCCCGGCGGGAGATTCCGCCTCACCGCGGAGGTACCACTGACCGACACCGACACCGACGGGGTGGGGGCACCGCCGGCCGACGGACCGGCAGTACCGCCCGCCGACGGACCAGAGGTCCCACCAGCCGACGGACCGGGGCGACCGGAGACCGGCCCGCAGCCGCCCGCCCGCGCCCGCACCACAGATCGCACGCCCGCCCCCGCACTCGCCTCCACCGCAGAAGCAATCGGAGAAGCAACCGGAGAGGCAACCGCATGACCGACCCGTCACCGGTGCCCGTGCCCGGGGCCACATCCGTACCGGCGTCCGTACCCGCTCCTGTCCCTCCGCCGGTTCCCGCGCACGTCCCTCCGCCGGCACCCGCGCCTGTCCCTCCGCCGGTTCCCGCATCCGGCTCCGTGCCGATACGCGTGCTGCTCGCGGACGACGAGCACCTCATCCGGGGAGCGCTCGCCGCGCTGCTCGGGCTGGAGGACGACCTGGTGGTCGTGGCCGAGGCCGCGTCCGGGCCCGAAGCGCTCGCCATGGCGCGGGCGCACCGGCCCGACGTGGCGGTGCTCGACCTTCAGATGCCGGGAGCCGACGGTGTGAGCGTGGCCACATCCCTGCGCACCGCTCTTCCCGAGTGCCGCTGCATGATCGTCACCAGCCATGGGCGGCCCGGCCATCTCAAACGGGCGCTCTCCGCCGGGGTGAAGGGGTTCGTTCCGAAGACCGCTTCCGCACAACGGCTGGCCGAGATCATCCGGACGGTGCGGACCGGAGGGCGTTATGTGGACCCGGAGTTGGCAGCCGACGCGATCTCCGCGGGGGACTCGCCCCTCACGGCCCGGGAGGTGGAGGTGCTTGAGCTGGCCGCGGACGGCGCACCGATCGCGGAGATCGCCGAACGGGCCTCGCTGTCGCAGGGGACGGTGCGCAACTATCTGTCGTCGGCCGCGTCGAAGCTGGGAGCGGAGAACCGTCATACCGCGGTGCGTCTCGCACGGGAGCGAGGTTGGGTATAGTGGATCCCGCGCACAGCGCATGCGGACGTAGCTCAGTTGGTAGAGCGCAACCTTGCCAAGGTTGAGGTCGCCAGTTCGAACCTGGTCGTCCGCTCAGCAGCAGGAAAGAGAAGCCCCCAGCCGGATTCCGGCCGGGGGCTTCTCCGCGCGCGGGGCCCGCCGGCCCAGCCCGGGAGCGTACGAAGGGCCCTGAACCCGCGGCCAACCGGCTTCGGGCCCTTCGCACTGACGCGCACCAGCGGTACTACCCAGACCGGACGCCACCGGGCACAGCCACGACGCGGTCGCGGCACGGCTGAGACGCAGCCACCGCACGGCCACCACCGCACGGCCACCACCGCCCGGCCTACGGCGGGGCTACGACGGGGCTACGACCAGGGGGTACCGGTCAGCACCTCGTACGCCTCCACATACTTCGCCCGGGTCGCGTCCACGATCTCCTGCGGGAGTGCGGGCGGCGGCAGTTCGCCCTTGCGGTCCCAGCCGGAAGCGTCCGACGTCAGCCAGTCGCGCACGAACTGCTTGTCGTACGAGGGCTGCGCACGGCCCGGCTTCCAGTCGGCAGCGGGCCAGAAGCGGGACGAGTCCGGAGTCAGTACCTCGTCGGCGATGACGAGTTGGTCGCCGTCGTAACCGAACTCGAACTTCGTGTCGGCGAGGATGATGCCCCGCTCACGCGCGATGCCCCGGGCCCGCTCATACACGTCGAGGGTCGTACGGCGCAGATCGAAGGCGGTCTCGGCGCCGTTCTGGCGGGCGACTTCCTCGTAGCTCACGTTCTCGTCGTGGTCACCGACGGCCGCCTTGGTGGCAGGAGTGAAGATCGGCGCGGGGAGTTCGGAACCGTTGGTCAGCCCCTCCGGCAGCGCGAGACCGCAGACGGTGCGGTGTGCCTCGTACTCCAGCAGACCCGACCCGGCGAGGTAGCCACGGGCCACGCACTCCACCGGGACCATCCGCAGCGACCTGCAGACCAGGGTGCGGCCCGCCCAGTCGGCGGGGGCGCCGGCCGGCAGGTCGGTGGAGATAACGTGGTGCGGTACGAGATCGGCGAGCTGGTCGAACCACCACAGCGACAGCTGGGTGAGCACCCGGCCCTTGTCGGGGATCTCGGTGGGCAGCACCCAGTCGTACGCGGACATACGGTCGCTGGCGACCATCACGAGGTCGCCCGCCTCGTTCTGGTACAGATCGCGCACCTTGCCGGTGTGCAGGTGTACCAGGCCCGGCACTTCCAGCGGCTCGGGCTTTTCTACGAATCCGGACACGGTTCCTCCCCGTGGTTCTGTCCAAGCGGTGGGGTCGGAGTTGATTCTCCCGTATGCGCTGCGTACGGGCCCCGCCAGGGTCGGCCCGCAGCCCAGGGGCGTTGCCGGACAGGGGCTACCGGACAGCATTGGGTGGGGGGCCGGGCGGCTGCTCGGCGGGCCGGGCGCCTGATCAGTCGCGCTTGCAGATGCGGTCGAGGAGGTTGGCTGTCGCGCGCTGGATCCGGGGATCCACATGGCCCGGGCGGTCCAGTGCGGGCGACCACGCGAAGGTGCCCGAGGCGAAGACGAGCGAGCCGGAAGGGGCGCGGTACAGGGACGTCTCCTGGTGCCGCATGACCCCCTCGCTGTCCTCGTACGGCGAGTGGGCGAGCAGGATCCGGCTCTCGTGCTGCGGGAGCGCGGTGCGCGGGAAGTAGCGGTCGGCCTCGCCCGCGACCAGACCGTCGAGTTCGTCACCCTCCCCCGCTCCGGTCGCGTCCCAGAGCCAGTGTTCGGCGTTCCGTACGACCAGCGGGCTCGGGTCGGGGACCCGGCCCGCGTACTGGATGCCGAGGAGTTGCTGTTCCGGCCGGTCGATCTCGCGCCACAGCGTGGGCTTCCCGGGACCGCGGCGTTTGCGGCAGGTGAGGAGCCGGTCAGGGACACCGGACGGGGAAGGGGCGAGGTCGACCTGCCAGTACATGGTGTTGGCCGAGAGGAAGACGAGGGAGGTGCCGTGTTCGCGGGCGGCCTCCGTCGTACGCCGCATGGGGACCGACCAGTACTCGTCGTGGCCGGGGAAGACCAGGCCGCGGTAGCGGGTGGGGTCGATGCGCCCGGCGTGCAGATCGCGGGCGTCGGCGTAGGCGAGGTCGTATCCGTAGCGCTCGGCCCAGCGGATGAAGTCGTAGGCGTGGCCGACGTGCAGGGGCAGGCCGGCACCCGCGTAGGGCCGGTCGAAGGAGACCGTGGTGGCGGCGTCCTCCTCGCCGAGGAGTCGGCCCTCGCCGTCCCACGCGTGGTAGAGGCTGGCGCCGGTGTGCCCGTCCTCCGGGTAGAGGTTGTAGGCCTGCCAGGTCACGTCGGGCAGGAGGAGCAGCAGATCCGCCGGGTGGCTGTCCCGGACGGTGAAGGGGATGTGGGAGCGGTAGCCGTCCACGGTGGTCAGCACCGCGACATAGGCCCCGATCGACCAGTACGAAGGGATCTGCAGCCGCCAGGAGAGCCACCAGTGGTGGCAGGAGACCGTGCGGTCGGCGGTGAGCGGGGGCGGCTGCACGATCCCGGAGATCCGCGGGCTGGTGGTGATCTTGGCCGCGCCGTCGCCGCCGTAGTGACCGATGCGGTAGATGTCGACGGAGAACTGCTGGGGCGGGTCGACCGTGACATGGAAGTCGATGGCCTCGCCCGGGGCGGCCGCGCCGTTCGACGCGAACCCCTTGATCTGCTTCTTCACGTCGTCGGCGGTGCGCGGACCGCTGGAGCGGTGGTGCGGGGCATCCGGGGCGTACCAGGGGACGACATGACCGGTGTCGTCCAGGTAGTGCTCGCTTCCGCGGAGCCAGGGCAGCGGGCCCTGCCCGAACGGATCCGAGACGGCGTGCGCGAGGGCCCCCGATTCCCAGCGCCGGATCTGCTCCGCCCCCATGCGGCTCCCCTTCCCTCGGCCACTCAGGCACAACAGTGATGCACCGACTGTCAGCGACCGGCCCCAGCACATCACATAAGGCACTCACTCCGTCACTGTTCGTCGCGAATTGGCGAGGAGAGTGCCGAATTCGTGGAATGATCCAGGGAGATCCCAAGAAGTTCAGAGGAGGGCCATCACCGCCCGCCCCACGTCGGCCGCGCCCCCGGTCACACCAGCCGTACCGGCTTCTCCGCGCGCACTCCCACCGCCGTCAGCCACCCCCGCAACGGCTCTCCGTCCCCGTCCTCCACCAGGCTCATCACGTGCCCGCCCAGGTCCGCCCTGCGCTCGCCGTCCACCAGCAGCGCGGGCCCGTCCAGCCAGTCCAGGCCGGGGGCCGCTCCGGCCGTGTCCACCGCCGCGCAGCAGACCATCGCGGTGACATGGTCGGCCAGCAGATCACGCCCGATACGGGGCGGCTGGAGCGGGAAGAGCGGGATCGCCCCGGTGTCCCAGAGCTCCTCGCCCTCCAGGATGCCGCCCGGCACAGGTGCCGGCGCCGCGGCCTCCTCGCGGGCGACCTCGGCGGTGACGGCAGCCGCCAGCGCCTCCGTGTCGTCGGCGACGAGATGGTCCAGGACGCGGGCCAGGGTGGGGCCGCCCGGCTCCTCGGCGGCCTGACCCGCTTCGGCCGTGCGGCGCACGCCCAGCTGGTCCAGGACGCGGTGCAGCCTGGCCGCCTCCGTACGCCACTTCCGGTCGGTGACCTCTTCCGGGTACTGCTGCCAGTCCACCGGGGACCAGTCGGGGCCGGTGTCGGCCGGGCCGCCGTGGAAGAGCCTGGCCGCGAGGAGGGAGGTGGCCGCGTCGACCGCGCCCGGCTCCTCCAGCAGGTCGCAGGCGGGGCGTTCGCCCAGCCGGGAGGTGAAGCCCTCGGCCAGCCGGTCCCTGCGCGACAGTTCGGTGAGCGCGGAGACCACTCCGGCGTCGAGACGGGAGGGCCAGCGGCCCATCCGCCAGGCGGGCAGCGCGACACGGGTCAGCAGCCGGTCCCAGCCCGCGTAGGCAAGACCCACCTGCTCCTGGGCGACGATCCGCAGCCCGTAGTCCACAGCCTGCGCACGGTCCGAAGCGGCAGCCGCGACGCCGCGCTCCATCTCGGCCGCATGGCCGCGGCAACTGCGCAGCAGCAGTCGCGCGGTCCAGCCGATGAAGCCGTACGCGATCCGCCGCACCGGGCCGAGCCCGGCCCGGGACGAGACGGCGACCGCCGCGTCCAGACCCCGTACGAACCGGCGCGAGGCCGCGATGTCGGGGTGCGCCGAGGGTCCCGTACCGGCGATGACCGGCGCGAGGAGAGCCCGCAGCTCCGCCACCCGCATCCACCACAGGAAGGGCGAGCCGATGACCAGCACGGGGGCGTCCGCCACCCGGCGCGCACGTATCGACCGTATTCCGCGCACAGCACCCAGCGGTCCGCCGGATATGGACTGCGCCGCGGGGTGCGAACGGTCCTCCAGCCAGCTGTCGCAGTCGGGCGTCAGCGCTATGGCCGACGGGACAGGCACTTCGAGCCGGTCCGCGAGGTCCCGCACCATCCGGTGCAGGTCGGGCGCGGACGACTCGGTGAGCGCCACCGTCGGACTGACGGCGGGCCCGGCCCTGGCGATCACGGTGCCCACGACTGCGGCCACCCCCACCACCAGCAGGGCGAACCCCGTCACCACCCACCGCGCCACGTCCCAGCTTCCGCCGCTGAGACGGCCCATGGCGCCGCCCGCCAACAGCACGACCGCGACGGCGGCCGGCAGCAGCGCGACGGCCAGGGCCCTGCCCCGGACCGCCAGAACGGCCAGCGCATGGGCGCGTGCGCCCTGCGCACCCCGCTTACCCCGCGGATTCACACGCGCATCACTCGTACGGTTGTCGGACACGGTTGGACGTCACCCCCCTCTGCCCTGCGACGGCTTTGCTCACTCCCCCACTGTGGCACCCGTCACTGACATCGCAATGCCGGTGGGCCAAGTGCCGGAATGCCTGCGCCGCAGACTAGTTGGGGTCCCGGCAAGCGTCATCCGGATGGGGCAGTCGTCACTCGATGGAATGGCTTTGGGTAAAGGTGCTGACGAGAAACCGTCAGATGGCTGCTGCTTTCGCAGCGATGTCCGTACGATGCTGCGCCCCGTCGAGCCGCACCCTGCCCAGCGCGGTGTACGCGCGCTCACGGGCCTCGCCCAGGTCGGCGCCGGTGGCGGTCACCGAGAGCACCCGGCCGCCCGCGCTCACCACCGCGTCGCCGTCCTGCCGGGTACCGGCGTGCAGAACGTACGCATGGGGCGCATCCTGGGCCGCCACCTCGTCGAGCCCGCTGATGGGGTCACCGGTGCGCGGGGTGTCCGGGTAGTTGTGCGAGGCGATGACGACGGTCACGGCAGCCTCGTCGCGCCAGTTCAGCGGGGGGACCGTGTCGAGGGTGCCGTTGGCCGCGTTCAGCAGGACACCGGCGAGCGGCGTCTTCAGCCTGGCCAGCACCACCTGGGTCTCGGGGTCGCCGAACCGGGCGTTGAACTCGATGACCCGCACCCCGCGTGACGTGATCGCGAGGCCCGCGTACAGCAGCCCCGCGAAGGGCGTGCCCCGGCGGCGCAGCTCGTCGACGGTCGGCTGGAGCACGGTCTGCATGACCTCGTCGACCAGCTTGGGGTCGGCCCAGGGGAGCGGGGAGTACGCGCCCATGCCCCCGGTGTTGGGCCCCTCGTCGCCGTCGAGCGCGCGCTTGAAGTCCTGCGCGGGCTGGAGCGGGAGGACGGTCACCCCGTCCGAGATCGCGAAGAGCGAGACCTCCGGGCCGTCCAGGAACTCCTCGATGACCACCCGGCCGCAGGCCAGCGCATGGGCGCGGGCGGCCTCGACGTCCTCGGTCACGACGACGCCCTTGCCCGCGGCCAGGCCGTCGTCCTTCACCACGTACGGGGCGCCGAAGGCGTCGAGCGCCGTGTCGATCTCCGCCGGGGTGGTGCAGACATAGGCGCGGGCGGTGGGGACGTTCGCCCCCGCCATCACGTCCTTGGCGAAGGCCTTGGAGCCCTCCAGCTGCGCGGCTTCGCGGCTCGGGCCGAAGCACGGGATGCCCGCGCCCCGTACGGCGTCGGCGACACCGGCGACCAGAGGCGCCTCGGGGCCGACGACGACGAGCCCGGCGCCGAGACGGACCGCGAGCCGGGCGACGTCCGCGCCGTCCAGCGCGTCCACCGCGTGCAGCTCGGCCACTTCCGCGATGCCCGCGTTGCCGGGGGCGCAGTGCAGGGAGGTGACCTCGGGGTCGAGGGAAAGAGAGCGGCACAGGGCGTGTTCGCGGGCGCCGCCGCCGATGACAAGGACCTTCACGGTGCGAAGCCTAGCCCGCGCACCGGGGCCGGCCCGGCGCGGGCCTTGTGCGGGCCACCGAAAGCGGTGGACGCACGCGTTCGTAGTTTTCTCCACGTACGCGACGCGACCGGCTGCTCCTGCGGCTCGGTCTACTCGTTCGTGTACTCCTCGACCACGGTCGCCCCCAGCTCGCGCACGATCAGATCGTGGCCGGAGAGCGCCGAGTCGACCAGGTCGGGATCGTCGTCCTCCGGGGTGTCGTCCTCCAGCGAGACGGGCGGCGGACCGTCCGGCACCGGCGGCGGCTCGGGCTCCCGGAAGGCCTGCGGCCGCTGGCGCTGCGGCGGTTCGGGAGCGGGCGGCTGCTGGACCGGCCCGGGCGCGGCAGAACCGCCTCCGGCCTGGGGCGCCGGGCGCTGCGGCACGGGGGAGGAACCGCCGGGGCCGGGGTGGTTGCTGCCGCCCGGAGGCTGCGTACCGCCGGAGGGGTCGACGATCGCGTCGACTCTCCACTGGACATGGAACTGGTCGGCGAGGACCTGCTTCAGTACGTCCTCGCTGCCGCTGGACGCGAAGTTGTCCCGGGCGCCCGAATTGGGGAAGCCGAGCTGGAGGGTGGTCCCGTCGAAACCGGCGACCTGGGCGTTCTGACTGAGCAGGATCCAGGTGAAGCGGCGCCGGTTCTTGACGGCCTCGAGGATGTCGGGCCACATGTTCCGCACCTGGGCCGCCCCCTGCGCCATACCGGGCGCGGGCGCGGCGGGGGGCGCGGAGGACGGGGCGGCGGACGCGGCGGGAGGGGCCGCCTGCGCGGGCTGGCCCTGCCCCGGAGCGGTGGCGGACGGCCAGCTGCCCGCCGGGCGCTGAGACTGGGGCTGAGGCTGGGCTGCGGGGGCGGCAGCACCGGGCCAGGCGCCGGGCTGCCGGGCGGCGGGAGCGGAGGCCGGGGCCTGGGCGGGAGGCTGCGCGGGAGCGGCGGGCGGAGCGGACGGAGCGGACGGAGCGGACGGAGCGGACGGAGCAGCCGAGGGGGCATTCGCAGCCTCAGCAGGAGGAGCAGCAGGAGGAGCGGCTGGGGCAGGAGCCGGGGCAGCCGCGGGACCGGCGCCGGGCACCGCGCCACCGCCGGCCCCCGCACCCAGGCTGTCCCCCCGGGCCGCGGCGCGAGCGGCGGCGGGTCCCGTGCCGGGCGCGACCGTCATGCCCGGCCCGGAAGGACCCGCAGCCCCAACAGGCCCACCGGGCCCACCAGTCGGCGCAGCCATCGTCGGATGTGCCTCGGCGCCCGGTACGTACCCCATGGCGGGCCCCTGCCCGCCGGGCACGAAGGCGCCGCCGCGCTCCAGACGGTCCAGCCGGGCCTGCAGGGAGCGCTCGTCGTCGAAGGCGGCGGGGAGCAGCACCCGCGCACAGATCAGTTCGAGCTGGAGCCGCGGGGAGGTGGCACCGCGCATCTCGGTGAGCCCGGTGTTGACCAGGTCCGCCGCGCGGCTCAGCTCGGCGGCGCCGAAGACGGAGGCCTGCGCCTGCATCCGCGCGACGACATCCGCCGGAGCGTCGATCAGCCCCTTCTCCCCCGCATCCGGCACGGCGGCCAGGATCACCAGGTCGCGCAGCCGCTCCAGAAGGTCGGCCACGAACCGGCGCGGGTCGTTGCCGCGCTCGATGACCTGGTCGACGAGCTCGAAGGCGGCAGCGCCGTCCGAGGAGGCGAAGGCGTCGATGACGGAGTCGAGGAGCGTCCCGTCCGTGTAGCCGAGGAGGGCGGTGGCCATGGCATACGTCACACCCTCCTCGCCCGCGCCTGCCAGCAGCTGGTCCATGACGGACATGGAGTCCCGCACGGATCCCGCCCCGGCCCGCACGACGAGAGGCAGCACGCCGTCCGCGACCTGGGCGCCCTCCTGCCCGCACACCTCGCCGAGGTAGTCGCGCAGGGTGCTGGGCGGCACAAGCCGGAAGGGGTAGTGGTGCGTACGCGACCGGATGGTGCCGATGACCTTCTCGGGCTCGGTGGTCGCGAAGATGAACTTGAGATGCTCCGGGGGCTCCTCGACCACCTTCAGCAGGGCGTTGAACCCCGCCGAAGTGACCATGTGCGCCTCGTCGATGATGTAGATCTTGTAACGACTGCTCGCCGGCCCGAAGAACGCCTTCTCGCGCAGGTCACGGGCGTCGTCCACGCCACCGTGCGAAGCCGCGTCGATCTCGATGACATCGATCGACCCCGGCCCGTTGCGCGCGAGGTCCTGGCAGGACTGGCACTCACCGCACGGCGTGGGAGTGGGCCCCTGCTCACAGTTCAGACAGCGGGCCAGGATCCGCGCACTGGTGGTCTTGCCACAGCCGCGCGGCCCGCTGAACAGATACGCGTGGTTGACCCGGTTGTTCCGCAGAGCCTGCTGCAACGGGGCAGTGACGTGCTCCTGCCCGATGACCTCGGCGAACGATTCGGGACGGTAGCGGCGGTACAGCGCAAGGGACGACACATGTACGAGGTTATCGGGGCCCACCGACAACCCACGCCCCGAGCGGCCCGCGCCCGGGAACGCCCCGGAACGCAAAGGGCCCCCCACGCACCCGCCAGAGCCAACCTACCCTTGCTGCCTTCCGGCCCTGGGGGAGTTCAGTCAGATAGCGCCACGTGAGGGGCTGACCCACACCCTAGCTGATCCACCGGGGTGGAATCGAGTTCGCTAGCACTCCTCAACGTCTTGTATTGTTTGCCGCGGAGGATTCGCCTAGTGGCCTAGGGCGCACGCTTGGAAAGCGTGTTGGGGGCAACCCCTCACGAGTTCGAATCTCGTATCCTCCGCACCCGCCCATCAGGGCAAACGAAGGTCCCTGCCGCTCAGCGGCAGGGACCTTCGTCGTTGCGTGGTTGCAGTTTTGGTTGCAGTTGCCTGCCTGGCGCCTCCACCTGACTGATCGCAGGGGCGCGCTCAGCGAAAACGGCGCGCTTGTCAGTGCTCAGCCATATCGTCGTTTCCCAGGATTCGAACGGGACCGAGACCATGGAGGTCGGACACCAGATGCGGGCTGAGGAATCACACTTCGCCGACCTCGTGCAGGGGCGAGCCCAGCAGTTCCAGGTCCCGCTCTACCAGCGGACGTACTCCTGGACGGACAAGCAGCTCGCGCAGCTGTGGGGCGACATCCTGGACCAGGCCGAGCTGGTGGATGCGGATGCGACAGCGAGCACCCACTTCCTCGGCTCTGTCGTGCTTGCGCCCTCGCCTCAGAACGAAGCTACGTTCCCGCGGTGGCTTGTCGTCGATGGTCAGCAGCGGCTGACCACTCTCTCCCTCGCGCTGGCGGCCATACGTGACCACATCGCCGGCACACAGCCGGACGAGGCGGAGCGCATCGACGAGGAATACCTCATCAACAAGCGCAAGAAGGGCGCAGACCGCTTTCGGCTACTGCCGACCCAGGCGGACCGGCCGCAGTACGCCGCGCACGTACATGGTGTGCAGTCGGAGCAGTCGTCGGGAGACAGGGTCGCGGGGGCCTACCGCTTCTTCCGTCGCAAGCTTGTGGAGCTCGTCGAGACGGACGATCCTGCAGCCTCGCAGGATTTGCTGCGCATCGAGCAGGCCATCACGTCGAGACTCACGCTGGTCACTGTGACCGCGGAGCGCGGCGACAACGTGCACCGCATCTTCGAGTCCCTCAACAACACCGGCCTGAAGCTCAGCCAAGCCGACCTGCTGCGCAATTACCTGTTCATGCGCCTGCCGACCCGCGACGAGCAGGTGTACGAGACCCACTGGCTGCCGCTGCAGAGCAGCCTGAGCAACGACGAGCTCGAACAGCTCATGTGGCTGCAGTTGGTCCTCGACGGAGACGACCGGGTACGCCGTCAGGACCTGTACACCGCACAGCAGCAGCGCTTCGAGCGCCAGGCATTGAGTGGAGCGCAGGCTGAAGCGGATGTCGAGGCGTACATCAAGGAGCTGCATCGCCGCAGTGCGCACTTCCGTAAGATGATCCGCCCCGAGGAGGAGCCGGACCCTCTGGTCCGCGGCCACCTGAAGCGGTTGCATAACTGGCAGGCCGTGGTGACCTATCCCGCACTGATGCTGATACTCGACCGGCGGGATCAAGGAGATGTCGACTCCGCCGAAGCAGCCCAGGCCTTGTCCTATGTCGAGAGCTTTCTGGTGCGGCGGACGATCTGCCGGGTGCCGACCAACAACCTCAACAGGATCTTCCAGTCCGTGCCCGCACAGCTTCCTCAGGACGTGGGCGTGGCCGACGGGCTGCACCAACTCCTCTCCGCCGAGAACCGCTTGTGGCCCGATGACGAGGAGCTGCGCGAGAAGATCCGTACCGCGCCGTTCTACCAGTACGGGCGGCCGAACCAACGCCGGTTGGTGCTCCAGCGGCTGGAGGAGAGCTACGACCATCCCGAGCCGGTCGACTTCGCGTCGGCGCAGCTGACCATCGAGCACGTGATGCCGCAGTCGCCCGGGGACGAGTGGATGCGCATGCTGGACGACGACGCCACCCAGGGCGAGAGTGCGGAAGACCTGCATGCCCGGCTGCAGCACACACTCGGCAACCTGACGCTGACCGGTGTGAACTCAGAGCTGTCGAACCATCCCTTCGAACGCAAGCAAGGGCTGCTCGAAGGCAGCCACCTGGAGATGAACCGGCGCATTGCCGCTACCGAACGATGGGGCGTCAAGGAGATCCTGGCGCGGGCCGGCGATCTCACCGACCGGGCTATCCGCATGTGGCCCGCTCCTCTGGCTGGCGTTGGACGCGCCGAGCGCAGCCGGGACTGGCGCCTCGCCCATCAAGTGCTCGCCGCGCTTCCACACGGCACCTGGACGTCCTACGGAGACGTTGCCGCGTGCATCGGCTCGGGGGCGCAGGCCGTGGGCGTCCACCTGGCCAACACCGATGGCGTGGTCAACGCCTACCGGGTGCTGAATGCGGATGGGAAGATCGCAGATGGTTTCCGCTGGACCGGATCCGACGGCGGCGACGTGCGTGCCCGGCTGGGCGCCGACGGTATCCACTTCACTGCCACCGGAGCAGCTGATCCAGCACAGCGCCTCAGCGTGGACGATCTCGCCCTGCTCCTCGACGGCGCCGAGGACCAATCTGCGGAAACTGCTTCGCTGCCCCAACCTGAGCAGCAAGGAGAAGAGACCCGGGCTGCGCGGTTCCTTCACCAACTCGCGGCGGACGACACCCCCGCGACCGTCTCCGCCGTCCGAGAGCTTTTCGCCCATTGGGAGAAGCTCGGGGGATGGATCGGATATGGCGCCGGCGATGTCATGACCAGTGCGTTCCTCATGCTGGGACAGGCAGGGGCACCGGGCCGCGGCATCTGGCCACTGACGCTCTACCCCGGCGGCGGACGCGGCGGCACAGCGGAGGTCGTGTTCGTCTACCTGTCGAACCGCGAGCCCTTCACAGACCGCGCGCTGCGCGCCGAGCTACTGAACCGGCTGAACGAATTGGAGGGCGTCTCGATCCCGGAGGGCAAGCTGGAACTGCGCCCCAGCTTCCGCCTATCTGCGCTGGAAGACGACGGAAATAGAGAGCGCCTGTTCGCGACGCTGGCCTGGTTCCGGGATTGTTGGGAGGGGAGGGACTTGGCCTGATGTGCCCGTCGGCTCCGGTGAGCCTGCAAGGAGCGCGGCGCGTTTGTTGCGCTCCCACCCCGGCGCGCGTGCCCCTTCCTGAAGGATCAGCGCTCGACTTCGCGGGGCGGCTTAGACAGCCGCATAGCACCTGGTCAGTGTCGTGGTTCACCATCGCGGACGCCGGGACTCCGACAATATGGACCACGTCATCTCCACATCGCAAGGGATCACCGCATGGCCTCGAACTCGACGCCCCGGCACCAGGGCCGTCTCGAACTGACCTGGACCGACAAGGACAAGACGCTCCTGTCGACTGGGGACGGCAGGTACGACTACACCTTCGTCGACCCGACGGATTACCGGGTCTCCGAAGTTCGTCTCCTCCACGAGGCCGACCGAGTCGAGGCGCCGACACCTGCGAGCCGCCCGGCGGAATTGCCTGAACCGACAACCGACAACCTCTTGATCACCGGCGATGCGATGCACGCGCTGGACGCACTCGCCAAGATCCCGGCATACTCCGAGAAGTACGCCGGGAAGGTCAAGCTGGTCTACATCGACCCGCCCTTCAACACGGGCCAGGCGTTCGCCCAGTACGAGGACAACATCACGCACTCGATCTGGCTCACCCTCCTGCGGGATCGGATCCGCCAGATCAGGCCACTACTCGCGGACGACGCATCTGTGTGGGTGCATCTCGACCACATGGAGTCGCACCGGTGCCGCGTCGTTCTCGACGAGGAGCTCGGGGAGAACAACTTCGTCGCCGAAGTCGCCTGGCAGAAGGCGGACTCACCCCGGAACGACTCCAAGCTGCTCTCGACCTCTCAGGACACGATCCTGGTCTAATGGAACGGCGATCTCATCGCCGCGATCCTCATTCACTTCGCCTACCAGGGCGGCTTCCTGCGCGTCACGGTGCGACCACACATCATGGCCCCCTTGAACCCTGCGGTAACCGGGCTCAAGCCTGCCGACCCTGCACGACTGAAGTGGCTGGGAAGAGCCGCTTTCAACGCCACTGTGGATGTCGTAGTCGGCCTCTCCCGCTTACCGCGACGACGTCCCAGGCCACGGCCGGAACTCGACCCCGGCACCGGACCAGTCAGCCTGCGTGAGGTCTACAGCGTCCGCTGGATCGACGACATGCACATGAACGACGACGCCCGCTACTACGTGCAGATGATGCAGCGCCGAGTCTTCGACTCCACCGAAATCTTCCTGCGCGACCACAACGTCGACATCGCCGCGTATCGCCAGCAGTCCACCGCCATTTACAACTTCGGCGTGATGAACGGCGGCACTATGAGCGGTCCTGTCCAGGCCGCTCCGTTCTCACACGACGCCTCGACGAACTAGCCCACCAGCAATCAGGAGCCGCTGCCATGCCCAACCGCCACCAGCCCGACTCGTTCCCCGCCGGCACGAACTTCGGCATCGTCAACAGCGGCCACATGAGTGGCGCCCAGGCCGCACCCTTCTCCCAGAACGCCAGCCAGACGAACAACATCAGTCCGGCCGCCACCGACGCGGCCCGAGAGAGCATCGAGGCCCTACGCCAGGACCTGGAGGCGCTTCGAGGCCGACACCCTGACGCCGATGGTGCCCTGCGCGACCTGGACGAAATCACTCCACGCATCGACGAACCTGACCGTGACCCAAGTGCATTGCGCTACATGCTCCGCAATCTCGTCGAGCGCTGCGGAGGCATCCCAGGCATCCTGGCCGCCGCCCAACTCGTCCAGTCGACCGTCACCGCCCTGCTCCCCGCCTCATAGAGATTGCCCTCGTTGAAGCGGCAGCACACCCCCGCTAGGGCCTCGTCGCAGCAACCCTTCACACGTCTTGTAGTGTCGTGATTTCTGTCCGTGACGCCATGGCCAAACGGGGGCTCGTGTGTCGGTCATCATGGTTGCGGCGGCGGTCTACGGAGTGCTGCAACTCGCCGTGATCGCATCGCCGGTGAGGTCGCTGCGGTTGTCGACCGTGGTGCTGACGGTCGCCGTCGGCGTCTAGGGCAGCGGAGTTGTGGCCGCACTCATCGAACTCGGCTACGCCCACGTCATGGCATCGAGCGCCACGCAGCCACTGGTCGAAGCCATGGGACGGGGCAGTTACACCCTTGTCCCGGTGTTGGAGGAGCTCGCCAAGCTCGCGCCGTTGCTGCTCGCGGGTCTCAATATCAAGATCCGCTACCAACTCGGCCTGAGCGACTACGTGATCCTCGGCGCCGCAACGGGCGCAGGGCTTGGCCTGTACGAAGTACTCCTGAGCCATCTTCTCGACGCTCAGCGCGCTGCCCCGTATCCTTACGGTGGCTGGATGCTGTCCGGGGGCCTGAGCCTCAGCTCCACGTACATACCCGACTTGCACACCGTACTGACCACCTGGCTGCCGGCCTCGCTGGGGAGCCTGGATCTCAGCTTCACCCAGCCCAGCCTGGACACCAACCTCCACCTGGCCTGGGGAGCCATCGGAGCACTCGGCGCCGGGCTGCTCCTGCGCGGCCGCGGCTGGCGACGCCTGTTCGGACTGCTGCCGATCGCCTACGCGATGGGCCACCACACCCTGGTCAACTACACGGGCAGCCGCGACGCCCACCCACCCGGCTGGACAACCTCCCTGCTCGGCACAGCCAACGGCCTGGTGACGTACGCGCCGCTGATCTGTCTGGCCATCGCCATGGTCCTGGACTTCGCCCAGCTGCAACGCGGCAAACAGGCCATGCCCGCCGTCCTCCTGAACGCGGAACGCACCGGGAACGCCGCCATCGGCCCCCTGACCACGTTCGGTGCACAGTGCCTTCCATGGACAGCGCTCATCGCGCTGCGCTTCGCCCGCATGCGCAGATCCCTCCTCTACGCCGCTGGACGCACAGACCCCGCACGCCTTGAACTGCTGCATACGGCAGTCGCAGACACGGCCGCACGGATCGACGCAGTTAACCAGGACAGGGCATGGGATTCGGAGCGAATACGGGCTTACCTCAGAGAAGTTCGCCCCAGCCGCCCGTGGCGACGGCGCTGGCCTCTCCTGGTCATCCCGCTCGTCCTCATGACGCCTTCCCTGCTTTTCCTGGCTCTTGGCTCATTCACCTCTACCAAGGGCCTTCAACATCACTTCACCACGGGTGCAGGCCCAACGTTGCTGATGTGGTTCGGCATAGCCGCACTCATCTGGGCCCTCATCCAGTTGGCGCTCTTGCTACGGGCCTGGCGGACCACTTCGCGGCCGCCCCTGGCCGAGCCTCAAGCCGTTGTGCGGCGCGTGTTCACCGCCGTCGGTTCCACTCTCACCACGGGCCTGCTCCTCGCAGCTCGCTATCGCGGCACCCCCTTGAACGGTGACGTCACCGATTCCCTCGCGATGCTGCTTGCGGCTCTGGAAAACCTCGAACTGTATGCGGGCATCGCCCTCACCATCCTCGCTCTCGCCGCCCTGATCATGCTCTTCCCACCCGGCGGGCTCGTGCTTGCCGGCGGCGGAATCCTGGCCGGCGCCGCGTCAGTGGAAGCAGCGCAGGCCGCAGCCCTTGGCACAGCAGGGGTGCTCTTGATGGCGCAAGGCGCCCATGGGGCCGATGGTGGTGGTGAAGGCGGTCAGTCTTCGGGCTCGTCGGCCTCAGCCGACGGGTCTGCCAGCTCTGGTCCGGGAAAGGGGCCATGGCAGGCGACCGATGACATCAAGGGTCCGGCAGCCGGTAAGCAACTGCGATTCCCGAATTCCCGGCACACCGTATCCGGCTCGAAAAGCGGTGAAGTCAAGGAGAGTAACAGCGTTATCCTGCGGGGACAGGAGCGGGAGGTCGCACAAGACGTCAGCGATATAGCGCAAGGCAAGGCGAAGCACATCAAAGACACTGACCGCTACGAAGTCAACGGGCGCACCTACGGCGTGGAGCGAAGCGGAACGGTCTACCCGGACAGTGGGCCAGGTATCGCCAAACTCGACAGAAACGAATACGCGGCGCTCCAACAGGTCACCAAGGCAAAGGGAGATATTTCTGCCGCTCCTCAGCTCACCAGAAATCCGCGTTTCACAAACAACCCAGAAGCCGTCCAAAAGGCGTTGAAGATCTACAACGGGATCTACCCATGACCTACAACTTGATCGCTACCGAAACGGCCACCCCTGATCGCCTGGCTCCCGCCCTGGGTGCCGCTCTGGGCGTAGCCGCCGGGGATGTCGACGTCGCGGATGCCGATGGTGACGCCGACGTACGGAACTGGGAGGCGCTAGTCCTCTGCGACTACAAGGCGGTCCGTGGCGACCTTGCCTGGTCACTGGATATCTACGTGCAAGATCAGCTGTCGCAGAGGCCCTCGGAGGCCGAGATGGCGTCGCGGCTTGCTTCCGCCACCGGAGCCGCGGTCCTCTTCCCCGCCGAGTCGGATCCGCCGAGCGCGTACTGGGCCGCCACCCCGGAAGGCCGCTTCACGCGGGCCCGCATGCTCGTCTCGGACGATGACCAGAGCTACAGCGTCGATGCTGTCGAGGAATACGTCACGCAACTGCCTTCGGCTGAGGTCGCGCTCATCCCGGAAGTCGTCCCGGAGCTGCCCATCGCCACACCGCGCAGGGACGCCTTCGTGGCACAACTGCGGGCTTCCGCAGTCACCGAAGCCGGCTTGCAGGGTCCGGCATCGCCCGATGAGCCGGGCAGCGTTGCGTGGGAGGCATGGACCGGGCTGGGCGCCTGGGAGAAGCTCGTCAACCACATGGCAAGCGGCTGGGAAGGCTCAGGATGGTGTCCTCCTGATCTCTACCGACGACGCCTCGAAGCCCGGGACGACCTCGAAAACCTCCCCCGGCAACTACCACCTGCTGTAGCAGCGAGCCTCCAGGCAGTCCTGCAACAACTGGACGCCACCTTCGCCACGCTCACCATCGAGGACAACCAGGGTTTGCTCATCCGGCAACTGCTCGGGGAGACGCGAACAGACAACGGGAAGGGCTGGTGGTGGCACCGGCACCCCGAACCGCTGCCATGGCGTCGTCGGACGTAATCGCGCCCCGCCGTCCAATCGCGCCAGCGCGGCGACACGGTCTACCTCTGAAGCATGGAGGCATTCCCGGGCGTTGGTAGCGCCACGGGGAGGGTCGTACACACCAACTGCCGTCGCTTCATGGAAGCCGCGCGCTCGGAAGCGGCATTCCCTGCCACCGCAAACATGCCGATACTCGCCGTCATGACCTCAACTTCGCAGGAAGAGATCGGCACCGCGGCGCAGGCCATCACGGACCTCCACATCGCGACGGTCCCTGATGAACATGCTCGCGCAGCCGGCCATGCTGCGGCCAACCTGTGCTCCGGCGCCGGCGCTGACCTCTTGTATGCCCCGCCCAGGCTGCAGCAGTTGATCGCCGAGGCCATCGAGGTCGGATACGCGACGGCCCTACGTGACGTGCACAACGGCAATTTCGACGAGGACATCCAGGAATGGCGTCCTGTTCTGTTCGAGGAGTGAGTCTGGTCCCGGAGCAGCGCGAGGACATCCGGGTCCCTCTCAGCGAGAACGTTCCGGGCGGCGCCACCGTCCACGTGATGGAGGGCTGCCTCCGATTGAAGCCGGAAGCACGCCGTCTCGTCGACCGTCTCTGGAACTACTGCAATGTCCTGCGCGACGACGGCGTATCGAGCCTCGAATACCTGGAGCAGCTCAGTTTCCTGGGGTTCCTCAAGATGGCTGCCGAGACAGAGGAGGCCAACAAGGACCTCCCCGCAGAGCAGCGCCGCCATATGCTCCCCGGCACCGACGAGTGGGAGGGACGCGGCTGGACTGGGCTTCGACTTCCTGGCCAGATCGCCGAGTAGTGTGCCAGCGCCCCGGAAGGTCCGGGTAAAAGTCGGTCTCGAACGACCAGGCAGGCGTCGCCCACCGCTCAGGCGTGCCGAGGTTCAGCCGACGTACACCGACAAGGTCGGCCTCCTCCAACAGCCGGCCCGCGCCGCCGACAGCATCGTGGTGCAGACCAACGCGATGCGTTCCGATCAGCGGCGTTCCGCTGAGAAGCCGTGTCCGCCCCCACTACGTCAGATGTCGGACTGTCGTCCGTGGCGCTTCTCCCCCGCGGCCTTCGTGCTCAGATAGGCCGCGATCGCGAAGAGGCAGAACGCTACGATCGCTGAGAGTGCCGAGGTGCTCTCGTGCAATGGCCAAGCCCACGGGTACGGCCTTTGGCCGGGGCCCAATCCGACGAGCGCACACCCCACGGGGACCAAGGCCACAGCCAGAGGGCCGAACCTCGCTCCGAAGAAATTCTGCACGATGAGTCCCACACCGATGTACCCGACCAGGTTGCGGGCGACGCCGGGCGCCAGGTCGAAGTCGAGCCATCGCATCTCGATGAACCCAAAGACCAGAGCTACCAGAGCGGTTCCAGCGACCACGGCTGTCCGATACGCCGCAACGGGTCGAACGGCTACGGCGTCGGGCTCCCACGGCGCCCTGCTCAGCGCGTGCAGGAGCACGCAGGCAGGCACTACGGGGAGGGCAAGGGGGACGGGGATTCCCCTTCCCAGGCCCCCGAGGAGAGAAGGGATGGGCAAGGCGGACCCCGCGAGCAGGGGAGCAACAGCAAAGGTCGCGAGCAGAACAGCGCCGTAGGTACGTGCCATATGGACACGCAGCCACCAGATCACGACGGCCCCGCAGGCAAGGTTTGGAAGGACGCGGGGTTGAGGTCGGGCTTCACTGCGCAGTCCAGGACGGAGCGCATGTTGCGCTCGAACCAGGCGTGCTGCTGTGCGGGGCTCAGCATGCGTACGTGCTCGGCAAGGGTGACAGCGCCGCCTACCCAGTGCTGCATGAGATCGGCCTTGGGTTCGCCGCCCGTCAGCGCGAGCCACGCGTAGATCGCGGTCTGGGCGGCATCTCCGGGGTAATCGGCCTGGGGCTGCATCGCGCAGGCGGGGGGCTCGTGGGGAAGGATGCTGGTGGCCGCAACTGAGCGAACGTTACTTTCCGTCGGCCGGGGCTGGCCGAACTCCAGTCGCGGTGCGGTGGAAACGCCGACTGCGCGAACGCGACGCGTGGCGTCCTGGGCCCACTGGGAGATTTCCTTCTGGCGGTCGTACTGCTCTGGCCATACGCACACCGCGGGTCGGGCACCGGAGCACTTCAGGAGATGGTGGTCCCGAGCCTGCGTTCCTTGGAACTCCAGCGGAACCGCCAGCCCGACCGAGACGGCTGTTCCCACAACCACGGAAGAAAGCACGTAGGCACGGTGACGGCCCTTTTTTGTCCCGAAGACCGCGGCCAGGACGGCGGCCCCGACGAGCCCGGCGGAGAAGGTGATCGTGGCCGCCATGCTGCGCACAGAGGCGGTCTGGTTGAGACCGCAGCACTCCACGACACCCTGGCCGTTGAGATGGCGCAGCCACGGTACTTCCCCCAGAGCGGCCGGCCAGAACCCCCAGAGGTAGCCGAAGATGAGCATGACGGCCGCTCCCAGCATCCGCGGCATCAACGGGCCGATGAGCCAGCCGAGCGCGATGTGGGAGAGGACCACCGTGTAGGCGGTGACCAGGACTCCCAGGCTGGGAAAGCCGGGTGCCCCTACAGCCGCGGTGGAGATAGCGAGGAGCGAAGCCAGCAGCCCCAGAGCCCCGAGCACGGCAACGGGGGCCAGGTGCATCCACGCGATCTGGAGGCCGCTGCGGGCCGGTGCCCAGCTATCCACCCCGGCGCGGTGAATTCTTGATGCCTCCCAGGCTGCGCACGCACCACAAGCGGCACTGACGAAGCCCAGAACGATCAGGGATTGTGTGGTTGCAGACTCCCAGTACTCGATCACAGAGTCGGTGTTCTGTGCGCCGAACCAGAACAGGACGGGAACGAGGATGAGTGCGATCCAGGCAGCCGGGCCTGACCGCAGCAGCGTGTTGATCCGCATGACTCAGACCTCCCCACGGACCATGGCGCGGTAGGCGCTCTCCGCGCGCCGCTCGACCGCCACATCCTCGGGAGCCCGGGCGAAGAACTCGCCCACCGTGCCCTGGAACATGTTCTGTCCCCGGTCCAGGACTATGACCGTGTCGTACACGTCTGCCAGGTCCTCGGTTTGGTGTGTGGACACCACGAAGCTGACGGAGCCTGACAGCTCAGCGAGCAGGTCTCGGAAGACTCCGCGCTGCACAGGGTCGAGGCCGGCCGTCGGCTCATCGAGCAGGACGACGTCCGCCTCATGGATCAGGGACTGCGCGATCCCCAACCGACGCAGCTGTCCGCCGGACAACTCGTGGCTGCGCCGCTGTGCTAGTTCCGTCAGGCGGACCTGCTCCAGGGCCCGGGCGGAACGCTCCCACGCCTCGGACTTCGACAGCCCCTTCAGCCAGCCCGCGTAGGCGGCCTGCTCTCGCACCGTCAGAGACGGAACAGACTTGATCTGCTGCGGCAGCCACCCCACCCTCTGACGGAACACCTTCCGGTGCCGTCTCTCTGCACTGTCCAGACGACCCAGTTGGACGCGGCCGGAGTCGGGGGACCGAACGGAAGCCCCCAGGGACAACAGAGTCGACTTGCCAGACCCGTTGGGGCCGAGCAGCACGGTGCACCCGGAAGGGAACTCCAGGGTCAGCTGGTCGAGCACCGGGACTCCAGCGCGGTACGCGAACGAGCAATCAGTGAAGCGGAGCGGCACAGCACGTCCAGGTGGTCAGGCGGAACGAGATGAGAAGGGCATTGTGCCCGGCCCCGCTCAAATGCGGGCCCGGGCACAATACTTGCAAATCAGTACTTGATGGTCACGCTAGAGACGTTGAGCTTGTACCCCGGCTGGTCAGTGCCGTTGAGCCCCGCGTAGTTGAAGTAGTAGGTCCCGGCGGCCTTGTCCCCAAAGCTACTGGTGTCGCAGTAGTTGTTGTCCCGGTTCACGACAGGGTCAGGGAGGGCGGCGCGCGCCTTCTTCAGCTGAAGCGAAGCATACGAGAACCGGTTCGGGGTCGAACCGGTGTTGCAGCCGGAGAACTTCACCGACGTTGAGGTCGAGTCGAGGTTCTTGTCCTCCCAGTGGCTCGACTCCTTGCCCGTCCCCCATCCACCGATGTGAGTGCTACGGCTGCCCTCCGCGAAGGCGGGCGCGATGGCGATCAGGCTGATGACTCCTGCACCTGCGGCGGCTGCGGCGATCTTGTGGTACTTGTTCATATTCCCCCTCCGTCTTAAAACACGTTCCACCACCGGTAACGGCACGTGGCCCCCCCGTGACGGAATGAATTTTGCAGTGTGATCATAAGCGCACACACCGTGCTCCTGAGTAGCGATTATGTTCGATTTGAGGAACATCTGAGGTTGCGCAAGCGAATGCAGATGGGAGGACATCCGCCCCCTGACAGCTAGTCAACAACGTTGCATAAGACTGCTCTTGCCCGATCGAACCTAGCCCTACATGCACTTTCGCCAGGTCGTCAGGCCGCGCCCGTTCAGGGGCTACATGCCCTACCCTGCTCGGGGCATGGCTTGGCCACCGGATCGACTGCGGCGTATGCAAACGGTTGAGACCTGTGGCGTGTCGCCCTCGGAGCGGCCGTGGCCTGGTTGCAGTTCTGGTTGCATTCACCTCCGTACAGCACTGTTCAGGCGTCCCTTCCTTACCTTCTCCACCACAGGTCAGGACGTTCCCGTACGCCCCAGGACCCCCGGACGAACATTTGGAAAGCGTGTTGGGGGCAACCCCTCACGAGTTCGAATCTCGTATCCTCCGCAGGCAGAAGGCCCGGACCGTGCGAACGGTCCGGGCCTTCGTCTTTTCCCGTCCTCCTTCAGCTTCGCGGCTGGATCTCGGTGCCGACGGGTTCGACGCGTTCGACGCGTTCGACGCGTTCGACGGGTTCGGTGAGCGATGCGACCAGGTCGTCCACCACCGGTGGGCCGCCCGTGACGCGCAGGGCCTCGACGCGGTGGGACAGCTCCGGCTGTGACAGTGGGATGCCGACCAGGTCCTGCCGCCCGGCGAGCGCGAAGCGCGGGAGGAGACCCAGGCCCTGTCCTCCGGCGAGCAGCTCGGTGTACGTACGCACGTCGTGGCCGTCGTACCGCAGGGCCACCCGCAGGTGGGGGCTGTCTCCGACCATGGCGCACAGGTCCGCCAGGGGGGCGCTCACGCCCGGTGCGTCGATCCACCGGGCGTCGATCAGGTCCGCCAGCCGCAGATCCGCGCGGTGTGCCAGGGGGTGGTGGGGCGGCAGGGCCACCACCACCGGCTCCCGGCAGACCGGTACGCCACGCAGCCCGGCCACCCGGGACGGGCGCAGGGGGTCATCGGGCAGGGCGAAGCCGTCGACCAGGCCGAGGTCCAATTCGCCGGTGGCGACGCCCTCGGCGACCGCCTGGCGAGGCAGCGTACGTACCGTCAGCTCGTGCGCACCGGCACGCCGGGCCACCTCGCCGATGATCCGCAGTGCGTGTGCGGTGGCCGCCAGTGGACAGATGCCGACGGTCAGCCGCCCGGTGGTTCCGCCCTTCGCCCTCTGGACCTCCGCGCGTGCGGCGTTGATGCGCAGGAGGATCGAGGCCACGTGGTCCATCAGCCGGGCACCGGCCTCCGTCGGGCCGACTGGCCGCCGACAGACCAACTCGACGCCCAACTCCCCTTCCAGCGAGGCGATCTGCTGGGACACCGCGGACTGCGTATAGCCCAGCTCCCGGGCGGCGTCGGAGAAGGAGCCGTGCGTGATGACGGCCGAGAAGGTCTTGAGCAGGCGCGGGTCCACTGGATCAGCATTACTTATCGAGGAATCAGAAGCTATCGTTTGTCCTTTTGTGGTGGCCGCTGGATGATTCCGGCGTGCCCACCACCGTCGCACCACGCCCCCAGGCCGGCCCGGACCTTTCGCGCACCCGGCCCGCCCGGATCGCGCTCGTCGGCGAGCGGTCGGCGGGCGTGCCCGCGCACACCCGCTACGCGCCGATGCTGGAGGCGCTGTGGCGCCGCGAACGGCTGCTGGTGGACGCCTACTGGGTGTCAACCGCGCAGCTCGACGGCCCTCGGGACCTGGCCGGTTTCGACGGCATCTGGCTGGTGCCGGGCAGCCCGTACCTGAGCGAGGCCGGAGCGGTGAGCGCTGTGCGCACGGCCCGCGAGCGGGACATCCCCCTGCTGGCGACCTGCGGCGGCTTCCTGCACGTCCTCCTGGAATTCGCCCGCCACGTCTGCGCGCTGGAGGGTGCCGCCCACGCCGAGAACTCCCCCGGCAGCCCGCTTCCGCTGATCGTGCCGCTGTCACGCGACCTCGCGGGCCATGAGGGGACTGTCCGCATCGAGCCCGGCTCACTGGCCGAGGAAGCGCTCGGCGCGCGTACGACCGTGGAGCGCTACCAGTGCACGCACGCTCTGGACCCCCGGTACGCCGGCACCCTGCGCGACCACGGGTTGCGCTTCACCGGCCACGACGACGACGGCCACCCCCGCATCGCCGAACTGCCGGGGCACCGGTTCTTCCTGTCCACTTTGTTCCAGCCCGAACTGGCCGACGACACCTCCCGGCCCCATCCCCTGGTGCGCGCCTTCGCCTCGGCGGCGGTCGGGCGCAGCGCGGAGACGTGATCGAGGGGCACAGGTCCGCCCCCGTGAAACGCACAGCAAGAACGCGCGACAAGAAGCGCACGGCAATTCGAAAGGACTCGAAGTGGCAAGCTCCGTAGACGCCTTATCCGCTGTACCGGCCAAGTCGTGGGTACCTCAGTTCGTCATCTGCTCGATGATCTGGGGATCCGGGTTCGCGCTCATCAAGATCGGTGGCGAAGCCGGTATCGAACCGGGTTGGGTCGCCTTCTGGCGGTGCTTCTTCGGAGCACTGGTGCTGTGGGGCCTGGTACTGGTGCGGCGGCTGGGAGTGCCGCGTGACCTGCGGGTGTGGGGGCACGCCCTGGTGGTGGGGACGGTGCTCAATGCCTTCCCCTTCACCCTGTTCGCCTGGGGCGAGCAGTACATCAACTCCGCCACGGCCGGCGTGTGGAACTCCACCATTCCCCTCTTCACCCTGGTCTGGGTAGTGATCATGCTGCCGGACGAGAAGCCGACCCTGCGGCGGCTGCTCGGCATCGGCACCGGCCTGGGCGGCGCCCTGGTGGTGCTCGGCGTGTGGTCGGGCGGGCAGTCCTCGCTGATGAAGGGGAGTGTGATCTGCCTGGTCGCCACCGCCTCGTACGGGCTGGGCTACACCTACACCCGCCGTTTCCTGTCCGGCGGAGACATCCCCGCGATCACCCTGACCGCCATTCAGGTCAGCTGGGCGGCCCTCGAACTTGCCGTGGCCGCCCCACTGTTGAGCGGGGCACCCATTTGGGGCGGGACGGGGCCGATGGCCGCCATGGTGATGCTCGGCGCCGTGGGCACCGGGCTCGCGTACATGTGGAACCTGTCGGTGATCCGCGCCGTGGGCTCGACGGTCGCCTCCACGGTTGCGTATCTCACTCCGGTGTGGGCGGCGATCGTCGGGGTGTTCTTCCTCAACGAGTCGCTGGGCTGGAACACCGTGGTGGGCGCGGTACTGATCGTCAGCGGCGTACTGCTGACCCGCACCGCGCCGTCACGTCCGGTGGCTGGGGCCAAGGCCGAAGCCGAGGAGGAGGAAGAGGGGACCGTGCAACCGGCGCGACCCTGAGGAAGGCCGGTCAGCCCTCAACTGCCGGACGGCCCGTCCCCGCCGGACGGCCCGTCCGGCAGCAGTACGGTGTCCAGCCGCCGCAGGCCCTCGGTCACCGTGTCGACGTCGCGGGCGAAGCCGAGCCGGAAGCCTTCGTCCGATCCCATGGTCTCCCCGGGGGTCAGCAACAGACCGGCCTCCAGCGCCCGGCGGCACAGCGCCAAGGAGGTCTCACCGGTACGCAGTTGTATCCATGCGAAGGGCGTGCCCTGCGGCGGCACCAGCCGGACGGCATCCGGGTGGCGGGCAGCCCACTTCTCGACGAGCCCCAGGCCCGGGGCGCACAGCCGGTGGTACTCCCGCGCGTAGTCCTCGTGCCGGTCCAGCGCCGAGCAGGCCAGGGCCTCGCACAGCACGGAGTTGGCGATCGAGGTGAGGAACTTGCGCTCCGCGCAGGCTTCCGCCACCTGCGGCGCGCCGTACACCCAGCCGGTGCGCAGGCCCGGCAGGCCGTAGGTCTTGGACAGACCGGAGACCGAGATCACCCGGTCCTGGCCCACGGCCGGGGAGCGCGACAGATCGATCGCGTACTCCTCGTCGACCAGCAGATAGGCGTCCCGCTCCGCCACCAGCGCCACCAGCGCCCGCAGTTCCTCCTCCCCGACCCGGAGGCCGGTGGGGTTGCAGGGCGAGTTCAGCGCGATCAGCCGCAGGTTCTCTCCGGCCGCCGCGGTCACGGCGGCGGCGTCCACGGACAGATCCGGTCCGTACGGCAGGACCGTCACGCTCGCGCCGAGCCGGGGCGGCAGGTCCAGCAGCGGCTGCCATCCGGGGTTGAACGCGATCACCTGGTCGCCGGGCCGCAGCAGCACGTCGAACAGCAGGAACAGCGCCTCCTGCGCGCCGTGCGTGACAGTGACCGACTCCGGCCGACCGCCGTACAGTCCGGCGATCCGGTCGCGCAGTTCCGTGGTGCCCCGGTCGGTGCCGTAGTCGAGCTTGAGGTCCGCGGGGACGGCCAGGTCGGACAGTCTGCGGCTCGGTACGTAGCTGTTGCCGAGGTCGACGTCGTAGCGCCCGGCGGAGTCGACGAACGTCCAACGGGCGATGGAGTAGACCGACTTGGCGGCGGTGCCGGCGTCGAGGGGCGTCATGCGGCAGTCCCCTGCGCGGCCGAGGCCGCGGCGGTCGGCCTGCTGGTGTCCGTGTCCGGTGCGGGCGTGCCTGTTACGGGCGGGTCGGGTACGGCCGTGTCCGGTACGGCCGTGTCCGGTACGGCGGGCAGTCCGAGACGGGCTCGGAGCCGCGGTGCCAGGAATCCGGCCGCGACCTGCTCCGAGGCGCCGGACAGGGTGACCGCGCCCTGCGCGTCGATGGCCGTCTCGAAGGCACCGCCGGGCATCCGCACCCGTACCACGTGGTCCACCAGGCCCAGGGCATGAGCGGCGCTGGCCGCGGCGCAGGCGCTGCTGCCGGAGGCCAGGGCGTAGCCCGCGCCACGCTCCCAGATCTCGATCTCCACCGTCTCGCGGTCGAGCACGCGCATGAACTGCACGTTGGTCCGCTCGGGGAAGGCCGGATGGCCCGCGATCAGCGGCCCCACCTCATGTGCCAGCGCGGCGGACACCTCGGGGAGCGGGACGACGGTGTGCGGGTTGCCGTTGTTCAGACAGGTCACCTGGAGCTGGCGCCCTGCCACGTCCAGCGGCCGGGCCACGACGGGGCCGGGCAGGTCCTGCGCCGGAATGTCCGCCGCCGCGAAGGTGGGGCGGCCCATCTCCACCCGGGCGATGCCCTCGTCGAAGTCCTCGATCCGCACCGCGGTGTCGCCCGCGAGCGTACGGATGAGGACGTCCCGCGCTCCCTGGTGGTACTGGGACAGGTAGAGGGCGAATATTCGCAGTCCGTTGGCGCTCCTGCCACAGACGCTGCCGTCGGAGTTGAAGGCGCGCAGGACGACCGGCTCGCCGGCTCTCACCGCGCCGACCGGTCCCAGCAGGACCCCGTCGGCACCGATGCCGAAGTGCCGGTCGCAGAGCAGGCGGGCTGCCTGCGCGGTGGACGGCAGCCCCAGCAGGTCGATCCGCTGCGGATCGATGACCAAGTAGTCGTTGCCCAGTGCGTGGTACTTCACGAAGTCGTACACGTGCCACCTGCTTCCGGGAGTCGTGACGGTGCCCGACCGGCTGTCGCCCGACCGCTCGGGGGCCGTACACCGACGAGAGATGCTCGTACGGTGTGCGGCCCCCAGCGGTCCGGACCCAGACCGCGTCCCTACATCGCCGACGTCTCCGGCGCGTCGTTCAGGGCCGCCTCGTCGTGCTGGTCGCCGTACCACTTCTCGCTCCAGCGGGAGAAGGCGACGATGAGGATGTCCCGGTGCCCGGGACCGCCGTCGGCGGAGAGCACGTCGGTGACGTCGTGTGCGAGCGCCCGGTCGTCCAGCAGCACAGCCTGACCGGCATCCAGGGTGCCGTCCCAGAACGGCTCCTCCGCGCCGGGGTTCCACAACCGGGTCAGACCGCCCGCGACGTTGTTGCGCCGCAGGACGGCGATCATGACGAATTCGTGCCCGTCGTGGTGCACGCCCTCCGGCGTCAGCGGGCCGGGCTTCTCACCGGTGGCCCGGGTGCGGTTCTGATGGACGTTGATCTGCCATTCTTCCGTGGTGTCCAGGGGAAATCCCTCGGCCCCGGCCCGGATGAGCGGCGTGAAATCCACCTCGATCGGCAGATATCCCCGGCGGACACCACCGGCGACGTTATTGAACTTCTTGAACGTGGTGTAGTCCCGGTGCGGCAGGAGTTCAAAACCCCAACCGGCACTCTCCGTGAAACTCATGCGGTACTGCGAGAACCGTTTGTACCGGGTGCCGTTGCCCATGTACTCGTCTACCGGGCAGTTGTCATAGCTGTCGAGCACCTTCGGCTGGACCGCCGGGATGTCGATGACCGAGAAACGCTGGTCGGTCAGTGGCATACGACTCGCCTTTCATTTCCGTGAGGCTTGTTCCACGAGGTATTCCGGGTCCGGGTACGGGTGCAGACCCGGGTCCGTCGGTCGGGGCTCCGTGCCACGTCAGCCGGTGACGAGCGCGGATGTCCCCGCGGCGACGCGGTCCTCCACATTCTCACCGGCCACCTCGGCCAGCCGTTCATCCAGATAGCGCGCCGAGGAGTTGAGCCGCCACAACGCCCCGCGGGCGATTCCCAGTCGCATGTACTCCGACGGCGCGGCCGGTTTCACAATGTTGTGGAACCAGCCCGCGGCGTGCTGGGAGTCGATGGTGATGTGCAGACGGTGGTAGACGATTCCCACGTCCGGCAGGCCGAGTCGTTCCCACGCACCCACCACCTGCACGAAGCGGTCCGGCACCAGCCATTCCGTCATGCCCAGGAAACCGACGGCCTCCGGATACCGGTGCCGGTACCGGCTGAGGAGCACTGCGAGATTTCCGCTCAGGAGGGCGGTGGCGGTCAGCGACTCCTCCATCTCCGTCTCGGACACCTCGAACACGTCGAATATCTGGTTGAAGAGAGTGGTGTGGACCTCTTCGGGCTTTCCATTCCCCATCTCGTCCCAGAAGTTGGACGCGATCTCCATCTTCGCGGGGCCGCTGGTGCCCACCTGCATCAGAGCCAGCAGGTCGTCGAACCGACCGTCGACCACGGACTCCTGGATCATGTACGTGCGCACGTCCGCCGCGGTGGCGTGGTTGCGGATGAAGTCCATGTAGTACGGGTGCTTGAAAACGCGGTGCTGCCTGGCCTGTCCCTTGAGCCAGGAAAGGAACTCACCGGGTTCGGCGGGCAGGTCCTCCAGGAGCGTGGCGTCCAGCTGCCGGTCCTCGCCGAGCAGCGTCGCCTGCTCCAGCAGCCGGGTCACCTCATGGACCGCGATCGAGCCCTCTGCTGTCTCCGCGTCCGGGATGCGCGTGATCAGGTGGTAGATGCGGGACAGCAGCAGCTGTTGGTGATAAAAGCTCTCCGCATCTCCGGACAAGGCATTGTCGTTCAGCTCGGCAACTGCCGCCCTTATCCTGTCACGTTCCGATCCTGTGAATTGTCGGTCCACCTCGTCGGCAGGCCTTGACAACCAGCCAGAGATCTCCTTGACCAGCATGGATGAGTCGTACACGCCCACTCCTTGGGTTTCCTTCGTGAGGTTCCTCAGGGCACCTGCGGCAACTCTCGGCCACTCCGTCGTTGTGGTTACAGAATGTCCGAAAGACGACTTGCATCGAACGCGGACCGCGTCCGCATTGAAGAATCTCAGGCCCCTGTGGCGTCCCCGTGGCTGGACGGTGGCGTCAGCACCTGGCAGCATGCATTCGCTCGGCCGCCTATTCACGCTCCGTGCCGCACAGCGGCACAGGGGCCCGTAGATGGGACGCGATATGGTGAGGCAGGAAGAAAGCAGCTTAAGCTTCCACTTACTTGGGCCATTGCGTGTGCTGCACGGAGAGCGGGAAGTGCCCGTACCCGCAGCGAAGTTGAGAATCCTGCTGGCGTCGATGCTGCTGCGTGCCAATCAAACGGTTTCCATGGATGAATTGGCCGCAAATCTATGGGGTGAAAAACCACCCCGAAGCGCCCATACGACGCTGCGCTCCTATGTCATGAGATTGCGCCGGGTACTGTGCTCGTCCTCCGACGAGCGGCTGGAGCCGATCCGTACCCTTCCGGGCGGCTATCTCATGACCGCGGACGACTCCCAGCTGGACCTGCTGCGTTTCCGCAGCACGCTGGCAATGGCCCAGCGCGTGGCTGCCGACGGGGACCACCGACGGGAAAGCGCACTGCTGCGCGAGGCGCTGGGCCTGTGGCGCGGGCCCGCACTGTCGAACGTCCCCTCGGACGCCCTGCACCGCGATTTCGTCCCGGGGCTGGCCGAACGCCGCTACAGCGCGCTGGAGCAGCGCATCGACCTCGATCTGGCACGCGGGGCGCATCGCGAGGTCGTCGTCGAACTCCGCGACGAGGTGCGCACGTGCCCGTGGCGGGAGCACTTCTGGGCACAGCTGATGCTGGCGCTCTACCGGCAGGGCCGCCAGGCCGAAGCACTCGAAGCGTTCCGGCAGGTCAGTGAACGGCTGCGGGGTGAGCTCGGAATCGCCGTCGGTTCCGAACTCAGGCTTCTGCACCAGCAGATCCTCACCAACGACCCGACGCTGAACCTGCCCCTGCGCTCCACCTCGACGACACTCGCGGCGAAGGCCCGTGTCACCGTCCCCGACGAACTTCCCGCGGATACGGGTGACTTCATCGGGCGTCAGGAGGAGCTGAGCCAACTGCGTGACCTGTTGGCGCAGCGGGTGTCCCGGACCACGGTCTGCGTGGTGGACGGTATGGCGGGCATAGGCAAGACCGCCTTCGCGGTGCACCTCGCCCATCAGCTCGCCCCCCGCTTTCCGGACGGCCAGCTCTTCGTCGACCTCCGGGGTTTCGCGCAGCCCAAGTGCCCAGTCGAACCGGCCGCCGCGCTGGAACTCGTACTGCGTTCACTGGGTGTGCCGGGCTCTGAGATACCGCCGCACGAGGGCGCCCGCGCGGCGCTCTTCCGCAGTCTGACGCGGGACCGGCGGATGCTGCTGGTACTGGACGACGCAGCGGACGAGGCGCAGGTCCAGCCGCTGCTGCCGACCGCGCCCGGCTGCCGGGTCATCGTCACCAGCCGCCGACGGCTGGCCCGCCTGGACCAGGCGCGGCTGCTGACCCTGGACGTACTGGACCAGGCCAAGGCCGCCCAACTGCTGGCGGCCGTCGTCGGTCCGCACCGCATCGAAGCCGAGCCCGTCCAACTGGTCGAATCGGTCGTCCACCACTGCGGACACCTGCCGCTGGCTGTCAAACTCGCCGGTGCCTGGCTGCGGGGCCACCCGGGCCGGAGCCTGAACCAGCTGGCGGAGCGCCTGTCCTCGGGCCATTCCATCGCCGCCTACGGAGTCGCCCCGTCCCTCCAGCTCTCCTATCAGCGCCTGTCCATCCCGCAGCGGCGCATGCTGCGCGTCCTCGGACTGCGCCAGGTACCCGACATCGACGTTCAGACCGCCGCGATCCTCGCCGGCGTCACACCCCGCGAGGCCGAGACCCACATGGAGAGCCTCGCCGACGCCAACCTCCTCCAGGAGCCGGTCCCCGGCCATTACTTCCTGCACAACCTGGTCCGGGCCTTCGCCGCAGGCCAGACAGCCTGAGGGGCCAGTGTTGGCGACGAGCGCCCGCCGCGGCGAGTTCCTGCTGCCGCGCAGGATCGGCGCGACCGGCCGACAGCTGGGGGCGATACTGCGCTGGGAGACGCTGCCGGCGGTGGCGGTGGGCACGAACATGTGGAAGGCATGTTGGGGGCAACCCCTCACCGATACGAATCCCACATCCTCCGCAGTTGCCCGGCAGGGCAGGCGTCGGGACGGACAGCACCCCTGTCCGGCCCGGCGTCGTTGCAGGGGGCCGCAGTTGGGCCACTTGCCATGATCCGGCACCACCTATCCTCGCCAGGTGAGAACCACCAGTCGCCTTCCCCAGCCCGGGGACACGCTGCGGAGCTGGGCGCTCCTGCCCTCCGGCGACGGAGGCACGGCGCAGAGCCTCGCGGCGCGGCCCGTACCGCGCTCGCCCCGCCTGCCGCGCGCCATGGATCTGGTGCTGACGGTCGTCGCGTTGCTGCTCGCGGTGGTGAACAGCGTCCAGAACCCCTACATGGGACCGGCCGCTCCCTGGGCGAATCTGCTGATGGCCGCGGTGAGCGCGCTGCCGCTGCTCGCACGGCGCCGGGTGCCCGAACTGGCACTCGCCATCGGACTGCTCGCCAAGATCACCGTCATGACCTCAACTTCGCAGGAAGAGATCGGCACCGCTGCGCAGGCCATCACGGGCCTCCACATCGCGACGGTTCCTGAGGAACCACTCGCGCAGCCGGCCACGCTGCGGCCGAAGGGCCCCTCGAATTCGCCGTTCGCGGTGGGGCCCTTCGGCGTACAGGGAGAGAGGCTGGGGTTCAGGCCAGGGTGAACTTCTGGGCGGGCGAGCCGTTGCAGTCGTAGATCTGGAGTCGGGTGCCGTTGGCGGTGGCGCCTGACGGGGAGTCGATGCAGCGGCCTGTGGTCGGGTTGGAGATCGAACCGTCGGCGTCGACGACCCAGTTCTGGTAGCCGCCGCTGTTACAGGTGGCCAGTTGGAGCTTGGTGCCGTTGGCGTTGATGCCGCCGGCGATGTCCAAGCACTTTCCGAGAGTGCGCAAGGTCTGGCCGCTCCAGGTCCACTTCTGGTCGAGCGAGGTCGTCTGCTGGCAGTCCCAGAGCTGGACCGCGGTGCCGTCGCCGCCGGTGTCGTCGCCCGCCACATCCACGCACTTGCCGTCCGGGCCGTAGATCGGGGTGCCGATGGCGAACTTCTGGGCGTCCGCGCCGTTGCAGTCGTAGATCTGGAGCCGGGTGCCGTTGGCGGTGGCGCCTGACGGGGAGTCGATGCAGCGGCCGCTGGTCGGGTTCTTCAGGGAGCCGTTGCCCTGGCGCACCCAGTTCTGGTAGCCGCCGCTGTTGCAGGTAGCGAGCTGAAGTTTGGTACCAGCGGCACTGTTTCCGCCGGCGATGTCCAGGCACTTGCCGAGGGTCTGCAGGGTCTGGCCGCTCCAGGTCCAGTGCTGGTCCTTCGCCGCAGTCTGGCAGTCCCAGAGCTGGACCGCGGTGCCGTCGCCGCCGGTGTCGTCGCCCGCCACGTCCACGCACTTGCCGCCCGGGCCGGTGATCGTCTGGCCGGTCACCGAACCGCCGCTCCCGGAGCCGGGGCCCTTGTTGTAGACGGCCACCGAGTCGATCACGAGCTTGCCGCCGGAGACGGTGGCCCCATTCGGACCGCCGCCGAACGCGGCCGGGAAGCCGCCGCCGATCGCCAGGTCGTAGATGATGAAGAAGGGGTGGTCGATCGCGTCGGCCCAGGTGGTCGCGTCGACCTGGTTGGCGTTGACGGTGAAGAAGTTGGACCCGTCGAGGTAGAACCGGACCTGCTCCGGCGAGACCGAGCGGTCGATCTCCACCGCGTAGTCGTGGAAGCCGGTCTGGCAGCCCGCACAGGCGCGCTCGCCGGAGCCGATGCCGGTCGACTCGTTGCACGGGCCGCCCGGGTTCACGCCGCAGTGGATGGTGCTGAAGTCGGAGCTGCGGCCGTTGATGTCCTCCATGATGTCGACCTCACCGGATTTCGGCCAGGTCACGCCGGACCGCAGCGTCGAGCCGAGCATCCAGAACGCCGGCCAGTAGCCCGCGCCGTTGGCGGTGTTGACGTTGGGCTGCTGGAGGACGGACTCGATGCGTACGACGCCGCCGGCCGGGGCGCCGAAGGTCGCCGCCTGGGTCTCCACTCGTCCGGACGTCCAGCCGCTCGCCGGGTCGGAGCCGGAGTGCAGGGCCTGGAGCACCAGATGGCTCTGGCCGTCGTAGTAGACGTTGGACGTACTGCTGGTCATGGTCTCGATCTCACCGGTGCCGAACGTGCTGCCCGCACCGGTGTCGTACTTCCACAGGCCCTGGTCGATGCCAGTGCCTGAGGCACCGTTGAAGTCGTCGCTCCAGGTGAGGGTGAACCCCGACGGCGCCGAGGGCACCGTCGCCCCGGCGTTCGACGAACCGACGAGGGTGGTCGCCACCGTGACGGCGACGACAGGGAGCAGCTTGAGCGCTCTCCTCCACCCGCCGCGCCGCCGTCTTGCCCGACTCAAGCGCATTCGCCCGACCTCCTTGGGGGATAGGCGGTCTTTCGCCTGCTTCGGCACCGCCTCCGATGGGACAGGACAGCACCGGGGCGCGGTACCGACGTGCGTCGGCCCGTCCTGACGCGGCGGGCGCCCAGACATGTCATGTACGCAGCATGTCGAGGGGTCGGGTGTTCGACAAGATGGCTGGCACGCCCATCTTCCGGAGCGGCCCGTCGGGGCGGCATGGCGAGCGCCCCCCACCCGTTGATCCGTACGAACGACCCGTACGAACGACCCGTACGAACGACCCGTACGGATGGTCCGTACGAAACCGCTCAGGTTCCGGTCGCGGCGAACGGCAGGGACGCGTAACGCCGGACGTAGTTGCCGTCGGCGAAGGTGCCCGCTGCTGGGTCGACCTCGAAGTCCGGGAAGCGGGCCAGGAGTTCCTCCAGGGCCGTTCGGGAGACCAGACGGGCCGCGGCGGCGCCCAGGCAGTGGTGCGGGCCGTGGGTGAAGGCGAGGTGCTGGGGGCCCTCGCGGGTGAGGTCCGGGTGGTCGGCGGTGGGGCCGAAGGCGCGTGGGTCGCGGTTGGCGGCGGCGTAGAGGAGGAGGACCTTGCGGCCGGCGGGGACGGTCCGGCCGTGGAGGGTGGTGTCTTCGGTGACGGTGCGGGCCAGACCCTGGACCGGTGAGGTCAGCCGGAGGAATTCCTCGATGGCGGAGGGGAGCAGGTCGGGGGTGTCCAGGAGGGCGCGGCGTTGACCGGGGTGAGCGGTGAGGAGTTCGGCGGCGCCGCCGAGCAGGCCGATGGTGGTGTCATTGCCGCCGGCGACCATCGTGAAGGCGAAGCCGAGGATGCGCAGCAGGGTGTTGGCGTCGTCGGACGGCATCAGGCCGACCAGGTCGGAGACGGTGTCGTCGGCGGGTTCGGTGCGGCGGCGTTCGATCAGCTCGGTGAAGTAGCCGAAGAGGCTGGTGACGGCTTCGGCGGCGATGAGCGGGTCGCCCAGAGCATTGGCCTCGACGATGGCGTGGGTCCAGCCGTCGAAGTGGGCGCGGTCGTGTTCGGGGACGCCGAGATAGCGGCCGACTACGTAGCTGGGCAACGGTTTGAAGAGTTCGGCGACGATGTCGCAGCTATCGCCGAGATCGGCGATGCGGTCCAGGCGGGCCCGGACGAAGGCGCGGACGTCCGGCTCGATACCGGCGACCCGGCGCGGGGTGTAGCCGCGGGTGACCAACCGGCGGAACTCGGTGTGCTCGGGCGGGTCCAGCATCACCATCGGGGCGGCGTCGGTGATGCCGAGGCGTTCTCGCTCGCCGTAGGTGATGGTCAGGCCGTCGGCGGAGGAGTAGCGGTCGGTGTCGCGGGCGGCGGCGAGCACATCCGCGTACCGGGACAGGACCCAGTAGTCGCCGTCGGTGACGTGGTGCAGGGGGTGCGCGTCGCGCAGTGTCGCGTACATCTCCCACGGCGAGCGCCAGCTCTCGCCGGCGCACGGAGCGAACGGGGCCTGCTGGGATGCGGTCATGCCGGGAGGGTGGGGGCAGCGCCCGCAAGAGTCAATGGCGTCTGTGGGCCTACGTCCTGGGCGGATCTGGCGGACGGGGCCGAGCCGTACGGGGCCGAGCCGAGCCGGGCGGAGCCGAGCCGGGCGGGACCGAGCCGTACGGAGCCGAGCCGTGCGAGGTCCCTGGAAGCCGCCCGGATACCGCGGGGCCTTCGACGTCGGCGGTCTCCGTCTTCGGTCAGCCCAGCGACGCGCTCGCCGTACGCAGTTCGTCCAGGGCCGCCAGGGTGTACCCGGCGAGCTCACCCTTGGCATCACGGTCGCCGTCGGACCATTCGGCGAAGCCCCGTTTGAAGGCAAGGACCCCCAACTCGCCCGCGAGAGCCGCAGTCGGATCGGGTACGCCGCGGGCGACCAGAGCGGTTGTCATCGCGGCCGCGAGGCTGACGCTCTTGAGGGCGTCACGCTCCTGGAGTTCGGCGCTGGCGGCCACGGCCGCCTTCAGCCGAGGGGCGAGCTCGCGATTCACGGGGCCCATCGCACTCGAAGCGCGCTCAAGACCGGCAGCGACCGCCTCCAGCGGGCTCGCGCTACCGGGCGCCTCGGCGATCCCCTCGGTCAGCAGCCGGCTCAGCGCGTCCTGCCCGGCCACCAGCAGCTCGCGCTTGTCGGGGAAGTGCCGGAAGAAGGTGCTTTTGGTGACCCCGGCGCGCTCGGCGATCTGCGCGACCGTCGTGCCGTCGTACCCCTGCTCGGTGAACAGGTCCACAGCAGCCACGACGAGACGTTCGCGCGCCCCTGGTTCCCACCGACTCATGGATCCATCATATGTGATGGGACCCTTGTGCCATCACTCCGTACGACCAGGGCACACCGGCAGGCGCTCGGCCGGGAGCCGAGGCACCCCAACAGGACACTCCCGTTCCATGGAACACCGCGTGCCGGATGATGGGGAGCAGCGGTGAGACAGCGGACACGGGACAGCTCACGCGGGACAGCGATACGAAACAGCGGACATGAGGGGCGGCGCAGTGGCAGACAGCGAATCCATCCGGTCGGAGCCGGACCCCCGGTCGGCCGGCGGGGCGCCGGAGAGCGTCGTGGCCGTTACCCGGTCCGGGGCTGAGGCCGGGTCGGCACCCGAGCCCGGCGTCGAGCCCGAGGGCGAGAGCGAGAGCGCGAACCCCCGGCGGTCCCTGCGTCGGCGACTGGGCGGGGCCGTTGTCATTCTCGTCCTTGCGGTGCTGTTCTTCCTGCCCTGGTGGACGCTGTTCGCCTCCGGTGCCGACTGGCCGTTCCCGGTTTTCCTGGCCGGCACGGTCGTCTTCGCCGCCTGGCTGGTCGCCTTCCCCTTCCTGATGGCCGCGGGCCACGGGCACCGGCGGGCCGACCGGGCCGCTCGCGTCGCGGACAGCAGCCTCGGGGTGATCTGGGTGCTGTTCACCTGGTCGGTACTGGGCGGCCTGGTGCACCTCGTACTGATGGGACTCGGCGTCGGCGGCGCCGAGCGGGCCAGGGCCATCGCCGTGGCCGTCGCCGCGATCTCGGCCGGGCTGCTGGCCTGGGGACACCACGAGGCCATGCGCGTGCCCCGGGTGAAGCGGCTGGACGTCCACGTCCCACGGCTCGGGGCCGGTCTGGACGGGACCCATGTCGTCGTGCTGGCCGACACCCACTACGGGCCGATCGACCGGGCCGGCTGGTCGGCGCGGGTTGCCGAGGCGGTCAACGCGCTCGACGCGGACGTCGTGGTCCACGCCGGCGACATCGCCGACGGCACACCCGCCCAGCGCCGCGAGCAGTCCGCGCCGCTCGGGACGATCCGGTCACGGCTGGCGAAGGTCTACGTCACGGGGAACCACGAGTACTTCGGGGAGGCGCAGGGCTGGCTGGACCGCATGGCGGAACTGGGCTGGGAGCCGCTGCACAACACCCATGTCGTCGTGGAGCGCGGCGGGGACTCTCTCGTACTCGCGGGCGTGGACGACGTGACAGCGGAGTCCTCCGGTCTGGCCGGACACCGCACGAACCTGGCCGGCGCGCTCGCGGGGGCGGACCCGGACCGGCCGGTCCTGCTCGTCGCCCACCAGCCCAAGTACGTCCGGCAGGCGGCTGCCGCCGGCATCGACCTGCAGGTATCCGGGCACACCCACGGCGGCCAGATCTGGCCGTTCAACTTCCTCGTCCGGATCGACCAGCCGGTGGTGCACGGTCTGAGCCGGCACGGGGAGCGGACCCAGCTCTACACCAGCCGCGGCACCGGCTTCTGGGGGCCGCCCTTCCGGGTCTTCGCGCCGAGCGAGATCACCCTGCTCACCCTGCGGGCGGGCGGCGAGCCGGCCACCGCGGAGCGCACCGGAGACACGACCGCGGACGGCACAGCCAGCACGGACCGTACGGCCCGCGCAGACAGCGCAGACAGCGCGAATGTCGACGACAGCTGACCAGCGGCCGTTACGGTGCAGCCGTGACCGGTTCCCCGCTGCGGCTGCGGCCCCTCCTCTTCCTGGACGTCGACGGGCCGCTCATCCCCTTCGGGGCGACGCCGGAGCAGTATCCGGACGGCTACCCGACCTACATGCAGCGGGAAGCCGCGCTCATCCGCTGCTGGCCCGGGTCAACCCCGCGCTCGGGCCCCGGCTGATGGCGCTGCCGTGCGAGCTGGTCTGGGCCACCACCTGGGAGACCGAGGCCAACAGGGTTCTCGCGCCGCTCCTGGGCCTGCCCCAACTCCCCGTGGTCACCTGGCCGGAGCCGTTCCGCGAAGACGAGTACGGCGGCCTCCACTGGAAGACTCGTACCCTGCTCGACTGGTCCGACGGCCGCCCCTTCGCATGGCTCGACGACGAGATCACCGACACCGACCGGGCCTGGGTGGAGGAACACCACCCCGCCCGAACCCTCCTCCGCCGCGTCGACCACCGTTACGGCGTCACCGACGCGGATTTCGCCGCTCTCGACGAGTGGCTGCGCGCAGGGAGCGCTTCCCGCCCCTGACAGACCGGCGTACGGCGCGACTCTGCGGACACGGCCTAACATCCCGGCATGGACTGGCTTGAGCGCACCGCGAAGTTGAGGCTGTGGACCAGAAGCGGGAATCGCGCTCCGCACAAGCCGCTGCTGTTCCTCTACGCACTCGGCCGGTTCCAGCAGGATGCCGACAGCGAACTGCGGTACAGCGCCGTCGAGAAGGACCTCAAGGAGCTGCTGACCGAGTACGGGCCGTCCAACCGGACCACGCCCTCCTACCCGTTCCACCACCTCGTGAGCGACGGCGTGTGGGAAGTACGGACTGATCGTGGGCCCGGCAGTCCCGGCAGCGGAGTGCGGGAGCTGCGGGCGGCGGGGGCCGCGGGGCGGCTGGCGCCGGAACTGCGGGCGGCGCTGAGGCGGGAGCCGTCGCTTCTCGGACGCGTGGCACGGGTACTGCTCGACCTGAACTTCCCGCCGTCTCTCCACACCGAACTCTGCGAAGCCGTCGGCCTGGAGCTGGAACCGGCGGAGACCGGACAGCTCTCCACCGGTCTGCTCCCGACCGGAGAGCTCTCGACCGGGCCGCGGCAGCGGGACCGGCGGATGCGGGAACTGGTGCTGACGGCGTACGAGTACCAGTGCGCCTTCTGCGGCTACGACGGCAGGATCGGCGCGGTGCCGGTCGGGCTGGAGGCCGCGCACGTGCGGTGGTGGGCGTTCGACGGCCCCGACGCCGTCGACAACGGACTGTGCCTGTGCTCGCTGCACCACAAGCTCTTCGACAAGGGAGTCCTCGGTATCGGCGAGGACCACCGCATCCTGGTCTCGCAGCGATTCGTCGGCCACAGCACCACCGCCCGCCGGCAAGTGATCGCGCTCGCCGGCCGTCCGCTCGCCGGACCGCAACCGGGCGCACTCCCCGTCGCGGCGGCTCACCGCTCCTGGCACACCAGCCAGGTCTTCCACGGCACCCCACGCCCGGTCTCCGCCGTCTGACGGCCGTTCCGCCCTCCAGTCCACCACCATCGACCAGCCAGGGGCCTACGGTGGAAACAACCCGTACCGCGCCTCACCCGCAACCACATCCACACCCACATCCGCACCCGCACCCGCACCCGCACCCGCACCCGGCGTAAGGAAGCGTCCGATGAACCCCTTCGAAGAGTTCCGCGCCCTGCACCAGCCCACCGCCGAGGGGCCGCTCGTGCTGCCCAACGCCTGGGACCACGCCTCGGCGGCCGCACTCGCGGAGGCCGGGTTCCGCGCCATCGGGACGACCAGTCTCGGGGTCGCGGCAGCGGCGGGAAAGCCGGACGCCACCGGCAACGCCCGCGCGGAGACCGTGCAGCTCGCGCTGGGACTCGTCCGGCTGGACGCCCTGATCAGCGTGGACATCGAGGGCGGATTCAGCACCGACCCGGCCGAAGTCGGACGGTTCGCCGCTGAGTTGGCGTACGCGGGCGTCGTCGGAGTCAACATCGAGGACGGGCGGACCGACGGTACGCTCGCCGATCAGGACCGGCAGTGCGAGGTCATCCGGGCCGTGAAGGACGCGGCGCCCCAGCTCTTCGTGAACGCCCGTACGGACACCTACTGGCTCCCCGGGCACACGGAAGAGACCGCGCGCCGGGCGGACGCCTACCAACGCGCGGGCGCCGACGGCTTGTTCGTCCCGGGCCTCCAGGACGGACATGCCATCAGCGCACTGATCCGGGACCTCGCCGTTCCGCTCAACATCCTGGTGTCGCCCGGCGGGCCCTCCGCCGAGGGGCTCGCCGCGTTGGGGGTACGCCGGATCAGCTGCGGCTCCCTGCTGTTCCGGGCGGCTTTGCACGCGGCGGTCAACACGGCCAGGGCCGTGGCGGAGAGCACGGCCCTCCCCGCCGGGACGTCCGGCATTCCTTCGTACGCGGCGGCACAGGCCCTCTCCGAACGATTCGGCAGCACCGGCAACTGAGGCGAGCGGCCGGTCCAACTCCCCGGCGCCCGTGGGCTGTCACACCACTCAGCGCCGGGCGGCCGATGCCAACAGCTCTGTTCCGTCAGGCGTCCTGCGGGTACCAGCGCAGTTCGACGGTGTTCCCGTCCGGGTCACGCACGTACACCGACTGGGCGCTCCCCCGGGCGCCGAACCCCTCACCGGGACCGCCCTCCACGGTGAATTGGGACAACTCTCCGGCCTCAATGGCCTGTTGCCAGTCGAGTGGCTCGACGACCAGACAGATGTGGTCGACATTGGCACCACCGCCCACCGGACCCGGCCCAGCCCCAGGGCTCTCCGGCGCACGGACGATATCGATGATCGTCACAGGACTGACCCGTACGGACGGAAAGGGCGCTTTACCCGCACGCCACTCCTCCACCCGGACCGGTTCGAGACCGAGCGGGCCACAGTAGAACTCAAGAGAGCGCTCGACATCGGCAACGTTGAGGACAAGGTGGTCGAAGCCGGTCACACGCATGGGAACTCCCTCTCGTGACGCTCATGAACTGCATCTCAAGAACTGCTTCTCATGAACTGCACCCAGTGAACTGCACCTCGTGAACTGCACCTCGTGAAGCGCGTCTCGTGAACCGCACCTCATGACCTCCATCTCGCCTGGCGCGCATCCCCTTTCCACTCAACATAGTGCGCACCGAGCAGGAAGATCAGCGACCGCTCCGCGCCACTCGATTGACCTCCGTACGGCCCAAGCACCGGCATTTCCCATACCCCAGCGTGCGATGACTGGATATACCCGGACCGGAACACATATGCATGGGGGTGCATCGGCATCACCGAAATTCCGCCGAGCGACGAGAAATCCGCGAAGTCCTGGTGGCGCCGAATTACGTCACCGTCGCGATGCCAACAGAACCGGCAGCAATAACAGACCTACGTTTCTGTATGGAGAGAAGGCGACCGCTTTCCCGCTCTCGTATGCTGACCGAGTCATGCCATCAGAGAGTTTTCTCCGGGCCCGCAGACCGGAGCAGAAGCAGCAGCGGCGCGAGACCATTCTCGCGGCCGCCCGCCGTCTTGCACTGGAACACGGGGTGCGACGGGTGACCCTGGGCAGCGTCGCCGACGCCGTGGGGCTCGCCAAGTCCAATGTCATCCGGTATTTCGGGACCCGCGAAGAGATCTTCCTGGTGCTCGCGGCAGAGGACTGGCAGGAATGGCGAAGCGAGGTGGCCGCACGGCTGGACGCGGGTGAGGAGGCCATCGGCGCGCTCGCCGAGACCCTCGCCGAACGGCCGCTCTTCTGCGATCTGCTCAGCCAGACCGCGACGATCCTGGAACACAACATCTCGCTCGAAGCGGCCCGCGCCTACAAGCACACCGTGCTCGCCGCCATTTCCTCGCTCAGCGCCCACGTCGCGCGGGCCCGCCCCGGGCTGACCGAACACGAGTGCACCGACCTGGTGTCGACCGCCGGGGCTCTCGCCGGCACGCTCTACCCGATGGCCACCCCGCCGCCCGTACTGGCCGAGCTGTACGCCCAGGAGCCCCAACTCGCAGCCGTCCGGCCCGCACTGCTCGCGACGCTGCGGCGCACCCTGTCCGCACTGGCCGCCGGGCTGCCCGCCGTGCGCTGACAGTCCTCTTGCCGGCACCCGAACGCCACACCGGCGTTCACCGTGCGCGGACGCGCGGGAAGGATCCCGGGTGACCACGACACGCAGCAGCACAACACACCGCACGGTCAACGCCAACGCCACCACCGCCTCCGCCTCTCTTGCCCTGGTCTCCCTGACCCTGACCTCCCTGACCCTGGCCTCTCTGGCCCTGACCTCTCTGGCCCTGGTCTCGACAGCCGCACCCGCAACCGCGGCGCCGTACCCCGTACGCCCCGATCCGGCGAAGCAGGCCGCGCAGCTGTCCCGGGAGCTGGTACGGGCCTCGTCCGCACGGGGCGCCTACCGGCAGCTGCGGAAGTTCCAGTCGCTCGCCGACGCACACCGCTCCACGCGCGCCGCCGGAACGCCCGGCCACGAGGCGTCGGCCCAGTACGTCCACGACACCCTACGGAAGGCCGGCTACCGGGTCTCGTACCAGCCCTTCCCCATCACCTACATCGAGACCCGGGCCGAGAAGCTGGCCGTCGTCACGCCCGCCCCGCGCGAACTGGCGGTCTCGGCGCTCTCGTACACCAGGTCCACCCCGGTGGGCGGGATCACGGCCGCACTCGCCGTCGTACCGGTGGACGCCACCACGGGATGCGAGCCGGCCGACTACGCCGCAGGGGCTTACACCGGCAAGATCGCGCTGATCCGCCGTGGCGGCTGCACGTTCACCCAGAAGCAGAAGGCGGCGGCCGGTGCGGGTGCGGTGGCCGCACTCATCGCCAACAACACCGCCGGCGCGCTGTCGGGCACCCTCGGATCCCCCAAGGGCGTGAAGATCCCCACCGGCGGCATCTCACAGACGGACGGCACAGCACTGGCCGCCCGAGCGAACCGGGCCACTGCCCGACCACACACCAACCCCAACACCAGCCCCACTCCCAACACCAACACCAAGGCAGTGACCGTCTCGCTGGAGATCCGTCAGCTCCAGGAGCGGCGCACCACCCGCAACGTCATCGCCGAGACCAGGGGCGGCGACCCGGCCCACACCGTGATGCTCGGCGCCCACCTGGACTCGGTCACGGCGGGACCCGGCATCAACGACGACGGCTCGGGCTCGGCCGGCCTCATCGAGGTCGCCCAGCAGCTCGCCCGCATCCGCCAACAGCCCGCCAACAAGGTGCGGTTCGCCTGGTGGTCGGCGGAGGAGCTGGGGCTGCGCGGCTCCTCCGCGTACGTCAGGAGCCTCACCGCCCCGCAGCGGAAACAGCTCGCCCTCTATCTGAACTTCGACATGATCGCCTCACCGAACTACGCCCAGCTCGTCTACGACGGCGACAACTCCGACGGCAAGGGCGCCGGGCCGGGTCCGGCGGGGTCCGGCCCGCTGGAGCGGGGCATCACCGCCTTCCTGGACCGCAGACACGTGCCGCATGAGAGCACGGACTTCGACGGCCGCTCCGACTACGGCCCGTTCATCGCCGCGGGTATCCCGTCGGGCGGCACCTTCACCGGCGCGGAGGAGATCAAGACCGCCGCGCAGGCCAAGAAGTTCGGCGGGAAGGCGGGAGTCGCGCTCGACGCCTGCTATCACCTGGCGTGCGACACCCTGAAGAACATCAACATGAAGGCGTTCGGCATCAACATCGCCGTCATGGCCGACGCCGTGGGGACGTACGCATCCGACGTGCGCTCACTGACACCGCACACCGGCACCGCACACCGGGCATCGGCACCGGGCACCCACACCACGCACCGCGCACCGAGTCGCCTGCGAGCCGTCACGGAACGGCCGGCCAGCGCCTCCTGGATTGAGTGCACCCAGTGCAGGAACAGTGAAGGCCAGGTGCCCATCCGCAATCTTGGCCACAGGGTCACCGGAGGGAGTGGTTCCGATCCTGGTTCACTCCCGATTCACTCCCGATATGTCACCAGATAAGAGCTTTGGACTGCGATACCACCGCCACACCGTGGCTGCGCCCGGAGGCGCTTCCCCGGTAGGCTTTCCGTGTGATCTTCAAGCGCATCGGAAGCGGACGCCCGTACCCCGACCACGGCAGGGAATCCACCCGCCAGTGGGCGGATGTAGCGCCGCGCCCGGTCCGGCTGGACCAGCTCGTGACCACCAAGGGCCAGCTGGACCTCGAAACGCTGCTCGCCGAGGACTCCACCTTCTACGGGGATCTCTTCGCGCACGTCGTGAAGTGGCAGGGTGACCTCTATCTGGAGGACGGACTGCACCGGGCCGTACGAGCCGCACTCCAGCAGCGGCAGGTCCTGCATGCCCGCGTCCTCGACATGGGCTGACGACTCACAGACAAGCGGGACCAGGCCCTCTGCCGGTCCGCAGGCACACCCACACCGGCAGTCCAGTGACTCCCGCCGACTCGAATCCCTCGCCGGGGACCGGGAATCCACCCTGGCCAGAGCCGTTTACTGGTCCTTTTGGGGCCATTTTCGCCCATCCGGCGGTCATCAGATGATCGTTCAGTTCGCATCGCTGCCCCACCGCACTACGCTGCGCTCATGAGCATGCTCACACCCCCCGGCATGGGCGGAAAGTACCGCATCACGGGCGACAAGTACCCGAGGATGCACCGCCCCCGACGGCGTGGCCGACTCGTCTTCGGGATCGTGGCCGCAGTCGTCGCCCTCGGCCTGGTCGGCTGGGGATCGCTGCAGCTCATCCACCTCTTCACCGGCGGCTCCCACAAGGCGTCGGCCGCGGGCCAGCAGCACGACTGCAAAGCCGGCGCCTCGCCCGCCTCCACCGCGCCGCCGAAGGCACTGCCGAAGCCCGCGACGATCAAGGTCAACGTCTACAACGCGACCCCGCGCGGCGGACTCGCCAAGTCCACCGCCGACGAGCTCAAGAAGCGTGGCTTCGCTATCGGCAAGGTGGGCAACGCCCCGGCCGCCTTCGACAAGAAGATCCCCGGCACCGCGCTGCTGCTGGGCTCGGCCAGGACCCCGGGCGCGTCGTTCTCCGTACTCGGTACGCAGGTCAAGGGCGCCACGCAGAAGACCGACACCCGGAAGACCGGCGACGTCGACCTGATCATCGGCACCGGCTTCAAGGCCCTGGACACGAAACAGGACGCCGCCAAGGCGCTGACCGTACTGGCCCACCCCCAGCCGGCGCCCGCCGGGAAGTGCTGACGCCGTGAAGTAGCACTGCCGCCACCCGCCCCGAAGCCGCAGTCGGAGTCGGAGTCGGAGCCACAGTCGAAGCCGGAGTCGCAGTCGGGGCCAGGGCGGAAGCCGGAGCCCCGGCGCGCGACGTGCCCCCGGCGCGGGGCGTGGCTATTCGGCCGACCCGTACATCCGGTCGCCCGCGTCGCCGAGCCCCGGCACGATGTAGCCCTGCTCGTTGAGCCGCTCGTCGACGGAGGCGGTGACCACCGTGACCGGGGTGCCCGCCAGTTCGCTCTCCATGACCTCGACGCCCTCGGGCGCGGCGAGGAGCACGACGGCCGTGACGTCGTCGGCGCCGCGCGCGATCAGCTCGCGGATCGCGGCGACCAGCGTGCCGCCGGTGGCCAGCATCGGGTCCAGTACGTACACCTGACGCCCCGAGAGGTCGTCGGGCATCCGTGACGTGTAGGTGGACGCCTTCAGCGTCTCCTCGTCGCGGACCATGCCGAGGAAGCCCACTTCGGCGGTCGGCAGCAGCCGCACCATTCCTTCGAGCATGCCGAGCCCCGCCCGCAGGATCGGCACGACCAGGGGGCGCGGGTACGACAGCCGCACGCCGGTGGTCGCCGTCACCGGGGTGTCGATGTCGACCTGCTCGGTGCGCACATCGCGCGTGGCTTCGTACGCGAGCAGGGTGACCAGCTCATCGGCGAGGCGCCGGAAGGTGGCGGAGTCGGTGCGCTTGTCGCGCAGCGTGGTGAGTTTGTGCGCCACCAGCGGGTGGTCGACGACGTGGATACGCATACGACAACGGTAACCGGGCCCCGGACCGGCCCGCGCTGGCATCAACACGCCCGGCGCGGGGAAGGTGGGCCGGTACGGAGGTGGTGTGGCCGATGCCCGAGTCCGAGCCCGCGAACGCGGCCCGCAGCAAGGCCGGCGACGAGCCGGTGAGCCGATCCGCGTACGAGGCGGGGAACCGGCCGGAGAACGGGCCCGCGTACGAGCAGGCGAGTGAGCCCGCGTACGAGCCGGGCGCCCGAAGCGCGGCCGGGACCGGCGTCCCGGAGAGCGCCGCCGACCGGCGGCGACGCCGTGCGCAGTTTCTCCGTGAGCTGAACGAGGCCAAGGAACTGCGCGACCGCGTGCAGCCCAGGCGCGCCAAGGTCGCAAGGCTGCGACATGCCATGCGCATGCGTACGTTCCGCTGGTAGCGGCGTACCAATGTTTTACCGCCTCCGGGAAGCAACACGCACACCTGAGCCCGAAGACCTCTCGCGAACGCCATGTTTCTGCCACGATTCCCACTGGGCGGCGCACAGCGCCCCTTTCGATTGGCACCCCTAAGACCAGTGGGAGAGTCACGGTGTACTTCGCCGCACTGCTCGCGCGCACCGAAGACGGGTGGGAAGCGAGCGACACGGAGCTCGACGATGTGGAAACCCTCAGTGATCTGACCGATCTCGCCCGGGAAGCCTCCGGGGACGAGGACACCGTCCTCGTCTTCATCGAACAGGAGGGCGCCTGGTTCGGCGTCGTCCGGGTCGACGGCGAGGATGATCCACGGATCTACGTCTCGGATGCCGCAGCCGCAAGCCGTTCCTCGTACGGAGAGATCCTGCTCACCGACGAGCTGATGGGCCGGGAGCCGCAGGACCCGGACGCCCTGGAAGAACTTGTCGATCTCGACGGTACGGAGGACGGTGAGCTGGAGGAGGACGGGGACGACCCGGACGACGAGAGCGAAGCCGTACCGCCGGGACCGCTCGGGGACATCACGATCCTCGCCGACCTCGGCGTGACGGAGAAGGAGCTCCTGACACTCGGCACCGACGCACTGGCTGACATCGCCGACGCACTGGGCGCCGCCGAGGTCCTGGAAACTGTCCGCTGACCTACCCCAGGTGCCCGGCTGACGTACCCAGGTACCCGGCCGTCCCACCGCAGGTGCAACGACAGCCGGACACACCGCTGCCGGTACACCGTCATCGGGCACACCACCGAACAGACGAGCAGATGACCGATCCCCTACGTGATCCCTGGGCCGCGCCGATGCGACTGGCCCTGGCCGAGGCCGCACAGGCGGCGGTGGCCGGCGATGTGCCGGTCGGCGCCGTCGTGCTGGCCCCGGACGGCACGCCGGTCGCGGCGGGCCACAACGAACGCGAGGCGACGGGCGACCCGACGGCACACGCCGAGATCCTGGCGGTCCGCCGGGCCGCGGCGTCGCTCGGCGAGTGGCGGCTGACCGGCTGCACGCTCGTCGTCACGCTGGAACCCTGCACGATGTGCGCGGGCGCGATCGTCCAGTCGCGGGTGGACCGGGTCGTCTTCGGCGCACTCGACGAGAAGGCGGGAGCGGCGGGCTCCCTCTGGGACGTCGTACGGGACCGCAGGCTCAACCACCGCCCCGAAGTGATCGTCGGGGTACTCGCGGACGCGTGCGCGGACCAGCTGACGTCCTTCTTCCGCGACCGCTAGCGGCCCCTCCGGCCCCCTTCCCGAAGGCCGATTTCTGACCACGGCCGACCTTGGGCTAAGCTCTCTCTCGGTAGCGTGTCCGAGCGGCCGAAGGAGCTCGCCTCGAAAGCGAGTGTGGGGAAACTCACCGAGGGTTCAAATCCCTCCGCTACCGCTCTCACACCCTCCTGATCTGCGGAAACGCAGTCAGGGGGGTGTTTTGCGTTCCGGGCAGGCGGCGTTGGTGCGGTTCCCGCGCCCGCACGCTCGCCCCATGGCTCCATATCGAGGCATTTCCGGTCATATCTCCGCCGCAGGTCACGGGCAGCCCACCCTCGTGTCACAGGAGTGTCCTGGTGGGTCCACCCCGTGAACCCGATCGGTGCCGCCCGTATCGGAGTAGGAAGAACGACCTGCCTGGCAGGGAACTTCGAACCTTTCGACCTACGGAGCAGTAGATGCGCATCCAGAAGATCTCGGTCCTCACTCTCGTCGCCGTAGCCGCCGGGCTCTCGCTCACGGCCTGCGACAAGGGCAGCGACAGCTCCAGCGCCCCCGCCGGCTCAAGCTCCAGCACCTCCGGCAATTCCGGCAGTTCTGACAGTTCTGGCAGCCAGAGCAAGGCCGGCTCGGCCGAGAGCGGCTCCGCCGCCGGCGGGACCGGGACCAACGTCACCAACAAGTCCGGCTCCGCCTCGGGCAACGCCTGCCGGACCGCGAACCTGGGGTTCACCACCTCGGGCGGCATGGCGGAGGGCGAACTGATCGTCAACCTCAAGAACACCGGCGCCGCCACCTGCACGCTGCACGGCTTCCCGGGTGTGGACCTCAAGGGCCACAACGGCACCATCAGCGCCACCCGCAGCAAGCTCGCCGCGCACGACGTCAGCGTGGCGCCCGGCCAGGAAACCCGCTTCACCCTGCACTACCCGCCGAACCACACCGGCGGCTCCGGTGTCACGTTCACCAGCCTGGTGGTCACGCCGCCCAACGAGACCCACTCGCACACCATCCCCGAGGGCATCAACATCCCCGCCACCCAGTCCGGCCCCGTCGTCTCCGTCGACCCGGTCGGCGCGGGAAAATAACCGCCGCCGCCCGGACTTGGCTCCCCTGCGCCACGGCTCGGTCCCACCGCGTACGTCCGCATCTCGTACGGTCCCAGCGCGTGCGGTCCCAGCGCCTGCGGTCCCACTGCGTACGGTCATGGCCGGACGAAACCGTACGCGCCGGGCGGGGAGCCGCCTGCCGCGGGCTGATCCGGCCCGCGTGCCGTGAGTGGGTGCGGCTCGTATGTCACGGGCGGGCGCGGCCCGTATGCCGTGAGCGGGTGAAGCCGTGACGCGTACTCAGGCCCGCGCACACCGGCCCTTGATCCCCGGGCGCCCCGTCCGGTTAGACTCTCGCGACTGCTCAGGGACCTCAGGGGAAGCAGGGCCGAACGGTGCCAGTGAAGAAGATCATTCTCTATATAGCAGTCGTCTTTGTGCTGTACACGATCATCACTTCGCCGGCCAGGTCCGCCGACCTCGTACAGGTAGGGTTCGAAGGGGTCTCCAACGCCGCTAAAAGCGTCGGTAAGTTTATGACCGAACTGGTGAGCTGAGCCCGTACATCCGTTCCGTAAGGAGTGTCCCTTGATCCGCCACTTGGTCCTCTTCAAGCTCAACGAGGGCGTCTCACGTGACGAGCCCCGGGTCGCGGCCGGCGCCAAGGCGTTCGCGGAGCTCGGCGGGCTGATCCCGGAGGCGGAGTTCTGGGAGTGCGCCTGGAACATCAGCGACCGGCCCATCGCCTACGACTTCGCGATCAACTCGGCCGTCCGGGACACCGAAGCGCTGAAGCGCTACATCGAGCACCCTGCCCACCAGGCGGCCGTCGGACAGTGGAGCGAGTTCGCCACCTGGGTGATCGCCGACTACCCCTTCTGAGTCAATCCCCGTACCACCCCTGAGTCCCGCTTGAGCCCTTCGCGCGTACGGCTCCCCATCATTTCCGATGGGGGGCTTTTTGGCGTTTGGGCTGGTTTAGAGCACTTTTTAACGTCAACACGACGTTATGAGGTGCTTGCACACAGTGCACATGTCTTGTGATGCTATGACCGCTTTTGACGGATGAGTTGACCAAAAAGTCGACGAAAAAGGGGTGGCGTGACCGTGCCGGCCAGTACTGCGCCTGAAGTACCGCCCCAGACCGCCCTGCCCCAGGACAGCCAGCCCCAGCCCGCTCAGGCCACTCAGGCCACTCAGGCCACTCAGGCCACTCAGGCCACTCGGGCCACTCGGGCCACGGTCGAGGAGACTCCGCCCGCCAGGACCCGCGGTGCGGACACCCGGGCGCTGACCCAGGTGCTCTTCGCCCAGCTCAAGGGGGTCGAGCCGGGCAGTGCCGAGCACACCAGGGTGCGCTCGGCACTGATCGAGGCGAATCTGCCGCTGGTCCGGTACGCCGCCGCCCGGTTCCGCAGTCGCAACGAGCCGATGGAGGACGTCGTCCAGGTCGGCACGATCGGGCTCATCAACGCCATCGACCGGTTCGATCCGGAGCGGGGGGTGCAGTTCCCGACCTTCGCGATGCCGACCGTCGTCGGCGAGATCAAGCGCTACTTCCGCGACAACGTACGGACCGTCCACGTCCCCCGGCGGCTGCACGAACTCTGGGTGCAGGTCACCGGGGCCACCGAGGACCTCACCACGATGCACGGACGGTCCCCCACGACGGCGGAGATCGCCGAGCGGCTGCGCATCAGCGAGGAGGACGTCCTGTCCTGCATCGAGGCGGGCCGCTCGTACCACGCGCAGTCGCTGGAGGCCGCCCAGGAGGGCGACGGGCTCCCGGGGCTGCTCGACCGGCTCGGTTACGAGGACCCGGCACTGGCCGGAGTCGAGCACCGCGATCTGGTCCGGCATCTGCTCGTCCAGCTGCCCGAGCGGGAGCAGCGGATCCTGATGCTGCGCTACTACAGCAATCTGACGCAGTCCCAGATCAGCCAGGAACTGGGCGTCTCCCAGATGCACGTCTCAAGACTGCTGGCCAGAAGCTTCGCGCGGCTCCGATCCGCAAACCGGATCGAGGCGTAACCAGTACGGGTGATCCTCACCTGAAGAAGAAATGCCTCACACCCCCTCTTTCCAGCGCACATTTGTCGACTTGGCGCTACAGCGCGTTGCCGACATGTGACATTCTGCTGGAACCGCGTTTGCCGCAGTCCACCCTCCGGTATTCAGGTGGAGGCTGCGTTCCTCCGACGGGAGCGTCCGCCGCGACCGTCCGCGACCTCAAGGGGGTGGCATGTCCGCAGAACAGGGCAGCTCGAAGGTGCTCACGAAAGACGCACCGGAGACACTCAGCTCCGAATTGCCGAGCTCTGGCGCCATCGACACCCGCACTCTGTCCCGCTCCCTCTTCCTGCGGCTCGCCATACTGGCCTCCCAGGAACCGGACAGCCCGGAGCGCACCTACGTACGGGACACACTGATCGAGCTCAACCTGCCGCTGGTGCGTTACGCGGCGGCCAGGTTCCGCAGCCGGAACGAGCCGATGGAGGACATCGTCCAGGTCGGCACGATCGGCCTGATCAAGGCGATCGACCGGTTCGACTGCGAACGCGGCGTCGAATTCCCGACGTTCGCGATGCCGACCATCGTCGGCGAGATCAAGCGCTTCTTCCGCGACACCTCGTGGTCGGTACGGGTACCGCGCCGCCTCCAGGAGTTGCGGCTCGCGCTGACCAAGACCAGTGACGAACTGGCCCAGAAGCTCGACCGCTCACCGACCGTCCCCGAACTCGCCCTGGCTCTGGGCGTCTCCGAGGAGGACGTGGTCGACGGGCTGGCGGTGGGCAACGCGTACACCGCGTCCTCGCTCGACTCGCCCTCCCCCGAGGACGACGGCGGCGAGGGGTCCCTGGCGGACCGTCTCGGCTACGACGACACGGCGCTGGAGGGAGTCGAGTACCGGGAGTCGCTCAAGCCGCTGCTGGCCAAACTGCCCCCGCGGGAACGGCAGATCATCATGCTGCGGTTCTTCGCCAACATGACCCAGTCGCAGATCGGCGAGGAGGTCGGCATCTCCCAGATGCATGTGTCCCGGCTGCTCACGCGGACGCTGGCGCAGCTGCGCGAGGGCTTGATCGGGGAGTAGGCGGAAGCCGGCGGGAACGGCGGCAGGAACAGGCGGGGCTCGGCCATTCACGGGCCCCTCCGTTCTTCTCTTCCACGCCCGCCGGGTTCCTAATTGACGGTCCGTCAGACACACTGGCGCGATGCGACGCCAGCACGCGGCCATCGCCGCCACCGCAACGGCCCTCTGCCTGGGCGGCCTGGTGGCCGCTTGCGCGGGCGGCACCGCACACCACGGCTACGCCGCCGTCGGCGCCGCGGGCCCCGGACAGGCGCTCACCACACCCGTACCGCCCTCCGGGAAAGTCACCCTGACGCCCCTGGACGGGCCAGGAACGGCCGCGGGGCACGGCGCGGGGAAGATACCCGGACCCGGTGGTTCCGCAGCCGGAGAGGGCGCACAGAGCCCCTCCGCGCCCGGCGGGGCCAACTCCGGTCACCAGCCACCGGATTCGGCCGGGACGGGCACCTCGGGCGGCCCAGCGACATCAGGCGCCTCGCGAACACCGGGCGGTCCGGCCGGATCGGAGGGACCAGGCGGATCAGACGGATCGGCCACCCCGGGCGCACCCGGCCACACCGGCGGCGGCAGCACCTCCACCCCGCCCACGCCCGGCTCCGGAAGCGGCTCTTCGGGGGGATCCGGCGGCGGTTCGGGCAGTACATCGCCCGCCCCTCCGGCAGGGCCCGCCGTACTCAAGATCGTCGGCGCCCTCGACCGCGCCACGACGGACAAGCGCTGGTGCGAGAAAGTGACCGTGCGCTTCAGCAACACCGGTGGCGCACCGGTCGCTTCGGGCACGGTCACTTTCTCGACGCACATCATCGGCGGGCTCGGAGTGGACTGGGCGACCCGGACGTCGACTCAGCCGCTGCCGGGGCCGATCGCCGCCGGCGCGGCCAAGTCGAAGACGTACACCGTGTGCGTGGACGACTGGCGGGTGCCGCTGGGGATGCACATAGAGACCCGGAAGGCCTCCGTCAGCTGGAAGTGACCCCGCACGGCCCGGACTTGCCTACGGACCGGAGTTCCGGACGCGCCGGGGCCCCGGTGGAGCAGGAAACGGGACGGTCAGCCCAGCGCGAGGAACGCGACGGCGGCCAGCACCACGATCACGGCGATGACGCCGACGATCACGCCGATCCTCGGGCCCGACTGCTGCTGCGGAGCGGCCGCGGGCCGGGTGGCGCCCTGCGGTGCGCCGTCATCGACAAAGGCGCGGAACATCTGAGTGCTGCCCGCGGGGTCGTGGTTGCCCTCGGGGCCTTGGGGCGCTTGGGGGTTATGTGCCATGACGCAGGACCCTAGCGAACCCTGCGGTTCCGCCCAACCCCCGGGCGAAGGGCGACACCTTTCGAACACCCTTCCGTCACCTCATTGAACTCACACTTGCAAACATTTTAATTTTCCTTTACCTTTCCCGGCGACATTTAATTTGCCTGCAGCAACCAACGGGTTTAATGTTGCCTGGAGCAACAACATAGAGCGCTCACAGGAAGCCCACAGGGAGGTGTCCGTGGCAGCGCAGAGTCAGTACGAAGAACTGGCCAGGCAGCTGAGTGCCATCGGCGCCGTCCAGCGCGGCCTCTCCCGCATACTTCCGCCGGAATGCCCGACCGGATCAGCCGCCGCGCTGTCCCTGCTGGGCCGGCACGGCGAGATGCGGATGAGCAGGCTCGCTGAATTGCTCGCCGTAGACATGTCGGTGACCAGCCGGCATGTGGCCCACGTCGCGGAGCGCGGCTGGATCGAGCGGTCCCCGGACCCCGCCGACAAGCGCTCCCGCATCCTGCGGCTCACCCCCGCAGGCAACGACATGCTCGGCGTCCTCGCCGAGCGGTACATCGACTCTCTCGCTCGCACTCTCAGCGACTGGTCCGACGACGAGGTCGGGCAGCTCAACGTGCTCCTGGAACGCCTGCGCGCCAGCTTCGGCGACTGCCGGGCCTGGACCGGACACCACGAGCAGGCCCGTACGTCCGCCTAGGACCACCCAGAACCGCGCAAACCCGCACAGAAACTCATCGATCTACAGAGTTCTACATATCTATACAGATCTTCGTAGATCCGCACAGACCCGCGTACCACTCGCGTACCACCGCGCGTAAGTAGAGACAGAGGAATTCCATGGCTACGACCACACCAGCCGGTGTGCGGGGCGGCCACGCCAAGCACGGGGGGAATCCCGCCCCGGACGACAGTGCGCCCATGACGCACCGGCAGATCATGGAGGCCCTGTCGGGCCTGCTGCTCGGCATGTTCGTCGCGATCCTGTCGTCGACGATCGTCACCAACGCGCTGCCGAAGATCGTCTCCGATCTGCACGGCAGCCAGTCCTCGTACACCTGGGTCGTCACCGCGTCCCTGCTGGCGATGACGGCGACCACCCCGCTCTGGGGCAAGCTCTCCGACCTGTTCAGCAAGAAGCTGCTCGTCCAGATAGCCCTGATCATCTACGTCCTGGGCTCGGCGGCAGCCGGTCTCTCGCAGAACTCGTCGACGCTGATCATCTTCCGTGTCGTCCAGGGCATCGGCGTCGGCGGTCTCTCCGCCCTCGCGCAGATCGTCATGGCCGCGATGATCTCCCCCCGTGAGCGTGGCCGGTACAGCGGCTACCTCGGCGCCACCTTCGCGGTCGCGACCGTCGCGGGGCCGCTCCTCGGCGGTGTCATCACGGACACCAGCTGGCTCGGCTGGCGCTGGTGCTTCTACGTCGGTGTGCCCTTCGCGATCATCGCGCTGATCGTTCTGCAGAAGACCCTGAAGCTTCCCGTCATCAAGCGCGAGGTCAAGGTCGACTGGGGCGGCGCGTTCTTCATCGCCGCCGCCGTGTCCCTGCTGATGGTCTGGATCACCTTCGCCGGTGACAAGTACGACTGGATGTCCTGGCAGACGGGCGCCATGGTCGGCGGCTCGATCGTTCTGGGGCTGCTCTTCATGCTCGTCGAATCCAAGGCGAGCGAGCCGATCATCCCGCTGCGGCTCTTCCGCAACCCGACGATCACCCTCGCCTCCATCGGCTCGCTGTTCGTCGGTGTCGCGATGTTCTCCGGCACCGTCTTCTTCAGCCAGTACTTCCAGCTTGCGCGCGGCAAGTCGCCGACGATGTCCGGTGTGATGACGATCCCGATGATCGGTGGCCTGTTCATCTCCTCGACCGTCTCGGGGCAGTTCATCACCCGGACCGGCAAGTGGAAGATCTGGCTCGTCAGCGGCGGTGTGCTGGTGACCGCCGGGCTCGGCCTGCTCTCCACCATCCGGTACGACACCACGTACTGGCACGTGGCGATCTTCATGGCCCTGATGGGTCTCGGCATCGGCATGATGATGCAGAACCTGGTGCTCTGCACGCAGAACCAGGTCTCCCAGAGGGACCTCGGTTCGGCGTCCTCCACCGTCTCGTTCTTCCGCTCCCTCGGCGGTGCGGTCGGCGTCTCGGCGCTGGGCGCGGTGCTCGCCAACCGGGTCACTCACTTCGTCACCGACGGTCTGCACGACCTCGGCCCGAAGGGCGCGGCGCTGGCCGGAAAGGGGATGGGCGACGGATCGGTTCCCGACATCGGTGCTCTGCCGCAGCCGCTTCGCTCCATCATGGAAAGCGCGTACGGGCACGGCGTCGCCAACGTCTTCCTGTACGCCGCCGCCTGCGCGCTGCTCGCGTTCCTGGTGACGCACTTCATCAAGGAGGTACCGCTGCGTACCCGCGCCGTGGGTGCGCCCGAGCAGGAGGTACCCGCCGCAGTCGCTTCAGCCGCGGTGGCGGAGACTGTCCCTGTCAACGACGCCGTTCCGGCCGGCTCCCTGCCGGCCCCCGCCACTTCGTACGGAAGTGGCCCGACCACTGAGGAGACGATGCCGATGCAGTCCGCCCCCACCCCAGGTATCACTATCCACGGTGTCGTCAGGGGCGCCGAGGGCGCACCGGTCGGCCAGGCGGCCATCACGCTGATCTCGCTGGCCGGGCGCCAGCTGGGCCGCGCGGTGGCGCAGGGTGACGGCGGCTACGCGGTGGACGCGCCGAGCTCCGGCTCGTACGTCCTGATCGCGTCCGCCGACGGCTTCCAGCCGCAGGCCTCCACCGTGTCCGTCGGGGACGAGGCGCTGTCGTACGACATCCTCCTCTCCGGTACGAGCGGTCTCGCCGGATCCGTGAAGTCCGCCGACGGCGGCAAGGCCGTCGAGGGCGCGATGGTCGTCGTCACCGATGTGCGCGGCGACGTGCTGGCCACCGGCACGTCCGGTGCGCAGGGCGAGTTCACCTTCAGCGAGATGATCCCCGGTTCGGTGACCGTCGCGGTGAACGCGACCGGCTTCCGGCCGATGGCCCTGCCGGTCGACGTCGGCGGCCAGGGTGTGACCCGTGTCGAGGTCGCGCTGGAGTCCGGTTCGCTGGTCCAGGGTGTCGTACGCGGCGGAGCCGACCGGCGCCCGCTGCCCGATGCCCGGGTGACGCTCGTGGACGCCGCGGGCAACGTGGTGGCCACGGCGACCACCGGGACCGACGGAGCCTACGGTTTCGCCGACCTCAACTCCGGCGAGTACACGGTCATCGCGACGGGTTACCCGCCGGTGGCGGGCTCGTTGACCGTCGCGGGAAGCGGCATCGACGGACACGACATCCAACTGGCCCACCCGGGCGAGTAGTCACCAGGCTGCCCCAGCGGATGCGGGGCGCGGAGGGGCCCGGTCCGACCGGCCCCTCCAAGCCCCGGACGTGGTGGTGGCGGGCAGGGGACGGCCCGCCACCACCGCCCGGGGCCCACTTTTTTGAAGGAGAGAGAACGGGAATGGGACTTCGCGCACAGGTACGGACGCGCGACGGCTGGGCGGTCCAGCACGCCGTGGTGACCGTGACGGACATGACCGGTGCCCAGGTACTGCGAGCGCAGGTGGGCGAGGACGGCACGGTGAGCGACGACGCGGCCCTGGCCCCCGGTCCGCACACCGTGATCGTGACGGCCGTCGGCTACGCGCCCGCCGCGTCCACGGCCTTCGTCACGGCGAGCGGCCGTGCCGACGTCGGCACGGTGGTACTGGCCAGGCAGGGCGGCGTGGAACTCCCGCCGCCCGGCACCTGGACGCTGGACCCGGCGCACTCGTCGGTGGCCGCGGTCGCCCAGCACCTGGGCATCTCCAGCGTGCACGGCCGGTTCACGGAGTTCGTGGGCCGCATCGAGATCGCCGAGGACGTCGAGAAGTCGCGCGTCGAGGCGGTCATCGCGACGGCCTCGATCGACACGGGTAACGGTATGCGCGACGGCCATCTGAAGTCCGCGGACTTCCTGGACGTCGAGAGCTACCCGCAGATCACCTACAGCAGCACCGGGATCACCCCCGCGGGACCGGACCGCTGGACGGTCCACGGCGAGCTGTCGCTGCACGGTGTCGCACGCGAGGTCGACCTGAGCCTCAGCTACCTGGGTACGGGTCCCGACCCGTGGGGCGGCGTGCGCGCGGCCTTCCACGCGACGGCCGAACTGCGCCGCGAGGACTTCAAGATGAACTACAACCAGGTCGTCCAGGCGGGCATCTCGGCCATCGGCACCACGCTCAAGGTCGAGCTGGACATCCAGGCCGTCCAGGGCGACTCGCTGCCGACCGCGTAACCGGCCGGGCCTGCCCGCAGCGGTCCCTGTACTGGCCTTATCGGTCTGTACCGGCCCGCATCAGCCAGCATCAGCCCGTACCGGTCTTCACGGCCCCCGCCCGGCCCCTCGGCGCCGCACTCCTTGTGTGCGCTGCGGGGCCGGGCGTTCTGCTGCCCGGGACGGGTGCCCGGCGGGGGAGGGGGCGGCCGTGTGCTGCCGGGCCCGGCCGTGCGGTGCGACGTATCGTGCAGCCATGGCACCCAACATCGCGACCAACACCCCTGTGGAACTGCCCGAACTGCTCGACTTCGTACGCCCCAGGCACCGGGCGATCCTGCTCACCACCCGCTCCGACGGCCGCCCCCAGGGCTCCCCGCTGACCTGCGGGGTCGACGACGCGGGCCGGATCGTCCTGTCGACCTACCCCGAACGCGCCAAGACCCGCAATGTCCGGCGCGACGCACGGGTGAGCGTCATCGTGCTGTCGGACGAGTGGAACGGCCCGTGGGTCCAGGTGGACGGAGCGGGCGAGGTCATCGACTCACCGGACTCGGTGGAGCCGCTGGTGGAGTACTTCCGCAACATCTCCGGTGAGCACCCGGACTGGGACGAGTACCGCGCGGCCATGGTCAAGCAGGGCAAGTCGATCATCCGGATCACCCCGGAGCGGTGGAGTCCGATCGCAACCGGCGGCTTCCCGGCGCGGCTGGCCGAGGACAGCTGACACCGCTCTCGGGCGGGCCCTGGGGCATTACGTGGGCCCGGACCGGCCCGGACCGGCGCAGGCCGGCCGGGCCGGGCGCGTGTCAAACAGCGCGTATGACGGGCACGGGCCCGCCGTTCGTGCTCTGCATGTGCCAACTCCCCCTACGCGCACTGCTCCTGGGCGGCAGCACCGTACGGTTCATTGTCCGCTCATCGCCCGCTCACTGTCCGGCGGGCGGCACGGAACCGGGTCCTGTCTCTTCTCCTGCGCCGCGTTTGGCCTCGATGCCCGCGATCAGCAGATCGAGGGCGAAGCCGAAGTCGCGCTCCCGCATCTCCTCGACGGTGTCACCGCCGCGCGCCGCCATCACGTCCTGGGCCTGCTCGAACGTCCGGCGCAGCGAGGGCTGTTCGCTCATCCCGCCCATGGCGTGCTGGTAGTACTCGTCCTGCGTCATCCCCGCCCGCGCGCAGCGGTCCCTGAAGTGGCCCTCGACGGTGCCGAATCCGTACACGAACTGGAAGACCGCGGCCAGGCCGCCGGTCTGCCCGGTCAGCGGAAGACCGGCCCTGCGCATCACGTCCTGGGACGCCTCGGAGAACTTCAGCGCGCACGGGCCGATGTTGAGGAACACGCCGACGAGCGGGGAGAGCCAGGGGTGGCGCACCAGGATGCCGCGGTATCCGGCGGCGAGACTGCGCAGCTGAACGCGCCAGTCGGCGCCGTCGTCAGACCGGTCAGGCCCGTCAGACCCGACTTCGGAGCCGTCAGACCCCACTTCGGGTCCGTTTTCGGATCCGTCAGACCCGTCAGACCCGACTTCGGCTCCGGACAGCACCAGTTCGCCCATCACCGCGTCCACGGCCAGTTCGAGGAGGTCGTCCTTGGTGTCCACGTACCAGTAGACCGACATCGCGGTGACGCCCAGTTCGGCGGCGAGGCGGCGCATGGAGAACTTCGCCAGACCCTCGGAGTCCAGCAGCCGCACCGTCGCCGCGGTGATCTTGTCCAGGTCGAGCCCGTCCGGCTGATCCGTTCTGCGGGTGCGCGTCACCTTTCCGCCGAGCCAGACACTGGTCCGCGCGGGACCCTTCGCGCGGTCGGCCGCAGTCACCATGGCGCGCCTCCTCCGGAACGTGTGGATCCACCGGTACCGGTACCGATGTTAGGCCGCTGCTCCCGGTGCATCCGCCCGCTCGGCACGCCGGAGGAGCACCGCGGCGAGCAGCCCACCCGCAAGTACCGCTACGGCGCCCACCAGTTGGCTGGTCTGCAGACCTGAGGCGAAGGCGTCCGCGACCCTGCCGCGCTCGCCGGGCCCGTCGGCTGCGGCGAGAGCCGCGGGGAGCGAGGCCACGCCCAGCGCCGCGGGCAGCAGGGCGGCGAAGCGGGAGTTGAGTACGGCGCCGAGCACGGCGACACCCAGGCCGTTGCCGAATTCGGCCAGGGTGCCGTTGACACCCGCGCCGACCCCGGCCTTCTCCGGCGGGATCGCGCTCATGATCGCGTTGGCCATCGCGGGCATGGCGAACGCGATACCCGCGCCCATGACCACCAGGCCGAGCAGCATCCCCGGATAGCTGTGACCGCCGAGTAGCGCGATGGCCACGAGACCGGCGGCGAGCGCGGTCATCCCGGCGGCGATGGTGCCGGGCGTGCCCAGCCGGGGCAGCAGTCTGGCCGAGACCCCGGTGAGGTTCAGCGCCACGATGGTGAGGGCCAGGGGTGCGGTCCGCAGCCCCGCGTCCAACGGCCCGTATCCGAGCACGAACTGGAGGTGCTGGGTGAGCAGGAAGAGCGAACCGCCCATGCCGAAGGTGACGAGGACCGCCCCGGCCACGGCGCCGACGAAGCGCTGGTTGCGGAAGAAGTGCATGTCCAGCATGGGGAACGGGATATGCAGCTCCCAGGCGACGAACCCGGCCAGGAAGACCACGCCGATGGCGGCCGCGACGAGGACATGGGGGGAGGCCCAGCCGTGCGCGGGGCCCGAGATGATCGCGTACACGACCGCGGTCATGCCCACCGTGGAGAGCAGCGCGCCGAGCAGGTCGGGGCGGTCACCGGCCGGGTTCTTGGACTCCGGTACGAGGGTGACGGCCGCGGCGAGCGCGATGACGGCCACCGGGATGTTGACCAGGAAGATCGCACCCCACCAGAAGTGGTCGAGCAGCGCCCCGCCGATGAGCGGTCCGGCGGCGAAGCCGAGTGAGTTGACCGTGGACCAGAGGCCGATGGCTTTGACGCGCTCGGTGTTGTCGAAGATCTGGACGACGACGGCGAGGGTGGTGGTCATCAGCAGCGCGCCGCCGACGCCCATGCCCGCGCGGGCGGCGATCAGCTGTCCGGTGGACTGGGCGAGCCCGGCGACGAGCGACCCGGCCCCGAAGAGCGTGAGGCCCGCGATCAGCATCTTCTTGCGGCCGTACCGGTCGGCGGAGCTGCCCGCGGTGAGCAGCAGACCCGACTGCACCAGCGAGTACGCGTTGATCATCCACTGGATGTCGGCGGTGGACGCGTGCAGGTCGCGGGTGAGCGAGGGGATGGCGACGTTGAGGACGGTGTTGTCGAGCAGCACGGTGAGCTGGGCGAGGCAGATCACGCCGAGGATCACCCAGCGCTGGGGGTGCCGGATGGCGGTGCTCTCGTGCTCGGCGGCGGTGGTCGTCATGCCGGGCTCCTGATTCGTGGGCGGGGTGCGCGGTGGCGGGGCGGAGACTGCGCGGAAGCCATGGAGTCGTATACACCGTATAGGAAAGTATTCTACGGTGTACATTCGTTTTGCGCCGAGTTGCTTTCGGGTAGTTACGTCCGATGAAGCTGACTGCTCGTGTTGCTGAAGTGCTTCTGGTCTCAGGTGTCCTGGCCGCGACGATCGCGCCCCCGGCACAGGCGCACGCCCCCGCGCGCGCCGCCCATGACGTGCCGCTGCGGGTCGCCTCGTACAACATCCATGCGGGTGCCGGGATGGACAACGTCTTCGACCTCGACCGACAGGAGGCGGCCCTGCGCGCGATGCACGCGGACGTGATCGGCCTTGAGGAGGTCGACGTCCACTGGGCCGCGCGCAGCGAATGGCGGGATGTGGCGGGCGAGCTGGCGAAACGGCTCGGGATGCATGTGTTCTTCGCCCCGATATACAGCGTCGACGGGCGGGAGTTCGGGGTGGCGGTGCTCTCGAAGTACCGCATCCTGAAGGCCGTGAACCACGAGATCACCCGCCTCTCCACCCAGGACCCGAATCCGGTCCCGGCGCCGGCCCCCGGCTTCGGTGAGGTCGAGCTGCGGGTGAAGGGCGTACCGCTGCATGTGTACGTGACGCACCTGGACTACCGCGCCGACCCCTCCGTACGGGTGAGCCAGGTCGCGGAAACCCGCCGCATCATGGGGCGGGACCGGAACCGGAAGATCCTCCTGGGCGACTTCAACGCGACCCCTGACGCACCCGAGCTGGCACCGCTCTGGCACGAGCTGACGGACGTGGACCCGGGCGCACTGACGTTCCCGGCGCTGAAGCCGGTGGAGCGGATCGACTATGTGGCGGTTTCGCGCGGGGTGGGGGTACGCGGCGCGGAGGTGCCCGACACGCTCGCGTCCGACCATCGGCCGATCGTGGCGGACCTGTCGCTGAAGCGGTAGGCGAGGCGCGGAGAAACGAGGAAGGGGTGGGGCGGGGAGAATCTCTCCCCGCCCCACCCCTTCCTTTCCCCCGTTAACTTCCTTCGCGTACCGGCTGCGTTCCTCAGCCGCCGGAAGTGTTCGCGCCGGCCTTCACCTGCGTCAGGTCGTACAGAGTCGCCGACCCCACCGTCACCTTCACGAACCGTCCCTCGACCCAGGACGAGATCTTCGAAGCGGCGCCGCTGCCGGATCCGCCACCCATTCCGCCGCCCATTCCGCCGCCTGCGACGAAGTAGTGGATCTTCCCGTCGGCCACGTCCTTCTTGAACTGCGCGAGCGTGGGCGAGGGGTCGCTGCCGTTGAAGCCGCCGATCGCCATGACCGGCTTCTGGGTCGCGAGCTGGTAACTCGCGGCGTTCTGCGAGCCGATGGCAGCGGCCATCCAGGTGTAATCGTCGGCGTGCGCGCTGATCTTGGTCTTGACCTCGGCGCTGACCTGCTGGCCGTCGAGAAGACCGCCCATGCCGCCACCGCCCCGGAAGCCGCGCTCGGCCATCCAGCCGCCCGGCGCCCGGCCCGTCTGGCCCCGGCCGTTCCGCACCTGGCCCTGGCCCTGCTGACCGTTCCCCTGCGGGCTGTTCCCCTGCTGGCCGGTCGGCGGCAGGCCCATCCCGCCGCCGGGGGCGTTACCCGGGGCCTGACCGTTCGCCCCGGTCTGCCCATTCGTACCGGCCTGACCGGCGGCCTTCCCCGTCTGGCCGGCCTTCCCGGTGGGCGCCTGGCCCATCCTCGGGCCGCCCCAGCCACCGCCGTCCCGGCCGCCCCGACCGGGGAAGCCGCCCATGCCGCCCATCCGGCTCGCGCCCGCCGGACCCGCCGTCACGATCGACCCGGTGTGTCCGGTGTTCAGCGTGGACACCGTGTACGCGAACGGCGCGGCCAGCGAAGCCACCAGCCCCACGCCCGCGGCGCTCAGCGCGAACCCGCGGTCCAGCCGGCCGGCCACCGCCAGGCCGAGCGCCGCGGCGAGCCCGACGACCAGCACCGCCCAGCGCAGCCAGGGCAGATAGTCCGGCGTCCGGCCGAGGAGCACGTACGCCCAGACCGCGGTCGCCGCGACCACGACACCCAGCACCACCGACCACCCGAACCGGCCGCGCTCCTCCCACAGGACCGTGACGCCCATCCCGACGAGGGCGGCGATGTACGGCGCCAGCGCCACCGTGTAGTACTGGTGGAAGATCCCGGCCATGAAGCTGAAGATCAGCAGGGTCATCAGCAGCGCGCTGCCCCACACCAGGAACGCCCCGCGCGCGGTCTCCGTACGCTTCGCCCGCCAGGTGATGACGATCCCCGCGACCAGCAGGATGAGCGCGGCGGGCAGCAGCCATGAAATCTGGCTGCCGATCTCAGAGTTGAACATCCGGTCGAGACCGGTCGCACCCCAGCCGCCGCCACCCATACCCCGGCCGCCACCGCCGCCACCGCCCCCGACACTGCCGGTCTCGTCGCCGCTGATCCGGCCGAGCCCGTTGTAGCCGAAGGTCAGCTCAAGGAATGAGTTGTTCTGCGAGCCGCCGATGTACGGACGTGAGGACGCGGGCCACAGTTCGACGATCGCCGTCCACCAGCCGCCCGCGACCACCATCGCCCCTGCGGACAAGCCGATCTGGCCCAGCCGCCTGCGTACCGTCGTGGGCGCGAACACCCCGTACACGACAGCCAGCGGCGGCAGGATCAGGAACGCCTGGAGCGTCTTGGTCAGGAAGGCGAAGCCGATCGCCACGCCCGCCCACACCAGCCATTTGGTCCGCCCGTCCTCCAGCGCACGCAGCACGAAGTAGACGGTGACCGTCATCAGCAGCGCGAGCAGCGCGTCGGGGTTGTTGAAGCGGAACATCAGCGCGGCGACCGGCGTCGTCGCCAGCACCACACCGGCGATGAGCCCCGCCACGGCGCTGAACCGGCGCCGTACCGCCGCGTACAGCACCCCGACCGTGCCGACGCCCATCAGCACCTGCGGGACGAGGATCGCCCACGAACTCAGCCCGAAGATCCGTATCGAGAGCGCCATCGGCCAGAGGGCGGCCGGGGGTTTGTCGACGGTGATGGCGTTGGCCGAGTCCAGCGAGCCGAAGAAGAGGGCCTTCCAGCTCACCCCGCCGGCCTGGGCCGCCGCGGAGTAGAAGGAGTTGGCGTATCCGGAGGCGCTGAGGTCCCAGAGGTACGCCACGGCGGTGAGCAGCAGCAGCCCGAGGAACGCGGGCCGCACCCAGCGCGGATCCTCGGCACGCCCGCGCCACAGCCGGGCGATGCGCGGCTGCCCCGACGGCGGCGCAACAGCCCCCGGGATCTGATGAGTAGGGATATCGGCGGTGGTCATCGTGCAGTCCTCGGGTCGTCGGTGCGCCGCTCGGGGAACACCCAGGCGCGGAAGAGCAGGAAACGCAGCACCGTCGCTGCGAGGTTGGCCGCGATCAGCACCGCGAGCTCGGTGCCGTGCGAGGGGTCGTCGGACGCCGCGCCGAGCGCGGCGAGGGACCCACTGGTGAGGGCGAGGCCGATCGCGAACACGACCAGACCCTGGGCCTGATGGCGTACCGCGCTGTCGCGCCCGCGCACGCCGAAGGTGAGTCTCCGGTTGGCGGCGGTGTTGATCAGCGCCGAGACCAGCAGGGCGCCCGCGTTGGCGAGCTGGGGGCTCACCTCCGTACGGAACAGGGAGTACAGCAGCAGATAGAGCAGTGTGGAGAGCGCGCCGACCACGCAGAAACCGACCAGCTGGCGGGCGAGTCCCCCGGGCACGCCCGTCAGTTCACGGTCGCGCGGATCGTCCCCGAAGGGGCGCGCGAGCCGGTCGAGCGGGAGCGCACCGACCCCCAGCGCGCGCCCCACCCGCCAGACGCCCTTGAGGTCGTCGACGGCCGTCCGCACGATGTGCACGGTGGACTGCGGGTCGTCGACCCAGTCGACCGGCACCTCATGGATCCGCAGCCCGGCGCGTTCGGCGACCACCAGCATCTCGGTGTCGAAGAACCACCCGGTGTCCTCGACCATCGGCAGCAGCCGCTGCGCGACATCACGGCGGATGGCCTTGAACCCGCACTGGGCGTCGCTGAACCGGGCGGAGAGCGACGAACGCAGGATCAGGTTGTACGCGCGCGAGATGAACTCGCGCTTGGGACCGCGCACCACCCTCGAACTCCGCGCCAGCCGGGAGCCGATGGCCAGATCGGAGTGCCCGGAGATCAGCGGGGCCACCAGGGGCAGCAGCGCGTTGAGGCCGGTGGAGAGATCGACGTCCATGTAGGCGAGGACGGGGGAGTCGGACGCGGACCACACACTCCGCAGCGCCCGCCCGCGCCCCTTCTGGTCGAGCCGGACGGCCCGTACCTCGTCCAGCATGGCCTCAAGTCCCGCGGCCACCTCGGGGGTCCGGTCGGTGCTCGCGTTGTCGGCGATCGTGATCCGGAAGCTGTACGGGAACGTCCCGGCGAGATGGTCACGGAGCCGCAGCACACACGGTTCGAGGTCCTTCTCCTCGTTGTACACGGGGATCACCACATCGAGCACCGGGGCGTCGGCTGCCGTCACGGGGAGATGCTCCCGTGCCGGCAGGGTGCCCGGAGAAGTGTCGGTTCGCATACCGACGACACTCGCCAGCGGCGCTGTCACCCCTGTGTGGTCAGCCTGTGGTGGGGCTGTGAGTCGGGGGGCTGTGAGTCGGGGGGTGCGGGGCAGTGGGTTGTGGGTGGGTGGGATGTGGGTGGGGGGCTTGCGGGTGGTGCGGATGGGGGGCTTGCGGGTGGTGCTGGTGGCGCGGGTGGGAGGCTTCCGAGCCGGTGGGGGGATGCGCCGGGATCGTGGGGACGGGCGGGGCCGCGGGGACTGCCGGGGCTGCGGGGGCTGCCGGGGCCGCGGGAGCTACCGGGGCTGCGGGGGCTGCCGGGGCCGCGGGAGCTACCGGGGCAGCAGGCGCCCCCGGCACCCCAGGAGCAGCCGGCAGCCTGACCGCGAACTCCGTGCGGCCCGGCACGCTCCGTACGGTCACCGCCCCGCCGTGCGCCACCACGACCGCCTGCACGATCGCGAGACCGAGCCCGGTCGAACCGGCGTGCCGTGACCGTGAGGCGTCCCCGCGGGCGAACCGTTCGAAGACGTACGGGAGCAACTCGGCCGGAATACCCGGGCCGTCGTCCAGCACCTCCACCACCACCCAGCCCCCCTCCCGCCGTACCCGTGCGGTGACGGTGGTACCGGGCGGGGTGTGCGTACGGGCGTTGGCCAGCAGATTCACCAGGACCTGGTGGATGCGGGCCCCGTCGGCCGGCACCAGGGCGGGGTCGTCGGGCAGTTCGAGCCGCCAGGTGTGGCCCTGGCCCGCCGCGCGCGCATCGCTCACCGCGTCGACCACGAGCGGGGAGAGATCGGTGCTCTCGTATGTGAGCGGGGACAGATCAGTGCTCTCGTACGAGATCGGGCGTCCCGCATCCAGTCGTGCGAGCAGCAGCAGATCCTCCACCAGGCCGGTCATCCGCCGGGCCTCCGACTCGATGCGGCCCAGCGCGTGCCGGGTGTCCGGACCGGTCTCCTCGCCGCCGCGCCGGGTGAGTTCGGCATAGCCGCGGATGGAGGCCAGGGGGGTCCGCAGCTCATGGCTGGCATCGGCGACGAACTGCCGTACCCGCGTCTCGCTCTGCTGCCGGGCGGCCAGCGCCGAACCCACATGACCAAGCATCCGGTTGAGCGCCGCGCCGACCTGCCCGACCTCGGTCCGCGGATCGGCCTCGGCGTCGGGGACCCGTTCCAGTGGGGCCACCTCACCGCTGTGCAGCGGGAGTTCGGAGACCCGGGTGGCGGTCGCCGCGACCCGTCTGAGCGGGCGCAGCGCCATCCCGACCAGCGCGGTCCCCGTGATGGCGGCCGCGAGCAGCCCGGCCGCCGTGACACAGACCTCGACCACGATCAGAGTGGTGACGGTGGACTGGACGCCGGTCAGCGGAAAGCCGAGCACAAACGTGCCGCTGCTGGAGGAGATCGCCCGGAAGTCGCCGAGGCCGGGGAGCGATACGGTGTGCGCATTCCCGTCCCTGGGCACCGATTCCAGTGCGCCGAGCTGATCGTCGCCGAGCGGCGAGCTGTCGGGCCGGGCGCCCGGTGTGGCGACGCTCTTCACCCCGTCGACCAGTCCGTCACCGCCGACGACGGTGCGCCCGCCGACGGTCCCGATCGGCAGCCCGGGCTGCTGGACGATGGAACGGTCGCCGCCCATCGGGTCGTGGTCGGGCCGCTGGGCCGCAGCCATCAGCTGTTTGTCGAGCTGCCGCTCCAGATTGGAGTGCATGGCGATCGTGGTGACCGTACCGATCACGGCCACCACCACGGCGATCAGCGCCACGGCCGAGACGACGAGCCGGGTACGCAGCGACCAGCGCCGCCGCACCGACACCGGTTACTCCCCGGGCTTGATCAGATATCCGGCCCCGCGCCGGGTGTGGATCATCGGCGAACGCCCCGCGTCGATCTTGCGCCGCAGGTACGAGATGTAGAGCTCGACGACGTTGGCCTGGCCGCCGAAGTCGTACGACCACACCCGGTCGAGGATCTGCGCCTTGGAGAGCACCCGGCGCGGGTTGCGCATCAGGAAGCGCAGCAGCTCGAACTCGGTCGCGGTCAGATGGATGTTGGTCCCGCCCCTGGTGACGTCGTGGCTGTCCTCGTCGAGGGTCAGGTCACCGACGGCGAGCGTCGACTCGCTGCGCTGAGCGCCCGTACCGGACCGGCGGATCAGCCCGCGCAGTCTGGCCACGACCTCCTCCAGGCTGAACGGCTTGGTCACGTAGTCGTCACCGCCCGCCGTCAGACCCGCGATCCGGTCCTCCACGGCGTCCTTGGCGGTCAGGAAGAGCACCGGCACATCGGGCAGCTCGCGGCGCATCCGGCCGAGCACGGCGATACCGTCCATGTCGGGGAGCATCACGTCGAGCACCACGGCGTCGGGCCGGAACTCCCGCGCGGTCCGCACGGCTCCGGCCCCGTCACCGGCGCTGCGCACCTGCCAGCCCTCATAGCGCAGCGCCATGGAGAGCAGCTCCGCGAGCGAGGCCTCGTCGTCCACGACGAGAACGCGCACCGCGCTGCCGTCGGGCCTGCACATTTCGGTACGCCCCTGGGGCGAGGTCGTCGTCATGGGCCCAGCCTCCGAGCGACCTCTGAGAGCCCCCTTTCCCCAACCTGTGAAATTCCTGAGAAACGCCCACCCGCACGCGGCACCTGTCCGGCGCGCCCCGGCCGTGGTGCTCCTACTCGGCCGGCGCTGCCCAACGGCCCGCGCTGCCCCGCCCGCCCGGACTCCCCCGCCTGCCCGCGCTGACGCGTGGTCGCCCGGGCTGCCGTACGGTCCCCTCCATGCGGATCCTCACCCTGTCGGGCAGCCTGCGCGCCCGTTCCACCAACGGCGCCCTGCTCCATGCGGCCGGGTCCCTGGCCACAGCCGAGGGGACGGCCGTCACGACCGCCGACATCGGCGGACTGCCCCACTTCAACCCGGACCTCGACGGCGAGGGCGCCATGCCCCCGGCCCCGGTGGCGGCCCTGCGGAAGTCCGTGGCCGAGGCGGACGCCGTGCTGATCGTGAGCCCCGAGTACGCGCACGGCGTGCCTGGCGTACTGAAGAACGCCCTGGACTGGCTGGTCAGCAGCGGCGAGTTCATCGACCGCAGGGTCGCTGTGATCACCGCGTCACCCAACCCGGCGGGCGGCGACTACGCCAACACCCAACTGCGCGAAACGCTGCGGATGATGACCGGCACCGTGATCGATGAGGCCTGCCTGATGGTCGGAACCGTCGGCGCCAGGCTCGACCGGGACACGGGCGAGATCACGGACCCGGACCTCACCACGCAGCTCAAGGCAGCACTGAAGGCACTGACAGCGCCCTGAGCCAGCGGCCGGCCAAACCGGCCCAAGCCAGGCCAGGCCAATCCGAGCGAGCCCCAGCACACGCCGGCCCAGCCCAGGCCACCGCATAACCCCACCCAAGATCAGGCCGCACCACCCAACGTCCCCACCCCACTTCACCGCTACCCCGCTCTCAGAACAACCCAGGCTGCTCCACCTCCGGTTCCGCCGGGGTCACCCGCACCGGCACGGTCACCCCCGCACCGGGCTCCGCGCCCGTCAGCCCCCAGCCGGCCATCAGCCGCGTATCGAGGACGATCACCGCACCGTCGCCCCCGGCGAGATGCAGATCAGGCCCTGCGGCAGCCACCAGTCGCCCGGCGACGGCCCCGCCCGCCACCAGCTCGCTCACCACCCCCGCGGGGTCACCGAGTCCCGCCAGCCCGAACACCTCCCTGTGATCGGCCACTTCGCACACCAGCCGCTCCAGCGAATCCGGCCACCCGGCCAGCGCGACAGCCTGGGCGTGCACCTCACGTACCTCGGCCGCACGCTCCTCCCGTCCGGGCAGCCGGGCCCGCACCGCCCGCTTGTCCGCGTACGGAATCCGGTCCGGCACACCCAGCGCCGTACGCAACAGCTCCTCGGTCCGCCGTGCCGCCATCAACGGCCCCCGCCCCAGCCAGCTGAAAGCCACCGCCCCCTGCTCTCTCAGCCGCGCCGGACCGCGCTCCTCCGCCGTGATCCCCACCTTGACCATCCCGGCCCCGAACCAGGCGAGGTAGACGCGGTAGACCCGGGGGTCGTCGGCGATCGTGTCGGCCGCCACCGAGTGCGCCCTGTCGAGCCGGGAGCACTCCCCGCAGCGCGCCTGCGTACCGCGCCCCGGCACCTGAGCCCGCACCGGACAGGCATGGCCCCGCGCCCCCACGCACGTACGCTCCCCCGCCTCCTCGACCCGGAAGCCGACACCGGTCCCGTACACCAGCGGACTGGCCCGCGCCCGCCCCTCCCACACGAGCCGGGGGCCCTCGTCCCCCCACCGCAGCCCACCGGAACGCCACATGGCTCCGCACCCCCCTTCCTTGATCAGCCCGCGTCCTTGATCAGCCCGCACGCGGACGGCGAATCCGCGTCACTCGCAGCATGACACCCACCACTGACAGTGGCCCCCGGGCCCATGACGGAGGCGGCTCGCACACCTCACTCGCACGTCTCACACGAGGACGTAGACCGGCGAACCGTCCGGAGCGCACCCCGACTGCCGTATGCATCCGCGCCGCAGCAGATGCCGGACACAGTCCTGAACCCGGGCGGGGGACAGGCCGGTACGCGTGGCGATCTCCTCCGCACTGCAGCGAGCAGCGCCCTCGACGAGACCGGGCGCCAGCACGGCCGCGACCGTACGGACGTCCTCGGTGATGACCAGATTTCTGTCCTGCCAGCACGCGAGCAGCTCCTGAGGCGTGCCGGCCGACGCGGGAGCCGCGGATCCGCCCGGCTGCCCCCGCTCGGCGAGCCGGTCCAGCGAATCGGCGATCCGGTGAAAGGCCTGGGTCAGCAGATCCTGCCCCCGATTGGCCTCGCGCAGGAGCAGATGCCGCTCCGCCTCCCTGGCCTCACACGCCTCCTCAGCCCGGATACTCCGCTCCTCCAGCCGCACGATCGCGTCGACGATCTCCTCCGGCATGACATAGGCGGTGCGCGGACCGTCGGGCTGGACGGGGGCCGGTACGAGTTCGTACGCACCCTCACGCTGCACCGTGGCCACCACGTCGGCCACCCATCTCCTGAAGGGCGCGCACTCGTGCTTCGTACAGCCGTTGACGAGTTGGACGAGCCCGGCGAGCGTCACCATCTTCATGGATCTCTTGAGGCCGTGACCAGCAATCCTGCGCGAAGCGTCTGACCCGTAGACACCTCTCGCAAGATCGCCGAGGCTCTGCCGGCAGTCCGGGGAGACATGCCACAGCAGAGCCTGCCGGGTGTTGGCGTACCCAAGATTCCTTGCGACATCCACCGCCGGAAACCAGTGCGCCCCGTCGGGCAGCGTCAACCGCCGCACCCGCGCGCCCGTCGCCGCGTACACGAAGTCGCTGACGTCGACCGCGTCCCGACCGTAGGCCACCGGCTCGTCCTCCGGCGTGTCCTGCTCGCGCATCGAGCACCACCTCCGCCCCGGAACGTAGCCGCAGGCATATGCAACTCCCCCCGAAAGAAGGGAAGTTCACTCGATAGGCGACAGGATTCCCAGACTCCGCAGCACTGGCGGACCACACGAAAAAGCCCCCTGGATGATCTCCAGGGGGCTTCCTCAGTGTGTGCACTCGGCAGGATTCGAACCTGCAACCTTCTGATCCGTAGTCAGATGCTCTATCCGTTAAGCTACGAGTGCTTGGCGTTCCGGGCTTTTCTTCCCCGTCGGCGTTGCGAGAACAACATTACATGACCTGCGGCGTCAGGTGAAATCCATTGGCCGCATCCCCGCTGAGCTGCGAAGACACACCCTCCTGCGCCCCTGCGGGCACCGCCGTGGGACGACTGAAGCCCCGTCCATCGTGGACGGGGCTTCAGTGATCCAACTGGCGGAGGCGGAGGGATTTGAACCCTCGATGGGCCGTAAAACCCAAACCGCATTAGCAGTGCGGCGCCATAGACCGGACTAGGCGACGCCTCCAGCACACCGAACACAGTCGCGCGAGCGCGAAGTGGTGCGTGCAGATGATGACACAGCCTTGCGGGCCGTCACCAATCGCGCCCCACGGTACTAGGCCGTGGGGTGGCAGAGCAAAGTCGTTCGTGTCGCGCAACGCCCGGCGCTCAGGAGCGTTAGGGAGGCAGGGGCACCGCCCCTGAGCCGTACCGCTGACCCGTATCCGCTGACCCGCGTCTGCCGATCCCTGTCAGCCGATCCCTGTCTGCCGATCCCTGTCTGCCGATCCGTATCCATGGAACCGGATCGATGGATGTCCGGATCTGCTGATGTCGTCCCGGATCTGCTGATGTCCCGATCTGTCGGTGCCCCGGGTCGGCTGATCCGTTCTGCCGAGGAGTTCTGTCATGAGGAGTCACGTCATGCTTCGCCGCCTCGCTCTCACCGCCGTCGCCTGTCTTTCCGCGCTGGCCGCCGCCCCCGCCGCGACCGCCGCCCCCGCCGGCCCTGTCGCGACCGCCGTCCCTGCCGCCACCCCGCTCCCCGCCCCCGTGGCGCAGCCCGGCCACCGGCTTCCCAATCCTTGGGTCCGTGACCGGCTCACCATCACCGTCGCCGATTCCGGCATCCCCGGCGCCGACGGCACGCACCGCCTGGTCTGCGCCCCCGCCGGGGGGACGCACGCCTCGCCGCAGCAGGCCTGCGACCGGCTGGACCAGCTCGCGGCCGACCGGCGGGCGCCGTTCGCGCCCGTTCCCAGCACCATGATGTGCACGATGCAGTACGGCGGTCCGGCCACCGCGCACATCACCGGGGTCTGGCGGGGGCAGACCGTCGACGCGACGTTCCGGCGTACCAATGGGTGCGAGATCTCCCGCTGGGACGCCCTCGAACCCGTCCTTCCGCACACCGTCGGCTGAGGCCGCCCCAGCCGTTCTTCCACACAACCTTGGTGAGAGCTCCCCCTCATCCGCCGATGTCCGGAGCGCCTGCCTTTAGACTTCCAGCAGTGACACGCCATGGCCCGAGGGGCAAGATGGGCCAGGTTGTCAGCAAGGTGCAGTAGTTCAGGGAGGAAGCGTCGTCGTGAGCAGCAGGCCATCCCGAGGCGCTGCTCGCCTCGCAGCCATACTTGACGCCCTCCCGGACGGGCTGTTGCTCGTCAATTGCAACGGAACGGTCGTCAACGCCAACTCCATCGCCCTCGAAGCCTTCGAGACGCCGGGCACGGCGCTTGTCGGCCGTGGGCTGCTCGATCTGCTGCCGGAGTTCGACTCCCGGCTGATCCCGGGCTCGATGCGGCGGCCCGAAGGCGCGGACGAGCAGGGCAGGACCAAGCCGACGCGGATGCTCGCGCGGCGCACCGACGGCGCGGAGTTCCCCGTCGAGGTGACCAGCGCGAGTCTGGAGGACGGCCGGGAGGCCTACGACACCTACAGCGGCGGATTCACCGGTGACGAGCTGCTGATGCTCGTCGTACGGGACCTGTCGGGTGCCGTCGACACCGAAGCCGAACTGGCGCGTTCGCAGCGGCAGACCGAGATGATTCTGCGCGCGGCGTCCGAGGGCGTCGTGGGGACCGACACCGACGGGCGCGTCGTGCTCGTCAACCCCTCCGTCGCACAGATCCTCGGTTTCCGGGCGAGCGACCTCGGCGGCAAGGAACTGCACCCGCTGGTGCAGCACTCCCGCGCCGACGGTGAGCCCTTCCCGTACGACGAGAGCGCCCTCGCCGACACGCTCAGGTCCGGGCGCAAGCACCGGGTGCGCGGACAGGTGCTGTGGGCCAAGGACGGCAGCCCGGTGCCGGTCGACCTGACCACGGCGCCGGTCCGGGACGGCGAGCAGCTCGTCGGCGCGGTGCTGACCTTCGCGGACCGCCGCCCGTACGAGAAGCAGGCGAAGCAGCACGCCGACGAACTCCGGGCCAAGGACGAGCGGAACGCCGCCGCCGAGGCACGGCACACGGAAGAGCTCGCGGCCCGGGACGAGCAGCACGCGGCCGAACTCTCGGCGCGGACGGAACAGTACGAGACCGAGCTGTCGGCGCGGACGGAACAGTACGAGGCGCTCGAAGAGCGGCAGCAGCAGCTGACCGCGGTGCTCGGCGACGCCCTGCGCGGGCCGCTGGAGGAGCTGCGGGCCGAACTGGGCACGCTCGCCGCCGACCCGGCCGGTCAGCTGTGGCCCGAGGCGAACCAGATCCTGCACCATCTGGCCGCCGGTTACGCGCGGATGACCACGCTCGTCGACAGCGTGCTCGGCTTCCAGCGGCTCGCCGCCGGAACGGAGGAGCTGACCAGGACGAAGGCCATGGTCGACACCGTGGTGGCAGCGGGTGTGGAGGGCGCGGTCGAGCTGATCGGCCCCGGCCGGGTGCAGTTCGCGGTGCACGCGCCGCCCATCGAGGCCGAGGTCGACGGGGGGCGGCTGGCGACCGCTCTCGCGCATCTGATCGCCGATGTGGCCGGCGTCGACGCCACGGGCAAGGCACGGGTCGCCCCGGGCGGCGCCTATGTGGACTCGACGATCGTGGTGGCCGCCGCGCAGCGCGGCAAGGTCGTACGGATCGAGGTGCGCGGGCCGTTCGGGGGCGGCGACCCCGTGCACGAACCGATCGTGCGCGGGATCGTCCGGGCGCACGGTGGCGTGCTCCAGACCCATGAGGTGCCGGGGACGACCGGCAGTGCGTACGTTCTGGAGCTGCCTCTCGGGGGCGGTTCGGGGACGGTGGATCCGGCCGCCGCGGCGTCGGAGGCGGCCGGCGGTCCGGCGCCCGGCCCGACGAACCAGCCGAACGCCACATCGGGCGGCGGGCGGCGCCGGGGCAGGCGCTCGTCCACCGATGCCTTCCTGGAGGGCTCCGGCGGCGCCGGGGGCGCGAGCCCGGCGGACGCCACGGGTGCCGGCGCGCCGGAGCCGCCCACGGGGCGCCGCAGGGCGCGCCGGGGGGAAGCCGGTCCTGGTGCGGCTCCCGCGCCTGTTTCCGGGGCTGTTCCGGCGGCGCTTCCCGCACCGATCCCTGCTCAGTCGTCGGCTTCATCTACTCCGTCGGCTCCGTCGGCTCCGTCGGCTTCTGCTTCGGGGGGCACCGCGGGGGCTGCCCGTACGGATGGGTCGGGCGCGAGTGCTTCCGGTCCTGCGGGCGGACCCGGTGCAGGCCGCCCCGGTCCGGCGATTCCCGCGCAGGAGAACGGCGCCGGTGACGGCGGGTCGGGCCGCAGGCGCGGACGTACGGAACTGTCCGGCGGAACCGCGGGTCCCGAGGGCGCGGTACCTCCCGCGGGAGGACTGCCGACAGAGGGCTCCGTGGTGACCTCCGCCGAGAACGCCCGGGCGAACGCGCCCGGTGCGGGGCACCCGCAGCGCGGGGCGACCGTGCCGCCGCAGGGTGTACCGGCGGATGCGCCGGTGCCCACCGGACGGCGTGCCCGGCGCGCGGAGGGCGTGCGCGAGATCGAGAGCGCCCGCCCCGCCCTGGGACCCGCACCACAGCCGGGGGTCACGGCACACGGCCAGCCGGGCCAGCCCCAGACAGGACAGACACCGGCAGGACAGACACAGGCGGGACAGACACCGGCAGGACAGACGCCGCCTCCCGGCCGCCGGGCACGCCGGGCTCTCGCAACCGCTTCGGCCTCAGCGGCCGCGGAGGCCGAGCGCCCGCGTACGCCGTTCGCGCTTCCTCCCGCGGACGCCGACCGGGGACAGGGGCAAGGGCAGCCGCAAGCGGCGCCGGTGCCGTCCGACGGCTCGGTCGGTTCGGTCGGCTCAGTCGGGTCGCTGCACCATCCGGGGGCGAGCGAGGAGCAGCCGAAGGACGGCACGCTGTACGCGTCGCCCGAGGGCTGGCCCTCCGTCACCGAGCGGCCCACAGCCGACGGGGCCGCGGCCCAGCCGCTGCCCGCCGAGGAGCCGTTGCTCGCGGACAGCGCGCAGGGACGCGCCATAAGCGTGCGAACGCTCGGCCAGGGCGTGCCGTTCGCCGAACAGATCGCGGCACAGCAGAACCAGCCCCACTCGCTCGGTTCCGGCCGACGGCGCAAGCTCGCGGCCCCGCCGGAGGGCGAACGCCCCGAACCGGCGGCCCGGCCGCATCCGCAGGCGACCGGCGAGCAGGGCGCACCCCAACCGAGCCACTCCCCGCAGGGCCACACGCCGCCGGGGTCGAATCAGCACGGGTCGAACCAGCACGGGGTGAACCAGCAGGGCCGGATGTCCCCGTCGGCTCCCACGTCACAGCAGGTCCCGCTTCCCCCGCAGACTCAGGCCTCCCAGCAGACTCAGCGGCGTCTCTCGCCCCAGTCGGAGGGCCGTTCGTACGCCATAGGGGCCCCCGACGAGGGGGCGGAGGGGCCCGAACCGCTGGACGGTCCCGGTGGCGCCGTGGAGGTGGCCAACCGGCCGCAGCCGCAGCCCGTCGACGACGAGCTGCCTCCCGAGCCGCTCGACAACCCGCGCCGACTGCTCGTCTGGCCCGCGCCCGACGTCTCCACCCAGCAGGCCCTGAGCGACCGCGGCTACCGCCCGGTGATCGTGCACTCCCGGGAAGAGGTCGACGCCCAGATCGCCGCGTTCCCCGCAGCGCTCTTCGTCGACCCGCTGACCGGGCCGATCACCCGTAAGGCGCTGCAGTCACTGCGTCAGGCGGCGGTGGCCGCCGAGGTTCCCGTACTGGTGACGGCAGGACTCGGGCAGGCGACACGGGAGGCGGCCTACGGGGCCGATCCAGCCGTCCTGTTGAAGGCGCTGGCCCCGCGCGACACCGAGCAGCACCCGCCGCGCGTCCTGCTGATCGAGGAGCACGAGGAGATCGCGCTCGCCCTGACGGAGACGCTGGAGCGGCGCGGGATGCAGGTGGCCCGGGCCGGGACGGACGCGGAGGCCGTCACCCTGGCCTCCCAGATGCGGCCGAACCTGGTGGTGATGGACCTGATGCAGGTACGCCGCCGACGCGCCGGGATCGTCGACTGGCTCCGCGCGAACGGGCAGCTGAACCGCACCCCGCTGGTCGTCTACACCTCGGCCGGAATGGACGCGTCCGAACTGTCCGGGCTCGCCTCGGGCGAGACCGTGCTGTTCCTCGCGGAACGCTCCACCAGCACCGAGGTTCAGGGCCGGATCGTCGACCTGCTGGCGAAGATCGGCACCAACTGAAACGGAGCCGGCTCGTTCTGAACCAGCCTGATCTGAGCCAGGTCGTCCTGGATCAGCCTGATCCGAGCCGACTCGCTCTGGACCAGATCAGGCCGGACCAGATCAGGCTGGACCGGCGCCGACCCTGGACCGGGCCCGCGTCGGCTTCGGCTTCGGCTTCGGCTTCGGCTTCGGTGCCGACGGGGGTCAGAGGTGGGTCGTGTCCAACTCGCCGTCCGCGTACTGCTTCCTGAGCACCTTCTTGTCGAACTTCCCGACCGACGTCTTCGGCACGGACGGTACGATCGCCCACCGCTCGGGCAGCTGCCACTTGGCGACGGACCGCGCGAGGAAGGCCCTGAGCTCCTCGTACCCGACGCTCTCGCCCTCCTTCAGTACGACCGTCGCGAGCGGCCGTTCGCCCCACTTCTCGTCCGGGACGGCAACCACAGCGGCCTCGGCGACCGCCGGATGCGCCATGATCGCGTTCTCCAGGTCGACGCTCGAAATCCACTCTCCGCCGGACTTGATCACGTCCTTGGCGCGGTCGGTGAGCGTCAGGAAGCCGTCCTGGCTGATGACACCGACATCGCCGGTTTTCAGCCAGCCGTCGGCGCTGAACTTGTCGGCGGGCCGGAAGTTCTCGCCGCCCGCGCCGCCGTAGTACGCACCGGCGATCCACGGCCCGCGCACCTCCAGCTCACCGGCCGACTCGCCGTCCCAGGGCAGGATGTCGCCGCCCGGTCCGGCCAGGCGTGCCTCGATGCCGACAGGGAAGCGGCCCTGCGTGACGCGGTACGGCCACTCCTCGTCCGGGGTCAGCCCGGCGGGCGGGTTGGATGTCGTCCCCAGCGGTGAGGTCTCCGTCATGCCCCAGGCGTGGCAGAGCCGGACGCCCAGCTTGTCGTACGCCTCCATCAGCGCCGGCGGACAGGCGGCGCCGCCGATGGTGACGCGCTTCATCGAGCTCAGGTCCCGCGGATGGGCGGTCACTTCGGCCAGCAGCCCCTGCCAGATGGTGGGCACGGCCGCCGCGTGCGTCGGCTTCTCCTGCTCGATCATCTCGGCGAGCGGCGCGGGCTGCAGGAAACGGTCGGGCATGAGCATGTTGATGCCCGACATGAAGGTCGCGTGCGGCAGACCCCAGGCGTTCACGTGGAACTGCGGCACGACCACGAGCGTCGTGTCCTGGTCCGTGAGCCCCATCGACTGGGCCGAGTTGACCTGCATGGAGTGCAGGAAGACCGAACGGTGCGAGTAGACGACTCCCTTGGGCTCGCCGGTGGTGCCCGAGGTGTAGCAGAGGGCGGCGGCCTGGCGTTCGTCGATTTCGGGCCAGTCGAACCGCGTCGGGCGGCCCGCGATCAGTTCCTCGTACTCGTGCACGGTCGCCGAGGTCCCGGCGAGCAGCGAGCGGTCCCCGGGGCCGCTCACCACCACGTGCTCGACGGTCGGCAGGTCCGGCAGCAGCGGGGCGAGCAGCGGCAGCAGGGAGCCATTGACGATGATCACGCGGTCGGCCGCGTGGTTGACGATCCAGATCAGCTGCTCGGCGGGGAGCCGGATGTTGAGGGTGTGCAGAACGGCGCCCATGGAGGGAACGGCGAAGTACGCCTCGACATGCTCGGCGTTGTTCCACATGAGGGTCGCAATCCGCTGGTCCCCGTCGATCCCCAGCTCGTCGCGGAGCGCGTTGGCGAGCTGCACGGCGCGTACGCCGGTCTCGGCGAAGGTACGGCGCTGCGGCGCTGCGGCGTCGCCGGTCCAGGTGGTGATCCGGGAGGCCCCGTGCACCAGCGTTCCGTGGACGAGAATGCGGGTCACTGTCAGCGGTACGTCCTGCATCGTGCTCAGCACGGCGTCCTCCTGGAGGGGCAGCGTTGCCTACGCATGGGTAATGTGTCGCAATTCTGCGCACATACCAATCGGTATGTCACTACCCGTCGTCAGGAAATCCGCCGCCGCCTCCCGCCCCGTCCTGCCTGGCACTGCCCCCCGTACTGCCCCTGTACTGCCCCTGGACTACCCCCCTGGAGTGCTCCAGTACTGCTCCGGGGCTGCGAGGCTCCGCCATGCCCTGCGGGCGGGTGGGCTCAGTGGGCGGGGGACAGCTCCGGGTCCTCGCGCAGCTTGCCGAGGGCGCGGGAGACCGCGCTCTTGACCGTACCGACCGAGACCCCCAGCACCTCGGCGGTCTGCTGCTCGCTGAGGTCCTCGTAGTAGCGGAGCACCAGCATGGCCCGCTGCCGGTCGGGCAGCTTCATCACCGCGTGCCACATCGCATCGCGCAGCGCCTGCTGCTCGGCCGCATCAGGCTCGGGCGCGGCCTCCGGCTCGGGCAGGTCGTCGCAGACGAACTCGTCGACCTTGCGCTTGCGCCACTGCGACGTACGGGTATTCACCAGCGCCCGCCGGACATAGCCGTCCAGGGCGCGATGGTCCTCGATCCGTTCCCATGCGACGTAGGTCTTGGTCAGCGCGGTCTGGAGCAGGTCCTCGGCATCACTCGGATTGGCGGTCAGCGAACGGGCGGTACGCAGCAGAACGGGCCCCCGGGCCCGCATGTAGGTGGCGAACGACGAGTACGGCGTCGCCACCTTCGCTGCGCTGGTACAGACTGGCGTGGTCATAACTCCACGCTAGGAGCCGAACCCCCTTGAACAGATCGCCCAGAGGTGCCGAAGGCGAATCCCCCTCAGGTTGTAGGAGTGGTGGTACCCCCACCTCCTGAAGGTGGAGGGCGGCCCTCCCCTCCTCGGGGTTCCGGTGCTGGACCGGGCAAGGATTCCGGGGAGGGCGCCGGGAAAGGGCGGTCCGGTCCGGCACGTTCACTAGTCGGCGATACGGGCCACCGGGGCGTCGACCCGGTTCCGGTCGATGCTGAGTTCCTGGCCGCCGTGCTCCTCCGTCACATCGCCCGCGTACTGGTGGATCCGCAGATGCGGCGACCAGTCCTGGCTCCGCAGGGACGGCTCCCCGGTCACCGACGGCTGGTCGTTCCAGCGGGCGAACCACATCACCGATGGCAGGTCCGACGTGCCCGCCCTGCGCTCCGCCCCGAGCTGCGCCACCCCGGAGTCCGCGCTGCTGTAGAAGCCGGAGACGTAACCGAGACGCTCCACCTCGCGGTCCCAGGAGCGGATGAAGGAGAGGGTGGTGGCGGCGCAGTCGCTGTCGTTCTGGTCGTACGCCTCCATGTCCAGATAGAGCGGTGAGCCCTCCACCATGCCGAGCGCTCGGGCCTGCTCGACCGCTTCCTGCGCCTCGTCCGTTCCCTCGCCGACCGGGTCGTCGCCCATCGTGACCTTCCGTTTGGCCTCGGCCGCCACACACGGCGACTGCGAGCCGACGAACACCGGCAGGACCTTCCAGCCCATCCCGTACACGCTGGACACCCAGTTCTTGCTGAGCTCGGGCTGGTTCGGGCAGCCCCGGCCCCGGCCGCCGTAGTAGACGCCGATGCTCCGGTACTTGGACGACTTCCAGGCGCGCATGGTCGTGAGGGACGGGGTGACGCAGGTGTCGAACCCCCAGCCGTCGAACTGGTCGGTGTCAGCGGCGGCAACCGACGCCGGTGCTACGGCGCCCGACTTGCCGGTGCCTGTGCTGCCGGCGCCCGCCCTGCCGGCGCCTGTGCTGCCGGCGCCCGCCTCGCCAGCACCTGTCTTCCCGGCCTGCGCCTGGCCGGCCCCCCGGGTACCGGTCGGGGCAGCCGTCCCCGTACTGGTCCGGGCGCCCGGCTGGGTACCGGTTTGCGCACCCGACTGGGTACCGCTCTGCGCACCCGTCTGCGTGCCGGTCTGCGTGCCAGTTGCTGTACTGGCCGGGGTTCCCGGCAGGGGAGTGGTGACGTCCGGTGCGGCGTCTGCGGCCGGAGCCGCGAGCGCCAGGAGGACAGCTGCGCCCAGAAGATGGGACAAGAACATCTTTTGTCGTTGCATAGGGCGCAGTGAACGGCCCGCCGGCCCGGACCACCCCATGCCCACGCCGAAGTGTCAGCCGTCCGTGCCGAGGATGAGCCCGGATGTGGGTACGCCGGTACCCGCGGTGACGAGGGCCGTGACCGCACCGGGTATCTGGTTCACCGATGTGCCACGCACCTGCCGTACGGCTTCCGCTATGCCGTTCATGCCGTGCAGATACGCCTCCCCCAGCTGGCCCCCATGGGTGTTCAGCGGAAGCGCGTCCTCGGCGACGAAGGCCGCTGCTTCACCCGGCTTGCAGAAGCCGAACTCCTCCAGTTGCATCAGCACGAACGGAGTGAAGTGGTCATAGAGGATGCCCACGTCGATGTCCGACGGCCGCAGCCCGGAGCTCTGCCAGAGCTGCCGGGCCACCACGTTCATCTCGGGCAGCCCGCTGAGATCGTCCCGGTAGAAACTGGTCATCTGCTCCTGTGCCCGGCCCGCTCCCTGCGCCGCGGCCACGATCACCGCCGGGGGACGGCGCAGATCACGGGCGCGCTCGGCGCTGGTGACGACGATCGCCTGTCCCCCGTCGGTCTCCTGGCAGCAGTCGAGCAGCCGAAGCGGCTCCACGATCCACCGCGATGCGGCGTGATCGGCGAGGGTGATGGGCTTCTCGTAGAAGTACGCCGCCGGGTTGCGCGCCGCATACCGGCGGTCGGTCACCGCGACATGGCCGAACACCTCGGACGACAGGCCGTACGTGTGCAGATACCGCTGGGCGGCCATCGCCACCCAGGAGGCCGGTGTGAGCAGCCCGAACGGCAGCGCCCAGCCCAGCGCGGCCCCCTCGGCCGACGGCTCCCTGTGCTGGACCCCCGAGCCGAACCGCCGCCCGGAGCGCTCGTTGAACGCCCGGTAGCAGACGACCACATCGGCCACTCCGGCAGCGACGGCGAGTGCGGCCTGCTGCACCGTGGCGCAGGCGGCGCCACCTCCGTAGTGGATGCGGGAGAAGAAGGAGAGCTCCCCTATCCCGGCCGCCTGGGCGACCGTGATCTCGGGGCTGGTGTCCATGGTGAAAGTGACCAGACCGTCCACGTCGGCGGGCGTGAGCCCCGCGTCGTCGAGGGCCATGTGGACCGCTTCCACAGCGAGTTTGAGCTCGCTGCGCCCGGAGTCCTTGGAGAACTCGGTCGCCCCGATCCCGGCGATGGCGGCCTTCCCGCCGAGCGAGTCGCGCCTGTCCCTGCTCATACGGCCAACCCGCTCCCGGAATCCGCACCGGAGCAGGCGCGGGTGTCTGCGCCGCGGGTGTCTGAGCCGGGGCGAGTGTCCGAGCAGCGGGTGTCTGAGCCGGCGCCCGGGCCGGTGTGCACGGCATCATCCGCATCCGCGCCCCCCTCCGCGCCCATCCCCCTCTCCGCGCCCGGAGCAGTGACCGTCACGCTCCCTGTGACATGGCGGCCCATCCCGTTGGTGCCCACGATCCGGACCTCCGCGTCGTCCCCCTCGACCGCGGTGACCTTGCCCGTCAACACCATCGTGTCTCCCGGATAGTTGGGAGCCCCGAGCCGGATCGCGACCTTGCGCAGTCTGTATCCGGGGCCGAAGTGGTCGGTGATGAATCTGCCGACCAGCCCATTGGTCGTCAGGATGTTCATGAAGATGTCCGGGGAGCCCTTCTCCCTGGCAGCCTCGGCATCGTGGTGCACGTCCTGGTAGTCGCGGGAGGCGACGGCGCCCGCGACGATCAGGGTGCGGGTGATCGGGATCTCCAACGGCGCCAGTTCATCGCCGACTCTCATACCGGCTCCTCCATCTCTGCGGTTCCCGCATCGCCGTCCACGAGCAACGTGCCCAACTCGTCCAGCACTTCGCTGCCGCAGCCCAGATACGCGTCGAGCTGCCGCCCCCAGAGAAAGTGCCGGTGTACGGGGTGTTCGAGGTCGGAGCCCAGCCCGCCGTGCAGATGCTGGCCCGCGTGCACGACCCGCTTGCCCGCCTCCGACGCCCACCACGCCGCGGTGAGCGCATGGGTGGCGAACGACAGCCCCTCGTCGTGCCGCCAGGCCGCCTCGTACGCCGTGACCCGTATCGCCTCGGTGTCCATGTACGCGTCCGCCGCCCGCAGCAGCACCCCCTGGTTGGTGGAGAGCGGCCGCCCGAACTGCTCACGCTCCGAGGTGTACGAGACGGCGCGCGCGAGCGAACCCACGCACACACCGGCCTGAAGTCCCGCGAACGCGATCCGCGCCACGGCCAGCACCTGCTGGTACGCCCCCGAGCCGCCCAGCGCCTCGGCCGGTGTCCCGGACAGCGTCAGCCGCCCTCCCGACCAGGGCGCGGTGCTCTCCACCGGCTCCGTCCGCGCGTCCGCCACCCGTACCAGCCAGAGCCCGAGGTCCTGGTCGGCGACCAGCACCAGAGTGGCGTCCCGCAGCCACGGCACGAACGGAACGCTCCCGCTCAGCCTCCCGTCCGCATCGGCCCGTACCCCTCCCCGCGCCGGGAGCGCACCCGTCGCGACCGCCGTCCCCTCCCGCAGCGCGGGCAGCAGTCTCCCGCGCTGCTCGGCCGTGCCATGGGTGGCCACCGCCAGCAGCCCGTACACACAGGTCGCGGTGAAGGGGACCTGGGCCGTGGTCCGGCCCTGCTCCTCCAGAAGCAGCACCAGACCGAGCAGCCCCGTCTCCTCGGCCGCCGCCACCAGCCCCGCCGCGCCCAGCGCCTTCCACAACCCGGCGTCCGTCCCCGTGCCGGCCGCCGTCAGCCGCTCATGCGTGGAGAGGTCCGCGAAGATGCTTGCGGCCAGGTCCCGCGCGGCTTCCTGCTCCTCCGTCGGTGTGAACTCCATGTCAGCCCCCGCCTCCCCTGAACACCGGAAGCTCCAGGTCCTCGTCGACACGGAGGAACTCCAGGCTCACCGGCAGACCGACCCGCACCTTGTCGTACGGCACCCCGATCACATTGCTCACCATGCGCACTCCCTCGGCCAGCTCGATCAGGCCCACCGCATAGGGCGGGTCGAAGGCCGGAAAGGCGGGATGGTGCATGACCACATACGAATAGACCGTCCCGGCCCCGCTCGCCGCGACCGTGTCCCACTCCGGCGATCCGCACGCGTTGCAGCCCGGCAGCCAGGGGAACCGAAGCGCCGAACAGGCGGTGCACCGCTGGATCAGCAGCTGGTGCCGGGCCACTCCCTCCCAGAACCCGGCGTTGTCCCGGTTGACCACCGGGCGCGGCCGCCTCGCCCCCGGCCGCCCGCCCCCGGCCGCCTGCGGGCCCGTAACGACCTTGCTGCCGGGCTCAGTACGGGCTGCGCCGCCGGACCCGGCAGCCGCTCTGCTGCCAGGCCCCGTAGCGACCGCTGCCGGTGTCTTCGCCCTCGCCCCGGGTGCGTACTTGAGGATCCGGAACCGGTGCGTCCCCACCAGCTCGCCCTCGCCCCGCACATCCATCCGCGTGGTGACGAAATAACCGGTCCCCAGCGCGGTCTTCTTGCGCTCGGAGACCGACTCGATCACCGCGTCGAAAGTGATCCGGTCACCGGGCCGCAGATCCCGGAGATACTCCTGCTCGCAGTCGGTCGCGACGACCGCCGTGCACCCCGCACCGTCCAGCAGAGCGAACAGCTCGTCGTATGCGGCAGTCCTGCCCGTGTGCCCCGAGAGCCCGCCCATCGTCCAGGCCTGGAGCATCGTCGGCGGCGCGACAGCCGGATAGGCCGGGTTCGCGTCCCCCATCGCCTCGCACCAGTGCCTGATCATCGGCTCGTTGACCGTGTCCTTGCCCACCCCCGAGGTCGCAGCCGGGCGCCCCTCGTACACCTTCAAGCGCTCGTACAGCAGATCCTTCGCGCCCGGCTCCTCACCGCCAACCGCCGCACCACTGGCCCCCACACCGCTGACCGCCCCACCTTTGGCCGCCCCACCGCTGATCGCGTCGTCCCTCACCACCTCACCACTCACCTCTTCCGGCTCCTCATCCCGAGTCGCATCGTCGCGACGATCTCCCGCTGCACCTCGCTCACCCCGCCCCCGAACGTGTTGATCTGCGCGGCCCGGTTCATGCGCTCCAGCTCCCCGTCCCCGAACGCCCCCGGAGCCCCCGCCCGGATCAACGCCGTCTCCCCCGCAATTTCCTGACACATTCGATACACCTCTACGGCGCTTTCGGTTCCCAGAAACTTGACCCCACTCGCATCACCCGGTGCGAGAGTCCCGGCCCCGACGTCCCCGACCAGCCGCCAGTTGAGCAATCTGACTGCCGCGAGCCGGGCGTGCACCTCCGCGAGCCGCGCTCTGACCCACGCGCGGTCGGCCGGTCGTGCGCCGGTGTCCGGATCGGGTGTGCGGGCGTACGCCAGGACCTCGGCGTAGGCGTCCTCCGCCTGCATACCGATCGCGGCCAGCGCCACCCGCTCATGGTTGAGCTGGTTGGTGATCAGCTTCCAGCCGGCGTTCTCGACACCGACCAGGTTCCCCACGGGCACCCGGATCCCGTCGTAGTACGTGGCGGTCGTGGTCTGCCCGCCCACCGTCTCGATCGGGGTCCACGAGAAGCCGGGGGCGTCGGTCGGCACCAGGATGATCGAGATGCCGCGGTGCTTGGGCGCATCCGGATCGGTCCGGCAGGCCAGCCAGATCCAGTCGGCGTTCTGGGCGTTGGACGTGAAGACCTTCTGTCCGTCGATCACCCACGTGTCGCCCTCCCGCACCGCGCGCGTGCGCAGCGAGGCGAGATCGGTACCGGCCGACGGCTCGCTGTAGCCGATCGCGAAGACGACGTCGCCGGTCAGGATGCGCGGCAGGAAGTAGTCCTTCTGCTCGGGCGTCCCGTACTTCATCAGGGTCGGCCCGACGGTGTTCAGCGTGACCATGGAAACGGGCGCACCCGCGCGGTACGCCTCGTCGAAGAAGACGAACTGCTCATCAGGCCCGCGGCCCTTGCCTCCGTACTCGACTGGCCACCCGAGCCCCAGCATTCCGTCGGCACCGATGCGCCGCAGCAGCGCCCGCTGCTGCCCCGCAGAACGGGCGCCGGCATCCGGAGAAGGGTCGCCGGCGCCCGGAGGGGAGTCGCCGCCAGGCCCCTGGCGCATCACTTCACTGAAATAGGAACGGAGTTCGGCACGGAGTTCCAACTGCCGTTCCGTAGGGGCGAGGTGCACGTCGGCGGCCTCCCGGGCATCCGGATCAGGGTTTCTGACTGTCCGTCAGATACCTGTCCGGTGTCAAGCCCGGAGTCCGGTCCAGGACCCGGAGCCCGGCGCCAGACCCGGAGCCCGGCGTCAGGGCCGGAGCCAGACCGCAACTGCCGCCGCAGAATGCGGAAAGCCGTCCGGGCGGCGATGCCTCAGCACCGTCGCCCGGACCGTCATTCACCCCGTGCAGTACTCGTGCGGTTCCCGCACGGCCCCCACACCCCCGACCCCCATCGGGCCGTATGTCACCAGAGCCGGCTGAAGTTCACCGTGTAGTGGGCCTGGTCGATCGACGTGAACGCCGAACCGTTCACACTGGCCGTGCTGTTCTGGTTCGACGCCCCGGAGCCGGTCGCAACCTGCTGCGTGGTGGTCGAGTTGCCGTTGTTGTTGTGCCCGACGCCGCTGCCGACGACCCCGGCAACACTGGCGTTGGATCCGCTGCCCGCGACGGCGCCGTTGTCCGCGGTTGCCACACCCGTGAAGAGGGCCGCTGCCAGCGGCAGGGCGGCGACGGCGGCAAGGACGCGAACGGTACGGATGTGTGCCATGTCATTTCCTCCAGGAACCAGAAGTGCGGCTGTTTCCGAGGCAGTTGGCCGACCGCCCCGGTGAAGTGGTTCACGACTGTCGCAAGATCAGAGTTGCCCACCGGACCCCCGCTGAACCAGCCTGGAAGACCTGATTCCCTCGCAAGCGTGACGTTAAGTCGATAAACCCCCAACATGTCACGAACCTGCGCAACGAAGGGCCCTCACGCTCAGAACCCGGGCGCCCCAGGAGGTGAAGCGTTCCTGCACTTCTTCCGGGTGGGCGCGAAAGAGCTCCTCGCCCCACTTTCTTCATTCGAACACCTGGACGATAATGAACGCATGGCTGCCATCGACAGGCACTCCGCCACCCTGGCCCTCGCCCACGCGCTCTCCGCCGCCGAGCTCGGGCTCCCCGTCATCCCCCTGTCCCGCACCAAGCTCCCGGCGATCCCCTCGCCGCACCACGGGGAGGCCGGCCCGGTCCGCTGCCGCGGCGCCTGCGGCCGCACGGGTCACGGCGTCCACGACGCCACGGCCGACCCCGCAGCCGTGCGCGCGCTGTTCGCCGCCGCCCCCTGGGCCACCGGCTACGGCATCGCCTGCGGCCGGCCGCCGCACCATCTGATCGGCATCGACCTCGACACCAAGGCGGAGACCGACTCCACGGCCGCTCTGCAACGCCTCGCACTCAAGCATCTGTTCACGATCCCGGAGACCGTCACCGTGCTCACCCCGAGCGGCGGCAGCCACCTCTGGCTGACCGGACCACCCGACAGGGTCGTCCCCAACTCGGTGAGCCGGCTCGCTCCCGGCATCGACGTCCGGGGCGCCGGCGGTTATCTCGTGGGGCCCGGTTCACTCACGGCCCACGGGGTCTACCGCCTCGCGCCCGGCACGGCACATCTCTCGCCCGCGCCCTGTCCTCGTACTCTGCTCCGTCTGCTCACGCCTCCCGCGCGTTCCCCGTACTCCACCGGCCGGCCCACTCAAGGCCGTGGCCTGGTGCATTTCGTACTCGCCGCCCATGAGGGGCAGCGCAACACCCGTCTGTTCTGGGCTGCCTGCCGCGCCTACGAGAACGGATTCGGCGACCAACTCGCCGACCGGCTCACTCGTGCGGCTGTCCGTACCGGACTCACCGAGCATGAAGCCCGTGCCACCATCGCCTCGGCAGCCCGCCTGACGATGCCCGCACCGCGATCGGTGCGATCTGTGTGACCTGTGCGATCTGTCTGACCTGTGCGGCCTGTCTGACCTGTGCGGCCGGCGTGATCAGTGCGACCTGCACGACCTGCGTGATCAGTACCGCCTGTGTGACGTGAATGATCAGTAGGGCCTGCGTGACCTGAATTATCGGTACGGCCTGCGTGACCAGTACGGCCTGCCTGATCAGTACGGCAATTCGTCATCAGTAGGGCCTCGGTCATCAGCGCGACCTCCGTGTCGATCCGTGCGGTCCCGGCAGCCGGTGCGGCTCGGTCGGACCCACGGCATCGGTCGCACGATCAGGCCGGCTGAAGAACCGCTTCACCGACCGCCGCGTCCGTGACCGCGTCCTCCGACGAAGCGTCGGTGTCGAGCGGGAGGTGCCGCGTGCTGGGCGTGGATCCGTGCGCTTCGGCGCGGATGCGCTGCTTGATGGTCGGGGGCAGCGCACGGTCCTTGGGCAGCGCCCACCAGGCGATCTGCGCCGGTTCGACGGTTGCCGGCGCAGGTGCCGGCGCTGCGGGTGCCGGTTCCGCGGCATCCGGAGCCGTTCGTACGGCAGGGATACCCGTCGTACGGACGGTGCGGCCCGCCAGGTCGGCGGGGACCGGGGCGGGGGCCCCGGCAGGGACGGCCGCGGTGGCCGTGCGAGCCGAAGTGGAGAATCCGAGCATCGCGACGAGCGCGAAGAACGCGGTGCTGAAGGCGGCCCACACCTTCTTGGCCTGGCTGGTCATGACGACCCCTCATTTCTGTGATGTGAAGCGGTTTTTACGGTGGGACGTTCTACGTACTTTTCACATGATGCGGATGGGGTCCGGACAGACAGGGACCAACGCACAGGAAGTGGTGTTCTTCGGATGAACACCACCCGGTTGGCCCCTCCCGGGTGGGCAGATTTCCGCTGACGGGTTCCGATGGGATGTCAGATGTGTGCGTGTCAGGCGAAGGAGCGTCATGTCCCAGGCAACGGATCCCGGCCCCCGGAAGGGCCGCCTGCGCCCCCGCAGGAAGGCCACCCGCGCGGTGCTCGCGGCCCTCCTGGCCTGCGTCGGAGCCCTCGGCTGGTCCGTGAGCAGCGCCCTGACCTACCCGGGCGACGACAGCACGGCAGCACGGCTCGCGGGCTGGGCCCGCGAGCACTACCTGGGCGTTGTGGTCGACAAGCTGGAGAACATCAGGTACGACCTCGACCCACCGAAGGTCGGCGGCGCCCTGTCGGCGGACGCCCAGGCCCGCATGAACCAGACCGCGGCCGCCCAGGCGCCCCCGCGCGGCGCCCACCCCGAGGTACCACTGCGCACCCCGATGCGCCCGATGGTCTCACCGGCGCTCAAGGGCGAGGGCGTCTACCGCACGCTGGCCAGCGACAGCAAGGGGCGGCCGATCGTGCAGGGGACGTACGTGCGGCCCGACGCGTCGCACACGTCGTACGAGGCGGCCGTCGCCTGGATCAACACCAAGAACGCGCGCTTTCAGCTCCACCCGGGCGTACGGGAGCCCGGCGGCACCTTCTCGGTGCCGCCGAACATCCCCAAGGGACAGCGCACCGGACTCGTCGCCACCTGGAACGGCGGCTTCAAGATCACCGACGGCGGCTCCAACGGTGGCTTCTACCTCAACGGCCGTACCGCCGGATCGCTCCGCAACGGCGCCGCTTCCGAGGTCTTCTACCGCGACGGTTCGATCAAGCTCGGCGTCTGGGGCCGCGACGTACGGATGACACCGGACGTCGTCGGCGTACGCCAGTGCCTGGAGCTGATGGTCGACGGCGGGAAGGTCGTCCCGGACATCGACAGCGACTCCAAGTGGGGCGCCACCGACCAGAGCAAGATGTTCGTGGAGCGCTCGGGCGTGGGTGTCACCGCCAAGGGCGACGTCATCATGGTGGTCGGCCAGGCACTGACGGCCCACACGCTCGCGGACCTGATGCAGCGCGCCGGCGCCGTACGCGCGATGCCGCTCGACATGAACCGCGCCTGGCCGTCCTTCATGAGCTACGACGGCAAGGCCGACCCCGCCAACCCGAAGCCGACGAACATCCTCGACTTCGAGAACCCGCCGGAGCGCTACTACAACCAGGCGACGCGGGACTTCGTGGCGGTCTACTCGCGCTGAGGGGGAGAAGGCCCACGGTGGAGAGGGATGCTGAAGGGGCGCCCCCGTGAACGGGAGCGCCCCTTCGACCTGCAAGCGGTGGGTGTGGGATTTGAACCCACGGTGACTCTCGCCACGACGGTTTTCAAGACCGTTCCCTTAGGCCGCTCGGGCAACCCACCCCGCATCACCCCGTCGGGGTGATGCGGGAAACAGACTAGCGCGTCAGCTGTCGCCCTTGCGCTGGCCCAGGGTGACCTCGACCGTGTGCTCCTTGCCGTCGCGCTTGTAGGTGAGCTGGACCTTGTCGCCCGGCTTGTGCGTCCAGATCGTGCCGATCAGGGTCGGGCCGCTGTCGATCGCCGTGCCGTCCAGCTTGGTGATCACGTCGCCGGGCTTGAGGCCGGCCTTGGCCGCAGGGCCGTTGGCCGCGACCGAGGCCGTGCCGCTCGCGCCCTGGTCGGAGATCTTGGCACCGTTGCCCTGCTCGTCCATCGCGACCGTGGCGCCGATCACCGGGTACACCGGCTCGCCTGTCTTGATCAGCTGCTGGGCGACGTTCTTCGCCTGGCTGATCGGGATGGCGAAGCCCAGGCCGATCGAGCCGGCCTGCGAGTCGCCGCCGAGGCTGCCGCTGCTGGCCGACTGGATGGCCGAGTTGATACCGATGACCGCGCCGCGGTCGTCGAGCAGCGGGCCACCCGAGTTGCCCGGGTTGATCGAGGCGTCGGTCTGCAGGGCGCTCATGTACGAGGCCTTGCTGCCCGAGCCGTCGCCCGAGGCGACCGGGCGGTTCTTGGCGCTGATGATGCCGGTCGTCACCGTGTTGGACAGGCCGAACGGCGCACCGATCGCGATGGTCGAGTCGCCGACCGCCACCTGGTCGGAGTTGCCGAGCTCCAGCGGGGTCAGCCCGGAGGGGGCGTTCTTGAGCTTGACGACGGCCACGTCGTAACCCTGCGCCCGGCCGACCACCTCGGCGTCGTACTTCTTGCCGTTGGAGAACGTCGCCGTCAGGGTGCCCCCGTCGGCCGCCTCCGCCACCACGTGGTTGTTGGTGAGGATGTGGCCCTGGGTGTCATAGATGAAGCCGGTGCCCGTGCCGCCGTCGCCGTTGCCGCTCTTCGCCTCTATGGTCACCACGCTCGGCAGCGCCTTGGCAGCGATGCCCGCCACGGTGTTCGGGGAGCGCTTGACGTCCTGCGCCTTGCCGGGCGCCGACACGGTCGTCGAGCCCGTCGCGTTGTCGCTGTGCTCGGCGGCGAAGTACCCGATGCCGCCGCCGATACCGCCCGCGACCAGCGCCGCGACGACCACCGCTGCGATCAGACCGCCCGCGCGCTTCTTCGGCGCGGCGGGCGGAGCCGGTACGGGCGCACCCCATACGGGGCCGCCGCCTTCCCCGTATCCACCGTTGCCGCCGCCCCCGTACACGGGAAACGACGGCGGCGGCGGGGGCCAGCCGGCGTCCGCGGCCCGGACGGGCTCGGGCGCGTCGGTGGGCACCGGCCCGGGGAGCTGCGCAGTGGCTTCGGTGGCGGAAGCGGGCGTGCCCTCAGGAGCGGCAACCGGCACGGGAGGTGCGGACGGGGCGGGTGGTGCGGTCTCGGCCGCCGTGCCCTCGGTGCCCTCGTTCTCGGTGCTCACAGCTCTTTCTCCTCGGTTCCACGTCGTCTCGGTCAGAGTCCCGCTGTGCAAGTGTCTGCGGACAGCTTTTCCCACAGCACGTCGGGGCACTGTAAACGGGAGCTGTGCGTCTTCGGCTTATCAGTGGGTCGTCCTGCTGGGTCGTTCTACTGCGTCGTTCTGCGGTTGTCCTTCGGGTTGTCCCACTGACCTTCTCCCCGCCCGCTCCCCGCACATCCTTTATTTCGGATGAGAAGCATGAGAGGGGTGAGCCGCCCGCACCTTCACACACCTGCCCACACTCTTCTGCGTCCTCCTACCCCGCCACGGTGGCACCATGACGCGGTGACCCATGTACGACAGCACAGCATCCAGGTCGTCGCTCACCGTGGGGCGTCCGAGGACGCCCCCGAGCACACCCTCGCCGCGTACATGCGCGCCATCGAGGACGGCGCCGACGCTCTCGAATGCGACGTGCGGCTCACCGCCGACGGCCATCTCGTCTGTGTGCACGACCGCCGGGTGAACCGCACGTCCGACGGCCGCGGTGCGGTCTCCGCTCTGGAGCTGTCCGATCTCGCCGCCCTCGACTTCGGTTCCTGGCGGGACTGGAAGGACCCGGAGGAGTCCCCGGACTGGGACCGGGAGAGTACGTCCGTACTCACCCTGGACCGGCTGCTGGAGCTGGTCCACGACTCGGGCCGCCGGGTGGAGCTGGCCATCGAGACCAAGCACCCCACCCGGTGGGCCGGCCAGGTGGAGGAGAAACTGCTCGCGTCGCTGGCGCGTTTCGGCCTGGACTCGCCGTCGCCGGGCGACTCGTCGCCCGTAAGGATCATGAGCTTCTCGGCCCGCTCGCTGCACCGGGTCGCCGCCGCCGCGCCCGCCATCCCCACCGTCTATCTGCTGCAGTTCCTCTCACCGCGGCTGCGCGACGGCCGGCTGCCCGCCGGTGCCGGGATCGCCGGTCCCGGTATGCGGATCGTGCGCAACCATCCCGGCTACGTCGAGCGGCTGCACCGGACCGGGCACCAGGTGCATGTGTGGACCGTGAACGAGCCCGAGGACGTCGCGCTCTGCGCCGAGCTGGGCGTGGACGCAATCATCACCAACCGCCCGAAGCAGGTTCTGTCCCAACTGGGCCGCCTTTAGCGCTGGTTAGTCATGATTGGCACCCTGTGGCTGACTAGTCCCTTTTAATCCGATTCAATCCCTATTAATGCTGTCACAGGGAGTGCACCGGCGCGTTCGGTCCGTATTCGAGCACGTCGAGTGCGTCACCGGGCCCCCTTTGGCCGGTTTCCGGTCCAGTACACCGGGGCATCCAATCGGTGGCGTGGGGGCAAAGGAGGTCTCGGGGGTGGCGTTGGTGGTGGCACAGGAAGTGCCCGCGTCGTCGAGCATGGCCGTACCCCATGGCCCTGCGGGCGTGGGAGAAGCGAGACACCGGATGCGCGATCAGCTGCGCAGGACCGGGGTGTCCGACTCGGTCGTCGACGACGCCGTACTGATCCTTTCCGAACTGCTCAGCAACGCCTGCCGGCACGGCAGGCCGCTGGGCCGGACGGAGATCGGCGACGGCGACGTCCGGGCTGCTTGGCGCGTGGACAAGGCAGGCAGACTGACCGTGGAAGTGACGGACGGGGGCGGTCCGACCCGACCGGTTCCAGCCACTCCGTCGGTCACGGCACGAGGTGGCCGCGGACTCAACATCATCAGTGCGCTGGCCCAGGAGTGGGGCGTACGGGACAACGCGTCGGGCGAAGTGACCGTCTGGGTGCTCCTCACCGAGGCGCGTCGCGAGGACTTCACCGTCGGCGGGCCCGTCGGCAGGCCCACCGGCGGGCGGGACTTCCCGGCCCCGGCCGCGTCGGCCGTGCCGGCTGTCGCGGGCTTCCCGGAGTTCGCCGAGGTCTCCGACTTCCCTGACGTCTCGGTCCCGGACGTCTTCGACGGAGTCGACTGATCCGGCGCCGGACGGGTGGGGAGCGGCGGTCCGGTCTCCGTGAGCCCCCGCACGATCGGGCGGACATCCCATAGGCTCGCGCCACACACAGGACCAGCGCAGTCGGGAGAGAGCCGCACCATGGCGAAGAAGCGTCCTCAGACGAAGGCCCCTCACGGAACCAACGGGGCCCGCTCCGCAGGCGCCGCTGAGCACGTCCCCGTGGTCGGGGCCCGTGAGCCCTGCCCCTGCGGCTCCGGCCGCCGCTACAAGGCCTGTCACGGCCGGGCTGCCGCACATGCCGTGGCCGAGCTGGTCCAGCGCCCCTTCGAGGGTCTGCCCGGTGAGGGCGACTGGGTCGCGCTGCGCGAACTGGTGCCGGCGGCGACCGTGGAGCTCACCCTCAAGGGCGGGCTGCCCGACGGCGTGCCGTCCGTGACGCTCGCGACCGTGCTGCCGATGGCCTGGCCCGCGCTGCGGCGTGACGACGGCTCCGTCCTGCTCGGCCTGCAGAACGACACCCCGTCCGGCGACCTCAGCCGCGACCTGGCCGACACCCTCCAGCGGGCACTGGCCGCCGAGCCCGGCACCCCGGTCGCGGGCCGGCAGGCCGCACCCGACGGGCCCCGGCTCCAGGACCTGTTGGACCCAGGCGCCCCCTTCGCGCCGGTGGTGCACCCCGGGTTCGAGTTCTGGGTGCCCGACTCGGAGAACGCCACCCCGGAGGTCTCCGCCTCGCTGGAGCGCGCGAACGAGGCGGTCATCCCCACCGTGCGGCTCGCCTCGGTGGACTCCGCGTACTGGTGCGAGACCCCCGACAAGAACCATCTGCGCTGGGTGATGCTCCACCCCGAGGAGCAGCTGCTGGACGCCCTGGCCCGGCTGCACGCCGCGGGCACCTCCTCGCTCGGCGCCGGCACCAGGCTGGTCGGGTCCTTCCGGGCGCACGGGCTCACCGTGCCGGTCTGGGACCTGCCGAGCGCGATGAACGCCGAGGAATGCGAGAAGCCCGCGGCCGAGTTCGCGGAACGGCTCGCCGGGGCTCTGGCCGCCAACTCTCCGCTCACTCCGGAGGAGCGCCGGGCCCGCGGCGGTCTCACCAACCGCCAAGTGACGCTCAGCTGAGAGTGACGAGCCGGACGGAACAGCAGGTGACTCCAGTCACAACTGCCCGTACGCGCGGGTAAGTCGCTGTCCGAATACATGAGATCGAATTTGCGAACCGCCGATCTCTTGTTACCGTTCTAGTAGCCCGGTCGTTGGTGCATCCCCCGTCGCCAACGGCCGGGCCCTTCCATGCCCGGGTTGTCAATGCCCGGTGGGGAGCGCGGAGTTGCTTCCGGAGCAGACCCGCAGCGCGCCGCCCCGGCGCCGCCCGCCCCCGCGACACAAGCCGCTGGCTCCGCACTCCGTGCGCGTTCCGCACGCCGGTTCACGCGGGGCGCGAGTCCTTCCTGCGGAGCCGACCGCGCGGGCCGGCACCACGGTCCGGCCGCCCGGCGCCCTCACGGTGCGTACGCATACGGGCGTACGCACCAGGGTGCACGCGTGCGGGTGTACGCGTGCGGTGCGCCCCTCGGCCGTCAGTAGGCGAGCTTGCTGCCGCCACCGGGAGCGCCGGTGCTCGCCTCGACCAGCGCGTCCACCACCGCCTCGACATCCGGCAGCCAGGGCGCCGCCGTACCGCGAGCACCGACGGAGCCTCCCGCACCCGGCAGCGACCGTGCCGCCGGGGAAGGAGCCCGCTCCCACCAGACAGGACCCTTGCCCGTCTCGGAGGGCGGCAGCACCAGATAGCCGCCCTCGCCGTGGAACCGCAGCGAGCTGGGCACCCAGTCCTTGGCGTGCAGCAGTTCGCCGAGCCGTTCCAGCGAGTACGGGGCGACCAGCAGCGACCAGCGGGTGGGCGTCGCCACGACCGGCCCGATCCGCAGGTCCATCCGGTCGAGCTCCACCAGGGCGCGTGCGCCCGCGACGGCGGGCAGACTGAGCGCGCACGGCGCACGGCCTCCCGTCGCCATGACCACCGGGGCGTCGGGACGGCTGGTCCACCACCAGCGCACCATGCGCTCGTCCGTGGTCGCCGCGAGGAGTCCCGGGTCGAAGGGGTGTGCGCCGGGTACGACGCACTCGGGGTCGGGGCAGCCGCAGCTGCGCTCCCGGCCGGCGGAGGCGATGTGCCCCACGCCGGGAACGACGGGCCACTGCCAGCCGGTTGCGCAGGTCAGCGCCGCATCGAGCTGGGCGTGCCTCCCGCTGCGCCGGAACCGGAGTCCGCGTCGCCTTCCGAGGATCTCGCGCATGAGCGCTCGTTCCTTTCCGTTGAACGCCGAGGTCCGCATCGCGCCATGGATACGTCGCGTGACGGTACGTACACACGCTGCTGGCCTGCGGTGTTGATGACCGGCAGGGCGGAGCCTGGTCCGAGTTCACTGCTCAAGCATGGCCAGGGGTGGCGCGTGCGTGGCGCGTACTTGTCCCGTGCTGTGTGTGCTTGCTGTCTGTGCTGTGCGCTGTGCCGGTGAATCGCCGTGCCGCTGAATCGCTGTGCCACTGTGCCGCTTGTGCGAACCCCGCCATTCGGGGCTGAGGCGCGACCCACGGCGGTATAGACGCGCAGGCCTGCCGCCAGGTTCCGGGGCCGAGTCAACTGCCCCTGGTCATCACCGGTTACGTACCCACCGCAGTCGGTGTGACGCTCTGCCGAACGACCTCAGTCGACATCAAATAGCCGCACAGGGGGGCACTTTCCGGCCAAGTTGGTTATCTACTGGAGGGAGACAGTTTCCTCCCGTGGACACCAGGGACCCCAAGGGGACAATGCTGGACATCTCCTCGCTTCTGCGTGTACATGTGGATCCATTGATAGCTACGCAGAATGACATGAGGGTTTGCGATGCTATTGAGCGAAACACACCAGTCAGAAAGCCGGCTGCCATGAGCGCACCTCACCTGCCGAAAGTGGCTGGAATCGACTCCACAGTTCCGGCCCCCGCGCACACTGCCGCACCACTCCCCGCCCCCGTACCTGCCGCCGCCCCCGGCGCCCTCATCCAGGACCGGCTGGCGGGCTGGGTCTTCGACCTCACCACGCTGCACGAACTCACCGAACGGCTGGCCGCCACCAGCACCCTGGACGACGCGCTCCAGGAGTTCCTGCGGGCGGGCGCCTCACTGGTGGGCGCCCGCCGCGGCCTGGTCGTACTGGAGCCCGCGGGCGCCCCGGCACCGGACGGAGCGGCGTACGGCCCCTGCCCCGCCCGCACCGTCGGACTCGGGCTCACCCACGCCGAACTCGGCCACATCGAAACGGTTCCTCGCAGCATCACCGCGTACGGACGCATGCTCGAAGGCGACGGCACGGGCACGCCCCCCGGCGCACGCTCCGGCGCGGAGGACGGCACGCAGAACGGCACGCAGAACAGCGCGGGGAGCAGCGCAGGCAGTAGCGCGGGGAGCAGCACAGGGACCAGCGGGGAGAGCGGCGCCGACACCGCCCCCGCCGGCGGCATCGCCACCCCCGACATCCTCGGCGACAAGCAACTCGACCCGCGCCACCGCGAGGTCGCCACCCGCGTCGGCTACGCGGCCAGCTACGCCGTCCCGCTCTCGGCCGCGACGGCCGGGCCGCTCGGCGCGGCCGTCTGGCTCTACGACGAACCCGCCGTACCCGCGGAACGCCACCGCCGTCTCGTCGGCCTCTACACGCGGTACGCGAGCGAACACCTGGCCCGGCTGGTCGAACTGACCCGCGCCCGCGCCCGGGTGACCACCCTCACCGACGAACTGCTGCCCCGCCGGCTGCCCCGGGTGCCCGGAGTGCGGCTCGCCGCCCGCCACCGCACCGGGCCGCGCGGCGGCGGCGACTGGTACGACGCGCTGCGGCTGGCCGACGGCGCGCTCGGCCTCACCGTCGGATCGGTCACCGGCTCGGGCCCCGGTGCCACCGCCGCGATGGGACGGCTGCGGGCCGGGCTGCGGGCGTACGCCGTCATGGAGGGCGAGGACCCGGTGGCGGTCCTCTCCGACCTCGAACTGCTGCTGCGGCTCACCGAACCCGCCCGCTCGGCGACCGCGCTCTTCGCCTACTGCGAACCGGCACAGCGCAAGATCGTGCTGGCCGGCGCCGGCCACACCCCGCCACTGATCATCGGCGACCGGCGCACCGAGTTCGTCGAGACCTCGCTGTCGGCGCCGCTGGGGATGCTCTCCTGCTGGGAAGCGCCGAGCGTGGAGTTCTCACTCGCACCAGGAGAGACGGTTCTGCTCTGCACCGACGGGCTGCTGCGCCGCACCGGGGACTCCACGGACCGTGCGTTCGCCCGGCTCCACTCGGCGGCGGCGAACCTGCCCCGACCGCTGCGCGACGACCCTGCGGCAATCGCGGACCACGTCCTGCGGACTCTGCTGCCCGAAGGCCTCGACCAGCAGGAATGCGCCGAGGACCTGGTGATTCTGGCGGCCCGTTTCGACTGAGCTCCGGCCGGGTCCAGGGCAGTCCGGGTAAGAGGCCTTTCGGCACTGGGCCCCCTTCCGTACACCCGTACGATGGAGGGGGCCGGCTTCGTATCAAGGGGCCCAGCGTCGTATCAAGGAGACAGAAACGTGTCTGAGGAGCTCACACCGGAGACCCCGGAGACCGAGACCCCGGAATCCCCGGAGACCCCGGCGGCGGAGACCGTCAAGCCCCGGAAGAACGGCCTCTACCCAGCCGTGTCCGAGGAGCTCGCCGAGAACATGAAGTCCGGCTGGGCCGACACCGAGCTGCACGGCCTGGAGCCGATCGCCCAGGCAGCACACACCGCCACCCGCCGCGCCGCGCTCTCCGCGCGCTTCCCGGGTGAGCGCCTGGTGGTCCCGGCGGGCCGTCTCAAGACCCGCTCCAACGACACCGAGTACGCCTTCCGTGCCGCGAGCGAGTACGCGTACCTCACCGGTGACCAGACGCAGGACGGCGTCCTGGTCCTCGAACCGGCCGCGGACGGCGGGCACACCGCGACGATCTACCTGCTGCCCCGCTCCGACCGTGAGAACGGCGAGTTCTGGCTGAGCGGCCAGGGCGAGCTGTGGGTCGGCCGCAGGAACTCGCTCGCCGAGGCCGAGCAGCTGCTCGGGATTCCGGCGAAGGACGTCCGCGAGCTGCCCGCCGCGCTGACCGCGGCCACCGGGCCGGTCCGCGCAGTCCGCGGGTACGACGCGGACATCGAGTCCGCGCTGACCGACAAGGTCACCGCCGAGCGCGACGAAGAGCTGCGCGTCTTCCTCTCCGAGGCGCGCGCGGTGAAGGACGACTTCGAGATCGGCGAGCTGCAGAAGGCCGTCGACGCGACGGTGCACGGCTTCGAGGACGTCGTGAAGATCCTCGACAAGGCCGAGGCCACCTCCGAGCGCTACATCGAGGGCACCTTCTTCCTGCGCGCCCGCGTCGAGGGCAACGACATCGGCTACGGCTCGATCTGCGCCGCCGGCCCGCACGCGACCACGCTCCACTGGGTGCGCAACGACGGCGACGTCCGCCCCGGCGAGCTGCTGCTGCTCGACGCCGGTGTGGAGACGCACTCCCTCTACACGGCCGACGTGACCCGCACGCTCCCCATCGACGGCCGCTTCAACGCGCTGCAGCGCAAGATCTACGACGCGGTGTACGAGGCCCAGGAAGCCGGTATCGCGGCCGTCAAGCCCGGCGCCGCCTACCGCGACTTCCACGACGCGTCCCAGCGCGTACTCGCCGAGAAGCTCGTCGAGTGGGGTCTGGTCGAGGGGCCCGTGGAGCGGGTGCTCGAACTGGGTCTCCAGCGCCGCTGGACCCTGCACGGCACCGGCCACATGCTCGGTCTCGACGTCCACGACTGCGCCGCCGCGCGCACCGAGGCGTACGTCAACGGCACGCTGGAGCCCGGCATGTGCCTCACGGTCGAGCCCGGCCTGTACTTCCAGGCGGACGACCTGACGGTGCCTGAGGAGTACCGCGGCATCGGGGTCCGGATCGAGGACGACATCCTCGTCACCGCCGACGGCAACCGGAACCTGTCCGCGGGGCTACCGCGCCGGGCGGACGAGGTCGAGGCGTGGATGGCCTCGGTCAAGCAGGGCTGACCTTCCCGGCAGGCCCGACAGATCCAATGGACCCGTTGGACCCGGAAGAACCCGACAGACCCGCAGGAGCCGGGGACGCGCCGCTCAGAGCAGTACGGTCACGAGGCCCTGAGCAGCGCGTCCTCGCGCCATTTCAGGACCTTGTCGAAGCGCACCATCGCGCCGCGGCCCGGCCTGTTGCGGAAATCGGCGTGGTCGGAGAGTTCCGCGATCAGACCCAGGCCCCGGCCGCTCTCGGCGGAGACCGGCGCCGTCGGGTGTGCCAGTACGTTCTGCGGCGCGGTGCGGCGCTTCTGCCGTGCGGGAAAGCCCGGCCCGGAGTCAGTGACCTCGATCCGGCACCGCTCGCCGTCCAGGAACGCCGTCACCCGGTACCCCGGGGAAGTGGCGCCCGGTCCTCCGGTTCCACCGTGCTCCACCGCGTTCGCACAGGCTTCGCTGAGCGCGAGTGACAGATCGAAGGAGATGTCGGGGTCAACGCCCGCGGTCTCCATGGCACCGAGCAGAAGACGGCGGGCAAGCGGAACGCTCGCGGCTTCACGCCGCAAATGCAGAGACCACCAGATGCTCATGCTCCAGCCTCCTGGCTGCGGCTCGACATTACGGTTACGTATTGCCGCGGTACGGGGGGCGTAAGCACACAGTTGACGTGATAACGCTCATTCGGCGGACGCGCGTATCCCGTGCGCAGGTGTATCGCAGGTCCGGCGAGCGGACGTATATCGCGGGTCCGGCGTGGACACATCGCGGGTCCGGCGCAGATGTCCGCAGGTCCCGCGCGGGGCTGCCGCAGGTCCGGCGCTGGGGTGCCGCACGCGAATCGCGGGGCGTTCGCGGGCCGGCGGCAGGCATGTCCCGGGACCTCCAACGGCGCGCGCGGACTCACCGGGACGGATGCTGACCTTCCGGACCTGCCGTATGCGGGCCGCGGGCCCAGTGCGATGATGGCCCGGCCATGCTTACCTCTGCCGTACGCGCCGGAGCCGGTCCACGGCTCCTGAGGACCGCGGTCTTCACCGCGGTCTGCGTCGTGCTGGCCGGGGTGGGACACGCGCTGGCCTCCGGTGCGGCCGTCCCGTGGTGGCCGCTGGTACTCGGGTTCGCCGGACTGTTCGTCGTGGCCGCGCCCTTCGCCGGGCGGGAGCGCTCGCTGCCCGGCATCGCCGCGGCACTGACCGTGGGCCAGCTCGCACTGCACACCGTGTTCGGGCTCGGCCAGCACGGTGCCATGGCGATGGGCTCCATGAACACGACGGCCACAACGGGCGGTACGGGCGAGCCCGCGGGCGACACCTCCGCCCTGGTCCTGCTCGCGGGGAAGCTGGTCTGCGGCGCCGGGGCCGCCCCGCTGAGCGCGGCCAAGGCCCACAGCATCGTCACCGCGGCAGGCGTCGACCCGTCGGCGAGCGCCGCCCAGACCGCACCGCACCACATGGCGGGGGGCGCGGCCTCGACGAGCCTCTTCATGCTGCCGAGCCTTCCCATGGTGCTCGGCCATCTGCTGGCAGCCCTGGCGACCGGCTGGGTGCTGCGGCGCGGCGAGATCGCGCTGTTCCGGCTGACCCGGCAGTCGCACGGTGTCGCCGAGGGGGCGCTCGTACGCAATCTGCGCGCCGCGCTCGCGCTGGTACGCGCCTTGCGTTCCGGACTACCGGCAGCGCCCGCCCAGGGGCCGCGCGCCGGGTACGCACCTCTCCCCGCGCCCCTGTGGACGGCGGGCGAAGCACTCCAGCACACGGTGATCAGGCGCGGTCCGCCCGCCGCATACGCGTTCGCAGCCTGACGCGGCACCGCCCCACGCGAGAAGCGACGGGAGCGGGTGCCGTGCTGTCCGCGCGCACCGGCGCGCGGGCTGCCACCCTTCCTTACGCACCGTGGAGTGTGTTCCTCATGAGCATCAACCCGCTGAACGCCGACCTGCTGGGCAACACCCGTCAGGGCACCGGCAGTCAGAGCACCGAGGGCCAGAGCACCGAGAGCCGGGGCCCCGGCCGTACCCGCCGTATCGCCGTGGTCGGTGGCATCGCCGCCACCTCCGTCCTGCTGCTGTCGGGTACCGCCTTCGCGCACGTCACCGTCCAGCCGCAGGGCGACGCGGCCAAGGGCGGCTACGCGACGATCGCGTTCAAAGTGCCCAACGAGCAGGACAACGCGTCGACCACCAAGGTCGAGGTCAACTTCCCGGCCGACCACCCGCTCGCCTCGGTGATGCCGGAGCCCGTGCCGGGCTGGAAGGTCGACGTCACCACGTCGAAGCTGCCCAAGCCGCTGACCATCGAGGGCAAGCAGATCGACAAGGCGGTCACCAAGGTCACCTGGACCGGGGGGAAGATCGAGCCCGGACAGTTCCAGCAGTTCCCGCTGTCCGTCGGCCAGCTGCCCACCAACACCGACCAGCTGACCTTCAAGGCTCTGCAGACGTACTCCAACAAGGAGGTCGTGCGCTGGATCGAGGAGCAGAAGCCGGGCGCCGCCGAGCCGCAGAACCCCGCGCCGGTGCTCAAGCTGACCCCGGCCGCCGATACGACGGACAGCGCGTCCGGCGCCACATCCGCACCGGGCGGCAACGGCGCGCCCGCCAAGACTGCCACCGCCTCGTCTTCGGACGGCAGTGACAACACCGCCAGGATCCTCGGGGTCATCGGCATCGTCATCGGCATCGCGGGCGTCGCCTTCGGTGTCCTCGCCGGCCGCCGCCGTACCGCCTGACGGGCCCCTACCCTCCACAGCACTTGGGACGTTCCTCCATGCACAGCACGACACGCAGCACGTACAAGAAGTCGCTGACGGCCGCCGCCCTCGCGGTGGCGGCCGCCTTCTCCCTCGCGGCCTGCGGCAGCGACAACGGCAGCAGCTCCGGCAAGAGCCCGGTGGCCGATGTCTCCGGCCAGAACAAGACGCAGGCAGCGACGGTGCTCGACACCCCGTTCACGAAGCCGGACTTCGTCCTCACGGACACGCACGGCAAGAAGTTCGACTTCCGCAAGGAGACGAAGGGCAAGCCGACGCTGATCTACTTCGGCTACACGCACTGCCCCGACATCTGCCCGCTGACCATGGGCAACATCGCCGTGGCCAAGAAGGCGCTGCCCGAGGCCGAGCAGAAGAAGCTCCAGGTCGTCTTCGTCACCACCGACCCGGCCCGCGACACCCCGTCCGAGCTCGGCAAGTGGCTGAAGGCGCAGGACCCGTCGTTCATCGGGCTCACCGGCGACTTCAAGACGATCCAGGCGGGGGCCCGCCAGATCGGCATCGGTATCTCCCCGACCAAGAAGGAGAAGGACGGCACGATCGTCTCGATGCACGGGGCGCAGGTCATCGCCTTCTCGCCGAAGACGGACAAGGGCTACCTCCTGTACGGCGAGGACGCCACCGTCAAGGACTACACGAAGGACCTCCCGAAGATCGTCAAGGGTGAGAAGCCGTGAGCCGGCGTACGCGGGCGACCGCCGTGTGCGCCATAGCCGCCGCTGCGGCTCTGGCGCTGGCCGGCTGTTCCTCGTCCGGATCGGATTCGGGGTCGGGCTCGGGGTCCGGTTCGGGGTCGGGCTCGGGCTCCGGCTCGGCCGACAACCGCGCCGGCGGCAAGCCCGAGCTGAAGGTCACCGAGTCCTTCATGCCCGAGCCGGTCGGCGGCAGCGGGATGGCCGCGGGGTTCGTGACCGTGACCAACAGCGGTGCCACCGCGGACCGGCTCACCTCCGTCACCAGCGGACTCTCCGACGACATCACCATGCACACGACCAAGAACCAGCAGATGCTCGCGGTGAAGTCGCTCCCGGTCCCCGCCCACGGCGAACTGGACCTGGAGCGCGGCGGAAACCACCTCATGTTCATGCACCTCAAGAAGCAGCCCAAGCGCGGCCAGAAGGTGGCCGTGGAGCTGCACTTCGCGAAGGGCGGCGTGCTCAAGGCCGAACTTCCCGTCAAACAGCCCACCTACAACCCGCAGCACAGTTGAGGAGCTGACACCATGACGGCGACCACCGCTCCACCGCGCTCCGGTCTTCCGCTCGTACGGCTGCTGCTCGTCGCGGCGGCGGTCCTCGGCGCACTGTTCGCCGCGGCCGCCCCCGCCTCCGCGCACGCCGCGCTGCTCGGAAGCAACCCGAAAGCCGGAACGGTGGTCGCCAAGGCTCCGGCGGACGTCGCGCTCACCTTCTCCGAACAGGTCGCCATGGACAACAAGTCCATCCGCGTCCTCGACCCGAAGGGCAAGCGCTCCGACACCGCCAGACTCCGCAACCTCTCCAAGGGCAGCACCGTCATCTACGGTGTCGACCTGCGCCCCGGCCTCGCGAAGGGCACGTACACCGTCGCCTGGCAGGCCATCTCCGCCGACAGCCACCCCGTTTCGGGGGCCTTCACCTTCTCCATCGGCGCCCCGTCCAAGACCACCGTGTCCGCCACCGGCGAGAAGGTCGGCGGCGGACTCGTCGGTGTCCTCTACGGCGCCGCGCGCTACGCCTCCTACGCCGGATTCATCGTCCTGGTCGGCGGCGCCGCCTTCGTCGTCGCCTGCTGGCAGCGCGGGGCGAACGAACGGCCGCTGCAACGGCTCGTCGTACGCGGCTGGCTGACGCTGACCGCTGCCACCCTCGTCCTTCTGCTGCTCAGGGCCCCCTACACCGGCTCCGGGCACCTCGCGGACGTCTTCGACCTGAGCGCGCTCAAGGGCGTACTCCAGACCAAACCCGGCGCCGCGCTCGTCTCCAGACTGCTGCTGCTCGGCGCTTCCGCGGTCTTCGTCGCCGTCCTCTTCGGGGCGTACGCCCGGCGTACGGCCTCCGCGGAGCCGGAAGCGGCGAAGGAACGGAAGGACCTCACCTTCGGTCTGGGCCTCGGGGGGACCGTCGTCGCCGCCGGGATCGCCGCCACCTGGGCGCTCACCGAGCACGCGTCGGTCGGCCTCCAGCCCGGGATCGCGATGCCGGTCGACATCGTGCATCTGCTCGCGGTCGCCGTCTGGCTCGGCGGTCTTGCCGCGCTGCTCGTCGCCCTGTTCCGTACTCCGTCCATCGAACGCGCCGCCGTGCAGCGGTTCTCCCGTATCGCCTTCACAGCCGTCTGCACCCTGGCGGCGACCGGCCTCTACCAGTCATGGCGGCAGGTCGGCTCCTGGTCCGCACTGTTCGGTACGGGGTACGGGCAGCTGCTCATGGTCAAGGTGGGGCTCGTCGCGGTGGTCGTCTGCATCGCGTTCTTCTCACGGCGCTGGACGGCGCGGCTCTCGGAGACGGCTGTGGGTGAAGCTGCGACTGGTGAAGCTGCTGTTGGTGAAGCTGCTGTTGCTGCTGAGGGCAGCGCCACCGGCACCGCAGAGCAGGAACAGGAACAGGAACAGGTCACCGTCCCCGCCGATCCGCAGCGCGCCGCCCAGCTCGCCCGGCAGCAGGCTGCCAGGACCGTGGTGCGCGAGAAGCGGGTACGGGACGCCGACCCGCACCGCACCGGGCTCCGGAAGTCGGTGCTCGCCGAGACCGTGGTCGCCGTGGCACTGCTGGCCGTGACGACGGTCCTGACGACCACCGAGCCGGGCAGGACCGAGGAGGAAGCCGGACGGAACTCCTCCTCATCCGCCGCGGCGACGGTGCCTTCGGGGCCGGTCGACATCACCCTCCCGTTCGACACGGGCGGCCCCAAGGGCAAGGGGACGGTGGCCCTCGAACTCACCCCGGGCCGCAGTGGCTCCAACCAACTGCACCTCTTCGTGAACACTCCCGCGGGCAAGCCGTACGACGTCCCCGAGGTGAGGATCGCCCTCACCCTCAAGGCGAAGAAGATCGGGCCGCTGCCCGTCGTCCCCGACCACCTGTTCACCGGACACTGGAGCGCGGACGGCGTCCAGATCCCGATGGCGGGCAAGTGGGACGTCGCGGTGACCGTGCGGACCTCCGACATCGACGAGACCACCGTGAACAAGACGGTGGAGATCGGCTGACCAGCAATGAACGACATCTCCAGGAGGCGGCTGCTCGGGACCGCGGGCGCTGTGGGCGCGGGCGGTCTCGTGGTGGGCGCCGCCGGCGGAGCCGCGGCGCACGCGGCAGCCGAGTCGGCTCCGGCGACCGCGCTGACGACTGTCGGCTCGACCGAGGTGGCCTTCCACAGCCCGGGGAAGACCAGCGGTTCCACCCGGTCCGCGCACCAGGCGGGCATCATCACTCCCGCCCAGTCCACCGGGTATCTGATCGCCTTCGACCTGGCAGCCGGCGCCGGCCGTACCCAGGCCGCTGCGCTGCTGCGCCGCTGGTCGGCGAGTACGCAGCGGATGATGGCGGGCGAGCCGACTGCCGACGACACCGGAATCGCGCTCGACGCGGGTCCGTCCTCCCTCACGGTCACCTTCGGCTTCGGACGGTCCTTCTTCGGCCGTACGGGACTGACCGTGCAGCGCCCCACCCAGCTCGACCCGCTGCCGGACTTCTCCTCCGACCACCTGGACGCCCGGCGCAGCAACGGCGATCTGTGGGTGCAGATCGGCGCCGACGACCCGCTCGTCGCCTTCCACGCTCTGCGCGCACTCCAGAACGAGGCGGGTTCGGCGGCCCGGGTCCGCTGGCAGATGAACGGTTTCAACCGTTCGCCCGGCGCGACCGCCAAGCCGATGACCACCCGCAATCTGATGGGCCAGATCGACGGGACGGGGAACCCCAAACCCTCGGACAGCGACTTCGACCGGCGCATCTTCGTCCCTGCGGCCGGCGGCAAGGGCGCCGGCGCGCAGCCGGAGTGGATGGCGGGCGGCTCGTACGCCGTCGTACGCCGGATCCGGATGCTCCTCGACGACTGGGAGAAGCTCCCGCTGGGAAAACAGGAGCAGGTGATCGGGCGGCGGAAGAAGGACGGCGCCCCGCTGACAGGAGGCACCGAGACGACCGCCATGAATCTGACCAAGGTCGGCCCGGACGGCAAGTTCGTCATCCCCGACAACGCCCATGCCCGGATCTCGGCCCCCGAACAGAACGGCGGTGCCGCGCTGCTGCGGCGCACCTTCTCGTACCACGACGGGATCGGCCAGGACGGCACACCGGACGCCGGGCTGCTCTTCGTCTGCTGGCAGGCCGATCCGGCACAGGGCTTCGTACCGGTGCAGCGGAAGCTGGACCGCGGCGACGCACTGTCCACGTTCATCCGGCACGAGGCCAGCGGACTCTTCGCGGTACCTGGCGCGGCCGGGCCCGGCGAGTACGTGGGCCAGCGCCTCCTCGAAGGCCACTGAGCACAGGACCCGCGGCCGGGCGCTGAGCGGTACGCGGTGGCCGGCGCCGAGCGGTACGCGGTGGCGGGGCGCCGACAGGCCGGTACCCGGTGGCTCCTGTCCGGCGCCCCCGGACGCGGGGCGTTCGGCCCATTAGGGTGACCGTATGTCAGCCACTCGCTTCACCTATCTGGGCCCCGAAGGCACGTTCACCGAGGCGGCCCTGCGCACGCTCCCCGAGGCCGCCACCCGCGAACTCGTCCCGATGGTGTCCGTACCGGCCGCGCTCGACGCGGTACGGACGGGGGAGGCCGCAGCTGCGCTCGTACCGATCGAGAACTCCGTCGAGGGCGGCGTCACGGCGACCCTCGACGAACTGTCGGGCGGCGAGCCGCTGATGATCTACCGCGAGGTGCTGCTGCCCATCGCCTTCGCGCTGCTGGTGCGGCCCGGCACGAAGCTGAGCGAGGTGAAGACGGTGACGGGACACCCCGTCGCCCAGCCCCAGGTACGGAACTGGCTGCGGGCCAACCTCCCCGAAGCGGTGTGGGAGTCGTCCGCTTCCAACGCGGACGGCGCACGGCTCGTGCAGGAAGGCCGGTACGACGCGGCCTTCGCCGGTGAGTTCGCCGCCGCCACGTACGGGCTCGAACCGCTGATCACCGAGATCCACGACGCGCAGAACGCCGAGACGCGCTTCGTCCTGGTGGGGCGCCCCGCCCGGCCCGCGGCACCGACCGGCGCCGACAAGACATCGGTGGTCGTCTGGCAGCGCGAGGACCACCCCGGTGCACTGCTCGAAATCCTTCAGGAGTTCGCGGTGCGGGGGGTCAACCTGATGCTGCTCCAGTCCCGGCCGACGGGCGAGGGCATCGGCAACTACTGCTTCGCCATCGACGCCGAGGGCCATATCTCGGACCGCCGGGTGGGCGAGGCGCTCATGGGGCTCAAGCGGAGCTGCCCGGAGGTGCGGTTCCTCGGCTCGTACCCGCGGGCCGGGGTGACGGCGCAGGACGTGCGGGCACTGCGGTCCGGCACATCGGACGCGGAGTTCGTGGCGGCGTCGGACTGGCTGGCGCGCAGCGAGGACGGCCGGGCCTGACCTGGGCCTGACCCGGGTGCCTGATCTGGGCCTGAACGGGCCTGGACGGGCCTGATGTCGGCGTACGTGAACGCCGGACGTGGCTGCTGGACGTGGCTGCTGGACGTCACCGTCGTAGGTGGCTGCTGGAGGTGACCGCCGTACGTGCCCCGAACGTCATGGTCATACGTAATCGCCGCGCGTAATCGTCGTACGTCCTGATTTCCGCACTCCGGAAAAGTTATCCACAGGTCCTGTCTCGACCTGGGGACAAGTCGACAGGGCAAGCCGACATGGTCGACAAATCGGCCTAGTGACGGCACTTCCGTCCACAGTTCAGCAGGTGGGGAGCTGTCACCCCAATTCCGCCGATCAACCCTTCAGAGCGATCAATTCCCACCTGAATGAGCTTGCAGAGGGGGTTTGAAGGGGAAATCCCAGCAAACAGTCGGTTGACTGTGGGGCTTTCGGAACCATCTCCTTCGCCATCCACAGATTTCCCACACAGCCTGTGGATAACTAATCCGAGCTGTGGATCCCTGTGGACAAGCGAGCCCAAGTCCCGCCCGGCGCAAGGGAAATGAGTCAACGGTTTCACCCGGAATGCTTCGTTCCGGGGAATCGGTCACCTTTATTGACCTCCGGCCGGCGAGGGGCACACAGCGCCGTCGCCGGGATATCCCGCCCCGCTCCACCATTCCATAGATAGTGCATCAATCCGGACAAAGCGTCACTGGAGATGCAGCACAGTGAATATCAAGTCGAGTACGGGAAGCGGGCAACGGTAGCCTGGTGGGGTGATTGACCTTCGCCTGCTCCGTGAGGACCCCGACCGTGTTCGCGCCTCCCAGCGCGCCCGTGGAGAGGACGTCGCCCTCGTCGACGCCCTGCTCTCCGCCGACGAGCGGCGCAGGTCGTCCGGACTCCGGTTCGACGAACTCCGCTCCGAGCAGAAGACGCTCGGCAAGCTGATCCCCAAGGCCTCGGGAGACGAGAAGGCCGAGCTGCTCAAGAAGACGGGGCAGCTCTCGGCCGCCGTCAAGGCGGCCGACGCCGAGCAGAACGAGGCCGACGAGGAGACCAAGCGCCTGCTGCTCCAGCTCGGCAACCTGGTCCACCCCGACGTCCCGGTCGGCGGCGAGGAGGACTTCACCGTCCTGGAGACGCACGGGACCATCCGCGATTTCGCGGCCGAGGGCTTCGAACCCAAGGACCACCTGGAGCTCGGTGAGTCCCTGCGGGCCATCGACACGGAGCGCGGCGCGAAGGTCTCGGGCTCACGCTTCTACTACATGACGGGCATCGGCGCACTGCTCGAACTGGCGCTGGTCAACGCGGCGATCGCGCAGGCCACCGAGGCCGGGTTCATCCCGATGCTGACACCGGCGCTGGTCCGCCCGCGCGCCATGGAGGGCACGGGCTTCCTCGGCCAGGCCGCCGAGAACGTCTACCACCTGGAGAAGGACGACTACTACCTGGTCGGCACCTCCGAGGTCCCGCTCGCCGCGTACCACATGGACGAGATCATCGACGCCGCTGAACTGCCGCTGCGGTACGCGGGGTTCTCCCCCAGCTACCGCCGCGAGGCCGGCACGTACGGGAAGGACACCCGGGGCATTTTCCGGGTGCACCAGTTCAACAAGGTCGAGATGTTCTCGTACGTGCACCCCGACGACGCGGCCGCCGAGCACCAGCGGCTCCTGGAGTGGGAGAAGCAGTGGCTGACCAGCCTTGAGCTGCCCTTCCAGGTGATCGACGTGGCGACCGGCGACCTGGGGGCGTCGGCCTCCAGGAAGTTCGACTGCGAAGCGTGGATCCCGACGCAGGGCAAGTACCGCGAGCTGACGTCGGCGTCCAACTGCGACGGCTTCCAGGCGCGGCGCCTGTCGGTCCGGATGCGCGACGGCAAGAAGGTCCAGCCGCTGTCGACGCTCAACGGCACGCTCTGCGCCGTACCGCGCACCATCGTGGCGATCCTGGAGAACCACCAGCTCGCCGACGGCTCGGTCCGGGTCCCGCCGGTGCTGCGGCCCTACCTCGGCGGACGAGAGACTCTGGAGCCCGCGTCCAAGTGACGACCCCCGTGCTGCCCTACCGGCTGATCGCCACGGACCTCGACGGCACGCTGCTGCGTGACGACGGTTCGGTCTCCGAGCGCACCCGCGCCGCACTCGCCGCGGTGACCGCGGCGGGGGCGGCGCACATCATCGTCACGGGCCGGGCGGTTCCATGGACCCGGCACATCCTCGACAGCCTCGGTTACGAGGGCCTCGCGGTGTGTGCGCAGGGGGCGCAGGTCTACCACGCGGGTGAGCACCGGCTGCTCACCTCCGTCACCCTGGACCGCAGGCTGGCCGCTGTCGCGCTCGCCAAGATCGAGACGGAGACCGGTCCGCTGGCGCTGGCCGCGAGCCGGGACGGCCTCGACGGCGAGGTGGTGGTGAGTGCGGACTACCGGGTGAATGAAGGGCCGCTCCCCGTGGCGCGGTTCAACCACCGGGACGAGCTGTGGTCCGCGCCGATCAACAAGGTCTACATACAGCACCCGGAGTTGGGCGACGACGCGCTGGCGGAGATCGCACGGCAGTCCGTCGGGAACCTGGTGGACGTGGTCATGGCGGGTGAGGGCGTGGTCGAGATCCTGCCGCTCGGGTTGAGCAAGGCGACGGGTCTGTCGCTGGCGGCCCGGCGCCTGAAGCTCACGGCCGCGGACACGATCGCCTTCGGGGACATGCCCAACGACATCCCGATGTTCGGCTGGGCTGCGCACGGGGTGGCGATGGCCAACGCCCATAGCTCCCTGAAGGCCGTGGCGGACGAGATCACCACGTCCAACGAGGACGACGGCATCGCCGTGGTGCTGGAACGGCTGCTCCAGGGCTGAACGGCTGGGTGGCTGAGCGGCTAGGGGGCTGACCGGCTGGGCGGGGCGTCGGCTGGCCGGGTGATCGGGTGGCCGCCGTAGTGACCGGCTGGCCGGGTGACCGGCAGAACAAATGGGCGACCGGTCGGGTGACCCTCAGCTCTATGAAGTCAGTTGTAGGATGACTGGGCAACCGGGTGACCCGGACACCACGCCAGACGAACATGGGGCGACGAGATGGCACTGCGCGCGGCAGGACGGCACTCCCTCGTGGACACCGTCGTCCAACAACTGCGGGACCAGCTGACCGACGGGGAGTGGTCAGTGGGCGACCGCATTCCCACCGAGCACGACCTCGCCGAGCAGCTCGGCGTGGGACGTAACACCGTCCGCGAGGCGGTACGCGTCCTGGTGCACGCCGGGCTCCTGGAGTCCCGCCAGGGCAACGGCACCTTCGTGCGCTCCACCGCCGACCCCTCCGCTGTGCTCCGCACGATGGGCCACGCGGGTGTGCTGGACATCCTGGAGCTGCGGGTCGCCCTGGAGACGGAGGCCGCCAGGCTGGCAGCCGTCCGCAGGGACGCGGCGGACCTCGACTGGCTGCGGGAAGCCCTCGGGGACCTCCACGAGCACGGCGACCGGGCGGCCGACGCCGACCTCGCCTTCCACCTGGGGGTGGTCGAGGCCACGCACAACGCCACGTTCGCCGAGGTCTACCGCTTCTTCTCGACCCAGATACACGAATCCCTGGTCACCGCCCTCGGCGACCAGCAGATGCCGCCGATCGACCTCACCGCCCACGAGGCGCTGGTCGACGCGGTCGAGAGCGGTGACCCGGCAGCGGCGGAACAGGCTGCCCGCGCACTGCTCCAGGTACCGATAGACGTCGTCCGCCGACTGGTGGGCCGCTGACCAGGCACCTCACCCGCACCACCGCCCACAACCACCGACACACGAACAGAAACGCTGAGAGGTGCCCGACGTGTCCCGCCCGGACCTGGAACAACTGCTTCCCGACGCGGAGGCCGACGTCCGGCCGTCCCGTGAAGGGGCCGCCGCACGGCGCGCTCTGATCGCGCACCCCGCGGTGCTGTTCATCGGCATCGTGCTGGCCTCGCTCAACATGCGGGCGGCGCTGGCGAGCGTGTCACCTCTCATCGGCGAGATCAGCAGCACGTTCGGCCTCTCGTCGACAGCGTCGAGCCTGGTCACCTCCGTGCCGGTGCTGTTCCTCGGAGTGGGCGCGATGATCGCCCCCTGGCTGGCCCGCCGCTTCGGTACCGAAGCGGTTCTGCTGTGCGCGCTGATCCTGCTCGGCGTCGGCATTCTCGTGCGGGTTCTGCCGTCCGTGTTCGCCCTGTACGGCGGCGGAGTGCTGGCCGGCACCGCGATAGCCCTGCTGAACGTCCTGATGCCAGGGCTGATCAAGCGGGACTTCCCGGACCGGGCCGCGTCGATGACCTCGGTCTACACGGGCGCGATGATCGGCGGCGCCACCCTCTGCGCAGCGGCCTCGGTCCCGCTGGAGAAGGCGTTCGGAAACAGCTGGCAGGCCTCGCTGGCCTGCTGGTCGCTGCTTGCCGCGGTCGCCGCCGTGGCGTGGCTGCCGCAGGTGCTGATCACCCGCGGCCGTACCGGCCACGAGGTGCGCGTCACTCCGGCGGGTGCGGGACCGGCCAGGAGCATCTGGCGCTCGGCGCTGGCCTGGCAGGTCACGCTGTTCATGGGCCTTCAGTCGCTCTGGTCGTACGTGCTGATCGCCTGGATGCCGACGATCTTCACCGACCACGGGATGAGCCGTTCGACAGCGGGCGTGATCTTCGCGTTCAACAACCTGGTCCAGGTCGCCGGGGCCTTCGGCGTACCCCTGCTGGCCGGCCGCATGCGCAGTCAGCGCCCGCTGATCGTGCTGGTCACCTCGATGGTGGCTGTCGGCTACGCGGGCCTGATGATCGCCCCGGTGTCGGGTGCCTGGCTGTGGTCGGCGGTGCTGGGTGTCGGGCAGGGCGGCGCGGTGGGGCTGGCCCTGACGCTGATCGTGCTGCGGTCGGGCGACGCGCAGACGGCGGCGCGGCTGTCCGGGATGGCGCAGACGGTCGGCTACCTCCTCGCCGCGGTCGGCCCGCTGACGGCCGGCGCCGTGTACCAGGCGACGGGCAGCTGGACCCTGCCGATCGCCCTGGTGCTCGGGGTATGTGCGGCGGCCCTGGTGGTGGGCCTGCTCGCTGCCCGGGACAGGAAGGTCCAGGCCGCCGGGTGAGCGCGGACGCGTGACTTGTACGACTGTCAGGTCGTTGGTCAGTGCGCGTGGAGGCAACTGGGGTTCGAGGCGACGAGAGCGCGTGAAGTCGGGGAGTGCCGGTGCCGAGGCGGAAGCCGGGCCGGTCATTGAGTACGTGGCGTAGATGAGCGGATCTCCACCCCTGAAGCCCGGGGAGAGGGCCGTCACTGTCATGCACCGAATGACCATGAACGGCAGGCTCATCCATGCCAACCGAAATCGCCCTGCTCGAATCGCGCGCGCTGCGCGCAGACCATCTGGGGCGCGTCGACGTCCTGGACAAGGTCAAGGCATTGCAGTTGCTACCGGACGGACTGCACGTCACCACGGACGGTGTCGCGCAGTACTTCGGTGTCCACAGGGAGGCTGTGCACAGCATCGTCCGGCGCCATCGTGACGAGCTGGCGAGCAGTGGATTGTTCACTCTTACCGGCGATGAGCTGCGGGAACATGAAGTGGTCGTTTTGACCACCTCATCCCGCGGTGAAGCGAAAAGTTATCCACAGGGGTTGGTTCGCCTCCGTCTCTTCCCCCGCCGCGCTGTCCTCAACATCGCCATGCTCCTGCGCGACAGCGAAGTCGCCCGTCGTGTGACGGGCTACCTCCTCGACACCGAGGAGCAGCACCGGGCGCCGGTGTCGGACCCCCGTTTCGACGGGCTCGACCGCCGCGTCACACAGCTGGAGTCCGCGATGAGCGAGGTCGGCCCCGCGCTGCGGGAGCTGGGCCCCGTACTGGCCCGGATGTCGGACCGCCTGGAGGCGCTGGACCGACGGCTCGACGCCACGAACCGTGTCGTCGGTGCCATGAGCGTACGGCTGTCGGATCTCAGCGAGGACATGGCTGAGGTCAAGCGCCGACTGCCGCACCCGGCAGACCAGGCGCCGCAGCAATGCCGGCAGCGCCGACGTCGTCGCCGGCGCTGAAAGCCCTGCGCGGGGAGAGCCCCACCGAGGAAAAGCCCCGAGGAAGCCCGATAAAGGGGCCGGGGGCGGGAGCGACGGCACCCCGTCGCTCCCGCCCCCGGCCCCCAGGTCTCACTCCTCGCCGGCCAGCGTCAGCCGTCGCAGTTTCTGGCCCGCGTACCAGGTGGCGAGCACGGTGACTCCCGCCAGCAGCACCACGGCCAGAGGCAGTCCGACGTCCGAGCTGACCGCACCCGGCGCGCCGATCTTCTCCGCCAGGGCGAGCGACCACTGCTGGATGCTCAGCGTGCGCGCACCCGGTACCAGGTTGCCGAACAGGCCCTCCCAGACCAGGGCGTAGACCAGCCCCGCGACCACCGCGTGCCGGGTGACCGTGCCCAGGAGCAGGAAGACCGCGGCGTACGCGATGGACGCGACCAGCGCGGCGACCATGTAGGCGATCGCGATCTGCTGGCCGTTACCGTTGAGGATCAGGCCCGCGATGAGGGTCGGAATCGCGGAGAACGCCATCGTCACGGCGATCGCCACGATGAGTTTCGTGAAGATGATCGTGGGGCGCTTCACCGGTTTGGCCAGCAGATAGACGATCGAACCGTCGTCGATCTCCGGGCCGATCGCACCCGTACCCGCGATGACGCCGATCAGCGGCACCATCGTGGCCATGGCGAACCCGCCGAGCACATCGGCGGCGACCTGGTCGTCGGCGCCGCTGAAGGTGCGTACCGCGGCGGCGATCACGATCAGCAGCGCGGGCAGCACGAAGAGGATCGCGGCCCGGCGGCGACCGAGCAGGGCCCGGTAGGTGAGCCGGGCGACTGTGGGGTTGTACATGGGCGTCACAGCTCCTTTCAGGCCGCTACGAGGTACGAGAAGACCGATTCCAGGGACTCGTCCGACGGCGAGACGGTGAGGAGCCGGATGCCGTGTTCACGGGCGACGCGCGGCAGCAGCGCCGTGAACCGGCCGAAGTCGACCGCCTGGATGCGCAGCGCGCCCTCCGTGATGTCCACCTCGATACCGGCGGTCGACGGGTCGGCGATCAGCGCGGCGGCGAGGGCCCGGTCGTCGCTGGACCGTACGAGATAGCGGTGCGGCCGGTCCGTCATCAGACGGCGGATCCGGCGGAAGTCGCCGGACGCGGCATGCCGTCCCGCCACGATCACCTCGATGTGCGAGGCGAGTTGCTCGACCTCCTCCAGGATGTGCGAGGAGAAGAGCACCGTGCGGCCCTCCGCGCCCATCTGCCGCAGCAGCTCCATGAGCTGCATGCGCTGGCGCGGGTCCATGCCGTTGAAGGGTTCGTCGAGCAGCAGCACGCTGGGGTTGTGGACCAGGGCGGACGCCATCTTCACGCGCTGCCGCATGCCCTTGCTGTACGTCGCGATCTTGCGGTCCTGCGCAGGCTCCATCTCGACGGTGGCGAGCGCCTGTTGTGCGGCGCGCTCGTCGAGGCCGTGCAGTTCGGCGTTGGCCACGACGAATTCGCGGCCGGTGAGGAAGTCGTACATCCCCTCCCGCTCCGGCACGATCCCGATCTGCCGGTAGACGTTCTCGTTCCGCCAGATCGGCTCGCCGTCGAGTGTCACCGTGCCCGTCGACGGAGCGAGGAATCCGCCCATCATGTTGATGAGGGTGGACTTTCCGGCGCCGTTGGGGCCGAGAAGTCCGGTCACCCCGGGGCCGACCGTCATGGTGATGTCGTTGACCGCCACCACGTTGCCGAACCAGCGCGAGGTGTGGTCGATGTTGATCGTGGTCACAGCCCGACCTTCCGGTAGCGGCGCATCAGGACGGCGTACGAGCCGGCGATGAGCGCGAGAACGACGAGCAGGTAGACCACGCCGGCACCCGCTCCCGGACCGGTCCCGCCCGGGAAGGCGGAGGTGGCGCCGAGGAACGCGGTCTGCACGCCGTCGATCAGCGTGATCGGGGAGAAGAGCCCGAGCCAGGTGACGGCGCCGGCGGCGTCCTGGTTGAAGGCGATGGCCTGCACCGTGGAGACCGCGCCGTACGTGATGGTCAGAACGGCGATGACCGCGGCGACCCCGAAGCCGCGGCGCGGGGTGAGCGCGGCGACCACCAGCGCGATGCCGGAGAAGAGCACCGAGAGCAGCGCGACGGAGACCATCCCCTGGCCGAATCCCTCGGTCTGGTGGGCGAAGTCGAGTTTGGCGAGGAGCGACCCGATGTAGAGGATCACCAGGGGCGCTCCGGTCAGAATGAAGAGGGCCGACGCCATCGCCGCGTACTTGGCGATGACGTAGTCGACGCGCTCGATGGGCCGGGAGAAGTACAGCGGGATGGACTTGAAGCGCAGATCGCGGGAGACGGCCTGCGGGGCCTGCGCGGCGAGGTACAGCCCGATGACGGCCTGCGTGAGGATGGCGTACCGGGTGTAGTCGAGCGGCAGGTCCTTGGCCTTGGTCGCCACGGCCACCGCGACGATGATCGCCGCGGGCACGCACATCACCGCGAAGAGGATCATCGGCAGCACCTTGGACTTGGCCGAGCGGCCCAGACCGTAGGCGCCGCGCAGCGACTGCGCGAAGAGCGAACGGCGGGCGTAGGCGCGGCCCAGGCGCTGTCCGTCGTAGTTCCGGTATCCGATGTTGTGGATCTGACTGGTCTCGGTACTCATCGCGCCTGCACCTCCTGCTTCGGCTGGCCGGGCTGGGCCGGCGGGTGGTTCTGCTGCTGGTCCCGTGACTGGTTCTGCTGGTCGGTGCGGAAGACCTCCGCGATGTGGTGGCGGCGCTGTTCCATCCGTACGAGGCCGAGCCCCAGGTCGGTGACCGTGTCACGGACCAGGTCGTACGTCTCCTCGCCCGCCGCTTCGACCAGCAGGATGTGGCCCGCGCCCGGCAGCCCCTCCTCCGTGCCCTCGTGCAGCGTCACGCCTGCCGCAGCCAGCGACTCGCGGAGTGCCCGCGTCCCGTCGGGATGGGTGTCGGAGTCGGTGACCTCGACCGCCAGCGTCGCGGTGCTCTGCGTGAAGTCGCTGGTGGAGCTGGAGCGCAGCAGCGAGCCGCCGTCGATGACGACGACGTGGTCGCAGGTCCGCTCCAGCTCGCCGAGCAGGTGCGATGTGACCAGGACCGAGATGCCGAAGTCGGTGTGCACCCGGCGGATCAGCCCGAGCATGTCGTCGCGGCCGACCGGGTCCAGGCCGTTCGTCGGCTCGTCGAGCAGCACCAACTGCGGGTCGTGGACCAGCGCCTGGGCCAGCTTCACGCGCTGTTTCATCCCGGTCGAGTAGCCGCCGATGGGGCGGTAGCGCTCTTCGTAGAGGCCGACGTGGCGCAGCGTGTCGGCGGTGCGCTCCCGTGCGGCGGTGGGCGGCAGTCCGGACATGCGCGCCATGTGGACGACGAACTCGGTGGCCGAGACGTCGGGCGGCAGGCAGTCGTGCTCGGGCATGTACCCGACGCGCTCACGGATTTCGGCGCCACTGGTGGCGACATCGAGCCCGAGCACGGCGGCCCGGCCCTCCGTGGCGGGGGACAGACCCAGCAGGATCTTGATCAACGTGGACTTGCCGGCTCCGTTGGATCCCACCAGTCCGGTCACACCGGGTCCGATGTCCAGGGAGAGCCGGTCAAGCGCGGTCACCCTCGGGAACCGCTTGCTCAGGCTTTCGGTCGCGATCACAGTCACCTTCCGAAGGTAGTGGCGCGGCTCAGGCCGGGCGTCAGCCCAGACGGCTGGATCCCTGTCCCCCTCCAGAGGTACGGACCCGTAGGGGCCCGATACGGGAGGGGGAGAAGGAGGGTAGGGGGCGGCACAGGGGGCGTCCCGGGAGGAGTTGTCCACAGGCCGTTGTCCACAGGTCAGGCGGTGCCCTTGACGTAGCCGCCGGGCATTGTCACATTCATCAGTGTCAAGTTACGAGCACGTACCGCACACGGACGGGACGGACAGGTGGCATGGCCTCAGGGGTGAAAGCAGCAGCGCGGTGGGCAGGTGGCCCGGCCGCACGGCCGTTCGCGCAGGGCAGCGGGGAGGCCGCGCGGCTGCGGGGGTTCAGAGAGGTGCAGACCCTCGCCTACGCCTGCGCAGAGGCTGTCGCCGCGCAGCTCAGACCGGGGGTGACCGAACGCGATGCGGCGCGGATGCAGCGCGAGTGGCTGTACCGGCGGGGTGTACGGGACTGGTTCCACCTGCCGTTCGCCTGGTTCGGGGACCGGACCGCCTTCGCGGGGTTCAGAGTGCCGCTGCAGTTCTTCCCGACGAACCGGCGGCTCGAAGCCGGGATGCCGTTCATTCTCGACATGGCCCCTGTCTTCCGCGGCTTCACCGCCGATATCGGCTACTCGGGCTGCCTCGGCCTCAACCCCGTGCACGACAAGCTGCTCGCCGACCTGGAAGCGCACCGCGACCTCATCCTGCGGGAGGTCCGTGAGAAACGCGCGCTGCGCACGATCTACGAGGACGTGGAGCGGCTGATGGCCGCTCAGGGGTACGCGAACCGGCACCGCGCCTATCCGTTCGGCGTGATCGCGCACAAGGTCGACGAGGTCAAGGAACGCCGCTGGTCGCCCCATGTGTTCGGGTTCGGCACCCAGTCCCTGAAGGGCTTGGCGAGCGATGCCCTGCACGGCCACCGGGACGGCTGGTCGCCGCTGTGGAGCCCGTACAAGTTCTCCGACCACCCGCCTCGGCCGGGGCTGTGGGCGGTCGAGCCCCACCTCGGATTCCGGGGCACGGGCGCGAAGTTCGAGGAGATCCTGGTCGTCACCGACTCGGCCGACCCCGAGCAGAGCGCCTTCTGGCTGGACGACGACCTGCCGCATGTGCGGCGCTGGGCAGAGGAGAAGGCCGCATGAGCAAGGGAACCGAAGGGGCGCGCGAGCGCTGGGTCCGTACCGGAGGCATCGAGCTGTGCGTCGCCGAACTGGGCGACCCGCACCGGCCGACCGTACTGCTGGTGCACGGCTATCCGGACAGCAAGGAGGTCTGGACCGAGGTCGCGGCGCAACTGGCCGTGCGCTTCCACGTGGTGCTGTACGACGTCCGGGGCCACGGCAGGTCGTCTGCGCCGGTACCGCTGCGCGGCGGCTTCACCCTGGAGAAGCTGACCGACGACTTCCTGGCCGTGGCGGACGCGGTCAGCCCCGACGAGCCGGTGCACCTCGTCGGCCACGACTGGGGATCCGTGCAGTCCTGGGAGTTCGTGACGGTGCCGCGCGCCGAGGGCCGGATCGCGTCGTTCACCTCGATCTCCGGTCCTTCGCTCGACCACTTCGGCCAGTGGATCAAGAAGCGGATGTCCCGGCCGACCCCGCGCATGACGGCCCAACTGCTCGGCCAGGGAGCCAAGTCCTGGTACGTGTACCTGCTGCATACGCCGGTGCTGCCGGAGCTGGCCTGGCGCGGACCGCTCGGCAAACGGTGGCCGAAGATCCTGGAGCGGATCGAGAAGGTGCCGTCCGGCGACTACCCGACGGCTTCGCTGCCATCGGACGCCGCGCACGGCGCCTGGCTCTACCGTGACAACGTCCGGTCCCGGCTGCGCAGGCCGCGCAGTGACGCGTACGCGCACGCACCCGTCCAGCTGATCACGCCCACCGGGGACGCCTTCCTCTCGGAGCGCCTCTACGACGAACTGGAGCACTGGGCACCGCAGCTGACGCGCCGTACCCTGCCGGCCAAGCACTGGGTGCCACGCACCAGGCCGGACCGGATGGCCGCCTGGATCGGGGATTTCGTCGCCGCCAACGAGACCCCGGGGCCCGCCCCGCAGACAGCGGCGACCGGCAAGTACGCCGACCGCTTCAGCGGCAGCCTCGTCCTGGTGACGGGCGCCGCGAGCGGGATCGGCCGGGCCACCGCCTTCGCGTTCGCCGAATCGGGAGCGCGGGTCGTGGCCGTCGACCGGGACGCGGAAGGGGCGGCACGCACCGCGGAGATGTCGCGGCTGATCGGCTCCCCCGACGCCTGGGGGGAGGAGGTGGACGTCAGCGACGAACAGGCGATGGAGAAGCTCGCCGAGAAGGTCGCCGCCGAGTACGGGACGGTCGATGTCCTGGTCAACAACGCGGGCATCGGGCTCTCGGGCTCCTTCCTGAACACCACCAGCGAGGACTGGAAACAGGTCCTCGACGTCAATCTGTGGGGCGTCATCCACGGCTGCCGGCTCTTCGGCAGGCAGATGGCGGACCGCGGCCAGGGCGGCCACATCGTCAACACCGCCTCGGCAGCCGCGTACCAGCCCTCGAAGGCGCTCCCGGCCTACTCCACGTCCAAGGCCGCCGTACTCATGCTGAGCGAGTGCCTGCGCGCCGAACTGGCCGGACAGGACATCGGGGTCACCGCGATATGCCCGGGCCTCGTGAACACCAACATCACGTCCACCGCACGGTTCGCGGGCGTATCGGCTGAGGAGGAGAAGCGCCGGCAGAAGAAGTCGTCCCGGCTGTACGGGCTGCGCAACTACCCGCCGGAGAAGGTGGCCGACGCGATTCTCTCCGCCGTGGTGAACAACCGGGCGGTGGTACCGGTGACACCCGAGGCACGAGGCGCCCGCTTCATGTCCCGGTTCGCACCGAAGGCCCTGCGCGCCGTCGCCCGGATGGAGCCGCCGCTGTGAGCGACGGACAGGGCCCGGAAGCGTCCATGGGGCCGCCGCCGGACAGGGAACCGCACACGGATCCGGGAGGGCACGCGGATCGGGGAGGGCACGCGGATCGGGGTGAGCACACAGATCCGAGTGAGCATCCGGAACCGGGAGCGCGCCTGGAGCCGGGAGCCCGTCCGGAGCCCGGGCCATACGTCATCGCGCCGCGCCGGGTCTCCTTCGACTGGGAGAACACCCCGCTGCACTGGATACCGGGCGAGCCCACCGCCACCCACGTGATCAATGTGCTGCATCTGCTGCTCCCGGCGGGCGAGCGGTGGTTCGTGAAGGTCTTCAAGGAGGCTCTGCCACTCGTCGACGACCCCGGACTGCTCAAGGACGTCAAGGGGTTCATGGGCCAGGAGGCCACGCACAGCGTGCAGCACTCCCATGTCCTGGACCACCTGGCCTCCCAGCGGCTCGACACCGCGGCGTACACCCGGCATGTCGACTTCCTCTTCGAGAAACTGCTCGGTGAGCAGCCGCCGCTCGGCATACCGGTCCCGGCGCGGGAGTGGCTCCGCTTCCGGCTGTCGCTGATCGCCGCGATCGAGCAGTTCACCGCGGTCCTCGGGGACTGGGTGCTGGGCGCCGACGACCTCGACAGGGCCGGGTCAGACGCCGTCATGCTCGACCTGCTGCGCTGGCACGGCGCGGAGGAGGTGGAACACCGGGCCGTGGCCTTCGACATGTACCAGCACTGCGGCGGCGCAGGGCTGCCGCGCTACGCCCGCCGGATCGAGGGCATGGCCGTCGTCACTCCGGTGCTGCTGTGGCTGTGGGTGTGGGGTGGCTCGTATCTCATGCGCCATGACCCCGCTCTCCTGCGCCAGGGCCCCGGGCCGGCGGGCAGGCCGAGGTACTCGCTGCGCAAGCACAACCGGGCGGTCGCCAGAGGGCTGCTGCCCACCTGGGGCGAGCTGGGCTCGGCGATACCCCGCTACTTCAGGCGGTCGTACCATCCCTCCCAGGAGGGCTCGCTGCGCAGGGCGGTCGAGTACCTCGCAGCCTCGCCCGCCGCTCGCGCGGCCGCAGGCGCGATAGGCCGCGCGGCCATGCCGTAGCCCTGCCAGGCCGAGAAAGCAGAAGGAGGCAGCCGTGTCCGGGGTGAGAGCGTCGGAGGTACCCGCGCCAGGAATGCCGACGTCAGAGGTGCCGACGCCAGAAGCACCAGCGGCAGAAGCACCGGCGGCAGAGGTACGCGCGGCGGAAGCCGGACCTGAGTACCGGATCGAGGATCTGGCGCACCACAGCGGCGCCACGGTCCGTACGATCCGCGCGTACCAGGACCGCGGCCTGCTGCCCAAACCGGAGCGGCGCGGCCGGTCGAACGTCTACGGGGACAGCCATCTGGCCAGGCTGCGCCAGATCGCCGAGCTGCTCGACCGCGGCTACACCCTCGCCTCCATCAAGGAACTCCTTGAGGCGTGGGACGCCGGGCGCGGTCTCGGCGGGGTGCTGGGGCTGGTCGCCGAGGTCAGCGGCCCGTGGACCGACGAGGAAGCGGACCGGATCTCCCGTGCCGAGCTGGACGCGCGGTTCGGCGGGGTGCCCGACGACGAGGCGGTCGCCGACGCGGTGGCGCTGGGCGTGCTGGAACGGGTGCCCGGCAGCGACGACGAGTTCCTGGTGCCGAGCCCGCAGGAGCTGGCCGTGGCGGTGGAACTGCACGCGGCCGGCGTGCCGCTCAAGGCCATCTCGGTCCATCTGCGGGAGTTGCGCGGCCAGGTCGAGCACATCGCCTCGCGCTTCCTGGAGTTCACGACGGAGCACGTCTTCGCGCGCTATCTGACCTCCGCCCGGCCCACCGACGCGCATGTGGCGGAGGCCGCCTCACTGGTGCGGCGGCTGCGCCCGCTGGCCCAGCAGAGCGTCGATGCCGAACTGGCCCGGGCCATGCGGCTGTTCGCCACCCGCCATCTCCAGCAGCACTTCGGCCCCGAGAGCCCGCCGGCGCAACCGGGAGGTGCCTCGCCCGTACCGGTCCCGGCGGCCACGCTCACCGCGGTGGAGAGGCTGGTGGGCCGGGAGAATGCCGCCGCGTTCATCACCGGTGCCACCGAACGGGAGCTTCAGGCAAGGGCGTTGGACGCACTGACTCTTCCACAGCAAGGAATCCGGCAAAGCGACCAAAGGCCGTAGATCACCCTTCCTTTGTCCACAGAATCGCCAAATAGCCTGTGGATAAGTCACCTTGCCTGTGGATCATGCCTAACTCAGGGGGCGCAAAAGGTAATTCGGATGCACACCGGCGCACGCGCCCCCGGCCGCCTCCCATGCTGACCGAACGAAAGGCCCCTGATCCAACGACAGGTCCTGGTTGTATTCCCTGGTTGTACTGCCTAGTGCTGCCCGAGCTGCGCCAGTGCCCCGGTCGCGATCTGCTCGAAGACCTTCTCTTCGGCGGCGAAGATGGTGCCGGGGATCGGCGCGTGGATCACAATCTCGTCGATACCGAGCGCGAAGTACTTCCCAGCGAAGTCGACGAAGGCGTCCAGGGACTCCATGGGGCGGCCCTCGTCGGGCGTGAAGCCGGTGAGCAGGATCTTCTCCACCGTGGCGGCATCCCTGCCGATCTCCTCGCACGCCGTGCCGAGCCTGCCGATCTGGCTGCGGACGGCTTCGACCGACTCCTGCGGCGTGCCCGTCTCGAAGATCTTCGGATCGCCCGTCGTCACCCAGCTCTGCCCGTACCGCGCGGCGATCTTCATCCCCCGTGGTCCGGTCGCCGCGACGGCGAAGGGGAGCCTCGGCCGCTGCACACAGCCCGGGATATTGCGGGCCTCTTCGGCGGAGTAGTGGGCGCCCCGGTGGGAGACCGTGTCCTCGGTCAGCAGCCGGTCGATGAGCGGGACGAACTCGCTGAACCGGTCGGCCCGTTCGCGCGGTGTCCACGGCTCCTGGCCGAGCGCGGTGGCGTCGAAGCCGGTGCCTCCGGCGCCGATGCCCAGGGTGATCCGGCCGTCCGAGATGTCGTCCAGCGACAGCAGATCCTTCGCGAGCGTCACGGGGTGCCGGAAGTTCGGCGAGGTGACCAGTGTGCCGAGCCGGACGCGCGCGGTGGCCGCGGCCGCCGCGGTCAGCGTCGGGACCGCCCCGAACCAGGGCCCGTCGCGGAACGGCACCCTCCAGGAGAGGTGGTCGTAGGTGTACGCGGTGTGGAAGCCCAGCTCCTCGGCGCGCACCCACTGCTCACGGCCACCCTCGCTCCACCGGCGAACGGGAAGAATCACGGTACTCAGACGCATGACCACGACCCTACGTCGTACGGGTGCCCGCTCCCTCAGGCCGTAGCTCTCGTCACCGCCGGACCGGGGCGATCGCCCACCGAGCTTCTGCCCCCGCCCGGATCCGGCCGCCGCCGGCCGCCCCGGCACACCCGCGTGCGTACTCATCTGTGCGGCTCTTCGCACTCCCGTGCGCTCCGGACCCTCCGTACGGGAGAATGGCCGGGTGACCTCAGCTAACGGCCCCGCCGCCCCCCTTCCGCCCCGGCTGATCGCCACCGACCTGGACGGCACCCTGCTGCGCGACGACAAAACCGTCTCGGCCCGCACCATCGCGGCGCTCGCCGCCGCCGAGGAGGCGGGCATCGACGTCTTCTTCGTCACCGGCCGGCCGGCCCGTTGGATGGACGTCGTCAGTGACCATGTCCACGGCCACGGCCTGGCCATCTGCGGCAACGGCGCCGCTGTGGTCGACCTCCGCGGCGACGAGGGCGGGCACACCTTCGTCAAGGTCCTCCCGCTGGAGCGCACCGACGCCCTCGACGTGGTCTCCATTCTGCGGGCCGCCGCCCCGGGCACGTCCTTCGCCGTCGAACGGACCGGCGGCATCCACCACGAGTCGGCCTACCCGCCCCTGCAGTTCGACGCCGCATCGTGCGTCGCGCCCGCCGAGAAACTGCTCGCGACGGACTCCGACCTCGCGGACCAGCCCGTACTGAAGGTGCTGGCCCACCACCCGGAACTGGCACCCGACGACTTCCTCGTCCTGGCCCGCGAAGCTGTCGGCCGCCGCGCCTCGGTCACCCGGTCCAGCCCGACCGCCCTGCTGGAGATCAGCGGGCCCGGTGTCTCCAAGGCCGGGACGCTGGCGCTGTGCTGTGCGGAGCGCGGCATCTCGCCCTCCGAAGTCGTCGCCCTCGGGGACATGCCGAACGACGTCGAGATGCTGCGGTGGGCGGGCACCTCGTACGCGATGGGCAACGCGCATCCGGAAGCGGTGGCCGCCGCTTCGGGGCGCACGGTCGCGAACAACGACGACGGCGTCGCGGTCGTCATCGAGCAGATCCTGAAGGCCCGCTGACCGGGCGAGGCCGCTGCCACATCCCCGGCCGCCGCCCCGGCCGGCCCGGACCGCCCCACCGGCACATCCGCACATCCACTCCGCCCACCGCGTCCGCACACCCGCACACCCGCACACCCGCACACCTACAGCGGCGCCTCCCACACCACCGCCGTGCCACCGCCCCCGTCGCCCAGCCCCGGCCCGTAGGCACTCGATCCGCCCAGCGCCTCCGCGCGACGGCTGAGATTGCGCAGCCCGCTGCGCCTGCCGCCCTCCGGGATGCCGACCCCGTCGTCGGAGACCGTGAGGCGTACCGCCGGGCGGCCGTCGTCCAGCTGCGCCGCGGCATCGACCTCCACATGGATCCGGGAGGCAGCGGCATGCCGGAACGCGTTGGAGAGCGCTTCCCGCAGCGCCGCGATCAGGTTCTTCCCCGTCAGCTCACCGACCCCCGAGTCGACCGGGCCCACGAAGCGGTGCGTGGGCTTGAACCCCAGCGGTACGGCCGCCATGTTGATCTCCCGCAGCACCCGTCTGCACAGCCCCGAAGGCGCTTCGGCGGGCCCCTGCTGCAGCGCGAAGATCGCGGTACGGATCTCCTGGATCGTCACATCCAGCTCCCCGACGGCCTTGTCCACACCCTCGCGCACCCCCGGCGCCGCCGACTGCCGGTGGGCGCCCTCCAGCATCATCCCGGTGGCGAACAGCCGCTGGATGACCAGGTCGTGGAGGTCACGGGCGATCCGGTCGCGGTCCTCGAAGACCGCGAGGCGCTCTCGGTCGCGCTGGGCGTCCGCCATCATCAGCGCCAGCGCGGCCTGCGAGGCGAACCGCGAGGCCAGGAAGCGTTCGGCCGCCGTGAAGGGCCGGGCGCCGCGTTCGCGCGGCGTGGCCAGCACGCCCAGCAGACGGCCGCCGCTGTGCAGCGGCAGCATCATGCTCGGCCCGAACCGCTTGCCCACTTCAGTGATCATCCGTGGATCGGATGCCGAGTCGTCCACGAACACCGGAGCGCCGGAGAGCAGTGTCGCCACGACCCCGCTCTCCGGCGGGACGATCAGCCCGAGAACCTGACTGGGTTGGTCGCAGGAGACGGCGACGACCTCCAGTCCGCCCTCCGCGGCAGGCAGCATGACCACTCCGGCGGCCGATTCCGCCAGGTGGCGTGCCTGTTCGGCGACCACCGTGAGCGCCTCGTCCGCGTCGCCGCCGGCCAGCAGCGCCGTGGTGACAGCCACCGAGCCGTCGATCCACCGCTCGCGCTGCCTGGCCGCCTCGTACAACCGGGCGTTGTTGATCGCGATGCCGGCCTCGGTGGCCAGGACCTGCACCATGTGCAGATCACCATCGGTGAACCGGCTGCCGTCGGTCTTCTCCGCGACATAGAGATTGCCGAGGGTCTCTCCCTGCACCTGCACGGGGGCGCCCAGGAACGTCCGCATCCGCGGATGGTACGGAGGGAAGCCGGCGAATCTCGGGTCGGTCGTCAGATCCGCGAGCCGCACGACGCGGGCATCCTCGATCAGCGCGCCCAGGAGCCCGGTGTGCCCGTCCGGGATGTGGCCGATCCGTGCGGCCACATCGTCCGGCACACCATGGGTGACGAATTCACTGAGGCCGCCGCGCTCCTGGTCCACGACGCCGATCGCGGCATACCGCGCACCGGTCAGCCCGGCGGCGGTCTCGCAGATCCTGTTCAGGGTCGCGTGCAGTTCGAGGCCCGTACCGATGGAGCGCATGGCCGCCAGCAGCTGCGGTACGCGCGCGGTGAACTCGGCGGAGAGCCCGTGCCGGCCGAAGTCCTCCTCCGGAGAGTTCTCCGCGGGGGAGTCTTCCGGGGGATCAGTGGGGTCCGGAGCTGACATACCCCAGAGCCTAGTAAGTCCTATTTAGACTGGAAAGTCGGATTCAGTTGGCTGCCGAGCAGATCGCCCGCCCGCTCACGCTCCAGCATCCGCCGCAACGGCCCCTCCAGAGCTGCCAGCTCCGCGTAAGGTCCGCGCTGCACGACCCGCCCGCCGTCCAGCACGAGCACCTCGTCGACGGCGTCGAGCCCGCGGAGCCGGTGGGTGATGAGTAGGGTCGTACGCCCCTCGGTGGCGGTCAGGAGATCCTCCGTGAGCGCGTCGGCGGTCGCCAGGTCAAGGTGTTCCGCCGGCTCGTCCAGGACGAGTACGGGAAAGTCGGCGAGGAGCGCGCGGGCCAGTGCCAGCCGCTGGCGCTGCCCGCCGGAGAGCTTCGCACCGTGCTCCCCCACCGGAGTGTCGAGCCCATCGGGCAGCCCGTCCACCCAGTCCAACAGCCGGGCCCCGGCGAGCGCCCCGCGCAGTTCGCCGTCCGAGGCACCGGAACGGGCCAGCCTGAGGTTCTCCCGCAGGGAACTGTCGAAGATGTGCGCGTCCTGGGCGCACAGCCCGACATGTCCGCGCACCGTGTCCCCTTCCAGCGCGCCGGTGTCCGCCCCGCCGAGCGTGTACGTCCCCGCCTCCGGGTCCAAGAAGCGCAGCAGCACCTGCGCGAGCGTCGTCTTGCCGGACCCGGAGGGACCGACGACGGCGACCCGGCGCCCCGCTTCGAGCCTGAGGTCCACCCCCTCGAGCGCGTATCCCGACTGCCCCGCATAGCGCGCGGTCAGCCCCCGCGCCTCCAGCGGGAACGGCGACCGGGGCGCCGCTGCCGGACGTACCGGCTCCTGTACGGGGACGGGCGCGTCCAGCACCTCGTACACCCGCTCCGCGCTCCTCCTGACCCGCTGCCGGTACTGCACGGCGAGCGGCAGACCGGTGACCGCCTCGAAAGCCGCCAGCGGAGTCAGCATCACCACCGCGAGCTCCACACCGGCGAGCCTGCCGTCGTGGACCGCCGGTACGCCGACGAACGCCGCGGCGGCGACGGTCAGCCCGCAGACGAGAGCGGTCAGCCCGCCACCGAGCGCGGTGGCGGTGGCACCCCGTGAGGCGATCCGGGTCAGCGTCCGGTCCGCATCCCTGGTGCTGTGCAGCCGCCCGCGCAGCGCACCGGCGACCGTCAGCTCGGCGGTCCCCATGAGGAGATCGACCACCCGGCTGGCCAGCACCCCGCGCGCGGGCGCCAGTTGGCGCTCGGCCCGCCGGGCGCAGAGGCCGCTCAGCGCGGGCACCCCGACCCCGGCGATCAGCAGCCCTGCCGCGAGCACCGCCCCTGCAGCGGGCAGCAGCCAGGCCGTGAACCCGATGGTGACCGCTCCCACCACCACGGCGACCGCGGCCGGAAGCAGCCAGCGCAGCCAGTAGTCCTGCAGCGCGTCCACATCGGCGACCAGCCGCGACAGCAGGTCGCCGCGCCTGACCCGGCTCAGCCCGGCGGGTGCGATCCGCTCCAGCCTGCGGTAGACGGCCACGCGCAGATCGGCGAGCATCCGCAGCACCGCGTCGTGCGACACCAGCCGCTCGGCATAGCGGAAGACGGCCCGCCCGGTCCCGAAGGCCCGGGTCGCCGTGACGGCGACCATCAGATAGAGCACGGGCGGCTCCTGCGAGGCCCGTGAGATGAGCCAGCCCGATGTCGCCATGAGCCCGATGGCCGAGCCCAGCGCGAGACTTCCCAGCAGCAGGGCCAGCAACAGCCGCCCCCGCAGCGCACCGGCGGTCTCCCGCACCCGCGCCAGCGGGTTCCGCCGTCCGGGCCGGGCGGCCGTGACGACGCCGGTCGCCGCTGTCTCCTGGGCCGTCATCTGCTCCGCACGCGGTACGGGCACGGCAACGGCCTGCGGCACGAGAGCGTCACCACCGGCCGGGGCAGCCGCCGATGTGCCGGGCGCCAGCGCGACCACGCGGTCGGCCACAGCCAGCAGGGCCGGCCGGTGCACCACGAGCACCACGGTGCGGCCGGCCGCCAGTCGCCGTACCGCGTCGACGATGCCTGCCTCCGTCTCGCCGTCCAGCGCCGCCGTCGGCTCGTCGAGCAGCAGCAGCGGCCGGTCGGCGAGGAACGCCCTGGCCAGCGCGAGCCGTTGCCGCTGCCCGGCCGAAAGCCCCGCACCGCCCTCGCCGAGTACCGTGTCAGCCCCGTCCGGCAGCGCGGCGACGAAGTCGTACGCCCCGGCATCGCGCAGAGCGCCGTGCACCGCGGACGCATCGGCGTCCGGACGCGCCAGCCGTACGTTCTCCGCGATCGTGCCCGCGAACAGATACGGCTGCTGCGGCACCCAGGCGATCTGCTCGCGCCACCGCTCGGGGGAGAGCGAGGCCAGCTCGACAGCGGATTCCCGGCCCTCTCCGGCCGGCCCTCCGGACGCCATCGGGACCGGTCCCGCCGGCCCGACGAGGACCCGCCCCTCGTCCGGCGCCGCGAAGCCCAGCAGGACATTGAGCAGCGTCGACTTCCCGACCCCGCTCGGCCCGGTGACCGCGACCGTCTCTCCGGCCCCGACGACCAGCGAAGCGGACTCCAGCGACGGTTCCGTACGGCCGGGATGGCGCACCGTCACCCGGTCCAACTCCAGCCGGAGCGAGCCGGGGACCTCGCGGGTCCCTCCCGTCGGCAGTGGTGTCTCCAGCACCGCGAAGATCTCCTCGGCGGCCGACAGCCCCTCGGCCGCCGCGTGGTACTGCGCTCCCACCTGCCGCAGCGGCAGATAGGCCTCGGGCGCCAGCACCAGGATCACCAGCCCCGTGTACAGGTCCAGCTCCCCCTTGACGAGCCGCAGCCCGATACCGACAGCGACCAGCGCCACCGACAGGGTCGCCAGCAGCTCCAGCGCGAACGACGAGAGGAAGGCGATCCGCAGCGTCCGCAGCGTCGCCTTCCGGTACTCGTCCGTGATGGTCCTGATCGACTCGGCCTGCGCCTTGGCCCGTCCGAACACCTTCAGCGTCGGCAGTCCCGCCACCACGTCGAGGAAGTGCCCCGACAGCCTGGAGAGCAGCCTCCACTGACGGTCCATGCGGGCCTGGGTGGCCCAGCCGATGAGCATCATGAAGACCGGGATCAGCGGCAGCGTCCCGACGATGATGGCCGCCGACACCCAGTCCTCGGTGACGACCCGCGCCAGCACCGCCACCGGCACCACCACCGCGAGCCCCAACTGCGGGAGATAGCGCGAGAAGTAGTCGTCCAGAGCGTCGACACCCCGGGTGGCGAGGGCGACCAGCGACCCGGTCCGCTGGCCGGTCAGCCACTGCGGCCCCAGCTCCGCGGACCTCTCCAGAAGTCGCCGCCGCAGCTCGGACTTGACCGCGGCGCCGGCCCGGTGCGCGGCCAGCTCGGTCAGCCAGGCCACCAGCCCCCGGCCCAGCGCCACCGCCACAAGCAGCAGCAGCGAGGTCCGCAGCCCTGATCCGTCCAGGCCGTGCTGGAACGCCCCCACCACCACATCGGCGATCAGCATGGCCTGGGCCACGACCAGACCCGCGCCGGCCAGTCCGAGGACCACCACGGCGCCCAGGAAGAGACGGGTGGCACCGGCGTACCGGAGCAGACGCGGGTCGATCGGTTTCACGTGAAACACCCTCCCCTAGTGGGCATCGGCGATGTGCTGGGTGCCCAGCCGCTTGCGGAACACCCAGTACGTCCAGCCCTGGTAGAGCAGGACCAGCGGCGTCATGATGCCCGCCACCCAGGTCATGACCTTGAGCGTGTAATGGCCGGACGCAGCGTTGTCGATCGTCAGATTCCAGGCGGCGTTGAGCGAGGACGGCATCACATCCGGCGCCAGCGAGAGGAACAGCGCGGCCACCGTGGCCGCGATGGCCACCCCCGTGAAGGCGAAGGCCCAGCCCTCCCGGGCCCGGGCGTTCATCACGAACGCCGCGACGAGCGCGGCCAGCGCCACGCAGAGCGCCGTCAGTGTGGACGCGTCGCCGCGGTCCGCCTGCAGCCAGATCAGGAAGGCCGCAGCGAGAGCCGCCGTGACGACAGCGGCCTTGGCCGCGAACGCCCTGGCCCGCACCCGGATGTCGCCCACCGTCTTGAGCGCCGTGAAGACAGCCCCGTGCAGGGTGCACAGCGCGGTGAAGGCGAGCCCGCCGAGGACCCCGTAACCGTTCAGCAGGTCCCCGAACGAACCGGCGTAGTCCTGGTGGCTGTTGACCGGCACCCCGTGGACCATGTTGGCGAAGATCAGCCCCCAGAGGAACGGCAGCAGCAGCGAGGTGGTGAAGAGCACCCACTCCCAGTTGCGCTGCCAGCTCTCCTCGGGCCGCTTGTGGCGGTACTCGAAGGACAGGACCCGCACGATCAGCAGGACCAGGATCAGTACGAGCAGCAGATAGAAGCCACTGAAGAAGGTGGCGTACCAGACCGGGAAGGCCGCGAACATCGCGCCCGCCGCGGTGATCAGCCACACCTCGTTCCCGTCCCAGACAGGACCGATGATGTTGATCAGCACCCGGCGCTCGCGCCGGTCCCTGGCCAGCAGCCGGGTGAGGATACCGACCCCGAAGTCGAAGCCTTCGAGGAAGAAGTACCCGGTCCACAGCACGGCGATCAGCAGAAACCAGAAGTCGTTGAGGCCCATGACGTCTCTCCTCTCAGTACGCGAAGGTCAGGGGTTTGTCGGCGTCGTCGTCCCGGTCTCCGGGCCCGCCGGGCCCTGAGAAGGGGCCGCGCAGCCGCGGGTCCTTGGCGGGCGGCTGCTCGTCGGTGTCCGGTCCCATCACCGCGTACTTCTTCATCAGCCGGACATTGATCCAGCCGAGAATCGCGTAGAGCGTGACCAGGACGATCAGCGAGATCAGCATCTCCGTCTGGGAGACACCGGGGGAGACGGAGTCGGCGGTCTTGAAGAGGCCGAAGACGGCCCAGGGCTGCCGGCCCATCTCGGTGAAGACCCAGCCGATGGAGTTGGCGATCAGCGGGAAGACCAGGGAGGCCATCCCCACGCGCCAGCCCCACTTCGTGAAGAAGGGGTTCAGCTCCCGGCCCGCCGTGAGCATCAGTTTGGGCGCCTCGTCGTCGCCGGTCCGGTGCTCCGGCAGCAGCCACTTCTTCTTCCGGGTCAGCCAGAGTCCGGCGGCCGCGGCCACCGAAGCCGTGAGCCCGATCCCGATCATGAGCCGGAATCCCCAGAAGGTGACGAAGATGTTGGGTACGTAGTCGTCGGGGCTGCCGCCGTACTTGGCGGCCTCGGCCTTCGCGGTCTGGTGGATGCCGGGCACCGCGGTGTGGAAGTCGTCGTGGGCGAGGAAGGACAGTATCCCCGGGATCGACAGCTCGACGGAGTTGTGGCCCGCCGCCACGTTGCCCACCGCGAAGACGGAGAACGGCGCCGGTGCCTGGGTCTCCCAGAGCGCCTCGGCCGCGGCCATCTTCATGGGCTGCTGCTCGAACATCACCTTGCCCAGCTGGTCGCCGGAGAGCGCGGTGAGGATTCCGGCGGTCACCGTCATCACCAGGCCCATGCGCAGTGAGGTGCGCATCACGCGGGTGCGCTTGGTGTCGGTACTGGTGCCCGCGGCCCTGGCCCGCCTGATCTTCCACAGGTGGTAACTGGCGATGCCGACCACGAAGGCGCCGCCGGTGAGGAATGCCGAGGTCATGGTGTGGGTGAAGACCACCAGCGCGGTCTTCTGGGTGAGCACGCGCCAGATGTCGTCGAGGTGCGCGACACCGGTGGCCCGGTCGATGGTGTACCCGACCGGGTGCTGCATCCAGGAGTTGGCCGCCAGGATGAAGTACGCCGAGAAGGTCGTACCGATCGCCACCATCCAGATGCAGGCACAGTGGATCTTCTTGGGAAGTTTGTCCCAGCCGAAGATCCACAGCCCGATGAAGGTCGACTCGAAGAAGAAGGCAATCAGCGCCTCCATCGCGAGCGGCGCCCCGAAGACGTCACCGACGAACTTCGAGTAGTCCGACCAGTTCATCCCGAACTGGAACTCCTGGACGAGTCCGGTGGCAACACCGATCGCCAGGTTGATCAGCAGGAGCTTCCCCCAGAACTTCGTGGCGTGGAAGTACTTCTCCGCACCCTTCCGCACCCAGGCGGTCTCGAAGCCCGCGGTGATCGCGGCGAGGGAGATCGTGAGGGGGACGAACAGGTAGTGGTAGACGGTGGTCAGCCCGAACTGCCAGCGCGCCAGGGTATCCGGCGACAGAGCTAGTTCCACGTCGTCACTCTCCTTACGTGGCCGGGGTCACAGCGGTGTTCCGTCCCTTTGATCCCACACAGCCCGGAAGAAAAAGGACGCGCTTGTGAAAGCGTTCACATTCACAAGCAATACTACGAAAGCACCTCAGGCATGACGAAGGCGGGGTGCCCCCATGGCACCCCGCCCTGTTCGAACCCTGTACGGAAGGGGGTTACAGCTCCTTGCGGAAGGCCGCCGCCGCCTGGAGGAAGAGGTCGTTGCCCTCGGTCTCACCGATGGAGACCCGTACGCCCTCGCCCGCGAAGGGACGCACGACCACCCCCGCCTTCTCACAGGCCGCCGTGAAGTCGGCGGTGCGGTCGCCCAGCCGGAGCCATACGAAGTTCGCCTGTGTCTCCGGCACCGTCCAGCCCTGGCCGACCAGCCCCTCGTACACCCGGGTCCGCTCGGCGACCAGGGAGCCGACCCGGCCCAGCAGCTCGTCCTCGGCCCGCAGGGACGCGACCGCCGCGTCCTGCGCCAGCTGGCTCACCCCGAAGGGCACCGCGGTCTTGCGCAGCGCGGCCGCGACCGGGTCGTGGGCGATGGCGAAGCCGACCCGCAGCCCGGCCAGCCCGTACGCCTTGGAGAAGGTCCGCAGCACCGCCACATTGGGGCGGTCCCGGTACAGCTCGACGCCGTCGGGCATCTCGATGTCCCGGTTGAACTCCCGGTACGCCTCGTCGATGACCACCAGGACGTCGGAGGGAACCCGGTCCAGGAAGCGCTCCAGCGCAGCCCTGCGGACCACGGTCCCGGTCGGGTTGTTGGGGTTGCAGACGAAGATCGCCCGGGTCCGCTCGGTGATCGCGTCCGCCATCGCGTCCAGGTCGTGCACATCGCCGGAGTCCAGCGGCACCTGCACCGCGGTCGCCCCGCTGATCCGCGTGATGATCGGGTACGCCTCGAACGACCGCCAGGCGTAGATCACCTCGTCGCCGGGGCCCGAGGTGATCTGGAGCAGCGACTGGGCGACGCCGACCGCCCCGGTGCCCGTCGCCAGATGCGAGACCGGCACCCCGAAGCGCTCGGCCAGTTCGTTGACCAGGACGGTGCAGGCCATGTCCGGGTACCGGTTGAAGCTTCCGGCCGCGGCGATCGCGCTCTCCATCACACCCGGCAGCGGCGGATACGGGTTCTCGTTGGAGGACAGCTTGTAGGCGACCGGACCGCCCGCGGCGGCCGGCCTGCCCGGAACGTACGCGGGAATGCCGTCCAGCGCGGCGCGCAGCTTGGGGCTCTTCTGGCTCACAGCGGGTCCTCCTCGACTCGGATGAACCCACCCTATGAGGAGCGCAGCTCCGTGCGAATGGCGGGCGCCGACGGGGGGGCGTGCTGCCGGACATGCCACGCGCCCATGGCTTGCGCCGTGGCGCGCGTCCCCCGAAGAGGTGAGTTGAGACCTCATCGCAACATCAGCCATGGGCCAGGTACACACCCACCGACACCCGAGACTCTTTTGACAGGCCCCCCAAATCCCCTGTATTCAAAGGTGATTGATGCTAAATGATCATGCAGAAACGTGCCTGTCAACGCGTGCATATGCGCTCAGCTCAACCACCCCTCATCGCCCTACTATCGGCTCGCCATGACAGCAGCAGGGAAGCACCAGGTGAGCCGGGCGGAGACTCCTCGCAGGGCCAACCGGCAGGGACGAGCGGGCATCCGGGACGTGGCCGCCGCAGCCGGTGTGTCCATCACGACCGTCTCCGACGCGCTCAACGGCAAGGGCAGGCTCCCGGACGCCACTCGCCGCCATGTCCGCGAGGTCGCCGACCGGCTGGGCTACCGCCCTTCCGCCGCGGCCCGAACCCTCCGTACCGGAAAGTCCGGCCTCATCGGCCTGACCGTCACCACGTACGGGGATGAACCTTTCACCTTCACCGAATTCGCGTACTTCGCCGAGATGGCCAGAGCCGCCACCTCCGCCGCGCTCGCACGCGGCTATGCACTCGTCATCCTCCCCGCGACCTCGCGCCACAGCGCGGTCGACGTCTGGTCGAACGTCGCCCTCGACGGCACCGTCGTCATCGACCCCTCCGACCACGACCCCGTCGTCACCGAACTCGTACGCCAGGGTCTCCCCGTCGTCTCCGACGGCCGCCCGGCGGGCACCCTGCCCGTCACGGCCTGGGTCGACAACGACCACGAGGCAGCGGTCCTCGATCTGCTCGACCATCTCGCCGCAGCCGGGGCCCGCCGTATCGGACTGCTCACCGGCACCACCACGGACACCTACACCCGGCTCTCCACCACCGCGTATCTGCGCTGGTGCGAGCGAGTCGGACAGGATCCGGTGTACGAGTCCTACCCCGCCCACGACCCGTGCGCGGGAGCCGTCGCCGCTGACCGCCTGCTCGCCCGCCCCGACCGCCCGGATGCCGTCTACGGACTCTTCGACCCCAACGGCACCGACCTGCTCGCGGCAGCACGGCGGTACGGACTGCGCGTCCCGGAGGACCTGCTGCTGGTCTGCTGCAGCGAATCCACCGTGTACGCGAGCACCGAGCCGCCCATCACGACCCTCTCGCTCAAGCCCCGCCGGATCGGTACGGCGGTCATCCAGTTACTCATCGATGCCATCGAAGGGATCAATGAGGATCACCCGGTCGAGCAGGTAATACCGACCGAACTCATCGTCCGGACCTCCTCGCAGCGCCGCCCGCCGCGCACCACGGTCAGCCCACCCCGCTCCCCGGCGCCGGACTGACCACCTCAATAGGTGCGAAACGGGCGGTGGGGCGGCAGACCGTCCGGATTCAGCACCCCTGGTGCGTCACAGAGTGCTAGTCGCATTCCTATGATGGGCGCACGACACCGCGGGCTCCCCGAACAGGCAGGTCCGACCGGTGCACGGCGCGCGACGGTGGTGGAGGGGTCGATGACTCAGGGGGCCGGTCTGGAACCCGCGATGCGGACGGCGACAGTGCGGGGCTTCCGCGTACCGCCCCTGCCCGCGTCCGAGCACGTCCACGATGCCGGGAAGGCGCCGCGGTACGCCGCCGGTGAGGAGCCGGACGGGTATACGGCGACCCAGCGGGACCTGCCCGTCATCAGCCGCGGCGGCCCCGGTGACACGGTCGTCGTACCGATCGTGCCCGAACCCCAGCCCCTCCCCGCTTCTCCCGAAGGCGAGGGAGGGCTCGGGCCGCTCTACGTCGTCGGGGACGTCCACGGGTACCTCGACGAACTCCTGGCCGCCCTGTGCGCCCAGGGGCTCATCGACACCGAGGGCAACTGGGCCGCCGGCAACGCCCGCCTCTGGTTCCTCGGCGACTTCACCGACCGCGGTCCCGACGGGATCGGCGTCATCGACCTCGTGATGCGGCTGTCCGCCGAGGCCGCGGCCGCCGGGGGCTACTGCAAGGCCCTCATGGGCAACCACGAACTGCTGCTCATCGGCGCCAAGCGCTTCGGGGACACCCCGGTCAACTCCGGTGCGGGTACCGCGACCTTCCAGGCGGCGTGGCTGCTCAACGGCGGCCAGAAGGCCGACATGGACCGGCTGCAGGACGTCCACCTCCAGTGGATGTCGCGGCTCGACGCCATGGAGCTCGAGGACGACCACCTCCTGGTGCACTCCGACACCACCGCCTATCTCGACTACGGCGACTCGCTCGAAGCGGTCAACGACACCGTCCGCGAGACGCTCACCCGTAACGACGCCGACGAATGCTGGGACCTGTTCCGCAAGTTCACCAAGCGCTTCGCGTTCCGCGACGATTCGGGACCGCAGGCCGTGCAGGAGCTCCTCGGAGTCTTCGGCGGCCACCGGATCGTCCACGGTCACAGCCCCATCCCGTACCTGCTGGGCGAGGTCGGGGGCGAGGACGGCGAGGACGGTCCGCGCACCGTTATCGAGGGCCCGCACGTGTACGCGGACGGGCTCGCCGTCGCCATGGACGGCGGCGTGACCATGGCCGGAAAGCTGCTCGTGGTGCAGCTGCCGCTGCCGAACTGAACAGCGCACCTGAAGGCGATTTCCGGAAACCCTCTGTTACCCCGTGCCATAACAGCTCTACCATCGGGTTATCCGTAGCAGGCTCTCCTCCGTTTACGCCCAACTGCCCGTCAGACGGTGGGTGGTACGGCCCGACGGAGCATCGGGGGATGCACATGAACAGCGCTTCGCACCTGCTGACAGAGGACCGTCCGGAGTTCGAGCGGCTCCTCGACGACGCACTGCGCACCGCGCCCGACCGACCGGACCTGGCCGAGCTGGGGCAGCGGCTCAACAGCGAGCAGCTGCGCACCATGGTGCTCGACGCCGACAGCCTGGTCACATCGGCCGCGGCAGCCGAGTACGACCACTTCGTGACGGTCCGCGCCGAACTGCGCGGGCCCGCCCCGGAGTCGGTGCGCGCGTCCGTCCTCGCGCCCGTCAGAGGCGGCCCCAACGCGGGCGCGGGCCTCGCCGCCGTACTGGCCGTACTGGCGCCGGTGCTTGCGGGCACCGCCGCCGCGATCTTCCTGCTGGTGGGCTACCTGCTCAAGGCGCTCAATCCCGCACCCGCCTTCGGCAACACCATGGTCACCGCGGGCTGGTTCTTCGCGGCCCTCACCGCCGCGGCCATCCTGGCCGCAGCGATCGGGCTCCTCCTGACGGCGCTGCGCAACGGCTCGACCGAGGTGCACCCCGAGACGGAGGAGGGAGACGACGAGCTCTCCGAAGAGGTCGCCCGCGCCCGGGACGCCTGGCGCCACGCCCTGCTGGAACGGGGCATCGTCCCGTTCCTGAGCGCTGCGCTGGCCGACCCGAGCGTGGACCCGGCGGCGCCTGCCCCGTACCGGCCGACGGGCCGGATACCCAGCCTCGGGTACAGCCGTCCGGACTTCGCCAGTCCGGACGCGGGCGAGACGTCGGCCCACGAGCGCCCCAGCTTCACCAGCCCGGACTTCACGAGCCCGGACTTCGGCGGCCCGGACCACCAGCCGGAGTGACACCACTCTGGTGGCGCCACCCTGACGTCAAAACCCTGGTGACACCGGCCGGTCCGCGGTGGGACCGGCCGGTACGGGGCCCGGGCCCGGCAAGGGGCGTGGTCAGTCGGCGATCGGCAGGTACACCCGGTTGCCGCTCGCCGCGAACTCCTTCGACTTCTCCGCCATCCCCGACTCGATCTCCTCCTGGCTTCCGCCGTGTTCGCGGCGGATGTCCTGGGAAATCTTCATCGAGCAGAACATAAATAGATACCCCATACGCTACGGTCGTCTCAACAAGCCGTTCCACGGACCGAGGGGGCCACTGTGGGCAAGCGCGAAGAAACGATCAGCAAGCTGCGGGGAGTCCCCGAGGACACACCGTCCGTCGAGGAAGTACGGACCATGCTGGCCGCAGACCCTGGCCTCAAGTGCGTCATCTGCTACGCGCGCATCTCGTTCGATGGCCGGGTGAAGGACGCTCATGGCATTGAAGATCAACACCGCGATATGGCCGACGCCGCCCGTCGCCTCGGGTGGCTGGTCGTCTACCGCTACACGGACAACGACAAGAGCGCCAGCAAAGAGACCGTAGTCCGGGACGACTTCGAGCAGCTGCTCACCGACCTCATGACGGGCGTGACCCCCGAGGGCTACCCAGTGCACGGCGTGATGGCGGTGAACGACGACCGCCTGTACCGCCGCCCCAGCGACTGGGAGCGGTATCTCAAGGCGTTCACGTCCCAGGAGGGGCGCGTCTACCACGATTCGAATGGCGTACAGGATCTTTACGCCGAGGGGTTCGAGATCAAAGGGCTCGTGGGCGTGGCCATGTCCTTGAGCGAGACGCGGAAGAAACAGCGCCGCACCCGGAACAGCCACCGCAGCCGGGCGATCCGAGGTCAGTCCGTCTCGGCCTGGCGACCGTTCGGGTGGGAGGACGACAAGATCACCCTTCGCGCTGTAGAAGCCGACGCGATCCGAACGGCTGTGCACGACGTGATCGCGGGTGCCTCTATCTCCGAGATCACGCGCCAGTGGAAGGAAGCCGAGTTCATCACGAGTCGCGGCAACGCCTTCCAGTACGCGACCGTCAAGCAGGTACTTGTGAATGCCCGTACCTGCGGCTACCGGGAGATCAAGGGCGAGTTGGTCCGTGACGGCGACGACCAGCCGATCAAGGGCGAGTGGGACGCGATCGTCACGCCCAAAGAGTGGTACGCCATCATCTCGAAGATCCGGGAGCGAGGGCGGGGGGCAGGCGTGCCGCGCGGTGGCTTGGTCCACAAGTACTTGCTCACCGGGATTCTCCGCTGCGGCAACGTGCTTGAGGACGGCACCACCTGCAACAACAAGATGATCGGGATCAAGGCGAACGACTGGCTCAAGTATGAGCACGCCTACATGTGCAAGAGGACCGTGGACGGCGGCTGCAACAAGACCTACAAGCGGGGCGACAAGACGGACGTCATCATCGAGCAGCTCGTGATCGCGAAGCTGGAGAAGGACGCCGCCAGCAAGGCCGAAGAGGTGCCTGATTGGGACAAGGCCGAGTCGCTGGAGCGAGTGATCAGGAGCCGCAAGGAGCTGGAGCGACGGTGGCACGACGACGAAGACACAGACATCGACGATGAGACGTTCTTCCGTAACCTCCCGGTCCTAGAGCGACGGATCAAGGAACTGCGTGTCGACAAGGCCAAGCACGAAGCTTTGAAGGCCGAGGCCGAGGTTGCTCAAGAGGACATCGCTAAGTCGTGGAAGTCGAAGACGCTCACGCAAAAACGCGATGCGATCAAGAAAGTCCTGGGTGCTGTGGTCGCAGTGCCGGGTGGGAAGGGCAACAAGACCTTCGATCCAGATCTCCTCAAGCCTGTGTGGCGGGCTTCCGGCGGATGAGCTGGAGCCCCAAGATCTCCCCCACGCTCCGCAACTGATCATCGGAGAGTGGGGGAGATTCGCGTAGATGTCGTTCGATCCATGCGCTGATGGCTGCCGCTTCGTCGAGCTCCGTGACGAAGTGATCGGTTCCCGGCCTGCTCAGGCAGCACCACCGCCCGCAGGCCGCATCTCGTCTCGCGCGAACTCCCGACTCAGGGCGAGGTCGTCAGCGATACCCGAAGCAATTAGTGCCGCGCCTGGGGTGTAACCGGAGCCCATGTAGCGCCAGTGCGCCTCAGTGACCGTGCCAGGCTCAGGCTCCACCCCAACGTGCGCCGCTCGGTCAGCGCGCAGAGCTGCGTATGTCGTTGAGTAGGCACGGGACTTGGTCAGAATGTGGCCCCGGTATCCGAGGGTGTGAGCCCATGCCCGCAGGCGCAGGGGCCCGTACTCAGGCAATACGCCGAGGTTCCAGCAGGTCCGCATGAGTGCGCGCACATGGTCGGCGACCGGAGCGGCGTCGATGTCGTCCGAGGTGGCGAGCCGGTAATCCGTGCCGGCGCCGGTCTCGCCCGCTCCCTTGGTGACGTACTTCGCGACGTACGCGGCCACGGCTTCGTCATCCGGGCCGAGGCCGTCGGCGCGCAGAGGGCGGGCGTCGACCTGAACACCCCAGCGGAGGGCGAGTTCCCCGACAGCGGGGCTGTAGGCGGTACGTACTACGACGCGGTGCGCGGAGGCTCGTACGGCATCGGACATCAGCTCCGTGGTGCCCCATGCCGGGGGTTCGTCGTCCGGTCCGGCCGGGCCGTCGAGGCGCATAACCGCATGCACGTGGACGGCAGCGCGCTTCTGGTACTCGGCGACCCGGGCGAAGGACAGCCGCGCATGGTCCGGGAAGCGGGACTGCGCCAGGCCCACCGCCGAGGCGAGGTAGCGCCGGACGCCAACGGCAAAGCGGTCCCAGAGCTTGCCCGCGTGCGCGTGCCACAGCGCGTGGGCCGGATAGTCGTAGCAGGCGACGCAGAGGGGTTGCCCGACGAGTGAGCCGTTTGTCCCATGAACAGCGCCGCAGCCGAGGGGACGACTGTGCTCGCACTCTGCACGTACACGGCGCGGTCGGCAGCGGTCCCCGGCCCGGTGCACGGGCCCAAAGGACGGGGCTGTGAGCGTGATGAAGAGCCGGGGGCGGTCGCGGACTGTCGCGGGTACGGTCTTGCCGCCGAGGAGGCCAGCGCGGACCAGGTGGAAGGTGTCTCCCGCGTGAAGGCGGGAGCACGGTACGCAGACAGTTGCGCGCCGGTTGCGGCAGCGGACTGAGAGCCGTTCGCCTGGTTCGTCGCGGGTGTCGTAGTGGTGCAGGACCTCGCCCGTGGCTGCGTCTCGCGTGGTCGCCGAGCCAGAGAGATGGACCGGGTGAGCGCAGCCACCCGTAGCGGCGACCTGCTCCAACCAGCGCCGAAATTGGGGTGCTTGGGCGAGTCGTATTGCGTCGCGATCTGCTTCGGAGAGCTGACGCAGGCGCGCCGCGCGGTCGAGGGCGGCGCGCCTGTCAGCCGGAGTGAAGTCGGGTGTGATGGTGGGGGCCTTCCGGGGTGGGCCGCCGAAGCGGCAGGGTTGGTGGGTGGTGGCGCGCTGTCGTCCATGGCTCGTGCTCCTTGCGTGTGTGGTCGGTCGTGTCGATCTCAGGTCAGCGGATGGTTCCGGTACCCCGGCAGACGCGGCAGCGATGGCGCATTCCGGTCCAGGTCCTCCGGGCCCCTTCGCCCTTGCAGTTGGGGCACCTCACGCGACTCATGGGCATGTCTGTCCTTCCAGTTCAGGTGTGGGAGAAGCCGCTGATGACCCAGGTGACGAGACCGTGGATGGTGAAGACCACGGGCGTCTGTCCGAGGTAGACCCCGAAGAGCCCGACGCAGACGGCTTCCCAGGCCCGCATGTCGCGCGAGCGGACGAGGAGGACGGTGATGATCCCGAAGATCACCGCGAACCCGAACGCCGTACCTTCGCTGATCACTTGTCGTCTCCTTCCAGTGCCGCGAGTACGCGGTCTATGACGGGGAGTTCCGGAGTCATCGCCGAGTGCTTCCGGGCCATCGCCATGGCTTCTTCGGTCGTTGTCAGATGCGATCGGGCGCGGCTCCAACCGCCGTCCGCCCCTGTGCAGACCGCCACGCCCTGTTCCTCAGCGGTGATCGACTGGGCGACGGCTACGGCGTCCTTGTTGAGGTCACCGAGAGCCATTTCAGCCGTTCCGGGGTCGTTGACCCGGTGGCAGACCCGGCCGCCGAGTTGGGCGCGCAGCGCGGTGACCCCGGGCCCAAGGTCGGAGCCGACGCGTTGCCCGGCAACGACCAGGTGCACCCCGAGCGCGGCACCGAGCTGGGCCAGGCGGAGGAGGAGCGTGGAGCACTGCTCCGCCTCTGCCTTGCTTTCGCGCGTGCCGTCGGAGAGGTACAGCTCCGCCAGTTCGTCCACGATCACGACGACCGGTATGGGGCGAAGCTTGTCGGGCAGTTCCCAGATCGATCGGACGCCCGCCGTCCGACAGGCGCGCATTCGGTCCTGCATGTCGACGACGAGCGCGGCGAGCACGGCGACCGCCTCACGTCGGCACGTCGTAAGCGCGCTCAGGCGATCGGCGAAAAGACCGAGCTCCATCCCGCCCTTGCAGTCGATGCCGATCAAAGCGACGGGTTGCGGACCGAGTTGGGTGATCAGCCGGGCAAGCAAGGTGGACTTGCCCGAGCGCGTGGCCCCGACGATGAGCCAGTGCGGCACCGTCCTGAGATCCATCACCCAGGCCCCGCCACTCTCCAAAGCGCCGATGAGCGCCGACAGCAGCACGGCGGGAGCGGTCACCAAACCGGGCCGTTCCAACGGGTCGCTTGCCGTCGCCGTCAGGAGCACGAAGCCGCGCTGAGGAGAGGTGACCCGTACGGCGTGGACCTTCCACGCATGTACGAGCGCGTCAGCCGCCTTCATGTACGTCGCCGGGGTATGTCCCGCATGCAGCCGTACAACCGCTGTCAGGCCCATGCGGGTAGCCCGGGGAAACGAGATGCGCGGAGCGATCGGCCGCAGCGGATCACCCTTGACCACCACATCCCCGACCAGCCCGCGCGGCGGACGACGGGACACCGCAAGATCGTTGAGCATCGCGACCCTGCGCCAGGTGGCCAGCACCCGCCACACGGTCAGCGGGTAGCCGGTGAGGTACCAGTGCCAGGCCGGGCGGTGGCGCCGCAACAGGTCAGCCACGACGACTACCCAGGCGAGCACGGCCAGGGCCAAGGCGATAAGGATTGCTCCCATCACGCGCCACCGCCCTTGACCGGGGCCGCGGTGACCGACGGAACCGGGGTGATCGCGTCGGCCCGGAAGCTGATTCCGTGCCTGTCACCCATCGACCAGGCGAACGCCGTCAGACCCGTGATCTTGAGAATCTGGCCTTCTTCGATGCCCTTCGGTTCACCGGTCACAGAAATCTCGATCACGGAGATTCGCCGCCGGTCCTGCCGCACGGTGACGGCCACGGTGTAGATCGTGTTGCCGTCCCGGTCTTTCTTCACCTCCTGGGTCTCGGGGTTGCTGATCTTCGCTTCGGGCGCGATGGCACACCGCAGTACGCCGAGTCGTGCCGTGTCCACAGGGATGGACTGCATGGTTCGGGCCTCCAAGGCCACTTGAGGACGTCAGTTCTTATGCTGACGTCACTTGTCCTTACGAGTTGAGACTATGAAGCGCTGTACGGCGAGAGGTCAAGTACTTATGCTGACGAGTGATGTCGCGCGTGCGACGTGCCTACGACTTCAACCCGAAGGTGCCGAGATGGCGGAGATCCAACGACCAGGAGCGCTCTACCAGCAGGTTGCCGCTGCGGTCCGGGAAGCGATCCTCTCGGGCGAGTACGAACCCGGCTCTCCGCTCCCCTCCGAGGCTCAACTCGTTGAGCGGTACAAGGTCTCTCGTCCGACGGTCCGCAACGCCATCGCGGCACTGCGCGCGGAAGGGCTCATCGGGGTCCGCCACGGCAAGGGCAGCTACGTGCGATCCGACGGCCAACCAGCCGTCACCTTCGAGCGCTGGGTGAAGCGCACCCGCAGCGGCAAGTACACAACGCCCGATGCCCCCGCTGCTGTCCCCGCCGCCCCCGAGATGGGCATCGATGCCACAGTCAGGATGCCTGACGGCACTAACTGGGTAGTCGAGATCAAGAGGTACCGCTCTCGGACGACGAAGGCCACAGGCGCACTGCTCGAACTCGGCGAGGAAGAGGCCCTTCTCGTGGACGACCGGCTCCTGTTCGACCCGACGAGCGGTACGCATGCATTGCATCGCACGCTGATTCCATTCGAGTTGGCCGAGTCCGTACCCGCACTGGCCGAGAGCCCTGAGGTATCTCTCGCCGAAGTCTTCGCGATCTTGACGCAGGCCGGACACGAGCTGTGGTGGTCCGAGCGGGTACGCGCCCGCATGCCTCTGCCTGAGGAACGGCTCGCCCTCCGACTCCCGGATGCAACACCAGTTTTGGACCTTGCCCGCGTAACTCACGGCACCGACGATCGCCCGCTGATTCTCGAAGAGTTCCGCGTCGGTGCGGACTGTGCCGAACTCGCCTACCGGATCACCGCCGACAAGGAGCCCGCGCGGCGTGCCGGTGCCTGAGAACCGCAGATCGGTCGAAACTTTCTCCACTTCCTCAAGGGCGCGCCTGCGGCGCGCCGGGCAGCCCGGCCGCCCCGGCCGGGCGTGCGGCGTGGCCGCCGGTCCCGGCCGGTCGCCCGGCGCCCTGTGCCGCATCGCGCCGAGGCGCGTGAGGCGTCGACCGGACGGCTGGAGCCGGGGTCCACGGGGCTGGGGGTCGACGGCCTCCGAGGCTTTAGGCAGCTCCCATGGGGCGAGCCTCGAAGAACAGGGGGCCAATCGGGCACAACAGCGGGCAGGTTCAGTACCTGCCCGATTCGCCGGGCCAGCGTAAGGCCCCCTGTTCACTCGCCCCATGGCAGCTACCGCCCAAAGCCTCTGCGGCCGGCGACGTGCCCACGCGCGGCGCTCACCAGGCGAAAGGCATCTCATACCGCACCGCCCTCGTTACCCGTGACCGCTTCCAGAAGCCCGGCAAGCCGACCCACCGCATTCGGCCAGCCAGTCACCCGCACCACACCGCGCCCGTCCTCATTTGTAGAGGCGACTGCTCGTACCTCCGACAGCTCGAACCCGGCACCGAGCAGCCCCCGGTTCAGCCGGTCCGCAGCCTCCCGGGCTTCGCGCCAGCCCGCCACGTAGTCGACTCCAGGCACCCACAGACCGCAGTCCGCGCCCGCGACATCGAGGCCGTCCCTCAGCCAGTCCCCGCCTGTGCCGGTCACCTTGCCCACCTCTGCCCTGATCTAGATAACGGGTCATCAACTTCTTTTGGTCCAGGGCAGAAACGCAGCACTGCGGCCCCGGTACCATCAGGCACCGGGGGCCGCAGTGTCCCCATCCGGACCACCCCAGTTGCTGCCAGGCGCGGGGGTGGTCCGGTCTCGTATGTGGTTGTCGTACGCGATCTGGTCCTACGTGACAGGCGCCGGTGACATCAGCGCGGCCCCTCCACCAGGGAGGCCCGCGAGAAGCTGGTGATGATGTTCCGAAAGCCTGTGTGACTTGTCCGACCGGCGTGGTTGATGCACCAGATCTCTGGCCTTTCCGTCCCGTCAGCCGGTTCCGAGCCGTCCCCGCACGTCGTGCACTCAGCCACGTAGATCGGCCCGCTTCCAGAGGTGTCCGCGCTCAAGACCCAGTTCACGAAGCGCCATACCTCCCGCGTCGTCATCTCCGTCCCCTCCGATCCGAACCGCGTCCGCGCTCCACACTCACCACGTCTGTCGCATTCACCCGCCGGGCAGGCCCCGACTTGAAGACCAGCACTACCGCCGGTCGCCCAGCGGCACGCCGGTCCGTGCGCGCTGCCTTGACCTCCCGCTGTCGGCCCCGGTCGCTGATCACGTCGCCGCGCCGTACCCGCAGCGCCAAAAAGCGCGCCATCACGCCCACCGCCCTTCACCAGCAGCCACGGGCAGCGCTCCGCCAGAGCCGCCACCGAGATCGAAGCGGCAGAAGACGCTCTTACCGCCGCGCTCACCAGGGGTCCACCACAAGCCGTCGGCCAGCGTGCGCACGATGTGCAACCCCCGCCCGTGATCAGGCAGCAGCGCCTCCGGCAGGTCCTCGGCCAACTCCGGGCCGAAGCCGTCGCCGAGCGGCAGTGTGGGCGGGTCGGAGTCTTCGTCGGTCACCTCCACGAACAGCCACCGAGGCCAAGACCGCAGAGTGAGCGTGACCACCGGGCGGTGACCGGGCTCCGCCGAGTAGCGGTCGGCGATCACGTGAAGCACCACGTTGCCAACCAGCTCCGAGACGCACAGTTCAACGTCTTCGGCCAGGTCGCCCAGATCCCAGCTCGTGAGAGTCCCGACCGCCATACGCCGCGCGGTTTGTGGGGCGTCTTCCGCGTCCGTGAAGAGTGTCAGCGCACGGAAGCGGCCCGCTGCCGCTACCTCAGCACGCCCGACGGTTCCCGCCTCTGCTGCCGGGAGTAAGCCTCGTACGATCTTTCCGGTTTCCACGACACGATCGCCGTCCTCGGTCACGTCTACCGGGTCGCTCCCGGCAGGGTGGCCCGAGGATGCATCCCTTGTACCGGCTGTCGCTCCCCCCTCTTGGGGACCCCCCTCGTGGGTACACTCGATCAGGCGCACCCCGAAGAGTTGTCAGGTCAATCACCAGGGGAAGTGGGATGGCCGAAGTTGCTCCGACGCCAGCAGCACTGCCGCCGCATGTGCTGGAACGCGCCGACGTCCGCTCTGCGATTGCCAGCCACGATTTCGGTGAGGTCTTCAGACTCGCCAGGCTGCACGGCAAGATCAGCTACGCCAAGATCGCCGAGGCCGTCAGCTACAAGCGCGAGCACATCGGCAAGATGGCCAAGGACGAGACCGAGGGCAAGGGCGTTCGGCCCCGGATCACGCAGTACCACAAGATCCTTGAAGTGGTGGACGGGCTACGCATTCCCGGCCACCTCGCTGGTCTCTCCCCACGGCCGTGGGAGTTGGAGCGAAGGGCGAACACGGCCCAGCCAGAGGACCCGAGCACCTTGCTCGCTGAGGGGGGTGCGGGACTGTGGGACATAGCCGAGCTACTGCGGCGAACGGAAATGTCCAGCATCAACAGCGCCGCCCTGGAGTCGATTGAGCAGGGCATCGACCAGTTGGCCCGCGCCTACCCGTACGCCGATGCCGACTACCTGCACCAGCGCACGCGGAACGGCTTGCAGTTCGTCACCAAGCAGCTTGAGAGCCGGATGACGCTGCGCCAGCACCGGGAACTACTCGTTGACGCCGGATGGCTGTTCCTGCTCAACGCTTGTGTCCAGTACGACCGGGGCCAGCGGGAGGCCGCCAACCTCAGCAAGGCCGCCGCGCTCCGGATCGGCGAAGAAGCCGGGCACGGCGAGATCAAAGCGTGGGCGTGGGAGATCGAGGCATGGTTCGCCCTCACGCAGAGCCGATGGCAGGACATGCTCAACGCAGTGGAGGCCGGGCACGTCGCCGATCAGACACACTCCGTCGGCGTGCAGCTGTACGCGCACAAGGCTCGCGCCGCCGCCCGGATGGGAGACGCCCGAATGGTCCGCGACTCCTTGGACGCCGGGCGCGCCCGACTGGACCGCCTCGCCCGTCCTGATCACCCCGAACACCACTTCATCATCGACCCGGACAAGTGGGACTTCTACGAGATGGACGCCTATCGGCTACTCGGAGACGACGAGCGCGCTGCCGTCCACGCCCGGTCGGTAATCCGGATGAGCACCGGCCCCGACGGAACCGAGATCTCCCCCATGCGTGCCGCAGAAGCCCGACTCACACTCGGAGTCGCCGCCGCCCGGACCGGCGAGATCGAAGAAGCCGTAGGCATGGGCACTGCGGCTCTACTCGCCGACCGGAAGTCTCTCCCCTCCCTTCTCTTGGTCGCCAACGAGCTGGACAAGGAACTCCGCGCCCGCTTCCCCCGGGAGGCGTCCACGCGCGACTTCCACGAACGGATCTTGACCATCACACGTGGCGCGAGCACGCCAGAGCTTCCGTTCTGACCAGCCGCATAAATGGCTCGGGCCCGTCCCGTCTCCTGGTTTGAAGACGGCGCCCCGGCAAGCAAGAGTGCCGGGGCGCTTCGGGCAGAACAGGCGAGTAGCCCTACTTGTGCTAGTCCGCCAGCGGCAGGTACACCCGGTTACCGCTCGCTGCGAACTCCTTGGACTTCTCCAACATCCCCGCTTCAATCTCGTCGTCCGAAGCGGAAGAGTGCAGGTCAGGGGCGAATTGCTCTGTGATGCTTTTACTAATCTTCATCGAGCAGAACTTCGGCCCGCACATGGAACAGAAATGCGCGGTCTTGGCCGGCTCGGCCGGCAGCGTCTCGTCATGGAACTCCCTTGCCGTGTCGGGGTCGAGAGCCAGATTGAACTGGTCCTCCCAGCGGAACTCGAAGCGTGCGTCCGAGAGCGCGTCGTCCCACTTCTGCGCGTCCTGGTGCCCCTTGGCCAGATCCGCCGCATGGGCCGCGATCTTGTACGTGATCACGCCGGTCTTCACGTCGTCCCGGTTGGGCAGCCCCAGGTGCTCCTTGGGCGTGACGTAGCAGAGCATGGCCGTGCCCCACCAGGCGATCATCGCCGCCCCGATGCCGGAGGTGATGTGGTCATACGCCGGGGCCACGTCCGTGGTGAGCGGGCCGAGCGTATAGAAGGGGGCCTCCTCGCAGATTTCCTGCTGGAGGTCGATGTTCTCCTTGATCTTGTGCATCGGGACGTGACCGGGACCTTCGATCATCGTCTGTACACCATGACGTTTGGCGACCGTGTTGAGTTCCCCGAGGGTGCGCAACTCCGCGAACTGCGCTTCGTCGTTGGCGTCCGCGATCGACCCCGGCCGCAGCCCGTCACCCAGCGAGTAGGTGACGTCGTAGGAGGCCAGAATGTCCGACAGCTCCTCGAAGTTCTCGTACAGGAACGACTCCTTGTGGTGCGCCAGGCACCAGGCGGCCATGATCGAACCGCCGCGCGAGACGATCCCGGTCTTGCGGCGTGCGGTGAGCGGCACGTACCGCAGCAGCACCCCCGCGTGCACCGTCATGTAGTCGACGCCCTGTTCGGCCTGCTCGATGACCGTGTCCTTGTAGATCTCCCAGGTCAGCTCCTCGGCCTGGCCGTCAACCTTCTCCAGGGCCTGGTAGAGCGGGACCGTGCCGATCGGGACGGGGGAGTTGCGCAGCACCCACTCGCGGGTGGTGTGGATATTGCGCCCGGTGGACAGGTCCATGACCGTGTCCGCGCCCCACTTGGTGGCCCAGGTCATCTTGTCCACCTCCTCCTCGATGGAGGAAGTGACGGCGGAATTACCGATGTTGGCGTTGACCTTCACCAGGAACCGCTTGCCGATGATCATCGGCTCGATCTCCGGGTGGTTGACGTTGGCCGGCAGGACCGCCCGGCCCGCGGCGATCTCCTCCCGTACGACCTCGGGGGAGACGTTCTCCCGGATCGCGACGTACTCCATCTCCGGGGTGATCTCCCCGCGCACGGCGTACGCGAGCTGGCTCACCGCGCGCCCCTCGCGCCCCCTTCTGGGCTGGCGGGGACGGCCGGGGAAGACCGCGTCGAGGTTACGGAGTCCCCCGCGCGGCGATGTGTGCTTGATCCCGTCGTCCTCGGGACGGGCCGGGCGGCCCGTGTACTCCTCGGTGTCGCCGCGACCGATGATCCAGTTCTCCCGGAGCGGGGCGAGCCCACGCCGTACATCGGTCTCGACGGTGGGATCGGTGTACGGGCCTGACGTGTCGTACAGCGTCACGTCCTGCCCATTGGTGAGGTGCACCTGCCTGACGGGCACCCTGAGATCCGCGCGCGAGCCCTCCGGGCCCGCTACGTATCCCTTGTGCCAGCCCGGCTTGCGCTCGTCCTGGTCGGTGGCAGGCGTGCGTGCATCCACTGTGGTCATGAGACCTACTCCCTACGCCGGCATTACCCGGTAACAGGTTCGGCGGTCGGCGCAGCTCACAGCAGTCTGCTGGTCAGCGCCCTCTCAGCCCGGTGCTCCGAGCTCCCGCGTGTGCAAAGGTGCCCCCACGCTAACGCCATTCGCCGCGCACTGAACAGAGGGCCTCCTCGTTCTTGCGATGATCGGGCGGTGACCCCACTCCCCGAACCACCTCCCGGCGGGCACGGCCACACGCACAGCCACGGCCCCGCCGCGCCTGTGTCCAAGCATCTGCGCAAGGTCATCGCGGCGGTGCTGATTCCCTTCGCGGCGGCGGTTGTTGTCGGTCTCGCGGTCTTCTGGCCGGGCGGTGCGCCGCACCATGCCCGCAGCGGTGTCGGGTTCGACCGGCAGACGCAGCAGGGCAATGTGGCGGAGCTCACTCCGGTCAACTGCCAGGACGTGCACGCGAGTCAGTCGTCGACGGCCGGCGGGAGCGCGGCCGGGGGCACTCCGGAACCGCAGTCCGGCGCCGGTGCGTCCCCGCAGGGCACCCCGTGCAAGAAGGCGAAGATCGAGGTGACGAGCGGCAAGGACAAAGGCCGCACCTTCACCGAGATCGTCCAGCCGGACTCCCCGCGCCAGTTGCACCGGGGACAGGGCGTGATCGTGGCGTACGCCCCCGACGCACCTCGTGACCTGCAGTACTCGGTGTCCGACGTGGACCGGAAGTTCCCGATGGTGCTGCTCGCCGGAATCTTCGCGCTGGTGGTGGTCGCCGTGGGCCGGCTGCGCGGGCTGATGGCACTGGTCGCGCTGGCCGTCAGTTTCGCCGTGCTGACGCTGTTCATCCTGCCGGCGATCCTGCACGGGTCGAATCCGCTGGTCGTGGCGGTGATCGGGGCGAGCGCCATCATGCTGATCGCGCTCTACACCTGCCACGGCCTGACCGCGCGGACCTCGGTGGCCGTCATCGGCACGCTGATCTCGCTGATGCTGATCGGGCTGCTCGGTTCGCTCTTCATCGGCTGGGCGAGCCTGACGGGCAATACCGACGACAGCACCGGTCTGATCCACGGCCTCTACCCGCACATCGACATGAGCGGGCTGCTGCTGGCGAGCGTCATCATCGGATCGCTCGGGGTGCTGGACGACGTGACGGTCACGCAGACCTCAGCCGTCTGGGAACTGCACCAGGCCGATCCCACAATGGGGGCCCGCGGGCTCTACCGGGCAGGCATCAGGATCGGCCGCGACCACATCGCGTCCGTCGTCAACACGCTCGTCCTGGCCTACGCGGGTGCGGCGCTGCCCTTGCTGCTGCTCTTCTCCATCGCACAGAGCAGTGTGGGGACGGTGGCCAACTCCGAGCTGGTCGCGGAGGAGATCGTACGGACCCTGGTGGGCTCGATCGGGCTGGTCGCCTCGGTGCCGGTGACCACGGCGCTCGCCGCACTCGTGGTCTCGGCCGACCGTCCGGGCCAAGGGACCGACCGCCACGGGACCGACCGCCACGGGACCGACCGTCCGGGCCGCGGGACGGGCTGGGCGCTCTCCGGAGGGGGCCTCGCGCGGGGCGGCGGGGGCCGCCGTCGCAAGCACTGAGCCGTCGGCTCTCCGCGCTCGGTCAGGCCTCAGCGCTCAGGCCTCAGCGCTCAGGTTTCAGTTCGCAGGCCCAGTTCGCAGGCCCAGTTCGCAGGCCCAGTTCGCAGACCCAGTTCGCAGACCCAGTTCGCAGACCCAGCCTCGGGCCTCAGTTCCCGGGCCTCAGGTCTCGCCCCTCAGCCCGCGTTCTCCTCCGCGAGGATCCGGCCGAGAGCTGCCTCCAGATGCCCGTCGAAGTCGCCCAGACTGCGCTCCTCGCCGAGCGGGACGATCTTGTCGGTGCGGTCCAGGAAGGCGACCAACGGGGCGCTGCCCGCCCGGAACAGCGCGCGGTCCGCCCCGACCTGGAGGCGCAGATGGACGGCGGACAGCCCTGCCGGATCACTGGGCGCGATGTGCACATCGCCGTCCCCCGTGGGGGCGTTGATCCCGTCGAGAAGCAGCTCACGACCGAACGTCCAGGTCACCGGGGCATCTCCGGGAAGGTGGAAGGTCATCCGGACCGCGTACGGATCGCTCACCTCGTAGCACAGCTCCACCGGGATACGGAAGGAGAGCTCCTCGGAGACGAGGAAGCTCATCATGACCTCTGCCTGGACCGATTCGCTCATGTCCCTACCCCGCAGTAGACGCTGTGTTGGTTCACAAGATGGCCGGGAAATGTACCGCCGGACCCTCTTGACGTAATCGTGCTGTAAGCGCAAACAGATCACAAGGAGTGATATTTCAGATACTGATAGAGAACGCAAGCGAATCGAGCAAAGCTCCGGCCTCGGAACGTAACGTTTTAGCAGCGGAGAGCAACCGCACTTGCTGGTGCACCGGGCCTGAAACAGCTATCGCCGCAGCGCCTGAACCGACCGTGATCGGGGTGGCCGCACAGACGGTTCCGAGGGCGTACTCCTGCTGCTCGACCACCGGCTGTATCCGTTCCGTCGCAGCCAGTCTTCGCAGCAGGACGCACCGGTCACGTACCGAATAGCGGGTCAGCGGACGCACCGGATGGCGGTCCAGATGATCTCTGCGGGAGGTTGCGTCGAGCTGGCTCAGCAGGCACTGGCCGAGGGCGTGTGCATGACCGGTTTCCCGGAAGTCCGCCCACTCCTCGACGGCGGGCGCGGCGGGTGTGTCGGCGACCGCGACGAGGTCGATCTCACCCTCGCGGTACGCCGCAAAATAGATCGGCACCCCGAGCGCGTCCCGCCAGGAGTTGAGCGATTCGACCAGCGCGGCGCGCCGGTTCCGCGCGGCGCAGCGGCCGGCCAGCCGCTCGGCGGCGGCTCCGGGGATGAACACGCCGTTCTCCCGCCGCACATAGCCCTCGTGGGCCAGGGTGCGCAGCAGGTGGTAGGCGGTCGGGAGGGGGAGTCCTGCCTCCCTGGCGAGCTGTTTCGCGGGGGCTCCGCCGCTGTGGGAGCTGACGGCCTCCAGCAGTCTGAGCGCGCGCTGCACCGAGCCGATCAGTGTCGGCGCAGCGGTGTGAGGTGCTGTGGCCAAAGGGTCACCCCCAGCATGCCGACGGCGGATCACTGCCCGCGAGGGCTTCCCCCGTGGGTCCCGCCGCGCACAATCCGCTGGTCAGCGCCTTCTTCAGGCCGGTTTCCCGAGGAGGCGGCAGGGATTTCTCACTGTAGCCACAGCCTCCGTCCGGGCGTGGGGATTCGCTGCCCCCGTCCCTCAGCCGGGCTAACGACCGCACGGGTACACCAGCCCGGGTCCCCCATCCTTCTGCCAGTCGCGCCGTACTACGGGTCGCGCCGGCCGGTCGCGCCGGTCTACCAGTCGTTCCGCGAGGACGACGAGGTGAACTTCCTTACGACGTAGATCAGTCCGGCGACGAGCGCCACCAGGAGCAGGGCCTTGAAGAGCAGCCCGATCACAAAGCCGATCACGGTCGCGATGAGACCGCCGAACACGATCAGCACGAGAACGGGCACCGCTACCCACTTCACCCACCACGGCATTCCCGCGAAAATCTCTCGGACCGCCATCGTCCTACCTCTTCCTGGATCTTCCTGGACCACACCGGCCACTCCGGGTGCTCTGCTTTCGATGCTAAAGGCGCCGGAGGGCTCGGCGGCGGCCACGCAGCCCTTGGAATCCCCTGATGCGCCCCCTACGGGACGGCAGCGTCCAGGCCCCGGGGTCAGCTCTCGGGCGGCGAGAAGACCACAAGAACCCGCAGGTCCTCGGAGATGTGGTGGAACTTGTGCGTCACCCCGGCCGGTACGTACACCACCCCGCCCCGCGCCACCTCGGTCGTCTCCGTACCGACCGTGATCGAAGCCCGGCCGCTCACCACGAAGTACACCTCGTCCTGGCCGTGCGGCTGCTGGCGGTCGGTCGCTCCCGCGTCCAGCGCGTAGAGCCCTACCGACATGTTCCGTTCGCGCAGGAACTGCAGATACGCGCCGTCGTTGGCAGCACGCTCCGCCTCCAGTTCATCCAGCCGGAATGCTTTCATCGCTTGTCAGCCCCTGCACTCGTACCGATCGTGTCTGCCACGATCAGACACATGAAGAATTTCGTAGTCAAGACGATTGCCAACGCCGCAGCACTCTTCGTAGCCATCTGGCTCCTTCAGGACATCACGCTCAGCGGCGACTCCACCGGACGCAAGGCACTCACCCTGGTCATCGTCGCGGTGGTCTTCGGCCTGGTGAACTTCGTCGTCAAGCCGATCGTGAAGCTGATCGCCTTCCCCCTGTTCATCCTCACACTGGGGCTGATCACTCTGGTGATCAACGCCCTGATGCTGCTGCTCACTTCCTGGCTGTCCGGGAAGCTCGACCTCTCCTTCCATGTGCACGGCTTCTGGACCGCTGTACTCGGCGGCCTGATCATCTCGGTCGTCTCGTGGGCCATGAACGTCGTCCTGCCCGACGAGGACTGAGTCCGTATGAGCACCCCCGACATGAACGCATCCGCCATGAACGCACCCGCCACGGGCCCCGGAGACGGAACACGAGCGGTACGGGCCGGGCTGCCCGCGCCGGTGAAGTACGAACCGACCCTGCCGGGGCCGGTGTTCGCCGCCCACTACCACCTGCCGGGCGAGCCCACCGGGCCTTACACCTACGGTCGCGACACCAACCCGACCTGGACACACCTCGAAGCGGCCATCAGCGAGCTGGAGTCACCGGACGAGCCGGCCGAGACGGTCACCTTCGCCTCCGGTATGGCGGCCGTGTCGGCCGTCCTGCTCTCCCAGGCCCGCGCGGGCGACACGGTGGTGCTGCCCGACGACGGATACCAGGCGCTGCCACTCGTACGGGAGCAGCTCGATGCGTACGGCGTCGAGGTACGGACCGCGCCGACCGGTGGTGACGCACAGCTGGGCGCCCTGGCCGGGGCCCGGCTGCTGTGGATCGAGACCCCGTCCAATCCCGGTCTGGACGTCTGCGACGTACGGCGGCTCGCGGCGGCCGCGCACGCCGGCGGGACGCTGGTCGCGGTGGACAACACTCTCGCGACCCCGCTCGGACAGCGGCCCCTCGACCTCGGCGCGGACTTCTCCGTGGCCAGCGGCACCAAGGGCCTCACCGGGCACGGCGACATCCTGCTCGGCTATGTCACCTGCCGTGACGCGGAGCTCGCAGCGCGGGTACGGAAGTGGCGCAAGGTGGTCGGAGCCATCCCCGGGCCGATGGAGGCCTGGCTCGCGCACCGCTCGCTCGCCACGATCCAGCTGCGCGCCGACCGGCAGTCCGCGAACGCCCTGGCGCTCGCCGAGGCATTGTCCGGACGCGCGGAGATCGAGGGCCTGCGCCATCCCGGGCTGGCTTCGGACCCCTCGCACACCACGGCGGCCGGCCAGATGCGCCGCTTCGGCTGCGTGGTCTCGTTCGTACTGCCGGACCGCGACCATGCGGAACGCTTTCTCGACGCACTGGAGCTGGCCGACGACGCGACCAGTTTCGGCAGCGTCCGCTCCACCGCCGAGCGGCGCGGACGCTGGGGTGGCGACGCCGTACCGGAGGGGTTCATCCGCTTCTCCGCAGGCGTCGAGGACACCCACGATCTGGTGGCGGACGTCCTGAGGGCCCTGGACCAGGCGGCGCGGCAGCAGTAGCGGGCGACACCTGGCGGCACCCGGGCCGCGCGGGCGCCTCCGCGACGGTGCTTGCGGACGGTCCGAGCCTCCCCCCTCATGGCTCGGACCGTCCCGGTTCCCCGGTCGACGCGCGAAGAACCGCCTGTACAAGGCTAGTTGACTCTGCGTCAGTGTCCAATCACAGTAGCGGCAGCGACCTATCGACTTATTTATACTTTTGCCGGGGGCCGGGACACTTCACCACAGCCAGAACGGGACGGTACGGACATGGATCTGGCCCTGCTCCGCACTTTCGTCGCCGTGCACCGGGCCGGGTCCTTCACCCGCGCCGCCGCACTGCTCGGGCTCTCCCAGCCCGCGGTGACCAGCCAGATACGCACGCTGGAACGGCAGTTGGGGCGGCCGCTGTTCCTGCGCAGGGCCCGTGGCGTCACCCCCACCTCCATCGGGGACGAACTCGCCCACCGTGCGGCACCGCATCTGGACGCGCTCGCGGAGATCGCCGAGACGGGCATCGACGAGGAGGCCGGCAGCCGCACCCTGCACCTGGCGGGGCCGCCGGAGTTCACCGCGGTGCGCGCCCTGCCCGCGCTCACCTCGCTGATTCCGCAGGGCATCGCGCTGCGAGCCTCGTTCGGCAACACCGAGGAGGCCCTGGACGGGCTCGGCGCCGGACACCACGACCTCGCCATCACCACGGCACGGCCGCGCGGTGAGCTCCTGACCGCGACCGCGCTCTGCGACGAGGAACACGTCCTGGTCGCCTCTCCCCGCTGGGCCGCCCGGATCGGCCCGGGCACACTGCGGCACCGGGGGCCATCCGTACTGAAGGACCTGCCCGTGGTGGAGGTCCATGAGTCGCTGCCGTTCGTCTCCCGCTACTGGAGCACCGTCTTCGACGCACGCCCCGTCGAGACGGGCGCGGTCGTCGCACCCGATCTGCGGGCCGTCCAGCAGGCGGTGGTGGCAGGCGCCGGGCTCGCCGTACTGCCGCGCTATCTCTGCCAGGACGCCCTGGAGCGGGGCGAGGTGGTGGCGCTGCTGGATCCGCCGGTGCCGCCGCTGCGCACCTACTTCCTCGCCGTACGCACCGGCACGCTGGCGCTTCCGCATATCGCACGGGCCCAGGAGTGGCTACTGCGGGCGGCCTCCGACTGGTCCTGAGGGAGGGTTCCGGGGCAGGTGATGCGTTTCGGAACCGGTTTCACGGGCCAATCTCCTTCCATGACCGAACGTCCAGTGGTCAAGCGCACCGCCCGCGCCGTGCTCCTCGACGGCGACCACCTGATCCTCATCAAGCGGACCAAGCCCGGCGTGGAACCGTACTGGGTGACACCCGGGGGCGGGGTGGAGGCCGAGGACTCCACCGTGGTCGAAGCCCTGCACCGTGAGGTCGACGAGGAACTCGGTGCCAAGATCACCGATGTGGTGCCCTGCTTCGTCGACACCGTCGAGCACATCCCCGAAGGCGGGGTGGCGGGCGTGAAGGTGCAGCACTTCTTCGTCTGCCGGCTGGCGTCGATGGATCCCGCCCTGCGGCACGGGCCCGAGATGGAAGAGCCCTGCGGCGAGTACGAAATCGTCCGGGTCCCGTTCAGCCGGGTCGGGATCGCGGCCGTCCATCTGGTACCGCTCTCACTGCGGCACTATCTCGACGGGAACATCGAAGGGGTCCGGGCGCTCCAGGCCGCAGACCTGGGATGAGTCCTGGCTGCTGGGCCGGGGCAGGGCAGAGCAGGCAGCGATCGGCGGGCCTGCACATCGGTCTCGGTGAGTGCCGGTCAGTGCTGGCAGCACCGGTCAGTTCCGGGTCACTACAGCGTCAGTACCGCGTCAGTTCCCGTCGGTCCCGGCAACGAGCCCATAGGCCTCGCGCAGATCGCCGCCCGCGTAGCTGTGCGTGGCCAGTCCCGCCAGATGGCCGTCCGCGTTCACCGCGACCGACCGGGATACCGCTCCGAAGAGTTCCACGTCCGACATCGAGTCCCCGTAGGCGATGCAGTCCGCCCGTCCGACGCCGAACTCCGTGCAGAGCCGGTCCGCGATCCGGACCTTCGCGGCCGCGCTGAGAATGCCCGAGGGGTCCACCGGCCGGCTGAACGGCACCTCCGGGAAGCGTGAGCCGTACGCCGCATGGGCACCCCAGCCGAGCAGCCGCTCCACGAAGAACGATGGCGAGAGCGAGATGACCGCGCAGTAGTCGCCGCGCTCCCTGATGTCCCGCCAGACCTCCTTGATCCCGGCGAGCCACGGCGCGGCGTCGAAAGCGGCCGCCACATGGTCCGCGGTGAGCCCGGACCAGAGCGCATGCACCTCCACCGCGTACTCCGGTGGGCCGATCCGCCCCGAGACCAGATCCCGCTCCAGCACGCCGATCTCCTCCAGCAGCCCCAACTGGCGGGATATCTCCACCGGCGCGGCCGAGCCACGGATGAGGGTTCCGTCAAGGTCGAAGAGATGCAAGCGCGCCATGTACGCCGAGGCTAGTACAGCCGCTTACTCCCCCTGCCGGACGCCCTGGACCTGGATACACGGCACCGTGTTTCACGTGAAACCTCTGACCCGCTCCGTACGCCGGGGTGTCCTCGTGGTCCATGTCGCCGTATCGGTGGGCTGGCTGGGCCTGACCGTCGGGCTGCTCGCGCTCGGGGTCACCGCGTACACCTGCGCCGACGCATCCATGACGGAGACCGCATACCGGTCCATGAAGGTCTTCGGCGACTGGCTGGTCATCCCGATCGGGCTGCTCACGCTGATCAGCGGCGTGGTGCTCTCCCTCGGTACGCACTGGGGTCTGGCCCGCTACCGCTGGGTGTGGATCAAGTTCTGGCTGACCCTCGTCACCCTCACCGCCTCCGCCCTGGCGCTCCGCCCGCAGATCAACGGGGCTGCCGCAGCCGGGCATCCCGACCTGAGCCTGATCGCCGCTCCCACTGTCGCCTCCACCGCGTACTTCTTCATGACAGCTATCTCTGTGCTGAAACCGTGGGGCCTGACCGCACGCGGACGGGCGTACCGGAACAAGCGGCAAACATCCCGGAAAGCAGTGGACGGCGTACGCACCCATCAGCGAGCCTGACCACCATGCCCTCATCCCTCAACGAGCTGCCCATCCGCCGCCTGACCATCGCCGATCTCACCTCCTGCGCCGATCTCTCGGAGAACCGCGGCTGGCCGCGCGACGATCACAAATGGGGGCTGCTGCTCGCAGCCGGGACGGGTTACGGAATCGACGACCCCGTGGGCAAGGGGCTGGCGACCGCGTGTGTCGTCACCTCGTACGGCCCAGGGCTGGCTGCCATCGGCATGCTCCTGGTCGCCGATGAGTACGCACGACAGGGCGCCGGGCAGCGGATGATGCGCCATGCCATCGCAGAGTTCGACGGCATTCCGCTCACTCTGCACGCCACCGAACTCGGCCGGCCGCTCTACGAGAAGCTCGGCTTCCGGGCCGTGGGCCGGGCCGAGATGGTCCGCGGCCGCTTCCACCCCCGGGGCCCGGCACCCGCCGTGGCCACCCGCCCGGCCACGGCCGGCGATCTGCCCGCGATGCTGCGCCTCGACCACGAGGTCTTCGGCGAGGACCGCACCCACATGATCACGCGACTGCCCGCCTTCGCCGACCAGCTGCGCGTCGTGGAGGACGCCGACGGCATCACCGGTTACGCGGCAGCCTGGCCCAGCACGGACAGCCATGTGGTCGGACCGCTGATCGCCCGTGACACTGCGACCGCACAGGCCCTGATCGCCTCGCTCGCGGCGGGCACCGACCGTCCGCTGCGCGCCGACATCGACGTACGCCATGCGGAACTCCTCGGCTGGGTCAAGTCCTGCGGGATGGAGCCGGTGAGCTTCAACACCGTGATGACGCGGGAGATCCCGGATCTGCCGGGCGACTGGACCCGCCGCTTCACGCCCCTGTCGGTCGCGGCGGGCTGACAGCCGGCAGCCGGGCGCCGTTCAGCGGTCCGCAGACACTTCCGGGACCCGCCCGGTCTGCGGCGACGGCTCGGCCTGAGGTGCCGGTTCGGTCTGAGGCGACGGCTCGGCCGGCGCGCTGCCGGCCACGACCCGGCCCACGGACCCGGCCGGGACCGCAGGCCCGCTCCGCCGCTCCAGCGTGCTGGAGACCAGCGCGAGGACCAGCGCGGACGCGGCGAGGACAGCCCCCACCCAGTTGGGGGCGGTGTAGCCGAGACCCGCGGCGATGACGATCCCGCCGAGCCACGCGGAGAGCGCGTTACCGAGGTTGAAGGCTCCGATGTTGACGGCGGAGGCCAGCGTCGGCGCCCCCGACGCCTGGTCGAGCACCCTCTTCTGCAGCGGCGGAACGGTCGCGAACCCGAGCCCGCCGATCAGGAAGATCGTGACCGCCGAAGCGATCCGGTCGTGCGCGGTGAGTGTGAACAGCGCCAGGACCAGGGCCAGCCCGCCCAGCGACACGTACAGCATCGGCATCAGCGCGCGGTCGGCGAAGCGGCCACCGATCAGGTTGCCGCTGACCATGCCGAGGCCGAAGAGCACCAGCAGCCAGGTGACACCGCCCTCGGAGAATCCGGCGACGGAGGTCATCATCGGCGAGATGTAGGTGATCGCGGCGAAAACCCCACCGAAGCCGAGAACCGTCATCGCCATCGCGAGCAGCACCTGCACATTGCGGAAGGCGGCGACCTCATGCCGCAGCCTGACACCCTCCGGTCGGGGCTGCTCCGGTACGAGCCTGGCGACACCCAGCAGTCCCACGACGCCGAGCCCGGCGACGAGCAGGAACGTCAGCCGCCAGCCGATGTCCTGGCCGATGAGGGTGCCCAGCGGCACACCGACGACATTGGCCAGAGTCAGCCCGGTGAACATCATCGCGATGGCACCCGCCTTCTTCTGCGGTGCCACCAGACCTGCGGCCACGACCGAACCGATACCGAAGAACGCGCCGTGGGCGAACGAGGCGACGATCCGCCCGGCGAGCATCACGCCGAACACCGGGGCGGTCGCGGAGACCACGTTGCCGATGATGAACAGCCCCATCAGCAGCATCAGCATCTTCTTGCGGGGCACGCGGGTGCCGAGGACGGTCATGAGCGGAGCTCCGGCGACCACCCCCAGCGCGTAACCGGTGACCAGGAACCCGGCCGTGGGGATCGAGACCTGGAAGGAATCCGCGACCTGCGGCAACAGCCCCATGATCACGAACTCGGTGGTTCCGATCCCGAACGCCCCAATGGCTAGGGCGAGGAGCGCGAGTGGCATGGGGTTCACCTTCCGGGACGAAGCAAGAGATTTGCTTGCACGAGCGCCTTACACGCAGAGACAATACTTGCATGCGCGCATTACTTGCAAGCGCGGACTATCTCGGACCGTGGCCTATCCTGGTGCCCACCCACCCCGGAGCACCCCCGCGGCACCGCCACGGGGCACCGCCCCGCAGCACTGCACGGGGCAGGTCAGCGGCGGGCCGGTTCAGCAGCAGGCGGCGGTGCAGGACGACGGAGGAGACCACTCATGGCAGCGACCGACCCCGCGCTCACCGCTCTCGCCCAGGGCTGGTGCGCTCTCTCCCTGCTGCACGGCCGCATCGAGGCGCATATCGAAAAGGCCCTCCAGCGGGGCCACGGGCTCAGCGTGCGCGAGTACTCGCTCCTCGACACCCTCAGCCGTCAGCACGACGGCCCCGGCGGCCATCTCCAGATGAAGCAGGTCGCCGACGCCGTGGTCCTCAGCCAGAGCGCCACCACCCGCCTCGTCACCCGCCAGGAGAACCGCGGACTGCTCACGCGCTACCTCTGCGACACCGACCGCCGCGGCATCTACACCGATGTCACCGAAGCCGGCCTCGCGCTCCTGGAGGAGGCCCGCCCCACCAACACCCGCGCGCTGCGCGAGGCGCTCGACGAAGCCGCGGCCGACCCGGAACTGGGACCTCTCGTACGCGCGGTCGAGGAGCTCAACCAGTCGGCCTGATCCGGCCGGGGGCCCTGCCGCCACCCGTGCCCGCGTACTCTGCGCACCATGAGCGACCTGGAGATCCGCCCCGCGCACGAGAACGACATCCCCGCGATCGTGGCGATGCTGGCCGACGACCCCCTCGGCGCCCGGCGTGAGTCCCCGGACGACCTCGCCCCGTACATCACGGCGCACCGGCGGATCGCCGCCGACCCGCAACAGCACCTGGTCGTCGCGGTGCGCGAGGACCGGGTCGTCGGCACCCTGCAGCTCACCGTCATCCCCGGACTCTCCCGGCGGGGCGCCACCCGCTCCATCATCGAAGGCGTACGCATCCACGGCGACGAGCGCGGCAGCGGTCTCGGCACCCGGCTCATCGAGTGGGCCGTCGACACATCCCGCAGCCAGGGCTGCCAGTTGGTCCAGCTGACATCGGACGCCACCCGGACCGACGCCCACCGCTTCTACGAGAGGCTCGGCTTCACCGCGAGCCACCTCGGCTTCAAGCTCCAGCTCTGACGTTTCGAGCTCCAGCTCCGACGTTTCACGCTCCAGCTCCGACCCAGCAGCGCCGGACGGAGAACAGCGCGAGCGAAGAACGGCACCGCGAGAGAAGCCGAAGCCAGAACCAGCGAGAGCCCCACGGAACGGGAAGGCACGCCGGCCATGCACCGGATCAGCAACGAGCAGCGCCGCGTCCGCCTGGTCCGGCGCCACCGCCTCGCACCCTCCGTGCGGGCCGCCACCCCCGTCGAGGTGTCCGACGCCGTCGTCGCACTCCATGCCACCGACGCGGCCACGCTCTGTCTCTCCGTCTGCGCACGACTGGCCGAGGCAAGTCCGGCCGCCCTCGAACACGCCCTGTACGACGACGTCTCCCTGGTCCGGCTGCTCTCCCTGCGCAACACGCTCTTCGCGATGTCGCGGGACGTGGCCCCCTGCGTCGACGCGTCCACGGCCCGCGCCATCGCGGCCAAGGAGCGCAGGACGTTCCTCAAACACCTCGTGGATGACGGCGGCGGCCTGGACGAACGCTGGCTGGCCGAAGCCGAGGCGGCGACGCTGGCCACGCTCGCCGAACGCGGCCCCTGCACCGGCAGCGAACTCTCCGCCGCGGTTCCCGCTCTCCGTACGAAGATCACGGTCTTTCCGGGCAAGAAGTGGGAGGCCATCCAGGGCGTCGCCACCCGGGTCATCCGGCTGATGGCCGCCGACGGCCGCATCCGCCGCGACCGGCCACGCGGCTCCTGGACATCGAGCCAGTTCCGCTGGACGGCCGAAACGCCCTGGCCCGTCCTCCCGGTCCCCGAGGCCAAGGCCGAGCTGGCCCGCCGCTGGCTGCTCTCCTACGGTCCCGCGACCGATGCGGACCTCAAGTGGTGGACGGGGTGGACTCTGACGGACGCCCGCAGGGCACTCGCGGCGATCGGCGCGGAGGAGGTCCAACTGGACGACGGGGCACGCGGATTCGTCGCCCCGGGCGACACCGCTCCCGAACCGGCCACGGAACCGTGGGCGGCCCTGCTCCCCGGCCTCGACCCCAGCGCCATGGGCTGGGCCGACCGCACCTTCCACCTCGACGCCGGCCACCGCCCGGCGCTCTTCGACCGCTCGGGCAACATCGGCCCGACTGTGTGGTGGAACGGACGGATCGTCGGCGGCTGGGCGCAGCGCGCGAACGGCGAAGTGGTGTGGCGCCTGCTGACCGATCCGGGGCAGGCGGCCACCGAGGCGGTCGGGGCGGAGGCCGCACGGCTCACCGAGTGGGTGGGGGACGCACGGATCACCCCACGGTTCCGGACTCCGCTGGAGCGGGAACTGTCGGGCTGACGAAGCCGACGGACCGGCGAAGCGGACGGACCGGCGAAGCGGACACAGCGGAAGGCCGGCGGTTCGTACGGCGGTTCGTACGGCGGTTCGTACGGCGGTTCGTACGGCGGTTCGTACGGCGGTTCGTACGGCGGTGAGTGAGTCCGGTGGCCCCCGTCCGTTACGGCAGCCCGCGCCAGCCCCCCTCGTCCACGCCGCCCGGCACCGGCGCCCCCGGGTCGTACGGCTGCCGCGTGAAGACGAACGAGCCCAGATCCAGATGGCTCACCTCGCCGTCCCGCCGTACGACCCGCAGCGTCTCCCCGGCGAAGTAGCCGTCGAGCCCGGTCCAGCTGCCGGCCCGCTCCGCGCGGAACCGGGAACTCCGCCCGCCGCCGGACAGCGGCCCGAACTCCATCCCGCCGTCCGCCGTAAGACGCAGACCGCTCACCGATGTGCCCCAGTACCAGGGGCCCGCCAGTTCGAGCAGACCGGGATCGACCTCCGGCAGCGGACGCCAGGGCTTCGGAATGGCGGGTTCCGCGTCCGCCACGATCCGGATCAGCTCGGCGGCCACCTGTGGCCCGACCCCCGATGTGCTGTTCGAGAGCGCCACCGCAGCCACCCCGTCCGCCACGCTGACCCACAGTCCGGCCACGAATCCCGGCAGCGATCCGGTGTGCCCGGCCAGCGTCCGGCCGTCGCGCTGTGCGAGCTGGATGCCGAGCCCGTACCCGCCGTCCCACGCGCCCGCTTCCGGCGCGGCCGCCGGCGCGCGCATCTCCCGTACGGTCTCCGCGCTGAGCACCCGGTCGTCGCCCTCCGCCAGGAAGGCGGCGAAGCGGCACAAGTCGGCGGCCGTCGACCACAGTTGTCCCGCAGGCGCCATCAGCCCCAGGTCCTCGGCCGGCTCCGGCAGCAGCGCGTCCGCCCACGGATGAACCGCCCACGCGCCGGCATGGGGCGCCTCCGGCTGGGCGCTCGTACGGTCCATTCCCAGCGGTACGCAGATCTCGCGCCGCACCACGTCCGCCCACGCCGCACCGCGCAGCGCCTCCACCACCGCTCCGAGCAGGGCGTATCCGGGGTTGGAGTAGTGGTGGCGCCGCCCGGCCGGATGCAGTTGCGGCCGCTCACCGAGCAGATCCGGAAGACCGGGACGCAGCGCGGCCGACGACCGCTCCCACCATTCGCCTGGGGTCTCCGCCGCCAGACCCGCGGTGTGGCTGAGCAGTTGAGCGATCGTCACCTCGCCGGCCCCGGTGCCCGGAACGTACTTCTCCAGCGGGTCCGCCAGATCGAGCAGCCCCTCGTCCCGCAGGCGCATCACCGCGACCGCGGTGAAGGGCTTGGTGATCGAGCCGATCCGGTACTGCGTGTTCGCGTCCGGCGCATGGCCGTCCACGCAACTGCGCGCCCCGGACCACACCATCCGCCCGTCCCGCGTCACCGCCGCGACCAGTGACGGCACTCGCCCCTCGGACTGCGCGACGGCGATGCGGTGCAGCAGCGCCCGCCTGGTGGCGGGGAGGAGTTCCGCGAAGGAGTCCGGTACGGATTCTGAAGAAGTCATGGCCCGAGACCTACCAGATGGGCCCCAGCCCGTCGACGGCATTCCGGGGGTGGGCCACTGCTCCGAGGAGGCGAGCGGGAAGAACAGGGAGCAGAGTGAGGAGGGGGAGGCTGAGAGCGGGGAGGACGAGGGCGGCGAGCCTGTTACAGGACGGTTACACAGAGCCAACAACGCATCCGGGCAACCCATCGTCTTTTCATGTGAGACCCACACCAACAGTATTTGTCTCACCTTTGTGTGAAATCAGAGATCCTCACCGAAAGGGACACTCATGATCGTCACCAAGCGCCACTCCCTGCGCCTTGCCGCCGTCAGCACGCTCGCCGCCGCGACCGTCGCGCTGGCAGGCACCGCTGCGATGGCCGATGCCCCGACCGCACCCAGCACCCCCGTCGCGCAGACGGTCGTCGCCGCCAAGGCCTCCATCACGGCGAAGCCGTCGGTGAGCTCGGTGAAGGCCTGGCAGCTCTTCCGGGTCACCGGCACCACGACCGGCCTCAAGGCGGGTGCCAAGGTGACCCTCCAGCAGAAGCAGGGCAGCAAGTGGGTCTCGCTGCCCGCCTCCGCGCCCGTCAACCACAACGGCTCCTACTCGCTGGGCGTCAAGCTCGGCATCAAGGGCAAGAACCAGCTGCGCATCGTCAGCGGGAACACGGTCTCCCCCGTCTTCACCGTGACCGTGCGCTGATCAGCGAGCCCCTCCGGCAGCGCCCCGGCGCCCCTGGGCGCTGCCGTTGGCTGATGCGGGGCCTGGCGTGACGTCGGCCTTCAGGACCAGATCGTGGTCTTGAAGGCCGACGTTGTCGTACGGGGGTTGCCGTACGGCGAGCGTGTCGATGTCGCGGGCTCACACCCGCACCCCCACCTGACAGCGATTCGCCCCGCCGGACACCATCCCGGCGGGGCGAATCGCTGCCGACGGCAGCACGTGAGGTCAGGAACACACGTGCGGCCGTGGCCGCGTTGCTGGGATCAGCGAACGTGCACGGTCACCACGCTGGAGCCGTGCAGCCGCACGGGGTGGTGGTCGTGCTTGCTGGTCAGGCCGTACAGCACCGCACGGAACTCCAGGTTGCCGCGGCGCGCGGACGTGCCGTGTGCGGTGACCGCCACGTCGCCCTTGACCGCAGCGCTGCAGTTCTCCTGGTGCCACCCCTCACCGAAGCCGTTCTCCTCCAGGCACAGCTGATGCAGGAAGCCGGCGCTGTCGTCGTCACCGTGCGCCTTGACGGTGATGGTCTTGCCGACATGGGCCGTGTGCGGCGCCGTGATCTCCACACTGCCCTTGGCGAACGCCGGCGCCGCGGCCAGCGCCACCGAGGCCAGACCCAGCGCACCGAGCACAGCCACCCGGCCGCCCCGAACCCTCATCCCGGTCTTCTCCGTCCTGGTCATGGACTTCCCTCCCGTGGATCTCCCCTCATGGCGAGACCCAACCCCTGCGCGAAGACGCCCAATGCGCCTTGCTGACTACCCAGATGGACCGTCCGCCCCGCCCGTTGCACCCGCCCGACTCCGTTACGAAACCACGACACAACCCGCCAACCACGCTGATTCCAGATCAGATCCGGCGAGCTCGCTCCGGGGCACCGTCGTGGCCGCCCGCCCCATCAGTTCCCCGTCAGCCCTGGTCCCCGTCGCCCCGCGGGTGGGGGAGCAGGGGGAACAACCGGGCGACGAGGGCCACCGGCAGAGCACCGTCGGGCCGTGCCAGCGGCCGCTGTTCACGGTCCTGGTAGGGCGCGAGCGCCTGCCGGATCGCGTCCGCCACCCGGTTCATCTCCTCGGGCGTCAGGTAGGCCACGGCGCTGAAGGCATCGTCGTGGCGCCATGCGGGGGGCGCCACGTTCCGCTGGGTCAGCCATCGCTGCCAGCTCTCGTCCTCCAACCCCCTTGCCAGGTCGGCGAACTGCTCGTCCGCGGGCCCGCCGGTATCGGAAGCGGGCCGCCTCAGACGCCAGGGACGCACCCGGCCCCCGCTGTGAGGGGCCTCCTCGATGTATCCGTGGCGCGCGAGCTGCCGCAGGTGGAACGAGCAGAGGCCGGAGCTGTACCCGAGCCGGGTGGCCGCTTCGGTGGCCGTGACGGCACCGACCTCGGCGAGCAGGGCCAGCAGGGCTGTACGGACCTCGTGCGGGCGCAGCCCCGCGCCGGTACCGCGCGACCGGTCGTGGCCGTCGAGCCGATGCTGCGGCTCGCGCCTGTCGAGCCGGCCCTGCGGAGAGTGGAGGTCATCTTCGGTCACTTTGCAAAGTCTGCTAGTTTGCAAAGAACTTGGCAAGCGGCCTGTGCTTCGGCCCGTACTTCCGTCCGTAGTTCCGTCCGTGGCCTCTGTGACGTACGCAGAAGAGGTAGAGGCACAAGTCGCTGACGCAGAAAGGGGGGACAGCGATGTCCGTTCGTCACGAGGATTCCCGCCCCGTCGACCGGCGGGTCCGTGTGCAAGGCCGCCCGGTCGACTCGTATCCGGCGCTGCCGAGCGAGGCGGAACGGGGTGCGGTGCGCCGGATCACGGTGGTGGGCGAAGAGATCCTGAGCCGCCCGTGCCGCGACGTGACCCAGTTCGGCTCCCCCGGGCTGTCGAGTCTGATCGACGACATGTTCCTGACGATGTACGCGGCCGACGGCGCCGGTCTTGCCGCGAACCAGGTGGGTGTCGATCTGCGGTTGTTCGTGTACGACTGCCCGGACGACCACGGAGTCCGGCATGTCGGCCACATCGTCAACCCGGTTCTGGACGTGCCCAGTCCGGGCAGTCGTCGGCTCGTCGACGACTCCGAGGGCTGTCTGTCCGTGCCCGGCGCCACCATGGCCGTACCCCGGACCGATCGCGCCGTCGCTCGCGGGCTCGACAAGGACGGCAACCCCCTCGTCATCGAGGGGACGGGGTACTTCGCACGGTGTCTGCAGCACGAGACCGACCACCTCTTCGGCCACACGTATCTCGACCGGCTCTCCAGCCGGGACCGCAAGGACGCCCTGCGGCAGATGGCGGACGGAAGCGAAGACGTCTTCGCCCGGCGCGCGCTCAAGGCAGCCGGCCTGGACCGGCCGGACAACACCCCCTGAACCTCGGGTCAGTTCAGGCGGGTCGTGCCGGTTCGGGTCGCAGCCGCACCACAAGGAGGTTCTTGTACGTCGTGGTGTCCTCCACCGTGGTGGCCGCGGTGGAGGACATCACCGTGGTGACCGCGCGCCGGACTTCTGGGGGAGCCCGACGGAGTCCACATCAGGCCGGCAGGTCGACGGAGAGGTGCGGGGACAGCGCGCGGAGGAAGTCGGGCGCGTCGAAGATCTCGCCGGCGGAGGCGACGCCGACCGTTTTGGTCCGCCCCGTGAGGATGCGGTCGACCGCCTCCACCACAAGTGGCGCGGTGACGGCGTAGATGTCCTGGCCCTTCGCCACGGCGCGCCGTTCCGCGCCGCCGGAGCGTACGACGACATCGACGAGGAAGGTCTGCGCGGACCGCCCGCTCCCGTCGGCCGCAGTCGGTGCCGGGGTGTCCGGGGCCGACACCTCGCCGGCCGCCTCAGTCGTCATGTAGGTGCGTACTTCGGGGATGGACAGGTGGCTGGGAACGGTGACGACGTCGGCCATCGTGAACTCCCCGATGACGGCCCGGGGGCCCAGCGGTTCGGGGAAGGGCCACTCCAGGGCCGGCGGGGTGTCATGGCGGTGCTGCAGCCGCCCGTCCGTGTACACGACACGTCCGCCGCCCCGCCGCTGCCGGGAGACCGCGCCCGCGCTACGCGTCCCGGGGGTGGGGTGCCAACTGCTCAGCCCGTACGCGATATGCGCCTCGTCGGCCGCCGTCCAGTCACCCATCGCCGCGGTGGTCATCAGGTCACCGAGGCCGCCGTAGAAGGCCATCGCAGGGACTATCACCACTCCTGCGGCGCGGGCGCGGTCCGTGAAGTGCGTGAACGTATCGACGTTGGCCTCGATCTCGGCCGCCACATCCACATACGGGATCCCGGCGCGCAGTGCCGCCTCGATCAGGGGCTCGGCCGTCGTCGCGAACGGTCCCGCGCAGTTGATCACGGCCGCCGCACCGGCCAGTGCGCGGTCGAGCGAGGCCGGGTCATCGACCGACGCCGGCCGGTCGGCCAGTCCGTATTCGGACGCCAGCACCTTCAGTTTGCCGGCATCCCGCCCGGAGAGAACCGGGACGAACCCGCGCTCCCGCAGCTGTGCCACCACAAAGCGCCCGGTGTGCCCGTACGCACCGAACACCGCCACCTTGAGACCTGATCCCATGGGTTCTCCGTAAGTTGTTAGGCGGCCCGGGAGGGCCGGGTGTGGCTGATGGGTTCTTGCCTTCAGTGGCTTCGAAGGAGTGGTCGCCCGGCTCTCTTGGGCGCCCTGGCTGCTGATTGAGATGTGCGCTTCGGTCGCTGATTACGGAGATGACAGCGGGGTGTCCCTCCGGCTGGCAGCAGGCTGCGCGGAACGAGGAGGGGCAGATGAGCAACCGACGCGTCCGGCTCTGGGCTGGCGTCGATGCAGGCAAGGGCCACCATTGGGCGGCAGTGGTCGACGAGACCGGCGCCACCCTGTGGTCGAAGAAGATCGACAACGATGAGACAGCGATCCTGACCGCACTGGGCGAGATCCTGGACCTGGCCGACGAGGTCAGCTGGGCGGTGGACATCTCCGGCACGTCCTCCGCGCTGCTGCTGGCCTTGCTCGCCGCCCACAGCCAACAGGCCGTCTACGTGCCCGGACGGACGGTCAACCGCATGTCCGGGGCTTACCGAGGGGAGGCCAAGACCGACGCCCGCGATGCCTACGTCATCGCCGAAACCGCGCGTCACCGGCGCGACGTCACCACGATCGGTGTGCCTGCCCAGCTCGCCGCCGACCTCGCGTTGCTGACCGCTCACCGCTCCGGCCTGGTGGCCGACCGGGTGCGGATGATCAACCGGATGAGGGATGTGCTGACCGGCGTCTTTCCCGCTCTGGAGCGGGCCTTCGACTACAGCTCCCACAAGGGCGCGCTGGTGCTGCTGACCGGTTACCGGACCCCGGCCGCCCTCCGCCGCCGAGGCCGCGCGAGGCTGACGGCCTGGCTGGCCCACCGCAGTGTGCGAGGCGCCGACGCGGTCGCGGCCACCGCGCTGGAAGCCGCCGACGCCCAGCACACCGTGCTGCCCGGAGAAGAAGTCGCCGCCCAGCTCGCTGCCGATCTCGCCGCCCAGATTCTGGACTTGGACGACCGGCTCAAACGCGTCGACAAGCAGATCCGTGAGACTTTCCGCAGCCACCCGCAGGCCGAGATCACCGAATCCCTGCCCGGCATGGGACCAATACTCGGCGCCGAGTTCGTCGTCGCCGCGGGCGACCTGACGGCCTACGCGGACGCCGGCCACCTGGCCTCCGCCGCCGGGCTTGTGCCCGTACCCCGCGACTCCGGACGCCGGACCGGCAACCTGCACCGGCCCAAGCGATACAGCCGACGCCTGCGCCGGGTGTTCTACATGTCCGCGCAGACCAGCATCATCCGCGACGGACCCAACCGGGACTTCTACCTCAAGAAGCGTGGCGAGGGCTGCAAACACGTCCAGGCCGTTATCGCTCTCGCCCGCCGACGGGCCGGTGTCCTGTGGGCCCTTCTGCGCGACGACCGGGTCTTCACCTCCGCCCCACCGGTCGCGCAAGCGGCTTGACTTCGTCATTGAGACTCCCCCGTACACAAATGATCCGTTGCGATCTGTCGTGGACATCTTGTCGACGGCAGGGTGCTCTGCACGAGTGTCCGGAACGCCATGACCCGTACAATTCCGGACGTGAAAACTGTCGCGCTGGCCATCACCGACGGGATGCTGCACTTCGAACTGTCCATGGCGTGCGAGGTGTTCGGCGCCGCCCCGGCCGGTGTACCGGGTCCCTGGTACGACCTCGTCGTCTGCGGGCCGGGCGCCGTGCGGGCCGGCCGGTTCGGGCTGGAGCCCGATCACGGACTCGACCGGCTCCCGCACGCCGACACCGTGATCGTCCCGGGCTGGGCCGACGTCGACGAGGACCCACCCGCCGAACTGGTCGAGGCGGTGCGCGCGGCCCACACGGCCGGCGCGCGCGTGGCCTCCCTGTGCACCGGCGCATTCGTGCTGGCCGCGGCCGGCCTGCTGGACGGACGGCGCGCGACCACGCACTGGGCGCACACCGGAGCCCTGGCGGCCCGCCACCCCCAGGTGAAGGTGGACCCGGACGTCCTCTACGTGGACAACGGCAGCGTGCTCACCTCCGCCGGCAAAGCCGCCGCCATGGACCTGTGCCTGCACCTCGTCCGTCTCGACCACGGCTCGTCCATCGCCAACGCGGTCGCCCGCCGCCTGGTCGTGCCGCCGCACCGGGACGGCGGCCAGGCCCAGTTCGTCACCACCCCGGTGCCCGCCCGGGACCACCACCCGCTCGCCGAACTGTTCCCCTGGGTGATCGAACGGCTGGACCACCCGCTGACCGTGGAGGACCTGGCCCGCCACGCGCGGATGAGCTCACGCCAGCTGGGCCGCCACTTCAGGTCGGTGACCGGCACCAGCCCACTGCAATGGCTGCTGACTCAACGGATACGCCACGCCCAGGAGTTGCTGGAGACCACCGACGACAGTGTCGAGACCATCGCGGCGGCCACCGGCATGGGCACCGCCACGACGCTGCGCCGGAACTTCCACCGCACGGTCGGCGTACCCCCGAACACCTACCGCCGCACCTTCCGCCAGCGGACCGGCTCCGGCCCGTACGACAGCCCGTAACACCATCAATGCCCCTGAGCCATGGGGGAACAAGCCGGCCCAATGACGACGAGGGGCGGCCAGACAGCAGAACTCGCTCGGACAAGCCTCCGGGTGGATGACCCGCTCGATCGCGTCCTTCGGCCGGTGAGCTTTCCCGGACCCCGGACCCTCGGGCCGGCGGACCCCCGGGCCCCCGCGCCGGACGGGCGGATCAGCGCAGACCGGCGAAGAGATCGTTCTCGGGTACGGCCGCGCCGGTGGCGTCCTTGACGCGTACGAAGGTCTCCATGCCCATCAACTCGCCGAACCTCTCCTTGCCCATCTTGAGGAAGAAGATGTTCTCGCCCTGACTGGCGTGCGCGGCCAGCGCATCGAACTTCTGACCGTGGAATGCGGTGGTGTCCACCCACGTGGTGATCTCATCGTCGGGGAGGCCGATCTCGGCCAGCGCGGCGGCCTCGGCAGGGTCCGGCTCCGGCATGTCCTCCTGGAACTCGCGCATGGTCTCCCCGAACCGCTGCATCGCCGAGTGGGGCATCGTCGTCCAGTACACCTTCGGTGTCAGCTCGGTCATCTCCAGCGCCGCCATCGTGATGCGGTTGGCCTGGATGTGGTCGGGGTGGCCGTAGAAGCCGTTCTCGTCGTAGGTGACGACCACATCGGGCCGGTAGTGCCGCATGAGTTCCGCGAGCCGGGCGGCGCCTTCCTCCACGGGGGTCTGCCAGAAGGATCCGGGGGCGTCGTTGCTCGGCCAGCCCGTCATCCCGGAGTCGGCATAGTCCAGCATCTCCAGATCGCTGACCTTCAGGACGTCACAGCTCGCCTCCAGTTCCTGACGGCGCATCGACGCGACGGCCGCCGCGTCGTGCCCGGGATCGCCCGGCTTGACACCCCCCGCTCCGTCACCGCAACCGCCGTCGGTACACGTCACGAGAACCGTGCGGATGCCTTCCGCCGCGTACCGGGCGAGGACCCCTCCGGTACTGGTGGCCTCGTCATCGGGGTGTGCGTGTACCGCCATGAGCGTCAAGGGCCGGTCAGTCATGAAACAGTCCTCCTGCAGAAATACGTCTTGGTCCGAGATACGTGTGGGTCCGGATTACGTCTTGGCCCGGGTTACGTCTTGGTCCGAGTGCGCGGCGGGCGTGCCGCGAATCCCGGGGGCCGGATCCTGGTGGGGCGGACGACCTTGTGGTCTCCGTGCTCCCCGCCGTGCGGCGCCGGTCCCCCGGTCGGTGCAACCGCGCCGGCCGGACCGGCTGTTCCCGCTCCGGACACCTGTCCTTCCAGGCGCCGGCGTTTCAACGCGGACGAGGTACGAGCGACCTACCGTCCTGTCGCACTGCGTCTGGCCTGCGGTGGGCTGCTGACCTGCGCGGTTGCCAGGCCGTTCGAGACCACCGGCGGCCGGCGTTCTCAGAGAGACGACCTTGCGACGACCTGACTTCCGCGGAAGTCCCGTCCACGATGTACGCAGGAGCGCCGGCAAAATCGCCAGCGGTACCCGCCGGAGATTCGCCGTTCTCGATGGTGCTGCGATGTGGAAAGCCCCGAACCCGCCCTCGCCGCCCCGGATCTGCACGTGGTGATGTGCTGTGCGATGTGCACCATTACCTGTACGCGGTGCTGAGCTGCACTGTTGATGGGGAGTCGAACCCCGCGTTGCTCTTCACGCGCCAGGAGTGGGCCGGAAACCGCCGGCCCTCGGTGTGTGCACGCCTCCGGAGCTGCTACCTGCTCCACATCGTCCCCAGCTTGCTGGAGTACTCAGTCCAGCAGATCGACCTCCCAGTTCGTACGCTGGATCCGCACATCGACCTCTCGGATCTCCCGGGCGAGTGCATCCGCCTGACCGCGCAGTTCCGCGACCGGAAGCGCGGACAGCATCATCAGCTCGGACCGAAGCTGTCGGCCATATCCCCGCTCGCCGTTTCCCGCCGCCGCGTCCGCCGCCGCGGTGACCACGGAGTGCCGCAACCGCAGGACATCCCGGCGTGCAAGGGCATCGGTGAGCGTGCCGTCGGGACCCATCTCCACGGTGGCGTTGGTCCGGTTGATCCGCCGTATCAACGTCTCCAGACCGTCCAGTACCTCACCGGCCTCCGCCAACAGCTGAGCTGCATCCTCGGCGGGTGTCTCCCCCTCCTGGTACCGCGCACTGCTGACGACGCGCGATCGCAGCTGTTCTGCCCGGCGCGCCGCCTCCGCACGTTCTGCCAGTGCCTCAGCAAGCTTCACTGTCTCCGCCTCCCCCTCCATGAGCTCGCACGAGTATAGGAGTGTGAACCGGCTCATAAGCACTGGATTTTGATCCGCCGAAGCCCCCTGCCCAACCACAATGGGGTGAGAGCGGACAACCGCTCGGAGCGCCACGGAAGAGTCTGGGCTCCTGCATCACTGCAGGATCTCGCGGCTCGTGTCCCAGGGCATCGTGCTGATGTGGGGTTGAGCTCCCCCCGGCGTGCGGGCGGTTCTGGTCAGCTGGTCAGGAGTCAGGCTGGCCGAGCTGAGATCTGTCTACGGGCCGTGTCCCAGACCTCCTCGAACTCCTCGGAGGTGAGCTGCTCCGGATCATGCCCTTCCCACTCTGACACGGGCAGTTCAGCTGTGATGCCGAACCTGTTGTCGTACTCATCGAGGAGGCCGGCGTCATGGGCCTGCTGCGCTCCTCCGCTTTGTGTCATGGCTGGGCGTTGAATCCTGCGGATCGGTCAAGCTGGAAAGGCGAACCCCCCGGGTTGGCTCCCAGCCTCGATCTCGTGCCTCTCGAATGCTGGCAGCAACGTGGGCTGGGCGAATGGGCTCCGTCTCGACGCCCACCCAGTTACTGGGATGAGCCTGGCCGCTGGTGACGACCAAGACCATGCCCGGCTGGCTGCCGCCTGCCGCTTCGACCGCGTAGGTCATCGGTGTCCAGCAAAGACCCTGCATGTAGGAGGGCTTCCTGCAGATCCGCCAGCGGTACTCGATCCCGTCAACGGTGATGCGCCGTGAACCTTTTTTGTTCAGCGCCATCTTCCCTCCTTCGCTGTTGGACTCTAGATGATCAATTCCAAGGGGTCACTGATCGTACGAGGTGAGCGAGCGGAGGGTGGCTCGTCCGGTGCGGTCGTTGTGCCAGATGACAGCGGTCAGCGCGAGAATGCGCTGCATGACGCGGACGATGACACCGCAGGGTGTGCGCCCTCGGTGCTGTTCGAGGTCTAGCTGTCCCTTGAAGGTCTCGTTGACCGACTCGATAACCTGCCGCAACGGCTTGAACAGGGATCCGCCGGGCCGCTGCCGTTCGCCCTTGCGGGTCGGCCGTAGCAACTGGATGTCCAGCTGGGCAAGTTCGCGTTCGAAGTCGCGGCCGAAGTAGTTCTTGTCGCCGATCAGTGTCTGGCCGGGCCGGCCGGCGGCAAGGTGCGGTTCGGCCGCGAGCAGGTCCAGCAGGGTTTCGCGTTCGTCGGCCTTGGCCCCGGTCAGAGCGAAGGCGACGGGCAGGCCCTGGAGGGTGCACACCAGGTGCAGGCACAGGCCCCAGAAGAAGCGGCTGTGGCTGGCGCAGTAGCCGTACTCGGCCCATCCGGCCAGGTCGGAGCGTTTAACGGTCTCCCGCGAACGGCCGCATTCCACGGGCGTGGAGTCCACGATCCACACGTCGTCGGTCCATACCGAGGTGCTGGTGGCCAGGATCCGGGTGACCCCCGGCGGAGCAGTTCGGCGGCCTTGCGCAGCCGCTTGTTGTAGCCGGGTTGCTGCGGCAGGTACGGGAAGAGGTGCCGCAGGTGGGCTCGGGCGTGCCGGAGCCACCTGGCCTCGGAGGTGAAGCCGAGCATGGCCTGCATCATCGCGAGGGTGACCAGCTCGGCGTGCGTGAGCTGCGGCGCGATCCCTACAGTCGGCCGCCACGGAGCCCACTCCGGTCGCTCCTTCAGCAGATCGTCGGTCCTCACATAGAGTGCTGTCGCGAGGGTGTCCAGGTTGTTCGTCACACAACGATCTTGGACACCCTCGTCCACGTCTCCGCAGACACCCTTTGATTGTCCGAGGATGCGCCGCGGGGTGACCGATGAGTTCCCGCACGTCACGAAGTCTGAAAGGGCGGGGACGAATGTCTCCTTGCCCGAGAGAGAAGTGGTGCGCGATGAGGTTGGTACTGCAGGAGTTTCTGTCGCTGGACGGCGTCTCCCAGGGGCCCGGTTCCCCAGACGAGGACACCAGCGACGGGTTCGCCCAGGGCGGCTGGTTCGTGCCGCACTTGGACGAGGTATTCGACCGGGTGGCCGCCACCTGGCTCGGCAAGGCGGACGCGTTTCTGTTCGGCCGCCGTACGTACGAGAACTTCGCTCGAGACTGGCCGGAGATGACCGACCACCCGAACGCCCGCGTTCTGAACGGCTTGCCGAAATACGTCGCTTCCCAGAGCCTGCCCAAGGCTGGGTGGGAGCCGACCACGATCCTGTCCGGCGACATCCCCGCCCAGGTCGCCGAACTGAAGCGGCAGCCCGGCCGTGAGCTCCAGATCCACGGCAGCGCCCGGCTCGGCCAGTCCCTGCTGGCCGCCGGCCTGATCGACGAGCTGCGGCTCGCGATCGCCCCGGTGGTCGTGGGCAGCGGACGACACCTGTTTCCGGACGGCGGCACCCCGGCCGGCCTGCGCCTGCTGCACAACGAGACGACGCCGAGCGGAATTGCGGTGCACGTCTACGAGTCGACGGGCCTTCCGAAGTACGGGACGTACGGGGCCGACGCGTAGCCGCCGGACCGGACTGATCGAAACGGGTCGCCGGACGCAAAATCTCCCCCGCGCATCCGCTGACCCCTTGGAATTGATCATCTAGGGATGTTGTGGGTGTGGGCCCAGCGGGCCATGTTCGCGGTGCTCATGCCGGTTTCGCGTACGAGGGCCGGCAGGGTTCGGCAGGGTTCGTCGTCGGTGGACGTACTGCTCGATGGGCCAGTCCCGATCAGCAGTGCCGCGGCGCTCAGACTATGAAGCTGGATTTGAGACAGCCACCGGGATCAGGTCTGCGCCATGTCCACGAACCGCGAGTAGTGACCCTGGAACGCGACGGTGATCGTCGCCGTCGGACCGTTACGATGCTTGGCCACGATGAGGTCGGCCTCGCCCGCACGCGGGGACTCCTTCTCGTACGCGTCCTCTCGGTGGAGCAGGATCACCATGTCCGCGTCCTGCTCGATCGAGCCCGATTCACGCAGGTCGGACACCATCGGCTTCTTGTCCGTACGCTGCTCGGGGCCACGGTTCAGCTGCGAGAGCGCGATGACCGGGACTTCGAGCTCCTTCGCCAGCAGTTTGAGGTTTCGCGACATGTCCGACACCTCCTGCTGGCGGCTCTCGGGGCGCCGTGAACCGCCGGACTGCATCAGCTGCAGATAGTCGATCACGACCAGCTTCAGGTCCTGGCGCTGCTTGAGCCGCCGGCACTTCGCCCGGATCTCCATCATCGACAGGTTCGGGGAGTCGTCGATGAAGAGCGGCGCGGCGGTGACGTCCGGCATCCGCCGCGCCAGGCGGGTCCAGTCCTCGTCCGTCATGGAGCCCGACCGCATGTGGTGAAGCGCTACCCGCGCTTCCGCCGACAGCAGACGCATCGCGATCTCGTTGCGGCCCATTTCGAGCGAGAAGATCACGCTCGGCAGCGCGGCCTTGATGGAACAGGCCCGGGCGAAGTCCAGCGCCAGCGTCGACTTACCCATAGCGGGACGGGCCGCAATGACGATCATCTGGCCGGGATGCAGACCGTTCGTCAGCGCGTCCAGGTCCGTGAAACCGGTCGGCACCCCGGACATCTGGCCGCTGCGCGAGCCGATCGCCTCGATCTCGTCGAGGGCACCCTCCATGATGTCGCCCAGCGGCAGATAGTCCTCGGAGGTGCGCTGCTCGGTTACGGCGTAGATCTCGGCCTGGGCCGAGTTGACGATCTCGTCGACGTCACCGTCCGCCGCGTATCCCATCTGCGTGATCTTCGTGCCGGCCTCGACGAGCCTGCGCAGTACCGCGCGCTCATGGACGATCTCGGCGTAGTACTCGGCGTTGGCGGCTGTCGGAACCGACTGGACGAGTGTGTGCAGGTAGGGCGCCCCGCCAACCTTCTTGATCTCGCCGCGCTTGACCAGTTCGGCAGCGACCGTGATCGGGTCGGCGGGCTCGCCCTTCGCATAGAGGTCGAGAATGGCCTGGTAGACGGTCTCGTGTGCGGGGCGGTAGAAGTCCTGGCCCTTGATGACCTCGACGACGTCGGCGATGGCGTCCTTGGAGAGCAGCATGCCGCCCAGGACGGACTGTTCCGCATCGATGTCCTGCGGGGGGACACGCTCGAACGCGGGCGATCCGCCCTCCCAGGAGCCGTTCTCCCGGCCCCGGTCGTGCTGGTCCCGGCCCCCGGCACCGTCACCGCGGCGCTGGCGGGAGACGGGCAGACGGTCACCCGGACTGCTCTCGGCCCAGGGGTCGTCCAAGGGCTCGGGAATGCTCACCGGGCCACCTCCTCCCGTCCGCTCCGCGGACCTAACCGTGCGACTCTTTCTTACGGCACGGCACCGACAAACAAGGGGCCCGACTCCGCGAACGGCGCGTCGGGCGCCGGTCCACGGTAGGCCCGCAGACACCGTCAGCCAATCTTGTTATCCACAGGCCCTGTGGGTGACGGACCCCAGCCTGTGGGTAACTCGCCAAAACCTGTGCACGGGTCGGGGGACAGCGCTGTGGACAAACTCATAACACCACCACCACCACCCACCTGACCTGCACATTCGCCATCCACCGGCTGTGGGGGAGAAAAACTTTTCCGACTGGACCAAGATCACGACAAACAGCACACAGCCCAAGCCGGAACGATAAGAATCGTAAGGGTCTCAGCCCTATTGCATCTCTTACCTGTGGAAGATTAGATTGTCCCGCATGACACAGGCCTCCACGGCACCGAACCCCAGCCGCCGACGGCACGACCGAGAGATCATCTCGCTTGCCGTGCCCGCCTTCGGCGCCCTGGTCGCCGAGCCGCTCTTCGTCATGGCCGACAGCGCCATCGTGGGCCACCTCGGAACCCGTCAGCTGGCGGGGCTGGGGGTCGCGGCAGCCCTGCTGAGCACAGCAGTCAGCGTCTTCGTCTTCCTCGCGTATGCCACGACAGCCGCTGTGGCGCGGCGGGTGGGCGCGGGAGATCTGCAGGCCGCCATCCGACAGGGCATGGACGGCATCTGGCTCGCCCTGCTGCTCGGCGCTCTCGTCATCGCTGTCGTCCTGCCCACCGCCCCCTGGCTGGTCGGCCTCTTCGGAGCTTCGGCCGACGCCTCCCCGTACGCGGTCACCTATCTGCGGATCTCCAGCATCGGCATCCCCGCGATGCTGGTGGTGCTGGCGGCCACCGGTGTGCTGCGTGGGCTCCAGGACACCAGGACTCCGCTGTACGTAGCGATCGGAGGCTTCGCAGCCAACGCCGCACTCAACGTGACGCTCGTCTACGGGGTCGGCATGGGTATCGCCGGATCCGCCTGGGGCACGGTGATCGCCCAGTTCGCCATGGTCGCCGTCTATCTGGTGGTGGTCGTACGGGGGGCGAGGAAGCATGGCGCTTCCCTGCTCCCGGACACAGCCGGGATACGGGCCTGCGCCCAGGCCGGGGTCCCCCTGCTGGTCCGTACGCTCTCGCTGCGGGCCGTCCTGATGACAGCGACCGCTGTGGCGGCCCATCTGGGCGACACCGATGTGGCCGCACACCAGATCGTGCTCTCCCTCTGGAGCCTGCTGGCGTTCGCCCTGGATGCCATCGCCATCGCCGGACAGGCAATCATCGGCCGCTATCTGGGGGCAGGTGACGCCGAAGGGGCGAAGGAGGCCTGCCGCCGCATGGTGCAGTGGGGCATCGCCTCAGGAGTGGTACTGGGCGCGCTGGTCGTGGCATCCCGACCGCTGTTCGTCCCGCTGTTCACCGGCGACCAGGCGGTACGGGACGTACTGCTGCCGGCCCTGCTGGTCGTGGCGGTCACCCAGCCGATCTCCGGGGTCGTCTTCGTCCTGGACGGTGTACTGATGGGCGCGGGCGACGGCCGTTACCTGGCCTGGGCCATGGTCGTCACTCTGGCCGTCTTCACCCCGGTGGCCCTCCTGGTGCCGACACTGGGCGGCGGACTGACCGCACTGTGGTGGGCGATGGCTCTGATGATGGCGGTCCGGACGGTGACTCTCTGGCTCCGGGCCCGCTCGGGCCGCTGGATCGTCACGGGCGCCACCCGCTGACCCGCGGGCTGAACCCAGCGAACTCGGCTGGCCTACTCGGTTAGCGGACTCGGTTAGCGGGCTCGGTTAGGGACCCAGCCGGCCGAATCGGTTGGCCGACTCGGTCGGCCGACTCACGCGGCGGGCTCACGCAACGGACTCGCGGCGGCAGGCTGCGCAGCAGAGCGGTCGCCGGGTGTTTCACGTGAAACGGCGAAAGGGCCGCCTCCCGAAGGAGACGGCCCTTTCCATGCTCTGCCGAGCGCAGCAGTTACGCGGCGACGACCTCGATGCCGAGCTGTGCGGCAACATCGGCGTGCAGACGCACGGACACCTGGTGGGCACCCAGGGTCTTGATCGGCGAACCGAGCTCGACACGACGCTTGTCGACCACGGGGCCACCGGCAGCCTTGATCGCCGAGGCGATGTCGGCCGGGGTGACGGAACCGAAGAGGCGGCCGGCGTCGCCGGAGCGAACGGCCAGACGGACCTTCACGCCCTCGAGCTTGGCCTTGACCTCATTGGCCTGCTCGATGGTCGCGATCTCGTGGATCTTGCGGGCGCGGCGAATCTGCGCCACGTCCTGCTCGCCACCCTTGGTCCAGCGGATCGCGAAACCACGCGGGACCAGGTAGTTGCGGGCGTAACCGTCCTTGACGTCAACGACGTCGCCGGCGGAACCGAGGCCAGCGACCTCGTGGGTGAGGATGATCTTCATTTTTCGGTCACCCTTCCCTTATCGCGCAGTGGACGTGTAGGGCAGCAGCGCCATCTCACGGCTGTTCTTGACAGCCGTGGCGACGTCACGCTGGTGCTGCGTGCAGTTGCCGGTAACGCGGCGGGCACGGATCTTGCCGCGGTCGGAAATGAACTTCCGCAGCATGTTCGTGTCCTTGTAGTCCACGTACTGGGTCTTGTCCTTGCAGAAAGCGCAGACCTTCTTCTTAGGCTTGCGCACAGGCGGCTTCGCCATGGTGTTTCTCCTGTGTGATCAAGAAGTGGGGTACGAGCTGCCCTAGAAGGGCGGCTCGTCCGAGTAGCCACCGCCGGAGCCGGAACCGCCGGAGCTTCCGCCCCAGCCGCCCCCGCCCTGCTGCTGGCCACCGCCGGCCGGCGCGTTGGAGGCCCACGGGTCGTCGGCGGGTGCACCGCCACCGCCCTGCTGGCCTCCGCTGGGGGCTCCGCCCCAGTTGCCGCCGCCCTGCTGCTGGCCACCGCCGCCGCCGTAACCACCCTGGCCGCCCTGACCGCCTCGACCAGTGGTCTTGGTGACCTTGGCCGTGGCCGTCTTGAGGCTGGGGCCGACTTCCTCGACGTCCAGCTCGTAGACCGTGCGCTTGACGCCCTCACGGTCCTCGTAGGACCGCTGCTTCAGCCGGCCCTGCACGACGACGCGCATGCCTCGCTGAAGCGATTCCGCGACGTTCTCCGCCGCCTGACGCCAGACCGAGCAGGTGAGGAACAGGCCTTCGCCGTCCTTCCACTCATTGGTCTGCTTGTCGAAGATGCGGGGAGTGGACGCGACACGGAACTTCGCGACCGCCGCACCGGACGGGGTGAAGCGCAGCTCGGGGTCGTCGACGAGATTGCCGACGACCGTGATGACGGTCTCGCCTGCCATGGGTGAACCTCTCGGCGGGGATTGCTTGGCTGCTTGGTGCTACTCGGACCCGATGACTGCTGAGCTAGATGCTCAGTGGGTCTCGGGGCGGAGGACCTTGGTCCGGAGGACCGACTCGTTCAGGTTCATCTGGCGGTCGAGCTCCTTGACGACCGCAGGCTCGGCCTGCAGGTCGATGACCGAGTAGATGCCCTCGGGCTTCTTCTTGATCTCGTAAGCGAGACGACGACGGCCCCAGGTGTCGACCTTCTCAACCTTTCCTTCGCCCTCACGGACGACGGAGAGGAAAGTCTCGATCAGCGGGGAGACAGCGCGCTCCTCGAGTTCGGGGTCGAGGATGACCATCACTTCGTAGTGACGCATGTGGAACCCACCTCCTTTGGACTCAGCGGCCACGGTCGTTCCGTGGCAGGAGGGTCGTGATGCGTACGCAACGGTATCGGCAGCCACTGACAATCCACTTTCGCGAAGAAAGGGATTGTTCACTGGACTGGGCAGACACCGGTGCAGACCGTACAGACTACCTGCACACCCGCTTCCGGTTGAAATCCGGCGGTCACAGGGCAGACTCTCTAGGTGTGGGATGTGAGCGGCGTTACAGTACGCCGCCTTATGCCAGGAGGTGCCTGATGTCTCAGGCAGCGCGACACAACCCTTCGACGCGACACAACGCCGTCACCTCTCTCTTCGCCTCGGACGGCAAGCCTCACCCGCTGGAAGACAGCCTGGGCGTGGTGGCCCTCGTACTGGGTGTGCTGGCGCTCGTCGCGGCCGGGTTCAACAATCTGCATCTGCTGAGTTCCTGGGCAGGGCTGGTGGGGATCCTGGTCGGCGCCTACGGAATGTTCATCTCGATCACGACACGTGAGCGGTTCATCGTGATCCTCGGGATCGGTGCCTCTGCGGTGGGCTTCTACATCGGCATGGCGCACGGCGGCCTCTTCGGTGGGGTGGTGGGCGGCTGAGGGCCGCTGCGCTACTTGTCCGATACGGCCAGTCGGGGCGCTCCACGGCAGCAGTAGGCTTCGGCGGGAGAGCCGACGCCCCTGTACCCATGGGGACACGCCTGCCGAGGAGCGCCCCGCATGAGCCTGACCCTGAGGACCATCAGCCGCGAGCAGCATCTGGCGTACATCCAGAGCCTGCCGGCGGCGAGTCACTGCCAGGTCCCCGCATGGGCGGAAGTGAAGACGGAGTGGCGCTCGGAGAGCCTCGGCTGGTTCGACAAGGACGGCCAGATGGTCGGTGCGGGCCTGGTGCTCTACCGGCAGCTCCCCAAGATCAAGCGCTATCTCGCCTACCTCCCGGAGGGGCCGGTCCTCAACTGGTACGCCCCGAATCTCAACGAGTGGCTCCAGCCGATGCTGGCCCATCTCAAGGAGCAGGGCGCGTTCTCGGTAAAGATGGGGCCGCCGGTGGTCATCCGCCGGTGGAACGCGGCGGCGATCAAGTCGGGTATCCAGGACCCGGACGTAAAGCGGCTGCGCGACGTCGAGGCCACACACATCGAGCCGCGGGCGTTCGAGGTGTCCGACCGGCTGCGGAAGATGGGCTGGCAGCAGGGCGAGGACGGCGGCGCCGGTTTCGGTGACGTGCAGCCTCGCTACGTCTTCCAGGTCCCGCTGGCCAACCGCTCGCTCGACGACGTCCTCAAGGGCTTCAACCAGCTGTGGCGGCGCAACATCAAGAAGGCCGAGAAGGCCGGTGTCGAGGTCGTCCAGGGCAGCTACGAAGACCTGGCGGAGTGGCAGCGGCTGTACGAGATCACCGCTGAGCGCGATCACTTCCGGCCGCGCCCGCTCTCGTACTTCCAGCGCATGTGGTCGGTCCTCAACACCGAGGACCCGAACCGGATGCGGCTGTACTTCGCCCGCCACGACGGTGAGAACGTCGCCGCTGCCACCATGCTGATCGTCGGCGGACATGTCTGGTACTCCTACGGCGCCTCCGCCAACCACAAGCGCGAAGTGCGGCCGTCGAACGCCATGCAGTGGCGGATGCTGCGGGACGCCTACGCCATGGGCGCCACCGTCTACGACCTGCGAGGCATCTCCGATTCGCTGGACGAAACGGACCACCTCTTCGGTCTGATCCAGTTCAAGGTGGGCACCGGCGGCGAGGCCGTGGAGTACATCGGTGAGTGGGACTTCCCGCTCAACAAGCTGCTGCACAAGGCGCTCGACATCTATATGTCGCGCCGTTAAGGGTGATGATGGTTCCGTCGTCCCGCTCGGCGCCGTACCGTTCGGCGCCGAACGGCTCGGCATCATCCCGTCCGGCGGCACTCCGTCAGGCGGGATCACGGGGCTTCGTACCGGCCCGTTGTCCGGCAAGTCAGTCCCGTTAGACCCGTTGGATCCGATCGTTCCATTCATTCCGCTCGTTCCGTTCATACCTCTGATACACCGCAGCTCCGAGAAAGGTTCCGGTCCGGCCATGGCGCTGACCCTCTATGTCGACACCGCGCGCTGGCGGGCGCACCAGAAGTCCGTGATCGACCAGTTCCCGGGGATCGTTCCGGTCTGCAAGGGCAATGGCTACGGCTTCGGCCACGGCCGGCTCGCGGACGAGGTGACGCGCTTCGGTTCCGAGATCATCGCGGTCGGCACCACGTATGAAGCCGCCCGGATGAAGGACTCCTTCGGCGGTGATCTGCTCGTCCTCACACCGTTCCGCCGCGGCGAGGAGCCCGTACCGCTGCCGGACCGGGTGATCCGCTCCGTCTCGTCGGTCGACGGCGTGCACGCCCTGGTGGGCGCCCGTGTGGTCATCGAGTGCATGAGCTCGATGAAGCGCCACGGCGTCTCCGAGGCGGACCTCGGCCGGCTCCACGCCGCCATAGACGACGTACGCCTGGAAGGGTTCGCACTTCACCTCCCGCTGGACCGCATGGACGGTTCCGACGCGGTCGAGGAAGTCATCGCCTGGATGGACAGGCTCCGCAACGCGCGGCTGCCTCTCCACACCATGTTCGTGAGTCATCTGAAGGCGGAGGAACTGGCGCGGCTGCAGCAGCAGTTCCCGCAGACCCGCTTCCGCGCCAGGATCGGTACCCGGCTGTGGCTGGGCGACCACGAGGCGACGCAGTACCGCGGCTCCGTCCTGGATGTCACCCAGGTCGTGAAGGGTGACCGTTTCGGCTACCGGCAGCAGAAGACCGCTTCGGACGGCTGGCTGGTCGTGGTCGCGGGCGGTACGTCGCACGGAGTGGGCCTGGAGGCGCCGAAGGCGCTGCACGGGATGATGCCGCGGGCGAAGGGCGTCGCGCGTGCGGGCCTGGCCACGGTGAACCGGAACCTGTCGCCTTTCGTGTGGGCGGGCAAGCAGCGCTGGTTCGCGGAGCCACCGCACATGCAGGTGTCGATCCTGTTCGTCCCCTCGGACGCACAGGAACCGAGGGTGGGCGACGAGCTGGTGGCCCATCTGCGGCACACGACGACACAGTTCGACCGTCTCGTCGATCACTGAACCCCTCGGCCCGGACCGGCAACACACCGGCAGCACACCTCCTCCGGACCGCAGCAGCAGACCTGGAGGAGCACGGCAGAACAGCGGAGGCGGGTACCGGCACACCGGTACCCGCCTCCGCTGTACGACCGGCCGGCGGTCGCCCGTCCGGCTACTCGCGCACCGAGCGGCTGCCCCACTCGACCTGCGGGCCCTCGTAGTGGTGGGCGGCGTGCCGCGCCGGATGGGCGGCCGCGCCGAGCACGAACACGTCCTCCGCGCCGTCCAGCACACCCCCCGACGGATCGTCCGAGCCGTCCTTGCGTACGCCGTCGCGTTCCGGCATCAGGATGTCCCGCACGATCACCGCGCAGATGTAGAGCGTCCCGATCAGGTGCAGGGCGATGGCGAACTGGTAGCCCTCGGGCGGCAGCCCCTTGGGTTTGTCGCCGCTCATCGTGTACGCGAGGTACAGCCAGATACCCAGGAAGTACATGACTTCGCAGGCCTGCCAGATGAGGAAGTCACGCCAGCGCGGCCGGGCCAGGGCCGCGAGCGGGATCAGCCACAGGACGTACTGCGGCGAGTAGACCTTGTTGGTGAGGATGAAGGCGGCGATGACCAGGAAGGCGAGCTGTGCGAACCGCGGGCGGCGCGGGGCGGTCAGGGTGAGGGCCCCGATCCCGGCGCACGCCAGGATCACCAGCAGCATCGCCCAGGTGTTGACGTTGCCCACGTCGAGAGGCTTGCCGGTGCGCTGGGTGATGATCAGCCAGAAGGAACCGAAGTCGACGTTCCGTTCCTGGCTGAACGTGTAGAACTTCTTCCACCCCTCGGGGGCGAGCAACATGACGGGCAGGTTCACGACCAGCCAGGCCGCCGCCGCCCCGAACACCGCCCATCCGTACTCACGCCACTTTCCGGCACGCCAGCACAGGACGAGGAGCGGGCCGAGGATCAGCACCGGATAGAGCTTGGCGGCGGTCGCGAGGCCGATCAGGACACCGAAGGCGAGCGCGCGCCCCCGCGACCACATCAGCATCGCCGCAGCGGTGAGAGCGACCGCGAACAGGTCCCAGTTGATGGTGGCGGTGAGCGCGAAGGCGGGTGCGAGGGCCACCAGCAGGCCGTCCCAGGGGCGGCGCCGATGGGTGCGGGCGACACAGACCGCGATGACGGCTGTGCAGACCAGCAGCATGCCCGCGTTGACCATCCAGTAGATCTGCTCGCGGTGCTGGATGGTGCCCCCGTGCGGGGTGAGCCAGGAGGCGACCTCCATGAACAGGCCGGTGAGCACCGGGTATTCGAGGTACGACATGTCGCCGTTGATGCGGTCGAAGTACGGGACGAGGTCGTCGGCGAAACCGCGTCCGACGTAGAGGTGGGGGATGTCCGAGTAGCAGGCGTGGTTGTACTGGGATGTTGCCCCCTGGAACCACGCCCAGTCGTAGCAGGGCATCTTCTGCACCATGCCGAGAGCGAACATGCCGATCGCGACCAGGGCGATGACGCGAACAGGTGTGAGCCTGCTGACGCCGCGGGCCCAGCGCCCGGCTGGGCCCCCGATCAGCTCGCTGCCCGCCGCGGCGGTTTCGTCCTGCTGAGTGGGCCGCACCACGGGTTCTGCGGTCTTCGGTGCGGGCCGGTCCTCGTGCGCGCTCGTCATGGCGCACATCCTGCCGTACGCGGCTGTGCCCGCGGGGAGGGCCGCCACAGCCGGGCCGCACAGCCCGAGGGCCGCCACAGCAGATGAGCGGTGGCGGCCCTCGGGTGTGGACGGAGCCCGGATCAGGTGACCGGGCTCAGAGGACGGTCATCCGCCCGGCCCGCCGAACAGACCGCCGCCACCACCGCCACCGCCGCCGCCTCCTCCACCGTGCTGTCCGCCGGTGCCGGAGGTGTCGGTGGGACTGGGACTGGCGCCGCCGCCGGTTCCCCCGCCCGTTCCCGCATTGGCCCCGCCGTCGTTTCCGCAGGTCCAGTCCTGCCACTTGTTGCAGGACTCGGTCGGGGAGGGCGTCGGGGAGGGCGTGTCGGACGGAGAGGGCGACGGACTGGACGGCGACGGGGTCGGGGTCGGCGTATCGACCGGCGTCGGCTTCGGGCTCGCGACGCCGCCGCCGTAGACGACCTTCCCGATCGGCTCGGGCGCCGGGAAGTCCGTGGCAGGTGTGTTGTTGAGCGCCTGCGCCATGTAGCTGTGCCAGATCTGGGCCGGGAACGAGGCGCCGTGGATCTTCTTCTCGCCGCCGGTACCGTACATCTCCTCGAACTGGCGGTTCTGGCCCTTCGCGTTGTCGTCGAAGCGGTACATGTCGATGGCCGTGGAGAGCTGCGGGGTGTAGCCGATGAACCAGGCGGACTTGTTGCCGTCAGTGGTTCCGGTCTTGCCCGCGACCTGCCGGCCGGGAATCCGGGCCGCGGTGCCGGTGCCCTTGTCGACCACGGTCTTCAGCACATCGGTGACATTGCTGGCGATGGCCGTCGAGAACGCCGACTTCTCCACCTGACTGTGCTGGTAGACCGTCCTGCCCTCGCTGGTGACCTTGGTGACCGAGAACGGCTCGTTCTGCCGGCCGTTGTTGGCGAAGGTGGCGTATGCGCCGGCCATCCGGATCGCGCTGGGGCTGGAGGTACCGATGGAGAAGGAGGGGTAGTTCGAACTGGCCATGCTCTGCTTGTCGTCGCGCAGACCGGCGTCGATGGCCGCCTGGCGCACCTTGTCAGTGCCGACATCCATGCCGAGCTGAACATAGGCGGAGTTCACGGACTCCCGCATGGCCTCACGCAGATCGATGCGGTAGTCCGGAGCCGGGCCGACGTTGTCCTGGCCGTCGTTCTGCTGGAGCCACTCCTTGCCCGCCTTGTTCTTCCACACGGAACCGTCGAAGTCCCTGATCTTCAGGTCGTTCTTGCCGCTGTAGAGACTCTTGGGCGAGACGATCGTGCGGTCCGATTCGGACTGGTCCGCGCCGAGGGCCGGATTGCGCTTCCCGTACTCCAGGGCGGCTGCCAGCACGAAGGGCTTGAAGGTCGACCCGACCTGCGCGCCGGTGTAGTCGGCGTTGTTCGTGTAGTGCTTCGTCGCGTCCTCGCCGCCGTAGATGGCAGCGATAGCGCCGGTCTGCGCGTTCACCGACGCTCCGCCGAACTGGACGTGGGTGTCCGTCTTCGGCCGTACGCCGGGCTTGATCTTCGCCTTGCGGACCTTCTCGACGGACGACTCCAGCTCCTTGACCTTCTTCTTGTCGAAGGTCGTGTGGATCTGGTAGCCGCCCTTGGCGAGGTCCTCGGACGTGATGCCCTGCTTGTTGTTGTTGACGAAATACGACTTCGCGAGGTCGACGAGGTAGCCGGTCTGGCCGCCCAGCTGGGCGTCCTTCTTCGGTGGGTCGACCTTCGGGAACGTCTTGTACTTCGCCCGCTCCGCTGCGGGAAGGCGGCCGTCCTTGACCATCTGGTCGAGGATCCAGCTCCAGCGGTTGGTGGCCCGCTGGAGATTGGCCTTCGGCGTCGCCGCGGGGTCGATCTCGACGGCACCCGCCGGGTCGAAGTAGCTGGCGCCCTTGAGCAGCGTGGCGAGGAACGCACACTGGCTCGGGTTGAGCTTCTCGGAGTCCACCCCGAAGTACGTACGGGCCGCGGCCTGGATCCCGTAGGCACCCCGCCCGTAGTACGACGTATTGAGGTAGTCGCTCATGATGTCGTTCTTCTTCATCTTGGCGCCGACCTTGATGGAGATGAACAGTTCCTTGAACTTTCGGCTGAGCGTCTGCTCCTGGCCGAGCCGTGAGTTCTTCACGTACTGCTGGGTGATCGTCGAGCCACCCTGGGTCTGACCGCCCTTGGCCATGTTGAACACGGCGCGCGCGATGCCCATGGGGTCGATGCCCTTGTCCTTGTAGAAGGACTTGTTCTCGGCCGAGACCACCGAGTTCTGCATCGCGCTGGGAATCTGCGCGAGCGGCACGATCTGCCGGTTGATCTCACCGCCCGTGGCGACCATCTGGCTGCCGTCGGACCAGTAGTAGACGTTGTTCTGCGCCTGCGAGGTCTTAGTGGCGTCCGGGATGCCGACCATGGCGTACGCGATGGTGCCCGCGGCCAGAATGCTGCCGACAAAGCCGACGAAGAGCCCGGTCACGAGCCGCCAGGACGGCACCCAGTGGCGCCAGCCGTGCAGGTTCGCCCGCGGGTAGTCGATGAACCTCTTCTTGTTCGGGCCCCGGCCACCGCCGCCTTCCGGGCCACTGCCGTGACCCCCGCGACCGCCCCGGCCACTGCCGCCGGCACCGCGCCGCCCGCCGCGGCCGCCACCTGCTTCAGCGGCACGACGGCGTCCGCCACCGCTGCGCTGGGCAGCCCGTCTTGCTTCGGCGCGGCCGCCGTAGGGGCGTTCCTCCTCATCCTGGGAACCAGAAGGTGACCCGGTGGTGGTTCGCGGGGGAGCTGCGCGGCGGCCGGGAGGCTGCTGGGCGTCTCGCCTGGCCGCGGCACGTCCACCACTCTGCGACTGTGGCGGTTTGCGACGGTGCTCGCTCATCGAACGACTACTCCTCGGGCAGGCACTAACGCCTGGAAACGGCAGTTGAGTTCCGGTCCCCCCGATGCGCGGACAGCCCCTCGGTAGGGCGCATCCGCAGTACGCACAGACCCTCGGCCGGGCCCGTACGCGTTGCATTCCGTGGACCGAGACGGCTGACGTCCCCAGGTGTCACTCGGTCCCCGGCGGTCTGCATGCCGCACAGACTACGCACGCGCAAAACCCTCCCAGTGCCGAGGTTCGGCTCAAATCAGGCAAGTTGATGCTTGCGAATCGATGATGTGACGCCGCTCACGATGGCTCCGCTTGTCGCAAACGCAAGGTCGTTCTATCGTGCTGATGTATCGACTCGATACATCAGCACGGCATAAGTGACCCGGACAACAGAGGAGGCGAAGGTTGAGCAGGCGCTCCGGCATCCTCGAATTCGCCGTACTCGGCCTGCTCCGAGAGTCCCCCATGCACGGCTATGAGCTGCGCAAACGTCTGAACACCTCACTGGGGATCTTCAGGGCCTTCAGTTACGGGACCCTCTACCCCTGCCTCAAGACGCTGGTCACCAGCGGCTGGTTGATCGAGGAACCGGGCAGCGCCCCGGAGGACGCGGTAGCGGCTTCACTCGCAGGACGCCGCGCCAAGATCGTCTACAGGTTGACCGCGGACGGTAAGGAGCATTTCGAAGAGCTCCTCTCGCACACCGGACCCGACAGCTGGGAGGACGAGCATTTCGCTGCCCGTTTCGCCTTCTTCGGGCAGACGGAGCGCGAGGTGCGGATGCGAGTGCTGGAAGGCCGCCGCAGCCGGCTGGAGGAGCGCCTGGAGAAGATGCGCGCCTCTCTGGTCCGGACGCGTGAGCGGCTGGACGACTACACGCTTGAGCTGCAGCGGCACGGCATGGAGTCCGTGGAGCGCGAAGTGCGCTGGCTGAACGAGCTCATCGAGAGCGAGCGTGCGGGCCGGGATCAGCGACGATCCCCCGACGCCGACGCCGCTCAGCAGGACATAACAGGAGATACGGGCGGCCTGCCCCGGCATCGGGGTACCACCCCGCCGGATCCGTCCGAGGACATCGCTAAGTGAAGCTCTGCGTCCGCAGGGTTTCGTCGAGAACACACAGGGAGCAACCGGAATGGGTTCGGTTCGCGTAGCCATCGTCGGCGTGGGCAACTGCGCCGCCTCGCTGGTGCAGGGCGTCGAGTACTACAAGGACGCAGATCCGGCCGGCAAGGTGCCCGGCCTGATGCACGTCCAGTTCGGCGACTACCACGTAGGTGACGTCGAGTTCGTCGCCGCCTTCGATGTCGACGCGAAGAAGGTCGGCCTCGACCTCGCGGATGCCATCGGCGCCAGTGAGAACAACACCATCAAGATCGCCGACGTGCCGAACACCGGCGTGAAGGTCCAGCGCGGCCACACCCACGACGGCCTCGGCAAGTACTACCGCGAGACGATCGAGGAGTCGGACGAGGCTCCGGTCGACATCGTCCAGGTCCTCAAGGACAAGCAGGTGGACGTCCTCGTCTGCTACCTGCCCGTCGGGTCCGAGGTCGCTGCGAAGTTCTACGCGCAGTGCGCCATCGACGCGAAGGTCGCGTTCGTCAACGCTCTCCCGGTCTTCATCGCCGGCACCAAGGAGTGGGCGGACAAGTTCACCGAGGCGGGCGTGCCGATCGTCGGCGACGACATCAAGTCGCAGGTGGGCGCCACCATCACGCACCGCGTCATGGCCAAGCTCTTCGAAGACCGTGGTGTGCGCCTCGAGCGCACCATGCAGCTGAACGTCGGCGGCAACATGGACTTCAAGAACATGCTGGAGCGCGACCGCCTGGAGTCCAAGAAGATCTCCAAGACGCAGTCGGTCACCTCCCAGATCCGTGACCGTGACCTGGGCGCCGACAACGTCCACATCGGCCCCTCGGACTACGTGGCCTGGCTGGACGACCGCAAGTGGGCGTACGTGCGCCTTGAGGGCCGCGCCTTCGGTGACGTTCCGCTGAACCTCGAGTACAAGCTCGAGGTGTGGGACTCCCCGAACTCCGCCGGTGTCATCATCGACGCCGTGCGTGCCGCGAAGATCGCCAAGGACCGCGGTATCGGCGGCCCGATCCTCTCTGCCTCCTCGTACTTCATGAAGTCGCCGCCGGTGCAGTACTTCGACGACGAGGCCTACGAGAACGTCGAGAAGTTCATCAAGGGTGAGGTCGAGCGCTGAAGCGCACTCTGAGAACGGTCGACCACTGACCGTTGAGAGCCCCGGACAGCCTGTCCGGGGCTCTTCCCATGTCCTGGCGCAGGACCCGTGACCCCCGTGCGGAGCTCGCTCTCAGCCCCCGCCCTTTGGCACAGCGACCTTCAACTGCGCAACGTTTGCTGCGTCTATGGCCCGTTTTCGATGCACGTATGTGTCACATCAGAGCCACAGACTCCTGCTCGGTGACAGAAATACCGGAGCGGCCCGCTATTTTACGGGCGTTGACAACTGCGCATACGCGCACCGCTTCAAGGGGGACCCCAACCATGTCTACTCCGCCGCCCCAGGGCCAGAACCCATACGCCCAGCAGCCCAATACCCCCTACGGACAGCCCCAGGGCGGCAATCCATACGGACAGCAGCCGCAGCAGCCCGGCCCGTACGGACAGCCGGGACAGCCGGGTGTCCCGCAGCAGCCGTCGCCGTACTTCAACCAGGGCGGTGGCCAGATACCGATGGCTCCGGTGGCACCGCCTCCCGGCAATGGCAAGAAGATCCTGAGGATCGTCATCGCCGTGGTCGTTATCGGCGTGGCGGCCTTCGGTTGGTACTCCAGCCATCAGGACGACGCCGACACGGCCAAGGTCGGCGACTGCATGCACCGAGGCAGCTCCAGCGACACCGACCCCAAGCTTGAGGTCGTGGACTGCAGTGACGCGAAGGCCCAGTACAAGGTCGCCGAGAAGAAGGATGGCGACGAGACCTGCGACCGCACCAAGTACAACTCGTACACCGAGACCGGCGGCAGCAAGGACTTCACTCTCTGCCTGACGGACTACAAGAAGTAGCCCGCCGCAGATAGGTCGCGAAGGGGCGGTGTTTCACGTGAAACACCGCCCCTTCGCTGTGCCGTCCGTCATGTTTCACGTGAAACATGACCTCAGTTCTGCGCGGCCCACCACTCCTTGAGCGCTGCCACCGCTACGTCATGCTCCATCGGCCCGTTCTCCAGCCGCAGCTCAAGCAGGAACTTGTAGGCGTTGCCGATAACAGGCCCCGGCCCGACATCCAGGATCTCCATGATCTGGTTGCCGTCCAGGTCTGGACGGATGGAGTCGAGTTCTTCCTGCTCCTGCAGATGCGCGATGCGCTCCTCCAGCCCGTCATACGCACGCGAGAGGGCATTGGCCTTGCGCTTGTTACGTGTGGTGCAGTCCGATCGCGTGAGCTTGTGCAGCCGCTCCAGCAGCGGTCCGGCATCACGCACATAGCGCCGCACAGCGGAGTCGGTCCACTCCCCGGTCCCGTAGCCGTGGAACCGCAGGTGGAGCTCCACCAGCTTCGTGACGTCTTTCACCATGTCATTGGAGTACTTGAGTGCGGTCAGACGCTTCTTGGTCAGCTTCGCGCCCACCACCTCGTGGTGATGGAAGGAGACGCCGCCGTCCTTCTCGAAGCGCCGCGTCTTGGGCTTACCGATGTCATGGAGCAGGGCCGCCAGCCGGAGCACCAGATCAGGACCGTCCTGCTCCAGGTCGATGGCCTGCTCCAGCACGGTCAGCGAGTGCTCGTAGACGTCCTTGTGCCGGTGGTGCTCATCACTCTCCAGACGCAGCGCGGGAAGTTCAGGGAGCACCCATTCGGCGAGGCCGGTGTCGACAAGGAGCGCGAGGCCCTTGCGCGGGCTCGCGGACAGCAGCAGTTTGTTGAGCTCGTCACGTACGCGCTCCGCCGAGACGATCCCGATGCGCTCGGACATCGCCGTCATCGCGGCGACAACCTCGGGCGCGACCTCGAAGTCCAGCTGAGCCGCGAACCGGGCAGCTCGCATCATGCGCAGCGGGTCGTCTGAGAATGAATCCTCCGGCGTACCGGGGGTACGCAGCATCCGTCCGGCAAGGTCTTCCAGACCGCCGTGCGGATCGATGAATGCCTTCTCCGGAAGAGCGACTGCCATCGCATTGACTGTGAAATCGCGACGCAGGAGGTCTTCCTCGATGGAGTCGCCGTAGGACACCTCAGGCTTACGCGAGGTCCTGTCGTACGCCTCGGAGCGGTACGTCGTGACCTCGATCAGATAGCCGTCCTTCTGGCAGCCGACCGTTCCGAAGGCAATTCCGACTTCCCACACCGCATCGGCCCAGGGCCGGACAATCTTCAGTACGTCGTCGGGTCGGGCGTCGGTGGTGAAGTCCAGATCATTGCCGAGCCGGCCGAGCAGCGCATCCCTGACCGACCCTCCGACCAGCGCGAGGCTGTGTCCGGCATCCTGGAAACGGCGGGCGAGGTCGTCTGCGACCGGGGACACCCGCAGCAGTTCTGTGACCGCGCGGTGCTGCACCTGACTCAGTGCACTGGGATTGTCATCATTGGCGTTCGGCACAACAGAAAAGGGTACGTGCCCGTGCCGACCGGAGCGTCCCGATTTCCCGGCAGCTGTGACCGCTCTTCTGATCACGTGGAGCAGTCCGCGGCACTTAGGCCCAGAGCACATCGTTACCATGCGTGGACGCAGAACCGAGAACCACCGAATCAGCTGACGAAGACGAGGGACGGGCAAGCGCGTGGCCGAGGCGGCACACTTCCAGGAGATGACTACCTCTCCTGCCCGCCGGTGGCTGCGGCGCACAGCGTCGCTGCTCGCCGGTGGAACGCTCATGGCGGGCCTTTTCTACGGCCCGGCAGCGGCCCCTGCACAGGCCGCCGTCACCGCACGGAGCACCGGCGCCGTAGCCGTCAGTCTCGATGCGCTGTCACCCAGCGCGCCGGTGAAGGGCGACAGCGTCACCATCACGGGCACGGTGACGAACAAGCGCAAGGAGACCGTCACCAACGCCCACGTCGGTGTTCGCGTGGGACCTCGCCTGGCCAGCAGATCCGCCATCGATGACGCGGCCAAGCACTCCTCTGACCTCACGGGTGCAGACCCCCAGGAGGTCGGCGGCAAGTACACGGCGAAATTCGCGAAGCTGCCCCCGGGGATCAGCGAGGACTTCTCGATCTCGGTTCCCGTGAGCAAGATGAATCTCGGCGCGGACGGCGTGTACCAGCTCGGCGTCTCGCTCTCCGGGCAGACGGCCGGCGCCCCGTACGAGCAGGTGCTCGGCATCCAGCGGACTTTCCTGCCCTGGCAGCCCACACCGCAGAGCATGAAGACACAGATCACCTCGGTGTGGCCGCTCATCTCGAAGATCCATCTGCGGGCCGAGACCAGCACCGACGCCCAGCAGACGCCGGTCTTCGAGAACGACGACCTGGCGGAGGAGCTCGCGCCCGGCGGCCGACTGGAGCAGATGGTCTCGCTGGGCCGCTCCCTGCCGGTCACCTGGGTCATCGACCCGGATCTGCTGGCGAGCGTCGACGCGATGACCCGGAACTATCAGATCCAGGTCGGAGACACCCAGGTCGCGGGCAAGAACCAGGCCGTCGCCAAGAAATGGCTGAGCGACCTGGAGAACGCGGTAAAGGGCCAGAAGGTCGTCGCGCTGCCGTTCGCGGATCCCGACCTTGCCTCCCTGGCCCACCACGGCAAGAACGTCCCCGGCGCGCTGAGCCATCTGCAGTCGGCCACCGAGATCGCCGGCACGACCGTGCAGACGATCCTGCATGTGAAGGCGTCCACCGATTTCGCCTGGCCGGCCAGTGGCGCGATCGACCCTTCAATCGTTGATGTGGCCACCTCTGCCGGAGCGCACAACGTGATCACCAGCAGCGACAGTCTGGAGGAGACGGCCGGACTGCCGTACACCCCCACATCGGCCCGGCCCATCGGCGGCGGCACCACGGCGGTGGTTTCCGACTCCCGGCTCTCCAATGCCTTCCAGGGCGACATGGCCGAGGCAGGTGCCTCCACGCTCGCGGTGCAGAACTACCTCGCCCAGTCCCTGGCTCTGAACCTGCAGGAGCCGTCCAAGCAGCGCAGCGTCGTCGTCGCCCCCCAGCGGATGCCCTCCGTCAGCCAGGCACAGTCGATGGCGAGCGCCCTGCGCACTCTGGACGAGGACCGCTGGACCCAGCCCCTCAACCTCATCGACGCGGCCAAAGCCAAGGCGGATCCCAGCGCCACGACGACGGTGCCGAGCTCATCGGCGTACCCGTCGTCCCTGCGCCGACAGGAACTGCCGGTAAAGGCGTTCCAGGACGTCAGGACCACGCAGTCGACGCTCGACAACTTCAAGATCATCCTCAGTCAGCCGGACCGGGTGGTGACGCCGTTCAGTAACGCCATGGACCGCTCCTTGGCGACCTCGTGGCGCGGGGATGCCAAGGGTGCAAGGGCCTACCGAAGCGGGGTCCAGTCCTATCTGCTGAGCCTCACCGGCGAGGTGCAGATCGTCCAGAAGTCCGACATGACGCTGTCCGGACGCAGTGCGACGATCCCGGTGACTGTGCAGAACAAGTTGCTTCAGCCCGTCAAGCATCTGGTGCTGAAGCTGCGCTCGACCAGCCCCAACCGTCTGCAGCTCGGAGACGACAAGGCGGCGGTCGCCGAGCAGCCCCTGGAGATCGCGGGCGGTCACAGCCAGACCGTGAAGTTCACGACATCGATCAACGCCAACGGTCCCGTCAGGGTGTACGCCCAGCTCTTCACCGAGGACGGCACGCCGTACGGCACTGCGAAGGCAATGCCCTTCACAGTGACAGTCTCGGAGATGACACTGACGGTCATGCTGGTGATCGCCGGAGGTCTACTGCTTCTGGTGCTCGCCGGAATCCGGATGTACACGCATCGCAAGCGGGCCGCCGCACGGGCGGCCGCTGCCGGGGGCGATGACCCGGAGCAGCCGAGTGACCCGGAGACGGACACCGGAGCGGAAAACGGTAACCCGCCGGGCACGGGTGAGAAAGTGGACCGTTGAGCGATGTCGTGGCCGGCCGGCCGGGGACGATGAGGTGGGGTAACCAATGAACGCGCCGTACGACGGTGACCGTGACCAGGGTGCTGGGGGCGGGGCTGCGTATTCCGGTGGGACGCCCCTCGAGCCCCCTGCAGCCGGCCAGAATCAGCCTGCCCCGGATCCGTATGTCCAGGACGCCTACAGCTACGACCCGTACGGGGCGAACGGTCTCGGTGCCCAGGACCCGGTGGCGGAGGCGCTCTACGACCGTGCGTCCCACCCCCCGCCTCCCCCCGGTACCTACACCGAGCCGCAGCCGATGTACCAGCAGCCGCCTGCAGCGCAGTACCCGCCGGACCCCCGGGTATGGGCACAGACACCGGCCCCCGAGCCCGACGGCCCGTCCCGCTACCTTCCGTACGGGGATGACGCGACGACCCAGTTCGTCGGGGTCGACGACCTGGTGACCCAGGCAGCCGACGAACCGGAACAGCAGGACGCGTTCGCCCATCTCTTCCGGGACCAGCAGGGGGCCGCCCCCGTTCCGCCCCCCGGGGGCCCGCAGGAGCCCGCCCCAGCCGCTCCCCCCGAGAAGTCGGGCGGAGCATCCGGCCTGCTGAAATCGAGCGCGGTGATGGCCGCGGGAACCCTGGTCTCCCGCCTCACCGGCTTTGTACGCACCATGGTGATCACTGCCGCACTCGGTGCGGCGACGCTCGGCGACTCCTTCACCGTGGCCTACACGCTGCCCACCATGATCTACATCCTGACCGTGGGTGGCGGACTCAACTCCGTGTTCGTGCCGCAGCTCGTGCGCTCGATGAAGGAGGACGACGACGGCGGCGAGGCCTACGCCAACCGCCTGCTCACCGTCGTCATGGTGGCCCTCGGCATCATCGTCGGTATCGCGGTCTTCGCGGCGCCGCTGCTGATCCGGCTGATGTCCCTGCCGATCGCCGACGATCCGGCAGCCAACAACGTCGCTGTCACCTTCGCGCGCTACTGCTTGCCCACCATCTTCTTCATGGGTGTGCACGTCGTGATGGGGCAGATCCTGAACGCCCGCGGAAAGTTCGGCGCGATGATGTGGACTCCGGTCCTCAACAACATCGTCATGATCTTCACCTTCGGGCTGTTCATCTGGGTCTATGGCACCTCCGCCGACTCCCACATGAAGGTGACGACCATCCCTGCGGACGGGGTGCGGCTGCTCGGAATCGGCACCTTGCTGGGTCTGACCGTCCAGGCCCTGTCGATGATCCCGTACCTGCGTGAGGCCGGTTTCCGCTTCCGCCCGCGCTTCGACTGGCGCGGACACGGTCTCGGCAAGGCCGTGAAGCTCGCCAAGTGGACGGTCCTGTTCGTCCTTGCCAACCAGGCGGGTGTCCTGGTGGTCACCCAGCTCGCCACCGCGGCCGGCAAGGCCTCCGGGCGGTCCGGAGCGGGGATCATGGCCTACTCGAACGCACAGCTGATCTGGGGGATGCCCCAGGCCATCATCACCGTGTCCGTCATGGCCGCCCTGCTGCCTCGGATCTCCCGCGCCGCCAACGACGGCGATGTCGGCGCGGTCCGCGACGACATCTCACAGGGACTGCGGAACTCCGCCGTGGCGATCGTTCCGGTCTCCTTCGTATTCCTGGCCCTGGGCGTACCGGTCTGCACCCTGCTGTTCGCCTCCAGCGGCGTACAGGCCTCCGAGTCCATGGGCTACGTCCTGATGGCCTTCGCCCTCGGCCTGATCCCCTACTCGGTGCAGTACGTCGTCCTGCGTGGCTTCTACGCGTACGAGGACACCCGCACCCCCTTCTACAACACGGTGATCGTCGCCGCAGTCAACGCCGCGGCCTCCGCACTCTGCTACGTCGTCCTCCCCGCACAGTGGGCGGTGGTCGGCATGGCCGCCTCCTACGGTCTGGCCTATGCGGTCGGTGTCGGGATTGCCTGGCGGAGGCTGCGCAACCGTCTGGGCGGCGACCTGGACGGGACGCACATCCTTCGCACGTACGCCCGCCTGGCGCTGGCCTCCCTCCCGGGAGCCGTCGTCGGCGGGGCCGTCGGATTCGGCATCATCCGGGTGCTCGGAGTGGGTGTGCTGGGCTCGCTGGCAGCGCTGATCGTCGGCAGCGCGGTACTTCTCGGTGTGTTCTTCATCGCCGCGAAGCGCATGCGGATCGCCGAGCTCAACTCAATGGTTGCCATGGTGCGCGGTCGCCTCGGCCGCTAGGCGCCGACCGGATCGCACAACCATCGTCCGACGCCGCGTGTCGTGCATAGCGTCGGACTGTGGGCACAATTGGCATGGCTTTGCAGACTGGCCGACAGCGCGCAACGGATGGGGAGGCAGGAACGACGGTGGCGGAACGTAGCACGGCTGCCGTCGACGTGGCTGACAACAGTGGCGACAAGCCGCTGGCCGCCAAGGCGGACAAGGCCACGGCCGACGGCACGGTGGAACCTCAGGAAACGGCTGACACCACGGCCGGTGAAGGCACCCAGGACGAGGAGAGCGCGAAGAAGCCGACGGAGCCCGAGGCAGCGCCCGAGCTTCACAGCGGGCACAAGCTCGCCAGACGCTACCGGCTTGAGGAGTGCGTCACCCGTCTGGACGGTTTCAGCAGCTGGCGTGCGGTCGACGAGAAGCTCAGGCGCGCTGTCGGTGTGCATCTGCTTCCCGCTGATCACGCCCGGGCGCGCGCCGTCCTCGCGGCCGCTCGGTCCTCGGCCCTCCTTGGCGACCCCCGCTTCGTGCAGGTCCTGGATGCCGTCGAGGAGAACGATCTCGTCTATGTCGTGCACGAATGGCTGCCCGACGCGACAGAAATCACCGCGCTGCTCGCTTCCGGCCCCCTGGAGGCGCACGACGCCTACCAGCTGGTCAGCCAGGTCTCGCAAGCCATGGCCGCCGCGCACCGCGAGGGCCTGTCCCACCTCAGGCTCACGCCCGGCGCGGTCCTGCGTACCTCATCCGGCCAGTACCGCATCCGCGGCCTCGCGGTGAACGCAGCCCTTCGCGGCATCACCTCTGACACCCCGCAGCGGACCGACACAGAGGCCATCGGCGCCCTGCTGTATGCCGCGCTGACCCAGCGCTGGCCCTACGACACCGATGCCTACGGTCTCTCCGGCCTGCCCAAGGGCGTCGGCCTGATCCCCCCGGACCAGGTACGGGCCGGCGTCAACCGCGGCCTCGCAGAGATCGCCATGCGCGCCCTGGCCAATGACGGCGCCACCGCATCTCGTCAGGAACCGCCCTGCACCACCCCCGACGAGCTCGCCAAGGCCGTCGCCGCCATGCCGCGGATCCGGCCACCGGAGCCCGCCTACACCCCGCCGCCCGAGTATCAGCGCACGAACTACCAGCAGGGCACCTATGGCCGTCCGGCCACCGGCGCCAGGGTGGCACCGGCTCAGCCGGTGGCCGCTCCTCCGCCGCCGCTCCAGGGCCGCACCGGCAAGGTACTCAAGTGGGCCGTGTCCGCGCTGCTGATCGCCGCGCTGGGTCTGGGCAGCTGGCAGCTCGCCGATACGCTCCTGGACCGGGGCAAGGACTCCGGCGGTACGGGCACCAACCAGACCAACAACGGCAACAACAATGGCACCGCCGAGCAGAAGGCTCTTCAGCCGCTCCCGGTGAAGGACGCAGCCGAGTACTACCCGGACGGTAAGCCCCAGCACCCCGGCGATGTCGGGAAGACCTACGACGGTGACAGCTCGACGTACTGGCGTACCTACTCCTTCAAGGACGGCCCCCAGCTGGCCCCCTTCAAGCAGGGGGTGGGGATCGTCTACGACCTGGGTTCCGCGAAGGACGTGTCGGCTGCCTCCATAGGGCTGCGTTACTCGGGCAACGAGACCGCGATCTCCCTGTACGCAGCCGATTCGCTGTCCTCCTCAGCGTCCCTGAGCTCGATGAAGAAGATCACTTCCACGAGCACCAACGGCACCTCAGCGCGTTTCAAGGCAGACAAACCGGTGAACACGCGTTATGTACTGGTCTGGATCACGGCCATGCCGGATTCACCCGGAGACCAGTACAGCGAAGCGGGTTACAAGCAGGCCATTACGGATGTGAAGTTCTCCGGCTGATCAGGGACAGGGGAGGGGGCTCACCGTTGGACGACACCGCGCTCGGTACCGCCGGCGACCAGGAGCTGTTGGCTGCCCACGTCGCCGGCGACGCCGACGCCTTCGGTGAGCTGGTACGGCGCCATCGAGACCGGCTCTGGGCCGTCGCTCTGCGTACGCTCGGCGACCGCGAGGAGGCTGCCGACGCCGTCCAGGACGCCCTGGTCTCCGCCTACCGTGCCGCACACACCTTTCGCGGCCAGTCCGCCGTCACCACCTGGCTGCACCGCATCACGGTCAACGCCTGCCTCGACCGGGCCCGTAAAGCCGCGACGCGGAAGACCTCGCCCGTCGATGACACGGAGCGCCTCGATCAGCTCCTCGAACCTCATGAATCCGCCGAGGCACCAGCAGAGCGCCAGGACCTGCACCGCGAACTGATCAAAGCCATGGGCACCCTCCCCGCGGAACAGCGCGCCGCCCTCGTCCTCGTCGATATGCAGGGGTACCCCGTGGCTGAGGCCGCGCAGATCCTTGATGTGCCTACAGGCACCGTGAAGAGTCGGTGTGCACGCGGGCGGGCGAGACTCCTGCCACTCCTCGCGCACCTCCGCCCGCAACCGGCAGAGACAGGAAACGACACCCCGGCCGACAGGGGAAGGAACCGGATGCCGGGAGCATCCGTCCCACCTGCGTCGAGACCGAAGGACGCGGGACCACAGAATCCTGCTGCAGTGAAGGGCGGAGGTGGACGCGCATGACATCGACAGCTGACACGTCTCAGCATCCCGATGTCTCGGAGATCGCCGATCTCGCTGAGGGTCTCCTTGCGCCATCCCGCGCAGTGGAGATGCAGCAGCACATCGACGCCTGCTCACTCTGTTCCGATGTCAGCGGTTCCCTCCAGGAGATTCAGGAGCTGCTCGCTACCGCGCCCGGGCCGGCGCTCATGCCGGCCGACATCGCTGAGCGTATGGACGCAGCTCTGGCCGCGGAGTCCCTGATCGGAGCCACCCCGCACGAAGGTGGGGCTCATGTTTCACGTGAAACATCACTCCCGTCCCGCAGCGCGGAACCCGTCCACGGCAACCGCCCGTCAGGGCGTCCCCGTGCCGCTACAGGCCCCGGCCGAACCCGTACGGCGCGGCGACGACGTCACGTCGCTGCTCTCAGCGCGGCCTTCGGGGCAGCTGTCATCGGTATCGGTGTGTTCTTCCTGCAGTCGTCGCCCACCGCGTCGAGCGGTGACACCAGTGCCGCGGGAAAGACCTCGAAGCGCGGGGGAACTCCCGTATTCGTTGATGCCGCCCTGCAGGGCCAGGTGCACTCCCTGCTCGCCTCGAATGCCACGGCGTCCACCGTCTCCCCACAGGAGAAAAAGGCTCCATCGGTCCACATGGACTCCGGCCCGACGACGCTCAAGAGCGGGCTCGACGTGGTCGTACCGCCCTGTGTCGAGAAGGGCATAGGACGCGCTGAAGGTCCGATCGCCGCCCAGAAGGGCACCTACAAGGGTTCCGACGCCTTCCTCGTCGTGCTGCCGCACCCCACTGACAACACCCGGGTCCAGGCGTATGTCGTAGACGCGGCATGCGTCCATGCCACGCCGTCCACTCGCGGCAAGGTGCTCCTGACCCACGTCTATCCTCGCGGCTGACCCTGACGGGAATGCACGCCCCGTAGGATCCGTTGGGTGGGGTGAGAGTCCGCTGGACCTGGCCCCAGTAGGCAGCAAGCAGTCCGCAGAGACGAGGAAGAAACCCGTGAGCGACGTCCGTAACGTGATCATTATCGGCTCCGGGCCCGCCGGTTACACCGCCGCGCTCTATACCGCGCGCGCGTCACTGCAGCCGCTGGTCTTCGAAGGTGCAGTCACCGCTGGTGGTGCGCTCATGAACACCACCGAGGTGGAGAACTTCCCCGGATTCCAGGACGGCATCATGGGACCCGACCTGATGGACAGCATGCGTGCCCAGGCAGAGCGCTTCGGTGCCGAGCTGGTTCCTGACGACATCGTGGCCGTCGACCTGAGTGGCGAGATCAAGACCGCCACCGACACCGCCGGCACTGTGCACCAGGCCAAGGCTGTCATCGTCACGACCGGCTCGCAGCACCGCAAGCTGGGCCTGCCGAATGAGGACGCCCTCTCCGGGCGTGGCGTCTCCTGGTGTGCTACCTGCGACGGCTTCTTCTTCAAGGACCAGGACATCGCCGTCGTCGGCGGCGGCGACACCGCGATGGAGGAAGCCACCTTCCTCTCCCGGTTCGCCAAGTCCGTCACCATCGTCCACCGCCGGGACACCCTGCGCGCCTCGAAGGCCATGCAGGATCGGGCCATCGCCGACCCGAAGATCAAGTTCGCCTGGGACAGCGAGGTGGCTGTGATCCACGGCGAGCAGAAGCTCTCCAGCCTGACGTTGCGCAACACCAAGACCGGAGAGACCTCCGAGCTGCCGGTGACGGGCCTGTTCATCGCCGTCGGCCACGACCCGCGCACCGAACTGTTCAAGGGCCAGCTGGACCTGGACGACGAGGGCTACCTGAAGGTCGATGCGCCTTCGACCCGGACCAATCTCACCGGTGTCTTCGGCGCTGGTGACGTCGTCGACCACACCTACCGGCAGGCCATCACGGCTGCTGGGACCGGCTGCTCCGCCGCCCTCGACGCCGAGCGCTTCCTGGCGGCCCTGGCCGACAGCAAGAAGGCCGCAGAGCCCGAGAAGATCGCCAGCATCTGATCACCGCATTCCCCAACCCGAACCCCCGTGAAGAAAGAGGAGCCCGCCGTGGCCGGCACCCTGAAGAACGTGACTGACGACTCCTTCGAACAGGATGTACTCAAGAGCGGCAAGCCCGTACTGGTCGACTTCTGGGCCGCCTGGTGCGGTCCGTGCCGCCAGATCGCTCCGTCTCTCGAGGCAATCGCAGCCGAGTACGGTGACCAGATCGAGGTCGTCAAGCTCAACATCGACGAGAACCCGGGCACTGCCGCAAAGTACGGCGTGATGTCCATCCCGACGCTCAATGTCTACCAGGGCGGCGAGGTGGCGAAGACCATCGTCGGCGCCAAGCCGAAGGCCGCGATCATTCGCGACCTTGGGGGCTTCATCAGCGACGAGGCCACCAAGGCCTGACATCATCTATGTTTCACGTGAAACAGGGGCCGCCCTCAAGGGCGGCCCCTGTTTTCGCGCTGTGGTGGCTTCTGTGAGAGCGATCCTCACAACGGACGCAGTACTGGGTCCTTCTTGACTGCGCCCAAAAGGCGGTCCAGCGCAAGCTCCACGTCTTCCTTCCAGGACAGAGTTGTACGCAACTCAAGCCGCAGCCTCGGGTAGTTCGGATGCGGCCGGACCGTCTTGAACCCGACCGCCAGCAGATGATCCGCAGGAAGCAGACACGCGGGCTCCTTCCACCGAGCATCGCCGAATACCTCGATCGCCTTGAAGTTTCTTCGCAGCAGATCCTTGGCTACCGTCTGCACCAGTACCCGCCCCAGTCCCTGGCCCTGATACCCCGGCGTGATCCATGCCGTTATCAGCTGCACGGCGTCGGGAGAGACGGGACTCGTTGGGAAAGCAAGCGAGCGCGGCACATAGGCGGGCGGCGCATAGAGAACGAAACCCACCGGCATGTCATCGACGTAGACGACCCGGCCGCAGGAACCCCACTCCAGCAGCACGGCCGAGATCCATGCTTCCTTCTCCAGCTCCGGCGTGCCGGCCTCTATCGCGGCTTCCCCACTGACTGGGTCGAGCTCCCAGAAGACACATGAACGGCAACGCTTGGGAAGGTCCGGAAGGTTGTCCAGCGTGAGCGGTACGAGCCGACGCCCCATGAACGGTGTTCCTCACTTCTCTCACCCGCCGCTTCGCAAGCGGCGCTCAGCACGCTCCACTCCCTGAGCAGGCTGCCGACGAATCCGCCGACCACTCCCAGCCCCAGTCCAGCAGTCACCAGTCGGCTGCGGTTCACCGTTCGCATGGGCCCCTGCCCTCCCTCCGCGATGGATCAAGGTGGATGCGCCATACCAGAACGCATCGTATCCATCCCGGCGATCAGACGGATACCGTGAGAAAGCAAAGGGCGGAGCGTGTTCCGGCCTACCGGAGACGCCCCGCCCTCTGAACAGATGCCAGCCGCAGACTCAGCCCTCGTCCTCTTCGACGGCTTCGGCTTCGTCTGCGAGCCGCTTCTCCAGGACTCGTCCTTCGCCGGGAGCGAGCGAACCGAGGATCCGTTCCAGATCATCCATCGAAGCGAACTCGACGACGATCTTCCCCTTCTTCTGTCCCAGATCGACCTTCACCCGCGTCTCAAAACGGTCCGACAGCCGTGAAGCAAGGTCGGAGAGCGCCGGCGACACCCGCCCTCCAGCCCGCGGCCCCTTGGCCTTCGGAGAGCTCTGCGGACGCGACTGCATCAGCGTGACGATCTCCTCGACCGCACGGACTGAGAGCCCCTCCGCCACAATGCGGTGCGCCAACCGGTCCTGCTCCTCGGAGTCGTCCACCGACAGGAGCGCCCGGGCATGTCCTGCGGACAGGACTCCGGCAGCCACCCTGCGCTGCACCGGGGGCGAGAGCCTCAACAGCCGCAATGTGTTGGACACCTGAGGCCGGGAGCGACCGATCCGGTCAGCGAGCTGATCGTGTGTGCAGCTGAAGTCCTTGAGCAACTGATCGTAAGCCGCGGCCTCTTCAAGCGGGTTCAACTGAGAACGGTGGAGGTTCTCCAGCAGCGCGTCCAGAAGGAGCTTCTCGTCATCCGTGGCCCGGACGATCGCCGGGATGCGCTCCAGACCCGCCTCACGACAGGCCCGCCAACGCCGCTCGCCCATGATGAGCTCGAAGCGCTCGGCGCCGGCCTGACGTACAACGACAGGCTGCAGGAGGCCCACCTCCCTGATGGAGGAGACAAGCTCAGCAAGAGCGTCGTCGTCGAACACCTCACGCGGCTGGCGCGGGTTGGGGGTGATCGCGTCAAGCGGAAGCTCGGCGAAGTAAGCACCGGCAGGGCCCACCTGTTCCGCCACGGCTACGGGCGCCGACTCCTGCGCAGGAACAATCGATTCCCGTGAAACAGCCCCGGTAGGCAAGGCCGCCAGTTTCGCTGCCGCCACACCCCGCTCTGCTGTCATCACCGGTGCAGCCCCGGCAGTGGACGATGCCTCGCCACCTGCGAGCCCCACCTTCTCCTGCGGTGCGGCGGGGATCAGCGCACCGAGTCCACGTCCCAACCCCCTGCGTCGCTCACTCACTGGATCCCCTCCGAGATGCTCTGCTGACTGTTCTGACTGCCCGTTTGTGCGTGCCGGCCGTCGTAGTGCACATCGACGCCTCGCAGTGCGATCTCACGGGCCGCTTCAAGGTACGACAGCGAACCGCTGGACCCGGGGTCATAGGTGAGGACCGTCTGCCCATAGCTCGGGGCCTCCGAGATACGAACCGACCGCGGAATGCTGGTCTTCAGGACCTCGCGGACGAAGTGGCTGCGCACCTCATCTGCCACCTGCGAGGCAAGACGAGTTCTACCGTCGTACATGGTGAGCAGAATCGTCGACACATGAAGCTCGGGGTTGAGATGCCCCCGGACCAGATCGACATTCCGCAGCAGCTGCCCCAGCCCCTCAAGTGCGTAGTACTCACACTGAATCGGGATCAGCACCTCAGCGCCCGCCACCATCGCGTTGACAGTCAGCAGGCCCAAGGATGGTGGGCAGTCGATAAGGATGTAGTCCAGTGGCTGTTCATACGCCTGGAGCGCTCGCTGGAGGCGACTCTCCCGCGCCACGAGGGACACCAACTCGATCTCAGCGCCCGCGAGATCGATGGTGGCCGGGGCACAGAAGAGACCCTCGACGTCGGGAACGGGCTGGACCACCTCGGAGAGCGGCCGGCTGTCTACAAGGACGTCATAGATCGATGGAACTTCGGAGTGATGGTCGATCCCCAGTGCCGTGGAGGCGTTTCCCTGAGGATCCAGGTCAATCACCAGCACACGCGCGCCATGCAGCGCGAGTGAGGCGGCGAGGTTGACCGTTGTTGTGGTCTTACCGACGCCGCCCTTCTGGTTGGCGACCACCATGACGCGCGTCTGCTCCGGCCGGGGCAGACCTTCTCCGGCACGACCGAGAGCTTCTACAGCCAGTTGGGCAGCGCGACCAATAGGGGTGTCGTCCATCGGCGGCGGTGTTTCACGTGAAACATCTTCTGCCGCCGACTCGGTACGGGGACCGGGGACCGGATCGGTCATCGGTCCCGCGATGTTGGCGTCGGACCGCAAGGATTCACTCTCCTCGACTTCAGGCTCACAATGCACAGAGCCTGCCATGCTTTCGGGGTTGTGAACCAGCGAGGCATGTTCTTCTGTGGATGAATCCACCTTTGTGGACAACTCTGTGACCCCGAAGGGCCTACGGTCACGCGGCGTGGAGGCCGCGCGACTGCGACTGATGATCCCATGCAGCAGAGAGCGACGTTTCACGTGAAACAAGATGCCCTCGCCGTCACGTCACAGCGTCACGACACTCCGAATTGAGCCTATTTAGCAGCTTTAGCGGCATTGCTGGCATCACACCCGCCTAACGGCGCCTGCGGGTCCGGCTCACGCGAGCCGCCTTCGCCCGCTTCGCAGCGAAGCGCACACCTCCGGGGCTCTCCCCCACCTCGACCCGCACCACCGTGGATAGCGGATCGACGATCCCCTCTCCGACCTGAAGCACCGAAGTCTCGACCACACCCAGCTTGCTCAGTGCTGCCCGCGCGCCCTGGATCTCCTCTTCAGCGGTATCGCCCTTGAGAGCCAACATCTCCCCGTACGGACGCAACAGCGGCACACCCCACCCGGCAAGCCGGTCCAGCGGAGCTACCGCGCGGGCCGTCACTACATGGACCGGCGGAAGCTTGCCCAGGACCTCTTCTGCCCTGCCACGGACAACCGTCACATGGTCGAGCCCCAGCAGCTCCACCACCTCCTGCAGGAAATTGGTCCGCCGCAGCAGGGGCTCCAGCAACGTGATCTTCAGATCCCTGCGCACCAGGGCCAGTGGGATGCCCGGCAGCCCGGCGCCGGAGCCCACATCGCAGACGGTCACTCCCTGAGGAACCACCTCGGACAGCACCGCGCAGTTCAACAGGTGCCGCTCCCAGAGCCTCGGCACCTCACGCGGTCCGATCAGCCCGCGCTTGACCCCCGCGTCTGCCAGCAACTCCGCGTACCGAACGACTTCCGGGAAGAACTCCCCGAAAACCTCATGCGCCACTGCCGGCGCCTGGGGGAGCTCCGCTGACTCGGTCACGGGGACCGTCCTTCCTTACCGCGCGATACCGCATGGATGGCTGACAACAGGCTGACAAAGATCGGCCCCGCCTGCGAACAGACGGGGCCGACAGAACAATGCTCCGGTCAGGCCGGAAGCACAACGACGAAGCGCTGCGGCTCCTCGCCCTCGGACTCACTGCGCAGCCCGGCAGCAGCGATCGCGTCGTGCACTACCTTGCGCTCGAACGGCGTCATCGGGTCGAGCTTGACCGGCTCACCGGAGCCCTTCACCTCATCGGCCGCCTTGGCGCCCAGCGCGGCGAGCTCCTCACGCTTCTTGGCCCTGAAGCCCGCGATGTCCAGCATCAGCCGGCTGCGGTCCCCGGTCTCCCGGTGCACCGCGAGCCTGGTGAGCTCCTGGAGGGCCTCCAGTACCTCACCATCGCGTCCCACGAGCTTCTGAAGATCGCGGCTGCTCGCATCACTGATGATCGAGACCGCAGCACGGTCGGCCTCGACGTCCATATCGATATCACCGTCGAGGTCAGCGATGTCGAGCAGGCCCTCGAGGTAGTCAGCCGCGATCTCGCCTTCCTGCTCCAGCCTGCTCAGTGTGTCGCCCTCAGCGGCGGCGGAGGTGGTGGTGCCTTCCGTCACGGGATGGACTCCTTCTTACTTCTTGGACGGGTGCTTGGGGCGCTGCTGGCCCTTGCGCTGCCCGGACTTGGCTTGGCGTGCATTACGGGAAGCGGGCTTGGAGTCCGGCTCGGAGTCGGCCTGCGCCTCGCCCTTGTCCAGCGAGGTCTTCTCGGAAGAAGCATCGGCCGCCTTGGTGCCAGCGGGCTTCTCCGAGGCTTTCGCCTCACCGGTCTGCGCATGGCCCGCCTGGGTAGCACCCGTCTGGCGCTTCGCCTTGGTCTGGCGCTTGGGCTGCTGACGCTTCGGCGCGGCCTCTGCCAGGGTGACGCCTTCGGCCTCGGCAGCCACAGCCGCGTCGCTCTTCTCCACCGTGCCATCGGCCTGGGCCACAAGGCCGGACTTGCTCAGCGTAGTGATGAACTTACGCTCGGCTTCGTTGCGGTCCTTTGTCTCCTTGGACGCAATGCCCTTGATGATGTTGCGCTGGTGACGCGTCCGCGTCGCACCGTGCGCGATCAGGTGCTTCTGCATCCGCTCCAGCAGGCCGGACTGTGCCTGGCTGCCCGGCGTCGGGTTCCGGTGGATCACGAACATCTGCTGCCCCATGGTCCACACGTTGGTGGTGAGCCAGTACACGAGGACACCGACGGGGAAGTTGACACCCATCACGGCGAACATCAGCGGGAAGACGTACATCAGCATCTTCTGCTGCTGCATGAACGGCGTCTTCACGGACATGTCGACGTTCTTCGTCATCAGCTGGCGCTGCGTGTAGAACTGTGACGCCGACATCATGATGATCATGACCGCGGTGACGATCCTGACGTCGGTCAGCGAGGCACCGAGCGCCGCCACCTTGTCCGAACTGTCCAAGAACTTCGCGGCCAGCGGGGCACCGAAGATGTGCGCCTTCTGCGCGCTCTCCAGGAGCGGCTTGTCGATGTACCCCTTCGTCTGCCCATTGGCGATGGCAGAGAGCACGTGGTAGAGCGCAAAGAAGAACGGTGACTGCGCGATGATCGGCAGGCACGAGGAGAGCGGGTTGGTACCCGTCTCCTTGTACAGCTTCATCATCTCTTCGGACTGACGCTGCTTGTCGCTCTTGTAGCGCTCCTGGATCGCCTTCATCTTCGGCTGGAGCGCCTGCATGCCACGGGTCGACTTGATCTGCTTCACGAAGAGCGGGATCAGGCAGATCCGGATCAGAACCACCAGGGACACGATGGACAGGCCCCAGGCCCAGCCGGTGTCAGGGCCGAAGATGGCTCCGTACAGCGAGTGGAACTGGACGATGACCCACGAAACTGGGGTAGTGATAAAACTGAACAGACTGGCAATCGTGTCCACTAATCAGGCTCCTTGAGCATTGGGCGAGGTCTCTGCGGCCGGGCCGGTCTCCTGGCCGGAGTGCCCGCCCTTGCTTGTCCGCCACGCATTGCGCAGCAGTTCGTGCCAACGCGGACGTTTGCGCGGCGGAACGTGGTCCACGCCACCCGGCGACCAGGGGTTGCATCGGAGGATGCGCCAGGCCGTCAGTGCCGTTCCCTTCACCGCACCGTGCCGGTCGATAGCCGTATATCCGTAGTGGGAACACGACGGGTAGTACCTGCAGACAGGCCCCAGAAGCGGGCTGATCGTCCACTGGTACAACTTGATGAGAGCCAGCAGCGGGTATTTCATCGCGCGCCCCCTCCCAGTAGCCGCGCCAGGGCGGCATCCAGGTCTCGGGCCAGCTGTGCATGGTCGGCGGTGCCCGCGCCGGGCAGCGCCCGTACGACAACCAGGCTACCGGGGGGCAGCTGAGAGAGCCGATCACGCACCAGATGGCGAAGCTTCCGCTTCACGGCGGTGCGGACGACTGCTCCGCCCACTGCCTTGCTTACGACGAAACCCGCACGTGTCGGGGGAGTGCTCTCCCCAGGCACATGCGGGTCCGTTGTACCGCTGCGTAGATGGACGACGAGCAACGGGCGACCGGCTCGGCGCCCTCGTCGTACTGCGGCTGCGAAGTCCTCGCGCCGCCTCAGCCGATTCTCGGTAGGCAGCACGTCATGACCTGTACGAGATCAGGCGGACAGGCGGGAGCGACCCTTGCCACGGCGGGTCGCCAGAATGGCGCGACCGGCGCGCGTACGCATACGGAGACGGAAACCGTGGGTCTTCGCGCGACGACGGTTGTTCGGCTGGAAGGTGCGCTTGCTCACTCGGGGGCTCCAGAAATGAATCGGGTGATGGCGGGACATCGCCTGGCTGTCACCGTGCGCCCACGAGTAGCTCGCGAATACGCCCGTGTGCACCGCTTCACGACCACAGATCGTGATCATTGCCCATCGGAGGCAGGCGGCAGCAGCCATCGACAACTCGACCTGGTCACGGTACGCGCGGCTACGCCATCCGGTCAAACCGGCCCTTACGTCGGCCCCCACTGTGCACAGGCTGTGGACAACAACTTGAACCGTGCGGGTCGCCCTGACTACCTTGGCGGAACTCCCAAGTCTTTTTCCTGCCTGTCTTCACCCCCCGTCCCGAGAACCACACATTCGTGGGACCTGCGAGAGAGCGTGCCCTGTGGCTGACGTACCTGCCGATCTTGCCGCAGTGTGGCCACGAGTCCTCGAACGTCTCCTCGGCGAGGGCCAGCAAAACATCGAGCCGAAGGACAAGCAGTGGATCGAGCGCTGCCAGCCTCTGGCTCTCGTGGCGGACACCGCTCTTCTCGCCGTCCCCAATGAATGGGGCAAGCGGGTCCTCGAAGGGCGCCTCGCCCCCCTCATCAGCGAGACGCTGAGTCATGAATGCGGCCGCCCGATCCGGATCGCCATCACGGTGGACGACACCATCGGTGAGCCTTCCCCGCCGGCCCCGCCAATGCAGCAGTCCCAGCAGCAACAGCAGCCCCGCTACCAGCACCCGCAGCACGACGAGCCCCGGCACGGCGACACGTACGACGGATACGGCCACCGCCCGGCGGACGACGGAATGCCGACGGCCCGGCCCGCATACCCGGACTATCAGCAGCAGCGGCCCGACCCCGGAGCCTGGCCCCGCATCCAGGAGGACCTCTCCTGGCAGCAGCCCCGGCTCGGCGGCTTCCAGGAGCGCGACCCCTACACCGGCCCGCGCTCCCAGTCCCAGCACGACTACAGGCAGCCCGACCACCAGCAGTACGAGCAGCAGCGGCCCGATCGCCACGACCTCCGCGACCCGCAGTCCTCACAGCGCCACCTGCCCGCCCCCAGTGGAGCTCCCGGACCGCTGGCGGCGCAGCCCGCTCCGGCGCCCGGCCCGGGGGAGCCGCAGGCGCGGCTGAACCCCAAGTACCTCTTCGACACGTTCGTCATCGGCGCGTCCAACCGCTTCGCGCACGCGGCCGCCGTCGCTGTCGCCGAGGCGCCGGCCAAGGCGTACAACCCGCTCTTCATCTACGGGGAGTCCGGGCTCGGCAAGACGCACCTGCTCCATGCCATCGGCCACTACGCCCGGAGCCTCTATCCGGGGACCCGGGTGCGGTACGTGAGCTCCGAGGAGTTCACCAACGAGTTCATCAACTCGATCCGCGACGGCAAGGGCGACACCTTCCGCAAGCGCTACCGCGATGTCGACATCCTCCTCGTCGACGACATCCAGTTCCTGGCGAGCAAGGAATCGACGCAGGAGGAGTTCTTCCACACCTTCAACACGCTGCACAACGCCAACAAGCAGATCGTGCTCTCCTCCGACCGGCCGCCCAAGCAGCTGGTGACCCTGGAGGACCGGCTGCGCAACCGTTTCGAGTGGGGCCTCACCACCGATGTGCAGCCGCCGGAACTGGAGACGCGGATCGCGATCCTCCGCAAGAAGGCGGTCCAGGAGCAGCTCAACGCCCCGCCGGAGGTACTTGAGTTCATCGCCTCCCGCATCTCGCGCAACATCCGCGAGCTGGAGGGGGCGCTGATCCGGGTGACGGCGTTCGCCTCGCTCAACCGCCAGCCGGTCGATCTCGGGCTCACCGAGATCGTTCTGAAGGATCTGATCCCCGGTGGTGAGGACGCGGCCCCGGAGATCACCGCGAGCGCCATCATGGCGGCGACGGCCGATTACTTCGGGCTGACCATCGAGGACCTCTGCGGATCCTCGCGCAGCCGCGTCCTGGTGACGGCCCGCCAGATCGCCATGTACCTCTGCCGTGAGCTCACGGATCTCTCACTGCCCAAGATCGGGGCGCAGTTCGGCGGCCGTGACCACACGACCGTGATGCACGCGGACCGGAAGATCCGTGCGCTGATGGCCGAGCGGCGTTCCATCTACAACCAGGTCACGGAGCTCACCAACCGCATCAAGAACGGCTGACCGAGCAGCTTCCAGAACCTCCGAAGGGCGCCCCGGGACTCGATTCCCGGGGCGCCCTTCGTCGTTCCCCGGCGTTCTCCGCATGTTCCTCACACCGACGGTGTTCGAATACGGGGCTGCGCGCGTATGTTCTCCACAGCATTGAGGGGGATGGGCCGTCCACACCCTGGGGACTGATCAGTTGTCCAGATTGTGTCCACAGGAGAAGTGCCTGAGACTCCATCAGGCCAGGTCAGACAGTTGTGGATTTGTGGCCAACTCCTGTCCACAGCCTGTGGACAGATTTTTCTTCCACAGGCCTGGGGATTCGTTGTCCACTGTCGGCCCACAGGCAGGGCCCTGTTGTCCCCAGCTTCTCCACACCCTTGTCCACTGTTCGGCAACGAAACACCCCCGATCACCGGGTCGAGTGAAAGCCGTCACACCAAGGTGGTTGGTTGGGCTGTGGGCAAGGTGGGTAAAGCTGGGGACGGAGCTGGGGAGAAGTCCCCCTCCCCTGTGCACCGGGTGTGCAGAACTTTTCGCCGTCCACAGACCCGCGCACTTTTCCACCGGCTCCACCCACAGGCGCGGTGGACAAAAAAGCGCCTCTGAGCTGTGCAAACGAGGTTATCCACGGTTTCCACAGCACCTACTACTACTACCCCCTGGAGTTACCGGGGAATTGGCTTCGAAGTGGGCGCTGTGCACAACTCGCCGCCGGGGCCCCAGGTGCCGCCCGGCACGACTTGACCCCGACGCGCACCGACTGTCGGCGGCGTACGTCAGACTGGTCCCCGGCGAGAAGCCGACGACGAAGGCCAGCAGGGCGAGCGAGCAACAGCAGGAGGCGGTTCCGGTGAAGATCCGGGTGGAGCGCGATGTACTCGCGGAGGCGGTGGCCTGGGCTGCCCGCAGCCTTCCGGCCCGTCCGCCGGTGCCCGTTCTTGCGGGCCTGCTGCTCAAGGCCGAGGAAGGCACGCTGAGCCTCTCCGGCTTCGACTACGAGGTCTCGGCGCGGGTCTCGGTCGACGCGGAGATCGAGGAGCACGGCACCGTCCTCGTTTCTGGCCGGCTCCTCGCCGACATCTGCCGTGCCCTCCCCAACCGCCCGGTGGAGATCTCCACGGACGGGGTCAGGGCGACCGTGGTCTGCGGCTCCTCCCGGTTCACCCTCCACACCCTTCCTGTGGAGGAGTACCCGGCGCTGCCGCAGATGCCGACCGCGACGGGCACCGTCCCCGGTGAGGTCTTCGCCTCTGCCGCGGCCCAGGTGGCCATCGCCGCGGGCCGTGACGACACGCTGCCCGTTCTCACCGGTGTACGGATCGAGATCGAGGGCGACCGGGTCACCCTGGCGTCCACCGACCGCTACCGCTTCGCGGTCCGTGAGTTCCTGTGGAAGCCGGAGGACCCGGAGGCATCCGCGGTCGCGCTGGTGCCCGCCAAGACGCTCCTGGACACCGCCAAGTCGCTGACCAGCGGTGACACCGTGACGCTCGCGCTGTCCGGGTCCGGCGCCGGTGAGGGTCTGATCGGTTTCGAGGGCGCGGGCCGGCGTACGACCACACGGCTCCTCGAAGGCGACCTGCCGAAGTACCGGACGCTCTTCCCGACCGAGTTCAACTCGATCGCCGTGATCGAGACGCCCGCGTTCGTCGAGGCCGTCAAGCGTGTCTCCCTCGTCGCCGAGCGGAACACCCCGGTGCGGCTCAGCTTCGAGCAGGGTGTGCTGATCCTGGAGGCCGGATCGAGCGACGACGCACAGGCTGTGGAGCGGGTGGACGCCAAGCTCGACGGCGACGACATCTCGATCGCCTTCAACCCGACCTTCCTGCTGGACGGTCTCAGCGCGATCGACTCCCCCGTCGCCCAGCTCTCCTTCACGACGTCGACCAAGCCCGCGCTGCTCAGCGGCCGGCCTGCTCTCGATGCCGAGGCGGACGACGCCTACAAGTACCTGATCATGCCCGTGCGGCTGTCGGGCTGAGCCGGTTCGCGGCCGTACGTCTGAGCGGCTTACCCCGCAGGTGTGTACCGGTGTCCCGGCGTACGCTCGGACGCGGGTACGAAACGCCACCACGTCACTAAGGATCTTCTGATGGAGCTCGGTCTCGTCGGCCTCGGCAAGATGGGCGGGAACATGCGCGAGCGCATCCGCCGCGCTGGTCACACCGTCATCGGTTACGACCGCAACCCGGACGTAGCCGATGTCCACAGCCTGGAAGAGCTTGTGGGCAAGCTCAAGGGCCCCCGCGTCGTGTGGGTCATGGTCCCGGCAGGTGCCGCGACCCAATCCACCGTCGACGAGCTGGCCGACCTGCTCTCCCCGGGCGACGTCGTCGTGGACGGTGGCAACTCTCGCTGGACCGACGACGAGAAGCACGCGGTCGAGCTGGGCATCAAGGGCATCGGCTTCGTGGACTGCGGTGTCTCCGGTGGCGTCTGGGGCCTGGAGAACGGCTACGCGCTGATGTACGGCGGGGACGCGGAGAACGTCGCGAAGGTGCAGCCGGTCTTCGACGCGCTCAAGCCCGAAGGAGAGTTCGGCTCGGTCCACGCGGGCAAGGTCGGCGCCGGCCACTTCGCCAAGATGGTCCACAACGGCATCGAGTACGCCATGATGCAGGCGTACGCCGAGGGCTGGGAGCTCCTGGAGAAGGTCGACTCCGTCACCGACGTGCGCGAGGTCTTCCGCTCCTGGCAGGAGGGCACGGTCATCCGTTCCTGGCTGCTCGACCTCGCCGTGAACGCACTGGACGACGACGAGCACCTGGACCAGCTCCGCGGTTTCGCCGCCGATTCGGGCGAAGGACGCTGGACGGTCGAGGCCGCCATCGACAACGCGGTTCCGCTGCCCGCTATCACCGCGTCGCTCTTCGCCCGCTTCGCCTCGCGCCAGGACGACTCTCCGCAGATGAAGATGATCGCCGCACTGCGCAACCAGTTCGGTGGCCACGCGGTCGAGAACAAGAAGTAAGCCAGCAGTAGGGAAGGTCGGCGCAGGTTCATGCACGTCACGCATCTGTCGCTGGCCGACTTCCGCTCGTACGCCCGGGTCGAGGTGCCTCTCGATCCGGGCGTCACCGCGTTTGTGGGCGCCAACGGCCAGGGCAAGACGAACCTCGTCGAGGCGGTCGGCTATCTGGCGACGCTCGGCAGCCACCGGGTCTCCTCCGACGCGCCGATGGTACGGATGGGGGCCGACCGGGCTGTGATCCGTGCCGCGGTCACCCAGGGCGAGCGGTCTCAGCTCGTCGAGCTGGAACTCAACCCGGGCCGTGCCAACAGGGCCCGGATCAACCGGTCTTCGCAGGTCAGGCCGCGCGATGTCCTGGGGATCGTCCGGACTGTGCTCTTCGCGCCCGAGGATCTAGCCCTGATCAAGGGCGATCCGGGTGAGCGCCGCCGGTTTCTGGATGAGCTGATCACGACGCGTTCGCCGCGGATGGCCGGTGTGCGCTCCGACTACGAGCGGGTACTGAAGCAGCGCAACACGCTGCTGAAGTCCGCGGCGATGGCCCGCAGGCACGGCGGCAGGTCCATGGACATGTCCACACTCGACGTCTGGGACCAGCATCTGGGGCGTGTGGGCGCCGAGTTGCTGGCGCAGCGGCTGGACCTGATCTCGACGTTGCAGCCGCTGGCCGACAAGGCGTACGAGCAGGTGGCGCCCGGTGGCGGGCCGGTTGTGCTGGAGTACCGGAGCTCGCTGGGTGAGGGCATCGATCCGGTCCAGTCGAAGGACGAGCTGTACGAGCAGTTGATCGCCGCCCTGGTGGGGGTCCGTAAACAGGAGATCGAGCGCGGCGTGACCCTGGTCGGTCCGCACCGTGACGACCTGGTGCTGAAGCTCGGCCGGCTGCCGGCCAAGGGATACGCGAGCCACGGTGAGTCCTGGTCGTATGCGCTGGCGCTGCGGCTGGCTTCGTACGACTTGCTGCGGACCGAGGGCAACGAGCCGGTGCTGGTGCTCGACGATGTCTTCGCGGAGCTGGACGTACGGCGCAGGGAAAGGCTTGCCGAGCTGGTGGCGCCGGGAGAACAGGTGCTGGTGACGGCGGCAGTGGACGACGATGTGCCGGGTGTCCTGGCGGGAGTGCGGTTCGCGGTCTCGGACGGGGCGGTGGACCGGGTATGAGTGGATCTCCCCTTCCGGGCGAGGACGGCGGGCAACCGAGCGGCCCCGGCCCCGTCCTCCCACCAGGGCCTGAATCGGCGAAGGTTCCGGAGTCCTCGGGGATCGACCTGGCACGGGTTGCGTTGCGGGCGGCCAAGGAGCAGGCGAAAGCGCGAGGGGCGGCCGCGCAGCAGAAGAAGCAGGCCAAGCGCGGTGGACTGCGCTCGGGTGCGCGGGCTGACGGGCGCGACCCTCTGCCGCTGGGCGCCGCCATCAACCGGCTGATCACTGAGCGCGGCTGGGAGACACCGGCCGCGGTGGGCGGGGTGATGGGCCGCTGGCCGCAGATCGTGGGCGAGGACCTCGCGAACCACTGTGTCCCCCAGCGCTACGACGAGGACGCCCGGGTGCTGACCGTGCAGTGCGATTCGACTGCATGGGCGACGCAGCTGAGGCTGCTGGCACCGCAACTGGTGGCCCGGCTGAACGCGGATCTGGGTCATGGCACGGTGAAGCTGCTGAAGGTTCTTGGGCCGGGTGGGCCGCCACGCCGGTTCGGACCGCTGCGGGCGCCTGGGAGTAAGGGCCCGGGCGATACCTACGGCTGATGCCGGCGAGGCCTGTCCCTGGCGCCGTTTCCGCACCGGTCGCCTCTGTGATCCAGACCGAAATGTGTGCTGTTTCACGTGAAACAGCACACAGTCGGATTGTGCCGGATGGGGCACTGCTCGGAGGGTGTCCCTCACCGTAGCGGGAGGTTGACAGCCCGAGGCGCTGAAAGCCCGTGTGAGCCTCTTGGAGCCCCTTCCTGGATATGGGGAGTCGTTCGGCGCCGGTTCAGGGCGGCACATGTGGACTCAGGTACCGGCAAACCCCCATTGATGTCTGCGCTACCGGTAGACTGAGAGACAATCCCGCCACTCGCGGAACAAGTCGAACGACGCAGCCGCTCCTGCCTGCCCTGGAGAGGCCTGTGCTGTGCCAGAAAGGGCGCTTCGTGGCCGATTCCGGCAACCCCAATGAGATCCCCCCGTCCACTGTCGGTGAGCACGGCGAGGTAACCGCCTCGTACGACGCCAGCGCGATCACTGTCCTTGAGGGGCTGGACGCGGTCCGCAAGCGGCCCGGTATGTACATCGGCTCGACCGGTGAGCGTGGACTCCATCATCTGGTGTACGAGGTCGTCGACAACTCGGTCGACGAGGCCCTGGCCGGGCACGCGGACACCATCGATGTCACGATCCTCGCCGATGGCGGGGTGCGCGTGGTCGACAACGGCCGCGGTATCCCGGTCGACATCGTTCCCTCGGAGAACAAGCCGGCCGTCGAGGTCGTCCTGACCGTGCTGCACGCCGGTGGCAAGTTCGGCGGCGGCGGTTATGCCGTCTCCGGTGGTCTGCACGGTGTGGGTGTGTCCGTCGTCAACGCCCTCTCCGCCAAGGTCTCGGTGGACGTCAAGCGTGACGGCTACCGCTGGACGCAGGACTACAAGCTCGGTGTCCCGACGGCGCCGCTGGCCCGTAACGGGGCGACGGAGGAGAGCGGCACCACCGTCACCTTCTGGGCCGACGGGGACATCTTCGAGACGACCGAGTACTCCTTCGAGACGCTGTCGAGGCGTTTCCAGGAGATGGCGTTCCTCAACAAGGGCCTCACCCTGACGCTGACCGACGAGCGCGAGTCGGCGAAGGCCACCGCGGGCGCGGACACCGTGGGAGAGATCGCGGAGGAAGAGCAGGTCCGCACCGTCACGTACCACTACGAGGGCGGCATCGTCGACTTCGTGAAGTACCTCAACTCACGCAAGGGTGATCTCATCCACCCGACCGTGATCGACGTCGAGGCCGAGGACAAGGAGCGCCTCCTCTCGGCCGAGATCGCGATGCAGTGGAACTCGCAGTACAGCGAGGGCGTGTACTCCTTCGCGAACACGATCCACACGCATGAGGGCGGCACCCACGAGGAGGGTTTCCGGGCCGCTCTGACGGGCCTGGTCAACCGCTACGCGCGCGAGAAGAAGCTGCTGCGCGAGAAGGACGACAACCTCTCCGGCGAAGACATCCGCGAGGGTCTGACGGCGATCATCTCGGTGAAGCTGGGTGAGCCGCAGTTCGAGGGCCAGACGAAGACCAAGCTGGGCAACACGGAGGCGAAGACCTTCGTGCAGAAGGTCGTCTACGAGCACCTCACGGACTGGTTCGACCGGAACCCGAACGAGGCCGTCGACATCATCCGCAAGGCCATCCAGGCGCAGACGGCACGGGTCGCGGCGCGTAAGGCACGTGACCTGACCCGGCGCAAGGGCCTGCTGGAGAGTGCCTCGCTGCCGGGCAAGCTCAGCGACTGCCAGTCGAACGACCCGACGAAGTGCGAGATCTTCATCGTCGAGGGTGACTCCGCCGGTGGTTCGGCGAAGTCCGGGCGCAACCCGATGTACCAGGCGATCCTGCCGATCCGCGGCAAGATCCTGAACGTCGAGAAGGCGCGGATCGACAAGATCCTCCAGAACACCGAGGTCCAGGCGCTGATCTCAGCGTTCGGTACCGGGGTCCACGAGGACTTCGACATCGAGAAGCTGCGCTATCACAAGATCATTCTCATGGCGGACGCCGACGTCGACGGTCAGCACATCAACACGCTGCTCCTGACGTTCCTCTTCCGGTTCATGCGGCCGCTGGTCGAGGCCGGGCACGTGTATCTGTCGCGCCCGCCGCTGTTCAAGATCAAGTGGGGTCGGGACGACTTCGAGTACGCGTACTCGGACACGGAGCGGGACGCTCTGGTCGAGCTCGGCAAGCAGAGTGGCAAGCGGGTCAGGGACGACTCGATCCAGCGCTTCAAGGGTCTCGGTGAGATGAACGCCGAGGAACTGCGCATCACGACGATGGACGTGGACCACCGAGTGCTCGGCCAGGTGACTCTGGACGACGCGGCACAGGCCGACGATCTGTTCTCGGTGCTGATGGGCGAGGACGTCGAGGCACGGCGCTCGTTCATTCAGCGCAACGCCAAGGACGTTCGGTTCCTCGACATCTGAGTCGGTCTCGGCTGACCGCACTGAAAGGACTTTGACCAGCAATGGCCGACGAGAATTCCCCTGTGATGCCCGAACAGCCGCCCGCTGTCCCCGGCATCGGTATGCGTGTCGAGCCGGTGGGGCTCGAAACGGAGATGCAGCGTTCGTATCTCGACTACGCGATGTCCGTCATCGTGTCCCGTGCGCTGCCGGACGTGCGGGACGGTCTGAAGCCCGTCCACCGCCGGGTGCTGTACGCGATGTATGACGGCGGCTACCGGCCCGAGAAGGGCTTCTACAAGTGCGCCCGTGTCGTCGGTGACGTCATGGGCACCTACCACCCGCACGGCGACTCCTCGATCTACGACGCCCTGGTCCGGCTGGCCCAGCACTGGTCGATGCGTATGCCGCTGGTGGACTCGAACGGGAACTTCGGCTCTCCCGGCAACGACCCGGCGGCCGCGATGCGGTACACCGAGTGCAAGATGATGCCCCTGTCCATGGAGATGGTCAGGGACATCGACGAGGAGACCGTCGACCACCAGGACAACTACGACGGCCGTAACCAGGAGCCGGTGGTTCTCCCGGCCAGGTTCCCGAACCTGCTGGTCAACGGTTCCGCGGGTATCGCGGTCGGCATGGCCACCAACATTCCTCCGCACAACCTGCGCGAGGTGGCGGCCGGCGCCCAGTGGTATCTGGAGAACCCGGAGGCCTCGCACGAGGACCTCCTGGACGCTCTGCTGGAGCGGATCAAGGGCCCGGACTTCCCGACCGGCGCCCTGGTCGTGGGGCGCAAGGGCATCGAGGAGGCGTACCGCACCGGGCGCGGATCCATCACGATGCGCGCTGTGGTCGCGGTCGAGGAGATCCAGAACCGCCAGTGCCTGGTGGTCACGGAGCTTCCGTACCAGACCAACCCCGACAACCTCGCGCAGAAGATCGCCGACCTGGTGAAGGACGGCAAGGTCGGCGGGATCGCCGATGTGCGGGACGAGACGTCCTCGCGTACGGGGCAGCGCCTTGTCGTTGTGCTGAAGCGTGACGCGGTCGCCAAGGTCGTGCTGAACAACCTCTACAAGCACACCGATCTCCAGTCGAACTTCAGCGCCAACATGCTGGCGCTGGTCGACGGCGTACCGCGCACCCTGTCGATCGACGCGTTCATCCGTCACTGGGTGACGCACCAGATCGAGGTCATCGTCCGGCGCACCAGGTTCCGGTTGCGCAAGGCCGAGGAGCGCGCCCACATCCTGCGCGGTCTGCTCAAGGCGCTCGACGCGATCGACGAGGTCATCGCGCTGATCCGGCGCAGCCAGACGGTCGAAGTCGCCCGCGAGGGCCTGATGGGCCTGCTGGAGATCGACGAGATCCAGGCGAACGCGATCCTGGAGATGCAGCTGCGCCGACTGGCCGCACTGGAGCACCAGAAGATCACGGCCGAGCACAACGAGCTTCAGGCGAAGATCAACGAGTACAACGCGATCCTGGTCTCGCCCGAGCGCCAGCGGCAGATCGTCAGCGAGGAACTGGCGGTCATCGTCGACAAGTTCGGCGACGACCGGCGGTCGAAGCTGGTGCCCTTCGACGGTGACATGTCCATCGAGGACCTGATCGCCGAAGAGGACATTGTCGTCACCATCACGAACGGTGGTTACGTCAAGCGCACCAAGACCGAGGACTACCGCTCGCAGAAGCGCGGCGGCAAGGGCGTGCGGGGCACCAAGCTGAAGCAGGACGACATCGTCGCCCACTTCTTCGTCTCCACGACCCACCACTGGCTGTTGTTCTTCACGAACAAGGGCCGGGTGTACCGGGCGAAGGCCTACGAACTCCCGGACGCGGGCCGTGACGCGCGCGGCCAGCACGTCGCCAACCTGCTGGCGTTCCAGCCGGACGAGCAGATCGCGCAGATCCTGGCGATCCGTGACTACGACGCGGCGCCGTATCTGATCCTCGCCACCAAGGGCGGCCTGGTGAAGAAGACACCGCTCAAGGACTATGACTCGCCCCGTTCCGGCGGCGTCATCGCGATCAACCTGCGGGAGACCCCTGACGGCAGCGACGACGAGCTGATCGGCGCCGAGCTGGTGTCGGCCGAGGACGATCTGCTGCTGGTCAGCAGGAAGGCTCAGTCGATCCGGTTCACGGCGACGGACGACGCGCTGCGGCCCATGGGACGCGCGACATCCGGTGTGAAGGGCATGAGTTTCCGAGAGGGCGACGAACTGCTCTCGATGAATGTCGTCAGGCCGGGTACTTTCGTGTTCACTGCCACTGACGGTGGGTACGCCAAGCGGACCCCCGTCGACGAGTACCGCGTCCAGGGCCGCGGCGGTCTGGGTATCAAGGCTGCCAAGATCGTGGAGGACCGGGGCTCGCTGGTCGGCGCGCTGGTGGTCGAGAGCACGGATGAAATCCTCGCCATCACGCTCGGCGGCGGTGTGATTCGTACGCGAGTCAATGAAGTCAGGGAGACGGGCCGTGACACCATGGGCGTCCAACTGATCAACCTGGGCAAGCGCGATGCCGTGGTCGGTATCGCTCGCAACGCCGAGGCCGGCCGAGAGGCCGAAGAGATTGACGCGGTCGACGGCGAAGCGGATGCGGTCGACAGTGGTTCGGTCGGCGCTGACACGGTCGAAGCGGTAGTCGAAGGCACCGAGCCTTCGACAGGGGAGCACGAGGAGTAGAACGTGAGTGGAGCCACGGGCGACGGAGCGGCCGCTTCCGGAGCCGGAGCACGCAGTGCCCGTGGCCCTGCCGCGGACTCTCAAGGGGGAACGGTGACGGACACGCGTGGGGCCCAGCCGCAGTACCAGTCGCAGCCGTACCAGCCTCCGCAGGCCTACCCGTCGCCGTCGGCAGGCGGTACGCAGGGTGGTCAGCGTACGGGCGGCGGTACGCAGCCAGGAGTACGTCGGCCACGGACCGGGGCGCGTACGACTCCCCGCACGCGGAAGGCCCGGCTGCGGGTAGCCAAGGCCGATCCGTGGTCGGTCATGAAGGTCAGCTTCCTGCTGTCCATCGCGCTGGGCGTCTGCACCATCGTGGCGGCCGCGGTGCTGTGGATGGTCATGGACGCCATGGGAGTCTTCTCGACCGTGGGCGGGACCATCAGCGAGGCCACCGGCTCAAGTGACGGCAGCGGCTTCGATCTTCAGTCGTTCCTCTCGCTGCCGCGGGTGCTGCTGTTCACGTCGGTCATCGCGGTGATCGATGTGGTGCTGGCCACAGCACTGGCGACGCTGGGCGCCTTCATCTACAACCTGTCGGCCGGGTTTGTCGGCGGTGTCGAGCTGACCCTCGCCGAGGACGAGTAGAGGCTCAGCTATCGATTTTGGGACTGGCCCTGGAGTGCGCTAATCTTCAGGGGCAGCGCGGGGCTATAGCTCAGTTGGTTAGAGCGCATCCCTGATAAGGATGAGGCCACAGGTTCAAATCCTGTTAGCCCCACCGCGAAGATCGGCCCGGACAGTTTTCTGTCCGGGCCGACTGCATTACCGGGCCCGATAGTTGGACGGGAACTAGGTCACCGATCGGTATCGGCCGGTGTGTATAGTCGGGCGCCAGAAGTCCCTTACGTCAAGGAAAGACGAGGTAGCGCGGTGAAGAAGCTTCTCCTGGTCGCACTGGCCGCCATTGGCGGGCTCCTCGTGTACCGCCAGATCCAGGCGGATCGCGCCGAGCAGGATCTGTGGACGGAGGCGACTGACTCCGTGCCCGCAGGTTCGGGTGTGTGAGACACAGCGTCTTGAATGCAGGGCCCCGGCCGCTTTTTGCGGCCGGGGCCCTGTCGCGTTCGCCCTGTGACGCCGGATCCCTGGTCTGCCTCGCAATCAGGGCGCTGTGAGGGCCGTGTGGGCCGAGGAGGACCCTCTCTCGACCTCGTGGCGGCTCCTTGCGGGGTAACGCTGTCAGGGGCCCTTCTCCTGACTCCTGCGAGGTGCTGTTCCGGGCTCGGCTGTCGGATCCTGGCGCTGATGTTTCACGTGGAACAACGGGCTGGCCGACGACGGCCGGCGGGCAGGAACGGCAAGGACCATCCAGCTGTGCACGCAGACAACGTGATGACGGACGGGCAGGATGGGCCGGGACCGCGCTCGTTGCCGCGGTCGTGGTGTTGCCCTCGTGATGCTGGTGATCTCGGGGTTGGTCATTGGGCGGAGCGGCGCCTGGCTGCTGGGCGGACAACGGGGGGAATCAGGTGAAAAGGCAGCGCAGCTTCGGCCGGGTCGCGCTGGCCGCAGTGGCGGCGGTGTGCTCGGTAGGGGCGTTTCCGGGTCAGGCGGCGGCTGGGGGTGAGCCCGGTCCGTACGCCTTCGACCAGCATGCGACGACGGTGGCGGGGGCCGTGGCCAGCACCGATGCGAAGCAGCTCAAGGCCGGCTCGACCTACCGCTCCTCGATCAAGCCGGGCGGCCAGCTCTATTACCAGGTCGAGCTGGACGCCACATCCGACGCGTACGTCTCCGCCGTGGCTGTGCCCAGGCTCGGGCCGCAGGAGAAGGTCGACTACGCCGACGGCATCAAGGTGTCCCTCCAGGACCTCAAGGGGAACTCCTGCGGGAATGACAACGACGCGGTGTTCGGCTCTGCCGCATACCCCCGGCCGATCGCTGCTCATGCCACGCGCACAGTCAAGAAGGACGGCATCTCCTGCCAGTCCGCGGGACCGTACTACGTGCTGATCGAGAGGACCACCAAGGGCAGCTCCGCCCAGGACGAGTGGGGGCTGGAGATCCGCGTCGATGCGGAGCCCGGACTGAAGTCCGGCTCGGTGGGCCCGACGGAGGCACCGAGCAGCTGGCCGTCCGCATCGCCCGTTCCGCCGGCGGGCACGGCACAGCGGACCGAGGGCGGCACAGGGTTCAATGATGCTGCCGTGCTGAAGCCCGGTGTGTGGGACGACCGGATCAAGCCCGGTCAGACCCGTTTCTACCGGGTGCCGGTCGGCTGGGGGCAGCAGCTCTACGCCAGCGCTGATCTCGGTAGCTCCGCGGGCAGCGGCTTCGTCGCGAGCGCCCTCGACGTGCAGCTGTACAACCCGGTCCGGTCCGCGGTCACCACGGGCTACACGGTGTACGACGGGAAGCCGAAATCGGCCGCGTCGGACCCGTTGCCACCGGTGGCGTACCGGAATCGGTACAGCGTGCGCGACGAGGTCAGCGGGATGCGGATGGCCGGTGACTACTATTTCGCGGTCACCCTCAGCCCGGACGTCGCGAAGAGCTTCGGGGAGAAGGAGTACGGGCTGACGCTGAGGATGGGCGTCAAGGGCGTGGAGGGGCCGCCGCCGGCGTACGCGGGCGCGGTGCCCCACTACGGGACATCGGCCGATGAGGACGCGGGCCACGGCGCCATGAAGCTGGTGGGTATCGCTGGGATCAGCGCGGGCACAGTGCTGGTGCTGGGACTCGGCGTGTGGACCCTGATCGCGAGGCGGCGCGCGGGAACGACGGCCCAGGAGCCGGGACGGCGGTCCCCGGCGCAGTACGGGCCCCCTTCCGCCTGGTAGCCGACTGTGCGGTGCCGTGCTGCGGGCGGCAGCGGACCTGGGCCTTCCGTCGGCTCCGGGTCAGCTCTGCGTCAGTGCCCAGATGCCCACCGCGAAGCAGATCAGCGCGATCACCAGGACCGGGACCATCACCTTCGGCGGCGGCCCAGGGCGTGTGCGCGGGACCGGCACCGACTGGGTGGGAACCTGCGACGGCTGAGCGGTGTACATAGCAGTGTGGGGTTGTTCGTGCAGGGCCTGAGCAGGGAGGGGGGAGGCCGCATGCGGGACCGCGGGGGTGGCTGTGGGCATCGGTGCCGGTGCTGGGGCGGCAGCCGGCCCGGGAGGCGGGGCGAGGTGGAAGCTGCCTGTCTCCGACATCGCAGGGTGCTGTGGCTGCTGCTGATGGGGTACGGGCTGCTGTTCGGTCTGGGGGTGGGCCGGTGCCCCTGGCTGCGTCGTCGTCTGCGGTACCGGGGGCTGGGACGCGGTTTCGTGCTGCGACCCGGATCCTTGCTGAGACCCGCGCTGGTGAGAAGGGTCGTTCTGTTCCCGGACGGGGCCCTCGGGGCCGAATCCGCTGGGCAGTGGGCCGATCTGGTCGGAGACCTCGACGGGCTCCTCGGCGGGGCCTGGTCCGGCCAGCAGTTCCGCTGCCGTGGCCAGCGCCTTGCGGGCACCGTTCGCCGTGCGGAACCGTGCCTGGGGATCCGGCTGGAGCAGTCCGGCAAGTACCTGCCACAGCGGCTCGGGGATGCCCTGAGGTGCGCCGGGCGTGCCATGGGCCGCGAAGTACTCCACCAGGGCCCGGGAGTCGGGCCGGGCGCCCTGGAGCAGATAGAGCGCGACCAGGCCGACCGCGAACAGGTCGGCTGTGAAGTCAGGTTCGGCACCGAGCATCTGCTCCGGTGCGAAGTAGCCGGGCGTGCCCACCACATAGTTGTTCTCAGTGAGGCGTGGCTCGCCCTTGCGCATCGAGATGCCGAAGTCGGACAGCCGCAGATGCGGCCGCCCGGCCCCGGTGGCTTCCATCAGAATGTTCGCCGGCTTGATGTCGCGGTGTACGACGCCTTCCGCGTGGACGGCAGCAAGCCCGGCCAGCAGTTGGTCGAGCAGTGTGCAGACGAACCGTGGCGGCAGCGGACCGTAGTCACCGATGACTTGGACGAGCGAACCTCCACTCACCAGTTCCATGGTGAACAGCACCTGGTCGTCGTCCGCGGCCCAGCTGGCGGGGGCGAGCACATGAGGGTGGTCGATGCGCAGCGCCTGTTCGCGCACGAAGCGCAGCAGGGTGTGCGCATCGCTCTGCTGGAGGACCTTGGCAGCCACATAACGACGCCTGCGGTGGTCCCACGCACGCCAGACCGCTCCGACGCCCCCGCGTCCGATCGGGTCGACCAGTTCGTACCGCCCGGCGAAGACCTCACCCATGCGCTGTACCCATGCTCTGTGCCCGCCCCCCTGTCAGCTGCGCCTCAGCCAGCTGAGCCTCGGCTTCAGCTCTGGTGCGCCTCGTAGTGCGAGACCGCTTCTGCGGTGCGTCCGGCGCCGTACACCCTGAGGAACTCTGCCAGTTCGGGATGGGTCGGGGCGAGGGCGTTCGCCGCGTCGATGATGTCCCCGGCAGCCGATACGGAGCGCAGCAGTGACTGGATCTCGCGCACTACCCGGCGCACGGTCGGCGCGCCCGTCGTGGAGGTGGTCTGACCTGTGGTGGAGAGGACGGAGCCGCCCTGGGACTTCTTGATCTCTTCCATCCGATCCGTTGCCTCGCCCGCGCTGACGCTCCCGTCGGCGACCAGGCCCGAAAGCTCCTGAAGTGCCTGGACCCGCTGGACCACGGCGGGGTTTCCGATCTTGGCGCGCTGGCCGCTCATCAGCTGGGAGAGCATGGGTGCGGACAGCCCCAGCACTGCGGCGAGACGGGCCTGGTTGAGGCCCAGGTCATCGATGAGGCGACGGAAGAGCGCCCCCAGCGGCTCTCCGTACCAACTGCGCTGAAGGTCTCTCGCTCTCGCGGTTGCCTCTTGTTGTGCTGCGTCCATTGCGTCTCCCCATCGCTTCCCCAGGCGGCGGCTTCGCTGCCGCGAACCTCCTCGTGCATCCTACGGAGAGTGGTCACTGACCGGGAGTCCCAATCCTTTTGTGAGATCACCCCTGTGACCCGCTACTCTTGTTCTCGCACCAACCCGTTACGGGGCCTTAGCTCAGTTGGTAGAGCGCTGTCTTTGCATGGCAGATGTCAGGGGTTCGACTCCCCTAGGCTCCACAAGAAAACCCCTCCTGACCTGCGGAAATGCTGGTCAGGAGGGGTCTTTGCTTGTTGGTGTTGCCGTTGGTACGGACGTTGCAGCGGTCGTCGGTGTCCGGAAGTGCGGTTCAGCCCTTCCGGCGGGCTCCATCGGGCCAGACGATCTCCACCGGGATTCCCCTCGCCCGTGCCGCGAGGACCACGTCGGCGGTGCCGCCGCCCTTGCCGCTCGGGGGTTCGCCGTTCCAGACCGCCACGAGACGGTCGGCACGGTCCAGGAGCAGTGCGTTGGCGGCGGCGTAGGCCGCACGGCCGGCGGATTCCTCAGGGATGACGACGACATCGTCGGACGCGTCCACGAGGCGGTCGAAGACAGGGGCATGGCCGGGACGTACGGTCTTCCGGCGGTAGTCCCGGGAGGGAATGACGACGGTCAACCGGCTGCCGGTGGCCAGGACGGCCTCGGCAAACAGGGAGTCGGAGCCCTCCGCGATGCAGGAGACCCCGATAAGCGGGCCGGCCGCGGCGTAGGAGTGGAGCAGTTCCTTCAGCGCGGTACGGACCATGGGCACGGTGTCCTCGGTCAGGTCCATGTGCCCGGTCACCGCGATTACCGTCACTGCCACAGCTGCACTCCCGTACCCGTACTCGTACCCCTGCCCGTATTCGACAGCGGGCGGCGGATCCTGTCCCGGGCCCGCCGCTGGCCCGCTCAGCCCGCTCGGTAAGCCGCACAGCCGCGTCACGGCGACAGCGGCCACGGGTACCGTGCCGGGAAGCTGCGACCCGAGAGTTCCTGTTCGGTCGTGCGGAGTGCGGCGGTGAGCGCTCCCTGGAAGAAGCGCGCGGACCCCCTTCGGCCCAGTCTGCGCTTGACGTACCACCAGCGCAGCACCGGGGTGTCTCCAGCGCGAGTCCGGCAGTACTTCACCACCTGGGTCCGCTCGTGGAGCGTCAGCTCCAACTGGTGGACGAGGAGGGTGCTGACGTCGTTGACTGAGCCCGCGAAACCCTCGAGAGCGGCCGTGATCACGCAGGCGTCCACGAACGCCCGCGGGTATTCCGCCTTGTACAGCTGGGCCGGTGGCAGGACCAGCACCAGTCGCGTCTGGAGCTCGTGCTGGGTGATCTGGTCGATCTCCCATTTCAGAGCGTCGCGGATCCCTTGCCCCGGAGGCAGGATGAGGACGATGGAATGCGCGCGGCGGATGAGGGTCCGTACGACCCCCTGCCACTGGTCGTGGGGCGAGCGCATCCAGACCGGCCCCGGTGGCGCGAGCCTGCGGTCCTGGTCGACCAGCGCGTAGGTCTTGAGCCCGAGAGCCTTCCGGGCGCTGCGGGCGATCGCCTGCTCCATGGTGGAGGCGCCGAACCCGGCGTGGGACAGGGCGACTTCGCCGTCACTGCCGAACGGCCGCAGGATCAGGCAGTACTCCTCTTCGGACCCGACCAGCGGACCGAGTACCTCCTGATACATCTGCGTCCGCGTGGTGCGCCGGTAGCGCCCCCAGGTGAGGGCGATGGGAATGGCGATCAGAGCGACGTACACCAGGGGCCGCACGAACGTCAGTGGATCGAAGTAACCGCCGTACTGCCGGTGCAGGGACAGCAGTTTCAGCCCGAGGGCCAGGAGGACGCCGACACCCAAGAGGATGAGCACCCCGCCACCACGGATACCGCGCCATAACTTGTGCCCCCGCATGGAGACGAACGTAGTGCACTCGCGCAACTACGGTTCATGAACATGTCACATCGCGATGCCGGCGACGAAGGCCATGAGGTAGGAGACCGCGAAGATGACCGGCACCCACTGCTCGACGTGTGTCAGCGGCAGATATCTGCGCCAGTCCAGCCCTTGGCCCAGTGCCCCCCACTCCGCCCGGGAGTACGCAAAGGCCGGCAGCCTCGCTTCCAGGGCCCCGATTACCTCGTACTTGGCTGTGTTGAGCTGTCGGTACGAGCGCACCATCACCCACCACGCCGCGCACTGCGCGAACAGGATCAGCAGCCCGGACGTCAGTATCCAGACGGAGGTGCCGGTCAGAGCGTGGCCCGAGAGCGCGGCCACTACGGCCACCACGGCGCTGTTGAGTGACAGGAAGAAGGTGTTGGTGAGGTTGCGCCGGGCGCTGACGCGGTCAGCCATCTCCACGCAGAGTTTGTACTGTTCGAGTATCGCTTGCTGATACCGGTCCTTGGCCCTGGAGTAGTCAGAGGCGTCGATGTCGACGTTCCACAGTGCATCCCCGATGTCACTCATGCCTTCAGCATGACGAAGGCGCGTGGTCTTGTCACCGGCCACGCTGCCTCGGCACGCTGACGGGATGACGGCGGATGACGGTACTGGCCGCACGGGGGCAGAAGCCGAGGACGGCGCGGCTGCTGGGCGTTGGCAGATGCCTTGCTCAAGGGGCCGCCCGAGACGTTCGGGGCACGGTAGGGGTGTGAATCAGGGCAGACGGCTCGATGGTCGGTCCGCTGTGGATGGGTGTTTCACGTGAAACGGTGACGACGTACAGGTACGGGCCCTGCCCGCCCACGGTCCTGCCCGCGCACGCGTGCGGGGCGCCAGGAGAGACGAGTCTCCTGGCGCCCCGCACGCTCGCGTCTGCCGGCCCGGTGGCGGCGCCGCCCGCCGGATCAGTTCCGGGGGTCGTCACGCTCCTGGTCTGCCTCCTGGGCCTTGGCCTGCTTGGCCTTGACCTCGGGGTCCAGCGCGTCGGCGCTGCCGTCGACTGCGCTGAGCGGCGGACGCCGGTCCGCGACCTCGGTCGGCGCGGGCGGCTCGACCAGCCAGTCGGGGTTCGCCTGCTTGTCCCACCACTTCCAGGCAGCGAACGCACCTCCGGCGACGACGCCGAGCACGATGACGCCCTTGGCCAGCCGACCCGCCTTCGCGCATCGTTGCTGCCTTCTGGCCAGCTTCTGGATCTGCTTCGCGGAGACCTGACCGCGCAGCGCCGCGACGGCGGCCGCACTGCGGGCCACGGCCTCCTCGCGGACGGGCTGGGCCGCTGCCACGGCCTGCTCCACCCTCGGTGCGAGCTGGCACTGCGCCTGCCGGGCCGCCTTGGCCGCACGCTGCGCCGCCGCGTCGACCTTCGGCGGTACATGAGTGAGGGCCTGGTCGACATGGGGTGCGAGCCGTGCGTCGTACTGAGTGCGGGCCTGCTGTGCTGCCAGCGAGACCTTCGGGGCCAGCCGAACACGAGCTTCGTTGGCGTAATGCGTGGCCTGTTCCTTGGCCGTTCCGGCGTAGGGCGCCACCACTTCCGCGGCGTGCAGCACGTTCTCCTTCGCCGTACCGGTCGCGGCGCGCACGCTGTCCATGCGGGTCACGGGTTCCTCCTCATCGGTGGCGTTCTGTCATTCGCCTGTCCACCCATTTCGAAATCATGCCCGTCCTGCACCTTCGCGGCACGTGAGATCAGGCATCCGGGTCAGGAAAGACGTAATCCGTCATTGTGGTGCAAGGGGGAGTTCTGCGGCCGACATTGCCATGGTTCGGCACGGTGTGCGCCGGTTCGGCGGTCACCCGAGTGCTTTTCCCCTGCGTGGCGGCTCGGCGCTCCGCGTCCGTGCGAGGATCGGTGAACGTCAGAGAAGACTTACGGAAGGCACATCGTGGCCGAGCAGCTTTACGCCACCCTGAAGACCAACCATGGCGACATCGAGATTCGGCTGCTGCCGAACCACGCGCCGAAGACGGTCAGGAACTTTGTCGAGCTCGCTCAGGGAGAGCGGGAGTGGACCCACCCGGCCACCGGTAAGAAGTCCACGGACCGGCTCTACGACGGCACCGTCTTCCACCGCGTGATCAGTGGCTTCATGATCCAGGGCGGCGACCCGCTGGGCAACGGCACAGGCGGTCCCGGCTACGAGTTCGGTGACGAGTTCCACCCGGACCTGTCCTTCGACAAGCCGTACCTGCTCGCCATGGCCAACGCGGGACCGGGCACCAACGGCTCGCAGTTCTTCATCACGGTGCAGCCGACGACCTGGCTGACGCGCAAGCACAGCATCTTCGGCGAGGTCACCGACGCGGCGAGCCAGCGGGTCATCGACGAGATCATCGCCACCCCGACCAACTCGCGCACCGACCGGCCGGTCCAGGACGTAGTCATCGAGACGGTGGTCGTCGAGACCCGCGACGGCGTCGAGACCCGCAAGAGCTGAACCGCGCGGCGGCCGGTGCCGGCCGCCGGATCCCGCGGGCGCGGGAGCGGTGGGAGCAGAGAACCCGTTGCCTCATCCGGTACGGGAACCACCCGCACCGTTCGTCCGTATGACGAGCGGGGCGGGTGCAGTGCGTACGCGACCCGTACGAGACGAGGGAACCCGATGGAAGAGTTGCCAGGAGGCCCGGAGCGGCAGTCCAGGGCGGGCGGTCTGCCCCACTGCTACCGCCACCCCGGCGTGGAGACGGGCATCAGCTGCGTCCGCTGTGAGCGGCCGATCTGTCCGCAGTGCATGATCAGCGCCTCCGTCGGCTTCCAGTGCCCGGAGTGTGTGCGCGGCGGGTCGGGTACGGGGAGCACCCCTGCCGCGGCGAGCCGGCCGCGCACTGTGGCGGGCGGGGCGGTCACCGCCGACCCGCGCCTGCTCACCAAGATCCTCATCGGGATCAACGTGCTGGTGTTCATCATGCAGGTGGCGAACAACAACAGCTTCGACTCCAGTTTCGAGCTGGTGGGCCAGGCGCAGACCACGCCGTTCGGGCCGCTGGTGGGCGTCGCCCAGGGGCAGTGGTACCGGCTGGTCACGGCGATGTTCATGCACGCCAACTACGCGCACATCGGGTTCAACATGCTCAGCCTCTGGTGGATCGGCGGGCCGCTGGAGGCGGCGCTCGGCCGAGCCCGCTACATCGCGCTGTATCTGCTCTCCGGGCTGGCCGGCAGCGCCCTCACCTATCTCATCGCCTCGCCGACCGAGGCGTCGCTCGGTGCGTCGGGCGCCATCTTCGGGCTGCTGGGTGCCACCGGCGTCCTGATGAAGCGCATGAACTACGACATGCGGCCGCTCTTGGGCCTACTCGTGGTCAACGTGATCTTCACTTTCACCGGCGGAATCGCCTGGCAGGCGCATCTGGGCGGCTTCGTCGCCGGGATCGTCATCGCGATCGGGATGGTGCACGCCCCGCGCGAGCGGCGGACGCTGCTGCAGTTCGGGACCTGTGCGCTGATTCTGGTGGCGATCATCGGCATGGTGCTGGCGAGAACCGCGATGCTGACCTGAGCGGGCTGGACCTGAGCCGGCCGACCCCTGAGGCGGCGCCGACTTGAGCGGGCCGCCCCTGGGCAGGTGCCGCGCCTCTGGGCAGGTGCCGACTGAGCGGGCCAGGCGGCCCCTCCCCGATGGCTACCCGGAGCCACAGCGAGCCTGCTGCAGAGCCGCTGTGGGCCAGCTGCAGACCTGTTGCAGACCTGTTCGGGACCCGGTTGTCCACAGCGAGTGGCGGATCTTGTGCATCCTGTGGGGAACAGCAGTGCCCCTTGCCGCTGACCTGGGTTTCCCCAGGAAGGGCAAGGGGCCGACCGCTGTTGTGGTATGGCGCCGAGTAGTCACACCGGCGTCAACGCCCGAAAGTTATCCACAGATCTTCTGAGTTTTCCCCGGCTGTGGATAGCGCTGTGGATAACTCAGGGCAGGGCTTGACGGTCACCAGGAGATGTGGGAGCCCGCAGGGCTACTTCCACTGGGTCGAGACCCCGAAGCCGCCCGCGATGAAGCCGAAGCCGACCACGATGTTCCAGTTCCCGAACGGCTTGATGGGCATACTGCCGTCCGTTACGTAAAAGACAACGATCCAGGCGAGACCGATCAAGAAGAACGCCAGCATCACAGGCGCCACCCAGCTGCGATTGGTCAGCTTTATGGCAGTCGCCTGCTTCGTCGCGGGCGGCGGCGTGAAATCGGCCTTCTTGCGGATACGTGACTTCGGCACGAGGGGCTCTCCTGTCGATGCGCTGCGTGACCGCGCAGGGGGAACTGTGTAGGAAGTGCCGGGAGCGGGATGCGACGGGGCGCATTGCCTCCCCCGGGCGTCCGTTAGCGTAGTGCTTCCGGGGTGTGGAAGGAGATAAGGGTACGTTGAGTAATTCTGACGACTCTCCCACAGGGGCCGCCCGCCACCGCGACTGGAGGCCGGTCCGGGTCCTCACCGCCGCCGTTTTCGCGCTCGCCGGGCTCATCTTCGTGACCAGCTTCAATACCGCCAAGGGCACCGATATCCGCACCGATGCGTCGATGCTGAAACTCTCGGACCTCATCCAGGAGCGCAACGGCAAGAACAAGGAGCTCGGCGACTCCACCGCCGCCGTCCGCCGTGATGTCGACGCGCTCGCCCAGCGTGACGGAGGCGCCACGAAGAAGGAGGACGCCGGACTCAAGGCACTGGAGAAGTCCGCCGGTACGCAGAAGCTCAGCGGATCCGCTGTCTCGGTCACGCTCGACGACGCCCCGCCGAACACCACCGCCAACCCCGGCTACCCCGAACCGCAGCCCAACGACCTGGTCATCCACCAGCAGGACCTCCAGGCGGTGGTGAACGCCCTGTGGCAGGGCGGTGCCAAGGGCATCAAAGTCATGGACCAGCGGCTGATCACCACCAGCGCGGTGCGCTGCGTCGGCAACACCCTGCTCCTCCAGGGCCGCGTCTACTCGCCCCCGTACAAGGTGACGGCCGTCGGCAACCCCGACAAGCTGAAAAAGGCGCTCACGGCCTCCTCGGCGATCCAGAACTACCTGCAGTACGTGAAGGCGTACGGACTCGGCTGGAAAGTCGATGACTACCAGGCGATGACTCTTCCCGGTTACTCGGGCACAGTGGATCTCCATTACGCAGGACCTGTGGGGTAGTTCCAGGGAGGCGGACGGCTGTGACGGTGCGACTGATCGTCAGGAGCTTCAGCGAACTCTGCATCACCGTGGGGGCGTTGATCGTGCTGTTCGTCGCGTATCTGCTGTTCTGGACGGGTGTGAAAGCGGACAACGCCGCGGACCACCAGATCGACGACCTCCACCACCAGTGGGCCCGCAGCGCGGCCGCCGCCCCCGCAGCCGGCTCCGGCACCGCAGCACCGTCGAAACCGAAGCCGGCCACCACCCCCGTCCCCGTCGTGTACCGCGCGGGCAAGCCCTTCGCCGTGATGTACATCCCCCGGCTCGGCCGGGACTGGAGCAGGCCCGTGCTGCAGAACACGGCCGTAGGGACGCTCCAGCGGGGCCTCGGCCACTACGCGGGGACCGCGCGCCTCGGCGCGACGGGAAACTTCGCGGTTGCGGGACACCGGCGTACGTACGGCGACCCGTTCAAGGACTTCCCGAAGCTCCGGCCCGGCGACGCGGTGGTGCTCACGGACGGGACGACCTGGTTCACGTACCGCATCGACAAGAAGCCCTATCTGACCGTGCCGTCCGACACCGGGGTCATCGCTCCGGTACCGGTGAAGTCGGGTTTTCAGGGGGCCGGCCGCTATCTGACGCTCACCACGTGCGACCCGGAATGGGGCAGCAGTCACCGGCTCATCGCCTGGGGACACCTCGACTCCACGCAGCCCGTGACGAAGGGCAAGCCGGCCGCTTTGCGCGGGTGACCCACGGGAGCCTGCCACAGCCCTCTACTCTGGTGCCCGTACCACGAACGGAAGGGACAGCATGTACGGCTGGATCTGGCGGCATCTGCCGGGCAACGTATGGCTCAGGGCGGTCATCTCGCTCGCGCTCGTGCTCGTTCTCGTCTACCTGCTCTTCCAGTACGTCTTCCCGTGGGCGGAGCCGCTGCTTCCGTTCAACGACGTGACGGTCGACCAGGGGATGGGGGCAGTGCGTTGAGCGCCCGCATCCTCGTTGTCGACAACTACGACAGCTTTGTGTTCAACCTGGTCCAGTACCTGTACCAGCTCGGCGCCGAGTGCGAAGTCGTGCGGAACGACGAGGTCACCCTCGCGCACGCGCAGGACGGCTTCGACGGTGTACTGCTCTCCCCCGGACCCGGGACGCCCGAACACGCCGGTGTCTGCGTGGACATGGTGCGGCACTGCGCCGACACCGGGGTCCCCGTCTTCGGGGTCTGCCTGGGCATGCAGTCGATGGCTGTGGCGTACGGCGGCGTGGTGGACCGGGCGCCCGAGCTGCTGCACGGCAAGACGTCCCCGGTGACACACGAGGGGGCCGGTGTCTTCGCCGGGCTGCCTTCGCCCTTCACCGCGACCCGCTACCACTCGCTGGCCGCCGAGCCCCGGACGGTGCCGCCCGAACTCGCCGTCACCGCGTGGACCGCCGACGGCATCATCATGGGCCTGCGCCACCGGGAACTGCCGGTCGAGGGCGTGCAGTTCCACCCCGAGTCGGTGCTCACCGAGCACGGCCACCTGATGCTCGCCAACTGGCTGGTCCAGTGCGGCGACGAGGGTGCGGTCGGGCGGTCGGCAGGGCTCGCGCCGGTGGTGGGCAAGGCCGCGGCGTGACGGCACTGCGCCCCGAACAGGACGGCTCGGGAGCGGCGGCGCCGGAACCACCGGGAGGGTCCGGACCCGCGGGACCGACTGCCGGGCAGCACGACGGGGCCGCCGGCACCGGTCGCCCCGGCCCGGGGTACGACCCGCTGACGGATCCGCTGCCGACCGGCAGACACGGTTCGCCGTGGTTCCGGTCGGAGGACACGGCGCCGGAGCGGGCCGTACAGGATCCGCCGCAGGACTGGTACGGGCGGGAGGCGGTGTACGAGCCCATAGCCACGCCCACCCCCGCGACCCCGGCCCACCGGTCTGCGCCCGCGCCCGCGACTCCGGAGTCGTTCCCGGAACCGGAACCGGGCCCGGCCCCGGAGCGGAGCACGGCCGTTTTCCCCGCCGTACGGGACGACGAGACCGTGGGCCTCCGGGTCGCCGAAGCCGCACCCTCGTCGGCCGCAGCTGTGTCGTCCGCCGCCGCGGACCTGCCCCCCGCGCCGACCGGTGGCCGCGCCGAGCGCCGCAAGGCCGCCAAGGGTCGGGGCCGCAAGAGCACCGCGCCCGCCGAACCCGTCATCCCGGCCATCCCCCGCACCCGGATGGAGGCGCGCCTCGCGGCACGTGCCCTCAAGGACAGCCCCGCCGTCATCGCCAGCCGGGCGATCGGTGAGATCTTCATCAGCCTGGGTGTGCTGATGCTGCTGTTCGTCACGTACCAGCTCTGGTGGACGAACGTACGCGCTCACCAGGAGGCCAACGGTACGGCCCACAGCCTCCAGGACAACTGGGCGAAGGGCGGCGACAAGAAGGGTGCGCCCGGTGCTTTCGAGCCCGGACAGGGGTTCGCGATCATCCACATCCCCAAGCTGGACGTGGTCGTGCCGATCGCGGAGGGTGTCAGCAAGACCAAGGTGCTCGACCGCGGGATGGTCGGTCACTACAGCGAGGGCAAGCTCAAGACGGCGATGCCCTCGGCGAAGACGGGTAACTTCGCGCTGGCGGGCCACCGCAACACCCACGGTGAGCCGTTCCGCTACATCAACAAGCTCAAGGACGGCGACAAGGTCGTCGTCGAGACGCGGGACGACTACTACACCTACGAGGTGACGAGCCGTCTGGCGCAGACGTCCCCGGCGAACGTGTCGGTGATCCAGCCGGTGCCGGTGGGATCCGGCTTCACCCGGCCCGGCCGCTACATCACGCTGACGACGTGCACCCCCGAGTTCACCAGTACGTACCGAATGGTCGTGTGGGGCAAGATGGTTGATGAACGGCCACGGAGCAAGGGGATGCCCGAAGCCCTGACCGGAGGCTGAACGGTTACGGACTACAGGGGACAGGTGCGGTGGCATCGACGACCGAGCAGGACGAGCAGACAACCACGCCCCGCGTCCGCCGCGGCACCCGGGGCCCGATCGCGACCGCGGTCAGTGTCTTCGGTGAACTGCTCATCACAGCGGGGCTGGTGCTCGGACTCTTCGTCGTCTACTCGCTGTGGTGGACGAACGTCGTGGCCGACCAGCACGCGGCGGAACAGAGCCACAGGATCCGCGACAACTGGTCGCACGGCAGCACCGGTCCCGGCGCCCTCGACACCAAGGACGGCATCGGCTTCCTCCATGTGCCGTCGATGAAGAACGGAGAGGTCCTGGTCAGGCGGGGCACCAGCACCAGCGTCCTGAACGAGGGCGTCGCCGGCTACTACGTGAAGCCGGTCAAGGCGGGGCTCCCGTCCGACAAGACGGGCAACTTCGCGCTGGCCGCGCACCGCGACGGGCACGGCGCGAAGTTCCACAACATCGACAAGGTGAAGACCGGTGATCCGGTCGTCTTCGAGACCAAGGACACCTGGTACGTGTACAAGGTGTTCAAGGAGCTCCGGCAGACGTCGAAGTACAACGTCGACGTGCTCCAGCCGGTGCCCAAGGAGTCGGGCAAGAAGAAGCCGGGCCGCTACATCACGCTGACGACCTGCACTCCCGTCTACACGTCGCGGTACCGGTACATCGTGTGGGGCGAGCTGGAGCGCACGGTGAAGGTCGACGCGAAGCGCACCCCGCCGGCGGAGCTGCGCTGACGCCCGGCCGGACCGGCCACGCACAGACCTGAACCACGGGCGAAGGCCCCGGCCCCAGCGGCTGGACTCCGAGGAGTCCTGCCAGGGGGCCGGGGCCTTCGCCCGTGCCTAGTACTGCGGTGGCCTGTGACTAGCCCCAGCCGTCGAGGATGCCGCCGCCGCCGTTGTTGCCGCCGTTGTGACCGCCGCCACCACCCCCGCCGCCACCGCCGCCGATGGTCGTGAGCGTGACGGTGGTGCTGCTCGGGTCGGCCTGGGTTCCCACCGCGGGGTCGGAGCCGGTGACGATCGCGTTGTCGTTGTTGTTGCTGCCGCCCGCGACCTGGATGTTCGTGAAGCCGGCCCCGTTGAGGATCTGCTTCGCCTCGGACAGTTTCTTGCCCCTGATCTCGGGGACCGCCGTCTGGGAAGGCGTTGCCTTGGCCTTGGCGACCGTCAGCGTGATCGTCGCGCCCTTCGCGGCCTCGCCGCCGGCCGGGTCCTGGCTGATCACCGTGCCGACCGTCTGGTCCGACTCCTGGTCGGCGGCCCGGGAGACCTGGAAGCCCGCGTCGGTCAGCTGCTTGGAGGCGTCCTCGAAGGTGCGGCCCTTGACGTCCGGTACCGGGATCTTGGTCGACTGCGCGATCTTGATCGTGATCTCGGAGCCCTTCTGGGCCGTGGTGTTGCCCTTCGGGGACTGGTCGAAGACCTTGCCCTCTTCCTGGCTGGACTCGACCTGCTGAGGATTCACCTTGAAGCCCTTGCCCTCAAGGATCTGGGTGGCGCTGTCCTCGGTCTCGCCGTTGACGTTGGGCACCTCGACCTTGGGGGCGCCGGTGGACACGACGACCGAGATGGTCTCGCCCTGGTTGAGCGTGGCGCCGCCGAACTTCGGGTCCTGGCTGCAGACGTCGCCCTTGGCCGCGTTGTCGCAGGGCTTGCGCTGCGCCACGGTCAGCTTCAGCTTCGAGTTGGCGACCGATTCCTTCGCCCTGTCCAGGGACTGGCCGACCAGCTGCGGCACGCTGACCTTGCCGGAGTCGCTGCCGGAGTTGGTGAACAGCGACTTCCCGATGAGGATCGCGCCGACCAGCACCAGGACGCCCGCCACGATGAGCAGGATCGTCGACGTGTTGGACTTCTTCTGGTCCCGGCCCCGCCGGCGGTCGGGGCGGTCGTCGTAGCCGTAACCGCCGTCGTCCGGGTTGACCGGGGGCATCATGGACGTCTGGCCGTCGGCCTGGTCCTGCTGCCGTATGGCGGTGGTGGGCTGCTCCGCGTCGTAACCGCCGTACCCGGCCGCGCCCATCGCCGCGGTCGCGGCGACCGGCTGGCCGTCGAGGCACGCCTCGATGTCGGCGCGCATCTCGTCGGCCGACTGGTAGCGGTAGTCGGGGTCCTTGACCAGGGCCTTGAGGACGATGGCGTCCATCTCGGGCGTGATCTCGGCGTCGAAGTTGCTGGGGGACTGCGGTTCTTCGCGTACGTGCTGATAGGCCACCGCGACCGGGGAGTCCCCGATGAACGGAGGCCGGACCGTCAGCAGCTCGTAGAGCAGGCAGCCGGTCGAGTACAGGTCGGAGCGGGCGTCGACCTGCTCCCCCTTGGCCTGCTCGGGGGAGAGGTACTGGGCCGTGCCGATCACCGCGGACGTCTGCGTCATCGTCATGCCGGAGTCGCCCATGGCGCGGGCGATGCCGAAGTCCATGACCTTGACCTGTCCGGTGCGCGTCAGCATGACGTTGGCCGGTTTGATGTCACGGTGGACGATGCCGTTGCGGTGCGAGTACTCCAGCGCCTGGAGGATGCCGATGGTCATCTCCAGGGTGCGCTCGGGCAGCAGCTTGCGGCCGGAGTGCAGGAGCTCCCTGAGCGTGGACCCGTCGACGTACTCCATCACGATGTACGGGATGGAGATGTTGTCCACGTAGTCTTCGCCGGTGTCGTAGACAGCGACGATCGCTGGGTGGTTGAGCGAGGCGGCCGACTGGGCCTCACGGCGGAACCGGGCCTGGAAGGACGGGTCGCGGGCGAGATCCGCCCGCAGCGTCTTCACGGCGACGGTGCGGCCGAGCCGGGTGTCATGCGCGAGGTAGACCTCGGCCATGCCACCACGGCCGAGCACCGAGCCCAGCTCGTACCGGCCGCCGAGGCGACGCGGCTCTTCCATAGCTAATCCAGCCCTCTCCGTATGTCCCGACCGCACCCTGGGGTGGTCCGGCGGTGTGCTGTTCGCGGATACGCTACCGGCCACGGACCGATGATCAGCCCGCGACCGCCAGCTGATATCGGACCGGTATCGGGCAGGTATCGTGCGCCTCCCGCCACGGTCGTCACTTCTTGCTGTTGATGACGGCGGCCATGACGTCCTTGGCGATCGGAGCGGCGAGACCGCCACCGGAGATGTCCTGGCGGGAGGCGTTGGAGTCCTCGACGACGACGGCGACGGCTACCGGCGAACCCTGATCGGTCTTGGCGTACGAGATGAACCAGGCGTACGGATTGCCGCTGTTGTTGACGCCGTTCTGCGCCGTACCGGTCTTGCCGCCGACGGTGACGCCGGGGATCTTCGCATTCCCGCCGGTGCCCCTCTCGACCACCGCCTCCATCATCTTCTGGACCATCTGCGCGTGCTCCTTGGTCAGGGGCTCGCTCTGCTTCTCCGGGTCGGTCTTGGCGACGGTGTCCAGGTTCGGAGCGGTGAGGCGGTCGACCATGTACGGCTTCATCAGCGTGCCGTCGTTGGCCACGGCGGAGGCGACCATCGCCATCTGCAGCGGAGTGGCCGAGGTGTTGAACTGGCCGATCGAGGAGAGCGCGGTCTGCGCCTTGTCCATGTTCTTGGAGAAGACACTGGCGTTGGAGCGGGTGGGCGTGAACTGCTCACTGTTGAAGCCGAACTTCTCGGCCTCCGCACGCATCTTGTCCTCACCGAGGTCGGCGCCGATCTTGCCGAAGACCGTGTTGCAGGAGACCCGCAGGGCCTCGACCAGCGTGGCGTTCTTGCAGGGCAGATTGCCCTCGTTGGGCAGGTCGTGGGTGGAGAGCGGCAGCCGCCAGGGCAGCGGGGACCTGGTCGGGGTGTCGACGCTGTCGTACAGGCCGTCCTCCAGGGCGGCCGACGCCGTGACCACCTTGAAGGCAGAACCGGGCGGATACGTCTGGCGCAGGGCCCGGTTGAGCAGCGGCTCGTTCTTGTCGTCCTTGAGCTTGGTGTAGTTCTTCGAGTCCGTGGTCGTGGAGTTGCCCGCGAACGTCGAGGGGTCGTACGAGGGCGTCGAGGCCATGGCGAGGATCGCGCCGGTCTTCGGGTCGAGGGCGGCCACGGCGCCCTTCTTGTCGCCGAGCCCCTTGAAGGCGGCCTTCTGGGCGTCGGCGTTCAGCGTGGTGACGACGTTGCCGCCCTGCTTCTTCTCACCCGTGAACATGGAGAGCGTCCGGTCGAAGAAGAGCCGGTCGTCGTTGCCGGTCAGGATGGAGTCGTTCAGATTCTCCAGTTGCGTCGCGCCGAAGGCCTGCGAGGCGTACCCGGTGACGGGCGCCCACATGGGGCCGTCCTTCCAGGTGCGCTTGTACTTGTACATGCTGCCGGCCGTCACGGTCGAGCCGGTGACGGCCTTGCCGTCCACGATGATGTCGCCGCGCTGGTGGGCGTAGCGCTCGATCTCGACGCGGCGGTTCTCGGTGCGGGAGTTGAGGCTGTCGGCTTCGACGTACTGGAGCCAGTTGTCGCGCAGCAGCAGGGCGACAACGAGCAGACCGCAGAAGATCGCGATTCGGCGCAGGGGCTTGTTCACGGTCGGACCACCTGGGTCATTTCGGCGTCGGGTGACGGGGCGGGGGCCGGGGCGGGGCGCCGTGCGGTGTCGCTGATCCGGATCAGGATGCCGATCAGGGCCCAGTTGGCGATGACGGAGGAACCACCCTGCGCCATGAACGGCATGGTCATACCGGTCAGTGGGATGAGGCCCATCACACCGCCGGCGACGACGAAGACCTGGATGGCGAAGGCCCCGGAGAGCCCGATGGCGAGGAGCTTGCCGAAGGGGTCACGGGCGGCGAGCGCGGTACGTACGCCACGCTCCACGATCAGCCCGTAGATCACCAGAATGGCCATGGTGCCGGCGAGGCCGAGCTCTTCGCCGACGGTGGCGAGGATGAAGTCGGAGTTGGCGGCGAAGCCGATGAGGTCCGAGTGGCCCTGGCCGAGGCCGGTGCCCATGGTCCCGCCGGCGCCGAAGGACATCAGTGACTTCGCGACCTGGTCGCTCTGCGCCAGGGTCGCCTTGGAGAAGGGGGCGAGCCAGGCGTCCACACGCTGCTGGACGTGGGGTTCGAACGTGGCCACGCCGACGGCGCCGGCCGCGGACATGATCAGACCGAAGACGATCCAGCTGGTGCGCTCCGTCGCCACGTACAGCATGACGACGAAGAGGCCGAAGAAGAGCAGCGAGGTCCCGAGGTCCGTCTCGAAGACCAGGATGAGGATCGACATCACCCAGATGACGAGGATCGGTCCGAGGTCACGGCCGCGCGGCAGATACAGCCCCATGAAGCGGCGGCTGGCCAGGGCCAGGGCGTCGCGCTTCACCATGAGGTAGCCGGAGAAGAAGACCGCGATGGCGATCTTGGCGAACTCACCGGGCTGGATGGAGAAACCGGCGATGTTGATCCAGATCCGGGCGCCGAACTTGGCCGGGAAGAACATCGGCGCGACCAGCAGCAGCATGGCCACCACCATGGAGATGTAGGTGTACCGCTGGAGGATCCGGTGGTCCTTGAGCAGCACGAGGACACCGACGAAGAGGGCGACGCCCACCGCGGAGTACATCAGCTGGTTGGGAGCGGCGGGTGCGAAGTGGTCCGCCTGCTGGAGCAGCCGCGACTGGTCGAGCCGCCAGATGATGGCCAGCCCGATGCCGTTCAGCAAGGTGGCCAGCGGCAGCAGCAGCGGATCGGCGTACGGTGCGAACTTGCGGACCACGATGTGGCCGACTGCCGCGAGCAGCGCGAGGCCCGTTCCGTAGCCGAGGATGCCCGACGGCAGCGAACCGTTGATCGCGAGGCCCACGTTGGCGTACGCGAACACCGAGATGGCGACGGCGAATACGAGCATCAGCAGCTCGGTGTTGCGACGGCTCGGTGCTTCGATCGCGCCGATGGTGGTCGTGTTGGTGACAACGCTCATGGTGGTGAAAGGCCCCCTACGGCTCTACTGCTTACCGCACAGCGGGACCAGCTTCTGCTCATCCTCCGAGAGGCTGGGGCCGGGCGTGGGTGTGGCGCTGGGCTTGGGCTTCGTGGTCGGTCCGCTCTTGGAGGAAGAGAGTGTGCTTGCGGTTCCGGTTGTCTTGCCGGTGTCCGTCTTCGGCTTCTTCGCATCCTCGATCTTGCGGCGCTCCGCGTCCTTCTTGCAGGCGTCGGCCTGCTGGGCGAGTTCGCCGATCTTGAGCTTCGCCTCGCTGAGGCTGCCCGCGGTGATCGTCGAGTCGACCTGCTTGCGCTGGTACGGCGGGAGGTACTTGAGTTCGATCTCGGGATGGTCCGTCTCGATCTTCGAGAGCTTGACCCAGGCGAGATTCTGGCTGATGCCCTGGTAGAGCGCGACGTTCTGCTTGTTGGACCCGACGTAGTACTGGGTCTGGGTCCAGCGGTAGCCGCCGTAGAGGCCGCCGGCGATGACGGCGAGGGCGAGCACGACGAACAGCGACCGCTTGATCCACTTGCGGCCGCCGGACGGCTTGAGGAAGTCCTCGTCGCTGTACGCGCCGAACGTGCCGTCGGGGGCCGCGCTGTATCCGTCGCCGCTTCCGGGCGGGCCGAAGCCGCCCGGCGCGGGCGGCGGCACCTGGCGGCCGAGGCCGGACGCCCGGCCCGCCGGGGTCTGCATGGCCCCGTCGTCGTGCTGGGCAGCCTGGTTCTCGGCGACCGCGCCGACGACGACCGGGGTGTCGTTGAGCTGCGCGGCCAGGGAGTCGTTGGAGTCGACGTCGAGGACGTCGGCCACGATGCAGGTGATGTTGTCGGGGCCGCCGCCGCGCAGGGCGAGCTGGATCAGCTCCTGGATCGTCTCCTGGGGGCCCTGGTAGCTGGCGAGCGTCTCTTCCATCGTCTGGTGGGAGACGACGCCGGAGAGCCCGTCGGAACAGATCATGTAGCGGTCGCCGGCCCGCACCTCCCGGATGGAGAGGTCGGGCTCGACGTGTTCGCCACTGCCCAGCGCGCGCATCAGCAGGGAGCGCTGCGGGTGGGTGGTGGCTTCCTCCTCGGTGATGCGGCCCTCGTCGACGAGGCGCTGCACCCAGGTGTGGTCCTGGGTGATCTGCGTCAGGACACCGTCCCGCAGCAGATAGGCGCGGGAGTCGCCGACATGCACGAGGCCGAGGCGCTGACCGGTCCAGAGGAGGGCGGTGAGCGTGGTGCCCATGCCTTCGAGCTGGGGGTCCTCCTCGACCATCATGCGGAGCTGGTCGTTGGCACGCTGTACGGCCATGCCGAGCGAGGTCAGGATGTCGGAACCGGGGACGTCGTCGTCGAGGGTGACGAGCGTGGAGATGACCTCGGAGCTGGCGACCTCGCCGGCGGCCTGGCCGCCCATTCCGTCGGCGATGGCGAGGAGCCGGGGGCCGGCGTAGCCGGAGTCCTCGTTCCCCTCGCGGATCATGCCCTTGTGCGATCCGGCGGCGAAGCGCAGAGACAGACTCATGCGCACCTCGCCTGTCGGCTCCGGGTACAACCGGTCTCGAGCCACACTGCCCACCCTCCGGTCGGGAGCGCGCCCCGGCCCGTTGCCGGAACCGCTGCGGCTCGCTCGCTCCGCTCGCTCATTGTCGTGACTACTTCCGCAGCTCGATGACGGTCTTGCCGATGCGGATCGGTGCGCCCAGCGGGATCGGTGTCGGGGTGGTCAGGCGGGTCCGGTCGAGATACGTGCCGTTGGTGGACCCGAGATCCTCGACGATCCACTGGCCGTCACGGTCGGGGTAGATCCTGGCATGCCTGCTCGACGCGTAGTCGTCGTCCAGCACGATTGTTGAATCATGTGCCCGGCCGAGGGTGACGGTCTGGCCCTGGAGGGCGACCGTGGTGCCCGTGAGGGATCCCTCGGATACGACGAGTTTGGTGGGTGCGCCCCGGCGCTGGCGGCCGGCGGCCGGCTGCTGACGCTGTTGCGGCGGCGCGGCCGCCTGCCGTGCGGTCTGCGGAGGACGGGAGTCCGCGTTGCGGCGTGAGCCGCGCTGCGTGACGCGCGTTCCGAACAGATCGCTGCGGATGACCTGGACGGCCACGATCACGAACAGCCACAGAACAGCTAGAAAACCTAGCCGCATGACCGTCAGGGTCAGCTCTGACATTGCCCCCGCTTCACCCTTCGGCTTGCCGGTAAACGATGGTGGAATTGCCCACGACGATCCGCGAGCCGTCGCGGAGCGTAGCGCGGGTGGTGTGCTGTCCGTCTACCACGATGCCGTTGGTGGAACCGAGATCCTGGATCGTCGAGGGGGAACCGGCGCGGATCTCACAGTGCCGGCGGGATACGCCGGGGTCGTCGATACGCACGTCGGCTTCGGTGCTGCGGCCGAGGACCAGGGTGGCGCGCGAGATCTGATGGCGGGTGCCGTTGACCTCGATCCAGCGCCGGGTCTGGGTGCTCGGCATGGGCCCGGGAGAGGGCGCCCGGCCGGCTGCCGGACGGTGGCCTCCGGGCGGAGGTGCGGCGGGCATGGGCGGGGCCGCGGCCGGCGGGTAGCCGTAACCGCCGGCGTCCCGCTGGGGGGCCGGTGCGGGCCCGCGGTCGGCGCCCTGCTGGCTGGTGCTCGACGCGAGGGTGCGGCTGCGGACGCGGTAGAGACCGGTGTCCAGGTCGTCGGCCTTCTCCAGGTGGACCTTGATCGGGCCCATGAAGGCGTACCGCTGCTGCTTGGCGTAGTCCCGGACCAGTCCGGAGAGTTCGTCGCCCAGCTGCCCCGAGTACGGACTGAGGCGCTCGTAGTCCGGTGTGCTCAGTTCGACGATGAAGTCGTTGGGGACGACTGTCCGCTCGCGGTTCCAGATCGTTGCGTTGTTGTCGCATTCGCGCTGGAGCGCGCCGGCGATCTCGACGGGCTGGACCTCGGACTTGAACACCTTCGCGAAGGTGCCGTTGACCAGACCTTCGAGACGCTGCTCGAACTTCTTCATGACTCCCATGAGGCACCTCCTCCGACGTTGTCGTCCTGGTACTGCTTACTGATCGTATCCACGCACGGGGAAAACGGCTGGTTCCCCTTGTCTCCCCTGTGGATAAGTGTCACCTCTCACACGGATCGTAGAGGTGCCTCCTGAACAGTGTCCCGCACTCGGCGCGCACTGAGGAGGAGTGGGGGGAGCGGGGCCTCGTTCCACGGGCGGGGCACCGGTCGTCTCCCCAGGGGAACGGATGTGAATCCACCCTGTCCAGCGTGCTAATCTTCCGGATGTCGCCAGGCGCTCGCACAAACCAGTGAGAGAGCCTCGGATACACCACTTGCGCGAGTGGCGGAACGGCAGACGCGCTGGCTTCAGGTGCCAGTGTCCTTAGGGACGTGGGGGTTCAAATCCCCCCTCGCGCACCATCATCGGACACCGGTGAAGGTGTTCAGTATCACCAACGGAACGGCCCGCATCATCATGATGCGGGCCGTTCTGCTGTCTTGTGCCGTATGTCTCAGGGCCGGTGGCCGGGGCGGCGGCCCTGAGAATTGCCGCCGCCCCGGATCCGGTTCAGTCCGAGTGCCCCAGCAGCATGTCGAAGCCGTCCTGGGGGTCCGACGAGACGGTGACCTGGGACGCGGCGGGCGGGTAGCCCGCGGCGATCAGGGTGTAGTCGAGACCGGTGAGACCCGTGAACGTGTAGACGCCGTCCGGGCCTGTGGTGTGCCGTCCGACGACGTTGCCCGCCGCGTCGAGCAGGGTGACCAGGGCGTCGTTCACCGGCGCCCCCTGCGGCCCGAGCACCGTGCCCCGCACCGTCGCCGCGGCCGTGAGGGCCGCGTCGTGGCGGGTGGGCGCGGAGCCGTTCACCGTGACCAGGGCGGCGTAGGGCTGGTGGCCCTCCGCACCTGCGGTGAGGGTGTACGCGGCCGGCGGCAGCGCGGGCAGCCGGTAGCCGCCGTCCGCGGCCGACACGGTGGAGTCGACCACACTGCCTTCCACGTCCGTCACGACGAGCAGCGCGCCTTCGATGGGCCCGGCCGTCCCGCTGACGGTGCCGAAGAGTCCGCCGGTCCCGGTGAGCTGGACGTTGTGGTCGACGGTCTCCGCGCCCAGGACGAGTTCGCTGATCCTGGGACGGCAGTCCGGCGCCGACGCGACCAGGACGTACCTGCCGTACGGGGCGGACAGTGCGTACGAGCCGTCCGGCGCGGGTACGGCCCGCGCGACCTGGCGGCCGGCCTGGTCGATGAGCGTCACCGCCGACGCCACCGGAGCGCCGTGCTCACCCAGCACCCGTCCCCGCACGCTCGCCCGCGGGCCCGCGGGCGCATCGGCGGCCGGCATCTCCGCGGTCGGCCGGTCCTGCGGAGTCACGGCGGCCTCGGGGGACTTCGTGACTGCCGGTGCCGGTGCGGCCGCCAGCGGACGGCCCTTGCGGTAGAGGAAGAGCGCGATCAGGAAGCCGATCGCGAACAGGCCGGCGGCCCACCAGTAGACGGTGGCGTAGCTGTGCACGGCGGCTTCGGCGAGGGCCGGCTTGGAGGTGCCGTGGTCCTTCACGTAGTCGCCGGCCGCGGTGGTCGCCATGGTGGAGAACAGCGCGGTGCCGATGGAACCGCCCACCTGCTGCATGGTGTTGACGGTCGCGGACGCGACCCCCTGGTCGGCGGGTGCGATGCCGAGCGTCGCCAGCGACATGGCCGGGGGCATCACCATGCCGATCCCCGCGCCGATGAGCAGCAGGGGCGGCAGGATGTCCGCGCTGTAACTGCTGGACAGGTCGATCCTGGTCAGCCAGGCCAGGCCGCCCGCGGCGAACAGGGTGCCGATCGGCACCATGATCTTGGGGCCGATCTTCGGCATGAGCAGGTTGATGGACAGCTGAGCCAGCAGCATCAGCATCAGGATCATCGGCAGGAAGGCGAGCCCGGTCTTCACCGGTGTGTAATGCAGGATCTGCTGGAGGTAGTAGGTCAGGAAGAGGAAGATCCCGAACATTCCGGCGCCGGTGGCGAACACCATCAGGTACGACGCGCTGCGGTTGCGGTCGGCGAAGACCCGCAGCGGCAGCAACGGGTGCACGGCCTTGGTCTGCCAGCCGATGAAGGCCAGCAGCAGTACGACACCGCCCGCCAGGAAGCCCCAGCACATCCGGTCGCTCCAGGCGTACGTCTCCGCGTTCGAGAAGCCGTAGACGATGCAGAAGAGCCCGCCGGAGACCAGCAGGGTGCCCAGCAGGTCCAGCTTGGGGCGCTGGGCGGGTGCGGGCCGCCGGATGAACAGCAGCGCCCCGGCCACCGCGAGTACGGCGATGGCGAGGTTGACGTACAGGGTCCAGCGCCAGTTCAGGTGCTCGGTGAGCACCCCGCCGAGCAGCAGCCCCACAGCGCCGCCGGAACCGGCGATCGCCCCGAACACCCCGAAGGCACGGCCGCGTTCCCTGGGATCGGTGAAGGTCGTCGTCAGCAGTGACAGCGCCGACGGCGCGAGCATCGCCCCGAACGCGCCCTGGAGCGCACGCCCCACCACCAGCATGGTGAAACCGCCCGCGGCTCCGGCCAGTGCGGAGGAGGCGGCGAAACCGATCAGTCCGATCAGCAGGGTGGTCTTGCGGCCGAAGAGGTCGGCCAGCCGCCCGCCGAGCAGCAGCAGACTGCCGAAGGCCAGTGAGTAGGCGGTGACGACCCACTGCCGGTCGTCGTTGGAGAACCCCAGGTCCTGCTGGGCCGAGGGGAGCGCGATGTTCACGATGGTGGCGTCCAGCACCACCATCAGCTGCGCGAGGCCGATGACCACGAGGGCCCACCAGCGGTGCGCCGGGGGCGGCGTCGCCGATGGGGCCGGTGGCGCGGCGGGCGGGGATATGGTGCCGACGGCCACGTCGGCGGGGGCGGAACTCATCATGTACCTCTCAGGTGGTATCTGTGGCGCTGCCGTCGATCTCCCGGAGCAGCACGGGGAGGGCGACGGCGTCGACGTAGCGGCGCAGGTAGTCGGCGTCGGGCTCGCGCTGTTCGAAGAACAGCCGGGCGAAGCCCGCGCCCTGGATGAGGTGGGGGAAGAAGGCGAGGGCCGGATTCGCCGGATCGACCTCTCCGCGGGCGATGGCGCGGTCCACGATCCCGCGCGCGGCCTCCAGGTCGGGCCGCACCAGCGTCTCGTGCATCGCGTCAGCGAGCGCGCTGTCCTGCCGGACGGCCAGGGCGATGCCGCGCATCAGGGCGTGGTCCTTCCTGGCCCTTCCGATGCGGGAGGTCATCTCGTAGAGATCTCCCCGCAGGGAGCCGGTGTCCAGCCCGGCCAGGGTGAACGGCTTGCCGTGCCGCAGTGCCTCCGACACCAGCCGGGGCTTGCCCTGCCAGCGCCGGTACAGCGTGGCCTTGCTGCACTGGGAGCGCTGCGCCACGGTGTCGAGGCGGGCGGCTTCGTAGCCGACCTCGCGGATCAGGTCGAGAGTGACGGTGAAGATCTCCGCCTCCCGCTCGGGCGACAGCCGTGTTCTTCGGGATTCGGGCTGCGGCATACCCACTCCAGCAAAGCTTCAGTAAAACGAAACAGTTTCGTACCGATAAGCTAGGTGGTCCCGGCGCCCGTACGCAAATGCTCAGCTTCGCGGCGACCTAGACTGGTGCGGTCCGGAAGGTGGTCCAGCGGTGGGGGAAGGCGAAGTGGCGGCAGGCGTCGAGAGGTTCCCGGATCCTTCCGCCGAGGTACTCGCAGAAGCGGCCGCCGCGTTCGGTCTGCTCGCCTCGTCGGCCCGGCTGCACATCGTGTGGGCGCTGGCACAGGGCGAGAGCGATGTCAGCGGCCTGGCCGAGCGGGTGGGCGGTGCGCTCCCCGCGGTGAGCCAGCATCTGACGAAACTGAAACTGGCCGGTCTGGTGCGCTCCCGGCGGGAGGGGCGGCGGCAGGTGTACTTCGTCGACGACCCCGACGTCGTGACCGTCGTACGGCTCGTGGTCGGCCAGCTGGCCGACCGTGCCGGTGACGGGGCTCCCGGCGTGGGTCACCTCCGTGGGACAGGCACCTGAGGCCGCCGCGGCCCCGGAGCCCGGTTGCGGGGTCTCCGTCCGGGCCGTGCGGGTGGCGGACGGCGTTCCGGCGGCCGGCGGCGCCGTACCGGATCTGGGTGCGCTGACCTCGCTCCAGGTGCTGCGTGCCCTGGACAGCGGCCCGCGGGGGCTGACGGACGCGGTGGCCGACGCACGGCTGCGGCAGTTCGGCGAGAACACCCTGCCCGCCCGGCGGCCCGTTCCGTGGCTCGTACGGTTCCTGCGCAGTGTCCGGGACCCCTTCACCGCCGTGCTGCTCTGCCTCGGTGTGGTGTCGTCGCTGGTCGCGGCGTGGGGTACCGCCTGTGTGATCACCGCGCTCGTGGTGGTGAGCTGTGCGCTGCGCTCCGCGGGGGAGCACCGTGCCGACCGTTCGATGGGCGCGCTGCGGGAGTTGGTGGCCAGTACGGCGACGGTGCTGCGGCGGTCCGCGGAGGACGCGGTTCCGGTGGCCCGTGAGGTTCCGGTCGATCAGCTGGTGCCCGGCGATGTGGTCCGGCTGGGCCCCGGCGACCTGGTGCCCGCCGATGTGCGGCTGCTGCGGGCCGTCGGGCTGAGCGTGAACCAGGCGGTGCTCACCGGTGAGTCGGCCGCGGTCGCCAAGTCGGCTGCAGACGTCCCCCTGCGTCTGCCCGAACCGGCGTCCGGCGACACCGGGTTCGACCGCGCGCATCTCTGCTTCCAGGGCAGCAGCGTCGTATCGGGCAGCGGCAGCGCCGTCGTGGTGGTGACGGGGGCGCTGACCAGGTTCGCCGCCGGGCACGGTGCGGCCGGGCCGCGCGGGCCGAGCGCCTTCGACCGGTCGGTGCACGGTATTTCGTGGATCCTCATCCGGTTCATGCTGCTCACTCCACCGCTGGTGCTGATGGCGAACGCGGCGCTGCGCGGGCGGGGTCTTGAGACGCTGCCGTTCGCCGTCGCGGTGGCGGTCGGGCTCACCCCCGAGATGCTCCCGGTGATCGTCACGAGCTGTCTGGCGCGCGGCGCCTCCCTCCTCGCCCGCCACCACGGGGTGATCGTCAAACGGCTGCCGGCGCTGCACGATCTGGGCGCGGTGGACGTGCTGTGCCTGGACAAGACGGGAACGCTCACCCAGGACCTGCCCGTCGTCGACCGGGCGCTGGACGCGGACGGCGCGGACGACCGCGACGTGCTGCACTGGGCCGCGGTCAACGCCTGGTGGACCCTCCAACTGGCCGACCTGCCCGCACCGGACCCGCTCGACGAGGCGCTGCTCGACGCGTCCGCCGGCTCAGGCGGCCCAGGCGGCTCCGACGGCGAGGAGTTCCTGCCGTACGAGGGAATCGCCGCTCTGCCCTTCGATCCGGTGCGGCGCATGGCGACCGCCGTCGTACGCCGTCCCGGCCGGCTGGGAGTCGACACCCTCGTGGTGAAGGGAGCCGTCGAGAACGTACTTGAGCGGTGCGCGCTCGAGGGCGCGGAGCGGGAGCGGCTGCTCGCGGCGGCCGAGGACCACGTACGGAACGGGGCCCGGCTGCTGGCTGTCGCGACCGCCGAGCGCCCGGCGCGCAAGCGGGCGTACACCACGGCCGACGAGCGCGGTCTCAGCTTCCGCGGCTTTGTGACCCTGCGCGACGCGCTGGTACCGAGCGCCGCCGACGCGCTGCCCGCGCTCGCCGGGATGGGGGTGGCGGTGAAGGTCGTCACGGGCGACCACCCCGGTACCGCTGCCCGTGCCTGCCAGGAACTGGGGCTCGAACCGGGGACCGTGCTCACCGCCCGGGACATGGACGCCCTCACGGACGGCCAACTGGCATCGGCGGTACGTGAAACGGTCGTCTTCGCCCGCTGCACCCCCGAGCACAAGGCGCGGATCGTCCGCGCGCTCCGGGCGGACGGCCGCGTCTGCGGATTCCTCGGCGACGGGGTCAACGATCTGCCCGCCCTCTACGCGGCGGATGTCGGGATCTGCCCGCGCGACGCGGTCGACGTGGCACGGGAGGGCGCGGACGTGGTGCTCGCCGAGCACGCGAAGGACCTCTCGGCCGTCGAACACGCGCTGATGGCAGGACGCCACAGCAGCGGCAACATCGCGACGTATCTGCGCATCACGCTCTCGTCCAACCTCGGCAACGTCATCGCGATGCTCGGCGCCGGTCTGTTGCTGCCGTTCCTGCCGATGCTTCCGGCGCAGGTGCTGGTGCAGAACCTGTGCTTCGACGCCGCGCAGCTCGCGTTCGCCTACGACCGGCCGGCCCCCGGGGTGCTGAGCCGCCCCGCCACTCTGCGGTCGCGCGACTTCCTCCGTTTCATCACCGGGTTCGGCGTGCTCAACGCGGTCGCCGACCTCGCGACGTTCGGGGTGCTGGCGCTCGCCGTGCACGGCCCCGGAGGCCCGGACAGCGAGACGGTGTTCCACTCCGGCTGGTTCGTGGAGAACCTGCTGACGCAGTCGCTGGTGATGCTCCTGCTGCGTGCGGGGCGCCGGGCCGCCGAGCGGGGCGGGACCAGTCCGGTCCGCTGGGCGGCGGCCGCTCTCGCCACCGTCGGACTTCTGCTCCCGCTCTCGCCCCTGGGGCCGCTGCTGGGCATGGCGGCGCTGCCCGCGCTCTCCTATCCCCTGCTCCTGGTGGTGCTCGGTCTGTACGCGGTGGGGCTCGGGGTGACCAGGCACCGGTACGACAGCCGCCACACGCAGGTGAGTTGAGGGTTCACGGCGGAGGTCCTCCCGTACCCGCGGCCGGGTTGCTCATCTGCGGGACGCGTTTCATCCGTAGGACACGTTGCTGCACGGTCCGTCCGACGCGGAACGGGCGCCGGATGCCACGGAGGAGGGCAGCGAAGAGGAGGGGGACGGTGCGGAGCCGCTGCTCGGTGTCGCCGAGGGGTTGTCGGCGTAGACCTGGCCCAGCGTCACGGTGATCCCGGCGCTCGGCGTACCGGCCGCGGTGCCCGCCTCCTGGACGGTCGCTCCCACGAAGAGCCTCGCCACGGTCTCGGCCTTGCTCTGCTGGCCCGGCCCGTAGGTGATGACGGTGGACGTGTGGTCCTGGGTGCCGGCCGTCGCCGTGCCGTTGATGGTGAAGCCGTGCTCCGTGAGGGTCTGGGCGGCGCGGGCGGCGAGACCGGGGACCGTGGTGCCGTTCTGGACGCTGACGGCGATCCCCGCGCCGGAGACGGGCCCTTCGGGGCTCGGTGTCGAGGAGGGGGCGGGGGACGGGTTCTTGCCGTTCTTGCGGTCCTTGCCGCTGGCGTCCTTGCCGTCGATCGTCCGGTCGGCCCGGAGATCGGACCAGAGGGCGCTCGCGGCCGGTTCGACCATGGCGACGCGCGCTCCCTGGTAACGCCAGGGAATGGTGACGAACTTGGTGTTGTGCAGATCGATGCTCTTCAGCGACATCACGAAGGAGAGCAGCTTGTCGGCGGTCGAGAGCCCCGGATCGACGGTCAGTGAGTGGGTGGCCGCGTCGGCGAGCGGCAGCAGTTTGGTGGGCGTGAATCCGTCGTCCTTCACCTTCTTGATCAAGGACGAGACGAAGGCCTGCTGGCGTTTGATCCGGCCGATGTCGGAACCGTCACCGATTCCGTGCCTGATCCGTACGTAGTCGAGCGCCTTCTGTCCGGAGACGCTCTGCTCACCCTTGGCGAAGAGGAGCTTGCCGCGGGTGGTGCGGTTCGGGTTGAGATCCCCCTGGTAGATGTTCTGCGGCAGGCACACCTGGACGCCGCCGACGACGCTGGTGAGCTTCGAGAAGCCCTCGAAGTCGACGACGACGGTGTGGTCGATGCGCAGACCGGTGAGCTTCTCGACCGTGTTCTGGGTGCAGGCGGGGTTGCCCTTGGCGGTCTGGCCGACGGAGTAGGCCGCGTTGAACATGGTGTTGGGCTGCGGCTTCGTCCAGCTGCCGTCGGGCAGCTTGCAGGACGGGATGGTGACGAGGGTGTCGCGGGGGATGGAGACGGCGAGCGCGTGTTTGTGGTCGGCGTAGACGTGCAGGACGAACGCCGTGTCGGAGCGGCCCACGTCGTTCTTGTCGCCGCCGCCCAGGGCGCTGTTGCCGCCGGTACGCGCATCCGAGCCGATGACCAGCACGTTCTGGCCCTTGGTCGAGGCTGCGGGGCGGTTGGCGGAGATTCCGTCCGAGCTGAAGGAGTTGATGTTTCCGTTCAGCCGGAGGTAGACCCATCCGGCGCCCGCGGTGGCCAGCACCAGAAGGGCCACTGCTATGGCGATCACGAGCCGTACGCGGCTGCGTTTCTGGCGCTTCCGGCGATTGGCTCCCCGGTCCGGGCCATGAGTGCCGTGGGTGCCGCGCTGTCCCCTGTGGGGCGGTCCGTGACCCGTCCCGTGGCCTGTCGTCCCGTGGTTCGCGTGGCCGTTGGCGCTGTTCTTCTCGCCGTTCCTCGTCCCTCGGCTCGTGGGCCGGGGGATCCGCTTGTTGCCGCGTGTGGTCCGATCGCTCGTTTTCATCTGCGCGCTTTCATTCGTCCGTCCGTACAGAGGGGACGAACGGCCCCACCCCATGGTTGTACAGTTGCGCAATGTAGCAAGCTTTTCTGAAGATGCCTCCGGCGGTACGGACCGTCGGCCGACTAGAAGAAGGGTGGAGTGGACATGCTCCGTAATGGTCTGGAGCCCTGGCACCTGCTCATCGTGGCGATCGTGGTCATGGTGATGTTCGGCTCGAAGAAGCTGCCTGACACCGCCCGCGCGCTGGGCAAGTCGATGCGCATCCTCAAGAGCGAGGCGAAGGCGATGAAGGACGAGGGGGCGGCCTCGCCGACTGCTCACGCCGCTCCGGCCGCCGAGCCTGAAACGGCCGCGAGTGCGGCGCACTTGGTGGAGTCGGTGGAGCCCTCGGGCGTGACTCTGGCGTCGGAGCCGACGGCTTCCGGCGTCCGGCCGGCGCCGAAGGCGGTCTGACCTGACCTGATCCCGGTCTGAGCTGAGCTGCTCCCGAGTCTGACCTGAGCTGATGCCGGTCTGCTCCCGGTCTGCCCTCGGTCTTACCCGGCCCGGGGCCTTCTAGGGACGCCTGGAACTGTCCAAGACCTCCGGCCGGCGCGGCGCCCGCGGCATATCGGAGTTGCCGCCTCTTCGGCGTTCAGGCTCGGGTTTCACGTGAAACCCCCGCGCGGCCATGGGAGCTGCGCGGGGGTTTCTGCGTCTGCCGTTCTGGTACGTACGGTTTCTGCGCGTACTGCTGTTGTGGGGTACGGCTTCTGGGGCGTGCCGGGACCTGTGGGTGCGGCTCCCGTGCGTGCTGGACCGGGGGGCCTCTGTCGTGCCGGACCGGTGGTGCCGTCCGTCAGGCCGCGAGACGCGCGGCAAGTGCCTTGGCCTTCGACGCCGCCTCGTCCAGCGCCTTGGCGCGAGAGGTCTCGGCGAGCGGGACGAGCTCGGCCATGGCGGGCTGCGAGGCGGCCAGGGTCAGCTCGGGGACGATGAAGTCGACCTCGGCGCCGAACATCGCCGTCAGGAGCTTCTCCAGGTAGTTCTGGACGAACTCGAAGGTCTCCCGGGGGGTTCCGGGAGCGTAGGAGCCACCGCGGCTGGCGACGATCGTGAACGGGGTACCGGCCAGCGGGCTCTCCGCGCCGCCACTGTTGTGGCCGGAGATGATCGTGTGATCGAGCCAGGCCTTGAGGGTCGAGGGGATCGAGAAGTTGTACATCGGGGCGCCGATCAGCACGGCGTCCGCCTCGGCGAGTTCGTTGGCGAGCTCGGCGCGGAGCGGGGACTCGGCGCCCGCGGCCGCGGCGGCGGCGTCCAGGTGCGGCAGCGGGTGAGAGGCGAGATCGCGGTAAACGACCACGCCGTCGGGGTGCTGTTCACGCCAGGCATTCACGAAGACGGCGGTGACGTCACGGGACGCGGAGCCCTGCGGGAAGACGGCGGAGTCGATGTGCAGAAGAGTGGCCATGTCGTTCTCCATTAAGCGGAAAGCGTGAGTAGGGCGTGAGTGAGGCGTGGCTGGAAACCATGCGTACCTATAATAAGCATAGTCCCTTACTTTTTCGCAGTTACTCACAGGGGGGGTCCGCACTCAGTACTCTGAGGGCATGGCGGAACACAGCGAGCGGGCGTGCAAGCAGGTCGGCGGGGCGATCACGCGCGTCTTCGAGCTGCTGGGCAAGCGTTGGACCGGGCTGATCGTGGCTGTGCTGATGCAGCAGCCGGTGTACTTCGCGGATCTCCGGCGGGCCATTCCCGGTATCAGTGAGCGGATGCTCTCCGACCGGCTGACCGAGCTCGCGGCGGCGGGGCTGCTCGTGCGCGAGGTGGACGAAGGGCCACCGCTGCGCGTCTCCTACCGGCTGACCGAGGCGGGCAGAGCGCTGGAGCCCGCTCTCAAGGAGCTCGGACTGTGGGCGGAGGCGTATCTCCCGGGTGCGGGCGGCCCCTGCTGATCAGGTCGTGACCAGGTCCGCCCTGTGGGGCAGGCCCTGCACCGGGGCTCTTCGAAGGCCCCGGTGCGGAAGGTGCGGCCGGCGTGCAGGGGTACCGGACGTCGCGTGAGAGATGCGGCACGGCGTGCCGGAGGTGTGGGACGTCTCTCATCGGGAGGTATGGGACGTCTCTCATCCGGAGGTGTGGGGCGGCTCTCAGCTCAACTCCGCCGAGTTGTACCGCAGTAGATAGGTCGCGAAGCGGTCGAGATCCTCCTCGCTCCAGTCCGCCAGCCGGTCGCGAACGGCCGCGCGTCGGCTGACCTGCGACGAGGCGAGCTTTCTCGTGCCGGCTTCGGTGGGGTGGAGCACCTGCACCCGCTGGTCGTCGGCGGCGGGGCGCCGCTCGACCAGGCCGAGTTTCTCCAGCACCGCGAGCTGGCGGCTGACCGTGGATTTGTCCAGCATGTAATGCGCCGCGAGGTCGGTCGCACGGCAGCCCTGGCTGTCGTCGATGTGTGCGAGCAGCGTGTAGGAGACCAGGGGCAGTTCGGGGTGGAGGCGGGCGGCCGTAGCGCGGGCGCGCCGGGCGAACGCCGTCAGCTCGCGCTGGATGGTGTCGACGGACGCGTCGTGGTCCCGGGGGTCTTTGCCGGTCATGGTTCGCCCTCCTAGTTATTAGTTGTATAGTACAACTCAAATAGAAGTTGTAAAAGCCAACTAGTCGCGGCCGGCTGGCGAGTCACGCAGCAGGAGAGGTGTCCGATGTCCGCAGGTCCCACGAACGGTGCCGTCAGTACGGGGGCTGCACTGCGCCATGTCCTCGGCCATCTCGTCACGCCCCTGCTGATGTGCATCGGGATGGGGCTCGCGTATCTGGGGGCGTTCCACTCCCCGCAGCCGCATGAACTGCGGGTCGCGGTCGTCGGCTCCGGGCCGAGCGCCCAGGTGCTGGCGCAGACGTTGCACGACAAGGGCAATGGTGCGCTGGATGTCCGTACCGTCCCGGACCGCGGCACTGCGGTCCAGCAGCTGAGGGACCAGGACGTGTACGGCGCCTTTGTGCCGAACCGTACGAGCCCCGAACTGGTCGTCGCCTCCGCGTCGTCCGACACCACGGCCACCGCGGTGGAGAAGGTGTTCACGCAGGTCGCGGCCCAGCAGGGCGAGCCGCTCAAGGTGACCGACGTGGCGCCGACAGCGAGCGGCGACCCGACCGGACAGGGCATCTTCTTCCTGCTGGTCGCCCTGAGTATCGGCTCGTACGCCTCGGTCGCTGTGATCGGCGGGGCCGGCGGGGTGCTTCCGCTGCGGATCAGGGCGCTGCTCGCGCTCGGGACTTCACTGGTGGTCAGCGCGATCGGTGCCGCCTTCGCCGGGCCGGTGTTCCATCTGGTCGACCATGGGCTCCTCGGGGTCTGGGCCATGGCGTGGATCTACTCGGCAGGCATCCTGCTCGTCGGTGTGGGGCTGCACACCTTCCTGAAGCGGTGGACGACGCTCGGCGTGATGGTGCTGTTCGTGATGCTCAACTTCACGAGTTCCGGCGGGATCTTCCGGCCCGAGCTGCAGCCCGGATTCTTCGGTGCGCTGCACGCCTTCTGGAACGGCGCGGGCTTTGTGGAGGGTGTGCGCAGCCATGTGTACTTCGGTGGCCACGCACTCGGCGGCAATCTGCTGGTCCTGGCCTTCTGGCTGCTGGCGGGGCTGGTCGTGATGGGTGTTGCGGGGCTGGTCGAGGCGGGCCGCCGGAAGTCGGCCGCGCGGGACGTCGTGTGGACGGCCCCTGCAGTGGGGGCGGCCGCAGAAGAGGCCGCTGAGCAAGCCGAAGAGGAAGCCGCAGAGGAGGAGCTGGAAGAAGCGGTGGGTGTGTGAGTGGAAAGTGGACTCCGGAGCCCCTCCTCCCGCGCTGAACGGCACCTCCTCTGTGCTGCACGGCCCGTTCTCCTCTGCTGAACCGCGTCTGCGCCCGCGCTGAACCGCCCCCCTCCTGTGCTGAACCGCACCGCTGTACAGCTGAGTTGTCCACAACCAGGTAGTTGTCCACAGGCTCGAACGGGTTCCGGCGGACGGCGGTACGGTCGTCGGCAGTCGGTGTTGATCGAGAGCGGGGGCTCCATGGACGACCAGGTACGTATCCCGGCGGTGGCCGGATTCGCGCGGCGCACGGCCGGTGCTCCGCCCGGCCCGCATCCGCCGTGGCAGCCGCGTTCACCGAAGGGCGTGGGCAAGGAGTTGCGGGCCCGTGTCCCCAGGTCCTCCCACGGTGAACTGGCCCCGGGCGGGAGACGCCCGGACGCGGTCCAGGCGGTCGAGGTGTCGAACCAGGGCCGGGTCCCCGGCCTGGTGCCGATACGGGTGGGCCGGATGTGCGCCACCCCCTTCGCCTTTCTGCGCGGTGCGGCCGGGCTGATGGCGCACGATCTCGCGGGTACGCCGGTCACGGGTGTGGCCGCGCAGATATGCGGTGACGCGCATGCGGCGAACTTCGGCCTTTACGGCGATGCGCGGGGGCGCCTCGTCATCGACCTGAACGATTTCGACGAGACCGAGACCGGCCCGTGGGAGTGGGATCTCAAGAGGCTGGCGGCTTCCATGGTGCTGGCCGGACGGCAGGCCGGAGCCGATGAGGACACCTGCCGGGCGGCGGCTTTCGACACGGTGGGGGCCTACCGGCGCACCATGCGGCTGCTGGCGAAGCTGCCGGTGCTCGACGCGTGGAACGCGATAGCCGACGAGGAACTGGTCTCGCACGCGGACGCGCACGATCTCGCGGGGACGCTGGAGCGGGTCTCCGAAAAGGCCCGCAGCAACACCAGTGCGCGCTTCGCCGCCAAGGCGACGGAGGAGTGCGGCGACGGCAGCCGGCGCTTCGTGGACGCTCCCCCGGTGTTGCGCCGGGTGCCGGACGCGGAGGCGGCATCGGTGGCGGGGTCGCTCGCGGAGTACCTCGGATCCCTGCCGCATGACCGGCTTCCGCTGCTGGCGCGGTACGCGATCCACGACGTGGCTTTCCGAGTGGTGGGCACCGGCAGCGTGGGCACCCGCTCGTATGTGGTGCTGCTGCTCGATCACCGGGGCGAGCCACTGGTGCTCCAGGTGAAGGAGGCGCGGGCCTCGGCGCTGCTGCCGTATCTGCCCGCGGCCGGTTTCCCGTCCGGGCGGGCGGAGCACCACGGGCGCCGGGTCGTGCTCGGCCAGCAGCGGATGCAGGTGGTCAGTGACAGCCTGCTGGGCTGGACGACGGTGGAGGGGAGGCCGTACCAGGTGCGGCAGTTCAGAAACCGCAAGGGCAGTGTGGACCCGGCTGCCCTCGCGGCCGACCAGGTCGACGACTACGGCCGGATGACCGGAGCGCTGCTGGCCCGGGCCCATGCGCACAGCGCTGATCCGCGGCTGATAGCCGGGTACTGCGGAAGGAACGAGGAGCTGGACGAGGCGGTGGCCGCGTTCGCCGTGGCCTACGCGGACCGTACGGAGGCGGATCACGCGGATCTGGTGGCAGCGGTGCGGTGCGGGCGGATGGCCGCCGAGCCGGGAGTGTGACCCGTAGGTCCGGGGCGCCCGTAGGCTGGACGGGTGACGGAGGATGCCACCGGGGGCACGACCACCCGGAACGACGACGACCAGAGCGGGCAGCCCATGGGCGAGCAGCGGCCGGAGGCGCGGCTGGAGAAGGCTGTACGCGCCGCCGAGCAGGCACTGATCGAGTTCGAGATCGCGGTGGAGACCTTCCGGGTGGAGGTGGAGAACTTCTCCCGGCTGCACCACCAGAGACTCGGCCCGATGTACGCGCGCCTGGACGAGCTCGACGCGCAGCTCGCCGAGGCCAGAGCCGCACGCAGTGGCGACCCCGAGGACCTGGCCAAGGCCCAGGAGGCACGGGCCATGGTGCTGCCCATGCCCGGTGTCGACGAGCTGTTCCACGACTGGATCGACTCGGAGGGGCTGCCGCCCGAGGCGCAGGCGATGCTGAACGAGCAGCCGGTGCAGCCGCCGAAGCGGGTACGGCCCAGCGAGGAGGCCCGCAAGCTCTACCGCGAGCTGGTCCGGGAGGCGCACCCCGACCTGGCGCAGGACGACGCGGAACGGGACCGGCGTGACGAGTTCATCACGCGCGTCAACGCCGCCTATGCGCGTGGGGACGAGGCCGGGCTGCGTGAGCTGGGCGAGGAGTGGGCCGCCGGCCCGGTCCAGGAGGCTGCTGAGCCCAGCGAGAGCGATGAGCTCTATGCCCGGCTGGAGTGGCTCTCCCAGCGCAAGGAGCTGCTGTCCCTGGTCGCTCACGAACTGGAGGAGAGCGCGATCGGCGCGATGCTCCGGATGGCTCCCGACGACCCCGACCGGCTGCTGGAGGAGATCGCGGAGCAGCTGCTCGCCCAGGTCTCCGAGCGGGAGGCCGAGCTGGCGGAGATGGTGCAGTAGCGTTCCCGGTGACCCCTGCCGTGTATGTACGAGAGAAGGCAAGATCCATGAATTTCGCCCCGCTGCCCCAGGTGGATATCGCGGCGGTACCGGCCGACGGTCTGCTGCTCGATGTCCGGGAGGACAACGAATGGGCGGCCGGGCATGCCGAGGGGGCGCTGCACATTCCGATGAGCGAGTTCGTGGCGCGCTTCGGTGAGGTGACCGAGGCGGTGGCCGAGGGCGGGCAGGCGTTTGTGATCTGCCGGGTCGGCGGCCGTTCCGCCCAGGTCACCCAGTACCTGGTGCAGCAGGGCATCGACGCGGTGAACGTCGACGGCGGCATGCTCGCCTGGGAAGGCGCGGGGCGCCCGATGGTGACGGACGGCGGGGACCCGGCGTACGTCCTCTGACAGACGTCCCGCTGAGTTCTCCCCTGGGATCTCCCCTGGGATCCCTACTTGGCATCTCTGCCTGGGATCTCTCCCCTGGCGTTTGTCTGAGCCCCGCTGCTGGCCCCGCCGCCGGGGCCGGCAGGCGCGGGCTCAGCCGAGTGGGTGGGTGGCCAGCAGGTCGCCCAGTGCTTCCTCGTGGGCTGCGGCCGGGCCGAGTGAGAGCTCCAGCTGCTTGGCCCAGGCGTGGTACCGGTGCAGCGGGTAGTCGGTGTCCGCCCCGAAGCCGCCGTGCAGATGCTGTGCGGTCTGGACGACCCGGCGTACGCCCTCGGAGGCCCAGATCTTGGCCACAGCGATGTCCCCGGCCGCGGGAAGTGGGCCGCCCGCGCTGGTGGAGAGGCGCCAGGCTGCCTGCCAGAGCGTCACTTCCATGGCGCGCAGGTCGATGTAGCGGTCGGCGGCCTGGACGGCGACCGACTGGAAGGTGGCTACCGGGAAGCCGAACTGCTCCCGCTTGCTCGTGTAGGCGCTGGTCATGGTCAGCACCCCCTCGCCCAGACCCAGCGCGAGCGCGCAGGTCCCGGTGGTCAGCAGATCACGCAGCAACTCCCAGGCGCCGTCGGCCTCGATGACATCGCGGTCCGCGAGGCGGACAGAGTCGAGCCGTACCTCCGCGAAGCGCTCCCCACTGGTGGAGATCTGCTCGGCCAGAGTGACCCCAGCGGGCCCCTGCTGCTCGCGGGGGACCAGTGCGAGTACGGAGCTTCCCGTGGGTGTGTGGGCCGGTACCGCGATCCGGTCCGCGGTCTGGGCCCAGGGCACCGCCATCTGTAGCCCGTCGAGCACCCAGCCGTCCCCGTCCCGCCGTGCGGTGACAGCGAGTTCGGCGGGATCGTGGCCGGTGCGGCCGTTGGCGCCGACGGTGAGGACCAGCTCGCCGCGTCCCACGGCTGGCAGGATCGCATCGCTCAACTCCGCACTGCCGTAACGCTGCACGGCCATCGCCACCGCGCTTGTCTCCAGCAGCGGCACCCGGGCCAGCACGCGGGCGGACTCGCGCAGGACCAGACAGAGCGCGATCGGCCCCAGCCCGGCCCCGCCGTGCTCGGGTGCCACGACCAGGCTCAGCAGGTCCGCATCCGCCAACTTGCCCCACAGGGCCCGGTCGAAGTCCTCGGCCACCGCGCCCGCGGTGAGCGCCGGGCTGGGTACTCCGTCGGGCGCGACGCCCGAGAAGACTGCCTTTGCCGCCTCTACGGCCGCCTGCTGCTCCTCGGTGAAGGTGAAGTCCACAGCCCTGTCCTCCCGCGCCGCCCTGTTCAACCTGTCCAAGCATTTCTGATGCGGCGTCAGATTAGGGCAACGGGCCGTGATGCGGAACACCGGTGACGCAGGGATCGGGATTGCTTCAGCGGTCGAAATCCAGCTCCACTTCCGGCGTCAGCGGGTGCGACTGGCAGGCCAGCACATAACCCGCTTCGGTCTCCTCCGGCTCCAGCGCGTAGTTGCGGTCCATCCGCACCTCACCCGAGACCAGGAACGCCCTGCACGTCCCGCACACCCCGCCCTTGCAGGCATACGGCGCGTCGGAACGGCTCCGCAGGACCGTTTCGAGAAGCGAATCCCCGTCCCGCACCGGCCAGGTACCAGAGCGGCCGTCGAGAGTCGCGGTCAGCGTGCTGTGCGCCGGAGCGGCCGCCGACGCCGGCCCGGTGGGTGCTGTGGCGGTGGAGGTGCCGTCATCGACATGGAAGATTTCCTGATGGATACGGGTCCTGGCCACCCCGAGCCCGTGCAGTGCACGTTCCGCGCCCTGGACCAGACCGAACGGGCCGCACAGAAACCAGCCGTCCACGTCCGCGACCGGCAGAAGTTCCGGCAGTAGCCCCGTCAGCCGCTCCTCGTCGAGCCGGCCCGATGGCAGACCGGACTGCTGCTCCTCCCGGGAGAGCGCGGTCACCAGCTGGAAGCGGTCCGGCCAGCGGTCCTTCAGATCGGCGACCTCGTCGAGGAACATCGTGGAGGCCGCGGTGCGGTCGCTGCGTATCAGACAGAACCGCGCATCCGGTTCTCGGGCCAGCAGTGTCGCCGCGATGGAGAGCACCGGTGTGATGCCGCTGCCTCCCACGATCGCGACGAACCTGCCCGGGCGCGGCTCGAAGGAGAAGCGGCCCATCGGCTCCATGACTTCGACGGTGTCCCCGACGCTCAGCTCCTTGAGCGCGTACGTGGAGAACTCGCCGCCCTCCACCAGCCGCACCCCCACCCGCACGACCGGTTGTTCGGTGGCTCCGGCTGCCGGGGTGCAGATCGAGTACGTACGGCGGATCTCCGCACCACCCACGATGCGGCGCAGGGCCACATGCTGGCCAGGTGTGTGGCGGAACGTCTCACGCAGCTCAGGAAGGATGGCGAAGGTGATGGCCACGGCGTCGTCCGTGAGCTGTTCGACCGCGCTGACCCGGAGCGGATGGAACATCTACAACTCCTTGAAGTGGTCGAAGGGTTCGTGGCAGGAGGCGCAGCGCCGCAGCGCCTTGCAGGCCGTGGAGGAGAACCGGCTCAGCAGTTCGGTGTCGGTCGATCCGCAGTGGGGGCAGCGGATGGCCAGGGCAAGGGCGACTGGACCGGTCGGGCGCGGGGGAGCTACCCCGAACTCGGCCAGTTTGCGCCGGCCCTCCGCGCTGATGTCGTCCGTCGACCAGGCCGGTGACAGCACTGTGCGCACCGAGACGTCGGGTATGCCGTGTTCATGGAGGACCCGTTCGATGTCGGAGGCCATCGACTCGATGGCAGGGCAGCCCGTGTAGGTCGGGGTGAGCTCGACCGCGACCCGGCCGGGGCCGACGATCTCCAGACCGCGCAGCACTCCGAGCTCCTCCAGTGTCACGACCGGGAGTTCGGGGTCGGGAACGGCTCCGGCGAGCCGGCGCAGTTCCGCTTCGAGAGGTGTGGTGGTCACCATGTCGCCCCCGGGTGGCTGCGGTGCAGGTGCTGCATCTCGGCGAGCATCCGCCCGAACGGTTCGGTGTGCAGGCCCTGCCTGCCCGCCCCCGCCGACCAGGCCCCGGTCTGCGCCCCGGTCGGTACGGACAGCGTGGCCCGCGCCAGCAGCTCCGTCACGGAGCTGGACCAACTGTCCGCCAGGCCGGCCCAGTCGATATCCAAGCCTTCGACCGGCTGGAACATCTCGCCGGTGAAGCGCCACAGCGCGTCCACCCCCCGCTGCATCCGCTCATGGCTCTCGGCTGTCCCGTCGCCGAGGCGCAGCGTCCACTGCTCGGCATGGTCCTGGTGGTAGGCGACCTCCTTGACCGCCTTGGCGGCGAGCGGAGCGAGCGGCCCGTCCCCGGCGGCCAGCCGGTCGTACAGCAGGTGCTGGTAGGTGGAGAAGAAGAGCTGGCGGGCGATGGTGTGCGCGAAGTCGCCGTTCTCCTGCTCGACGAGCTGGAGGTTGCGGAAGGCGCGCTCCTCGCGGAGATACGCCAGATCGTCCTCGTCCCCCACCAGGGAGAGCAGCACCCGCGCCTGCCCCAGCAGGTCGAGAGCGATATTGGCGAGGGCCACCTCCTCCTCCAGTACCGGCGCGTGACCCGCCCACTCGCCCAGCCGGTGGGAGAGGACCAGTGCGTCGTCGCCGAGGGCGAGAGCCGCTGTCATAGGTGCTGCACCCCTTCCGGGATCTCGTAGAACGTGGGGTGCCGGTAGGGCTTGTCGCCGGCCGGTTCGAAGAACGAGTCCTTCTCGTCGGGCGAAGATGCGGTGACAGCGGTGGAGGGAACCACCCAGATCGAGACGCCTTCGTTCCGGCGGGTGTAGAGATCGCGGGCGTGGTGCAGGGCCATCTCCGCGTCCGGAGCGTGCAGGCTGCCGCAGTGCGTGTGGGCCAGCCCGCGCCGCGAGCGCACGAACACTTCCCACAGCGGCCAGTCCCCGGCAGCCGGGCTGTTCTCGGATGTGGCGGTCATGCGCGCGCCTTCCCTTGCTCTGCTGCGCCGGCGCTCTTCGCCGAGCCGGCTGCCGTCTTCGAGGCGTACGCGGTCGCCGCCTCCCTGACCCAGGCGCCCTCTTCGTGGGCTCGGCGCCGCTGGGTGATCCGCTGTTCGTTGCAGGGGCCGTTGCCCTTGAGGATTTCCTTGAACTCGGTCCAGTCGATGCTGCCGAAGTCGTGCTGGCCCCGCTCCTCGTTCCACCGGATATCGGGGTCGGGAAGGGTGAGCCCCAAGGCCTTGGCCTGGGGTACGCAGATGTCCACGAAACGCTGGCGCAGCTCGTCGTTCGAGTGCCGCTTGATCTTCCAGGCCATGGACTGCGCGGAGTGCGCGGACTCGTCGTCCGGCGGGCCGAACATCATCAGCGACGGCCACCACCAGCGGTCCACGGCGTCCTGGGCCATCGCGTGCTGCTCCGGTGTGCCGCGGCTGAGGGTGAGCAGCAGCTCGAAGCCCTGGCGCTGGTGGAAGGACTCCTCCTTGCAGACCCGGACCATGGCCCGGGCGTACGGACCGTAGGAGCAGCGGCAGAGCGGCACCTGGTTGGTGATCGCCGCGCCGTCCACAAGCCAGCCGACCGCGCCGACATCAGCCCAGGTCAGCGTCGGGTAGTTGAAGATCGACGAGTATTTCTGCCGCCCGGAGTGGAGCTTGTCGAGCAGCTCTTCGCGGCCCGTGCCGAGGGTCTCGGCCGCGCTGTACAGATACAGGCCGTGTCCTGCCTCGTCCTGGACCTTCGCCATCAGGATCGCTTTTCGGCGCAGAGAGGGGGCTCGGGTGATCCAGTTTGCCTCGGGCTGCATTCCGATGATTTCGGAGTGGGCGTGCTGGGCCATCTGGCGGACGAGGGAGGCGCGGTACCCGTCAGGCATCCAGTCCCGTGGCTCGATGCGCTCGTCCGCGGCCACAGCTGCGTCGAAGGCGGCCTGCTTCGTCTCCTCGGGCCCGGCCCCGGGCGTCGCTGAAAGGCCCGAGGCCGCCGAGGGCCGTGATGCCCCGTCCGTCCCGTACGCCACTGTCGCCATCGCGTGCCCCCTACCGACCGATCGTTCGGTTCATGGACTTCAATGGTGAGGCGAGGGCCCTTAGGGTGTCAACCCTGTGGATAACTGGCCTGAAGACCGGCGGGCACCAAAGGGGATCGGGGCGGGATGGATTCGTACGACAGTGGGGAGCCCGGAACGAGCGGGCCAGGAGCACCACCCCCGCCACGAGGGCCTCTGGACGCTCCCGAGCTTTTGGACGTACCTGGTCCCCCGGACGCACCTGGCCCCCTGAACGCACCTGGTCCCCCAGACGCTCCCGGGCCCCGCGAGGCTCACGAGTCCCGTGGAGCCGCCGGGGCACCCCGCGGGATCCTCGCGCTCTCCTTTCCGTACCAGGTGGCCGCTGCCATCGCGCTCGGGCTGATCGGGGTGCTGACCGCCGTCCACCTCTCGATGGTCTTTCTGCACGTCGCGCCGTCGAACACCGTGAGCGAGCAGTACGGCAAGGCGGTGAATGACTGGATCTATCCCGAGTTCGAGCAGAACTGGAAGCTCTTCGCCCCCAATCCGCTACAGCAGAACATCGACGTTCAGGCCCGTGCCGAGATACGGACGAAGAGCGGCGGAATCACCACCACCGGCTGGACCGATCTGTCGGCCGAGGACGGGGCATCCCTCCACCACAACATCCTCCCCAGCCACGTCGACCAGAACGAGCTCCGTCGCGCCTGGGACTTCTTCACCGGCTCGCACAACAACGCCAACCAGCCGATCGGGATGCGGGGCGACCTGTCCGAGCGGTACATCCGCCGCATCGTCGTCATGCGGATGAGCGAAGGGCAGCAGAGCGGTTCCTCGGTCGAGCGGATACAGGTCCGCTCGGCGACGTCTTCGGTGAAGGCTCCCCCGTGGAGTCAGGAGAAGATCGACACACGGGTCTCCTACCGGGTCCTGCCCTGGTGGGCGGTTGTCCCTGCGGACCGTACAGAGGGAGACCGGTGAGCTCAGCCAGCAACACCCCCAACCTCAGCGACGTCAGCAGCAAGATCGCGCGCGGAATCCAGCGCATCACCGAAGCCCCGCTGGGCCGCTATCAGAGCGCCGTGATCAGGATCGGGTTCTCCACCACCTGGCTGCTCTTCCTTCTGCGGGAGCTGCCGCACCGCCATGAGCTGTACGGGCCGCACGCCCCGTGGGACTGGGGCATGGCGAAGCAGCTCACCGCCGGCAATCACGCGTTTACCGTGCTGATGTGGTCGGACTCCGCGGCGTGGTTCGAGGTGGTCTACGCCGTTGCCGTGCTGTCCAGCGTGCTGCTGCTGCTCGGCTGGCACACGCGCTTCGCCTCCGCGCTGTTCATGATCGGTGTGTTGTCACTGCAGAACCGGTCCATCTTCGTGGGCGACGGCGGTGACAACGTCGTCCACATCATGGCGATCTATCTGCTGGTGACGCGCTGTTCCCAGGTCTGGTCGCTGGATGCGCGCCGCGCGGCCCGCGCCGCGCAGGCTGACGGCACCAGTAGCGCTTCCGCCCCCGAGCCGTCCCGGGACCGGGTCGGCCCCCTGCTCTGGTCCGTGCTTGGTATCGCACTCGTCGTCGTCACACTGCTCGGGAAGACGAGTGGCGGCTGGGAACTGATCTTCTGGGCGATGTGGCTGGTCCAGGGCCTGTGGTGGGTGGTGTGCCGGAACGCGTCGGGTGAGCCCCGCACCTTCCTCGACGTGGTCGCCAACCTCGCGCACAACGCCGGCCTCGTCGTGATCATGGCCGAGGTCTGTCTGATCTACTCGACGGCCGGTTGGTACAAGATCCAGGGCTCCCGCTGGGAGGACGGCACGGCCCTGTACTACCCGCTCCATCTGCACTACTTCTCGCCCTGGCCCGGACTGTCCTCGCTGCTCGCCACCAGCGGCGTGATGGTGATGCTGCTGACGTACGGCACGGTCATCGTGCAGGTGGCCTTCCCCTTCACCCTCTTCAACCGGCGCGTCAAGAACGTACTGCTGGTCGCGATGATCCTGGAGCACGTCGGTATCGCGGTACTGCTGGGGCTGCCGTTCTTCTCGATGGCGATGATCACGGCGGACGCGGTCTTCCTGCCGACCGGTTTTCTGCTCTGGCTGGGCGGCCGCGCGGCGATGCTGACCGCCCGAACGCGCGCAGCTGCGCGGAAGGGGCCGGCGGGCGGGCGGCGTCCGGCCGAGGGGGAGCAGGGCGAGCAGCCCTGTACGCTCGTGGGGTGACCAGCGAGCCCTCCCCCGAAGCACCTGAAGCGTCCGAAGTACGCGTAGAGCGCGAAGCGCCTGAAGTACCCGGAGAGCCCGGAACGCCGGATGCGCCCGCGCAGTCGGCGCATTCCGGTGAGCCGGCGCAGTACGACGACGCCTTCGCGCCCGAAATCGGTGTCGGGCCGCACCCCCTGCCGTGGCCGGAGGGTGCGCAGTACGACCAGGAACTGCTCGCCGCAGGGGACCGCCGCAACGTGGTCGACGCCTACCGGTACTGGACACGAGAGGCGATCGTCGCGGACCTGGACACCAGGCGCCACGACTTCCATGTCGCCGTCGAGAACTGGGGCCACGACTTCAACATCGGATCCGTCGTCCGTACCGCCAACGCCTTTCTCGCCAAGGAGATCCACATCGTGGGGCGGCGGCGCTGGAACCGGCGGGGGGCCATGGTGACCGACCGCTACCAGCATGTGCGTCACCACCCGGACACGGAGTCGCTCACCGCGTGGGCTGCGGCCGAGGGCCTGCCGATCATCGGGATCGACAACCTGCCGGGCGCGGTGCCACTGGAGCGGACCGAGCTGCCGCGACGGTGTGTGCTGCTGTTCGGGCAGGAGGGCCCCGGGCTCACCGAAGAGGCACGGAAGCACGCGCAGCGGGTGTGCTCGATCGCGCAGTTCGGCTCGACGAGGTCGATCAACGCGGGTGCGGCCGCCGCTATCGCCATGCATGCCTGGGTGCAGCGGTACGCACAGATCGACTGAGCGCGCCCACCGCGTACCGGGACAGGCTCGAGCCGCCTGCCGCCTGCCGCCTGCCGCCTGCCGCCTGCCGCGTACGGCCCGGACAGCCGCGGGCCCGGGGCAAGCCCCGGCCCGCACGCCCGGAGTCCCGCGTCGGAGACCCCGGGCCGCAGGGCCGGCGCTGCCCCGGTGCCTCACGCCTGGCGGCGGACCTCCACCATCCGGAACCTGTTGGCCACGAACGCCCCGTCACACAGCGCCGCGTTCGCCGCCGGATTACCACCGGAGCCGTGGAAGTCCGAGAAGGCCGCGGTCTGGTTGACGTAGACGCCGCCCGTCAGATTCAGCGAGAGCTGGGCGCACTCCTCCAGGCAGACCTCCTCCACGGCCTGCTCCACCTCGGTCGACGTGGTGTACGCGCCCACCGTCATCGCTCCCTTGTCGCGGACCGTGCGGCGGAGCAGGTCGAGTGCGGACCTGGTCGATTCGACGGCCACCGCGAACGAGACAGGCCCGAAGCACTCGGAGAGATAGGCCGCGTCGGCCTCCGCCGTGTCCCAGTGCTTCCGCGCGCCGTCCAGCTTGACGATCGCCGGCGTACGGACCACGGCGTCCGGGAAGTCGGGGTGGGTGATCTCCCGTGACGCGAGGGCCACTTCACCGAGATCCGCAGCCGCTTCGAGGCGGTCCCGGACATCAGGGTTGACCAGCGCGCCCAGCAACGCGTTCGCCCGGGCATCGTCGCCGAGGAGCCCTCCCACTGCCGCTGCGAGGTCGGCGACCACCTCGTCGTACGTCTTGGGGCCCGCGTCCGTGGTGATGCCGTCGGCCGGGATCAGCAGGTTCTGCGGGGTGGTGCACATCTGGCCGCTGTACAGGGAGAGCGAGAAGGCCAGATTGGAGAGCATGCCCTTGTAGTCGTCCGTGGAGTCGACGACGACCGTGTTGACCCCGGCCTTCTCCGTGTAGACCTGCGCCTGGCAAGCGTTGGCCTCCAGCCAGTCGCCGAAGGCGGTCGAACCGGTGTAGTCGATGATCCTGATCTCCGGGCGGACAGCGAGGGACTTGGCGATCCCCTCGCCGGGCCGTTCGGCGGCCAGCGCGACCAGATTGGCGTCGAACCCGGCCTCGGAGAGGACTTCGCGGGCCACCTGGACGGTGAGGGCGAGCGGCAGCACCGCGCGTGGGTGCGGCTTCACCAGGACCGGGTTCCCGGTGGCCAGGGAGGCGAACAGGCCCGGATAGCCGTTCCAGGTGGGGAAGGTGTTGCAGCCGATCAGCAAGGAGATACCGCGGCCCACCGCCGTGAAGGACTTCCGCAGTTCCAGTGGGTCGCGCTTGCCCTGCGGCTTGGACCAGTCGGCCGACGACGGGGTCCTGACCTGCTCGGCGTAGGCGTATGCCACGGCCTCCAGGCCGCGGTCCTGGGCGTGCGGCCCGCCCGCCTGGAAGGCCATCATGAACGCCTGGCCACTGGTGTGCATGACCGCGTGGGCGAATTCCGGAGTACGGGCGCTGATCCGCGCCAGGATCTCCAGGCAGACCACGGCTCTGGCCTCGGGGCCGGCCGCGCGCCACGCCGCCGTGCCCGCACTCATCGCGGGCAGCAGGACGTCCAGGTCGGGGTGCGGATAGGTGATGCCCAACTCGACTCCGTACGGCGATACTTCGCCGCCCGTCCAGTCGTCGGTGCCTGGCTGGCCCAGATCGATGCGCCCGCCGAGCAGGGCGTCGAAGGCGGCCTTGCCGTCACCGCTGTAGGCCTTGGGGTGCTCGGGGTGGGGCGTCCAGTACGCACGCGTACGGATCGCTTCGAGGGCCTGGTCGAGCGTGGGCCGATGGGTCTGGGACAGCTCGGTCAGCTGCATCGCGGGACAACTCCTCGTCGAGCTGCGCAGGACAGGTGGACAGAGTTAGAGTAACCGAACGATCGGTCGGGACAAGGGGGTCCGCGCAGACTGTGGATAACTCAGTACGGGAAGATCGCCCCATGACCGCCACCGCACACCTTCCCGCCCTGGCGCCGAGCCGTACCGTCGCAGTCGTCGGCACTGGCACCATGGGCCAGGGCATAGCCCAGGTCGCCCTGGTCGCCGGGCACCCGGTGCGCCTCTACGACGCGCTGCCGGGCCGCGCGGAGAAGGCCGCCGAAGCCATCACCGCCCGGCTGGACCGGCTGGTCGAGAAGGGGCGCATGGCCGCGCCGGAGCGGGACGCCGCACGGGGCCGGCTGCTGCCCGCCGCGGATCCGGCCGAGCTCGCCGACGCCGCGCTCGTGATCGAGGCGATCCTCGAACAACTCCCGGTCAAACAGGAACTCTTCACCACTCTCGAGGAGATCGTCACCGAGGACTGCCTGCTCGCGACCAACACCTCGTCCCTCTCGGTGACCGCCATCGCGGGCGCGCTGAGGCACCCCGGCCGTTTCGTCGGGATGCACTTCTTCAACCCGGCGCCGCTGCTCCCTCTTGTCGAGGTCGTCAGCGGCTTCGCCACCGACGAATCGAGCGCGGCACGCGCCTCGGCGACGGCGAAGGCCTGGGGCAAGACCCCGGTCCGCTGCACCGACACCCCCGGCTTCATCGTCAACCGCATCGCCCGCCCCTTCTACGCCGAGGCCTTCGCGGTGCACGAGGAGCGGGGCGCCGACCCGGCCACCATCGACGCGGTGCTCAGGGAGTCGGGCGGCTTCCGGATGGGCCCCTTCGAGCTGACCGACCTGATCGGCCAGGACGTCAACGAAGCGGTCACCCGCTCTGTCTGGGAGTCGTTCTTCCAGGACCCCAAATTCCGTCCTTCGCTGGCGCAGCAGCGGCTGGTGGAGTCCGGGCGGCTGGGCAGGAAGAGCGGCCGCGGCTGGTACGCGTACGGGGAGGATGCGGTCAGGCCCGAGCCGCACACGGCCCCGGCCACCGAGGCCCCGTCCGGGATCACGGTGGAAGGCGATCTCGGGCCCGCGGCCGAACTGGTCGCGATGGCCCGCGAGGCGGGGATCGCGGTGCGCGAGGACGAGGAGGACGCGGGGTGCAGGATCGTGCTGCCCAGCGGGGGCCAGCTGGTGCTCGCCGACGGGCAGACGTCCGCCGAGTTCCGCGACGTCGTCTACTTCGACCTGGCGCTCGACTACCGGTCCGCCACTCGCATCGCGCTGTCGGCGTCCGAGGTCACCGGTTGGGAGACGCTGCGCCAGTCCATCGGCCTCTTCCAGCGCCTCGGTAAGAAGGTCAGCGTCATCGGGGACGTCCCCGGCATGATCGTCGCCCGTACGGTCGCGATGATGGTGGACCTGGCGGCGGACGCCCTGGCCAGAGGCGTCGCATCCGCGCAGGACATCGACACGGCGATGCGGCTCGGTGTGAACTACCCGCTGGGACCGGTCGAATGGGGCCGCAGGCTCGGCCGTGCCTGGGCGCACGAACTGCTCGACGAGCTCCACGCGCGCGTGCCCAGCGGCCGCTATGCGCCGTCGCTGGCGCTGTACCGGCAGTCGTACGTCCATCCGGAGAAGGGCGGGACGGTCTGATGAGTACCCCCAAGCGGGACACGTACACACCGGAGACCCTGTTGACGGTCGCCGTGCGGATCTTCAACGAGCGCGGCTACGACGGCACGTCCATGGAGCACCTCTCCAGGGCCGCGGGCATCTCCAAGTCCTCGATCTACCACCATGTCACGGGCAAGGAGGAGCTGTTGCGGCGCGCGGTCAGCCGCGCCATAGACGGGCTCTTCGGCGTTCTGGACGAGCCGGGGGCGGCGCGGGGGCGCGCGATTCAGCAGGTCGAGTACGTCACGCGCCGTACGGTCGACGTGCTGATGGCGGAACTCCCCTATGTGACGCTCCTGTTGCGGGTACGCGGCAACACGAAGACCGAGCGCTGGGCGATGGAACGGCGCCGGGAGTTCGACCAGCGGGTGGCCGATCTGCTGAAGGCGGCGGTGTCCGAGGGCGATCTCCGCTCCGACGTGGACATCCGGCTGGCGACCCGGCTGCTCTTCGGGATGATCAACTCGCTGGTCGAGTGGGTCCGCCCGGCACCGGGCGCGGGTCCGGACGCGGACCAGCTGGCGGAGACCGTCGTACAGCTGGCGTTCGAAGGGCTGCGCACGGCTCCCTCCCACTGACGGGGCGCGACTGGGCAGAACGGGGACGGGGGCGGGGCGGGGCGGCCGTGTCGAGCCCCGGCTCCCGGGCCCGGTTTCACCCGTCCGATGGCTTGGCCGGATCCAGATCCGTCTCTTCGAAGACCAGCAGAGTCCGGGTCGAGAGCACTTCGGGGATCGCCTGGATCTTCGTCAGCACGAGCTCACGCAGTGCCCTGTTGTCGGCGCTGTGCACCAGCAGAAGCACATCGAAATCGCCGCTGACCAGCGCGATGTGAGCGGTGCCCGGCAGCTCGGTGAGCTGCTGGCGGACCGTGCGCCAGGAGTTCTGGACGATCTTGAGCGTGATGTAGGCGGACGACCCCTGGCCTGCGCGCTCGTGGTCGACCCGGGCGCTGAACCCGCGGATGACGCCGTCCTCGATCAGCCGGTTGATGCGGGCGTACGCATTGGCGCGCGACACATGGACGCGGTCGGAGACGGACCGTATCGACGCGCGGCCGTCCTGCTGCAGGATCCGCAGGATGTCGCGGTCGATGGCGTCCAGCGGGCGCGCGGGAGGACGCCCGCCCTCGTCGGCCATTTGTTCAGCTGCCACCTGCCCCCACCTCTCTACCATGGACGGCTTGCTCCTATCCCAGGCTGTGGAGAACCGTTTGTCCACAGGCTGAGGGGGTCAGTAGCCAAAATGCGCTTTCGACCGAACAATCGGTAGGTGAGGCGCATCACTCGACGGTGCGCCCTCCCGCTCCCATGAGGAGGTGTCTGGCATGACGGTCCAAGAGCTGCCCGGTGCTACTGCCTACCCGGCATGGAAGATCCGTACCGACCCCGCGCCGCTGCTCCCGGACCCGGAGCCGTACCGGGTGCTCGGTACGGAAGCTGCCGCCGGGTTCGACAGGGAGCTGCTGCTCCGGCTGTACGACGCCCTGGTGCACGGGAGGCGGTTCAACACGCAGGCGACGGCCCTCACCAAGCAGGGCAGGCTCGCCGTCTACCCGTCGTCCACCGGTCAGGAGGCGTCCGAGGTGGCCGCCGCACTGGTCCTGGAGGAACGGGACTGGCTCTTCCCCAGCTACCGGGACACCCTGGCGGCCGTGGCGCGCGGACTGGACCCGGTGGACGCTCTGACGCTGCTGCGCGGCGACTGGCACACCGGGTACGACCCGCGTGAGCGCCGTATCGCCCCGCTGTCCACACCACTCGCCACCCAGCTTCCGCACGCGGTCGGCCTGGCGCACGCCGCCCGTCTGGCCGGGGATGACGTGGTCGCGCTTGCGATGGTCGGTGACGGAGGGACCAGCGAGGGCGACTTCCACGAGGCACTTAACTTCGCCGCTGTGTGGCGCGCCCCCGTCGTCTTCCTCGTGCAGAACAACGGTTTCGCGATCTCCGTGCCCCTCGCCAAGCAGACCGCGGCCCCCTCCCTGGCCCACAAGGCGGTGGGATACGGAATGCCGGGCCGGCTCGTCGACGGGAACGACGCGGCGGCCATGCACCAGGTGCTCTCCGAAGCGGTCCGGCGGGCTCGGACCGGCGGTGGCCCGACGCTGATCGAAGCGGTGACCTACCGGGTGGAGGCGCATACGAACGCCGACGACGCCACCCGATATCGCGCGGACGCCGAAGTGGAGGCCTGGCGGGCACACGATCCGGTCCGGCTCCTGGAGCGCGAGCTGACCGGGCGCGGGCTGCTCGACGAGGAGCGCAGGAACGCGGCCACCGAGGCCGCCGAGTCGATGGCAGCGGATCTCCGCGGACGGATGAACGCCGACCCGCTGCTCGACCCCATGGACCTCTTCGCGCAGATCTATGACGCGCCGACGCCGCAGCTGCGCGAGCAGTCGGAGCAGCTGCGCGCCGAGCTGGAAGCGGAGGCCGGACGGTGACCACAGTCGCGGTGAAGCCGGCCACGATGGCGCAGGCACTGCAGAGGGCGATGCGCGACGCGATGGCCGAGGACCCCACCGTGCATGTCATGGGGGAGGATGTCGGGACACTCGGGGGGGTGTTCCGGGTGACCGACGGACTCGCGAAGGAGTTCGGCGAGGACCGCTGTACGGACACTCCGCTCGCCGAGGCAGGCATTCTCGGGGCGGCGGTCGGTATGGCGATGTACGGGCTGCGGCCTGTGGTGGAGATGCAGTTCGACGCCTTCGCCTACCCGGCGTTCGAGCAGCTCGTCAGCCATGTGTCGCGGATGCGCAACCGCACCCGGGGCGCGCTGCCGATGCCGATCGTGGTGCGGGTGCCGTACGGCGGCGGGATCGGCGGGGTCGAGCACCACAGCGACTCGTCGGAGGCGTACTACATGGCGACTCCGGGGCTCCATGTCGTCACACCGTCCACGGTCCCCGACGCTTACGGGCTGCTGCGCGCGGCCATCGCCTCCGACGACCCGGTCATCTTCCTGGAGCCGAAGCGGCTCTACTGGTCGAAGGCCGAGTGGTCGCCGGACGCGCCTGCCGCCGTGGAGCCGATAGGCCGGGCCGTGGTCCGGCGCGCGGGCAGCAGCGCCACTCTTCTGACGTACGGGCCCTCGGTTCCGGTCTGTCTGGAGGCGGCGGAGGCCGCTCGGGACGAGGGCTGGGACCTGGAGGTCGTGGATCTGCGCTCGCTGGTGCCGTTCGACGACGAGACGGTGTGCGCTTCGGTGCGGCGCACTGGCCGGGCGGTCGTCGTCCATGAGTCGACCGGATTCGGCGGGCCGGGCGGGGAGATCGCCGCCCGGGTGACGGAGCGCTGCTTCCACCACCTGGAGGCGCCGGTGCTGCGGGTCGCCGGGTTCGACATCCCGTATCCGCCGCCCATGCTGGAGCGGCACCATCTGCCCGGTGTGGACCGGGTGTTGGACGCGGTCGCACGATTGCAGTGGGAGGCGCAGAGCTGATGGCCATTGCTTCTGGTGCCTCTGGTGCCTCTGATGTGAACTGCCTGGAATTCAAGCTGCCGGACCTCGGGGAAGGGCTGACCGAGGCCGAGATCGTGCGGTGGCTGGTGGAGATCGGCGATGTCGTCGCCGTCGACCAGCCGGTCGTCGAGGTCGAGACGGCGAAGGCGCTGGTAGAGGTGCCGTGTCCGTACGCCGGCATGGTGACGGCCCGGTTCGGCGAGGAGGGCGCCGAACTGCCGGTCGGTTCCCCACTGCTGACGGTGACGGTGGGTCCGGAGGTGGGTGCGGATACCGGGCGCAGCGCGAGTGGTGCCAGTGGTGTCAGCGGTACGGGTGCTGCCGGTGCCGGCGACTCCGCGGGGGCTTCGGGGGCTGATGACGACTCGTCGGGGAACGTGCTCGTGGGGTACGGGACGGGCGGTGCGGTGGTCGCGCGGCGGCGGCGTGTCCGGGTGACTGGTGGCACCCGCACGGGTCCGGTCCCGCAGCCCGCGCTCCGGGCCGGTCCTGTTCCGGTGATCTCTCCGCTGGTGCGGCGGCTGGCGCGCGAACACGGGGTGGATCTGAGGGAGCTGGCGGGCAGCGGGCCGGACGGACTGATTCTGCGCTCCGATGTGGAGCAGGCGATACGTACACCTGCGGCCGACGGGACCGGCAGGGCCGCACCGGTGGATGCGGGCCGGGCCTCGGAACCGGTGACGGCCGTGGCTGCGCCGATCTCAGCGACTGCGACTGCGACTGCGACTGCTGCGGCGGCGGGGAGCCGGGTTCCGTTGCGGGGGATGCGTGGTGCCGTCGCGGAAAAGCTCGCGCGCAGCCGTCGCGAGATACCCGATGCGACGTGCTGGGTCGACGCGGATGCCACCGCGCTGATGGCCGCGCGGGCGGCTATGAATGCGGCGGCCGGACCGGCCGTTCCGAAGATCTCGGTGCTGGCGCTGCTGGCCCGGGTCTGCACGGCGGCCCTGGCGCGTTTTCCCGAGCTGAACTCGACGGTGGACATGGAGGCGCGGGAGATCGTGCGCCTGCCGTCGGTCCATCTGGGTTTCGCCGCGCAGACGGAGCGCGGGCTGGTGGTGCCGGTGGTACGTGAGGCCGACGGGCGCACCACGGAGTCGCTCAACGAGGAGTTCATACGGCTGACGGAGGCGGCCAGGAGCGGGGCGCTGACCCCGGCGGAGCTGGCGGGAGGCACATTCACGCTGAACAACTACGGGGTGTTCGGAGTCGACGGCTCCACACCGATCATCAACCACCCCGAGGCCGCGATGCTGGGCGTCGGCAGGATCGTGCCCAAGCCCTGGGTCCACGAGGGGGAGCTTGCTGTACGGCAGGTGGTGCAGCTGTCCCTCACGTTCGACCACAGGGTGTGCGACGGCGGGACGGCGGGAGGCTTCCTCCGGTACGTGGCGGACTGCGTGGAGCAGCCGGCGGTGCTGCTGCGGGGGGTCTAGGCGGGCAGGGCGGCGGAGCCCGGTGGGCCACCGTGGCGGACCCGGTGCGGACCCGGTGCGGACCCGGTGCGGAGCCGGTCGGCCTGCCGTGCGGTGGATGGTGGGCAGCGTGGCAGCCCCTGGACGGGGCACTGCGGCGGTCCCGGTGTGGCAAGCCCCTGGGCGGGGCACTGCGGCGGTCCCGGTGGCCGCTGGAGTCCGGTGCACCGGACTCCCCGCCACGCCTGCGCGATCGTTGTGTGGGTGTCACGGGTGGATGTCTTGGCTGGGTGTCTCGGCTTTGATGTCTCTGCTGGATGTAGCGGCGCCATTCCGTAGAGCTCTGCCGCGGCCCATACTCGCGGGATGACCTTGTATGACGCCGTGGTGCTCGCCGGAGGGGCTGCCAAGCGGCTCGGTGGTGCCGACAAGCCAGGCCTCACCGTCGGAGGGCTGACGCTGCTCGACCGGGTGCTCGGGGCCTGCCGCGGGGCCGGGACCACCGTTGTGGTCGGGGGGCGGCGGGAGACCGTACGGCCCGTGGTCTGGGCCCGCGAGGAGCCGCCCGGTGGCGGGCCGCTGGCGGCGCTGGGAGCCGGGGTGCGCGGAGTGTCGGCCGGAGCCGTGCTCGTACTCTCCGCCGACCTGCCGTTTCTGGGGGAGGCCACGGTGCCGGCGCTGCTCGGTGCCCTCGAATCGGGGCCCCACGAAGGGGTGTTGCTCACCGATCCGGGTGGCCGGGACCAGCCGCTCGTCGCCGCCTACCGCACCGACGCACTGCGTCGCGGACTCGCGCTTCTCGCCGCCGAGCACGGTTCGCTCGCCGGGCTGCCCCTGCGGCTGCTCACCGCCGGACTCGACCTCGCCAGGATCACGGCGGACCCCCTGGCCTCGTTCGACTGCGACACCTGGCAGGCCGTGGCGTCGGCGCGGGCCCACATCAGGGAGCATGGGTACGTGCTTGATGAATGGATCACCGCAGTCAAGGCCGAGCTGGGCATCGAGCTGGATGTCGACACCGGCGTCCTCCTCGACCTGGCCCGCGATGCCGCACACGGCGTGGCCAGGCCGGCCGCGCCGCTGACGACCTTTCTCGTCGGCTATGCCGCGGCGAAGGCGGAACAGGACGGGCCCGAGGCTGTCGCCGCGGCCGCGCGCAAGGCCGCCGCGCTCGCCAACCGGTGGGCTGACGAGGCCGGAGAGGCCAAGGGGACCGAGGCCGGATGACCGGACAGCAGGACCGCGACCTCGACGAAGCGCTGGCGCTGGTCCGCAGGGAGCCACCGGCCGTGCCGCCGCCCGCCGCATCGGAGAACCACCACGCCGAGACGGGGCAGCAGACCGGGAACCAGTCCGGACAGCAGACCGGGAAGCAGTCGGGGACGCAGCCCGGACAGCCGCCCGCCGCAGCGGAGAAGCACCGCGCCGCGTCCTGGGCCGATGCCCGCGCCCGTGCGGCGAGGGCGGGACGTGCGGTCCCCGTGTCCGCGCGGCGGGCGCCGCTGGACCGGGCGCTGGGTCTGATCCTCGCCGGACCGCTGACCGCGCTCACCGATCTGCCGTCCTTCGACACCTCGGCCATGGACGGCTGGGCGGTCTCCGGGCCGGGGCCGTGGCGGATCAGCGACCGGGACGATGTCCTCGCCGGTCACGCCGGGACGGGGCAGCTCGCCGACGGCGATGCCGTACGGATCGCCACCGGCGCCCGGATTCCGCGCGACGCGACCGCCGTCGTCCGAACCGAACACGCCAGGACGGACGACCGCACCGGACAGCTGCACGCGCAGCGCCAAGTCGTCACCGGGCAGGACATCAGGCCCCGGGGGCAGGAGTGCCGCACCGGCGACCAGCTTCTGCCGACCGGGGGACTGGTGACCCCCGCGGTGCTCGGTCTGGCGGCTGCGGCCGGCTACGACGAGCTGCCGGTCCTCCCCCGTCCCCGGGTGGAAGTACTGGTGCTCGGCGACGAGTTGCTGGCCGACGGGCTCCCGCACGACGGGCTGATCCGGGACGCTCTGGGGCCGATGATCGGCCCCTGGCTGCGGACGCTCGGCGCCGATGTCCTGGCCACACGGCGTCTCGGTGACGACGCCGACGCTCTCCGGCAAGCCGTCACGGGCTCCGGGGCCGATCTGGTCATCACCACCGGGGGCACCGCCGCCGGGCCCGTCGACCATGTCCATCCGATCCTCCACAAGCTCGGTGCCGAGCTGCTGGTCGACAGCGTCGCCGTGCGCCCCGGCCATCCGATGCTGCTTGCCCGGCTGGCCGACGGACGCCATCTCGTCGGACTGCCCGGGAACCCGCTGGCCGCCGTATCCGGTCTGCTGACGCTCGCCGATCCGCTGCTGCGCGGGCTCGCCGGCCGCGCCGCCCCGGAGGCTTATGCCATGCCCGTGAGCGAAGAGGTGCACGGCCACCCGTACGACACCCGGCTCGTGCCAGTGGTGCACCGGACCGACGAGGTGGTTCCGCTGCATTTCCATGGGCCGGCGATGCTCCGCGGTATCGCCGCGGCGGACGGGCTCGCCGTCGTACCGTCCGGAGGCGCGCGAGTCGGCCAGTTGCTGGAGATCCTCGATCTCCCGTGGGCGGAGGAGTGTTTCACGTGAAACTGCCCGGTCATGATGCCCTCGACCGGCAGGTGGGGGAGAAGCTGGTCACCCGCCGGGTGAAACTGCCCCGCCGGGTGGTCGAGCGGCCCCTCCGGCAGGTCGGCAGGCGGGTCCTGATCGCGCTGCTGGTGCTGGCGGTGACGGCGCTCATCGTCTGGTTCGACCGCGATGGTTACCACGACAACGCCGACAGCAAGGTCGACCTGCTCGACTCCTTCTACTACGCCACAGTCACCCTCTCCACCACGGGTTACGGCGACATCGTCCCGTACAGCGACGGTGCCAGGCTCACCAACATCCTCGTTGTCACGCCGCTGCGCGTGCTCTTCCTGATCATCCTGGTCGGCACCACTCTCGAAGTGCTCACCGAGCGCACCCGGGAGGAGTGGCGGCTGAACCGCTGGAGGCTCCGCTTGCGTGACCACACCGTCGTCATCGGATTCGGTACGAAGGGCCGCTCCGCGATGCAGACGCTGTGTGCGACCGGCCTGAAGCGGGAGCAGATCGTCGTCGTCGACCCCAACAACAAGGTCATCGAGGCCGCCAACGCGGAGGGCTTCGCGGGCGTTATCGGCGATGCGACCCGCAGCGATGTACTGCTCCGCGCCGAGTTGCAGCGCGCCCGGCAGATCGTCATCGCCACCCAGCGTGACGACACCGCCGTACTGGTCACGCTGACCGCGCGGCAGCTCAACCGCGGGGCGAAGATCGTCGCCGCGGTGCGTGAGGAGGAGAACGCTCCGCTGCTGCGCCAGTCCGGGGCTGACGCGGTGATCACGAGCGCCAGTGCGGCGGGGCGGCTGCTCGGCCTCTCCGTGCTCAGCCCGAGCGCGGGAACCGTGATGGAGGATCTGATCCAGCAGGGCAGCGGGCTCGACCTGGTCGAGCGGCCGGTCATAAAGGCCGAGGTGGGACGGAGCGTCCGGGACGCGGAGGATCTGGTCGTCACCGTGAAGCGCGGTCACCGGCTGATCGGGTACGACGACCCCGAAGCCAGTCCGCTTCAGCTCACCGACCGGGTGATCGCGATTGTCCGGGTCTCCCCCAAGGCAGCCGGAGCCGGTGCGGAGTAGCCTCGCGATCATGCATGCGATCACGATCCCCGAACCCGGCGGTCCCGAGGCGCTTGTCTGGGCCGAAGTGCCCGACCCCGTCCCCGGCGAGGGCGAAGTCCTCGTCGAGGTCGTGGCGTCCGCCGTCAACCGCGCTGATGTACTGCAACGCCAGGGCTTCTACAACCCGCCTCCCGGGGCGTCGCCGTACCCCGGCCTGGAATGCTCCGGGCGGATCACGGCCCTCGGGCCCGGGGTCTCCGGGTGGGCCGTCGGCGACGAGGTGTGTGCGCTGCTGAGCGGCGGCGGATACGCGGAGAGAGTCGCCGTACCGGTGGGGCAGTTGCTGCCGGTACCGGACGGGATCGATCTCGTCACGGCAGCGGGGCTGCCGGAAGTCACCTGCACCGTCTGGTCGAACGTGTTCATGGTCGCCCATCTGCGGCCCGGCGAGATGCTTCTGGTGCACGGCGGGTCCAGCGGGATCGGCACGATGGCGATCCAGTTGGGCAAGGCGGTGGGCGCCCGGGTCGCCGTGACCGCGGGCAGCCCCGAGAAGCTGGCCCGCTGTGCGGAGTTGGGCGTCGACGTACTGATCAACTACCGCGAGCAGGACTTCGTCGAGGAGATCCGGAAGGCGACCGGCGGGGCCGGGGCCGACGTCATCCTCGACATCGTCGGCGCGAAGTACCTGGACCGGAACGTGGAGGCGCTGGCGACCAGCGGGCGGCTCGCGGTGATCGGTATGCAGGGCGGTGTGAAGGGCGAGTTGAACCTCGCGGTGCTGCTGGGGAAGCGGGGCGCCGTCACTGCCACGTCGTTGCGGGCACGGCCACTGGGCGAGAAGGCGGCGATCGTGGCCGCGGTCCGTGAGCATGTCTGGCCGCTGATTTCCGGCGGCCGGGTGCAGCCCGTGGTGGACCAGGTGCTGCCGATGGCTCTCGCTGCGGAGGGACACCGGGTGCTGGATTCCGGGGTGCACGTGGGGAAGGTCCTGCTGCAGGCGTAGGGCCCGGAGAGGTTCTGCTGGTCTGCTGCGGGTGTAGGGCCCGGAATGGTTCTGCTGGTCTGCTGCGGGTGTGGGGCCCGGAAAGGCTCTTCCGGTCTCCTACCGCCCGCAGGACCGGAAAAGAGGTTCACAGCCCCGAGGCCCGGCCCCCCGCTCACTGCTGCGGGGGCCGGGCCTCGGGGCTGTTCGGTTCGGTGACGCTGTTCGGTTCGGTGAAAGGTCAAAGAGGCGTACAGCGGGATTCAGAGAGGTGCGGGCAGGGCGATCGCAAGAGGTGCGGACCGGATCAGAGGTACGGGCCTGAGCGGATCGCTCCGTGGCCGCCGTCCGTGTCCTCTTCCTCCTGGCCGCCCGCGCCCGGGGGAAGCGCCCGGCGCATCTGCTCCAGTTGGGCCCTCGCTGCCATCTGCTGGGCGAACAGCGCCGTCTGGATGCCGTGGAACAGACCTTCCAGCCAGCCCACCAACTGTGCCTGCGCGATGCGCAGTTCCGCCTCCGACGGGATGGCCTCGTTGGTGAACGGCAGCGAGAGGCGTTCCAGCTCTTCCACCAGCTCAGGGGCCAGGCCGTCCTCCAGCTCCTTCACGGACGAGGCGTGGATGTCCTTGAGACGGACCCGGCTCGCCTCGTCGAGAGGGGCTGCCCTGACCTCCTCCAGAAGCTGTTTGATCATGCTGCCGATGCGCATGACCTTGGCGGGCTGTTCCACCATTTCTGTCACTGGGACCTCGCGCGACTCGTCGTCACCGGCGGCCCCGCCGCCGAGCGCCATCCCGTCCTGTCCCACGATGAGGACCTTGGGGTGCTCCTCCGGCTGTTCCGACCGTTCACTCCTCGGCATCTCCATGCCGCCATTGTCTCGCACACGTACTCCATGAGGGGTTGTACCCCCGATCCGGGTTGATCCACCGCGCGCGCCACGTCAGCCTGCCCGCCACGTCAGCCTGCCCGCCACGTCAGCCTGCCCGCCGGGCCAGGACCAGACGGGACCGGGTGAATCCCGCGGCCAGCAGACCGGCCAGGACCGGTACCGCCACGGCGAGGATGCCGATGGTCTCCCACGGCAGCACGATCGGTGTGTACGCGGAGTCCATCGGGTGCGCCCGCATCTGGTCCAGCGCCCGCTTGAGGTCCGTGAGCCGCACCGCGACCGCGGGCATCGCACCCGCCGCGGTCCCGAGCAGCACGCCCGTTCCCGCGACCACCGCGCACTGGAAGCCGCTGAGTGTGCGCCGTACGCCGGGCGGGGCGCCGATCGCGCTCAGGGTCGTCAGGTCGGCCTCCGCGTCGGCCTTCGCCAGGCCCGTGGTGATGGCGGCCGCGCCCAGCGTCACCACGCCCGAGAACAGCGCGAGGATCAGCATGGTGGTGTCGTCGGGTTCCGGCCTCTCGTTCTGCCAGAAGTAGGCACCGTTTCCGGCCTGCGACATCCCGTCGTTGAAGCGCTGCTTCTCCGCGTCGGTCGGCGGGTGCGCGACCCGGTAGACGGCGGATACCGGCCCCGTGTGCAGTCCGAGGCGGTCGGCGGTGGCCTGCGGCATGATCATGCGGATCCCGGGGGTGGCCGCGTACCGGTCGGCAGCCCGGTAGACCGTGAGGTGGCTGACGGTCGTCCTGGCCTTTCCCGGGTGCCGTCGGCGGTTCGCCTTGTCCTCGGCGGCGTAGCGGTGGACTGCCCTCAGGGTGACCTTGCCGTCCGGCCCGGCGTACGCGTTGTTGAGCAGTACAGGGGTGCCTGCGGCCAGCGCCCTGGCGGCGGCCGGGTCCTTCAGACCGGCGTAGACACGCAGTGTCGCGCTGTCACCGACGACGATCTGCGACTCATTGCCGAAGTTGTCGTCGGCGTACTCCGCGTCCTTGCACCTTGGCGAGTTCATCAGCTGCTTGTGCCCGGCCGGGGAGAGCCTGGCTGCCAGATCCTTGCCGCCGGGAGCCTGCAGCGGGCAGATGCTGGCCTTCGGCTTGGCCATGGTGAACGAGCCGCAGGCGTCGGCGTCCGCGTCGGGGAACCTGTTGCAGTCGCTGCCCGCCCACACCCGGCTGATGGTCGCGGGCGCGCCCTGCACCGGCAGGTCGCGCCGGGCGAGCCCGCGGGCCAGTTCCAGCGCCCTCGCCGGGTCCGCGTTCGCCGCGTAGGTGTCGGCGTTGATCGCTACGACGCCGGCCGGCAGCGAGAGATGGACGTTGTACGCCTGCTCAGCCTGAGTGCTCGCGGTGTACGTCGCGACGGCGACGGTGCCCGCGACCGCGGCCATCACCGCAGCGACGGCGGGTGCCGTACGGCCCCGGTTGCGGGCCGCGTCGCGCAGGGCGAGCCGCGGGGCGAGCGGGAGGAAGCGGCCCAGCCGCCCGAGCGAGCCCACGATCACCGGGATGCAGGCGAGGACGCCCAGTTCGGCGACGACCGAACCGCCGGCGACGGGCACCGCGCGGCCCTTGAGCCCGCCCACGACGGCCACCGCGCCCCCGAGCACGATGGCGACGGTCCCGAGCACCGGCATCACCCGTGAGGAGCGGCGCACTCCGCGCCGGCCCGTGAGCGATTCGATGACCGGCTGCCGGCCCGCCACGACGGCCGGTACCAGCGCCGCCAGTACACCGGTGACCAGGCCGATCGCCGCGATACCCACCAGATCCACGGGGTGGATCGCGAGGCTGCCGAACCGCTTGCCCGACCACCCCTCGATCACCGGGCGCAGCGCGACCGTCAGAGCGAGACCCGCGGCGGTACCGGCGATCGCGCCCGCACCGCCCAGCACCGCTCCCCCGGCGAGCACCACGGCGCGGATGTGCCGCCGGTCGCCGCCGCAGGTGCCGACCAGGCCGAGCTGACGGCGTGAGCGGCGCGCACCGACCGCGAAGGCCGGACCCGCCAGCAGCACGATCTCCAGCATCGCCATGGCGACGACGGTCGCGAGCGCCGCGGTCAGTTCGAGTCCGTGGCCCGTCTCCGTGCCCCTGATGTGGGACGCCATCGGGACCTCGGAGTCCGGCGGCGGGTCGAGGACGACGCTGCGGGACTCGACCAGTACGCCGTGCTTGTTGGCCGCGAGGACGTCCTGCCAGCTCACCCCCGAGGCTCCGGCGGCCTTGACGAACAGCGACCGGCCGCCGGGGCTGGGCGGCGTGACGGTGTGGTCGGCGGCAGCCGCCCGCTGCCAGGGCTTGATGAGGGCGCCCGGCCGCACGTACAGGAAGCTGTCCTTCAGACTGGCGGGCACCTCGACGGCGCCGGTGATCGTGAAGGTCTTGTCGACGCCCCGGACCGTGGTGTGCGAACCGACGTGCAGCCCGGCCGACTTGAGGAAGCCGTCGTTGGCGACGATGTCGCTGTCCGTCTTCGGGTACGTGCCGCGCACCAGCTTGATCATTCCGCTGACCAGCGGGTCCGATGTGTCCAGTTCGGTGACATCAGTGGTCTTGATGCCGTACTTGGTGGTGACGGTTGACAGCACGGTCTGCCGGGTGAGGGCGCGCGCCCCGTGGGGAAGCGCGGCTTTCAGGTCCGGCGGAGTGGTCTGCTGTCCGGCCTGCACGCCGGATGCGCCCTTGCCCTCCGCGTCGGCCTGCTGGTACGAGTCGGCCTCCGGCATCTGCTCGATCGGGCCGCCACCCATGCCCGCATCGCTGAACAGCGCGTCGGCCGCGCCCATCACGGAGGTCAATTTCTCCGCACGCGTCGGGACCGAACTGCGGTACGTGATGTCCGCCGCCGTGACGCCCAGCACCGGCAGCGCGATCATGGCGACGACCAGGGCGCTGCGGCCCTTGGCGCGGAGGGCGTCCCTGCGGGCGATACGGAGGGCCGCGCGCCAGCCCGTGAACACGTTCACTTGGCGCCCTCGGCGGCGAGCAGCGAATCGGCGTCCGCGCTGAGCGTCTGGTCGACGACCGAACCGTCCCGCAGGAACACCACCCGGTCGGCCCAGGCCGCGTACCGGGGTTCATGGGTGACCATGACACCGGCCGCGCCCGCGTCGCAGCGGGTGCGCAGCAGGGCCAGCACCGCCTCGCCGGTCTCGGAGTCCAGGGCGCCGGTCGGTTCGTCGGCGAGTACGAGCCGCCGGTCGCCGACCAGGGCGCGGGCGATGGCCACGCGCTGCTGCTGGCCGCCTGACATCTCGTCCGGGAATCGGTCGGCAACCTCGGCCAGCTTCATCCCGCTGAGCGCCTCCCTGGCCTCCTTGCGGGCCTTGCGTACGGATATGCCGTCCAGCTCGCGGGGCAGGGCGATGTTCTCGGCGGCGGTGAGCGCGGGGATGAGGTTGTAGTCCTGGAAGACGTACCCGACGCTGCGGCGGCGCAGGGCGGCGAGCTGCCTGCGGTTGAGGGTGGCGATGTCCTGGCCCTCGATGATCACCTGCCCGGTGCTCGCGGTGTCCAGGCCGCCGGCCAGCGTGAGCAGGGTGGACTTGCCGGAGCCCGACGGGCCCATGACGGCGACGAGTTCACCCGCCCGGACGGTGAGGTTCACACCGCGGAGGGCGTGCACCTCGGCCACTCCGGTGCCGTGGGTACGGGTGAGGTTCCTGAGTTCCAGTACGGGTGGTGCGGTGGACTGCGCGGGCATGGGTGTCCCCCCTGGGTACGGGTGATCGGTCGGCTGGGTGGCAAGTGGTCGCCCGGGTCGGGCAGTTGCCCGGACCGGAATGGCAAGTGGCTGTACGGGTCGGGTACATGCCCGGTTGTGCCTGCTCCTGTGCCCGGTCGGCCCGGTCCGGTGCCCGAACGGTTCTGTCGCCTTCCTGAACGGACCTGACGGCTGCCCGAACGGGCTTGCCCGTTCCCAAACGGACTTCGCGGGTGCCCGAACGGACTTGGAGCGTTCCCGAACGGGCGTGGCGGGTGCCCGAACAGGCCGTCAGTGGCGGTTCAGCGGTGGTTCAGCAGCGGGGTCGCTGGCGGGCCAGGGTCGGCAGCGAGCCGGCGGCGGTTTAACGCCGAGTCAGCGGCGTGTCTTTGCGCGGGGCTTCCTCGCCGCGGCCGGGGCGGGGTCCGTCAGGGCCGCGGCCGCCAGGCGGACCAGGCGGGACTCGCAGTGGTCGAGCCAGCGGGCCTCGGCCTCCGCCTGGAAGATCAGCTGTTCCAGTACGAGCAGCCAGGCGACCTCGTCGCGGTTGGCCGGGGCGGTGTCCAGGGCCTGTGCCTTCAGCCGCGTGTAGTCCTGCATCGCCTTCACCGTGTGGTGGCGCTGCGACTGGATCACCGCGCGGATGTCCACGCCGGGCGCCCCGACAGCCATCGCCAGCTTGATGGCCAGCTCGTCGCGGGCCGGGCTGGTGCGGTCGACCGGGGCCTCGTACCAGCTGTGAAGTTCCTCGCGGCCCTCGTCGGTGATGGCGTACAGCGCGTGGCCCGCGCCGTCCTCGGAGTCCTGCGCCACCATGCCGTCGCGCTCCAGGCGGGCGAGCGTCGTATAGACCTGCCCCACGTTGAGCGGCCAGGTGGAACCGGTCCGGGACTCGAACTCGGTACGGAGCTGAGAGCCGTAGCGGGGGCCACGCTCCAGAAGGGCCAGTAGCCCGTGACGGATCGACATACTCAGTATGTATACCGAGTATGTCGATCAATGCAAGCTACTGGGCCTGGCGCAGCCGCAGTCCCAGGAAGCCCAGACCGAGACCGATCAGGGCAAGTCCGGCGCCCATCGCCCCCACCTTCAGCGGAAGTGCCGCCGCGCCTGAATCGGCCTGCGGCGTGGCGTGCCGGCCTGCCGCTTCCATGTCGTTGGCGCTGGGGGCCGGGCTGTCCGGCGCGGTGGGATCCGTCGCGCGCCCGGTGTTCTCGTCGTTGCCCGATGTCCAGGCGTGCTGGTGCCGGGCGGCCGGCGGGTGGGGTGCCCGCATGGGGGCGGACGGACGGACCACATGGGCGGGGTTGCTCGGGCGGGCGGGGAGGCTCGGTACGCCGGAGGGGGAGAGCGAGGCGCCCGAGGTCCTGCCCGGCCGCGGGCGGCCCTGGCCGGCGGGGCTGCCCGCCAGTGAGTCGCGCGGTGAAGGGTGCGCGGAGGTGCTGCCGGATGCGGTTCCGGACGGTTTCGGACCGCCCGCGCCGAGGTCTGCTCCCGGGGCGCCGTCGCCCTTGCGGCCGGCGCTCCCGTTGTCGCCGCCCCGGCCGCCTCCGGTGTCCCCGCCGTCGGGCCGCCCGACCGTGCCCGGCCCGCCGCCGGCCCCGGCGGTCTCCGCACCCGAGTCACCCGCGCTGTCCGCGTCGCCCGCCGTGCCCATATCGCCCGCCGTGCCCGTGATTCCGGTCGTACCGGTGATTGCGGCAGTGCTCCCGTCGGCGGCTGCGCCGTCCGCGCCCGCCGTCGCTCCCGGTGGGGCCGTGACCGCGCTCGCCGTATCGCTCGGAGCGGCCCCCGGGGACGCGCCCTGTGTGGCGGTGACACCGACCGCCGGTGGTGGCGCCTCCGTGTCCACCGATACCGGGGACAGCATCACCGCAAGCGCCACCAGACCGATCACTGGATGCCCTTTCATTCCCGCCGGGCCCGCCGGCAGCAGAAAGCAGAAGAACGACGGACCAAGCGTCACATCTCAGGGCAAGTCCGGCATCCCGGGAGCGGCAAAAGGCCCAGCACACGACGTACGTGTACTGGGCCTGATACGCGTTCTGGGCCTGATGCGCGTTCTGGGCCTGTCGCCCGGAGCCGGTGCGTCAGTTCGCGTCGCCCGTCGAGATCCCCAGCGTGATGGTGAGGTCCTTGGGGCTGACGTTCGTGTTCGCCAGCGGGTACTGGTCGAGAACGACGTCCTGGCCCCACTGGCTGCTGGGCTCCTTCTTCGTCGTGATGTGCCAGCCGGCCGCCTGGGCGCACGCCTTCACCGACAGGATGTCCTTGTAGGTGAAGTCCGGCAGGATGATCTTGCTCGGATCCGTGGTGCCCGCGTCCGCGCCCGAGCACTCCGTGGTCTCCATCGTCCGGTCCCGCTCGGGCCCCTTGTGCCCGGCCTTCGTCGACGTACTGGAGTCCGTGGTGCTGGAGTCCGTCGAGCTGCCGGCGTTGTTGTTGTCCGAACCGCTGTAGTGCAGCACCGCCACCACCCCGCCGATCGCCAGCAGCACCACCACGACCGCGCCCACGAGCATCGGCGTCCGCCGCCCGCCGCCGGGGCCGCCCTGCGGGGCGGGAGAGGACGGAGCGGCGGGCTGGGCACCGTACGGCGGCGGGGTCTGCGCCCCGTACTGCTGTGCGGCGTACGGCTGGGCGGCGGGCGCCTGGTAGCCGTTCTGCGGCGGCGGGGTCTGGTAGCCGCCCTGCTGCGGGTAGCCGTACGACGGGGCAGGCGCCGGGGCCGGTGTGCCGTACGGGCCCGGCTGGTAGGGCGTCTGGACCTGGCCGCTCTGCGGCATCGAGGAGTCCACCGGCGGGAAGACCGCCGAGCCGACGCCCGCGCCGCTGTTCGGCGCCGCGCCTCCGACGACCATCGGGGCGGCGCCGGCGTGCCCCGACGTCATGACCCGCAGGCACTCGTCGCGCATGGACTCGGCCGAGGGGAACCGCTCGTTCGGGTTCTTCTTCAGCGCGCGGGCGACCAGCGCGTCGACGGCCGGCGTGATGGAGCGGTTGATCGAGGACGGAGCGACCGGCTCCTCCTGTACGTGCGCGTACGCGATCGCGAGCGGCGAGTCCGCGTCGAACGGCAGCCGGCCCGTCAGCAGCTGGAACAGCATGATGCCGACCGAGTAGAGGTCGGAGCGCGCGTCCACCCCGCGCCCCAGCGCCTGCTCGGGCGAGAGGTACTGCGGAGTGCCCACGACCATGCCGGTCTGCGTCATCGACGTGACGCCCGACTGCATGGCGCGGGCGATGCCGAAGTCCATGACCTTCACGATGTTGCGCTTGGTCATCATCACGTTGCCGGGCTTGATGTCCCGGTGGACCAGGCCCATCTCATGGCTGGTGTCCAGCGCGGCCAGCACATCGGCGGTGATCTTCAGCGCCTTGTCGGCCGGCATCGCGCCGTACTGCGCGATGTCCGCCTGGAGTACGGAGCCGAGCGGCTGCCCCTCCACGTACTCCATGACGATGTACGGCATCAGCGCGTCGCCGAGGGTGTCCTCGCCGGTGTCGAAGACCGAGACGATGTTGGTGTGCGACAGCTTGGCGACCGCCTGCGCCTCACGCCGGAACCGCTCGCGGAACGACTGCTCGCGCCCCAGCTCCGTGTGGAGCGTCTTGATGGCGACCTGCCGGTCCAGCGCCTGGTCGTACGCCAGGTACACCGACGCCATACCACCCTCGCCGAGCAGGTCACGGAGCTGATAGCGCCCTCCGGCGACCGAGTCTCCCGCGTAGCGCCCCTGCGCGCCGTCCTGGCTCATGGCGTGGCTCCCCCTATGGCGCACTCATCCGGCGCTCCCCGTACTGATGTGGTGACGGCCTGCTGACCCCGGCCCCACGCAGCAAAGTCTGCCCGAGGCCACTGACACGTCAAGCCAGGGGGCCCGTTCCGTGACCGTACGCGTACCAAGCGTCTCGCAAGCGTTACCGGAAGGGCGCAGGATTTGCATGGGTGACGCGATTCCGGGTTTGATAGCCGGTCATTGCCGGACCGGGCCCTTTCCCTGAGCCTGTAGCGTGGCGTGGCACTGGGCCGCGAGGACCACCGAGCACCACCCGCGTATCCACCGCTGACGCGGACCTACACGACGGCGAGGACTGATGGCACCCGAATCCGAGGCAGGCGGCGGCGTGTCGGACGTGCCGGAGTCCTGGGGCGTCGGCGGACTCGTCGGCGACGGCCGCTACCGGCTGACCCACCGTCTCGGCCGTGGCGGCATGGCCGAGGTGTTCGCAGCCGAGGACGTGCGGCTCGGCCGCACCGTCGCCGTCAAGCTGCTCAGATCCGACCTCGCCGAGGACCCGGTCTCCAAGGCCCGGTTCACGCGCGAGGCACAGTCGGTCGCGGGCCTCAACCACCACGCCGTGGTCGCCGTGTACGACTCGGGCGAGGACTACTGGGGCGGCAACACCGTCCCCTACATCGTGATGGAGCTGGTCGAGGGCCGCACCATCCGCGATCTGCTGATCAACGCGGAGGCCCCGCCGCCCGAGCAGGCGCTGATCATCGTCTCCGGTGTGCTGGAGGCGCTCGCCTACTCGCACCAGCACGGCATCGTGCACCGTGACATCAAGCCCGCCAACGTGATCATCACGGACGGCGGCGCGGTCAAGGTGATGGACTTCGGTATCGCCCGCGCCCTGCACGGCGCGCAGTCGACAATGACCCAGACCGGCATGGTCATGGGCACGCCCCAGTACCTCTCCCCCGAGCAGGCGCTCGGCAAGGCCGTCGACCACCGCTCCGACCTGTACGCGACCGGCTGCCTGCTGTACGAGCTGCTCGCGATGCGGCCCCCGTTCACCGGGGAGACCCCGCTCTCGGTGGTCTACCAGCACGTTCAGGACATGCCGATTCCGCCGTCGCAGGTGTCGGACGCGGTGCCGCCGGAGCTCGACGGGCTCGTGATGCGCTCCCTCGCGAAGGACCCGGACGACCGGTTCCAGAGCGCCGAGGAGATGCGGGCGCTGGTCGCGTACTCGCTGCAGATGCTCCAGCAGCAGGGCGGTCACACGGGTACGTGGAACACCGGCCCGGTCGCGATGCACGAGGGCGGCTCCACCCCGGCGATGGGCAGCACAGCGGCCACCACGGCGCTCGGCCACCCGCAGCACGGTGACACCTCGCAGGGCCCGATCCTGCCGCCGATGAACCCGGACGACGGTTCGTACGACGGCGGAGGCAGGGGCCGGGGCAGCAGCCGGGGCGGCCGTGGCTGGATCTGGGTGGTCGCCGTACTCGCGGTGGTCGCCATCGGCGCGGGCATCGTCCTCGCGCAGGGCCTGCCGGGCAGCGGCAGCTCCGGTGGTTCATCCACCGACAAGTCGCCCGCGCCCTCGCACTCCAAGGTCGACAAGCCGAGCGACACCCCGTCGGACGACTCGTCGCCTGACACCAGCACCGACCCCGGCACGTCCAGCGGCGGCCAGTACACCCGGCAGCCTTCGGACACCCCGTCGGGCACCCCGAGCAACGACACGCCCACGTCGCCACCGCCGGCGTCCCCGTCCACCTCGGGCGGTACGTCGACGAGCGGCGGTTCGTCGTCCACGGGCGGCAAGACGAACGGCGGCACCAGCAACGGCGGTACGTCGACGGACGGCGGCACCTCGTCCACCGGTGGCAAGACGGACGGCGGCACCGACAACGGCGGTACGTCGACCGGCGGTTCGACGACCGCGGGCGGCAGCCCGGCCGGCGGCGCCACCACGGACGGGGGGACCACGGCGGGCACCGCGGCGGGGAGCACCGCGGGCGACGCAGCGGCGGGCGCGTCGGGCGGCTGAGCCTGAGGGGTGCGCAAGGCCGGGAGCTCAGGAGCCCCGGCCGGGCGCCTCACCCCGAGAACGCCTCGCAGACCGCCTCGTACTCACGGGTCCACCACACCACCAGGGCCGACGCCGCAGGAAACAGCGGGTCGGCCCTGCGGTCGTGCAGCTGGTAGCGCCAGCGCAGCGTCCAGAAGTCGTTGAGCCGCTCCCACCACACCCGGTGGACCGCGGCGGCCAGCTCCGCGGGACCCGCCGAGGCGGCCCGCCGGTACGCGCGCGCGTAGGCGCGTACCTTCGCCAGCTCCAGCTCGCCCGTGGGCTGCACGAAGAAGATCACCGCCGCCCTGACCACCTCCTCGGCGCGCGGCTTCACGCCCAGCCGGTCCCAGTCGATGATCGCGGCCGGTTCGGCGCCCCGGTACAGCAGGTTCAGCGGATGGAAGTCGCCGTGCACCCAGCCGCCCGCCGTGCCCGGCGGCGGGCGCCGGTGCGCATGGCGTTCCAGGAGGCGGCGGCGCTCGCGCAGCCGGTGTTCGGCCAGCTCGTCGAAGGTGTCGCGGCCGGACTGCCGGCAGGCCAGCCTGGAGAGCAGTTCCTCGATGACCGCGAAGGTGTCGGCGGGGTCGGCGCTCTCGTGCTCGGGCGGCGCCGACTCGGCCTCCATCACCCGCTCAAGACCGGTGTGGACCAGCCCGAGGAGCGCGCCGAGCCGCCGGGAGCACCCCGTGCTGAGCTGGGCGCCTTCCCGGTGCCGCCCGTCGATCCAGGGGTGCAGCGCATAGCAGCGGCCGCCGATGACCGTGACGGTGTCGCCGTCCGTGTCGGCCAGCGGCGGTGCGACGGGGACCCCGAGCACCTGGAGGCGCTGGGTGGCGCGGTGCTGGCGGCTGATCGCGGCCGGGTCGCCGTCGAGGTGGTGTTTGAGGAAGTAGTCGCCGCGGGTGGTGGCGAGCCGGTAGCCGCGGTTGAGCAGCCCCTGGGCGACGGGCTCGCAGGAGAGCGCGTCACCGGTGGACCGGTAGCGGCGCAGCAGCTCCCCGACAGGCGGTGTGGCAACAGGCGGTGGTGCATATGAGCGCGGCACTCGCCAGATGTTAGATCACCGGGAGGCGGCAGCTGTTTCCGGAGCGGTGTACTCCATCCGGTCCAGCGTGGCGAACTGCGGTTTGATGCGCAGGTAGACCGCCTCGTACGGTTCGCCGTTCACCTGGGCCGGGGCCGTTTCGAACTGGGCGACCTCTTCGGGGGCCGGGACGGTCAGCTCGGCGGTCCCGGTGAACTGGACCGACCAGAGGTGTACCTCTCCGGAGGCCAGGTTGTCCGCCGCGTAGGCGACGACGCTGCCCGCGCAGGCCTCGTGGTGTCCGTGGCCCGCGTGCAGCCGCAGGACGACGCAGCCGTCCGAGACGATGTGCCGGGCGATGGCCAGGAAGGGGAGCGCGCGCATACTGGCGGCGACTCGGCCGTACGACACTCTGCTGAGCAGGGCGATGGCGCGCTGTTCCTCGATGGGCATGGCTTCCACTGTCCGCCCCGGGCGCCGTGCCGGTAAGGGGACAGCTGCCCGAGCATTGAGGACGTAGGTCCCGAATAAGGCCGAACAAACCATTCGAAGCCTTTTCAAACCATTTCAGGCCGCCCGATCCGGGCCGGCCTTCCGGGGCCACCGGTGCGCCGGCCGGCGCGCGCCCGGATCAGGGCGCTCCCCACCGTCGGCAAGCGCCCCCGCCACGCGTCCCCGCCACGCGCCCCCGTCAATGCTCGGTCAGTGCTCGCTCCGCTCCTGTCCGGCCTGGATCCGGGCCACATATGCAGCCGCCTGCGAGCGCCTCTCCATGCCCAGTTTGGCGAGCAGGCTGGAGACATAGTTCTTGATCGTCTTTTCGGCCAGATGCAGCCGTTCGCCGATGACGCGGTTGGTCAGACCCTCGCCGATCAGGTCGAGAATCTTCCGTTCCTGATCGGTGAGACTCGCGAGGCGGGCATCGCGTTTGCTGGTGCCACCGTCGCGCAGCCGCTCCAGGACACGCGCCGTGGCCACCGGATCGAGCAGCGACTTGCCGGCCGCGACATCCCGTACGGCCGAAAGCAGCTCGTTGCCGCGGATCGCCTTCAGCACATAGCCCGAGGCGCCCGCCATGATCGCTTCGAAGAGCGCCTCGTCGTCGGAGAACGAGGTGAGCATGAGGCACTTGATGTTCTCGTCGGCCGAGCGGATCTCCCGGCAGACCTCGACCCCGCTGCCGTCCGGCAGCCGGACGTCCAGGACCGCGACATCGGGCCGGGTGGCCGGGATCCTGGCGAGGGCGTCGGCGGCGGTACCCGCCTCGCCGACGATCTCGATGTCGTCCTCCATCGCCAGAAGCTCATGAACTCCGCGTCGCACCACTTCATGGTCGTCAAGGAGAAATACGCTGATTTTTCCGTCTTCGGGCACGGAATCAGTTTCACACATGAACCCTTCCCGTGCCCGGGGTGCCCGGTATAACGTGCCCCTGTTCCGGCGGCCTGCAAGGCTGTGACCAGTGATTGTTCGCCCATTTCTCGATTTACTTGGAAATCCAAGCAAAATCGCAGGTCAAGTGGGGTTTCGCAGTTCTGCGACGCACTGGGTAACGTGCCTTTTGGAGGGTGCTCGCCGGGGCACCTGTCACGCCCGTTCCCGGTTCGCATCGCACCCACCCCGTGCGGGGGATCCGGATTCGGGCGAGCCGCACTGGCCTTTACCGGCAACCCCGGGGGCCGGACCGACGGAGGAGCACGCACGTGACCGTGGAGAGCACTGCCGCGACGCGCAAGCCGCGACGCAGCAGCAAGCGAGCCGGCGCCGCACGGACGCCCAAGGCGCCCGATGAGCCCCAGCTCGTACAGCTGCTGACGCCCGAGGGCGAGCGCGTCGAGCACCCCGACTACGAAGTGGATCTCACGCCAGAAGAGCTGCGCGGTCTGTACCGGGACATGGTCCTGACCCGCCGTTTCGACGCCGAGGCCACCTCACTCCAGCGCCAGGGCGAGCTGGGCCTGTGGGCCTCGCTGCTCGGCCAGGAGGCCGCCCAGATCGGATCGGGCCGGGCCCTGCGGGACGACGACTACGTCTTCCCGACCTACCGGGAGCACGGCGTGGCCTGGTGCCGCGGCGTCGACCCGACCAATCTGCTGGGCATGTTCCGCGGCGTGAACCACGGCGGCTGGGACCCCAACAGCAACAACTTCCACCTGTACACCATCGTCATCGGCTCGCAGACGCTGCACGCGACCGGTTACGCGATGGGCATCGTCAAGGACGGTGCGGACTCCGCGGTCGTCGCCTACTTCGGCGACGGCGCGTCCAGCCAGGGCGATGTGGCCGAGGCGTTCACCTTCTCGGCGGTCTACAACGCCCCGGTGGTCTTCTTCTGCCAGAACAACCAGTGGGCGATCTCCGAGCCCACCGAGAAGCAGATGCGGGTGCCGCTCTACCAGCGCGCCCAGGGCTTCGGCTTCCCCGGCGTCCGGGTCGACGGCAACGACGTACTGGCCTGTCTCGCCGTCACCAAGTCGGCGCTCGAACGCGCCCGCCGGGGCGAGGGCCCCACGCTGGTCGAGGCGTACACCTACCGGATGGGCGCCCACACCACGTCCGACGACCCCACCAAGTACCGCACGGACGACGAGCGGCAGGCGTGGGAGGCCAAGGACCCGATCCAGCGGCTGAAGACGTACCTGGAGAAGCAGAAGTTCGCCGACGAGGCGTTCTTCACCGGCCTGGAGAGCGAGAGCGAGACGCTCGGCAAGCGGGTGCGGGAAGTCGTACGGGCAATGCCCGACCCGGACTCGATGGCCATGTTCGAGAACACCCACGCCGACGGCCATGCGCTCGTCGACGAGGAGCGCGCGCAGTTCGCCGCCTACCAGGCGTCCTTCGCGGACTCCGCCGAGGAGGGCAACTGATCATGGCCGGCAAAAACATGAGCATCGCGAAGGCGCTCAACGAGTCGCTGCGCAAGGCGCTCGACACCGACCCCAAGGTCCTCATCATGGGAGAGGACGTCGGCAAGCTCGGCGGCGTCTTCCGGGTCACGGACGGGCTGCACAAGGACTTCGGCGAGGGCCGGGTCATCGACACCCCGCTCGCCGAGTCCGGCATCGTCGGCACCGCGATCGGCCTGGCCCTGCGCGGCTACCGGCCGGTCGTGGAGATCCAGTTCGACGGCTTCGTCTTCCCCGCGTACGACCAGATCGTCACGCAGCTGGCGAAGATGTACGCGCGTGCGCTCGGCAAGATCAAGCTGCCGGTCGTCGTCCGTATCCCGTACGGCGGCGGCATCGGCGCGGTCGAGCACCACAGCGAGTCGCCCGAGGCGCTCTTCGCACACGTGGCGGGCCTGAAGGTCGTCTCGCCCTCCAACGCGTCGGACGCGTACTGGATGATGCAGCAGGCCATCCAGAGCGACGACCCCGTCATCTTCTTCGAGCCGAAGCGGCGTTACTGGGACAAGGGCGAGGTCGACATCGACGCCATCCCGTACCCGCTGCACAAGGCGAAGGTGGCCCGCGAGGGCTCCGACCTGACGCTCGCCGCGTACGGCCCGATGGTGAAGGTCTGCCTGGAGGCGGCAGCGGCGGCGGCCGAGGAGGGCAAGTCCGTCGAGGTCGTGGACCTGCGGTCGATGTCCCCGATCGACTTCGACGGCGTGCAGACCTCGGTGGAGAAGACGCGCAGGCTGGTCGTGGTGCACGAGGCGCCGGTGTTCCTCGGCACGGGCGCGGAGATCGCCGCCCGGATCACCGAGCGGTGCTTCTACCACCTGGAGGCACCCGTGCTGCGGGTCGGCGGATACCACGTGCCGTACCCGCCGGCGCGCCTGGAGGACGAGTACCTGCCGGGCCTGGACCGGGTGCTCGACGCCGTCGACCGCTCGCTTGCGTACTGAGGAGCGCCGTGACCATGACTGATATCGCGAGCCCGGTACGAGAGTTCAAGATGCCCGACGTGGGCGAGGGACTCACCGAGGCGGAGATCCTCAAGTGGTACGTCGCGCCGGGTGACACCGTCACCGACGGCCAGGTCGTATGCGAGGTCGAGACGGCGAAGGCGGCTGTGGAGCTGCCCATTCCGTTCGACGGAGTGGTGCGCGAGCTGCGCTTCCCGGAGGGCACCACGGTCGATGTCGGCCAGGTGATCATCACGGTGGGCGGGGCACCGGGTTCGGAGCCGGAGCAGGCCGCCGCCCCGCAGCAGACCGAGCAGCCCGCCGTACCGGAGCCCGCGCAGGAGGAGGCGAAGCCCGCCGCCCGCCAGCCGGTCCTGGTCGGGTACGGGGTCTCGGAGGCGTCGACCAAGCGCCGGGCGCGCAAGAGCGCGGCCCCGGAGCCGGACGCGGCGCCGGAGGGCACGTACTACGCGCCGCCCGCCGCCGAAGCGCCGGTCACAGCCCCGGTCAACGGCCACACGGTGTCCCGTCCGCTGGCCAAGCCGCCGGTCCGCAAGCTCGCCAAGGACCTCGGCATCGACCTGACCACGGTCACACCGTCGGGCCCGGACGGGATCATCACCCGCGAGGACGTCCACGCGGCGGTGGCCCCGGCGGCGCAGGAACCGGCGCAGGCCGTGGCCCCGGAGCAGGTGGCCGTCGAGGCCCCTGCCCCGTCGTCCGACGCGCGGGAGACCCGTATCCCCGTCAAGGGCGTACGGAAGGTCACCGCCCAGGCGATGGTCGACAGCGCCTTCACCGCGCCGCACGTCACCGAGTTCATCACGGTGGACGTCACGCGCACGATGAAGCTCGTCGCCGAGCTGAAGACCGACAGGGCCTTCGAGGGGCTGCGGGCCAACCCGCTGCTCCTGATCGCCAAGGCGCTGCTGGTCGCGATCAAGCGGAACCCTGAGGTCAACTCCGCCTGGGACGAGGCAAACCAGGAGATCGTCCAGAAGCACTACGTCAACCTGGGCATCGCGGCGGCGACCCCGCGCGGCCTGCTCGTCCCGAACATCAAGGACGCGCACGCCAAGACGCTGCCCGAACTGGCCGCCGCACTGGGCGAACTGGTCTCCACGGCCCGGGACGGCAAGACCTCCCCGGCGGCGATGCAGGGCGGGACGGTGACCATCACCAACGTCGGCGTCTTCGGCGTCGACACCGGTACGCCGATCCTCAACCCGGGCGAGTCCGCGATCCTCGCGGTCGGCGCGATCAAGCTCCAGCCGTGGGTCCACAAGGGCAAGGTCAAGCCCCGCCACGTCACCACGCTGGCACTCTCCTTCGACCACCGCCTGGTCGACGGCGAACTCGGCTCGAAGGTGCTCGCCGACGTCGCGGCGATCCTGGAGCAGCCGAAGCGGCTGATCACCTGGGCGTAGCGGCCCCGAGCGACTGAACGGCCCCCGGTACGCGATGTGCGTCCGGGGGCCGTTCGGCTGCCGTCTCCTCCATGCCTGAGTCGTCCGACTCAGAGGGTGACCACGATCTTTCCGTGGACGTGCCGCCCTGCCTGCAGTTCGACGGCCTCCCGGATCTGCTCGACGGAGAAGGAAGCGGCGATCGGCACCGTGATCTCACCCGCGACGATGGCGTCGGTGACCCGCTTCAGGTCGTCGGGCCCCGCATCGAAGCCGCCGGTCGCGCGGACGCCCCCGGGCGGATTGGGGCCGGCGGCGATCGTGGAGATCCTTCCGGCCGGGACACCGAGCGCCAGTGCTGCCTCGGCCGTCTCCGTGCCGAACAGGTCGGTCGCCGCGCTCACCCCGTCGGGTGCCATCGCGCGCACCCGGTCCTCCAAGCCGGGACCGTAGGTGACAGGTTCGGCCCCGAACTGCCGGAGGAAGTCGAAGGTGCCTTCCGACGCGGTCCCGATCACCCGGGCACCGGCGAGCCTGGCGAGCTGGACGGTGAGCACCCCGACACCGCCGGCAGCGCCCCCGATCAGGACGGTGTCGTCAGCCTTCACATCGGCCGCAGTGAGCGCCGCCGAGGCGGTCGTTCCTGCCACCGAGAGCGTGCAGGCGACCTCGTCGCTGATCTCGGCCGGGGTGTGCAGGATCGAATCCTTCGAGGGATCGACCACCGCGAAGTCGGCGGCAGCCCTGCTCAGCGCGCCTCCGTAGACGCGGTCGCCCACGGCGAAGCCGGAGCTGCCCTCGCCGACCTCGTCCACGACGCCGGCGAAGTCGGTGGCGAAGCCGGACGGGAGGGAGACACCGAACTGTGCCGCCATCTCCGGCCTCGAGGCGAGGATCCAGTCCATGGGGTTGAGGCCGACGGCAGTCACCCGTACGCGGACCTCACCCGGCCCCACATGCGGCTCCGGGACCTCGCACAGCTCCAGTACCTCGGGTGTTCCGAACGTCTTGTACACAACGGCCCGACTCACAGCATGCCTCCACGATCAGTGATGAGACTTGGTCCCATCACTGTACACGGTGACAGGACCAAGTTCCGTAAACTGTGCTCATGGCTCGCTGGGAACTCAACGCATCGCAACGGCTCGCCGACGCTGCCCTCGAACTGTTCGCGGAGCGCGGGTACGAGAACACGACCGTGCTCGACATCGCGCAGCGGGCCGGGCTCGCCAAGAGCACCTTCTTCCGGCACTTCCAGGACAAGCGCGGGGTGCTCTTCGGTGGGGACGCGCTGTTCGGGCAGCTCGTCACCGCAATCGCCGCGGCGCCCACCGGGGCCACCCCGCTCGAAGCGCTGGCGTGCGGCTTCGACGTGCTCGGGCGGGACGTCTTCACGCCCGCTCGTCGTGCACTCACGATCCGCAGGCGAGCGGTGATCGATGCCCATCCCGACCTCCAGGAGCGCGAAGCCCTGAAAGGGGTGAGCCTCACCGCTTCGATGGCGGAGGCCATCGCGCGCCGCGGTGTACCCGGCCTCGCGGCCGGGGTGGCAGCACAACTGGGCGCACTCGCCTTCAAGATGGCCTACGAGCGGTGGAGCGACCCGGGCAACACCGATGAGTTCAGCTACGTCGCCCGGCAGGCCCTCGGTGAAGTACAGGCGGCTGTCCCGGCCGTGTGAGCCGTCACATCGAGTTCGGCCCAGACGGCCTTGCCCACGGTCAGGGTCTGTACGTCCCAACGGGCAGCCAGCGCCTGAACGATGAGCAGCCCGCGCCCGAACTGGTCGTCCGGGTCGGCCTTCCGGGGGACGGGCAGCCGTTCACCCCGCGGATCGGTTACGGAGATCCGGAGGTCCTTGCCACTGAGTGTGACGTCGACCCGGAAGAGCCGGTCCCGCAGACACCCGTGCAGCACGGCGTTGCCGCAGAGCTCACCGGCCACGAGGGCGGCGTCACCGGCGAGTTCGGGATGCCCCCAGTCGGCGACGAGCGAGGCGACGCGCCTGCGGGCCAGGGGGACGCTGCGCGGGTACGGGGGGTAGCTGACCTTGTCGTGCCGAACGGTCATGACACGTGCCTCCTCATGCGAGTGCGGCGGTGGCAATGCCGCGACGGCTCCTCTTTTTGTGGAGCTCGGAACGGTGCTCTTCCGCCCAACTGGTTACTCTCTGCCCTCGATTGAGTGACGAACGTAACGGCATGAAGCTCTGGGAGCAAGACGTCTGGGGCATATATTCCCCATACGAGTGACCGGGCCCCTGTGGAAGCGGCTGGCTGGCACACTGTCCAAGGTTGGCGGGAGGGCGATATGCAGACATCCGGAGCACGCGCAACGGGCAGTCGGGCTTCAACGGTGTTGGGCCGGAAGCTGGGTGGGGAACTCCTGCGCCTGCGCGTGGCGGCGGAGAAGACCCAGGCAGAAGCTGCCGCAGCGCTGAGCGCGACGCAGACGAAGGTCGTCAAGATGGAGCGGGGCTGGGTCCCGATGCGGGACCCCGACATCGCGGCGCTGTGCCGGTTCTACGACGTGCAGGACGCCGATGTCGTACGCCAGTTGCTACAACTGGCGAAGGCGGACCGGGAGCGGCGCAAGGTGAAGGGGTGGTGGAATGACACCCCTTCGCTGGCCCTGCAGGCTGAGTACATCTCCATGGAAGATGTCGCGCTCAGGATCAAGCAGTGGCAGATGGCCTTGATCCCCGGCCTGTTCCAGACACCCGAGTACACCAGGGCCATGTGCATCGCGGATTTGATGTGGGAAGAAATCGACCAGATCGAGGACGTCGTCGCCGGGCGGGCGAAGCGCCAGGCGCGACTGTACGGTGACAATCCGCTGAAGATCCACGCGGTGATCTGGGAGGCGGCTCTCAGGCAACTGATGGGCGGGCCCCAGGTGATGGGGCGGCAGCTTGCCCATCTGAGTCACCTCGCGGAACTGCCCAATGTGCAGATTCAGGTGCTGCCGTTCAGGGCGGGAGCGCACCCTTGCGTCGGAGGCCCGTTCCACGTTCTGTCCTTCGCTGAGGACGAGGCGGTAGATGTTGTGCACATGGATACCCCACGATCCACGATCTGGATCGAGAACGCTGAGGAGAGCGCCCTCTTCACCACCCTTTTCGACCGGGCGTCCCGGGCGGGTCTGTCGCCCTACGACTCAGTCCGGTTCATCGACAGTCTCAGTAAGGAAATGAGCGAGTGAACGTTTTCCGGTTCATGAAGTCCAGCTACAGCGCCGATTCTGCCAACTGTGTGGAGGTGGCCCGTAACGTCCCCGGTGCTGTAGCCGTGCGGGACTCGAAAGACACGGCCGGCCCCATCGTCCAGGTCTCACCCGCTGCCTGGGCCGCTTTCCGGTCCGGGGTGACGGGCGAGCCGTAGAACGGCCCGCCCAGGACCCCGGGGCGTCACGGCGAGCTGTAGCCGCTTTCGCCCGGCTTGCGGCAGCCGACGATGTGGGACATCGGGATGTCCCCGAAGAAGTCCATCTCCTGGGTCGGGCCGATCGGCCCCATGACGACCACGGTCGCCGACTCCAGCGTCGTGCTGTTGGCGTAGAGGGTCGGCTTGGTCAGGAGCTTGCTTCGCGCGGGCGGTCCGTCGAACCGGTTCAGGCCGGAGACCGAGATCTTGTAGATGTGCCGGTCCGCGCTGGCGAATCCGCCGCAGTCCTCGTTGCTCGCCATGGACACCAGGTGCTGGTTGGGGCTCCTGACATGGGCCTGGGCGTAGCCGACCGGGTCGGCGAAGAACGCGCTCAGCTCGCTCTTGGCGGACGACGGGCGCCAGGCCCGCATCCCGCCCGTCTTCCGGAGGGCGTCGGGCGCGCGGGAGTCGGCGCGGTAGAACTCCATCGTGCCCGCCGGGGCGGTGAGCGTGTATCCGTGCGCGGGAGTGGTTGGATTGCCCGCCAGTTCCGCGGGCTTGGGAGGCACCCGAGGCGCGGGCATCCGCTGCACCGACGGGCTGTGGCCGCAGCCGGCACCGTGGGTGTGCCGCTCCTCCATGGCGCGGACCACGGCCGCGTTCCCCGCCGAGCGCTGCAGGGCCTGCAGCCCGGTGGGTACGCCCGGCGCGGTGGTGCGCCGCACCTGTCCACGGCTGCTGGCGTTGTCTTTGCGTTGTTCCTGCGCGCGCAAGGCGTTCCCTTTCATGGCCGACACCACAGCCTTACCGGTGCGGGCCTCCCGATGGAAGGGCCGCGAGGGCACATCCCGGGTCCGGCGGGACCCGGCCCCGGGGGCATCGCCGGGTGGCCGTTGTCCACCAGCACGGGGGCGATGGTGACGGCCACCGCCCAGACGTCCTCGGTCACCGACATGCGGGTCTTCCAGTCGGCGAGTACGGACTCTGCGGTGGGGCGGGCGGCGCGGCCGTCTGTGACGGCCGGGTCGGTGAGGAAGGTGTCGAACCGGTCCGCCATCCGCGCGGCGGACCGTGACGCGGTCTGTTGCTCCGCGAGCATCTCCCGCTGTAGCGCAAGGCATTCGCGCTGGAGAGCGAGGTGTTCCCGTTCCATCGCGAGGCGTTCACGCTGTGCGGCCGCGAACTCTTCGTCCAGCCTTATGTTGCGCTCCTCTAGGCGGACGATCATTTCCACGATCTGTTCCGGCATCGCGTACGCCACTGGGGCCGTGGGCTCGGGTGGCTGAATCTCTGCGATCCGGAGACTGTAGGAGCCGGTGCGCTGGATGGTCTGGATAACCCCCGAGACCCATTCCGTCAACTACTCGACTGGTCTCAAGAATGTCTCGATGCTGTTCTGGGACGTGATCCAGGAGTGCCGTCCGAGAGTTGCTGTACCCGAGCTCCCGGCACACGTCCACCGCCGGGAACCAATGAGTTCCGTCCGGCATGGTCAGCCTTCGCAAGCGGGTTCCCGTCGCCCCGTAGACGAAGTCGTTGATGTCCAATGCGGCGCACTTCGGGCTGTGTGTTCTGTTCGTCCATGTGGACCACCACCACGCGGAACGTAGGGCGGCGCAAATGGAATATGCCGGCCAGGGATGGGATGTTCACGATTGCGAGTGAACATCCGTGGAAACGCTGCGGATCGGCCGTGTGTGGGTCGGTCAAGGTGCGCGTTCTCCGGGAGGACCCGCGGGTGTCCCTGGCGCTGGAGGACGGCCGGGTCCCCGTCGTCGCGGAGGGAGAGGTCCAGCTCCACCATGACGGGTTCCCCGAGGAGGTGACGGCCGCGTTCGCGGCGAAGTACGCCTGGGACGTCACGGTTCCCGACCGTCCGGACGGGGGACGCGTCCTGCTGCAAGTCCCCGTCCGGCGCTGGCTGTTGTGCGGCGCCGCACAGTGACAGCGCCTGTCTGATCCGCCTGTGTGGTTCAGCTGAGTGATTCGCCTGCGTGATTCGCGGCCTTGCTTTTCAGGAGCGCTTGTTGCGCCAGAGGTAGTTGGCGCCGATGAGGGTGAGGACGAAGAGCAGGGCGACGAGGGTCCAGCGGATGATGTCGAATCCGGCGATCTTGCCGTCGGGGACGACGAAGGCGGCGTACCAGACGAGGTGGGCGACGACCGGGATGATCGGGGTCATGATGAGGCCGTTGCGCTTCTGGGCCGACGTCCAGTGGCTGGAGCGGATGACCATGACGACGGCGGCGATCTCGGCGGCGAGGGCGATGATGGCCAGGAAGCTGAAGCCTCCGGCGTAGGGCAGCACGTTGGCGACGATCAGGAGCACGACCGGCAGCCAGGCGGGGGACCGGCGGCGGCCGGGCTTCTGGGCCTTCGAGTCGGAGCCCATGCCCAGTTCCTGCAGGGCGGTGGCGGCGATCGTGCGGGGGTCGCCGATCTCGTTCAGGATTTCGCGGGTGCTGCCGGGACGTTCGGCGAGCGCGACCTGGATGTGCTCGTTCAGATCGGCTATGAGCTCCTGGCGGGCGGCCGGCGGCAAGGTCGAGGTCTCTCGCTCGACTGCGGCGAAGTAGTCCTTGACCAGGGTGTCGTCGGTCTTCATGGGTGTGCCTTTCCCGGGTCTGGCTGGTGGGGGGTGTGGGGCTGGAGAAGGTGGTCGACGGCGTCGCGGAATTCGGGCCAGATGCCGGCGAACTCTTCGAGCGCGGCGTGTCCGGCCTCGGTCAGCGAGTAGTACCGCCGTGGGGGGCCGGAGGCTGACTCCTGCCAGGCGGTGTCCACGAGTTCGTCCCGCCGCAGCCGTGACAGCAGCGAGTAGACGGTGCCCTGACTGGTGGTCAGAGCCTTGGTGTCCTGCAACTTGCACAGCAGCTCGACTCCGTACTTGGGCCCGTCACGCATCAGCGCGAGAACGCAGTACTCCAGAACCCCTTTACGGAGCTGGCTCTCCACCTTCTCCGAGGTTCGCTGTCTTGCCTTGCCGCGTTCCATGCATAACAAGGTACCAGGTGAACCGACCTGCTCCTACCCACGAGTCGGTTGATTGACTGGCGCGCATGACCTCATCAGTGTTCGAGACCGGCACCCCCGACTCGCTCGTCTACCTCGACCGGCTGGCCGCGACCGATCTCGGCCGTGCGTACAAGGGGCGGATGCTCGAAGAGCTCGATGTCCGGCCGGGGCAGGCGGTGTTGGACCTCGGCTGTGGCCCGGGCGCCGATCTCGGGGCACTCGCCGAGGCGGTCACCGGTACCGGCACGGTGATCGGTGTCGACCACGACCGGGCCGCGGTCGAGGCCGCCGAGGAGCGCACCGCCGGGGCGAACACGGTCACCGTTCGGCTCGGTGACGTTCATGACCTGCCGCTGCCGGACCGCGCCGCGGACCGTGCCCGTACCGACCGGGTGCTGCAGCACGTCGCCGATCCCGGTGCGGCGCTCCGCGAGATCCGCCGGGTACTGCGGCCCGGCGGGCGGCTCGTCATGGGCGAGCCCGACTGGGGCACCCTGGCCGTCGACCATCCGGACAGCGGTCTGTCGCGCGCCTACACCCAGTACGTGACCGAAAAGGTCATCCGGAACGCTCGTATCGGTTTGCAGCTACCGCGGTTGGCGGCGGCGGCCGGATTCGCGGTGCCCGCGGTCATCCCGGTGACCCCGGTGTTCAGGGAGGTCCGGGCGGCCGACCGGATCCTCGGACTGGAGCGCACGACGCGGCGCGCCGTCGCCGCCGGGTATCTCACCGAGGACGAGGCGCGCAGCTGGCTCGACCACCTTGCCGGTGGTCCCTTCCTCGCGGCGGTGACGTTCTACATCGTCGTAGCCGAGGTGGAGCCCGCCGTGTAGAGGTCGGCGCGTAGAGCCCGGCGCGTAGAGGCCGGCGGCGACCGGCGGCCGGCGGCTGGAACCGCCTCAGACCTGTCGGGCCGGCTCCTCGGGAACGCCGTCGCCGGCCGTGTGCGGTGTCCGGCCGGCGCTCGCCTGCCGGAGGAGCGCGAGGGCTTCCTCGGAAGAGGAACCGGCGGGGGTGGTGCACACGATGAGCGCCTGGCCCGGTGAGCGGGCGATGGACAGTGTCTGCTGTGTCACCGTCACCGTGCCGACGACGGGGTGGTGCAGCTCGTAGGAGGCGGCGTCGCACGGGACCACGCGGTGGTCTGCCCACAGGGCGACGAACTCCGGGCTCTTCATGGTCAGTTCGCCGATCAGCGCAGCGAGCAGCGGGTCGTCCGGGTGCTTACCGACGGCGATGCGCAGGTTGCCGACCACCGCGCGGGCTTTGAGCGTCCAGTTCGCGTACAGCTCCCGGCAGTGCGGATCCAGGAACAGGATCCGGGTCATGTTCGGGCGTCGCACCGGGTCGTCCGGGCCGAGTGGGTCCAGATGACCGGCCAGCAGGGCGTGCCCGAGGGCGTTCCAGGCCAGTACGTCCGTACGGCGGCCGAGCACGATCGCCGGGACGCCGTCCACGGCTCGTAGCAGGTCGCGTGTTTCACCGGTGAGTTTCTCGGGCCGCGGGCGGCGCGGCCGGGGCGCGTGGCGGGCGGCGTCGGCGAGCCGGTCGAGGTGTTCGCGCTCATGGCCGTCGAGCAGGAGCGCGCGGCCGATCGCGTCGAGCACCTCGGCCGAAGCCCCACGGGACAGGCCCTGCTCCAGCCGTGCGTAGTACGAGACGCTGACGCCCGCCAGCTGGGCCAGTTCCTCGCGCCGGAGCCCGGCGACCCGTCTGCGGGGCCCGAGGTCGCGCAGGCCGACGTCCGCGGGTCGCAGCCGCGCGCGTCGGGCTTGGAGGAAGGTGCCGAGTGGGCCGGGTCCGGTCATCCCCCCAGTATTCGGTGCGCGACCGGCCCCAGCCACACCCTGCGAGGGGTAGGACAAGCGGGGAGTGGTGCGTACCCGTCCGCGTGCCCAGGATCGGTCTCATTCGGCCACGTACCCCGGACCTGAGGCGGACAGATGGATCAGAACGCGGAACAGCTCATCCTCGGTGACGTCACCGTCACCCGCATCAAAGAGTTCTACGGCCCGGTCGGGATGACCCCGGGCCAGTTCTTCCCGGACAGCGAGCACAGCACGTGGGACAAGCACCGCGAATGGCTGGCGCCCGACTTCTGGAACCCGGAGACGGACGAGTGCCAGTCGGCGATCCAGTCCTGGCTGCTGCGCAGCGAGGGACGCACCATCCTCATCGACACCGGCGTGGGCAACCACAAGGACCGGCCCTACGCACCGGTGTGGAGCCGCCTGGACACCGACTACCTCGACCGGCTCGCTGCCGTCGGGGTGCGGCCCGAGGACGTCGACATCGTGGTCAACACCCATCTGCACATCGACCACGTCGGCTGGAACACCCGCCTCGACGGCCGCGATTGGGTGCCGACCTTCCCCAACGCCACGTACCTGATGAACCGGCGGGACTTCGACTTCTGGGACCCGGCCAACGACAACAAGTCCGTACTGGGCCGCGGGAACCAGAACGTCTTCGAGGACAGCGTCACGCCGGTCCACCAGGCGGGACTCACTCACCTGTGGGAGGAGACGTACCGGATCGACAAGAACCTGCGTCTCGACCTCGCTCCCGGGCACACCCCCGGCTCGTCCGTGCTCACGCTGGAATCCGGCGGCGACCGGGCGTTGTTCGTCGGGGACCTGGTGCACACCGCGCTGCAGATCGCCGAGCCCGGGACCAACTCCTGCTTCTGCGAGGACCCGGCGGAATCCCGCGCCACCCGGCACAAGCTGCTGGGCCGCGCCGCCGAGGACAACGCGCTCGTCTTCCCGGCGCACTTCGGCGGCCACGGCGCCGCGGAGGTCGCTCGCAGTGGGTCGACGTTCGCGATCAAGGAGTGGGCGGCCTTCTCCCGCCTCTCCTGACGTCCTCAAGTCCCTTCCGCACATTTCCAGACAGGAAGAATCTCCCGTGCCCCGACAGACAGGTCCCGTACTGGCAGATCCGGTGGTCGAAACCCCCGCGGGCGCCGTGCGCGGCATCCGTGACGGATCCGGCGAGCGCTACCGCGCCGTCCCCTACGCGGCGGCACCGACCGGCGCCGGCCGTTTCGCGCCACCCGCACCGCACCCGGGCTGGTCCGGTGTCCGCGACGGCACACAGCCCGGGCCCACGGCTCCGCAGCCGGCCCGCGACTTCGGCCGGCTCGACATGTCCCCGTACTTCGGTCCGGGCTGGGTGCCCGGCGACGACTACCTGACCGTCGACGTCCACACACCTGCCGCCGATAACGGCAGCCGCCCCGTCATGGTCTTCGTGCACGGCGGCGGGTTCATCACCGGATCGAGCCGGGCGGCGCTCTACGACGGCAGCGCGTTCGCCCGCGACGACGTCGTTCTCGTGACGGTGAACTACCGCCTCGGTATCCCCGGGTTCCTCGATCTGGCGGGTGCTCCGGCCAACCGTGGACTGCTCGACGTGCTCGCCGCCCTCAGCTGGGTACAGGACACCGTCGCGGTATTCGGCGGCGACCCCGGCAACGTCACGGTCTTCGGCCAGTCCGCGGGCGCCACGCTCACCGGCGCGCTGCTCGCGACACCGGAGGCCAACGGGCTGTTCCGCCGAGCGATCATCCAAAGCGGCAGCGGCTCCGGCGCGTTCACCCCGGAGCAGGCACAACGGGTCACCGCGGCGGCGGCCGCCGCGCTGGGCGTCGAACCGACCGCCGAGGCGTTCTCGCTGATCCCGGACGAACAGTTCCTGGCGGTCCTGCCCGCACTGGCCGGCCTCGACCTGTGCACCAGCACCGCCCAGGACCCGCTGGCCGGGCTCAGCCCGTTCAGCCTGGTCCTTCCGGTCCAGCCCGCCGGTGCTCTCGCCGACGGCCCGGCCGCCGACGTCGACCTGCTCATCGGCACCAACACCGAGGAGGGGCACCTCTACCTCGTACCGCAGGGCGCCTTGGAGTCCACCACGGAAGCCGACCTGCTCACCGTCGCTGCCCGGGTCCACGCAGACCCGGAATCAGCCCTCGCCGCGCACCGCGGGGAACGGCCGGGCGCGACACCGGGCGAGCTGCGCTCCGCGGTGCTCGGGCAGGCCCTCTTCACGGCCGGTACGACGCGCATGGCGCAGGCCCACGCGCGGATCTCGGGCGGCCGCACGCACCTCTACTCGTTCGGGTACCGCTCGACGGCTCTGGGCGGACGGCTCGGCGCTGCCCACACCGTCGAACTGCCCTTCGTGTTCGACACGGCCGACTCACCCTGGCTGCACGGGGACACCGGCCTGCTCGGCCCCGACCCCGCCCCGGCGGGACTCGCGGCGCGGATACACGGCGCGTGGGTCGCGTTCGCCCGCACGGGGACCCCGGGCTGGGCTCCGTACGACCCGAGGAAGCCTGTGGCGGAGGTCTTCGGCGGCCGTTCCCCGGAAGGGCGAGGGGACTGAACCGCAACTCTCGGCACCGCTGGACCACTGCACCGCTGGACCACCTCATGGCTGCACACGTGGACCACTGCATGGCTGCACACGAGCTCGTGGCGCGGTCTCGCTGAGGTGTGCTGGGGGCGGAGGGAGCCGGCCGGGTTGGAGGTGTGCACCTCCAGGGCCCGGCCGGCAAGGGCTCCGCCTCAGCTCAGCCGAACATGCCGGGCTGGTAGCTGCCCGCGGGTGTCTGGATCATGACGTTGCCGCGGTTGAAGGCGTTGATGACGGCGATCTGGGACACCAGGGCGGCGAGCTGGTCCTCGTCGTAGTGCTTGGCTGCGTTCGCCCAGGCTTCGTCCGTGACGCCGCCGCCCGCGTCGGCGAGGCGGGTGCCCTGCTCCGTCAGCTCCAGCGCCGCGCGTTCGGCCTCGGTGAAGACCGTGGCCTCCCGCCAGGCGGCGACCAGGTTGAGGCGCACCGAGGTCTCACCGGCCGCGGCGGCGTCCTTGGTGTGCATGTCGAGGCAGCCGCCGCACCCGTTGATCTGACTCGCGCGGATCTTCACCAGCTCCTGCGTCGCGACAGGCAGCAGCGACGAGTCGACGATCGCCTTGTTCGCCGCGATGATGTGCTTCCAGACCTTGCCCGCGACCGGGTTCTCGAACATGTTGATGCGGCCACTCATGAGGGACTCCTCTGTCGTTTTCGATACCTACACGGATACGACGGAGGAGGGCGGCGCGATGTGACATGACCGTGTGACGTGCGCGTGTGACATGACCGGGCGTACGCCGAAAGTCCGGGGCGTCCGGGGCTGTGGACCGAAGCGGGGCGGTGGCCGCGTGGGCTGGGATGGCCGGATGCATACTGTCGAGCGTCCGACCGACCCCGCTGTCCTGGACCGGCTGGCCACCGAACGCAACGTCTGGCTGTGCGGTGTCCGTCCCGACGGGTCGCCCCATGTGACGCCCGTGTGGTTCGTCTTTCTCCGGGGCGACTGGTGGATCGGCGTGGACAGCGGGTCGGTCAAGGTGCGCGTTCTCCGGGAGAACCCGCGGGTGTCCCTGGCGCTGGAGGACGGCCGGGTCCCCGTCGTCGCGGAGGGAGAGGTCCAGCTCCACCATGACGGGTTCCCCGAGGAGGTGACGGCCGCGTTCACGGCGAAGTACGCCTGGGACGTCACGGTTCCCGACCGTCCGGACGGGGGACGCGTCCTGCTGCAAGTCCCCGTCCGGCGCTGGCTGTTGTGCGGCGCCGCACAGTGACAGCGCCTGTCTGATCCGCCTGTGTGGTTCAGCTGAGTGATTCGCCTGCGTGATTCGCGGCCTTGCTTTTCAGGAGCGCTTGTTGCGCCAGAGGTAGTTGGCGCCGATGAGGGTGAGGACGAAGAGCAGGGCGACGAGGGTCCAGCGGATGATGTCGAATCCGGCGATCTTGCCGTCGGGGACGACGAAGGCGGCGTACCAGACGAGGTGGGCGACGACCGGGATGATCGGGGTCATGATGAGGCCGTTGCGCTTCTGGGTCGACGTCCAGTGGCTGGAGCGGATGACCATGACGACGGCGGCGATCTCGGCGGCGAGGGCGATGATGGCCAGGAAGCTGAAGCCTCCGGCGTAGGGCAGCACGTTGGCGACGATCAGGAGCACGACCGGCAGCCAGGCGGGGGACCGGCGGCGGCCGGGCTTCTGGGCCTTCGAGTCGGAGCCCATGCCCAGTTCCTGCAGGGCGGTGGCGGCGATCGTGCGGGGGTCGCCGATCTCGTTCAGGATTTCGCGGGTGCTGCCGGGGCGTTCGGCGAGCGCGACCTGGATGTGCTCGTTCAGATCGGCTATGAGCTCCTGGCGGGCGGCCGGCGGCAAGGTCGAGGTCTCTCGCTCGACTGCGGCGAAGTAGTCCTTGACCAGGGTGTCGTCGGTCTTCATGGGTGTGCCTTTCCCGGGTCTGGCTGGTGGGGGGTGTGGGGCTGGAGAAGGTGGTCGACGGCGTCGCGGAATTCGGGCCAGATGCCGGCGAACTCTTCGAGCGCGGCGTGTCCGGCCTCGGTCAGCGAGTAGTACCGCCGTGGGGGGCCGGAGGCTGACTCCTGCCAGGCGGTGTCCACGAGTTCGTCCCGCCGCAGCCGTGACAGCAGCGGATAGACGGTGCCCTGACTGGTCGTCAGGGCCGTGGTGTCCTGCAACGCGCTGAGCAGTTCGACTCCGTACTTGGGCCCGTCACGCATCAGCGCGAGAACGCAGTACTCCAGAACCCCTTTACGGAGCTGGCTCTCGACCTTCCCCGGGGTCTGGCGACTTGCTTTACCGCGTTCCATGCATAACAAGATACCAGGTGATCCGACCTGCCCGTGCGGCAGCCGTCGAAAGGGATTCCGGGAGCCGGCCCCCGGCTGAATGCCGCCCGCCACCTGCCGGCCCGCCTGTCGCCCATCCGCCTCTCACCCGTCCCCCATCCGCCGCCCCATCCGTCGCCCCGCCCGTCACCCGCCTGCCACGCATCCGCATCCCGCCATGCGGACGCTCTCCCCAACGTATCCCTGTTGTATCTATGCTGTGCTCATGCCAGTCGCCCCGCTGAAACAGCCCCCCGCCGCCGACCGCGTCTACGCGCACGTCAAGCAGGCCGTACTCGACCGTCGCTACGAGGGCGGGACGCTCCTCACCGAGGGCGAGCTCGCCGATGCCGTGGGGGTCTCCCGGACGCCCGTGCGGGAGGCGCTGCTCAAGCTGGAGGTCGAGGGGCTCATCAAGCTGTACCCGAAGAAGGGCGCCCTGGTCCTCGCCGTCTCCGCGCAGGAGATCCACGACGTGGTGGAGACCCGGCTGCTGGTCGAGGAGTTCGCCGCGCGCAAGGCCGTGCCCGCCGCTCCCCAGCTCATCGAGCGGCTGACCGAGCTGCTGGCCGAGCAGACCGCCCAGGTGGCGGCCGGTGATCTGGCCGGAGCCGCCGTCAGCGACCGCTGCTTCCACGCGGAGATCGTCCGCAGCGCCGGGAACGAGATCCTCTCCCGCCTCTACGACCAGCTGCGCGACCGGCAGCTGCGGATGGGGGTCGCCGTGCTCCAGGCGCACCCCGACCGCACCGCCACCACCCTCGCCGAGCACGGCGAGATCCTGGAAGCGCTGCGCGACGGGAACACCGACGGCGCCGTCGCGGTCGTCCGCCGGCACGTCAGCCGGGTCCGTGACCTGGCCCGGGGGGAGGTCCGATGAGCAGCGTCGCGCTCCCCGCCGATCCGCCGGGAGGCAGGCGCGCTGTCACCGTGTGGTCGATCGGCGTCGCCGTCTACTTCGTGGCGATCGTCTTCCGTACCAGCCTGGGCGTGGCCGGTCTGGACGCCGCCGACCGCTTCCACATCGACGCCTCCGCGCTCTCCACCTTCTCCATACTCCAGCTGCTCGTCTACGCCGGGATGCAGATACCCGTCGGCCTGCTCGTGGACCGGCTCGGCACCAAGAAGGTGCTGACCCTCGGCGTGGTGCTGTTCACGCTGGGGCAGCTCGGCTTCGCGTTCTCCCCCACGTACGGCACGGCCCTCGCCTCCCGCGCGCTGCTCGGCTGCGGTGACGCCATGACCTTCATCAGCGTGCTGCGGCTCGGCACCCGCTGGTTCCCCGCCCGGCGCGGGCCGATGATCGCGCAGCTCGCGGGTCTGGTCGGGATGGCCGGCAACCTCGTCTCGACCATTGTCATCTCCCGTACGCTGCACGGCCTCGGCTGGACCGCCACCTTCGCGGGCAGCTCGCTCGCCGGGGTGCTGGTGCTGGTCGTGATGCTGGTCTTCCTGAAGGACCACCCCGAGGGGTTCGAACCGCCGCCCGCCCCGCACCCGGGGGCCGCGTCCGTGCGCCGGCAGATCGCCGCCGCGTGGCGCGAGCCCGGCACCCGGCTCGGGATGTGGGTGCACTTCACCACGCAGTTCCCCGCGATGTTCTTCCTGCTGCTGTGGGGGATGCCGTTCCTCGTCGAGGCGCAGGGCCTGTCCCGCGCCACCGCTGGTGAACTGCTCACCCTGATCGTGCTCTCGAACATGGTCGTCGGCCTGGTCTACGGGCAGATCATCGCCCGGCACCAGGGCGCCCGCGCCCCCATCGCGCTGTCCACGGTGGGTGCGACCGCACTGCTCTGGGCGAGCACCCTCGCCTACCCGGGCGACCACGCGCCGATGTGGCTGCTGCTGACGCTGTGCACGGTGCTCGGCGCCTGCGGACCCGCCTCGATGATCGGCTTCGACTTCGCGCGCCCCGCCAACCCTCCGGAGCGCCAGGGCACCGCGTCCGGCATCGTCAACATGGGCGGGTTCGTCGCGTCGATGACGACGCTGCTCGCGGTCGGAGTCCTGCTGGACGCGACGGACGACAACTACCGGATCGCTTTCTGCTCCGTGTTCGTCCTGGAGGCGCTGGGCGTCACCCAGATCCTCCGGCTGCGCCGGCGCAGCGCGCGCCGCGAGAGCGAGCGGCTGGTGACCAGCCGGGTGGAGGCCGTACACGTCCCGGCTTGAGGCTGTTACGGGCGCCTGTTACGGCGTGCGCCCGTGACGCCGTCGGGGCCTGTGGCTCCGTAAGTCCGTGACTCCGTAAGCCTCTACGGGGTCATGGCATGACGGGGCATGGCTTCACGGGTCATGGCGTGTGACGGGTCATGGCGTGACGGGTCACGGCGTCACGGCGAACGACTGGAGGATGGCCGCGGCCAGTTCCTGGTCGCCCTCGGCCTTGATCTGGTCCGAGACCGACGCGAGCCGCACCCGTCCGCAGGCCAGCCGGAAGTACGTCTCCCAGTCCATCGCGATCGTCACGGCGGGCCCCAGCGAGGGCGTGCCGTCGACCCGGCCCCGGCCCTCCGCGTCCACCCGTACCGTCCGCATGAACTCGACGGCGCCGGTGATGTCGAAGACGACCGCGCTGTTCGGCGGCGCGCCCGCGTCCTTGGCGACGACCTTCGGCAGCGCCTCCACCAGGACGTCGCGGGCCACATAGGCACCCTGCGAGTCCAGATTGCCCGGCTTGCCCAGTGTGGTGCGCAGATCCTGCTCATGCACCCAGACGTCGAACGCGCGCATCCGCAGCGCCAGTTCCAGCGTCTGCTCCGCGCTGAGCGGCGCGCGGACCATGTGGTCCGGCTGCCGGGTCTCGTTCCGCAGCTGCCGTGAGCGCCGGATGATCGTGTACTCCAGGTCCGCGGTCATCTCCGGCGAGGTGTGGTGGCGCCGGACGTCGACCTGCATCTCCATGTACCGCTGGTGGTCCGTCTTCACATGGAAGAGGTCGCGCGGCAGCGTGTGGATCGGCCGGGGGTCCCCGAGCTGTTCGTTCTCCATGCCGATGATGTGGGAGATGATGTCGCGCACCGACCAGTTGGGGCAGGGCGTCCCGCGGTTCCACTCGCCCTCGACGAGCGGCTTGACCAGCTCGGATATGGCTTCTGCTGAGTGGGTCCAGGCGTCGGCGTAGGTCTGAAGGCTTGGATGGACTGTCACGGGACCCCTCGGAGCGGTGTTCTGCGGTACGGCGGGCGTAGACCTGCTGGTGTTCGAGGCGCTGCTGGGGGTCTGGGGGCATCCCCCCGGAAGGCACAGTACGCTGCCCAGTGGCACCCCGGCAGTGCTTTCGTGTGACGATCGTAGGCCCGCGTTGACGGCCCGAATGCCAGGACGGTGGTACTGTGCGCGCCTCTCTCCTCCAGATCGCAGTGAATCCTGCGGAATCGCCCGTTTCACGCCGTTTGCGCGTGGCGGATCTCGTACGTGAACAGTCCGGTGCGGACCTCGTCGTCCTGCCCGAACTCTGGCCCGTGGGGGCCTTCGCGTACCAGTCCTTCGCGGCCGAGGCCGAACCGCTGGAAGGACCCACGCACGACGCGATGGCGAAGGCGGCCCGCGACGCCGGGGTCTGGCTGCACGCCGGCTCGATCGTGGAGCGGGACCCCGAAGGCGCCCTCTACAACACCTCCCTGGTCTTCACGCCCGAGGGCGAACGGGCCGCCGCCTACCGGAAGATCCACCGCTTCGGCTTCGACAAGGGCGAGGCGGTCCTGATGGGAGCGGGCGACGAACTGGTCACGGTGGACCTGCCGGAGACCACGCTCGGCCTGGCCACCTGTTACGACCTCCGTTTCCCCGAGCTGTTCCGCGGCCTGACCGACGCGGGTGCCCGTCTCCTGGTCGTCCCCGCGGGCTGGCCGGAGCGCCGCCGCTCGCACTGGACGCTGCTGGCGCAGGCGCGCGCGGTGGAGAACCAGGCGTACGTCCTGGCCTGCGGATCCGCCGGTACGCACGCGGGCGTGGAGCAGGCGGGCCACAGCATCGTGGTCGACCCCTGGGGCGAGGTGCTCGCCGAGGCGGGCCCGGACGAGGAGGTCCTGACGGTGGAACTCGACCCGGAGCTCGTCGCCAGGACCCGCGAGCAGTTCCCCGCCCTGAAGGACCGGCGGCTGGGACTGGCCCCGCCGCGCTGACAGTCCTGCCCCCGACACGGGCCACCGGCCACGACGTACGGAGTACTGCCATGACCGAACCCAGCTGCCTGAGTACCATCCGTGCGTCCTACGACACCGTCGCGGTCGCCTACGAGGAACTCGTCCGGGGTCACCTCGCGGTCAGCCCCTACGACCGGGCGATGCTCGCCGCCTTCGCCGACCAGGTGCGCATGGACGGCGGCGGCCCGGTGGCCGACATCGGCTGCGGTCCCGGCCGGGTGACGGCCCATCTGGACACGCTGGGGGTGGAGGCGTTCGGCGTCGATCTCTCGCAGGGGATGGTCGATGTGGCCCGCCGGACGTATCCGGGCCTGCGGTTCGACGTGGGGTCGATGACCGCACTCGACCTGGCGGACGGCTCGCTCGGTGGCCTGGTCGCCTGGTACTCGATCATCCATCTGCCCCCGGAGCTGCTGCCGTCGGTGTTCGCGGGGTTCCACCGGGTGCTCGCGCCGGGCGGCCGGCTGCTGCTCGCTTTCAAGGCCGGTGACGAACTCCGCCACCTCGACCATGCCTACGGCCACGACCTCTCGCTCGACGTCCACTGGCTGCCGCCGCACCGGGTCGCGGGGTGGCTGGCCGACGCCGGGTTCGACGTACGGGCCCAGCTGCTGCGCGAGCCGGACCCGCAGGAGAAGTCACCGCAGGCGTACCTCCAGGCGACCAGAGGGCGCTGAGCGGGGCCGCGGGTCTCAGGGCCCCGGGGTCTCGGGTCCCAGGGCTCGGGGCCCTGGGCTGCGAGGCTGCGGGGCCGTCATGGACTTGACGTGTCCCGCGACGCCGTGCAAAGTTTCACTAGTCAATTAGTGAAAGAGGGAGGATGCGCCGGTGGCTGATCACCATGTCGAGTACCGCATCGACCGGCACAGCGGCATCCCCACCTACCTCCAGATCGTTCAGCAGACCCAGCAGGCGCTGCGGATGGGCCTTCTCGAACCGGGGGACAAGCTCCCCACGGCACGAGAGGTCGTCGAGGCCACGGCCATCAACCCCAACACCGTGCTCAAGGCCTACCGCGAGCTGGAACGCTCGGGCCTGGTCGAGGCGCGGCGGGGCGTGGGCACGTTCGTCCTCAGGACGCTCGACGGCACCGGCGCCGACTCCCCGCTGCGGGCGGAGCTGGACGGCTGGGCCCTGCGGGCGCGCGCCGCCGGTATCGGCCGGGAGAGCGCCGCCGTGCTGCTGACCTCCGTACTGGACGAGCACTTCCCGAAGGACGAGCACTTCCCGAAGGGGGACCAGTGAGCACCACCAGCAGCGGCCCGGCTGCGACAGAGGCGACCGGGCTCACTCAGCGGTACGGGCGCGGCCGCCGCGCGGCCCTCGCTCTGGAGGACTGCTCCTTCCGTATCCCGGCGGGCAGCGTCTGCGCGCTGGCCGGACCCAACGGTGCGGGCAAGTCCACGCTCCTGCGGATCACCGCCGGACTGATCCGGCCGGCCGCCGGCACCGTGCGGGTACTGGGCGCCGCGCCCGGCACCCACCGGGACCGGGTCGGCTACCTGGACCAGGACCAGCCGCTCTACGGACACCTCTCCATCGCCGACACCCTCGCCATCGGCGCCCGTCTCAACGCGGGCCGCTGGGACGCCGCTTACGCCGCCGGGATCGTGGAACAGGGCGGCCTCGACCCCCAGCGCAGGATCCGCGGGCTCTCCGGCGGCCAGCGCACCCGGGTGGCACTCGCCCTCACGCTGGGCAAGCGGCCCGAGCTGCTGCTGCTCGACGAGCCGATGGCGGACCTCGACCCGCTGGCCCGCCGGCAGCTGATGGGCCTGCTGCTGGCCGACGCCGCCGAGAACGGCACCAGCATCCTGCTCTCCTCGCACATCGTCTCCGAACTCACCTACTCCTGCGACCACTTGCTGCTCCTCGACGACGGCCGCATCCGGCTGGGCGGCTCCGTCGAAGAGCTGCTCGCCGCGCATACCGTGGTCACCGGCCGTGGCACCGACCTGGCCCCGCACACGGTCATCGAGTCCCACCCCAACGGCCGCGGCCTCACCGCCCTGATCCGCCCCCGGGGCGCACTCGCCGACACCTGGCAGACACAGGAACCCACCCTGGAAGAGCTGGTGCTGGCCCACCTCCGTACGCCGTCGGCCCCGGCCTTCCTCACCCCGGACATGCGCCCGACGGACATGCGCCCCACGGACATGGGCGGGGACACCACTGCGGCGGCCTGACCGCCCCGCCGGAGGCCGGGGCCGCCCGCCCCGCCCGCACCTCGCCCCTCTCCCGATTCCCGTCTCCCGGTTCCCGTTTCCCGATTGCCGTTCCCCCCACCGCCGTTCCCCCACGCCCCACCGGCTCACAAGGAATCTCAATGATCGTGTCAAGCCGCCTGCGTGACCGGTGGGGCGGAGGTGAAGAGCCTTCCGTCACGCAGCATCGCCCAGAGCACGTCGATCCGGCGTCGGGCGAGCGCGAGCAGGGCCTGGGTGTGCAGCAGTCCTTCGCCCCGCTTCTTGAGGTAGTAGTCCCGGGAGGGACCGGGTCGCATCATCGCGGTCTGTGCGGCCATGTAGAAGACGTGTCGCAGGCGACGGTTGTAGCGCTTGGGCCGGTGGTGGTTTCCGGTGCGGCGGCCGGAGTCCCGGGGCACCGGTGCCAGGCCGGCGTGCGAGGCCAGGCGGCCCGCATCGCGGTAGCCGGACAGGTCACCGACGATGGCGACGAACTCGGCACCGAGGATCGGGCCCATGCCGGGCATGGACTCGATGATCTCCGCACGGTCGTCGGATCGGAAGGTCTCGCGGATCTCCCGGTCGTTGTCCTTGATCCGCTCGTCCAGGGCCAGGAGCTGGTGAGCGAGATCGCAGACCAGTTTCGCAGCCCGCTTCTCGCCGGGCAGCGTGATCTGCTGGGACCGGGCGGCCTCGAATGCCCTGGCCGCTACGGTGTCGGCGCCGCGGACCTTGCGTCGTTCCAGCCAGGTGGTCAGCCGCTTGACGCCAATCCGGCGCAGGGCGGCCGGGGTCTGGTACTCGGTCAGCATGACGACCGGGCCCTTGGCCGAGGAGTAGTCGAAGGCACGTTCCAGTGCGGGGCAGATGCCGACCAGCAGGTCGCGGAGCCGGTTGATGATCCTGACCCGGTCGGCGATCAGATCGGCCCGGTAGTTCGTCAGCACCCTCAGATCCGAGACCAGCTCGGGGGGTGTGTCGAGGGGAGCGAAGTCCCGCCGCATGCGGGCCTGGTCGGCGATGACCCGGGCGTCCTTGGCATCGGTCTTCCCCTCGCCCTTGTAGGCGCCGGTCATGCGGTTGACGGTCCGCCCGGGCACGTAGACAACCTGCTGGCCGTGCGCGACCAGCAGGGCCACGAGCAGGGTGGAAGCCCGGCCGGAGATGTCCACCGCCCACCGCACCTCGTCCGCCTTCTCGCGGGCGGTCTCGATCAGGGTGAGGATCTGCGTCTCGTCGTTGATGACCTTTGTGGAGAACAGCGTCTCGCCGTCCGCGTCGAGGGCCACGGCCCAGTGGTGTCCCTTGCCGGCGTCGATGCCGACCCATATCCGCCTGCCAGACGTGCTCAAAGCCGTCGCTCCATGTCCCTCGTGACCAGCACTTCACGGTCCGAAGAACACCCCGCCGACAGGTCCCTAACCAGCGATAACCGCAGTTCTCAATCAGTGGTCGGAGCGTCCCGGAGGACCGGGCGGCCATTCCTTCCAAGTCATCAACGACAGACCCTCATCAGCCACACCCGGTCCTCCCGGACCGCCTCACATTCTTAGGGACTCCTCATGACCACCGCATCCTTGGACAAGGACGCCCCCACGCCCTCCCTCCGCCCCTCGGGGCTCGACCTGTTCCGGGCCGAACTGCGCCTGCACCGCACGGCGCTGTGGTTCTGGGCCGCTTTTGTGGCCGTCACCGCAGGGCTGCTGCTCTGGCTGTACGGTCCCGGCGCTGACGCCACCCAGAAGCTGTTCGACAAGTTCGGCTACGCCGGAGTGCAGCAGGCCGCCTGGAAGGACATGGCGGCCAGGACCTACTTCTCCGGCTACAACAGCTTCTTCTACGACCCGGCCACCCTGATCAGCATCGCGACCTTCTGCGTGGCCCTCTTCGCGGCCGGACCGCTGACCGCTCGCGAGCTGGAGAGCGGCACCACCAGGCTCGCCTGGTCCCAGTCGGTCTCCCCGGCCCGCTGGTTCGCCGCCAAACTCGCCGTACCGGCCGTCGTCCTGACCGTGGGCACCGGGCTGCTGGTCCTGCTCTACCGGCTGCTGTGGTCCGCCCACAGCAATCTGCTGGTCGCCGGCTACCAGCCCCGCCAGCTGTACTTCTCGATCGGTCCCGCCGCCGTCGTCGCCCCGCTCCTCGCGCTCGCCCTCGGCGCGCTCTGCGGTCTGCTGCTGCGCCGTACCCTGCCCGCCATGGCGGTCGCCGCTGTCATCCAGTACGCGGTCACGGCGGTCCGTAACGGCCTGTGGCCGTTCCAGCGCGCGTTCCAGGTGCCCGAACTCTCCGTACACAGCCGGGCGATCACATCCAGCGGCGCCCGGATCACCGATCCCGAGTGCTACGACAACGTGCGCTGCCTCGCCCGGCACCACGTGACCGGTTTCACCCGCACCTATCTCCCGTCCTCCGACTTCTGGCCGCGCCAGCTGGCGGAGTGCGGCGTCCTCCTCGCCCTGACCGCCCTGGCTGTCGGTGTCGCCTTCTGGGCACTGAAGCGGCGTACGGCCTGACCGCCGGGAGCGCACGACGACGGCTCCTCAGCCGTGCTTCGCGTCAGCCGTGCTTCGAGGCCCGGACGATCCGGGCGACGATCTCTTCCGCGATGGCCGCGACATCGGCGTCCACCACCAGGTCCACGCTGCCGTCCGGATCGGCCGTGAAGACGGTCAGCCCGTCGTCGGTGACCTCGACCGTGCCGCGTTCGGTGGTGTAGAGGTCCGGGCGCAGCAGGGAGAGCGCGGTGATCGGGTCGTGCGGGACGCTCCACGATTCGCCGGTGAAGCCGGTCCAGGCGTCGATCTCGCGGGCGAGCGCGGCACCGTACGGGCCGGCTTCGCGGATCGCTTCGATGCCGGGCTGTTCGATGCGCAGCCGTGTGGTGATGTCCAGGCCGGTCACGACGGTACGGACGCCGGAGCCGAAGACGGCACGGGCGGCCGTGATGTCGCTGACGATGTTGTGCTCGGCCTTGGCGCCGGGCCCGAAGCTGCCGCCCATCATGTACAGGGTGCGTACGCCCGCGGCGAAGCGGTCGTCGAGCCCGATCGCGCGGGCGATGTTGGTCAGCGGGGCGATGGCGATGACATCGGTCGTGCCGGGCCGGGCGAGGACGGAGTCGACGAGGAAGCGGTCGGCGGCGACGGTGTCGTGTACCGGCTCGGTCTCCAGGTCGGTGAAGGCCCTGCCCTCGTGCCCGGCCCACCAGACCTCCTTGCCCGAGAGGGTCTCGGTGGCTCCGGGGACGACGGTGAGGTCGTGCCCTGCGAGGGCGCCGAGCCGGTGCGCGAGGCGGGCCCGGAGCAGAGTGTCGCCGTAGACGGTGGTGATGCCGGTGATCCGGGCCCCGGGTGAGCCGAGCAGCACACCGAGGGCGAGCGCGTCGTCGACATCGCTGCCGATATCGGTGTCGAGGAGGATGTCGGCGGGGGAGCCGGCCGGGGAGTCGGCGGGGGAGTGGTTCACGGTGTACCTCGGGTCTCGGGTCTGGGTCTCGGGTCTCGGGCCTGGGGTCGGTGGGGATGGGTTTCGCTGTTCCGGCGGTCGGCCCGGCGGCCGTCACTTGAGACCGCTGCCCGCGATCGACTGGGTGAAGTACCGCTGCAGACGCAGCAGGACGACGAGCGGGATCACGGTCAGGACGACGGCCGCTGCGAACACCTGGCCGTAGTCGACGACCATCTGGCCCTGCAGGGTGCCGAGGGCGATCGGGCCGAGCTGCTTGGCCGGTTCGGTGCCGACGAGCAGCGGCCACATGTAGGACTGCCACTGGAAGGTGAACAGGGTGAGTCCCGCGCCGATCAGGGCGGGCCGCGACAGGGGTACGTAGATCTTCACGAAGATGCCCCACCAGCCGAGCCCGTCCATCCGGGCGGCCTCGACGAGTTCGCGCGGGACGGCCAGGAAGAACTGGCGCAGCAGGAAGATCGCCAGACCGTTGCCGATGCCGGGCAGGACCAGTCCGGTGTAGGTGTTCTGCAGGCCCCAGTCGCGGAAGACGTCCGAGAGCGGGATCGCTATGGCGTCGAACGGGATCATGAAGCTGAGCAGGATCACGGCGAAGACGAGGCCCCGGCCGCGGAACCGGAACACCGAGAGCGCGAACGCGGCCATCGCGGAGAGCAGCAGCCCCAGCAGGACGGTGACGGCCGCCACGCCGATGGAGTTGAGCACGGCGCGGCCGAAGTCGCCCTGGAAGAGCGTCACATAGTTGTGCACCGTGGCGTCGGTCGGGATCAGGCTGCGCCAGGAGAGCCGGTCGAGCCCGGCCAGGACCTTGTCGCCGGGGCGGAGCGACCCGGTGAGCACCCACAGGAGCGGGAGGGCGAAGAGCAGGCCGATGACGACGGCGGTGGCGAGCGGCGCGTGCCGCAGCGCGGAGGGGCGGCGCCCCGTCGGCTGCCGGCGGGCGGTCGTTGTCCTCATCGATTCACTCCTCGCCCTTGCCCTGCATCATCCGGAACTGGACGACGACGACCGCGAGGGTGATCGCGACGAGCACCACCACCTCGGCCTGGGCGAAGTTGATGTCGCCGACGCTGTATGCGCGGCGGAACACGTCGTACATCATGAGATTGGTCGAGCCGTCGGGGCCGCCGCGGGTCAGCAGTTGTACGGGGGCGAACACCAGGAAGTTGGAGACGGTGTCGGCGACCAGTACGAAGGCGAGCGGGCGGCGCAGCAGCGGCAGCGTGACATGGACGAACCGCTGCCAGGCGGAAGCGCCGTCGACGGCGGCCGCGTCGTAGCACTCCTGCGGGACGTCCTGCAGCCCGGCGATGAGGAACATCATCCAGTAGCCGACGCCGACCCATGACGTCAGCACGATGATCGCGAAGAGCGCCTGCTGCGAGCTGGTGAGGAAGGGCTGCGGCGGAATGCCCATCGTGCCGAGGATCGCGTTGAGCGGTCCCTCGGGGCGGTAGAGGATGCCCCAGATGACCGCGGAGACGGCCGGCGGTACGGCGATGGGCGCGAAGACCAGCGACCGCCAGAAACGGACACCCGCGAAACGGCGGTTCAGCAGAACGGCGAGGGCGAGGGCGATCAGTACCTGGAGCGGGTTGATGACCAGGCTGAACAGCAGGGTCACGCGGACGCTCTGCCAGAACTGGCTGTCGCCGACGAGGTCCGCGTAGTTGTCGAGGCAGACGAAGGTGGTGGCGCCGTCGACCAGGCTGTGGTGGCGCAGGCTGCTGACGAGTGCCATCGCGGCGGGCAGCAGCCGGAGGACCACGAGGGCGATCAGCGCGGGCGCCAGGAAGTACAGGGCGGCCCTGCCCTGCGAGGTGGAGCGGCGGCGGGGCGCGCGGTCCGGGGAGCGGGTGGTCGGGGTGGTCATCGCAGTCGCTCCCAGGTGCGCACCAGTTCCCCGGAGGCTTTCGCCAGCCGGGGTTCCACTGCGAGGCCGTTGCGGATGTCGGAGAAGGCGGAGCCCATGACGGTCTCGAACTGGGTGTAGCCGATGCTGCGCGGCCGGCTGACGGCGGTGTGCGCGAGTTCGTACCGCATGATCGTGGCCACGTCCGCGGTGCTCTTCGTGGCCTTGTGCTCCAGGTCCGCCGCATAGCGTTCGAAGGCGGCGCGGTTCGACGGGATGAGCGGTGACGCCTCGACAGTCGCGAGGCTGCCGCCGGTGGTCAGGGCGGCGTACTCCATGAACCGCAGTGCCGCTTCGGGGTGTTCGGCGTACGGGTTCACGCCCCAGGACCAGGAGTCGGTGGGGGTGACGGCGCGGCCGTGGGCGAACTTCGGCTGCGGCGCCGTGCCCCAGGCGAAGTCCTTGAGCCCGGCGAAGGCACCGAGGTTCCACGGGCCGCCGACGAAGAACGGCACCCGGCCCGAGGTGAAGAGCGAGGCGAGCTGGTACGAGGGGACGCCGCGCGGCGACGAGCCGTCGGCGAAGAGCGTGCGGTACCAGCCGAGTGCGTCGATCCAGCCCTGTGTGGTGACGGCGGGAGCGAGCATGTCCTTGCCGGTGATGCCGGAGCCGCCGTGCAGGGACTCGATGAGCGGCTGGAGTCCGTAGTAGAGGTCGGTCTGTTCCAGCAGCAGGGCGTGGTCGGCGCCCGCCCTGTCCATCGTCCGGCGGCCGACGCTCTTGGTCTGCTCCCAGCTCCAGCGGTCCGCGGGGGCCCCTCCCGGGAGCGGCGCGCCGGCCTTGGTGAGCAGGTCCGCGTTGTAGAAGAGGTACTGGGTGGAGGTCCAGACCGGCAGGGAGCGGAGCCTGCCCTCCCAGGAACTGACGCCGTACTGCTCGGGGGTGACGGCGGCCCTGGTGCGGTCCGCGACCGGGCCGAGGGCGGTGAGGAAGCCCCGGGCGGTGAGCGCGGGTACCCGGGGCTGGTCGACGGTGTACACGTCGATCGCGCTGTCCTTCGCGGAGAGCCGCAGCTGGAGGACATCGTTGAGCTGGTCGGGAGGCACCGGCGTGTAGTCGATCCGCAGGTCGGGGTTGGCGCGCTCGAAGCCCCGGATGACCGCCCGGAAGGTCTCGGGGGTCTCCGGGCCGAGGAACCGTACCGCCGTTCTGCCGTCCGCCGGGCGACCGCCCGAGCAGCCGGCCAGGGCCGCGGCGGAGGCCACGCCGAGTGCGGCGCCGAGTACGGTCCTGCGGCTGGGCGAGCGCGTCATACGGCTCTCCGGCCCGGTACGGCTCTCCGGCCTGGCACAGCTCTCCGGCCTGCGAGGGACATCGGTTCTCCAAATCGTTTTGCACGGCAGCCGCCGGGCACTACTGCTTGCGCAGCTGTTCCGGGCAGCCCGGGCTCGGCCCGTGTGCGGCATGTCAGCGCGATAGCGAGCACACTACAAAACGTTTTGCACGATGGGTAGAGTGACGTCGAACACCGGGACAAGATCCCTGGACGACAACGGGAGGCCGATGGTGCAGGGCGGGAGCCGGGTCAAGATCGTGGATGTGGCGTCCGCAGCGGGCGTCAGCGTCACCACGGTCTCCCATGTGCTGAGCGGCCGCCGCCCGGTCTCGGCCACCACACGCGCCCGCGTCGAGGACGTCATCCAGCGGCTCGGCTACCAGGCCGATCCCTCGGCGCGCGGGCTGCGCACCCAGCGCACCCGCACCCTGGGCCTGGTGGTCCCGGACATCACCAACCCGTTCAACACCTCGATCGCCGCGGGCATGCAGGAGATCGCGCTGACCCACGAGTATCTGACGGTGGTCTGCGAGGCCCCGATGGGCGGCCCGCACCTGCCGGCGGTGATCCGGCAGCTGGTCGCGCGCCGTATCGACGGCATCGTGGTCGGCCGGTACGGCGCCACCCGGCGCGATCTGGACCGGATCGTGGCCTCGGGATCGAAGCTGGTACGGCTCGGCGGACGGCTGGAGCCGGCGCTCGGCGATGTGGTCAGGGCCGCCGAGGCCGAGGGGATGTACGACCTGGTCAGCCATCTGGTGGGCCGTGGCTACCGGCGTATCGCCTTCATCGGCGGCGCGCCGGGGGTGGAGCCGGGGGAGGAACGCTTCGCGGGCTACCGCAAGGCCCTGGAGGCGGCCGGGCTGCCGGTCCCCGCCGAGCTGGTCGTCTGGACCGGCTTCACCCGCGAGGGCGGGCGGGCCGGGGCCACCACCGTACTGAGCGCGGCGGAGCGGCCGGACGCCGTGGTGTGCGCCAACGACCTGATCGCCATCGGCGCGCTGGACACGGCGCGGGCGGCCGGGCTGCGGGTGCCGCAGGACGTGGCGATCACCGGCTACGACGACATCGAGGCGGCCTCCCTGGTCTCGCCCGCGCTCACCACGGTCCTCAACCCGGCCCGGGAGATCGGCCGTTCGGCCGCGCAGCTGCTGGTCGACCGGCTCGACGGGGACGGACCGGGAACGGCCAGGGAGATCGTCCTGGCCCACCGCCTGGTACCCCGCGAGTCGGCCTGACCACAACGGCGCCCGGCAGGCCGAGATCGTTGACCGCCCGGCCGTGCCCCTGCCCCTGCCCGCGTGCTCCCTCTGCCCCGCGTGCTCCTTCTAGTCCGCGTGCTCCTTCTCGTGTTCCTTCTCGTGCATGTGGATCACGGAGACCGCGATGGCGATCATCAGCGCCGGGTCGGAGTCCTCACGGACCACGTTCACGGCGTACGCGTCCCGCACGCTGAACCACTTCTTCGAGATGTCGGCCAGCAGCTCGTTCTCGTACTCGACCGCGAACTCACGGTCCAGGATGTTCCCGCTGACCTCCAGCTCGGTGCCGTCGACCAGCTTCACCCGGTAGTGGTCGTGCATCAGGGTGAGCTTCTTCTTCCTGACGGTGGCCAGCTCCTCGCCGTCCCGCTTCAGGGTCATCGTGTCGCTGATGGCGATCAGCTTCTCCTTGAGCGTGATCAGCACCTGCCCGTCGAGGTCCTTGAGCTCAAGGGTGTCGCGGATGCGCATCACCTTGCCGTCGACGAGATAGACCTTGTGGCCGTTCTCGTTCTCGATCCAGTAGTCGTCGCCGATGTCGAAAATACGGTCACGCACCAGGAATTTCATGCGGATGACGTTACCGCCGGACGGGGCACCGGATCGGGGCCGGGCGACCTCGTAGGGCGAACTCCCGGGAGAATGTCAGGCTTTGAGCACCGTGACGCCCTTGCCGCACAGCGGCACCAGGTCGTCCACGTCGGACGTCAGGACGGTGACGGGTCCGGACGCGGCCCGCGCGGTGGCGGCGACGATGGCGTCCAGGGCGTACTTGTGGCCGCCGCTGTTTCCTGTCTCCCGGAGGAGTGCGACGGCTCGCGCGGCTGTCTCCTTGGTCACCGGCTCCACCGTCAGCCGGGGCAGCGCCCAGTCCATGCGGGCCCGGTGCGCCCCCTGCGGGTCGGCCTCGACCAGAGTGACCGCGCTGGTCACCACCCGGACGTCGTGGCGCAGGGCCGCGGCCAGCCTGGCCGTCATGGTGCGGTCGGCACGGAGGTAGAGCGACAGGGCCTGACTGTCCAGCACCCAGGTACCGCTCACGCGGCGTGCTCGGTGCCCGGTTGCGCGGAGCCGAACATCTCCCGCTCGGCGGCCTCGATCTCCTCCGGCGTCAGCGCGCCGTGGAGCTCCTCGTTCGCCGCGATCAGTTCAGCGAGGCTGTCCCGTTCGATCTGGCGCTGTATGGCGGCCTCGATATAGGGGGAGACCCCGCGCTTGCCGACGCGGGCGCGGACGGCCGAGATGGTGCCCTCATGGACAGAGACGGAGACGGACGTGGTCGGCCCCTCGCCCGGGGGGTAGGCCGGTTCGCTCCTGCTCGGTTCGCTCACATGCCTCACTCTAGCAAAACTTCTATTAGACGGGCTGGATGGTGAGTGCCGGGCCTTCCCGGGGCTGCCAGTCTTCCTCTCGCCCCCGCTCACGGGCTTCGCGTCAGACGGCGTCGTCCCACGGCGACGAGGGCTCGGTCTGCAGTCGTTCGAGGGCTATGGCCCGGTTGTGTTCATTGTCGAGGTGTGCGGCGCGGGCCGCGGATTCCTCGTCGCCGCAGCGGATGGCCGCCAGCAACTCCCGGTGCCCGCACAGTACGTGCTCGGGATCCGGGCTCTGCCGGAACGCCCAGGACAGTGCAGCCACCGCACGTACAGAAGAAAGCGGTGATGGATATCTCCGGGCCGATGGAATGCACGGTTCGGAATTCGAAAGAGGCACCCAGCGGCTTAACCAGAGCCATCCTCAGCAGGGGCGAGTTCCAGCTCAACGGGTCCACGCGTATACCTGACGGGTATACGCCCGGGTCTTCACCGGGCAAGGTCCGCGTGACCCGCGCCGGGTGACGGGGCAGACAGGGCGTGTGTCATGAAGAGCGCTGCGCCAGTGGCACTCTTGAAGGCATGACTAGGCGTGCCCGCGTCCGCGCCCCTGAGCTGCAACCCCGGCCCCAGCTCGAAAGGCGTGCGCTGGGTGCGGATTTGTTTTTGGGTGGGCATTCCGCGCTGACCTGGACGAATCACCTCGTCAGGGGCGAGAACGATGGACATCCCGGCCCATGAGACCCGTCATCGAGTTCCCGAAGCCCCCCTGTATCCGTTCCGTGCCCGTCAGTAGCCATCCCCGCCCCTGGAGCTGTGCCGTACGCGTGTGATCCGACGTTCATTACCAGGATGGCAAGCTTGAAGGATGAACGATGCCGCCCCGGCGCCTACCCCTGCGCCCCGCCGTGCCCGTGTCCGCGCCCCCGAGCTGATCGGCAAGGGGGGCTGGCTGAACAGCGGAGGCAAAGAGCTGACCCTCGCCGACCTGCGAGGTAAGTGCGTTGTTGTTGATTTCTGGACCTTCTGCTGCATCAACTGCCTGCACGTCCTCGACGAGCTGCGCGAGCTGGAGCAGCGGCACAGTGACACCGTCGTGATCATCGGGGTGCACTCCCCGAAGTTCGTGCACGAGGCCGAGCACCAGGCCGTGGTCGACGCTGTCGAGCGGTACGGCGTGCACCACCCCGTTCTTGACGATCCCGAGCTGGCCACCTGGAAGCAGTACGCCGTCCGGGCCTGGCCGACGCTCGTGGTGATCGACCCCGAGGGGTACATCGTCGCCCAGCACGCCGGTGAGGGGCATGCGCACGCCATCGAGGCGCTGGTCGGCGAGCTGGAGGCCGAGCACGCGGCCAAGGGCACGCTGCGGCGCGGCGACGGTCCGTATGTCGCGCCCGAGCCGGTCGCCACCGATCTGAGGTTCCCGGGCAAGGTGATCGCGCTGCCGAGCGGCAACCTGCTCGTGTCGGACACCACCCGCCACCAGCTGGTCGAGCTGGAGCCGGACGGTGAGACCGTCGTACGGCGGATCGGCGGCGACGGCGTGTTCAACGAGCCGCAGGGGCTCGCGCTGCTGCCCGGCGGGAAGGTCGCGGTCGCCGACACCGTCCACCACGCCATCCGCACGTACGACCCGGAGAGCGGCGAGATCGAGCTTGTCGCGGGGACCGGGAAGCAGTGGTGGCAGGGGTCGCCGACCAGTGGGCCCGCTCTCGGTGTGGCGCTCTCCTCGCCCTGGGACCTTGCCTGGTTCGGCGGGCGGCTGTGGATCGCCATGGCGGGTGTCCACCAGCTGTGGACGTACGACCCGGAGAGCGGCACCGTCGAGGTGGCGGCCGGGACCACCAACGAGGGGCTGGTCGACGGGCCGGCCGCCGACGCGTGGTTCGCGCAGCCGTCCGGTCTCTCGGCCGCAGGGGCCCGGCTGTGGATCGCCGACTCCGAGACGTCCGCGCTGCGCTGGATCGAGCGGGACGCCACCGGGGACGCGGTGGTGCACACCGCCGTCGGCACCGGCCTCTTCGACTTCGGCCACCGGGACGGCGACGCCGGACAGGCCCTGCTCCAGCACCCGTTGGGCGTGACGGCGCTGCCCGACGGTTCGGTCGCGGTGTCCGACACGTACAACCACGCGCTGCGCCGCTACGACCCCGCGACGGGTGAAGTGACCACGCTGGCAACGGACTTGCGGGAGCCGAGCGACGCGGTGCTCGCCGGGGACGACATCGTGGTGGTGGAGTCCGCGCGGCACCGGCTGACCCGGCTGCGGCTGCCGGACGAGGCGGTACGGGTGGAGAGCGTCGCCCACCGCACGCAGCGGGCCGCCACCGATGTCGCGCCGGGCACGCTCCGGGTGGACGTGATCTTCCAGGCGCCCGCCGGGCAGAAGCTGGACCTGCGGTACGGCCCGTCCACCCGGCTGCTGGTCTCCGCGACCCCGCCCGAGCTGCTGCTCGACGGGGACGGGGCCGGTACGGACCTCTTCCGGGACGTGGCGCTGAACCCCGCGGTCAGCGAGGGCGTGCTCCATGTGTCGGCGATGGCCGCCTCCTGCGACGACGACCCTGCCAACGAGTATCCCGCCTGCCATGTGCACCAGCAGGACTGGGGCGTCCCCGTCCGTGTGACGGACGAGGGGACGGTCCGGCTGCCGCTGGTGCTGGCGGGGATGGACGGCTGACCGGACGGAAACCGAGGGGTGACCGCTCCGCGCCGCCGGAACTCCACGGTGTGCCCACCCTGATCCTCGCTGTCCGGTGTCTCTCCCCGGGACGGCGAGGATCAGGGTGGGCCGGTCGTCAGCCCAGGTGGTGGTGGTCGTCCTCGACGACGGTGGTCGAGGTCGGCATCGTCGGGCGGCGACGGCGCAGGACGCTGGTGTAGACGGCGATGCCGATGATGCCGACGAGCATCATGATGATGCCGACCAGGTCCAGGTTGACGCCGTTCATGTGCCAGTCGGTTGCGAAGGTGAGGATGCCCCCCACGACGAGAAGGATGATGCAGCCGCCAAGGCCCATGGTGTTCGCCTCCGAAGTCGTTGTGGCTGTTGGTCCGTACAGGGCGCGTACCCGGGACCTGTACGGCCAATCAACGCGGCATCGGGGCAATGGAGTTCAGCGGGTGGGAGAGGGGTGAGTGAGGGCCGCGGGGGTCAGCCCTCCAGGAACGCGGTCAGGGAGTTGGCGAGCAGGTACGGGTCGTCGGCTCCGCACAGCTCGCGCGCGCTGTGCATGGAGAGGATCGCGACGCCGATGTCCACGGTGCTGATGCCGTGCCGGGCCGCGGTGATCGGGCCGATGGTCGTGCCGCACGGCATGGAGTTGTTCGACACGAAGTGCTGCATCGGCACCCCTGCCTTCTCGCACGCGGCGGCGAACACCGCCCGGCCGCTGCCGTCCGTCGCGTACCGCATGTTGACGTTGACCTTGAGGATCGGTCCGCCGTTGGCGCGCGGGTGGTGCGTCGGGTCGTGGCGCTCGCTGTAGTTGGGGTGTACGGCGTGACCGGTGTCGGACGAGAGGCAGACCGACCCGGCGAACGCGCGGGCCCGGTCCTCGTACGTACCGCCGCGTGCCATGACGGAGCGCTCCAGGACGTTGCCGAGCAGCGGCCCGTCGGCGCCGGTGTCGGACTGGGAGCCGTTCTCCTCGTGGTCGAAGGCGGCCATCACCGGGATGTGCGTCAGGGAGTCGCCGGAACCGGCTGCGGCGGCCAGCGCGGCGGTGGCGGCGTGTACGGAGAGCAGGTTGTCCATCCGGGGGCCCGCGACGAGTTCCCGGTCGCGGCCCAGGTAGGAGGGTGCCTCGACGGGGCTCACCATGAGGTCCCAGCCGGTCACGTCGTCGGCCGCGACCCCGGCCTCATCGGCGACGAATCGCATCAGGTCGCCCTCGCGGACCTCCCCGAGGCCCCAGACCGGCTGCATGTGGCGCTGCTTGTCGAGCTTGAGTCCGTCGGTGTGGACCGAGCGGTCCAGGTGGATGGCGAGCTGCGGTACGCGCAGCAGCGCCCGGTCCACGTCGACCAGCCGGTGGCTGCCGTCGCGCAGGGTGAGCCGTCCGGCGAGGCCGAGGTCCCGGTCGAGCCAGGTGTTGAGCAGGGTGCCGCCGTAGATCTCCACGGCTACCTGGCGCCAGCCGTCGCTGCCGGTGTCGGGGAGGGGCTTCACGCGCAGGTTGGGGGAGTCGGTGTGGGCGCCGACGATCCGGAACGGGGTGTGCGCCGACGCGTTCTCCGGCACGTACCAGGCGATCATGGCGCCGCCCCGCAGTACGTATTTGCCGCCCGCGGACGCGTCCCAGGCGTCGGTCTCCGACACCTGCCTGAAGCCCGCCTTCTCCAGCCGCCCGGCGGCGTTCGCCACGGCGTGGTAGGGCGACGGGCTGGCCGTGAGGAAGGACATCAGGTCGTCGGTGTGGCCGCGGTCGAAGCGGACGGATGAGCTCATGGCAGCCACCATAACGACCGTTCCGGCGGCCCCCGCCCGCCGGAACGGAACGGGGCCGCGGGGCCGGTGGGCGCATGGGACATGTGGGACGGATTCCGGTCGTTGTCAGTGGTGGATGCCACTATCGGCGCATGGTCGAATACGGTGCCGACACCAGGGAGCCCGTGCTGCTGGGCGAGATCCTGCAGCACGTGCTGATCGCCGCAACTGCCCGCTCCCGCAGGCCCCCGCGCCCGGAAAGGGCACCCGCGAGAACACACAGCGGCGGCGTGACCCCGGAGACCGGGACCACGCCGCCGCTTGAACTGCCCAGAAGCGCTTAGGGCTGCTCAGGGCTGCTTAGAACGCAGCCTCGTCCAGCTCCATCAGCGAGGTGTCGACGGTCTCGGCGAGGGCGCGCTCCGCGCTCACGCCGGGCAGGACGTTGGCGGCGAAGAACTTCGCGGCCGCGATCTTGCCCCGGTAGAACGCGACATCCTTCGCGGAGGCGGTCGGCAGCTTCTCTGCGGCCACCGCCGCACCCTTGAGCAGCAGGTACGCCACGACGACATCGCCCGAAGCCAGCAGCAGGCGGGTGGTGTTGAGCCCCACCTTGTAGATGTTCTTGACGTCCTCGCCGGTCGAGGTGAGGTCGGTGATCATCGCGCCGACGATCGCCTCCAGGTCCACCGCCGCCTTGGCCAGCTGGTCACGGGCGCCGGCCAGCTCCTCGCCGCCGTTGCCGGCCGCGAGGAACTTCTTGATCTCCTCGGACAGGGTGTTCAGCGCGGCGCCCTGGTCGCGGACGATCTTCCGGAAGAAGAAGTCCTGGCCCTGGATCGCCGTCGTGCCCTCGTAGAGGGTGTCGATCTTGGCGTCCCGGATGTACTGCTCGACCGGGTACTCCTGGAGGTAGCCGGAGCCGCCGAAGGTCTGGAGCGACTGGGCCAGCTGCTCGTACGACTTCTCCGAGCCGTACCCCTTCACGATCGGCAGCAGCAGGTCGTTGAGGCCGTGCAGCGCCTTGGCGTCCTCGCCCGCGGCCTCCTTCTCCTGGATCGCGTCCTGGACGGACGCCGTGTAGAGGACCAGGGTGCGCATGCCCTCGGCGTACGCCTTCTGAGTCATCAGCGAGCGGCGCACGTCGGGGTGGTGCGTGATGGTGACCTTCGGCGCGGACTTGTCCATGAACTGCGCGAGGTCGGGGCCCTGCACACGCTCCTTGGCGTACTCCAGGGCGTTCAGGTAGCCGGTCGAGAGCGTCGCGATGGCCTTGGTGCCGACCATCATCCGGGCGAACTCGATGATGCGGAACATCTGGCGGATGCCCTCGTGCTTGTCACCGATCAGCCAGCCCTTGGCCGGGTGGCGGTCGCCGAACGTCATCTCGCAGGTGTTGGACGCCTTGAGGCCCATCTTGTGCTCGACGTTCGTCGCGTACACGCCGTTGCGCTCGCCCAGTTCGCCGGTGGTCCAGTCGAACTCGAACTTCGGCACCATGAAGAGCGAGAGGCCCTTGGTGCCGGGGCCCGCGCCCTCGGGGCGCGCCAGCACGTAGTGGATGATGTTGTCCGACATGTCGTGCTCGCCCGAGGTGATGAAGCGCTTCACGCCCTCGATGTGCCAGGAGCCGTCGTCCTGCTGCACGGCCTTCGTCCGGCCGGCGCCGACGTCCGAGCCGGCGTCCGGCTCGGTGAGGACCATCGTGGAGCCCCACTGCTTCTCGACCGCGATCTCCGCGATCTTCTTCTGCTCCTCGGTGCCCTCCTCGTAGAGGATCCCGGCGAAGGCCGGACCGGAGGAGTACATCCAGATCGCCGGGTTCGCGCCGAGCAGCAGCTCCGCGTACGCCCAGATCAGGGAGCGCGGCGCGGTGGTGCCGCCGATCTCCTCGGGCAGGCCGAGACGCCAGTACTCGGACTCCATGAAGGCCTGGTAGGACTTCTTGAAGGTGTCAGGCACGGGTGCCGTGTTGGTCTCCGGGTCGAAGACCGGCGGGTTGCGGTCGGCGTCGGCATAGGACTCGGCGAGCTCGTTCTCCGCGAGCCTGGCCACCTCGTCGAGGATGCTCTTCGCGGTGTCGACGTCCATCTCTGCGAACGGCCCGGCGCCGTACTGCTTGTCGCGGCCGAGGACCTCGAAGAGGTTGAACTCGATGTCGCGGAGATTCGACTTGTAGTGCCCCATGGCGACAGCCCTCTCGTAACGCGTGCCTGCCACGCGTACCTGTATCGAATACCAGCAAGTAGCTCCGATGATGCTACCCGTCAGTAATAAGATGCAACCCCTATCGGGCAAGTGTGACGAGACCGCCCCTGCGGTGGGACCCCTTTACTCAGTACTCTTGCGCGCATGTACGGCTACGACTCGAACCCGAACCAGGGCGCCCAGCAGCAGTACGCCGCGCCGCAGCCCGGCTACGGTGACCAGCCGCTGTACCCCGAGCCGTCGCCGCCCTCGCTCGCCGACGGCGTGCGGGCCTTCACCACCGGTTCGATGGCCGCCGAGGACTTCCAGCAGATCTTCGCCACGTCGAAGGTCTACTGCCCGCGCGGCGACAACCCCGGGTTCCTCGCCCTGCACAACACCCAGCAGCCGGTGATCCCCATGTTCACCTCGCTGAAGGAGCTCCGCAGGTACGCCGGCAAGGAGTCCAAGTACTTCGTGATCACCGGCGCCGAGGTGATCGACCTGCTGCCTACCGGGTACGGCTTCGTCCTCGACATGGAGGGCGAGCACCGGATGGTCTTCGACGCGAAGGCCGTGGAGCAGATGGTCGACTTCGCGATGCGGCGGATGTACGGCTGAGGGCTCGCCGCGCTCGCCGTACTCGTCGTACGTAGACGTAACTGATCCGGCATGGACTGATCCGGCCAATCTCTGGCTTGAACCGCGGGTCCGGCCCGCTCCGGGAATGCGCGCGCCTTGCTAGATGTTCACCATTCAACTACTTTGAATGCCGAGCATCCTGCCAGGAGGGCCGCCATGCCTGCCGTGACCGTCGAGAATCCGCTGACCCTGCCGCGCGTCCACGCGCCGGAGGGCGCAGTACCGCGTCCCGTGCTCGCGGTGTCCACCGCGCCGGGGGGCTTCGAGGGCGAGGGGTTCCCGGTGCGCCGCGCGTTCGCCGGGATCAACTACCAGTACCTCGACCCGTTCATCATGATGGACCAGATGGGTGAGGTGGAGTACGCACCTGGAGAGCCCAAGGGCACGCCCTGGCACCCGCACCGCGGCTTCGAGACCGTCACGTACCTGATCGACGGCACCTTCGTCCACCAGGACTCCAACGGCGGCGGCGGCACCATCAACGACGGTGACACCCAGTGGATGACGGCGGGCTCCGGCCTGCTGCACATCGAGGCGCCGCCGGAGTCGCTGGTCGTGAGCGGCGGGCTCTTCCACGGGCTCCAGCTCTGGGTGAACCTGCCGGCGAGCGACAAGATGATGGCCCCGCGCTACCAGGACATCGGCGGCGGCCAGGTCCAGCTGCTCACATCGCCCGACGGTGGTGCGCTGCTGCGGGTCATCGCGGGCGAGCTGGATGGCCACGACGGCCCCGGCATCACCCACACCCCGATCACGATGATCCACGCGACGGTACGGCCGGGCGCCGAGGTCACGCTGCCGTGGCGCGAGGACTTCAACGGCCTGGCATACGTGCTGGCCGGGCGCGGCTCCGTCGGTACGGACCGCCGCCCGGCCCACACCGGCCAGACCGCGGTCTTCGGCGCCGGCTCCTCGCTGACCGTCCGCGCGGACGAGACCCAGGAAGCGAAGAGCCCGGACCTGGAGGTCGTCCTGCTGGGCGGGCGCCCGATACGGGAGCCGATGGCGCACTACGGGCCGTTCGTCATGAACAGCGAGGCCGAACTGAAGCAGGCGTTCGAGGACTTCCAGCGCGGCCGGCTGGGAACGGTCCCGGCGGTGCACGGGATGTAGCAACAGGCCCGGGTCGTGGCCGGGGGAGCTTTCCCCGGCCGCCCCGGCCCCCCCCCCCGCCACCCGCCCGGCCGCGGCGAACGAGCCGTCGCCGGGCCCGCGTGATCGGCTGGGGGCGTGCATACCCAGAAGCCGCTGCTCCCCGACCACGCCCGCCGGCTGGCTGCCTGGTGTGTCGTCGCGCTGCTCGTCACGGGCGTGGCCGCGGTCGGGGTCTGGCTCTGTGTCACGCTCAAGACCGCCGTCACCCCGGTGATGCTCGCCCTGCTCGGTACGGCGCTCCTCGGCCCCGTCCACCGGCGGCTGGTCCGGATGCGGCTGAACAGGTCACTCGCGGCCGGGCTCACCTGCGCCGTGCTCGTCGCCGTCGTCGGCGGGGCCGCGTACATCGTCGTCACCGCGCTCATCGACACCGGCAACCAGATCCTGGCATCGCTGAAGGACGCCGGGAAGTGGATCGCCGACCACTTCGGGGTGGCCACCGGCGACGGCATCACCAACATCGCCGACAACGCCAAGAATCTGCTCGGCAAGTTCGGCGCGAACGCCGCCGGCGGGCTGCTCAACGGACTGAGCCTGATCGGCACGCTCATCGCGACCAGCGTGCTGGCGCTGCTGCTCACCTTCTTCTTCCTCCGCGACTCGGACCACGCCCGCGGGCTGGCGTACGCCGTCGCACCGAGCCATGGAGCCACCATCGAGGCCATGGCCCGCCGGGCCTTCGAGGCCGTCGAAGGGTTCATGCGCGGCACCACACTGATCGCGTTCATCGACGCCGTCTGCATCACGGTCGGGCTGCTGATCCTGAGGGTGCCGGGTGCGGTCGGGCTCGGCGCGCTGGTGTTCGTCGGGGCCTACATCCCGTACCTCGGCGCGTTCATCTCCGGCGCGGTCGCCGTGCTGGTGGCCCTCGCCGACCGGGGAATCGCGATCGCTCTCTGGGCACTGGGCGTGGTCCTGCTGGTCCAGGTGCTGGAGGGGCATGTGCTCCAGCCGGTGATCCAGAGCCGTACGGTCCAGATGCACCCGGCGATGGTCATGATCTCGCTGACGGCCGGTGCGAGCATCGCGGGGCTCCTGGGGATGCTGCTCGCCGTACCGGTGGCGGCTGCCGCCTTCGGGGTGATCGGCGAACTGCGGAAGCGTTACCCGCCGGAGCCCGCCCCGGATCCGGGAGCCGGCCCAGGACCGGCACCCGACTCGGCACCGGACGCGGGCCGGGACGCGTGAGCCGGCCCGGATTCCGATCCCGGCGGGCTGTCTCCCGGCGAACCGTTACTCGGCGAACCCTTTACCGGCGAACCGTCACCCTGCGGGCCGTCCGTCCCCAGCGGCTCGTCCCTCCCCAGCGGCTCGTCCGGTGCGAGCTCGGCCAGGAAGTCGGACAGCAGGTCGGATGAGAGCCCCTCGGTGTCGTCGCCCGGCCCGCCCGGCCCGCCGGCCCCGTCGGCCCCGGTGGCCCCGGCGGATCCGTCCTTCGATTCGCCGCGTGACTCGTAGAGTTCGAACCAGATCGACTTGCCGGAGCCGCGCGGATCCACCCCCCACATGTCCGCGAGCATCTCCATCAGCAGCAGCCCGCGCCCGGACGAGGCCATCTCGCCGGGGCGCCGCTTGTGCGGCAGTTCGTCGCTGTCGTCGGAGACCTCGACCCGCAGCCGCCGGCTGCCGGACTCACCGGTGATGTCCGCGGTCAGCGTCGCGTCGCCGTCCGTGTGGATGAGGACGTTCGTCGCCATCTCCGAGACCATCAGCGCGGCCGAGTCGACCTGTTCGCTGTCCGCCCAGTCGTGCAGCAGCTCCCGCAGCTGCCTGCGGGCCGCCGAGACGCGCTCCGGCTGGGCCTGCGCGATCGCCAGGGAGATGTGCCGGGTGATGCCCGCCCGTACGGGCTCCCCCGCGCGGGACATCAGCAGTACGGCGATGTCGTCCTCGCGGCGGTCGGAGAACGGTCCGGTGTGATGGTGCTCCGGCGGACCGTGCGCGGCCTGCACCAGTGCGTCGGCGAGGATCTCCAGATTGTCCCCGGTGTGCTGTTCCAGCGTTGCGCGGATCCGCTCCCAGCCCGTGTCGAGATCGTGGCCGCCGGTCTCTATGAGCCCGTCCGTGCACATCATCAGCGTCTCGCCGGGCTGGAGCACCAGCCGGGTCGTCGGGTAGTCGGTGTCCGGATGGATACCCAGCGGCAGTCCGCCCTCAGCCGGCCGCATCAGCACCGTGCCGTCGGTCGTGCGCACCGTCGGGTCGGGGTGGCCCGCGCGGGCCACGTCGAGCGTGCCGGTGGCCGGGTCGACCTCGATGTACAGACAGGTCGCGAAGCGCGGAGTGGGCGGTTCGTCGGAGTCGTTGTTCTGGTCGTAGGTGTCCGTGAGGCCGTACAGGAAGCGCGAGGCCCGGGAGAGCACCGCATCGGGCGGATGGCCCTCGGCCGCATACGCGCGCAGGGCGATCCGCAGCTGGCCCATCATCCCGGCGGCCCGTACGTCATGCCCCTGTACGTCACCGATCACCAGCGCCACCCGGCCGCCGCCCTTGCCGTCCTCCTGTGCGGTGCTCCCCGGCAGCGGGATCACGTCGTACCAGTCGCCACCGACCTGGAGCCCGCCCCCGGTCGGTACATAGCGCGCGGCGACCGTCATCCCCGGGACGCGGGGGCCCAGCATCGGCAGCATCGAGCGCTGGAGCCCGAGCGACAGCTCACGCTCGTTGTCGGCGATCCCCGCGCGGGCGAGGGCCTGGGCCAGCATCCGGGCGACCGTCGTCAGCACCGAGCGTTCGTCGGGCGAGAAGCTGACCGGGTAGGCGAAGGCCGCCATCCAGGCACCGATCGTCACCCCCGAGTCGACCAGCGGGACGAAAGCCCAGGACTGCCGCTTGAGGGGCGCCACAGCGGGCCAGTACCGGGGGTAGCGCTCCTCGTACATGGCGGGTGTCGGCAGATAGATGGCCCGCCCGGTCCTGGCGACCTCGGCGGCGGGATACTGCTCTTCCGTACTCATCGGGAATTCGGCCATCAGGCCGTTCTCGGCGGGGTTGTGACCGTGGTGCCCGATGACCGTCAGCCAGTCGCCGGTGATCCCGAAGACCGCCAGGCCGTCCGGCTCGAACCCCGGCATGGAGAGCGAGGCGGCGACCCGCAGCACCTCCTCGGTGGACCTGGCCTCGGCGAGCGCGCGCCCCGCGTCCAGCAGGAACGCCTCGCGGGAGCGGCGCCAGTCACCGGTGATCGGAGTGTGGACCGCGTCGCCCGGCTGCGGCTCCGCGACCTCCTGGAGCGTGCCGACCAGGACGAAGCTGTGCGCGCTGATCAGCGGTTTGGAGCGGCTGCGCACGGTACGCAGGACCCGGCCCGACTCGTCCACGATGCGCAGCCGGGCCTCGGCGAGGGTGTCCTCGGCGACCGCGAGATTCACGGTCCCGTTGATCTCGTTCCAGTCGACGGGGTGGAACCGGGAGCGGGCGGCGGCCTCGGAGAGGCTGGTCGGTTCGGCGGGCAGACCGAGGAGCCGGGCGGCTTCCGCGTCGAGCGTGACGATCCCGGCGGTGTTGTCCCATCGCCACAGGCCGGTCGCGATGGCGGCCAGGACGTCCTCGGTGCGCATTGACCCACTTTAAGAAGGTGCGACCGGCAGCCGCCACACAGGGTGCGTCCATGCGGCCGTTCCCGGGCCGCGGGGCCGGGCCGATAAAGGCGTAAAGGCACGGTGTGCCCGGCGGTACCCTGGTGCGAAGTACACCCTTCCCGCCTGTCTCGCGAAGAACTGGATGAACGATGCATCGGTACAGGTCCCACACGTGCGGCGAACTGCGCGCCTCTGACGTCGGCTCCGACGTCCGGCTGAGCGGCTGGCTGCACAATCGCCGAGACCTGGGCGGCATCCTCTTCATCGATCTGCGCGACCACTACGGCATCACGCAGCTCGTCGCCCGCCCCGGCACCCCCGCCAACGAGGCGCTCTCCAAGGTCACCAAGGAGACGGTCGTCCGTATCGACGGCAAGGTCTCCGCACGCGGCTCCGAGAACGTCAACGCGGAACTGCCGACCGGCGAGGTCGAGATCGAGGTCGGCGCGGTCGAGGTGCTCGGCGCCGCCGCCCCGCTCCCCTTCACCATCAACGCCGAGGACGGCGTCAACGAGGAGCGGCGTCTGGAGTACCGCTTCCTCGACCTGCGCCGCGAGCGCATGCACCGCAACATCATGCTGCGCTCCTCGGTGATCGCCTCGATCCGCTCGAAGATGGTCGCGCTCGGCTTCAACGAGATGGCGACCCCGATCCTCACCGCGACCTCCCCCGAGGGCGCCCGTGACTTCGTGGTGCCGTCCCGTCTCAACCCGGGCAAGTTCTACGCGCTCCCGCAGGCCCCGCAGCAGTTCAAGCAGCTGCTGATGATCTCGGGCTTCGACCGCTACTTCCAGATCGCGCCCTGCTTCCGCGACGAGGACGCCCGCGCGGACCGCTCGCCGGGCGAGTTCTACCAGCTCGACGTCGAGATGAGTTTCGTCGAGCAGGAGGACGTCTTCGGCCCGATCGAGAAGCTGATGACCGAACTCTTCGAGGAGTTCGGCAACGGACGCCACGTCACCTCCCCGTTCCCGCGGATCCCGTTCCGCGAGTCGATGGTGAAGTACGGCAACGACAAGCCCGACCTGCGTGCCCGGCTCGAACTGGTCGACGTCTCGGACGTCTTCGCCGACTCCGGCTTCAAGGCGTTCTCGGGCAAGCACGTCCGCGCGCTGCCCGTCCCGGACACGGCGGGCCAGTCCCGCAAGTTCTTCGACGGCCTCGGTGCGTACGCCGTCGAGCAGGGCGCCAAGGGCCTGGCCTGGGTGCGCGTCGGTGACGACGGCACGCTCGCCGGACCGATCGCCAAGTTCCTCTCCGAGTCCGACATCACGGCGCTCACCGAGCGTCTGGAGCTCAAGCCCGGCCACGCGGTCTTCTTCGGCGCGGGCGAGTTCGACGAGGTCTCCAAGATCATGTCCGGGGTCCGCGTCGAGGCGGCCAAGCGCGCCGGCCACTTCGAGGAGGACGTGTTCCGGTTCTGCTGGATCGTCGACTTCCCGATGTACGAGAGGGACGAGGAGACCGGCAAGATCGACTTCTCGCACAACCCCTTCTCGATGCCCCAGGGCGGCTATGCCGACCTGGAGGAGAAGGACCCGCTCGCCATCCTGGCGTACCAGTACGACATCGTCTGCAACGGCATCGAGCTCTCCTCGGGCGCCATCCGCAACCACGAGCCCGAGCTGATGCTCAAGGCGTTCGAGATCGCCGGCTACGACCGGGAGACCGTGGAGCACGAGTTCGCCGGAATGCTCCGCGCCTTCCGCCTCGGCGCCCCGCCGCACGGCGGCATCGCCCCGGGTGTGGACCGCATCGTGATGCTGCTGGCCGACGAGCCGAACATCCGCGAGACGATCGCGTTCCCGCTCAACGGCAACGCGCAGGACCTGATGATGGGCGCCCCCACGGTGCTCGACGAGACCCGGCTGCGCGAGCTGAACATCCAGCTGCGCAAGCCTGCGGCTCCGGTGAAGGACAAGCAGGAGAAGCAGGACAAGCAGGAGAAGTAGCGCCTGCCGGTTTCACGTGAAACAGCGCAACAGCCCCCGGTCGGCCGACCGGGGGCTGTTCTGTGCCGTCAGCTTCGTGCCCCTGCCCGCGGCTCGGGGATTCGTGCCGTGAGCTGCGCGGGACGGACCAGTACGACGGACCAGTACGACGGACTGATCGGCGTGCCGGTCAGGATCAAGGCCAAGGGCGGGGGCAGTCTGATTCCGGCAAGTCTGTGTGTGCGCGGCGACGTGCACGGCTTGCCCCGGTCGTACAGCAGGACCTGGACGGGGCGTCATTCGCGACAACGACGTCGAAACAATCATCGAGCGTCACACCAACTTCCATAAAGAGGCGGGCCTCGGGGGGAACCTCGCAGGGTTCCCCGAAATGAAACGACGCCTACGGCACACACCAGTCGTTAACGGCGTGCACCCGACGTGATCCGACGTGATCCGACGTGAAAACGAAAGGCTCGTACATGTCTCTTCGCCGACTTCCCAGAGGTGCGCTCATCGCGACCGCCCTGGTCACCGGTGGGTTGATGCTCTCCGGGTGTTCGGGGTTCCCGGGACACACGACAACCCCGGCCCGGGCGGTCGAGGACAACAGCGGTCACGGCGGGCCGCCCGCAGCGGCCGCGACACCCGCGGCCGGCCCGCAGCTCCGCCGGGCCGCGGAGCTTCAGCAGGTCAAGGAGATCCCCGCGCTCGGTCCCAAGAACCTGGCCGAGATCCCGGCGTCCGCCCGGCAGGCCGTCGTCGTCACCGGCGACGCACCGGACTCCAGCCGCTCCACCGTCCTCCTCTACGTCCGCGACCCGGTCAAGGGCTGGGAGCCGGTCTCCGACCCGTGGCCCGCGCACAACGCCCTGCACGGCTGGACCGAGAAGCACTACCAGGGCGATCTCCACTCACCCGCCGGGGTCTACGGCCTGACCGACGCGGGCGGCCGCAAGGCGGACCCCGGCACCCGCCTGCCGTACGACCACGGGTCCTCCTTCGTCGCCCCGGGCACCGGCTTCGACGGGGAGTCCCTGGCGGGCGCCTTCGACTACGTGGTGGCGATCAACTACAACCACAAGCCGGGCACCACCCCGCTCGACTGGACCCGCCCGATGGGCGCGTACCGGGGCGGCGGCGTCTGGTTCCACGTCGACCACGGCGGCCCCACACACGGCTGCGTCTCCCTGCCGGAGGACCGGATGAAGGAACTGCTGCGCTGGCTGGACCCGGCGAAGAAGCCGGTGGTGGTCATGGGGGACGCATCAATGCTGGGGGAGTGAAGCCGCGCCCGGGTGGTGCGGTGCCCCGTAGTCTGGACAGTGTCACCTACCCCTGAGGAGACCGTGGTGAGCGTCGTGGAAGAGCGGTGCACAGTCCTGACCCAGGAAGTCTTCGAGGAGCTGGCCCGGCACGCCATACGAACCGACGAAGCGGTGCGTCTGGAGTTCGTGAACGGGAAGTTGGGGGTCAAGGCTGTGCCGGACGGGGACCACGGGCGGATCATCGAATGGCTGACACGCCTGTGTATGCAGGCCGACCCGAGGCTGTGGCTCTACCCGGAGCAGGGCCTCCGGATCGAGAGCTACCGCAGGGGCAACGCCCGTCCTGATGGGGCCCTGGCTCCCAGCGGCACGTTCGTCGGCCAGGGTGAGTGGGCCAGTGCCGACGGTGTGCTGATGGTGGTCGAGGTCACTTCGAACGACGCCGACACCGACCGCCGGGACCGGGTGGAGAAGCCGCGTGCCTACGCCGAGACCGGGATCCCGGTCTATCTGCTGATCGACCGTGACGCGGGCGAGGTCAAGGTCCACTCGCAGCCGGACGGCGTGCGGTACGAGCAGGTGGTCACGGTTCCGTTCGGGAAGACCGTCGAGCTGCCCGGCCCGGTCGGGATCGAGCTGGACACCGCGCCGCTCATGGGCTGGGTGCGCTGACGCCGGCCGGAACAGGCGACCGTCAGCCGTCAGCCGTCAGCCGTCAGCCGTCAGCCGGAAGCAGGAAACAGAAAGGCCCGGAACCGTGGTCGGTTCCGGGCCTTCCTGTTCGGCATGCAGCCGTTGTGCGTAGGCTACGCGGGCTTCTCCTCCAGGCGCGGGAACAGCACCGCGCCCTTCGTCACCGTCGCGCCGGCCGGGAGCTGCCCCCAGACGCCCGACTCCTGGAGCTTCTGGTCCGCCAGCGCGCCGAGGCCCGCCTCGGCGCCCAGCGAGTCCCACAGGCTCTGCGAGGTCTCCGGCATCACCGCGTTCAGCAGGACAGCGACACCGCGCAGCGACTCGGCCGCCGTGTAGAGGATGGTCGCGAGGCGGGCCCGGCCCTCCGGCGACTCGTCCTTGGCGACCTTCCACGGCTCCTGCTCAGTGATGTAGCCGTTGACCTGCTTCACGAAGTCGAAGACCGCGAGGATGCCGCCCTGGAAGTCCAGCTCCTCGCCGATCATCCGGTCGGACTCGGTGACCGCCTTGGCCAGACCCTCCTGAACGGCCTGCTCGGCAGCGCCCGGGGCCTCAGCGGCCGGCAGGGTTCCGCCGTAGTACTTGCCGACCATGGCGGCCACCCGCGAGGCGAGGTTGCCGTAGTCGTTCGCCAGCTCGGAGGTGTAGCGGGCGGAGAAGTCCTCCCAGGAGAACGATCCGTCGCTGCCGAAGGCGATGGCCCGCAGGAAGTACCAGCGGTAGGCGTCCACGCCGAAGTGCGAGGTCAGGTCCTGCGGCTTGATGCCGGTCAGGTTCGACTTCGACATCTTCTCGCCGCCGACCATCAGCCAGCCGTTCGCCGCGACCCTGCCGGGCACCGGCAGACCCTGGGCCATCAGCATCGCGGGCCAGATCACCGCGTGGAAGCGCAGGATGTCCTTGCCGACCAGGTGCACGTCGGCCGGGAACGTCTCGTCGAACTTCTGCTGGTTCGCGCCGTAGCCGACGGCCGTGGCGTAGTTGAGGAGCGCGTCCACCCAGACGTAGATGACGTGCTTCTCGTCCCACGGCACCGGGACGCCCCAGTCGAAGGTCGAGCGCGAGATGGACAGGTCCTGAAGCCCCTGCCGTACGAAGTTCACGACCTCGTTGCGCGCCGACTCGGGCTGGATGAAGCCCGGGTTGGCCTCGTAGAACTCCAGCAGCTTCGGGCCGTACTCGCTCAGCTTGAAGAAGTAGTTCTCCTCCTTGAGGATCTCCACCGGCTTCTTGTGAATCGGGCACAGCTTCTGACCGGGGAAGTCGGGCTCGCCCTCGATCAGGTCGCCGGGGAGCTTGTACTCCTCGCAGCCCACGCAGTACGGGCCTTCGTACCCGCCCTTGTAGATCTCGTCCTTGTCGAACAGGTCCTGCACGAACTCCTGCACACGGTCCGTGTGCCGCTTCTCCGTCGTCCGGATGAAGTCGTCGTTCGCGATGTTCAGATGCTCCCAGAGGGGCTTCCAGGACTCTTCGACGAGCTTGTCGCACCACTCCTGCGGTGTGACGTTGTTCGCCTCGGCCGTGCGCATGATCTTCTGACCGTGCTCGTCCGTGCCGGTGAGGTACCACACCTTCTCGCCGCGCTGACGGTGCCAGCGCGTGAGCACGTCCCCTGCAACGGTCGTGTAGGCGTGGCCCAGGTGAGGAGCGTCGTTGACGTAGTAAATGGGGGTCGATACGTAGTACGCGTTCGTCCCCTGCTTCTCGGATCCAGTGGCCGCCATGGTCGAAATCCTAACTTCCTCACGGCGAGCCTCCGACCGGATATGCGCCGGGCCCCCGTCCAGGTGGACGGGGGCCCGGTCGGCCGGCCGGTGCTGTCCGGCATCAGCCCTTGCGCGCCGCCAGCCAGGCAGGGAAGGCGGCGAGCAGCTGCTCGTACACCTCGGAGTCGGCCAGCTCGCGCGGGGTCGGACCCGCGTGGAAGAACGCGGCGTGCGGGACATCCAGCTTCCGCAGGAAGTCGAACGCCTTCGACTCGTGGTCGCCGAAGGCCACGAACTGCCAGAACAGCGGCTTGTCCGCCACCTCGGCGATGGCCTGCTTGGCCACGACCTTGGCGTCCGGGGCACCGTCCGTCTGGAAGATCACCAGGGCCGGGGCGGTGGGGTCGGCGGACTTGCTGTGCAGATCCGCGACCTCCTCGACGGCCCGGTGGTAGCTGGTGCGGCCCAGCCGTCCCAGCCCGGCGTGCAGCTCGTCGACGCGGCCTTCGTACGCGTCGAGCGTGAGCTCTCCGGTGCCGTCGATGTCCGTCGAGAAGAAGACGACACGGACGGTGGCCTGCTCGTCGAGGTGCGCGGCGAGGGCGAGGGTCTGCTCGCCGAGGGCCTGCGCGCTGCCGTCCTTGTAGTACGGCCGCATGGAACCCGACCGGTCGAGCACCAGATAGACGGCGGCCTTGGCACCGCTCAGCCCGGCCTTGTCGATCTCGGCGCCGGCGGCCTGGTAGGCGCTGGCGAGCTGCGGCGCGCGAGTCGTGAGGTCGGCGGGGGCGGGGGCGGTGGTGCCGGTCGCCGCCGGGGATACGGGTTCGGCCGCCTCCGCTGTCTCTGCCGCCTGGGAGTCTGCTTCGGTCGCGGTCGCTGCTGCTGCCGCTGCCGCTGCCTCTTCCTCTGTCTTGGCGGCTGTCTCTGTGTCTGCCTCCGCGGTTGCTTCCGCTTCCGCCTCGGCCTGGACGGGCTCGGTGACGGCGGGCTCGGGCGTCGCGTCGGCGGTGACCGGCTCGGCCTCGTCGGTCGCGGGTTCCGTCACGGCCGGCTCGGGCTCGGCCTTCGCCGCAGTCTCAGCTGCTTCGGTCCCAGCCGCCTCAGCCTTCTCCGGCTCAACGGCCTCCGCCTCGACGGCCTCCGCCTCGACGGCAACCGGCTCCGTTACGGCAGCGGCCTCCGGCTCCGCCGCGACGGGCTCGGCCTCAACCGCCGGTACCTCAACCGGTGCCGCTTCAACAGCCTCCGCCTCAACAGCCTCCGCCTCAACGGCCTCCGCCTCAACGGCGACCGGTGCGGCCTCGGCGGCGGGAGCGGGCTCCTGCTCAGTCTTCGTCTCCGACTTCGACTCCGACTCCGGCTTCGGGTCCTGCTCCCGCTCCGGCTTCGGGTCCGGCTCCGCCTTCCGTTCCGGCGCGGCCTCGTCCGATGCCTTCCCCTGGGCCGGGACAGTCGGCTCCGCCGGCCTCCGCTTCGGGTTGTCGAAGGCCTCCGCCACCAGGTCGGACGCGATCCCGCCGGACCTGCGGACCGGCTTCGGCGCCGGCTTCTCGGCGGCGGGGACGGCGGTCGACGCCTTGTCGGCCTGGGCGGGCAGCGACACCGTGCGGGGCTTCTCCGACGACGCGCCCTCGGCCGCCACCCGTTCCGATGACAGCCGTTCCGACGATGCCTTCTCCGGTGCCGTTGCCGTGTCCGACGATGTCACCTTCTCCGGCGAGGACTCCGCAGAAGTCGTTGCCGCCGTCCCGGTGTCCGTCGCCTTCCCGGGCGTCGTCGTACGCTCGGCCTGTGCCGGAACGGTAGTGGCCGCCGACGGCTCACCGGACTCCACGCGGTCGCGTCCAAACACCTTGCGCAGCAAGCTCCGAATGCCCATGGGCGAGACCTTTCGCAATGATTCGCAATGAGTCGAGTACGAGACAAGTCCGCGCCGACGGGAGTCGATCCCTGGCCAGGGCGGACACGTAAGGTTAACGACCGCCTTCGGCGATCTTGGACCGACCGGCTCCGAAGGGCCCGTCTCAGGAGAGGGTAGGACTCACGCCGCCGTGCCGGGCTCCAGGTCGAGCCGTGCGCGGGTCGTGTCGGCGAACAGTGCCGACAGCCGTGCGCCGTCCGGCTGTCCCGGAGCGAACAGCCCGGCAGCCCGGGCCCGTACGACGAGCAGACCGTGCGCGTCCACCGTTTCCGAGACGCCCCGGGTCTCCACCACGTCCCACCAGGCGTCCAAGTTGCGGCCGAACCAGTCGGGCAGCCCGCACGGCCCGGACACCGCGTCCCAGAAGTCGTCGAGTGAGGCGAGCGGCAGCGTGCGCAGATCCACGACCAGTTCGGAGCCCATGGCAGCGGATGGTACGCGGAAGGTACGACAGGTGTGCCGGGCCGACGCCACCCGGACTCCCCGGTGGCTCCACGGGGAACACGACTTCACCCTCAGTGACTGGCCTGAATCAGAGCAACTCCCCGTACGCCGCCGCCAGCTCCTCGTACACCACGTCCAGCTCCGCCCCGTCCGTCCCGGGCCGTGCCGCGAGCAGCAGCCGTACGCCGAGGGGGTCCCCGTGCAGCGGTCTTATCACCAGGTCGGGTCTGGGTCTGGTGGTCGGCTGGCAGACCGTGACCACCTCACCGGACGCGACCAGGGCGAACGCCGTGAGGTAATCACCGTGCAGCACCCGGGGATTGAGACCCGCCGCGCGCAGCATCCGGCGCATCCCGTCCCATTCGCCGTCCACGGTCGGGTCGACCATCCACTGGTCCGTCGCCAGATCGGCCAGTTTCACCACCGGGTCGGCGGCCGCCGGATGGTCGACCGCCAGCGTCACGGACTGCGGTTCGCGCTCGACCAGGACCCGGATCTCCAGGCCGTCCGGTACGCGCAGCGGGCACCCCTCGACCTCGTGCACGAACGCCACGTCCAGCTGGCCCGAGGCCACCAGGCGCAGCAGCGCGTTGGCCGACACGTCCATGTGGAGCGACGTCTCGGTGTCCGGCAGCCGGGCGCGCAGCCGGCGCAGCCAGCCGGGGATGGCGCGGCTCGCCGTCGCGCCGATCCGCAGCCGGGGCCCGGCCGCGCGCGCGGCGGCGGCCTTCGCCTCGGTGACCAGCGAGCGCATCTCGTCGATCAGCGGCCTGGCCCGGCTGAGCACGGTGCGCCCCAGCGGGGTGGGCCGACAGCCCGTGCGTGTACGGGAGAAGAGCTGCCCGCCCAGTGAGTTCTCGATCCGGCGGAGCTGTGTGGTGAGCGAGGGCTGACTCATGCCCAGCTCACGGGCCGCCCGGTGGAGGCTGCCGGTGTCCGCTATGGCGCACAGTGCGCGGAGATGCCGCACTTCAAGGTCCATGAAACCCGAGAGTAGGGGTGCGCCCGGGGCCGCACCAGACCATCAAATCCCCACCGATAGGCCCAAGTTATCGCCAGTTGCCATCATCCCGGCGGGGCGCCCGCGCAGCACACTCTCCGGTACCACCCGTTCACCCCCACACCGGACGAGTAGGAGCCCCCACATGAAGCACCGTAATACCGCGTTGTCCGCGATCCTCGGCCTCGGCATCGCAGCCGCCCTCGGCACAGCGGCCCCCGTCCAGGCGGCCTCGCCCACCACGGTGGCCCCGGTCCTGCACACCGCGCAGAGTGCCCAGCACTACGCGAGTGCGAAGCAGGAGGCGGGCAACAAGGCCTTCTTCGACGCCGTCATGAAGTCGGTCGCGAAGAAGCAGGCGGCCCACCCCGGGCTGAAGTCCGTCACCATCACCTACGACGCGTCGGCCGCGCCCAGTTACCAGAGCCAGATAGCGGCCAGCGCCCAGATATGGAACGCAGCGGAGACCAACGTCCAGCTCCAGGCGGGATCGTCCGGCGCCGACTTCTCCTACCGTGAGGGCGACGACCCGCAGGGTTCGTACGCCTCGACGGACGGACACGGCAGCGGCTACATCTTCCTGGACCACGCGCAGACCCAGGAGTACGACTCGATCCGCGTCACCGCCCATGAGACCGGCCATGTGCTCGGCCTTCCCGACGACTACAGCGGCCCGTGCAGCGAGCTGATGTCGGGCGGCGGCCCCGGCCCGTCCTGCACCAACCGGCAGCCGGACGCGCAGGAGCGCGCCCAGGTCGACTCCCTGTGGGCGAACGGTTTCGCCAAGGCCCTGGCCAAGGCGAACGTGTCGCGCAGGTCCTGACAGGAACAAGGATCTGACACCTAGGCCCTGACGCCACCTCCCCGGCGTCGGCCCCCCACCCCCGCACCCGGCGTCCTTGACGATGCCGGGTGCGGGTGACCTTGCCGGGGTGGATCAAGCCGGGCCGGGCCACGCCCGGCCCGGCTCCGCCGTGTCCGGGCGTGGCCCGGCCCCTGAAGCGATGTGCGTGTCCGCCCCGTTCACGGTTCAGCGCTGCGGTGACGCGATCTCCCGCGCCGCGACGACTTCCTGGCGCAGCGGGGCGAGGACACCCTCGTCGTCACCCTCGATCCGGGTCGGTACCTCCACCAGGGTCGCGCTGGACCGCAGCCCCTGCGCCAGCTCCCGCAACTGCTTCGTCACCTCGCCGACTTCCTCCGGCGCGGGCGGCCGGGCGCCGTGGTCGACGCGTACCCGCGCGGCTGTCGTCGCGTCCACGATCCGTTCCGCCGCGACGACCAGCGGCCACCAGGCGGCGGCCCGCTTCCCGGTCGGCGGCGGTTCGGTCAGGGCCCGCTGGAACTCCGTCCGGACGACCGACAGATCGCGGTAGATCCGCCTCCGCAGCCGCGCCCGGTCACCGTGGTCGCCCGGCGCGGCCGGTGAGCCCTGCGCACCCGTACCGTCGGCTGCCGGCACCGGTCCGCTTCCGCTCCCGCCGCCGAAAGCGCACTCGACGTAGCGCGCGCTCTCCTCGACCGCGACGGCCAGCCGGTCGCCGATCCGGGTGTGCCAGCTCTCCGGCCAGAGCAGATAGCCCGCGACCAGGGTGATCCCGCAGCCGATCAGGCTGTCGAGCAGCCGGGGCAGCACCAGATGGAACCCCAGATGGTTGATCTGGTCGGAGATCAGCAGGATCACCGGGGTGATGGCCGCGGTCTGGAAGGCGTACCCGTTCGCGGAGACCGCCGGGATCAGCGCCGCGAGCACCACCATCACCGGTACGTCCCACCAGCCGCGCGGTACGACCCCGAGGACCAGCGCGGCGGTGAGCACCCCCACCGCGGTGCCGAGCGCGCGCAGGACCGCGCGGGAGAAGACCGAGCCGAAGTCCGGCTTGAGTACGAAGGTGACGGTGAGCGCGACCCAGTACGAGCGGGGGACGCTCACCACCGACACCAGCACCTGCGCGAGGCCGATGCAGAGCGCGAGCCGCAGGCCGTAGCGCCAGGAGGTGGGCGAGAGCAGGACGGTGACGGCGGCCCGGCGGGCCCGGACACCGAGTGCGGCGGGGCGGCCGAGCCGGTCGTCCGCGCCGTACTGGTCCGGATGGTCGGAATCCGCGTTGCTGACGACGGCGGCCGCGTGCCGCAGCGCCGCGTTCATGGCGCGGTCGGCGGGTCCCTCGGGTCCGGGGAGTGCGAGGTCGGGCACCGCACCCGACCGGCCCGTGGCGACCACATCGGCCAAGTCCCGGACCGCCGCGGCGATTTCCGGGCGGCGCGAGGCACGGCCGTGCAGATGGGCAGCCGCGGCTGCCTCGATCAGCGGGACGAGCACATTGAGCTGGGCGAGCAGCCGCACCATCGACCTGCTGCGTCCGTGGTAGTGGGCGCGCCGGGCGAGGATCAGGTCGTACGAGGCGTTGAGCGAGGCGGTCACGGCCTGGCGTCTGACGTCGTACGCGGTCGTGCCCGCGGCCGCGAGCAGCTCGGCGACCGAGCGGTAGGTCGCGGCGACCGCGGTCCGTTCCGGGGTCCGCGCCCGCAGCGGCCAGCCGAGCAGTGCGAGCACCAGCACGAAGAGCCCGCCGAGCGAGAGCAGCAGCGGGGCCTTCCACCAGGGCCCCGGCAGCGGGAGGCCCGCGCCGACCACGGAGTTGAGCAGGAGGAGCAGCCCGGAAACGGACGCCACCGCGCCGATCGTGGAGATCATCCCGGAGACCAGCGCGACCAGGGTGAGGACGGCCACCGCGATCCAGCCGTCGCCGTACACGAGGGTGCCGAGCATGACGCCGACCGCGCCGAAGCACTGCGGCACGGCGATGTTGAGGATCCGCATCCGGTACGCGTCGGCGGTGTCGCCGATGACGCCCGAGAGCGCGCCCATGGCGACCAGCGCCCCGTACCCGGGCTGTCCGACGGCGAGGCCGACGGCCAGCGGCGCGGCCAGCGCGATGCTCGCGCGGACCACGGCGGCCCAGGGGATCGGCGCCGGCTGCGGGCGCAGCCCCCGGATCAGCCACTCCGGCGGCGAGATCAGCGGCTGCTTCCTCTGTGCGTCTGCGCTGCTGCCGACCGTGTCACCCATGCCAACAAACTACGGCCTGGCGTGCGGTTTTCTCCCGCCGCGTACGGCTGTGAGTTCTGCGCGGGTGCACGCGGGGCGCGAGACAGGCCGGTGCGCCGTCCCGTTGCGCGGCCCTGTTACGCCGTACGAGTTGCCGGGACGCGGCCGCGGGTGTGCGCTGGTGGGAGGCGAGCGGAAGGAATCTGCCATGGCCACACCCACGACACTCCGCGGACACCGGCCGTCCCACCGGCGACGCCCGGCGGCACACGGGCACCTGCCGATGGCGGCCGTGGCGGTGCCCGTCGTCCTCGGCATCGTCTACGCCCTGTACACGGCGTTCATCCTCAGCTCCACGTCGCCCGGCCACCCCTTCACCACCGCCAAGATCGTGCTCAGCATCGTCTCGGGCCTGGTGCTCGCCGTGCTGGCCTTCGGTTTCGGCCGCATCCAGCACGCGCTGCCCCGCGAGCTGAGGGCGGCCGGGTACGGCGTGCTCATCGGCGGCGCGATGGGGTTCCTGTACTCGATGACCGGGTCGAGCGTGCTGTCGTCGTCGTTCATCGGCGCGGGGTTCGGCATCGGCGCCGTGGTCACGACCTTCTATCTCTTCTACACGCACGAGGACTGAGCCGGTTCAGTCAGGTTTGTACGTCTGCGGGGTCCCGTCGTCCGCGGCCAGCTCCACCAGCGCCAGCGCGACGAGCGCGGACAGGGCGATCCCCACCACGACGCCCGCGGTGGGCCGGTCCCAGACCAGGTAGACGGCGAGCGCGACGGCCACCACCGTCCCGTTCAGCCAGGCCCTGGCGCGCAGCACCCAGAGGCCCGCGCGCCCGGTGCGCAGGCCCATGGCGTTGCGTACGGCGCCGACGGTGCGCCGCCACACCGTCCGGATCCGCACGGCGATCCGGCCGGAGCCGCCCAGCCAGGCGGCGAGCGCCAGCACGGCGCCGACCACGGCGATCATGCGGACCGCCGTCCACAGGAAGGCCGTCAGCGCGTCGATGACGGCAGCCGCAGCGGGCTCCGGGATGCCGGGCGGCAGCCGGTCCAGGTACAGGCTGCGGAAGGCGGCGATCGCCAGGCCGAGCAGCAGCGCACCTGCCGCTACCGCCAGGCCCGCGGTGACCAGGGCGCGCCGTCTGCGGACCGCCAGGAGTACGCCGCCCGCCGCGAGCAGCACGGTCACCACCGGCAGCCAGAGCCCGCCGATCCGCAGCAGCCGGAAGGCGGTGCGCGCCCGGCCCACGGCCTGGGAGTCCAGCAGCGTGTACCGGGCGTGCACCGGGGGGATCTTCGACGCGATGGTCAGCCCGCTGTCCACGAGCCGTTTCTTCGCGGCGTCCGTGACGGGCGCCAGATCGATCGTGACCGCGCCGCCCCGGTCGCTGGTCAGGGCCTTCTCGGCGGCGGTGTGCGCGGTCCTGTTGAGCTGGACCCAGACGTCCGTGAACGTGCCGCTGTCGACGAACCCCGCGACCGCGCTGTGCACGAGCTCCTTGAGCCCCGAGGAGATCGGCTTGCCGAGCGCGCCGATGGCGAGCTCGATCTCGGCGCGTTCCGCGGGCCCGACGGACTTGAGCAGCGCGTCGACATTGACGTACTTCACGACGGCCTCCGTCGCCTGGCCGGTCACGGCGGACCGCACGGCCGGGTTGGCGGCCAGCGGCCGCATCAGCGCGACATAGCGGTCGGTGTCGCCCACCACGTCGCGCGTCCAGACGGCGACGGCGGAGACCGGGGTGAGGATCCCCGCGACCACGATCAGCAGGACGGCGAAGAACGACCGCATTCGGCGGCCCGGCGGGCGCCCCTCCGGTACGGCGGGCCCGGACCGTAGTCCGCCGAGTCCGCCCACGCCGTCGTCCGTCACGTCTCCAGGGGAAGCCACCGGCCGGGAGCCCGCACTCCGGACAGCGCCATTCGGCCATTTCCGCCGCGCACCCGGACCGCCCCGCGCCACCAGGCCCGGAGCCTCCCGTCTGGATCAGGCCGGATCTTGCACTAGCCGTTTCCTTGGTCGCCGAGCGCTGAGACGATGGCCGGAAAACGGGAGGAACACATGGCTGAGGTCTTCATGCGCCGCCTGACCAGATGGCAGGCCGAATCGCAGCGGGAGGCCGTCGCGGACACCTATGTCGAGGCATACCGGGGGCCGCGTGGGGAGGAGTTCCACGACCGCCAGCAGTTCCTGGAGCGCTTCGCCGAGGACATGCAGCGCCCCGGCTTCGACATGATGGTCGCCGACGGCCCGTCGCTGGCCGGATGCGCCTACGGGTACGTCCTGGAGCGGGACGGCGGCCTCTGGCAGGGCTTCCGCGGCAGGCTCCCGGAGGACATCGAGGAACTGACCGCGTCAGGGCAGGTGTTCGTCCTGGCCGAGCTGATGGTGCAACCGCCCTTCCGGCGGCAGCGGATCGCCACCCGCCTCGTCGACCAGCTGCTGGTGCGTTCGCGGGCCGCACTGGTCGCGGCCCTGGTGGAGCCTTCGAACGAACCGGCCAGGGGAGCGATGCAGGGGTGGGGCTGGACCCGCTTCGGCGATGTGCGGCCGCGTGAGCAGCACGACCCCCTGGAACTGCCGGAGCCGCCGCACCCGCAGCACACGTACGAGGCATGGAGCCGCGCCATCGTGCACGCGGGCAGCGCGGGGTAGGCGGCGGGGGCGACAGCAGGAGCGGGAGCAGGAGGAGAACGAGCAGGCGAACGGGCGGGAGCAGGAGCCGCTACAGCCAGCCGTTGCGGCGGAATCCCCGGTACATGACCAGGCAGGCGGCCACGATCACGGCCATGGCCAGCGGGTAGCCGTACTCCCAGTGCTTCTCCGGCATGTGGTCGAAGTTCATGCCGTACACCCCGCACACCATGGTCGGTACGGCGACTATGGACGCCCACGCGGTGATCTTCCGCATGTCCTCGTTCTGTTCGATGCCCACCTGCGCCAGATGTGCCTGGAGTATGGAGTCGAGCAGTGCGTCGTACGCCGTGGTCTGCTCGGTGATCCGGGTGAGCCGCCCCGCCACGTCGCGGAAGTACGTCCTGATGTCCTGGGTCATCAGCGGCAGCGGCTGCCGGGCGAGCAGCTTCTCCAGCTGGCGGCAGAGCGGGACCACCGCCCGCCTGAACTCCATCAGCTCCCGCTTGAGCACATAGATCCGCCCGGAGTCACCGCTCGCGGCCTGCTGCGAGAAGACCAAGGACTCGACGGCGTCGATGTCGTCCTGCACGGCGTCGGCGACACAGGCGTACTGCTCGACGACGTGATCGGCGATGGCGTGCAGCACGGCGGCCGGGCCCTTGGCGAGCTGGCCGGGGTCTGCCTCCAGGGCCTCGCGGAGCGGGCCGAGCGAGCCGTGCCGGCCGCGCCTGACGGTGAGGACGAAGTCGGCGCCCGTGAAGACGACCAGCTCTCCGGTGTCGACGATCTCGCTGGTGGCGGTCAGCTCCTGGTGCTCGACGTAGCCGACGGTCTTGAGTACGGCGAAGAGTGTGTCACCGTAGGTGTCGATCTTGGGGCGCGGATGGGCGCGCAGTGCGTCATCGACGGCCAGCCGGTGCAGCCCGAACAGTTCCCCGAGCGCGACGAGTTCGCTCTGCTGCGCCTCGTGCAGCCCGATCCAGACGAAGCCGCTGCCCTCCGCTCTGACCCGGCGCAGCGCCTCGTCCGCCGGGCAGTCGCCCGGCTGCCGGACACCGTCGCGGTAGACCACGCAGTTCACGACCGCGCTGCCGAGCGGGGAGCGGACGGGGTGGCTGAGATCGACTGCGGGGTGGAGCGGGCGCCGTACGGCACGGCGCAGGGTGCGGAACATCGGCATGGGGCTGCTCCTTCGGCGGACCGCGGGCCAGTGTGCCACCGCCGGTCCGCGCAGCTGAGGCCGGTACGGCCCAGAGCCCGGCGGCTGGGGCCGGTACTGCTCCAGCCCTGCGGCTGAGGCCGGCACTGCTACAACCCCGCAGCTGAACCGCAACTGAGAGCGGTACCGCTACAGCCCCGCAGCGGCGGCTGCCTCGCGGAACACCGCCTCCAGCATCGGCCGCGTCAGCAGCCCGGTGTTCACATTGCGCCGGCTCGGGTGGTAGCAGCCGAAGAGCCGCAGCTCGTCGCGGCCGTCCGTACCGGCGAGCACCACCTGCGCGCCGTGGCCGAACACCGGCCGCGGCCGGGGCAGCCGCCAGCCCGCGTCGGCGAGTACGGGCAGCAGGGCCTGCCAGCCGAAGCCGCCGAGCACCACCACCGCGCGCAGCCCGGGACTCAGCAGCGCCAGCTCCGCCGCCAGCCAGGGCCGGCAGGTGTCGCGCTCCTCGGTGGTGGGCTTGTTCTGCGGCGGCGCGCAGTGCACCGGGGCGGCCATCCGTACTCCGCGCAGGGTGAGCCCGTCGTCGGCGGCGGTGGCGGTCGGCTGCGAGGCCAGGCCGACGGCGTGCAGCCCCGCGACCAGGAAGTCGCCGGCCGGGTCGCCGGTGAACATCCGCCCGGTCCGGTTCCCGCCGTGCGCCGCGGGTGCCAGCCCCACCACGGCCAGCGCGGCGTCGGCGGGCCCGAAGCCGGGGACGGGCCGCCCCCAGTACTCCTGGTCCCGGTACGCGGCCCGCTTCTCCACGGCCACCTGCTCCCGCCAGGCCACCAGCCGGGGGCAGGCGCGGCAGTCGACCACCTGGGCGTCCAGCGCGCCGAGTGTGGCGCAGCCGGGCGCCCGGCTCGCGGGGAAACGCCGGTCGTCGGCGCTCGGCTGCGGCTCTGACGCCCGTGACTCCGACTCGGCCATCCGGCCACGGTACGGGGCGTGCGCGCAACGGTCCCGGCGGCGCGGAAAACCTGTCGCCCGGCCGGGGCACGCGCCGGTACCCTCGCGAGGCTCGGTCCAGCGGGCCCAGCAGGCCCAGCGGGCCCAGCAGGCCCAGCAGGCCCAGCGGGCCCAGCAGGCCCAGAGGGTTCAGAGAAATCAGCGGAAGAGGAAGACGATGCGGCAGTTCCACGGAGTCATCAGGCCGTCTCTCTCTTCCATCCCCCCTGAGGACCTCTGTGCCCGACACCATCCTGAATCCCGGAACCACCCTGAACCTGGGCGTGCTCGCCCACATCGACGCCGGTAAGACCAGCCTCACCGAACGGCTGCTGCTCGACAACGGTGCCATCTCCGAACTCGGCAGCGTCGACGCCGGCAGTACGCAGACGGACACCGGCGAGATCGAGCGCGAGCGTGGCATCACGATCCGTTCGGCGGTGGCGCCCTTCGCCGTCAGCGGCGCCGGGGGCCTGCAGATCAACCTGGTGGACACCCCGGGCCACCCCGACTTCATCGCCGAGGTGGAGCGGGCGCTGTCCGTGCTCGACGGCGCGGTTCTCGTGCTGTCCGCCGTCGAAGGCGTACAGGCGCAGACCCGTGTCCTGCTGAGGTCGCTGCGCCGGCTGCGGCTGCCGACGCTGCTCTTCGTCAACAAGATCGACCGCGCGGGCGCGCGCTCCGACAGCCTGCTGGCCGACATCCGCGCCAGGCTCACCCCGGACATCCTCGCCATGAGTGCGGTGCGGGACGCGGGAACGGCAGCCGCCCGGACGGCCGTACGGTCCCTGCAGCAGCCGGAGTTCCGTATGACGGCCGCCGAGGCGCTCGCCGAACACGACGACGCCCTGCTGGCCCGGCTCGTGGCGGGCGAGCTGCCGCCGGCCGACGACGTGCACGCCCTGCTCACCCGGCAGTGCGGGGCCGGGCTGCTGCACCCGGTCTTCTTCGGCTCGGCCCTGACCGGCGAGGGCATCGCCGCCCTCACGGACGGCATCGCCGCACTGCTGCGCCCGCCCCGGACAGCCGCCGAGCCCGCCGCGGCAGCCCCGGCGGCCGGAACCGGCCCGTGTGGCACGGTGTTCGCCGTCGAGCGCACGGGCGCCGGTGAGAAGGTCGCGTACCTCAGGCTGTTCTCGGGAGAGGTACGCGAACGGCAGCGTGTCACCTACTGGCAGCGTGAACCCGGCGGGAAACAGACCGAGTTCAGCGGCCGGATCACCGGCCTCGACGTCGTGTCCGTCCCCGGCGCCCCGGACACCCGTGGTGCGCACGGCGCCGCGGGCCAGAAGCCCGGCCGGCGGCTGACGGCGGGCAGTATCGGCCGGGTGCGCGGTCTGCCGGGTATCCGGGTCGGGGACCGGCTGGGCGCGCCCGACGACCGGCCGGAGCAGTTCCACTTCTCGCCGCCGAGCCTGGAGACGGTCGTACGGGCGTGTGGTCCCGGGCAGCAGGCGCGGCTGCACGCGGCCCTGTTGGCGCTCGCGGACGAGGACCCGCTGATCCGCACCCGGGCGGCGGGCGGCGGCGCGACCTCCGTACTGCTCTACGGGGCCGTGCAGCAGGAGGTGCTCACGGCGCGGCTGGAGCGGGACTTCGGCCTGGAGGTGGTGTTCGAGCCGGTCCGCCCGGTGTACTTCGAGCGGCCGGCCGGCCGGGGGGAGGCGCTCACCGAGATCGACCGGCACGGCGACAACGACTTCCTGGCGACGGTGGGCCTGCGCGTCGAATCCGCCCCGTGCGGCGCCGGCGTCACCTTCGCGCGTGAGACCGAGTGGGGCGCGCTGCCCCGCGCCTTCCACCGCGCCATCGAGGAGTCCGTGCTGCGGACCCTACAACAGGGCCTGTACGGCTGGGAGGTGACCGACTGCACGGTCACGCTCACCCGGACCGGCTACATGTCGCCGCTCACCGTCGCCGCGGACTTCCGGCAGCTCACGCCGCTGGTCCTGATGCGCGCGCTGCGACGTGCGGGCAGCCGGGTCTTCGAGCCGTGCCAGACGCTGGAGGCGGAGATTCCGGAGGACGCGCTCCACACGGTCGTCGGCTGCCTCGTGCCGCTCGGGGCCGAGATCACCGGCTCCACCACGGCCGGCTCGTCCTGGCTGGTCACGGCGGAGCTGCCGGTCAGGCGGGTGCAGAAGTTCCAGAAGGCACTGCCGGGGCTGACCCGCGGGGAGGGCACGGTGTGGTCCCGTCCGGGGGAGGACCGCCCGGTGCGCGGCCCGGCGCCGACCCGTCCGCGCACCGACGGCAATCCACTGAACCGGGAGGAGTACCTGAGGTTCCTCGCCGACCGGAGCCTTGCCGACTGAGCAGGGGCCGGGGCGGGCGGTACGGGTCCGGCGGAGGGCCGTAACCCATCCGTGCACGGCGTTGCGGGGCGCATTACCCTGCCGAGCATGATTCGCGCTGTGGTGTTCGATGTCGGTGAGTGCCTTGTGGACGAGACCCGCGAGTACGGAACCTGGGCGGACTGGCTGGGGGTGCCCCGGCATACGTTCGCGGCCATGTTCGGGGCGGTCATCGCGCAGGGGCGGGACTACCGCGAGACGTTCCAGGAGTTCCGGCCGGGGTTCGACCTGGCCGAGGAGCGGGACAGGCGTGCCGAGGCCGGTAAGCCGGAGTGGTTCGGCGAGGACGACCTCTATCCGGACGTGCGGCCGACCCTGGCTGGGCTGCGCGGGGCTGGTCTGTGGGTCGGCATCGCGGGCAATCAGACCGTGCGGGCCGGCGGCCTGTTGCGTGGGTTGGATCTGCCGTCCGATCTCATCGCCACCAGCGACGACTGGGGTGCGTCCAAGCCGGACGTGAAGTTCTTCGAGCACGTCATCGAGGCGACGCCTGCCGAGCCGGGCGAGATTCTGTACGTCGGCGACCGGCTCGACAACGACATCCGCCCGGCCGTGCAGGCGGGGCTGCTGACCGCGCTGATCCGGCGGGGCCCCTGGGGCACCATCCAGCAGGGCGATCCGGAGGCCGACGCGATCACCACGATGCGGATCGACTCGCTGGCGGAGCTGCCGGAGAGGATCGCCGGGTTCAACGCTGGAGGGCGCTGACCGTCGTTCCCCAGTCGTAGAGCCGGTCGTCGAAGTCCCGCACGCACTGCTCGTTCTGCCACGGAGCGAGCGTGCGACGCACTTCGCGTACGCGGTCCATGCCTGTGGCGTACCAGGTGAGGGCGAGCTGATCGAGGGCTTGGCCGGCGTAGTGACATGCCTCTTGCGGATCGCTGTCGGCGGCTGCCACCGCGGCCAAGTCTCCCAAAACGACAGTGCGTTGCTTTGCCGACTCGGGCGGCAGGTCTTCGAGCACCTGCTGAAGGGTTTCGCGAGCTTGAGGGAGGTGGCCTGCTTTGAGTTGGGTGTTGCCCTTGAAGGCTGCCAGGCGGACGGGGCTGAACCAGTCCATCCAGACGGGTGTGGTGTGCTCGGTGCCGGCGGTGAGGATGTCTTCGGCGTGGCCGATGAGGTGCAGGGCGGTACGGGTGTTTCCGCAGCGGGTCTCGCACTCGGCTTCGACGGCGTCCAGCCAGGCGTGGAACTCTGCGGATGCGGGTCCGCGGCGGGCGTAGGTGCGGGCCGCGACCATTCGCTCCACTGCCGCTTCGCGTTCACCTGCCCAGCCCGGGATGAAGGCTGTGTGCGCGAGGATCGCCGATCCCAGGAGCGGATCGTCGGCCTCGCCGGCGGCTTGAAGGGCGCGCAGCAGGGTGTCGCCGGCCTGGTCGGGTTGGCGGAAGTCGAAGAATTCGATGCGGCCTGCCAGCAGGTAGGACTCGGCGAGTGCGGCTGCGAGTCGGTGCCGGGCGGGTTCGACCGTCTCGGGCAGAAGCGCGCAGCCCAGCCGCGCGTGCTCCAGAATCGCAGGGTGCAGTGTGGCTGGTGCGACGGACCAGTAGAGGTGCCGATGGGAGCGGGTCACCGCTTCGTAGTTGGCTCCAACGCTCGTCGGCTGTGTAACCGCGACGGATTGGGTGGGCACCGTGGCCAGGCGCGTGCCGGGCATGGAACGGGCCGCCGAGGCCGGGCGGTGCTGACCGTCCGGATGTTGCCCTGAGCCCCAGGGAGCCGTGAAGCCGAGGTCCTCGGCGTCCTGGCCCAGCAGATGGGTGAGCACACGACGGATGTCCGGCTGGGGCCACGGTGGATTGGTGGATTCCCACCTCCGGATCTGGCGGACACCGACGGCCAGTCCTCGGATGCCGAGCTGCGGTGCGGCCTTTGTGATGGCGTCCGCGAGGGCCTGCTGCGAGTTGTAGCCGGCCGTCACCCGGGCGGCTTTGAGGCGGGTGTTGCCTATGGGACGGGACATGAACTCCTCCGTGGTCCGAAACCTCACCTGAGGCTCCCACGCTATGTCCCCATCGCGGCACGTACTCATCAACCAGGTGAAGGAAAGCCCTCTTGAAGTCCTCCGGGTGACCCTTTGAAGTCCTCGAAGGGGACGTCCCGTCTCGCGAAGATGACGGCTCCACACATTCAAGCCTCGGTGTTCGGTGAGGAGTTGTCCCTTTGTGTCACAAGAGATCCCGGAACCACCCACGATGCGCACGGTAGCTAGCTGCGAGATCCAGGGCGCCGGATTCCGTTGGGACGCCGTACGCGTACCAAGAGGCGTCGGGGTACGTGTGCTGATCGCTCTCGGACCTCGTAGCGGTGCCGTGATCGAAGATCCGCGTGAACCGGCCTTCTACTGGTTCGTACGGACGGGCACTGCGGCCGTCTGGAACGTGCCCGACACGCGGCCGCTCGGCCTGAACCAGCACCTTGTCGTCCCTCCACTGCATCGCGTGCGCGGGCCCGGGCTCCACTGGCGGGTCTCTCCCGGGACCGCTCCGATGCTGACGGACGCCCAGGTTCTGCACGCGGCAGTCGAAAGCGTGACAGCTCCTCTCCGAAGGCCAGTTACGGAGACGACATGACCGCTCTCCTGCACTCGGGCCCCGCACGGCAGCGCTTCGGCGTGTTGGCCGTGGCCCAGCCTCCGGGCCCTGACCTTCTCGGCATGGTTCTTGGCCTCATATGGGGCCTCGGTTCGCTCCTCGCCGTTGGCGGGCTTGCCTACCTCACCCAGCACAGCCCAGCGCCGATGCAGGCAGGCAGCGCAGCCGCATCCGCCCCTGACCTGCCCGTCAGCTCCTGACCCGGTCAGCACAGCAAACAAATTTGCCAGGCACGCCTCAGCCGGCTCTCTCCCTCCAAGCTGCCGGCGTGCCATGCCGAAGGAGCAACGCCACATGTTCCAGCACCGTGCTTTACGGAACGTCAGCGAAGATGTCCCGATCCATGTGTCGATGGACCGGACACTGCGCGTCAAAGTCATCGATGCCTGTGGCATGACGTGCACGTTCTGCCACAACGAGGGCACACCGGTCAGCGCCGACAACCATCCGCGCCGGCCCGAACGTTTCACCTCCACCGGCCCATCCGGCCGGACCTCCCTTTACGTCGCCACCAACGGCGCCCGCTTCACCAGTGCCCCGGTCATCCCGGACGAGGCGTTCCGCGGCGCCCTCACCCAACTCGGCGACGCACTGCACTGCGACGAGATCCACCTCACCGGTGGGGAGCCGACCCTGCATCCCAAGCTGCCGCAGATCGTCGCCCTCGCACGACAGGTCGGCTACTCGGTCAGTGTCACCTCGAACGGCGAGAACGGTGTGAGGTCCTTGCCCGGTTGCGCGGACGCCGGACTCGCGCACGTCAACTTCTCGATCTTCGGCACCACCCCCGACGAGCTCTCGCAGGTTCAGAGCACACGGTTCAGGGTCCGGCCGCTGGCAACGCGCAAGATCGAAGCGCTGGAGGACTCGATCCGCCTCGCCCTATCGCTCGGCATCGGAGTGCGGGCGAACATCGTCATCCCCGATCACACCCACGTACAGCGGATCCACCGGCTGTTGGAGAAGTACTCGCCGAGATTATCCGTGCGGGTACTGACATCGCTGGCTGACGGCGATGCGTCTCTCGACGCCGTCGATCTCCTCCTGGCCGAGCTCGGTGCCGTCCCGCAGGAGATCCGGCTGATCGCAGGTACGTCAGGTTTCCGCATCACCTATCAGCTTCCGTCAGGCCGGCAGCTCATGGTGAAGCACATCCGTTCCCTGCGACTGCCCGACACGTGTGCCGGATGCAGATTCAACAACAGCGTTGACTGCCACGAGGGTTACTACGGGGTGCGGCTCTACCGCGACCCGGAAGGAACCTTCCACGTCGGCGTGTGTATTCAGCGCATGGACCTGTGTCTGCCCGTGGAAGAGTTCGTCGGCAGCGACACGTGCGCCGAGATCAGGAAGATGCGCGAGCAGGACCTGCACGACCTGACCGCGTAGAAGCGGAACCAACGAGAGCGAGGATGCTGTGGCCCAGCACGAATACGAAGCCAAGTTCCTGAACATCGACGTGGACGCCGTACGCGACCAACTGCGAGCGGCCGGGGCCGAGCTGGCCTTCGGCAAGACCCTGTTCACCCGCCTGATCTTCGAGAACGACGCCGTCCAGGGCGAGCAGTGGCTGCGCCTTCGGGACGAGGGCGGCAAGGCCACCCTCACGCTCAAGCAGGTCACCGACGCCTCCCACATCAATGGCACCACCGAGATCGAGATCGAGGTGAGTGACCTGGAACGGACCGCGGAACTTCTCGCGGCCGTTGGCCTGCGCCAGGTGCGGTACCAGCAGAATTACCGCGAGGAGTGGCACCTCGGCGGCGTCGCCTACGACTTCGACACCTGGCCGGACCTGCCCACCTTCCTGGAGATCGAGAGCAGCTCCGAAGAGGCCGTACGCAAGGCGGTGGCCTCGCTCGGACTCGACTACACCGAGGCCCGCTTCGGCAGCATCGATCTGATCTACAAGAGCGAGCGGGGCAGGGACATCCTCGTCGAACCGACTCTCCTCTTCGGCTGACACCTTGCCCCTGGCTGTTTGCCGCAGTTGGTGCCCGCCTGCGCCCCAACAGGCGGGCACTCCAACTCGCCGACAATGCCAGGCGTTTATAGAGGTGCACGAGGAATTGCCCTCAAAACGCTTTGGGTCCTGAAGTGAAAAGCTCTCCGGCTGACCACTTGTGGAGTTTTCAGAGGGATGGCTGCCTGAGCTCGGTGACCGTCGGTCCGACCGGCCACAGTTCACATCGTGAGGCGAATTGGGTTCCGGGGAACGCGAAGTTTCCCCGGCCGGATTCGGACTGCGGCCCCCGCCTCAGCCGAGCGGCTTGTCCAGGACCGCCTTGCGGTGGCTGAACGTCTCCAGCGAGTACCGGCCGTGATAGCGGCCCATCCCGCTCTCGCCCACCCCGCCGAACGGCAGCTCGGGCACGGTGAGATGGGCCACCGGCAGGCCGAAGCCGAGGCCGCCCGACGAGGTCTCGGTGGTGAGCCGGTCGCGGGTCAGCACCGAGTCCGTGAACGCGTACAGCGCCAGTGGCTTGTCCCGGTCGTTGATGAACTCGATGGCCTCGTCGAGCCCCTCGACCTCCACGATGGGCAGGATCGGGCCGAAGATCTCCTCGCCCATGACCGGTGAACCGGGCGCCACTTCGGCGAGCACGGTGGGCGCGAGGTAGCGCTCCGCGCGGTCGCTGTCGCCGCCGACCACGAGCCTGCCCGAGCCGAGCAGGCCGGTCAGCCGGTCGAAGTGGCGCTCGTTGATGATCCGGCCGTAGTCGTCGGAGGTGGCCGGGTCGGCGCCGAACAGCTCCCGTACGGCCGAGGTCAGCGCGGTCTCCAGCTCCCGGGCGGTCGCGGGGTCGGTGAGGACGTAGTCCGGGGCGACGCAGGTCTGGCCCGCGTTGAGGAACTTGGTCGACGCGAGCCGGGTGGCCACCGCCGTGAGGTCCGTGCCCCGGTCGACGAACGCCGGTGACTTGCCGCCCAGTTCGAGGGAGACGGGCGTCAGATGCTCGGCGGCGGCCCGCATCACGATGCGGCCCACGGCGCCGTTGCCGGTGTAGAAGATGTGGTCGAAGTGCTCGGCGAGCAGGGCGGTGGTCTCCGGTACGGCGCCCTCGACCACGGTCACCGCGTCACGGTCGAGGTAGCGCGGCAGCAGTTCGGCGACGGCCCGCGAGGTGGCGGGGGCCACTTCGCTGGGCTTGGCGACGACACAGTTGCCCGCGGCGAGCGCCCCGGCGACCGGGGCGAGGAGCAGCTGAAGCGGGTAGTTCCACGGGGCGATCACCAGGACGACGCCCAGCGGATCCAGCACGGTCCAGGCACTCGCCGTACCGAGGTGCTCCGGTACGTCGACGGGCTCGGGCCGCAGCCAGCCCTCAAGCCGCTCCAGGGTGTGGTCGATCTCGCGCACGGTGAAGTCGATCTCCGTACGGAACGCCTCGCGCTGGCTCTTGCCCAGGTCGGCGTGGAGCGCGGTGGCCAGTTCCTGGCGGTGCCCGGTCAGCATCGCCCGCAGGCCGTGCAGCTGTTCGGTGCGCCAGGACAGGGTCTTGGTCCGGCCGGTACGGAAGGTGGCACGCAGCCGGGCGACGGCTTCGGCGGGCTTCTCGGGGGGCTGCACGGACACGGATGCTCCTCGGTTGGGTTCGTTCGTCGGACCGGTACGGACGGCCGTTCAAGTATGTGTATTTACCAAAAGGGGCGCTCCCTCCCCGGTCCCCGATCGGTTCTCGCCCGGTTCCCGCCTGGTTCTCGCCCGGAACGAAATGCACGCCTCAGGCAACAGGTTCGTCCTCCGTTCGGGTATGCGTTGCGGCATTCGGTCTCAGCAATCGGGTCCTGCGCACATCCCTTGCCCAAGGCTCGGGGAGACACCCGTGCTGTCCGGCGCGGGGGAGGAGATGGGACGCGATGGGTACCGATCACATCGACACCGGGTTGCTGAAGGAGCTGACCGAGCAGTCGCAGGATTTGAACAGCGACGCGCTCCGGATGACGAACTCCGCGCTGGCGGATTTCGCCGAAACGGCCGAATCCTCAAGCCGCCGCTGGTGGCAGCGCCGGGGCACTCTGCTGGGGGCCGCGGGCGTGGCGACCCTGCTGGGCGCCGGACGCGCGGCGGCGGCGTCGAGCACCGACGTCATGGCACTCCAGACGGCCGCCTCGCTGGAGAACCTGGCGGTGAGCGTCTATCACACCGCGGCCGGGCTGCCGTTCATCAAGACCGGCAACAAGACCGTGCTGGCCTTCATCACGAAGACGGCGCAGCAGCACACCGCACACGCCCAGGCGTTCAACGCCGCCGCCCAGAAGGCGGGCGGCAAGGAGCAGACGGGCACGGACCCGAAGTACGCGGCGGTGGTCAAGAAGACGCTGCCGACACTCAAGACGTCGGCGGACGTGGTGAAGCTGGCCATCTCGCTGGAGGACGTCGCGGCGCAGACGTACACCAAGAACATTGGGCAGGTCCACGACACGAGCCTGCGTCAGCTCTTCGCCTCGGTCGCGCCGGTGGAGGCCCAGCACCGCGCCACGCTGCTGGCCGTGCAGGCCCTGCTGGCCGACGGGAAGACGAACCTCATCGCCATCCCCACGGACGTCGCGAAGCTCCCCGCAGCCATCGGCAGCGTCGGATTCCCGGACGCCTTCTACCCCACCAAGATGGCTTCTCCGGTCAGTGAAGGGGCCGTGAAATGAGCAGCAGCAGGGGCAGCTGGGAGCTGCCGATCAGCGAGGGCGAGCTGTCCCGTCTGACGAGCGAGATGGACGAGGCCCACCGGGCTGCACTTCCCGTCATGGCCGCGTCCGCCCGTGACCTGTCGACGGAGCTCAAGGACCTGGGGGCCTGCGGTTCCGAGCCCGCCCACGAAGAGGGTTCGCGTCTGGCGCGCCGCCGCTTCCTGGCCGGCGCCGGTGCCTCGGCGGCCATGCTGGCGCTCGCCGCGTGCGGCGGGAAGTCGTCCACCACGCCGACCGGCGGGAGCGTGTCCGGCTCCCCGTCGGCGGGCGCCTCGGCATCCTCGTCGGCCAGTGCTTCGGCGTCCGCGTCGGGCGGGTCCTCCACGTACACCGGCGACCTGAAGGCCGTCGCCCTGTCGGTGGCCCTGGAGAACCAGGCCGTCGCTGCCTACCAGGCGGCTCTCAAGGCGGCCAACGCGGGAAAGCTCGGCAAGGTGCCGCCGGCCATCGCGACGTTCATCCAGACCGCGATGGCGCAGCACAAGGACCACGCCGACGCGTGGAACGGCGTGCTCACCAGCGCGGGCAAGCCCAAGATCACCGATGTGCCGCTCTCCGACCAGGCCGCCGTCACCAAGGCGCTCGGTCAGGTCAAGGACGTCACAGGGGTGGCCAAACTGGCGCTCCAGTTGGAGGATCAGGCCACCGAGACCTATGTGTTCGCGACGTACAACGTCAAAAGCCTGGGCGGGGTCAACACGGCGGCGACCATCGCTCCGGTCGAGGCCATGCATGCCGCGATCCTGCACTACGTGCTGGGCCAGTACCCGGTCCCGGACGCCTTCATCGGTACGAAGAAGGCGGCCAGTCCCAGCCTGCTGACTGTCTGACTCCGTCCGTCCCCCTCCCCGGACCCGCCCGCCCGTCCCCTTCCGGCTCCCCGGCCAGGTGCGTACCTCCCCCACGCGCCTGGCCGGGGCCGGGTCTGCCGCCCCGAAGACCACCGGAGACACGATGCTCACTCGTACCCGCAGGCCGCGTGTGGCGGTCGCCGCAGCCGCGCTCTGCATGCTGACCGCTGTCACCGGCTGCTCGGACAGCGGATCGAAGTCCTCCTCGACGTCGACCACTCCGACGGCCGCGGCGAGCGGCAAGGGCAACCAGATCACGATCCAGAGCTTCGCGTTCACACCCGCGGACCTGACCGTCGCCCCGGGTACGACGATCACGGTGACGAACAAGGACTCGACGCTCCACACCCTGACGGCCACCGGCAAGAAGGCGTTCGACACGGGTGACATCGCCGCGGGGAAGACGGTCACCTTCAAGGCGCCGTCCGCCAAGGGCAAGTACCCCTACTTCTGCACCATCCACCAGTACATGAAGGGCTCGCTCACGGTCAGCTGACCCGTGACCGGCGCCCGCCCCGCTGTACGCCGCACGACACGTACGTAACCACACACCCGCTCGCGACCACGCGCCCGCTCCACCGTGCCGGGAAGGGACCCCGGGCCGGGAAGGGACCCCGGGCCGGGAAGGGACCCCCATGCCGTCCGATCCCTCACTCGCCACGCCGCCGGGCGACACCGGCAGTCCGGCCCGCCGCCCCTTGCGGGCGCTGCTCTGTCTGCTGGCCGCCGCCGGGCTGGCCGTCGACGCCTATGTGCACGCGAACCTCTCCGACCGCTACGACCTCATCTCGGCGAGCATCAGCCAGGGCACGCTGTTCCGGATCGAGGCCGGGGTGGCCGGGCTCGCGGCCCTGCTCGTGCTGGTCTGGCGCCGCGCCGTGTCCGACGCGTTCGCCTGGCTGGTCGCGGCGGGCGGTCTGGCGCTGCTGCTCGTCTACCGGTACATCAACGTCGGCACGCTCGGCCCGGTGCCGAACATGTACGAGCCGATCTGGTTCTGGGACAAGAAGCTCGTGGTGATCGCGCAGGCCGTGACCATCGTCGCGACCACCCTGCTGCTGCTCACCGGCTCCTACCGCCGCCGGTTCACCGAGCGCCGCCGGAGCCGTCGCCGGGTCGAGTGACAGCGGACGGCTCGGCCGCCGGTTCCGCGGCGGGCAGCGGGGACTGCGCGGACGGGCGGTCCGGGCCGGGCCGGGCCGCTGTCCGTACCCGGCGCAGCGTCACCGCGCTGAGCAGCGCCACCGCGACCAGGCAGCCGCAGTAGAGGGTGAGTCCGTTCCACGCCCCCGCGGAGTACGCGATACCGCCCACGGAACCACCGACCGCGCTGCCGATGTAGTAGAAGAACAGATAGACCGCCGCGCCCTGCACCCCCAGCAGGGTGGACCGCCCGCCGACCCAGCCGCTGGCCACCGCGTGGGCCGCGAAGAAGCCCACGGTGAAGATCACCAGCCCCGGGATGACCGCGCCGAGCTGCGGGACGAGCATCAGCGCGAGCCCCGCGAGCGTGACCAGCAGCGCGGGCAGCAGCACGCGCGGCCGGCCGTACCGGTCGACCAGCCGGCCCGCGGCGGCCGACGAGAACGAGCCCGCGGTGTACGCGATGAAGAGCAGCCCCGCCGTCGTCTGGGACAGGTTGAACGGCGCGTCGATCAGCCGGAATCCCAGGTAGTTGTAGACGGTGACGAACGCGGCCATCGCCACGAAGCCGATCAGATACAGCCTCAGCAGGGCGCTGTCCGGCAGTGCCCGGCCGATCGCGGACGCGAGCGCGCGCGGCCTGGCCTCCCGGCGGACGAAGCGTACGGACGCGGGCACCGTCAGATGGAAGACCACGGCGGAGACCGCGGCCACCGCGCCGACCGCGCCGATCGCCCAGCGCCAGCTGCCCGTCAGATCCAGTACCCCGTCCGCGACGAGCCGGCCCGCCATGCCGCCGATGCCGTTGCCCGCCACATAGAGCCCCATGGCCTGGCCGAGCGACTCGCGGTGCACCTCCTCGGCCAGGTACGACATCGCCGTCGCCTGGAGTCCGGCGAGCGCGAGGCCCTGGAGCACCCGGAAGACCAGCAGCACCGGGTAGTTGGGCGCGAAGGCCGCCGCGATGCCGAGCAGCGCGGCCGCGCCCAGCGCCAGGCTCATCATCCCGGTCCTGCTCCACGCGTCGGAGAGGGCGGTCAGCGGGACCACGGCGATGGCCATGGCCGCGGTGGAGACCGAGATGGTCAGCGACGAGGCCGCGGGGGACAGGCTGAAGTGGGAGGACAGGGCGGGCAGCAGGGCCTGGACGCAGTACAGCGTCATGAACGTGGTCATCCCGGCGGCGAAGAGCGCTCCGGTGGCCCGGCGGAAACCGGGTGTCCCCCGCGTGTGCGCGGCAGGCGATATGTGCGGGTCAGTCACCGGACGACGGTAGGCCGGGCGCCGTTGATGCGTCCAATGCATGGATGCCCGATATATGTTCCGTATATGGAACGCATGACGCCTACGGACCGCATCGATCGCATGGAACACGCCGCGGTGCAGCGTCTGCCGGCTCCGCTGCTGGGGATGTGCCCCGACCTCGTACGGTTCGTGACGGTGGCCGGCCTTGAGCATCTCTCCGCCGCCGCGAGCGAGCTGGGCACCCCCCAGTCGACGGTCAGCCGCAGCGTCGCCCGGCTGGAGGCGGCCGTCGGCACCCCGCTCTTCGACCGCGAGGGTCGGGGGCTGCGGCTGACCCGGCAGGGCCGCGCCTTCCTGGCCCGGGTGCAGCGGGGCCTGGAGGAGATCGCGACGGGCTGCGAGGAGCTGCGTCTTGCCACCGACATGCCGGGCACCGTCGCCCTGGGCTTCCTGCCCGCGCTCGGCTCGGCGCCGGTGCCGCTGCTTGTCAGCTGGTTCCGGGACCGGCACCCGCAGGTCCGCTTCCAGCTGGTCCAGGACAACGCGCAGGGTCTTCTCGACCGGCTGCGTGCGGGCGAGGTCGATCTCTGTCTGACCTCGCCGCTGCCCGACGAACCGGGCGTCACCACCCTGCCCGTCGCCGCCGAGCCGCTCAGTCTCGTCGTCCCGGCCGGTCACCGGCTGGCCGGGCGGGGCCGGGTCCGGCTGGCGGACGCGGAGCAGGAGGACTTCGTGATGGCCGCCTCCGGTTACGGCCTGCGCCGCCTGGTCAACAGCCTCTGTGCCGCCGCCGGTTTCCCGCCGCGCGTCGCGTTCGAGGGCGCCGAGATCGCCACCATCCGCGGCTTCGTGGCCGCTGGCCTCGGGGTCGCGGTGCTGCCGCCGTCACCGGTCCGGGTCTCCGGCCTCGTGGACCTGCCGCTCGACGACCCGGGGGCCTCCCGCACGGTCGGCCTGACCCGGGTGACGGCCCGCAACCCCACCCCGGTCGTCAGCGACTTCATCGACCTGGTGCTGAGCCGGGCCGAGGAGTGCTTCGGGGCTCCGGCGCCGCGCTGAGCACATCCGGGCCCGCCGGCCTGCCGGTCCGCCAACGCGCCGGTACGGTACGGGGGTTACCCCCACCTGCGGTGTCATGCCTGTCGTATGGGCACGGTGGATCACTTCAACAACCCTTGTCCCATGACCAGTTACGCCCATCAAGGCCTCTTCCGTACGCTCTCCGCGACAGCGGTCGCCACCGCTCTCGCCGTCACCGCCGTACCCGCCGCACAGGCCGGGACGGCGCGCACCGCCTCGTCCGCTCCGGTCCCCGCGCTCACCTGGCGGGCCTGCGCCCAGCCCGGTGGACCCGCAGGCCAGGAGTGCGCCGAGCTGCCCGTACCGCTCGACTACAGCCGTCCGGACGGGCCGCAGCTCACCCTCGCGGTGTCCCGGCTGCGCAGTGACAAGCCGACGGCGCGGCGCGGGGCGCTCATCGTGATCCCCGGTGGGCCCGGCGGGTCCGGGGTGCAGCGGCTGACGGACAAAGGGACCGCGCTGCGCGGGCAGTTGGGCGGTGCGTACGACCTCGTCAGCCTCGATCCGCGCGGGGTGGGCGGCAGTACGCGGGCGAGCTGCGGGCTCGACGCGGCCGACCGGCATCTGGTGACGCTCCGGTCCTGGCCCGCGGCGGACGGCGGGATCGACGGGAACATCGCGAGAGCCCGGCGGACCGCCGATGCGTGCGCCCGCAACGGCGGCCCGGTCCTGCGCAGCCTCACCACGGCCAACGAGGTGCGTGACATCGACCGCTTCCGGCAGGCGCTGGGCGAGGAGAAACTGTCGGCGTGGGGCGAGTCGTACGGGACGTACGTGGGCGCCGAGTACGCGCAGAAGTACCCGCAGCACACCGACCGCTGGGTCCTGGACAGCAACGACGACCCCGACCCGTCGCGCGTCGCCCGCGGCTGGCTGGCGAACATGGCCGTCGGCGTGGAGGACCGGATGCCGGACTTCGCGGCCTGGGCCGCCGATCCCGCCAGGGCGGACGACGGGCTGTGGCTGGCCCGGAAGGCCGACGAGGTGAGGCCGTTGTTCCTCGCGCTGGCCGCGAAGCTGGACCGGGAGCCGAAGGAGACAACCACCCCGGGCGTCCCGCTCACCGGCACCCTGCTGCGGCAGGCGCTGCAGAACGCGCTCGAGAGCGACGACGCGTTTCCGCAGCTGGCTCAGCTGATCAAGGCCGCACAGGACCCGGCCGCGACGCCCGTCCTGACGCCCGATCTCTCGCAGGCCATGCCCGACGAGGACGCGGCGGTGGCGATCGGGGTGATCTGCAACGACGTGCGCTGGCCCGACCCGGTCTCCTCGTACGGGCCCGCGGTGGCGGCCGGCCGCGCCACGTACCCCCTCACGGCGGGGATGCCGGTGAACATCACGCCCTGCACCTTCTGGAAGGACGCACCGGCCGAGCCGCCCGCCCGGATCACCGACCGGGGCCCGTCGGACATCCTGCTGATCCAGAACCGCCGGGACCCCGACACCCCGTACTCGGGCGCCCTGAGGATGCGCGCCGCGTTCGGCGCCCGCGCCCGTCTGGTGACGGTCGACAGCGGCGGGCACGGCTCCTATCTGGGTACCGGGAACGCCTGCGGGGACCGCACCGTGACGCGGTTCCTCACCACGGGACAGCGGCCGGAGTCCGACACGGAGTGCGCGGGCCGATGACCACTCCGGCCGCCCGGCTCTGCCGCCCGCCCGGCCGTGTACGTCAGTCGTGCGCGGCCAGCAGGTGGTCGAGGCGGGCGTCCGGGAACGCCCGCTGGAAGGAGTTGGCCTGCCACTTGTCAGGGAAGAGCGCCAGGACCTCCTTGTCGCGGACCCGGGTCAGCGCCTCGCCCTGGACCAGCCGTGCGCTGTTCAGCGCCTCGCCGCCGGCCACGTCCGTGGACCTGGCCAGGTGGTACGGCAGGAAATCCAGCCGGACCGGCGAGGAGAACTCGCCCGCCATCCGGTGCGTCACCACGTCGAACTGCATGGGCCCCACCGCCGCGAGCACCGGCGACTGGTCGCCGCGCCGTTCCGATACGAGCACCTGCACCACGCCCTCCTCGTCGAGCTGGGCGATCCCGCGCCGGAACTGCTTGGAGCGGCTGATGTCGACCGGGCGTACGGCGGCGAAGTGCTCCGGCGCGAAGGTCGGCATCGGCGGGAACATGGCGGGCGGCCCGTCGTACAGGGTGTCGCCCACCCGGAGCGCAGCCGCGTTGCCCAGGCCGACGACGTCGCCGGGGTAGGCGATGTCGACCATGGAGCGGTCCTGGCCGAAGATGCTGTGCGCGTACTTGGTCGCGAACGGCTTCCCGGTCGTGGCCCGGGTGACCGTCGCGCCCCGCTCGAAGACCCCCGAACACACCCGCAGGAACGCGATGCGGTCCCGGTGCGAGGGGTCCATGTTCGCCTGCACCTTGAAGACGAGCCCGGAGAAGGGCGCGTCGACCGGGCGGGCGGCGCCGCCCTCCATCTCGCGGGCGTGCGGTGCGGGGGCGAGATCGACGATCGCGTCGAGGAGCAGCCGTACGCCGATGTTGGAGACCGCCGCACCGAAGAAGACCGGCGTCGACGTGGCGCCCAGGAACGACTCCGCGTCGAACTCGGCGCCCTCGGCCTGCAGCAGCTGGAGCTCCTCGGTGGCCTGCTCCCAGCGGTCGCCCTCCTCGGCAGCCGCCTGCTCGGCCGTGATGAGCTCCTCCTCGGCCTCGTGGGCGCCGCCGGGCGCGCGGGTGTAGCGCAGCATCTGCTCGGGGGAGCGCGCGTCGATCAGACCGCGCATCTCACCGGCCTCACCGACCGGCCAGGTCACCGGGGTGGGCCGGACGCGCAGCTCGCGCTCGATCTCGTCCAGCAGTTCCAGGGCCTCCCGGCCCGGCCGGTCCCACTTGTTGACGAAGGTGATCACCGGGATACGGCGGTGCCGGCAGACGTCGAAGAGCTTGCGGGTCTGCTCTTCCAGCCCCTTGGCCGCGTCGATGAGCATCACCGCGCAGTCGACGGCGGCCAGCACCCGGTAGGTGTCCTCGGAGAAGTCCGCGTGACCGGGGGTGTCGAGGAGGTTGAGCACATGGCCGCGGTGGTCGAACTGGAGCACCGCCGACGTCACGGAGATACCGCGCGCCTTCTCCATCTCCATCCAGTCGGACGCGACCGCGCGCCGCCCCGACTTCCCGTGCACGGCGCCCGCCTCGGTGATGGCGTGCGCGTGCAGGGCCAGGGCCTCGGTGATCGTCGACTTGCCCGCGTCGGGGTGGCTGATGACCGCGAAGGTCCGCCGCCTGGCGGCCTCGCCCGCCACCCCGCTCACACCGGCTCCGCCGGGGGAGTCCCCATTGCCCGCGGAAGTCCCGTACGTCTGCACCCTCGCCACCAGTCCCTCGTCCGTCCGAACCACCAGTGTGCGGCAAGGCGCCACCCTGCCGGGACCGGCGTCCGGCGCGGGACGGCCGGGGGCGCCCGTTGTGGGACCCTCCAGGGGCGCCGAGAAGGGCCACGGACACGGGACAGGGACAGCGGATGAGTGCACGTTTCCAGGAGATCGACTGGCAGCCCACGCCCATGGGCGACATCAGTCTGCGGCGCAGGCGGGACCCGGCGTCGGGCGACGACGTGTACGAGGTGAAGCTCGGGGACGAGTTCCTGATGTCCAGCCTCTTCACCCTGGGTGAGACCGAGCTCACCCGGCTCGGCCTGGCGGAGCTGCCGGACATCCCGCTGGATGTCGCCGTCGGCGGTCTCGGCCTCGGGTACACGGCGCGGGCCGCGCTGGACGACCCCCGGGTGGCCTCGCTGATGGTGGTCGACGCCCTGGGCGAGGTCATCGACTGGCACCGGCGCGGTCTGGTCCCGCTGGGCGCCGGGCTGGCGTCGGACGACCGCTGCCGGCTGGTCAGGGGCGACTTCTTCGCTCTCGCCGCCGGCCCGGACGGCCTGGACCCCGGGGAACCGGGCCGCCGCTTCCACGCCATCCTGCTGGACGTCGACCACTCACCGCGCCATGTCCTGCACCCCAGCCACGCGGCGCTCTACGGCCCGGCCGGACTGCGCGCCCTCGCCGGCCTGCTGCACCCCGGCGGGGCCTTCGCCCTGTGGTCGAACGACCCGCCGGACGCGGAGTTCGGCGCCGTACTCGCGGAGGTCTTCCCGCACACGGAGGCGCATGTGGTCACCTTCGACAACCCCCTCCAGGGAGGAACGTCGACCAACACGGTCTATGTGGGGCGCACGGGGACCGAGGGGTAGCGGAGGTGGGAGGGCCGGGCGGTCAGGCACCGGACTTGTCCAGCGCGCTCTGCAGGGACTGCATATAGCCCTGGCTGGTGTAGCTGGCCCCCGATACGGCGTCGATGTGCGCGCTGTTGGCGCCCACGGCCTCCTGGGTGAGGCGGGGCAGGGCGTACGAGGCGATCTGCTGGTCCCTGCCGTTCTGGTCGGGCGCCTGGAGAACCCGTACGCCCGTCAGCCGGCCCCCGGTGAGGGTGGCGGCTACCTGGACGGTGCCGTACTGCGTGCCGACCGGGTCGCCGGTGTACGTACCGGCTTTGCTTGCCTTGCCGGTCTTGCCTGCCTTGCTTGTCTTGCCTCCAGTGCCCGTCCCGCCGGTCGTGCCCGTCGTGCCCGTCCCGCCGGCCTTGCCTGCCGTATCCGGTGAACTGGCCGACGGGGCCGTGCTCGTGGGGGTGCGCGGTGCGACGCCCGCCAGGGCGGGCGACTGGTGCGGCTTGAGCGACAGCAGCGCGACGACCAGGGCGCAGGACCCGGCGCTGACCAGGACGGTGCGGCGTATGGCGGTTCTCCTCCGCATGGCGATTCTCCTCATGGATCCCGAGCGCCTCAGAAGGCGAACGATTCGTGGTGGATACGGCGCCCCGGGACCCCTGCTTCCCGCAGCGCCCCGATCGCGGTCTCCGTCATTCCGGGCGGCCCGCACAGATACACGTCGTGCTCGGCCAGGCCGGGGACCAGCTCGGCCAGTGCCTCCGCGGTGAGCGGTACGGAGAGGTGGGCGGGCTCGTCGACGGCGTAGTGGACGACGGCGTGCCGGCGTGCGGCGATCGCGTCGAGCTCGGAACGCAGGGCCAGATCCTCGGCCCGCCGGGCGAGGTAGACGAGGGTCACCCGGCCCGGCAGCGTCTCGAACAGGGTCCGCAGCGGGGTGATGCCCACGCCCGCTCCCAGGAGCAGCACCTTGGCGCTGGTGCGCCGGTCCGCGGTGAACGCGCCGTACGGGCCCTCGGCCCAGACCCGGGTGCCGGGCGCCAGCCGGGCGAGGGCGGCGCTGTGTCCGCCCGCGGCCTTCACGGTGATGCGCAGCGAGCCGGGGTGGGCGGGTGCGGAGAGGGAGTACGGGCTCGCCGTCCACCACAGGCCCCGCGTGAGGAAGCGCCAGCGGAGGAACTGGCCGGGCTGAGCGTCGAGTTCGTCCAGCCGGGCACCGGTGAGGTAGACGGAGACGACGCCCGGCGTCTCGGGCCGCACGGCGGTGACGCGCAGCCGGTGGCGGAGCCCACGGCGTACGGGCACGGCGAACCGGAACCAGACGAGCAGCGCGGCGACCCCGAGGTACAGGGTGTACCAGCCGATCTGTGCCGGGCGGTTGCCGACGAAGTCGGCGCCGTTGGAGAGCTGGTGGAAGAAGGTGAGGAAGACGGCCAGATAGGTGGCGAAGTGGAGGTAGTGCCAGGTCTCGTAGCTCATCCTGCGCCGTGCGGCGCGGGCGGAGATGATGCCGGTCACCACGAAGAGCAGGAATCCGGCGGTGCCCTTGAGGAGATCCGGGTAGTGCAGGACCAGGGTGGACGTCTGGCTCACGACGTCCGTGTGCGAGGCCAGCGAGTAACCCCAGATGATCATCAGGGTGTGGGTGAGCGCGAGCGACACCGTGAACCGGCCGCCCGTGGCGTGCCAGCGGGCCAGTCTGTCCGTGCCGATGCTGCGGTCGAGGGCGGGTATCCGGGCCATCAGGGCCAGCAGGACGGCCAGGGCGTACCCGGCGAGCAGGCCGGTGATCCGGCCCGCGTTCGTCAGCCACCCCGACAGCCCGACGACGGCGTTCGTGTCGCTCCACCACATGACGAGCACCCCGGCGGCTCCGGCCCAGATCAGCAGGGGCGCGAGGAAGGGGACGACACTGCGCCGTGCACGCCGGTGGCGCAGGCCACGGCGCCCGCCGTCGGTGCCGGTGCCGGTTTCGGATGTGGTGAAGATGGCGGCCATGCCCCTCCTCGGTCGGTTCGCTCCGGTCGTCTGGTTCATCTGGTTCATCGGGTTCGCCCGACTCGTCGGATGCGTCGGACTCGTCGGATGGGCCAGACTGGCAGTGGATTCTCTGCGTACCTTCTGAAGTGGGCCCCGAAGCGGTACGGGAGCTGGATTCAAGGGGGCGACGGAGCCGGATTCATAGGGAACGCAGAGGGAACCCGCCCCCGCGCACCGTCCGGCAGCGGGGCATCCTGGGAGGACCATGAACAGCGACGATGTCCCGCAGACCGGCTCGGGTACCCCCGCCGGACCCGTACCGCACAGCCGCGACCAGCCGGTGCTGCTGCGCCCGGACGGAGCAGCGGTCCGCGTCCTGGTCGTGGACGACGAGCCCGACCTGACCGACGTGCTGGCCGGGGCCCTGCGCTCCGAGGGGTGGGACGTACGCAGCGCCGCCGACGGCGCGTCCGCGCTCGCCGCGGCCGACGACTTCCGCCCCGACGCGGTGGTCCTCGACTGGATGCTCCCCGACATGGACGGACTGCACGTCCTGCGTGAGCTGCGCACCCGTCTCACCGGTGTCTGCGTGCTCTTCCTGACCGCGCGCGACGCGGTCGAGGACCGGATCGCGGGCCTCACAGCGGGCGGCGACGACTACGTGACGAAACCGTTCAGCCTGGAAGAGGTGCTGGCCAGGCTGCGCGGGCTGCTGCGCCGCGCGGGAATGGCCGCGGAGCCCGAGGGGAACTGGCTGACGGTCGGCGACCTCAGGATGGACGAGGACGCCAGGGAGGTCAGGCGCGGCCACGACAGCATCGACCTCTCACGCACCGAGTTCGAGCTGCTGCGGTTCCTGCTGCGCAACCCGCGCCGGGTGCTGTCCAAGGAGCAGATCCTCGACCGTGTCTGGGCGTACGACTTCGGCGGCCGGGCACACATCGTCGAGCTGTACATCAGCTATCTGCGCAAGAAGATCGACGCGGGCCGGACCCCGATGATCCACACGGTGCGGGGCGTCGGCTACGTACTCAAACCGGACCAGTCGTGAGGCGGCTGCCCCCGCACGTCCGGGGGGCCCGGCCGTGAGGCGGCTGTTCCGCCGACCGGTGCGGCCGATGGTGCGGCGGCTGTTCCCGCGCACCCTGCGCGGCCAGCTCACCGCCGGGCTCGTCGTCCTGCTCGCGGTGGCCTGCGCCGCCGTCGGCGTCACCACCGCACTCGCACTGCAGGGCTTCCTGGTGGGCCGGCTCGACCAGCAGCTCACGGCATCCGCCGGCCGGTTCGCGGCCAGCCTCGAACACGAGAAGCACCCCGACGCGGACAACCGCCCCGACACCCGGGGCCAGGCCGAGGGCACGTTCGGCGCACGGCTGCTGAAGGGGACGGTCACCAGCGCGGCCGTGGTCGACGACGAGGCCGACCGCCCGGTCCCGCTCACCCCCGCCGACCGCCGTACGCTCGCGGCCCTGCCGCCCGACGGCACCGGCCACAGCATCCGTCTGCACACCCTGCACCGCTACCGGGCCGCCGCCACCCGGGGCGACGACGGGGACGTCCTGGTCACCGGGCTGCCGCTGCACCCCGTCGAGGAGACGGTCCACCGGCTCGAAGCGGTGGAGGCCGCCGTCTTCGCGGCCGCCCTGCTGGCGACGGGCGTGGCGGGCGCCCTGTGGGTGCGGGTCTCGCTGCGCCCCCTGCGACGGGTGACCGCCCGCGCCGCCGGGGTCGCCCGGCTGCCGCTCGCCAGCGGCGAGGTGGCCATGCCCGAGCCGCTGGCCGTCACCGACCCGCGTACCGAGGTGGGCCAGGTCAAGACGGCGCTCAACCAGATGCTCGGGCATATCGGGAACGCGCTCGCCCAGCGCCAGGCGGGCGAGGAACGGCTGCGGCACTTCGCGGCGGACGCGAGCCACGAACTGCGCACCCCGGTCGCCAACGTCCGCGGCCACTCCGAACTCGCCCTCCGGAACCGGGGCCCCGTACCCCCCGAGGTGCGGCACGCGCTGGAGCGCATCCACTCCGAGTCCCACCGGATGACCCGCCTCGTCGACGACCTGCTGCTGCTCGCCCGGCTGGACGCGGGCCGCCCGCTGGAGCGCGAACAGGTCGACCTCACCCGGCTGGTCCTGGACGCGACGGACGACGCCCGGGCCGCTGGCCCCGGCCACCGCTGGCTGCTCGACCTGCCGGAGGAGCCCGTCACGCTCACCGGCGACACCCACCGGCTCCAGCAGGCGCTCGGCAACCTCCTGGCCAACGCGCGCACGCACACACCGCCGGGCACCGAGGTGACCGTACGGCTGAGCACCGTGGCGGCGGGCATCGAGCTGACCGTGCACGACACCGGACCCGGCATCCCCGAAGAGCTCAGGTCCGAGGTGTTCGGCCGCTTCGTCCGCGCCGACCACAGCCGCTCCCGCACGACGGGCAGCACGACGGGCAGCACCGGCCTCGGCCTGGCCATCGTCCACGCGGTGGTCACCGCACACGGCGGCACGGTCGACGTCAGCAGCAGCCCCGGTGACACGACGTTCCGGGTGGTCCTGCCCACCCGGCCCGACACCGCCGGAGTCACGCAGACTGGTCCCGCAGCGTATTGACGAGGGGGACCACGTGAGAGAACAGCCCGAACCGTCCGACGGGACGGAACAGCCCGCAGGGACACACCAGTTGGACAGGCCGAAGAGGCCCTTCCTGTACGTGGTGGTCTGCGCGTCCGGCATCGCGGGCGGCGTGGGCCAACTGATCACGGCCGCGCAGGAGCAGCGGTGGGACGTCGGCGTCGTCGCCACCCCGCAGGGGCTCGGCTTCATCGACACGGCGGCGGTGGTGGCACAGACCGGCTACCCGATCAGGTCCGCCTGGCGCGCTCCCGGCGACCCGCGCCCGCTGCCGCCGGCGGACGCCATCGCGGTGGCGCCCGCCACGTTCAACACGATCAACAAATGGGCGGCCGGCATCTCGGACACCCTGGCGCTCGGCATCCTCTGCGAGGCGTACGGCGCGGGCATCCCCACCGCCGTACTGCCCTGCCTGAACGCGGCCCAGGCCGCCCACCCCGCGTACCGCCGGAGCGTCGGCGCACTGCGCGACATGGGCGTCCGCTTCAGCGCGTACGACCCCGGCCCGCCCGGGGCCACGAAAGCCACCTCCGGCTTCCGCTGGGCCGAGGCCCTCGAACTGCTCGACAGGCCCTGAGGGCCGCCCGCCGTACGGATGCCCCCGGCACCCGGCCTCAGCGCCGCGACATGTACAGGTCGAGGGCCTTGTGCAGGAAGCGGTTGAGGGGGAAGTCCCACTCGCCCAGGTACTCGGCGGCGTGGCCGCCGGTGCCGACCTTGAAGCGGAGCAGGCCGAGCAGGTGGTTGCTCTCCTCCAGGGTGTCGGTGATGCCCCGCAGGTCGTAGACGCCGGCACCGAGCGCGTGCGCGTCGGACATCATGCGCCACTGGATGGCGTTGTTCGGCTGGACTTCGCGCTTTCTGCCGGTGGACGCGCCGTAGGAGTACCAGACGTGCTCGCCGACCGTCAGCATCGTGGCCGCCGCGAGGACCTCACCCTCGTGGTGGGCCAGGTAGAGCCGCATCCGGTCGGGGTCCTCGGCCGTCAGTACGGTCCACATCCGCTGGAAGTAGGCGAGCGGGCGGGGGATGAACCGGTCCCGCTCGGCCGTCTCGGCGTAGAGGTCGTAGAAGGCGGACAGGTCCCCGTACTCACCCCGTACGACCGTGACGCCGGCCTTCTCGGCCTTCTTGATGTTGCGCCGCCACTGCTGGTTGAGGCCCTTGTGCACCTCGTCCAGCGAGCGCCCCGCGAACGGCACCTGGAACACGTAGCGCGGCTGGCCCGCCGCGAAGCCGTCCTCGCCGCCCGGCTCGGTCTGCTGCCACCCCATCCGGCGCAGCCGGTCGGCGACGTCGACCGCCCGGGGATCGTGCCAGGTCGGGGCGGCGTCCCGCAGCCGCCCGGCCGACGGATCGGCGATCGCGGCCTTGACCGCATCGGTGTCCCAGATCCGGGCGACCACGGGCGGCCCCATCTTCACCGAGAACGCCCCCTGCCTCTTCAGATGGGCCAGCATCGGCTTCAGCCACCGCTCCAGATCGGCCGCGTGCCAGTCGATGACGGGGCCCTCGGGCAGATAGGCGAGGTAGCGCCGGAGCTTGGGCAGCGGTCTGAACAGGACCAGCCCCACTCCCAGGAGCCGGTCGTCCGTGTCGAACCAGCCCAGGCTCTCCGCCCGCCAGTCCGGCTTCACGTCCCCCCATGACGGCACCTGCATATGGCTCGCCGAAGGCCGGGCCCTGATGAAGGCCAGGTGTTCTTCGCGGGTGATGCCCTTCAGTCGAAGGCTCATGCGCAACGCTCCTCTGCCCGGGGCGCCTCTCCCGAGGCGTACGGCACGTGTGTCTCTCCGTACGCACCATGTCAAGACCGCACACCCTGTGTCAGCGGACGCCACGCCGCAGCGCTCGCGCCAGGGCCTACGGCTCCCGGCCCACCGCGCTGCGCTCTACGTCCCGGCTGAAGACCGGCCAGCCCGGTGCACTTGAAGCAAGTGCGGTGTGCGCCGGGCTTCTTGGAGCCTTCGGAGACCTCTGGGCCGGCCGGTTCGGCGGACCGTACGGCAGCGGGCTCGGCGGACCGTACGGCAGCGGGCGGCCGGGTGCCACCGCGTCGGTCTTCCTTCACGACGCGTGGCACCCGGCCGCCCGCGGGTGCTGTCTGCCAGGCGCTCGTCAGGCGCCGCTGTGGCGGAGCATGTCCTCGCGCTCGACGACCTTCACGCGCTCGCGGCCCTCCGCGTCGCCCAGGCTCCGCTCGTGGCTGTCGAGCTGGTGCCAGCCGTCCCACGTGGTGTACCGCACGCCGCGCTCGGCCAGGAAACCGGTGACGGCATCCGGGTCCGGCAGGTCGGCACCGGGGAGGCGGCCCGCGGCGTGGTCGTCGAGGAGGCAGGCGACGGTCTCGTTGGCATCGCCCTTGGTGTGGCCGATGAGCCCGATCGGGCCGCGCTTGATCCAGCCGGTGACATAGACGGCGGTCTGGTGGCTGCTGTCGGCTGCCAGTACGCGCCCGGCCTCGTGGGGGACGGTGCCGGAGGCCACGTCGAAGGGCAGCTTGGGCAGCTCGTCCGAGCGGTAGCCGACCGCACGGTAGACGGCCTGGACGTCCCAGTCGGTGAAGCGGCCGGTGCCACGGACGTTGCCGGTGCCGTCGAGCTCGGTGCGCTCCGTACGCAGCCCGACCACGCGCCCGTCCTCGCCGATGATCTCCTCCGGGGACTCGAAGAAGTGCAGGAAGAGCTTGTGCGGCCGGTCGCCGGCGTCGCGAATGGCCCAGTTCTCCAGGGTGGAGGCCACCATGTTGGCCTGCTTGTCACCACGGCGGGTGGCGATCGAGCCCTCGTCGTAGTCGATGTCCTCGGGGTTGACGACGACCTCGATGTTGGGCGAGTGGTCGAGCTCGCGCAGCTCCATCGGGCTGAACTTGGCCTGCGCGGGTCCGCGGCGTCCGAAGACGTGGACCTCGACGGCCTTGTTCTGCTGCAGCCCGCTGTGGACGTTCGGCGGGATCTCGGTGGGCAGCAGCTCATCGGCGGTCTTGGCCAGGATCCGTGCGACGTCCAGGGCGACATTGCCCACCCCGAGAACGGCGACCTTCTCGGCCTCCAGCGGCCAGGTCCGCGGGACGTCCGGGTGGCCGTCGTACCAGGACACGAAGTCCGCGGCGCCGAACGAGCCGTCCAGGGCTATCCCGGGAATGTCCAGGGCACGGTCCGCCATCGCGCCGGTGGAGAAGACGACGGCGTCGTAGAAGCGGTGCAGGTCGTCCAGCGTGAGGTCGTTGGGGTAGTCCACATTGCCGAAGAGCCGTATCTGCGGCTTGTCCAGCACCTTGTGCAGAGCGGTGATGATGCCCTTGATCCGCGGGTGGTCCGGGGCGACCCCGTAGCGGATCAGCCCGAACGGTGCGGGCATCCGCTCGAACAGGTCGATGGAGACACCCGGGGCCTGGGCGGCGTCGGACTTCAGCAGGGCGTCGGCGGCGTAGATGCCGGCCGGACCGGCACCGACGATCGCGACACGGATGGGACGAGACATACGGGACGTTCCTCCAGGCAACGCGGACAGACGGTTCGACAGGCCCGCCGGACGGCGGCGGTCAACGGGCGGCGGCGGTCGAAGGGCCTGCGGCCCCCACGGCCCTGATCCTCACGGTCGTGCTCCCCACGGCCGTGATCCCCAGAGCCATGACCCCCACGTCCGGTCCACCTGGGGATCCTCTGACGGGATCGGCGCCACCCCTGCCGCCGGGAACCGGACAGGCGTGTCACCCGAAAGCATATGGCACCAGGTGACAGAATCCCCTGGCTGCCCACGGTACGGACCGGGCCGCCGGTACGCCGTTTCGCCAGGAGGAACCCCGTATGCAACCCAGCCCGGCCGCACGCACCGCGTCCGCCGGCCTGCGCGCCCGCAAGAAACTCCGGACCCGCGACGCGCTCTGCCACGCGGCCCTCGACCTGTTCGGCTCCCGCGGCTTCGACGGCACCACGCTGGACGACATCGCGGCCGCGGCCGATGTGTCCAAACGCACGCTGCTGCGGTACTTCACGGGCAAGGAGGACGTGCTGCTCGCGGTGTTCCGCGAGATGGCCGTACTCACCCTGAGCGAACTGGACCGCAGGCCCCCGGACGAGCCACCGCTGACCGCGCTGCGCGAAGCCACCCGCCGTGCCCTGACCGAGGTGGCGCGGGCCTTTCCCGAGTACCGCTCCACGCCGGCCTGCCTCGCCGTACTGCACCTCGTGGCGGTCACACCGGGCCTGCTCGTCTCCCTGCACAGCGTCCTGCTGAGCGAGCAGGACGCACTCGCCGGGATCCTCGCCGCGCGGGAGCACCTCGCGGACCCGGCCGACCCGCGGCCCCAGCTCCTGGTGTCGATGCACGCCTGCGCCATGACGGTCGCCGTCCGCACCTGGCAGGCGAGCGGCAGCCGGGACCTCGACAGCCTGCTGCACCTGGTGGACGTGTGCCTCGACAACCTCGGCTCGGCGGCCGGGGGGCCGTGGGCGGGCGCACCGGTGGACCGGGGGCCGGTGGGGGTGTGACCGGGCGGACCTGATCGCGCAGGCGCTCGAACAAATTCACCCGAATGGCCCTGCTCGGGTGGTGGTGGAAGCCGTGGAAGCGGAGCGTCGGAGACCACGCCGTGGTCCAGTCCGAATGACCCGGCGAAGGAGGCTCTCATGGCTCAGTCCGCAGCCCCCTCCGGGGGGCCTACACCTCACCACACGCAGCCCAACAGGGACAGCGGCAGCGCGTGGGCAAGCGGTGGAACCCTGTTCGCCGGTGTGCTGCTGTTCGTGGACGGCGTGCTGGCTGTGCTCAACGGCATCGTCGGCATCGCGAAGGACAACGTCTACACGCACGTCGGCCACTACGCGTACCAGTTCAGTCTGACCAGCTGGGGCTGGATCCACCTGGTCATCGGTGTGCTCCTCGTCCTCACCGCTCTCGGCATCTTCAGGGGCGCCCCCTGGGCCCGCTGGATCGGGGTCTTCATGGCCTCGATCAGCGTTGTCGCGAACTTCATGTGGCTGCCGTACCAGCCGGTCTGGGCGTTCGTCGCCATCGCGATCGGCGTCTTCGTGATCTGGTCCCTCCTGACGGACCACGCCAGGGCGCATCCTCGGTAGGCCCGGGAGAGCCGGCCGGAAGCCGACTGGAAGCCGACGGAATCTGACTGGAAGCCGATCGGAAAGCCCCGGGCCAATGGCCCGGGGCTTTCCGGCCGGGGCCAGGGCGGTGCTGCCCGGCTACCCCGGCCGGCAGTCGAACGACCGCAGCATCACCATCAGCCAGTGGGGGCTGAGGCGTGAGTGTCCACGGGAAGCCGGTCCATCCTGCGCAAGCAGGCGCCGTGCCAAGTGAGTTCGTCCGCGGGGGCGGCGAGGCTCAGGCGGGGGAGTCGGCTGAAGAGGCCGACGAGGGCGTCGTGGACGAGTTGGCGTCCGAGCGCCGCGCCGAGGCAGTAGTGCGGTCCGTGTCCGAAGGACAGATGGCCGCTGGGCGCCCGACGGTGTGGATCGGCCCGCAGCGGGTCGGGCCAGACCGCGGGGTCGAGGTTGGCGGAGAGCAGGGAGGCGACCACCACGGTGCCCTGGGGCAAGGAGATGCCCGCGATACGGCAGGGCTCCCGGGTGAAGCGCCAACCGGTGTGCTGGAAGGGCGGGTTCAGCCGCAGGATCTCCTCGGTCAGCGCCCTCGTGTGTGCGGCGCTGCAGCTGGACCCGTTACCGGGCCCCTGGCTGAGACCGCGTCCGACGTCGGGGCGCCGCATGGCCAGGAGCGTGCCGGCCGGGATGACGGTGGCGAGCGAGTCGACGGTGCCGATGAGCAGCATCCCGAGCATTCCGGCCATTTCGGCGCTGGTGAGTTCTCCCGCTCGGTTGGCGTGCAGCACGGCGGTAGCCGCAGTGGGGGTGGGGGAGCGGCGGGCGCCGCTGATGACCTGCAGGACGGTTCGGGAGAAGGCGCGGTGCGCCGACCGGGCCGCCTCCGTCCCCGGAGCTGACGCGCTGGCGGCAAGAGCGGCCGTCACCGCTGTCCGGCGTCGCTCGGGCGGAATGCCGAGGACCTCCCCGACTGTGGCAGCTGCCAGCGGCAGGGCGAGATCGGCGACGATGTCGACGCGGTCGCGGCCGGCCAGGCACCGGATGATCTGTGCGGCCTCGCACCGCAGCCTGGCGGCCGTCCCCGCTGCTGCGGCGGCGGTGAAGAAGGGAGCCACGATCCGGCGCATCCTGCGGTGACGGTCTCCGGAGGCGGAGAGCAGCTGCGGTGCGTGGGCGAAGAAATCCTCCGGATAGCGGCGGACGGGGAAGCCCTGCACGGGCCGGCCCACCTCGCTGACGTCATTGGTCAGACGCGGATCGGTGAGTACGGCGCGGGACACGGCAGCGTCCGTCGCGGCCCAGGCGCGCAGACCGCCCGCGAGAGTGACGGGGCGCAGGGCGGGGCCGGCCGGCCCGGTGAGCCGGCCCAACGCCGTACCGGACCCCCCTTCGTTGAGGGTTGGGCACGCCAGGAGGGGCGGGCGGATCACGTGGGGTGGGCAGGCCGCGACGAGGGGGCAGGCCGAGTGCGCCGACGGTCCTGCGGGGGGCGCGGAGCGGGTCATGCGGTGGTGAAGATCAGGGCGGTGTTCTGGCCGCCGAAGCCGATGGAGGTACTGGCCACAGCGGTCATCCGTTGGCGCCGGGGCTGTTTGGTGACGATGTCGAGGTCGATGGCGGGGTCGGGCCGGTCGAGGTTGGCGGTGGGATGAATGGTCTGGCTGGTGAGGCTCAGGACGCTGACCGCCGCCTCGATCGCACCGGCGCCCGCGATGGCGTGGCCGATGACGCTCTTGGTGGCGGTGACGGGCGGGGGTGTGGGGAAGACGGTGCGCAGGGCCTCGGCTTCGCTGATGTCGTTGGCGGGGGTGGAGGTGGCGTGGGCGTTGACGTGGCCGATGTCGGCGGGCGTGAGAGCGGCGTCCCCGAGAGCGGTGCGCAGGGCCTGTACGGTGCCGCGCCCCCCTGGGTGCGGGGTGGTCCAGTGATGGGCGTCGCAGGTGGTGCCGTAACCAGCCAGGTGGGCGCGGACGGGGGCACGCCGCGCTCTGGCGTGGCGGGTTTCCTCCAGGATCAGGATGCCGGCGCCTTCGCCGAGGACGAAGCCGTCACGGTCGGCGTCGAAGGGGCGGGAGGCTCCGGCGGGGTCGTGACAACGGGTGGAGAGGGCACCCATCCGCCAGAACGCTCCGGCGGCCAGGCGTGAGGATCCCGCGGATTCGCTGCCTCCGGCGATGACGATGTCGCACGTTCCGGAGACGATCAGGTCGCGGGCGAGGCCGATGGCAGTGGCCCCCGACGCGCAGGCGGTGCTGACGGCGAAGTTGGGCCCGGTGGCCTGGCAGTCGATGGCGATCTCGGCGGGAGCCATGTTGGGCATGGAGCGGGGCACGTCGGTCGGCGACAGCGCCCGGTAGGCGCCACGGGCCAGCTGCTCGTACTCGCGCGAGGCGGTGTCCTGGCTGCTTCCGCCGACGCCGATCACGACACCGACCCGGTTGCCGTCCCAGGTGGCGGGGTCGAGACCGGCGTCCGCGAGGGCTTCCCGTGCGGTGAGGAGTGCGAGGTGCACGAACCGGTCGGTACGCCAGACGATGCGGCGGCCGATGGCTCTGACCGCGTCGAACTCGGGGATCTGGCACGAGAAGGCGACCGGCATGCCGTCCAGTCGCGGATCCGGTGTGGCAGTGGAGGTGCCTTCGCACAAGCGGGCCCAGGTCGCTGCGGCCCCCACACCGGCGGGGGTGGTCATACCGAGGCCGGTGACGGATACGGAGCGGGCGGTCATGACGCGGCGGGAGTGGCCGCCAGCAGCCGCGAGAGGGCTTCGGCCGCCTGCGCCAGGGTCACTCCAGGGCTGAACGAGCCCTCGATGTCGGGGAATTGGAGGCCGTACCGGTCTTCGAGTACGACGACGGTCTCCGCCAGAGCAAGCGAGTCCATGTCCAGGTCGTCGAACGTGGTGGATGGCGTGATCTCGGCCAGGTCGATACCGAAGTGTTCGCAGATGATGCCGGCGATCTGGTCCTGCATCGGCTCCTGCATCGGAACGCTCATGTTTACTCCTGTGGTGGCAGACGGGGCGGCGGGATGGGGGGCGGCGGGCTGAGTCAGCGGGTCGGCGTCGGCGGGCTGAGGACGGCGTCGAGATAGGAACTGTCGATGGGTGCAGGAGGGCTGATCAGTCCATGGCGCTCCAGGTCCGCCAGGCTGCTGCGTTCGTAGTGACGGCGCAGCCCGAGGTAGGCGGTGGCCTCGGCCCCGTACTGGTCGACGGCGCGCTCCAGACTCGTGGGGTCCGGGCGGTCGGCGACCAGCTCCAGACGGAGCCGGGGAACGGACCGCTGCAGTGCGTCATTGACCCGTTCCACGGGCGTCTCGGCGGGGTGCACGATGTGGTGGACGCGTGCCCCGGGCCCGCTGGGCGTGCGCCCTGCCAGCCGCAGCATGGCCAGTGCGGCGTCCTCGACCTGCAGTAGGTTGATACCGGCGTCGGGTGCGCCGAGCAGACGGACCACCAGCTGCCCCGTACGGCCGGATGCCGGGGAAGGCGCCGGGTCCGGCGCACCGTTGAGCGAATGCCGCAGGAACAGGGCGAGCTTGGCGGCCAGGACGGCGTAGGTGTGCTGCGGGGCCCGGGGCAGGGCGCGACGGTCGCTCAGCAGCACACTGGGCCGAAAGACCGTGGCACTCCGGCTGTTGTCACGTGCCCAGTGGTGGACCAGTTTCTCGGCGCGGTATTTGGACTCCTCGTAGGGAGTGAGGAATCCTCGGGTGGATTCCAACTGCCGTTCCGGGACGACGCCTTCCAACTGTGCCCCGGCCACGAATGCCGTACTGATGTGAAACAGCGGCGGTCTGCGGCTGCCCGCTGTCGCCAGGGCGAGAATCTGCCGGGTCCCTTCCACGTTGGTGCGGTGCAGTTCCTCGGCGGCGCCATGGAGTTTGGTGAGCGCGGCACAGTGCCATACGGCGTCGACACTGTCGGCGATGGTGCGGAATTCCCTGTCGGTAAGCCCTAGTTGCGGGCGGTCGAGACGTACCTGGACCGCACGTACCTGGCGGGGGATCCGTTCCACGGTCCCGGCCGGTGCTCCCGCCGAGCGCAGGGCGCAGGCCAGGGAGGCCAGAGCCCGGTGCGGGGGCTTCCGCACCAGGGCCACCACCCCGGTGTCATGCGGCAGCAGGCGCAGCAGCAGGTGCGATGCGAGAAATCCGGTGGCGCCGCTCATGGCGATCGTGGAGCCGGTGGGCCTCTCGTACGGGAGTCCGGCGGCCTGTTCGGTCGAGTGCACCGTGTCCGGCATGGCCCGTCTTCGCATTCTCTGTGGAGTGGTGGAGTGGCTTGCGTACGCGGAATTCTGTCTTCTGTCTCACGAGGTGCCCGAACCTATACCGGCCGGAAGACACCGCAGTACCCGATATGGCCGGAGGGGTGCATCCGGGCTCAGTTCCACTCCATCGAGGGATATATTCCGCTGCTTCGAATATTTTCTTCACGCCGGATTACTGCGGACGTTCTTCAAGTCATCCTCCAAGTCAAAATTCAAGTCAAACGTCAAGTCAGCGGCGCCAGCGCCCCATTCACGGCTGAGCGGCAGGCAGAAGCCAACCGTGCCCTGGACCGGCTGTGCGTCGTTTCCTCCGTGGAATTACCTGCCCGAAGGGGCCAACCGGCGAAGCGGTCAAGCGGCCAGGCGGTCACCACCGGCGCGAACGATGAAGCCGGGGCCGCTCGAACTGAATGAGAGATGCATGGGCCCACGGGACACCGGGCGGGACACCGCACGGGACACAGGGCGGGACACAGGGCGGGACTGCCCGCGGGACTGCGCTCGGGACAAGGGGACACCGCACCCACGTGGGACAGCGCCCCGCGGCCCCGGCCGCCTGCTCGCCGCGACAGGGCGCGTCGCCGTGCGATGGCGGCGCGCCGTACTGCTGCTGGCCACGGCACTGACCCTGCTCTTCGCCCTGGCCGGATACGACGTCAGCGGGCGGTTGGTCAACGGCGGCTTCGTCCCCGATTCCGCTCCCTCCGCCGTGACCCACAAGACCATGGAAGGCTTCGGCGGCGGTGCGCCCGACTTCGTTCTGCTGATTCACACCCGGGGCACGGTCGACGCGCCGGACGCCCGGCGCACCGGCCTGCGGCTGGTTTCCCGCCTGCTCGCCGACCACCACGTCACCGATGTGGACTCCTACTGGACCGGCGCCGTTCGTCGCGGCACACCGGCAACACCGGCAACACCCGCAGCGGCAGTCGCGGCGAACGCGCTGACGCAGCACCTCCGTACCCGGGACGGGCACACTGCCGCGGCCCTGGTGCGCCTGCACGGCAGCCCCGGCGAAGTGCGTGGAGCGGTGGACCGGCTGCTCCCCGAAGTCACCGGACGCCAGGGGCCACTGAGAGTCGGAGCGACGGGGCAGGCCGCAGCACTCAGAGATCTCGAAGACCAGAGTGAACGAGACCTGCGGACCGCCGAACTCATCGCCGCCCCCGCGGTGTTGATCCTCCTGCTGTGGGCTTTCGGGAGTCTGTGGGCCGCGTTGCTGCCGCTGGCCGTCGGCGCGGTGGCTGTCGCAGGGGCCATGGCAGTGCTGCGCGCGCTGACCACGTTGACGGAGGTGTCGGTATTCGCGCTGAACCTCACTACCGCGGTGGGCCTGGCCATGGCCGTCGACTACAGCCTGTTCCTGGTCGCCCGCTACCGGGAGGAGCGCGCTGCCGGCGTACCTCATGACGCCGCGATCCAGCGGATGATGACCACGGGCGGCCGTATCGTCGTGGTGTCCGCGGCGGTCATCGGGTCCGCACTGACCGGGCTGCTGCTCTTTCCGCTGTACTTCCTGCGCTCCCTCGCCTGGGCGGGGCTGGCGGTCGTGGCGCTGGCTGCCGCCGTCGCGCTCCTGGTGGTCCCGGCTGCCCTGTCCTGCCTGGGCGAAAGACGGGCCGGCGCGGACTGGTTCGCGCGCCGGCGCCTGCGGGGGCCCGTGGAGCGCGGGCGGTGGTACCGGCTGGCCACTTCGGTCATGCGGCGCCCCGTGGTGGTGGGCGTCGGCGGTCTGCTGGTGCTGACCGCGCTCGCACTGCCGTTCCGCAGCGCCGTTTTCGGTCTCAGTGACGAGCGCGTCCTCCCCAGGACCGCGCCCGTGGCAAGCACGGCACGTGCCCTGCGCGCCGACCTTCCCGCGGCCGCGGGTTCCCCCATCGACGTGGTACTGCCGCACTGGCAGGCCGACCGGCCGCAGCGCCGGTCCGAACTGGACGCCTACGCACGCCACTTGTCCGCCCTGCCGGGAGCCGCGGGCGTGCGTACCGTCACCGGCATCTACGTTTCCGGGCGCTCTGTCATGAGCTGCCCCGCGGCCCTCACGGATTCGGTCGTACGAAGGGTCACGTGCGCCGACCTCGCCGACCGCCACCGCGCGGCAGCCGGGACATGGGTCGCCGTGAGCGGCCCACCGGCGGCCTACGGCCCGGCCGGAACACAGCTGGCGCGCTCCGTACGCGTCACCGGCTCCCCGGTTGCCGTACGGCTCGCCGGGCCGGCGGCCGAGCTGTCCGACATCGAAGCAGCCGTCGCCCGACAGCTCCCCTACGCCGCCGCGCTGGTCATCCTCTGCACCCTGGCCCTCCTCGGGGTGTTCACCCGCAGCCTCTTCCTGCCCGTCAAGGCGCTGCTGATGAACCTGTTCAGCCTCACGGCGACGGCGGGTGGCATGGTCTGGGTCTTCCAGGAGGGCCATCTGCGGTCATGGGTGGGGGAGTTCACCGTCACCGGCACCACCGATCTGCTGACCCCGATGGTGGCGATCTGCCTGGCGTTCGGGCTCTCCATGGACTACGAGGTGCTCCTGCTCTCCCGTATCGGAGAGGCCCATGCCCACACCCGCGACACGGTCCGCGCGACAGCGGCCGGACTACAGGCCGCCGCACCGCTGTTCACGGCCTCCGCCGCCGTCGTCATCGCCGTACTGCTCGCGCTCGCCTCCGCCGACATCACCGTGATCAAGCTCATCGGTGTCACCGTCGCACTCTCACTGCTCATCGACACCTTGCTCATCCGGCCCCTGCTGGTCCCCGCGGTCATGGCACTGGCCGGAAACGTCAACTGGTGGGTACCGAGCGGCTTCCGGCCCCGGCGCCCCACCACACCGGCCGCCGCCGCCCCAGTGCCGCGACCCGCCGGACCTCCCACACCCGCACCTTCCGAACCCCTCGCGGGCGGTCAACGAGGTGCGGGCGATCAACAGGGGGCCATCAGTAGAGAAGGAGGGCCGGCCGGCCGACAGGGAGAAGGACAGCGATGAACCGGCGGACCCCGCCCTTCCTCACCGCCACTGCCACCGCGCTCCTCGGCGGTCCGCTGCCGGCCGCCGCCCAGCAGGCCATGGCCGTCAGCGGCACCGGACCCGTCAGCGACGTACGCAGTCTGCTGACCGATCAGCGGGCCGCCGCCATCCCCCACTCCACGCCCGCGGACGTCTTTGCGGCGGTCACCACGGCCGCGGCCGCCCGGCAGACCTGGTCGCAGTCCTCGGCCGGCTGCCGCAGGAGCGCCCTGGCCGGCCTCCACACGTGGATCAGCCAGCACCGTACGTACCTCTGTGCACTCCTGGCCCATGGCTCGGGCTTGAGCGGCGCCGACGCGGCGGCCGAGTTGCGCGACGCCCGGCGCACCGTGCGACACCACCGCACGCGCCTCCCTTCCCTCGCCTCCATCCGCCGACAGCCTCCGCAGCCGCCCGAAACCGTCGCCACACACGCCGAGGACTGCAAGCCCCTCGTATCGCTGCTCGAAGCCGCGCTGCCCGCCCTCCTGACCGGCAGCGCCGTCATCAGCCACGTCTCCCCGCGCACCGCGGTGCTCGCCGCCCGACTGTGCGCAGCGGCAACGGCCTCCGGCCTGACCCCGGGAACCTGGCAGCTGGTCGTCGCCCCCACCGGATCCATCACCGCCGCTGTGCTCGACGAGCATGCGGACACCGTTGTCCCACGGTGCTGCCCGCCGGCCACCGCGGGGACGTACCGTCCCGGCATGTTCATCGTCCGTCACGACGCCGACCTGCCCACGGCCGTCGCGCAAGCTCGCCGCGCCTGCTTCGACCGGGCCGGGCGTGGCTGCACGGCCGCCCCGCTCGTCGTCGCCCACGACAAGCATCACGACGCACTCCTGCGCCGGCTCACCGCGACAGCCGCTCAACTGCCGGCGGGCGCGATGTCCTCCCTTCCGGGAAGCCACTGCGTCGATGACTTCACTCACTTCGTGCGACGCGTCTCCGCCGACGGCGCCGACGGACCGTTCCGCCCGGTGCTCACCGGCACCCCCCGCCCGGACATCCACCCCTACCTGCACGAAGCGGTCGTCGCCACCGCCGCCCTCGACCCCGGACTGCCTGCCGCCGTACCGCCGGGCCCGCTCGCGGTCGTGGTGCGCTACAGCCACTGGTCCGACGTTCTCGAACTCGCCCGCCACACGGGCCGCCACGCCACTGTGATCACCAACGCCCGTGCCACCTATCTCGCCGGCCAGTTCGCCTGCCTGGCCGCCGACGACATCCACCTCAACCGCCACCCCCGCCACTGCGGGAGGCCCGGTCGCCGGACATCGGCCTGACGTACGGGCGAGGAGGCTGCCCACCCGTCCGGTCGTCAGATGCGGAGGTCCGCGGTGACCGTGGAAGCCGGGGTGGTGAGGACGCCGTCGAATGCGTCGAGTACCGGGGTGTGCACATAGGTGCTCTGCAACCGGATGCGGTCGGGGTGGCCGGAGGCCTCCGTGCGTGCCCGGCGGAGGTCGGCGATGCCGAGTCCGAGTCCGGCGTCGGCGAAGGCGGCCTCGACGCTGCCGGGTTCGGGCTGCTCCAGCGGCGTGTCGCCGAGAGTGAAGCCGAAGGGTGCCTTCTCGTCGCGGTGCATTTCCGCGGTGTGCCCGGCGATGCTGGTCAGGCCGAGGGCGAAGTAGTCGTCGCCGAGCGCCCGGTGCAGCTGCTGTCCCATGGGCAGCCCCGTGAGGCGGCCGTCGAAGGAGATGGGCGCCGTCTGGATGTGGGCGTTGTGGGCTGCCAGGACGATGCGGGTGCCGGGTCCGGAGCGTTCCAGGTGCCAGCGGACCGACCTGGCCATGTAGGCGTCCCGGGCCGAGGTGTCGGCGGTGAGGCCGTCCCCCGCGAACAGGCCGGCCATGGCGCGGAAGGTGTGGTCGCCGTGGCAGGCGCCTTCGAGGCGGTGCAGGGCGACGTCGTAGTCGTGTCGGCCGCCGCGGTCGGCGTACAGCGGTTCGAGGGAACGGAACCGTACGAGCAGGCGCGCGAGGATCGCGGTGAGGGCGTCCTGTTCGGCGGCGGGCAGGCGCGCCCAGGCGGGCGCGGCCACGGCTGCGGAGCCGCCGGCGAACGTCGCGGCGATCCGTATCGCCGTCTCGGCCGCCGGCACGGTCTCGGGGTCGACGCGGCGCAGGTAGTCGACGACCGGGGTCAGGGCGGGAAGCAGGGAACCGCCCGCCGCCGGGATGTCGATCCCGGCGAAGCGCACCGGCGGTGAGGCCGTGCGGTTGTGCCGGCGGACCCATTGCAGGGGCTCGGTGAGCCCCACCGGAACCGCCGTGGCGAGGTGGACCGCCAGGTCCTCCTCCGCACCCTCTCCCCCGGCCCAGGCATCCAGGGGGAAGCCTTCGCTGAAGCCGTACTCGAAGGCCAGGACGGTGAAGCCGCAGCGCTCGGCGAGGAACCGCAGGACGCGGCGGCGCAGGAGTGAGAACTCCTCGATGAAGTGGGAGTGTTCGCCGATCGCGACGACGCGGGCGTCACCGATGATGCCGCGCAGCGGCTCCAGGTCGTCGAGCGGTGCCTCGGGGTCGACGTGGGCGAGCGGGACGGCGCGTTCACGGAGCCAGTCGGTGAACGGGGCGCCGAGGGATGAACGGGACATGCTGACGGCTCGATTCTCAGTGCGGGGAGGGGCCGGGTGCCGCGGCCTCCAGGTCGTCGACGGTGCCCGACATGACCGTACGGAGGTGCTCGGTGAGGTGCGGCAGGGGCCAGTCCCACCAGGCCAGGGCGAGGAGGCGGTCGATGTCGGCGTCGCTGTAGCGGCGGCGCAGCAGCCGGGCGGGGTTGCCGCCGACGATGCCGTAGTCGGGGACGTCGTCGACGACGACGGAGCCGGAGGCGATGACTGCTCCGTGACCGATGCGGACGCCGGGCATCACCATGGCCCGGTACCCGAACCAGACGTCGTTCCCGACCGTGGTGTCGCCGCGTCCTGGCAGACCGGTGATGAGGTCGAAGTGGTCGGCCCAGGAACCACCCATGATCGGGAAGGGGAACGTCGAGGGGCCGTCCATCCGGTGGTTGGCGCCGTTCATGATGAACCGCACACCCTCGCCCAGCGCGCAGAACTTCCCGATGACGAGCTTCTCGGGCCCGTAGTGGTACAGGACGTTGCGTGTCTCGAAGGCGGTCGGGTCCTCCGGATCGTCGTAGTACGTGAACTCCCCGACCTCGATCAGCGGTGAGGTCACGAGCGGCTTGAGCAGTACGACCCGCGGCTGGCCGGGCATCGGATGCAGCAGGGCCGGGTCGGCGGGAACGGGTGGCATCGGTGGTCGGTTCCTCTCCGGAGGGCGTGGCCGTCAGGCGTCGTTGTCGGGGGCGCCGAACCAGTGGGTGAGCGCTTCGCGCAGCGCCGGCGCGGCGTTGTCGGCGGACTCGTCGACGCCCGCGGCCCAGGCGATGTGTGCGTCCGGGCGGATCAGGATGGCGTCGGCCGGGCGGTCGTCGGTCTTGGCGGTGTGGACGTCGACGCGGGACCGCCAGGCTCCGGCCGCCCTGCGGAGATCCTCGCGGCCGGCGAGGTCCAGGAGGACGGGCCGTGCGGTGTGCAGGAGCTCGCCGACGCCGGTCACGCCCCGGTCGGTATGCAGGGTGAGATCGGGGACGAACGTTCCGGCCAGCGGGTGGTCGCCGGATGATCCGGGCATCGGGTAGCGGATGTCGGAGCCGGCGACGAGCGCCCCCATGCGGCGCAGCGGCTGCTCGTCGGCGAGCAGCTCCTGGAAGACCTCGCGGAGCGCTTCGGCGGCCGGATCGGTTCCGCGCCGCAGCGCCACCTGTGCCCGGGTGTGCAGCATGGTGCGCGCGCCGGCGAGGTGCCGTTCGCCGTGGTACGTGTCCAACAGGCCGCCGGGCGCCCGGCCGTGGACGTCGGCGGCCAGTTTCCAGGCCAGGTTGACCGCGTCGAGCATGCCGGCGTTGATCGCCACACCGGTCGCGGGGAACAGATGCGCCGCGTCACCGGCCAGCAGGATCCGCCCTTTCCGGTAGTGCTCGGCCTGCCGGGCCTTGAAGGTGAACCGCGACAGCCGGACCGCTTCGCCCATCGGCAGGTCCACGCCGAGGACGCGACGGAGGCTGTCCTGGAACTCGGTCAGGGACATCGGAGTGTCGTCGTCGTACTCGGTGGTCTCGTCCTCGGTGGTGTAGAGGGAGACCACGGGGGAATCGGGCGATGCGCCGACGCCCAGAAGACCGCGGTCCGTACGGGTGAAGCCCCCGCGGACCGTGCCGAAGCCGGGTACGCCGAGGTCGCCGTTGCCGAGCACGGTTACCGTGTCGGGAAGGGTGACCTGGGCCAGCCGGTTGACCTCCGGATAGGCGGTGCCCGGGAACGCGATGCCCGCCCCCTCGCGGACCCGGCTGCGAGCGCCGTCACAGCCCACCAGGTAGCGGGCGGTCACCCGGTACGGTCCGTCCGGGCCGAGCACCTCCGCGGTCACCGCTGCCCCGTCCTGGCCGACCACGCTCACCTGGTGCCCGCGGCGGATGTCGACCCCGAGCTCACCGGCGCGCTCGTCGAGCAGCTCTTCGAGCTTCTGCTGTGGGAGCGGCAGGGCGTGCAGCGGGGGGTCGACGAGCCGGGTCAGGTCGAGGTGGACGCCGCCGAACGGGAACCGGGGGGCCGGGGCGGGGCCGGTGCAGGCGGCCTCGCACCGTTCCAACAGGCCCCGGTAGCAGAGCAGTTCCAGGATCTGTCCGCCGAGGCCACCGGCCTTCGGGGTGTCCCGTCGCTGCGGTTGCCGCTCCAGCAACAGCGGCCGCACCCCGGCCAGACGCAGCTCACACGCCAGCATCAAGCCGGTCGGACCGGCGCCCACGATGATCACGTCGGCATCCATACGCTCTCCCCCTCGGAACGGCACGTGTCGCGCCGGAAAGGAAAGTGCACCGAACGGGGTTCGTCAAGTACGGCACGTGCCGTGCCGTTAGGGTGGTGACATGACCGATTCCCGTCGCGGCGCCGACCGGACCAAGGCCATCATGCGGGCCACGCTGGAACTGGGCCAGGAGATCGGCTACGCCAAGCTCAGCATCGAAGGGGTCGCGGCCCGCGCCGGCTCGGGCAAGCACACCATCTACCGCAGATGGCCGTCCAAGGGCGCCCTGCTCCTCGACTCACTGCTCTCGATGCACGAGTCCAGCCTGGACTACCCCGACACCGGCGACATCGTCGCCGACCTGCGTACGCAGATCCACGCGGCCGTCGACCTGCTGGCCAATCCGCCCTTCGGCCCGCTGTACCAGGCCCTGGTCGGCGAGGCTCAGTACAACCCCCAGGTCGCCGCCGCGCTCAACGAGCGCTTCATCGCCCCGCAGGCCGAGATGACCGTAGCCCGGCTGGAAAAGGCCCGGGACCAGGGCCAGTTGTCACCCGCCTTCGACCTGGGCCTGGCCATGGCGATCCTCTCCGGCCCGCTCTACTTCCAGTTCCTGATCACCCAGGAACCCCTGACCCACGAGTACGTCGACCGTGTCCTGGACGCCCTGTTCACGGGCATGGGCAACCCCTCCTGAAGCCTGCCGCCACACAGCCTGCCGCGCAGGCCAGGCGCTTCGCCGGTCGCCGCGGAGCGGGGCTTGCGTCCGGCCGGTCCGGGGGAGAGTAAGAGCGCTTCCGAACGACAGACAGACCGACGGCCGACGGACCGACGGACCGATGGACCGGCGGACCGAGAAGAGAGGGTGGTGCGGCAATGCCGCGGATTCCTGGCGCGACAACAGCCTTGGCCACCAGAGCTGAGCTTGCGGAAGACCCGATGGTCTCGGCAGTGGCGGAGGTCGCGGCCAACGTTCTCCTGCCGGTCGTGGAAGAGACCGCGCAGGAGGGCGTTCCCCGCTCGCATATCGACGAGCTGGCCCGGAGCGGTGCCTTCGGGCTCGTCGGCTACGAACCGGGGTCGGGCAGCGGCGTGTCCGCGCGCAGCGTGGTCTGGGAGGCCCACGAGATCCTGTCGGCGGTCGACCCCTCGACGTGGTTCGTCTTCACCCAGCACTTCGCCCTCGTCAAAGGGCTGCTCAAGAGCGGTAACGCCGAGTTGAGGGAGCGCAGGCTCCCCTCGCTCCGCAAGGGCGAACGGCTCGCCACCGCGGGATTCGCCTTTCTGAACCACCCGAGGCCACCCGTCACCGCCGAACCGCTCGGCGACGGCTGGCGCCTGCGGGGACGCGTGCCGTGGATGACCGGCTGGGGCCTCGCCGACCTGGCCTTCATCGGCGCCGTCACCCCTGACGACCAAGCATTGTTCGTGCTGATCGACTGTTCCGCACAGGGCAGCAGGCTGGCTGCGGTGGGCTCGCCCCCGCTCTGGGCGATGAACGCGACACACACGGCGGCGGTGGAACTGCGCGACGTCGTCGTACCCGCGGACGATGTGATTTCGCTGGAGCCCCGGAAGGCCTGGTCCCTCGCCTACGACCTGGAGAACGCGAACTCCCACCCCGCGGTCTTCGGCCATCTCCGCGCCGCGGCGGACTACCTGATCCGTTCCGCGCCCCGGGCGGGCGCCGAGTACGAGGCACTCGGCCACCGCCTGGCCGAAGAAGCAGCCCGGCTCCGCACCGAAGCGTATGCGCTGCGGGTCGAACTGCCCCCGGAAGAAGGGGTCGAGGAACGGATCGCGATCCGGTGGGCGGTGCTGGACCTGGGCGTGCGCGCCGCGACCGCATGTGTGGCGGCGACCGGTGGCCGTGCCGTGCAGTACGGCAACACGGCGGGCCGGCTGGCGCGCGAGGCTCAGTTCCACCTGATTCAGGCGCAGACCGGGCAGCTCCGCGCGGAAACCGCGCGGGCGATGCTCCGGCGGATCTGACACCGCGGCGTTCCGGACCTGACACCGGCCGCGCGGGCTGCGCCGTACCGCGCGGGCGCGCCCGGCCACGCGGGCTGCTTCGGCCTCGTCGGCCGTGGCTGCCCGACCGCCCGACGGCCACCCCGCCGCCCGACCGGCTGCCCCCGCTATCTGAAAGCTGCACCGGAGCGCACCGCGCAAGTGTGGCGGTCGCTACACCCTCGAACTCAGCGCCGACCGGGACGCGGTAGCCGCCGCAGTCAGCGATCCCAGCCCGGCACCGCCACGCGAACGGACACCCGACCTCAACGGTGGCACCGGCGGCTTCGGCTGGCCTATGGTCCGCCGCCTCACCAGCGAGCTGACCATCACCCCAGGGCCCGGCTCCGGCAAGACCATCCACGCCGTAGTCCCCCGGTAACGACCGGGCTACGACGATGTCGTAGCCCGAGCCCCTTACCTTTCAAATCTTTCAAACCGTTCAAACCTCGCACTCGCGGCGGCTGTCCCTGCCCGCTCGGGTGCGGAAGCGGTCATGCCGCCTGGATGAGTTCGGCGCGGCCGAAGAGCAGCGCGTATCCGGAGGGGAGCTGGGCGAGGATGCGGTTCAGGAGGGCGGGGCCGGCCAGGTGACCGACGGCGGCGAGGACGGCTCCGGTGTCCCAGCGGGCGGTCGCCGGCGTACCGCCCGTGCGGCCGGCCAGTTCCTTGACGAATCCCCAGCCGGTGAGCTGTTGGCTGTCGGGGATCTGGCTGGTGAAGACGAGGGCGGCCTCGATGGGCAGGCGGGCGGCGAGGTCGACTCGTTCGTCGCCGGTGAGCTGACGGCCCAGGGCTGCCAGCACGGCGTGCGTGACGTCCTCGGCGCGCTCCCGGGTGGGGTATGCGCCTTCGTAGCGGATTCTTTCCAGCATCTGGTGAAACGTCATGCCGGATCGGGTGGCGGCCGGTTCACGCAGCGGAATCATCGCGGAGTGATTGCCTTTCTCGGTCAAGGGCGTTCATGTTTGCAGGAAGGACTGACGGTACGGGCGTCGGCCGCCCCGGCTGATGCCGGAGAGGCGGGTGCGTTTCCCTGATCTGGTGGCAGGCCGCTGCCCTCCGCGCGGGTTCTGGCGGTCCTTCGGCAGGGGTGCGCAGAGCGGAATACGGAGGACGGGATCAGCGGAGGACGGGATCCGTGGGGATTGGTGCCCGTCTGCCTGTCTGCCCGTCCTCCGACGATGCCGCGGTCGGGAAAGCGGCCGGGGGAGCGGTCGGGAAACCGGTCCTCAGCCTCTGATTTCCCTGTGTTCGGGCTGGCCGCCGATCGCGATCTTGCGGCGCTTGGCCCGCTCGGCGATCGGAATGCGCAGGGTCAGCACGCCCGCGTCGTAGTCGGCCGTGATGCGCTCGGAGTCCAGGGTGTCGGCCAGCATCAGCTGGCGGGAGAAGACGCCCAGGGGTCGCTCGGAGAGCTCCATGTGCACGTCCTCTGCCTTCGCCGCCGGGCGCCGCTCGGCCTTGACGGTGAGCATGTTCCGCTCGACATCGATATCGATCGCGTCCTGCGCGACACCGGGCAGGTCGAGGGCGATCACGTACTCCTCGCCCTCCCTGTAGGCGTCCATCGGCATCGCCGACGGCCTGGACCAGGTGCCCGTCACGCCCGTCAACTGCTGGGCGAGCCGGTCGATTTCACGGAACGGGTCGGTGCGCATCAACATCGCGAATACACCTCCACAGGTCTGGCAGAAACTGCCAATGCGCTTCGTCTGTCACCGTTGTAACATGTCATCCAAGCGACGACAAGTCGAGTGTCATCCGAATGACGACACGCAGGAGAGGTCCCCGTGAACACATCCCAGTCCTCCAGTGACCCCCCTTCCTCCTTCGCCGCCGCAGCAGCCGCGTTGAGCACGATCGACGAAGCCGTACGCGCCGCACAGAACACCAGGACCCCGGCGCGCGGCGAGGGCGGGCAGGCCAGTTCCGAGGAGGCCCTGGCAGCCCTGCTCATGCTGCGCGAACTGCGCGAACAGCTCGCCGAGTGGGAGCCCGGGCTGATCGAGGCAGCCCGCGACGCGGGCACCAGCTGGGCCGACCTCGCCCGCCCCCTGGGCGTCGCCAGCCGACAAGCCGCAGAGCGGCGCTATCTGCGTGTGCGCCCCGGAGCTCCCGGCGCCACCGGCGAACAACGCGTACAAGCGACCCGAAACCGCCGCGCCGCCGACCGCACCGTCACCGCTTGGGCCCAGGCCAACGCCGTCGGCCTGCGGCAACTCGCGGGCCAGATCACCTCCCTCACCGACCTCCCCGCGCCGGCCCACGCCCCCCTTCTCCGCCTCGCCGAAGCCCTCGCCGACAACGACGCCACCAGCCTCATCGGCCCGCTCGCCGACACCCGGGCCCATCTCAGGGCCGGCCACCCCGATCTCGCGGCCCGCGTCGACACCATCAGTCACAGCACGGACCACCTTCGCCAAGCCGGCGGCGACCGCCACTGAAACAGCAGAGCCCTTCCGGCCCGACTGCGCCGAGTCGGCCGAGATGGACTATCTCTCCATGGGGCACGCGAAAATCTACTTCGGCGACAGTAGACATTGGGTGGTGGGCCGGTTATGGTTTCTCTCGTAGCCCAGAGAGACGCAGGGCCTGGCAGACACGGACTGCCGGGCAGCAGTACACGCAGTTGCATGTGCAGGACGGTGCGGTGGTGGAGTTCCGAAGCCGGGGTTGTTGCAGGATGGCGACGGGACTGGCGACCGGACCGGGCGGCCCGCAGTGATCAGGGGCTGCCGTGAGCAGTACCGCGGTGGCAGTGCCGTAAGTGCGGTTCGCAGTACCAGCAGCGAAGTCAGTGAGCAGTACCTTGGTGAAGGCGTCGGCTGCGGGCGCGCGCACCGGGAAGTTCGGCAGTGGGGTTCCAAGCCAGAGCAGAAGCAGGACGGGCGACGGGGCTGGCTGTCGAAGGGTGGCGCTGTCGCAGGCCGCCGGAGAGAATCACCAGCAAGATCAGAGGGAAGAACGGAGGAGTGAAGCGCCATCAGGATCGCCCGGGCGGAAGTTGTGGGCCCGGGTACCGCAGGACATCGACAGTGAGGTGGTCTCCGGTCAAGCAACCGCGATCCCCGCACCTCCCGCCCTCTCCCGGGTGGGCGTCGTGCGGAAACAGAGGGCCGGCGCAGGATCAGGGCCGGCAGATGGTGTAGCAGTTCCTTCGGGGCCTTGGTGCCGTACGGCACCAAGGCCCCTCCACGCGTTCCATGAGAGAGGTGCAATGACAGCAGATGACTCGTTCGGCCGTCTTGATGACGACGACTACCCCGCTTACACCATGGGCCGGGCCGCCGAGGTTCTCGGTACCACCCAGGGCTTCCTGCGCGCCATCGGCGAAGCCCGTCTCATCACCCCGCTCCGCTCCGAGGGCGGGCACCGCCGTTACTCCCGCTACCAGTTGAAGATCGCTGCCCGCGCGCGGGAACTGGTCGACCAGGGCACCCCCATCGAGGCCGCCTGCCGCATCGTCATCCTCGAAGACCAGCTCGAAGAGGCCCAGCGCATCAACGCCGAGTACCGCCGGGCCGCTGAATCGGTGAGCCCAACGCCCACTGACTGAAGTGGCACGCCAACCGGTATCGGCAGGCCCCGTGTACCCCTGCCGACACCCCTGCCGAAGGCGCGGCGCCCGAGTCGTTTCCGCAGGTGACAGGGGCGAGCGGACGTGGGGAGTCGGCGTCGGCACCGGAATGTTGCGCTCCTGGCGGATCAATAGCTAATACCGCGACGTGAGGGTTGAAGGCGTCGTGCCGGGCGTTTAGTTATCGCAATGGACGGAAGGAAAATACTTTACGACATGGGAGCCCTGTGGCGTGCTACTGTCGATCGTAGTTGCAGTTATGGTTCCCAAAAGTCAAGCGCCTCCGACGGTGAATTAATCCGTTGGGAGCGTTTTTATTTTTCCGGGTAATTTGCCGGTCGGGGCATCATCGCGGCGACCCGGGATTCGCACCTTGCGGGCCCGGCGTACTGCCCCTGAGGAGATACGGCATGGCATCTGGCACCGTGAAGTGGTTCAACGCAGCCAAGGGTTTCGGTTTCATCGAGCAGGATGGTGGCGGCGATGACGTGTTCGCCCACTTCTCGAACATCGCCGCCCAGGGCTTCCGCGAACTGCTCGAAGGCCAGCAGGTCACCTTCGACATCGTGCCGGGCCAGAAGGGCCTGACGGCCGAGAACATCATTCCCGTCTGACGTATACGCGCTTCACGGCTGGGGCCCGGCACTCCCTGGGGAACGGTCCTCAGCCACAGGAATTTCCACATGGCCTCACCCGGGGGACTGCCGCTGTCCCCGGTCCTTTCTCCAGCGATTCTCCGGAGATGCACCCGTAGAAATCTGGACTTTTCGGCCCGCTTGGCGGTACCCATTTCATCGGATGTATCCGAACCGTATTTACCGCAGCCAGATTTTCTTTCGTGTTCCGTTCGGCTCGTTCTCGCGATTCCCGCACTTCTCATCCGCTGTGGGAATTCCTCGATACGCGCCGTGTCGAGGAAGGTCCTTAATGAATCCCACACCTGCCGGCGACCGCGCTTCACATACGCGCAGCGATAGCCTCAGCCACCCCGGCGGTCACGCTTCTGGCTCCGGCGCAGATTCGGATGCGAGCAGCCGCTTCAGCGCGTCGTCCCGAGATGGGGAACTGCCGGGCGCGGCTGTCCGTCGCAGGAACAACGTCACCGTCACCGGCCGTGCGGACGGGCCGGTGCTCATGCTGGCTCACGGATTCGGCTGCGACCAGAACATGTGGCGTCTGGTGGTCCCCATGCTGGTCAAGGACTTCCAAGTGGTGCTCTTCGACTACGTGGGCTCCGGCCGCTCGGACCCTTCGGCCTGGAGTGAGCAGCGCTACAGCTCGTTGGAGGGCTACGCCCGCGATGTGCTGGACGTCTGCGAGGAGCTGGACCTGCGGGATGTGATCTTCGTGGGCCACTCGGTCAGTGCCATGATCGGGGTGCTCGCAGCGTCCGAGGCACCACAGCGGTTCTCCCGCCTGGTCATGGTGGCTCCCTCACCCTGCTACATCGACGAGGGAGGGTATCGGGGCGGGTTCGGCGCGGACGATATCGATGAGCTGTTGGAGTCGCTGGAGTCGAACTACCTGGGCTGGTCAGCTGCGATGGCCCCGATGATCATGGGAAACGCGGACCGGCCCGAACTCGGCCAGGAGCTGACTGCCTCGTTCTGCGCGACCGATCCGGACATGGCTCGGGTCTTCGCCCGCACGACCTTCTTGTCCGACAGCCGCGAAGAGCTCAAGTCGGTGGCTGTGCCGACGCTGGTGCTGGAATGCAGGCAGGACGCGATCGCCCCCCGGGAGGTCGGTGCGTACGTCCATGACGCGATCCCCGGCAGCCGGCTGATCACGCTGGACGCGACGGGGCACTGCCCGCAGTTGAGCGCTCCGCAAGCCACCGCTGAGGCGGTCATCGACTTCATCGGTGAGGCCCGATGATGGGAACCACTGACCGGGATCCGGGTGGGGAGCAAGAGGCGGACACCACCGATGTGGCCTTCTCCGCACTGCTGGAGGACAGCGCGGAGGAGCTGTACGAGCAGGCTCCGTGCGGCTACCTGTCCACGCTGATGGACGGAACCATCGCGAAGATCAACACAACCCTGCTGGAATGGCTGGGCCTCTCCCGCCGGGAGGTGGTGGGTCGACTACGGTTTCCCGACCTGCTCACTGTGGGGGGCAAGCTCTACCACGAGACGCACTTCGCCCCGTTGTTGCAGATGAACGGCGAGGCCAGTGGCATCGCCCTGGACATCAAGACCGCCGACGGGCGGCGGATACCGGTGCTTGTCACCTCGAAGGTGAAGACCAGCGACGACGGCGAGCCGCTGCTCGTCCGCACCACGATCTTCGACGCCCGCGATCGCCGCGCGTACGAGACCGAGCTGCTGCGCGGACGTCAGGCGGCTGAAGAGGCGCGCCGACAGGCCGAGGCCGACCGCGAACGGCTCCAGGAAGCTCTTGCCGTCCTCCAACAGAGTCTGCTGCCCGCCGAGTTGCCCACGGTTCCGGGCCTGGAAGCCGCCTCCTACTACCACATAGCCTCTCCGGATCTTCTCGGCGGAGACTTCTACGACCTGTTCCCCCTCGGTGCGGACCGGTGGGCGTTCTTCCTCGGCGACGTGTGCGGCAAAGGCCCCCAGGCCGCCGCGGTCACCTCCCTGACCCGCTACGCGCTGCGGACAGCCGCTCTGCACGACCCGGACCCCGTCGGCGTGCTGACAACTCTGAACACCGTGCTTCACGAGCGATACGCCAGCGGCGAGGCTCGCTACTGCACCGCCGTATTCGGTGTCCTCCGACCTGGCAGCGACCACGTCGGCGTGCACCTGGCTTCCGGCGGCCACCCCCCAGCGCTGATCCAGCGCGCCGACGGCAGCGCGCACTACCTGCCCACCCCCGGGGGCATGCTCATCGGGGCCCTGCCCGAGGCGCAGTTCACACCCGCCAGTACCCAGTTGTTCTCCGGGGACACCCTGCTGCTCTACACCGACGGTCTGACCGAGGCCCGCACCGGACCCACACGCGAGCTCTACGGGGACGGCGCCCTGCGCACCTTCACCGGCGCTCAGCCGCCGGCGGGGCCACAGGCCCTGATCGCCGCGCTGACCGGACTGCTCACCAGCTTCGGCGATGGACTCGACGACGACACCGCGCTCCTCGCCCTCGGTATGCGCTCCCCTCTCCCACCCCCGCGAGTGCCGAACTGACATGAGCCCGCTGACCATCACTGCCCGAGACGCCGCCACCGGTCCCGTACTGGAGATCACCGGTGGCCTCGACCACAGGACGGCCCCCGAACTCCGCCCGGCTGTGGACCGCCTCGCCCTGGTTGCCGGGCAACTACTGGTCCTTGATCTGGCCGGTCTGGAATTCTGTGACTCCAGCGGCATTTCTGCTCTGTTGGCGGCACGCAACCTGACCACAGGACAGAGTGCCGGCATAGCCCTGGCCGCAGTCCCCGCCAACGTCACCCGGATTTTGCGCATCGTCGGCCTGGACCGCGTCTTCACCGTCCACCCCGACGCATCAGCAGCCACCAACCCCGACTCAACACCACGCTGATCGCCCGAATCGCGCGGGTGCCTGAGTGGGCCTTCCGGGCTCGCGAATGGGCCGGCACCGTCTCCACCCGTACCTACCCCGGAGCCGGCACCATCACCGGCGTCGCCGTGGACGCAACCTCCGTCGCCCAGTCCACGTCGTCGGTCAGCAAGTTCAGGAGGCCGGCGAGAACAGCCTCAGCGTCCTCGCCGCCGACCTCGGCCAAACCCACCTGACCCGGACCATGCGTCTGGTATCCGGCGCGCGGATCACCGTGCGGTGGGCCACCTGCGCGGCCGTGGCCCGCGAATCACCCGCTTGACGCATGCGGACGCCCGCGGACTTCGACTGTGCGAATGCGAAGGTGAGAATGCTGATCACGGCAGCCGGCCGCCGGGCAGCGCCGTGGTGTCCGCCGTGGGGCGCCGGGACGGGCTTCAGGGCCGCAGGAGGCGAGGACCGCGATGGGCGACGAGGCCGCTGACAAGCCGATGTGGCTCGACTTTCTCTGGCTCGAAGTGACCAACCGGTGCAACCTGCAGTGTGTGCACTGCTATTCGGATTCCCATCCCGAAAGCGGTTATCGCGACCTCCTGACCAGGGAGCACTACGAGAAGGTTCTTACGGACGCCTTCGAGCTCGGCTGCCGCAAGGTGCAGCTCATCGGGGGCGAGCCGCAGATGAGTCCGCACTTCGGCCATCTCCTCCGAATGGCAAAGGACACCGGGTACGAGTTCGTCGAGGTGTTCTCCAACCTCACCCACCTGACCGACGAGACCATCGGCTACGCGGCCGAGAACGGCATCCGCTTCGCGACCTCGGTCTACTCGGACGACCCCGAGGTGCACGACAGGATCACCAAGGTCAGGTCGAGCCACCGACGAACCGTTCGGAACATCAGCCGGCTGGTCGAGCGCGACATCCCCCTCCGCGCCGCGGTGATCACCATCGACCAGGGCGAGGTGGAGGCCGACCGTACGAAGGACTTCTTGAAGGGCCTGGGGGTCGACACCGTCAGGTTGGGGGAGATGCGGGAGTTCGGACGCGCCCAGGAGGTGATGTCGCAGAGTTCGCAGCTGTCCGGCCTGTGCGGGAACTGCTGGCGCGGCCAGCTCTGCGTGAGCCCTGACGGAATGGTCTACCCCTGCGTCATGGCGAGGGACTGGCCCGTCGGCAATATTCTGGAGCAGGACCTTTCGCAGATCCTCCGCGACGGCCTCCTGGACCGGACACGCCGCACGATCCGTGAGGAGGTGTGGATTCCCCGCCTCCAGGCCCATGCGAACGCCGAGGACAGGTGCTCTCCCGCGAAGACCTGCCCGCAGAACTGCACGCCGGACGTGCCCTGCCCGCAGAGCTGTACCCCGGACCATCCCATGTGCGCTCCGGACTTCTGCAATCCGTTCTTCTGTCCGCAGAGCTGTGAGCCGTTCCCCGAGGAACACTGATTTCCCCGAATACTCCCACGCGACCAGGTGAGGATCTGCGATGAACCAGCGAAATGCGTGTGGCCCGGAGCGCGACCCCGAGTTCTTCGAAGAACTGGAAGCCGTGTTCGCCAGACACCCGGAGGCCGCGGGCAGGTACTCCGTCCAGTGCACGCGACAGACAAGCCACGTGCTGAAGGTTGATTTCGCGAAACAGGTCGGGGTGTCCCGGATCGACGGCGGGCGAATCGTCACCGAGTTCCGTGATCGGGACTACTCCGCGGGGAGCATCGAGTGGTGGTGCTGCGAATGGGTACGGACGGACGGCGGCTTCCTGTGCGTGCGGTTCTGCGCCGACTGACGTTTCGTAGCGCAATGATCCGCGCGAAGTGATGCGAACCGCTCGGGATCCTCGGCCCCTCGCTGGTATCAGCTAGCGCGAGTACGACGGTCGGTTCCTGGGCTGTCCATGCCTGCGGGACCTTTGACCGTATGCAGGACGAGGGAGCTTTCGACGCTCTGGACGGCGGGAAGCCGGGACACGGTGTTGGTCAGATACTCGTAGAACCCCGGGACGTCGGGGGTGGATACAGCTGCGTACAGATTGCTGGTGCCGGTGATAGCGGCGGCAAAGGCCACCTCGGCATGGACTGCCAGCGCCCGGCCGGTGGCGGCGAGTTCAGCGGGTGGCACCGTCAGCCACAGCTGGGTGCGGATCGGCAGCCCGAGCCCTGCACGGTCGGTGTCGATGTCGAAGTACAGCACACCGCTGTCGCGCAGTTCGGCGATCCGGCGTTGCACAGTGGAGTGCGCCACCCCTGTTTCGGTGGCGAGCTGGTTGAGCGGTACGCGGCCATCGCCCCGCAACAAGGAGAGGATCCGGTGGTCGACGTCGTCCAGGTGGACGGGTTCGGCCGAGTGATCCGTCGGGGCGGTCTGCGGGGTCAGCTGCGCGGCCTGTTCGCGGGAGAGGGCGCCCCGCTTGGTGATCACACTGTCGGTGCGGCCGAAGAAGATGTGCAGCAGGCAGTGGGCGTTCAGGTCGAGGACCCGCGCGCTGCGGGGCAGCGTCTTCAGCAGCAGTTCGTCGGCAGGGGTGGGGGCGGAGGTCCGGCAGACCAGCTCGGTGCCGCCGGAAGTGCGGCCGATCCAGGAGGTGTCGGTCCGCCGGGCGAGGGCGGATGCGATGTCGCCTGCTGAGTCCGGGGTACAGCGGATCCGCACCAGCCACTCGAGGTGACCCAACCGGGAGGGATCGACCAGTCCCCAGATGCGCAGGGAGCCAGTCGCACGCAGCCGGGCATAGCGCCGCGCGACGGTCTGGTCGGACACGCCGATGACGGAGGCGATCCGGGAGAAGGGCGCCCGGGCGTCCAGGTGCAGGGCATGGAGGATCTGAAGGTCGATCTCGTCATAGCCGCCGGATTTCATCGAGACACCTCGGATCATGTCGGATCCGGCGATTTTAAGTCCGGTGGACGGGCCTGAGACCGGCCGGCGAACACGATGGGGCCATGAACTCGGATTCCCGGATACCAACAGAGAAGCCCGCCGTGCTGATCGTGGGCGGCAGCATCGTGGGGGTCTCGGCCGCGCTCTTCCTCGCTGCCCGGGGCGTCACCCCCGTCCTTGTCGAGAAGCATCCGGCGGTGTCGACGCGGTTGCGTGCCAAGCTGTTCTATCCGCGCACCATGGAGGCGTACCGCAGCGTTGGGGCGGACCAGGACGTGTACGCCGTCCAGCACCGTCTCCCGCCGGCCGATCACGCCGCGGTGGTCTCCTCCCTTGCCGGGGCGGAAGTGCGGCGCTGGCGTCTGCCGGCCGCGCATGATTTCAGTGACGTCTCGCCGAGTCCCAGCGCGTTCGTCAAGCAGGCCGACCTGGAGGAAGTGGCCCGCGCGCATGCCCGTACGGCCGGCGCCGACCTGCGTTTCGGCCATCGCTTTCTGCGCCTGAGCCGGCACGACGACCACGTCGTCGCCCACGTGCTCGACCCTGCCGGCGAGCCGTACACCGTGGAGGCCGACTACCTGCTGGCCGCGGACGGCAACAGCAGTGCCATCCGGGAGGGACTCGGTATCGGCCGCAGCGGCAGCAAGGCGGTCGCACACGTCATGGAGATCGGCTTCACGGCCGACCTCCGCCAGGTCCTGGACGGCCGCCGCCTCGCCCTGGCCTGGACCGGCCTGCCCGAGCGCGCCTTCCTTTCCTGGAACACCGCACAGGACCGCGGGACGGTGTCGGTGACGTACGACCCGGATGCTGCCGACCCGACGGCTGCGTTCGACACGGCGCGGTGCCACGACACCGTGTCACGCGCGCTCGGGCTACCCGCGTCGCGTTTCACGGTTACCGGCACCCGGTCGTGGCAGATGGGCGGCTGGGTGGCCGATTCCTACCGCGCCGGCCGGGTGTTCCTCCTCGGAGACGCCGCCCATGTCACCCCGCCAACCGGTGGCTTCGGCGCCAACACCGGTATTCAGGACGCCTGGAACCTCACCGCCAAGCTGGTATCCGTACTGCGTGGCGATGCCGATCCGGAACTGCTGGACGACTATGAGCCCGAGCGCCGGGCGGTGGCCGGACTCACGGTCGAACAGGCGCTGCTGCGCCTCGGAGGCCGCGCCGAAGCGCCGGCCGGCAGTCGTCGGCTGCTCAGCGAGGCCGCGGTGGCGATCGGCTACCGCTACCGCCTGCCCGGCGACGACCAGGGGCACGGCCTTCCGGAGGCGGACGAGCCGGGCCGTTGGCGAGGCGAGCCCGGCACCCGGCTGCCACACGCGTTTCTCACTGGCAGGTACGACGGCCTCTCGACGCACGACCTCGTCCGCGACGGCCGTTACCTGCTGCTCGCCGGGCCCGAAGGGCACCGTTGGGCAAGGGCTGGGCGCGAGCTGGACCCACGAGGCGCCTTCCTCGGCGTGGCCCTCCTGCCCCGGCAGGCCGGTTCCGCGACAGCACGGCCGGCCGACGCCTGCGGCATCGGCGACCACGGTGCGATGCTGGTCCGTCCCGACCACGTGATCACCTGGCACACCACCCGCGCCACTCCGAACACCACGGCAGCTCTGGCCGAGCTCACGCGAAGGGCCCTCCGGCCGGCCCGGCTCTGTCGCAGCATGACGGGGCGGCGGTGCTGACTACGCGAAGCCGGCCACGTCGGCGCAATCCTCGATTCGGGGCACGAGAGTCCAACACGCTTTCCACATGTTCGTCCGGGGGCCCGGGGAGGGCCGGGTCTGTCCTGACCTGGGGTCTCGCGAGTCGTCGGTGGGTGCTGGACGGCGCTGAACGCGGGTGAATGAGACCAGACTTATCAGCGCGTGCCGCGAACGGTGGCGCGGCCGGATGGCTCGTCTTCGAGGCGGAGCTACGTCGCGGCCGGTACTGAGCCTGCGGGCGACCGCGAAGAGGAGCGGAAGCCGGTCAGCCGGCGATGCCCGGGACCATCAGGCCGGACTCGTACGCGATCACCACCGCATGGGTCCGGTTCTGCGCGCCGAGCTTGGTCAGCACGTTTCCGACGTGGGTCTTGACCGTCTCCAGACTCACCGTGAGGGACTCCGCGATCTCCGGATTGGAGAGCCCGGTGGCCATCAGGCGCAGCACCTCCTCCTCCCGGCCGGTCAGCCCGGCCTGCGGCAGGGCTTCGTCGGATCCCAGCGGGCGGGCGGCAACCATGCGGCCCAGTGCGGCCGGGAAGAGGACCGCTTCGCCCGCCGCCACCACCTGTACCGCCTCGGCGATCCGGCGGACCGGGAGGCGCTTGAGGACGAAGCCGCTGGCGCCCGCGCTGAGGGCGGCGGTGACGTAGCCGTCGTTCTCGAAGGTGGTGATCACCACGACCTTCGGCGGGTCGGCCGCTTCGGCCAGCAGTTGGCGGGTGGCCTCGATCCCGTTGCGACGCGGCATCCGGACGTCCATCAGGACCACGTCCGGCCGCAGGCTCCGCGCCCGTTCGACCGCCTCGACGCCGTCGGTGGCCTCGCCGACCACCGTGATCCCCGGCTGTGCGGCGAGCAGTATGCGCAGGCCGCTGCGGGTCACCTCGTCGTCGTCCGCGATCAGTAGGGTGACGGCGGGGCTGGTGACGGCGGGGCTGGTGACGGCGGGGAGGGCCGTGCCTTCGGCCGCGTCGGATCCACTCACGCCGAGACCCGTACCGGCAGCCGGACGGCCAGCCGCCAGTGCTGCGTCCCGTCCGGGCCGGCCTGGAACTCACCGTGCAGCAGCCGGACGCGCTCGGCCAGTCCGGGCAGACCGTGACCGGAGGTCGGGAAGGCCCCCGGGCCCGGGCCCGTCCGTGCCCCGGTCCGGTTGACCACCGTGAGATCCAGTTCGTGCGGCCCGGCCGCCACTCGGACCTCGATCGGGCCGCCCGCCCCGTGGCGCAGCGCGTTCGTCAGCCCCTCCTGGAGAATCCGGTACGCCGCCCGGGAGAGCGTCCCCTGCACCTGCGCCAGCTCGCCCGACAGCTCCGGTTCCACCACCGCCCCCGCGTGCCGCAGTCGCTCCAGCAGCCCGGGGAGGTCGGCCAGGGTCCGGGTCGGCGCTGTTCCTGACTGTTCCTCGCGCAGCACTCCGAGTACGTAGTCCAGGTCCTCCAGCGCGGCCCGCGTCGACTCCTCGATGCTGCGCATGGCTGCCCGCGCCGCCGCCGGGTCGGCGGAGAGCACCTCGCCCGCCACCGCCGCCTGGATGGTGGCCGCCGTCAGCGTGTGCCCGATCGAGTCGTGCAACTCGTGGGCAATCCGGTTGCGTTCGGCCAGCAGCAGTTCCCGCTCGGCAGCCAGCGCGAGCCGTTCGGCCGCCGAGGGCCCCAGCAGCCGTGGCGCCGACCACCGCAGGGCCTTCGTCACCAGTACGCAGACGGCCACCGCCAGCAGAATGCACACGGCCGCCACCACCCAGCTCCACCCGCCCGACACCCGGACCGACGTGCCGAACAGACTCGCCCGCGCCTCGCCGCCGAGCCAGTTCCCCGGCAGGGAGAGGCCCATGATGAACAGCACCCCGCTCGCCAGCGCCCCCGTCCACCCGACGGCCACGTGCAGCACCAGCCAGAGCGGGGTCCGCCAGCGGTCGAGGCCGAGCGAACCGGAGGTCCGGCGACCGGCCACCGGATCCGGCAGCGGCACCCGCAGCAGCCGGCGGGCGGACACGACCAGCGCCCGCCGTACGGGACGCGCCAGTCCGACCACGCCGACCAGTACCGCCCAGACCAGCAGGACCAGGACCAACTGCACGCTCTCGGGAGCGGATCGCCACGACAGCGCCGGCAACAGGGCGAAGGGCAGCAGCGGAAGGCTCGCCAGCGCGCCGCAATAGGCGAACAGCACACCCGAATACGTGGAGCCGCGCAGCAGCGGCCGAATTCCCCTGATCATGGTCGCCAGTATTGCCGGGCAGCCCACCAGCAGCCTCCCCCGATCGGGGGAGCGATTTCTCCCGCCTTCCCGCGATGCGGTCAGAGGGCCCTGGGAACCAGGATCGTGCCCCGGCCAAACGATTCCCCAGGAGTTGACTGATGCATGCTCAGACCCGGCAGGGCCTTCGTTCCTCGACCCGGCAGCAGGGCGGCAGGCGGCGACGAGCCATGTCGGCCGCGACCGCGGTGGCCATCGGCGTCATGACGCTGGGCGCCCTTGCCCCGCCCGTCGCGTCCGCCGCCGATTCCGCCACCCCCGCTGCTGCCGCCGCCACGCCGGACGCCGTCCAGCAGGCCCTGAACACGCTGGTGCGCGACGACGGGATGCCCGCAGCGCTGGCGAGCGTCAAGGACCGTGACGGCCGCACCCGCACCTACACCGCAGGAGTCGGCGACCTGACCACCAACTCGAAGGTGCCCAGGGACGGCCAGGTGCGGATCGGCAGCAACACCAAGGCGTTCACGGCGGTCGTGGTTCTGCAACTGGTCGGCGAAGGGAAGATCGCCCTCGGCGCCGACGTCGACACCTACCTGCCCGGTCTCGTCCGCGGGAAGGGGATTGACGGGCGCCGCATCACCGTCCGCCAGCTCCTCCAGCACACCAGCGGACTCCCCGATTACGGCATGCACATCGGCGACGACGAGATCAGGAACCGGTACTTCGAGCCCCGCGAGCTGCTCGACATCGCCCTCCGGTACAAGGCCGATGCGGCTCCGGGCGAGACGTGGGGGTACAGCAACACCAACTACCTCCTGGCCGGCCTGATCGTCCAGAAGGTCACCGGCCGCCCCCTCGCCGAGGAGATCGACCGGCGCATCATCAAGCGCATCGGGCTGCGCCACACCTACTTCCCCACCCCCGGCGACAAGACCATCCGAGAGCCGCACCCCCAGGGCTACCACCGCAACCCGGCGGACGGACCGCTGCGCGACTTCACGGAGATAGATCCCTCCGCAGGCTGGGCCGCAGGCCAGCTGATCTCCACCAACTCCGACCTCAACCGCTTCTTCACCGCGCTCCTCGCCGGCCGCCTCCTCCCGGCGGCCCAGCTCGCCGAGATGCGCACGACCGTCCCCGCCGGAACCTCCGGCCTCCGCTACGGGCTGGGGCTCACGAGCAGGCCGCTGTCCTGCGGCGGCGTCTACTGGGGCCACGGCGGCGACATCCCGGGCTACGAGACCCGGGGCGGCGTCACCGACGACGGCCGCGCCGTCAACGTCGCGGTCACCAGCATCCCGACGGACGAGGCGGCCGCGCAACACGTGAAGGACGCCGTGGACAGGGCCCTGTGCGGCTGAGGCACGCCACCCGGCCCGGGTCCGGCTCGCCGGGTCCGGGCGACCCGAACGAAGATCCAGCAATTCCCGAGGAGTTGACTCATGCGCATGTGTGGACAGACACGGCAAGGACTTCGGCGGCGACGGGCTCTGTCAGCCGCAGCCGCGCTGACCATCGGCGTTATGACGCCGGGCGTCCTGGCGGCGCCTCAGGCCTCCGCCGCCAGGCAGGATTCCGTCCAGCGGAGCCTGAACGCGCTGGTGCGCGACGACGGGATGCCCGCCGCGCTGGCGAGCGTCCAGGACCGGAACGGCCGCACCCGGACCTACACCGCAGGAGTCGGCGACCTGGCCACCGGCGCACCGGTACCCGTCGACGGGCAGGTGCGGATCGGCAGCAACACCAAGACCTTCGTCGCGGTCGTCGTCCTCCAGCTCGTCGCGGAGCGGAGGGTGGACCTGGACGCCTCCGTCGACACCTACCTGCCCGGCCTCGTCCGCGGGAACGGGATCGACGGGCGCCGCATCACCGTCCGCCAGCTCCTCCAGCAGACCAGCGGACTCCCCAACTACACCAACTACCTCGGGGACGACGTCCGTTACTACACCCCCCGCGAACTGCTCGCCACCGCCCTCCGGCATCCGGCCGACTTCGCCCCCGGGAAGAGATGGGCATACAGCAACACGAACTACATCGTGGCCGGCCTGATCGTCCAGAAGGTCACCGGCCACCCACTTGCCAAGGAGATCGACCGGCGCGTCGTCCAGCGCATCGGGCTACGCCACACCTACTTCCCCGCCCCCGGTGACGCGAGCATCCGGGAGCCCCACCCCCACGGCTACTACCGGGAATCCGCGGACGCGCCGCTGCGCGACATCACGGAGATCGACCCCTCCTGGGGCTGGGCGGCAGGCCAGCTGGTCTCCACCGGCTCCGACCTCAACCGCTTCTTCAGCGCACTGCTGGCCGGTCGCCTCCTGCCCTCGTCCCAGCTCGCCCAGATGCGCTCCACCGTCCCCGCCGAAGCGACCTTCGGCCCCGGTGCCCGCTACGGACTTGGACTCGTCAGCAGGCCGCTGCCGTGCGGCGGCCTCTCCTGGGGCCACGGCGGCAGCTTCCCGGGGTACGAGACCCGGGGCGGCGCCACCGACGACGGCCGTGCCACCAACGTCGCGGTCACCATGCAGCTCACCGACGAGGCGGGCCGGAGGAATCTCGAACGCGCCGTGGACACCGCCCTGTGCCGCTGAACCCCGCCGAGGGCGTTCCGTGAGTAGAACGACCGACGCCGCGAGTTCAAGAACACCAAGTCGCGTGCCGGTCAGTCCTCGGAGCGGGCCGCGCTGATCTATCGGCACTCGGACCAGGAGCGGCAGAAAGAGGTGGCCTCGGGGCTGGACTCGATGGTCAATCGGGAACGGCAGAAGGGCACCACCGGTGCCGAGGATCATCCAACGGGCACGCAACGGGCACAAGAGTCTGAGATCGGTCCGGACAACACAAAGGCCCGGGTTGGGGATCGTGTCCCTGACCTGGGCCTTGACTGGTGGGGCGAGTGACGGGAATCGAACCCGCGCTCTGAGCTTGGGAATCGCCCAGCACTTTGACGCGCACACGGTCTCTGAAATGCGAGAACGACCGACGACGGCCCGGCTCTGGCTACCTCGTCGGAGCCCTTAGACCGTGTCCTATGTGGGGTGGCTCGTTGGGCACGTCATGGGGCGGGGTACGTGGAGTTGGATTGTTCCGGACGGGCTATGGGAGATCGCGGAGCCGCTGATCCCGCCGTCGAAGGTACGGCCGCAGGGCGGCGGGACGCAGGACACGCCTGATGAGACGCTGTTCGCCGCGATCATCTATGTGCTGGTCAGCGGATGCGCCTGGCGGGCGTTGCCGCCGTGCTTCGGGATATCGAAGTCGACGGCCCACCGCAGGTTCCTGATCTGGTCAAGAGCCGGTGTGTGGGGCCGGCTCCATGAGGAGATCATGCACCGCCTGGACGACGCCGGCCTCCTCGACCTGTCCCGTGCCGTGCTCGACTCCGCCCACGCGAGGGCTAAAAAGGGGGCGAACTCACAGGTCCGAGCCCCGTGGACCGAGGTAAGCCGGGTTCCAAGATGCACGTCCTGTCGGACGCGAACGGACTGCCCCTCCTCGTCGGTCTTTCCGCGGCGAACACCCACGACAGCCTCGCGCTGAAGCCCATGATCACCGGGCACCAAACGAGACACGACCCCCACCGCGGCCGCTACTTCAAGCCCCAGCGCCTCCACGCGGACAAGGCATACGACATCCCTCACCTGCGCAAATGGCTATGGGGCAGGCACATCGGGGTGCATATCGCCCGCAAGGGAGTCGAGTCCAGTGAACGGTTAGGCCGCCACAGATGGGTCATCGAACGCACCATGTCCTGGCTCACCGGATACCGCAGACTCAACCACCGCTACGAACGACAACCCCGCAACTACCTGGCCTTCCTCGGCCTCGCAGCCACCCTCTGCTGCTACAAACGACTCGCTCGACTCACCACATAGGACACGGTCTTAGCCCCGGGCGCGAAGGTGTCTCCCCGGGCGCCCACCCAGCTGAGGTGGTAGCCCGAGTCCTTGAGGATCCTCAGCAGGTTCGGCTCGTGCGGCTTGAGCCGGTAGGTCAGCGTGCGGCGTCGCGCGGTGTGCGGGTATCAGCCGGACAGGAACGACGGCTTGCTGGGGGACAGGCCGGGTGCTGTACGTACGCTTGGGGGAAGTGGCTGCCACGCGCCGCGAGGGCGTCCATATGCGGGGTATGGGCGATCGGGTTGCCGGATGCTCCGATCGCGTCGGCGCGCATCTGGTCGGGGGTGAAGACGAGGAAGTTCGTGCGGGGCACGAGGGGGCCTTTTGACCGTTCTGGCCCGCGCCGTCGCGCGCGGCGAGGCCGGCTCCGGTGCGCTCACGCCGCGCGTGGCCACCGTCGCGGTCGATCTGCTCCGCAACGAGTACGCGATCAACGGAGTCACCAGGGTTCCCGACAGCACCGTGATCGAGATCGTGGACCAAGTATTCCTGCCCCTGGTCCGCGGACACGCCTGACCTGGTCAGTCACACGAGCCGCCCCAGGGGTCCACCTCGGAGGAGATGAAACATCAAGGCCGTCCCCCGGAGAAGAAGGACCAGAGCACCAACCAGAAGATGAAGGGCCGTCGGGGCGGCCGGCCCCTCACCCACGACACCGACCTGCACAAGGAGCGCAACACCGTCGAGCGTCTGATCAACCAGCTCAAGGTGTGGCGCGGGATCGCCATTCGCTACGACAAGACCCCCCGAGGGCTACCAGGCCGGACTCCCCTGCGGGCCTCCATGATCTGGATCAAGCACCTCATGCGAACCACTCAATGATCACGACCCACTGCACGCTCCAGTAGCGCAGGTCACACGAAATGCGTCTCAGGATTTGAGATTACATGCCGTCAAGCCCTCGGCGTCGCCCGGTAAATGCCCATCGGCCGGTGAATTTCGCGTAGTTAGGGCACGCGGAGGGCACGACTACCCGCAAGAGGTCTGGACAACAAACAAGGCCCTGGTCTCCGACCAGGGCCTTCGTCATGGAGCGAGTGACGGGAATCGAACCCGCGCTCTGAGCTTGGGAAGCTCATGTTCTACCATTAAACTACACTCGCGCAGCGATCTTCCCGGAGGGAATCGCATCGCCGCCACTCTACCTCATGCCCAGCCGCACCCGGTGTCCGTGTCCCGGCGGTGCGGGCCCCGGGCGGGTGTCGGGGGCGTTGGCCGTTTGTCCGGTCCAGGGTGTTTCCGGCCCGCTCCTGGTGTCGTCCCCCTCGCCCCGCCCCGTCCCCGGTTACGCCGTGTCGGTCGGTGGGGGACTGTCCGTACAGCCGTCCGGTTCGAGGGGTGTCGGTCTCGTTTTCGGGTGGGGATCCCGCTGCCGGGTGCGGAAGTTGGGGCGTACCGTGGCCGATCGGAGTGCCGGTTGGAGTGGTGTCCTGTACATCCCCTAATGTGGTGTTTTCTCTCGTCCGCGCTTCATGGGGAAGGGACTTGATGGATCCGATGGAACGCACTGTCGTCCGCTGTGCCGAAGGGCACGTGTTCAGTACGGGCTCGTTCCCGTTGCAGCAGCTCGGGACCGAACGGATCGGGCCCGGGCGGCTCATCCGGTGTCCGCGCTGTGCCCGGTTGCGGCACGCCGTGCCGGTCGGGCTGGAGCAGCAGTAGCCGTAGCGGGCCAGTAGCCGTAGCGGCCAGTAGTCGTAGCGGCCGGTGGCCGTGACGGGTCGGCGGCGGTGGGCGGCAGGCCGGCGGCGGGATCGTGGCAGGTCGGCGGCGGTAGCTGTGGCAGGTCGGCGGCGGTAGCCGTGGCAGGCCGGCCGAAACACAGGTAGTGGCAAGATCAACTGGAGTCGGAGGAGTGGCTCCGGGCGGGTGCGTCGTCCGTGGTGCGGGGTGTGCGGGTCGGCCGATTGGGGCGGGGCCGCGCGGTCCCCGTATCCTCGGGGCGTGCTTCTCTCAGACAAGGACATCCGGGCCGAGATCGACGCCGGGCGCGTGCGCATCGATCCGTACGACGAATACATGGTGCAGCCCTCCAGCATCGACGTGCGGCTCGACCGCTACTTCCGGGTGTTCGAGAACCACCGGTATCCGCACATCGACCCCGCGGTCGAGCAGGCGGATCTGACGCGCAAGGTCGAGCCGGACGGGGACGAGGCGTTCATCCTGCACCCCGGTGAGTTCGTGCTCGCCTCCACCTACGAGGTCGTCACGCTGCCCGACGATCTCGCATCCCGTCTCGAAGGCAAGTCCAGCCTCGGGCGGCTCGGGCTCGTGACGCATTCGACCGCCGGGTTCATCGACCCGGGTTTCTCGGGACACGTCACGCTCGAACTGTCGAACGTCGCGACGCTCCCCATGAAGCTCTGGCCCGGGATGAAGATCGGGCAGCTCTGCATGTTCCGGCTCACCTCGCCGGCCGAGCACCCGTACGGCAGTGAGCGGTACGGGTCGCGCTACCAGGGCCAGCGCGGGCCGACCGCCTCGCGGTCCTTCCTCAATTTCCATCGGACCCAGGTGTGATATCCAGCCATGAGTGACGTACGCGAGAACCTGACATACGACGGTTTCGGGCATGCGGTGCGCGAGCTCGCGCAGACCATCGCCGACGACGGCTATGAGCCGGACATCGTGCTCAGCATCGCGCGCGGCGGCGTATTCGTGGCCGGTGCGCTCGCCTATGCCCTGGACTGCAAGAACATTCATCTGGTGAACGTGGAGTTCTACACCGGTGTAGGGACCACGTTGGAGATGCCGGTCATGCTGGCGCCCGTCCCCAACACAATCGACTTCTCGGCCAAAAAGGTACTCATCACCGATGATGTCGCCGACACCGGGAAGACCCTCAAACTGGTCCACGACTTCTGTGTTGGCGCCGTCGCCGAGGTGCGCAGTGCCGTGATCTACGAGAAGTCGCAGTCGCTGGTGAAATGCGAGTACGTATGGAAGCGCACCGACGAGTGGATCAACTTCCCGTGGAGCGTCGAGCCGCCGGTCGTGCGGCGCGAGGGCCAGGTGCGGGACGCCTGAGCGGAATCCTGAATGCGGGGGAATGGTGAAGGATTCGGGTGCTGACCGGCACTCGAATCCTCTCGCCGGGGCCCTCTCCGGGCCTCTCCGTCTCTGATATGTCTCCGTTCTGTACCTGTTGTTTGTGGCGCAGTGGACTTGTTATTCCGCTGACGGGCTGCTCGGGGCTCTGAGTTCCGCGAGGTTTGTCCGGCTTTCTGGCTTGTTGCGGCCGGGATGTTGCGCGGTTCGTGGCGGCAATACGCCCCATCGGTCCGAGAGTTCGCAGGTGTGCCGTCTCCGATCGCCCGGGGTATGTAACGGGTCCGTTAGGGGCGTGTGAGAGGCTTTCCGGTCGGTGGTCGCCTTAATGCCGGGCTGTCCGTCTCGTGCCGATCTCGTGTAGACCCACGAATGCGGACGCGCCATCAGCCACAGGAGTGCGGACTCCGTTGATTCCGCCGGATCACGGTGTAACGCATCATGGTGTTCTGCGAGAACGTGAGGGGTTGGCCATGCGGACGTCATTAGATTCGACGGGACCTGAAGCCAGGATCCCGGTCGCCATCCACGCGTCCGACCCGCTCTCGCTGGCAGGAGCTACCACTCAGCTGCGCCAGCAGCCGGCCATTGAGCTGGTCGACGAGGCGAGCGGACGGCCGGGAACGGTGGCGGTCCTGCTGGCGGATGCGCTGGACGAGCCCACCCTGTCGCAGTTGCGGCGGCTGGTACGGATCGATGGCACCCGGGCCGTCCTCGTGGCGGGCCTGATCCGCGAGGCGGAACTGCTTCAGGTCATCGAGAGCGGCGTCGCGGCCATTGTCTGGCGGCACGAGGCCACCGGGCACCGGCTCCTGCAGGCGGTCATCGCTGCCTCAAGGGGCGAGGGAGACCTCCCGTCCGATCTGCTCGGGCGGCTGATATCCCAGGTAGGTGCTCTCCAGCGCAAAGCCACCAGCTCACCGGGGGCCCCCGCTTCGGGGCTCTCCACGCGTGAGCTGGAGGTGCTGCAGCTGGTGGCCGAAGGCATGGACACGGCTGAGGTCGCGCGCAAGCTCTCGTACTCGGAACGCACCGTCAAGAACGTGATGCACGGCCTCACGACCCGGCTGCACCTGCGCAATCGGGCCCATGCCGTTGCTTATGCCTTCAGGGAGGGCTATATCTGACCATTGCAGGACGGGTCCCGGCTTGTGGCGATCAACCGGCCGGTGCCCTGCTGGTCGTTCCCCTCGGTCCTCAAGGGCAAGCTGTACTGCCCTTGAGGACCGAGGGCGTTGTCCCCGTACCGTCCCTCCCACACCTGGGGTGCCGGTGCGCCCCCGGTGCAGGATGGCGGTGCGGACCCGCGACCCGGAGCGGGTGACGCCTGTGACACCGGCACCAGCGAAGGGCGCGACAGTGATCCACGAGGTGGACGAGGTCCTGAAGGGGCTGCTGTCCGGCGGCGCCCTGGCGGGGACCGGAGTGGACATCGCCTTCGAGGCCCCGACCCGCGACTGGGCGGCCCGGCGCAACTCACCGACGATCGACGCCTATCTGTACGACATCCGCGAGGACGTCAAGCGGCGTGAACGCGGCGCCATCGCGGTCAAGGACGAGCGCGGTGTGGTGCTGAAGCGGCGCCAGCCGCCGCGTTGGTTCCGGCTCTCGTATCTCGTCACGGCCTGGACCAAGCAGCCCCAGGACGAGCACCGGATGCTCTCCGCCGTACTGGCCACCCTGCTGCCCCGCGAGGTGCTGCCGCCGGAGGAGCTGACCGGGGCGCTGGCCGAGCTCGGGCTCACCGTGCCCATGACGATCGCCGGGCTGCAGACCGACGCACGGTCGTTCGCAGAGATCTGGTCCGCGCTGGGCGGCGAGCTCAAGCCGTCGCTGGACCTGGTCGTGACCGCGCCCTTCCCGGCGTTCCCCGAGTACGAGGTCGGGCCGCCGGTCACCGAGGGCGCCGGGGTGCGGGTACGCGGCACGGACGGCACCCTCGACGACTCGCAGCAACGGGATCATCAGCCGCGCCACTTCGCCCGGACCAGCGCGCGCCGCCGTCCGGGCGTCATGGGCACAGCCACGGACGCGAGCCCGGCCGCGAGCACGGGCACGAGTACGGGTACGAGCACGGGAGCGCAGCCCGAGTGACGACGGACACCGACCTCGGCCGTGAAGCCGAATCCGAAGCCGGAGCCCGATCCGGAGCCGGGCCGGAAGCCGGGCTTCGGCATGGCACCGGTCCCGGCGCCGACGGGGCCGTCGCCGCGCTGATCGCCCGGCTGGGGCTGCTGCGTGAGCGGGTCGCTGAGCTGGTGGAGTCGCGCAGCGCCACCGACCCCACCGCCGCCGATCCGCTGCGCGGGCTGTATCTCTCCGACGAGGCCGTCCAGCATCTCCTCGGGTCCCGTGACAGGGCCGGGGCCGCTCACCGGGACCACGGGGACGTTCCCCCTGTGGATGCCCGCATCGGCACCGATGAGAGTGCTGACGCGCGCACCGGCCAGGGCCCCCTCGCGTCCGGTGGCGCCGACCGGCTGCGCCGTCTCACCGGCCGGCTCGGGCTCGGACCGCTGGACGAGGCGATCCTGCTGCTGGCCCTCGCCCCCGACCTCGACCGCAGCTTCGAGTCGTTGTACGGCTACCTCAACGACGACGTCAGCCGCCGCCGTGCGACCGTCGGGCCGGCCATCGAGCTGTGCGGCCTGCCCGTGCACGACGCCGGTGCCCGTGCCCGCTTCCACCCCTCCGCGCCGCTGCTCGCCCTGGGGCTCGTCCAGGTCGAGGAGACCGAACGCCCTTTCCTCAGCCGGTCGTTGCGGGTACCCGACCGGGTCATCGCCCATCTGCTCGGTGACGACACCCCGGACGCCGCGCTCGCCGGACAGGTCACGCTGCTGCGGCCCAGCCCCGTGGAGTCCGTGCCGCCGGACGGCTCGCTCGTCGAGCAGCTGGCCGGGCGGCTGACCACCGGCCGGCTGACGGTGTACCTCCGCGAGGAGCGGGACGGCGACGGCCTCTCCTGCGCCACCGCCGCACTGGCCGCCGCCGGTCTGGAGGCCCTGCACTTCACCCCCGGCCAGGGCCCCTCCGGCGACACCGCCGCGACGGATCCGGCTGCCCCGTATCCGGCCCCGGGCGAGCAGGGCGTGCCGGGGCTCCTCGCCGATCTGCTGCGCGAGGCCCGGCTCCGCGACTGCCCCATCGTGGTGGCCCCGGTACCGGCGAGTCCGGGCCCGCTGCTCCGGGCGCTGATGGCACAGGGCGCGGCGTCGGCCACGGCACAGGGCAGCACCCCGCACGGCGTCTCCGTACTGCTGGCCGGCGGGCGTCCGTACGATCCTGACTGGTGCGGCCGGGACCCGCTGGTCCTCGACGCCCCCCGGCAGCGCTCCGGCGATCTCGATGCCTGGTCGGCAGCGCTCGGGCCGGCGGGCGGGCCGGGCTCCCTCGGCTTCGATCTGGCGCCCGTCGTCGCCCCGTACCGGCTGGGCGGCGACCGCATCCGCCGGACCGCACGCGCCGCGCTGGACCTCGCCGCTTTCGACGGTACGGAGTTGACCGCCGCGCATCTGCGGCTCGCCGCCCGGCAGCAGTCCGCGTCGGGGCTCGAGCAGCACGCCCGCCGGATCAGGCCCGACGTGGGCTGGGACGATCTGGTGCTGCCCGAAAAGCCGTTGGCGCAGCTGCATGAACTGGCCCTGCGGGCTCGCTACCGCGACCGGGTGCTCGGCGACTGGCGGCTGAGTGCCGGCGGTGGGCGCGGGCGGGGAGCGCTGGCGCTGTTCGCGGGTGAGTCGGGCACCGGGAAGACGCTGTCCGCCGAGGTCGTCGCCGCCGAACTCGGCCTGGATCTCTATGTCGTTCAGCTCTCGTCCGTGGTCGACAAGTACATCGGCGAGACCGAGAAGAACCTGGAACGGATCTTCGCCGAGGCCGACCGTACGGACGCCGTGCTGCTCTTCGACGAGGCCGACGCCGTCTTCGGCAAGCGCTCGCAGGTGACCAGTTCGAACGACCGCTACGCGAACCTGGAGAGCGCCTATCTGCTCCAGCGCCTGGAGTCCTTCGACGGCATCGTGCTGCTCACCACCAACCTGCGGGGCAACATCGACGAGGCGTTCACCCGGCGCCTGGACCTGATCGTCGACTTCCCGTTCCCGGACGCCGCCCAGCGGCTGGCGCTGTGGCAGCACAGCCTGACGCATGTGCCGTGCGTGGACGGCATCGATCCGGGCCGGTGCGCCAAGGAGTTCGAGCTGGCGGGCGGTTCGATCCGCAGCGCCGTGGTCACCGCCGCGTACGCGGCTGCGGGCCGGAACTCGCCGGTCACATCGGCTGACCTGCTGGCGGGCGCGCAGCGCGAGTACCGCAAGGCCGGGCGGCTGGTCCTGGACGAGGGCGGCTGGTGAGCGGCGGCGATGGCGGCTGGTGACGCCCCGGACGGTGAACGGTGGCGGCTGGTGACGCCAGGACGGTGAACGGTGGCGGGCGGCGGGTTCTCACCCGCCGCCCGCTCCTTCATCACCCGCCGCTCACGGTCCCGTCCTGCTCCGGACAGGACCGGACGGGATCACGAGTCCTTGGGGATCTGGATGAAGGACCACTCATGGGCGTCCGGGAGGTCGCACTGCCCGATCATGAGCTCGTTGTCGTCGTTGGTGCCCTGCTGGTTGTCCGGGCCGTTCTGAGTCGTCTTCAGGCAGAGGTCGTTGCTCGCGTAGTTGCGGATCAGGTAGTGGTCGTCGCGCTGCTTGTCCAGCCACCACAGCTGGTTGTCGGCCTTGGTGCCGTCGCAGGTGAACTCGGCGAGCCCGGTTCCGGTCGGCCTGGGACCCATCTCGCCCAGGTCCATGCAGAGGCGGTCCTTGATGTTGCGCATCTGGAAGAGGCTGTTGTTGTTCGGGCCGCCGTGCGGGTAGCGCACTTCCAGGTCCCAGATCTGGTTGTCCGCGTCCGTGGGGTTGCAGTCGTTCTCGATGACCCAGCCGTTGATCTGGCCCTTGTCCCTGCCGGGGAGTTCGGCGCAGAGCTTGGTCCCGTCGTTCTTGATCAGCACATGCTTGGCGTTCGCCGGATCGGGCTTCTTCTTGGGCGCGCCTCCGCCGCCTCCACCGCCTCCGCTGCCACCGCCGCTGTCGCCGGCGTTCGGGTTCGGAGCGGACGGGGTCGGCGGGGGCGGCGGGTCGCTCGCGGGTGGCGGCAGGCTCTGCGTGGGCGTCGGCGCGGGGATGGCACCTGCCTGCTCGACCTTGGCGGTGGCGCGGGTGGCGACGGTGGGCTTGTGGGTGAACCAGTACATGACGAAGACGATGGCGATGGCCATGAGGATCGCGAAGAAGGTGGCGAGCCAGCGGGGCAGTACGCCGCGCTGGACGTAGGTGCCGTCGACGTCGAGCGGTTTGGTGCCGGAGCGCTGGATGCCGAGTTTGTACGGGCGGTCCTGCTTGCGGCCGAACCAGATGATCTGGCGGGGGCGGAGGGTGGCGCGTACGAAGGCGGCGCGGCCGGGTTCGATCTGGACGTTGGCCGGGAGGATCTCGTACGAGAGCTGGTCGCCGTTCTCGCTGCCGTTGATCGACGCGGTGAGCTTCGTGTTGCCGAGGTTGTCGATCGCGAGCTTGGGGCGTCCGCGGAACCGGCCCTTGACGGTGTGGGGTACGAGTTCGGCGCGGACTTCGGTGAACGGGGTGATGGTGACGTTGCCCTCGGGGACGGTGGTCGCCTCGGGGTGTTCGGTGGGGATGACCTGGACGCCGTACGGGTTGGGTCCGGCGATGGCGTCGGGGGTGCGCGGCGGGGCGAACGTGAGGTCCACGGTGCCGGTGGTGCCGGGGAAGAGTCGGATGGTCGGTGGTTCGACGGTCACGTACGGGGCCAAGTCACCGACGGGTACGCACCGGTACTCGTCGACGACGTCGCCCGTGTTGCGCAGCCGTAGCCGCACGGTGGCCGTACTGCCCGGGTCCACCGTGGTGGAAGCAGGCTCCAGAGAAGTCCAGATGCTCACGCGCCGGACACTAGTCAGCGCCATGATGCCGTGTCACCAGGCTGCGGGGCAGGGCCATTGCCCCGGACGGCATTTCCGGCTGCCCTTCATGGCCGTCACGGGCAGCGGTCGCGGCTCCACGGGCACCGGTTGTGGCTCCCGGGGGCAGCCGCTCCGGGCAGCGGCCCGTGTCCGGGCGGACACCCTCGGTCCGGACGGCCGGGCCGGGGGTCGGGGAGGCGGCACCGGGTGACGAGGGGGACAGCAACGGGTGACAAGACGGCATCTGCCTGTAATCATCTGGCCGTTCACCCGTTGCCGCACCGTCACCGTGCGGGACCGTGCCACGGATCGGCGACGGCCCCGCGAGCGCCCGGCTGCCCATCGGGGCATTCGTCATGCCCTCGGATAGGTACCGGCGGACGTTTCGCCGCCGCTTCCGGTCCCGCAGGCTGGAGAGCAGGTCGTGTCTCGTACCCCGAGGAGAGCTGAGAATGCCGTCTTACCTGTCACCAGGTGTGTACGTGGAGGAGGTGGCCAGCGGCTCCCGTCCGATCGAGGGGGTGGGCACCTCGGTCGCCGCCTTTGTCGGTCTCGCGCCCGTTGGGCCGCTGAACGAGCCGACGCTGGTGACCAACTGGACGCAGTACGTCGCGTCGTTCGGTGAGTTCACCGACGGCTATTACCTGGCGCACTCGGTCTACGGTTTCTTCAACAACGGCGGCTCGGCCGCCTATGTGGTCCGCGTCGGTGGAACCCCCGGTGGGATTCCCGGCGAGGAGGAGCAGAGCCCCGCCGCCGTCACAGGCCGTCGCGCGCCGGCAGCACTGCCGCCCGGCGAGCCGAAGCAGCTCGGCACCTTCGCGGTGTCGGCCATCGCGCCCGGCGAGAGCGGTTCCATCAGCGTCGAGGTTGCGGACTCCGAGGGGCCCGCCGACCGCTTCAAGCTGGTTGTCAAGGACGGCGACAAGGTCGCGGAGACCTTCGACGTGTCGGCCAAGAAGGGCAACCGCAACTACGTTGTCACGCAGGTCAAGGAGCGCTCGAAGCTGATCCTCCTCCAGGAGGACGCCGCTGCCGCGCAGGTCGCCAGGCCGGAGAACCAGACGGTCGCGCTCGCCGCGCCGCCCGCCGCCCCGGCCACCCCGGCCCCCGTGGAGCAGCAGCAGCCCGAGCAGGTGCGGATCGGCGACTACCTCGGCGACTCCGCCGACCGGACCGGCTTCGGCGGTCTCGAAGCGGTCGACGAGATCTCGATGGTCGCGGTCCCCGACCTGATGGCCGCCTACCAGCGCGGTGCCATCGACCTGGAGTCCGTCAAGGCCGTCCAGCTCGGTCTGATCGCGCACTGCGAGCTGATGGGCGACCGGCTGGCCGTCATCGACCCGCCGCCCGGTCTCAACGCCCGCCAGATCCGTGTCTGGCGCCAGGAGACCGCGGGTTACGACTCCAAGTACGCAGCCCTGTACTACCCGTGGATCAAGGTCTTCGACCCGGCGGGCGGCCAGACCCGGCTGATCCCGCCGAGCGGTCACGTCTCCGGCATCTGGGCCCGCAACGACTTCGAGCGCGGTGTGCACAAGGCGCCGGCCAACGAGGTCGTACGTGGCGCCGTGGACCTGGAGATGCAGATCACCCGCGGTGAGCAGGACCTGCTCAACCCGCTCGGCATCAACTGCATCCGGGCCTTCCCCGGCCGCGGTATCCGGATCTGGGGTGCGCGCACCCTCTCCTCCGACCCGGCCTGGCGCTACCTGAACGTGCGCCGGTACTTCAACTACCTGGAGGAGTCGATCCTCACAGGTACCCAGTGGGTCGTCTTCGAGCCGAACGACCAGGCTCTCTGGGCCAGGATCCGGCGTAACATCTCCGCGTTCATGGTGACCGAGTGGCGCAACGGCGCACTCTTCGGCGCCACGCCGGAGGACGCCTACTACGTGAAGTGCGACGCCGAGACCAACCCGCCGGAGTCGGTGGACCTCGGCCGTGTCATCTGCGAGATCGGTGTCTCACCGGTCAAGCCGGCCGAGTTCGTGATCTTCAGGCTGGCCCAGTTCTCCAGCGGTGGCGGAGAGCTGGAGGAGTAGCAGCGCCCGGACCCGGCGGCCAGGACCTGGCCGCCGGGTCCGGCCCGCGCCCCACCGGGCGTCCGCCCGCCACGGCCAGCAGGGTCCGTGCGGGCGGCCCCGGTAACCGGCACCACCGGCACTATCGACACCTCGGACAGCGCGAACAGAAGGAACAGCGTCCATGAGCCTCATGCCCGGCGATTCGCTCACTTCACATAATTTCGGTCTCCAGATCGACGGCGTCATGGTCGAGTACCTCCAGGAGGTCAACGGCCTGGACATGACGCAGGACGTCATCGAGTTCCAGCAGGTCTCTTCGAACGGCCAGCCCATCACCAAGAAGCTGCCCGGCGTGAAGAAGGCCGGGGAAGCCACGGTCGTACGCGGTATGACCCAGTCCAAGTCCTTCAACGACTGGATCAACGCCTCCGTGCGCGGCGACATGGGTTCGGCCCGTAAGAACGCCTCCATCATCGTGATGGACTACCAGAACAGCCCCGTGAAGCGTTACCACCTCCGTAACGCCTGGTGCAGCAAGGTCGCGGCCAGCACGGTGAAGGCGGGCGAAGCCTCGGCCCTCACCGAGACCGTCACCATCACCTACGAAGAAATGATCATGGAGTAATGCGCAGGGGAGCAGCTGCCCAGCCTGCACCGGCCGCCGCCCCGGTCACCTCCGAGGCGGCGTCCCCGGTTGCGGTCACGGCCGAACCACCTCCCGCACGACGGGAGTTGCGCACCGAGTTCGCCTTCGAGCTGCCGCGCGGCTACGTGGACGAAGCGGGAAACGTGCACCGCGAAGGTGTCATGCGCCTGGCCACCGCACGGGACGAGCTGATCCCGCTGCGGGACATGCGGGTGCAGGAGAACCCCGCGTATCTGTCCGTCGTCCTGCTCGGCCGGGTCATCACCCGGCTGGGCAGTGTGACGCACATGCACGACGGCGTGGTGGAGAACATGTTCGCCTCCGACCTCGCCTTCCTGCAGGACTTCTACCGTCAGGTCAACGCCGAGGGCCACACCAGGGCCGGCGTGACCTGTCCGCACTGCGAGCAGCCGTTCGAGGTCGAACTCGGCGGGAGCCGCCTGGGGGAATCGTGACGTACGCGACCGAACGTGTCCACGAGGAGATCGCGTACATCGCCTACCACTTCCACTGGAGCCTGGAGGACATCCTGGACCTCGAACACCGCGACCGGCGCCAGTATGCAGAGCAGATCGCCACGCTCGTGACCCGCGCGTCGGCGGAGCGGTAAGGGGGCGGGAGCACCGTCATGGGATTCCTCGACCGGCTTCGGGGCCGTACGGACACGAGCTCGGGCACGTCTGGGCGCAACGCTCAGGCGCCCTCCGGCCCGACACCTGCCGCCCCGGCTTCTTCCGGCCCGGCTACTGCTGCCCCGACGCCGGCCGCGCCGGCCGCGGTGGGGGCTTCCGGGCGTGACTGGAACAACCTGCCCGAGATCCAGCGGGCGACCAACCGCTCGGCGGGGCACGCCGTGGCGACCGCCGACTTCGCTTCCCGGCTCGCCACTTGGCAGAACCCGTCCTTCTCGGGGTCGCTCTCGCACGCGGTGCTCGACGGCGCTCCCGGCGGGCTGCTCCGTGACGCCCTGACGCCCGCAGCCGCTCCTTCCGGGGCCGGCTTCGGGCTGCCCGCGCTGTCGCTGCCGGTCGCGGCAGCCGACGACGGCGCCGACCTCGCGGATGCGGGCCCCAGCCCGTACGAAGGCTCCGGCCTGCTGCCGGGCTCGCCGGTCCAGCGGGCGGTCGCCGCCGCGCGCCCGGCCGGTCCCCGCGTCGCACCCGTACAGCAGGCGGCGAACCGCCGGGCTCCGCTGACCAAGGCGGCTCCGCCCGCGGTGCAGCGGCGGGTGCTGCCCGCTTCGGCAGCCCGTCCGGCACAGGCGGGTGAGCCTCCCGCCAGGGAGGCGGAATCTCCGGCTCCGGCCGTATCTCCAGCTCCGGCCGTGTCCGAGCCCTCGTCTGCTGTGCCTCCCAGGGCTGTTGGGGCTCCTGGGGCTCCTGGGTCCTCTGGGCCTTCGGCGGTCCAGGCTCCGGGGCCGGCGCGGGGCGTGGATCCTGGTGCGCGCCCCGTGCAGCGCGCGAGCACTGCGGCCCGGCCCCCCGCGCGGGGGGCCGCCGGCCCCGCCGCTTCCGGGCAGTCCGGGAGCGTGACGGGAAGCGCGGCAGCAACGCCGGGAGCACCGGTACGACGATCGGCGCCCGCGCCGTCCACGCCGCAGCCGTCCACGTCTGCGTCGTCCATGTCTGCGTCGTCCGCGTCTGCGCGGCCTGCCGTACAGCTGGCTAAGTCGAAGGCGCCGTCGAAGTCGCCGTCCCGGCCTGCCGGTTCGGCCGGTTCGGCTGGGCCGTCTGCCGCTGCGGCACCGTCGGGTCCGTCGAGTCCGGTGGGTCCCGCGTCGTCGTCCGCTCAGTCCGCTCCGCCCGCTGGTCCTGTCGGGCCTGTTGCCGGGGGTGCGGTGCAGAGGAGTACGTCCACGCCCGGCGAGGCCGGGGGCAGTGGTACGGAGTCGGCCGGAAACCCCGCAGCGGGAAGCGCCGTGCCGGAACCTGACGTTCAGCGGTCCATGGCTCCTGAGCGTGCGGTACGGGCGCAGACCGGCCCCGCCTCCGTTCAGCGCGCGGCGGCGCAGGGGCCCCGCCCGGCCTCCGGGCTCGGCGCGCCGGTACGGAGCGGTTCCGGGACAGGCCCCGGAGCGCCCGAGACGCCGCAGCCGGTCCGCTCCAGCAGGCTCGGGCCGCCCACGTCGGCCCCGGAGCCGCAGCGTCCGACGCCGTCCGGAGACCGGACCAACCGGGCTGCGGGGAACGGCACTTCTCCGTCACGTGGTACGAAGTCGGGCTCGGCGGTGCCGTCCGGCCCGTCCGGCGAGGCTTCGCAGTCCCAGTTCCAGTCGCAGTCGCAGTCGCAGGCCCAGGCCCCGTCCGCGACGCCGAACCAGTCGTCCCCGTCCTCGTCCCCGTCCGTCCCCGTACAGAAGCGTGCGACCGGAAGCGGGACCGGGACCGGCGGTGGGGCCACCGCCCCGCCGTCCTCCGCTCCCCGTCGCAGGCCGCTGCTCGGCGCGCCGATGGCCGGGCCGCCGGAAGGGGCACGGCCGGTCGGGGGAGAGGTGAAGGGGCCAACTCCGTTGCAGCGCAAGCAGGGAGGCGCTCCGGGCGGCAAGGCTGCTCCGGCGCCCGTGCAGCGGTCGGCCACGTCCTCCGCTGCCCCGGCTCCGGGCCGTCAGGATGCCGGATCCGCCGGGAGCGGTGTGGGGAGCTCGGACCTCACCGCTCCACCCGCGTCTGCACCGACGCCCGCTTCCACGCCCCCGTCCGCAGCCGCACCGGCCGGCCGGGGTGCCGATGGCGCTACGTCAACTTCCCTTCCCAGCAGCGGTGTCGGCCCGGTAGGGGGCGCGCCAGTCGTACAGCGCGCGTCCGGTGGGACGGCCCCCGCCGCCACCGCGCCGCCGGAGCGACGGGCCCCCAGTGCGCCAGGTCCCGCCGTGCGCCCCCTGGCGCCGGCACGCGCCGTTCAGCCGCCGGTGGAGCAGTCCCGTGCCGTGCAGCGGCAGAGTGCTCCGGGCGCCGCAGCCCCGCTCCGCTCCGTCGCGACGGAAAGGCGAGTCCCGGACCTCCCTGTCCCGGACCTCCCTGTCCCGGATCTCGCGACCCCGGATCCCGGAACCCCGGACTTCGCAGCCCGGGACTTCGCAGCCCCGGACCGCTCTGTCCCGGCTCTGCCTGTTCCGGCTCTCCCGGTGCCGGAAGGCCGCTCGGTGCCCGGCAGCGCGCCGGCCGTCCAGCGTTCCGCCGCGCCCGGAATGCCCGTACCGCACGCCATGCCGGCGCCGAACCGCGCCGTGATGCCGGAGGCGAACCGCGCTCCGGCGCCCGGGAGTTCCGCGGCGCCGCGTCCCGTGGGCCGGCCCACCCCCTCGGGCGAGCCGGTGATTCAGCGCCGCGGCTTGTCCCTGCCGGGATCCGGTGGGCCCGCGCCGCTGGGGAGCGGGGCGGCGGTGGGCGGATCGGCCGACGTGCCCGCTACGGGCGCTACGACCCCTGTGGTGCGCCCCGTTCAGCGCTCGGCCGGCCCGTCGGGACCGGTGCCTTCGGTGGCTCTTCCCGGCGGTCCGCCCGCCCAGCAGCCCGCCGGGCTGCCGGTGCCTGCGCCCCTCCAGCGTGCGTCGGTGCCGGGCGGCCCGGTGACTCCCGTACCGCTGGGCCCGGCGGCCGTCAGCGGTACCCCGGACTCCGTCCGCCAGGAAGGTGCTCCGGCGCGGCACGGCGTCGAGGGCCTCCGGGCCGGGGGCGCCGCCCAGGCCCTCACCGCCCAGGCCCTCACGTCCCTGCCCGTGCAGCGCTCGGCTGCTCCGCAGGGCACACCGAGTACACAGAGCACACCGTCCGCACCCACGGCACTGGCCGTGCCCGCACCGCTCACAGCCCGGACCACGCTGCCCACGCCGGGGGCCGGATCCGTACCGGACGCCGCGGGGCGCCAGGCCACGCCCGTCGTCGGCCTCGGCGGTGCGGCAGCCGGGCCCATGTCCGCCGCGCTGCCGGTGCAGCGGGCACCCGGCGGCCAGGGGTCGAAGCCTCCTGCGCTGGTCAAGCCGGCCGTGGCCGCGCCCCCGCAGCTCTCGACCGTCAATGTCACGTCCCACAGCACACCGAGCGGCAGTGGCAAGGGCGGTAGTGGCAGCGGCAACGGCGGTGGAGGCGCGCCTCCGCCCCCGTACACCGAGCGGCCCGACAACCCCCCGCCGTACAGTGCGGTTCCGCCGAACCTCAACAATGGTCCCCGCTGCGACGGTTCCACCGAGGAGACCGGGAACAGGTTCGACGCTCGGGAGCTGTCCGACGGCCAGGTGGACGAGCTCACCCACCGGCTGATGGGCCCGCTCACCCGGCTGCTGAGGACGGAGCTGCGCATGGACCGTGAACGGATCGGCAGACTCCGGGACCCCCGGCGCTGACGGCGACAGCAACCGCACCACCAGCAGTACCGCAGCACAGCAGCACCGAGGACAGCAGCACCGCACCACCCAGCACCACAGCAGCACCGCACCACCCGCACCGACCCGCAGGAAGGAAAGCCGCACCCGATGCCCCAGGACCAGGATCCCGGCTCCACCATCTTCTTCAGCCTGTCCATCGACGGAGAGAGCCTGGGTACGTTCAACGGCTGCGAAGGGCTCTCCTCCCAGGTGGAGATCGAGCAGCGGCAGGAGGGCGGCAACAACGGCTTCGTCTGGCAGCTGCCGTCCCGGGTCACGTTCTCCAACATCACCCTGACGCGCCCCCTCACCCCGGACACATCCAAGGTCGCGGCCTGGATCTCCTCCATCACCACCGGGGTCACCCGGCCCACGGCGCAGATCTCCGCGCTGCGCGCCGACGGTTCGCTGGTGGCCCGCTGGGGGCTGATCGATGTGCTGCCGGTGAGCTGGCGGGGTCCTTCGCTGAACCCGTCGAACCCTTCGGTGGCCGTCGAGACGCTGGAGATCACCCACCACGGATTCACGGACTAGGGGGCAGCGCAGATGGCGAGCACCGGAGGCAAGGGCGGTAAGGGCGGCGCGGGCAAGAGCCTGGTGCGTGCGACGCTCGCGATCCACCAGCCGCCCGTCGGCTACAGCACCACGCCCGGCGGGCTGATCCGCACGTTCAACTTCGACTTCAACCCGTCGCAGCTGGCGCTGAGCCGCCGCGCCCAGTGGAAGACGACCCCCACGGCGGCGGTGCGCGACGGCGCTGTGCCGGAGTTCATGGGGCCCGAACCCCGTGAGATGACCGTCGAGGTGTTCCTGGACACCTCCGACGAGCCGGACAGCAACGACGTCCGCAAGAACGTCGAAGCGCTCTTCTCCTGCTGCGAGGTGACCTCGGCCAGCATCGCGGCGAAGCAGCCGTCGACACCGTGGGTGGTCTTCCAGTGGGGCGCGTTCTCCACCGCGCGCTTCACCGCGTACGTCAGCTCGGTCGACGCCTCGTACAGCCTCTTCAGCACCACGGGCGTCCCGATCCGCGCCACCTGCCAGGTGCATCTGCACGAGATCCCGAGCAAGACCGCCGGGCAGAACCCCACGTCGGGCGCGCTCACCGCACGCCGGGTGCACCGGGTCGTCGCGGGCGACTCGCTCCAGTTCCTCGCCTGGCGCGAGTACGGTGATGCCACCGTCTGGCGGACCATCGCCGAGGCCAACGGCATCGACAATCCGGGGCAGTTGAGCCCGGGCACCGAACTCATGCTCCCTGCCGCCGAAGAGGTCGGCCACTGATGACCAAGATCGGCTACTCCAATGTCCTCCATGTCACCATCGGCGGGGCGCCGTTGACGAAGGAGCTCGCGTCGCTCCTCGTCGGCGGGTGGGTCGACTTCGGCGCGGGTGTGCCCGGCTCCTTCCAGCTCACCTTCCGCGACCCCAAGAAGAAGGTGCTCTCCGACTCCGGCGCCGACATCGGCAAGAAGGTCGTCATCGCGCCGGTCGCCGACGGCCAGGGGGCCCAGTCCCCGCTGATCACCGCTGAGATCACCGGCCTGGAGGTCGACTACGACGGCACCGGCACCATGACGGTCATCCGCGGCTACGACGGCGGTCACCGGATGCTGCGGCAGCGGCGGGTGGTCGGGTACCGGAACATGACCGCGTCCGACATCGCCCGCAAGCTCGCGGGGCAGGACAAGCTGAAGATCGGCAAGATCGACGCCACCAAGAGCGTCTACGAGTACATCACCCAGGCCAACATCACCGACTGGGACTTCCTGTGCCGGCTGGCCGACGAGAACGAGCGGGTGATGTCCGTCGACTCCGAGGGCGAGTTCCAGTTCGCCAAGCCCGACAAGGCGTCCGGCGCCCCGCCGGTCAGCACGCCGAGCGAGAAGAGCCCGTACGTCCTGGAGTCCGGGGTCGACATCCTGCGCTGCCGCGCCGCGGTCACCTCCGCCGACCAGGTGGCGACCGCCGAGGCACGCGGCTGGGACGTCACGGCCAAGCGCGACATCGTCGGCAAGTCGCCCGCCACCTCCAACCCGGGGATATCCATCGGGACCACGCCCGCGAAGGCCAGCAGCAAGTTCGGGCCCGCGACGATCGTCGAGACGGACACCCCGTACGACAAGCAGAGCGAGGTGAAGAACGCCGCTTCGGCCCTCGCCGACGATGTCACCGCGGCCTTCGCCGAGTTGGAGGTGACGGTCCGCGGCAACCCCAAGCTGCGGCCCGGAGTCCCGGTCGCGCTCGCCGATGTGGGCGACCCGTTCGAGGGCAAGTACACGGTGACCGCCGCCCGCCACTCGTTCGGCGACGGCCGGCACTACGAGACGTTCCTGACGGTCAGCGGCCGCCAGTGGCGTTCGCTGTTCGGGCTCACATCGGGTGGGCAGAGCCCGTCGGCCCGGATGCCCAGCGTCGCCAACGCGCTGGTCACCGACATCAAGGACCCGCTGAAGCAGGGCCGCGTCAAGCTGCGCTTCCCGTGGCTCGACGACATGTACACCAGCGACTGGACCCGTACCGTGCAGTTCGGCGGGTTCAAGGGCGGCGGCATCATCGCGCCCGACGCCGGGGACGAGGTGCTGGTGGGCTTCGACCGCGGCGCCCTGGACCACCCGTTCGTGATCGGCGGCCTCTACAACGGCAAGGACAAGCCGGGCAGCAACGACGTCCAGCCGTACGACCGCACCAGCGGCCGGGCCACCCGTCACACGCTCGCCGACCGCAACCGCAACCGGGTCGACCTGCTCGACGAACGGGTGGGCGGCAAACGCGGCGTCCGCATCAGCAGCGGCGACGACCGGCTGACCATCAACCTGGACCGCACCAAGACCGAGATCACCGTCGACAGCAAGGGCTCTGTCACCATCAAGGGCACCAGGTCGGTCTCCATCGAGGCGGGGAAGGACCTGTCGCTGAAGGCGGGTGGCAAGATGTCGATCAGGAGCGGCGGAATCCTCGACATTCAGGGGTCGATCATCAACACCAAGGCCATCGGCGCGTACAACGTCGAAGCCGGTGGCGAGCTGGGCCTGAACGCCTTCGGTCTGACCACCATCTCCGGTGAGGGAAGCGTCCAGATCAACGCGATCGCGGAGCTCGGCATCAAGGCCGTCAGGGTGGACCTGCTGGGCCTCGTCTTTGCCAACGACATTCCGGTGGTCTGACATGGCAGAGCAATTCGTCGGCACCGGCTGGGCGTTCCCCCTCCGTATCGGCCCCACCGGTGGCATCGCCATGGTCAGCGGGGAGCGCGAGGTCGAGGAGGCCATCCGGCTCGTCCTCGCCACCGCCCCGGGCGAACGGCCGATGCGCCCCGACTTCGGCTGCGCCATCCACGACATGGTCTTCGCCCCCGTCAACGAGGCGACGGCCGGCCGTATCCAGCACGAGGTGTATGTGAGCCTCGACCGCTGGGAGCCGCGCATCGAGGTGGAGGATGTGGAAGTCAGCGCCGGGGACCAGCAGGGCGTGCTCTTCATCGACGTCCGGTACTCGATCCGCGGCACCAACAACCCGCGCAGCCTGGTCTTCCCGTTCTACGTCATTCCCTCCCACGACGAGCCGTCCTCGGATGCGGGTCCGGCCACCGAAAGCGAACGCTGATGGCACTTCCCTCTCCCCACCTCGACGACCGCCGCTTCCAGCAGTTCGTCGACGACGCCAAGCGCTACATCCAGCAGCGCGCCCCGGAGTGGACGGACCACAACGTGTCCGACCCCGGGGTCACGCTCGTCGAGACGGTCGCCCACATGGCCGACCAGATCGTCTACCGGCTCAACCGCGTCCCCGAGAAGAACCACCTCGCCTTTCTGGACCTGATCGGGATCACCCTCTTCCCGCCGTCGGCGGCGCGCACCGACGTCACCTTCTGGCTGTCGGCGCCGCTGGAGGAGGCGGTCCGGCTGCCCGTGGGCACCGAGGTCGCCACTGCCCGTACGGAGAGCGAGGAGGCGGTCGTCTTCGCCACCGAGCGCGAACTCACCATATTCTCGTGCGAGTTGGCGTATCTGGTGGTCCAGCGCAGCGGTGAGGCCGCCGCCGACCGTACGTCCGAGCTGGCCGAGGGCAAGGACCTGCTCTGCTTCTCCGAGTCGCCGCAGCCCGGCGACTGCCTGATGTTCGGGCTCACCGCGGCCGTGCCGCACTGCGCCGTGGCGCTGACCCTCGACAGTCGCGTCGACGGTGTCGGTGTCGACCCCCGGCAGCCCCCGCTGGTCTGGGAGGCGTGGACCGAGGACGGCTGGACCGCCTGCGAGGTGGACCGGGACGGCACCGGCGGTCTCAACCGCCCCGGCGAGGTCGTCCTGCACATCCCCGGCGGCCACACCAGGTCCCGCAGTGGGCGCCGCGAGGCGGGCTGGCTGCGCTGCCGGGTCACCGAGCCCGTCACCGGGCAGCCCTTCTACACGACGTCGCCCACCGTGCGGTCGGCCGAGGCGTTCACGATGGGCGGCACCACCGGCGCCGTGCACGCGGAGAGCGTGAACGACGAGGCGCTGGGTGAGTCCACCGGGCTGCCCGGCCAGCGGCTGCGGCTCGCCGCGGCCCCGGTCGTCGGTGACGTACCGCCGCTGAACCTCCAGATCGCCGAGCGCGACGGCTGGACCGACTGGGACGTCGTCCCGCACTTCGCCGCGTCCGGCCCCGACGACCGGCACCTGACCCTCGACGCGGCCACCGGCGAGATCGCTTTCGGCCCCTCCGTGCGCGAGGCCGACGGCACCCTGCGCCAGTACGGTGCGGTGCCCCCGAAGGGTGCCGTGATCCGCGCCCGCGCCTACCGGACCGGCGGCGGACGGGCCGGCAACGTCGCACGCGGCGCCGTGCAGGTGCTGCGCAACTCGGTCCCGTACGTCTCCGAGGTCGTCAACCGCGAGGCCGCCAGGGGCGGCGTCGACGGGGAGACCGTCGACGAGGCCAAGGCCCGCGCCCCGATCACGCTGCGCGCCCAGGACCGCGCGGTGACCCTGCGGGACTACGAGGAGCTGGCCCGGCGCGCGGCCCCGGAGACCGCCCGCATCACCTGCCTCGAAGGTGACTCCGACGAGCACGGCGCCCACGCCGTACGCGTCCTGGTCGTTCCGCAGGCGGTGCCGGACCCGGGCGGCTGGCTGCGCTTCGAGCAGCTGGTGCCGGGTGACGCGCTGCTGGAGCGGATCACCCGCTATCTGGACGAGCGGCGGCTGCTGGGCACCCGGCTGGCCGTGGGCCCGCCCTACTACCAGGGCATCACCGTCGTCGCGACCGTGCACGCGTTCCGCGGCGCCGACACCGACAAGGTCAGGCGGCAGGCGCACGAGGCCCTCTACCGGCACCTCGACCCGCTGACCGGCGGCGCCCACGGCACCGGGTGGCCGTTCGGGCGCCCGGTGCAGTCCGGCGAGATCTTCGCGGTCCTCCAGCGGGTGCCGGGCGTGGAGCTGGTGGACCAGGTGCTGCTGCACCCGGCCGACCCGCTGACCGGCAAGCGCGGCGACGCGACCGAGCGGATCGACCTCGAAGCACCCGCGCTGGTCTTCTCGTTCGACCACCGGGTCCGGGTCATCGGGGACGGATCATGAGGGGCTCCATCGACGGCCTGGACTCGTCGGCGCCGCTGGGGCTGATGCTCCCCGCGGTGTTCGCCGACGACGAGCTCGCGCAGCGCTTCGTCGCCGGTCTCGACGAGGTGCTCGCCCCGATCCACAACGTGCTCGACTGCCTCGACTCCTACTTCACCCCGTCGCTGGCGCCCGTCGACTTCGCCCGCTGGCTCGGGGACTGGGTCGGCGCCGAGACGGAAGGTGCCGAACGCGCCGGCGGACCGGAGGGCGAAGCCGTACTCCGGGCAGCCGTGGCCGCCGCCGCGCATCTGCACCGGATCCGCGGCACCCGGCGTGGTCTCGCCGAGGCGGTCCGGCTGACGTTCGGTGTCGAGCCGGTGATCACCGAGAGCGGCGCGGCCGACTGGGACGCCCGCCCGCTCGGGCCCGTCCCCGGCGGACGGCGTCCGAGCCTGCGCGTGTCGTTGGTCCTGCCCGATCCGGCCCCCGGCGACCAGCACCGGCTGGAGAGCCTCGTAGAAGCCGCACGCCCTGCCCATATGCCCTTCACGGTCCAGGTGACCGCGGCCGAAAGGACCCCCGGCAAATGACCACTCAGCCCCCAGGCGCCGACCCGGGACAAATGCGGGAGCGGACCCGCACGTGCGCCGAGTGCGGTACGCCTTCGACGCCCGGTCACTCCTTCTGCGAGGGATGCGGCGCTGTCCTCAGCTGGTCACCGGGCGAGCGGGCGGCAGCCGCCGCGGACCCGCCCCCGGCCGCTGCGGCCGACGACGACGATGAGCCGAGCACCCTGCCGACCCCGGCCGTACGGGATGGCGGCAGCGGGCGGCAGAACGCACCGGGCACGCCGGGCGCGGGCGACCGTGCGGCTTCGGACGACCGCGGCGCCCAGGGCCGGCCGGCACCGGACTACGCGTCCCCGGCCGGCGGGATCCCGTCCCAGGGAGCCCCGGGCCAGGGAGCCCCGTCCCAGGGAACCCCGGACTACGCGGCCCCGGCCGGCGCAGGCCAGGCCCCCCCGGCGCCCGGCCCTGACGCGCAGGCCCCCCGCTGGGACCCGCACGCCGCGCAGGACGAGGCGGCCCGGGCCGCCGCGGAGGCGGCCGCGAACGAGCGCGCCCGCGCCCTGCTGATCCCGGTCGCCGACCCGGAACTGCGTACGCCGGGGGCACCCTCGGTCTCGCCCGTGCTGCCGGGCCGCCCGGAGGCCGCGCGCCCGCTCGTGCAGGGACCGGCCGCCGCGCCCGACGGCGACGGCGGCTACGGCTGCCCCTGGTGCGGCACCGGCAACCGGCCCGACCGGCACTTCTGCCGCCGCTGCGGGATGAGCATGGCGGAGCGTCCCGAGGGCCCGGCCAGGCTTCCGTGGTGGCGCAGGCTGTTCCGCGGGAACCGCGAGGTGCCGTGGGCCGGTGACCGGCCCCGGCTGCGCAGCGGGTTCGGCTGGATCCTGCGCTGGCTGGCGGGCGCCGCCGCCCTCGGACTCATCATCTGGGGCGCGCTCAACACCGGTACGGCGATCCAGGCGATCGGCGACCACTTCGCCAAGCGGGCCCCCATCACCCCCGACTCCTACAGCGCGTCCAAGTCCTTCACCGGCCACAGTGCGTCGAAGGCCTTCGACGAGCTCAACAACACCTACTGGGAGCCCGGCGTCTCGCAGGACGGCAGGGGGGAGTGGCTCCAGGCCGGCTTCCAGAACCCGGTCCGGCTGCTCGACATCATCATCACGCCCGGCATCTCCATCCAGGCCGCCGACCTCGCGCACTCCGCGCAGCCGCACCGTCTCGACGCGTACGTCACGCAGGGGAACGGCAAGATCGTCGAGCGGCACATCAACCTCGACCAGGGCAGCGGCCCGCAGCACATCGAGTTCCGCGTCGGGACGGTCTCATCGGTCCGTTTCGTCCTGCGTACCGGCTACGGGATCTCGTCCAAGAAGCAGGTCGCGATCGCCGAGGTCGAGTTCTTCGGACGCTCCGGCTCCGGTTCCGGCTCCTCTTCCTGAGGCGTCCCGCAACTGCACCAACTGCACCAACAGCCGTAACAGCACTGAGGCCACCCGGAGTCACTCCGGGTGGCCTCAGTGCTGAGCGGGCACGGCGAGAGCCCTCAGAGCGTGCCGAGCTTCAGCAGCGCCAGCAGCGCGATCAGCTGGATCGACGAGGCGGCCAGCGCCTTCGGCCAGGGCAGGTCGTGCGACTTGCTCACCATGGACGTGAACAGGGCGCCCGCCGCGATCCAGGTCGCCCAGCCGAGCACCTGGACGAAGCCGTTCTCGCCGCCCAGGAAGAGCGCGAAGAGCAGCCGCGGCGCGTCCGTGATCGACATGATCAGCATGGAGAGGCCCACGGTCGGCTGCCACGCGCCGTCGCCACCGAGCTGACGGGCCAGCGTATGGGTCACCGCACCCAGGAGCAGACCGCCGATGACGAAGGCGACACCGGTCGTCAGGACGTACGGGACGGCGTTGGCCAGCGTCGCGTGGACGGCGTCCTCACGTGCCTGGTCGAACCCGAAGAGCGCGAGCATCCCGTAGATGAACGTGACGGTGAGCGCGGGGCCCCACATCTTGTGGTCGCGCATCTGCCAGAAGGTCGGCCCCGGGCGCATCACGATGCCCCGCAGCAGTTCCTTCCAGTGCAGGCGCGGTCCCGCGGGCGGGGCCGCGGTCTGCCCGGCCCGGTAGGTGTTGCCGTCGCCGTACGGGTCCTCGCCGATGCTGAAGGCCTGCGTATGACCGGGGTTGTCCGCGCTGTTCGCGTACGGATCAGCGGGCGGCCCGCCGTACCCGGCCTGCCGGCCCTGGTACGGGTCACCCGGCCCCTGCCCCTGGTACGGCTCTCCGAAGTACTCCGGCTCGCCGTAAGGCTGCTGGGCCTGCGGGGGCCACTGGTGCTGCTGCGCACGCTGAGGCGACGGCTGGGGAGCCGCTGGGCCGCCGTACGGCGGAGGCGGTGCCTGCCTGCCGTACGGCTGCTGCTGCGGTCCCCGCTGCTGCTGCCGCTGCGGGTTCTGTTGCGACGTGCGGTTGTCCCGGCCGCGTCCGATCCTGAATCCAGCCACGCTTTCGAACGTACCTGCTCCACGTGGGCCGGGTGCCGGACCTGGGAGAACAGGCCGGGCTTTGCGGCCGAGCTGTGACATCCCCTAAGGGGGAACCCCGGGGGCGGGAGGGGGCGGGCCGGGTCAGCCCGCCATGCCGAAGCCCAGCAGCGGGGTGCCCGCCGCCGACACCTTGGTCGCGGTCAGGCCGTAGCCCTTGCCGGTGGCGGCCAGCTTCGTGCCGTCCGAGTTGAACGTGACGAGGTAGCCGTCCCCGTTGTTCTCGTGCGGGATGCCGACCGTCAGGTCCGCCTTGCCGTCGTTGTTGGTGTCGGCGAGGTAGACCTCCTCGCCGAAGCCGTCGCCCTTCTCGTTGTCACCGGGGACGCCGGGGCTGTCCTGGGCGAAGGACTGGGCGCCGGTGGAGGCGAAGCCGCCCGTGGAGCCGTAGAGGACGGTCACCATGCCGGCGTCGGCGATGCCGTTCAGGTCCTCGCCGGGGGCGCCCACCACGAGGTCGTCCTTGCCGTCGCCGTTGACGTCGCCGAGCGAGAGCTCGTAGCCGAAGTCGTCGGCGGTCTCACCCGTGCCGGGAACGCCCGGGGAGTCCTGGTTGACCGAGTCCTGGCCGCCGTCGGGGCCGGCCTGCGTGCCGTAGACGACCTTGACGACGCCGCCCTTGTGCGAACCGGGGACGTCCTTGTCCCAGTGGGCGCCGATCACGATGTCGCCGTAGCCGTCGCCGTTGACATCACCGATGTCCGAGATGATGCCCGCCGGAAGCTTCTGGGCGCCGGTGCTCGTCAGCCCGGACGCGCTGCCGGGAAGGTAGAAGTTGGCGTTCCACCCCTCCTGGCTGTCGGTCTCGTACCCGTCGACGACGAGGTCCGTGCGGCCGTCGTGGTTGACGTCGCCGGGGGTGAGGTTGTAAAAGTCCGGGCCCGGGACCTTCTGGACCGGCGCGGTGACGGCGTAGTGGCCGCCGGTGCCGCCCGTCTTGGTGAAGCCGCCGCGGTAGATGTCGACGGTGTTCTGGTCGGATCCGATGGCGAGGTCGGCCGTGCCGTCGCCGTTGTAGTCGCCCGCCGCCACGAGCAGCCCGAAGAGGTCGTGGCTGCCGGCCGACGGGTCCTTGACGTTGGTGCCGCCGGAGAGGCCGCCGCTCGCGCCCCAGAGGATGGTGACGGAACCGCCGTTGACGTCCGAGCCCACGTCCTCGCCGTTCGCGCCGACCGCGAGGTCCGCGTACCCGTCGCCGTTGAAGTCACCGGCGGAGACCGTCCCGCCGAACATGTCGTTCTTCTCGGCCGTGCCGGGGACACCGGCGCTGTCCTGGCTGACCGTCTGGATCTTGGCAGCGCCGGCGCCGGACTTCGAGCCGTACAGGATGGAGACGGAGCCCGCGCCCGACTTGCCGTTGACGGTGGCGAGCGGGGCGGTCACGGCGATGTCCCGGTAACCGTCGCCGTTGAAGTCGCCCCGGGTGCCCGAGGGCGTGACCGCGGTGGCGGTGCTCGCGGTGACCACGAGCAGCCCGCCGGTGAGGGCGGCGGCCGCGGCGGTGGCAAGGGCGGTACGGAGCTGTCTGTGCATACGGATCTTCTTCTCCTGCGCCATACGGGGTGCGCGGTGCACCGAGTCGGAAGGGCGCGGACCCCCGTGCCGGAAATGCGGCAATAGCCGCTGCGGGTACGGACGTTCGGCAGAGGGAAGACCGCCGGTGGGATCGCATGGTTGTACGGGGTGCGGGGGAAATGTGATGCCGGAGTGACCTAAGGGTGAATGCCGGGCAGTGGGCATGGCAGAAGGGGCCGGGACCGCCCGACGGCGGTCCCGGCCCCTTCTGTGTACTTCGTACCGTGTACTGCGTACCGCGCTACTTCACCGGCTCGGGCTCCGGTGCGTCCTCGGCGGCCGGGTCGTCCGCCGGGTCGGCGGGGAGCTTCACCGAGTCGAGCAGCAGCTGCGCCACGTCGACCACCTGGAGCGACTCCTTGGCCTTGCCGTCGTTCTTCTTGCCGTTGACCGAGTCGGTCAGCATGACGAGGCAGAACGGGCAGGCGGTCGAGACGATGTCCGGGTTGAGCGAGAGTGCCTCGTCGACGCGCTCGTTGTTGATGCGCTTGCCGATGCGCTCCTCCATCCACATCCGCGCGCCGCCGGCTCCGCAGCAGAAGCCGCGCTCCTTGTGCCGGTGCATTTCCTCGCTCCGCAGGCCCGGCACCTTCGCGATGATCTCGCGGGGCGGTGTGTAGACCTTGTTGTGGCGGCCCAGGTAGCAGGGGTCGTGATAGGTGATCAGACCCTCGACCGGGGTGACGGGGATGAGCTTGCCCTCGTCGATGAGGTGCTGGAGCAGCTGGGTGTGGTGGATGACCTCGTACTCGCCGCCGAGCTGCGGGTACTCGTTCGCGATGGTGTTGAAGCAGTGCGGGCAGGTGGCGACGATCTTCTTGGTCGCCTTGGGCTTCTTCGTCTCCGGGTCTTCGTCATCCTCGCCGTACGCCATGTTCAGCATCGCGACGTTCTCCTGGCCGAGCTGCTGGAACAGCGGCTCGTTGCCCAGGCGGCGGGCGGAGTCACCGGTGCACTTCTCGTCGCCGCCCATGATCGCGAACTTGACGCCCGCGATGTGGAGCAGCTCGGCGAAGGCCTTGGTGGTCTTCTTCGCCCGGTCCTCCAGGGCGCCCGCGCAGCCGACCCAGTACAGGTAGTCGACCTCGGTGAGGTCCTCGACGTCCTTGCCGACGATCGGGACCTCGAAGTCGACCTCCTTGGTCCACTCGACGCGCTGCTTCTTGGCGAGCCCCCAGGGGTTGCCCTTCTTCTCCAGGTTCTTGAGCATCGTGCCCGCCTCGGACGGGAACGCGGACTCGATCATCACCTGGTAGCGGCGCATGTCGACGATGTGGTCGATGTGCTCGATGTCGACCGGGCACTGCTCCACGCACGCACCGCAGGTGGTGCAGGACCACAGGACGTCCGGGTCGATCACGCCGTTCTCTTCGAGCGTCCCGATCAGCGGGCGCTCGGCCTCGTCCAGCGCGGACTGCGGAACGTCCTTGAGCTGCTCGGCCGTGGCCTGCTCCTCGCCCTCCATGTTCTTGCCGCCGCCGGCGAGCAGATACGGCGCCTTGGCGTGCGCGTGGTCGCGCAGCGACATGATCAGGAGCTTCGGCGAGAGGGGCTTGCCGGTGTTCCAGGCCGGGCACTGCGACTGGCAGCGGCCGCACTCCGTGCAGGTGGAGAAGTCCAGCAGGCCCTTCCACGAGAAGTGCTCGACCTGCGAGACGCCGAACACGTCGTCCTCGCCCGGGTCCTCGAAGTCGATCTCCTTGCCGGCCGATGTCATCGGCAGCAGCGCACCGAGGGCGACACCGCCCTGCGCGTCGCGCTTGAACCAGATGTTCGGGAACGCGAGGAAGCGGTGCCAGGCGACGCCCATGTCCGTCTTGAGCCCGACCACGATCATCCAGATGAAGGACGTACCGATCTTGACCATCGCGGTCAGGTAGATCATGTTCTGCAGCGTGCTGACGCTGGTGCCGCGGAAGGCCGCGACCAGCGGGTACGAGAGGAAGTACGCGGCGTCGTAGCCGTGCACGCCGGCCAGCGCGCCCTCAAGTCCGCGCAGCGAGTAGATCGCCAGGCCGATGATGAGGATGACGGCCTCGACGAAGTACGCCTGGCCGAAGTTGGAGCCCGCGAAGCGGGACTTGCGGCCCGGCCGGTCCGGCTTCGAGAACTGGCGGATCACGATCAGGACGAGGATGCCGAGCGTCGTCATCACACCGATGAACTCGACGAACATCTCGTACGGCAGCCAGTGGCCGATGACCGGCAGCACCCAGTCGGCCTTGAAGAGCTGGCCGAGGGCGTTGATCAGGGTCAGGATCAGCGAGAAGAAGCCGACCGCGACGAACCAGTGCGCGAACCCGACGATGCCCCATTGGTTCATCCGGGTGTGGCCGAGGAACTCCTTGACCACCGTGATCGTCCGCTTGGCGGGTTCGTCGGTGCGGGTGCCCGCGGGCACGTTCTGACCGAGCCGCACATAGCGGTAGATCTGGCCGATGGCTCGGGCGAACAGTGCGACACCGACCACGGTGAGTACCAGCGACACAATGATCGCGGCGAGTTGCATGGGGGCTCCTCGGGCCTGCGAGGTGGGGATCCAGTGGTGACAGTGATTCTCAAGTGATTACTAAGCAGTAACTTAATGCAGTCCGTGCTGAGAGTACCCACTTATCCCACTGCGATGTACCAGATCAAGTGGTGATCTGCGTCGCTCAGGGTCTCCTCATCGGATGTCTTCCGTCCAATCGTGTTACTCGCCGCATAGTGGTGCATAACGAACTAGCTTGTGGATCGTTCGAGCTGGATGCCCCGGTGGCATCACCCCGATACCGCAACCGATGGGCGGCGCATGAACCAGGCGATCCCCCGTACCGACGGCCATCCGGACCCGCCCGCCGACGGCCTGCCCCGCACGGTCCGCTGCGCCGGTGTCCCGCTCACCCCGCTCGCCCCCGCGCAGGCCGCGCAAGCGCTCGTACGCCTCGCTCTGCGGGGTGCGGCAGCGGACATCCACCTCTGCGGCGCGGACACCCTCGCGGCCGCCGACCGAGCCCCCGGACTCCAGCGGCTGCTGCGCTCCGCGACGCTCAACCTCCCTGCCGGACGCGGCCCGGCCTGGGCGGCGCGGTCCGGCGGACGGCCGGTGGCGCAGGTGTACGGACCCGACCTGCTGCTCGACACCGTCCGGTCCGCACAGCGCGAGGGGATCGGCCACTATCTGCTCGGAGTGGGGAGCGACGGGGCGGACGGATCGGCCGCGGGCACCGGACGGCCGGCCGGCGAAGAGCTGACCGCTGGACAGCTGACCGCCGAGCTGCTGGTGCGCTACCCCGAAGCGCGGGTCGCGGGCGCCGAGCCGCTGCCCGGCCGGACGGCCACCGCCGAAGCGTGGGCGGCGCTGGCGGCCCGCATCCGGGAGAGCGGCGCCCGGCTGGTCTGGATCGGCGGGCCGGGCGCCGCCCGGCAGCACAGCGCGGCCGCCCGTCTCGCCGCCGCGCACCCCGCGGTGTACGTCGCGGCAGGCCCGGCCTTCGCCCTCATCCGCGGCGGCGCCCGCCGCGGGCCGTTGCGCACGCGGTGGCAGCGGTGGCCGGCGGGGGTGCGGGGCTACGCGCGCTTCCTGCGGGCCGCGGCGCGGGAGCGGTACCGGGGCCGCGGACCGTACCGCGAACTCGTCCAGCTGCTGGCCGACGCCGAGGTCGACCTCGTCCTGGACGCGGGGGCGGACGCCGGCGGGTACGTGGCGGGCCTGCGCCGGGCCGGGTACCGGGGGCGGGTGGTCTCGTTCGAGGTGCGGCCCGGGCCGCGCGCACATCTGCTGCGGTGCGCGGCGGGCGACCCCGGGTGGTCCGTCCTGCCGTACGCCCTGGGCGACGGGAACGGACCCGACGGGGGCCACCGGCTCGACGCGCTGTGGGACGCGGTGACCGCGCCGGGCGAGCGGCTGTTCGTACGGCTGCGGGCACCCGGCCACGAGGAACGGCTGCTCGACGGCGCGGGGCCGTACGCGGCGGAGTGCGTCGGCCTGCAGACGCGGGGGGAGCGGGGCGGCCCGCCGCCCGGGTACACGGCGGCGCCGCCGACGGTGCGCGGCGACGTGGTGCTGTTCCGGCGCTGGTGAGGCACCGGGCCCCCGGGCACGGCCGTGCGGAGCGGACATGAAGAAGCCCCGGTGGCAGCTCGCGCTGCCACCGGGGCCACTTCAGTGCTCCACCAGGACGTCAGTGTCCGGAGGTCGGAGAAGCGGCGCTGGTCAGCGGTTCCCGGCGCCGTTGCCCGAGAGGACCGGGATGTTGTCCAGGAGGTGCGACAGCGCCTCGTCACCCTTGGCCTGGGTGGAGTTCTCGGTGCACTGCTGGGTCTGCGGCGAGGAAAGGATCGGGATGTCCTGGACGGAGATCGGGACCACGCCGATGAGGGAACCGACATTGGCCTTGGCCGGCAGGGCGATGCAGGGCTTGTTCAGCGAGCCCTGGATGAGGCCGATCTGCGGGCTCATGTTGCCGTACGTGGCGGAGTTGCCGAACGCCTGCTGGGCTCCGTTGCCACTCAGCGACGTGGTGCCGCCGTCGTTGCCGACTGCCATGGCCGGAGACGCCATCATCGCGCCCGCGCCTGCCATCGTGAGGGTGGCCGCCGCAGTGGCCACAGCCTTCTTGATCATTTCGCGTCCTTCTGTTGTCGCACGAGTGCCCGCTTCCGGAGCGCTCTGATCAACTGCCGGACCGGCGATTGGTTCCGGCGCTTCACTCATATGGCTTCGTTGTCGCAGGCGCGCTGCGAGCGGGTTGACGCACCCGGCGGCCGGGGTCCTTCTCCATTGGGCCGAACAGGTTCCGTGGCGCGCCCGGCCGTGTCGCTGCCGCCAACTGTTCGTTGCGAATCGAGTGAGTCCTGATTCAGGGCACAACATCGAAGAGAAGGTGCAACTCCCATGAACACTGCCAAGAAGGCAGCTCTCGTCCTTGCCACTGCGGGCCTCGCCGCCGGCGGCGCCGCCGGCTCCGCGTTCGCCGACGCCGGTGCCGAGGGTGCGGCCGTGGGCTCGCCGGGTGTCCTCTCGGGCAACCTGGTCCAGGTCCCGGTCCACGTTCCGGTCAACGTCTGCGGCAACACCGTGAACATCATCGGTCTGCTGAACCCGGCGTTCGGCAACACCTGCGTCAACCGCTGACACCCTGATCCGGCTCGACCGGTGAGGCCCGGTCCCCGGACCGGACAGCAGAAGTGGCGGTATCCGCGAACGATGCGGGTACCGCCACTTTCGCGTCGCGGCAGGATGCCGGGACAGGCGCTGCTACTGGCCCAGCTGCACGCCGCCCAGCATCGGGGTGGCCTGGCGGGCGAGGCCCATGACCCTCTCCGGGGCGTCGGCCTTGCCCGAAACCACGCTGGTCGCGGTGTCGGCGAGCGCGGCCACCGGGACCGCCGCCCCCTGCTGAAGTGACTGCGTGGCCTGGTCGAGTCCGCCGTTGAGGCTCATGGGGGGCATGGCGGGCGGCTCGGCGGCGAACGCGGGGGAGGCCGCGGCCGCGCCCGCGCCGATCGCCATCATGGAACCGGCGACGACTGCGGCGGCCTTTGCGTACTTCATGTCGATACCCTTCTCCGGCGGCGCTGTTCACAGCTGCGACTCTCGCGCCACGGCACCGTCGAAGAGGGGTGCCGGTGCGCCGCCTGCACCGTGGCTAACGATCGTTCCCCGTGGGGGAAACCCCGGGACGGTGAACGTTTCTGCGCCTGTTCGGCAGGCTTCTCCGGCGTGCTGGGCGTACGGGGCCGCACAGGGCGGACAGCGAAGTGGCCCCGCCGGTTCGTGCGAGACCCGGCGGGGCCACTTCAGCGACTCGCCCTTGTGGGAGAGGCGTACGTCACTTGTTGACGCAGGTGTTGCCGAACGCCGGGTTCAGCAGCGCGATGACGTTGACGGTGTTGCCGCACAGGTTCACCGGAATGTGCACCGGAACCTGGATGACGTTGCCGGAGAGGACGCCGGGCGAGCCGACGGCCGCACCCTCCGCCCCCGCGTCGGCCATGGCGGGCGCAGCGGCGCCCAGGGCCATCATGACGCCGGCGGCGAGAACAGCAGCCTTCTTGAACTTCATGTCGATCCTTCCCGCAGCGGTGTCTCCCGCATCCACGACCATCGCGACGCGTGTCCAGTTGCCTTTTCATGAACACCACTGCAGGACTGCTAACGACCGGTGCGCCCTGGAGAAACTCCGTGCGGGCTGCCCGGTGCCAACTCAACCCGAATGCTTTCAGGGAACCGGAACCGGAACCGGAACCGGAACGCGAACCGGTCCCGTCGGTGTGCGGACACACGCGTGGCCGCCGCAACGTCCTGTCTGCGGCGGCCACGTGGAGCAGCGAGGTGATCAGCCGCGGTTCGCCGCACCGTTGCCCGAGAGGACCGGGATGTTGTCCAGGATGTGCGACAGGGCCTCGTCGCCCTTCGCCTGGGTGGAGTTCTCGGTGCACTGCTGGTTCTGCGGCGAGGACAGGACCGGGATGTCCTGAACGGCGATCGGGATGAAGCCGATGAGGGAGCCCACGTTGGCCTTGACCGGCAGACCGACACACGGCTTGTTCAGCGAGCCCTGGACCAGGCTGAGCTGCGGGCTCTGGTTGCCCTTGGTGGCCGAGTTGCCGAAGGCCTGCTCGGCGCCGTTGCCGCTGGCGGAGGTGGTGCCGTTGTCGTTACCGACGGCCAGGGCCTGCGGGGCCAGGGTCGCGCCGGCGCCGACGATCGAGGCGGTGACGGCGGCGGTGGCCAGAATCTTCTTGATCACTGTGGTCCCTTTTCTGCATTTTTGCCCGGAAGTGGAGCACCCTGATCAACTCCAGGGGCCGAGTTTGGTTCCGCCCGTTCACTCGATTGCCGTAGCGCACGAGTGCGGTGGCCCGTCGGAGTGAGCCCCCTGCACGCGGGGTGCGCCGTGCTGTGCTGGTTCTGCGACTGCGGTTGCGACTGCGACTGCGGCTGAGGGGGAGCGGGCCGCTCTTCGGGCGGTTCATCTTCTGTATTCGTGTGGTCCCGTATTTCCCGTCGTTTCCCGCACGCGTTCAACGAATGCCTCTGCCGCGGGGTACGCGCCGTCACCCATTGGGGAGCTTCGCGGGTTCATCCCGGGTCTATCAGCCACTGCCACAAGGGAATTCACTGCATTCGGCCGATCCGCCGTACGGTCGAATGCGCATGAACAGCATGATTTTCCACGCTGTTTTCTGACAAAGTGCACTCCGGCTTGGGCTGCTTGGGCCGGTCGGGCTGCTTGGTTGCAATTGTCGTATCGAGACGGGAGAGCGGTCATGCCAAAGACGACGGGTCTCGCTGTGCCGTACGGCTTGGGCGCACCGCCGGATGTGGCGCGTTCCGCCCTTTCTCTCCCGGCGGGCCACGGCTCCGGCGCATTCGGTCCGAAGCCTGTTCTTCCCTGCGGCGCCGGCCGTCCGGACTTCCATTTCTCCGCCGAAAGCCGCGGGTCCTTTCCCGGCGTGCTCCTCGTGCAGACGGATTCGCGTCGCTGAGCCTTCCGCTCCGCGCATCCCGGGGAAACCATCTCCGGGTCAGGTACGAAGAGAGCTGCACACGTGCTGCCAGAAAACATTTCTCCCGGACGCCGGCTGACGGTATTTCACCTCGTTCAGCCGGTGGAAGGCGGAGTCGCCCGCGTGGTCACCGACCTGGTGCGGGCGCAAGTCGCCGAAGGAATCAGAGCAGTTGTGGCCTGTCCTCCGGGCGCCGGTCTGGCGTCGGCGCTCGCGGGGTCCGGCGCCCATGTCCGTCCCTGGCCGGCCGGCCGGGCGCCGGGGCCCGGGCTGGCCGCCGAGACCGCCGCTGCCGCCCGGCTGATCCGGGCCGGCCGGCCCGACGTGGTGCACGCCCACAGCTCCAAGGCCGGTCTGGCCGCACGGCTCGCCCTGCGCGGGCGCGTGCCGACGGTCTTCCAGCCGCACGCCTGGTCCTTCGACGCGGTCGGCGGCGGCACCGCACGGCTCGCGCTGGCCTGGGAGCGGTACGCGGCCCGGTGGGCCGATCGCGTCCTGTGCGTCAGCGAGGCCGAACGGCGGGCGGGTGAGGCGGCCGGGATCGCCGCCCGGTGGGCCGTGATCCGTAACGGCGTCGACCTCGGCGAGTTCAGCGCCGACGGCGGCTCAGGACCCGAACCCGGTGCCGGAGCACGGTCGTTGGGTCCCGGCCCGGTTGTCGTCTGTGTCGGCCGGCTCTGCCGCCAGAAGGGGCAGGACGTACTCCTGCGGGCCTGGCCCGAGATCCTCCGCGCGGTGCCCGCGGCCCGGCTGGTGCTGGTCGGGGACGGCCCCGACCGGGAGGCCCTGGCCAGGACCGCGCCGCCCGGTGTGCTGTTCGCCGGAGCGGTCGACGGGCCGCGCGACTGGCTGCGGGCCGCCGACCTCGTCGTCCTGCCGTCCCGCTGGGAGGGCATGGCGCTGGCCCCGCTCGAAGCGATGGCCTGCGGGCGGCCCGTCGTCCTCACCGATGTGCACGGCGCCCGGGAGAGCCTGCCCCCGGGCCACGACCGGCACGGGCTCGTACCGCCGGACGACCCGCAGGCGCTGGCCCGCGCGGTCGGCAAGCTGCTGGCCGACGCCCCGCTGCGGGACACGCTCGGCCGCGAGGCCGGAGCCCACGCGCGGGCGAACTTCGATGTGCGGCACACGGCCACCGCGGTATCGGAGCTGTACCGCGGGCTCCTCGGCCTGCCCCGCACCACGACGAGGGAGCGCATCAGCCGATGACGATGGACAGCGCACGCGCTCCCCACGCGGGCGGGGGCAGTGGCCCCGCCACGGCCGTGCAGCGGCCCGCGCCCGCGATCCACCCGCCGCGCAGCGCGGACGGGCCGCAGCCGGAGCCGGTACGGCCGGCCGGGCTGCGGCGGGGCCGCACCGCGGCTCCGCTGGCCGCCGCTGACACCCTCGCCCTGGTCGCCACCGGCGCGCTGGTGCCGGGTCTGCGGCTGGCGCCGCTGGTCCTCGTACCGCTGCTCGCGCTGCATCTGGCCCTGCACCTCCGCGGCGGCCTCTACCGGCGGCGCCTCTCCCCGTCCGCGCTGCTCGAACTGCCCACGCTGCTCGGCCACGCGCTGGTCCTGTGGTGCACGGCGGCCGCGTGCCTCGCGGCCGTCGGGCCCTGGCACGTCCTCGACTGGACGGTGCTGGCCACCGCGGTCACCACGCAGACCCTCACCGGCTGCACGGCCCGCGGCGCGGCCCACCAGCTGGTGCGCATCGCCGCCGCCCGGCGCAGCCACTCGGCGCTGATCGTCGGCAGCGGCGCCACCGCCCAGCAGATCGGCGCCGCGCTGTACGCGCACCCGGCGTACGGCATGAGTCCGGTGGGCCTCGTGGAGACCGGAGCCGATACCGCCGCCGATGCCGAGGCCGGGGCCGTTCCCGGGGACGGGAGTTCCGTACTGCCGGTGCTGACGACCCACGAGGACGTCGGCCGGGCCGTCATCCAGACCGCGGTCCGCCACGCGCTGTTCGTCGGGCCCGGCAGGACCGCCGACGACGACCACGCGCTGGTCCGGCTGCTCGGCGGATACGGCGTGCGCCTCTGGCTCGTCGACACGTCGGGGCCCGGGTACCGGAGGGTCTCGGCCGACCATCTGTGGGGGTTCGCCGTCCGGCCGCTGGCGGTGCCCGGACACCGGGCGGGCCACTGGGGCAAGCGCGCCGTCGACGCTTCCCTCGCCTGCCTCGCGCTGCTCGCCGCCGCGCCCGTGATGGGGCTGTGCGCGCTGGCCGTACGGATCTCCGACGGGCCGGGTGTCGTCTTCCGGCAGGAACGGATCGGCATGGACGGGCGCGCCTTCACGCTGCTCAAGTTCCGTACGCTGCGCCCGGCCGACGACCACGAGTCGGCGACCCGGTGGAGCGTCGCCACGGACCACCGGATGAGCGGTGTCGGCACTCTGCTGCGCCGGACCTCGCTCGATGAGCTGCCGCAGCTGTGGAACGTACTGCGCGGGGACATGAGCCTGGTCGGGCCGCGGCCCGAACGCCCCTACTTCGTCGCGAAGTTCTCCGGCAGCCACCCCGGCTACCGCTCCAGACACCGGATGCCCGCCGGGATCACCGGGCTCGCCCAGGTCAGCGGATTGCGCGGGGACACCTCCATCGAGGACCGGGCCCGCTTCGACAACCACTACATCGACAGCTGGTCGCTCTGGCAGGACATCTGCATCCTGGTCAGGACCGCGGGGTCGCTGTTCCGGCTGGGGGGCAGCTGACCGTGACGGTCCTCACCCCGGCCCCCGCGCTGCCCCGGCCGCGCACCGGGCCGCCCGCCCCACCGCTCGCCGGGCGGCTCGCCCGCTGGCGGCCGGTGCTGCCGGTGGCCGCGCCCGTCGTGCTGCTGGTCGTCCCCTTCGAGTACGGGAACGGGTCCAGCACCTCCACCAACATCTCGGTGTCCGACGTGGCTTCGGCGTTCCTGGTGCTGTTCTGCGCGGTACGGCTGCTGCGCGGAAGGGCGCGTCCGCTGAGCCCGGCCGCCGCCGCCGTCCTCGGCGTACCGGTGGCGGGGATTGCCGTGGCCACCATGACCGCCGCCGACCCGGTGGCCGCGCTGCCCGGCTTCGTGCGCTACCTCCAGGTGTTCGTGCTGGTGCCGGCGGCCGTCGTACTGCTGCTCAGGGACGCCCGCGACTTCCGGTTCGTGGCCGGGTCCTTCGTCGTACTCGCCCTGGTCCAGGGCGGGTTCGGCGTCTGGCAGTACGCGACCCGCACCGGCGCCTCCTACATGGGCTCCGACATCCGGGCCGTCGGCACCTTCGGCCCCACCGACGTCATGGGCATGGCCACCATCGTGGCGTTCGGGATGGTCGTCGCCACCGGGCTCGCGCTGCGCCCGCCGCCCGGCGCGCCCCGCTGGGTGCGCCCGGCCGTGCTCGCCGCCGCGGCGGCGCTGGTGCTGCCCCTCGCGTTCTCCTTCAGCCGCGGCTCGTGGATCGCCACGGTGGTCGCGGTGCTCGCCGTCGTGCTGCTCGCCGGGTTGCGTACGGCGGTGCGCGTACTGGCCGCCGTGGCCGCCGCCGCCGTGGTGCTCGTCGGCGGATTCGGGGTCGGCTCGCAGCTCATCACCGAGCGGCTCGGCTCGATCACCCAGGTCACCGCCGCCCCCGACCAGTCGGTCACCGACCGGTACACGATGTGGGCGGCGGCGGTGAGCATGTGGCGCGACGATCCCGCGACGGGCGTCGGCCTCAAGGGATTCCCCGCCTACCGGGACGGACACGCCTCGCTGGGGCTCTCGTCGGGTTCCGACACGGCGGGCGCGGGCCACGCCTTCCAGCGTGAGCCGCTGCTCTCGCCGCACAACATGTATCTGCTGGTCCTCAGCGAACAGGGCCTCGTCGGGATCACCGCGCTGGCGGGGAGCTGGGCCGCTCTCCTGGCCGGCGGGGCGCGCCGTCTGTACGCCGCGCGGAGACGGCGCGGAGCGGCGGCCGACTGCGGGCTCGTGGCGGTGGGGCTGATGCTCTGGCAGGCGGTCGACTTCCTGTACGCGGACATCGGCGGCCCCTCCACCGCACTCACCGGCATCGTCTTCGGCCTCATCGCCTGGTGGGCACTGGCGGGGCCGGAACCGCGGGGCGGTGTGGTCCCGGGCGCCGTGCTCCCAGGTGCCGCGCGGATGCCGGGCGCCGTGGTTCCCGGCACCTTGGTTCCGGGCGCACTGGTTCCGGGCGCCGTCCGTACGCCCGACTCCGTACGGCCGGGCGCCGTATGAACCGTATGAACGAGACGGCCACCGGTACCGGCCCGCGCGCCGCGGCCCGTACCGCCGCCCCGGCCCCGCCCGTCGCGGTCCACGCGCCGCCCGCGCCGCCCGCGCCGCCCGCGCCGCCCGTGCCGCCCGCGCCGCAGCAGGGACCGCCACGGCTCGGGAGGGTACTGGCCAGGGCCGCCGCGATCACCGCGGCGCTGACCGTCGCGGGGTCGGTGCTCGGCCTGGTCCGGGACCAGAGCATCGCGCATCTCTTCGGCGCGGGCAGCGACAGCGACGCGTTCCTGATCTCCTGGACCGTGCCGGAGATGGCGTCCACGCTGCTCATCGAGGACGCGATGGCGCTGGTGCTCGTACCGGCCTTCAGCCACGCGCTGGTCCGGCGCGCCGCGGGGGAGTTCCCGGACCCCGTACGGAGTCTGGTCTCGGCCACCCTGCCGCGCCTGCTCGTTCTGCTCGGCTGCACCACCGGGCTCCTCGTGCTGGGTGCCCCGGTGATCGTGGAGCTGCTGGCACCCGGCATCGCCGAGCCGCAAGTGGCCGTCGCATGCACGCGGTTGACCGCTCTCACCGTGGTCTCGTTCGGGATCACCGGCTATCTCAGCGCGGCGCTGCGCGCGCACCGCAGCTATCTGCCGCCCGCCACGATCTATGCCGCGTACAACGTCGGCATCATCGTCACCATGCTGGTGCTGCACTCCCTGTGGGGGGTGCGCGCCGCAGCGGCCGGGGTGGCCGTGGGCAGCGTCCTGATGGTGCTGGCCCAACTGCCCGCCTTCGTACGGCACCTGGCCGTACGGCCCACGCCCGCCGCACAGTCCCGGCTCACCGGCAGCAAGTCCCGGCGCACCGGCAAGGCCCTGCTCACCGGCGCGGCCCCCGCCGCACGGCCCGCTCTGCTCGGCATCGGCGTGCTGGCGCCCGTCCTCATCTTCACCATCTGCCGCCAGTCCCAGGTGCTCGTCGAGCGGTTCCTGGCCGCCTCGCTGCCCGCCGGGGCGATCTCGCACCTGAACTACGCGCAGAAGGTCGCCCAGGTGCCGATGATGCTGTCGCTGATGATCTGTACGGTCACCTTCCCGGTGGTCGCCAAGGCCGTCGCCGACGGCGAGGGCGACCAGGCGCGGCGCCGGGTCGAACGCGATCTGGCGCTGGCCGGAGTCGTGGTGCTGGCCGGCACGGCGGTCGTCGTCGGCTACGCGCCGCAGATCATCGAAGTCCTCTTCCAGCGCGGTGCGTTCAGCGCCGCCGACACCGCGACCACCGCCTCCATCATGCGGGTCTACGCCCTCGGGCTGCTCGGGCAGTGCCTGGTGGGCGCGCTGGGCAGACCGTTCTTCTCGACGGTGCGCCCGACCTGGTTCCCGGCCGCCGCGATGGCCGCGGGACTCCTCGTCAACGGGGTCGCCGGTGCGCTCGCCGTCGGCCCGTGGGGGGTGTACGGCATCACCGCGTCCAACGCCCTGGGGATCACCGTCACCGCCGTGCTGCTCCTCCGCGGGCTCGGTTCGCGGGTCGTCTCCATCCGCGTACGCGGCGTCGCGCTGACGCTCGCCAGGCTGGCCGCCGCAGCCGTCGTCGCCTGCGCGGCGGGCCTGTTCGCGGCACCGCTGATCCGCTGGGCACCGGCGAGCCTGGCCGCCGGCTGCCTGCTGGTGCCCTGTGTGTTCGCGGCGGCGGCACTGGCGCTGCGCGCCCCCGAAGTCGTCGGCCTGTTCGATCTCACCAAGCGAAGGTTCCGCCATGTCAGTTGACACGGCGTCATGTGACGCCGCTCCGTCCGCGCCCCGGTCCCGCATCCAGCCGTGGATCCTGATGTACCACTCGGTGGCCGACCCGGCCGACGACCCGTACGGCATCACCGTCTCGCCGGATCGCCTCGGTCACCAGCTGCGCTGGCTGGAGCGGCGCGGGCTGACCGGCGTCGGGGTCGGGGCCCTGCTGCGGGCCCGCGCCGAGGGGCGCGGACGCGGTCTGGTCGGGCTGACCTTCGACGACGGCTACCGCGACTTCGCCGACCACGCGCTGCCGCTGCTGAAGCGTCACGGGTGCACGGCCACCCTGTTCGTACTGCCCGGCAGGCCCGGCGGCGAGAACGCCTGGGACGCGCTCGGCCCGCGCAAGCCGCTCCTCACCGAGGACGGTATCCGGGCCGCCGCGGCGGCCGGCATGGAGATCGGCTCGCACGGCCTGTACCACCAGGACCTCACCGAGGCGTCCGACGACGAACTGCGCCAGGAGACCCGGGGGAGCCGCGAGCTGCTCCGCCGGATCACCGGGGTCGCCCCGGAGGGCTTCTGCTACCCGTACGGCACCCTCGACCCGCGGACCGTCGACGCCGTGCGCGACGCCGGGTACGGCTACGGGTGCGCCATCGCCCCCGGGCCGTTGGCCGGCGACCACGCGCTGGCCCGCACGCACATCAGCCACGCCGACCGGGGCCTGCGCCTGGGCACCAAACGGGCGCTGCACCAGCTGCACGAGCTGCACCGACTGCGGCGGCCGGGGCAGCCGACGCCGGGAGGCAGCCGGTGAGGGTCCTGCACATCATCACCGGGCTCGGAGTGGGCGGTGCCGAGCAGCAACTGCGGCTGCTGCTGCGCCGGTTGCCCGTCGACTGCGACGTGGTCACCCTCACCAACCCCGGGCCGGTCGCCGACGGGCTGCGCGCCGACGGGGTCTCCGTCACGCACCTGGGGATGGGTGGCAACCGCGACCTCGCCGCGCTCCCCCGGCTGGCCCGGCTGATCCGGCGCGGCCGTTACGACCTGGTCCACACCCATCTGTACCGCGCCTGTGTGTACGGCAGGATCGCCGCCCGGCTGGCTGGGGTCCGCGCCACGGTCGCCACCGAACACTCGCTGGGCGAGCGGTACATCGAGGGCCGCCCGCTCACCCGGTCCGCCCGCGAGCTGTATCTGCGCACCGAGCGGCTCGGCTCCGCGACGGTCGCGGTGTCGGCGACCGTCGCCGACCGGCTGCGCGGCTGGGGCGTACCGGCGCGGCGCATCCATGTCGTACCGAACGGCATCGACGGGGCGCGGTTCCGGCACGATCCGCAGGCCAGGGCCGCCACCCGGGCTCTGCTGGGCGTCCCGTCCGGCGCGTTCGTGGTGGGCGGCGTCGGCAGGCTGGTGCCGGGCAAGCGGTTCGACCTGCTGGTACGGGCGGTGGCCGCGCTGCCCGGGGTGCGGCTGCTGCTGGCCGGGGACGGGCCCGAGCGGGAGGCGCTGCGGGCGCTCGCCGGGCGGCTCGGGGCCGGTGACCGCGTCCACTTCCTCGGCGAGTGCGACGCGCTGCCCGACGGGCGGCACACCGGGCCGACCGTCCCCGCTGTCCTGGACGCGGTGGACGTCTTCGTCTCCCCGTCCGACGAGGAGTCCTTCGGGCTCGCCGTCGTCGAGGCGCTGGCCGCCGGTCTTCCCGTCCTGTACGCCGCCTGCCCCGCACTCGACGACCGGCCGGCGGACGCGGTGCCCGCCGCGGTACGGGTGCCGGGCGGCGCCCAGGAGATCGTGGCGGCGCTGAGCCACCAACTGGACCTGGGTGTACGGCGGTTGGCGCCGCCTTCGGTGGTCGGCCACTACGACATCGCGCGCAGCGCCGACCGCCTGCTCGGGGTGTACGCCCGCGTCGTCGAGGCCGCCCCGGTGATCCCGCGCGTACGCCCTCCGTTCGTGACGCCCGTTCCGTGAGCCCCGTTCCGTACGCCCCTTCCCGTGAAGCCACCCGACGCAGACCCTGACGAAGAAGTGAGCCCCATGCCTGATTCGCCCCGCGAAGAGAACCGCGCCGCCCCCCGGACCACAGGGGGGGCCACAGGACGGACCGCTGGAGGGCCCGTCGGACGGGCCGTCCGCCGCCGCGTGGCCGCGCTGCCGGCCTGGTGGCCGCTGCCGCTGTGCGCCCTCGTCGGTGTGGTCGGCGGTGCGTCGTACGGAGCGCTCGCGGCGCCCGAATACGACGCCACCAGCTATGTCGTCGCGTCGCCCGCCAAGGGCTCCGACCCCGCCACCGCCCTCGGCTTCACCCAGGCGTACGGACGTATCTCCACCAGTACGTCGACCCTCGCCGCGGCACACGCGGCGGCGGGCGTCCCGGCGCGGACGCTGGGGCGGCACGTCCGGACGGAGACCTCCCCCGAGTCCCCGATGATCGGCATCACCGGCACCGCGACGCGCCCCGGCACGGCCGCCGACATCGCCAACGCGGTGGCCGGAGCGCTCACCACCGGCGCCAACGGCGCAGCGGAGAGCACCGGCGTCCGCCTCGTCCTGTTCTCGAAGGCCGTCGCGCCGTCGGCCGCCGTCTCGCCGTCGGTGCCGGTCAGCATCGCCGTCGGCGGCTGCGCCGGCGGCCTCGTCGGCGCCCTCGCGCTGCTGGTCCGCCCGCGCCGCAAGCAGTGGAACACCGGCACCGCGGTCCCGGCGCCCGCCCAGGCCACCGGGTCCGACGCGCTCACCGAGCCCGCCCAGCCTGCGCAGTCCACCCAGTCCGCCCAGCCGAAGGAACATGTCTGATGGCGGTGGCCACCGGGGCCGGGGCCGGGGCTGGAACTGGGACCGGGACCGGAACTCGGACCGGGACCGGCCTGTCCGCGACGCTGTGCCGCGACGAAGGGCAGTTCGCCGCGCTGGAGACCCAGTGGACGGCGCTGCACCGCGGCTGCGCCACCGCCACCCCGTTCCAGAGCCACTCCTGGCTGCACTCCTGGTGGCTCTCGTACGGCACACCGGGGCGGCTGCGGGTGGTGCTCGTACGGCGCGGCGGGCGGCTGGTGGCAGCCGCCCCGCTGATGCTCGTCCACCGGCCGCTGCCGCTGCTGGTCCCGCTGGGCGGCGGCATCTCCGACTTCTCGGACGTCCTCGTCGACGGCGCACAGCCGCCCGGTACGCTCGCCGCGCTCGCCGAGGGGCTGCGCCGGGCCGCCCGGCACGCGGTGATCGACCTGCGCGAGGTACGGCCGGGAGCGGCGGCCGAACAGCTCTACGCCCGCTGGCCGGGGGCGCGGCGCAGGCTCAGCGACTCGGTCTGTCTCGAACTGCCCGCCGAACCCATCGACCAGCTGGTGAAGCGGCTGGCCTCCGCGCGGGCCCAGCGGGTCCGGGCCAAGCTGCGCAAGCTCGACGCGCTGCGGATCGAGGAGCGCGCCGTCCCGGAGCACGAAGTGCCTTGCGCGGTCAAGGAGTTGCTGCGGCTGCACGAGCTCCAGTGGCGCGGGCGCGGGGTCACACCCGAGCACCTCAGGCCCCGGTTCGCCGAACATCTGACGCGCGCCACCCAGCGCATGGTCAGGGACGGTGACGCGGTGCTCACCGAGTACCGGCTGGACGGCGCGGTGGTCGCCGCCAATGTCACGCTCCAGTCCGCACAGCTCAGCGGCGGCTATCTGTACGGCGCCGACCCCGAGCTCCGCACGAAGAAGGTCGACGTGGCGACGATGCTGCTGCGCCGCGACGCCCGGCACGCCGCGGAGAGCGGCCGGACCGTCATCAGCCTGCTGCGCGGCACCGAACCGTACAAGAGCCACTGGCGCCCCGCCGTGGTGACCAACCAGCGGCTGCTGCTCGCACCGGCCGCGCTCGCCCCGGCGCTGAACCTGTACGCGGCCCAGCTGGCGGGCCGCGACCGCGCCGCCGACGTGGTGCGCTCCCTCGGGCCGGTGGCGCGCGAGTGGCGCATCCGGATCGGCGGACGGCCGGCGGGCGACAGCGGCCGGTGACCGCCCGCCGCCCGCACTCGCCGCTTGCCGACCGCCGGTCCGGCCGTCCCGTCAGTCCTCCGGCTGGGACCAGCAGATCTTCCGGGGCTTGAACCAGGTGCTGGCCCATTTGCCCAGGTCGACCCGGACGCACCACCGGTTCCCACCCGCCGGCTCCGGCCGCGCGGGCGGTTCCACACCCGGCTCGGTACTCGGCTCGGTCGGCTTCGGCTCCCTGCCGGGCTGCGTACTCGGCTCGGTGCTCGGCTCGGAACTCGGCTCGGTGCTCGGCCGGTCCGGCTCCTCGGCCTCCTGGGACACCTTGGTCCGGAAGATCTTCGACGCGTCGGGGTTCTCGTCGCACTGCCACACACCGTGCGGGCAGTAGTCCGTGATGGTCTGGTACAGCGGTCTGTGCGCGTCGAACCAGGCCAGCATCCCGCGCATGTAGTCCGCGTTGTCGCCGTTCCGGTAGAGCCCCCACTCGGGGTAGGAGATCTGCTTCTTGTGCGCGGCGGCGAAGTCGACCTGCGCCTGGAGCCCGTACGGACCCTTCACCTGGTCCTCGAAGGTGTCGCCGGGCGGCTGGTCGTACGAGTCCATCCCCACGATGTCCACCGTGCGGTCGCCCGGGTAGCACCGCGTCCAGGGGATGTCGTCCGGGCCGCGGTTGGGCGTGAAGTCGAACTTGAACTTCTGGCCGGGGACGGAGCGCATCGCGGTGACGATCCGCCTCCAGTACGTCTTCCAGCCCTGCGGGTCGGGGCCGCAGCGCTGGGTGTAGGTCGTGCCGTTCATCTCCCAGCCCAGCACGATCACCGTGTCGGGCACCCCCAGGTTCACCAGCCGGGTGGCCAGCTTGCGGTAGTGGTCGTCGAAGTCGCCCCGGGCGCCCTGGCCGATGAGGTCCCGGACCTCGTCGTCCGACACGCGGTCCTCGTTGTGCTCCTGCATGGGTACGTTGAGCACGAACATCCGGTCGGGCCGGGCGCGCCGCCACTTCGCCCAGGTGCGGAGGAAGTCGGGCTGCCCCTCGATGTTCGACCAGACATCACCCGGCAGGTAGGTGTGCCCCACCCGCAGTTCCGCACCGCCCAGCCAGCGCGAGAGGTCCGCCATCCGTGCGACGCCCTTCGGCCCGTAGTCCAGGTACGCGCCCACCGCGGGTACGGAGTCCTCCGCCGATGCGGGCAGGGGGCTCTTCGGCTCCGCGGAAGCCGGGTCCTCCGGCACCGCCGGTACGGAGTCCTCCGGCGCCGCGGAAGCGGGCCCGGTGGGGGACGGGGCGGGAGCGGGACTGAGCGCTCCGTACGCGCCGCCCGCACCGGTCAGGAGAAGACCGGTGGCCACGCCCGCGATGCAAGCGCCCCTCAACCGACGGCGTGGATGCGGCATTGGCCTCTCCTGGTGAACTCGTGTCCTGGCGGACTCGGGAAACTCGTGAAGGTGACGGACCCCGCGGACTCATGAGCGATTGGTCAAACCGTCCACCCGACGGGCCGCACGGGCGCGCTGCGCTGGGCCATCGGGGCGGTCCGTGACCCCCAGTCAGCTCCATCCAGGTGAACAACGCGACGTCCCGCCAGGGCCCGGGCAGTCCGGCTTCCGCGGCCGTACGCCCTGACTGATGGTTTGCGGCGCCCGGTTCAGCCGTCCGGGTGAACGGCCACCGTGGGCGTCCCGGCCCGCCACTAGGGTGCCGAGCCATGACCGCATCCCACACCGCCACAAGCAGTGTCCAGCGCGACCATTTGGGCACCCTGTCCGTGCTCGCCTGGTCCGGCGACCCCGAAACGAACAACACGCCCTATCTGCTGGCCTATTCACTCGGTGACGGCAAGGACGGTGCCGAGGCGGGCGAGGCCGCCGTACGCACGCTCTTCGGCGAGCTCGGCATCCCGCTGGGCAGCTCGCTGGCCGACGGATCCCGGCCCGGCTTCCCGGTCAGGCTGCTCGTCGAGGGCGGCCAGGCCGCCGTCAACATGCCGTATCTGAGCGCCCAGTGCCCGGTCCCGGCGGAGTGGCTCCGGGCGGTGGCCGAACGCGGCGAGGTGCACTTCATGTTCGCGACCAAGCCGTGGCCGGATGCCGTGCCGGGCAGGCCCGTGTCCGAGGAGGTCCTCAGCGCCTTCGTCGGCGACGAGGCCATGCTCTCCACCGCCGCACACTGCATGCTGCCGGTCACCCAGCTGCGGAAGTAGCCCGCGGCCGCCCGGGGACCGGCAGTGCGGGGCGGGGCCGGGGACGTACGTGTCCCCGGCCCCGCCCCGCTGTCACATGGCGCTCCGCGACCCGCCGGCTGTCCACATGGGCCAGACCGTGAAGACCGGTCTCACTGCGCGGGCGGGTCGAAGGCGAACCGCAGCGCCCGCACCCTGTTGTCGAAGTTCGAGCCGGCCAGCTCCGGCAGGCCCACCGCGCGGAGCGCCACCGGACGGCTCAGCAGCTCCCGGAAGAGCGCCTTGATCTCCTGCCGCGCCAGGTGCGAGCCCAGGCAGAAGTGCGGACCGCCGCCGCCGTACCCCAGATGCGGGTTGGGGCTGCGGGTGATGTCGAAGGCGTCCGGGTCGGTGAAGACCGCCTCGTCGCGGTTGGCCGACGCGTAGTAGAGGACCACCTTGTCGCCCGGCCGGAAGAGGTGCCCGCCCAGCTCGTACTCGGTCCGTACCGTCCTGCGGAACTGGATGATCGGCGTCGAGTGCCGTACGACCTCGTCGACCGCCCCGTCGGCGTACCGCTCGAAGTCCGATGTGAGCAGGGCCCGCTGCTCCGGGTTCTCGGTCAGCAGCGCCAGCGCGTGGGTGATCGCGTTCCGGGTGGTCTCCACCCCGGCCACCATCAGCAGCGAGAAGAACGAGCCCAGGCTGCGGGCGCCGAGGCCCTGCCCGTCGACATCGGCGCGCACCAGCGCGGAGATCAGGTCACCGGTGGGCCGGCGCCGCCGCTCGCGGCCGAGCGCCGCCATCATCAGATGCATCCGGGCCAGCGCCCGCAGCCCGCGCCCGGGGTCGCGCAGCCGGGCGCCGATGCCGCGCTTCACGCCCGCGTTCTCCGACGCGTGGTCGACCCGGCCCGCGATGTCGGCGCGGTAGCGCTCCGGGATGCCCATGAGGTTGCAGATGACCTCGAACGGCATCCGCGACGCGACCGACGCCACGAACTCACCGGGCCGCTGCGCGATCATGTCGTCCACGACGCGCCCGGCGACCCGGCGGATGTCCTCTTCGGCGGCGGCGAGCAGCCGCGGCGTGAAGGCCCGGGAGACCACCCGGCGGAGCTGGGTGTGGTGCGGGGCGTCCAGGTTGACCATGGACTCGCCGAACAGGAACCTGACCCAGCGGGCGGGCTCCGGAGTGGTGACGCCGGGGGCGCTGGCGAACACCTCGGGCAGCCGGCTGGCCCGCACCACGTCGGCGTGGCTGACCAGCGCGTAGAACCCCTGCTCGGGCCGGTGCCAGGTGGCGGGACGCTCGACGAAGTACGCCGGCCGGTCCAGCTTGCGGAGCGCGGCGAACGCGTCCAGCCGTGCGGCGCGGGGCAGTTGCCAGAACGACGGGTCCGCGAGATCCGCCTCCGCCGGGTGAAGCGTGTGCCGCGTGGCCGACTGTGCCGGGACGCTCATCCGTCGATGTCCTTCCCCCGGGCCGAACGGCCCTGGTCCGGCGGTCATCGTGGCGCATCCACCGCGGTGCGGACTGCCCCTTGCCGGGCCGGGGCGGGCAAGTTCCCGCCCCGGCGCGGGACATTCCCCCCGTACGGCCGAACGGCCGCCGGTCCGGGAGCAGCGGAGTGAGCCGGAACGGCTGGTCGGCGCGCCGGTGCGGTCACTTGTCTGAAGAACTGTTTCCTCGTGCCGTCGTTGTCACCGAGGCGCGGCCCGACGCGCATCAGGCGCGGCGGACCGCCCTGACCAGCGGGGTGAATCGGAGGAGCCAGCATGAGAACGTCCACGCGCGGCACGGCGGGGAGGGAGCGGCGGGGATGGCGAGGACAGCCCGGACAGGCAGGACCGGCCGACCCGACGGAGCGGCCGGGGCCCCTGAACCGGCCGGGGCCGGAGCTGCTGTCCCGCCGCGGTGCGCTGCGCGCCCTGTTCGTGGCGGGTGCGGTCGGCGGTACGGCGGTGGCGCTGGCCCCGATCGTGCGGTCCGCCGCCACGGACCGCGAGAGTGACGACGGGAAGGGCAACCCGTCGAGGCCGCCGCAGGAGCCGCGGGACGTGTTCGACGAGGTGTACCGGGGCCGGCGCATCCGGGGCGGCACGGTGGGCCACGAAACCGAGGTGACCGTGGACGGCAGGCCGCTGCACCTCATGCGGCGGGCCGACGGCAGCTATCTCAGCATGGTCGACCACTACGAGTCGTACCCGACGCCCCTTGAGGCGGCGCGCGCCGCGGTCGACGAACTGGGCATGGCACAGCTGTCGTTGAGATCCATTCCGCAACTCTGACCGGGGAGGTTCTGATCCGTGTACACCCGCAAGAACCAGAAGAACCTCACGGCCTCCGAGAAGAGGCGGTTCGTCTCGGCCGTCCTGGCGGTCAAGCGCTCCGGCCAGTACGACGACTTCGTCAGGACGCACGGCGAGTACTACGTGCCGGACGGCTCGCGGGGGAAGCGGGTCGCCCATATGGCGCCCACCTTCTTCCCCTGGCACCGGCGCTTCGTGCTGGAATTCGAGCGCGCTCTCCAGGCGGTCGACCCCAGTGTCACCGTGCCCTACTGGGACTGGACGGTCGACAACACCCCGGCCGCCGGGCTCTGGGGCCACGATTTCCTCGGCGGCGACGGCCGGAGCTCCGACCAGCAGGTGATGACCGGGCCCTTCGCACACCGCGAGGGGAACTGGGAGATCAGTGTCGGTGTGACCGAGAACCGGTTCCTGACCCGCAACTTCGGCCGCCCCGCCCGCCCCGTGTCGCTGCCGAGCCGGGCCGATCTGGCCCGCGCGATGAGGGAGCCGCTGTACGACGCGGCCCCGTGGGACTCCACCGTGCCGAACGGGTTCCGCAACACCTTCGAGGGCTGGTCGGTCGGCGACGGCCCGCCCTGGCGCAACCACAACCTGGTGCACCGCTGGGTGGGCGGCGCGATGAACACATCGACCTCGCCCAACGACCCGGTCTTCTGGCTGCACCACTCCTTCTGCGACCTGGTGTGGGACCGCTGGCAGAAGGCGCATCCGCACGCCGGGTTCGTCCCCGCCAGGAAGCTCGCTCCGGGCGATCCGCAGAGCGGCCGGATCTTCAGCCTGGACGAGCCGATGGAGCCGTGGGGCGTCAGACCGTCGTCGCTGCTGAGCCACGCGTCGATCTATCGGTACGCCTGAGATCTGCCGGACGTCTGAGACTGCCGGTACGCCTGAGACTTCGGTACGTACCGGACACACCTGCGGCCACCCCCTCCGAGGGGGTGGCCGCAGGTCGCGGGAGGCGCTGCCTCCCGCCGTTTCAGCTGGGTCGGACCGGCGGGCCGGTCTCTCAGTTGCCGTAGCCGTCGTGGCCGTGGTCGTGGTGGTCCTGGTCGGCGTTGACGCAGGTGTTGCCGAACGCCGGGTTCAGCAGACCGACGACGTTGACGGTGTTGCCGCAGAGGTTCACCGGGACGTGCACCGGGACCTGGATTTCGTTGCCGGAGACGACACCCGGGGAGCCGACAGCGGCACCGTGGGCTCCGGCGTCGGCGGCGGCCAGACCGGCGGAGCCGGCCAGGACGGCGCCGGTGCCCGCGAGTACGGCAGCGGCCTTCGCGATACGCGACATTGCGTTCTCCTTGGAACATTGGAACAGGAACATTCAGGGTCAGCCGCAGTGATTCACGGTCTGACGTGTCGTTCAACGCCGCAGCGCACCGGCGGTAACGGATGACGATCAAAGTCGCCGGGGTTCGGAGGCAGGCCCGGCGGTCGCCGCGGAAGAGGGATCGGGCCGGGCGATGACCTATTCGGGGCGATAGGCTCATTCGTGGCATCTGCCGTGCCGTCCGCGGCGCCGTACTTCTCCGTACTGGCCGGCGCCGGGCCTCCGCGAACCCCGGCCGAACCCGGCCGCACCCCCTCCCACCAGGGCTTCTCCTGCATTGCGCATAAGGCCGGGATAAAAGTTGAGTGGCCTCGACTCAGGTCGGTTGACTCCACAGGATCTGTCGTGCACTCTTGAGCCAGTTCCACTCAAGTCAGCTGGAGGATTCACCATGGCACGTGCGGTCGGCATCGACCTGGGCACGACTAACTCCGTCGTCAGCGTTCTCGAAGGCGGCGAGCCCACCGTCATCACCAACGCCGAAGGCGCCAGGACCACGCCGTCCGTCGTCGCCTTCGCCAAGAACGGCGAGGTGCTCGTCGGCGAGGTCGCCAAGCGCCAGGCAGTCACGAACGTCGACAGGACCATCCGGTCGGTCAAGCGCCACATGGGCACCGACTGGAAGATCGACCTGGACGGCAAGAGCTTCAACCCGCAGCAGATGAGCGCCTTCATCCTGCAGAAGCTGAAGCGTGACGCCGAGTCGTACCTGGGGGAGAAGGTCACCGACGCGGTGATCACTGTCCCGGCGTACTTCAACGACTCCGAGCGCCAGGCGACGAAGGAGGCCGGCGAGATCGCGGGTCTGAACGTCCTGCGCATCGTCAACGAGCCGACGGCCGCCGCTCTGGCGTACGGGCTCGACAAGGACGACCAGACCATCCTCGTCTTCGACCTCGGCGGCGGCACCTTCGACGTGTCGCTCCTGGAGATCGGTGACGGCGTGGTCGAGGTCAAGGCCACCAACGGTGACAACCACCTCGGTGGTGACGACTGGGACCAGCGCGTCGTCGACTACCTGGTGAAGCAGTTCGCCAACGGTCACGGCGTGGACCTGGCCAAGGACAAGATGGCTCTCCAGCGTCTCCGCGAGGCCGCGGAGAAGGCGAAGATCGAGCTGTCGTCCTCGACGGAGACCACGATCAACCTGCCGTACATCACGGCGTCGGCCGAGGGCCCGCTGCACCTGGACGAGAAGCTCACGCGCTCGCAGTTCCAGCAGCTCACCGCCGATCTGCTGGACCGCTGCAAGAGCCCCTTCCACAACGTCATCAAGGACGCGGGCATCCAGCTCTCCGAGATCGACCACGTCGTTCTCGTCGGTGGCTCGACCCGTATGCCGGCCGTCGCGGAGCTCGTCAAGGAGCTCACCGGTGGCCAGGACGCCAACAAGGGTGTGAACCCGGACGAGGTCGTCGCGATCGGCGCCTCGCTCCAGGCCGGTGTCCTCAAGGGCGAGGTCAAGGACGTCCTGCTCCTCGACGTGACGCCGCTGTCCCTCGGTATCGAGACCAAGGGAGGGATCATGACGAAGCTCATCGAGCGCAACACCACGATCCCGACCAAGCGTTCCGAGATCTTCACGACGGCCGAGGACAACCAGCCGTCCGTGCAGATCCAGGTCTACCAGGGCGAGCGCGAGATCGCGGCGTACAACAAGAAGCTCGGGATGTTCGAGCTGACCGGTCTGCCGCCGGCCCCGCGCGGTGTGCCGCAGATCGAGGTCGCCTTCGACATCGACGCCAACGGCATCATGCACGTCGCTGCCAAGGACCTCGGCACCGGCAAGGAGCAGAAGATGACCGTCACCGGTGGCTCCTCGCTGCCGAAGGACGAGGTCAACCGGATGCGCGAAGAGGCCGAGCAGTACGCGGACGAGGACCACAAGCGCCGCGAGGCCGCCGAGTCGCGCAACCAGGGCGAGCAGCTCGTCTACCAGACCGAGAAGTTCCTCAAGGACAACGAGGACAAGGTCCCGGGCGACGTCAAGACCGAGGTCGAGGAGGCCCTCACCGAGCTGAAGGAGAAGCTCAAGGGTGAGGACACCGCCGAGATCCGTACGGCCACCGAGAAGGTCGCCGCGGTTTCGCAGAAGCTCGGCCAGGCGATGTACGCGAACGCCGATGGCGCCGCTGCCGCCGGCGGTGCGCCGGGTGCCGAGGGCACCGAGCAGGCCACCGAGGCTCCTGACGACGTGGTCGACGCCGAGATCGTGGACGACGAGAAGGACGGCCGTCAGGGAGGCGCCGCATGACGGAGGAGACTCCGGGCTTCGAGGAGGAGCCCGACGTCCCCTCCGGCGCGACCTCCGAAGACGCCGCGTCGAAGGCCGCCGGGCCCGACTCCGGGAAGGAGTCGGAGCCGGCGGCCCCGGCAGGGGACGCACAGAACGGCCAGAACGGTCAGGACGGTCAGGACATCGCCCTCACCGCCCAGCTGGACCAGGTCCGCACCGCGCTCAGCGAGCGCACCGGGGACCTCCAGCGGCTCCAGGCGGAGTACCAGAACTACCGCCGCCGGGTGGAGCGGGACCGGGTCCAGGTCAAGGAGGTCGCCATCGCGGCCCTCCTGTCCGAACTCCTCCCGACCCTCGACGACATCGGCCGCGCCCGGGAGCACGGCGAGCTGGTCGGCGGCTTCAAGTCGGTGGCCGAGTCGCTGGAGACGGTAGCGGCGAAGATGGGCCTCCAGCAGTTCGGCAAGGAGGGCGAGCCCTTCGACCCGACGATCCACGAGGCCCTGATGCACTCGTACGCGCCCGACATCACCGAGGACACGTGCGTGGCGATCCTGCAGCCGGGGTACCGGTTCGGCGAGCGCACCATCCGTCCCGCGCGGGTAGCGGTGGCCGAGCCCCAGCCGGGCGCGCAGGCCAAGGACGACGCGCAGGACGAGGAGAGCGGTGGCCCGGACGAGGGCTGACATCAGTGACGAGGACTGACATCAGTAAGGGCTGGCATCAGTATCAGTAGCGACCGGAAGGAGGGACGTCGGGGATGAGCACCAAGGACTTCGTCGAGAAGGACTACTACAAGGTTCTCGGCGTCCCGAAGGACGCCACCGAGGCCGAGATCAAGAAGGCGTACCGGAAGCTCGCCCGCGAGCTGCACCCGGACGCCAACAAGAGTGACGCCAAGGCCGAAGAGCGGTTCAAGGCGGTCTCCGAGGCGAACGACGTCCTCGGCGACCCCAAGAAGCGCAAGGAGTACGACGAAGCGCGTGCTCTCTTCGGCAACGGCGGCTACCGGCCAGGGCCCGGCGCCGGCGGCGGCTCCTTCAACTTCGACCTGGGGGACCTCTTCGGAGGCACCCCGGGCGGGGGAACGGGGCAGCCGGGCGGCGGCGCGGGCGGTTTCGGCGGCGGACTCGGGGACGTGTTCGGCGGGCTGTTCAACCGGGGCGGCGGTCCCGGTACCACCCGCACCCAGCCGCGCCGCGGCCAGGACATCGAGTCCGAGGTGACGCTCAGCTTCACCGAGGCGGTCGACGGGGCCACGGTCCCGCTGCGGATGTCCAGCCAGGCGCCGTGCAAGGCCTGTTCGGGAACCGGCGACAAGAACGGCACCCCCCGGGTCTGCCCGACCTGTGTCGGCACCGGTCAGGTCTCGCGCGGCAGCGGCGGCGGTTTCTCACTGACCGATCCGTGTGTGGACTGCAAGGGCCGCGGGCTCATCGCCCAGGACCCCTGCGACGTCTGCAAGGGCTCCGGGCGGGCCAAGTCCTCCCGGACCATGCAGGTCCGGATCCCGGCCGGGGTCTCCGACGGCCAGCGGATCAGGCTGCGCGGCAAGGGCACCCCGGGCGAGCAGGGCGGCCCGGCCGGTGACCTCTATGTGATCGTCCATGTCGACGCCCACCCGGTCTTCGGCCGCAGGGGCGACAACCTCACCATCACCGTGCCCGTCGCCTTCACGGAGGCGGCACTCGGCGGCGAGGTCAAGGTACCGACGCTCGGCGGGCCCCCGGTCACGCTGAAACTGCCCGCGGGTACGCCCAACGGCCGTACGATGCGGGCCCGGGGCAAGGGCGCCGTACGCAAGGACGGCACCCGGGGGGACCTGCTGGTCACCGTCGAGGTCGCCGTACCGGCGGATCTCAGCGACAAGGCACGTGAGTCGCTGGAGACGTACCGCGACGCGACCGCGGGGCAGGACCCGCGCGCGGAGCTCTTCCAGGCCGTGAAGGGAGCTTGAGATGAATGGCCGCCGAGGACGCCGTGACCCTGCCATGGGTTACGAACTGACCGACGAGACCCCCGTGTACGTCATCTCGGTCGCCGCTCAGCTCTCCGGCCTGCATCCGCAGACCCTGCGCCAGTACGACCGTCTCGGCCTGGTCTCACCGGGCCGGACGGCCGGCCGGGGCAGGCGGTACTCGGCCCAGGACATCGAACTGCTCCGTACGGTGCAGCAGCTGTCCCAGGACGAGGGCATCAACCTCGCGGGCATCAAACGCATCATCGAGCTGGAGCATCAGGTCGCCGCGCTCCAGGCCAGGGTCGCCGAGCTCTCGGCGACGGTGGACGGCGCGGCGGTGGCCATGCAGCAGCGCGAGGCACAGGTCCACGCCTCGTACCGGCGCGACCTGGTCCCGTACCAGGACGTCCAGCAGACCAGCGCACTGGTGGTCTGGCGGCCCCGGCCGAAGCGGTCGCCGGAGTAACCGGAGTAGCGGGCGTAACAAGCACGATCACGAACGCGGAGGCGGCCCACCGGCACTGCTGGTGGGCCGCCTTGCGTGTTTCCGGGTCCGGGTCCGGGGTCGGTTTCGGGCCCGGATCACGGTTCGAGGATGCCGGACTGCGCGATCAGGTAGCCGAGTTGGGCGCGGCTGCTGCTGCCGAGTGCCGAGCTGAGTTTCGCTATGTGCGCACGGCAGGTGCGGACGTTCATCCCGAGCCGGCGGGCGATGGCCTCGTCGACGTGCCCCTCGACGAGCAACTGGGCTATGGACAGGCGTACGCCGGATACCCCTTCGGGGCCGGGGTCGTACGGGCTCTGATCCTGGAGTGGCACGCCACGTCTCCAGAACTGCTCGAAGACCTTGACGAGGTACTCGACCATGCCCGGATGGCGCAGCTCCAGCGCGATCTGGCGGTCATCGGTGGCCGGAATGAACGCCACGGTGTGGTCGAAGATCATCAAGCGCTCTATGAGCTCTTCGAGCGTGCGGATCTCCACCTTGCCGTCGGCGACGAGGTCCACGTACGCCAGCGTGCCGCGGCTGTGCCTGACCGTGTGCTGGTACAGCGTGCGCATGCTGATGCCGCGGTCGAGCAGGGGCCTGCCTCGCTCCAGGGCCTGAGTGAGTTCGTGCTCGCTGCGGGCGCCCCCCGGCTGGATCGTCAGCACTTCTGTCTGGCACGCCGCGGTGGCGAGATCGAGCGCCGCGTTGATCCTTCCGAACCCCTCCAGCACGGTGATGGCGTGAGTGGGCGGCGGATTCTGCGCGCTGATGGTCATGAACGGCTCGAAAGTGTCGGTCAGTTCCACAGACCGTCGTCTACGGTCCTGGATCTCCCGCTCGATCGGGTGGAGGCGCTGAGTGAGCGCGGCCGACGGCGGTACGGGGCGGAGCCAGCCCGCGTCGTCGGGGTCGGGGTGGAGCAGCGCGAACTCCAGCAGGCACGGGGCGGGGCCCACCTCGCTGCGCGGGATCTTGCCGAGGCTCAGCGCGCTGGCGTAAAGCCGTGCGCCCTCGTCGCAAAGTTCCGTAATGGCGTGAGGATGTGTCATGTTTGCGTAGCTTGTGGTCAATTCTCCACCCCCCAGGAACATGAATGTGCAGGAACATGATGCATCGTCCCTGTGGCGTTGACGTGCCTGGATGGGCAATCGTCTAGGAACGCGGGGGAGAGGAACACATCAAGTGAGGACGAAGCCCACTATGAAGAAAAAGATGCTTCGCTCGGTGCTTGCGGCAGTCTTCTCCGCAACTGTGCTTTTTGGTGCAGTAAGTGCTGCAGATCTTGGGTGGGGCAGCGCGCAGGCTACTGCCGTTCCTTCCGATCTTGGCTGGGGAAGCGTGCATGCGGCGACCCCGCTCGACCTCGGCTGGGGCGCGACCACCGATTCGGCAAGCGCATGACCGTCCCACCGGACGACAGAGTCTTCCAGCGCGAGATGGCTGTCGCCTACCGCTCCGGGTGGCATTTCATCGACCTCGTCACGGCGATCCCGCACCGTGGTGACTCGTTGATGGTCACCCTGTTCGGTGAGCCGGTGGTCGTCGTACGCGAGGACGACGGTGATGATGGTGACGTCCGCGCCTACCGGTGTCTGCGCAAACCCCGGGGCGCCCCACAGCCTGTTCGCTGTGCCGTTCGCTACGGCATGGTGTTCGTGAACCTCGACCGGCGTGACCACCAGTTGTTCGACGCCGAGCCGACCACAGCTATCCCCCGCAGTGCCTGACGCGATTCCCCCGTCGTAAAAGATCGCTCAGGTGCTTCCCCCACACAGCGGCGCCACCGTGACCTGAACACGGTGGCGCCGCTGTGCTGCGTACATGGCCCCCGCCGCCGGTCAGGCGCGGCCCATCGCCCGTTCGACGGTGATCTCGATCAGGATCCGGTCCGGGTTCTCGGTCGGTGTGCGCCCGTAGCGCTCCGCGTAACGGCGCACCGCGTCGGCGATGGCGTCCGGCTCCGTACGGATCCGCGCGCGCCCCTCCAGCGTCGCCCAGCGGCCCGGTGCCACCTGGCAGACCGCGACCCGTGCGCCCTCGGGCCCCGCGGCCAGGATGTTGGCGACCTTCCGCGACTTCTTGTTGGCGATGACCCTGGCGATCCCGGCCTCCGGTTCCCACGTCACGCCGACCGGCACCAGATGCGGTGAACCGTCCGGGCGCGGGGTCGTCAACGTGCAGCGATGGAATTCGCGCCAGAAGCTGAGGTAGGGCGGATCGGGGTTCCGTGGGTCAATGGCCATGGGCGCGAACCTACCCGGCCCCCGCTGTCCCGCCGTCCGGGGTGTGGCAGAGATCCTGTCGGCCAGGGGGCGTCGGCCCTGTGCAATAGATGTTGAGTGGCATAGACTCAACTTTATGCACGTTGCCTGAGTCATCGCTAAGTCATCACTGAGTCATCACCAGGCAGACTGAGCTTTACCGCACCGAGCCTTACGCACTGAGCCTTACGCACTGGGCATGGCACACAGCCATCGCACCGAGTCACTGCAGGGACGGACCCGCCCCGCGAGGAGGAGAGCGCACACGTGGACGCCGAGCTGACCAACAAGAGCCGGGACGCGATCACCGCGGCGAACAGCCGCGCCGTGTCCGACGGCAACCCGGACCTGACCCCCGTACATCTGCTGCTCGCCCTGCTGGAGGGGCAGGACAACGAGAACGTCGTCGACCTGCTGGCCGCCGTCGATGCGGACCAGGCGGTCATCAGGTCCGGGGCCGAGCGGCTGCTCGGCGGGCTGCCCAGCGTGACCGGTTCGACGGTCGCGCCCCCGCAGCCCGACCGTGAGGTGCTCGCCGTCATCGCGGACGCGTCGAAGCGGGCCAAGGAACTGGGGGACGAGTACATCTCGACCGAGCATCTGCTCATCGGGATCGCCGCCAAGGGCGGCCACGCCGGCGAACTGCTGACGCAGCAGGGCGCCGACGCCAAGAAATTGCTGGAAGCGTTCGAGACGAGCAGGGGAGGGCGCCGGGTGACCACACCCGACCCCGAGGGTCAGTACAAGGCGCTGGAGAAGTTCGGTACGGACTTCACGGCCGCGGCACGAGACGGCAAGCTCGACCCGGTCATCGGGCGGGACCACGAGATCCGCCGGGTGGTGCAGGTGCTGTCCCGGCGCACCAAGAACAACCCGGTGCTCATCGGCGAGCCCGGCGTCGGCAAGACGGCCGTCGTGGAGGGCCTCGCCCAGCGGATCATCAAGGGCGACGTACCGGAGAGCCTCCGGAACAAGCGGCTGATCTCCCTGGACCTGGGGGCCATGGTCGCCGGTGCCAAGTACCGCGGCGAGTTCGAGGAGCGGCTGAAGTCCGTCCTGGCCGAGATCAAGGAGAGCGACGGCCAGGTCATCACCTTCATCGACGAGCTGCACACCGTCGTCGGCGCGGGCGCGGGCGGCGACTCCGCGATGGACGCGGGCAACATGCTCAAGCCGATGCTGGCCCGCGGTGAGCTGCGCATGGTCGGCGCGACGACCCTGGACGAGTACCGGGAGCGCATCGAGAAGGACGCCGCCCTGGAGCGGCGCTTCCAGCAGGTGCTGGTCGCCGAGCCCTCGGTCGAGGACACCATCGCGATCCTGCGCGGGCTCAAGGGCCGGTACGAGGCCCACCACAAGGTCCAGATCGCGGATGCGGCCCTGGTCGCCGCCGCGACTCTCTCCGACCGCTACATCACGTCCCGCTTCCTGCCCGACAAGGCCATCGACCTGGTGGACGAGGCCGCGTCCCGGCTGCGGATGGAGATCGACTCGTCCCCCGTCGAGATCGACGAGCTCCAGCGCTCCGTCGACCGGCTGCGGATGGAGGAGCTGGCCCTCAAGAACGAGTCGGACGCCGCGTCCAAGCAGCGCCTGGAGAAGCTGCGCCGCGACCTCGCCGACCGCGAGGAGGAGCTGCGCGGACTCACCGCACGCTGGGAGAAGGAGAAGGAGGGCCTCAACCGTGTCGGTGAGCTGAAGGAGCGCATCGATGAACTCCGCGGCCAGGCCGAGCGCGCCCAGCGCGACGGCGACTTCGACACCGCTTCCAAGCTGCTGTACGGAGAGATCCCCGGCCTGGAGCAGGAGCTGGAGGCGGCCACCGAGGCCGAGGAGGAGGCGGCCAAGACCGCCGACACGAAGAGCACCATGGTCAAGGAGGAGGTCGGCTCCGACGACATCGCCGATGTGGTCGGCTCCTGGACCGGCATCCCGGCCGGCCGTCTCCTGGAGGGCGAGACGCAGAAGTTGCTGCGCATGGAGGACGAGCTGGGCCGGCGCCTGATCGGCCAGACCGAAGCGGTCCGCGCCGTCTCCGACGCCGTACGCCGCACCCGCGCCGGCATCGCCGACCCCGACCGGCCCACCGGCTCGTTCCTCTTCCTGGGGCCGACCGGCGTGGGCAAGACCGAGCTGGCCAAGGCGCTCGCCGACTTCCTCTTCGACGACGAGCGGGCCATGGTCCGCATCGACATGAGCGAGTACGGCGAGAAGCACTCGGTGGCCCGGCTGGTCGGCGCGCCTCCCGGCTACGTGGGGTACGAGGAGGGCGGCCAGCTCACCGAGGCGGTGCGCAGGCGCCCGTACAGCGTGGTGCTGCTCGACGAGGTGGAGAAGGCCCACCCCGAGGTCTTCGACGTACTGCTCCAGGTCCTGGACGACGGACGCCTCACCGACGGCCAGGGCCGCACGGTGGACTTCCGCAACACCATCCTGATCCTGACCTCGAACCTGGGCAGCCAGTACCTGGTCGATCCGCTGAGCAAGCCCGAGGAGAAGAAGAAGCAGGTCATCGCCGTCGTACGGGCCTCCTTCAAGCCCGAGTTCCTCAACCGCCTCGACGACCTGGTGGTCTTCTCCGCGCTGTCGGGCGACGAGCTGGCGCACATCGCGGGTCTCCAGATCGACCGCCTGGCCGCGCGCCTCGCCGACCGGCGGCTGACCCTGGACGTCACCCCCGAGGCACTGGCCTGGCTGGCTGAGGAGGGCAACGACCCGGCGTACGGCGCCCGGCCGCTGCGCAGGCTGATCCAGACGGCGATCGGCGACCGGCTCGCGAAGGAGATCCTCGCGGGCGAGGTCACCGACGGCGATACGGTCCGGGTCGACCGGGTCGGCGACGGGCTGATCGTGGGGCGCGCGGAGTCCGCGGCCGAGCGGGTGGGCTGACACCGGTCGGCCCATCGGGGGGTGGTCGGGCTAAGCCGGGAGCGGATACTGGCCGATAGTGCGGGGCGGGGGTTGCCACGCCCCGCCCGCCATGGGAGAGGATGGCGGAACTCGTACGAAGGGCAATTCAAAGATGACCATCGACCCGTCCTCCATTCCGAACTTCGGGGGCCAGCCCGATCCGCAGGATTCAGGACCGGCGGGCCCCGTCGTTCCCGACCAGGATCTGGTCAAGCAGCTCCTTGAGCAGATGGAGCTGAAGTACGTCCTGGACGACGAGGGCGACCTCGCCGCGCCGTGGGAGGAATTCCGCACGTACTTCATGTTCCGCGGTGAGGACGACCAGCAGGTCTTCTCGGTGCGGACGTTCTACGACCGCCCGCACGGCATCGAGGAGAAGATCCAGCTCCTGGAGCTGATCGACGACTGGAACCGCCGCACGCTGTGGCCCAAGGTCTACACGCACACCCACGACGACGGCAGCGTCCGGCTCATCGGTGAGGCGCAGATGCTCATCGGCACCGGCGTGGCCCTGGAGCACTTCGTGTCGTCCACGGTCAGCTGGGTCCGCGCCTCGATCGAGTTCGACAAGTGGCTCGTCGACCAGCTCGGTCTTGAGCAGGACCTGGAGTCCGGCAAGGGCGACGACGAGCCGGGCGACGACGCCTGAGCGGAGCCTGTGCTCTGGCGGAGTCCGTGTCTTGAGCGGAGTCGCCTCGAACGGCCCTCACAGCGGCACGTCCGCGTCCGTCAGGAGATAGGCGCCGTAGCCGAGCGACAGCCCGGCCAGGACGGTGATCACCACGATCACCGTCCTGGGCCGGGCTTTCGCCATGGCCCACGCCACCGGGAGCAGCAGCGGGAAGGCGGGCAGCAGGAAGCGCGGTCTGCACTCGAAGAACCCGCTGTCGCCCGCGACCACCAGCAGCAGCGCGCCCGTGTACACGAGCACCGGCAGGGGCGGCCGGCCGCGGTCCCGCAGAAGCCGCACGAAGAGCACCGCGGCGATCCCCACGAGCGCCACGCTGACCAGCACCGCCGGGGGCCGCTCACCCAGCGCGATCTGCTCCAGGAGCGGCGGCCATCCCGCGCCGAAGTCGAACCGGGACCCCCAGCCGTCCTGCACGGTGAAGTACCCGCCGAGCAGATCGCCGGTGCGCGCCCCGGCCCACAGGACGTACCCGGCCCAGCCGAGCGGTGCGATCACCGCCGCGGCGCGGACCCTCCGGTGTGCGCGGCCCCGGACCATCTCGTACAGCGCGGCGACGCACACCGCCGCCGCCACCGCGTACCCGTTGGGCCGGGTGAGCCCCGCGCCGACGGCCAGCGCCGCGGCCCACAGCCACCGCCCGGTCAGCAACGCGTAGAGCGACCAGGCGGCGAACGCCGTGAGCAGCGGCTCGGTGTACGCCATCGACAGCACGACGGAGTGCGGCAGCAGCGCCCACAGCAGCACCAGCAGAGCCGCCACGCGGCGCCCGTACAGACGCTCGCCCACCGCGTGGATCCCACAGGCGGCCAGCGCGGCCGAGGCCCAGGAGACCAGCAGCCCGGCGCCGCCTCCGGTGATCCCCAGCACGGTGGAGGCAGCCGCCACGAGGCCCGGGTAGAGCGGAAAGAAGGCCAGGTCGCTGAAGACCCGCCCGTTGGGCCCGAGAACCGTGTGGCCGTAGCCGTGCGCGGCGATCGAGCTGTACCAGCGGGAGTCCCAGGAGTACCCGAGCAGCGCCACCGGGTCCCGCCCCTCGTACGAGGTCCAGAGGGCCAGCACCGCGAGCCCGGCCAGCCGTACGGCGAGGAAGAGCGCGACGGCCGGGGCGGCCCGGCGCAGCAGAGCGGCGCCCCCGGGGAGGGGCGCCGCATCCGGGGCGGCGCGAGCTGGGGAGAGGGGTGGGGAGAGGGGTGGGGAGGGAGCTGCGGAGAGGGATGGAGAGAGGGATGGGGCGGGAGTTGCGGGGCTGGCTTTTTCGGTGGGCCCGGCGTCGGTGGCTTCCGTGCCGGACCCTTCCGCGTCGGCGAACAGGGGGCGCCTCCGGGGTGCGCGCTGAGTCGGTCGGTCCTTCCGACTCTCCGCGCCGTCCGGCGCCCGCGCGACCGGGGTCGGCCGACCGGGTCATCCGGCCAGCCGACGCAGCCGTTCGCTCGCGTCCCGGAGGACCTCGTCCTGCTCGCTCACGACACGTTGCCGGGGAAGTCGGCCCGGCACCTGGCTCGCGATCACCGACGCCGGCGTGTGGGCGGAGCTGCGGCCGCGGCCGTCGTCCGGCCGATGGTGCTCCTCGACGGCTCAGGGTGCGGACGCACGGGCGGCCTGGGACGGCGTGAGCATGACGGACGCGCGGCGCAATGCGGTGCTGCGGTTCCTCTTCGCCCGGACTGGGCTATAGCTTAGGGAAATCCGGGACCATGGCGACGGCAAAAGCCAGCCGCCGATCCAGCCACCCCACCTTGATCGACATATCAATGCTGCTGTCGAACTGTGGAATTCCTTTGGACACCATCACCAACTCGTCCTCGGTTCTCCATTCCAGCGTGCGCCCCTCTGTGGTTCGGTTATCGCCGTCCGCGGCCAGCTCCAGAACCACATTGAGGGTCGACTCAAGTCCGCGCAGTGCCAAGCCCTTCGGGCTGTTGTTCGCGAGGGACCACTGGCTGCGGCCCGCGATCTCGGGATGGCCCGCCTGGGCAATGCGCCATGTGTGGTGAACCACCCTATTCGAAGAGGGAATGCGAAGGATCGTACCGATCACCCGCCCTTCACCGTCCCGAACGCTACGGTGCACCTCCTTGCCGACGTCCACGGGATCGTCCACGGCACAGAGAATCCGTTGGGCCGCTTCGTCCTCGTAGAGCGTCGGCTCAGCCACAGGATTCCCGGGCGAGTCGGTCCGGAAATAGGCGCAGGGCGCATAGGTTCGAAGATCCTTCGCCTGTCGGGGAACCCGAACCGCGAGCCTCCCGAGCTGAGACTTCTTTCCATGGGCGACCGATCGCTCGGTCCTTCCGATGGTGAAGCGGCGCACGTCCGTCCAGTCGACGGCGGGCACAGGGGGCCCCTGCTCCTGCGCCTTACGCTTCCCGAACGCCACCGACGACTCCCTCCACCACTTCCGCAATGCAACGAACGTGAGCCTATCTGGGGCGTGGTGAGAGTGTCACCGGGCGACCGTCCGAGGCCGGAGCGCCTGATCTCGCTCAACTGCCCTGTCCGACCTCCGCGATGGCGGCACGGCGAGCCTTGGCGATCGTGAGCAACTGTTGTCGCATCTCGACGAGTGCCTTGTTCATCACGCCATTGCCTGAAAGCGCTTCGCGAGCGCTACAACGAAGTGCCATACGGTGGCCGTGGGACCGTGAAATGCGGCGTCCTGAAGAGACAGCACACGCCGTCGGGGGAGTTCTGGCGGCTTCGCCACGAGAGACCGGGGTAATACCTTCCATGCCTTCCTACGACAGCTCCCGGGCGCGATTCCGGCTGGCGGACCGCCACATAGCGGTACTCGCCCGTCTCTCGAACGGCGAAAATCCGCCCGACGAACTCATGTCTTCACTGTGCGAACTCATGCAGATCGGCCTGGTCGGTGAAGAGGGCGAGCTAGCGCCGATCCTCAGAGATCTGCTCGGCGCCCTGGCTGCTCCGCTGGTCCTGGTAACCGTGGAAGTCATGGGCGAGCACGGGACGGTCAACCACGGGGTCATCGTCGGCCAGGATGCCGTGATCGCTCATGAGGGCTGGCCCGGCGATGAGGAGTCCGAGTACACGCCCATCGCCCCACACGGTCTGGTCTGGCAGTTGGCGCGCACGGTCAACCTACAGGCCGACGACGATGCGGAATCCGAGGTCTTCCGCATCGAGACGACGATGGGTGCTCTTGACGCGGCACTGTCGGTTCTGGAGCAGGGAGAGGGCGACGAGGCCGCGACCAGGGACCTCATCCGCACCGCACTGACTGAGGCCGGCACGCCCAAGGAACCGGAGCTGAGCGAGTTCACCGAGCTCGTCATGGATCTGAACGCGATGTGGCGTATCACCACTGCCTGGGATGGCAAGCACGACGGTGAGCGGGCCGCGATGGTCCGGGCTCTGGCGGTGTGGGACTGCGGTCCGCGCGGCTACTGGGTCAGAGAAAAGCCCGAAGAGCCCATTCTGGAAGGGCAAGTTGGGCCCAAGAGCGAACTGTGCTTGGTACGCACGCGGAACGGCAAGATCTGGGAGAGGATCACGGACCTTCTCCCGGACAAGGAGGACCTGATCGGTGAAGGGGAGGCCCCGGTCGACGCGTGAAGCGCTGACGGGAGGAGGGGTACCGCGGGTGGGCGGGGCCCCGGCGCCCTGTTCCGTGCATCTGCCGCAGGGTCAAAACCAGTTCCCTGGGTTGAGTGCATGGCCGACCTTTTTGGCCGTGCCGATGGGGTTTGTTACGGCTTCCTCGGCTGCGTCGCCGACCGCGTCCACCGCCTTACCCGCACCCTTCTTGATGCCGTCCCAGTGCTGGACGACCTTGGCGCCCAGGTAGACGGCACCGCACACGACGGTGGCGCCTATAGTGAAGGGGTTGGGCGCGACGGTGGCCGCGGTCAGCGAGGCGTTGAATCCGGTTTCAGCGATATCTGCGACATAGGAAGCGCCCTTCTCCCGGGTGGAGAAGTTCCCGTTATCCCACGGCAATCCATCGTGATAGACCGTGTTGGCGCTGACAGCGGTCGAGACGACACCGCCCACCACACCGGCACCACGGAAGGCGCCCGCCACCTTGCCGGTGGTGGCGAGGCCCTTGAGTACCGATGCGCCCCGGCCGAGTCCCTGGAGGGCGCGCCCCTCGGTGTAAACGTTGCCGGCGACCTTGAAGAGGTTGGCGCTGGCGGCTTTGGCGGCGACGCCCGCGTGCGTGCTTCCTCCGAACTCCCTTGCCAGTTCGTTGTTTCCGCCGATGAATCGAACGATCGAGTTCGGTCCCATGTCCATGAACCTGGAATTAGCCGCCCTGTTCCACCCTCTGCTGCTGGCCCAGTTCTGCACCGCGGACATGCCCGGGAGACTCCCCAACTGCTGGAAACCCCGGCTGCGGTAGAGGACATTGGCAATTCTTGTGGGAAGCCACGAGCCTGGGGCGTTCAGTGACCTGAGCTCCGGATACCAGGCCCTTACGTTCCTGCCCCAACGCACCAGGCCCCTGTGGCCGCTCCTCCGTACCAGGTTGTACACGCTGTCCTGGACGGGTTGAGACCAGCCGCCCGCACGCCACGCTGTGCGGATGCGATTGCCTACCAGAACCTTCGTCAGCGTCGTCGCGATGAGGGTTGTCTGAGCGGCTGTTTCGGTAAACCCCTTGTACTCTCTGACGGCCGCGACGAACGCCTCGACGGTCTCCTTGTGCGGCTCGAGGCCGGGAATCTTCGTGAGGGCGGTCGCTTCAAGGCGTTCGATCCACGCGTCGATCGACTCGTCGTCACCTCGCCGCAACGACTTGGCGGCGGGATTATCGCTTGCGGCCACGGAATTGGCCAGCAGCAGCTGGTCTGGCGACATCCCCTGGCCCTTGTACTTCTGGATGTCCGCGGCACTGAAGCCGGCCCAACGCAGGCCCGCCTCGGGATCGCCGCTTTCCAACCGAGCGATCCCTGCACGTTTGCGAAGATCCGGCGCGGTATCGGTCACCCAGCTCCGCAGGGGCTTCAGCGCCGTCAGCTTGCCAGAGACTCCCAGCCGGGAGGCTCTGGTGAAGGCTTCATCGATCTTGTCCTGGACACCTCCCCGCCCGTTCAAAAGCTTGGCGAGCTGCTCCAGGTCGTCCGGGTTGACGCTCCGCACGTTCTGTCCCTCAAGTTCCTTGTCCTGCCGGCACCGGAGTGGCCCTGAGCGGCGCCATATCGTACGCGCTCTTGTCATGCTCCCGGCTCGGGAGCCGGGACGGGGCTGACGCACAACACGATGTTCGCTCGCATGCGTCACCGCGACCGCGACCGCGAATTCGGCGATGTTCAGCCGGCCAGCCGACGCAGCCGTTCGCTCGCGTCCCGGAGGACCTCGTCCTTCTTGCAGAACGTGAAGCGCACCTGGCTGCGGCCCGGCTCCGGGTCGTCGTAGAACACCGAACTCGGCACCGCCACCACCCCGCAGCGCTCCGGCAGCGCCCGGCAGAAGGCGAGCGCGTCCTTCTCGCCGAACGGGGCGATGTCGGTGGTGATGAAGTACGTGCCCTGCGGCTCGTACACGGTGAATCCGGCGGCGCGCAGGCCCGCGTCGAGCAGGTCGCGCTTGCGCAGCAGATCGGTCCGCAGCGTGGTGAAGTAGCTGTCCGGGAGCCGCAGTGCCTCGGCGACGGCGTACTGGAACGGCCCCGCGCTCACATAGGTCAGATACTGCTTCGCCGTACGGACCGCCGCGACAAGGGCCGGGGAGCCGGTGATCCAGCCGACCTTCCACCCCGTGAACGAGTACGTCTTGCCCGCCGACGAGATGGAGACGGTGCGCTCGCGCATACCGGGCAGCGCCGCGATGGGGCGGTGCGTGCCTTCGTAGACCAGGTGTTCGTACACCTCGTCGGTGACCACGAGCAGGTCGTGTTCGATGGCGAGTGCGGCGATGGCGCTCCGCTCCTCGTCGGTGAGGACCATGCCGGTGGGGTTGTGCGGCGAGTTGAGCAGCAGCAGCCGGGTGCGGGGTGTGACGGCGTCCCGCAGCGCGTCGAGGTCGGGGCGGAAGTCCGGGGCGCGGAGGGTCAGCGGTACGCGGACGGCGCCCGCCATGGCGATGCAGGCGGCGTACGAGTCGTAGAACGGTTCGAACGCGATGACCTCGTCGCCCGGCTCCAGCAGGGCGAGCATTGCGGCGGCGATGGCCTCCGTGGCTCCCGCGGTGACCAGTACCTCCGTGTCGGGGTCGAAGCCGATGCCGTAGAAGCGGCGCTGGTGGTCGGCGATCGCCGAGCGGAGTTCCGGGATGCCGGGGCCCGGCGGGTACTGATTGCCCCGGCCGTCGCGCAGCGCCCGGACGGCCGCCTCGCGGACTTCCTCCGGGCCGTCGGTGTCCGGGAAGCCCTGCCCCAGGTTGATCGCGCCGGTGGCCGTGGCCAGCGCTGACATCTCCGCGAAGATCGTCGTGCCGAGTCCGTCCAGCCGGCGGTTGAGCAGCGGCCGTCCGCCGACGTGTCCCGTAGAACTTCGCGTAGTGGTCATGGCGGCCATCCTGCGCCGAACCTCTGGACTTCCTCAACTCCTGCTTGAGGCCGCGCCTACCGGGGATGGGCCTGTCACACGAGAAGCCCGGCAGCCGGGCGGGGACCGACGGGGGACCCCGTTCCGCCGGACGGAGGAGTGGTGAGGGTCGTGGGCGTTTTCATCCTGGCAGTGGTGGTCATCGTGCTGGTCGCGCTGCTGTCCGCAGACCGGAAGCGCCGTGGGGGCGGCGGGCGTGGCGGCAGGCGGGGCCGTTCGTCCACCGCGGGCGGCGTCGCCGGCAGTTCGGCGGGCGGCAGCTGGTGGGCCGGGGACATCGGATCGACCGGTCACCACTCGGGCGGTCATCACTCGGGCGGGCATTCCGGTGGGCTCCACTCCTGCGGCGGTGGCGGCCACTCGTCATGCGGCGGGGGGTCGTCGTGCGGCGGTGGCGGCGGGGGCTGCGGCTCCAGCTGACGCCGGCCGGTCCGACGCAGGTCGCTCCGACGCAGGTCCGTGCTGGGGCCTGCCTGTTAGCCGGGCCCGGGCCTCAACTCCGTTCCTGTGTCCTGGCCTTCCAGGTGCCCGTCGGGTCAATCCCCGGCGGGCGCCGTCTGTTTGACCGCGCCCGCGCCCCGCGCCCCGCGCCCGCACCGGCAACCGCACCCGCGCCCGATGCCGTGACCCATTTCGACGGCTGGTCACGCAGCCCGGTCGCTCAGCCGCTCGCAGCCCGGCCCGAGGCCGTACCGCCCGCCCCACAGGTCACCTCGCGGCTCGCCCCGTATCCCCCTCACCGCCGGTTCGTTGAACGTATGAACAGCGGAGCCCCCGGGGGGATGGAAACCCCTTCATGTTGGGTAAAAACGCTGTGAGCGTCGCGTACTTCGTGATTCCCTCCATGTGAGAAGAAGCAGCCCTCGGACCTGAGACCTGACCGTGGCCCATGCCGGCGTCTCTTTCCCTGACACCTGCTCCGGGGAGAACCCCATCCATCTGCCGATTGTGTGTTTGCGGAGCCCACCCATGCTCACGACCCTCAGTACTGCCTACACCGACACCCGTGCCGCCGATCTGGCCTGGGCGCTGGGCCGCGAACCGCTGCCCGCGCTCGCGGTCCTCGATCTCGAACTCGGTGGCGCCAAGCTCCAGATGAGGCTCCTCGGCGCCTCCCACCAGGTGCTTCTGGAGGAGGAGGGCGGCGCATGTTCCGAGACCGTCGCCTGCATTCCGGGAAGCAGCACCCCTTTACCGCTCGGCGTCGCGGAGCGCGTAGGCGACTGGGGGTACGAGTTCGCGGCCTGCGTCGAGACGCTCTCGGACTGCTCGTTCGCGGGGCGCGCGCAGGAGTTGCTCGCGCTGGTCGCCGACCACCCGAACGGCATCGCCGGTACGTTCCCCGGCTCGCCGCACGCCTTCACCGCGATGCTCGCGCAACGGCACGAGGGCCAGGTGCACTGGCGCACCTGGCATGCGTACCCGCAGGAGGGGCAACTCGTGGTGACCCGCACACGCGTTGGGGTGCGTATCCCCGTCGAAGCCTGATTCGCGCCTCGTGGGTTACAGGTTGCGTTCACTCCGTAACGTAGCGTTCGTCGCGTGATCGACCAGTACGCGCCCCCCGGAACCCAGGACGCGCGGCTCTCCGTACGCCCGAGGACCGGCAGGCTGCTGGTGCTCGCCACGGTCTTCGTCTGCGCCGCCTGCGGACTGGTGTACGAGCTCGAACTGGTCGCGCTCGCCTCGTACTTGATCGGGGACTCCGTCACCCAGGCGTCCGTCGTGCTGTCCGTCATGGTCTTCGCGATGGGGATCGGCTCGCTCCTCGCCAAACGGCTGCGGGTCCGCGCCGCCGTGGGATTCGGTCTGGTCGAGGCGGCGCTCGCGCTGACCGGCGGCGGCTCGGCGCTCGTGCTGTACGCGTCGTTCGCCTGGGCGGGCGGCGGCGGTTCGCGGTATGCCCTGGTCGGATTCTCGCTGGCGATCGGTGTGCTGATGGGCGCCGAGATCCCGTTGCTGATGACGCTGATCCAGCGGGTGTCGCGACAGGACGCGGGCGGCGCCGTGGCCGACCTGTTCGCGGCGGACTACGTGGGCGCGCTGGTCGGCGGTCTCGCCTTCCCGTTCCTGCTCCTCCCCCTGCTCGGCCAGCTCACCGGGGCGCTGCTCACCGGCACGGTCAACGCCGTGGCCGGCGGGGCGCTGGTGCTGTGGCTCTTCCGGCGCGACCTGACGACGCGCGCCTGGTGGTGGCTGATCCTGGTGAACGTGCTGGTGCTCGCCGTGCTGGCCACGGCGACGGCGCTGGAAGGCGACTTCGAACTGGCGGCGCGGCGGGCGGTGTACGGGGCGCAGGTGCGGGTCGCCGAGCAGACCCGCGTCCAGGAGATCGTCCTGACCCGGTCCGCGCACGGCACCCTGAACCTCTTCCTGGACGGCAGGCTCCGGGTCGACGGCGCGGACGAGCGGCAGTACCACCGGGCGCTGGTCGACCCCGCGATGCACGGTCCGCACCGGAACGTACTGATCCTGGGCGGCGGCGACGGTCTCGCGGCCCGTGAGGTGCTGCGCCACCGGGGAGTGGCGTCGGTGACGCTGGTCGAACCGGACCCCGGGGTCGAACGGCTGGCCCGCACCGATCCCGGGCTCTCCGCGCTCAACGGGCACGCGTACCGCGACCCGCGGCTGCGGGTGGTCACTGGCGACGCCTTCAACTGGCTGCGCTCATCGAGGCCGGCGTACGACGTGATCGTCACGGATCTGCCCGATCCCGGGATCACCGCGAGCACCAAGCTCTACTCGGAGGAGTTCTACGGGCTGGTGTCGCGGGTGCTGGCCCCGGGCGGCCGGCTGGCGGTCCACGCGGGCCCGGTCGACACGCGTCCCGGCAGTTTCTGGACGGTCGACGCGACGGTGCGGGCGGCCGGTCTGCGGGCGGTCCCGTACCGGGCGTCGGGCCGTGGTGCGGGCTTCGCCGCGGGCCCCGACCGGGCGAAGGGCACGGGGAAGACCCCCAGCGACTGGGGCTTCGTCCTGGCGGCCCGCCGGGATCCGCGGCTGGCACCGGCAGCTGCGGGCACCTGGTCACGGGTACCGGGCCGACCGCCGGGTGTGCCGCCGTCGACGCTGGTGCATCCGCGGTACGGGGGGTGAACAGGGTGGTGGCGGGTGAGGGCGCACCGGCCGGGGCCGCTCTGTGCCGGTGGGGACCGAAAGGCAGACGAGTCGGCCGTGGCTGAGTAGGCTCGACTTCCATGGAGCATGAGGTGTTCGTTCCGGTTCCGGCAGAGTCCGTCCGACGGGTCCTGGCGGACCCCGCCCGTGTGGCCCGTTGCGTACCGGGGCTCCAACAGGACGCGGACAGTACGGACAGCCGGGAGGGCGCGCTCGCGGGCCGGCTCAAGGTCCGGATCGACGGGCACACGATCACGTACCGCGGCAGCGTGCGCGTCGTGGAGCGGGACGGCGGCTACGAGGTCGACGGCGAGGGCACGGAAGCGCGCGGACCGGGCTCGGTGAAACTCTCGCTGAAGCTGAGCCTGGTCGGCGGGGGTGCGGGTGCCGGTGCTGATTCGGGTGCTGATTCGGGTGCGGTCGGCCGTACGGGGACGACCCTGAGGTGTACGGGAACGGTTCAGGCGACCGACGGCCGTCTGGCGGACCTTTCCTCCGAGGCGGTGCTGACGGCCGCACGCCGTCTGCTGGACCGGTTCGGGGACCGCGTGCGGGCCGAGGCAGAGGCCGCACCCCAGAACGAAGCCCAGACCGGCACCCCGGGTGGGGGCGCCGGCCCGGTACCGGATGCGGACCAGGCGCCTGCGGAGCGGCCGTCCGGGCCCAGCGAGTCCGGGGGCAAGCCCGAGGACGAGGCCCGGGACAAGCCCGGGGGCAAGCCCGAGGACGAGGCCGGGGACAAGTCCGGGGACAAGCCCGGGGCGTCCGTGTTCGATACGGAGGTGCCGCCGCCGTCGCTGGACCCGGTGTCCGACGCGGGCTTCACCCCGGCGGGCGACCCACCCGTGGAGGCCGCGCACGCCCGCCGCACGATGATCGGCCGCAGCGCGGAGGAGGTCGACCACGCCCCGCCCCGTGGACGCTACGCCCCGGTACCGGCCCCGTCGTCGAGCACGGCGGGAGCGACCCTGCGCTGGGCGGCCCCGGCGGCGGCACTGGTGCTGGCGTCGGCAGTCGTGGTGGGCCGGGCGCTGCGACGCCGGCGCTGAACCGGGCGGCCGACCGGTCCCCGTCCCGTTAGGGTCGGGGCGTGAGTAGCGAAGAGGTCCGGCTCGTCGCCGGCGACGTCGAGTTGACCGTGAGCCCCGAGAACGGGTGCCGTATCAGCAGCCTCCGCATCGGCGGTACCGAACTGCTGTGCCAGGGAGCCAAGTTCGGCTGCTTCCCGATGGTGCCCTGGTGCGGCCGCACCGGGAACGGCCGGTTCAGCAGCGGCGGCATCCCGCACCAGCTGCCGTTGAACTCCCCGCCGCACGCCATCCACGGCACCGGCCGCAACACCGCCTGGCAGCGCTCCCGGGCCGGCAGCAACGACGGCTCCGGTGTGGCGGTGTTCACCTACGATCTGGCCGACCCCTGGCCGTACACCGGCCGGGTCTCCCAGTCCTTCGAGCTGACCGAGTCCGCCCTGACCCTCACCCTCGGTGTGGAGACCTACGGCGACTCGTTCCCGGCGCAGGCGGGCTGGCACCCCTGGTTCAACCGGAACCTGGGCGCCGGTGGCGACGCGCAGGTCGACTTCCAGCCCGCCTGGCAGGAGGAGCGCGGCGACGACCACCTGCCCACGGGCAAGCGGATCGACCCCCTCCCCGGCCCCTGGGACGACTGCTTCGGGATGCCGGACGGGGTGGATGTGACCCTCACCTGGCCCGAGCAGCTGGAACTGAAGGTGCGGAGCCGCGACGAGTGGGTCGTGATCTACGACGAGCAGGCGGAAGCGGTCTGCGTCGAGCCCCAGTCCGGCCCGCCGAACGGCCTGAACACGCTGCCCCGCCTGGTGACGCCCATCGACCCGCTGGAGATCGCGACGACCTGGAGCTGGCGCCGCCTCTGAGTCATCGAGGAACCATCGAGGAGCCATCGATGCCCCATCGAGGAGCTGGGGGTGTGGGGGTGTGGGAGCCGGTGGGAGCCGCCCCCGAGCCGTCGTGAGGTCGTCCCCGAGCCGCCGCGAGGAAGTCCGGGCGCCATCGCAATTAAGCTCGGGGGCATGACTGACGTACGCGCTGATCTGCTCCACCACATCAAGAACAAGGCCGTGGTGCACGGCAAGGTGACGCTCTCCTCGGGAATCGAAGCCGACTGGTACATCGATCTTCGCCGGATCACCCTGGACGGCGTGGCCGCGCCTCTGGTCGGCCAGGTGATGCTGGATCTGACCGACGAGCTGGACTTCGACGCGGTCGGCGGCCTGACGCTCGGTGCCGACCCGATCGCCGACGCCATGCTGCATGCCTCCGCCGCCCGCGGGAAGACGCTGGACGCCTTCGTCGTACGCAAGGCCGCCAAGGCACACGGGATGCAGCGCCGTATCGAGGGCCCGGACATCAAGGGCCGCCGCGTCCTGGTTGTCGAGGACACCACCACGACGGGCGGTTCCCCGATGACCGCCGTGGAGGCGGTGCGCGAGGCCGGTGGCGAGGTCGTCGCCGTCGCCACGATCGTGGACCGCGACACCGGTGCCGCCGAGGTCATCGCCGAAGCCGGGGTGCCGTACGTCTTCGCGTACTCCCAGAGCGACCTCGACCTGTGAGGCTCTGACTACCGGCTGTGGTTTCACGTGAAACCACAGCCCGTCGTCCGGGTCAAGGCACCACGCCCGGTGGACCCGCGCCAGGAGTCTGGAAAGATGGGGGCGACGATGACGTCGCCCCCAGGTCAGGGACCACATACGCACACCGCACATCCCAAGGAGCGGACAGATGCCCATCGCAACCCCCGAGGTCTACAACGAGATGCTCGACCGGGCGAAGGCAGGCAAGTTCGCCTACCCGGCCATCAACGTGACCTCGACCCAGACCTTGCACGCGGCGCTGCGCGGCTTCGCGGAGGCCGAGAGCGACGGCATCATCCAGATCTCCACCGGCGGTGCGGAGTTCCTGGGCGGCCAGTACGCCAAGGACATGGTCTCCGGATCGGTCGCGCTCGCTGAGTTCGCGCACATCGTCGGCGAGAAGTACCCGGTCACGGTCGCGCTGCACACCGACCACTGCCCCAAGGACAAGCTCGACGGCTATGTCCGTCCGCTGCTTGAGGTCTCCCGCAAGCGCGTCGAGGCCGGCCTCAACCCGCTCTTCCAGTCGCATATGTGGGACGGCTCCGCCGAGACCCTCGCCGACAACCTGGCCATCGCCCAGGAGCTGCTGGCGCAGGCTGCCGCCGCGAAGATCATCCTTGAGGTCGAGATCACTCCGACCGGCGGCGAGGAGGACGGCGTCAGCCACGAGATCAACGACTCGCTGTACACGACCGTCGACGACGCGCTGCGTACCGCCGAGGCGCTCGGTCTGGGCGAGAAGGGCCGCTACCTGCTGGCCGCCTCCTTCGGCAACGTGCACGGCGTCTACAAGCCGGGCAACGTCGTCCTCCGCCCCGAGCTCCTCAAGGACCTCCAGGAGGGCGTCTCCGACAAGTACGGCAAGCCCGCCGGCAGCCAGCCGTTCGACTTCGTCTTCCACGGCGGCTCCGGGTCCTCCGCGGAGGAGATCGCCACCGCGCTGGAGAACGGCGTCGTGAAGATGAACCTCGACACCGACACCCAGTACGCCTTCACGCGTCCCGTGGTGGACCACATCTTCCGCAACTACGACGGCGTCCTGAAGGTCGACGGCGAGGTCGGCTCCAAGAAGACCTACGACCCGCGCACCTGGGGCAAGGCCGCCGAGGCCGGCATGGCGAAGCGCGTCACCGAGGCCTGCGCGAACCTGCGCTCCACGGGCACCCGCATCAAGTAGGCACGTCCGTCACGCCGGGCCCGGTATCCCGACCAGGGGTGCCGGGCCCGTGGCGTATCCATTGGCTCCATCGGCTCCATCCGTTCCATCCGTTCCTCCCGCGGGTTCCGTTGGATCTGGGAGTGTGTGCCGCATCAGCGAGTTCTGCAGGATCTGAGAGTGTCTGCCGGATCAGAGAGAGGGCGCCGCACATGGGGTACGACGCGGAGTACGACTTCGACACCGCTGTAGACCGGCGCGGCTCGTGGAGCGTCCAGTGGGACGGCGTCGCGGACCGGTTCGGCGTGGACGGGCTGCTGCCCTTCACCATCTCCGACATGGACTTCCGCTGCCCGCCCGAGGTCCTCGCGGCCCTCCACGAGCGGATCGGCCACGGGGTGTTCGGCTACACCGACTGGCGGCTCGGGGAGTTCCGGGACGCGATACGCGACTGGTACGCGACCCGCTTCGACACCCGGATCGACACCGGCCGGATCGTGTACGGGCCCTCCGTGCTCAACCAGCTCTCGCAGCTGCTGCGGATGTGGACCGACGAGGGCGACGGTGTGGTGGTCCACACCCCCACCTACGACGGCTTCACCAAGGCGGTCTCCGGCCTGCGCCGGGAGCTGCGCGGCTGCCCGGTGGACGACGACGCGGAGCTGGAGCGTCTGCTCGCCCGGCCGGACAGCAAGGTCCTGCTGCTCTGCTCGCCGCACAACCCCACCGGCCGGGTGTGGACCCACGACGAGCTGACCCGGTTCGCCGCACTCGCCGAGCGGTACGGCACCGCGGTCATCTGCGACGAGATCCACGCCGACTTCGTGCACGACGGGCACCGGCATCTCCCGTGGACCCGGTACGGGCGTGGCCGCTGGGCTCTCATCACCTCCGGCAGCAAGGCATTCAACTTCCCGGCGCTGACCGGTTCGTACGGCATGATCGGCGACCCGGACGACCGCGCGGAGTACCTCACCCGCATGGAGACGGCCGAGGGGCTGGCCTCACCCGCGGTGCTCGCGATGACGGCGCACATCGCGGCCTACCGGCACGGGGCGGCCTGGCTGGACGCGGCGCGCGCGTACACCGCGGCGAATCTGTCGATGCTCGCCGAGCGGCTGAACACGGCCTTCCCCGAGCTGGGCTGGGCGCCGCCGCAGGCCGGGTACCTCGCCTGGATCGATCTGCGCCCGCTCGGAGTCGACAGCGCGGCGCTCCAGCGGCAGCTGATCGAGGTGGAGAAGGTGGCGATCATGCCGGGCTCGGTCTACCGGGCGGAGGGATTCGTCCGGCTCAACGTGGGCTGCCCGCGGAACAAGGCGGAGGCGGGCGTCGACGCGCTCGTGAGGGCGGTCCGGGCCGTGCGGCCGTAGCCGGAGCGCTTGCGGGCGGCGATGCGACGTTGCGGGCACGGCCCGGCCCGAGCGGGGCCCGGGCCGAGCGGTTGGAGAGCGCTTGTGCGGCCCCGGGCCTGCCGCCCGTGGCAGCTGTATTCGCCGGGGCCAGGCAGACTGGCTTCCATGTCCATTCACGAGAATCTGCTCGGGGGCCCTCCCGAGACCCGTCTTCCCGACGACCCCGAACCCCGCGAGCTCCTCGCGGGCGGCACCGCCCCCGCCGACGTGGCGGCGAAGTACCCGACCTCCTCGCTCGCCTGGGCGCAGCTGGCCGACGACGCCTTCGAGCACGGGCGGGTCGTCGAGTCGTACGCCTACGCCCGTACCGGCTACCACCGCGGCCTCGACTCGCTGCGCCGGGCCGGCTGGAAGGGCCACGGCCCGGTGCCGTGGGACCACGAGCCGAACCGCGGCTTCCTGCGGGCCCTGCACGCCCTGGCCCGCGCCGCGCAGTCGATCGGTGAGGACGAGGAGTACGAGCGCTGCACGGAGTTCCTGCGCGACTCCTCGCCGGCCGCTGCGGACACGCTGGGCTGATCTGCCGCGCGGAGCACCTGCCGCGCGGAGCAAGGACCGGACACGTACGTATGTGTCCGGTCCTTGCTTGTCTTGCCGTGGAGCAGGTTTCGCGTCAATGATGAAGGTGGGGACCGGGGCCCACCTGTCGACGGAAGGGGCGGACCGCTACCTGGAGCGCCACCGAGGAGACAGCGATGTCTACGCCTTCGCACGACCCTGCCCCGAATCACCACCCGGCTCCGAGCCACCACCCGGATCTGAGCGACCCCGCCCCGAATCTGGACTTCGCGGGGACCACCCCGTACGAGGACTACGTCCAGGCGGATGTCCTGACCCACCTCCAGCATCTGCGTTCCGACGATCCGGGCGAGATGGTCTTCCTGGTGACCACCCAGGTCATGGAGCTGTGGTTCACCGTGATCGTCCATGAGTGGGAGACCGCGGCGGCGGCCCTGCGCGGTGACGATCTGCCGGCCGCCCTCGCGGCCCTGAAGCGCTCGACGTACGAACTGCAGTCGCTCAACGACTCCTGGCGGCCGCTGGCCCAGCTCACCCCCGCGCAGTTCAACGCGTACCGCAGCGCGCTCGGCGAGGGGTCGGGCTTCCAGTCCGCGATGTACCGCAGGCTGGAGTTCCTGCTGGGCGAGAAGTCCGCTTCGATGCTGGTCCCGCACCGCGGAGCGCCGCGGGTCCACGCCGAGCTGGAGAAGGCGCTCCAGGAGCCGAGCCTGTACGACGAGGTGCTGCGGTTCCTCGCCCGGCACGGGCAGCCGGTGCCCGCATCCGTGCTTGAGCGCGATCTCTCGGCGAAGTACGAGCCGTCGCCGGAGGTCGAGGCGGTCTGGACCGCGGTGTACACGGGGGAGCAGGACTCCCCGCTGGTCCGGCTCGGCGAGGGGCTGACCGATGTCGGCGAACTGGTGTGGCGCTGGCGCAACGACCATCTGGTCGCGACCCGCAGGGCGATGGGGTCGAAGACCGGCACGGGAGGCTCGGCGGGGGTCTCCTGGCTGGAGAAGCGCGCCGCGAAGAGCGTGTTCCCCGAGCTGTGGACGGCACGCAGCCATGTCTGACCCGGCCACCCGGAAGGCCCCGGCCACCCGGAAGGCCCCGGCGGCCCGCGGTGAAGCCCCGGCGACGCCGTATTCCCCGACACCTCCCACGCCCCGACGATCGAGGACCAGCTGATGAAGCCCGCACCGGTGCAGTCCGAGCCCGACCCGTCCGTCCTGCCTGACCTGTCCGCCCTGGCCCGCCGGGCCGCCGAGCTGGACGCCGCCGACGAACTGGCCCCGCTCCGGGAGCTGTTCACCGTCGCCCCTGGCACGGTCTACCTCGACGGCAACTCCCTCGGCGCCCTGCCCCGGCACGTTCCGGCGCGGATGCAGGAGGTCATCAGCCACGAGTGGGGTGCGATGGGCATCCGCTCCTGGGAGGAGTCCGGCTGGTGGACCGCGCCGGAGCGCATCGGCGACCGGATCGCGCCGCTCGTCGGTGCGTCGCCCGGCACGGTGGTCGTCGGCGACTCCACAAGCGTCAACGTCTTCAAGGCACTTGTGGCCGCCGTCCGGTTGGCCGGGGACGACCGCGACGAGATCCTGGTCGACGCCGCGACCTTCCCGACGGACGGCTACATCGCCGAGTCGGCGGCCCGGATGACCGGCCGGCGGATCGTCCCGTACGCACCGGGCGACCCGGTCGGTCCCCGCACCGCAGCCGCCCTGGTCAACCATGTCGACTACCGCACGGGACGGCTGCACGACCTGCCGGCCGTGACCGCCGCCGTGCACGCCGCGGGCGCGGCGGCCGTCTGGGACCTCTGCCACAGCGCGGGTGCGCTGCCGGTCGGGCTGGCGGCCCACGGGGTCGACTTCGCGGTCGGCTGCACGTACAAGTACCTGAACGGCGGGCCGGGTTCGCCCGCCTTCCTGTATGTGCGCCCGGACCTCCAGGCTTCCTTCGACTCACCGCTGCCGGGCTGGAACTCGCATGTGGACCCGTTCGGCATGGAGCCCGGATACGCCCCGGCCGACGGCGCCCCGCGCGGCCGGGTCGGCACCCCCGACATTCTCTCGATGCTCGCGCTGGAGTCGGCGCTCGACGTCTGGGACGGGGTGTCGGTCGAGGCGGTCCGGGCCAAGTCGCTCGCCCTGACGGACTTCTTCCTGGAGTGCGTGAGCCTCGAATCGGTGACCCCGGCCGTCCATGAACAGCGGGGCAGTCAGGTGTCGCTGAAGTGCGAGAACGCCGGAGCGGTCATGAAGGAACTGATCGCCCGCGGTGTCGTCGGGGACTTCAGGCCGCCGGACATCCTGCGCTTCGGGTTCACCCCGCTCTACGTCGGTTTCGGCGATGCGCTGCGTGCCGCGCGCGTTCTGGGGGAGGTACTGGCCTGATAGCGTCCCCGCTGGTCAGGGCAATCCGGCCCGCACAGAGAGAGGTTGGAGCCGTATGTCGGACGACGTAGAGGCCGATTCGGTCCTCGCGCATCCCGCCGTCGCCCCCGATGCCACCGCTGCATACGGCGAACACCCCGACCAGACCGTGGACTTCTACGCCCCGCACGGCGGCGAGGGGCCGGTCCCGCTCGTCGTCGTGCTGCACGGCGGCTCCTGGCGGCAGCGGTACGACCGCGGGCACATCTCTCCGTTCGCGGCTTTCCTGGCCCGCCGGGGCTTCGCGGTCGCCAGCGTCGAGTACCGGCGGGGCGGTGCCGACGAGGGGAGCGCAGGCCGGTGGCCCGACACCCTGGACGACGTCGCCGCCGCCCTGGACGCGCTGCCCGATCTCGTACCGTCCGCCCTTCCGCGCGCCGACCTGCGGCGGACGGTCCTCACCGGGCACTCGGCCGGTGGGCACCTCGCGCTGTGGGCAGCCGCCCGGCACGTGCTGCCGCCCGAGGCGCCGTGGCACCGGTCCACGCCGCCCTTCCGGGGGGTGGTCGCGCTGGCACCGCTCGCGCACTTCGGTCTCGCCCGTGAGCTGGGAGTGTGCGAAGGAGCGGTGGAACAGTTCCTGGCGTCCGCCGACACGGCAGCGGCGGGCACAGCGGGCGCGGACACCGCAGCCGTGGTCCGTGCGCAGTGGGCGGACCCGTCCGCGCTGCTCCCCACCGGCATCGCGACCACGGTCGTCCAGGGCCGGGACGACACCACCGTCCCGCCGCAGCTCGCCGACGCGTACGCGGACGCGGCGGCCAAGGAGGGCGAGCTGGTCGGCGTGACACTGCTCGACGGTGTCGGGCACTACGCGCCGATCGACCCGGCGGCCGACGCCTGCGCGGTGGTCGTCGCGGAGATCGAGCAACTGGCCTGGTGAGGGCGGGTCTCTGCGCCGTCACCTCACCAGCACGACTGGCCTGCTGAGGGTGGCCCCACTCCGCCGGTAGTACCTGAGGGGGACCCCGCAGGTTCCGCACCAGTGCGGACGACCGGGACAGTGCCGCCGCCTACCGTGGTGCCTGTGACCGATACAGAGACGCGGACCCCAGAGCTACAAATGGCCCAGGGGGTCCTGGCGGGCCTGCGCCAGGACCTCTTCCACGACGCCTTCGCCTACCGCCCGCTCCAGCCGATGTGGACGGACGGAGCGCCGACCGGGCGGCCACGCGGCCGGATACGGGCCCGCGCGAGGTGGTTTCCGCACGCGGTGGTGCTGGGCTTCGCGCTGCTCACGCTGGTGCTGGCCGCCCACGGCACCGCCGAATTCGACAGCCCCCTGTCTCTCGTGACCGGTCTGATCTCGGCTGGTGCGGTCGTGATGACCCTGGTCAGGCCGGTCGGCGCCTGGTGGGTGTCGCTGGTGTCCGCCCCCGTCGTCACTCTGTTCGGCAGCAGCTGGGGGTCCTGGCCCTGGCCCGACAGCGTCTTCCTCGCGCACCTCGTGGTGATGACCGTGGTCGCGGCCAGGACCAGGCCGCGGACCGCCGTCTGGATGTGGGCGGGTACGGCGCTGTACGGGTTCGTCGCGGGGGTGGTGGCGGGCCCTGGCGAGATGAACGGCTCCAACACGGCGTTGATGCTGTTCTTCTCCGCGGTCGCCCTCCTCGTCACCACGACGGTGCAGGTACGCCGCGAGGCGCATCGCGAGGTCACCGCCCAGCAGACGGTCACCGCGATCGAACGCGACCGGCGCACCCTCCTGGAGGAGCGCACCACCATCGCCCGTGAGCTGCACGACGTCGTCGCCCACCACATGTCGGTGGTCGCCATCCAGGCCGAGGCCGCCCCGTACCGGGTGACCGATCCGCCGCCCGAGCTGACCAGGTCGTTCGAGGTGATCAGGGAGAACGCGGTGGCGGCCCTGACGGAGCTGCGCCGGGTGCTCGGTGTCGTACGGGCCGAGGACTACGAGGCGCCGGACGCCCCGCAGCCCACCCTCGCCGAACTCGAAGGGCTGCTCACCAACGTCCGGGAGGCGGGTCTCACCGTGGAGAAGACGGTGACCGGCGCGGTACGTGAACTCCCGCAGGGCGTCGAGCTGTCGGCGTACCGCATCATCCAGGAGGCGCTGAGCAACACCTTGCGCCATGCGCCGGGCTCGCAGGCCCGGGTGGAGATCAGTTACGTCCTGGGCGGCCTCGGTCTGCGCGTGGTCAACGGCCCCCCGCAGGGCCTGGTCAAGCCTTCCCCCGGAGCCGGGCACGGCATCACCGGGATGCGGGAGCGGGTCACGATGCTGAACGGTGAGATCACCACGGAGAGCACGGAGGACGGCGGCTACGAGATAGCGGCGTTCATCCCGGTGCAGCGTTCCGCCGAGGAGTCCGTATGACGGACGCACCGACCATCCGGGTCCTGGTCGTCGACGACCAGATGATGGTGCGCGAGGGGTTCTCGGTCCTGCTCAACGCGATGCCGGACATCGAGGTGATCGGCGAGGCGGTCAACGGTGTCGAGGCGGTGGCCCAGGTGGCCGCCCTGCGTCCGGACGTCGTCCTGATGGACATCCGGATGCCCGAGCTGAACGGCATCGAGGCGACCCGCGAGATCGTCGCGGCGGACGAGGCGGCGAAGGTGCTGGTCCTGACCACCTTCGACCTGGACGAGTACGTCTACCAGGCGCTGCGCGCGGGGGCTTCGGGCTTCCTGCTGAAGGACGCGTCGGCCCGCCAACTGGCCGACGGCGTACGGGTGGTGGCGGCCGGTGAGGCGCTGCTCGCGCCCACGATCACCAAGCGGCTGATCGTCGAGTTCTCCCGGCTGTCGGACACCCCGAGGCAGCCCTCGCTCGCCCGCGTCGAGGAACTCACGGAGCGCGAGAGCGAGGTGCTCGTACTGATCGCGCAGGGCCTGTCGAACGCGGAGATCGCCTCCCGGCTGATCGTCGCCGAGTCCACCATCAAGACGCATGTGAGCCGGATTCTGGTGAAACTCGGCCTGCGTGACCGGACCCAGGCGGCGGTCTTCGCGTACGAGACGGGGCTGGTCAGGCCGGGGTAGCGATCACTGGACGGGTGATCGTCACTCCGTGCGCCGAGCACCCGCGGCCGACCGGGCGAGCTCCGTACGGACCGGTCTGCGGATGGGGCCTGCCCGGATTGGCCTGCCGGTCTCCGGACGGACCGGTCGCTCAGATCCCCATCCTTGCCGCGATCCCGTCCAGCACACAGTCCAGGCCGGTCTCGAACTGCCAGAGCGGATCGTCCTTGCGCCGGCTCGTGCGGAGCACCGTGTGGTAGGTCGGGTACTTCCCGGTGCCCATCAGGTACGTCATCTGCGGGGCCAGCGCGCCGCGTACGTCGTCGCCGCTGGACCAGCCCTCGGCCGTCATCGCCTGTCGCATCGCGACCTCCGCGTACGCCTGGCCGAGCGTGAAGGAGCTGACGGTGACGAAGGCCGCGTGCATCGTGTCCGCGTCGAGACCGAGGCCGTCGAGCGAGGCCAGTGCCCGTTCCATCACGGCGAACCGGGCGGGGGTCAGCGCGACCCCCGCCCGCGGTGAGGAGAGCTGACCCAGCCAGGCGTGGGCCAGGACCAGCAGCCGGGTGCCGAGTGCGACGGTGCGCAGGGTCTCCCGCCAGCCGGTGGCGTCACCGAAGAGGTCCGCCTCCGCGTAGACCCGGTCGATCATCAGCTCCAGCAGTTCGTCCTTGCCCGAGACATAGCGGTACGCCGCCATGGGGGCCACACCCAGCTCCGTGGCGAGCCGGCGCATCGTGACGGCGGCAAGCCCCTCGGCGTCGGCGATCCGTACCGCGGCGTCGGCGATCTGCCGGGAGGAGAGCGAGGCGCGGGGCGTGGGGGCCGGAGCGTCGATCCGTTCCCAGAGGCACTTCTGCCGCTGAGGCTGCGTGTGCTTTTCGGCCGTCATGTGTACAACGTATCAGCCGCAGTGGACGGCGTACACTGCGATGTGTACGTTGTACACATCCCGATACGGCGTACACGCCGATGCGGGTCGAACCAGCCTTGGGGGAGACCCATGAGTGAGAACAGCCCGACCGAGAAGAGCCATGGCGAAGACCGGGCCGCCGAGGACCGTCTCAGGGTCGCGATGATCGTGGCCAGTACCCGCGAGGGCCGGTTCGCCCCCGTCGTGGCCGCCTGGGCGCGCGGCCATCTCGACCGGCACGCCGAACTGACCGCCGACACCGTCGACCTGGCCGAGATCCCGCTGCCCACCGTCCTCCCGGCGTTCGACGGGCCCCCGCCCGAAGGCACCGCCGAGGCGCTGGCCGCTATCTCGCCCAGGCTGGCGGCGGCCGACGCGTTCGTGATCGTCACGCCCGAGTACAACCACAGCTACCCCGCGCCGCTGAAGGCCGCCATCGACTGGCACAACGCCGAGTGGCACGCCAAGCCCGTCGCGTTCGTCTCGTACGGAGGGGTCTCCGGCGGGCTCCGCGCGGTGGAGCATCTGCGGGGCGTACTGGCCGAGCTCCATTCGGTGACCATGCGCAATACCGTGAGTTTCCACGGGGGCTGGGGCTGCTTCGACGAGGAAGGCGGGGTCCGGGAACCGGCGAGCGATGCCGCGGCCACCGTGATGCTCGACCAACTCGCCTGGTGGGCACACGCGTTGCGTGATGCCAAGGCCGTCCGCCCCTACCAGGGCTGACCGCCGTGGACGGACGGCTGAGACTCGGTGTCTTCGGGCTGCTGCTCGGGATGTTCCTGGCCATGCTCGACGGGCTGGTCGTCGGCACCACGCTGCCCACCATCGTGCGCGATCTCGGCGGACTCGACCATCTCTCCTGGGTGGTGACCGCGTATCTGCTCAGCACCGCTGTCGCCACCCCGGTCTGGGGCAAGGTCGGTGACCTGTACGGCCGCAAGGGGGCCTTCCTCGCCGCGGTCGCCCTCTTCCTGGCCGGCTCGATGCTCTGCGGGCTGGCCCAGTCGATGGCGCAGCTCATCGTCTTCCGGGCGGTCCAGGGGCTGGGCGCGGGCGGCCTGATGGTCGGCGCGATGGCCGTCATCGGCGTGCTGATCGAGCCGCGCGAGAGCGGGCGCGTCCAGTCGATGATCGGCGTGATCATGCCAGTGGCGTTCATCGGCGGCCCGCTGATCGGCGGGTTCCTCACCGACCGGCTGAGCTGGCGCTGGACGTTCTACGTCAATGTGCCCGCGGGTGCGGCGGCCCTGCTGATCGTCGGCCTGTTCGTCCCGCTGCGCAGCGAGCGGATCAGGGCGCGGATCGATGTCGCGGGCATCCTGCTGCTGACCACCGGCATTCTGGCGCTCACCCTGCTCGCGACCTGGGGCGGCTCCACGTACGCCTGGTCCTCGCCGCAGGTCCTGGGACTGGGTGCGGTCGGGGCTGCCGCGCTGATCTGGTTCGTACGGGTGGAGCGCACCGCGGCCGAACCCGTCATCCCGCCGAGCCTCTTCCACAACCGCAACTTCACCCTCGCCCAGATCCTGAGCTTCCTCTCCGGCGCGGTCATGCTCGGCGTCATGACGTACCTGCCGCAGTACCTGCAACTGGCCGGCGGCACGAAGGCGACCGAGACAGGGCTGCTGCTGCTCCCGCTGATGTTCGCCATGCTCGCCGTGCAACTGGCCGTGGGCCGGCTGATCAGCCGCACCGGCCGCTACCGCGTCTACCCCGTCCTGGGTGGAGCCGTCCTGACGCTGGGCGCGGTGCTTCTGCTGCTGCTCGGCGCGCATACGCGGACGGTGGTCGCCTCCGCGCTCACCGTCGTGGTGGGGTCCGGCATCGGGTTCCTGATGCAGAGCACCATGGTCATCACGTTGAACAGCGCCGCCCCGCGCGACATGGGGGCGGCCAGCGGCACCGTCATGCTGCTGCGGACGATCGGCGGTTCGCTCGGGCTCTCGCTGTTCGGCGCGGTCTTCACCTCCCGCCTCGGCGGCCGTACGGCGGGCGCCGAGGGCTTCGGGGAGGCGGTGGCGAGCGGGCTGCACGGGGTGGCGGCCGGGTGCGCGGCGCTGGCCGCGGTCGGGTGCGCGGTCGCCTGGTACGTACGGGAGGTGCCGCTGCGGTCGGCCGCGCCCCCGGCCCCGGATGACGCGGTGGCATCCCGAGGTTGACCGGGGGCGGGGTCTCAACCGCTCATGTCGCGGCGGCGCAGCGCGGCCAGCCCCGCCGCGGCCAGCGCCGCCGCGATCGACGTCAGCACCAGCACCGGCGGCCAGTCCATCCTCCCGCCCGGCAGTTTCGGCAACTGCCCGAAGGGTGACAGGTCCAGGACCGGCTGCGGGAGGTCGAGCGCAGGGCCGATCCACCCCAGGGCCAGCGCGAGGCCGGCCACCGCCCAGGCGGCCGGTGCGGCCTTCGGGACGGCCCCGTACAGCAGGACCGTGAGGCCGCCGAGCGCCCAGACCGCGGGGAGCTGGGCCAGGGCGGCGCCGATGACCGGGCCGGGGCGGTGTCCGTACCCCACGGCCAGACCGGTGCCGCCCGCGAGCAGTACGGCCGCCGAACCGGCGAAGGCGACGATCAGATGGCCCGCGGCCCAGCGGAGCCGGCCGACCGCGCCCGCGAGCAGCGGTTCGGCGCGCTGGGAGGTCTCCTCGCCGTGCAGCCGCAGCACCGAGGCGACGATGAACAGTGCCGTGACCATCCCCAGCATCCCGGTGATCGCGGCGAGGAACGCATCGGTCAGGCCGGAGTGGCCGCCCATCCGCTGGAAGATCTCCCGGGTGCCCTTGTTGTCGCCGACCAGGTCCGCGGCGCCGTCCGCCATCCCGCCGAAGACCATTCCGGCGAGCAGGAACCCGGCCGACCACCCGAGGACGCTGCCCCGTTGGAGCCGCCAGGCCAGCGCACCCGCCGTGCCGAGTCCGCCCCGCGCGGGCCCCGGGCGGGCGGGCAGGAAGCTCAGGCCGATGTCACGGCGGCCCGCGAGGGCGTACGCGAGCACCGCCTGGATACCGACGGCTGCCGCCAGGACCAGCAGCAACCACCAGCGTTCGGCCGCGTAGGGCCGTACGTTCTCGGCCCAGCCGATCGGCGACAGCCGGGTCGCCACGGCAGAACCGTGGTCGGATGTGGCGTCGCCCGCCGCCTTCAGTACGTACGCCGCACCGATCACCGCCGCGGTGATCCCCTTGGCGGCCCGCGCGCTCTCGGTGAACTGCGCGGCGATGGCCGCCGTACAGGCGAAGAGCATCCCGACACCGGCCACCGCGAGGGCCAGCGCCACCGAACCGCCGCCCGGTGCCCCGGCCGCGACCAGCGCGGCGACGGTCACCACGGCCAGCGCGGTCTGGGCGGTGAGGGCGGCCAGCAGCGCGGCGGTGAGCGGCGCCCGCCGTCCGACCTCGGCCGATGAGAGCAGTTCCTGACGGCCGCTCTCCTCCTCCTCGCGGGTGTGGCGTACGACGACGACCAGGCTCAGTATGGCGGCGAGCGCGGCTCCGAAAGCGGCCATCTTCCAGGCGGTGATCCCGCCGAGCGAGTCGTTGAATACCGGTCCGTAGAGAGCTCGCAGCGAGCTGTTGGCGTTCATGGACCTGGCCAGATCGGCGCGTTCGGCGGCCGTTCTGTACAGCGACGAGGTGGAGGAGGCGACGGACGAGTAGGAGGCGCCGAGCGCCAGCACCCATACCGGCATCATGATCCGGTCACGGCGCAGGGCCAGCCTCAACAGGGCACCGGTGCCGGTGAATTGGTGAGCGCCCCGGCCGGTGGAGCCGGCTCGCGGCGGGGCGGCGACGGTGATCGTCACGACATCGCCCCTTCGGCCGGAGTACGCGGGTGAGTGGGCGGGTGGGTGTGCGGACGGGTCGGCGACGAGTCGTCCGCCCCTGCCGCGTAGTGCCGCAGGAACAGTTCCTCCAGCGTCGGCGGTGTGCTGGTCAGCGACCGCACCCCCGCCGTGATGAGCGCTCCGAGCACCGCGTCCAGCCGGTCCGTCTCGGCCTGGAGCCTGACGTGGGTGCCCCGTACGTCGAGGTCGTGCACCCCGGTCAGCTGCGCCAGCCCGTCCGGCACACCGGCCAGTTCGGCGACGATGCTGGTGCGGGTCAGATGCCGCAGCTCGTCGAGCGAACCGGTCTCCACCGTCCGCCCCTTGCGGATGATGCTCACCCGGTCGCAGAGCGACTCGGCCTCGCTCAGGATGTGGCTGGAGAGCAGGACGGTCCGCCCCCGGTCGCGTTCCTCCCGTACGCACTGCTGGAAGACCTCCTCCATCAGCGGGTCGAGCCCGGAGGTCGGTTCGTCGAGGATCAGCAGATCCACGTCGGACGCGAACGCGGCGACCAGAGCCACCTTCTGCCGGTTGCCCTTGGAGTACGTACGGCCCTTCTTCGTCGGGTCCAGCTCGAACCGGTCGAGGAGTTCCGCCCGGCGCGCAGCGTCGAGGCCGCCGCCACGCAGCCGCCCGTACAGATCGATGACCTCGCCGCCGCTCAGGTTCCGCCAGAGGGTGACGTCGCCCGGTACATAGGCGATGCGCCGGTGCAGCTCGACCGCGTCGCGCCACGGGTCGCGGCCCAGCAGCTGCGCGGCCCCCGAGTCCGCGCGCAGCAGCCCGAGCAGGATCCGGATGGTCGTGGACTTGCCGGAGCCGTTGGGCCCGAGGAAGCCGTGGACCTCGCCGGTCTCGACGGTGAGGTCGAGGCCGTCCAGTGCGGATGTCCGGCCGAACGACTTGTGCAGTCCGGCGGCTGTGAGTGCCTTGGTCATGTTTCTGAAAGTACAGTGATTTCACAAAGTTGTGAACTTAAGGAAGTTAAGGAAACGTATAAACTCGGACGGGTGGCAGGGACCGGGGACGCTGGGGAGAAGATCCAAGGATGACGACGAAAGACACCGGCCCGGTGAACAGCGACAGCGCCGGCGCACAGGCTGCGGACGGCGCGGTCTCCCGCTTCGTCGAACGGTTCGCCGCGCAGCTCGCCGACGCCGGGATGCAGCGGATGCCGGCCCGTATCTTCGCCGCGCTGCTCGCCTCCGAATCCGGCGCGCTGACCTCGGCCGAACTGGGCGCACAGCTCAAGGTCAGCCCTGCCGCGATCTCCGGCGCCGTCCGCTACCTCGCGCAGGTCAACATGGTCACCCGCGAACGCGAACCGGGTTCGCGCCGGGACCGCTTCCGGGTGCACAGCGACCAGTGGTACGAGGCGCTGACCAGCCGCGACATGGTCATCAAGCGCTGGGAGGACGCCCTGCGCGAAGGGGTCGCGAACCTGGGGCCCGACTCCCCGCAGGGGCGGCGGCTGGGCGAGACGCTGGCCTTCTTCGAGTTCCTGCACGGGGAGCTGGCGGCGCTGATGGAGCGCTGGAACGTGGAGCGCGAGAAGCGTTTCGGCTGACGAACCACGGTGTGCGCCCCGCGCCGCCCGTGTCGCCCCGCGCCGCCCCGCGCCGGCGGTTCACACCGCGGCGCCGCGGGCAGCGCCCCCAGGGGCCTGGGGGCGCGGGCAGTGCTTCCAGGCCGCGGTTCACACCGCGACCGCGGGCAGCGTCAGCCCCCACACCCCCGCCCGCACCATCCACGTCCGGGTCCGTACCGGGCCGCCCACCAGGCCGTCCCTGCGGTACCGGAAGTCAGCCCCGGAAACCGTCACCGCCAGCGCCTCAGCCGTCAGCCGGTCGCCGGACGGCAGCTCGATGGCCACCTCCGCCTTCCCCGCGCCGCCCCGCGACGAGACCCGGACCCCCGCCACTGGCCGGTCCAGATCGGCCAGCAGGACGCCGTCCGCCTCCACCCGCAGCCGCTGCACCCGGGGCGCCTCCGGCGCGGGCGCCGGGCCGACGAGGGTCCGTACGAGCGAACGGCAGGTGCCCCACACCGAGTGCGCCCCTTCGCCGTCCGCGCCCGGCGTCCCGGAGCGCGGGCCCGGCACCGGGATCCGCAGATCGCCCAGCACCACCGCGTCGCTGTCGTCCACCAGCAGGTCCAGCCAGCGCACCGCACCGTCGAGCACCGACCGCGCCGCGGCCACCGCGCCCTCCGGGACCCCCAGCGACCGCGCCAGCTCCAGCGCGGGCGCCGGGCCGACCGGCACCAGGGACAGGGCGCCGCGTGCCCGGTCGCGCTCACGGTGGAGCAGGGTCACCGCCCTGAGCAGCGCCCGGTCGTCACCGACCACCACGAGGCGCCGGTGGCCGCGTCTCGCGAGCGCCCGCGCGAACTCCTCCGGCCCCTCGGGCAGGCAGATCTTGGCGTGCGCGCCGGCGCACAGCACGTCCTTCGCGATCCGTACGGATTCGCCGTCCGCACGGCGGGCGACCGGGTCGATGACCACCAGCAGCTGATGCTCGGTGCTCGCTGGGGGATCTGGAGCCGACACCTCGGTCCTTCCTCGGGTAGCATCTTTGTGCAAGAGCCCCTTGCGCTATTGCGCCAGGGGCTTCGTCTATTCCGGGGCAGCCGGTTCGACGGTTCAGGTATCGGCGTACGCCAGACGTGCGCCCCCTGACCTTGGACATGCCCCGCCCGGAAGGGGTGTACGCCTGTGCCCGCACTTGTGCTGCTCGGTGCTCAGTGGGGTGACGAGGGCAAGGGAAAGGCCACCGACCTCCTCGGTGGATCCGTGGATTACGTGGTGCGCTACCAGGGCGGCAACAATGCCGGCCACACGGTCGTCGTAGGCGACCAGAAGTATGCGCTCCACCTCCTCCCTTCCGGAATCCTCTCGCCGGAGTGCACTCCGGTGATCGGTAACGGAGTCGTCGTCGATCCAGCGGTCCTGCTCTCCGAGCTGAGCGGGCTGAACGACCGCGGCGTGGATACGTCCAAGCTGCTGGTCAGCGGTAACGCGCATCTGATCACGCCGTATCACACCACCGTCGACAAGGTGACGGAACGGTTCCTCGGCAAGCGGAAGATCGGCACCACAGGACGGGGCATCGGCCCGGCCTACGCCGACAAGATCAACCGCGTCGGTATCCGCGTCCAGGACCTCTACGACGAGTCGATCCTGGAGCAGAAGGTCGAGGCCGCGCTCGACGGCAAGAACCAGATCCTCGCCAAGCTCTACAACCGGCGCGCGATCGAGGCCGGCCAGATCGTCGAGGAACTGCTCGGCTACGGCGAGCAGATCCGCCCGTACGTCGCGGACACCGCGCTCGTCCTGAACAAGGCGCTGGACGAGGACAAGGTCGTCCTCATGGAGGGCGGACAGGGCACGCTCCTGGACGTCGACCACGGCACTTACCCCTTCGTCACGTCGTCCAACCCGACCGCGGGCGGCGCCTGCACCGGCACCGGCGTCGGCCCGACGAAGATCACCCGGGTCATCGGGATCCTCAAGGCGTACACCACACGGGTGGGCGCGGGACCGTTCCCGACCGAACTCTTCGACGAGGACGGCGACAAGCTGCGCTCGGTCGGCCACGAGTACGGCGTCACGACCGGTCGCGACCGCCGCTGCGGCTGGTTCGACGCGGTCATCGCGCGCTATGCGACGCGGGTGAACGGGCTGACCGACTTCTTCCTCACCAAGCTCGACATCCTCACGGGCTGGGAGCAGATCCCGGTGTGTGTGGCGTACGAGATCGACGGCAAGCGGGTCGAGGAGCTGCCGTTCAGCCAGACGGACTTCCACCACGCGAAGCCGGTCTACGAGTACCTGCCCGGCTGGACCGAGGACATCACGAAGGCGAAGACCTTCGCGGACCTGCCGAAGAACGCGCAGGCGTATGTGAAGGCGCTGGAGGAGATGTCCGGCGCACCGATCTCGGCGATCGGTGTGGGCCCGGGCCGGACCGAGACGATCGAGATCAACTCGTTCATCTGAGGGGCCTGAGGCCCTTGAGGCCCTGAGGGACACCGCAGCACACTGCGCGGCGGCCGACCTGTTGCTCTGGTGACGGGTCGGCCGCCGTCGCGCGTCCGGCCGTGCGCGGCATCCTCCGAGGGCCCACCGAGCGGCCCGTTGTTCCGCATACTGCCGGTATGGGATTCGTCGTCTTCATGACCTTGCCCGGACTGGTCATCCTGCTGACCGGAGTCGCCTTCGTCGACCAGTTGCTGTTGCGCGCCGGGCGGGCCGGTGTGCTGCCGTGGCGGATCTGGGCACGGCAGGGCCAGATATCGGCCACCGGGTTCGAGCAGCTGCACGCGACCCTTTCGGCGGGGAAGCAGAACGAACTGAAGGAGCGACAGTCGTCGCTGGTCCTGCGGGACGACGAGGACGACGGGGCGCCGCCGAACCGGACGATGATCGATCTGGAGAGCGGGACCGCGGTCGTCCGGATGCCGGTCCAGGACACTGCGGGCGTGCGATAGGTTGCCCGCCATGTCTGAACTAGGTTCCGCCGCTTGGCCACCCGCCCCGATCAAGACCGAGCGGCTCGTGCTCCGCGAGTCCGAGGCCCGGGACCGGGCGGCGACCATCGAGCTGCTCGCCTCGCCGGAGGTGAGCGCCTACCTGGGCGGCCCTCGGCCGCGTGATGAGTGCGAGCGCGAGTTGCCCGAGATACCCGGGAGGCGCCCCGGCCTTTTCGTGGTCGAGCTCGACGGCGAGATGATCGGCACCATCGAGCTCAACTGGCGCGGCCCGGAGCATCGGAGCCGTGTCCGTCCGGATTCGGCCGCGCTCGGCTACCTGTTCCTGCCGGAGGCGTGGGGGCGCGGGTACGCCGCCGAGGCGTGCGCGGCGGCGCTCGGCTGGTTCGCCGACGCGCTTCCCGGCGAGCCGGTGGTGCTCTTCACCCAGACCGCCAACACCCGCTCGATGCGCCTCGCGGCGAAGCTGGGGTTCACCGAGGCGGAGCGGTTCGAGGCGTGGGGCGCCGAACAGTGGTGCGGCGAGTGGTCCCCGGTCACGCCGTAGGCTCTGTTGATGTGCCCCTCGACCGGTCGGGGGCGATGATGCGATACCCCGCAATTCCCGGGCCCCACAGCGGAGTTGTGACGCCCGGGGAGTGGATTACCGCTTCACGGCCCGCAGGATCACGAACTTCGGGTCGCTCGTCACGACCCGGCAGTTGCCGAACGTGCGCTGGAGCATGACGTGGTAGCTGAGGTGCCGGTTGCCGACCACCCACAGCTCGCCCCCGGTCCGCAGCGCCTCGCGCGCGCCGCGGAACATCCGCCGGGATGTCTGGTCGCTGGTCGCCTGGTGGGTGTGGAACGGCGGGTTGTTCAGTACGAGGTCGACCGAGCCCGCCTCGACACCCGCGAAGGTGTCGCCGATGCGGAACTCGGCCGGGGCGTCGGGGCCGAGGTTCTTCCGGAAGGTGGCCTCGGCCGATGCGACCGCCTGGAACGACTCGTCGGTGAAGATCACTTCGGCCCGCGGGTTCGCCAGCGCGACGGCTGTGCCGACGACTCCGTTGCCGCAGCCCAGGTCGACCACCCGCTCCGGACCCTCGTACTGCGGGAGGTGCGGCAGGAAGAAACGGGTGCCGATGTCGAGGCGTTCGGCGCAGAACACCCCGGCGTGGTTGACGACGGTCCGCCCCGACGCGGCCCCGACGCCGGTGGGCAGCTCGTAACTCCGCGGCCAGGGGCTGGGGCCCGGGGTGAGCGACGGGTCGGGGGTGCAGAAGATCAGCCGGGCCTTCTTCGCCGCGAGGGACGTCTTCGTGACCCCGATGATCTGCTCGAAGAGCTTCAGGGTCGAGGTGTGGATCTCCTTGACCATGCCGGTGCCGACGACGACGGTCCCGGCGTGCACGGCGGGCGCGAGCCGGTGCAGCTGGTCCTCAAGGAGCGCGAGGCTCTTCGGGACCCGGACGATCAGCAGATCGATGCGTTCCGGCGGCGCGTCCTGCGTGGAGAGCAGCCGCACGGAGCCGGCGCCGATCGAGTTCCGCTCCAGATTGGCCCGGGTCGCCTCCTGCCCGAGGAAGGAGTCGGTGATCTGGACGACCTCGCCGGCCGCGCCCTGTACCGCCCCTGCGAGCGCGGTGGTGAGCGCGCCCCACCGGTCACCGGCCACGACGGTGGTCCCCGGGCCCGCGGGGGCCCCGTTCTCCTCCAGGTGGCGCAGGAGATATTCGTCAGCGGCGTCCCAGGCGCGCAGCTGGTCGCGGGGGTCCTCGGGGAACCGGGTGAGGGCGAGCGAGCCTGATGACGTCGGCAGATGGTTCATTGCCGACCAGGCTAGCGGCCTCAGGAGGCGGCCGTCTTCTCGGCCAGTTTCTGGAATTCGCCCAGGTCGTAATTTGCCAGGGCGGAATCGAGGTTGGTGAGCGCGCCCAGGTGCTCGACGAAGCCCTTGGGGTCGTACTCGATCTGGAGCGCCACCCGGCTCGTCGTGTCGGTGAGGTGGTGGAAGGTGACCACGCCGGCATGGTGGACGCCTTCGATGGTCCGCCAGGCGATCCGGTCCTCCGGCACGACCTCGGTGAGTTCGGCGACGAAGTTCTTGTCGGCGCCGGGCAGCTCCAGCTGCCAGGCGAAGCGCTTCTCGTCCATCGGCTCGACGAGGCGTACGTGGCTCAGGAAGGCGGGCCAGCGGGTGACGTCGCTCCACAGAGCCCAGCTCACGGCGACCGGGGCGTTGATGTCCACGGTCTCGATCAGCGATGACGACATGCGTGCCTCTCTTCTCTGCGTCTTTCTTTCGCGGGCTCGTTCTTCATGGACCGGCTACCCGGAGACTGATCAGGCACACGGAATGGCTAGGCGCGCGGGGCCGAACCCTTCCAGGTACCGAAGGAGGCGTCCGGTGCGGCCGATGCGCCGTCCCCGGCCGGCTCCTTGGAACGGGTGGTGGGGTGGGGCGCCGGGGTCGTGGGGCCGCCGTCCGAGTTCATGACCGCGTACACCGCGCCGCCCGCGCCGAACGCCACTATCAGGGCCACCATGATCAGGGCGAGCGTCCAGCGACTGTTGCGGTCCGGCGGTTCATGACGTGGATCGCCCGGCTGGAGTTCCTCCATGGCTGTGCCGCCTTCCCCCCGTGGCCGCGCCACCGCGCGGGCGCGCTGGAGGCGAGGATAGTGCGCCTGTGCGAGGTGCCGGTATGACTGGGAGAACCGGGCCGACCGGCTGGTGCGTGCCGGTGGCCCGCCCGCCCCGCCGTCCGGCCATGTTGTCCGGCGGGGCGACATCCTGCCGACGAATGCCGCCGAGTCCATACAAGATGGCCATGTGCCTCCCGACCTGCGGATCCCTACGCTGGGATGCATGACCCCTCAGATCCCGCAGCCCGATCCCCGTGCAGGTGCGGCCGTCAAGGCCGCCGACCGTGCGCATGTGTTCCACTCCTGGTCCGCCCAGGACCTGATCGACCCGCTCGCCGTCGCCGGTGCCGAGGGTTCGTACTTCTGGGACTACGAGGGCAACCGGTACCTCGACTTCACCAGCGGCCTCGTCTTCACCAACATCGGCTACCAGCACCCGAAGGTCGTCGCCGCGATCCAGGAGCAGGCGGCGAAGATGACGACGTTCGCCCCCGCCTTCGCGGTCGAGTCGCGCTCCGAGGCCGCACGCCTCATCGCCGAGCGCACCCCCGGCGACCTCGACAAGATCTTCTTCACCAATGGCGGCGCCGAGGCCGTGGAGAACGCCGCCCGCATGGCCCGGCTGCACACCGGCCGCGCGAAGGTGCTGAGCGCCTACCGCTCGTACCACGGCGGCACCGCCACCGCGATCAACCTCACCGGCGACCCGCGCCGCTGGGCGTCGGACACGGCGTCGGCGGGTGTGGTGCACTTCTGGGCGCCGTTCCTCTACCGCTCGCCGTTCTACGCGACCACCGAGGCCGAGGAGAGCGCCCGCGCCCTCCAGCACCTTGAGGACACCATCGCGTACGAGGGTCCGCAGTCGGTGGCCGCGATCATCCTCGAAACGATTCCGGGCACGGCGGGCATCATGACCCCGCCGCCCGGTTACCTCGCGGGCGTGCGGGAGATCTGCGACCGGTACGGCATCGTCTTCATCCTCGACGAGGTGATGGCGGGCTTCGGCCGGACCGGCTCCTGGTTCGCCGCCGACCTCTTCGACGTCACGCCCGACCTGCTGACCTTCGCGAAGGGCGTCAACTCGGGGTACGTCCCGCTGGGCGGCGTCGCGATCTCCGGCAAGATCGCCGAGACGTTCGCCAAGCGCCCCTACCCGGGCGGGCTCACCTACTCGGGTCACCCGCTGGCCTGTGCGGCGGCCGTCGCGACGATCAAGGCCATGGAGGAGGAGGACATCGTCGGCCAGGCCGCCCGCCTCGGCACCGACGTCCTGGCCCCGGCCCTCGCGGACCTGGCCGCACGGCACCCGTCGGTCGGCGAGGTGCGCGGCGTGGGCGCGTTCTGGGCGCTGGACCTCGTACGGAACAGGGAGACGCACGAGCCCCTGGTCCCGTACAACGCGACGGGCGAGGCCAACGCCCCGATGGCGGCGTTCGGCGCTGCGGCGAAGAAGCACGGCCTCTGGCCCTTCATCAACATGAACCGCACGCACGTGGTGCCCCCGTGCAACATCACCGACGCGGAGGCGAAGGAGGGCCTGGCGGCCCTGGACGCGGCGCTCTCGGTGGCCGACGAGCACGTGGTCGCGTAGCGGGACGGACAGGCGGCGGGGGACGCGGGGGACGCGGAGGTGCTCAGTGCCTCGGCGTCCCCTTCCTCTTCCTCGCGAACACCCCCTTCCTCCCCCGACATCCAGTTCCTCCCCTGGCACCCCGCTCCCGCGTCGGGAGCGTCTGGAGCGTCGGGGGAGGAACCGTGTCCTCCGCCGTGCATGTGCGGGCGATCGGACGCAGAACCTGCACACAGCGTGGCTGGATCGCGACTCTTTGCTGTTGCGATGGCGTCATTAGCGTGTCGGCTGTGACTCAACACACAAGTCCTCAGTCAGAGGGACCGCAGCAGCGCGCGCCCCGGAGCGGTGCGCTGCGCAAGGCGGCAGGTGCGGCAGGTGCCGTGTTCACTTCGATGCTTCTCGCCCTGGCCGTCCAGGTTCCGCGGGCAGCCGCCGACGACCACGACGCTGTGATCTGCGGGCACCAGGTCCTGGGCGCGATCCTGGCGAAGTACCAGGAGATGGGAGGCGAGAATTCGCCTCTCGGCTGCCCGAAGACCGACGAGTTGACCACCCCGAACGGGGTCGGCCGCTACAACACCTTCGTCGGCGGATCGATCTACTGGAGCCCCGACACGGGCGCCCACCCCGTGTGGGGGGCCATCGGCGACAAGTGGGGGCCCTGGGCTGGGAGGCCGGCTCGCTCGGCTTTCCCACCGGGGACGAGCTGACCAACCCCGACGGGGCGGGCAAGCGCCAGCAGTTCCAGCACGGCACCATCTACTGGCACCCCACCTTGTCCAATGGCGCCCACGCGGTCTCGGGCAATATCGGCTCAGTGTGGTCGGCGTACAACTGGGAGTCCGGAGACTTCGGCTACCCGACGTCCGACGTGTACTGGGACAAGGACAACCAGGAGAACTACCAGAGGTTCGCGAACAAGAACCTGACGATCTTCTCCAACCCGAAGGGCAATGGCATCGAGGGATGCGAAAGTGCCTGCGCCGGCTACTACGGGGTGGTGGGGGACACCGCGGGTGACCGGGCGAAAGACCTGATCAACGAAACTCGCGTCGAGATCCCGCTCGACTCCTGGAACACCAGGTTCGTCATCCGCGCATGGCCCACGCTGAAGGGGCGCGCCGCCTCCAAGGCGGACTTCCAGCTGGGCTGGGACCAGATGATGAGCCGGGTGCCCACGCCGTGGGCGATGACCGGCACCGAGCGCAGCTCGCTGTACAAGCAGTTCGCCTGCCATGCCGTCTTCACGTTTCCCAAGAAGCCGGGCCAGTGGCTCGGCGGCCCGTCGTGGGACCTGGAGTCCTGGCGGCCGGACATTTCATGGGTGAAGGCCATGGACCCGCTCACCAACTCCAAGTGCAACTGGAACTGACGCACGGAGACGGAGACGTCAGGGGCCGGTCGGTCGTACGCGGCTGACCGGCGCCAGGTTCCCGGCGCTCAGCGCCTTGTCTCGTACCTGGTGAGGATCACGCCGCAGGGAAGCGTCCGCGTCTCCACCAGGTTCAGGTTCACCCAGCTGTCCAGCGCGGTGAAGAACGGTGTGCCGCCGCCCACCAGGACCGGCGCGGTGGCCAGGATGTACTCGTCAATCAGCCCGGCCCGCATGGCCGCCCCGGCGAGCGTCGCGCCGCCGATGTCCATCGGGCCGCCGTCCCCGGCCCTGAGCCGGGTGATCTCGGCGACCGCGTCGCCGGTGACCAGGCGGGTGTTCCAGTCGGCCTCGTCGACCGTCGAGGAGAACACCACCTTCGACATGTCCCGCCAGCGGCGCGCGAACTCGATCTCCGCCGGGGTGGCGTTGGGCTGCTGGTCGCCGGTCGGCCAGTAGGAACTCATCGTCTGCCACAGCCTGCCCCCGTACAGCGACAGGTCGGTCGCCTGCAACTGGTCGGACCAGAACTGGAACAGCTCGTCGCTCGGCGTGCTCCAGCCGATGTCGTCGCCGGGCGCGGCGATGTAGCCGTCCAGGGTCAGGTTCATGCCGTAGATCAGTTTCCGCATGGCGCCGGCCTTCCGTGAGTTGCTCTCAGGCGTACAGACCGGCGCGGCGCGGGAAACTCATCGGTGCGCGGTCCGAGCCCGCATGCAGTCCTTGAGCGACGCGGCCCGTCACACCGGCACCGCAGGGGCGATGTTCTGGTTGGCGCGGAAGAGGTTCTGCGGGTCGTACGTCCTCTTGATGTCGGCCAGCCGGTCGTAGTGGTCGCCGTAGGTGGCCCTGACCCGGTCCTGGCCCTCGTCGGAGCCCATGAAGTTCACGTAGCCGCCGCCCATCGACTGCGGATGCAGCTCGTCCCAGTAGTCGACGCACCACTTCCTGATGGCCCCGGCGTTGGCCGGGTCGGGGTCGATGCCGCCGATGATGCCCGACCAGAGGGCATCCCGGTAGCTCCACGCGGTGTCGTCCCGGCCCACCCGGCCGGCAGCGCCGTCGATGGGGTACATGTGCATGGTCGACAGGCCGGTGGGCAGCGCCTGGGCGTACTTCGTGTGTACGTCGATGGCTTCGTCGGTGATGCGGTCGAAGAAGTCGCCGCGCCAGTACCACTGCAGGCCGGTGGGCAGGAGTTCGTCGAACATCGACTGCACCGCGGGGTAGGGCATCGGCGCGGTGAAGTGGAAGGCCGGAGCGGCCGGCTCGCTCACGGGGGCGAACATCTCCTCCGCGCGGTCCTGGTCCCCCGTCCAGCACCAGACGACACCGCACATCTGCTCCCCGTGGATCTCCTCCGGGAACGGCGGGGCCGGCGGAACGGTGAGTTCCGCGAAGAAGCCGTTCAGGTCGTCGGGAGCCTCCGGCAGGAAGCCGCGGTACCACCGCAACACCTCGCGGATGTGCTCCAGCGGCCAGAGGGTGACCGCCAGGGTCACGGTGCCCACCGGGTGCAGCCGGAACGTGAACGAGGTGGCGATACCGAAGTTCCCGCCGCCGCCGCGCAGCGCCCAGAACAGGTCCGGGTGATCGCGCTCGTTCGCGGTGACGAAGCTGCCGTCGGCCAGCACGACATCGGCGGAGAGCAGATTGTCCACGCTCAGACCGTACTTGCGCGTCAGATGGCCGTGGCCGCCGCCGAGCGTGAGGCCCCCGACGCCGGTCGTCGAGACGATGCCCGAAGGGGTACCGAGGCCGAAGGCGTGGGCGGCATGGTCGAGTTCACCGAGCAGGCTGCCGCCGCCGACCTGGGCGGTCCTGGCGGCCGGGTCCACCCGTACTCCGCGTATCGGTGACAGATCGATGGTGATGCCGTTGTCCACCAGGCACAGACCGGCGCCGCTGTGGCCGCCCCCGCGGACCGCGGGGGCCAGGCCGTGGGTACGGACGAAGTCCACCGCGTCCATGACGTCCCCGGCGTCCGCACATCGCACGAAGGCGGCCGGACGCCGGTCGATCATTGCGTTGTATATCTTCCGGGACTCCTCGTACTCGTCGTCCCGTGGGGCGATGACCGGGCCACGCAGTGCGTCCCGCATCCCCTCCAGCACGGTGTTGTCCATGGTGCTCGCACTCCTCGCGGAGCCCGGAACGGCTTCGGCGACGGTCCGGGCCTGCCCCTGCTGGGCACCGGGTGTGCGGGTGCTAGCCAGTGCCCTGGCGCCCGGCCGCGGGAGCGGCCGGCTGCCACAGGGCTGACCCACCTATTTTCTCTCCGGGGGGTGGGCGTCGCATCCCCGCGAGGGCTGCAGGCCGACACCCGCTCCGGCGTCGGGCTACTTCGGGGTGGTGGGGGGACTGTTCAGGTGACCGGACAACTGACACGGCGAATGACTGGGCGCCTCAGCGTCCTCTGCATGTCTTCCGGTACGCCACCGACGGCAGGTAGGTCCGCCACTGCGCGGGAGACAGCCCGCCGCCCGCCCGCGCGCACACCTCGGCGGCGACCCGCCCCGGCCGCAGCTCCACGGTGCGCGATGCGGCGAGTGAAGTGGTGTGCGGTGCCTGGGTGATTGTCGTGTGCGGTGCCGTGTACGGGGTCGTCACCCGGAGTCCCGCCCCGTCGTGGGTGAAGGCCAGCGCCAGCACCGGGCCGTCCCCGGGGGGCAGCGTCGCGCCCTCGGTGGACGGTTCCGCCGTGTCCCACATCCGCAGGCCGCCGTCCGTGTCGCCCACGGCGACCGAGCGGCCGTCGGCCGAGAAGGCCAGGGCCGGTACATGCCAGCCGGGCACCGCTCCACTGGACGGCACACCGGGGTCGAGCACAGCCAGCAGCCGGGCCCCCGAGCCGTCCCACAGCGTCACGCGCCCGTTGATGTCGCTCATGGCGAGAAAGTGGCCGTCCGGGCTGAAAGCCGCACTGGCGAGCACACTCTCGCCGCGCATGATCCGTCTCGTGCGGTCCGTGGGGCTTGTGCGGTCCGGCTGGCCTGTGCGGTCTGTGGGGCGCGTACGTGGATCGGTCAACTCCCGGTCGTCGGTGAGGGTCTGCCCCTGCGGGCCGGTCGCTTTCACGCGGCCGGGGCGTGGGAGCGGCGCCCGTCCTGTGCTCAGGTGCACGCCGACCGCGCTGTCCAGGGCGACGGAGTGCAGGGCATGGGTACCGGCGCCGCTCTCCTCGTACCGCAGGACCCGGTGTGCCATGTCCAGGGTGATCCCGTTCAGTCCTGAGCCCGTCGCTGTCACGCGCAGCACCGGTGCGGCCGGGGTGGCGAGCCGCCAGAGCTGCACCTCGTCGCCGGTGAGCGTCGCCGTGTACGCGCCGTCCGGGCTGAACTCCGCCTCGGACAGGCCGGGTACGGAGAGGCGCGGGCGTTCGTGGCCGGAGCGTACGTCCCAGGTGCGGAGCGCTCCCTGCTCTGTGCCTGTGTGCATCGTGAAGGCCAGCGCCCTGCTGTCCGGTGTGAACACGAAGTCCTGGGTGTCGCACAGATCGCGCGCGGCCCACGGCACCGGCACCTTCCGGTGCCGGCGGACGTCCCAGACCTGGAGCGGCCCGCCCGCGCAGTACGCCATCAGCCGGTCGTCCGGGCTCATCCGGACCGTACGTACCTCGTCGTGCGGTTCCGGGACGCTGAGCAGCAGGCGCCCGGTGCGCAGGTCCCACAACCGGAGGTCGCGCCGCAGATCGTTGACGGCATATGTCCGCCCGCTCGCCGTGTTCCAGCTTTCGCCGCCGTCCTGCCGCGTACCTCCGAAGGTTGGGCCGGTCAGCCGTCCCGCCGCCAGGTCCCACACCCGCAGCCCGCCCGGGACGTGCACCACGGCGGCCCTGGTGTCCGGGCTGATCGCGGCGATCCGTTTCGCGTACGGCCCGAGTCCCGCGTACGGCGGCAACCGCCGGTGCGTGGTCACGTCCCACCGGTCGGTGCGCGCCGGGCCGACGACTGTCAGTGTGCGGCCGTCGGCGCTCGTCCGGCGCCAGGTGTCGTTGCTGTCCGTCGCGAACTCCGTCGAAGGGCCGTCGAACACGTCCAGGTCGCGCTGTGCGGCAGCTCCGTACAGTGCGCTGCGGGTTTCCGGGAGATCGGCGATCCGCCAGGCCGCCACGCTGAGCCGCATGGCTGTGCGGGGGTCGGTCGCCCGCAGGGCGGAGACGGCCGCCGCCACCCGCCGCGCCTCGGACCTGTCCGCGTGCTGTGCGGCGATCCGGCTCTGCCGGCCGGCCGTCAGAGCCGCCACGACCGCGACACCGAGCAGGACAGCGAGCGTGACGGTCAGGCCGCGCAGTCTGCGGGTGGTGCGGGCCGCCGTATGCAGGGAGACGTCGTGTGCGTCGAGGCTCGCGGCGAGGAAGTCCCGCTCGGACGTGGTGAGATCAGATGCGGTGAGTGAGGCGGTGACCGGCACGGCAAGGTGCTGTCCGGCCCCGAACGCCTCTCGTGCCGATGCCAGCCGCACCCCCCGGTACAGCGCACCCGGATCCCGCCCCAGCTCCTCCCACGTGCGAGCCGCATCCGTCAGCCGACGGTGCAGCCGCAGGCGTTCGCGATCCTCCTCGATCCAGCCGCGCAGCCGGGGCCAGGAACTGATCAGTGCCTCGTGGGCCAGTTCCACGGTCGTGGTTCCCGCTGTCAACAGGCGTGCTGCCAGCAGCTGTTCCAGTACGATGGCGGTCTCCTTCGAGGCCCCCAGTTCGGCGCGGGCGACCGGGCGCCGGGTGTCCTGGGTGCCGTCGCCGGGAGCGACCAGCCGCAGCAGCAGCGCGCGTGCCGTACGGGCCCGGTCGGCGGTGAATTCCGTGAAGACCTCTTCGGCGGTGTGGGCTATCGCGCCCTGCACCCCGCCGACCGCCTCGTACGCCGCGACCGTCAGCGTCCGGCCGCGCCGCCTGCGCCACACTTCCCGCAGGGCGTGGGCCATCAGGGGCAGACCGCCCGGCTCGTCCGTGACATCGGCGACGATGCGTGCCGTCAGCGACCGCTCGACAATCAGCCGCTCCGCCGTCGCCGGGCCGACGACGGCCTCCCGCAGCTGCGCCCGGGTCATCGGCCCGACCAGAAGGGTCGCGTCCCGCAGGGCGTCGGCCAGCGCGCGGTGTTCGGCGCACCGGCCGTAGAAGTCCGCGCGTACGGCGACGACGACGCGCGCCCCGCCGGTCAGCAGCAGATCGATGAACTCGGCGCGTTCGGCCGGGTCGTGGCAGAGGGTGAAGAGCTCCTCGAACTGGTCGACCACGACCACGGTGTCACCCGTGACCGGGCCCGCGTCCATGTCCGCGCCCGTATCCGTTTCCGAGCCTGCGCCTCCGTACTGCTCGCCGCCCGGTGGGATCCGTGCGGCGTGCGTGAGGACTGGCTGTCCGCCCGGCGTCAGAATGCGGATCGCCGCGGGCCGGGGGTGCTCCGCCGTGCGCAGTGCCGGGATCAGACCGGCCCGCAACAGTGAGGACTTGCCGCTGCCCGACGCGCCCACGACCGCCACGAAACGGTGCTGTCCGGTCAACTGCACAAGGTCGGCGACGAGATCGGTCCGGCCGAAGAAGTGGTCGCCCGGTTCGAGACGTCCCAGCCCCGGATACGGCGATCCGTCATCCGGGCCGCCCGGACCTGCCGGTGCGGGCTCATCGGCTGCCGCCGCCTGCCGCCACCGTAGTTCCCAGTCCGCCGGGTCGCCGCCGCACGCCTCCACGTAGGCGAGCGTCACCGGCAGCGACGGAAGCTTCTCGCCGGACGCTGCGGCGGAGAGCGTCGGAGCCGAGTACCGCCCGCGGGCGGCCATCGTCCGGTAGGTGGGGCCGCCCGCCTCGCCCCGCAGCTTGCGCAACTCGTGGGCGAAGCGCTGCACCGGGCCCGCCGCCGGGTCAAGCGGCCTCTCCGGACGTCCCATGGGCCCAAGGTAATTGATGGGTGTGGCGGGAGGGGGCTGCCCATCAACACTGCTGGGAGTTGAGCTGGCACTACGTACCCCTCCCGAACAACGGAGCCCGTCATCGCCACCGCTCTGCGGGCCGTCAGCCCGGCCCCTGCCCCTGCCATTCCGGCCCCAGCACCGTCCCGTCCGTCACGGTGGGCGCCCCGCACCACCGCCGGAGTCCCCGCGGTACTGGCGCTCGCCGTCGGGCTGTGGGGGATCAGGCGTGACGGCACGCTCTGGGGCGATGAGGCGGTGACCTACGAGATGGCGCACCGCAGCGTCGGCGGGATCTGGCGGACGCTCTCCACCGTGGACGCCGTCCATGGCCTCTACTACCTGCTGATGCACGCCGTGTTCGCGCTCCACGACGGCGGACTGATCACGCTGCGGCTGCCGTCCGTGCTCGCCACGTCCGCTGCCGCCGCCGGCATCGGGCTCATCGGCCACCGGCTCGCCGGGCCGCGTGCGGGGCTGTTCGCAGGGCTCGCCATGCCGCTGATCCCGGCCGTGCAGCGGTACGCGCAGGAGGGCCGCTCGTACGCACTGGTCTGCGCCCTGGTCGTCTGGGCGACATGGCTGCTGCTCGCGAAACGCTGGACCGCGTACGGCACGGTGATGCTGGCGGCCTGTCTGCTGCATGAGTTCGCGGTGCTGGCGGTGGCCGCACACGGTGTGACCGTGTTCGCGCGGACGGCCGGACAGGCCGGATTCGCGCTTTCACGGCGGGCGTTCACCTGGGCGGCCGGAGGTGTCGCGGCCGGTCTCGCGCCGCTGGCCGTGTTCTCCACCACGCAGTCCGCCCAGGTCGAATGGATCAGCAGACCCGGTGTCGGCAGGCTCGCCGGTTACGCGGCACTGACCGCTGCCGCGCTGCTCTGCCGCCGGTTCCGGCCGGCCCCCGGCATACGGGCACTCGCGCTCCCGCTGCTGCTCGTCCCCAGCTGGCTGCTGCTGACGGTGTCGTACGTCCACCCGCTGTACGTCGACCGCTATGTCCTCTTCTGCTCCGCCGGGCTCGCGCTGCTGACCGGTGCGGTCCTGGACCGCTGTTGGTCACGGGCGGTCGCGCTCGCGGCGGTCGCGGCCGCTCTGGTCGCGCTGCTCCCCGTGGGTCTGGAGCTGCGGACCCCGCAGAGCCGGAAGAACGACGTGACGGCGGTGTCATCGGCGGTCGAAGCAGCCGGGCACGCCGGAGACGGGCTGCTGTTCACCCCCGCGAGGCGCCGGGTGTGGACGCTGTGGCGGCCCGCGGATTTCCGCGGGCTGACCGATCTCTCCCTCGGCCGCGCGCCACGCGCCTCCCACACGTTGTCCGGCACCGAGCTTCCGCCGGACCGGATCCGCGACCGGATCCTCGCCGCGAGGCGGATCGTGGTCGTCTCCGATCTGCCGGGCCAGCCGCTGGACGCCGACTCCCGGGAGGCAGTGAAGCGCCGCACGCTCCGCACGTACTTCGTGAGCTGCGGCAGCCGGAAGATCACCTCGGCCCTGATCGCCGTCTACGCTCGCCCCGGAGGCTGCCCGCACACCCGGCCGTAGGGTGCGACCGGGCAGCCGAATGGTCCGGCGAGCGCAGCTCGCCCTTCCACTTCGCCGCGCCCCGATCGGCATGTTGCTCGCTCCCGGTCGCTCCCTGAGGCCTTCAGGCCGACGGCCGCCCCCGCTTTACCTGCGTAAAACCATGGCAAACCTGGCAACCGAGACGCCCTCATGTCGCTCTTGTCTGCCGTGATGAGCCTGACCGGAACGCCCTTCTTCGTGACCGCGGCCGTGGCGGCCGTACTCGCCGTTCTGGTGCCGCTGTTCCTCTGGCACAGGGTCGGGGGGCCCGTCGTGGTGCGCGGGGCCGTGCGGTTCGGCATGGTGCTCGTCGCGCAGGCGGCGGCGGTGGTCGTCGTGTTCGTCGCCGTCAACAACGCGAACGGGCTCTACGACACCTGGGGTGACCTGCTCGGCACCACCAGCCATGTCGTCGCCGCCCCCGACCTCGGCGTCGATGGGACCGGCGGGCAGAACATATCCGGGGAGCCGAAGCTCAAGCAGGTCTTCAAGCCGGTCAGCGGCTCCAAGCTGGGGGCGGGCGTACGAGTCACGCATCTGACGGGCCGGGTGTCCGGGGCGGAGGGCGAGGTGTACGTCTGGCTGCCGCCGCAGTACTCCGACCCCGCGTTCAAGGCCAAGGACTTCCCTGTCGTGGAGATACTGCCCGGCTACCCGGGCTCCGCCAAGGACTGGTTCAGCAATCTGGATGTGAACCGCCAGCTCCGGCCGCTGATGGCGAAGGGCGAGGTCAAGCCGTTCATCCTGGTCGCGCCGCGCACCTCGCTGCTGGCCGGGGAGGACACCGGCTGCGCCAATGTGCCGGGCGTCGTCAACGCCGACACCTGGCTCAGCGTGGACGTACGCAAGATGGTCAGCGACAACTTCCGGGCCGAGACCGGCGCCAGGGGCTGGGGCGTCGCCGGGATCTCGGCGGGTGCCCATTGCGCCGCCAAGCTCGCCATCGAGCATCCCGACCGCTACCGCGCCGGGGTCGCGCTCTCCGGCTACAACGACCCGGCCGCCGAGTCCGCCTCGATCGCGGCGGGCGACCCGGTGCTGCGCCGCCGGACCAACCCGCTGTGGATACTCACCCACGCCAAGCACCCGCCGCGCACCTCGCTCTTCCTCACCGGGCAGCACGGCGACGGCTACGAGGACGGGCTCGCCCTCCGCAAGGCCGCGAAGAAACCCACCAAGGTGTGGGTGCAGCGGACCTACGGCGGCCATCTGAACGTGGTGTGGAAGCCCCTCGTGCCCGAGGTCTTCCGCTGGCTGTCCGGCCGGCTGAGCGGTGTTCAGGACATCCCGGGCGGGCTGCGGCCGCACTCGGGCGCCACCCTCGACTAGCCGCTCAGCCGCTCAGCCGCTCAGCCGCTCAGCCGGATCCGGTCGAGGTCGCTGCCGACCAACACCCGGCCGTGGAAGCCCCGTTGGGCCCGGCGCAGCCAGGAGCCGTGGGGGACCAGGAAGGTGTCGGCCGGAGTGATGTGGGTGAGCGCCAGCGTGTGCACTCCGCAGCGTTGGGCCAGCGGTCCGACCTCGGTGACATCGGTGTGCGCCGCCGCCATGTGGTGCAGCAGGGCTTCGCTGTAGCCGGTGCTGTTGCGGTAGAAGTCGAGGTCGATCACCTCGTGCACCAGGATGTCGGCGCCCTGCGCCAGACGCACCATGTTGTCGGACAGCGCGGTGTCTCCGGAGAAGACCACCGAGCCGTCCGGGGTGTCGAAGCGGTACGCGAAGCAGGGGAAGACCAGCCCGTGCGGGACCAGGACCGCGCTGACGCGAACCGTCCCGTCATCCATGACCAGGAACGGCTCCATGTCCGGCGCGGTGTTCCGGAGCGGGTCTGCGCCCGCCCCCGGAGGCAGCTTGATCTCGTGCACGTCGACATGCGTGTGCGGGTCGGGACGGCCGGACTCGCGCATGAAGATGTTGCTGCTGTACGCGGTCGCTTCGAGGGACTTCTCCGTCAGGGCCTGGAGGCCGGGCGTCGGATCGGCCGGGTCGACGGTCCCCGCCTGCCCACCGCCGTAGGCGTCCGGCAGCGCGCCCGCCGGGCCGGGGCCGTACGCGTCGAACGGGGACAGCACGGCGTCGCCCGCGTCGTTGACACCGTGCGCGCCCAGCAGGATGAAGTTGGCGTAGTCGGCTATGTGGTCGATGTGCAGGTGGGTGACGAAGACCGACGTGAGGTCCTGGAACCTCAGCCCGGTCCTGCCGTACTGGGTGACGGCGGAGCGCCCGCAGTCGACTACGTAGACCTTTCCGCGTACGGAGAGCGCGGAGGCGGTTCCGGCCCGGGTGGTGACCGGCGGTGGGCCGCCGGCGGTGCCCAGCAGGAACAGTTCGGTTCCCTCCGGAGAGACCGGCGCGGGGCGCGCGTGCGCCGGGGACACCTCTGCGGCCCGGGCCCCTTCTGCGGCTTGGGCCGGGGCCGCTCCGAGGGTGGTCGCGGCGGTCCCGCCCGCGGCGAAAACCGCAGCGGAGGCGCCGAGCAGCCGACGCCGGGAGAGGGGCCCCTCTGCCTGGCGGAGCCGGTCCTCGTCGGACGGATCGGACGGGTCGGACGGGCCGGACGGGCCGGACGGGTCGGAGCGGTCTCGGCGGCGCTGAGCAGGTGCCATGGTGCGACTCCTGGGCGGGCGTTGGGGAGGAGGCGGACGCCGCCGAGCATAGAGATAGTTAAGGGGTTAGAGAAGAGTGGTGGCCGGGTGAACCGGGCTCCAGGGGCCCGGCCCGCCGTGCCCGCGATGGGCGAGATCAAGCCTGGTTGTCGGCGAGAAGTCGCCGCTGACGGACAAGCCCCCGCATACCCCTGCGAGCCCCCACCTCCCTCTACAGCCCCCACCGCATCCCCTCCGGGGACTTCCGCGGAGCGGTACCGGCTCCCTTTCGGCGATCCGGTCTGATCCAATCGAAAGACGCTGGCCGTAGGGTGTCCCGGAGTCGGACGAGGGGAAAAAGGACCATGCCCGCGAGCGGAGCGGTGACCCGCAGTACTCTGCGGCAGCAGATCGCCGACGCGCTGCGTGACGAAGTGCTTGCGGGCCGTCTCCAGCCGGGTGAGATCTTCACCGTCAAGCAGATCGCCGAGGGGTACGGGGTCTCGGCGACCCCGGTCCGTGAGGCGCTCGTCGAGATGTCCGCGCAGGGGCTGCTCGACTCGGACCAGCACAAGGGGTTCCGGGTCCACCAGTTCTCCGTCGACGACTACTGCGCCATGGTCGAGGCCCGGTCGCTGATCGGCGACGGGATCTTCCGGCGGCTCACGTTGCAGGGCGTGGCGGGGGAGCCGCTGCTGTCCGTACGCCGCCGGGCCGAGGAGGCCGGGCAGGCCGCGCGGACCGGCAGTCTGGAGATCCTCATCGGCTACGACCTGCGGTTCTGGCGTGAGCTCGGCGCGCTCACCGGCAACCGCTACATCTCCGACTTCCTGCACCGGCTGCGCGTGCAGTGCTGGGTGTTCGCGGTGCCGTACCTGCGCGGCCGCGCCGAACTGACCGAATGGCTGTGGCAGGGGCACGAGGAGCTGGCCGACGCGGTGACGCGCGGCGACGGCGACCAGGTGCACGCGGTGATCGACGCGTACAACGCGCACGCCGTCCGCTGGGCGGAGCGGCTGCGCGCCACCGACATGGCCCCGCCACCCGGCGGCGCCCCACCGGACGGGCAGCGGCCGGCCGCCCGCCCGTCCGACGGGGACGCCCGGTGAGCGTCGTGGAGCCGCAGGCCGCGGAGCTGACGGTGGGGCTGTCCGTCGTCGTGCCCGCGTACAACGAGGAGGGGCGTCTCGGCCCCACGCTGGACGCCGTCCGGACGTATCTGGACGGGCGGCCCGACAGCTGGGAGCTGGTGGTCGTCGACGACGGTTCGGCGGACGGCACCGCGCGCATCGCCCGCGAGGCCGCCGCAGCCGACCCCCGGGTCCGGCTGGTCAGCAGCCCCGGCAACCGCGGCAAGGGGCACGCCCTGCGGCTCGGTGTGGCCGCGTCGAAGGGCGTACGGGTGCTGGTCACCGATGCCGATCTGGCCACCCCCATCGAGGAGTTGGACCGGCTCACCCAGGAGCTGGAGACCGGGTACGAGGCAGCGGTCGGCTCGCGGGCGCACCCCGATTCCAGCGTCGAGGTGCACCAGGGGCGGCTGCGCGAGGCGATGGGGCGGATGGGTAACCGGCTCATACGGGCCGTGGCCGTCCCCGGCATCCGCGACACCCAGTGCGGATTCAAGCTCCTGGACGGAGACAAGGCACGCGAGGCGTTCGCCGACGCACGGCTCGACGGGTGGGGCATCGACGTCGAGATCCTCCAGTACTTCCGGCGCCAGGGGTGGGCGGTCGCCGAGGTCCCGGTGCGCTGGTCGCACCAGGAGGGCTCCAAGGTCGGGCCGCTCGACTATCTGCGGGTCCTCGCCGAGCTGATCCGGCTGAAGACCCGCGCGGTGCGCGGCACCGACCTGGCGGTCTGCGGTCTCTTCCTGCTGGCGTCCGTGCTGCTCTACAAGAACCTCTGGGCCGACCTCGGCCACGGCTACCTCCGCGACTCGCTCCAGGACCAGAACCAGTGGGAGTGGTTCTTCGCGGTCACCGCGGACAACGTCGCCCATCTGCACAACCCGCTCTTCACCACCGCGCAGAACTTCCCGGCCGGCGTGAACCTCATGGGCAACACCCCCATGCTGGGACTCTCCGTCCCGCTCACCCCGGTGACGCTGGCGTTCGGGCCGACCGTGACCTGGGCGCTGGTGCTGACCGGCGGTCTCGCCGCGACCGCCGCCGGCTGGTACTGGCTGATCGCCAGGCGGCTGGTCCGCAACCGGTGGGCGGCCGCGCTCGGCGCCGCGCTCGCCGCCTTCGCGCCGCCGATGATCTCGCACGGCAACGCGCACCCCAACTTCCTGGTGCTGTTCATGATCCCGGTCATCATCGACCGGGCGCTGCGGCTCTGCGAGGGGGGGAACGTCGTACGGGACGGGGTGCTGCTCGGCCTCTTCGCGACGTACCAGATCTTCCTCGGCGAGGAGCCGTTCCTGCTGGCGGCCCTCGGCATGCTGCTCTTCGCCCTGGCCTACGGGCTGCTGCGCAGAGAGGTGGCACGGGCGGCCTGGCGCCCGCTGCTCAAGGGGCTCGGGATCGCCGCGCTGACCGCGCTGCCGCTGGTCGCCTACCCGCTGGGCTGGCAGTTCTTCGGCGCGCAGAGCTACCACAGCGTGCTGCACGGGAACAACGCGGGCAACAGCCCGCGCGCCCTCCTGGAGTTCTCCGGACGGGCGCTGTTCGGCAGCGACGCGACGGCCGACAAGCTGGCGCTCAACCGGACCGAGCAGAACGCCTTCTACGGCTGGCCGCTGGTGGCGCTGGCCTTCGCGATCACGGTACGGCTGTGGCGGCACACGCTGGTCAGGGCGCTGGCGTTCACCGCCGTGGCCGCCGCGGTCCTCTCCCTGGGCCAGAAGATCCGCATCCCGTACACGGACGTGGTATTCCCCGGCCCGTGGCGGCTGCTGGCGCACCAGCCGCTCTTCGAGTCGGTGATCGAGGGCCGGGTCGCGATGATCTGCGCCCCCGCGCTCGGCGTGCTGGTCGCGCTGGCGGCCGACCGGCTGATCCGCACGCCCGTCCGCGCGTACCGGGCCTTTGGGGGGCTGGCCGTCGCGGCCGCGATGGTCCCGATCATGCCCACCTCGATGCCGGTGCTGAGCCGCCCGGACGTCCCGGCGTTCATCGCCGACGGCATGTGGAAGAAGTACGTGGGCCCCGGCGAGTCCGTGGTCCCGGTGCCGCTGCCCGACCCGGGCAGCGCGGAGGCCCTGCACTGGCAGTCGGCCACCGGGGTCCACTTCCCGGTGCCCGGCGGCTACTTCAACGGGCCGTACGGGGCGGAGCGCACCGGCATCTACGGAGCGCCGCCCCGCTACACGTCGAACCTCTTCCGGGACGTCCGCTACGGCGCGAAGATCCCGGAGATCGGCCCCAACTGGCAGGCGCAGGCGCGCTACGACCTGGCGTACTGGAAGGCCGGCGTGGTCGTCATCCCGCCCGAGGACAACGACGCGGCGCTGTACGTCACGGTGGAGAAGCTGCTCGGCAGACCGGGGCAGCGGATCGGCGGCGCGTGGGTCTGGCCGGTGGGCAAGGGCGGTGGCTGACCCCGCGCGACGGCGGGCCGGGAGCGAGCGGGACGGACCGGGACGACCGGGGGTCTTCGCGCAGCGTGAACCGCGCATTACGCTGGCCGGACAAGCCCGCTCGGGGGGTGACCCCCGAACCCCGCTAGGAGCCCCGTTGGCCTGTGACCTGTGGCTGGTCCCCCTCGTCGATGTGCTGTGCCACAGCCCCGACAACCCCTTCGCGGAAGAGATAGCCGTCTACGACAAGGCACTCGGCGAAGCCGGTCTGCCGTCCGTACCCGTCTACGCCTATATGCCGGGCCTCTCCGGCGATGTGGCCCCGGTGGCCGGTTTCGACTACGACGCCCTGCACTTCCTGCGGCGCGCGTACCTCCTGAAGATCTGCGGCCTGGAGGTCGCCCCGGTCGATCACCTGGGCGGCGACTACGAACAGCTCCTGGAGATGTTCGAGTCCACGGCGCAGCAGTCCCATCTGGTGTGGCACTACGACCACGCGGGAGCCTATGTCCCGGTCGACTTCGGCGCACCGCTGTCCAACGACGAACTCCTCGAAGGCGGCGGCCCGCTGGGCTCCGCCCACGGCCTGCTCCGGGAGCTGGAGGTGGTGGCCGAGGCCATCGGTATCGACGCGGCGAACCCTCCGGCGGCCCCGCAGGCCCCGTCCCGTCCGACGTCGCTGGAGGAACCGGCAGGTCCGGTCCCGCTGGACAACAGCCCGTTCGCCCGGGAACGGCATGTGTGGCTGGGACTGCACGCGGCGGCCACGCGCAGCCTCGCGCAGGGGTCGATGATCGTCTTCAGCTGAGTCCATCGCCACCGCCGGCGGGGCGTACGGACCGCCGACGCCTGCAACCGGCCGGGCTGACACCGCCTTCAGCCCGGCCGGACGTACGCTTCGGGGCATGCGTGTACTTGTCACTGGAGGCGCGGGTTTCATCGGCTCGCACATCGTCGCCGACCTGACCGCCCGGGGGCACGAACCGGTCGTGTTCGACGCCCTGTTGGCCGCGGCGCACGCCCAGCGGCCGTCCCCCGCCGGCGCGGAGTGGATCGAGGCCGACGTCCGGGACAGGGCGGCGGTGGAGAAGGCCCTGCGCGGTGTGGACGCGGTCTGCCACCAGGCTGCGATGGTCGGCCTCGGCAAGCACTTCGCCGACGCGCCGGACTACGTGAGCTGCAACGACCTCGGCACTGCCGTACTGCTCGCGGCCATGGAGGGCGCGGGCGTGCGCGACCTGGTGCTGGCCGGGTCCATGGTGGTCTACGGGGAGGGCCGTTACGACTGCGCCCGGCACGGCGTCGTACGCCCGGGCCCGCGCTCACCCGCCGGTCTCGAAGCGGGCCGGTTCGAGCCCGTCTGCCCGCAGTGCGGCGACGACGTGGCGCCGGGCCTGGTCACCGAGGAGGCGCCGGTCGACCCGAGGAACGTGTACGCGACGACGAAGCTCGCCCAGGAACACCTGGCCGCGGCATGGGCCCGGGCGACCGGCGGCCGGGCGGTCGCGCTGCGCTACCACAACGTGTACGGGCCCGGAATGCCCCGGGACACCCCGTACGCGGGTGTGGCGTCCTTCTTCCGCTCGGCCCTGGCACGCGGCACGGCGCCGGTCGTGTTCGAAGACGGCGGGCAGCGGCGGGACTTCGTCCATGTGCGGGACATCGCGTCCGCCAACACCGCGGCGCTGGAAGGCGTCCCGGGCCGCGCGGACGGGGAGCTGCGCGCGTACAACGTGGGCAGCGGGGAACCGCACACCATCCTGGACATGGCCCAGCAGCTCGCCACGGCGTACCCGGGTCCGGCCCCGCTGGTCACCGGGGAGTACCGGCTGGGGGACGTCCGCCACATCACCGCGTCCTCCGCGCGGATCCGGTCCGAACTGGGCTGGCTGCCTTCGGTGCCGTTCGCCGCCGGGGTGGCGGAGTTCGCACACGCGTCGATGCGGCCGTCGGCGGCGACTCCCGTCTGAGGGAACTCCGTGGCCGCGACCTTCCCGCCGGGTCCGCGAGCGGCGTGGTGGCGATGAGGCATGAGTGGCATGGTGGCGGTGAGGAGGGTGGCCGACGGCGGCGGACCCTGCTGAGGGCTCTTCGTCTGCGCGTCGCGATCGCGCCCATGCCGACCCCGTGTCTGTATGAGCGCCTCTCTGCGCGTCCTAGCCTGGCGACACCCCGTCAGCCTGGAGAGTGATCACCGTGGCGCAGTACCTCGTCGGCTCGCGCGCGAGCAATCTTGCCAAAGCTCAGGTCCGCGAATATCTGAAGCCCTTGCGGGAGCGGTATCCCGAGGTCACTTTCACCCACCGGGTGATCCTCGAAGGGGGCGACAGGGACCGCAAGTCGTCGATGCCCAGTGTGAGCGCCGTCAGCGGTGGTTCTGCTTTCAGTACCGAGCAGGAAGCGGCCCTGGTACGGGGTGACGTGGACGTCGTCATCCACTCGCTCAAGGACCTTCCCACGACGAATCCGCCCGGGCTCGTCCTGCTGCCCCCGCCGCCGCGCGAGGACGTGCGGGACGCGCTCTGCGGTTCCACTGTCGCGGGACTCCGGAAGGGCGCCCGCGTGGGGACCGGTGCGCCGCGCCGTATCGCGCAGCTGCTCGCCGTGCGGCCCGACCTCGAAATGGTGCCGATCCGGGGGAACGTCCCGCCCCGGCTGAAGAAGATCGAAACGATGGGCCTGGACGCTGTCGTCCTCGCCGCCGCGGGGATCCACCGGCTCGGCCTCGGGGACGCGATCGGTGAACTGCTGCCGCTCGACCGGTTTCCGCCGAGCCCCGGCCAGGGAGCGCTGGGGATCCAGGTGCGTGAGGACAACACGGCTCTCCGCGACATCCTCGCCGGCGCGGGCGACCTCGCCACGGACGCGGCGGTACGGGCGGAGCGCTCCCTGCTGGCCGAGCTGCACGGGGGCTGCAGCGTCCCCGTGGGCGCGTACGCGGAGCTCCTCCCCGACGGCAGTCTCGGACTGTCCGGCCAGGTGACGTCACTGGACGGCACCGAGCAGATCTCGGCGAGGCTCACAGGCTCACCCGAGGAACCGGAGAAGCTCGGCGCCGCCCTGGCCGCCCTGCTCATCGACCAGGGCGTGCTGCCCCTGCTGGACGCGGCGCGGGCCGCCACAGCCGCCGGCTCCGCGTGACCCGTACGGGAACTGAGCGGTGCCCTGCCTGATCAGCGCGAGTGCGGCTCCGCTTGGCGCGAGGGCGGCTCCGCCTAGCGCGAGGGCGTCTCCGGTGGGCGCTGGCGCGGCATGTTCGGGCGTACGCCCATCGCCGGCACCGTGCGGCCCACGGGCGTCGGCTCGCCGCCGCCGCGTGCTTCTCCGGGGCCCCGCACGGATACGGGCACCGCGCCGCCCGTACGGAACCCGATCATCCACTCCGCCGTCTCGCCCCGTACGAGGTCGGTCATGTCGTCCGAGAACCTGCGCAGCATTCCCAGGCAGCGTTCGGTCGCCTCGCTCGACGTGCCCTCCGCCGGGCCGAGCACCTCGCGGACGCTCTCCGAGGCCCAGTCGAACTGGAGCACCTGGAGCCGCCGCTGCACCGCCTGCGCCGTCGCCACATCGCGCATCCAGCCGGCGGTCAGCCCGAACCAGCGGTCGCCCGCCGCACACGCCACCGCGGCCAGCAGCGCCGGATAGCCCCACTCCGCCGCACCGTGCAGACCGGCCGCCAGGTCGAGCAGCGGCAGTAACGCCCCCACGACCGCACCCCCGGCCGCCCCCGCCCGCAGGGCCCGCGCCCCCCGGCGCTTCCAGGTCCGGTCGGCCAGGTACCAGCCCGCGGTCCGCAGAGCGGCCGACTCCACCCACCGGTACAGCTCGTCCAGGCGCTCGACGGGGTCGCCCCAGTCACCCGCAGGAAACGGTTCACCGGTGAGGTCCGCACCCGGATCGGCGAGGGCGCCCGCGCCGGTGCCCGTGTCCGCGGCCGGAGAGGTGGCTGTGTCCGTACCCGTTGCCGGACCGGCCGCGGGACCGGGTTTCGTACCGGGGTCCGTCCCCGGGGCGGAGGCCCCCGTTTCCGGCCCCGTATCCGCCCGGGGGCCCGTGCCGGGTCCGCCCCCGGGTCGTACGGCGTCCTCCTCGGGCTGCGGCATCTCCGGCTGGCCCACCAGGTTTCTCCCCTCCGTCACGTACGGTGCGCGCGTGCCTACCGGGCGCGCCGGACCGTGCTGGACACCGGCCGAGCTGGACACCGACCGTGCGAACGCTGCTGATGCGAGTGCCCTTCATACCGCCGAATGGTGGGCGATGGTGCCGTTATGCCAGGGTTTACGACTGTAAGCGGGCTGTGATCAGGTATAGGAGCCGTCGTACTCTCACCCGAAAGAGTTGGTCCTCACGGTGGAGGGCGGGCCGCCCGGGGAGCACGTAGGCTCGTTTTACCGGCTGAGGACCCTCGGAAAGGCCCGGAGCCCCCTGCCGGAACGTTGCGGCAACGCGGCGGAAAGCAGTGAAGAACGCAGCAAGCAAGCAGCAGGAACGCAGTACGTACCAAGTGGATACGCAGCAAGCAAGCAGTGAAATGCGGCAGGAGCACAGTCCTGGCGCAGTCGGAATGTCGTCGAACAGCCTCGGAGTGACCCGTGATTCCCGGTGGTGGCCAGCCCAATATGCAGCAGCTGCTTCAGCAGGCCCAGAAGATGCAGCAGGATCTCGCGCAGGCTCAGGAGGAACTGGCACGGACCGAGGTCGACGGCCAGGCGGGCGGCGGCCTGGTCAAGGCCACCGTCACCGGCTCCGGTGAGCTGCGCGGCCTGGTGATCGACCCCAAGGCCGTCGATCCCGAGGACACGGAGACCCTCGCGGACTTGATCGTCGCCGCGGTGCACGCCGCCAACGAGAACGCTTCGGCGCTCCAGCAGCAGAAGCTCGGCCCGCTCGCCCAGGGACTCGGCGGTATGCCGGGTCTCGGTATCTGAGGTAGGCGGGGCGCGTGACACCAGAGCTTCCGAAGGTCTTCACGCTCCCGAGGTTCTAGGGGAACCTCGCACCAACTACCGTACGTTCCACAGCAGAACGAAAGAGGCGCTCCGTTGTACGAAGGCGTGGTCCAGGACCTCATCGACGAGTTGGGCAGGCTGCCCGGCGTCGGTCCCAAGAGCGCGCAGCGGATCGCCTTCCACATCCTCCAGGCCGAGCCCACCGATGTGCGCCGCCTCGCGCACTCGCTGCTCGAAGTGAAGGACAAGGTCCGGTTCTGTGCGGTGTGCGGCAATGTCGCGCAGGCCGAGCTCTGCGGGATCTGCCGGGACACCCGTCGCGATCAGACGGTCATCTGTGTCGTCGAGGAGCCGAAGGACGTCGTGGCAGTCGAGCGGACCCGTGAGTTCCGGGGCCGCTACCACGTGCTCGGCGGCGCCATCAGCCCCATCGAGGGCGTCGGCCCCGACGATCTGCGGATCCGGGAACTGCTGGCCAGGCTCGCGGACGGCGCCGTCACGGAGCTGATCCTGGCGACCGACCCGAACCTGGAGGGCGAGGCCACGGCGACGTACCTCGCGCGAATGATCAAACCCATGGGGCTGAAGGTCACACGCCTGGCGAGTGGTCTTCCTGTTGGTGGAGACCTGGAATACGCGGACGAGGTCACGCTCGGTCGTGCCTTTGAGGGGAGACGACTACTCGATGTCTGACGCAACGCTGAACAAGGTCACGGAAGACCCGAACGACTTCGACGTCCAGATCGCCGACCAGGTGGAGTCCTTCATCGTCGCCGTCACCGAGGTGGCCAAGGGCGACGAGCCGGACCGCGCGGTGCCCTTCCTGCTGCTGGAGATCTCCCAGCTCCTCCTGGCCGGCGGCCGCCTCGGCGCGCACGAGGACATCCTCCCGGCCGACCGGTACGAGCCCGACCTCGGCCCGGAGCCCGACGCCGACGACCTGCGGGAGCGCTTCGCGCGGCTCCTGGAGCCGGTCGACGTGTATTCCGAGGTGTTCGACCCGTACGAACCGCGCAAGGCCCCCGTCGCCTGCCGCATCAGCGACGACCTCGCGGACATCCTCACCGACCTCCGCCACGGCATGGCCCACTACCGCGCGGGCCGGACCACCGAGGCGATGTGGTGGTGGCAGTTCTCGTACTTCTCCAACTGGGGCTCCACCGCGGCGGCCGCGCTGCGCGCACTCCAGTCCCTGGTCGCGCACGTCCGTCTCGACCAGCCGCTCCCGGCGCTCGACGGCCTGGACACGGACCAGGACCTGGGCGAAGAGGTGCTGGCCGAGGAGGCGGGCCGCGTCATGGCCGAGGAGATCGGGGCTCCGCTGGGGCTTCCCTCGGTCTGAGCGGCGGTGTGTTGACGGCCGGCAAGTGCCGTTGTCCGGCTGAGGTGTTAGGGGTGCGGGCGCTGCGCCGCTGAGCCAACTCCCGTGCAGCCGACTTCAGTTCGAAGACGCCGATCGCGCATCCGGACCGGTCCGGATGCGCGATGCGCTGCTGGAGCGGCCGCGCCCTCTCGGCCGCCATCGGCTCCACCCGCTCCGTCCGCTCCATCGACTCCACCTGCTCCATTGGCTGCTGCTGCGCGAACGCCGTTTCCAGGTCGGGGTGTTCATGCCGCAGCTGTGCCATCACCTCGTGGAATCCAGTCGGCCGCTGCTCGCCCGCGGTGACGTCCTCGGGCCCGGCGGGGGTCACGGGACGGCGTCAGCCACGGGCGAGCGGGTGCGCGGCGGCTGCCGGCCACGCACACCGGACAGCGGGCAGCCCGGCCGCCGCGATCACGGCCGGGCAGCGGGTCGTCGGCATGACATGAGTGGACACGATCAGCGGCCCCGTCGGCGCCGCTCTGCCGCAGCCGGCCGGCGACCCGACGAACCGGCGGCCTTCCAGGGCGGGCAGGCGGCGGGCTCCCCGGGCTCTCTGCTCAGGGGCGGCACCACGTAGTGGGAGGGGCCGGAGCGCTCTCTGCCACGCTCACTCGCGTCCGTACCTCATCGCGGAGGCGCTGCGGCGGTACGACGTGCCGTCCATCGGGTGAATATCGGCCGGTCCTGAACTCATTGAGCCCATGCCTTCACTCGGATGCCCCGGTCTCCGGTGGCGGGGCGTCATATTCCTGCTGATGGTGAGGACGTCGCTTCTGCGAATCGAAGAGCCGACGGAGTGTCAGCCGTCGCAGTCGTGGCGAAAGGAATCGTCTCAATGCGCACTGCCCGTACCTTGCTCGCGTCAGCTGCTGTGACTGCCGCCCTTGCCTTTACCGCTCCCGCCGCGTACGCCCTGACGACGGCCGTCGCGCCGGCCTCGGACAGCGGCGCCGCCGCTAGTAGCGGCCATGACACCCCCGGCAACAGCGACGGCGGCGGCCGTGGCGACCATGGCCATGACCACGGGCAGGGCGACCACGACCACGGCGACCACGACCACGGCCGTGACCACGACCACGGTGACCACGACCACGGTGACCACGACCACGGGGACCACGACCACGGCCGTCCGCACGGTGGGATGCGTACGGGTGGTGGTGCGCTTGCGATGACTCCGGCGGTGACGACGGGCGACGACGGCAGTGACGCGTACGGGGACGACGGCCACGGTGACGACGGCCACGGGGACCACGGTGACCACGACCACGGTGACCACGGCGATCACGACCACGGGGACCACGACCACGGCCGTCCGCACGGTGGGATGCGTACGGGTGGTGGTGCGCTTGCGATGACTCCGGCGGTGACGACGGGCGACGACGGCAGTGACGCGTACGGGGACGACGGCCACGGTGACGACGGCCACGGGGACCACGGTGACCACGACCACGGGGATCACGGTGACCACGACCACGGTGACCACGGGGACCACGACCACGGTGACCACGACCACGGGGACCACGACCACGGCCGTCCGCACGGTGGGATGCGTACGGGTGGTGGCGCGCTTGCGATGACTCCGGCGGTGACGACGGGCGACGACGGCAGTGACGCGTACGGGGACGACGGCCACGGTGACGACGGCCACGGGGACCACGGTGACCACGACCACGGCGACCACGGCGATCACGACCACGGTGACCACGGCGATCACGACCACGGTGACCACGGGGACCACGACCACGGCGACCACGACCACGGCCGTCCGCACGGCGGGATGCACACCGGCGGTGGTGCCCTCGCCATGAACACGGCGCTGACCATGGGTGACGACGACGGCTCATCCTCCGGCATGGACGAGGGCAGCGACTCCTGGAAGGACGGCTCCTGGAACGACCAGGACGGCTGGAGCAACGACGACGGTGGCCGTGACCACCGGCCGCACGGTGGCATGCACACCGGTGGCGGCGGCCTCGCGACCAACAGCGGCCTGGCCGCCGGTTCGCTGCTGCTCCTCGGAGGCGTCGGCGCAGGCGTCTACATGATCCGCCGTCGTCGCAATGCCTCGGGTATGTCGATGGCCTGACCGCCATACCGGTCACAGAACCGGCGTTGACGAGGCCACCGCCCCGAGGGGCGGTGGCCGTAACGCTTGCGGGCCACACCCGCACCGCAACACCCCGCACCACCACACCCGCACCACCACACCCCTCCCCACCTTTTCCACCGCCCCACGCCCGAAAGGCAACACCCGATGGCCGCTGAGAAGCTTCCCCAGCCGAAGCCTTCCGTCCCGTCCCCGAAGAACGTTGTGCGACCCCTCCACCGAGTACTGCTGTGGCCCGTCGCGGCAGCGGGCGTCGGCGCTCTCCTGCTCTGCAACTCCTTCGGAATCGGGTTCGGAAACCCGACGGGTGACGCCAAGGTGCAGTCCGGTCCCGCGGCCGCAACCGCGGCCCCCCGGGCGCCCCTGCCCGCAGTCGTCGACCCGCTGCCCCGTTCCGAGCCGACGAGGCTGACGATTCCGTCGATCGCGGTCAACGCACCGTTCACGCCACTGGACCTCGGCACAGCGGGCCGGCTCAACCCGCCGCCTGCGGACAACACCAACATGGTCGGCTGGTACCGGGGCGGCGCCACCCCCGGAGAGCGCGGCGCGGCGATCGTAGCGGGCCACGTCGACACGAAGACCGGCCCGGCGGTGTTCCTGTTGCTGCGGACTCTCAAGCGGGGAAACGAGGTGAACATCACCAGGAAGGACGGCACGGTCGCCACCTTCAAGGTCGACTCCGTGGAGACGTTCAGCAAGGCCGACTTCCCCGACAAACGCGTCTACGGTGACACCCCCGACGCCCAGCTCCGCCTGATCACCTGCGGCGGCGAGTACGACAGGGCGGCCCAGGACTACGTGGACAACGTGGTCGTCTTTGCCCACCTCGCCTCGTCCAAGGGGGCCTGAGACGCGGCCCGGTGACGGTACCTGCCCCGTAACCGCCCTTCCCGCCGGGCCCTGACGGATGGCCCGGCCGATGGGCCGGTCGGCGGGCCGCCCCCCGCACTTGCGTGACCCGCACGGGTGTGACCCGCCCCACGTTCCGAGTGGCCCGGTTGATCGCGGGCAGGCATTCTCACCGAGCGGCCGTGCCACCGGACGATGATCATTGAGTGAGCGGGACATCTCACGATCTGATACATACGAGGTGTCGTGCGGCCGCTCGTTAAACTGAGCCGACCGCAGAAATGACTGGATCGAGGAGCGCACGTGGGCCTTGTCGTGCAGAAGTACGGAGGCTCCTCCGTAGCCGATGCCGAAGGCATCAAGCGGGTTGCCAAGCGAATCGTCGACGCCAAGAAGAGCGGCAACCAGGTGGTTGTCGTGGTGTCAGCGATGGGCGACACGACGGACGAGTTGATCGATCTTGCCGGGCAGGTGTCGCCGATTCCTGCCGGGCGGGAGTTCGACATGCTGCTGACCGCCGGAGAACGGATCTCCATGGCCCTGCTGGCCATGGCGATCAAAAACCTGGGCCACGACGCCCAGTCGTTCACGGGCAGCCAGGCCGGTGTCATCACCGACTCGGTCCACAACAAAGCGCGGATCATCGATGTCACGCCGGGGCGGATCCGTACCGCTCTCGACGAGGGCAACGTGGCCATCGTCGCCGGTTTCCAGGGTGTGTCGCAGGACAAGAAGGACATCACCACCCTCGGCCGCGGCGGTTCGGACACGACTGCCGTCGCACTCGCGGCGGCCCTCGACGCCGAGGTCTGCGAGATCTACACGGACGTGGACGGTGTCTTCACCGCCGACCCCCGGGTCGTCAAGAAGGCCCGGAAGATCGACCGGATCTCCTTCGAGGACATGCTGGAGCTCGCCAGCTCCGGTTCCAAGGTGCTGCTGCACCGCTGCGTGGAGTACGCACGCCGCTATGACATTCCGATCCATGTCAGGTCCTCGTTCTCGGGGCTCCAGGGCACATGGGTCAGCAACGAAGCACGAGTCGAAGCACAAGGGGAACCGACAGTGGAGCAGGCCATCATCTCCGGTGTCGCGCATGACACCTCCGAGGCGAAGATCACGGTCGTCGGTGTGCCCGACAAGCCGGGTGAGGCCGCCGCGATCTTCCGCGCCATCGCGAACAGCCAGGTCAACATCGACATGGTCGTTCAGAACGTCTCCGCCGCGTCGACCGGTCTGACCGACATCTCCTTCACGCTCCCCAAGGACGAGGGCCGCAAGGCTGTCGACGCGCTGGAGAAGTCGAAGCCGGTAGTCGGCTTCGACTCGCTGCGCTACGACGACCAGATCGCCAAGATCTCCCTGGTCGGCGCGGGCATGAAGACCAACCCCGGCGTCACGGCGGCCTTCTTCGAGGCGCTCTCGGACGCCGGCGTGAACATCGAGCTGATCTCGACGTCCGAGATCCGCATCTCGGTGGTCACCCGTGCCGACGAGGTCAACGAGGCCGTGCGCGCCGTGCACACCGCCTTCGGTCTCGACAGCGACTCCGACGAGGCAGTCGTCTATGGGGGCACCGGGCGATGACCGGCACCGGCCTCCGGGCAGGAGGCCGTAAGCCGGCGCTCGCGGTCGTGGGAGCCACCGGGGCCGTGGGCACCGTGCTGCTCCAGATGCTGTCGCAGCACGCCGACATCTGGGGCGACATCAGACTCATCGCCTCCCCGCGCAAGGCCGGCCGCAAGCTGGTCGTGCGCGGGGAGGAGTCCGAAGTGCTCCCCCTCACGGAGGAAGCCTTCGAGGGCGTCCAGGTCGCGCTCTTCGTCGTCCCCGACGACGTCGCGAGCGAGTGGGCGCCCGTCGCCGCGTCCAAGGGCGTGGTGGTCGTGGACAGTTCCGGCGCCTTCCGGATGGACCCGGACGTGCCGCTCGTGGTGCCCGAGGTCAATCCGCACGCCGTACGGCTCAGGCCGCGCGGCATCATCGCGTCCCCGCACTGCACCACGCTCGCGATGATCGTCGCGGTCGGCGCCCTGCACGCCGAGTTCGGGCTGCGTGAGCTGGTCGTCTCGACGTACCAGGCGGTGAGCGGCGAGGGGAAACCCGGTGTCGAGGCGCTGCGCAGCCAGACCGCGCTCGTCGCCGGTACGGAGCTGGGGACGCACCCCGGCGACGTACGCAGGGCCGTGGGCGACGACACCGGGCCCTTCGCGGCCCCCATCGCGCTCAACGTGGTGCCCTGGTCCGGCTCGCCGGCCGCCGACGGCTGGTCGTCCGAGGAGCTGATGCTCCGCGCGGAGACCCGCAAGATCCTGGACCGGCCCGCGCTTCCGGTGGTGGCGACGTGTGTACGGGTCCCGGTCGTCACCACGCACTCCCTCTCCGTGCACGCGCGCTTCGAGAACGAGCTGACGCTGGGGCGGGCGCACGAGATCCTGGCGACCGCGCCCGGTGTGGTGCTCTTCGACGACCCGGACGCGGGGGACTTCCCGACCCCGGCCGACGCGGTGGGCACGGATCCGGCCTGGGTGGGGCGCGTACGGCGGTCGCTGGACGATCCGCAGGCGCTCGACCTGTTCGTCTGCGCCGACAACCTCCGTAAGGGTGCCGCGCTCAATGCGGCACAGATCGCGGAGGCCGTCGCAGCCGAGCTGTGGGTACCGGAAGCCTGATCCGGAACTGATCCGGGACTGATCCCTGGTTCGGAGCTCGGAGCCCTAAGCCCGAAGCCGGTGTCCTGTACCTGAACCTTTGTAGATTATGTGTGCGACCTGTGAGCAAGACGCGAGTCTGAACCACTTGAACTGAGGCTCGCGCCTGTTACACGATTCAGTCTCCCGAGCGTCTGCAACCGCAGCCGGGACGGGTGCGTCTTTGGGGATGGCTCCTTCCTGCGCAAGATGCCGTGGAAAAAGGGGCATTGGGGGAGATCGGGTACGCATGAGGGCATTGGCCGCATCGTCAAAGGCGATGCCATACGCGTACAACCCTGGCGGGGGGAAGCGTGTCCAACTGGCGTGGCAGAGGTTCTCGATATTGCAGCGGTGTCCGGACGGGGCGGAGTGGTCCTCCCGCTCCGACGACCGCGCGTGTCCGGCGGTATGCCGGTGATCGCCCCCGTGCCGACCACCCGGTCCAGTGCTGTCGCGCCCCAGAGCGGCGAGGGCGCTGACGACTCGATGGCCGCCGGCACCACCGTCGATCACCTCACCGAGACCTACCGCGCCCACTACCGGTCGCTGCTGGGGCTCGCGGCGCTCCTCCTCGACGACACGGCCTCGTGCGAGGACGTCGTCCAGGAGGCGTTCATCCGCGTCCACTCGGCGCGCAAACGGGTCAGGGACCCCGAGAAGACGCTCGCGTATCTGCGCCAGACCGTGGTCAACCTGTCCCGGTCCGCGCTGCGCAGGCGCATCCTCGGACTGAAGCTCCTCTCCAAGCCGATGCCGGACATGGCGAGCGCCGAGGAGGGGGCGTACGACCTCCTGGAGCGCGACGCGCTCAAGAAGGCCATGCGCAACCTCCAGCGCCGCCAGCGCGAGGTCCTGGTGCTCCGTTACTTCGGTGACATGACGGAGGCGCAGGTGGCCGACGCGCTGGGGATATCGCTGGGTTCGGTGAAGGCGTACGGTTCGCGCGGCATCGCCGCGCTGCGGGTGGCCATGGAGGCACCGGCATGAGCGGGAAGAACCGTTTCGGGCGGTACGGCCGGGACCACGGCGGCCGGGACCGCGACGGAAACGAATCAAACGACGCAAGCGACGCAGCCAACGGGCAGGACGGCTCCGACAGGCGCCGGGGCCCTCGCACGCCCGACGAGTGGGACATGCCCGCCGAGTGGCGCAAGCAGTACGGCGGGCCCACCCGGTCCGTGGACAACCAGGCGGGGAACGGAATGCAGAACGACGGTTCCGACGACGCCCTTGACGGCCTCGACGAGGACGAACTCGAACTGCGCAGGATGATGCACGGCGCCGTGCGGGGGCTCACCCCGTCCGACGACGCGCTCGACCAGCTGCGCAGGGCCGTACCCGCGCGCCGGGCCCGGCGGCGGCAGATCGTCGTCGGCACGGCCGCGGCGGCGCTGCTCGTCGGGACCGCGATCCCGGCGTTCATCCATGTCGCCGGTGCGGGCGACGGCGTCAGGAACAGCCCCGCGATGGCGGGCAGCGGCCACCGCACTCCCGGCGGCACGGGCGCCGCGGCCCCCGACGGCGGCAAGAAGGACAAGGGCAAGCCGTCCGGCGACAGCGGCACCGACGGCCGAGACGGGAAGAAGGGCGCGTCGAAGGGGGCCGGGAGCGGCACCCACGGCGGTGCGGTCGGCGGGGCCACCGGCCCGTCCGGCAAGGCGCTCGACGAGCTGCCGGCCTGCGCGGCCCAGCAGCTCGGGGTCACAAACGCGGCCACCGGCACACCGAACGCCGACGGCACCGTCTACGGAACCTTCCGGGTCTCCAACGTCTCGCACCGTCAGTGCGCGGTCAGCGACGCGGGCACCGTCAACTTCCAGGCGATGGGCGCGGCCGACGCCGCCCGCATCACCGTGGTCGACCACACGGCGGGCGACGCGGCGGACGGACTGCCCGATCCGTCGCAGGACGCGACCGGTCTGGTGCTCGGCCCGGCCCAGGCGTACGAGGTGAAGTTCGCCTGGGTGCCGGCCGCGACGTGTCCCACCGGAGGCGGCGCCACCCCCGACCCGACCTCGTCGGCGGGCTCCGGCGGCACCGGAGGACCGGCGGGCTCGGCGGGAACCGGAGACGGCGCCCCGCCGGTCAACGGCGGCACCGGCACCACCCCCCAGCTCGGCAGCGGCGAGGGTACGTCGGACGGCAGCGTGGCCGTGGTGCACGAGGCGGAACCGGGCGTACCGGCCGCGGAGGCGACCATCCCCAACGCGTGCGAGGGGACGATCTACCGCACCGGACTGCTGACCGCGCCGTAGCGGCCGTACCGGGTACGGACGGGGCAAAAGGGCCGCCTGGCCAGGCCGCCTGGCCGCGGCCCCGACCCGGCGGGCCGTACGCCTAGCGGCGCCCGGACACCTCCGGAGCCGCCGCCCCGTCAGACGTGTCAGAAGCAGCCGCCCCGGCGGCCGGTGCCACAGTGGCCGGCTCCGTGTCCGCCGGCACGATCCCCAGCTCCAGGTCCCTGAGGGCCTCCGCCTCGCGCCTGGCCAGCCGGAACCACATGAAGACCACGAAGCCCGCGAAGACGAACCACTCGCCGGTGTAGCCGAGGTTCTGGAAGGACTGCAGGTCGAGCCCGCTGTTCTGCGGCGCCGCCGCCGGGACGGGCTTCAGGCCCGCGGAGGCGCGCGGCAGGGTGATCCACGCGTCGTACACCGGGTACGGCACGACGTTCACCAGGGAGGCCGCGCTGATGACCCCGATCTGACCGGCCGGCAGCCCGGCCCCGGTGTACGCGCCGTCGGTCCCGCTGTTCTCGGAGGGCTGGAGCGAACCGGTGACCTCGACAGCGCCCTTCGGCGCCGCGGGCGCCTTCGCGCCGTGCGGCAGCCAGCCGCGCACCACGGGCAGTGCCTTGCCGCCGTCGGTGCGGAGCAGGGTCAGGACGTACGACCCCTCCTTGCCGTCCACGACCCGGTCCGGCACCAGGAACTGCTCGCCGTACTTGCCGGTCGCGCTGGCCTGCCGCCCGGACGTGTCGAGGTTCACGGGCAGCAGGGAGTCGAGCGGCGCCGATGCCTGACGGGTCGGGTCGGGCTTGTGCTCGTCTGTCCGGTGGGTGGCCACCCGGGCCTCGAACCTGCTCAGCTGCCAGGACCCCATGAAGATGCAGAAGGGGATGGCGAGCAGGGCGAAGACGGTGATCCCCAGCCAGCGGGGTGTCAGCAGGAACCGGTACACATCTCTTACGGTACGGGGCGCGGTCCGGGGCCGGTGCCCCGGACCCCGGGCAGCGCCCCGACCTGCCCCGTACCGCAGCCCCCTACCCCGCGTTCAGGTGCCGCCGGGCGAAGTCGAGCTCCAGGCGGACCTGCTTGATCCGCTCCTCCACCACCAGCGAACCGTGGCCCGCGTCGTACCGGTACACCTCGTGGACCGCCCCGCGGCCGGCGAGCCGCTCCACGTAGTTCTCGACCTGCCGGATCGGGCAGCGCGGGTCGTTGACGCCCGCCGAGATGTGGACCGGCGCCCGTACCGCGTCCACATAGGTCAGCGGCGACGAGGCGGCGAACCGCTCGGGCACGGTCTCCGGAGTGCCGCCGAGCAGCGTCCGGTCCATCGCCTTCAGCCCCTCCATCTCGTCGTGGTACGCCGTGACGTAGTCCGCGACCGGCACCGCGGCCAGCCCCACCGCCCACGCGTCCGGCTGGGTGCCGAGCCCGAGCAGCGTCAGATAGCCGCCCCAGGAACCGCCCGCCAGGACCAGCCGGGCGGGATCGGCGAGGCCCGACGAGACCGCCCAGGCGCGGACGGCGCCGATGTCCTCCAGCTCGATCAGCCCGACCCGGTGCTTGAGCGCGTCGGTCCAGGCCCGGCCGTAGCCGGTCGAGCCCCGGTAGTTGACCCGTACGACCGCGTAGCCGTGGTCGACCCAGGCGGCCGGGCCCGAGGCGAACGCGTCGCTGTCGTGCCAGGTCGGGCCGCCGTGGATCTCGAAGACCGTGGGGAACGGGCCGTCCCCCGCGGGCTGCTGCACCAGCGCGTGGATCCGGCCGCCCGGACCCTCCACCCAGACGTCCCGCACCGGCACGGACTCCGGCGCCTTCATACCCGGCGGTTCGAGCACGACCGCACCCGATGTGGAGCGCACGACCGGCGGCAGCGCGGCCGACGACCACAGGTACTCGACCGTGCCGTCGGGCCTGGCGGTCGCGCCGGACACCGAACCGGCCGGGGTCTCGACGCGTACGAGCTGCCCGGTGGCCAGCTCGTACCGCCACATCTCGCTGCGCGCCTCGAAGCTGTGCACGATGAGGAGCGCGGACCCGTCCGGATACCACTCGGCGCTGACGTCGCCGGGCAGTTCGATCGCCGGGGAGGTCTCGGTGCCCTCCGCCACGTCCCACACCATCGGCTCCCAGCGGCCCCGCCGCTGGTGCCCGATGAGCAGCCGGGTGTCCCCGGCGACCGGCGCGAACCCGAGCACCTGGAGCCCCAGCTCCTCGGTGCCGCCCTTGGTGTCGTCCAGCTCGGCGACCGTGGACCCGTCGGTGCGGACCACCCGCAGCGCGGAGTGCATCGCGTCGCCGTGCTCGGTGTGCTCCAGCGCGATGAGCGTCCCGTCGTACGAGAGGTCGCCGACCCCGGCGGACTCCCGGTGTCGGTAGATCTCGACCGGACCGGCGCCCGGCCGTACGACGTGGACCGTCGAGCCGTCCTCGTCCGTCGACCGGCCGACCACGACGGTGCCGTCCCGGCCGATCCCCAGACCGCCCGGGTAGGAGGGCTCAAGACCCGGGGTGGCGGGTTCGTCGGGTCCGCCGCGGAAGGGCTGGCGCATCCAGACACCGAACTCGTCCCCGGCGGTGTCGCTGAACCACCACAGCCACTCGCCGTCGGGCGAGAGGGTCCCGTCGGTCGTCCCTTGGTTCGGCCGGTCGGTGGCCCGGCGCTGCTCGCCGCTCGTACGGTCCCAGGTGTACAGCTCGTACGTGCCGGTCGCGTTGGAGACGAAGAGCGAGCGGTCCGGGGCGTCCTCGGCCCAGTCGGGCAGCCCTACACGCGGGGCCCGGAAGCGCTTCTCCCAGTCGGGCATGGACTTCTCGTCGTCACTCATGCGCCCCATTGTGGCTGCCCGGCACGGCGGGCCGGACAGGACGGCGGGGGCACACCGGCCACTCATGCCGGCCACTCACGCCGGTCCCTCACGCCAGTACGAAGTACCGCAGCCAGATGTACCCCGCCGACAGCGCCAGCGTTGCCGCCGTGACCACCAGGCCGTAGCGGGTGAACTGCCAGAAGGAGATGGGGGTGCCGTTGCGCTCCGCGATGCCGAGGACCACGACGTTCGCACTGGCGCCGATCGCCGTGGCGTTGCCGCCGAGGTCCGCGCCGAGTGTCAGCGCCCACCACATCACGTGGTCGCTGCCGCCGCCCACGCTGTGCACGAGACCCGCGGTGATGGGGGCCATCGTCGCGACGTACGGGATGTTGTCGACCACCCCTGACAGCACCCCGGACGCGCCGAGCAGCAGCATCGAGCCGCCGAGTTCCCGGCCGCCGACCGCGTGCGAGAGCGCCGTGGAGACCTCGCCGACGACGCCGGTGCCGATGAGCGCGCCGATCATCACGAAGAGGCCGGCGAAGAAGGCCAGCGTCGGCCACTCGACCTCGGCGAGCACCTCGCCCGTGCGGACCGTCGAGACGGCGACGAGCAGCCCGGCCCCGAGGAGCGCGACGACGCTCGGCGCGTAGTGCAGCACCGGATGCAGTACGAACCCCGCTATGACCAGGGCGAGTACGGCGAGACCCTGGCCGAGCAGGCGCGGGTCGCGGATCGTGTCCCGCTCGTTCAGCTCCATCACCCGGGCGGCGCGCTCCGCGTCGTACGTGAACGCCCCGCGGAACAGGAACCGGCAGAGCCCGATCAGTACGGCCGTCAACAGCACGGCCAGCGGCGCGAGATGGACCAGGAAGTCGTTGAAGGTCAGCCCGGCCCGCCCGGCGATGATGATGTTGGGCGGGTCGCCGACGAGGGTGGCGATGCCGCCGATGTTGGACGCGAAGACCTCGGTGATCAGGAAGGGCGCGACGGCCAGCGCGAGGCGTTCGCAGACCAGCAGGGTGACCGGGGCGATCAGCAGGACGGTGGTGACGTTGTCCAGCAGCGCCGAGGCCAGCGCGGTGATCACCACCAGCATGGCCAGCACCCGGAACGGTCTGCCCCGCGCGCGTTTCACCGACCAGATCGCCAGGTATTCGAAGACGCCGGTCCTCTTCAGCACACCGACGATCACCATCATGCCGAGCAGCAGGAAGATGACGTTCCAGTCGATGCCGGTGTCCTGCGAGAAGAAGGCCGCCCCGTCGTCGGTCGCCCCGAGCGCCAGCATGAGCCCGGCTCCGCCGAGCGCGGCGGCGACCCGGTGGACCTTCTCGCTGATGATCAGGGCATAGGTGCCGGCGAAGACGGCGACGGCCGCCCAGGCGTGCCAGTCACTCACCGGGGCCTCCGGGGCCGGGCAGCCGTATCGGGTGCGGTTTCGAGGTGACGGGATCTCCCACGGGACGTGCACGGGCGGCAGGACCACATCCGGTACGGACGCGGGCGCCGGTCCGTACCGGCGGTGCCCGGTGAAAGGTACGGGGGAGCGGGGGCGGTCCGTCAGGCTGCCGCCCCGCAGAACGAACCACCCGAACTCTGCCGGGATCCGGCATTGAGGGACGGGATATATGACGCATAGGTGCGTAACCGGGGAGGCGGCCGGCGGCGTCTCCGGGTGGGTGCCCGCGGTCAGATGTCCTGCGCCGGCCAGTTGAGCAGCCGGGCGCCGATGACCGCGGTCTGGAGCGTGTAACGGTGCCCGGGGTCGGCCGGGTTGGCGCCGGTCAGCTGGTGGATCCGCTCCAGCCGGTAGGTGAGCGCCCGCACGCTCAGTGACATCCGGCGGGCCGCCTCGGCCGCCACGCAGCCCGCGTCGAAGTAGTGGCTGAGCGTCGAGACGAGCGGCTGCGCGCCGCCCCGGGCCTGCTGGAGCGGTCCGAGTGCGCTGTGCACCAGATCGACCAGGGCCTCCCGGTCGCGGGTGAGCACCGGGTAGACGAGCAGGTCGGCGGAGCGCAGCAGCGGGCCCTCCAGGTCCATCCGGGCCGCGAGTTCCAGGGCGTTGAGCGCCTCCTCGTAGCTGTGCACGATGCCGCCGGAACCCGGGTGCGGGCGGCCTATCGCGACCTGTACGCCGTCGTCGGGTGTGGCCGCGTACGCCTGCTTGGCGAAGTACGTCAGGACGTCGTCCTGGTCGCCGGGGGCGATGCAGATCAGCCGGCCGTCCTTCGTGGTCAGCAGGATGCTGCGGTTGCCGAAGCGGCTGAAGAGGGCCAGCTCCACGGTGCGGGTGGCGGCGGCGCCCTCGTCGTACGCGCCGGCGCACTGCGCGACCGCGACCGCGTGGGTACGGGACAGCCGCAGCCCGAACCGCTCGGCGCGCTCGGCCAGCCGCCCCAGGTCGCTGCCGCCGTACAGCAGGTCGTCGATGAACTCCCGGCGCACGGCCTCCTCCTGGCGTACGGCCATGCGCTGGGCCCGCTCGTACCCCTCGGCGAACGCGTCGACGGCCAGCTCGACGGCGGCGAGCACACTGCCCGCCGTGCTCCCGCTCACCGAGGCGGTCCCGGTGGGCCAGGCCGTACGGGCGGCCGCGAGATGCGCGGCGACCAGGGTGCGCAGCGAGTGGCCGTCCTCCGCCGCCTGCTCGCCGAAGGCGCGGCGCGCGTCGAGTTCGGGCCTGGTCGGGCGCCGGCCGGTCACCAGGACATCGGCCAGCATGGGGGCGTACCCCTCCAGGTACGTCCCGGGGTGCTTCTCGGATATGTCGGGCCCTGTCACTCGCTCTCCTGCTTCTCCCTGTCGTCCCGGCGACGGTCCGGCCCCGGCCGGTCCCGGCGACGTTCCGGCGGTGTCCGGCCCGCCGCACAGCCGCAAGGGTGACAGACCGCGACCGACGGCCGGGCCAGGGGTGCGGCCCCGGCATCCGGCGACAGCGAAGATTGCCGGGTTACGGCAATGCGATGACTGGCGGAGTCCCTCCAGAATGGGCATTGCGGAAACGGGGGAGAGCGGCCCGGTGCCGGGTTACGGAAACGTACGCCCGGCACCGGGGCGCTCTGCACGGGGGGCCGCACGGGGGAAAAACGGGGGAATGGGGCCTGCTCGATGGATGAATTCATGGGCGCCGCGCTGGGCTTTCCGGCGGTTCTCTTCGGTGCGGCGCTGTTGGTGGTCATCGCCTTCTGGCTGCTCGTACTGGTGGGGGCCGCCGAGCACGACGCCTTCCATCTGCACCTCGGTACGGGGGACACGGGCACGGCCGCTGCGGGGGGCAGCGGCGTGCCCGTCACCGTGCCGGTATCGCTCTTCACCCTCTTCGCCTGGTTCACGAGTCTCGCGGGCTCGGTGCTGGTGCGCAGGGCCGAGCCGCCGGGCGGGGTCAGGACCGTGCTCGGCGCCGCCGTGCTCGTCGCCGCGCTGCTGGCCGCCTGGATCGTGACGCGGTTCGCCGTCCGCCGGATGCGCGCCCTCCTCCCGGCGCAGCCGCCGCCGTCCCGGCTGGACTTCGTCGGGCTCGTCTGCACCGTCCGCACCGGTTCGGTGACCGCCGACTTCGGGCAGGCCGAGGTCGCGTCCGACGACGGCTCGACCGCCGTGGTCCAGGTCAGGGTCCAGGGCGACGACATCCTGCCCGGGCTCCGGTCGGGGGACACCGCGCTGCTGTACGCCTACGACGAACCGGGCGAGTTCTTCTGGATCGCGCCCTTCGACGCGGCGCTCGATCCACGCGGCACCGGCTGAGCCCGAGCCCCGGCGGTCCGCCCTTCCCCGGCCTTCGGCCGGGGGGACCCCCACCCGCTCCACGGCAGCCGCACCACAAGCCACCGTTCAAGACACCCTTCGAGGAATGTTCATGGATGCCATCTCCCTGGGCATCGGCGTGCTCGTCGCCGTTGTCCTGCTCATAGCCGTCGCACTCGTCCTGGTGCTCAGCAGGCTGTTCCGCAAGGTGGAGCAGGGCCGGGCACTGATCATCTCCAAGACGAAGAAGGTCGACGTCACCTTCACCGGTGCCGTGGTGCTGCCCGTGCTGCACAAGGCCGAGTACATGGACATCTCGGTGAAGATCATCGAGATCAGGCGGACCGGGCGCGAGGGCCTGATCTGCCAGGACAACATCCGGGCCGACATCCACATCTCGTTCTTCGTACGGGTCAACAAGACCGTCGAGGACGTCGCCAAGGTCGCCCAGGCGATCGGCACCCAGCGGGCCAGTGACAAGGCGGCCATCCAGGAGTTCTTCGCCGCCAAGTTCTCCGAGGCGCTGAAGACCGTGGGCAAGCAGCTGGACTTCGTGGATCTGTACACGAAGCGCGAGGAGTTCCGGGACCGGATCATCCGGGTCATCGGCACCGACCTCAACGGCTACCACCTGGACGACGCGGCCATCGACTTCCTGGAGCAGACGCCGATGGCGCAGCTCGACGGCGCCAACATCCTGGACGCCCAGGGCATCCGCAAGATCACCGAACTGACGGCCGTCGAGCACGTCCGCACCAACGAGTTCCAGCGCACCGAGCAGAAGGAGATCACCCGGCAGAACGTCGACGCCCGGGAGACCATCCTGGAGCTGGAGCGCCGGCAGGCCGAGGCGGAGATCAAGCAGCAGCGTGAGGTCGACACCCTGCGGGCCCGCGAGGAGGCGGTGACGGCCAAGGTGCAGGAGGAGGAACGACTGGGCGCGCAGACCGCGTTCCTGCGCACCGAGGAGCAGCTCGGGGTGCAGCGCGAGAACCAGGCGCGCGAGATCGCCGTGGCGCAGAAGAACCGCGAGCGGGTCATCGCCGTCGAGAACGAGCGGATCGAGAAGGACCGGCTGCTCGAAGTCATCGGCCGGGAGCGTGAGACGCAGCTGTCGATGATCTCCAGGGACAAGGAGGTCGAGGCGGAGCGCCGCGAGGTGGCCGACGTGATCCGCGAGCGGATCGCGGTGGACCGTACGGTCGCCGAGCAGGAGGAGTCGATCAAGAAGCTGCGGATGGTCGAGGAGGCCGAGCGCACCCGGCAGGCCGTGATCATCGCGGCCGAGGCGGAGGCGCAGGAGCGGCTGGTCAAGGACATCAAGGCGGCCGAGGCCGCGGAGGTGGCGGCCACGCACCACGCGGCCGAGCAACTCACCCTGGCCGAGGCCCGGCTGAAGTCCGCCGACCTCGACGCCCGGGCCAAGCTGCGTCTCGCCGAGGCGATCCAGGCGGAGGCCGCCGCACCCGGACTCGCCGATGTCCAGGTCCGGGACAAGGAGGCCGACGTCATCGAGAAGGCGGGCCGCGCCGAGGCGGAGGCCACCGAGGCCCGGCTCAGGGCCGAGGCGTCGGGCGCCCGTCTGAAGGCACTGGCCGCGGCGGAGGGCACCAGCGCCCAGGCCACCGCGGACGCCGCGATGATCGGCGAGAAGCTGAAGGCGGAGGCCGCGGGCCTCACGGAGAAGGCGGCGGCGATGGCCGCACTGGACGACGCGTCGCGCGGGCACGAGGAGTACCGGCTGCGCGTCGCGGCCGAGAAGGAGATCAGGCTGGCCGGGATCGACGTCCAGCGCCAGGTCGCGGAGGCGCAGGCCACGGTGCTCGCCACCGGTCTGGAGAACGCCGACATCAGCATCGTCGGCGGCGAGTCGGTCTTCTTCGACCGCCTGGTGTCGTCGATCTCGCTGGGCAAGGGCCTCGACGGCTTCATGGAGAACTCCGGGACGGCCCAGGCGCTCGCCAAGCCGTGGCTGGACGGTTCGGCCAGCTTCCCGGAGGACCTGACGAAGATGCTCGGCTCGGTGACGAGTGGTGGCGTGCGGAATCTGACGGTGTCCGCGGTGCTGATGCAGCTGCTGAAGTCGGGGGGTGCGGAGGCGGGTCCGGTCCAGCAACTCCTGGACCAGGCCGACCGGTTGGGGCTCTCCGATGTGCCGGTCGCTGCGCTGAACGGGCGGTGAGGGGCTGAGGGCCGGCCCGGGGGCGCCGTCCCCCGGGCCGGCCCCTGGTCCTCAAGCGCAGGCCGGGCCGGATTGTGCCGGACACCGATGGGTGGTGTCCGACTCCACCCTTTCCAGCCCCTCCACCCGCACCGCCCCCAACCACCCGCCCACACCGCAGAAAGCAGCCGATGACCACCACCTCCGTAGACGCCGGCACCTACGAGGTGCTCCGGGACCGGCTGACCGTGCAGGCCGCCGAGCTGGCCCGCAGGGCCACCGCCCTCAACACCCGCCGGACCGAGACCTTCGGCTCGACGGAGCTGGCCCTCACCCGCACGGAACACCTCCGTACCGACACCACCTGCGTCCCCCGCGACACGGTCGCCATCGGCGGCCACCTGCTGATCGGCTGCAACACCCCGCCGGGGCAGAAGCAGACCTCCGACGCGGCGGACAACGCGGCCGACGGCACGGCCGGCGTCTTCGCCCTGTACGACACCGACCTCAGCCGGCTCCCCGACACCGCCGTGCCGGGCCTGCTCGACGACCCCGCCTTCACCAGGGAGTTCGCCGAGCTTCACCGCTACTACCGCGACGCCCGCCTCCTCCAGCTCCGCCACATCGACGGCAAGCTGCTCGCCGTTTTCCGTACCGGCGAGACCGCCGACGACATCCGCGTACTGCGCTGGACGCTCGCCGCCGACGGCAGCGCCGGGTATCTGGACGCGCGCGGCGACCGCGACCACGTACTCCCGCCGTCGCACGACTTCGAGTGGACCGCCACCACACGCCAGGACCACGTACTCGGCCGCCACCCGCACATCGCCCTGCCCGGCGAGGTGTACGTGACGACGGTCGGCGGCTCCCTCACCGTCAAGGACGAGGACAACACCGAGACGGCCGGGGGGATCTGGTCCGAGCCGGTCGGCGAACCGCTCCAGTCGCTCGCCGACGCCGAGGTGGAGTACGCCCGCGTCGGCGCCCTCCTGCTGCTGCGCGTACGCCCGTACAAGGAGGAGGCCCGCCGCCACCTGGTCTTCAACACGGTCACCCGCACGGTCGTCCGCCTCGACGGCATCGGGCAGGCCTGCCGCAGCCTCCCCGAGGACCAGGGCATCGTCTTCCCCGGTGGGTACTGCCTGGCCACCGGCGCGTACAAGACCTTCGAACTCGACACGACAGGGCTGGAGTTCGACCGGCTGCTGCGCTCCCCGAACGGCGAGGACGTGCTGTACGTCTTCCATGCCCGCGCCGACGGCCGCACCCTGCTCCTGCCGTACAACCTGATCCGCAAGGAGACCGGGACCCCGATCGTCTGCCGGGGGTACGCGCTCTTCGACGACGGCACCCTCATCGTCCTGCGCGGCGAGTCCGACGAGCCCGCCCGCGTCCACCCGCTCCAGCGCTGGCGCTCACCGTACGTATCGGACACCTACGCCGACTCGGCCCCGGCAGGCGAAGGGCCTCTCGCCCGCATCGGCAACGCGGACCTGGTGCGCGGGATCTCCGACTGCCTGTCGCTGGCCCGCGCGGTCACCGAGAACACCGCGCCCACCACCGGCGTGTACGAGACGCTGCTGGCGTCCTGCGTACGGGCCGCCGACACCCACCACTGGCTGGGCGACGAGGGAACGGGCGGCCTGCTGGAACCGCTCGAAGGGCTGCGGACCACGGCCGGGCAGGTGCTCGCCGAGTTCGAGACCGTCCGGACGCTGACCCGGCAGGCCGCCGACGCCCTGGACACCGCCGAGGCGCGGATCGCCGGGCTGGTGCGCCGCATCCGCGGTGAGGCGCCCGGTTCGGCCGCCGAGTGGGTCACCCGGCTGACCGAACTGCGCCGTGCCCACGGGCAGTTGCTGACGCTCAAGGAGCAGCGGTACGCGGACACCGCGCGCATCGACACGCTCGCGGGCGAAGTGGAGGCGGACACAGCCGCTTTCGCGCAGCGCGCCGTCGGTCAGCTGGGCCGCGACGACGCCTTCACCGGGTACCACGCGGAGACCGAGCGGCTCACCGCCGACGCGGAGGCGATCGGGACGGTCGCCGGGGCCGCGCCGGTCACCGAACGCCTCGACGAACTGGCGGAGGGGCTGCGTACCGTCACCGAGGTCGTCACCGGGCTCGACATCGGCGACGCCACCGTCCGCACCTCGGTCCTTGAGCGGATCGCCGGGGTCGTCGGCGCGGTCAACCGCGCCCGCGCCACCCTCGAAGCCCGGCGCCGCGAGCTGCTCGACCACGAGGGGCGCGCCGAATTCGCCGCGGAGCGCGCCCTGTTGGGGCAGTCGGTCACGGGCGCGCTGGCTGCCGCCGCCACCCCGGAGGCCTGTGACGACCAGCTCGCGGGTCTGCTGCTCCGGGTGGAGGACCTGGAGTCGCGGTTCGCCGGGTCCGACGACTTCCTGGCCGAGCTGGGCGCACAGCGGACCGAGGTGTACGAGGCGTTCTCGGCCCGTAAGCAGACCCTCCAGGACGACCGCGCCCGCCGCGCGGAGCGGCTCGGCGCCTCGGCCTCGCGCGTCCTGGAGACCATCGCCCGCCGGGTGGCCTCGCTCGGTTCGGCGGACGCGATCAGCACGTTCTTCGCATCCGACCCGCTGGTCGCCAAGGTCACCCGCACCGCCGCCGAGCTGCGCGAACTGGGCGACCGGGTGCGGGCCGAAGAGCTGGCGGGCCGGATCGCGGCCGCCCGCCAGGAGGCCGTCCGCGCGCTGCGCGACCGCACCGATCTGTACGCGGACGGCGGCGCCGTCATCCGGCTCGGCCGCCACCGCTTCGCGGTCAACTCCCAGCCGCTCGACCTGACCCTGGTCCCGTACGGCGGCGCCCACGGCAAGGGCGGCAGCGACGACAGCACGGGCCTGGCCTTCGCGCTCACCGGCACCGACTACCGCTCCCCGGTCACCGATCCCGCATTCGCCGCCTGCCGCCCGTACTGGGGCCGCACCCTGCCCTCCGAGTCACCCGGGCTCTACCGGGCCGAGTACCTGGCGGCCCGGCTGCTCGCCGAGCACGGCGCCGACGCACTCGCCGCCGCCGATCTCCCGTCGCTGGTACGGCAGTCGGCCGAGGCCGCGTACGACGAGGGGTACGAACGCGGGGTCCACGACCACGACGCCGTGCTCATCCTCGGCGCGCTGCTGCGGATGCACTCCGAAGCCGGGCTGCTGCGCTTCCCGCCGCAGGCCCGCGCCGCAGCCCAGCTGTTCTGGGCGCACGCCACGACGGACACCGCACGGCGGGCCTGGACCCGCCGGGCCGTGTCGATGGCCCGCGCCCGCGAGACCTTCGGTCTTGCCCCGGCCATCGCGGAGTGGCAGGACGAGCTGGCGGGCGTGATCGGGGGACCGGAGGCGCCGGACGCCGCGGGGTACCTCTTCGAGGAGCTGACCGGCGGCCCCGACGGCTTCGTCACCCATGCGGCGGCCCGCACTCTGCTCGACAAGTTCCGCCGTGCTGTGGGTACTTCGGCCTACGACGACGACCTCGCGGGGATCGGCGACGACGATCCGGCGGCCCGCCGTCAGCTGGTGGAGAACTGGCTGGGCGCGTACACCCGGTCCGGCGGCCAGGGCGACACCCGCCCCGGCGACCTCGCCGAGGCGGTCGCCGTCGAACTCTGCCCTGAGCTGCCGCGCTACGAGTCGGCCGCGCCGCTGACGGAGACGGTGGAGGGACTGCTCGGCATACACCCGCGCATCGAGCGCCGCCGCCTGACCGTCCGTATCGACGAACTCCTCCCGGCGGCAGCCGAGTTCCACCGGACCGAGGTGCCCGGCTTCCGTGACTACCAGCGGCAGCGGACCGCCCTGGTCGCCGCCGAGCGCGCCCGGCTGCGGCTGGACGACTACCGCCCGCGGGTCATGTCGTCGTTCGTACGCAACCGGCTCATCGACGAGGTCTACCTCCCGCTCATCGGCGACAACCTGGCCAAGCAGCTCGGCACCGCGGGCGACTCGAAGCGCACCGACAGCAACGGCCTGCTGCTGCTGATCTCGCCGCCCGGCTACGGCAAGACCACGCTCATGGAGTACGTGGCCGACCGGCTCGGCCTGGTCCTGGTCAAGGTCGACGGCCCGGCACTCGGCCACCAGGTGACCTCGCTCGACCCGGCGCAGGCGCCGGACGCCACCGCGCGCCAGGAGGTCGAGAAGATCAACTTCGCGCTGGCCGCGGGCAACAACACCCTGCTGTATCTGGACGACATCCAGCACACCTCGCCCGAACTGCTCCAGAAGTTCATCCCGCTCTGCGACGCCCAGCGCAGGATCGAGGGCGTCAGGGACGGCGCCGCGCGCAGCTACGACCTGCGGGGCAAACGGTTCGCGGTCTGCATGGCGGGCAACCCGTACACCGAGTCGGGGCAGCGCTTCCGGATCCCCGACATGCTGGCCAACCGCGCCGATGTCTGGAACCTCGGCGATGTGCTCACCGGCAAGGAGGACGTCTTCGCGCTGAGTTTCGTGGAGAACGCCCTCACGGCGAACCCGGTGCTCGCCCCGCTCGCGGGCCGGGGCCGCGACGACCTGGCGCTGCTCGTACGGCTGGCGGCGGACGATCCCACCGCACGGCGCGACCGGCTCCAGCACCCGTACTCACCCGGAGAGCTGGACCGGATCGTCGCGGTCCTGCGCCATCTGCTGGTGGCCCGGACCACGGTGCTCGCGGTCAACGCCGCGTACATCGCGTCGGCCGCCCAGTCCGAAGCGGCCCGCACCGAGCCGCCGTTCCAGCTCCAGGGCTCGTACCGCAACATGAACAAGATCGCGGCGCGGATCGACCCGGTGATGAACGGCGCGGAGCTTGCCGCGGTGATCGACGACCACTACACGGGCGAGGCCCAGACCCTGGCCGGCGGCGCCGAGTCGAACCTGCTGAAACTGGCCGAACTGCGCGGCACCCTCACACAGGCGCAGTCGGCGCGCTGGGCCGAGGTCAAGGCGGCCGACGTCCGCACCCGGACGCTGGGGGGCGGCCCGGACGACGATCCGCTGCCGCGCGCGGTGGCGGCGCTGGGGCTGCTCGCGGACCGGATCAAGGCGGTCGAGACGGCGATCAGCCGGGCGGCGGACCCCCGGTAGCCGCGTTTCCGCAGCCCACCGGGTGTGTGCCTGCCCAACTCCGCGTCTCTTCGGGTGAAGTGACGATGCGGGAACCGTCCCAGCGGGCAGGCATAGCCGAGGTCCACACAACAGGGCCCGCGTGTATCCGGCCCCGGAGTGCTCCTACGGAAGGGTTTGTGTCCACATGTCTCGAATCGTGCGGATGACCGCGCTGTCTGCCATCGTCGCCGCCACTGTGCTCGGGGGTGCGTCGGTCGCCTCCGCGGACAGCGGGGCGGAGGGCGTCGCCATCGGCTCGCCCGGTGTGCTCTCCGGCAACGTCGTCCAGGTGCCGGTCAACGTATCGGCCAACGTCTGCGGCAACAGCGTCAACGTCATCGGCCTGCTCAACCCGGCGTTCGGCAACACCTGCGTGAACGGCGGCCGCGACCACGACCACGGGCGCGACCACGACCACGGCCGCGACCACGACCACGGCCGGGACCATGGCCGTGACCACGACCACGGCCGTGACCACGACCACGGCCGTGACCACGGCGGCTGGAACTGGGGCCAGGGTCGCGACCACGACTGGAACTGACCGAAGCACCGTCAGTGAGCCAGTGGTGAGCCAGTAGTTCACCAGCAGTGGTTCAGCAGTGAATCAGCAGTGAATCAGTGAGCTCCGTGCCCCGGACGGCCGTCCTTTCGGTCCCTCCGGGGCACGCTGCTGTCCCCTGGCTGCGGTCCGCTCCCGCTACCGGCTCACGACTGGCTCACCTCGGCCGAGAACCAGGCTGTTGGGGGGCGAAGCGCGTGTGAACCATTGACGATTCAGGCGATCTCTGTGCCCATGTACATGACATGTTCTGCATGGCGACGTCTTTCTCATGTCACCCGTGCGCGCGTGCACCCGTGCGTCCGCGTCCGTGCACTCGTTCACCCATGACATGCCATACGCGCATCCATGACAGCGACTCGGGAGGGCACATGAACGTCAACCGGAGATCGGTACTGAAGCTGGCCGGAGCGGGCGCGGTGGCCGCAGGCGTCACCACGGTGGCCTCGGCCACCGGTGCCTCCGCGGCCGTACGGAGCGTCGCCCCCGGGGCGGTGCGTACGGTCCCGGCCGCGCGACCCGGCTCGTCCGAGGCCGCCACCAGGGCTGCCGGACTCCTCGCGAGGATGAGCCTGGACGAGAAGATCGCCCTGCTGCACGGCGAGGGCTGGTCCACCGGGGCCGTGGGGTACGCGGGCCGGGTTCTCGCCAACACCCGGCTGGACATTCCGGCCCTGTACCTCGGCGACGGACCGAACGGCGTGGGCAACGGCTCGACCGGCGTGACCCAGTGGCCCGACTGCAAGACCCTGGCGGCGACCTGGGACCCGGACACGGTGCGGACCTACGGTGCCGCCTACGGCGCCGAACAGGCGGCCAAGGGACACAACATCGCCCTGGCGCCCTGCATCAACATCCTGCGGGTCCCGTACTGGGGGCGGTCCTTCGAGACCTTCACCGAGGACCCCTTTCTCAACGCGGAGCTGGCCGCCCGGGTCGTCGAGGGCATCCAGACCAACCCGGTGATGGCCACCGTCAAACACTTCGCCGCCAACAACCAGGAGATCCTGCGCGGCTCGATCGACGTGGTGGTCTCCCAGCGGGCCCTGCACGAGATCTACTACCCGGGGTTCCGCGCCGCCGTCCAGCGGGGCGGCGCCGGTGCCGTGATGACCTCGTACAACAAGGTCAACGGCCACTGGTCGCACGAGAACCGCACCGCCGTGCAGGACACCCTGCGCGACGCGTGGGGCTTCGACGGCCTGGTGATGTCCGACTGGGGCGGCACCCACAGCACCGTGCTCACCGCGCGGGCGGGCTCCGACATGGAGATGCCGGGCTCCACCTACCTCGGCGGCAAGCTGAAGGACGCCGTCACCGCGGGCACGGTGAGCGCCGCCACCGTGGACACGATGGCGGTCCACGTACTCACCGCGATGTACCGGACCGGCCTCTTCGACCACCGGCTGCCGGACCCGGCGGCCGTGCTCTCCAAGGTGGTCAGCACCGACGCGCATCTCGCGCTCGCCCGCAGCATCAGCGTTCAGGGCAGCGTGCTGCTCAAGAACACACGGGTGCTGCCGTTCGCCCGCCCGGCCTCCGTCGCGGTCATCGGTGACGCGGCCGGCGCCGGAGCCCGTACGCACGGCGGCGGTTCGGGCAACGTCAAGGCCAACGGCACCGTCGTCACCCCGCTCGCCGGGATCAGGGCGAGGGCCGGGGACATCCCGGTGACGTACACCAAGGACCTCGCGGGGGCCGCCGACGCGGCGCGGGCGGCGGACGTGGCCGTCGTCGTGGCGGGCGACTACACCAGCGAAGGCGCGGACCGCACCACGCTCGCCCTGCCGGACGGCCAGGACGAGCTGATCGCGGCGGTGGTCGCGGCGAACCCCCGCACGGTCGTCGTCCTGAACACATCGGGCGCGGTCCTCATGCCGTGGCTCGACGGCGCCGGGGCCGTCATCGCCAACTGGTACGGCGGACAGGAGCAGGGCAGCGCCCTGGCCGCGATGCTGTTCGGCGACGCCGAGCCGGGCGGCCGCCTGCCGGAGACCTTCCCGGCCTCCGAGCAGCAGGGCCCGGCGAAGACGACCGTCCAGTACCCGGGCGACGGGGTGCAGGTCTACTACGACGAGGAACTCGCGGTCGGCTACCGCTGGTATCGGAGCTCCGGCGAGAAGCCGCTGTTCCCCTTCGGGCACGGCCTCTCGTACACCACGTTCCGGCTGTCGGACCTGCGGCTCGACCGGTACGGGGACGGCTACCGCGCCAGCGTCGGCATCCGCAACACCGGCCACCGCACCGGCAGCGAGGTCGTCCAGCTGTATCTGACGGCGCCCGCGGCGGCCGGAGAACCGTCCGGACAGCTGAAGGCGTTCGCGAAGGTCACCCTGAAACCGGGCGAGAGCCGGACGGTGCGACTCGCCCTGCCCCGTGAGGCGTTCGCGGTGTGGCTGACGGCCGACACCGGCTGGACGGTGGTGCCGGGGACCTACACCGTCGCGGTCGGCCGGTCGTCGGCCGACCTGCCGCTGGAGACGAAGGTGCGGATCGGCTGAGGCGGCAGCCGACAGCGTTCGCCGGTTCTACTCGGGCAGGCGGGCAAGGACCGCCTCCAGGCCGAAGGCGAAGCGGTCCTCGAAGGCGTCCTGCCGCATGTGCGCGGCGACCCGGTGCAGTGCTGGGTACGTGCCGGCGTCCACGGCCTGAGCCAGCCGGTCGTCGGACTGGCCGGGCGCGGCCTGTTCCTCCTGGACCAGCCCCAGGAGGAAGTAGATGACCGTCCACACCGTCCAGGCCGCCTGCTCCTCGCCCGCTCCCGCTTCCAGCAGGGCGTCGACGAGGCGGTCGGCGAAACGCAGGGTGTGCGGCTCGGCCGGGTAGGTCCCGGTCACCAGGGCTGCGCCGTCGCGGTGCGCGAGCAGCGCTCGCCGGTACCGGCGAGCCAGTTCCCGCGCCCGTTGACGGGGCGGGGAGGGCAGGCCCGCATAGCCGATTTCGCCGACGATTGCGTCGGCCATGAGCTCCAGCATTCGCGCCTTGGTCTTCACGTGCCACAGGACGGTGTTCATGCGCACACCCAGGCTGTCGGCCACCGCCCGGGTCGACAAGCCCTCCAGCCCCCGGTCCTCCAGCACCCGCAGCGCGGCATCGATCACGGCCGCGCGCGTGAGCCGGCCTGCGGCGTCTTCTCCGCCTTCATTCTTGGTCACTGACCTAGTTTACTGCGAAATACTTCTTGGTCACTGACCAAGGTGATGGGTGAAGGAGAAGAACCATGAACTACCAGGTAGTCGTCGCCGGAGCCGGGCCTGTGGGCCTGTGGCTGGCCGCCGAACTGCGCCGCTGCGGAATCACCGTCGCGGTCATCGAACCGCGCACCGAGCGCGACACCCGCTCCCGCGCCCTGACCGTGCACCCCCGCACCATCGAGACGTTCGCCTCCCGCGGAGTGCACCACCCCTTCATCACTGAGGGCATGCCGCTGCCCGGCGGGCACTTCGGCGTACTGGATTCCCGGCTGGACTTCCGCCGCCTGCCCAGCCCCTTCCCCTGCACGCTCGCCCTGCCGCAGGAGCGCACCGAGGCCCTGCTGGAGCGGCAGGCTCTTGAACTGGGGGCGACCATCCTGCGCGGTCACGAGGTCACCGGCCTGAGCGAGGGGCCCGACAGCGTCCGCGTGCAGATCCAGACCCCCAACGGTCCCTCCACCACGGAGGCGGCCTACCTGGTGGGCTGCGACGGCGTACGCAGCACCGTGCGCCACGCGGCCGGTATCGACTTCCCCGGCACTCCGTCCACCGTGCTCGGCTGGCTCGGCGACGTCGTCCTCGACGAGCCCCCGGCCCCCGGCCACAGCTGCTTCGGCCCGGCCGGCACCCTGATGGCTGCCCCGATGCCCGGCGGCCTCCACCGCCTCGTCGGCCTCGCCCCCCGCGACATCACCACCGCCTGGCCCGGCGACCTGACCCTGGAGGAACTGCGCGAGAACGCCATCACCGTGGCCGGGACCGACTTCGGCATGCGCGATCCTGTCTGGCTCTCCCGTTTCGGCAACGCCACCCGCCTGGCCGCCCAGTACCGGCACGGCCGCGTCTTCCTCGCCGGTGACGCCGCACACCAGCACTTCCCCGCCGGCGGAGTCGGCATGAACGTCGGTATCCAGGACGCCGCCAACCTCGCCTGGAAGCTCGCAGCCACCCTCAACGACTGGGCCCCCGACACCCTCCTGGACACCTACCACGCCGAACGCCACCCGGTCGGTGTCGACCTCACCGAGACCAGCCGCGCCCAAGTCGCCCTCATGACCGCCTTCACCCCAGAAGGACTCGCCCTGCGCAGCCTGCTCAGCCAACTGATCACCACCCTGCCCGAGCTCAACGACCGGCTCGCCGCACAGGTCAGTTCCCTCTCCGTCACCTACCCGCCGGCCGCGCCCGGCGCCCGGCAAGTGACCGGCGTCCAGCAACTGACCGGCGCCGAGCAGCTGACCGGCACCCGCGCCGACGACCTCGCCGTCGGCGACACCAGCCTGTTCGCCCTGCTGCGCGCCGACGGCTACCTGCTGCTCGACCTCACCAGCAGCGCGGACCGACCTCTCCACCACCTCGCCCGGCCCGGCCTGCGCGTGCACACCGGCACCCCGCACCTGCTCCCGGCCGGCTGGTCCGGCGTACGCGCCGCCCTCATTCGCCCCGACGGCCACGTCGCCTGGGCAAGCGCGGAGCACCACGACACCACGCTCGTCAATGACCTCGCCGCCGTCCTCGCCACCACCCACCGGAGGTGACCCGGGAGCGGAAAGACCAACCCGGCAGGATCGATGAACCACTACCGCGACGAGCGGTTGTCGTCCCGGTGCTCGGGTGTGCCGTCCAGGACGGTGACTTCACAACTGCCGCAGACGCCTTCGCGGCAACCGGAGGGGAGGGGGCGCCCGGCGTGGGCGAGGGCGTCGAGGAGCGACTCGTCGGCCGGTACGGCCACGGTGCCCCCGGAGCGGGCGCAGACCGCCTCGAACGCCGTGTCGCGCGGGACGGCCCACGCGGCTCCGCGAGTCGTACGCGGCGTACGTGTCAGGGGCGTACGGGCGCCGCGCCCGGCTGGGGCGGCTGGAGGATGGAGAGCGGGGCGCTGGTGGGGGCGACGAGGTACTTGGCCAGGTAGGCGGGCCTGCCGCCCAACTGTGCGGTCTGCGTGATGATGAGCAGCGGATCGGTGGGGCGCAGCCCCAGGAGCCTGCCGCGGGTGGCTCCGGCGATGCCGGCGGTGATCGTGCATTCACCGGGGCCGAAGACCGGGCCGAGCATGCCGATCATGGCGCCGAGCAGGGTGCGCGGGCTGTCGTGCAGCTCCTGCACCCGGTCGGCCACCACGGGGGAGAGCGCGCGGAGGTCCGAACCGCAGGCGATGTGTTCCTGGACCAGGGCCAGTTGCTCCGCACCACGGGTCAGCCGGGTCTCGCAGAACCAGGCGTTGCTGCCCTCTTCGAGCCCGAGGCCCTGCAGGACGAAGTCCGTGGTGCGCTGGAGGTTCATCTCCAGGCGCTCGGCGCGCACGGGCTGTTCGGGCGTGGTGAGCGTCTCCTCGAAGGGCTGCAACTGCTCCAGGCCCTGGCGCGGGAGGGTCTGGCTGACGAACCGCCCCACTCCGCGACGGGTGCGGATGAGCCCGTCCTCCTCCAGCAGCATGAGGGCCTCGCGCACCACCGTGCGGCTCACTCCCAGCCGGGTGCCGAGGTCGGCCTCCTTGGGCAGGGCCGAGCCCAGCGGGAAGACCTGGTCCCGGATGCCCTGCGCGAGACGTGAGTAGACGGCCACCCGCAGCGGCTGGCCCACGGAGACGGTCATGGGTTCGGCCAGGAACCCATCGACTGTGGGGCCGGTGGGGCCGGTGACAGTCACGGCGTACCTCGCTTCGCTACGGGCCGGTGATCCGGACCATCTAACCAGAAGGCCATCGACACTAGACGCATGTCGGACGGAGAGGTATAACATCTCACATCAGCCAAGAGTGTGACTCAATGTAACGATGAGGTTCCTTGTGAACACAGGCAGTCCGGGCGGCAGCTCAGGAATCAGAGACAGAAACCCGCTGGAACAGGGCGAAACACTGGGTGGAACGCCACTCCTCCAAGGGAGGAAGGCAGCCGCCCTGGTGGCGACGCTGTTGCTGAGCGTCATCGCCTACCAGTTGAACGCCAGCATGATCACCCCGGCGCTGCCGGAAATGGCGCGTCAGCTCCACGGAAGCGTGGACGGGATAGCCCAGGTCTCCTCGCTGTTCTTCCTGGCCGGAGCGATCACGGGCGTCGTCCTGAGCCGCCTCAGCGACTTCTGGGGACGCCGCCGGATTCTCATCGCGGTCCTGATCGTGACCGCCGTGGGCACGGTGCTCTGCATCGTCGCCCCGAACCTGCCGGTCCTGCTGACCGGCCGGGTACTGCAGGGCGCGTCGAGTGCCGCCTTCCAGATCGCGTACGTCGTCCTCAACGAGCGGCTCAGCAAGAAGGTCTTCGCCACCGCCCTCGGAGTGATCACCGCGATCAACGGCGGTGTCGGCGGTGTGGACGGGCTCCTCGGCGGCCGGCTCTCCGACGCCCTCGGCTACCGGTCGATCTTCGCCGTCATCCTGGTCATCGGCGTCGCCGCTTCGGTCTGTGTGGCGTTCGTGCTGCCCAAGGACGGGCAGCCGGTCAAGGGCCGGATGGACTGGTGGGGCGCGGCCACCTTGTCGATCGCGCTGTACTGCGTCACCTACCTCGTCTCGCACGGCTTCGCCGACGGATGGCACAGCACGAGCACCCTTGCCTATCTGGCAGGCACCGTCGTCTCGGCCGTCGCCTTCGGAATGGTCGAACGCCGCAGGGCCACCCCGCTGATCGCACTCAAGCACCTCAAGTCCCGCCAGGTGTGGCCGGTCATCGCGACGACCGTGATCTCGCTGTCCGGGATCTTCGCGGTCATCAACTTCACCGTTGTGGTCATCAGCCAGAACCCGAAGACCGGCTTCGGTATGACCGCCACCGAGTCGTCGCTGCTCTTCCTCACACCCGCGGCGCTGATCGGACTTGCCGCCGCTCCGATGGCCGGGCGGCTGGCCGACCGGCGGGGCTGGCTGATCACCCTCCGCGCCGGTCTCGTCCTGAGCATCGTGGCCCTGTGCGTCATCGCCTCGTACCCGCTGGAGAAGTGGACCGTCTTCGCGGCGGTCGCCTTCCTCGGCATCACGTACAACGGCCTCGTCCTGACCACGGTGAACGGCCTGGGCGTCCTGAACTCGCCCAAGGACGCGCCCGCCGCGCTGCCGGGCCTCAACAGCGCCGCCTTCGGGATCGGCGCGAGCACCGGCATCGGCATCGTCGCCCCGTACGCGGCCCGCGCCACGCACGCCGGCTACAGCACCGCCCTGTGGATCTCGGTGGGAATCACGGTTCTCGCCCTGGTGGCCAGCCTGTTCATCACCCGGCCGGCCGACTGACGGCCGGCGCCACCGTGCCGAACGCGGCCGGCGGACTGACGGCCACGGCCGCCCGTACCGAACCCGGTGGGCGGAGTGGCCTGAAAGCCGCCACCGCCACCCGCACCCGCACCCGGCCCCGCACCCGCCCCGATACCCTCCCCGGCAGTCACTGCCCCGACCGCGAAGGACCTCCCCATGACAGCCCAGCCGCTCTACTTCGACTGCGACACCGGCATCGACGACTCGATGGCGCTCGCCTACCTGCTGGCCTCGCCCGAGATAGAGATAGTCGGCATCGGCACCGTCAGTGGCAACGTCAACTCCACGCAGGCGGCCCGCAACACCCTGGCGCTCACCCAGCTCGCCGGGCGCGCCACCATCCCCGTCGCCGTCGGCGCGGCCGACCCCCAGGCCGGTACGTACGCGGGCTCGGTGCCCCACATCCACGGCCACAACGGCATCGGTGACATCACCGTGCCCGACTCGGTCCAGTCGGCCGTCGCGCAGGACGCCGCCGACATGATCATCGAGCTCGCCCGCGCCCACCGGGGAACGCTGCGGCTGCTCACCACCGGCCCGCTCACCAACGTGGCCGAGGCCCTCCGCCGGGAGCCCGAACTGCCCTCGCTGGTACAGGACATCACCATCATGGGCGGCGCCGCCCACCAGAGCGGAAACGTCACGCCGGTCGCCGAGGCGAACATCCACAACGACCCCGAGGCCGCCGCCGAAGTCCTCGCCGCGCCGTGGGACATCACGCTCGTACCGCTCGACGTCACCCTCGCCCACACCCTCGAGGAGAAGGACCGCCGGCGCCTGCTGGACTCGGGCCGCCCGCTGCCCGTCGCCCTGGGCGAGATGATGGACCTCTACTACGACTTCTACCTGGAGACGTTCGGCCGCCGCTGCTGCGCGGTGCACGACCCGCTGGCGGCGGCCATCGCCGTCGGAGGTGTGGTGCCGACGCTCGCGCCCAACGTCAACGTGGTGGTCGACGCGACCCAGGGCCCCGGCCGCGGCCAGACCGTCTGCGACCTGCGCGGCCAGTTCCTCGACTACCCGCCGCAGGAGGGCGCGCACTGCCGCGTGGTACTGGCGGCAGGCCCGGACTCGGCCGCGCACCTCATCGAGCGGCTCCTGACACTCTGACCCGCCGTCCGAGACCCGTCCGAGACCCGTCCGACGGTTCTGACGGCTCTCAGCGCTCTGATTGCCCTGCCCCCCCGCCGCCGGCCCTGTTCGGCGCCCGCTCCGGCGGCGAAGGCCGACCGGGCGGCGGGGGAGAGGGCGAGTGCGGGGAACCGGATGTCCTCAGGTGTCGGTTCGAGGAGGCGGCAGGAGGAGGTCGCGGTGCGGGTGCTGTTCGCCGGTCACGCTTCCGCTGACGCCGAGGTCCGCGCGCGCCGCCTCATGGAACGAGTTGATCGAGCGGAACACGGCCCGATGGTGGTCACGCCACTCCTCCAGCGTCCCCGTGACCTTCCCGTTGGCCTGCCAGTCGATCTTCAGCGAGGCCGAGTTGAGGTCATGTGCTGCTTCGATCACCTCATCGCCGCCGAGCAGCATGATCCGCTCGAAGGCCCGCCCGCGCAGGTGGACGGCCTCCTTCATCTCGGCCAGGATCTCGGCATCGGGCTGCTCGCGCTCGCGGAGGCCCTCCTTCGTCTCGTAGAGCTGGACCGCGAGGAAGATGCAGGCACGGACCCGGTCCACGTACCCGTCGTACGCATCGAGCTTCTTGTCGTCCCACCGCGTCATGAGCTGGTACTTCGTGCGGCTCCGCTCCATGAGGGAGTTGGTGACGTGTGTGGTCAGCGCACCTAACAGCACAGCGGCGATGGTGATGAACTGCGCGCCGGCACCCACGAATTACCCCCAGACGGTCCGCTCCTGAAGCAGCCTGGACGATCTTATGAGTGCGGGCAGGAGTGGGATAGGGGCATGGCCACTCCGGCCCGGCACCCTCCGCCACGCGTTCCGCCTCTCAGGTGAACAGCCCGATCGCTGCATCGAGTGACCAGGCCTGCCAGCACATGCCGAGCAGCCCGACGGCCGAGACCAGCGCCATCATCAGGTTCTGTCCCTGCTCCGACACGTCGTGGATCATCAGTACGAGGTAGATCAGGCTCAGAACCAGGCCGGCCACGAGGGCGACCGGCGTGAGGAGGCCGGCGATCAGTCCGAGGCCGAGGGCCAGTTCCGCGTAGGCGACGACGTATGCCATCGTGCGCGGTCGCGGCTTCACGACCACGTCGAAGCCCGACCGGACGAAGGCCCAGCGGTGCTTGTCCGCGATGCCGGCCGCCCACTGGATTCCGCCGCCGCCGAACCACGTCTTCTTGTCCTTGTGGCGCCAGCTCTCCAGCCACCAGAGGCCCAGCCCGATCCGGAGCACGGCGAACCACTCGGCTCCGCTGATCCACATCGTCTGCATCGGCCGCACTCCCTCGCTTAACTGATGGAGCGTCAGTTCAACGGATGCTCCCGGATCGCGCAAGGGCGCGCGAGGGGTCCGTTCCGGTCGGGTCCTTGTCGTCCATCGGTGTACGCCATACCCTCGATCTGATGGATCGTCAGATTCGAGTCGGTTAAACCGGCAGGCAGTTGGGGGTAAGTGGAGTGGTCAGCGAGACCAGCAAGCAAATGGACAGCAGTGAGCTTCCCCGGGTCATCAGCGTGGACGACCACGTGATCGAGCCCGCGCACCTCTTCGACACGTGGCTACCGAGCAAGTACCGGGACCGGGGACCGAAGCCGTTCACGGCCGGCATCGGAGAGCTGGAGTACGTCGGCGGGAAGTACAAGTTCACCACCGATCCGGCCGGGCAGATCACCGACTGGTGGGAGTACGAGGGCAGCATCTTCCCGTACAAGCGGATCATTGCCGCAGTCGGCTTCTCCCGGGACGAGATGACGCTCGACGGCATCACGCGCGAACAGATGCGCCGTGGCTGCTGGGACCCGAAGGCCCGCCTGGAGGACATGGAGCTGAACCATGTCGAGGCCTCGCTGTGCTTCCCGACCTTCCCGCGCTTCTGCGGGCAGACCTTCGCGGAGGCCAAGGACAAGGAGGTGGGCCTCGCCTGTGTCCGCGCCTACAACGACTGGATGGTTGAGGAGTGGTGCGGTGACAGCGGCGGCCGGCTGATCCCGCTGTGCCTCATCCCGCTGTGGGACATCGACCTCGCCGTCGCGGAGATCCGGCGCAACGCCGCACGTGGCGTGCGCGCGGTCACCTTCTCCGAGATCCCGACGTACCTCGGGCTCCCGTCCATCCACTCCGGCTACTGGGACCCGTTCTTCGCGGCCTGCGAGGAGACCGGAACCGTCGTCAACATGCACATCGGGTCGTCGTCGCAGATGCCTGCGGCGTCGCCCGACGCTCCTCCCGCCGTGCAGGCGTCGCTGAGCTTCAACAACGCCATGGCGTCGATGATGGACTTCCTGTTCTCGGGCGTCCTGGTGAAGTTCCCGCGCCTCAAACTCGCCTACAGCGAAGGCCAGATGGGGTGGATCCCGTACGCCCTGGAGCGCGCCGACGACGTATGGGAGGAGCACCGGGCCTGGGGCGGGGTCAAGGACCTGATCCCGGAGCCGCCCTCGTCGTACTACTACCGGCAGATCTTCTGCTGCTTCTTCCGGGACAAGCACGGGGTCGAGGCGATCGAGACGGTCGGCGTCAACAACGCGACCTTCGAGACGGACTACCCGCACGTCGACTCGACCTGGCCGAACACGAAGCAGGTGGCGGCGGACCACATGGCCGGGCTGTCCGACGAGGTGGCGTACAAGCTGCTGCGGGGCAACGCCATCCGGATGCTGGATCTTCCCTTCGACCGTGACCGTAAGCCGGGAGGGGGGATCGCGTAGGCGTCGGCCGCACCATCAAGCACCCGGGCTGGACGGCGCGGCGCACGCCGCCATCCCACCGCCGGTACGGCCCGCCCTCCCCCGCCGAGGGAAGGCCGAGGGAAGACCGTGCCGGCGTCAGTCCAGTACGTCGGCGTCGATACGGGAGAAGACCAGCTCCGTCTCCCCGGTGACCGGCCGATTCCACCGGCGCGGCGGCTCCGGGTGGCTCAGGGCTCGCGGGTAGCTCTCGGGCCGGTAGTCGGTCGGCAGGCGGTACGCGTGGAAGCCGCGGCTTCGCATGGTCTCCATCAACTCATCAATGGTGAAGCCGAGTTGGGCCATACGGTCCGGTGTGACCTCCACTGCGATCTCCACGTCCGGACGCATCCGGTCGAGCAACGGGGCCAGCCCGCGGACCACACCGCCCTCGGCGCCCTCGACGTCGATCTTGACGACACGGGCCCGGGCGATCTCGTCCGCCTTCAGGAGCTCCGCCAGCGGGTACGCCTTCGCTTCGAAGGTCGACTCGGCCGGACCGTCGTACGGCACGATCGAGTTGGCCCCCATGTTGGCCGAGCTGGCGAGCACGAACGTCAGCGTCTCCTGCCTGTCCGACACCGCGGCGTTCACCGCGCGTATGTTGCCGCAGTGGTTGAGTGCCGCGTGCTGCAGCACCCGCTGGTGGAACGCCGGTGACGCCTCGACGGTGACCACCCGGCCCTCCGGGCCCACCAGCCGCGATCCCAGCAACGCGAAGTAGCCGACATTCGCACCGACGTCTATCAAGACATCTCCGCCGGTCAGACGCCCCTCCAGCCACCGGGTCATATGTGGTTCCCACACGCCGGACAGCTGGACGAACCGCTGAATGAGATCACGCGAATCGCAGGCCATGAGCGCGCCGAAGCGGGTCGTGACCACGCGGCGGCGCGGGTGGTCGCGGAGGTACGGATTCAGGTAGTCGGCCATGAGACGCCCCTTGAGGAAGGAGCCAGGGGCGTTTCTCACGTATCCACGGCCCAACGTGGCCATGAGGTCCGATGCGCGAAGGCGGGCGGAAGGAGGCATGTCGTGACGGTATGAGGCGGACCGGTCCCCAGCAAGATCCCCTGGGCGTCCCGTCGTTCCCGTCGTTCCCATCGTTCCTGTCGAGCGCCGACGCTCAGCCCCGGAAGCCCCGGAAGCCCCGGAAGCCCCGGACGGACTCGGTCACTCCGAGTCCGGGTCGGCCGGGTAGCGCCACCGGAAGGAGCCCAGCGCCCGCGCCCGCGCCTCGACGATCGCCATGCGGGCGTCCCGCTCGCCGGTGTCGGTGTGCGCCGCCTGCCCGGTGGCCTGGCCCTCCCACTTGCGGTAGAGGAGCCCCACTTCGGACGAGAACCAGCCGCGCGCCACCGAGTTCAGGGCGAGCAGCAGGCCGGTGTCCTCGGAGGCCGGAAGCGCCATCCAGCCTCCGAGTGCAACCAGGAGATCGCGGCGGACGAAGAGCGTCGCCGGGTGGACCTGCGCACGGAAGTCGTGCGCCGCCCAGTAGTCGAGTACGGCCTCGCGGTCGACCGGCCCGTGGTCCGGGTCGCCGGGGAAGCCGGCGGTCGAACCGTCGGGGAGCAGATCGAGTACGCGCGAGGTCGCCCAGCCGATGGCCGGGTCGGCCTCCAGCGCCGCGAGGTCGCGGGCCAGCGCGCCCGGGGGAAGCTGATCGTCGGCATCGAGGACTTTCACGTACTCGCCGTCGGCGCGCGCCAGGGCGATGGTGCGCGCGACCCCGGGACCACCGCGGCGGCCCTGGCCGAACGAGATCCGCTTGTCGTCGGGGACGTGCGGAGCGACCTCGTCACTCGTGCCGTCCTCCTGGATCAGCCAGTGCCACTCCCAGCCCCCGGGAAGCTCCTGAGCGCAGAGAGAGGCGTACGCGTCCGCCAGGAACCGGGCAGAAGGGGCGTGTACGGCAGTGACGATGATGATGCGCCGGGTCACGGCTCACCACCTTTCCAAGTGAGTCGTGAAGAGCGTTTCCGTACGGTCACCGGGGAGCGTGACGTCCGACATCTCGGCGACGAGGCCTTCGGTGTCGACCAGCGTCTTGCGGAGCACCAGGACCGCTGTCCCGGGCGGCAGGTCCAGCTCCTCCGCCTCCTCGGCTGTCGGCGGACGGGCGCGCACGCGTTCCTCGACGCTGTCGATCTCGACGCCGATGGTGTGGAGCTGGTTCCACGTGCCGCCGGGCCAGGGTTCGTTGGTCTCGTCCAGGAGGTCGGGGTTGCTCTCGATCCGCTCGCGGACCAGGTAGGACGTGACCAGGGTGAGGGGGGCGCGCTCGGCGCTGTAGCGCGTCCGGTAGGTGCGCTCGACGAGCACCGTCCCCACGGCGACTCCCATGGCCGCCGCGATGTCCTCGTCCGCCGCGATCTCGCGATAGGCGGCGCGGAAGACCAGGTCGCCGACATCGAGTCCGGTGTCGTGCTCCGTCGCCCCGGTCTGTGCGCGCTTCTCGTGCGGCTGGCGTGCCCGGTCCTTCTCCCACTGGTGCCGGGCGTTCGTCCGCTGCACCGCCGTGCGGGCGCGGCGGACAAAGTTGCCGCGGCCGTGCACCTTCTCGATCAGCCCCTCGGCCTGGAGGAGACGCAGGGCGTCCCGGACGGTCGGCACGCTCCGCCCGGACTGCTCCGCGAGCCGTGTCTCCGCGGGCAGTTGGTCGCCGGGCTTGAGACGGCCCGTACGGATGGACTGCCGGAGCTCGTCCGCGATCCGCTCGTACGCCTTCGCCACTGGTGTCCACCGCTCCTCTGGTCCACCGCTTCCCCGGTCCGACGCCCTCACCCTACGACTCATCAAGAGGTCTTGACGAGTGGAGGAGGCCGTCCTTGCGGAGGGCGGCCGCTACGGCAATTCTGGAGAATCGAGGATTAATCGCGACCGCTTATTGCGGGAGGGTGCGCGATGCCTCTTTCTTGAATTTTCCTCAGTTTTCTTGAATCTTCTTCAAGGTGGATCAGCTGCCGGTGTGAATCGGCCGTCGATGTGCACCAGTGGCCGATGTGGACCGGTCGCCCGGTTGAAATCGAAACGGGCCCGCGCGGTGAGAGGCGAAGTGTTCGCGCGAGGCCGGGTGTTCGCGCACATGGAAGCGCCCGATCGCTGGCGACGGGGGATGCGTCAGCGATCGGGCTGTATCCAACAGTAACAAGGCTTGCTTGTGGAGTGGGAGAACTGCCGCGCCGCAATGCGGAGTTGTGACCTAGATCACCACTAGGGGTTCCCTTATTCGGTTACGTGGAGCCCCGGCTCGGTCACTGATTGCACGGAGGGGCGTACGGGAGGCGGGGCAGATACTCGTGCCATTTCTCCGGTGTCAGGACGCCCCGCGTGAACGAGCAAATGCGACTGATCGCCTTGTCGGGATCCAGGTTCCACAGCCGGACGCTATCGGCGCCGCTGGACACTCCGAGCAGGTGGCTGTTGGGGCTGAATGACAGGAAATTGCCCGTCTTGGCATTCGGGCTCAGCGATTGGCCGATGGGGGTGGCCCTGGCCGGGTCGGTGACCTTCCAGAGTCGGACGGAGTCGTCGTTGCCGCCGCTCGCCAGGGTGTGCCCGTTCTGATTGAACGTCAGGGACACCACCGCCTCGGTGTGCCCGGTGAGGGGCGGCCCCAGCCGGGTCGCCCTGCGGGGGTCGGTGACGTTCCAGAGTCTGACCGTGCCGTCGTCACTGCCGCTGGCCAGTGTGCGGCCGTCCGGACTGTAGGCGATCGCGTTGACGGGCCCGAGGTGCCCCTTCAGCGACGTGCCGAGCCGGGCGGCGTGACGTGGGTCGGCCACGTTCCAGAGCCGGATGACGCCGTCGGCGCTGCCGCTGGCGAGAGTGCGGCCGTCGGGGCTGAAGACGAAGGCGTTGACCCAGCCGGTCTGGCCGCCGAGCGGAGCGCCGAGCGGACGGAGGCGGGACGGGTCGCTGACGTTCCACAACCGTATGGTGCGGTCGTCGAGCGCGGTCGCCAGCGTGCGCCCGTCCGGGCTGAACGCCAGTACGTCAGGGCCCGCGAAACGTGTCCGCAGCGGGACGGGCGGACCGTAGGGGACCGGCCGGGCCGGGTCGGTGACGTTCCACAACTGCACCGCGCGGCTGCCGGTCAGTACCGCGAGTGTGCGGCCGTCGGGGGAGAACACCAGCGAGCGCACGTCCCCCTCCCCGGGCATGAACGGTTTGCCCTGCTGCACAGGCGTGTTGGGCGTCCGCACGTCCCACAGCCGGATCTTCCCGTCGCGCGCGGCCGTGGCGAGCACCCGCCCGTCCGGGCGGAACGCTCCGATCCGGCCGATCATGTCCGACGTCGGTATCGACCACAGGCGGACCTTGTTGTCGCCGCTCCCGGTCGCGAGGGTCCGCCCGTCGGGGCTGAAGCCCACCGCGTACATCTCGCCGCTGCTGCCCGAGAGGGGCTCGCCGACCTGGGAGGGGAATGCCGGATTACGGACGTTCCACAGGCTCGCCGTGCTGTCCGCGCTGCCGGCGGCGAGCTTGGTTCCGTCGGGGCTGAAGGCCACTGACCAGATGGGGCCGGTGTGGCCGGTGAGGGGTGCGCCGAGCTGGGAGGCGTGACGTGGATCGGCCACGTCCCAGAGCCGGATGGTGTTGTCCGCGCTGCCGCTGGCGAGCGTACGGCCGTCGGGGCTGAAGGCCACGGAGTGCACCGTGCTCGTGTGGCCGGTCAGCACCCTGCTGATCGGTTCCGGGTGATGCCGGTCGGCCATGTTCCACAGCCTGATCGTGCTGTCGTCGCTGCCAGCCGCCAGCGTCCGTCCGTCAGGGCTGAACGCCACGGAGCGCACGGCGGCGGTGTGGCCGGTCAGCGTGCCGATCGGCTTCGGCCGGCCCGGGTCGTCCATGTCCCACAGCCGCACGGTGTGGTCTTCGTCGGCGGAGGCCAGAGTGCGTCCGTCGGGGCTGAAGGCAAGGAGGTACGACGTGCCGCCATGGCCGGTCAGCGGAGCGCCCACCGGCTTCGGGTGGCCGGGATCCCGTACGTTCCACAGCCGGATCGTGCCGTCGTCCGAAGTGCTGGCGAGGGTGTGGCCGTCCGGGCTGAAGACCGCGCTGCTCACCCAGCTCGTGTGACCGGTGAGGGGTTGGCCCAGCTGCCTGGGGTGAGTCGGGTCCGCCACGTCCCACAGCCGGATGGTCCGGTCGTAGCTGGCGGTGGCCAGGACCCGTCCGTTCGGGCTGAAGGTGGTGAGGTACACGGCGCCGGTGTGGCCGAGCAGCGGCGTGGCCAGCGGCGCGTTCACGATCGAGACCAGCCGGTTGTTGGTGGCCTCGTCGAGCGGGCGCAGCCGGTGCGCCACCAGGTCGAGCTGGGCCGACAGCGACGGATCCGTGAACTGGACGCGATCGGCTTCGGCCACCACCTGCTCGAAGACCGCGTCGTCACGCTGCTGCCACGCGACCACCGCCGAACCGACAGCCACCATCGCCAGGACGACCAGGGCCGACACCGCACCACGGCTGATCCAGACGGTGCGCTTGCGCAGCCTGACCGAAGCGGCCAGGAATTCCACCGCGCTCCGGGTCAGGAAGGTGTCGCCGGAGGATTTCGCCCAGCTGCGGGCCTGCTCCAGACGCGAGCCCCGGTAGAGGAGCGAACTGTCGCGGTTCGTGCCCTCCCAGGCCCTGCCGTCCTCCTCCAGCTGCTGGCGGAGCAGGTTGCCGTTCCGGTCCTCGCCGATCCAGTCCCGCAGGCGCGGCCAGGCGTGGAGCAGCGCTTCATGGGTGATCTCCACGGTCTCCGCGTCGAGTGTCACCAACCGCGCGTTCACCAGCGCTTCGAGTGATTCCTCCGCCTTGTCACGGTCTGTCGACTCTTCCGCGAGCTGGCGCCGGGTCTCCCGCCTGCGGGTCGCCTGGGTGTCCTCGCCCACCCGGACCAGCCTGAGGAGGAGCAGCCTCGTGGCCGTGCGCGCCGCCGGGTCGAGACTGGACCAGGCCCGCTCGGCGGACGCCGCCACCGCACCCCGGATTCCGCCCGCCGCGCTGTAGCCGGCCAGCGTCAGCCTTCCCGCCTTACGCCGCTGCCAGGTGGCGAGCAGGGCGTGGGAGAGGAGCGGCAGCACGCCCGCGTGCGTCCCGCGGGGGCCGTCGTCGCTCACTTCCCGGACGATCAGCTCCGCCAGCCCCGGTTCGAGCTCCAGGCCGACGGCCCTGGCCGGACTCGTCACCGCTTCGCGCAACTCCGATGTGGTCAGTGGCGCGAGCACCATGTGACGGTGTTGCAGCGCGTCGGCCAGTTCGGGGTACCCGAGGCACTGCTCGTAGAAGTCGGCGCGTATGCCGAGGACCACGAGCACGGGAGCGGGGCCGCCCGTCTCCGTGGGCGTGCACGCGGCGTGCAGGAGCTGGATGAAAGTGCGCTTGTGCGCGGTGTCGGAGCCGAGGGTGAAGACCTCCTCGAACTGGTCCACGATGACGACCGGACGGGCGGGGGACGATGTCTCGCGGTGCGCCCACGCGGTGACGGCTTCCCGCGCCGCGCGTGCGAACCGGTGCGTACCGGGCTCCCCTGCCGCCCGTATCGCGTCCGCCCGTATCCCGTCCGCCCGTATCCCGTCCGCCCGGTCCTGCGCCGCCGGTTCCTTCGCTGCGGGTTCCCCGACGGCCCGCTCCTGCGCGGCTCGCCCTTCCGCCGCTGAAACGAGGGGCGCGAGCTCGGGGATCCGACGAGTCAGCTCCGCGAGAGGATCGTTTCCCGGCACCAGCTGGAGTACGTCTCCCGCCCGGACGCTGCCGTCGCGCAGCACGCCGTTCCGCAGAACGGGCACCAGGCCGGCGTTCAGCAGGGAGGACTTTCCCGACCCCGATGCGCCCACGAGCATGATCAGGCCGCCGGTACTCTCCGCTGCCCGGAGCTGAGTAACGAGGGCGTCCGTGCTCCGGTCCCGGCCGAAGAACCACCGTGCGTCCTGCTGGCGGTACGGAGCCAGCCCCCGGTACGGGCACACCCCACCGGGGACGGCCGGGGCCTCTTCGCCCGGCGCGCGTCCCTTCTCCTCCGCGGATGCCGGGGGTTGCTCGCCGACCGGGTCGGCCACAGCCCGCTCCCACAGGCGCTGCCACTGGGCCAGGTCGTACAGGCCGGTGGACACCGGCACGGGCTGCGCCCGCCGTGCCTGAGGTATCAGGACGTGCAGCACGGCTGCGAGGGCGATGAACTGGGCCGGCACGTTCCTGGCCCGTCGCCAGTCGCTGATCCGCTGCGCGGACACCCGCACGGGCCGCCCTTGTTCGTCGGCCCGCTGAAGCCGGACGACCGCGTCGGACACGCTCTTGAGGGGAGGGTTGCCGGCCTCGCGGTACAGCAGCGCGAGACGCTCCGCCAAGGCTGTGCGTGCCCCTGAGTCGGAACTCAAGGTCTCCACTCCTTACTTCCCCCCACGCCTGGCATCCGGACCGGAAAACTCACCTTATAGGGCTGACCTGGGGTTAGTCGTGGGCCAGGCACCGGAACATCCTCGGCGGGGGCCGTAGATGGCAGGATCACGTCGCAGCAGCGCAACCACCGGGCGTCGCCCGGCCGGCCGACCAGCTCAGCGCTCGGAGAGGCACATCATGACGCCGCATGTTCTCGGTCAAATTCCACCGGAGTTACGAGAGAGCGGCGGCGGCCCCGCCGCCTGAGCCCGAGAGACCCGTGAAGCCGGTCCCGTCCGGACGGCTGTCGCATCGACCACGTCGACCACGTCGATCACGTCGACCACGGGTCGGACCAGACCTCGATCCACGCCGGTACGACGACACGGCGCGGATCGACGCCGCCCGCGTCGTTCAGCACCGGTCCCCACGAGGGGAGGGACCGGTGCCGGACGACGCGGCGAAAAAGGTGCGGCGAATACAGGTGCGGCGAATACAGGTAAAGAGGCCGTCCTCTCACGAGAGGGCAGCCTCTTCGGCGTTCACGGGGGCGGGGGCGGGGGCGGCCCCACCGGCGCCACCGCCGGATCCTTCAGGCGCCGGCGTCCTGGTCCCGGGGCTGGTCCTGGGGCTGGTCCCGGGCCGGCGGCTCTGCCGGGCGGCTGCGGCTGACACCGGCGGTGATCGTGAGGAGGTCCGCCGTGCTGGCCTCAAGGGCCTGGGCGAAGTCGGTCCGCTCGTCGGTCGCCCACCTCTCGGAGGCCAGCCGGACGACCATCAGGCCGACATCGGTGGCCAGCTGGGCGGTCTGCCGGTCGAAGCCGCGGTTCTCCAGGGCGACGGCCAGGGCCTTGGACAGCGACACCAGTTTGATCTGTTCGCGTTCCTGCAGCGGCGGGTTGGCCTCGATGAGCGCCGCACGCTCCTGGAGGAACTCGCGCGGCCGGAACACCTGCGGCGCGGTGGCGAACGCGGCCAGCAGTGTCTGCAGCGCGCCGGTGCCGACGGGGACCGTGCCGATCGCCGAGACGAGGTGCGTCTCCAGTTCCTCCGCCCCGCCGAACAGCGCTTCGCGCTTGTCGGTGAACCAGCGGTAGAAGGACCGCTCGGTGAGGTTCGCCCGCTGGGCGATCTGCGCGACCGTGGTGCGGTCGTAGCCCTGTTCGGTGAACAGATCGAGCGCCGCCCGTTCCAGACGGCTGCGCGTGTTGCCTTCCCAGCGTGCCATGGCACCAGCATACCGACAGCAGATGCTGTCATCGCTCTGCTACGGTCCGAGTGATGACAGCATCTGCTGTCACTTCCTCTCCGCTTGCCATCCCCTTTCTGGAGGCATCATGCGCACGCTTCGCTTTCACGAGTGCGGGCCCGCACTCGACGTCCTGCACCTCGAAGACGCCGAGGTCCCCACCCCCGGGCCGAACCAGATCCGGATCGCCGTCAGGGCGTGCGGCCTGAACCCCGCCGACTGGGCCCTGTGCGGCGGCCTGTTCCCCGGCGACCTGCCGCGCGGCATCGGACTCGAAGTCTCAGGCACCGTCGACGCCATCGGCGCCGACGTCACCGACGTCAAGGCCGGCGACGAGGTCTTCGGCCCCGCCCCGTTCACCGGAGCGACAGCCGGCGCGTCCGACTACGCCCTCCTCGACGTCCGGTCCCCGCGCCCCGCGGGCCTCGGCCCCGTCGCCGCCGCGGCCCTGCCGATGGCCGTCGAAACCGCCAACCACGCACTGCGCGTACTGGGCGTCCGCGAGGGTACGCAGGGACTCACCGTCCTCGTGCACGGCGCCGGCACCACCGTCGGCTACGCCGCCGTACAGATCGCATTGCGGCACGGGGCCCGTGTCATCGCCACCGCGGGCAGGACCTACGCCGACGCGCTGCGCGCCCTGGGCGCCGAAGTCACCTCGTACGGCGAAGGCATGGCCGCGCGTGTGCGTGAGCTGGCCGGCGGCCCTGTCGACCTCGCCCTGGACACGGCGCCGGTCAGCAACGCTCTGCCGGAGGTCATCCGAACCGTCAGGAAGCCCGGCGACGTACTGACCGTCAGCGACTTCGCCGCGGCCACGGAACTCGGCGTACGTCTCCAGTTCGGCGAGGACGCCCAGGTCGAGGACCACACCCCCGTACAGAGCATCTACGGGCAACTGGCGGCCGACGGCACCTTCTCCGTACCGGTCGCCGCCACCTTCCCTGTGGAGGACTGGCGCACCGCGGTCGGGCGGAGCCTGTCGGGCAGGGCCGGCGGCAAGCTGGTCCTCCTCTTCGACTGAGCCGGTACGCGCATCGTGTGGATCTCCGGCACGAAGTCCTCCAGGCCGCCGCTAGGCCAGGTACTCCACCAACATGCCGAGCGTGACTTCCTCATGGAGCGCGACGCCGAGGGCGGACATGGCAGGGGCGAGGCCCGGGTCCCAGTCCGCGTCTACCGGGCGTCCGCCGAGAGGTAGTTGAGGGACACCCTCAGCCTGGCTGGCAGCGGCGAGGCGTTCGTAGTCCTCAGCGCCCATCCGCCACGGCAGGGCTTCGTAGCGGCGGATGATCCGGTTGGCCAGCGTGATGCCCGGCCAGTCGAAGTCGCCGTGGTAGGCGAAGCGGCAGCCGGACGCGGCGAGGGCGTCGAGGAGTGTGATGACCACCGTGGCGGAGCTGCCGGAGGTGCAGACCAGGGGCTTGGCGCAGGCCGCGTCGGCTGCGGCTTCCACCACTCGCGGATTCTCGCAAATGTGGACGACGGTTCCGGCGAGCAGCTGGAGCCGCATGCCGAGCAGATCGCGCGGTGTCAGGTGAGTCTCGGCGTGATGGGCGGCACGCTCTCGCAGTGCCCTCGCACGCCAGCCCTCGCCGAGGGGGCACAGGCCGTAGGCCAGCACCGTGCTGGAGACCTCGTCCGGTGTGACGGAGACCAGCCGCCACAATGCGCGTCGGGCGGCCGCGTTGCCGGGGAGTTCTGTGTCATGGGCCAGGGCGATGCCGCGTTGGACGAGGCGGGCGAGCCAGGTGCCGTCGTCCAGGCCGTGCGCCGAACCGGTCGCCGTCGCGGCGAGTTCGCCTCGGCCCCGTGTACCGGTGCGTTCCGGATCGAGCAGCACGGTGAGTACCTGGACCGCCTGCTGAAGCGTCCGCACTGTCGCTTCGGGCGTCACTCCTCTCGGAACGCCGGTGCGGCGCAGCACGTCGGACCACTGCCGGGTCCACTCCTGCCCGGCGAGCGGAGAGGCGTCGAGAGACGAGGTGAGCGACGACCACACGTGCCGGCGCTGTGCCGCACTGTCCTCGCGGGCCGCGCGGCGGTCGGTGAGCGGAGGACCGAGTTCCTCCAAGACCTCCCTGAGCCCGAGCCCCGCGGCCGAGGTGCGCAGGCGGGCGTCGAGCGCGTCGAGCCGCACGGGCACGGCCGTGCCCGTGAGCGGTTTGCCCAGCAGGAGTGACAGGTCGTTCCGTTCCTGGGCGCTCACCGCGGTCAGCCGGAGGGAGCCGGTGGACTGCACGCCGTTGCCTTCCAGACGTTTGCGTACCGCGCCCCAGAGCCGGGTGAGACCGGGGCCTGCCAGCCAGTCGCGTGTGGCGGGCGGAAGTCCGTTCATACCGACGCCAGACGCCGGTGCCGACCGTTCCAGGTGTAGTGCAACGTGGCCACCCCGCGCACATGGGGGTCGCGCAGGCACTCGTAGATATGCAGGGACGGGACTTCGGGCCAATTGCATTGGGGGGGGGCCGGAACTGGTCCTGGGGCCGCCGATGGACAAGTCCGGACGCGCTGGGGACAGGCGCACGGAGAGCGTGTGCCCCGGCCGGGCGAGGGCATGGGGCTGAAGGGTCACCCCTGCTGCTCGCCGGTGTCGTACAGCCGCCAGGCCGGCCAACGCGCCGCTTCGACTTCGCCGTCACCCCTGCCCAGCAAGTTCCTGCGGTGCAGCATGAGTCGGAGGTGGCGTGCCGGGTCGCCGCCCTCTTCCACCCCTCGATCGAGCAGCACGGCCCGGGGGACGGCCGTACCGATGCCTCGTACCAAGGCGTCCACAGCATGCCCGTGAACGGTCTCGCCCAGCGTGACGGTGGCTTTCTCCGTGAGGGAGAGGGTCTGGTACAGGCGTTTGAGCAGCACGTCCTCGTCTCTGCCACCAGGGGGCACGCCGTCCCGCTCCGCAGCCCCCAGCAGCGCGGCGCCCACGCCTCCTCGCTTTCGCCAGAGCTCCATGTCCCCCACCACGATGAGGTGACTGCGTGCCCGGGTGATGGCGACGTTCCACAGGTTCAGCTGTCCACCGACCCACTCGACGGCACCCGGATGCATGCCTTCGCCGGCGACGAGGGAGAACACCATGACATCGCGTTCGCCGCCCTGGAAGGTGTGCACCGTACCGATGCGCAGGCGCTCCTCGTCATACGGCCGCAGCCGCTTACGCAGCGCTTCGGCCTGCGCCGTGAAGGGAGTCACGACGCCGACGGTGGACTCGGGCGGCAACTGATCCAGCAGGTACGTGACACTGGCGAGCACTTTGCGGATCTCGTCCTCGTTGACCCAGGAGCCACCGAACGGAGGGCGGGCGGCCCGCCCGGTCACATCCGTCCAGATGACCGCGGGGCGGCGGGCCAGAGCGGGACGGCCACGGGTGTCGGTGAGAACGGTCAGCCCACCATCGTAGAAGAACTCGTTGGAGATCCCGGCGATGTGCGGATGACAGCGGAAATGCTCGTCGAGAAGCAGCGTGCCGCCCGCGGACTGCTCGGCCGCGTGGAAGGCGGAGTGGCGCCGGTAGGCGAGGTGGTGCTTCTCCAGCCAGTCGGACCGCAGCCCGTTCCCGCGCCGGATGAGAGCCTCGCGGTGCGGGCTGGTCTGCGTGATGTGCGTGAGCTGCATGGGATCGCCGATGACCAGGGCGCGCCGCGCGCGGAACAGCAGTGGCAGGACGTGGGGGATGGCGCACTGGCTGGCCTCGTCGACGACGACGAGATCGAACAGGGCCGGGCCCAGCGGGAACCGCCGGGCGGAAAGACTGGTGACAGCCCATCCGGCTACCGCAGGCGCATCCGTGGAGCCGTCCGAGCGACCCAGAACCCTCCGCATCTGCGGCCAGTCGCTGCGTTTGCCGTCCCGAGCCGCCAACAGGTCCAGAATGCGGCGGCGTCCGGCCCAGGCGGCGGCTTGGACCGTGGTGGCGAGGAGCGTGCGTGAAGCGTCCTGCATGGTGCTCTCCGCATCGCGCAGGGCGCGCGTGAGCGCTGTGTCCTCCACCGACGCAGCGTGCCCGCGCCCGTCACGCCACTCGGCCTCGGCCGTGGCGAAGCCGGCGAGCGCGAGGCAGCCCGCGGCGGGATCACCGGTGTACCCCTCCAGACCGGCCTTCCGCAGGAAACGGGATCGGCGCCACGATCCGAGGAAGCGCGCGCGGGAGAGGCGGTGCGCTTTGTCCTCCAGCTCCCTGGGCCGGGGCGGGCCACCGAGCAGGTTCTGGAGTTCGGCGACGGTGATCCCGAACTGTTCCGCGTGGTGGGCGCGGGTTTCGCCTGCCCGGCGAAGCCGCAGTTCGGTCTCCGCGATGTGGGCCAGACCCTGCCGTACCTCTGCCAGACGGTCGGTAGCCAGCGTGGTGGCCATGCACGCCGTGGGCACGGTAGTGGATGGCTCCGGGCCGGTGCGCAGCGCGTGCAGCGCGGCGGCCTCGTGCTCCGCGTTGCTCTTGCCGTTCTTCCGCGCCGAACCGGTGCGCACGACGCTGCCGGGCACCAACTCGTCGCAGCGGCGCCAGACCTCGTCCACGGCATCGTTGTTGGTGGACGCGACCAGTACGGTCTGACCTGCCGCGATCGCCGTGGCCACGAGATTGGCGACCAACTGGCTCTTGCCGGTGCCGGGCGGGCCCGTGGCCACGGTGAGGCGGCGGGTCATGGCGGACCGGAGAACCGCGGTCTGCGCCTCGTTGCAGGGCAGCGGCGTCACGAGGCGAGCCGGTTCGGGGTCCGTGTGGGCGAGGGATCGGGCCCGCTGCGAGGTGTCGGGTGCGAGGGCCCCGAGGGCGGTCTTCCCGATCTGGTCCGTCTGTTTGGCGATTCCGGCGAAGTCGTTGAGAAGCCCCTTCGTGAAGCCTGTCTGGGGGCGAGCCGCGAACAGGACAGCGGTGTTGCGGGCCCCGTGGCCGGGCGTACGGACGTCGATGCGGTCGGCGAGCTGGTCGGGACGGAGCTCCTGTACGCACGGCAGCTCGAACTCCTGCGTGAGGAGGTTGCGTACCTCCACCGCCATACGGTCGTGCTGTCCTTGATGCCAGGACGGCTGAAAGGTGTCGATGAGCTGGTTGGCCTCGTCCTCGCCCAGCCAGTCGTGCGCCAGCTGAGGATGCGGCTGGACCGGGCCGTACGGCTTCAGCCGCACTTCGCCCTCGTCCTGAACGATCTCGACCCGGCGTACCAGCAGGGGCGCGAACTTCGGCTGTCGCCAGGGGCGGCCGGTGCGGGGCCCGGTGAGGACCACGGCCGGGTATCCCGCCCAGAGCTCGGCGTCCTCCTCGGCCGCTGAGTCCACCAGCGGGGCCGCTTCCTCGGGGAGTGCGACGCAGCCGTCGTCATCGACCTCGCCGGAGATGAACCTCTCCGCGCCGTCCAGGCACACATACGACGTGTCCTGGCGGCTCACGTCCATCAGAGGTGTCTCGGCACTCTCGGCCAGGACGCATTCGCGGTAGTAGTCCAGCAGGTTGGCCCAGGCGGGCTGCGCATAAGCAGATTTCGCGGCATGCGGTTGTGCCGCTTCTTCTCCGGCGGCGGACCGGGGCCGAGAACTCAGAGGATCGAGGATGGGGGCCCGGCCGAAGGGGCTGTCCGCGATGATGAGGCGGTCATCGACGCTGAGCGCGGAATGCACCGGCACCTGACGCCCGCCGTCCTGGGCACGCATGCGCCGGTTGACGTAGTGGAACAGGTCGCTGACCGTCACAGCGCTGCCGCTGTCCTTGCTGACCTTCCCCGTGCGCAGCGCCTCGATGACCTCGCCGGTGAAAGCTGACGGCTTCACGTCCTCGCTGCCGCCCGCGTCTGCGTACGAGTCCTCCCCGGCCCGCGAGGACGACAGGACGTACACGCCCCTGCTGGTCAGCGGGGGCTGCTCGCCGGACTTGGACACAGAGTTCTCGGGCCGCCGGTCCGACGTGCGCAGGCCCATGGCGAACCCGCCGCTGCGGCAGCAGTCGATCATCACGATCTTCTGCGGCGCGACGCACTCCTCCAGCGCGTCGTTGAGGAACCCGGCGCTGACACCGGTCGAGGCCACCCGGTCGTAGTCGGTGTCCTTCGCGACGAAGTGGAATTCCGCGCCGTCGCGTACGGTGCGCACACCGTGCCCGGAGACGTACACGAGTGCGAGTTCGTCCTCGTCGCGCTCCTGAAGGAACTCCCCGATGACCGCCCGCATGTCGGCGGCGGTGAGATCGGATTCGGTCTGGACTGAGACGAAGTTGCCAATGTTGCGGTGCTTCAGAACCTGGGCGAGTCCCCATACGTCGGCCCGCACGGAAGCCAGCGGCGAGAAGTGGCCGTCGTCGTAGTGCTCGTTGCCGATCAGGAGAGCCCGGCGCTTGTGGAGGCGGGTCACGCCGCGCCGTCATCCGGTTCGGGACTGTCGTCGCCGACGACCCGGTCCTGGAACTCGCGGACCACACGCTCCTGCGCGGCGTCCGGACGCCCGGTGATCTCGACGGAGTTCTCTCCAACGGTGACCACCACCTTGCGGTGCCGCTCCTTGGCGCACCACTCCTTGATCAGGGTGATCAGGACCTGGGATGCCGGGCGGGCGACGGCGGCGGTGGTGGCCCAGAGAGCCACCTCACCCACGCCGGCACCCTTATGGCCCGGTTCGGTGGGCCCATCGGCGTCATGGAAGCCGACGACGAGATCGTCCGCCCTGTGCAGGGTGTCGTGCAGATCCCGTGTGAGACGCTCCTGCCGGAGTGTGTCACCGCCTGTGGGCACGGCGAGTGTCCACGGCGATCCCCCATCGGGCATGTGCTGCTCCTTGCGTTCGCTCATGTGCTGGTCCGGTCCGTTCGGCGACTTTGGCACGAGGGCATCCGCCGGTGACAGCCCGGGGTCATGGGGAGGGGCGGCATCCGGCCACCCCCGCATGCGGGGGCGTAGCGCCTCAGCCGACCGGGTCACGGAGAACGTACGGAGGCAGATGAGCGCCGGCTCCGTCAGACCGGACGTCCACGACACCACCACGCCTGGGCGCCGGGACGAGAGGTGGATCGAGGACGCGGCGGGCAAGGCCCCGCGCAACTTCGACCGGGCCTTCGATTGCCGGCGCGAGCTGTACCGCACTGCGCGGAGGGGGGCAAGTGCGCTGGCCGCTCCCGGAACCGTGGCCCCGAGAAGGTGGTGACCGACGCTCTCGGCATCCTGCTGACAGCTGAGCGGACCTCGCTGCCGTCCAGCCGTGACGACGCATTCGTGGCTGTGGTCCTCAAGGGCTACACCGGTATGCGATGGGGCGAAGTCGTCGGCTTGTAGCACAAGTTCGTCCGCCCCTGCCTTGCCTCGGTGGGGGTGGAGTGGCTGGCGTCAGTGACCGGGCCGACGCCTGCTGGTTTCCTGTCGCCAAGGGCCTCACACCCCATGGCCTTCGCCACACCCGCCGGACCGTGATGGAGGACCTCGGCACCGAGAAGGTCCTCATGGACGAACGCATGGGCCACATCGACGGCTCCGTCTCGGCGCGCTACGCCCACGTCACCCCTGACATGCGCAAGCGCCTCACGCTCGGTCTGACCGAGCAATGGGAGACGGCGCTCGACCCCCGTCGGGCGATGTACCCCACGTCACTGGTGCGCGTGCTCAACGAGCTTCTGCAATCGCGCAGGCTCGCTCTCCACGGCGTTGCCTGGACGCGGCTGGGCCTCTGTTGCTGGACGAGGGTGAGTCCGGCAGCAGAGGCCCGCACCACGACGCTGCCTTACTTCCGGGTGCTGACGCCTCGTTCCAAGGATCCGGCGGCGATGAGGGCGATACCTACCTCCTCGTGGCCGGTCAGGGAGAGGACCACACCGGCGGTGCAGCAGGCTGCGGACAGTCCGACCGTGGCCCAGGCGAGGGCGTTCTGTGAGCGCGGGTGCTCCGCGGGGGTCTCGTCCGGCGTGTGCGGCTCGGTCGGCGGCGTTCCGTGCGGCTGCGGGTCATCGGGGCGGTCGTTTGTCGTGGGCATGGCAAACCTTCGTTTCTCGGGCGTGCGGCAGCACGTGATGAATGGGTGAAGGGACCATGGACCGGCGGCGAGTTAGCCGCGCAAGTCCGCTGGTCGTGTCCGGTGGCGCCCCCGGACACGGAGGAGACTGCACCGCGTGGGGAGCCGATTCGAGTTCTCGCGAATTTGCCGACAGCCGCTGTGGTGCCCCTTCAGCGTGACCTGTTCGCCGTCTTCATTCACGGCTTCCGACCTGCAACTTTGCGAGCGCGGGCTCTTGAATCAGTCGCGGAATGCCGCTACCAATCCGGACTTTCGCGACCGCTTGAATCAGCCCGACCGCGCTGCTACGGCCTTCGGCCGTGTACCGCCGCACCCTGTGTCGTCTTCGTCGTTCGCGCCGTACAGGTCCGGGGGTAAGCCGCGCAACCGGCGTGACCAGCCAGTTCGGCTTCCTCGGTCACCGCCAAGGCCAAGGTCACCCAGCCGATGAGGGGCGTTCCCGGCCCGGACTCGGCCAAGAGAATCGCCCTGATGGAAGGGATCAGCATCGACGCCAACTGCCGTGCCGGCATCGCGGCACGCCGCGCCCACGTCACTTCCGGCATATGCAAGCTCCTCATGCTCGGCCTGACCGAGCAATGGGAGACGGCGCTTGACGATCGCCCGGTGATGAGCCCGATTTCACGAGTGCGCGTACTCGGCGAACTCCCGTGCGCACGCAGGGAGTCACGTGTCCTTGTAGAGCACTGATGCCTCGCCGGCGCAGCGTCAACCCAGTGCGGTCAGCTCGCTCAGGCAGTTATGGAGAAAGCCCGGTGACGGGTTCAACAGACCTGGCTCAATAGGTACATGGAGATTGGCGAACACTGGGCATGCCGCGCGAGGCCGAAGGATCTGGGTGGCGCGGTTCGCCAGGTGGAGGTCGTTCGAGTGGGAGGCCCCGGCAGGTCTGGCTGGATCCACGTGCGGTTCCTCGAAGGCGATGCCGCCGGCCTGCAGGAGTGGGTCAGTTCCGGCTGTCTCGTAGCACCGTGGGCGGATGTCGATACGTTCCGCGTGGACGACGCGGCGGAGCTGACGCTGGTGGAGTCCTCTCGCCACGTCCGGGGCAGCACGGATTTCGAGGCCGCCCGCCTGATCCTCGGCTTCGTCCGTCCGAAGAACAGGCTGCGCTTGCGCCGAACAGTGGCCGATGCCGGGGTTCTGGAGCTGAGCAGCCTCGACGAGACGGCACCGCTCATCGGCATGGACGCAGCCGAACTCCGCAGCGACGCCATGGTCTACGAGAACCGCCACGGCATGTGCCTGGCAGGGTGGCCGGTCACCGAGCGCGTCGCGCGCCATGTGGCCGACCGCCTCGCCGACGAGATCCTTCCGGAGGTGGACCGCAAGCAGCAGGGCATCGAGCAGGAGCGTGCCCAGCCGTCCTGGTACTCCTACAGTCGGCGGGACGACCGGAAGCTGGACGCGGAGGCAGCTGTCCTGCGGACCGTCCGTGCCTGGTGCGGCGAAGACAAGGCCGACCGCTACGACGAGTTGGTCGCACTGCGCGCCGAAGTCATCCGGCTCGGAGAACTCGTCGAGAAGGCGGCCAAGGCCCTACGCGACCGAGGTCACGGCGTCATCGCCTCCACCATTGAGCGCGACCTGGGCGTCCATATCGCCACCCTTGATCCTGATGTGCGTCGATGACGCCGCGCCATGGGTCCTGCTCCGGCTTGGGAGGCGCCGGCTGCGCCGGAGGCTTCTCCTTCTCCGGCCGGTCCGGGTGCCACCCGTCGAGGAACGGCCGCAGTTGCTTCTTCGTCGGCTCCGCGTGGAAGTCGCGGGCGGCCAGGCCCTGGCCGTTCGTGGTGGGGTCGAGCTGATCAGCCTCCGCGTTTCCCCAAGCCGACCACTCACGCAGCCTCTCAGCTTCGGGGGCATCTTCCGACGCAGCGGCGACTTCATCCAGCGCGGAGCAGAACGCCCGGATCTCACCCGCGGCACGCCACTGCTCCAGGGCCGTGCCAAAGTGCTCGGCCCGTACCGCGTGAACTGCCTTGACCGAAGCCGTACTTACCGCGGCCTCCCACTCCCGCCGCTCGCGCTCCTCCCGCTCCGCCGCCAGTCGCCGGCGCTCGGCCTCCTGACGCTCCCGCTCCTCTCGCAGACGCCGTTGCTCCGCCTCTCGTTCCAGCCGGGTCCGCTCCTGCTCCTCCGCGCGTGCCTTCAACGCCCGGAAGATTGAGGCGATCTGCTCCTCCAACGGCTTCTTGGCCGTGTCGGCCCAGTCCTTCTTCCAGCCGTAGTTGTAGCTGTAACCCGAGTTCTCGCTGACCAGCAGCTCCAGTTCGCCGGACGGCTCGGACTTGTGGGCCGGCGTGACCCGCTGCCAGTCGTACGTGCGTCGGCCTGGCTGCTTGGGGACGTATCGGACCTGCTTCTGCCGCTCACGGAAGCCGACTTCGTACGTCCTGCCGTGGACAGTGAGCAGCGGCCTCGGCTGCCTGCGCTTCTTGGACACTGCGATCTCGCCGTGCCGCCCAAGTGCCTGATCGGCGAGGAGCCGGATCAGTGCGAGCACCCTCGGCAGGACCTCCTCGGAGATCTCGAAGGCGCTGTGGTCCTTGGTGACCGCGGCGAGTACGTCCTCGACGTCGGTGATCACGCGGCTGCGTGCCAGGCGGATCCGGTTCCACTCGGTGTCGTCCTCGCCGGTCACCCGCAGCAGACCGAGGAAGAAGTCGCCTTTTGCCCGCCCGCTGTACTTGAGGTGGTACCCGTCAGGAGCGCACTGCCGGGCCGCGTCGAAGGCCCGGCGATACCGGGCTCGCTCCGCGTCGCTGGGGCCCGGGATCCGAAGGAATCGTCCAGCTTCCTGCACTTGCTTGATCAAGGCCGGTCCGATCGCCGCCGGCGACGGGCGTGGGGGTTTCAGGACCCGCTGTGAGGTCGGCTTCGTCTCAGACGGGGGAGCGGCGTCCTGCTGCGGACGAGAGGCAACCGGCGCCTTGGCTCCATGCGCCGCTGAGCGAGGTTTGCGCGGGGCCGGCTCGGGTCGGTCGGGATGATGCCCGTGTTCGAGATAGAAGCGTCCCGCGTCGGTGATCTCCGCCTGCCACTTCCCATCCTGCTTGGGCATCGTGATCAGGCGCCGCTCCTTGAGCGCGCGGGCGGTGAGCGCGAGCTCGGGGCTGTCCGACGTGACGGGGTCGGTTCCGTCCCTAATGTGGGTGAGGAGTGCGAGCTGCCGGTCATTCAACGGCGACCATCGGTGCATGCCGATCGTCGTACCGTCTGTTGTCTCCTCGGCACAAGCCGTGGGGTGAATCCTGCGGTGTGCACGCGGCGCACGGCGCGCTCGAAGGCGGAACGCCACTCGCTGGGAGCCGTCGGGGAGCCGCTCCCCGAGGTCGGCTCCTAAATGGCTCCCAAAACGGGACCGCAAAGCAAATCAGGCCCGGTGCTGATCTCCCAGCACCGGGCCTGACCTGGTGTTTCTCTGTCGGGGTGGCGGGATTTGAACCCACGACCTCTTCGTCCCGAACGAAGCGCGCTGCCAAGCTGCGCTACACCCCGATTGTCGCTCGCGTGGCGGCGACAACGTTTACTTTAGCGGACCCGTGGCCTGAGACGAAATCCGGTTTTCCCTGGCGGGCGGCCGGGGCCGGATTCCGACCCGGGTGTCGGTCCTACCGCCTCGCCGTGAGCGTCAGCAGCGTGGCCTCCGGGGCGCACGCGAAGCGCACCGGGGTGTAGCGGTTCGTGCCGCAGCCCGCTGAAACGTGCAGGTAGGAGCGGTTGCCGCCGGACTCGTGGGCGGAGAGGCCCTTGACCCGGTCGGTGTCCAGGTCGCAGTTGGTGACCAGTGCTCCGTAGAACGGGATGCACAGCTGGCCGCCGTGGGTGTGACCCGCGAGGATCAGGGGGTAGCCGTCCGTAGTGAACGCGTCCAGGGTGCGCAGGTACGGCGCGTGCACCACCGCGACCGAGAGGTCGGCGTCCGCTTCCGGGCCCCCCGCCACCTCCGCGTACCTGTCCCGCTTGATGTGCGGGTCGTCCAGACCGGTGAAGGCGATCTCCATGCCGTCCACCTTCAGCCGGCCGCGGGTATTGGTGAGGTTCACCCAGCCCGCCGCGTCGAAGCCGTCCCGCAGGCCCTCCCACGGGTTGTGCACCACGCCCACCGCCGGCGCCTTGCCGTTGAGGCCGTGCTTGCCCTGCGCCTTCTCGAAGAGGTAGCGGGCCGGGTTGCGGAACTTCGGGCCGTAGTAGTCGTTCGACCCGAACACGTACACCCCCGGGAACTCCATCAGCGGCCCCAGCGCGTCCAGGACCTCCGGAACGCCCTCCGGGTCCGAGAGGTTGTCCCCGGTGTTGACCACGAAGTCCGGCCGCAGCCCGGCCAGGGACTGGAGCCAGCGCTGTTTCTTGCGCTGGCCGCCGACCATGTGGATGTCCGAGACCTGGAGTACGCGTACGGGCCGGGCACCCGGCGGCAGAACCGGCACGGTCACCCGCCGGAGGCGGAACGAGCGCGCCTCGAATCCGGCGGCATAGGCGATGCCTGCCGCGCCAACGGCCGTGATTCCTGCGGTGACTTTGAGGGGGATCCCATAGCGTGCGCGCATAGCTCCATCGTCGCAGACAGCGGGGCACCGCGAAATCTGCGGGCGGCGGGGGGACCGTACCTGCGACACTTGGGTGTATGACCACGCTCAAGTCCAAGCTGCACGCAGAACTCACCGAGGCCATCAGGGCGCGTGACGAGCTGCGCTCCTCGACGCTCCGGCTGACCCTCTCCGCGATCACGAAGGAAGAGGTCTCGGGTACGTCGGCTCGCGAGCTGACCGACGACGAGGTGCTGAAGGTGATCGCCAAGGAGGCGAAGAAGCGCCGCGAGGCGGCCGAGGCCTTCGAGCAGGGCGGCCGTACCGAGAGCGCCGCGCGGGAGAAGGCGGAGGGCGAGCTGCTCGCCACGTATCTGCCGAAGCAGCTGAGCGACGACGAGCTGGGCGCGATCGTCACGCAGGCCGTCGACGAGGTGAAGGCCGCGGGCGCCGAGGGGCCGCGTGCCATGGGCGCCGTCATGAAGATCGTGAACCCGAAGGTGGCCGGGCTCGCCGACGGCGGCCGGGTGGCCGCCGAGGTGAAGAAGCGCCTCGCGGGCTGAGCCTGTCTGAATGGCCGGTGGGTTGAGCTTGCATGAATGGCCGGCGGGCTGAGCCTGTGGCCTGGGGGTTGAGCTTGCTCGCCTGTTGGCCACTGGCGGCCTGTCGAGCGGTCTCAGCCTGTCTGTCTGTCTGTCTGTCTGCCTGTCCGTCTGTCGGAAAAGGGAGGGGCGCCCGGTGGAAATCCACCGGGCGCCCCTCCCTTTGTCGTGCCTTGGCCGCGTACCGCGTCCGCCGCCGTTCCGCTATCTGTGGTGGTGGCCGTTGTTGCCGCCGATGAAGCCCGGCGGGAACGAGATGCCGCCCCCGGGCTGGCCGCCTCCTCCGGGCTGGCCGCCGTTGCCCTGGTCGCCGCCGTTCGTGCTGCCGTCGGTTCCGCCGTTGTCCGTACCGCCGTTGCCCTGGTCGCCGCCGCCCTTGTGGTGGTCGTGGCTCTTGCCGCCGCCCCCCTGTCCGCGCGGGACGTCGACCGTGTTGAAGGCGGGCGTCTCGGAGGGGGAGAGCGCGCCGGTCATCGCCGTTTTCCAGATGGGGCCGGGGAGACAGCCACCGCAGACCTCGTCGTAGTAGTGGCCGCCGATGTTGATGTTGGACATCGGGATCTGCCGCGCGCCGTCGCTGCCGACCCAGACCGCCGTGGCCAGGTTGGGCGTGTAGCCGACGAACCACGCGTTCTTGCGCTCGTCGGTGGTACCCGTCTTGCCCGCGTTGTCGCGGTCGCTCAGCCCGGCCTGCTTACCGGTGCCGTCCGCGACCACGCCCTTCAGCATCTGGTTTATGGTGTCGGCCGTGTGCTCGCTCATCGCCGATGCGCAGGTCGACTTCGGCACCGCGAGCTGCTTGCCGCCCGGCGCGGTCACCGACTCGACGGCGATCGGGGAGCAGTACGTCCCGCGGTTGGCGAAGGTGGCGTACACCGAGGCCATCGCCAGCGGGGTCGACTCCTGGCCACCGAGGGTGGTGGAGGGCACCGCCTGGAGCGGCTTGTTGTTGCCGCGGATGTAACCGACCTTGTTGGCCATGCTGATCGTCTCGCAGAGGCCGGTCTTCTGTTCCAGCTTCGCGAAGTACGTGTTGATCGACTTGCCCAGCGCGCTGGTCATGTCGAAGGTGCCCTTCTCCGAGGTGAGCTCGTTCCCCACGGACCAGGTGCTGCTGTCGGCCGGCTGGTTCTGGCAGTTGCGGAAGCTCGAACCGGGCAGGGCGATGTGCGAGCCCGTCGTGAAACTCTGCGCCGGGCTGATGCCCTTCTCCAGCGCGGCGGCCGCGGTGATGGGCTTGAACGTCGAGCCCACCTGGAAGCCCGCGTACGTACCGCCCATCTTGTTGTCGACGGAGAGGTTCAGCACCGTCTCGTGCTTCGACGGGTCCAGGCCGTACGGACGGGACTGGGCCATCGCCAGGATCTTCCCGGTGCCGGGCTGGACCTGCACCACCGCGTCCGCGATCTTGTCGTCCTTGTTGACCCGGGAGGTGGCCGCGACATTGGAGGACGCCTGGGCCTTGGGGTCCAGGGTGGTCTTGACGGTCAGACCGCCGACCGACCAGAGCTTCTGGCGCTCCTCCTTGGTCTTGCCGAAGGCCGGGTCCGTCAGGAACACCTTGCGGACGTAGTCGCAGAAGAAGCCCGCGCCCTTGACCGCGGTGATGCACCCGCTCTTGGGCTTGGTCACCTTCAGCTTGATCGGCTCAGCCATCGCCTTGTCGGCCTGGGGCTGCGAGATGGCATGGACGTCGGCCATCCGCTGCAGCACGGTGTTGCGCCGCTTGGTGGCCTCCTCCATGTCGTTGATCGGGTCGTAGCGGGTCGGCGACTGCACAAGACCGGCCAGCAGCGCGGACTCACCGATCGTCAGGTCCTTCGCGGACTTGGAGAAGTACCGCTGGGACGCCGCCTCGACGCCGTACGCCTGCTCACCGAAGAAGGTGATGTTGAGGTAGTTCTCCAGGATCTTCTTCTTGCCGAGTGACTTCTCGACCTGGATCGCGTACTTGAGCTCGCGGACCTTGCGGCCGAGGCTCTTCTGCTGCGCCTCGGCGACCTTGGTCGGGTCGTCGCCCGCCTCCTCGACGAAGACGTTCTTGACGTACTGCTGGGTGAGGGTCGACGCACCCTGGGCCGCGCCGCCCTCCTGGGCGTTGCGGTTGAGCGCGCGCGCCACGCCTTTGACGTCGATCGCGCCGTGCTGGTAGAAGCGCGCGTCCTCGATCGCGACGAGCGCCTTCTGCATGTACGGGGAGATGTCCTGGAGCTTGACCACCGTGCGGTCCCGCTCGTAGACCGACGCGATCTGGTTGTTGTCGGCGTCCAGAATCGTGGTCCGCTGGCTGAGGGGCGGTGTCTTGAGGCTGGCGGGGATGTCGTCGAATCCGTTGACGGTGCCCTTGGCCGCGAGCCCCAGCGCTCCGGCTGCCGGCAGCGCGATGCCCGCCAGTACAGCTCCGGAGAGCGCGGCGACACCGAGGAATTTGGCGGCCTGCTGAGTCTTGGTGAGACCCCCGCCGGAGCGCTTCTTTGGCATGAGGGCAGCCTACGTTGTGGAGAAGGAGCAGCCTCATTCGCCGGACACGCGGATATGCCTTGGCCTAAGCTGCACCTAACTGTCACAGCAGTGCCCTCCCGTATCAAGCCCCCCGTCGCGGTGTTCCCCTTCCCGAATAGGGCGAATGCGCGTCCGGATATGCCCCATGTGTAACCCAGTGTCCGATGTGGCGTAGATGAACTGCCCTGGTTTGCCGGGGTTGTTCGGAATGTCCCCCGCTCACTCCGTTGGGTGATCTGCCGCGTACGCATAGTCCGTTCGGACCATTCAAGATTGGGCCCGAAGGGGGTGTTGCGCTGTGCCCACCTTCCGTAACGTCCTCAACTGGCAGCGGTGAATATGCCGCTGCCGCCGTGGGGGAGCCTCGAATTCGGGAGAGGACGGCGCCGGGATGGGCTGGGTAACTGACTGGAGTGCGCAGGCGGCCTGCCGCACTACGGATCCGGACGAACTGTTCGTACAAGGGGCAGCGCAGAACAGGGCCAAGGCGGTGTGCACCGGATGTCCGGTGCGTACGGAGTGCCTGGCCGACGCGCTCGACAACCGCGTCGAATTCGGCGTGTGGGGTGGCATGACCGAGCGGGAGCGGCGCGCACTGTTGCGCCGGCGCCCCACCGTCACCTCGTGGCGTCGATTGCTGGAGACCGCGCGCACCGAGTACGAGCGCAGCACGGGCATCCTGCCCGCGATCGTCGCGGACGACGAAGCATTCGAGGAGACGTACGCCGCCGTGGGATAGGACCCCGTGGGCGGACCCCGCTGGGCTGATGCCCGTGGGCGGGAGCTTCGTGGGCTGATGCCCGTGGGGTGGAGCGTGTGGGGTGGAGCGCGTCGCGGGACGCCGGGCGCCCCGCGGTGTGCAGGGCGGACTCCCGGGGCGGGCTCAGGCCGGAGAACGACCGGTCGCGAGGCGGTCACCGATGGCCCGGAGTCCTGCCAGGTCATGGACATCGCCGGGCAGCGCGGCCACCTCGGCCACGGCCACCTCGGGGTGGAGCGCCGTGAAGCGGTCGCGGGTGCGCCGCTCACGGGCGAGCACCTGCATGCGTTCGGCGTGCAGTCGGAGCAGACCGGCGGTCAGTGCATCGACCGTCGGCTCCGGCATGGCTTCCGCCGGGTCGGGCGTGGCTTCTGGTGTGTCGGCCTCCGCGGGTGTCTCAGCAGGCTCGTGGGGCATCTCAGTCGATGGGTCCGGGGACGGTTCCGGGGATGGGTCCCGGGATGTCACTGCGGATGGCGCTGTGGACGCCGCCGTAAATGTCGCTGCACATGTCTCAGGGGTCTCGGGAAGCTCTGCGTGCTCCGTGGTTCCGGGCTCGGGGGAGGGCTCCGTGGAGTCACGAACTGCTTCATTCCCGGCCTCCTGATCCACAATGCCGCTGTCATCAAGATTTTCCGCGGCGGCCAGCGCCCGCTCCGCCGTGAGCCGCGCGGCCCCGCTGCCGTGCACCCTGTTGAGTACGAGACCGGCCAGCGGCATCCCGTCGGCGGCCAGCCGTTCCACGAAGTACGCGGCCTCCCGCAGCGCGTCCCGCTCCGGCGCCGCGACCACGAGGAAGGCGGTGCCGGGCGCCTGGAGCAGCCGGTACGTGGCGTCGGCGCGGGTGCGGAAGCCGCCGAACATGGTGTCCATCGCGGTGACGAAGGTCTGCACGTCGCGCAGGAACTGACCGCCGAGCAGCTTGCCGAGCGTGCCGGTCATCATCGACATACCGACGTTGAGGAACTTCATCCCGGCCCGGCCGCCGACCTTCGCCGGGGCCATCAGCAGCCGGATGAACTTGCCGTCGAGGAACGACCCGAGCCGCTTCGGCGCGTCCAGGAAGTCGAGCGCCGACCGCGACGGCGGGGTGTCCACGACGATCAGGTCCCACTCGTCGCGGGCCCGCAGCTGCCCCAGCTTCTCCATCGCCATGTACTCCTGCGTACCGGCGAAGCCCGCGGAGAGCGACTGGTAGAACGGGTTGTTGAGGATGGCGGCGGCCCGCTCGCCGTCCGCGTGCGCCTCGACGATCTCGTCGAAGGTCCGCTTCATGTCCAGCATCATGGCGTGCAGTTCACCGTCGCCGGTGGCCTTGATGCCCGCCACCCGGCGCGGGATGTTGTCGAGCGAGTCGATGCCCATGGACTGGGCGAGCCTGCGCGCCGGATCGATGGTCAGCACGACGGCCCGGCGGCCTCGCTCGGCCGCCCGCACGCCCAGCGCGGCCGCGGTCGTGGTCTTGCCCACACCGCCGGAGCCGCAGCACACGATGATGCGGGTGGCCGGGTCGTCCAGCAGCGGGTCGATGTCGAGGAGGGGCACGCTGTCCAGGGTCATGACGTGGTGTGCCTCCGCAGTTCCGTCGCCAGCTGATAGAGCCCGGCCAGGTCCATTCCGTCGCCGAGCAGCGGGAGTTCGTAGGTGGGCAGCTCCAGTCCGGCCAGTACGGCGCGCTGTTCGCGCTCCAGCTCCACCCGCTCCGCGTGGTCGACGGCCTCGGCGAGCAGCGGGGTCACCAGCTTCGCCGCGCCGCTGACGCCCGCCCGGGTCAGCGCCTTGGCCACCTCCTTGCGGCGGTCGCCCGACACGGTCCTTACGGTCTGCTCGTCCAGGAGCGTGGGGCGGACCATGTTCACGATGACGTTGCCCACGGGGAGGTCGGCCGCGCGCAGTTCGGCGATGCCGTCCGCGGTCTCCTGCACCGGCATCTCTTCGAGCAGCGTCACCAAGTGCACCGCTGTTTCCGGGGACTTGAGGACACGCATCACGGCCTGGGCCTGGTTGTGTATGGGCCCGATCTTCGCGAGACCGGCCACCTCGTCGTTGACGTTGAGGAAGCGGGTGATGCGGCCCGTCGGCGGTGCGTCCATGACGATGTGGTCGTAGGCGAAACGACCCTGCTTGTTCTTGCGGCGTACCGCCTCGCACGCCTTGCCGGTGAGGAGCACGTCCCGGACGCCGGGCGCGATGGTCGTGGCGAAGTCGATCGCGCCGAGCTTCTTCAGGGCCCGGCCCGCGCTGCCCAGCTTGTAGAACATCTGGAGGTAGTCGAGCAGGGCGCGTTCGGCGTCGATCGCGAGGGCGTACACCTCCCCGCCGCCGGGCGCCACGGCGATCTTCCGCTCCTCGTACGGGAACGCCTCCGTCTCGAAGAGCTGGGCGATGCCCTGCCGGCCCTCCACCTCGACGAGGAGAGTGCGCTTGCCCTCTGTCGCGAGGGCAAGCGCCAGCGCGGCGGCGACCGTGGTCTTTCCGGTCCCGCCCTTGCCACTCACGACCTGAAGCCTGCTCACGTATTCGAGCCTAACCAGTCGGGCACGGTGGTACGCCCGAGGCGGTCGGTGACAGCGGCTACAGTCGCCGTATGGCCAAATGGGAATACGCGACTGTGCCGCTGCTGGTGCACGCGACGAAGCAGATTCTGGACACCTGGGGCGAGGACGGCTGGGAGCTCGTCCAGGTCGTGCCCGGACCGAACAACCCCGAGCAGCTCGTGGCGTACCTCAAGCGGGAGAAGTCCGCATGAGCGGGGCCGTCGAAGCGCGCCTGACCGAACTGGGGCTGACGCTTCCGGACGTCGTACCGCCGCTGGCCGCGTACCAGCCGGCCGTGCAGTCCGGTGTGTACGTGTACACGGCAGGCCAGCTGCCGATGGTGGAGGGCAAGCTTCCGCTGGTCGGGAAGGTCGGCGCGGAAGTCACCGCCGAGGACGCGAAGGACCTGGCGCGTACGTGCGCGCTGAACGCGCTGGCGGCCGTGAAGTCGGTCGCCGGTGACCTGGACCGCATCGAGCGGGTCGTGAAGGTCGTAGGATTCGTGGCGTCCGCCCCGGACTTCACCGGTCAGCCGGGCGTGCTCAACGGCGCGAGCGAGCTGCTGGGCGCGGCGCTGGGCGACCGCGGTGTGCACGCGCGCAGCGCGGTGGGCGTCGCGGTGCTGCCGCTGGACGCACCGGTCGAGGTGGAGATCCAGGTCGAGCTGAAGGCTTGAGGGCCGCGGGGCGCCCGCCCCGCCCACCCCCTCGAACATCGGCGCGAGAGCGGTTAGCCTCCGGCCATGTCCCAAGGTCAGTGGTACCCGCCGGAATGGCCCGACCGTATCCGCGCCCTGGCGGCCGGCGAGCTCACCGCCGTCGCGCCGCGCAGGGCCGCGACCGTCATGCTGCTGCGCGACACCGCGGCCGGTCCCGCCGTCCACATGCTGCGCAGACGCGCCTCCATGGCCTTCGCCGGAGGCGCGTACGCGTATCCGGGCGGCGGTGTCGACCCCCGTGACGACGACCGCCCGGTCCGCTGGGCCGGGCCGCCGCGCGATGAATGGGCCGCGCGGCTCGGGGTCGACGCGGCATCCGCCCAGGCCATCGTCTGCGCCGCCGTCCGGGAGACGTACGAGGAGGCCGGCGTGCTGCTCGCGGGCGAGACCGCGTCCACCGTCGTCAGTGACCTTTCCGGTGACGACTGGGAGGCGGACCGCGCCGCGCTCGTCGACCGCGAACTCTCCTTCGCCGACTTCCTGGACCGGCGGGGGCTCGTTCTCCGCTCGGACCTGCTGGGGGCGTGGGCCCGCTGGATCACCCCGGAGTTCGAGCCGAAGCGGTACGACACCTGGTTCTTCGTGACCGCGCTGCCCGACGGGCAGCGGACCCGCAACGCCTCGACGGAGGCGGACCACACGGTCTGGGTACGGCCGGTGGAGGCGGCCACGGGGTACGACAAGGGGGAGCTGCTGATGATGCCCCCGACGATCTCGACGCTCCGTTCGCTCCAGCCGTACGCGACGGTGGCCGACACCCTGGCGGGCGCGGCGGCGCGGGAGCTCACCCCGGTGCTGGCACGGGCCCGGCTGGAGGCCGGTGAGCTGGTGCTGAGCTGGCCGGGTCATGATGAGTTCACCCGGCGGCTTCCGGCGCCCGGGACGCCGGAATGACCGGCCCGGCCCCCGAAGCGACGGCCCGGGGTACGGCCGGAGTGACGGCCCGAGTGACGCCCCGGACGACAGGAGACCCCGCGTGAGTGATGCCGCAGCCCTCCCCGGCCAGCCGAGGGGCGGGGTCCTGTCCGGGCCCGCCACCGCACGGGCGGTCAATGTCCTGGCGCCGAACGCCTCCGCCATGACGCTCGACGGCACCAACACCTGGATCATCGCCGAGCCGGACTCCGACCTGGCCGTCGTCATCGACCCGGGACCGCTCGACGACACCCATCTGAAGGCCGTCGTCGCGACGGCGGCGGGCGCGGGCAAACGGGTCGCGCTGACGCTCCTGACGCACGGCCACCCGGACCACGCGGAGGGCGCGGCGCGGTTCGCCGAACTGACGCGTACGTCCGTACGGGCACTGGACCCCGCGCTGCGCCTCGGCGACGAGGGGCTCGGCGCGGGGGACGTCATCACCACCGGCGGCCTGGAGCTGCGGGTCGTACCGGCGCCCGGCCACACCGCGGACTCGCTCTGCTTCCATCTCCCGGCCGACCGGGCGGTGCTGACGGGCGACACGGTCCTGGGCCGCGGCACGACAGTGGTGGCGCATCCGGACGGCCGGCTCGGCGACTACCTGGACTCGCTGCGGCGGCTGCGCTCGCTGACGGTGGACGACGGGGTGCAGACGGTGCTTCCGGGGCACGGGCCGGTACTGGAGGACGCGCAGGGGGCCGTCGACTTCTACCTCGCGCACCGTGCCCACCGGCTCGCCCAGGTGGAGACGGCCGTCGAGAACGGCTTCACGACGGCTTCGGAGGTCGTCGCGCAGGTGTACGCGGATGTCGACCGGTCGCTCTGGCCCGCGGCCGAACTGTCGGTGCGGGCGCAACTGGAGTATCTGCGGGAGCACGGGCTGATCTGAGCGGGTGGCCCGAGCGGCGGGAGCGATGATGGGCCGAGCCGCGCGGCGGGAACACGCGCTGATCCGTGGCCGCTGGTCCGTGGTCGCTGATCCGCGGTCGGCTGTACGTACGTGTAGGGGCGCCCCACTCGCAATGGGGCGCCCCTACACACGTACAGGCAGGCAGGAACGGGCCGACCGGCTAGCGGGACCGCTTCGCGAGGCGCTCCACGTCCAGCAGGATCACCGCACGGGCCTCCAGCCGCAGCCAGCCTCGGCCCGCGAAGTCCGCGAGGGCCTTGTTGACCGTCTCGCGGGAGGCGCCGACCAGCTGGGCCAGCTCTTCCTGGGTGAGGTCGTGCACCACGTGGATGCCCTCCTCCGACTGCACACCGAAGCGGCGCGAGAGGTCGAGGAGCGCCCGGGCGACCCGGCCGGGGACGTCCGAGAAGACCAGGTCGGACATCTGGTCGTTGGTCTTGCGCAGGCGGCGGGCGACCGCGCGCAGCAGCGCAGTGGCCACCTCGGGGCGGACATTCAGCCAGGGCTGGAGGTCGCCGTGGCCCAGGCCGAGCAGCTTGACCTCGGTCAGCGCCGACGCCGTGGCGGTACGCGGGCCCGGGTCGAAGAGGGACAGCTCGCCGATCAGCTCGCCGGGGCCGAGGACCGCCAGCATGTTCTCGCGGCCGTCGGGGGAAGTGCGGTGCAGCTTTACCTTGCCCTCGGTGACCACATAGAGGCGGTCGCCGGGGTCGCCCTCGTGGAAGAGGGCGTCGCCGCGGGCGAGCGTCACCTCACTCATCGAGGCGCGCAGCTCAGCGGCCTGCTCGTCATCGAGCGCCGCGAAGAGCGGGGCGCGCCGCAGAACGTCGTCCACGAGTTCTCTCCTTGTCGACCTGCTCAGGGAACCGGCTGGTTCCCATCATGCCGGACGGGTCAATCAGTGTGATCAGTCACAAGTTTGACGCACTGGCGCTGCGGCTTGTGCGGGAGGGGGCCGATTGGGTTGGGAATCAGCTGTGACCGGGGCGGATGTCGGTGCCTGGCTCTAGGCTGGCCGAGTGTCCAAAACGCCGGTGAGAGCAGAGGGGCAGGGGGCTGAACGGGTGTCGCCGAGCCGTAATTCTGCTGTGGGCGAACAGTCGCCCACCCGGGCGAAAAAGGCCGCAAACGTGACGAAACCGGTGAACCGGTGAAGGGGACCGAGATGGCAGAGGCGGCTGGACCGGCGGAGGAAGCCGCGAAGCAGGTTGCGAAAACGGCTGCGAAGAGGGCTGTGACGGCTGGGAAGAGGGCCGTGGCGGCTGGGGAGAAGGCTGTGGCGGCCGGGAAGGCCGCAGCCGGACAGAAGGCCGCGCCCGGGGAGGGAGCTGTCCCGGCGAAGAAGGCCGCGGCGGCAAGCAAGACTGTCCCCACGAAGAAGGCTGCGGCGGCCAACAAAACTGTCCCCGCGAAGAGAACTGTCGCGATGAAGAAGGCTGCACCCGCGAAAAGGACTGCGCCCGCCAAGAAGGCACTGCCCGCCAAGAAGGCTGCGCCCGCCAAGAAGACCTTGCCCGCGAAAAAGACTGCGCCTGCCAAGAAAGCTGCGCCCGCCAAGAAAGCCCCGGCCAAGAAGGCCGGGCCCGCGCCGGAGGCTGTCAGGATTCCCAAGTCCGAGTCGCACGCCGCCCTGGTCCGCCGGGCGCGCCGGATCAACAGTGAGCTGGCCGAGGTCTACCCGTACGCCCATCCCGAGCTCGACTTCGAGAACCCCTTCGAGCTGCTGGTCGCGACGGTCCTCTCCGCCCAGACCACCGACCTCCGGGTCAACCAGACGACGCCCGCGCTCTTCGCGAAGTTCCCGACGCCGGAGGACATGGCGGCGGCGGATCCCGAGGAGCTGGAGCAGATCCTGCGGCCGACCGGGTTCTTCCGGGCGAAGGCGAGATCGGTCCTGGGGCTGTCCACCGCCATCAGGGACAACTTCGGCGGCGAGGTGCCGGGCCGGCTCGACGACCTGGTGTCGCTGCCCGGGGTCGGGCGGAAAACGGCAAATGTCGTACTTGGTAATGCTTTCGGAGTCCCTGGAATTACTGTGGACACCCATTTCGGGCGGCTGGTGCGCCGCTGGAAGTGGACCGAGCAGCAGGACCCGGAGAAGGTCGAGGCAGAGATCTGCGCGCTCTTCCCCAAGAGCGACTGGACGATGCTCTCGCACCGGGTCGTCTTCCACGGCCGCCGGATCTGCCACGCCCGTAAACCGGCCTGCGGCGCCTGCCCGATCGCTCCGCTCTGTCCTTCGTACGGCGAAGGGGAGACGGACCCGGAGAAGGCGCGCAAGCTGCTGAAGTACGAGAAGGGCGGCCAGCCCGGCCAGCGGCTGAAGCCCCCGGCGGACTATCCCGGGCAGCCGGCCCCACCGATGGCGGCCGGGTGACGGCGGCCCGCACCGGCCCGCAGGGCCAGGCACGCACCGGCCCGCAGGGCCAGGACCACCCCGCCGTCCATGAGCGGGACAACACCCGTAGTGCAGAACCACCCGTTGGTGCGGAACGATCAGGCCCGCCGCAGGCGTTGGAAGGGGCGGGGGTGCCGATGACGCGCGCTGGAGAGAGACACACGGACCGGACTCAGGAGAGTCCGGTCGCCGTGACGCAGTCCGGGCTGCCCGGATGGCTGGCGCCCGTGGCGCGTGCGGCCGATACGGTGCGCCCCGAGCAGCTCAGCCGGTTCCTGCCGCCCGAGAGCGGCAGCGGGCGGCAGTCCGCGGTGCTGATCCTCTTCGGCGAAGGCCCGGCCGGCCCCGAGCTGCTGCTGATGGAGCGGGCCTCCAGCCTGCGCTCCCACGCGGGACAGCCCTCCTTCCCCGGCGGCTCCCTCGACCCCGGCGACGGAGATCCGCAGACCACCGGCCCGCTGCGGGCGGCGCTGCGTGAGGCCCAGGAGGAGACCGGCCTCGAACCGGCGGGCGTGCAGCTCTTCGGTGTACTGCCCCGGCTCTACATCCCGGTGAGCGGCTTCGTCGTGACGCCGGTGCTCGGCTGGTGGCGCGAGCCCACTCCCGTACGGGCCGTGGACAGCGGTGAGACGGCCCGGGTCTTCACGGTTCCCGTGGCGGATCTCACGGACCCCGCCAACCGGGTGACGACTGTCCACCCGCGCGGTCACCAAGGTCCCGCTTTTCTGGTCGAATCCGCCCTGGTCTGGGGCTTCACGGCCGGAGTGATCGACCGAATTCTGCACTTCGCGGGCTGGGAACGCCCATGGGACCGCTCCAGACAGGTCCCGCTCGACTGGCGCGCATGACAGGCTGGCCGACGTACTGGGCCACTCGGGCGACGCCGCGAACCACTGCGGCTCCCCGACGGGCCGCACCATCGGCCGGCGGACCGTGCCCGGCGACGAAAAGCGAGGCTCCCGACGGTGAACGTGCTGGACATCCTGCTGCTGCTGGCCGCTGTGTGGTTCGCGGTCATCGGTTACCGCCAGGGTTTCGTCGTCGGCATCCTGTCGGTGATCGGCTTCCTCGGGGGCGGCATCGTCGCCGTCTACGTGCTGCCCATCATCTGGGACGAGCTCACGGAGAAGTCCGAGGTCTCCACGACGGCCACGGTCGTCGCGGTCATCATCGTGATCGTGTGCGCCTCGGTGGGCCAGGCCCTCACCACCCACCTGGGCAACAAACTGCGCCGCTTCATCACCTGGTCGCCCGCGCGCGCCCTCGATGCCACCGGCGGCGCCCTGGTGAACGTGGTGGCCATGCTGCTGGTCGCCTGGCTGATCGGATCGGCCCTGGCCGGTACGACGCTGCCCACCCTGGGCAAGGAGGTCCGCACCTCCAAGGTGCTCATCGGGGTCTCCCGAGTGGTGCCGTCCCAGGCCAGCACCTGGTTCACGGACTTCACATCCGTCCTCGCGCAGAACGGCTTCCCCCAGGTCTTCAGCCCGTTCGCCAATGAACCGATCACCAACGTCAAGGCGCCCGACCCGGCGCTGGCCAGCAGTCCGGTCGTGACGACCGCCAGGAAGTCCATCGTCAAGGTCGTCGGCACGGCGACCGGGTGCAGCAAGGTCCTGGAGGGCTCCGGCTTCGTCTTCGGCGACCACAGGGTGATGACCAACGCCCACGTCGTCGGCGGCGTCAGCGAACCGACCGTGCAGATCGGCGGCGAGGGCAAGCTGTACGACGCGAAGGTCGTGCTCTACGACTGGTCACGCGACATCGCCGTCCTGGACGTGCCGGACCTGCACGCGCCCGCGCTGAAGTTCACCGACACCCACCACGACGCCCACAGCAATGACAGCGCGATCGTCGCGGGCTTCCCCGAGAACGGCGGGTACGACGTCCGCTCCGCCCGCGTCCGCGCCCGCATCAACGCCAGCGGCCCGGACATCTACCACCGGGGGACGGTCACCCGCGACGTCTACTCGCTCTACACGACCGTCCGGCAGGGCAACTCCGGCGGCCCTCTGCTGACCCCCGACGGCAAGGTCTACGGGGTGGTCTTCGCCAAATCGCTCGACGACAGCAAGACCGGGTACGCGCTCTCGGCCGACGAGATCCGCCAGGACATCGCCCAGGGCCGCACCGCGAGCCAGCAGGTGGACACTCAGGGGTGCGCGTTGTGACGACGGCCGGTGGGGGCTGGACATAGGGCCGGACACGGGGCTGGACACGCGCGCGCCGGGCAGGTGGCTGGGCACGGCACCGCACACAGCGACGTGCACGGCACCGCACACAGCGACGTACACAGCGGGAAAGGCGTACACGGTGAGGACAGCGGGAGGCGCACGGTGAGGCTCACGATTCTCGGCGGCGGTGGATTCCGGGTGCCGCTGGTGTACGGGGCGCTGCTGCGCGACCACGCGGCGGGCCGGGTCACCCACCTCACGCTCCACGACATCGACCCCGCCAGGCTGGCGGCCGTGGCACGCGTCCTCGCCGACCAGGCGGCGGACGTACCGGATGCGCCCGAGGTCCGTACCACCACCGACCTGGACGACGCCATCCGCGGCGCCGACTTCGTCTTCTCCGCGATCCGGGTCGGCGGGCTCGCGGGCCGTGCGGCCGACGAGCGGGTGGCGCTGGCCGAGGGTGTCCTCGGCCAGGAGACCGTGGGCGCGGGCGGAATCGCGTACGGACTCCGTACGGTCCCGGTCGCTGTCGACATCGCCCGCAGGGTCGCCCGGCTCGCCCCGGACGCCTGGGTCATCAACTTCACCAACCCGGCGGGTCTTGTCACCGAGGCGATGGCCGCCCACCTCGGCCGCCGGGTCGTCGGGATCTGCGACTCGCCGGTCGGTCTCGGCCGCCGGGTCGCCCGGGTCCTCGGCGCCGACCCCGGGTCGGCGCGGCTCGACTACGTGGGGCTGAACCATCTGGGCTGGCTGCGCGGTCTGTACGTCGGCGAGCAGGACGTGCTGCCCCGGCTGTTCGACGACGAGCGGCTGCTGACCTCCTTCGAGGAGGGCAGGCTCTTCGGGGCGGAGTGGCTGCGTTCGATCCGCTCGGTCCCCAACGAGTATCTGCACTACTACTACTTCAACCGCGAGACGGTCGCCGCCTACCAGCAGGCGGAGCAGACCCGCGGTGCCTTCCTGCACGACCAGCAGGCCCGGTTCTACGACGAGATGGCGCACCCGTCGACGCCCGCGCTCGCAGCGTGGGACCGCACCCGTGCCGAGCGGGAGGCGACGTACATGGCGGAGAACCGCGAGGCCGCGGGGGCGGGCGAACGGGAAGCGGACGACCTGGAGTCGGGCGGGTACGAGAACGTCGCACTGGCCCTCATGCGGGCCATCGCGCGGGACGAGAGCGCCACGCTGATCCTCAACGTCCCCAACGGCAACGCGGTTGGCGGCAGCGTCGCACTCGGCGGCAGCGCACTTGGCGGTAACACCCCCGATGGCTACGCACCCGATGGCGACGCCCTCGATGGGCACGCCCCAGACGGGCACGCTTCCGCCGGCGGTCGCACGCTCGCCGTGCTGGATGAGGCCGCCGTCATCGAAGTCCCGTGCCGGGTCGACGCCAACGGCCCGCGCCCGCTGCCGGTTTCGCAGCTGACGGGCCATGAGGCGGCCCTGGTGTCAGCGGTGAAGGCGGTGGAGCGCTCCGTACTGGAGGCGGCGGAGAGCGGATCGGCGCGGGCCGCGGTGCGGGCATTCGCCCTGCATCCGCTGGTCGACTCCGTGAATGTGGCGGGAAGGCTGCTCGACGGCTACCGGGACGTGCATCCGGGCCTCGGCTACCTCACGAAGAGCTGAGCGCCAGTGCCGCCGACTGCCCGGGTCTCTGAGCGCCCGATTCGCTGCGAGTGCCCTCGCCGGGGCTTCTCACGGCCTGGAGTGGCGTAACCGCGCCGACACCCAGCGGGCCCGGCGGCGGATGATGCGCGGAATGCCGAGACGTGGATCGTCGGCCTCCCCGTCGTGTGATCCGCCCCTCTCGTACGTGCTCAGGCCCGTGGCCGAGCGGCGGTTGCGTGCTGCGTCACCGTAGTCGTGCGTCCAGCCCATACCACCGTGTTTGCCCGTGCCTCATGGTCGGTAATCGCGCCCCACGGGGCCAATTGGCCTATGCGTCAGGCATTTGGCTGTTCGTAGGACAAGCGTTCCCGTCCGGTCGCCGGACATGCGCGGACGGCCCGGTGAACCGCGCGCTGACACGCCTCCTGGCGCGCCCCCGACAGACCTTCGGCCGCCCCGAGGTCAGCGGTCGGGCTCGGGGTCCTTCAGCCAGTTGATGAGTTCCGCCGAGAACGCCTCGGGGTCCTCCTCCTGGGGAAAGTGGCCCAGGCCGTCGAACAGCCGCCAGCGGTACGGCGCTTCGACGTACTGCCCCGATCCCGCCGCGCTGCGGGTACGCATCACCGGGTCGAGCGATCCGTGCAGATGCAGTGTCGGCACCCGCACCGGACGCTTCATCCGGCGGTTGAACTGAATGCCGTCGGGCCGCGCCAGCGACCGCACCATCCAGCGGTACGGCTCGACGGAGCAGTGCGCCGTGGACGGGATCGACATCGCACGCCGGTACATCTCCACGGCGTCCTCATCCGGCCGGACGGGCCCGGACCATTCGCGTACCAGCTCACCGACCAGCGCCGCGTCGTCGGCGACGAGCTGCCGCTCCGGCAGCCACGGCCGCTGGAAGCCCCAGACGTACGAACCGGCCCGGGACTGCGAGAAGTCGGAGAGCATCGCCGAGCGCCAGCGGCGCGGATGCGGCATCGAGGACACGGCGAGCCTGCGCACCAGCTTGGGCCGCATCACGGCCGCCGTCCACGCCAGATATCCGCCCAGGTCGTGCCCGACGAGCGCGGCGTCCGGCTCGCCGAGGGAGCGGATCACGCCCGTGACGTCGAGGGCCAGGTTGGCGGGGTCGTACCCCCTGGGCGTGCGGTCGCTGCCGCCCACGCCCCGCAGATCCATCGCGACGGCCCGGAACCCGGCGTCGGCGAGCGCGGTCAGCTGATGGCGCCAGGTCCACCAGAACTGCGGAAAGCCGTGCAGCAGCAGCACCAGTGGCCCGTCACCGGCCTCCGCGATGTGGAAGCGGGCGCCGTTGGCGGCGACATCGCGGTGGGTCCAGGGCCCGTCGATCCGTACAACGGAGCCCATTTCGGCAGAAGCGGTCATGCCGACGAGCGTGCCACAGCTGACGACTCGCCGTTGACCGCGAGGGGAGCATCCGCGGGCACCAGCACGGCCGCCTTGTCGAGGGACGGGCGGGGGTGCGGCCTGACGCCCTGGATGACAGCCGCCGTTTCCTTGGCGGACGCGACGACCTTCTGCGGGCCCTTGCCCTTCTTGGCCTTCTTGAAGAAGACGGTGCCGATCAGCGCGAGGACGCCGGCCACCAGCACGTTCGCGGCGAAGGACAGGACGAAGCAGATCGCCAGGTTCCAGTGGCTCCAGGTCCGGATGCCGTAGGCGAGGGCGAAGCTCAGCATCGGCAGGGAGAAGAGGAGCACGATCCCGGCCGCCGAGAACGCGGCGCTGCCGACGGCGCCCCGCTTGACGTCCTGGCGGAGCTCGGCCTTGGCCAGGGCGATTTCGTCGTGCACCAGGGCGGACATCTCGGCGGTCGCCGAGGCAACCAGCTGACCGAGACTGCGGTCGGCGGTGCCGACCGGGCTGCTGGGGTGGCTCATCGCTGAATCCCTCTCCTCTTGCGCGAGCGTTCGTCTGTGCGAGCGGTCATCCGCGCGGGCATCGTCATCGTCATGTCAACGTCGTGCGCATTGTCGTGGGCGTTGTGGTGGGCATTGTCCTGGGCGTCGCCGAGGGCGTCGTCACGAACGGTCTGTCCGGAGTGATCTGACTTCAGATCATGCCGGACGGTCCTCGTCCTTGCTTGCTGCCCCCGCCCGTTCGGCGAGACGGCGGTGCTCGGCCGCCTTCCCTTCAAGAATCTCAGCCATGCGCAGATGGTGCGCGGGTTCGTCCTCCTCGTAGATGTCGGGGATCCCGTCGTGGTCCTCGTCGCGCTCCTCCTCCTCGCACAGGGCCCGGTACCGGCGGTCGCGCATTCTGAGCAGTACGGACGAGAGCGCGGCGGCGATCAGCGAGCCCAGCAGCACCGATGCCTTGATCTCGGCGGTCGTCGTGGGGTCCCCGTCGAAGGCCAGCTCCCCGATGAGGAGCGAGACGGTGAAGCCGATTCCGGCGAGGGAGGCCACCGCGAACACATCGGCCCAGGCCAGGTCCTTGTTCAGCTCGGCCTTGGTGAAGCGGGCGGTCAGCCACGTACCGCCGAAGATGCCGACCGCCTTGCCGACGACCAGCCCCAGGACGACACCCAGCGTCTCCGGCCTGCTGAACACGTCGGCGAGCGCCCGGCCGGACACCGAGACCCCGGCGGAGAACAGCGCGAACAGCGGTACGGCGAGGCCCGCCGAGAACGGCCGTACCAGGTGCTCGATGTGCTCTCCGGGGGAGTGCCGCTCCCCTTCGCGGCGGGTGCAGCGGAGCATCAGGCCCATGGCGACACCGGCGATGGTGGCGTGCACGCCGCTGTTGTACATCAGCCCCCAGATGACCAGCCCGAGCGGGACGTAGATGTACCAGCCGTGTACGTCGAAGCGCAGCAGCAGCCAGAACACGGCCAGGCCGGCCACCGCACCGCCGAGCGCCGCGAAGTTGATGTCGCTGGTGAAGAACACAGCGATGATCAGGATCGCGAAGAGGTCGTCGACGACGGCCAGCGTGAGCAGGAAGGCGCGCAGGGCGGAGGGGAGCGAGGTCCCGATGACCGCGAGGACGGCGAGTGCGAAGGCGATGTCGGTGGCGGTCGGTACCGCCCAGCCGCCCAGCGAACCGCCGCCGACGACGTTGACCAGCGTGTACACCAGGGCCGGTACCGCCATCCCGCACAACGCCGCGATGACCGGCAGTGCGGCGGCCTTCGGATCGCGCAGCTCGCCCGCGACCAGCTCGCGCTTCAGCTCGATCCCGGCGACGAAGAAGAAGACCGCGATCAGCCCGTCGGCCGCCCAGTGCTGGACCGAGAGATGCAGACCGACGGTGCTCGGTCCCAGATGGAAGTGGCTGACAGTGTCGTAACTGCTGCTCAGTGGGGTGTTCGCCCAGACGAGGGCGGCGATGGCGGCGACGAGGAGGAGCAGGCCCCCGACCGTCTCGGCGCGCAGCGCGTCAGCGAGATAGGTCCGTTCGGGGAGCGGAAGCCGGCCCAGGAACGACTTGGGCCACCAGCGCTGCGGCTCGGTCCGGTGCTGTGACTCGGGCTGCTGCGACTCGGGCTGGGGCTGTGACTCGGGCTGGGGCTCGGGCTTCGGGGCGGGCGCGGCCACGCGGGGGACCTCCGGTCAGATGGACAGCACAGAACACATGCCGACCAGACTTCCCGGCGCACCCGTCTACCTACTTCTTTACCTAGTTCGTATGCCCCTACGTTATCCGAGGCGGGGCGGGGCGCGTCCGGAGGCGGGGCTGTTTCCAGCTGCGGGCGGCTCAGCGGGGTGGCAGGGAGCACCGGTGATCGTCTCTCCGTCACCTTACGGACAGAACGCCGGACGGGCATATCAAGCCCGTCCGGCGTTCCGCTGCCCCGCACTACTGCGGGTCCTGCTGCTGACCTGCTGTCCTGCTGTGCTGCTGACCTGCTCCCGGGCCCTGTCTGCTGAGTTCGGACCCTGTCTGCCGAGTTGAACTCCGGCCCGGCCCGGCTCAGTCCTCGCTGGAGGCGCTCGGCAGCTTCGTCTGGATCAGGCCCATCACCGAGGCGTCGGTGAGCGTGGAGACGTCGCCCAGCTCGCGGTCCTCCGCGATGTCACGCAGCAGACGCCGCATGATCTTCCCGGACCGGGTCTTGGGCAGCTCGGCCACCGGCAGGACCCGCTTCGGCTTGGCGATCGGCCCGAGCACCGCGCCCACGTGGTTGCGCAGCTCCGCCGAGAGGTCCGCCGACTCCTCCACCGCGCCCCGCAGGATCACGAAGGCGACGATCGCCTGCCCCGTCGTCTCGTCGGCAGCGCCCACGACCGCCGCCTCGGCGACGGCCGGGTGCGAGACGAGCGCCGACTCGACCTCGGTGGTCGAGATGTTGTGCCCCGACACCAGCATCACGTCGTCGACCCGGCCGAGCAGCCAGAGGTCGCCGTCCGCGTCCTTCTTCGCACCGTCTCCCGCGAAGTACTTGCCCTCGAACCGCGACCAGTAGGTGTCGATGAAGCGCTGGTCGTCGCCCCAGACGGTACGGAGCATCGAGGGCCACGGCTCGGTGATGACCAGATAGCCGCCGCCTCCGTCCGGCACCTCGCGCGCCTCGTCGTCGACGACCGTCGCGGAGATGCCCGGCAGCGCGCGCTGCGCGGATCCCGGCTTGGTCTCCGTCACTCCGGGCAGCGGCGAGATCATCATCGCGCCGGTCTCGGTCTGCCACCAGGTGTCCACGATCGGGCACTTGTCGGCGCCGATGTTCTTCCGGTACCACATCCAGGCCTCCGGGTTGATCGGCTCACCGACCGACCCGAGGACCCGCAGCGACGACAGGTCGAACTTGGCGGGGATGTCGTCCCCCCACTTCATGAACGTACGGATCGCGGTCGGCGCCGTGTAGAGGATCGAGACGCCGTACTTCTGGACGATCTCCCAGAACCGGCCCTGGTGCGGGGTGTCCGGGGTGCCCTCGTAGATCACCTGGGTCGCGCCGTTGGCCAGCGGCCCGTACACGATGTACGAGTGGCCGGTCACCCAGCCGATGTCGGCCGTGCACCAGTAGACGTCCGTCTCCGGCTTCAGGTCGAAGACCGCGTGGTGGGTGTACGCCGCCTGGGTGAGATAGCCGCCGGACGTGTGCAGGATGCCCTTCGGCTTACCCGTCGTGCCCGAGGTGTAGAGGATGAACAGCGGGTGCTCGGCGTCGAACGCCTCGGGGGTGTGCTCGGTGGACTGGCGTCCCACGAACTCGTCCCACCAGAGGTCCCGGCCCTCGGTCCACGCTGTGTCCTGGCCGGTACGCCGCACGACGAGCACGTGCTCGACCTGCGGGCACTTCGCCACGGCCTCGTCGATCGCGGGCTTGAGCGCGGACGGCTTGCCGCGCCGGTATCCGCCGTCGGCGGTGATGACGAGCTTGGCGTCGGCGTCCTGGATACGGGAGGCGACGGCGTCCGCGGAGAAGCCGCCGAACACCACCGAGTGCGCGGCACCGACCCGGGCGCAGGCGAGCATCGCCACTACCGCTTCGGCGACCATCGGCAGGTAGACGGCGACCCGGTCGCCCTTCACGACGCCCAGCTCGGCGAGGGCGTTCGCGGCCTGCGACACCTCGTCCTTGAGCTGCGCGTAGGTGATCGACCGGCTGTCGCCGGGCTCACCCTCGAAGTGGATGGCGACGCGGTCGCCGTTGCCGGCCTCGACGTGCCGGTCGACGCAGTTGTACGCGACGTTGAGCTCACCGTCGGCGAACCACTTCGCGAACGGCGGGTTCGACCAGTCGAGCGTCTCGGTGGGCTCGGTGGCCCAGGTCAGCCGCCGGGCCTGCTCGGCCCAGAAGCCCAGCCGGTCCGCTGCCGCCTGCTCGTACGCCGCCGCTGTGACGTTGGCGTTCGCGGCCAGCTCGGTGGGCGGCGCGAAGCGTCGCTCCTCCTTGAGCAGGTTGGAGAGCGAGGAGCGTTCGTTATCCGCCATGAGACACCCATCCGTGGTGTAGACCAATTCGCAGATTCGATTGTCCCGGCGCCCCCTGGAACGGGTCAACCCCCATCGATCCTATGCAGCCCACAGCCAACTACGACAACACGCGCCGCCCCTTGGCTCAACCCGGTGCCCGCTCGCTGCCGGTCGGCGCACTCCGCAGCGAGCGGGAGCCAGGTGTCAGCGCCGGCGCACCGGCAGTTTTCGGACCGGGCATACGGGGTGGATGCTGACCGCCGGTGCCGCACGATGCCGCTGGTGATCACGTACTCCTGCCATGCTTGGCCGGGCAGGATCGGGCAATCGCAGCGCGCGCAGATCACGCCGGCGCCGCGTTCTTCGCGTCGCGCCATGCGTGCTGTAAACCCCATGGCCTTCCCGCAGTTCACGCCGCGGCGGCATGAGCCGGCGCAGCTCTGGACGTGATCGAGGACGGCCCGGTACGCGGTGTCCGCGCGGGACGCCGCTGACTCGATCACCGGCTGCATGCGGCCTGGCCCGGATCCGGTATCGATCCACTGCGGGGGGCTCCATGGCGCTCATCCGATCGCAGACGGGCGGTCGACGTTGTAGATGTCCAGAGGAATGCGGATTTCCCCGGTGACGTCGTCGCCGGTTGGTGGTGCGGGGCGGGGTGATGCGTGCCGGCGTGGTCCGCCGGTCCGCTGGAGCAGGCCCGCGCCGACGGTGATGGCGCAGGTCGTGCGCCAGCCGTAGTCCGAGCAGTCCGGCTCCGAGGAGGGGCGCCGATGGCGACGGCGAGCCCCAGGGACATCAACCGTCGATGCGTCAGGGCGAACAAGCCCGAATTCACGAGGCGCCGAGCGGGCGCCGGGTACGGGTAAGTGAGGGGTCGGGCCGAGCTGTTCGCCTTTCCCGACCCCTCCCCGACCCCTCCCCGGTCCGTCCGATCGTCTCCGGCTCATTCCCGGAGAGAGCTTCAGGAAGCGGCGCCGACCTCGGCGTACTGCTCGCTGAGGACGAAGGCGGGGTCGACCTGGGAAGCCAGATCGGTGCCCGTCCTCTCGTTCCCCCAGCTCTCCGCGTTCTTCAGATGGAAGTGCACCATCTGACGCGTGTAGCGCTCCCAGTCGCGGTGCGCGTAGCTGTCCTCCGCGGCGTTCTGAAGGGACTGGAGGGCCAGCCGGTTTTCCGCTTCCAGCATGTCGAAGCGCGGCGGGCGGCCCTTCTCCATCGCGCGGACCCAGTCGGAGTGGCCGACGGTGACGAGCAGATCGTCACCGGCCTCGGCGCGCAGGAACTCCAGATCGTCCGCGTCACGCACCTTGTTGCCGACGACCTTCAGCGCGACCCCGAAGTCCCGTGCGTAGTCCTTGTACTGGCGGTAGACGGAGATTCCCTTACGGGTCGGCTCGGCCACCAGGAACGTCATGTCGAAGCGGGTGAACATGCCGGAGGCGAAGGAGTCCGAGCCGGCCGTCATGTCGACGACGACGAACTCCTCGGGCCCGTCGGCCAGATGGTTCAGGCAGAGCTCGACCGCGCCGACCTTGGAGTGGTAGCAGGCGACACCGAGATCCGACTCGGTGAACGGTCCCGTCGCCATCAGCCTGATGTCGCCATCGTCCAGTGCGACGGGACGGGCGCACGCGTCGTACACCGGATTGTCCTCGCGGATCCGGAGCAGCCTGGAACCGGCGCCCGGCGGAGTCGTTTTGATCATCGTCTCGGCGGAGGCGATCCGCGGGTTGGAGCCGCGCAGATACTCCTTGATCAGCGGAAGGTGTGCGCCCATCGCGGGCAGCGCGGCGGACTCCGTGTCGTCGAGACCGAGCGCGGCACCGAGGTGCTGGTTGATGTCGGCGTCCACAGCGAGGACGGGTGCCTCGTTGGCGGTCAGGTGGCGGATGAAGAGAGAGGACAGCGTGGTCTTGCCGCTGCCGCCCTTCCCTACGAAAGCGATCTTCATGTTCACAAAGGGTAGCGGGATGAATGCGGTGCGTGGGTACGGTGAGTGAAGAAGACCACTCCAAGGTGGGGTGGCTGCTCTGGACGCGTAGCCTCGCTTCCTATGACTGCGTTCTCCCGGAAGGCGGCCGCCGGAGCCCCGGTGACTCCTCCAGATCACTCAGATCCTCTCGCCGCACTGGGCCAGCTGCCGGGTGTCGGCGCCGCTGTCGACTCCGTACGCAAAGCCGTCGACCGGGTCTACGGGCACCGTGTCATGAGACGTCGCAGCACCGAGGTCACGGGCGAGGCCGCGCTGCGTGCCTCGCGCGGATCGGCTGCACTGTCGGGTGCGGACTGGGCGCTGGAGGAGGTGCGCCGGCGGACCGACTTCGGTGGCGACCCGGAGGCCCTCACCGTCGGCGCCGCGCTGCGGCTGTCCGCCGAGGCGGGTCAACTGCTGTCCATCTGGCGGCAGTCACCGCTGCGTGTGCTGGCCCGGCTGCATCTGGTGGCAGCTGCGGACTCCGGTGACGCGGTCGGCCGTCCGCGACTGGCGGGAGAGAAGGCCGACGAGCCGCTGATCGAGCTCCCGCTGCCGGGGGCCGACGAGGTGTCCGCCCGGCTCGAGGGCCTTTCGCAGCTGGTCATCGCGGGGAGCGCGGCTCCGGCGCTGGTGACGGCGGCCGTGGTGCACGGTGAGCTGCTCGCGCTGCGTCCCTTCACTTCGTACAACGGCCTGGTCGCGCGGGCCGCCGAGCGGGTCGTACTGATCAACAGCGGTCTCGACCCCAAGTCCATCTGCCCCGCGGAGGTCGGTCACGCGGAGCTGGGGCGCGCGGCGTACGTGGCGGCGCTGGACGGTTACGCGTCGGGAACCCCGGAGGGTATGGCGGCGTGGATCGTGCACTGCGGTCGCGCGGTCGAGCTGGGCGTCCGGGAGTCGACAGCCGTATGCGAGGCGCTTCAGCGCGGGGCGGCCTAGCAGGGCCAATTGTTTGTTTGGATCATGCCCTGGCGGGGTCCGGGCGGGGTCCGGGCGGGGTCCGGGCGGGGTCCGGGTCGGCCGGGGCCGGGTCGGGGTGCCCGGGGTGGCTGCTGCTGGCAGTCCGGGCTCGTTCCACGAAAATGCGGCGGCACCGAAAGGTGCCGCCGCTGGCACGTCCACCGGGTTACCAAGCGTCCTCGAATATTTGCCCATCAGGCCGGGAGCTTCGCCCGTTGCCTGGTGCAGCTGGCCCGTAATCGACGGGTCGACGTCGCGTGGGTACTCAGTTTTCGTGCTCGGTCCGTGGGGCCTTCTGCGGTTTCAGGTCTTCCTCTCGGATGTCCTTGGTCTCGCGGGCCGTTGACTCCTTTGTACTCCTCTTCGCGGGGCGAGGGGAACCCTCTGCTCCACTTCTTTACTTTTGGTCTCAAACTCGGGCAAAAAGTCCGCGCCGGGCACTGCTCCGACCGCCCCTGTTCGCGTACCAGACGAGACCGGCCGTGGCTGCCGCGGCGCCGACCGCTGCCGCGGCGACCAGTGCGGGCCGCGGTGGCATCCGCAGGGCGGGCAGCCGCTGCTTCAGCCGCACCGGCCGGTTGAAGACGAGAATCGGCCACTCGCGGGCGCCTGCTTCGCGGCGCAGTGCCCGGTCCGGGTTGACAGCGTGGGGGTGGCCGACCGACTCCAGCATGGGGATGTCGGTCGCCGAGTCGCTGTAGGCGTAACAGCGTGCCAGGTCGTATCCCTCGGAGGCGGCGAGCTCCTTCACGGCTTCGGCCTTGGTGGGGCCGTAGGCGTAGTACTCCACCTCGCCGGTGAAGCACCCGTCGGCGCCCACCACCATGCGGGTGGCGACGACCCGGTCGGCGCCGAGAAGCTCACCGATCGGCTCGACCACCTCGGCGCCCGAGGTGGAGACGATCACCACATCGCGCCCGGCGGTGTGGTGCTCCTCGATGAGGGAAGCGGCCTCGTCGTAAATGATCGGGTCGATCAGATCGTGCAGGGTCTCGGCGACGATCTGCTTGACCTGCCGGACGTTCCAGCCCTTGCAGAGGGCGGAGAGATACTCGCGCATCCGCTCCATCTGGTCGTGGTCCGCACCACCTGCCAGGAATACGAACTGAGCGTACGCTGTACGCAGTACAGCCCTGCGGTTGATCAGGCCGCCTTGATAGAAGGACTTGCTGAAGGTCAGTGTCGACGACTTGGCGATGACCGTCTTGTCGAGGTCAAAGAAGGCGGCGGTACGAGGCGACGAGTGGTTTTCCACAACTCTGAGCATAGGTGCCCGCCATTCGGCTTACGCGGCGGCGCGTGGGTTTGCCTGAGAAGGCTCTCGGGTACACCATGGAAGTCACGGATCGTTCGCGACCGTGTTATCCCCGTCCGGCTCCTCCCCCCCCGAGTCGGACGTGGGGACGACCCCAGCTCTCCCCCCCGGCTGGGGTCGTCGCATGTCCGGACACGTTTTCGGGTGCCCCCTCCGCGTCAGCAGCTGCTCCGTAGTCATCTGCGGCACTCTCCTCCGGTCGGCTGTGGTGGTCCTCAACACTGAATACGCGTGACGCTCAGTAGTCGTTGCACTCCTCTCCGGAAGTCACTGAAAAGAGTGGGGGAGATATTCACAACCGGTGAGTTGTCCACAGTTTTCGAGGAAGATCCACTTAATTTCCCGGATCCCCGCACGGTGATTCCCATCGCGAAGTCGGCGGCCGTTCGCTGCGACTTCGAGGCACGAAGGAATCACTGTCAGAGGGAGGCGGGATCGTGGCTGGATCCATCACATCCGATCGGCTGCCGACGGCCGGGAAACGGCGGGGCGGACCGCTCATCGTCACCGAGGACGCCGCGCTCCTCGACGACCTGCTGCGGCTGTGCGCCGCGGCCGGCGCCGAGCCGGAGGTCCATCACGGGGTGCCCGAGCACAAGGGTGGCTGGGAGGGCGCGCCGCTGATCCTCGTCGGGGACGACGCGGCGGCCCGGGTGCGCGGGGGCACCCGCAGACCAGGGGTGTACCTCGTGGGAAGGGACCAGGACGACCCCGATGTCTGGCAGCGGGCCGTCGAGATCGGAGCGGAGTACGTGCTGCGGCTGCCGGACGCCGAGAGCTGGCTCGTCGAGCGGATCGCGGACGTGGCCGAAGGGGCGGGGGACCAGGCGCTCACCGTCGGGGTGATCGGCGGCCGGGGCGGAGCCGGGGCATCCACGCTGGCGTGCGCGCTGGCGGTCACCGCGGCCCGGAGCGGACAGCGCACCGTGCTCATCGACGGGGACCCACTGGGCGGGGGGCTCGATGTGCTGCTCGGAGGCGAGCACGCGCAGGGCAGACGGTGGCCGGATTTCGCCCGTTCCAAGGGACGGGTGGCCGGCAGGGCGCTGGAGGAATCCCTGCCGGAGCTGCACGGGCTCCGTGTCCTCAGCTGGGACCGGACGGACTCCGTGGTGATCGCCCCGGAGGCGATGCGCGCCGTTCTGGCAGCCGCACGCAGGGGCGGCGGAGTCGTCGTCGTGGATCTGCCCCGGCGGGTCGACGAGGGCGTCGCGGAGGCGCTCGCCCAGCTCGACCTCGGACTCCTGGTGGTGCCGGGGGAACTCCGGGCGGTCGCTGCCGCAGCCAGGGTGGCTTCCATGGCAGGCATGGTCCTCCAGGACCTGCGGGCAGTGGTTCGCGGGCCCTACGCGCCGGGGCTGGACGAGGAGTGGGTGGCCCGGGCGCTGGAGCTGCCCCTCGCGGGTGAACTGCCCTCCGAGGAAGGGCTGCTCGCAGCGGAGAGCGGCGGTGCTCCGCCGGGCGGTCGGGCCCGGGGGCCACTGGCCAGGTTCTGTACGGCGTTCTGGGCGCAGGCACTGTCGGGTCGGGGTGTCTCGTGATCACGACACCTGCGTCCGTCGGGCCACCGTCTCCCGCCGGTATGCCGCCGCTGCTCGACGCCGTACGCCAGCGGCTCGCGGAGAGCGGGGCCGAGCCCACACCGGCACGGGTGGCAGCTGCGCTGCGCGCCCAGGGACGGCTGCTGGGGGACGCCGAAGTACTGGGGCACGCCGAGGAACTGCGGTCCGAACTCGTGGGCTCGGGAAGGCTGGAGGCCCTGCTCGCCGATCCCGCGGTGACCGATGTGCTGGTCGCCGCGCCCGACCGGGTCTGGGTGGACCGTGGTGCTGGACTCGAACTGACCGATGTGGCCTTCCCGGACGCGGCAGCGGTGCGCCGCCTGGCCCAGCGGCTCGCCGCCGTGGCCGGGCGCCGGCTCGACGATGCCAGGCCCTGGGTGGACGCACGCCTGCCGGACGGGACACGGATGCATGCGGTGCTCGAACCAGTGGCCGTCGGGTCGACGTGCCTCTCGCTGCGGGTGGTGCGGCCGAAGGCCTTCTCACTGGAGGAGCTGGTGGCGGCGGGCACGGTCCCGCCGGGCGGCGGCCAGGTGCTGCGGGCGTTGATCGACGCCCGGCTGTCCTTCCTGGTCAGCGGTGGCACCGGCTCGGGCAAGACCACACTCCTGTCGTCCCTGCTGGGCCTGGTGGGGCCCGCCGAGCGGATTGTGCTGGCAGAGGACTCCTCGGAACTGCGCCCCGAGCACCCGCACGTGGTCCGGCTGGAGTCGCGACCGCCGAACCAGGAGGGCGCGGGCCGGGTGACCTTGCGGGATCTGGTGCGCCAGGCCCTGCGCATGAGGCCCGACCGGCTGGTGGTGGGTGAGGTGCGCGGGGCCGAGGTCACCGAGCTGCTGGCCGCGCTGAACACCGGACACGAAGGAGGCTGCGGGACTGTGCACGCGAATGCCGCATCCGACGTTCCGGCCCGTCTTGAGGCACTCGGGACGGCTGCCGGGCTCGACCGGGCCGCCCTGCACAGTCAGTTGGCGGCGGCGCTCGCGGTGGTGGTGCATCTCGTACGGGATCGGAGCGGACGGCGAAGGGTCGCCGAGGTGCATGTGCTGGAGCGGGACGCGACGGGGCTGGTGATGACGGTGCCCGCGCTGCGCTGGGGCGCGGAGGGCTTCACCGAGGGACGCGGATGGCCCAGGCTGCGGACCATGATCGGGGGCGCACCGTGACAGCTCTGGTCTTTCTGGCCGTGCTCTGTGCGGGCGGGGCCCTGTGGATGCTGGGCGCGCGGGAGCGGGGACTGCGCAGGGGGCGGCTGCTGTTCGCCGGCGGTGGGGTGAAGAGCGTGACGCCGTGGGGCGATTCGCTCCGCAGCCGGGTGCGTGAGCGTCTGCGCCCGGAGTGGCTCTGTCCGGTGGTGGCCGGAGCTGTGGCCGTACTGGGTGGATCGGTGCTGCCGCTCCTGGCAGGGGTGCTGGCGGTGCCGTTCCTCGGCCGACGGCTGCGGGCCGTGGCCGCGGCACGGGACCGGCTGGCGCGGACCGACGCGGTGATCGCACTGTGCGGGGCGGTGGCTGCCGAACTGCGGGCCGGTAAGCAGCCAGGAGAGGCGTTGCTGGCTGCTGGACGGGGTTCCGGGGCCCTGGGTGCGGCCGAGGCCGCGGTACTGGCGGCAGCGCGGTTCGGCGGGGACGTGCCCGAGGCGCTGCGGCGCGCGGGGCAGGAGCCAGGTGCGGGTGGCCTGCGTGGTGCGGCCGCTTGTTGGCGGGTGTCGGTGGACGGGGGTGCCGGACTCGCGGCCGGCCTCGAAGGGCTGGAGGGCGCCCTGCGCGCCGAGCGCGACCAACGAGCCGGTCTCCGGGCGGAACTGGCCGGTGCGCGGTCGACGGTGCTGGTCCTCGCGTTGCTTCCGGCAGGTGGGCTGCTGCTGGGCACTGCCCTCGGGGCCGATCCGCTGTGGACCTTGCTGCACACTCCGGCAGGGCTGTGCTGCCTGCTCGCGGGCGGGGTGCTGGAGGGCGCGGGGTTCTTCTGGGCAGGGCGGATCGTACGGGCCGGGGAGGACGTATGACCGGGTCCGCAGGGGGTGGCGTCATGACGGGTGAGGTTGTCCACAGGCTGGGGGCGGTGCTGTGCGTCGTGGCGGCAGCAGCCCGACTGGGCCTTGCCTGGGCCGGTCGGCGGCACGACCGGCTGTCGCGCAAGCGGGCCGCCGCTCTGCTGGCCCTGGCACCGGGGAGGGCGGCGTGGCGCCCCGAGTACCGGGCGTGGGCCGTGCGGTGGGTCGCTCCGCTGGCCGCCGTGGCCACCGGTTGTGTCCTGGTGGGTGGATGGGCCGGATGCGCGCTCGGCCTTGTGGCCGGGTACGGGGTGCGGCGCCGGCAGCGCAGCCGCTCGTCATCCGGAGCCGGCGAGGCCCTGGCGAAGTCCGCCGCGCATGAACTGCCGCTCGCCGCCGAGCTCCTGGCGGCATGCATCGCGGCCGGCGCAGGACCCCGTGAGGCGGCCGAGGCGGTCGGAGAGTCGCTGGGCGGACCGGTCGGTGACGCCCTGGCCCGGGTGGCGGCGGAACTGCGACTCGGCAGTGAACCCGCCGAGGCCTGGGGGCGGTTCGGTTCGTTACCGGGGGCTACGGCCCTGGCCCGCTGCCTGGAGCGGGCCGCGTCGACCGGGGCCCCGGCCGCCGATTCGGTGGCCCGGCTCGCGGCAGGTCTCAGAGCCGGCCAGGCCAGAGCCGCCAAGGACAGGGCAGGCCGGGCGGGCGTTCTGATGACCGGGCCGGTTGGCCTCTGCTTCCTGCCCGCGTTCCTGGCGGTCGGGGTGGTGCCTGTGGTGATCAGCCTGGCGGGCCACCTCCTGAAGGCGAGCTGACGAACTCAGCCGAGAGCGGGGGAAAACGCTGGATCAACTCGATCAACTCAATCAACTCGATCAAGACGGAATGACGGGAATGAAGCGAATCGGCTGAATCAGATCAATGGGCTGAATCGCCCGAGTAGCGCAAACGTGACAGCGGAGTGCGAGCCGGGTGAGTGACCGTCCCGGCCGCGTGAACAGCATGGGAAGGCACGGGGGTTGGCATGGTGAACGAACGGAATCTGGCGAACGGGTCGGGCGGGCTGAACGGGTCGGGCGGGCCGGGGGAGTCCGGTGAGCCGGGTGGTTCAGGAGCGTGGAGGTGGATGCGGGCCCGGTGGCAACTGCTGAGGTTCGGGACCGGCAGGGATGCGGGGATGTCCACGTCCGAGTACGCGATGGGCACCATCGCGGCGTGCGCCTTCGCGGCGGTGCTCTACAAGGTGGTTACCAGTGGGCCTGTTGCTGCGGCGCTGCAATCCGTGGTCGAGAAGGCGCTCCATGCGAAGTTCTGACACGGGTGAGAGGCCGGTCAGTAGGGACCCGGTCAGTAGGGGCTCGGTCGTGAGCGGGCCGGCCGGGAAGGGTCCGGCCGACCGGGGGTCCGTTTCGGCCGAGGCTGCCATGGTGATTCCGGCGCTGGTGCTGTTCACGATGGCGTTGGTCTGGGCTCTGACCGCAGCAGCCGCCCAGATCCAGTGCGTCGATGCGGCGCGGATCGGTGCGCGGGCGGCTGCCAGGTCGGAGCCAAGGGCGGCTGCGCTCGCCGCCGCACGTTCGGCTGCCCCGCGCGGCGCGCACGTCACGGTGGACCGAGCGGGGGAGCTGTGGCGGGTCCGGGTGGAGGCGCCGACGCCGGGACCCGGCTCCCTCGCGCTGACACTCAACGCGGAAGCGGCGGCGCTCGACGAGGGAGAGGTGAGCGGCCCCAGCGACGCCAACGGCCTTGGCGGCCCCAGCAGCGCCAACCGCCCGATGGACCCCGGCCATGCCGGGACGGCGAACCGCCGAACGCGGGCGTGGCCCGACGGCTCGGCGGTGCGGACATGAGGAGGTTCAGGGGACGTCTGAACGACCGCGGCTCGGCGACGGTGTGGGTGGCCATGGCGATGACCTCCCTCTGCGTGGTCTTCGCGGCCCTGCTCGCTATGGGCCAGAGCGTGGCGTCCCGTCACCGTGCTGGTGGTGCCGCCGATCTGGCAGCCCTGGCAGCCGCGGACCGGGCGCTGCAGGGGCAGGGCACGGCGTGCGCTGCGGCGGTGAGGGTGGCCGGGGCGCAGGGGGCCAGGGTGGTGCGGTGCACGGTGAGGGGTGAGATCGCCGATGTGACGGCCGAGGCGCGGTTCGGGCCGTATGCGCCGAGGGTCAGAGCGCGGGCCGGTCCACCGGACGGAGCGGGCCAGGTCGCCGCCCTTCCCGGCCCGGCGCTGCCGCCCAGGCCGCCGCCTCCGTCGCCTATGACTCCGCCGCCGGGCGGTCCCCTGCCTCCGCCGCCTCCGGACGGCTCCCTCGGTCGGGCGAATCGCTGGCAGGAGCTTCCCGGAGAAGTTCCGTGAGGAGGCGTACGGCGCCTCGTTTGTGGAGCGGGTCGTTGCCGTTGCCGCATTTCGGGGACTGGATGCAGGAGGGGCAGCCCGCTTCGCACTCGCAGGAGGAGATGGCTTCCCGGGTCGCGGTGAGCCACGCGCGGGCTGTGTGGAAGGCCCGTTCGGCGAAGCCGGCCCCGCCGGGGTGGCCGTCGTACACGAAGACCGTCGGCAGCAGGGTGTCCGGGTGCAACGGGATGGAGACGCCTCCGATGTCCCAGCGGTCGCAGGTTGCGAAGAGCGGCAGCATGCCGATGGAGGCATGTTCGGCGGCGTGCAGGGCGCCCGCCAGCTGTTCCGGATTGATCCGGGCGGCATCGAGCTGGTCCTCGGTGACCGTCCACCACACGGCTCGCGTGCGCAGGGTGCGGGGCGGCAGGTCGAGCTTGGTCTCGCCGAGCACCTCCCCGGTGATGAGCCTGCGTCGCAGGAAGGAGACGACTTGATTGGTGACCTCGACGGATCCGTAGCAGAGCCGCCCGGTGCCCCAGGGGATTTCGGTGTCGGTCTCCAGGACGGCGATGGCGGTGGTGTCCCGTGCAGTGGTCGAGTACGGCGGGCCGGCCTCCTCGACCAGGGCGGCGGAATCCTCCAGATCCAGGTGCTTCACCACATAGGTGCGTCCCTGGTGGAGGTGGACGGCGCCGTCGTGGACGGTGGTGTGCGAGGACGCCTCGTCGACCGTGCCGAGCAGCCGTCCTGTGCCCGCCTCGACGATCTGGACGGGCCGTCCGCCCTCGCCCCGGATGTCGGTGAGGTCGGCTGCCCGCTCCCGCCGGGTCCAGTACCAGGACTTTCCCCGCCGGCGCAGCAGTTTCGCGGTCTCCAGCTGTGGCATCAGCCCGGCGGCCGCCGGGCCGAAGAGTTCCAGATCGGATGCGGTCAGCGGTAGTTCCGCTGCGGCCGCGCACAGATGGGGGGCGAGAACGTACGGGTTGTCCGGGTCCAGGACGGTGGACTCCACTGGCTGCTGGAAGAGGGCCTCGGGGTGATGGACCAGGTAGGTGTCCAGCGGATCGTCACGGGCCACCAGTACGGCGAGGGCGCCACCACCGGAGCGGCCGGCACGGCCCGCCTGCTGCCACAGGGACGCCCGGGTGCCGGGGTAGCCGGCGATGACGACGGCGTCCAGCCCCGAGACGTCGATGCCGAGTTCCAGGGCGGTGGTGGCGGCGAGGCCGAGCAGTTCGCCGGAGTGCAGGGCGGCTTCGATGGCGCGCCGCTCCTCGGGGAGGTAGCCGCCCCGGTAGGCGGCGACGCGGGAGACCAGCGAGCGGTCGACCTCGGCGAGACGTTCCTGGGCGATGACGGAGATGAGCTCCGCGCCGCGCCGGGACCGTACGAAGGCGACCGAGCGGACACCCTGCACGGTCAGATCGGTGAGGAGGTCGGCGGTCTCGGCAGTGGCGGTACGGCGTACGGGAGCGCCCTGCTCGCCGTGGAGTTCGGTGAGCGGTGGCTCCCAGAGGGCGAAGACCAGTTCGCCACGGGGAGAGGCGTCGTCGGCCACCTCCTGCACGGGAAGGCCGGTGAGGCGGCCCGCGGTCACGGCGGGCTCGGCCGCGGTGGCGGACGCGAGGAGGAAGACCGGGTCGGAGCCGTAACGGGCGCAGAGGCGGCGCAGTCTGCGCACCACCTGGGCCACATGAGAGCCGAAGACGCCCCGATAGGTGTGGCACTCGTCGATGACCACGTACCGCAGAGCGCGCAGGAAGGAGGCCCAGCGCGGGTGGGAGGGCAGGATCCCGCGGTGCAGCATGTCGGGGTTGGTGAGGACGTAGTTGGCGAACTGACGTACCCATTCGCGTTCTTCGACGGGTGTGTCCCCGTCGTACACGGCCGGTCTGATGCCGTGGCCGAGCGGTTCGGCGAGCTCCCTGAAGGAGCGTCGCTGGTCGGCGGCCAGGGCCTTGGTCGGAGCGAGGTAGAGGGCAGTGGCTCCCCGTCCGTTGGGCGCCTCCGACCCGTCGAGGAGAGCCGAGAGCACCGGCGCGAGGTAGGCGAGCGACTTGCCCGAAGCGGTGCCCGTGGCGATGATCACAGACTCGCCGTCGAGCGCGTGCTCGGCAGCTGTGGCCTGATGGGCCCATGGATGTTCGATGCCGCGTGCCCGAATGGCGGCAATCACTTCAGGTCGGATGCGATCGGGCCAGACGGCATGGCGCCCCGCACGCGGGGGCAGGTGCTCCGTATGAGTGATGCGCGAAGCCCGACTCTGCCCTGCGGAGAGACGTTCGAGTATCTGCCGTGGACCGGGTCGTGCACCCGTGTCCCCGGGGGGTCGCCCGGTGCGGTGATTCTTGGCCATCGGTACCGAGTGTGTCACTGGCATGACGGACAATGGGCTCAAGGCGTCGTGCACGCCTGCTGGTAAGTGATTGAATGCCATCGCGGCTGGCGATCCGTTCCCTGGCTCCGCCGGGGAGACCACGTGGGCGGCCGCTCGATAGCAAGGTGCTGGAGGATCCGTGGACCTGTCCCTGTCGACTCGCAATGTGTCCGGGCCTGGTGGCGACCGTACGGTCGTCGAGGTCGGTGGCGAGATTGATGTATATACCGCGCCCAAGCTGCGCGAGCAGTTGGTCGAGTTGGTGAACGACGGCAGTTACCACCTGGTCGTCGACATGGAGGGCGTGGACTTCCTCGACTCCACCGGACTCGGCGTGCTCGTAGGCGGCCTGAAGCGCGTGCGTGCCCATGAGGGCTCGCTGCGCCTGGTCTGCAACCAGGAGCGCATTCTCAAGATCTTCCGTATCACCGGTCTGACCAAGGTGTTCCCGATCCACACCACGGTCGATGAAGCTGTCGCGGCAACCGACTGACGGCTCCGGAGGAAGAACGCAGGGGTACCGGGCTCCCAGCCCGGTCCCCCCGAGAAGCACGCCCGTACGTCTGAGGGGGATCGCATGGCCACCGTTGAACTCCGTTTCAGCGCCCAGCCCGAACATGTGAGGACGGCTCGCCTGGTGGCGGCCGCCGTAGCACGCCGGGCCGGGGTCGATGAGGCTGTGCTGGACGAAGTGAGACTCGCGGTCGGCGAGGCGTGTTCCCGTGCGGTAGGTCTCCACCGCGGCAACGGCATCGCGGCCCCCGTCCGTGTCGTACTGATCGAGGAGGAGAAGTCCTTCTCCATCGAGGTCGGGGACGAGGTGCCCACTACGGGCGGCGCGGCCTCCGCGGGTTCCGGGGCGCACGACGCTCCGGCCGTGGGGGGCGCCGAGCCGTCCGTTGACGCGTCCGCGGACGGCGAGGACGAGATGGGCCTCGCGGTCATCAGCGGTCTCGTCGACGATGTGGAGGTCACCTCCGGCGAGTACGGGGGAGTCATCCGCATGACGTGGCCGACGACATCGGCAACGGCGCAGCCCTGACCCGGATCCTGCCCTGACCGGCCTCCTGCCCTGGGGGTCTTGCCCCGATCGGGGTCCTGCCCTGAACTGACCGGGATTCTGCTCCGGTCAGGAACTCGCCCTGAACCCTGACCGGGATCCTGGCTGCTGACTTCTCCGTTCGGATCTCTGATCCTTTTTATCGGCCCTGCTGAGCAGGGCCTTTTTGCTTTTCTTGATCCTTGAGTCGTATTGCGGGCCGTAGCATGCGTCCCATTGAATGCCTCTGCCCCATTACTTTCCCTTTGCGTCCCCGGGCAGGTTTATTCAGGCAAGGTTCAATTCCGTTTACCACGCACTGTTTTGATCAGGATCCGCTCCCTACAATCCGTCCACATCTTGAGCTCTGAGCGTCAAGGAGGACGAATGGCGGGGCTCCTCAACCCACAGCAGTCCGAACACTCCATATCCCTCGCAGCCGCGGCACTCACCGACGGCAACCGGATCATCGTGATCGTCATCGCCGTGGTGGCGCTGGCGGCCCTGCTCGTCGCCCAGCTGCTGGTACGTCAGGTGCTGGCCGCCGGCGAGGGCACCGAATCCATGAAACAGATCGCGGCAGCCGTGCAGGAAGGCGCGAATGCCTATCTGGGCAGGCAGTTGCGCACACTCGGCATCTTCGCCGTCGTCGTGTTCTTCCTGCTCTTCCTGCTGCCGGCCGACGACTGGTCCCAGCGCGCGGGGCGTTCAGCCTTCTTCCTGGTCGGCGCTCTTTTCTCGGCAGTCACCGGATACATCGGTATGCGGCTCGCCGTAAGAGCGAATGTGCGCGTGGCGGCAGCAGCCCGTGAAGCAACTCCTGGGGAAGGTGAGCCGGAAAAGGATCTCACCGCTGTCTCGCACAAAGCAATGAAGATCGCTTTCCGTACGGGCGGCGTGGTCGGCATGTTCACGGTGGGCCTCGGTCTGCTCGGTGCTTCCTGTGTCGTCCTCGTCTACGCGGCCAACGCGCCCAAGGTGCTTGAGGGCTTCGGACTGGGTGCCGCGCTGATCGCCATGTTCATGAGGGTCGGCGGCGGCATCTTCACCAAGGCCGCCGATGTCGGCGCCGACCTGGTCGGCAAGGTGGAGCAGGGCATCCCGGAGGACGACCCGCGGAACGCCGCGACCATCGCGGACAATGTGGGTGACAACGTCGGCGACTGCGCGGGCATGGCCGCCGACCTCTTCGAGTCCTACGCCGTCACGCTCGTCGCGGCCCTCATCCTCGGCAAGGCCGCCTTCGGGAACTTCGGGCTCGCCTTCCCCCTGATCGTTCCGGCGATCGGCGTGGTCACGGCGATGATCGGCATCTTCGCGGTCGCCCCGCGGCGCTCCGACCGCAGCGGGATGTCCGCCATCAACCGCGGATTCTTCATCTCCGCGGTGATCTCCCTGGTCCTGGTGGCCGTGGCGGTCTACAGCTATCTGCCCGGTTCGTACGGTGACCTGGACGGTGTCACCGACGCGACGATCCGGGCGCACAGCGGTGACCCGAGGATGCTCGCCCTGGTGGCTGTCGCCATCGGTATCGTCCTGGCCGCCCTCATCCAGCAGCTGACCGGGTACTTCACCGAGACCAGCCGCCGTCCGGTCCGGGACATCGGCAAGTCCTCGCTCACCGGCGCCGCGACGGTGGTGCTCGCCGGTGTCGCCATCGGGCTCGAATCCGCCGTCTACACCGCGCTGCTCATCGGGCTCGGTGTGTACGGCGCGTTCCTGCTCGGCGGTACGTCGATCATGCTCGCCCTCTTCGCGGTGGCCCTGGCCGGCACCGGGCTGCTCACCACCGTCGGTGTCATCGTCGCCATGGACACCTTCGGCCCGGTCTCCGACAACGCGCAGGGCATCGCGGAGATGTCCGGCGATGTCGAGGGCGCGGGCGCCCAGGTGCTCACCGACCTGGACGCGGTAGGCAACACCACCAAGGCCATCACGAAGGGCATCGCCATCGCGACGGCGGTGCTCGCGGCCTCGGCGCTCTTCGGTTCGTACCGTGACGCCCTTGCCACCGCGGTCGACGACGTACACGCCAAGGCGGGCGAACTCGGCCTGAGCATGGACATCTCCCAGCCCAACAATCTGGTGGGCCTGATGTTCGGCGCCGCGGTCGTCTTCCTCTTCTCCGGGCTGGCCGTCAACGCGGTCTCGCGGTCGGCCGGATCCGTGGTCTACGAGGTCAGGCGGCAGTTCCGCGAGCATCCCGGGATCATGGGCTACACCGAGAAGCCCGAGTACGGCCGGGTGGTCGACATCTGTACCAAGGACGCCCTGCGCGAGCTGACCACGCCGGGTCTGCTCGCGGTGATGGCACCCATCGCGGTCGGTTTCACCCTCGGGGTGGGGGCACTCGGCTCGTTCCTGGCGGGTGCGATCGGGGCCGGCACCCTGATGGCCGTGTTCCTCGCCAACTCCGGTGGCGCGTGGGACAACGCGAAGAAGCTCGTCGAGGACGGCCACCACGGCGGCAAGGGCAGTGACGCCCACGCGGCGACCGTCATCGGCGACACGGTCGGCGACCCGTTCAAGGACACGGCGGGCCCGGCGATCAACCCGCTGCTCAAGGTGATGAACCTGGTGGCGCTGCTGATCGCGCCCGCGGTGGTGAAGTTCAGCTACGGCGACCACGCCAGCGCTCCGGTGCGTGCCGTGGTGGCGACGGTCGCCATCCTGGTCATCGTCGGCGCGGTGTACGTGTCGAAGCGGCGAGGCATCTCCGTGGACGGCGGGGGCGGAGCGGAAGAGGCCGGCGAAATGGCGGGCCCGGCGGTGGTCGCCCAGGACGGTCCGTAGGCAGGCCGCGGGGCAGGTCGTAGGCAGGTCACCAAGAACAGGCCATAGGTCGGTCAGTTCGGTAATGCCCCATCAGACGGGAGGTGGACAGGTCGCGCTGACGGCGTGTCCGCCTCCCGTTGTAGGACCGTCGCAATGGCCATCGCACGGCTCCGCCCCGTGAGCCTTGTCTCTCCCATTCGTCTTGGTGCAAATGGCCTCAATGCGGTAAAAAACGGTCTTACGATACGCGAATGTCGCCCACTTGGCGTGTAAGTTCCGGGGCCGAGAGCCTTGGAAGGGACCAATCCGGTGAACAAGAAGCTTGCTGCCGCACTGTCCGGCGGTGCGGTACTGGTACTGGCGTTGTCGGGCTGCAGCGACAGCAGCAGCAACAAGACGAACGACTGGGCCAAGTCGCTCTGCGGCGACATCGGGCCTCAGCTGACGAAGATCAACAAAGCCAACCAGCAGATCACCGCCGTGGCGGCGGACGGCAAGCCCGCGGACATCCAGAAGGCCGACTCGGCCGCGTTCCAGGATCTGTCCTCGGCCGACGCGGCCATCGCCGCCGACCTCAAGAAGGCCGGCCCGCCGCCCGTCGACAACGGGAAGCAGATCCAGCAGAACGCCATCACCGAGCTGAACGCCAACTCGAAGGCTTACGCCGACCTGAAGAAGCAGGTCGACGCGTTGAACGTCAAGGACCAGCAGAAGTTCTCCGACGGCCTCAAGAGCGTCGGCGAGAACATGAAGAAGATCAACGAGACCGCGTACAAGAAGCTCTTCTCCGGCGAGACGGGCAAGGCGCTGCTCAGCCAGGACGCGTGCAAGGTCGCGACGTCCTCGCCGTCCCCCACCGTCGCGCCCTCCAAGGCGTAACCCAGCGGGGACTGACGGATCGGCCGGCAACCGCCGATGACGGGAACTCCGACTGCTGTCGGGCGCCTGCCATCGGCGGTTTTCCGCTGTTCGCGTGTCCGCGGGCGCTCGGTGCGGGCGTTGTCAGTGGGAGCAGCCACAATGGGCGGGTGAGTACGACCAGTCTTCCCACGCCCGACCACTCGCCCCTGATCCGCGAGGCTCTGCTCGCCGCCGCCTTCACCGCGGACGGCCTGCTCGACCTGCTCGGCGCACCCGCGTACGCCGCGCTGGCCCGCAGTGAGACCGTGCCCGCCCTGCGTGCCACGCGCGGCGGGACCCCGCTGGAGACGCTGGTGCGGCTCTTCCTGCTCCAGCAGCCCGTCCCCGCCGGGGAGGCGGCGGCCGCGCTGCCGTTGGAGGAGTGCGTTGCCGGCGGCTGGGTGGCGCGTACGGACGGCGGAGTGCGGGCGACGGTGGACGTCAGGCCGTACGGAGGCCCGGAGGGGCAGGACTGGTTCATCGTCTCGGATCCGGGGTGCGGGGTCGGCGGCGCAGGTGGCATCGGCAGCCATGACGAAGGCGTCGTGCTGGGGGTCGGCGGGGCGTCCACCACGCTCGCCGGGATCACCGTTCGTACGCCAGTCGGGCGAGCGCTCGACCTCGGTACCGGATCCGGTATCCAGGCGCTGCACGCCGCGCAGCACGCCACGGGTGTGACGGCAACCGACCTCAACCCGCGGGCCCTCGCCTTCACCCGTCTCACCCTCGCGCTCTCCGGGGCACCCGCGGCGGATCTCCGTGAGGGCTCGCTCTTCGAGCCGGTGGCGGACGAGACGTACGACCTGATCGTCTCCAACCCGCCCTTCGTCATCTCGCCCGGAGCCAGGCTGACCTACCGGGACGGTGGGATGGGCGGGGACGACCTCTGCCGCTCGCTCGTCTCGGAGGCGGGTGCCCGTCTGAACGCCGGGGGATACGCGCAGTTCCTGGCCAACTGGCAGCACGTGGAGGGCGAGGAGTGGCAGGACCGGCTGCGCTCCTGGGTGCCGCGCGGCTGCGACGCGTGGATCGTGCAGCGCGAGGTGCAGGACATCACGCAGTACGCGGAGCTGTGGCTGCGGGACAGCGGCGACCACCGTATGGACCCGGACGCCTACGCCGAGCGGTACGAGGCGTGGCTCGACGAGTTCGACGCCCGCCGGACCAAGGCCGTCGGCTTCGGCTGGATCACGCTGTACAAGTCGGGATCCGACCGTCCGTCGATCCTCGTGGAGGAGTGGCCGCACCCGGTCGAGCAGCCGCTCGGCGAGACCGTACGGGCGCACTTCGAGCGCCGGGACTATCTGCGCGACCACGACGACGCCGCCCTGCTGGCCGGCCACTTCAGACTCGCGCCCGAGGTCGTGCAGGAGCAGGTGGGCATGCCGGGCGCGGAGGATCCCGAGCATGTGATTCTCCGGCAGAACCGCGGTATGCGCAGGGCAACCAAGGTCGACACGGTGGGCGCGGGCTTCGCGGGTGTGTGTGACGGGACGCTCTCCGCCGGGCAGATCCTGGATGCCATCGCCCAGTTGCTCGGCGAGGACCCGGTGGTGCTCAGGGACCGCACCCCGCAGTCCATCAGGACGCTGGTCGAGGAGGGCTTCCTCGATCCGGTGGGCCCGCCCGCGTCGGTCTGACGTGCGCCCGATCCCCGCCGGGTCCCACTGATCCCCACCCGTCCGGGCTCACCTCTCCCACGCGTTCGCGCCCACGCGTTCGCGCCCACCGTTCACCCGTCGTTCGCGCCGGTGTCGTCCCGGGGTGCCAGCCTCACCGTCCTGGAACTCGGGGGACGGGATGGTACGGACATGGAGAGCGCGCCCGCGGTCTTCGCCGGAACGGCATTCGCACTGTTCGGGGGCGCGCTGCTGCTGTGGACCGGGGCGCGGACCCGCCGTGGTGCGCCGGTGGCAGCGGGGGTGAATCCCACGCGGGCCCTCACCCTGGCGGTGGCGTTCGGTGTGGCTTCCGTCGCCCTGGGCGTGTGGTGCTTCACCCGCCTCTGACGCGCCTCGGAGGCTGCGGCCTAAACGGCCTTCCCGCAGCTCCCCGCAGCACCTCCGGTACGGGGTCGGGTACCGCCTCCGACACGGGATCCGGTACAGGTTCCGGAATCGGTCGTACCGGCGCATGGACGCACTCATCAGCCCACCCGCCGAGGCGTCGGCGGGAGCTGCGCATGGGCGTCCCGGAGGGGTGTGAGCGAAGTCCCGGGTGGGGCAGTGGGCCGATCCGGGCGGCAGAAATGGCGGTAGTCGGGTTACCGTTCCAGTGGCCGTTGCGGGCTTTTGCCGTTTAACACGGGGACGGGATGTACCGTCACACTCCGCAGCGAGCATGACCACCGAGTGCCGACCGGAGAGAAGAGCCACGTTGTCCCCGACCAGCGAGACCGCACACGGCGGCCGCCGACTCGTCATTGTCGAGTCGCCCGCCAAGGCGAAGACGATCAAGGGCTACCTCGGCCCGGGTTATGTCGTCGAGGCGAGCGTCGGGCACATCCGCGACCTGCCGAACGGTGCCGCTGAGGTACCCGACAAGTACACCGGCGAGGTGCGCCGCCTCGGGGTGGACGTCGACAACGACTTCCAGCCCATCTATGTCGTCAACGCCGACAAGAAGGCGCAGGTCAGGAAGCTCAAGGATCTCCTCGCGGAGTCCGACGAACTCTTCCTCGCCACCGATGAGGACCGCGAGGGCGAAGCCATCGCGTGGCACCTCCAGGAGGTCCTGAAGCCCAAGGTCCCGGTCCACCGGATGGTCTTCCACGAGATCACCAAGGAAGCGATCAGGGCCGCCGTCGCCAACCCGCGCGAGCTCAACAAGCGCATGGTCGACGCCCAGGAAACCCGCCGGATCCTCGACCGTCTGTACGGCTACGAGGTCTCCCCGGTCCTGTGGAAGAAGGTCATGCCGCGCCTCTCGGCCGGCCGTGTGCAGTCCGTCGCCACCCGGCTCGTGGTCGAGCGGGAACGCGAGCGCATCGCTTTTCGTTCTGCTGAGTACTGGGACCTCACCGGTACGTTCTCCACCGGCCGCCAGGGCGACGCCTCCGACCCGTCGACCCTCGTCGCCCGGCTGAACTCGGTGGACGGCCGCCGGGTCGCCCAGGGCCGTGACTTCAACTCCACGGGACAGCTCAAGAGCGACGTCCTGCACCTCGACGAGGCCAATGCCCGCGCGCTCGCCGCCGCGCTGGCCGACTCGGCCTTCGCCGTGCGCTCGGTCGAGTCCAAGCCGTACCGTCGCTCGCCGTACGCCCCGTTCCGTACGACGACCCTGCAGCAGGAGGCCAGCCGCAAGCTGGGCTTCGGTGCGAAGTCGACCATGCAGGTGGCCCAGAAGCTGTATGAGAACGGCTTCATCACCTATATGCGTACGGACTCCACGACTCTCTCGGACACCGCGATCGGCGCGGCCCGTGCCCAGGTCACGCAGTTGTACGGCAGCGACTATCTGCCGGACAAGCCGCGCACGTACGCCGGGAAGGTCAAGAACGCGCAGGAGGCGCACGAGGCGATCCGTCCCTCGGGCGACCGGTTCCGTACACCTGCCGAGACCGGTCTCTCCGGTGACCAGTTCCGGCTGTACGAGCTGATCTGGAAGCGGACCGTCGCCTCTCAGATGAAGGACGCGGTCGGCAACTCCGTCACCGTGAAGATCGCGGGCACCTCGTCCGACGGCCGGGTCGCCGAGTTCTCCGCCTCCGGCAAGACGATCACCTTCCACGGCTTCATGAAGGCGTACGTCGAAGGCGCCGACGACCCGAACGCCGAGCTGGACGACCGCGAGCGCAGGCTGCCGCAGGTCGCCGAGGGCGACGCGCTCTCCGCCCAGGAGATGACCGTCGACGGCCACTCCACCAAGCCGCCGGCCCGCTACACCGAGGCGTCGCTGGTCAAGGAGCTGGAAGAGCGCGAGATCGGCCGTCCCTCGACCTACGCGTCGATCATCGGCACGATCCTCGACCGCGGCTACGTCTTCAAGAAGGGCACCGCGCTGGTGCCCTCCTTCCTCTCCTTTGCCGTGGTCAACCTGCTGGAGAAGCACTTCGGGCGGCTCGTCGACTACGACTTCACCGCACGGATGGAGGACGACCTCGACGGCATCGCGCGGGGTGAGTCCAAGTCCGTGCCGTGGTTGAAGCGGTTCTACTTCGGTGAGGGCGACGCGGGCACCGGCCCGGCGGCCTCCGCCGGGAACGGCGACGGCGACCACCTCGGCGGTCTGAAGGAGCTCGTCACCGACCTGGGGGCCATCGACGCCCGGGAGATCTCGTCCTTCCCGGTGGGCGAGGGCATCGTGCTGCGGGTCGGCCGGTACGGCCCGTACATCGAGCGCGGTGAGAAGGACTCCGAGAACCACCAGCGCGCCGACGTCCCCGACGACATGGCGCCCGACGAGCTGACCGTCGAGTACGCCGAGGAGCTGCTCGCCAAGCCGAGCGGCGACTTCGAGCTGGGGGCCGACCCCGAGTCGGGCCACCAGATCGTGGCGAAGGACGGCCGGTACGGCCCGTATGTCACGGAGATCCTCCCCGAGGGCACCCCGAAGACCGGCAAGAACGCGGTGAAGCCGCGGACCGCCTCGCTCTTCAAGTCGATGTCCCTCGACACGGTCACGCTGGCCGAAGCGCTCAAGCTGATGTCGCTGCCCCGGGTGGTCGGCACGGACGCCGAGGGCGTCGAGATCACCGCGCAGAACGGACGGTACGGCCCGTACCTCAAGAAGGGCACCGACTCGCGCTCCCTGGAGACCGAGGACCAGCTCTTCAACATCACGCTCGACGAGGCGCTGGCGATCTACGCCCAGCCCAAGCAGCGCGGGCGCGCCGCGGCCAAGCCGCCGCTCAAGGAGCTGGGCACGGACCCGGTCAGCGAGCGTCCTGTCGTCGTGAAGGACGGCCGGTTCGGCGCGTACGTCACGGACGGCGAGACGAACGCGACGCTGCGGACCGACGACAGCGTCGAGGACATCACTCCCGAGCGCGGTTACGAACTGCTCGCCGAGAAGCGTGCCAAGGGCCCGGCGAAGAAGAAGACGGCCAAGAAGGCTCCGGCGAAGAAGACGGCGGCGAAGAAGACGGCGGCCAAGAAGACCACCACGGCCGCGAAGAAGACCGCCGCGAAGAAGACCACTACGGCGGCGAAGAAGGCTCCGGCCAAGAAGGCGCCTGCCAAGAAGGCCACGCGGAAGTCGGGCGCCACGGCCTCCGGCGACGAGTAGGAACGAATAGCCGGAGCTGGTGAACCACGTGATGCGGTGAACCGGTGTGCTGTGCACCGGAGTCCGGGATCGTCGCGGTCCGGGTGGGCGGGAGCCCGGTGAATCGAATGGCCGGTACGGCGCGTGCGGGATGGGCGCGGCGTACCGGCCGTCCAAATGTTCGGGGGGCCCGGCAGCGATTTGACCCTTCCGGATAGGCTGGTCGGATGACGCGAGCCGAGCAGCCAACGGTCGTGAGCCCTACCTCCGACGAACTAGCCGCAGACTCACGCGAGCGCGCCGTCCGAGCCCTGTTGCGCATCCCCCCGCTCCGGCGGTTGTGGAGCGCCCAGCTCGTCGGCAATATCGGCGATGCCCTCGCCCTTCTCGTGCTGCTGCTTCTTTCGTTGCAGGCGGCGGTCTCGCAAGAATCCTTCGGGGGCGGGTACCGCGGTGCCGCCTTCGCCGTAGCCGCCGTATTCGGCGCGCGGGCCCTTGCCACCTTGCTCTTCGGCGCCGTACTGCTCGGCCCGGTGGCCGCGCTGACCGCGCCGAACGGGCCACTCGACCGGCGCTGGACCATGATCGGCGCGGACGGCCTGCGGGTCGCGCTGCTGATCATCGCCCCGCTGTGGGTCAACTGGACCCCGGCCAACGCGCCTGCGGCGCTCCTGGCCACGGTCTTCGTGGCGGGCGTCGCCGAACGTTTCTGGTCGGTCGCCAAGGAGAGCACCGCGCCCGCGCTGCTGCCGAAGCCGCCGCCCGAGAGCGTCGCGGTGCGGGGCCTGCCCGACCACCTCGAAGCGCTGCGCAGGCTCTCGCTGCGCACAGCCTTCCTCGCCATTCCGGTGGCCGCCGCCGCACTGCTGGTCGTCACGCTGATCAGCAAGCTGCTGGGCTCGGGCATCGACTGGTTCTCACTGCACCAGGCAGCGCTCGGCTCCTATGCCGCGGCCGGCCTCTTCGCCGCGTCCGTTTCGACGCTGTACTTCCTCGAACTGCCCGACGGCCAGACGCCGCGCGCCCGTTCCCCGCTGGAGGGGCTGCGCCGTCCGGCGGGTGCCAACGGCCCCGACAAGGGCCGCACGGGCACTGTCCCGCTGCTCGTCCTGGCGGCCGCCGCGGTCGCCGGAGCCATCGCTTCCGCCGTTGCCGTCGCCGTACTGGACGCGACCGACCTGGACGGCGGCCCGCTCGCCTTCGCGCTGCTCGTCCTGGTCCTGACCGGGGGCACGGCCGCCGGTATCCGTACGGCCCCCAAGACCCTCCCGGGTCTCTCCCGCCGCAGGCTGCTCGCCCTGGCGATCATGCTGACCGGTGCGGCGCTGCTGGTGATGGGCCTGGTCCCGGACACCGCGACCGTCGTCCTGATCGCCGCACTCGCCGGCTGGTCGGCCGGTGTCGCGGCGAACACCGCGCACACGCTGATCGACCAGGAGACCGAGGACAGCAGGCGGACCCGGACCACCGAGCACCTCCAGGCGGTCGTACGGGTCGCTGTCGCGCTGGGCGCGATCGTCGCCCCGCTGGTCGCGGCCCTGATCGGTCCGCACCACCTCGGCAACGGCAGTTTCGTCTTCGCCCACGGCGGTGCCGCCTTCACCCTGATGCTGGTCGGTGCGCTGCTGCTGCCGGTGGCCGCGCTCGTCCTGGTCAAGGCGGACGACCGTACGGGCGTACCGCTGCGCCACGATCTGCGCGACGCGCTGCGCGGCGGCGCCGACCCGGTCCAGGCCCCCGCGGCGACCGGCTTCTTCCTCGCCCTGGAAGGCGGCGACGGGGCCGGCAAGTCCACCCAGGTCGAGGCGCTCGCCGAGTGGATCCGCGCCAAGGGCCACGAGGTCGTCGTCACCCGCGAACCGGGTGCGACGCCGGTCGGCAAGCGGCTGCGTTCCATCCTGCTGGACGTCGCGTCGGCCGGTCTCTCCAACCGCGCGGAGGCGCTGCTGTACGCGGCCGACCGCGCCGAGCACGTCGACTCGGTCGTCCTGCCCGCCCTGGAGCGCGGAGCGATCGTCATCTCCGACCGCTACATCGACTCGTCGGTGGCCTATCAGGGCGCGGGCCGTGAACTGGCGCCGACCGAGATCGGCCGTATCAACCGCTGGGCGACCGGCGGCCTCGTACCGCATCTGACGGTGCTGCTCGACGTCTCGCCGGAGGCCGCGCGTGAGCGCTTCACGGAGGCGCCCGACCGGCTGGAGTCGGAGCCCGCGGAGTTCCACCAGCGGGTACGGGCCGGGTTCCTGACGCTCGCCGCCGCGGACCCCGGCCGCTATCTGGTGGTGGACGGGGCGCAGGAACCGGAAGCGATCACCACGGTCGTACGCCACCGTCTCGACCAGTTGCTCCCGCTCTCCGAGGCCGAGATCAAGGCCCAGGCGGAGGCGCGGAAGGCTGCTGAGGAAGAGGCCCGCAGGAAGGCCGAGGAGGAAGCGGCCCGCAAGGCGGAGGAGGAGCGGCTGGAGCGCGAGCGCCAGGCGCAGCTCGCGAAGCTCCGGGCCGAGGAGGAGGAGCGCAAGCGCCGCGAACTCGAAGAGGCGCGGCGGCGCGAGGAGGAGCGCCAGGCCGAGGAAGCGCGCCGTCAGGCCGAGGAGGCCAGGCGGCTCGCCGAGGAGGAGCGGGCTCGCCGCGAGGCCGAGGAGCAGGCGCGGGAGCAGGAGCAGGAGCGGCTCCGCAAGCAGAAGGAAGAAGAGGCGCGGCTCCGCGCGGAGGCCGAGGAGCGCCGCAAGGAGAAGCAGCGCAAGGCCGAGCAGGCGCTGCTCCGGGCCGAGGAGGCCCGCAGGCAGGCCGAGGCGGAGGCCGCCGAGGCGGCAAAGGCGGCGGCGGCTTCGGCCGACAACGAGACGACCGTCGAGACACGGGTGGTGGGCGCCAACGAGGTGACCCAGCCGGTCGAGGTGCGGCCCACGCAGCCGCCGTCGTCCGAATCGGACGAGACGACGGTCATGCCGAAGATCGCGGAGACGCCGGGGGAGTCCGGGACGTCTGGCGCCTCTGGCACGTCTGGTTCATCCCGTACGTCCGGTACGTCCGGTACATCTGGTTCTTCCGGCAGCTCGGGCTCTTCGCGCGCTGAGCAGTCCTCTCGGCCTTCGCAGTCGGAGGGTTCCGGGCGGTCGGATGGCTCCGGGCAGTCGGATGGCTCCGGGCGGTCCGCTCGGTCCGCCGGTCCTTCGTGGGCCGCGAGGCCGTCGGACGGGGCCGGTACGGGTTCCGGTTCCGGGGCCGCGGGTTCCACCGGGGACTCGGAGGAGACGACGGTTCTGCCGCAGGCGGACCTGCACGGCGCCACCCCCGCGGACCGGGTGCCGCCCGGGTACTTCCGGGACGAGCACCCCACGCAGTCGCACCGGACACCGCCCGAGAACGCGAACGAGCGCACCCGCGAGCTGCCGCAGATCGATCCGGACCGCCCGCGCCGCCGCTCGGACTGGGCGGAGGAGACTCCGCTGGACGACCTGCCCTCGCTGGCGGACGAGCTGCTGGGCTCGGACCATGAGAACGAGGACTACGACAACAGGGGCAGAGGCCGGGGCAAGGGCCGCAGCTGACTCACCCCCGCGGGCCCGGAGGACACCACTGTCCTCCGGGCCCGCGGTGCTGTTGTCGGCCGCCGCCGGGAGGCCGGAGGCCCACGGGACAGGACCGTGCTGTCAGACCCCTGCGCCACAATGGAAACCGCACCGCAGCACGGCAGGAATCGCGCAGCGCCACGGCGCGGAAGCCGGCCCAGAAGGACCGGTAAGAAGAGCAAGAAGAGCAAGACAAGAAGAGCAAGAAGAGCAAGAAAAGAGGGGGGCGACCGCATGCCCGTATGGGACGACCTCGTCGGCCAGGACCGCGTCCAGACGCAGCTCGCCGCCGCCGCCCGTGACGCCGACGCGCTCGTCACCGCCCACACTGAGCGCACCTCCACCGACGGCATGCCGAAGTCGGCCATGACGCACGCCTGGCTGTTCACGGGCCCGCCCGGATCCGGCCGGTCCACCGCGGCCCGTGCCTTCGCGGCGGCCCTCCAGTGCGTCAGCCCGGACCGCGCGCTCGGTGGAGTCCCTGGCTGCGGTTTCTGTGAGGGCTGCCACACCGCCCTCGTCGGTACGCATGCGGATGTCGAGGTCGTCCGTACGGACCAGCTCTCGATCGGCGTGAAGGAGACCCGCGAGCTCGTCCGCCGAGCTCAGCTCTCGCCGGCGGTCGGCCGCTGGCAGGTCATCGTCATGGAGGACGCGGACCGCCTTACCGAGGGCGCGGGGAACGTACTGCTGAAGGCCGTCGAGGAGCCCGCTCCCCGTACCGTGTGGTTGCTCTGCGCGCCGTCCCTGGAGGACGTGCTGCCGACCATCCGCTCGCGCTGCCGCAATCTCACCCTCCGCACACCGCCCGTGGAGGCGGTGGCCGACATCCTGGTCAGACGGGACGGCATCGAGCCACAGGCGGCCATGGACGCGGCCCGTGCGACGCAGGGCCACATCGGCAGGGCCCGCCGTCTCGCCACCGACGAGCGCGCCCGGGCCCGGCGCGCCGCCGTGCTCAGGATGCCGCTGCGCGTCGAGGAGATCGGCGGCTGCCTGAAGTCGGCGCAGGAGCTGATCGACGCCGCGACCGAGGACGCCAAGGAGGTCGCGGAGGGGACGGACACCAAGGAGACCGAGGACCTGAAGGCGGCGCTCGGTGCGTCGGCCGGCGGGCGGATGCCCCGGGGCACGGCAGGGGCGATGAAGGAGCTGGCCGACCGGCAGAAGCGCCGCTCGACCCGTACCCAGCGCGACACCCTCGACCTCGCGCTGACCGATCTGACCGGCTTCTACCGGGACGTGCTGGCGCTCCAGCTGCGCTCCAAGGTGGCCATCGCCAATGAGGACGTCAGGGACTCGCTGGACCGGATCGCGCTGAGCTCCAGCCCGGAGAGCACCCTGCGCCGTATCGAGGCGATCACCGCCTGCCGTCAGGCACTCGACCGGAACGTGGCACCGCTGCTGGCGGTCGAGGCGATGGCGGTGTCACTGCGCGCGGGCTGACCCGGCGGGAACGGTCTGCGTGGATTGACGGCTCACTCGTACGGGCCGGAAAAGAGGGGCTTCCGCCGGGGCCGGACTACGCTCCGGGAATGGACTTCAGGCGTCTGCTCTCCACTCCGGTCACCGCGCTGGCCATGGCCGGTCTGCTTGTTTCGGGCTGCTCGTCGGGGGGCTCGGCCTCCAGCGCGTCGCAGGCCGGCGCTTCGGCGTCCGGCGCCGGTCAGGCCGGGGCTACGACGTCCGCACCGTCGGTGGATCTCGGCAAGTACTACAGCCAGAAACTGACGTGGCGCTCCTGCGGTGCCCCCGGATTCCAGTGCTCCACGATGAAGGTGCCGCTCGACTACACCAAGCCGTCGGACGGCGACATCAAGCTTGCCGTCTCCCGCAAGAAGGCCACAGGCCCCGGAAAGCGGATCGGCTCCCTGCTGGTCAACCCGGGCGGGCCGGGAGGCTCAGCGATCGACTACCTCCAGGGGTACGCGGGAATCGGCTACCCGGCGGCGGTCCGTGCCCGCTACGACATGGTGGCCATGGACCCGCGCGGGGTGGCCCGCAGCCAGCCCGTCGAATGTCTTACGGGCAAGCAGATGGACACCTACACGGAGGTCGACCAGACCCCGGACAACTCCGGGGAGACCAAGAAGCTCACCACATCGCTCAAGGACTTCGCGCAGGGCTGCGAGAAGCACTCCGCCAAGATCCTTCCGCATGTGTCCACGGTCGACGCCGCCCGTGACATGGACATCCTGCGCGGAATCCTGGGGGACAAGAAGCTGAACTACGTGGGCGCCTCGTACGGCACCTTCCTCGGCGCGACGTACGCGGGACTCTTCCCGAAGCGGGTGGGCCGGCTGGTCCTGGACGGTGCGATGGACCCGTCGCTGACGTCACTGCAGATGAACCGCGACCAGACCGCGGGCTTCCAGACCGCCTTCAAGTCCTTCGCAGCCGACTGCATCAAGCACAAGGACTGCCCGCTCGGCACCACGTCCATCGCCGACGCCTCACACCGGCTGGAAGCCTTCTTCTCCCGCCTGGACGCCAAGCCGGTTCCCACCGGCCAGAGCCGCAAACTGGGGGAGTCGCTCGCCACGACCGGCGTGATCTCGGCCATGTACGACCAGACATCCTGGCCCCAGCTGCGCACGGCGCTCACCCACGCGATGGCGGGCGACGGCGCGGGCCTGCTCGCGCTGTCCGACTCGTACTACGAGCGCGACAGCAAGGGCAAGTACGCGAACCTGATGTTCGCCAACGCCGCCGTGAACTGCCTGGACCTGCCCCCCGCCTTCAAAAACCCCGCAGCCGTCACCAAGGCCCTGCCGTCCTTCGAGAAGGCGTCCCCGGTCTTCGGCAGGGGCTTCGCCTGGGCGGCCCTGAACTGCTCGTACTGGCCGCTCCACGCCACCGGCACTGCCCACCGCATCACGGCGAAGGGCGCGGCCCCGATCGTGGTGGTCGGCACGATCCGCGACCCGGCGACCCCGTACAAGTGGGCGAAGTCCCTGGCGGCCCAGCTCGACTCCGGCACGCTGCTCACCTTCAACGGCGACGGCCACACCGCGTACGGCCGCGGCAGCAGCTGCATCGACACGGCGATCAACACGTACCTCCTGGACGGCACCCCGCCGAAGAACGGCAAGGAGTGCTCCTGACCTGCACGGAGTGGCCCTTCCGGGGGCTGTCAGGAGCACCCCCGGAAACTGTGTAGACTTGGCGTCGCTGCTGACCGCACCATGGTCAGGACGGCGTGCCGCCTTAGCTCAGTTGGCCAGAGCAACGCACTCGTAATGCGTAGGTCTCGGGTTCGAATCCCGAAGGCGGCCCGGATTAACCCCAGGACTCACTCGCCGTGACCTGGGGTTTCTCTATGTCCCGGCCAACTCGCCGAGCAGTACGTCGGCAAGGGGGCGGCCCTGCGGAAGCTCCCCCACCCCCCCCGGGCTCTCACGGCAGTCTCATCACCGGCTCACCGGCTGTCCGCTCACGAGGATGCCGGGACCCGCAGGGCCTTCCAGGAGGCGGCGCCCGGCCAGCCGTCCGCGTCGGTGCCGGTGTAGCCGAGCTTGCGCTGCCACTTGGCGTACGAGGCCCGGTCCGCGTCGGTCCACTGGGGGCCCGGGCCCGAGCGGTAGGCGGAGCAGCCCTCGGCGGTCAGACGTCTGCCCATCGCGGTGACGATGGCTGACTTCGGGCCCTTCTTGAACCAGTCGGCGCCCGGGAACGGCTGGTGGGCGGTGCCTTGGCCGGAGGAGCCCGATGAGGGGGATCCCGGGGAAGCGCCGGACGCCAGGCGGGTGCCGATCCGGGTGCGCAGGGAGGCCATTGTGAAGCCGACCGGGTCGATCTTGGTGTTGGTCCACTCCTTGTGTCCGATCACCGAGGCGGCGCTCCAGCCGTGGGCCCGGCAGATCGCGGCGGACGCCTTCGTGATGGCAGTGAGCTGGGCCTCCGGCCAGGGGTCCTTGCCGTTGCCGAGGTTCTCGCACTCGAAGCCGTAGAAGTGTGTGTTGCCGTCGGTGCTCTGCTGGTTCGGGGCCGGCAGAGTGTGCTTCTCGGCGATGGTGGCCGCCAGCACGTCCGGGTCACCCGCGCCCGCGTGGTTGGCGCGGCCGTTGCCGACCAGGTGGACGGTGCCGTCCTTGGCGATGACGCCGTGGCAGAGCGGTCCCGGCAGGTCGGAACGGCCGTTGTAGCAGAGGGCCACGGTGGCGGTGGTGCCCGAGGTGACGGTGTGGTGGATCATCACGCCGTTCACCGGGCCCCAGGGGCCCTTCGCGTTGCGGTTGTGGGTGCGCCAGCCGGCGTGTTCGACGACGGTGACGCCTTCCTTCTTCAGAGCCGCGACGAGAGCGTCGGCGGAGAGCGGGGTGGCCATCAGGAATCCTCCGGAGGGGCGGGGAAGTTCGCGGGAAGAGGGGGCGCGCGGGGGACCGCCGCCGTCCGGGAGGACGGCGGCGGCCCGCGGCGGCCGGTCAGTGCGCCAGGACTTCCCACAGAGTGAGGGTGGCGACCGCGACACCGGTGAAGGCGCCGACGCTGGCCAGTGGCCAGCGGGCGCGTTCCAGGGCGTCGAGACGGCTTTCGTGGTCGGCGAGTTGCCGGTCGGTCTGGTCGCTGCGCTGCACCAGCAGTGCCAGGGAACCGTCGGCGCGGGCGAAACCCGCCTCCATGGTTCCCCTGAGCCGCTCCAGCTCGCGGGCGATGGCGACCGGGTCGTTTGCGTCAGTCGACGACATGAGCGGCCGGAGCGGGCGCCGGTGCGGTGAGGGTGTTGGCGGCGTCCAACGCGACCGGTTCGGGCGTGTCCGGTTGCGGCGCGTTCGGCCCCGGCGCGTCCGGGCCCGGCGTGTCGGACGTGGTCAGCCATGCCGGGAGCAGGGACTGTACGGCGGGAACGGCCATCGTGCGGGACAGCAGGCCCGCGACGGTGAGGGCCGCTCCCACCCAGGGCAGCGAGCGGGGCAGGGTCCCGCTGTCGACGAGGGCGGGGAGTGCGATGGCGATCCCCACGGCGGTCTGGACGACCGTGCGCAGGGCGCGGATGGTGGTCTGGGTCATGCGAGCGCCTTTCGCGCGTTGGTGCGGCCGGGCGGGGCCCGGTGGTACGGGGAAGCGCCCCGCCCGGCAGGGAGCAGATGGCGTACGGGACCCCGGGACGCCAAGGGCCCGGCGGTGTACCGGACCCCAGAGGCCCGGCGGTGTACCACCGGACCCCAAGGGCCCGTCGGTGTAACGGACTTCGACCGTCAGGCCGTGTACGGGACCCGCAGGGCGTTCCACGAGGTGGCGCCCGGCAGGCCGTCGGCGTCGGTGCCGGTGTAGCCGAGCTTCTGCTGCCACTTGGCGTAGGAGGCGCGGTCGGCCTCGCCCCACTGCGGTCCCGGGCCGGTCGTGTAGGCGGAGCAGCCCTCGGCGACCAGCCGGCCGCCCATCGCGGCCACGATCGTGGAGTGGGGCGCAGCGGCGAACCAGGCGTCGCCCGGGAACGGCTGGTAGCGCGTGGCGCCCGCGCCCGGTGTGCCGGCCAGCACGGCGGCCACTCGGTTGCGCATCGACGCCATGCTGAAGCCCTTCGGGTCGATCTTCTTGTTGGTCCACTCCAGATGGCCGATGACCGATGCGGCGTGCCAGCCGTGCGCACGGCAGATCGCGGCGGACACCCGGGCGATGGCCTCCAGCTGCGCTTCCGGCCACGGGTCGGAGCCGTCCCCGAGGTTGATGCACTCGAAGCCGTAGAACCGGGCGTTGCCGTCGGTGTTGTCCTCGTCCGGCGCCGGCAGCGCGGTCTCGTTGATCACGGCGGTCAGTACGTCGTCATCGCCCGAACCGGCGTGGTTGGCGCGGCCGTTGCCGACCAGGTGGACGGTGCCGTCCTTGTCGATGACGCCGTGGCAGAGCGGGCCGGGCAGTTCGGAGTCGCCGTTGTAGCAGAGGGCTACGGAGCCGTCGGTGCCGGAGGTGACGGTGTGGTGGATGACGACGCCGTTGACGGGGCCCCAGGGGCCCTTCGTGTTGCGGTTGTGGTTGCGCCAGTCGCCGTATTCGACGATCCGGACGCCTTCGGCGGTCAGGGCGCCGACCAGGCTGTCGGCGGTGAGCGGGGTGGCCATGACGGTGGCTCCTCGGGGTGGGAATCGGGGCGGGGGAAGCAGGGGGCCGGGTCAGGAGACTGCGTCAGGAGACGGCGGCCCAGATGGCGTTGGCGTCCGCGACGACGGTGGACGGGGTGAACGAGGCGGGCAGTGAGGTCTGTCCGGTGGCGGCGAGCCGCGCGTGCCGGACGAACGCCCCGGGCATCCGCGCGCTGCCGCCCGGGTAGTTGCCGACGCTGGCGCCCACCATGAAGGCGGGGCCGTTGGTCTTCGGGTCGGGCCCGTTGACCAGCAGCGCCACCCAGTAGTTACCCGCGGCGGCGACGTAGGCCGTGGTCAGTTTCAGGACAACGGTGGTGCCCCCGGTCGCGGGGATCAGTTTGTCGAGGGTGCCGGTGACGCCGACCCGGGCGCCGGAGCTGTTGTACAGACCGGCGTACGAGGTGGCCGCGAGGGTGCCGCCCACGTAACCGGGCACGTAGAAGGCGACGTTGGTGATGGTCGCGCCGGTCGTCAGCGGTACGCCGACCAGGTAGACAGTGCCGTTGATGCAGTACTGGGGGCTGGTCACGGAGGACACCGCCGGGTCGTACGCCCAGGACTTGAAGCCCAGTGCGGCGGGCGTCCAGATCCCGGACGAGGCCACGCGGTCCACGTAGGAGCGGCGCACCAGCTGGTCGGCGCCGGCCGGGTCGGCGGTGACCGTGGGGACCGTGGAGAACGTCTTGGCGCCGTCGATGGTCTGGCTGCCGGTGAGCAGGACGGCCTGGTCGGCGGAGACGGCGGACAGATCGGCGGCCGTCAGCCTGATGGTGCCGGTCTGCCCGTTGACGGAGAGGACGGGTGCGGCGCCGATCGCCAGGTAGCGGGTGTCGCCGGTGGCCTGGGTCAGCGCGCCCAGGTCGGCGGCGGTCAGGGTGACGGAACCGGTCTGCCCGTTGACGGATGCGACGCCCTCGCCGGTGCCGTCCGGCAGCTGGGCCGGCGGGACCTTGCCGTCGGCGTCGAGTTGGGCGACGCCGCCGGCCTGTCCGGCTGCCGACGTGGCCAGGGCGCCGACCTCGGCGGCGGTCAGGATGATGTCCGCCTCGGTGTGGCCGTTGACCGAACGGACCGGGCCGGCCGGTCCCACGGGACCCGGCTCGCCCTGCGGCCCGGTGGGGCCAGGCACGGTGACGTACTGGGCCCCGGCCGGGTCGGCGGGGGCGATGTCGGCGAGGTCGACTTCCGGAACGGTGACCGACAGGGCGATGTGGTACGTACGGGTCCTGCCGACCCCGTTGAGCCGCTCAGTGACGGTGTACGTCCAGCCGAACGGGTTCCAGCCCTCGGCGTCGGTGGCCGGGAGCACCACATCGATACGGCCCTCGGCGTCGAGGTTGGCGGTGGCCGGACCGCCGACGAACAGGTCGGCCTCGGAGTGGGTGAGCAGCGCTGGCGGCTGGAACTCGACGCTGCCGCTCAGCGGGTGGCCGTCGAGGGAGAGGTACTGGGCGGTGAGCCGGACGGTCGGAATGGATTCGGGCAGCACGGAGACTCCGGTGGGTCGGGGTGTACGGGGAGGGTGGGGGTGTAGGCGGTTCGAGGAGTTGGGGCGTACGGGAAAGAGCCGGGCCGGCCGTCTCCGCCGGAGCGGGGGCGGCCGGCCCGGAGATGTGGGACGGCGGGATGGCGCACAGCGGGATGGAGCTACGCGGGATGCAGGGACAGCGGAGCAACTCGGCCTAGGACTGCACTCCGTACAGCCCGCGCGGCAGGCAGGCGACAGTGCCCGCGGCCGGCGCCTTCGCCTGGATCTCGAAGGTCAGCTCGTCGCCGAAGGAGGCGGGGAGGTCCTCCACCAGGGTCACGGTCAGCGCCACCGTCTGCCCGGCGGTCCCGGCGAGGGTCTGTTCCGCCCCGGCCACCGCACCGTTGACCAGCAGCCGGACAGCCGATCCCACGGTCCCGGAGACGGCGATCGCGCAGTACACCTTGGGGTGCTGGGCGAAGCCGGGGCCCGCGTAGAGCGTGGTCCAGTCGGTGGCGCCGGTGGTCTCCCAGCCCGCCGTGCCCACCGGCACCGGGGTGGGGAACGGCAGGTAGGGGCGGGCCAGGCCGCCCCCGGCCGAGTCGGTGGCCAGGACCGTGTCGCCCTTGTGGTCGAGGATCCGCAGGGCCTGCACCGGGGAGTTCGCCGGGTCGGCCGTGAGCAGGGACAGGGCCAGCGAGCCGTCGTCGCGCCGCAGTTCGAGCCCCTGCTGGTACTGCTGGGTCTCGCTGTCCCGGTCCGGCTGCACCCGGCCGGCCAGCAGCAGGTCCTCACCCAGCGAGGTCCGGACACGGACCCGGCCCTGGTCGCCGACCACGATGTCGCCGTTGCCGACCTGGTTCATCGCCGGACTGCTGTTGGCGCTCGCCATCAGCCCGCGGATACGGCGCTCGATGTCCCGGATGCGGTCCAGGAGATCGGTGGGGATGGTGGCCATGTCTCATACCCCTTCCAGATAGAGGGTCGCCGTCTCGGCCTTGCTGCGCTGCGGCGGCTCCACCGCGATGCCGACGATCCGGTACCGCTCGTCCTGCGGCTCCTGGTGCCATAGGTCGCGGAGCCGCAGCCGGATGCCCGCGCCCAGCAGCGCCGGGCTGATCCGGCCGTCGAGACGCACGGTGATCTGCGGGATCACCTCCGGCATCCGCTGACGGGCCAGTTCCGCCCCGGCCAGGGAGCGCAGCGTGGCCTCGTCGGTGACCCCGCTGTGGTCGGACGTGGACTCCAGACGCGGCCAGCCGTCCGCCAGGTCTCCGGGTGACTCCACGGAGACGGTGAGCGGCCGGGACTCCTCCGACTGGTCCGTGTTGGGCGAGTCCCCGCGCGCCACCCACACATCGGCCTGCACGGTCGAGTCGGCCGGCAGGCTGTAGGTGATGACCTGGCCCGGGTGGTCCAGGACGATGTCGAAGGAGCTGGTGGTGATGGTCGGGTGCCCGAGTTGGAGCCGCTTGGCGCGACGCCCCTCGGCGTCCCGGTAGCAGTGCACCCGCCACTCGAAACCGTCGGCGAGCTGGGCTTGTTGGTCCAGCAGCTCCCGGATCCGGGTGAGCGAGGAGTAGGCGAGGGCGCAGTCCCGTGCCACTCCGGACATCTCGTGCCCGAGCTGGATCCCGATGTCACCGCCCGGCTGCTCCTGGGCGTGCGCCACCAGCAGCCGGGCGATCTCGAACTGGTCCAGCGCCGTGTAGGAGACGTCCTGCGCGAGGATGCGGTGGTCGAGGTACGAGTCGAAGGTGCCTGCCTGGAACTCCGCCTGGATGCGCCCGCGTTCGTCGCTGGACGGGGTGCAGGTCCACAGCACCCCGCCCCACCAGATGTCACCGTCGCGCTCCAGCCACACCGCGGTGCGGCCGGGCACCAGCGCGGCGCGGGCCCGGCTCGCCAGCGCGGCGTCCGGCAGCGGGACCGTCGCCGACAGCGATCCCGACTTGCCGATGTAGTCGTCGAACTTGGTCTCCGTCAGCGGCAGTACGTCCACCACCCGGTCGGTGCGCAGATCGCAGAAGACCGCCCGGTAGACGGGGGTGAGGGGGGTGTACGCCGTACGGGGCGAACTTGTCACGCCGCCCTCCTCAGAGCATCGGGTCGACGCGGACGAACCGGTTGTCGAACCAGTGGTTGTTGGTCGTGGCGCTGGAGGAGTACGCCGAGACAGCGGTGTACTGGGCGCCCGCGACCAGGCCGGTGACCGGGAAGACGGTGCTCACCGACTGGCTGCCCCGGCCGGTGTCGATGGCGGAACGGGTTTCGTCGGCGCCCAGACCGGTGACCAGGACGCCGTTCTTGCGGATGTTCGCGGACATCCGGCCCCACCCGCCGTCGATGGACGGTGTGCCCTGGAAGCCCACTGTGACCAGGACCTTCCCTGACACGGGCGCGGTGAAGGTGGCGGTCACCGTCGGGCCGGTGGTGTCGGCCACCGTCTCGGACCAGGTGGTGGTCTTGCAGTAACCGCCGTCGCTGTTGAACGCGAACGCCGGGCTGGGCATGGCGAGCATCCACGTGGTGCCGTCCCAGCGCTCCAGCCGGCCGTTGTTGTCCCGGTACTGGCCGACGTAACCGCCGGTGGCGAGCTGCCCGGTCGGGGCGATCCCGCCGGTCTGGCTCGGGTAGCCCACCCACTGCGAGCCGTCCCAGCGCTGGAGCTGGCTGCTGATGTCGCGGTACTGGCCCGGGTAGCTGCCCGCCTCGGTGGTGTTGCCGTACAGCGGCAGGATGCCGCCGGCGGCGACGGTGCTGGTACGGAGGTTGGCCACGGCACTGGCCCAGGTGATGCCGCCGGTGCCGACCGAGGCGCCGGCCGGGATCTGCACGGTGGCCAGCGGCAGCGCGGCGTCGGGTGCCGCCGGGGCCTGCGGGGTGCCGGCCGGGGCGCCCTGGACGATCTCCAGGACGGCCTCGGTGCGGCCGCTGTTGTCGTACTGGGCGTCGTAGATCCGCAGGACCACCAGGTCGACGCGCGGGTTGTTGGCGTCACCGTCGGCGAACACCACGGTGGTGTAGTCGGTGAGGACGACCGGGTAGGCACCGGCCGCCGCGGTGCCCTGGACGACGGCCCGGCCCGGGGCGACGGTCGCGGTCATGCCGGCGGTGGAGCTGAAGACGTAGAACGCGGACATCAGGGACTTGCCGTCGGGCGAGCCCGGGATGACGCCGCTGCGGCTGGTGAGCCCGCTCGTCGGGGTCATGGTGCCGGTCGGGGCGAGCCGGGTGTCGGAACGGGACTGGCCGGACTCCGCGTCGGTGCGGTTGACGAGCCATGCGCTGCGCACGGGCATGAGGTCCTCCTGGACGGGTGTTGCGGGATGCGACGGAAGAGGGCAGGGAGAGGAAAGGGGAGGGCGGGGTGACGGTCACCAGTGCCCGTCGCGCCAGCGGACGGTGACCGACGCGGCCGGGGACGGGGTCGTGTCGTCCGAGCGGAATGCCAGGTCGTTCGTGCCCGGCTCCAGCTGGAACAGCTGCTCCGGTGAGGAGTCCGGGGTGGCGGTGTAGATGCGGGACGCGGTGTCGTTGAGCAGCACCGTGCCCGACTCGGTGTCCACCGTGAGGACGTCCCCGGCGCCGAGCGCCAGGTCGTACTGGAGCTGACGGCCGTCGGAGAGCCGGGTCAGCGACGGTCGTTGGACGGGGCCGCGGAACTCCACGACGGGCCGTACGGAGGCGCCGCCCGCGTTGACCGTGGTAAGCGATCCGGCGGCGCCGGCCGCGCCCCAGTCCAGGGGCCACCGCAGACCGGAGCCGGCGGTGTCGTCCCATACCAGGCCGGACTCGCCGACGGGCAGTCCGGTGACGGAGTCGTGCAGCACAGTGCCGTAGCGGCGCGGGTCGGTGGCCGTCCACTGGAGGCTGACCTTGGCGAACCCCTGCAGGGCGTACGAGCGGTCCTGCGGGACGACACGGCGGCTGACCCGGGCACGGACTGCCAGGGTTTCGCCCAGCAGCCGTACGGCGAGCCAGCGTTCCCGGCCGTCGGGGCCGGTCGCGGAGCGGAACGCCGTCGCGGTGGCGAGCGGGTCGGTGCCGGCCGGAGGTGCCAGCCAGACGGTCGCGCCGATCAGCCGGGGCTGCGCCCAGCGGTCGCCGGGCCAGGCGCCGTGCTGGTCGGGCCGGAGCACGTCACCGAGGTCCAGCTCGGGCAGGTCGTCCCAGCCGGTGATGCCGGTGCGGTCCACCGGATAGGGCGTGCCGGTGCCCATGAGGAGGCCGCCCCACTGGATCTGCCCGTCGAGGGTGATCAGGGAGCCGGGATCGGTGTCGTCGGAGAGGGTGGTGGTGGGCGGGAGGGTGGAGACGGTATCGGCCATGTCGGGCCGTCACCTCACTTCGGGCTGGGGGTACGGGCGGGGGCGCGGCGGGGAGGGACGGGTGCGCACGGGGTGTGGTGGTGCGGGGCGCGGTGATGGTGGGGTACGGGGGTGCAGGGGTACGGCGCATGGCCGTGACGGCGCGCGGTGGTACCGGCCCTGTGGCGTACGGGCGGCGGCCCGGATGCCAGATGTCAGGCCGCGGTGCGGTGCAGGAAGAGCAGGTCGTCCGCGATGGTCAGCGGGCTGCTGCCCGCGCGCTCCGCGTAGACGCGGACCCCGGGGCGGCCTGCGAAGAAGGCGGGCCCGGTGGTGGCCGAGGCGCCGGACGGCGCGGGGAGGAAGCGGCCGAGCGAGGAGAGCGGTTGCACGGCGGAGGCGCCCGGCACGGCGGCCGGGAGGACGACGCCGCCCTCGGCGAGCTGCGGGATCTTCGACAGATGCACACCGAACTTCTTGCCGAAGAAGCTGAAGCTCAGGTGGTTGAGCCCGTCGATGATCCAGTTGGCGAAGGCGATCAGCCCCTTCACGGGGCCGGTGATCACCCCGGCGACGGTCTGGATGCCGGTGGAGAGGAAGTTGCCCATCCCGTGCAGCGACTTCGACATGGCGTCGCGTACCCGGGTGAAGGCCGAAGGGAGCGTCTTGGTCAGCCAGTTCATGGTGGGCTGGATGGCTCCCTTGAAGCCGTTCCAGGCGCCCTTGACGATCGAGGTGACGGCGTGAGTGGCGGTGGAGATCGCGGCTCCGGCGCCCTGGAACCCCGAACTGATCGCGGAGCCAAGGGCCTTGAGAACGGATCCGACGGTCTTCTGTACGCCGGCGAACACCTCGGACACGGTCTTCGCCCAGCCCTGGATGACCGGTGACATGAACGCCCAGGCGGCCTTGAAGCCGTCCAGCGCGGCCTGGAAGACCTGCTGGATGATCTTCTGGCCGGTGGCCGAGTTCACCGCGTAGTCGACGAGAAAGGCGACCAGTGGGGTGACGATCGCGAGGACGAAACCGAGCGGGTTCGCCTTCATGGCCGTGTTGATGGCCGTCATGGCGATCGAGCCGAGCGTCATGGCGGTCCCGAAGAGGGTCATGAACTTGGTGACCTTCGGGGTGTAGTTGCCGAGCAGATCCGTCACGGACCCGAAGGCCCCGGCCCCGGCGGCGAGGGCCCCGAGCACTCCGAGCGGGCCCCGGATGCGGCCGGCGCCGGCGCGGATGCGGGCGGCGGCGGTGGTGGCGGAGCGCCCGGTCCTGCGCACCGCGGTGCCGGCCTGCGTCGTTGCCGTACGCAGCCGGCGCAGCGCGGGGGCGGTGGCGGCCGCCCGCGTGGTGATCGTGCGGACGGGGGCCTGAACTCCGACGAGTCCGCGCCGCATGGTCCGGACGGCTGTGCCCGTCTGGAGGGCCACCGTCCGGAAGGTGTTCAGGGCGGCGGCGGGGCGGGCCCCGCCGGACGTGGGATCCCGCCGGGCTCTGGTCATCCCCGTGCCTTCGAGAGGAACAGCAGGGCCGATGCGGTGTCTTGCAAGTTGCTGCTGGTCGCTTCGTAGTACTGCTCGATGTAGAAGCCGCCGTCGGTGGCGGCGGCGCCGGTGCCGAACTGGCCCGCGCGGGTGGTGTGGCCGAGCAGCCGGCTCAGCTTGGAGAGCGGCAGGACGGCTTCGGCCTCCCCGGCCTCGGCGACGATGGTGTGCACGCCGCCGTTCTGCGGCTGGACGATGCCGCCCTGGGCGAGGCGGGGGATGGTCGGCAGGTGGATGCCGAAGGACTTCCCGCCGACGACCGGCACCCAGCCCGGTACGGAGACCCGGATGCCGTTGAGCTTGCCGATCGCCGAGTTGATCAGGCCGATGACGGCGTTGATCGGGCCGGTGACGGCTCCCTTGATGGCGCCGAACGCACTGCTCGCGATGGACTTCAGACCGTTCCAGGCGCTGGACAGCTTGCTCCTGACGGCGGTGAAGGCCGCCGGTACGACGCCCTTGATCCAGTTGACCACCGGCGAGATGACGGACTTGATGCCGTTCCAGACCGTGGTGACGACCTTCTTCACGGCGTTCATGGCCGTGGTGATGATGGACTTCCAGAGATTGAAGTACGTCTTGATGACGGTCGCGACCGCCTTGACGACGACCGAGACCGCCGTCTTGATCCCGTCCCACACCTTTGCCATCAGAGCGCCGGCGGCTTTCATGACCGGGCCGACGGCCTTCATCACGCTGGTGATGACACTCTTGATGACGCTGAAGGCGGTGTTGAGGATCTTCTGCATGGTCTTGGACTGCATCGCCATGTCCACGATCTTGGCGATCAGCGGGGCCAGCAGCGCCATGAGGACGCCGATGAGGTTTCCCTTCATCGACTTGTTGAGCCCTTGCATTCCCTTGTCGGCCTTCGCCGCACCGGTCTGGAACTTGCCTATACCGGTTCCGCCGGTCTGCCCGGACTTGCCGGCCTTGGTGACGGACTTCTCCGCCTTGTCGGCCGCCAGTTGGAGGGACTTCAGTTCCTTGGCGGACTGCTGGGACGAGGACTTGATGCTGTTGATGCCGCCGTTACTGCTCTGCGCGCTCTGCTTCAGGCCGGTCGCCGACCGGCTGGCCTGGTCGAGGTTGGTCTTGAAGCCGCGGAGACTGTCGGAGGCCTTCTTGAGTGTGGCTGTGAACGCCATTCCATGTCCGATCGTTCATCGGCCTGTTCAGCCGACCGGCTGGCGGCCGGAGGGTGGGTGAGGGCGTACGCCGCTGATGAGCGGTCAGGCGAACTCGGCGAGCAGCCCGTCGACTTTGGTGTGCAGGCTGCCGATCGCGGTGTCGAGCCTCCTGGTCGCCGCTTCGATTTTGGAGATCGACGAACGAGCTGCGTCGGCGTTGATCTGTTCGGTCAATGTGGCGCGAGCCGCTGGATTGTTGTTGAGCTGCGACAGGGGCACGAACGGGGGGTCCGGTTCCCGTTTTTTGACGATCTTGGAAAATCCCATTTTAGTTTTCTTGACTTCGAGGTTCGCCTTCTCCAGCAATCCCGTGACGAATGCCTTGAAGTCGAAGATTTGCAGCCCCAGTAGCCCTGCGGCGGCAATGAGCAATCCGGTCGTCCCCTTGATGGAGATGGCAGAGGGCTTCATTTCTTTGAGAGCGTCCGTGAAGTCCTTGCTCGTGAATTGCGTCAACAGGGACTTAAGGGTCTCTGTCAGGTCCTCGGCGCCTCCGCGTGATGAAGAGGATCCTTCGGCTCCTCCACCGGATGAGGTGTCTGCGCCCATGATGAGACTTCCTTTCACATAGTATGAGGCCTTTGCCCCCTTTGAAATGTGTACTTACTGTGCTGTCACTGGAGGCGGTGTGTTGCTAGAGTTGGTGTTTTGTGCGCGCCTCACCCGCGAGGCGAAAATGGAGGCCCCGTGTTTGTCATTACCGGCGTAATATTCTTCATTTCCGTTGTGGTGCTGCTGGGTTCTGGAGTTCCTTTTCTTTCGCAGGCCCCTCTGCGTAAAAGAGGAGTGGTTGTCGATGCGACGGTGGCGCGCCGCTCCGTTCCACGAGACGGAAAGATCGACGTGGAATACCTGTACATCACCAACGAGCGGGAGCGGCACACCATTTGGCAGCGCGGCTGCTCCCAGTACCCGCAGGGGGGTGAGCGAGTCATTTACGATCCGCAGAATCCCAAGCGGGCCGAATTTGTGATCTTTATGTCTCGAAACCCTAGAAAGAAGCTTACTTTTCTGGTGGTTCTGGCATCGGTGATGGTTGTCGCGCTCGCGCTGCTCTGTATTGGCTTGGTGATGTGACCCGTCCAACCGGATTGATGGTGCTGCCGGCATGCCTGGGGATGGCGATAGTGGGCGGGTGGATTCCGTGGCGTAATCTCTTGGCCTGCGCGGCATTTTCAGCCCTCGGTCAAAATTTTCCTGGCCGGTGTGCCGGCCGCTGAGCCTTTTGTGCACGACAGGCGTCACCGATGTCATCCATGAAAACAATCATGGGTGGAGTATGTTCCGTGGCAGGCGTTTGTTTATTTCTCTTCGCGGTTTCCCTCTTGGTGCTGCTTATTCTCGGCGTCCCATCGTCGCGCTCGTTCTGCACTGATCTGCCGACCGGTGCGGGGCGCCTGCCGGCCGTCCCTGGCGGGGGCGGCCGGCGGTGACGTCAGCTGAAGAAGCGGGCCAGTTCCGACGGACTCGGGGCGGGCTGAGTTGCGGCGGCCGGTGTGGTGTCGTCGGCCACTGTTCCGTCCCGCTCCGCCCGGTCACCCGGGCGCGGTACCGGGACCGGCTGCTCGGGCGGGTCCGACTCGCCGTCGCCGTTGACGACCGAGAACATCCAGTTGGCGGCGGCGAGATGGTCCACGACTGCCGCCAGCAGATAGTCGGTGACTCCCCAGTCGGCCGTCTCGCCGTCCGTGTCGCGGATGGTGGCGCTGTCCCGTGGGAGGTGCTTGATCAGGATCGCCAGCCGGCGGGACGAGAGCCGGCCGCGGTGCCAGTCGAGCAGGTCCACCCCGTAGTGACGGAGCAGATCGGCTTCCAGGGCCTCGGCGTGTTCTTCTGCGAACGCGACGAGGCTCAGTCTTCCCCCAGGCCGAGCCCGGTCTCCTTGCCGTACGCCTCCAGGATGGCGGCGATGTCCTGCATGGTGACGTCGAGTGCGGCGAAGCGGGCGAACTGCTCCTTGCCCAGCAGGAGTTCGAGCAGGCCGTCGACGTCGTTGTCGTCCAGGCCGCGCAGCGCCCCGGCGGTGGCGCGGGTGAGCTCGGTCGGCAGCTCGTAGGTGTCGCCGTCGAGTTCGAACGACCAGGTGCGGCCGAGCGCCTCCATGCGCTGGGCACGGGCGGTGTTCACGTCGAAGGTGGCCATGAGGTCTCCGTTTCGGAAGGGTGCTGAGCGGTGCGGTGCGGTGTCGTGCGGTGCGGTGTCGTGGCCGGGTGGGGCCGGCCGTACGGATCGGGTGGTCCGGTCACGTACGGAGAGGGGTGCCGGGGCCGGACGTCGCCGGTGGCCCGGCACCCCGGGGCGCCCCGGGGTGCGGGGGCAGGGGGTCAGGCGCCGGCTGTGAGGTACGACGGGTCCTTCATCACGAAGGTCGCCAGCGGCTGGGTCTCGCCCGAGGACAGCGCCGTGAAGGTGACGCCGAGAGAGGCCGCGGCCTTGCGGGCCAGCTTGATGTCGTCCGACGCGGTGACCTGGCCGCGCGGGATGACGAACCGGTACGTGACGTCCGCACCGTCGTGGAACTCCAGACCGAGGGCCCGCTCGTCGAACTGCGGGCCGTCCGGCACGTTGTAGGAGTAGACACCCGGGTTGGTGGTCGCGTTCACGGCGGTCACCGCGTCACCGCCCATGAAGAACGGCAGGGTGTCCTCGTTGAACTGGAGCATGGCGAACTTCAGTGTCAGATCGCGGTCCGCGTAGATGAAGCGGGCCGGGCTGACCGCCTGCCACGTCTCCACCGGGTCGAGCTTGTCCTTCTTGGAGAAGGTCACGCCGTCGGTGGAGGTGTATCCGAGGTCCCGCCACACCGTCTTGTCCCAGTCGACCGCAGGGTCGGAGGAGAACTGGGTCGGCGCGGGGGTGCCGGCCGGGGCCACGAGGATGCGGCCCGTTCCGGCGATGCGGATCTCGGACGAGTTGTTACCAGCCATGAAGGTGGCTTCCTTTCCAGGGAGTTGCCCCGGGTGGGGCCGCCGTATCCGGGGTGGGTACGGCGAAGGCCCCGCCGTTCGGTTCGGCGGGGCCCGGTTCAGGGGGGGCGTGACGCGGCCCGGGTGGGCCTGGCGTACGCCGGAGTTGGTCCGTACGGCGGTGCGGCCTGCTCGGCCTGCTCGGCCTGCTCGGTCGGCGGTGCGCGATCCGGTCGATCGGTGCGACCGGATCAGCGGGTTCAGCCGGTGTGGCCGGTGTGGCCTGCGGCGCCGTGCGGACGGTGAGGTGCGGCGCGGTCAGGTGTGGTGCGGTGCGGCGCGGTGTCAGTCCGTACGGACGGTGAAGCGGAGGATGCAGACGTAACGGTTGGCGCCCGCGTAGACGTAGTCGGGCAGCCAGCGCGGTCCGTCCGCCTCGGTCACGTCGCTGATGAACGAGGTGCCGAAGACGGTGCCGGTCGCGGCCAGCAGGGCGGCGCGGGCCGCGTTGGCCAGTGTGTGCGCCACGGACTTCTGCGGTCCGTAGACCTCCAGCTGGATCAGCGGCTGGTCCACGTGCAGGTCGTCGATCCAGGCCCCGCCCATCCGCGAGATCAGCACGGCCTGCTGCGTCCCGTCGAAGCCGGCCGGCGGTGCGTCGTCGACGTACGCGCCGGCCAGTTCAGGCCGGGTCTTGAGCAGGTCGCGGACGATGGCCTGTACGTCCGGGAACGTGCCCGGCGCGGATGAGGGCATGGTGGTCACTCCTTTGTGCGGGCCGGCGGTGGACGTCCGTACGTACGGCCCGTACGCACGCCGGACATGAGAACGGCGGGGCCGTGCCACCTGGAGGGAAGGGGCACAGCTCCGCCGCTGCAGCCATAGTGATCGATAGATTGCGCGCGCGCAACCAACTTCGTGTCGCGTGGCCGCGAGTGTGGTGTGGATGCGGGTGTCGGCGAGATGTCGGTCCGTCATATGCCGGACGTTCGTGGGGGTGCTGCGCTACTCTGGGCGCCATCTCGAACAAGGATTCGAATGAGACCGACGTGGCGTGGATCGCTGCTGGGTAAGGACGGTGGGGCCGTGACGACATACAACGGTGAGCAGTCGTGGTGACCGGAGGGCCGAAGGAACGGCTGGCCGATGTGACGGCTGCCGCCGTCGCGGTCGCCGTGGAATCGGCGCAGGCCGGCCGCTACACCGGAGAGGTGGGCCGCACGCTGGCCGCGGTCGTGGGTGAGGTGGGGGCCCGGATCGCCGGGGACGCCGAACTCCGCGGCTTCTCCAGCGGCTGGCAGGAGGCGATGGCGGCGAGACCCGCCCTCGTACGACCTCGGCCCCGACCTCGACCTCACCGACCCGTCGAGGCGTCCGTCTGACAGGCGAACGCCCCCGGTTCCCTTGTGCGGGGCCGGGGGCGTTGCTGTGTGCGGACGGGTGCTGCGGGGTGGCTCCGCTGTCAGCGGTGCTGTGCGGGGCGGTGCTGTGCGGGGGTGCGCTCTGTGGTGGGGCCGGGCCGCGGGGCAGGGGCGGCAGCCGTCGTGCGGTGCCCGCCAGTGCGCCGGGCGGCACGTTCGGCGGCGAACACGTGCTCAAGGCGGTAGAGATGGCGCCTGCCCTGCCGGCCCGACGGCCGTAGATGGCCGAGCTGCACCCACTTCCTGATGGTCGCCGGCACCACCCCGGCCTCCTGGGCTGCCAGGGCGCCGGTCACCAGCGTGATGTCGGCGGGACGGGCGTACGGGCCCGGTCGAGGGCTCATCGGGGACCGCCTCCCGCCCGGGCTGCGGAGTCCGCCGTACCGGTACGGGACGCCTCGACGGCCGCCCAGGCGTCCCGCTCCCACAGGTGGCGGAAGGCCGGGTCGGTGGCGCAGTCGCACGTCTCGTCGGCGCAGCGGCAGCCCGGGTTCACGCAGAGCACGGCGTCCCGGTCGGGAAAGGCGCGCAGCGAGACGGAGTCGCACCACGGGCAGTGCCCGGACAGCCGGACCATCGCCTCGGTCTCGCCCAGCGCCCGGGAGCAGCGCCGCGCCATCCGGCGCAGCTCGTTGCGGGTGTGCCGGGCGAGGGTGGGGTCGGCGGCGGTGCGGCCGGTGAGCGCGGCGACCCGGGCGAGCCGTTCGGGTACGGGGGCGCGGCGCGGGCGGCCCAGGCGCAGCCGGTCGAACAGGGCCTCCTCCAGCTCGATCACACCGTCGGTGATGTCCCGCAGGGCGTCCGAGATGTGCAGCCGTACGGGGGCGGCGGTGTGGCCGGGTACGGCGAGTCCGTGCTGCTGCTCGTTCCGCAGGGCCTCGGCGTGTTCGGCGGCGGCTGCTGCGGCGCGCGCCGCGCGTTCGGCGGGCCCGGAGACGTGCCGTACCGAGGCCGGGCGGCTGCCGGCCGATGGCGCCAACTCCTCCAGCAGGTCGGGGAACTGGCGGATCAGCAGGGCGGCCCAGAGCGCGGCGTCCCGGGCATCGCCCGCGCCGTCGCCGTGGGGTTGCCCGTCTTGCCGCCTGTCTTGAGGCCGGCTGTTTTGGGGCCGCCTGTCTTGAGGCCGGCTGTCTTGAGGTCCGTCCTCGGATCCGTCCTGGGATCCGCCCTGGGGCCGCCCGACTGGGGCGCGGAGGGGGTCGCCGTGCGTGGCGGTGGCTCCGGAAGCCTTCGTCTCACTCATCGCGGGGCCTTTCTGCTCCGTGTTCTGTCTCTGTGTTCTGCGAGTGGTGCGGGCCGGTGTGCGCCGGGGCGCGGTCTCAGGCGGCGGCGCGCCGCCGCGGGCGGCTGACCAGGGCGACGGACCTGCCGTTGCGCCAGAGGCGCCCCGCGCACACCCCGTCGAACCAGCTGGACTCGGGCGCCACCGTCTCCTCGCACTGCTGGGCGACCGGGCAGCGGGCGCAGGCCGTGAGGGCGCGCGCCGCCTCGGCCGGGCGCCGGGCGAAGACGGCCTCCGGCGGCAGCCCCAGGCAGGCGGCCGAGCTGGTCCAGGTGTCGGAGGGGAGGGCGAGCAGGGACTGATCCATGAGTGCTCCTCGTGCGCGAGCGGCGGGACGGGGCTGATGGGACGGAGCTGTTGGAGCGAGGCAGGTGAGGCAGGTGGGGCGGGACAGGTGGGGTGGGGCAGAGGGTGGTGGACGGGCGCAGGGGAACCGGCGTCGCCGCAGAGTGGCAGATTGCGTGCGAGCGCGCAACAAAAAACGGGAAGAACCCCTTCCGAGTGGGCGCGGAGGGTGGTCTCAAGATCGCTGCGCGTGTGCGGGTGGCCTCATCTCGACAGGACCTCCACATTGCGCACGCAAAAGCTCATAATTCCGTGCGCGCAAGCGCGGTAACCTGGGGATCGCTTCGGAGGGAGGCGACGGCACGTGACCGCCAACGAACTGGACCAGTTCACGGCCTGGATCGAGGATGTGATCCGGCAGCGTGGATACGACATCGACAGTCCGCGGGGCGGCGGCAAATCACGCCTCGCCGACGAGGCGGGCGTGCACCGGGCCGCCATCACACGGCTGTTGCAGCGACAGAGCATGCCGGACCTGGAGACGATGCGCCGGCTCGCGCACGCTCTGGACATCCCGGTGCGGGAGATGCTGATCCGCTCCGGGCGGCTCACCGAGGACGAACTGCCGCTGCCCCCGGTCGGTGATGATCCGGAGCGCCGGGCCACCGGCGACAGGCGGATCAGCCTGGAGGAAGCCGCGGCCGCTCTCGGGGTTCCGCCCGAGCAGCGCGAGATGTTCCTGCGGGTGGCGGGGCAGTTCCTGCCCGGCGATCCGGTGGAGCGGGACATCCCCGCACGGCGGGCCCGGAGAGGCTGAGACCCCGCCCGGCCCGCGGCTGCCGTCTGCCGTGTTCCCCTGCGCCTCCGGGCGAGGGGGGTGCAGGCGTGGCGGGCTAAACTGTGTGCGGTCCGTTCCTTGGGGAGTTGCCGGTTATCACTGGAAGTAAGTACCGGTGGTGAGCGTGACGATCGCCGGAAGAGGGGCGGGGCCTCGGGGCGCCGGTCATGGGGGGCGGCGGCAAAGGGGACGTCAGGAAGAGCCACGCATGGTCGAGGGCGAGAAGGGCTCCCGGCAGGTGAACGGCTCATCCGGGAGTATGCCGCGTCAGCGGCGGTCGGCGGCACCGGAAGCCGGGGAGGACGCGGGGCAGTCTCCTCCTGGCGATCTCACGCAACTCCTCGCCGCTGTCGGTGCGCTGCTGGAGGGTCACGCGGCGGACGACCTGGTGGTCATGTTGCGTGAGGAACTGGAGCGGCGCGAGTTCGCCGCGTACGGGCGGGGCTGGCGTGACGCGGCGGCCCAGTACCACCAGCTGGTCGAGATGGTCGGCCGCGTCCGGACGGGGGAGACCGGCGGCCGGGTCCCCGGGCAGGCAGCGGTCATCCCGTTCCGCCGCAGGGAGCGGTACGACCGTCCGGAGTTTCCCCAACTCCGGCCGCGCGCAGGGGGCCCGGAACAGGCCGACCCGTATCGCGACCCGCATCGGGACTCGTACGCCGACCCGCATCGGGACCAGTACGGCGATCCGCTTCACCGGACGGGCGCCCACCGTGTGCCGCCGCTCCCCGCCGACCCGCCGGAACCGGACCCGGCAGCCCCACGGGGGACGGCGCGGACAGCTCCGCCCGGTCCCCGGCCTCCCCGCGGCTCCCGGCTCCGGCCGTCGGCCCCGGACGCCGCCGCCGACCCGTCGCCCGGGCCTGCTTTCGCGCCCAAGAACCGCCGTTCCAAGGTTCCGACCATCCCGCGGCTGTCCGGCCCGCGCGACCGGGACCGCCCCGACGGGGACGGGTGACCGACGGGAACGGGGACATGCGTGGCCGTCCAATGCACCGATCCGGTAACCGAGTTGCTCGCCTTCACACCCCGGATGAGTTCAACTGGCGACAATGTGCGGGTGTCTACTACGCCTGACCTCGAACTCGACGACGGTACGCCGGTCCGTTTCCTGCTCACCCCCGTCGACGGCGCGGCCCCCGCACCCGCGGCCGACCGTGACCTCCCGGAAGGCATGGGGCAGGCGGTGCCGGTGGCCGCGGGCGGCCGGGCCGTCGCCAGTTTCGCGGCCGGGGCGCTGCGCGGGGTGTTCAAGCCGCTGGGCCCGCTGCTCCAGGAGGTGCACCACTCCGTCTCCTCCGTGCCCGATCCGCCCACCGAGCTGAGCGTGGCCTTCGGCGTGCAGGTCGGCCAGGATCTCAAGTTCGGGATCGTGGGCTCCAACGGGCAGGCCCACCTCACCGTGACCGCCAGCTGGAAGCCGGCCCAGCCAACCCCGCCGGCCCAGACAACCCCGCAGGCCCCCGCCGCCCCGGCCCCCAACTCCACACCCGACGCCAACTCCACACCTGACCCCGGTGCCGCCCCCGCCCCGACGCCCGGCGGGGAGTGAGCGTGGGGTGGTTCCGTACCGCGGGGGACGTGGACGACGACCCGTCCCTCCTGGTCGTCTCCGTACTGCGGGCCGAGGGCGACAAGGCCGCGGGAGCGGGCTTCGTACTCGGCGCCGACACCGTGCTGACCTGCGCCCACGTCGTCAACGACGCCCTCGGCCGTGACATGTTCGAGTCGCGGTCGCCAGGGCACGCCGAGATCCCGGTGGAGCTGCACGAGGCGGTGCGTTCGCGCCGCTACCCGGCGCGCGTGGTGCACTGGATCCCGCCACGCGGCCGGGACGGCGGCGCGGTCCGCGAGGGAGACGGCGAGTGGCTCGGCGACCTCGCGGTGCTGCGCGTCGACGCGCCCGCCGCGGGCCTGCCCGCCGCCGGCCGGGCCGCCATGGCGGTCGGCCAGGAGGTCGGGGCCTGGCACGGCGGCGGTGAGGCCGCCACCCTCGCCCGCCTCACCGTCACCTCGCTCCACCGCTCGCTGGGTTACCTGGACGGCGCGGCCACCGGCATGTCGGTCGGCGCCGGCTACAGCGGAGGACCGCTCTGGTGCCGGCACGAGGGGGCTGTCGTCGGGCTCGTCGTCGCGCACTTCATGCCGCCCCGGGACCCCCGCACCGGGGCCCCGCTCCCGTACAGCCCCCAGCAGCTGGTCCGGCGCAGCTGGGCCGTCCCCTGGCAGCGCGTCGAGGCCGAACTGCGCCCCCTGGGCGTCCTCGACGCGGTACTCCCCGCGCCACCCGGCCCGGAGGACCCCGCCTTCCTGCTGCTGGCGGAGGCGGTCGGCGAGCTCCTGCCGGTGATGAGCGAGCGCATCGACCGCGCCCAGCGGCTGGCCACCGCGTGCGGCATCGCGAAGGGCAGTGGCGTCACGCCCCCCACGCCCGAGGAGTTCGCGGAGTTCCTGCTCACCCACCCGCGCGCCCTGGCGGCACTCTCCGGGATCCTGCGCCGCGAAAGCCCGGACGCCGCCGACCGGCTGCTGGCGGCGGGCGGCCTCTCGCGCACGCCCAGGCTGCTGTCCCCGCAGGAGTACGCCGCACTGCACAAGCACCTGCGGAACCTGGACCGGGCGGTGCTCAGCCGGTTCCCGGAGGCGGTGCGCGCCGCGCTGCCGCATCTGGCCGCCCGGCCCGGCGGGGACTCCCTGGACGAGCTCCTCGACCACCTGGAGGTGCTGCCGGGTGACGGCCACTCCGCGAGCCGGGAACGCAGGGTCCCGGCGCTGCTGCGCGTCATGGAGTACGTCGGTGCGCTGGGCACCAGGCACCGGGGGGCGGAGCTGCGGATGTGGGCGGACGGGGTGGCCCAGCGCCTCGGCATCCCGCGGATGGCGCTCGGCGAGCGCCGGGCCGACGCCCAGGAGTGGGCGCGCTCCGTGCGGAGCCGCTCCGCGCGGGTGCGCGTCCTGGTGCAGGTGACGCGGGCGGAGCCGGGCCGCCACCACCTGCGGAGCTGGTGCGACGAGGGGGCCGGGCCCCGGCAGGTGTCGAGGGACAGCGCCGTGTCGTACTCGGCGTCGGAGGCGGCGCGCGAGGTGCTGCGCGTGCTGGACTCGCTCACGCCCCCGGCCGGGGACGAGCGGCCGCCGCTGGTCGAGGTGCTGGTGGACCGCGGCAGCCTGAACCTGCCCGTGGACGAGTGGGAGGCGCGGGACCCGGACGAGATCGTGCCGGGGGTGCTCGGCGTGGAGTACCCGCTGGTCGTGCACTGCCCCGAACTCCTGCGCAGACACGGCCGCTTCATCTCCCACTGGCGCATCAGATGGGACCGGCTCGACTCGGGGCGGACCGTCGTCGTCTCGGAGTCCATGGACCGCGACGCCGTCTACTCCACTCTGGTCAACCAACTCGACACGGTGCGCGTCTCCGTGGATGTACCACCCGGCCCGCGTGACGGCATCGTGCAGATCTGCCTCGCGCTGGGCATACCTGTGGTGGTGTGGGACCGCGGCCGGGACGGAGCGTCACATGTTGTCGAGCACATGGCGGACGTCGCCACCCGGGAGCTGCCCGACGGGGTGCGCGGCTACCGCGCGAACGCCATGGCCAGCCCGCCCGAGTTCCCCGGCCGCCCGGTCCTCGCCTGGGCCGACGCCGACCGCACCGTGCCCCGACTGCATCTGACCGAACCACAGGAGAGCACATGACATCCGGCCCTGATGCCGCTCCCGATGCCGACGCCGGCGCCGACTGGCGGCTCTTCCGCGGCGACGGCGTGCCCCGGGCCATCGCGCTCCCGTCGGCCCCGCCCTGGCGGCGTTTCACGCCCGTACGGTCGATGCGCCCCGAACTGCCGTATCTGATCGAGCCCCGGCACGCCGACGTCGTCAACGCGGCGCTGCACCTGCGCCGTCCGCTCCTTGTGACCGGCCCGGCCGGCACCGGGAAGTCGTCGCTCGCCCGCGCCATCGCGCACGAACTGCGCCTCGGCGAGCTGCTGCGCTGGCCCGTCAACAGCCGCTCCACCGTCAAGGACGCGCTCTACCAGTACGACGCGATCGGCCGGCTCCGCGAGACGACGCTGAGCCGGGACCGCGGCGAACGCGAGCCGTCCATCGGCACGTTCATCCGGCTCGGCCCGCTCGGCACCGCCCTGGTGCCGTCGGCCACCCCGCGCGCCCTGCTCATCGACGAGATGGACAAGGGCGACGTCGACCTGCCCAACGACCTGCTCACCGTCTTCGAGGAGGGGGTCTTCGACATCGCGGAGCTGACCCGGCTCCCGGAGGACATGGCCGACGTGGAGGTGCAGAACCTGGACCACCGGGGCACCGTCCGGGTGCACCAGGGGCTCGTCCAGTGCGCCGAGTTCCCGGTCGTCGTGATCACCAGCAACGGCGAGCGTGACTTCCCGCCCGCGTTCCTGCGCCGCTGTGTCCGGCTCGACCTGCCGGTGCCCGACGAGGAGCGGCTGCGCGCCATCGTCGCCGCGCACCTCGGCGAGGAGGCGCTGCGGGAGGCCGAGGATCTGATCGAGGTCTTCCTGCGCCGCCGGGCCCCGGGCGAGCTCGCCACCGACCAGCTGCTCAACGCCGTGTTCCTGCGCGCCGGAGGTATCGACCTGGACGCGGAAGGGCTGCTGGACGCCGTACTGCATCAGCTCACCGGGGCGATGTGACCACGGCGGGGGACCAGGAACCGGCCGGGGGCCAGGAACCGGCGGGCGATCCGGTGGCGGCGGGCGATCCGGCAGCGGCGGGCGATCCGGCAGCGGCCGGCGTTCCGGGAGCAGCGGCATCCCTCGGAGCAGCGGCCGATCCGGCAGTAGCGGCCGATCCGGCAGCAGCAGGCGGCGGGCCGCTCGCCGATGCGCTGCGGGTCCTGTCCGCCTGCGGCCACGACCTGGACGCCGACCAGGTCCTCGACGTCCTCTGGCTGGCCCGCAGACTGCCCGCGGGCGAGCACGCGCCGCTCCACCGGGACGAGCCCGCCGCCCCGCCGCCCCCCGAACCGCCGGACCCCGAACCGGACGCGGGCGGCCCGCGGCAGCCCGTACCGGAGGCCGACGACCCGGATCTGCCCGACCTCACCACCCCCGCCCTGTACGCGGCGGCCCGCCAGGGCCCGGCCGCCCCCGGGGCGCGGCCACCGCAGCCGGGCCCGCAGCCGCGCCGGGCGATGCCGCTGCGGATCCCCGAGGACAAGGCGCTCGCCGACGAGCTCGAACTCGGCCGCTCACTGCGGCCGTTGCGCCGCAGACGGGACAGCAGGCACCGCACCGAGATCGACGAGGAGCGCACAGCGGCCGGACTCGCCGAGACCCGGCTGGCCGACGTGGTGCAGCGGCCGGTGCGGGAGCGCTGGCTGAACCTCGTCCTGCTCGTCGACGACGGTCTGTCCATGCTGCTGTGGCACCGCCTCGGTACGGAACTGCGCGCCCTGCTGGAGCGGCTCGGCGCCTTCGCCGCCATCCGCGTACTCGGCCTCGACACCCGCATGCCGCACCAGCCACGGCTGCACGCGAGGCCGTTCCACACGGACAGCGCCGAGTTGCCGCTGAGCATCGTCAACGACCCGTCCGGCCGCACTCTCCTGCTGGTCGTCAGCGACGGCATGGGCGCCGCCTGGCGGGCCGGCGCGATGCACGAGCTGCTGGCCGCGCGGGCGGCCCGCGGTCCGGTCGCGGTGCTGCACACCCTGCCGCCCGACATGTGGGAGGCGTCCGGCATAGCCGCCGAGAGCTGGCGGGTCACCACCCGGCGCACAGGCGGCGCAAACACCGCCTGGGAGATCGCCGATCCGGTACTGCCCCGGGGGCTCGCCGACTTCGACGGGGTGCCGGTGCCCGTCCTGGAGCCGGCGGCGGGCTCGCTGCGCGACTGGGCGCGGCTGCTCGCGTCGCCCGGCACCACCGTGGAGCTGCCGCTGCTCGCCGGCCCCAACCGGTTCGGGGCCGTGGCCCCCTCCCGGGACCTCAGCAGCGTCCAGCACTTCCGGGACGCGGCCACCCCGGAGGCGTACCGCCTCGCGGCCCATCTCGCCGCGGTCTCGCCGCTGTCCGTGCCGGTGATGCGGCTGGTGCAGACCGCGGTGCCGTGGAAGGCCGGTACGTCCGACCTCGCGGAGGTGTTCCTCGGCGGTCTGGTACGCCCGCATCCGGCGCCCGTGCCGGGGCCGCTGCCCGCCAAGCACCGGATCTTCGACTTCTCGGACGAGGCCAAGGCGGTGCTGCTCGACGCGGTCCCGCAGGCCGAACTCCTGCACACCAGCCGCCGGATCGGACGCCGTCTCGGGGAACTCGCGGGCAACTCGCCCGACTTCCCCGCCTGGCTGTCCCATCCGGACGGCTCCGCCCAACTGCCCGGCTCGCACCAGCCGTTCACCAGTGTCGAGCGACGGCTGCTCAGCCGGTTCGGCATCTCGTTCGGCGACCCGGCGTCCACCCCGGGACCGGAGCCCGAGCCGGCCGGTCCCGACGCCGACCACTGGGAGCCGCTCACCGACGAGGACCCGCGGCAGCTCGGCGAGTTCGAGCTGCGCGGCCGTCGCCGCGGGCGCCGCACGATGCTCTACCGGGGAGCCAATCCGGCAGGGGACGAGGCCGTGCTGCGGATCGCGCGCCCCGATCTCCCCGCGTCCAACAGCCGGTTGATCGAAGTGGAGGCCGAGGTGCTCCGCCGGCTCCAGGGGGAGTGCGCCCCCGTCCTGCTCGCCAGTGGGCTCCGCGACTCGCCGCGCTGGCTCGCGATGACGCCGATCGCCGAAGCGGGCACGCCGGACGCGCAGCCACCGCGCCTCGGGGACATCTACGCGCAGGCCGTGCTGGGCGGTACCGCCCCCTTCGACATCCTGCGCGGGCTGCTCGTCGCCTGCTACCTCGCGAACGCCCTCAGCGTGTGTCACGTCAACGGCATCGTGCTCGCCGACCTCAACGCCGACAGCGTGTTCGTCCTGCGGCGCACCGTCGTGCTCGGAGACCTCTCGGACTGTGCGGTCGACGGGACGTACCTGGGCACGGGCCCGGTGCCGACCCGCGAGGACAACATGCGCTCACTCGGCGAGCTGCTCCAGCTCATCAGCAGCAAGGCGGGCCTGGAGCTGGCGGGCCTGCCGGACGGTATGCACCTGTGGCAGGGCGGCGCCTGGGACCAGCTGCGCGGCCTGGTGCTGCGCTGCCTCGACGAGGATCCGGCCAAGCGTCCCGCGGCGAGCGAGCTCGCCGAGCTGCTGGCCCGGTACGTCGCCAGGGTGCGGCTCCAGCGGGGCGGCGAGCCGCCGGTCCCGCTCCCCACCGGCCACCGGCCGCCGACGCGACCGCCGCTCGACCTGCCCCGGGACGAGGGCGGGCCCCGGCCGGCCGGCGGCGGGCTGCGGCTGCCGCGCTTCGGCTCCGCCCGCCGCGAGACGCTGGCGCGGCTGGAGCGGCTGCGCAGGCCACTGACGTACAGCAGGCGGCTGACCCTGGCCGGTGCCTACCACTACAGCGGACGGGCCACGGCGACGGTGGTGCTCGGCTCGCTGCTCGCCTCCGTACGCGCCGAACCGGTCCTGGCCCTGGACGGCGCGGCGTCCGAGGGGTCGCTCGACGCCTTCCTCACCGGGCGCAACGAGGCCGTCGTACGCGATCTGGCGGCGCTGGAACCCGACCTCTCGTACGCCGAGATCCGCGCCCTCACCACCCGGCTGCCTTCGGGCCTCGAAGTGATGGCCCACCGCGGCGGCCACTTCAGCCAGAACCCCGCGCACGCACAGGAGTACGCCCGGGTGCTGGCGCAGACCGCGCCCCACTACTCCTGTGTGCTGACCGACTGGTCCCGGCTGCGCCTGGACCGTTCGGCCCGGGTCGTCCTGGACCACACGGACCGGCTGGTCCTCTGCTGCGGCACCGCGGACTGGTTCCTCGACGCGGCGGTGCGGACCCTCGAAGACGTACGGGAGGCCGGGCACGAGCGGCTGGCGCGCGAGGCGGTCGTGGTGGCCGCGGAGGTCGGCGGGTCGTCCGGCCGGCGGCTGCCCGCCTCCTTCGCCGGGCGGCTCGGAGTGGACCCCGGCCAGGTGGTGCACGTCCCCTTCGACGCGGCGCTGCAGTCGCCCGGCTGGGAGCTGGACTGGCTGCGGACGGCCACCGTGAACGCGTACATCCGGCTCGCGGAGCTGGTCCTGGGCGACGACGGCACGGGGGTCGCGGTCCCGGCCCCGGTCCCGGAACCGGGCTCCCCGCCCGTCACCTGATCCCGCCTGTCACCTGATCCCGCCCGTCACCTGATCCCGCCCGTCACCTGATCCCGCCCGTCACTTGATCCCGGTGGTCGCCACGCCCTGCACGATGCGCCGCTGGAAGACCAGGAACACCGCGATCAGCGGCAGGAATCCGAGCACCGATGACGCCATGACCTCCGCGTACTGGATGTTGCTGTTGTTCACCAGGGACGCCAGACCCACCGGGATCGTCTGCGACTTGGTCTGGTTCAGCACCAGCAGTGGCCACAGGAACGCGTTCCACGAGTTGATGAACGTCAGGATCGACACCGTCGAGACCGCCGGGCGGCAGATCGGCATACAGATCGTCCAGTAGACCCGCCACCAGCTCGCCCCGTCGATGCGCGCGGCCTCGATCAGCGGGACCGGGATGCCCTTGAAGAACGCCTGGAAGATGAAGACCGACACCGGAGCGGCCACCGACGGCAGGACCAGTGCCCAGTAGGTGCCGAGCAGATGCAGCGACCGGTACTCGATGAACTGCGGCAGGATCAGCGCCTCGGTCGGCAGCATCAGACCCGCTGTGACCAGCGCCAGGACGACGTTCCGGCCGGGAAAGCGGAGGAAGGCCAGGGCGAAGCCCGCCATCGAGCAGAAGGCCACGGTGAAGACCACCGCGAGGACCCCGATGACCAGGCTGTTGAGGTACCAGGAGCCGATCGGATAGGTGTCCCAGGCGTACGCGTACGCGTGCAGGGACCAGCCGCCGGCGAACGGCGACGTCGGCTTCGCGGTGATCGAGCCGTCCGGGCGGAGCGAGGTGATGAGCGCCCACGCGAACGGCACGAGCCAGATCAGCGCGAACAGGGTGAGACAGACGGCGCAGAGCCGGTTGAAGAGCTTCGCGCCGTTGACGGTGGGCGCTGCGGAGGCCGTGCGCGACGCGGTCGGTTCCCCCGTACCGGCGGGCCGCGGCTGGGTGAGGCTGCTCAAGGTGTCCTCCGCTCGGGCAGCGGTGCGGTGCGGGGCGCGGCCGGGGTCGTGGAGCGGCGGCGCAGCGCGTACCAGGCTGCCGAGATCGCGACGATGATGACGAAATAGACCATGGTGGCGGCGGCACCGTAGCCACCCCGGTAGGAGGTGAATCCGGTGTCGTAGATGTACTCGATGACCGGCCGCGTCGACTGGTCCGGGCCGCCGCCGAGAAGCAGATAGATCTGGTCGAACACCTTCAGCGAGGCCAGGATCTGGAGGATCAGCACCAGCCCGGTGGTCGGGCGCAGCAGCGGCACGGTGATCAGCCGGATCTGCTGCCAGGGGCTCGCCCCGTCGATCGCGGCGGCCTCGTACACATCCGGCGGGACATCCTGGATCGCGGCCGTGTAGAGGACGAAGTTGAAGCCGAACGTCCACCACAGCGTCATCAGGATCACCGCGGTCCAGCCGCCCGACGTGCTGCCGATGAAGTCGGGCACCGGCAGGCCGACCGCGCCGAACAGCTTGGGGAGCAGACCGACCTGGGGCGTGTACATCCACAGGAAGATCAGGGCGACCACGGACGACGGCACCACGTACGGCGCGAAGAACGCCAGCCGGTAGAAGACCCTGCCCCGCCGGATCCGGGACGCGAGGATGGCGAACAGCAGCGCCAGGACCACCATCAGCGGGGTGGTGATCAGGGTGAACAGCACCGAGTGCCACATGGCGTCCCAGAAGAGGGAGTCCCGCAGCACCTGGGTGTAGTTGGACACCCCCACCCAGTCGCCGAGGCCGTCCTTCACGGTGGTCGTGTTGAAGAAGCTCAGCACGATGCCCATCAGCAGCGGGCCGGCCAGGAACAGCAGGTAGACGACGAGGAACGGGGTACTGAGCAGCAGGCCCGCCCGCCGGTCGGAGCGGGGCGGCCGGCCGCGCGCCGTCCGTACGGGTGCTGGGCGCCGGGCCGGCCGCGTCGAGGCGACGGTCGTCATGGAACTGCCTCCTACTTCATCGTGACCGGTGGTCGGGCCGTGGTGTACCGCTTCAGATCAGCCCGCATCGCGCCGACCGCCTTCTTCGGCCCGAGCCGCCCCGCGAGGACCTCGATGACGGTCGCGCCCACGGTGTTCTGGAAGTCCGAACCGGCGCCGGTGTACCAGGCGACAGGGTCGTACTGGGCGTTGAACGCCGCCTGTACGTAGTTGCGTTGCGGGGACTGCCCAAGGAACGCCTTGCTGCGCTGACTGGGGAGCCAGGCAGGCACATGGCCGCCGTGCGCCCAGGTGGCGCTGTTGTCGAGCAGGCTCTTGATGAACTGCGCCGCGTGCGCGGTCCGTGCGGGGGAGCGCTTCGGGTTGCGCGGGACGACGAGCGCGTGCGAGTCCGCGTACGCCACCGGCTCCGGTCCGAGCAGCGCGGGGAACGGCACCACGTTGAAGCGCAGGCCCTTGACGAGCCGGTACGAGGGGATCTGCCACTCCCCGTCGAAGAGGAACCCCGCCTTGCCGGTGCTGAACAGGGCGTTCGCACCCGACCCGTTGAGGCTTTTCGGCATCAGGCCCGGCCCGGTCAGGCTCTGCATGAAGTCGAACGTCTCCTGCATCGCCTCGGCGTCGATGTCGATCGTGGTGCCGGAGCCGGTCACGACGGGACCCGCGAGCCCGGAGTAGATCATGCTGAACCAGCGCCAGGCGGTGGACGGGTCGGCGGTGATGGACATCGCGGCGCCGTACTGCGCGCCCGCCTCCTTCATCGCCTTCACCGCGTCGGTGAAGGCGGCCCTGCCCTTCATCGGCTTCAGCCCGTCACCGGCGGCGTTGAGCAGGCCGGCCTTCTTCGCCAGATCGACGTTGTAGAAGAGCACGAACGGGTGGGTGTCCAGCGGCACCGCGTACACCGTGCCGTTCACGGTGGCCTTCTTCCAGGCCGCCGGGGTGAACCGGTCCGGGGTGACGCCCAGTTCGGTGACGCCCGTTTCGGCCACCGGCTCCAGCAGGCCCGATGCCGCGAGCAGCGGCAGCCGGGACAGATGGGAGATGCCGACATCGGGCGGGGTGCCGCTCGCCGTCGCCAGGGCCAGCTTGGTGTAGTACGGGTTTCCCCAGCCCAGGATGGTCGCTTCGACCGTCGTTCCGGGGTGCGCCGTGCGGAAGGCGTTCTCCATCAGCGTCATGTTGGCGCCGTCACCGCCGGTGAACAGGTTCCAGAAGATGACGTCGGCGGGGTCGGGCTGAGAACCCGTCAGACCGGAGGCCAGCGGGGATGAGCACGCGGATAGCCCGCCGGCCAGGGCCAGGCCGCCGCCGAGAGCCAGGAAGCGCCGACGCGCCATCGCTCCGCTCATAGGGGTATTCACCTCGTCAGTTCGATGTGAACTCGATGGCGAGACCTTGGCACACGATTTGCAACGTTGCAATAGACCGGTGCGCTGGAGGACGGACGGTGGCTGTTCTTCTGGTCGGCCGGCCGGTGGCCGGGGTCAGACAGCGGGCCTGCGCTGCGAGGACTCGCGGACGACCAGCCGGAAGGGCGTCGACTCCCGCCGGGCCGGCGCATCACCCGAACCGGGACCGCTGTCCTCCCCGCCCGGCTGCCGGTTGATCTGCTCGTCGAGCAGGGTGAGGGCGCGCTCCGCGATCACGTCCAGGTCGGGCGCGACCGAGGTGAGCGGCGGGTGGGTGTACGCCGACTCCGGGACGTTGTCGATGCTCGCCAGGGCGACGTCGTCGGGCACCCGGACACCGGAGGCGTTCAGTGCGTGCAGGGCGCCGACGGCCAGTGCGTCGTTGAAGGCGAAGATCGCGTCCGGGAGCGGGCCGCTGCCTTCGAGGAGCTGGCGCACCGCCTCGAAACCCTGGGCCCTGTTCCAGTCCTTCACCGGCTCGACCAGCCAGTTCACCCGCCGGACCCCGGCTGCCGACAGGGCCTGCCGGTAGCCCTCGACGCGCTGGCGGCCGTTCTCGCTGCCGTTCCGGCCGAGCGCGACGATACGGCGGCAGCCCTGCTCCACGAGATGTTCCACGGCGGTGCGGGCGGCGGCCACGTTGTCGATCCCGACGCGCGGGAAGCGTGCGCCGACATCGTGCTCACCGAGCATGACCAGCGGAAAGTCCGGAGCGGTGGCCGCGACGTCGGCGGCCGGCACGGTCAGGGCGCTGAACAGGACGCCGTCGGCCACATTGGTCAGGCCGCCCGCGAGGATGCGCCGTTCCGTCTCGCTGTCGCCCTCCGTCGACTCGACCAGCACCGTGATGCCCCGCCGGGCCGCGGCGCGGATGACGGCCTGGGCCAGCTCGGCGAAGTAGGGCTCGGCGAGGAAGGGCACCGCCAGCGCGACGAACCCGGTGCGGCCCGAACGCAGGCCGCGGGCCAGGTAGTCCATCTTGTAGCCCAGCGCGTCCAGCGAGTGCTGCACACGGGCGCGCATCTCCGGGCTGACGTGCGTGTAGCCGCTGACCACGTTGGAGACGGTCCGCACCGATACACCGGCGTGCTCGGCCACGTCCCGCATCCGTACCCTGCCCACCTGCGCGTCCCCCTCGGTCGGTGCCCGCCGACGGCGGCCGGCGTTCGTGCGTTGCTGTGTCTTGCTCGTGCTTTCCACTGATCCTTGCATCGATGCAAAGGAACACTCATGATGAGCGGAATTCGATTGTACGAAACCCGATGGCCGGTGAGGCAGAAGGAGGAGCCGTGAGGGCGAGTGAGCAGGAGGGCACGTATCCGAGGCCGCTCATGTGCCGTGAGCAGTGGAACAGACTGGACGGCACCTGGGACTTCGGATACGACGACGCCGACGCGGGCGAGCGCGAGGCGTGGTTCTCCGGTGACGCCGCCGGTGGATTCGACCGGGAGATCACCGTTCCCTTCCCGCCCGAGGCACCCGCTTCCGGCATAGGCGAGACCGCGCCGCACCCGATCGTCTGGTACCGCCGCCGCATCGCCCACGGGGCGCTGGTCCCGGACGCTTCCCGGGGCGGCCGGACGCTGATCCACTTCGGTGCGGTCGACCACCGCGCCCGGGTCTGGCTCGACGGCCGGCTGGTGGCCGAACACGTCGGAGGGCAGACGCCGTTCACCGCCGACGTGACCGACGCGATGCGGCCGGGCGCCGCCGAGCACGTACTCGTCGTACGCGCCGAGGACGACCCGGCCGACCTCTCCGTCCCGCGCGGCAAGCAGGACTGGCAGGAGCGGCCGCACGCCGTCTGGTACGAGCGGACCACCGGGATCTGGCAGAGCGTCTGGACCGAGACGGTCCCCGACCAGCACATCACCGACCTCGCCTGGATCCCCGACCCGCAGCGCGGAGTCGTGGCCGAGGTCGTTCTCGCCCGGCCGCTGCCCCGGCCGCTCACGGTCGACATCGTGCTCCGCGTCGGCGACCGCGTACTGGCCGAGACGTCGACCGTGACCACCGGCCGCCGTACCCGGATCGACATCGCGATCGCCGCCCTGCGCAACGGCATCGACCGGGAGGCCCTGTGGTGGACCCCCGACTCGCCCACCCTGGTGGACGCCCGGGTCACGGTGCGCGACCCGGGAACGCCCGCGTCCGCAGCCACAGCAGACACAGCAGACACCGCGAACACCGCCGACGCCGTGAACGCTGCCAACACCGCAGGCACCGCCTACACCGCAGACACAGTGGACAGCTATCTGGGCCTGCGCAGCGCGGGCGTCGGAGGCGGCGCCTTCCTGCTCAACGACCGTCCCTGCTACGTGCGTTCCGTACTGAACCAGGGCTACCGGCCGCGCACCCTGCTCGCCAGCAGCGGTACCGGCGAGCTGCGCCGCGAGGTCGAGCTGATCAAGGCGATGGGCTTCAACGCGGTCCGCGTGCACCAGAAGGCGGAGGACCCGAGGTTCCTGTACTGGGCCGACCGGCTCGGCCTGCTCGTCTGGGGCGAGACCGGCGCGGCGTACGAGTTCGGCACGGACGCCGTCGAACTGCTCACGCGTGAGTGGCTGGACCTGGTACGACGCGACCGCAGCCACCCGTCGATCGTCACCTGGGTGCCCGTCAACGAGAGCTGGGGCCTCTCCGACATGGCGCACGACCCGGCGCAGCAGCAGTACTCGATGGCCCTGGCCGCGCTGACCCGGGCCCTGGACCCGACGCGCCCGGTGCTGTCCAACGAGGGCTGGGAGCACACCGACAGCGACATCCTGGGTGTCCACGACTACACCAGCGACGCGGGCCTGCTGAAGGAGCGCTACGGAGACGCGGCGGGCTTCGCGGCGGTACTGGCGGGCGGCGGCCCGCAGGGCCGGGTGGTCTCCCTCACGGAGCGGCAGACCGAGCGCTTCGCGGCGGGTGAAGCGCCGCTCATGATCACGGAGTTCGGCGGCCTCTCGCTGGCGGGCGGGGACGACGACTTCTTCTATACGCAGACCAGCTCCGACACCCAGTACGCGGAACTGCTCGGCGCACTCTTCGGCGAACTGCGGAAGAGCCCGCTGGTCGCGGGCTTCTGCTACACGCAGTTCATGGACACCGCCCAGGAGACGAACGGCCTGCTCTTCCCGGACGGCACCCCCAAACTGCCGCTGGAGACGATCCGCGGGATCGTCACGGGGGTCGTGGACGGGGAGAAGCCGACGGGCGAGGGGGCGGCGGGGGCCTGACCCGGGCGGGCAAGGTTGCTGCAAGCCCGCTGCAAGGAAAGTGCCGTGCGGGGCGGGAACCCCTCTGTCGACTGCTGCACGCAGCCGACGAACATGGGGGACCGATTGTGTCTGTCAACACCACGAAAACGGCGCTGATCGAGCAAGGGCAGTGGCTGACCGTACAGGACTGCAAACGGGTGCTGGTCGTCGTGCACACCGTGACTTTCGCCCAGCGACTGCAGGAGGTCTTCAGCCTGCTGGAGGCCGACTTCCGTATCCAGGTGGTATTCACCGCGGCGCCGCACGCCTTCGGCGGCGGCGTCGCGCAGTACCTGCAGAGCCTGGGCATCAACACCGTGCCCTGGGAAGAGGCGCTGCGCACCGAGTTCGACCTGGCGCTGGCGGCCGGGTCGCGCGGTGTGCACGCGTTACGGGCGCCGGTCGTGCGGATCTCGCACGGGGCCGGCCACATCAAACTGCTCACTGACACCTCGGCGCTGGCGCCGGGGGAGAAGCGGGCGCCGGGGATGCTGAGCCGTCAGCATCTGCTGCACAAGGGCCGGGTGGGCCCCGCCGCGATCGTCTACGCGCACGAGCGGGACCTGGCGGAGCTGGCGGATTCCTGCCCCGAGGCGTTGCCGGTGGCTCATGTGGTGGGTGACCCCTGTGTGGACCGGATCAGGGCCGGGATGCCCCGGCGTCGCCAGTACCGCAGGGCGCTCGGCATCGAAGCGGGGCAGCGGCTCGTGATCGTCACCTCGACCTGGGGCCCCACCTCCACCTTCGGACGGTTCGACACGCTGCTGCCGCAGTTGCTCAGCCAACTCCCCGGCCGCCGCTACCGGGTGGCGCTGCTGCTGCACCCGAATGTCTTCGCCGGGCACGGCGCCTGGCAGGTGCAGAGCTGGCTGGCGGGCTGCCGCAGCCGGGGCATCGCGGTGGTGCCGCCGGAGGCGGACTGGCAGGCGCCGTTGATCGCGGCCGACTGGATTGTCGGTGACCATGGCTCCCTTACGGCGTACGGGACTCTCACCGAGGCTGCCGTGCTTCTCACTCCCGGCCCGAGGCGGGAGATCTCCGCCTCGTCACCGGCTGCGCTGCTGGCCGCTCTCGCCCCCGTCGTCTCTCCGGCACATCCACTCGCCGCGCAGCTGCGGTACGCCGCGGAGCAGCACTTCCCGGGCCAGTACGAGCAGGTGGCCGGGTTGCTGTCGTCGGCGCCGGGCCAGTTCCACCGGCGGATGAGGGCGCTCGTCTACCGGCTGCTGCGGCTGGGCGAACCGGCCTGCGCACCGTCCGTCGCGCCGCCGCCGATGCCGCCGCCGCTGGTCCGGTGGGAGAGCGCCGACCTGGGGATCGCGCTGTGACGGCCCGGTCCGGGACGACCGCTCGGGCCGGGGGGCCGCCGATGCCAGGAGTGTCGCCGATGTCAGCGGTGCCCCTGCCGGACATCTCCTGGTGCGATGTCCGGTTCGGCGCTCCACGCGTCGCCGGAGCGGAGGCCCGGCCCGGACTGCCGGGAGACCGGATCGTGGTGCCCGTCGCCGTCGGCTGGCGGTCCGCGGCCGGGTACGGCTCGGCCTCCGTCCTGCTCTTCACCGCGGCAGGGATCTCCGGCAGCAGGCCGCGGCTCTTCGGTACGCGTTTGACCGACACCCACCTGCGGATGAATCCGGATGCGCCGCGTCAGGCGGGGCGTGCCGAGTACGCCGATGTGCTCGTGACCCGGACGCCGTTGCCTTCGGCCCTCGCCCGCCGTCGTGCGGACATGCTGATGGCGCGGTATCCGGGCTGCCTCGTGGCGGCTGTGCCCGACGCGGGGAACACCCTCGTGCTCGGTGTGCGCGGGTCCGGGGGCGGTGTGCTGTCGGCCTGGCCGGCCGGGGCGGCGCCCGGCCGCCGCGTGGCGCCGCACGTCATCGCGTCGGTGCTGCACGCCTGGCTGGTGGCCGGGGGCACGCCGGCAGCCCTGCGGTCGGTCCGCCCTGCGGCGCCGGTCGGTAGCCGCTGACCAGGACGGTGGCCGGTCCTGGCCGGGGAGCACCCGTACGGCGCTGACGGCCCTGCGGCCACCGCGTCGGCTGCGCCACCTCTCACAGGTGGCGCAGCCGTTCGTCCAGGCGCTGTGCGTCGGCGGGGCTCAGCCGGAGGAAGAGATCCCGCGCGGCCTCGTAGCAGCGCACCGACTCCGCCGTGTCGCCCTGTTGTGCGGCTGCTTCTCCGAGCCACTCCAGGGAGTACCCCTCCCAGTGCCCGGACCGGACGTCGGACGACCGGAACGTTCCCAGTGCCTCGCGCAGCCGCCGGGTGCCGCCCTCGTGGTCTCCGTCGCGGGCCAGCGCACGGCCGAGCAGGGCCAGGGCGCGGGCCGCCTCGTACCCCTCTCCCTGCGACTCCAGCTCCGTGAAGGAGCCGGCCAGATACCGGGCGGCGGTCCGGTGGTCGCCGGCCGCCAGGGCGGTCTCGCCCAACCGCCGCCGGGAGAGCGCGGCGCCCCGTGCGTATCCGACCGACTCCCTTAACCGCAGGGCCCGTTCGAAGTGCGCACGGGCCTCGTCGTATCGGCAGGCCAGCAGGCTGATGTGGCCGAGTCCGTTGATGGCCTGCGCCTGTTGCCGTACGTCGCCGTCGGCCGTGGCGTGTTCCAGCGCCTGGGCATACCAGTCGGCTGCCTCCGGGTACCGGCCCGCGTCACGCAGCCCGATGGCGCCGGACGTCAGCATGCGGCCCTCGCCCTCCCGCGAACCGCCGGACCGTGCGGCGGCGAGGCCGGTGCGGTGCATCTCGATCCACATCTCCCGGGGCCGCAGCCGGACGAAGAGCGGCCATGCGGCGTCGGTCAGTTGCCAGCAGGCGGTGTGCCATCCGGCGCGGGCGCTGTGCCGTACTGCTCCCAGCAGGCTGTTGCGGTGCGTGTCCAGCCAGGCCAGTGCCTCGGCCGGGGTTTCGAGGGCGGCGGGCACGGTGCCCGGCACCGTGCTGCCGCGACCGGCCGTCCGGTGGCCGGGGGTGAGGATGCTCTCCGCGGCGGTCGCGGAGGCCAGGCACCAGTCCACGAAGCGGCGGAGGGTCCGTTCGCGCTCCGCGGTGCTCTCCCGCGTCTCACCGAGCCGGCGCGCGTGGGGGCGTACGAGGTCGTGGAAGCGGTAGGTCCCCGGGCCTGTCTCCTCCAGGAGGTTCGCCTCCAGCAGGGCGCCGACAGCCAGGTCCGCTTCGGCTGAACCGTCCGGTGCGGCTGACCACCCGGCCTCCTCGAGCACGTCCGCCTCCCCGGCCTCCCTACCCGCACCCTCATCGGACTGCCCGTACCGGCCGTGAGCGGCGTCGCCGCTGATCGCAGTCAGCAGGGAGAGGTCGAAGCGGTCCGCGGGCAGTAGCCCCATCCGCCGGTAGAGCGCGGCGCTGACGGCCGGCAGCAGACGGTAGGACAGGTCCAGCGCCGTACGCACGACGGCCTCTCCGTCCACGCGGAGCGTGTCGAGTGGCCCCTGCCCCCGGGAGAGACTGCGGGCCAGGGCCGACAGGGTGTGGTGCGGGCGCGCGGCGAGCTGGGCGGACGCCAGGCAGACGGCCAGGGGCAGACAGCCGCAGAGAGTGACCACTTCGCGCGCGGTCTCCGGATCCTGGGTGACCCGCTGCCCGCCACCGCCCGCGGCGAGGAGCTCGACGGCAGACTCCGGTGCGAGGGCTCCGAGCCGGTGCGTGGCGGCGCCGTCGACCAGCAGTCCCGTGAGGTGGTTCCGGCTGGTCACCACGGTGAGTCCGGTCGGCGAACCCAGGAGCAGGGGGCGTACCTGAGCGGATGTGTACGCGTCGTCGAGGAGAACCGCGAGCCGCAGCTCCGAGGTCAATGACCGCCAGAGCGCCATGCGTTGTGCGGTGTCCACCGGTACGGAGGAAGCGCCGAGCGCATACAGGAACCCTTCGAGTACGGCTGAGGTCCTGATCGGTCCGCCGCCGTCCTCCGTGGCGGAGGCCCGGCCGCCCAGATCGGCGTACAGCTGTCCGTCCGGGAAGCTGTCCGCGAGTCCGTGCATCCAGTGGGAGACGAGCGTGGTCTTCCCGACACCCGCGAAACCGCTGACCACCAGCAGCTGGGGCGACTGGGCGGGATACCCTGCCCGGAGCCGGTCCAGGGCGCGCGCATCGCCGTCCCGGGCGACCAACGGACGCCTTATGGGCGGGAGTTGCCGGGGTACGGGGGGCCGGGGGCTTTCCGGTCCTGCCTGCTGGTGGAAGTGGACACCGCCCCGGATGTCGCGGGCCTGCACACTCGGGCCGTGCAGGACCGCTGTGCCGCCGACCGTGTTCGTGTGTTCCGGCCGGGCCGGGCCCGGCGCGTGCCGCCGTAACCAGTCGTCCACTCTGCTCGCGGTGTGCGCGTCGGCCCGGGCCGACGCTGCGAGGGCGGTGGCCAGCCGGGCCATGTCCTGGAGTGTGTCCGCCGCCGTGGCGTTCTCCGGTGCGTCCACCGGGGACCGCAGTCGCGCCACTGAGGGGTCCTGTCCCGATGCCGTCCGTGCGACCTCGGCCAGTTCCCGCCAGGCGGGGGACGTCCGTTCGGACCCGCACACGACCATGGCCGACAGCAGCGCCGCCGCTCTGCCCGATTCCGGAATGGGCACGTCTCCAAGCCTCCCTGAACACGGAACCCACCTGTGAAGTTGCCATCAGCATATGCAGAATGAGGCAACGTCAGCCGTCGGCCAGGAGAGGCATTCCCGCTCTGCGGTACGGATGAACAGAATCGCTCAGTCAGAAGTCAGTTTCGGACTTCAACGGGACGTATGCCGGGCTCATATAGCCATGGGCGCCGCTGCGTGTCACCCTCGAATGCCCGGCCCATAACAAGCCGGACCGGCGGAAGGACGCTGGTGGAGTTTGAGATTCGACTTTCCGGATCGGTGGAGGTACACGCCGCCGGCCTGCGCAATGATCTCGGTTCCACCAAGACGCGGCTGGCACTCGCCGCTCTGGCCTGGGACGCGAGCCGTACGGTGAGCGTGGATACGCTGGTCCACCGGATCTGGGACGACAATCCGCCCGCCAAAGCCAGAGAAGCGCTGCATGTTCATATCTCGCGCATCCGGAGGTCCCTCAAGGCCGCCGGTAGCGCGGCACCCCAGGTTCTCAGCCGTACGAACGCCTACGTCCTGAACCTCGACCCGGACCGGGTCGACCTGCGCCGCTATACGAGCTGCGTCGAGCAGGCGCGCTCCTTGAAGGACAGCGGAGACGGGGGCGAGGCGATCCGGCTGCTGGATGTGGCGGCGAGCCTCTGGCGCGGTGAGCCGCTGGCCGGAATGACCGCGGACTGGGCGGCCCGGCTGCGCGCCGCGGTCGGTGAGAGCGGTCTCGCGGGCGCCCGGCTGCGTGCCGAAATCCTCATGGAGGCAGGGAAGTTCGCCGAAGCCGTACCCGTCCTGCTGCCGCCGGCGGAGGAGCATCCGGTCGACGAGGCGCTGGTCGAGCAGCTCGCCCTCGCCCTCTACGGCAGCAGCCGTGCGGCCGAGGCGACCAGGCTGTTGCAGCGGACGCGGCAGCGCGTCGTCCGTGACATCGGACTGGATGCGGGCCATCGGCTGCGCCGGGTCCATCAGGGCATCCTCTCGGGCACACCGGCGCCTGCGCTGCTCGTGCGGTCAGGCGCGGGACCGCAGGTGTCCGCCCGGCCCGCGCGCAGAGTTCCGGACAACCTGCCGCGGGACATCCCCTGGGTGGGGCGCCGGGACGAGTTGAGGCAGCTCACCGCCGCGCTCTGTGAGAACACCGGCACCTCGGCCCCCGTCGTGCGGATCGAGGCGATCGACGGAATGGGCGGCGTCGGAAAGACCTCCTTGGCGGTCCACATCGGACATCACCTGCGGGAACGGTTTCCGGATGGCCGGCTGTACGTCCACTTGCGAGGACATGTCTCCGGCCGGGCACCGCTGACGGCGGCACACGCGCTCACCGAACTGCTCCGGCTGCTCGGCGTACCCGCTGTGGAACTCCCGCACGGGGAAGCGGAATTGATCTCACTCTGGCGCACCACCGTGCGGGACCGCCGTATGGTGGTGATCCTGGACGATGCCGCAGGACCCGGCCAGGTCCGGCCGCTGCTCCCCGGCGCCTCTCCGACAGCGGTCATCGTGACCAGCAGGCAGCGGCTCTCCGGCCTGCCCGGGGTCCGGCCCGTCTCGCTCGACGTGCTGCCGCGTACCGACGCGATCGCGCTCTTCGAGCAGCGGCTCGGCGGACGCTGCGGCGCCACCCGGGGAGCGGAAATCGAGCAGATCGTCCGGATCTGCGGTCATTTGCCGCTCGCCATCGAACTGGTCGCGAGCCGGCTGCTGGCCCGGCCGTCGTGGACCACGGCTGACCTTCTTGAGCAGCTGACCTGCGGAAGCGGGGAACTCTCGGAAATGCGCGACGGCGAGCGAACGATGTCCCGCGTGTTCGCGTTGTCCTACTGCGCGTTGACACCGGTCCAGCAGTTTGTCTTCCGCGGCGCGGGCCTGCACTTCGGGCTGGAATTCGATGCGTACGCGGTGGCGGCACTGACCGGACTCCCTGTCGATACGGTCGCGCGCGCGTTGGAAGAACTCCTCACCCACCGCCTCATTTCCGAACCGTCACCGCACCGGTTCACCATTCATGATCTTCTGCGCGCGTACGCCCGGACGCTGATCGATAACGGGTCCGATTCCCGCACCGTGCCCGATGGCGACGGTGAACTGCACGCCGATTCTGATTCCGGCGCGGGTTCAGGTGTTCGCCCGGCGCGTGTGGACGGTCAGAAAGACTCCAGGCAGGCGCTTCACCGGCTGGTCGATCATTACCTGGCCCTCGCGGACCGGGCGGACCGGCTCGCCTATCCATTCCGCTCACGTATCCGCGGCACGGGCGGATTTTCCGGAACGTCCGGACCCGAGATGCCCGACGCGCATGCGGCCGAACAGTGGCTGATCGCCGAGGGCGCCAATGTGCTGGCAGCGCTGGACTGGATCCGGAGGCATGGCTCGGAACACCAACTGGCCCTGGGCGTAAACGTGTTGGCCGGATTCCTGGATGTGGAGGGTCACCTCGGCACGGCCGAACCGCTGCTGCGCCGCGCGGTGGATCACTGGCGGGCCACGGGGGACGACGCGGCGCGGGCGCGGGCTCTGCTCGACCTGAGCGGGGTCTGTGTCCACCGCGGCGAGTACGGCGAAGGGCATGCGACGGCCTCCGAGGCTCTGGGTATCGCGCGGACCCTCGGGGATACGGATCTGGAGAGCGAGTCAATTCATCAGCTGTCGATTCCGCTGTGGCACACCGGGCAGTACGTACTGGCTCAGACCCTTCAGGAACGTTCTCTGGCTCTGCGGCTGCATTCCAATGATGCGGTGCAGGTGGGACGCAGCTTCAACCTGCTCGGAATTACCCACCTCCACCTGGACCGTGATGAGACGGCTCTCGATTACTTCCTGCGCGCTCTTGATTCCTTTACTTCCGCAAATGACGACAGAGGGAGATACCGGACTCTGAACAATGTCGCCGAGCTGAGGCAGAAAATTGGCGACATGGAAGCCGCGGAACGATCGTACAGAGAAGCCATAGAGCTTTCCAGGGTAATGGCGGGACGGGGAGACCGTGCCACACTCCAGATGAATCTCGCGAGTGTTCTGACCGCCCTCGGCAAGGCTGATGAAGCGCTTGTTCTGTACGGAAAAGTATTGCCGGCGCTGCGGGGCGTGGGTGATGCACGCGGAGAGGGCGTCGCACTCAACGGAACCGGCAGGGCCTACCGTGCGGCCGGTCTCGCCGAGCGGGCGCTGCCCCAGCACATCGCGGCCCTCGCGGTGATGCGGCGTATTCGCGCCGCTGGCGAAGAGGCCGGTGTGCTCTACGACTTGGCCCAGGCCGAGCAGGACACCGGGCGGCTCGGCCAGGCGGCGGCGCATCTGGAGGAGAGCCTGTCGATCAGCCGCCGGATCGGGGCCCGCTCCGACGAGGCCCGGGCCGTGAAGGCGCTCGGCCGGCTGGGCCGGCTCAGGGGCTGAACCGGCCCGGAAGGGGGCGGCCGGGGGTCTTCCGGCGCCTCATCCGGTGAATCCGACGGAACTCGCCGCCTTTTTGGGAGGTTGGCGCGGTTTGAGGTAATCCGGCTGTGCTCGCCTGGGTCATGCGGAGTGACCGGAAGGGCTTACGATTTCCAGGTGCGGGCGAAGTGGCCTCTGTTGCGGGAGTTCGCCGTGCCCTCACGCACATCTCGATGGATTCGATGATTCAAGGAGCATTCTCCGTGGCGCTCAACAGGCCAAAAGACTCCCGTGCCGCTTCCCGTGCAAAGTCCCGGCGCGTAAAAGGGGTGCTTTTCGGTACGACCTTTGTCTGCATGACGTATATCCTCGCGAATATATCGCAGATGCACCCGTCGGTCGTTTCCTGAAAACCGTAAGCGGTTCCGTCGCTGCTCGGCGCAACTGACCGAGCCGGCGGGGAGTCCCGACCGGGGCCTGGAGCGGGCCGCACCCCCTCCGGGCCCCTCGTGCGTCAGTGGCGGCGCCCGCCGCCTCTCAGAGAAACCCGCCCGTAGTGCGCCGACAGGTCGAGCGGCGGTCGTCGATCTCCGCCCAGCGGTCCCCGTACACCGCCCGCGTGATGCCCGGCTCCCGCAGGAAGTCGTGCGGGAAGCCGAGCGGGACCGCGCTCGCCTCGTCCAGGCGGGCCAGGGCGCCGTCGTCCAGCCCTTACCTTCCCGACCCGCCATGTGCAGGCCGGAGCCGTACTGGAGCTGCGGGGCCCATCCGCCGGTGCCCGGCGGATGCGCGCGGGGCCGGGGCGGCCGACCATGGAGGTCAGGGCGATCACCGTTCCGCCCCTGGAGGTCCCGTGTGCGCCGATGCGCCGGATGCGCCGGAGGTCCCGCCTGTTCTGCCCCCGGCGGGTGTGGAGTACCTGAAGTCGCTGTTCGGGGGCACCCCAGCGGGTATCTGCGTGCTCGACACGGAGCTGCGCTATCTCTACGTCAACGCGGCACTCGAAGAGATGAACGGCATTCCGGCGGCCGGCCATCTCGGCCGCACCGCGGAGGACATCCTTCCGGAGCTGAATGTGTCCACGGACCTGCTGCGCGGGGTGCTGGCCGACGGCCGGCCCCGTGAGGTGACGTCCAATGGCCGTACGTCCTCGTCGGACCATCCCGGGCTGCGGTTCTGGCAGGGCGCGTGCCACCGCGTCGAACAGGACGGGGAGGTCCGCGGGCTCGTCCTGATCATGCTGGAGGTCCTGACGCCGCGCCGTCCGCATGTGGAGTACGAACGGGTCGGCCGGCATCTGACGATGCTCGACACGGCGGCGAACCTGATCGGTACGACCCTGGACATGGACACCACCTGCGGTGAGCTGGCCGACTTCGTGGTCCCCGAGCTCGCCGACGTGGCGAGCGTCGAGGTGTTCGTACCGCAGCTCGGCCAGTCGGTGCGGCCGCCGCCCGCCGGGGTGGTCCGGCTGCGCAGAGCGGGCATGGCAGCCGTACCGGGTCTCGCGGAGGCGGTGCGGCAGTTCGGGGAACCGGGGCAGTACGCCGACTACCAGGACGGCGGAGCCATCCCGCGCTGCCTGGAGACGAACCAGCCGGTCCTGCAGAACCTCACCACCGACTCCCAGCTGGCCGCGTCCGCCCCCAGCCCCGAGCGCGTCGCCGTCTACCGCGCGCTCGGCTTCCACTCCGTATGCATCGTGCCGCTTGCCTCCCGGGGGCGTCCGCTGGGCTGCCTGGCGCTCGTACGGGCCGGGGACTCGCCGGCCTTCACCGAGCAGGACGTGGTGGTCGCCAAGGAGCTCGCGGTCCGGGCCGCCGTCGACCTCGACCACGCCCGCCGCTACACGCGTGAGCACGGCATCGCCCTGGAACTCCAGCGCGCCCTGCTCTCCGAACCGCGAGAACCCCACCCGCACATCGAGGTCGCCACCCGCTATCTGCCGGTCGGCCAGGGTGCGGAGGTCGGCGGCGACTGGTTCGATGTCGTGCCCCTTTCGGACGCCCGCCATCTGAAGGTCATGGGCGATGTGATGGGGCACGGGGTCGACGCGGCCGTGGCGATGAGCCACTACCGCTCCATGGTGCGGCTCCTCGCCCAGGACGAGCTGCCGCCGCACATCATCCTGGAGCGGCTCGACCTGATGGTGGAGAAGGCGGGCATCGACCGGGCCGCCACCTGTCTCCTGGCGGTCGTGGACCGCTTCCGGGGGGAGTGCCTGGTGGCCAGCGCCGGTCATCTGCCGCCGGTGTTCATCGACCACGGAGCGGGCACCGTGATCGCCGGGATGCCGGTCGGACCGCCGCTCGGCACGGGACTCGGCGGCTACGAGACCGTCTCGCTGCCCTGCGGTCCGGGAACCGTGCTGTTCATGTACACCGACGGCCTGGTGGAGCGCAGGGACGAGGACATCGATGTGTCCGTCGGCCGGCTGGCAAGCCTGCGGCTCCCGGTCGGCGGGACCCTGGAGGGCCTGCTCGACGAGGTGCTCGACCGGTTCGGCCGGGACGCCACGGACGACATCGCGGTCCTCGCGTCCCGGATCCGCTCGGGGCGGAGGCTGGAGTAGGCCTCACGTCCGCTCGGGGCGGACGCGGGAGTAGGACCTCACGCCCGGATCACGCCGGGTCAGACGTTCTCGGCCTGGAACATCCAGCGCTGCTTCTCCAGTTCGGCCGTCAGCCCGATCAGAAGGTCCTGGGACACCGGGTCCGGCTCGTCGGTCGCCGCGATCGCGCTGCGCAGCCGGATGATCGCACCACCCAGCGCGTTCACCAGCAGCTCCACGACGTCGTCGTCGGAGATCCAGCCGGTGGCAGGCTCCGGCAGCTCACTGGTCTTGGCCAGCGCGGCGATACGGCCGTCGGGCGGCACCCCGATGGCGGAGGACCGCTCGGCGACCGTGTCCGCGTAGTCGCGAGCCGTGGTGACCACCTCGTCGAGCTGGAGGTGGATGGAGCGGAAGCGCGGCCCCACCACGTTCCAGTGCACCTGCTTCGCGAGGAGGGAGAGGCCGAGCAGGTCGACCAGGGCGCCCTGGAGGGCCTTCCCGGTGGTCTCGCGCGCTGCGTCGGTCAGGGTGCTCTTCACGGTGGCAGTCATAGTGCGTGCACTCCTTACGTCGATTGGCTGTGCTGTGCGCCTGACCAATCGCGTACCCGGGGGTCCGGCCGGCAGTCCTCGCCGTGCGAACCGGTTATTTCGCGTCGGCGTAGCACTCCACCACCGCCGTCGTGAACGGGAACCGCACCGGTGTCTCCCCGAAGGCGATCCGCCCGGCCAGCTCACCGGCCGCGCGGATCGCCTCGACCACCTGTGGCGCCTCGTCCCGCGGGCAGTGCACGATCACCTCGTCGTGCTGGAAGAAGACCAGCTCGGCGCGGAGCCCCGCGGTGTGCAGAGCGCGGCGCAGCGCGGCCAGCATCAGCAGTGCCCAGTCGGCCGCGCTGCCCTGGACCACGAAGTTCCGGGTGAACCGGCCCCAGGCGCGGGCGTCCGACGAGCGGGGTCCGCCCGGCGGGCCGGACTCCGGCGGGCCGGCCAGTGGATCCTCCTGCGGAATGCCCGCTTCGTCGCCTTCCTCGGCCCCGGCCGCCGGTGGGCTGGTACGCCCCAGCCAGGTCCGTACGAGCCGACCCTCCTCTCCCGCCTTCGCCGCGTCGTCGACGTAGGCCACGGCTGCCGGGAACCGGCGCCGCAGCGCCGCGAGGTTCTTCAGGCCGTCCCCCGACGTCTGGCCGTAAATCGCGCCCAGCAGTGCGAGCTTGGCGTGGTCGCGGTCGCCGCTGAACGCCCGGTCGGAGAGGGCCGAGTACAGATCCCCGTCGTGTCCCGCCACCTCCATCAGCCCCCGGTCGCGGGAGACCGCCGCCAGCACCCGGGGCTCCATCTGGTCGGCGTCGGCCACCACCAGACGCCAGCCCTCGTCCGCGACGACCGCCCGCCGGATCACCTTCGGGATCTGAAGTGCCCCGCCGCCATTGGTGGTCCACCGCCCGGAGACCGTCCCGCCCGGCTGGTACTCCGGGCGGAAGCGCCCGTCCCGCACCCAGTCCTGGAGCCACCCCCAGCCGTTGGCCGTCCAGATCCGGTAGAGCTTCTTGTACTGGAGCAGGGGCCGCACCGCCGGATGCGCGATTCCCTCGATCTCCCAGCGCCGGGTCGACTTCACCCGGATCCCGGCCTGGGCGAACGCCTTGATGACGTCGGCGGGCAGCTCCGGTCTGACCCGGCGTCCGAAGGCCGCCGACACCTCGTCCGCCAGCTCCGCCATCCGGCGCGGCTCGCCGCCGCCCGCATACCGCTCGCCGAGCAGCTCGTCCAGGACGGCCCGGTGCACATCGGCCCGCCAGGGCAGCCCGTCCCGGTGCATCTCGGCCGCCACCAGCATCCCCGCCGACTCCGACGCGGTCAGCAGCCGCATCCGGTCCGGGTGGACGGTGGTCCCGTACCGCACGAGCTGGTCCGCGTACACCTCGAGGAGCGTGCCCAACTCCATGGGGACCGGGGCCGGTTCGAAGAGGGAGGACTGCGCGCCGGGCTCGGCGGACCGGGGGCGCGGATCGGGCGGCACGGGTGCCCGGTGCAGCCGGGCCCAGGCCGCCGCGGCCGAGCGCGGCTCGCCGTACCGCCCGTCGTGGCCGAGCAGCAGCAGCTCCGCGTCCTCGATGTCGTAACACCGCTCGACCCGCACCCCGGCGGCGAGCAGCCGTGGATAGATCTCGGCGGTCGAGCGCCACACCCACCGCCCGACGTCCGGCCGGGCCCGCACCGCCTCGACCAGATCCGGCTCGAAGAGCACGTCCTCGGCGGGCAGCCCGTCGCCGCCGAGTGGCGCGAGGTGCGCCCCGCCGCCCTCCGCCGTCGCCAGAGCCCACCGTTCGGTCATGCGATCGAGTGTGGCAGCCACCACTGACAATCGGCCGGAGGCCGCGAGGGGCGGTGCATGGGGGACGGCGGGAGGGGGCTGCGCTGCATATCCTCATCCTCCGGCGTACGGACGGCACTTGTGCCGCCCCTGTCCGTTCGGGCGGGCGGAACCGTACGGAAGGGGCGAGCGGCTCCGGGAACGGTATGGCGCATGGCCCCGCGACTGGTTCCGAGGCTCGGCGGCCGCTCGCGGCTCTCTGTCCACAGGCTGTGGACAGAGGATCCGGCGAGCGGGTGCAGTGGAGGGCGGTGACCCGTACGGCGGTGCGGGCCGGATCTACCCTGGGCGCATGGAGACCGGGCCCAGGGAGACTGGGCGCATGAGGGCTGGGTGCATGAAGGCTGGGCGCAGGGGCGGCGTATGGAATCGGTGACCGACCGGGCCTTCGCCGCGGCCCTCTACAGCGAGGGCGACGCGGGCCTGGACACCGGAGCCTCCCTGCTCGCCGCCGACCCGGCGGCCGACGCGGAGCTGGGCCGGCGCGGCGAGGAGTTCCTGTGCCGGGCCTGGCGGCGCGGGTGGCAGCCCGCCGACGTCGTACGGCTCGTCCGGCGCGATCTGGCCGACCGGCACGTCCGGCTCCTCTCGGCGCTGATCACGGCGGAGGTGCGGGCGTGCAAGCGGCTGCCGCCGCGCTGGCAGACCCAGCTGGACGAACTGGCCGCACCGCCCTGGGAGGCCGACCGTTTCTCGTACGCGACCGCACTCCTGGAGCTGTACCGGCTGCTCCTGCGTCTCCCGGCCATCGAACCGGTGGGCCCGGCGCCGGGCACCGATGTGCTGCTCCCGCCCCACCACCACGCCGAGCCGCGGACGCTCGGCCGGATCCGCGCGCTGCTCGCCAAGGCCGAGGCGACGGACTACGCGGCGGAGGCCGAGGCGCTCAGCGGCAAGGCGCAGGAGCTGATGGCCCGGCACAGCATCGACGAGGCGCGGCTCGCGGCCGAGGGGCACCGTACGGACACCCCGGCGGCCTGCCGTATCGGCGTCGACGCCCCGTACGAGACGGCCAAGGCGGTCCTGCTCGACGCGGTCGCCACCGCGAACCGCTGCCGTGCGGTCTGGAACAGCGCGTTCGGCTTCTCCACGGTCGTCGGCTTCGAACCCGACCTGGAGGTCGTCGAACTGCTCCACACCTCACTCCTGGTCCAGGGGGTGGCCGCGATGACCCGCGCGGAGGCGGCGCAGCGTGCGGGCGGGCGCAAGCGGACAAAGACGTTCCGGCAGTCGTTCCTCACGGCGTACGCCAGCAGGCTCGGCCACCGGCTCGCCCGGACCGCGGACGAGGTGACGGCGGAGGCCGCGGGCTCGCTGCTGCCGGTGCTCGCGGAGCGGGACGTGGCGGTGGTGTCGGAAACGGACCGGATGTTCCCCGAGACAACCGTGAGCCGGGTACGTGGCGTCACGGACGAGGCGGGCTGGCTGGACGGCACGGCGGCGGCGGACGCGGCGGGGCTGGGACCGAACGGGCCGAACGGGCCGAACGGGCCGAAGGGGTCGAAGGCCCGGTTGGGGCCGGGGGCCTGACGGCGGGGGCCTGACGGCTGGGGTCTGACAGCGGGGGCCTGGGCTGGGACCTGACGGCAAGGACCTGGGCTTGGGTACTGGGCGGCCCCCAGCGCCCAAGCCCCCCACCACCCACAGCCCCCACCACTAACAGCCCCCCAGCGCCCTCAGCATGACGTCCATGCGCCCGATATGCCCCGCTATCCCACTATCCCGCTACTCTCAGACCCATGACCTGGCTCCGGGCCCTGTACGCGACCGCCCGCTCCGGGCTGACGATCGAACGGCGGCGCCTGGAACCGCTCATCGCCCTCCGCGGCGCCGCCGGCCTCGCCCTCGTCGTCCTGCTCAGCCTCGACATCTTCGGCCCCGCTGTCGCGGCGAGTTCCGCCTTCGGCGCCTACCAGGCCGCCATCGCCAGTTTCCAGCGCAGCTGGCGCGCCCGGCCGGTCCTGGCACTGTTCTCGGGCGGGACGCTGGCCGTGTCGACCTTCCTCGGCTACCTCTTCGGCGTGCACACCGCCCTGTTCATGACGCTGATCGCGATCTGGGCGTTCGTGGCGGGACTGGCCTGGGCCGTCGGGCCCACCGCGGGCATCATCGCCGCGTCCAACGTCGCGATGATGCTGGTGACCGTCACCCTCCCCACCTCGGTGCCGGCCGCCGCCGGCCACGCCGCGATCATCGCCTGCGGCGCGGTCGTCCAGGCCGGCCTGATCGTCCTCTTCCCCATCCGCCGGTGGGGAGCCCAGCGCGACGCCCTCGCCGATGCGCTGGCCGCCGAGGCCGACTACGCCCGCAGGCTGCGCCACGACCCGGTGGCCTCCTTCGACCCGGAGCCGTTCGTGACGGCCCGCAGCGCCGCCGCCGTCACCCGGCGGCAGGCCCGCAGACGCCCCGCCGAACTGCACGGCACCCGCGGCCTCGCCGAGCGGATCAGGCCCGTGCTCGCCTCCCTCGCCGACCCGGCCGTCGGCGCCGCGGCGGAGGGACCTGAGCGCACACGGGTACGGGAACTGCTGTCCGCCGCCGGCTCCGTACTGGACACCGCGGCCCGCGCCGTCCGGCACGGCGAACCCGTGGTCATCTCCGCCCCGGCCCTCGCCGTACTGGAGGCCCCCGACAACTCCGACGTGCTCACCGGACCCGCCCGCCGCGCCGCCGCCCGGCTGGCGACCCTGCTCCGCGACGTCGTCGAGACGGCGCAGGGCGAGGGCACCACGCCCGACACCGAGCCGCTGCTGCGGCCCACGCTGGTGCGGATGGCCCCGGTCGTGCTGCGGACCATGCGCAAGGAACTGCACAGCCACGACTCACCCGTCCTGCGCCACGCGATCCGCACCGCGGTGGTCGCCGCGGTCGGCTATCTCATCGGCTTCACCCTGCCGCTCGGGCACGGCTACTGGGTGCCGCTGGCCTCCGTGATGGTGATGCGCCCGGCCTTCTCCCAGACGTACGGCCGCGCCGTCGCGCGCTTCGGCGGCACGCTCGTCGGGGTGTCGGTCGCCACCGCCGTTGTCCAGGTGGCGCATCCCGGGCCGTACCCGTCCGGAGCGCTCGCGGTGGTCTGCGCGGGGCTGATGTTCCTCCTGATGCGCACGGGGTACGCGGCCGGCTCGGCCTGCGTCTCCGCCTACGTCGTCTTCCTCCTCGAAATGAGCGGACTCGACGTCGGCCAGACCGTCCGGGACCGGGTGCTGCTCACCCTGATCGGCGGGCTGCTCGCCATGGTCGCGTACGCCGTCTATCCGGCCTGGGAGACGCCCAGGCTGCGCAACCGGCTCGCCGACTGGCTGCTCGCCGACGGCCGTTACGCGGCGGCGGTCGTCGCGCACTACGCCGATCCGGCCGGCGCCCGCAGGACCGATGTCCGGGACGCGGTGCTGGCCGCGCGCACCGCCAGGATCACCTGGCAGGAGGCCCTGGAGCGGGCCACCCACGAACCGGTGCGCCACCGGGGCCTGTCCAGGTCGGCAGCCGCCGACGCGGAGGAGGCGATGGCGCAGCTGGGCCGGGCGGCCATGCTGATGGAGGCCCATCTGCCCAGCCGCTCCACCACCCCCGTACCGGCGGCGCATGACGTCGCGGAGGCGCTGCTCCACGCGGTCGAGCGGGGCGCCAAGGACATCCGGCACCGACGCGTGCCGCACTGGGACGAGGTGCGCGAGAACCTCGCCGCGTGGGACGGCGAAGGCGTACCCGACCAGGTCGTACGCAGCGGGGCGGGGCTGCTCCTCGACACCCTCGACGAACTCACCGCGGCCCTGGACCAGGAGGCCACCCGGCCCCGGACCGGATCGGACCAGGCCCCGCGGGCCCGGCCCGGCCCATCCGGGAAGCCCTGGGACCCCTAGAACCCCGGGAACCCTAAAAGCCCTGAAACCCTAGGACTTGGGCATCTTCAGTCCGTCCGGGAGCTTCGCCCCGTCGGTCTTCTTGAAGGTGTCCTTGATCCCGGCCTCCCACGACACCGTCATGGTCTTGCCGTCGGCGGACTCGATCGTCCCCATGGTGCGGTCGTTGTTGCCGTCGGGGCACTTGAGGGTCAGCATCTGCTTGCCCATGGCGGCGACCACGCCGGTGCAGACGTGCTGCCCCGCGATGGCGGCCTGCTTGCCCTGGATCACCAGCGCCGTGGACTTGCCGCCGGTCATGGCGAGCCAGCTGCCCTCGATGTCCGCGGCCTTCGCGCCCGCACCATCGGAGCCGCTGCCGCCACTGGATGCGGGGGCGGCGGTGTTCGAGCCCTTGCCCTGGTCCTTCGACGCGTCGGAGCTCTTGCTGTCACTGCTCGAACACCCGCTGATCACGAGTGCCGCCGCAAGCCCGGTGGCCGCGATGCCGGCGGTACGTACGAACCTGTTCACTTCTTTCCCCCTGGTGTGGATGACGGAACGCGCCAAGCTACCAGGGAGCCGGATCGGGGGACCGGGCGTCCCCGTGCATGAGGAACGTTTCTCCGGCAAAGCTGTAGTGGAGCGACCACCCCGTGTGCACGTGCATCTGCTCATGCATCTGCAAGTGAACACAGCTATGATCCTGGAGAGTTGAGACCTGTAATTCCGTACGTCCGTACTCCGGTACTCCGTACTTCTGCACTACCCGGGAGCGACCTGTGCACCACGCGTACAACGGCATGGCGTCAACAGCGCTTCACGGAGTCATCTGGCAGAAGAGCGAGCTGAGCAACTCGCAGGGCTCGTGCGTGGAGTTCGCCAGGCTGCCCGGCGGAGAGGTGGCGGTACGCAACTCCCGCCACCCCGAAGGCCCGGCTCTCGTCTACACCCCGGCGGAGATAGCGGCGATGCTGCACGGCGCGAAGGCGGGGGAGTTCGACCACCTGGTCGCCGAACAGGTCTGACCGGCAGGGAACTTGAGGGGCACGAAGAAAACGGCCCGGACGTCATGCGTTTCATCAACGGCGGCCGGCCGACCAGCCGCGAGGCGATCCGGGCGCGGGTCCTGCCGCGGCTCCTCCACGACTGTCCGTGCATCGGTAGTACCCGTGGCTACTGGGCCGCGGAGGGAGAAGGCCGCCGGGGCCTTCCTGATCCGAGCACGGCGTGATCCGAACGAAAGGCCCTAACTCCCCTGCTCCCCCTGCAGCCGGAACAGCGCCCAGACGACCTTCCCGTGCGCTGTTCCCGCCAGCGGGTGCCAGCCCCAGCTGTCGGCGAAGGAGTCGACCAGGAAGAGGCCCCGGCCCGACTCCGCCGCGAAGTCGTCCGTCGGGCGGGCCGCGGGGGCGCTGTCGCTCGGGTCGCGTACCGCGCACACCAGGCGGGAGGTCCACCGCATCAGGTGCAGCCGCACCGGGGCGTCCTCTTCGCGCGGGGCGTCGGACGGCAGGGCGTGGCGCAGGGCGTTGGTGACGAGTTCCGACACGACCAGCGCCACATCGTCGAACCGCTCGCACAGGCCCCACGACGTGAGCGTCGACTTGGTGAAGTGCCGTGCTCCCCGTACCGCCTCGAACTTCGGCGGCAGCGCGCAGGAGGCGGAGCTCGACACGGTGGCGGGGTCGATCGGAGGAAGCCCCTGCCTTAACGGCTTGAGCATGGTCGATCCATTCGTCCCCATGCGAGGCACTCCCCGGTTTCGCGGCCGTAGCCAGCGTGCGGTGGTACGAGAACGCAGGTGCGCGGGGCCCATGGTTCCGAATGCGCACAGCAGATGCAAGGGCAGATGCACGTGCACGCGCCGGACTTGAGCGGCCCCGTGACGGTTCTTGCGCATTTCTTCTCGCACTCTTCTTGCCGGTCGCCTGCCGGGCTTTGCTCTTTCTGTAATCGATCGAGTACAGGGCGGAGCGTTTTAGTGGCAGACTGCCCCCCACATCACGACCGGGGAGGGTTGGAAAGTGTCAGCAGGCGAGTCCTGGGGGTCTTCCCAGACGCTGAGCACCGGAGGTGGGTCCGTCGTGCGGCGCATCCTCCTGGGCTCACAGCTCAGACGGCTGCGCGATTCACTCGGGATCACCCGGGAGGCCGCCGGATACTCGATCCGCGCCTCGGAATCCAAGATCAGCCGCATGGAGTTGGGACGGGTGAGCTTCAAGTCCAGAGACGTCGAGGACCTCCTCACGCTCTACGGAGTCCTCGACGCGACCGAGCGCGAAGCCCTGCTGGGTCTGGCCAAGGAGGCCAACCTCGCCGGGTGGTGGCACAGTTACGGCGATGTGCTGCCGGGCTGGTTCCAGACGTACATCGGTCTCGAAGGCGCCGCTTCACTGATCCGCGCGTACGAAGTGCAGTTCGTGCACGGCCTGTTGCAGACCGAGGCGTACGCCCACGCGGTCGTCACCCGGGGCAACTCCGAGGCGTCGGCTGCCGACATCGACCGCCGGGTCGCGCTGCGCCTGGAGCGCCAGAAGGTCCTGGTCGCCGAGCACGCGCCGCAGTTCCACGCCGTGCTCGACGAGTCCGCCCTGCGCCGTCCGTACGGTAAACGGGACGTGATGCGGGCCCAGTTGGAGCACCTCATCGAGATCTCCGAGATGGCGAACGTCACGCTCCAGGTGATGCCGTTCAGCTTCGGCGGCCACGCAGGCGAGAGCGGATCGTTCGCGATGCTGCGCTTCCCCGAGTCCGACCTGTCGGACCTCGTCTATCTGGAGCAGCTGACCGGTTCCCTCTACCTCGACAAGAGTGAGGAAGTCGCCCAGTACGACCGGGCGATGAGCCAGCTCCAGCAGGACAGCCCGCCGCCGGAAGACACCCGGTCCATCATCAGGGACATCCTCCGCACCGCCTGAATCGCACGTACGATGAGATGCCATAAGGCCTCAGGCGTCATGAGCATCTGCGCGCGCGGCAGCGGCAGTTAGGGATTCCATGTCCTTCTTCAGCGAGCTTGCTCTTCAGTACATCGACGGTGAGTGGAAGCCGGGCAGCGGCTCCTGGGACATCATCGACTTCAACCCGTACGACGAGACGAAGCTGGCCTCCGTCACGGTGGCAACGGCCGCCGAGGTGGACCAGGCGTACCGCGCCGCTGAACGCGCCCAGGAGGCCTGGGCCACGACGAACCCCTACACCCGCCGCGCCGTCTTCGAACGCACCCTGCGCATCATCGAGGAGCGCGAGGACGAGATAGCCGAGGCGATCGTCACCGAGCTGGGCGGCACCCGGCTGAAGGCCGCCTTCGAGCTGCACCTCACCAAGGAGTTCCTGCGCGAGGCCGTACAGCTGGCACTGCGCCCCGAGGGCCGCATCATCGCCTCGCCGGCCGACGGCAAGGAGAACCGCGTCTACCGCGTCCCGGTCGGCGTCGTGGGCGTCATCAGCCCGTTCAACTTCCCCTTCCTGCTCTCCATGAAGTCGGTCGCCCCGGCGCTGGCGCTCGGCAACGCCGTGGTGCTCAAGCCGCACCAGAACACCCCGGTCTGCGGCGGCACCCTGGTGGCGAAGGTGTTCGAGGAGGCGGGACTGCCCGCGGGCCTGCTGAACGTGGTGGTCACCGACATCGCCGAGATCGGCGACGCGCTGCTCACCCACCCGGTGCCCAAGGTCATCTCCTTCACCGGCTCCGACAAGGTCGGCCAGCACGTCGCCACGGTCTGCGCCGCGCACTTCAAGCACGCCGTCCTGGAGCTCGGCGGCAACAGTGCGCTGATCGTGCTGGACGACGCCGACATCGACTACGCGGTCGACGCGGCGGTCTTCAGCCGGTACGTGCACCAGGGCCAGGTCTGCATGGCCGCCAACCGCATCCTGGTGGACCGCGGTGTGGAGCAGGAGTTCACCGAGAAGTTCGTCGCCAAGGTACGGACGCTCAGGACCGGCGACCCGGCCGACCCGGCCACCCACATCGGCCCGCTCATCAACGCCAGGCAGGCCGAGGCCGTCACAGCGGTCGTCGAGCAGGCGGTGGCCGCCGGAGCGACGGCGCTGGTGCACGGGCGCGCCGAGGGCACCCTGGTCTCGCCTTCGGTCCTGACCGGTCTGGCCCCCGACTCGCCGGCCCTCCAGCAGGAGATCTTCGGCCCGGTGGCGCTGCTCGTCCCGTTCGACGGGGAGGACGAGGCGGTCCGTATCGCCAACGACACCCCGTACGGGCTGAGCGGCGCGGTGCACACCGGCGACGTGGAGCGCGGTGTCCGCCTCGCTCGGCGGGTCCGTACCGGAATGATCCACATCAACGACGGCACCGTGCACGACGAGCCGATCGTCCCGTTCGGCGGCGAGAAGCGCTCCGGGCTCGGGCGGCTGAACGGCGAGTCCATGGTCGACGCGTTCACCACACAGCAGTGGATCTCGATCCAGCACGGGCGCAGCCGCTTCCCGTTCTGAGGCCGCGGGGCTGCGGCGGTGCGGCTCCGTGAGCAGGATCTAGGCTGGCCCCATGTCAGCGATCCGTCTGCTCGTACTCGGAGCGGTCCGCCAGCACGGGCGCGCACACGGCTACCAGGTGCGCAACGACCTGGAGTACTGGGGCGCCCACGAGTGGTCCAACGCCAAGCCGGGGTCGATCTACCACGCCCTGAAGCAACTGGCGAAGCAGGGCAAGCTGCTGGCGCACGAGACCGCTCCGAGCACGGCGGGCGGCCCGCCGCGTACCGAGTACGAGATGACGGCGGCGGGCCGGGACGAGTACCTCAGGCTGCTCCGCGAGGCACTCGTCACCTACGACCAGAAGATGGACGTCATGTCGGCCGCGCTCGGCTGCATCGTCGACCTGGAGCGGGCCGAGGCCGTCGCGCTCCTGAAGGAACGCGTCCGGGCGATGGAGACCTGGCGGGCCGCGGTCACCGAGCACTACATCCCCGAGGACGGCCCGCAGCAGCTCGGCCACATCGGGGAGATCATGAACCTCTGGGTCCACACGGCGGACGGCGGCGCCGAGTGGACACGCGGCCTGATCGAGCGGATCGAGGGCGGCGCGTATGTCTTCGCCGGTGAGGGCGAGCCGTTCACGGGCGTCCTCACCGAGGGCGAGGAGAACCCGTACGCGACCGGCGAGCCGCACCCGGGGGACACCGCCTGACGGGTGCGGCCGGCCTGGTCCGAACGCAGGAGGCTAGTGGTGGAACCCCGTGGCCTGCGCCTTGCTCCCCTCCAACGGCCCCGACTGGCGCCGCAGTTCGGGCAGCAGTGACTGCAGGTCGTCCATCAGCAGACCGGACAGGTCCTCGGAGAACCCGTTGCGGCAGACCACCCGCAGTACCGAGAGGTCCTGCCGGTTCTCGGGGAAGGTGTACGCGGGCACCAGCCACCCCCGCTCGCGCAGCCGCCGCGACACGTCGAACACGTCGAAGCTCGTGGTGTCATCCGTCGTCGTGAAGGCGAAGACCGGCAGCTCATTGCCCCGGGTCAGCAGCCGGAAGTCGCCCAGCGCCTCGATCCGGCCGGCAAGTCCCCGCGCCACGTCGCGTGTTGCCTGCTGGACGGCGCGGTACCCCTCCTTGCCCAGCCGCAGGAACGTGTAGTACTGCGCCACCACCTGCGCACCCGGCCGGGAGAAGTTGAGGGCGAAGGTCGGCATGTCGCCGCCCAGGTAGTTGACCCGGAAGACCAGCTCCTCGGGCAGTTCCTCGGGGGAGCGCCACAGCGCCCAGCCGACACCCGGGTAGACCAGGCCGTACTTGTGGCCCGAGGTGTTGATGGACGAGACCCGGGGGAGCCGGAAGTCCCAGACCAGCTCCTCGTCGAGGAAGGGGGCGACCATCGCGCCCGACGCCCCGTCGACATGGACGGGGATGTCCAGGCCGGTGCGCTCCTGGAGGGCGTCCAGGGCCGCGCAGAGCTCGGCGATCGGCTCGTACGACCCGTCGAAGGTGGAGCCGAGCACCCCCACCACCCCGATGGTGTTCTCGTCGCAGAGGTCGGCGGCGGCCTGCGGGTCCAGGTGGTAGCGGTCGCCCTCCATGGGGACCAGCCGCGCCTCGACCTCCCAGAAGTTGCAGAACTTCTCCCAGCAGACCTGGACATTGACGCCCATGACCAGGTTCGGCCGCGCGGTGGCCGGATAGCGGTCCGCGTTCCGCTTCGTCCAGCGCCGCTTGAACGCCATGCCCGCGAGCATGCACGCCTCGCTGGAACCGGTCGTCGAGCAGCCCACGGCGGTCGTGGGATCCGGCGCGTTCCACAGATCGGCGAGCATCGCCACACAGCGCCGCTCCAGCTCGGCGGTGCGCGGGTACTCGTCCTTGTCGATCATGTTCTTGTCACGGCACTCCGCCAGGAGTACCCCGGCCTGCGGCTCCATCCACGTCGTGACGAACGTGGCCAGATTGAGCCGGGAGTTGCCGTCCAGCATCAGCTCGTCATGGACCAGCTGGTACGCGCTCATCGGCGGCAGCGGGCTGTCGGGGAGCCGGTGCTTGGGCGGGGCCGTGTCCATGCCGCCGACGGGATTCGCCTCGCCGAAGAAGGGGTTGACGGCGATGGTGGGCGGTTTCCCGGAGCCGTCGGATCCGTTCGCGCCTCGGTGCAGTGGCATGGTTCGCGTTCGCCTTCCTCTGAGCCGCGCTCTCCTGTCGCGACGATGCGGACAAATGGTGCGGGTGGTGCGCCGGACAGTGCCGGGGTGCGAGGTGGGGCAGGTGGGGCAGGTGGGGCAGGCGGGCAGGTGGGGGAGGCGGTACGGATGCGGGGCTGAGCAGCCCGTACCCGTACCGCACCGCCGTCACTGCTTGGCGATGACGACCGCCGTGCCGTACGCGCACACCTCGGTGCCGATGTCGGCCGCCTCGGTGACATCGAACCGCATCGCGAGCACCCCGTTGGCGCCCCGCGCGCGGGCCTGCTCGATCAGCCGCTCCATCGCCTGGTTGCGGGTCTCCACCAGGGTCTTCGTCAGCCCCTTGAGCTCGCCGCCGATCATGGACTTCAGACCGGCACCGATCTGGCTCCCCAGATGGCGGGAGCGGACTGTGAGCCCGAACACCTCGCCGACCACCTGCTGAACCGCGTATCCGGGGACGTCGTTCGTCGTGACGACCAGTACGTCGGCCTGGGGCGACTGGCCGCCGCCGTAATCCTCGATGCTCATCCGGCACCACCTCCTGGTGATCACCTTGCCCGAAAACCCGTGCACCTCGCACCCGTGCCGAGGCGATGGAACCAGTAACCCCACGCGGGCGTTGATAACTTTGGCCAGCCATTACCCGCATGGCACCCATGCCGACTGACCCCAGGAGCCCGGAACCCGTGACTACTCTCGCGCTCGGACCGAGCTGGATGGACCCGGACTACCTGATCAGCACCTTCGGGGTGGTCGGCCTGCTGGTGGTCGTCTTCGCCGAGTCCGGGCTGCTGATCGGGTTCTTCCTGCCGGGCGACTCCCTGCTGTTCACCAGCGGTCTGCTCGTCACCACCGGCAAGCTCGGTACTCCGCTCTGGCTGCTCTGCGTGCTGGTGGCGCTCGCCGCCATCGTGGGCGACCAGGTGGGCTATCTGTTCGGCCGCAAGGTCGGACCCTCGCTCTTCCGGCGCCCCGACTCCAAGCTCTTCAAGCAGGAGAACGTCGAGAAGGCGCACGACTTCTTCGAGAAGTACGGCCCGAAGTCCCTGGTCCTGGCCCGCTTCGTGCCCATCGTGCGGACGTTCACGCCGATCATCGCGGGCGTGAGCCGGATGAACTACCGCTCGTTCGTGACCTTCAACGTCATCGGCGGCACGCTCTGGGGCGTGGGTGTCACCCTGCTCGGCGCGGGGCTCGGCAAGGTCGCGTTCGTCAACAAGCACATCGAGCTGATCCTCGTCGCGATCGTGCTGGTGTCGGTGGTGCCGATCGCCATCGAGTACCTGCGCGCGCGCGGAAAGGCCGGCCGGGAGGGCGCGCCGGGCGGCGACGCACCGGATGACCAGGGCCCCGGCACCCAGCGCCGCCGGCACGCCAAGCGGTAGGCCCTCGCGGTTTGGATCTGGACCGCCTGGCACCTGCTTAGAACCCCGCCTGGTACCTGCCTGGCGCCCGTCTGGCACCCGCTTGGAACCCGCTTAGAACCCGCGCGTCCGCTTCGCCGCCCGGCGCTGGCCGCCGACCACGCCGGGCGCCCGCATGAAGAGCCGGGAGATCTCACCGCCGAGGTTCACCCCGACCGCGATGGCCAGTGCCAGGGCGGCGGCCTTGGTCAGTGAGGCCAGCCCCTTGTTCACGTCGCTGTGTGCGATGAACAGCATCCCGAAGTACGTCGCGGAACCGGGCAGCAGCGGCCCGATCGCCGCCGTGACGTACGGCAGCGCCGACGCGTACCGGTAGCGCGAGAACAACTGCCCGAACAGACCCACGAGCCCGGCCGCGATGGCGGTGGACGGTACCGCCGAGAAGCCTCCCGGGTAGTGCAGCGCCCCGTAGACGATCCAGGCCACCCCGCCGTTCAGCGTCACCATCAGCACCGTCGAGCGGTCCTGCTGGAGCAGGATCGCGAAGGAGAAGGTCAGCAGCATCGCGGCGAGGGTCTGGACGACGGGCCTGTTGACCCCCAGCAGCGCCGCCTCCGCGTTGAGCTGGTTGGCGCCGAGCTGGAGCCCCAGCGAGATCACGATCAGCACGCCGATGACGATCGAGATGAAGAAGTAGACGACTTCGAGGAGCCGCGCGGACGCGGTGATGTAGTAACCGGTCAGACCGTCCTGGACGCCCGCGACGAGCGCCCGTCCCGGCAGCAGGGCGAAGAGCCCACCGGTGATCACCGCTGAGGCGCGCAGGTCGGGCACGTTCGCGAGGGTGAGCGCCACCCCCACCGCGGCCGGCGGCATCGCGGCCACCGAGAACTGGTAGAACTCCGGCAGCCCGCGCCCGGCGAGGAACCAGGCCAGCCGGTCGCCGAGCATCGCGCCCACCATCGCCGCGACGAAGACCAGCGCGCCACCGCCGACAAGCACGGAGGCCGCGCCGGCCAGCAGCCCGTTGGCGGTCGTCAGCGCCCAGCCCGGATAGGGGTGGCGGTTACGGCGGATCCCGGCGAGGCCGCGGTACGCCTCCTCCAGCGAGACGTCGACGTCCTCGGACGTGATGTCGTCGATGAGGTGGTAGACGGCCGCCAGACGGGTGTAGTCGGTGCCGCGGCGGCGTACGGTACGGCTCGCGGTCACCGGGTCGTCCACCAGCGAGGGCTGGTGCGAGATCGACAGCAGGGTGAACGTGACGGTCGGCTCGCAGCGTTCGAGCCCGTACGCCTGGGTGACGCCGAACATCGCCGCCTCGACGTCCTCGGCGCCCTCGCCGCCCGCGAGCAGCAGCTCGCCGATACGCAGCGTCAGGTCGAGCACGCGCGGTACGGCGGGACCCGACTCCTCGTCATGCTTCTGCGCCGCTTCCACCGTCGGCCGTTCATGGACCGGCATCCGCAGCATCGTGCGCATCCGGTCCTGCCAGGGCGCCTCCTTGGCCAGCTTGATCATGGGGAAGCCATGGGCCGGGGTGAAGGCGGACGGCGAGTTCTGGGCGCTGTACGTCTCCGGGGGAGTGAAGGCGGAACCTTCGGGTTCGGAGGGCGTCTCGGCGGCCAGCCCGGCCGGAACGGCGAATTCCGAGGTGGTGGAGGAGTCCTCGGGGGCAGGGGTCCCCGTACCCGTCGGCGGTACGAATGCGCTCCGTACCTCGTCCGACTGCGGCTTGCGGTCCTCGGGACCGTCGGTCTCAGCCACTCGCTCCGCTCCCACCTCTCCCGTACCTGACCAGCGCATGCCCAGTATGCGCACGGATACCGCCTGCACCGCCTCCGGACGCACTGCGGGCGGTGCACCCCGGAGGGACGCACCGCCCGCAGGAGCAGTCTCGGCGCGGGCCGGCCGGCGTCAGCGCGACCGGCACCGCATCAGCTGTGGATCAGTGCGACCCGCCCTGCGCCTGGAGGCGCTTGTACGAGTTCTCGACCTCGGCCTCGGCGTCGGCACGGCCGACCCAGTCGGCGCCCTCGACGGACTTGCCGGGCTCCAGGTCCTTGTAGACCTCGAAGAAGTGCTGGATCTCCAGGCGGTCGAACTCCGACACGTGGTGGATGTCGCGCAGGTGCTCCACCCGGGGGTCGGAGGCCGGGACGCAGAGCAGCTTGTCGTCGCCGCCCGCCTCGTCGGTCATCCGGAACATGCCGATCGCGCGGCACTTGATGACACAGCCGGGGAAGGTCGGCTCGTCCAGCAGGACAAGGGCGTCCAGCGGGTCGCCGTCCTCGCCGAGGGTGTTCTCGACGAATCCGTAGTCCGCGGGGTAGCTGGTCGAGGTGAAGAGCCGACGGTCCAGACGGATCCGGCCGGTCTCGTGGTCCACCTCGTACTTGTTCCGCGAACCCTTCGGAATCTCGATGGTGACGTCGAACTCCACGGGTGGCTCCTCCATGATCAACACGAACTTCGGGTGGTGCTGCGTCCTGCCGGACCGGCCGGATGCCGTGCGTACGGCAAACGCAGTGGTTAAGTGTCCCCCACGACGATGTGTGATCGCGAAAGGGGCTGCTCCGAGGTGCCGGTGCCGAAGGTGACGACGTGGCAACTCTCGGCGGGCTCCGCCGTGATCGGTCTCGCGCTCGCGGCCGGGCTGATCGCGGCGTCCGGACCCTGGGACTCAGGTCAGCGTAAGGCCGAGCGGGACTGGGCCGCTGCCCGGGACCGGACAGGTGGCGCACATCACGGGAGCCCCGGGCACGCGGCCGGCCCGGCGCCCGCGCCCAGCGCGCCCGGCGTACTGCCCGCACTCGGCAGCAGCGCCGCACCGACCGGCAAGGGGCTGGGCAGGGCGCTCGGCCACCTGATGGACGACCCGGCGCTCGGCCCCACCGCGGGCGGCGTGGTGATCGACGCCGCCACCGGCCGGACGCTGTACGGATCACACGCCGGCCGGCCCATGACCCCCGCCTCCACGGTGAAGCTCGCGACGATGGCCGCCGGGCTCTCCGCGCTCGGCCCCGGCCACCGCATCGCCACCACCGTCACCGCGACCCCCGACGGGAAGCGGCTGACCCTCCGGGGCGGCGGCGATCCGACCCTGGACCGGGACGGCCTGCGGGCGCTCGCCGACGCGGCGGCCAAGGCGCTGCGCGGCCGGGGCGTCAGCTCCGTCCGTATCTCGTACGACACCTCGGTGTACTCGGGTCCCTTGCTGCACCCCATCGGCCCCAACGACAACCTCGCCCCGGTCAGCGCCCTCATGACGGACGAGGGGCGGCTGGGCGGCGGCTCCGGTGACTCCAGCGGCTCCGGCGGCTCGGCCGGCTCCCCGGAGGAGGGGGACCACGGACCGGCTCCGCGTACCGGCGACCCGGCGGGCGGCACCGCCCGTACGTTCGCCGCGATGCTGGCCGACCGGTCCGTACACAGCAAGGGCGCGCCGTCGCCCGGCAAGTCCCCCAAGGGCGCGAAGACGGTGGCCACGACGTACTCGGCGCCGCTCTCGGCACTGGTCGAGCGGGCCCTCACCAACAGCGACAACGACATCGCCGAGGCCGTCGCCCGGCAGACCGCGCTCGCCGCACACGAACCCGCGAGCTTCGCGGGGGCGGGCCGGGCGGTCCGGGACGGGCTGAAGAAGCTCGGCCTGCCGCTGGACGGGGCCCACTTCGCCGACGGCAGCGGGCTGAACAGGCAGGACAAGGTCACCCCGACGCTGCTCGCCACCCTGCTCGCCCGGGCGGGCGATCCGGCCCACCCCGAACTGCGCCCGATCCTCACCGGACTGCCGATCGCCGGATTCACCGGCACACTCGACGAGCGCTACACGGACCCGTCCGGCGCGGGCGGTCTCATCCACGCCAAGACCGGCACCCTGACCGGCGTGAACACCCTGGCCGGGACGGTGGTGGACGCCCGGGGCAGGCTGCTGGCCTTCGCGTTCATGGCGTCGGACACCGCGTCCCCGGCGGCGGCCCAGTCGGCGCTCGACCGCCTGGGCACGGCCGTGGCGGCCTGCGGCTGCACGGGCTGAAGCCGTTCCGGAGGCGTCCCGGAGCGTTCCCGGACCGCTCCCGGAGCCGTGAGCAGCCGGTGCAACACCTCACCGTCCGCCGATCCGAGAACGTACGGTTGACGCATGACGCGCATCGGTGGTGCCGAGATGGTCGACTGGAACCTCGCCACGGCGACTGCGACCCGCTTCGCGAAGCAGGGTCCTGACGTCAGCAGGGACGAGGCCCGAGCGGTGGTGGCGGAGCTGCGCAGGCACGCCAAGTCCGCCGAGGAGCACGTCCGCGCCTTCACCCGGATGATTCCCGAGGGCACGGACCTGGAGGACACCCCGGTCCTCGTGGTGGACCGCGCGGGGTGGGTCAAGGCCAACGTCGCCGGGTTCCGTGAGGTCCTGAAGCCCCTGCTGGAGAAGATGCAGGACCGGCGCGGCAGCCTGCCGGGCGGGGCGGTGCTGGGCGCGGTGGGCGGAAAGGTCACCGGCGTCGAGCTGGGCATGCTGCTGTCGTTCCTCTCCTCGCGGGTGCTCGGGCAGTACGAGACGTTCGCCCCCGCGGGACGTGACCTGCCCGCGGCGGCCGGCAGCAGCGGCGGCCGTCTCCTCCTGGTCGCGCCGAACATCGTCCATGTGGAGCGCGAGCTGGAGGTCGACCCGCACGACTTCCGGCTCTGGGTCTGCCTGCACGAGGAGACCCACCGCACCCAGTTCACCGGTGTGCCCTGGCTGCGCGACCATCTGGAGGGCGAAATCCAGTCGTTTCTCGCGGAGACCGAGGTCGACCCGATGACCGTCCTCGAACGGCTGCGCGAGGCCGCCCAGACGCTGGCGGGCGGCCGCCCGGCCGGTGAGGACGACGGCGGCAGCTCACTGGTCGAACTGGTCCAGACGCCCGCCCAGCGGGACATCCTGGGCCGGCTCACCGCGGTGATGTCGCTCCTCGAAGGACACGCGGACTTCGTGATGGACGGCGTCGGCCCGCAGGTCGTGCCGTCGGTCGACGAGATCCGCGCGAAGTTCCAGAAGCGCAGGGCACAGGGCGCGGGCCGCCTCGACCAGGCCCTTCGCAAACTGCTCGGCCTGGACGCCAAGCTCCGCCAGTACCGCGACGGCGAGCGCTTCGTACGGGCCGTGGTCGAGGCGGTCGGCATGGACGGCTTCAACCGCGTCTGGACCTCGCCGAACACGCTGCCCACCAAGGCGGAGATCGCCAAACCGGCGGACTGGATCGCGCGGGTGCACGGTAAGGGCGAAACGGCGCTCTGACGCGGCCCACGGCAGAAGTACGCCGTGGTAATCACCCATCCGAGGGACCGTCGGCGAGGAGTTGGCGTGCGATGCTCGGGTATCGGCCTGGTTCTGTCACCATCTATGCACTCTGTGTGACGCAGCCGTCCTCCGAGGCACCCCCCCCTCAACTCCACCGAAGGGCACCGGATATGGGTCCCCATCCTGCGGTCGCAGCGATACGCCTGGCGGTCCGCCGCGTACTCCACGACGTACTCAACGAACAGACGGCCATCGACCTCGACGATCAGACGGCCACCGACGGAACCCCGGCCGGACACCCGGCGGCCCCGCACTCCCCGGGCGCGCGCCCCGGAGGCACCCCGTCCGAGCAGCACCGGCCGCTGGTGCTGGTCGCTTGCTCCGGTGGCGCCGACTCCATGGCGCTCGCATCGGCTCTGGCCTTCGAGGCCCGCAAACTCGACATCCGCGCAGGCGGCGTCACCATCGACCACGGCCTCCAGGACGGCTCGGACTCCCGAGCCGCCGAGGTCGTCTCCCGGCTCACCGCTCTCGGGCTCGACCCCGTGGACTCCGTCGCCGTGACCGTCGGCCGGGCCGGCGGGCCCGAGGCCGCGGCAAGGGACGCCCGGTACGCCGCGCTCGACGCCGTGGCGGAGCGCCGCGGCGCCGCGGCCGTCCTCCTCGGCCACACCAGGGACGACCAGGCGGAGACCGTCCTCCTCGGCCTCGCCCGGGGCTCCGGCATCCGCTCACTGTCCGGTATGGCGGCCGTCTCGGGGGCGGCCGGCCGGTACCGGAGGCCCTTCCTCCAGCTCGACCGCCAGACGGCCCGCAAGGCCTGTCTCGTCCAGCACCTCCCGGTCTGGGACGACCCGCACAACGCGGACCCCTCGTACACCCGCTCCCGGCTGCGCCACGAAGGGCTGCCCGCCCTGGAGAAGTCACTCGGCAAAGGGGTCGTGGAGGCGCTGGCCCGCACCGCACGCCTCTCCCGCGACGACGCCGACGCCCTGGACGCCTGGGCCGCGAACGCCGAGGAGGCGTCCAGGGACGAGGCCGGGCAGCTGGAGTGCGCCAAGCTCTACGCCCTGCCGCCCGCCGTCCGCAGCCGGGTGCTGCGCCGCTCCGCCATCGCCGCAGGCTCGCCCGCCGGCTCCCTCTTCGCCCGCCACATCGAGGAGATCGACCGGCTGATCACCGGCTGGCGCGGGCAGGGTGCCATCAACCTCCCGGGCCGCGTCGAGGCTCAGCGGCAGGGTGGCAGACTGGTTATCCGGCAAGGCTGACGCAGAGCTGCGCCGCAAGCCGAAGCACAAGCAACTGAAAGTGGCCCGGGTGAACGAGAAAGACATGGGCACCGACCTCGCGTCGGTGCTCATCACCAAGGAAGAGATCGACGCCAAGCTCGCGGAGCTGGCAGCGAAGATCGACGCGGAGTACGCGGGCAAGGATCTGCTGCTCGTCGGTGTCCTCAAGGGCGCTGTGATGGTGATGGCCGACCTGGCCCGTGCGCTGTCCACATCGGTCACGATGGACTGGATGGCGGTGTCGTCGTACGGCGCCGGCACGCAGTCGTCGGGCGTCGTCCGGATCCTCAAGGACCTGGACACCGACATCAAGGGCAAGCACGTCCTGATCGTCGAGGACATCATCGACTCGGGTCTGACTCTCTCCTGGCTGCTGTCGAACCTCGGATCCCGCGAGCCCGCCTCGCTGGAGGTCTGCACGCTGCTCCGTAAGCCGGATGCGGCCAAGGTCTCGCTCGATGTGAAGTGGGCCGGGTTCGATATCCCGAATGAGTTCGTCGTCGGATACGGACTCGACTACGCGGAGAAGTACCGCAACCTCCCCTTTGTCGGCACACTGGCTCCGCACGTGTACGGCGGCTGACTCCCCGTCCGGCTCTGCCGGGCGGCCCGGCATTCAGCCGTGAGCCGAACGGGAACCCTCACCTATTTCCCGGCGTTGGAGCAGGGGAAGGCAGGTTCGTCGGCACTCCCGTGAGGTCGCGGGCGGCAATGCTGGGGTACCGTCCGAAGAACACTCTTTACTCACAGCAGCATTTACCTACGGGCAGGAGGGACGGGGCGTAGTTCCGCCCCGTATGGATGGACGTGAAGCGATACTTCCGTGGGCCGGTCATGTGGATCGTGCTGGCCGTCCTCGCCGTGGTCGTGTTGATGCAGGTCGTCGGCTCGTCGGGCGGCTACAAGTCAGTGGACACCTCGAAGGTCGTCCAGGCGATCGACAAGAACCAGGTCGAGCAGGCCAAGGTCACGACTGGTGACGAGAACGTCATCAAGATCGAGCTGAAGAACGGCCAGAAGCTAAGCGGCGAGTCGGGCGGCAAGTTCCAGGCGAACTACATCGGCGACGCACAGGGCACCGCCCTGGCCGCCAAGCTGCAGAGCAAGGTCGACAGCGGCGACATCGCGAAGGGCTACACGGTCTCGCCGTCGAAGCAGAACCCCTTCGTCGGGATCCTGCTCTCGCTGCTGCCCTTCGTACTCATCGTCGTGGTCTTCCTGTTTCTGATGAATCAGATGCAGGGCGGCGGCTCCAAGGTCATGCAGTTCGGCAAGTCAAAGGCCAAGCTGATCACCAAGGACACCCCCAAGACGACCTTCTCCGATGTGGCGGGGTCCGACGAGGCTGTCGAAGAGCTCCATGAGATCAAGGAGTTTCTGCAGGAGCCGGCGAAGTTCCAGGCCGTCGGCGCCAAGATCCCCAAGGGCGTCCTGCTGTACGGGCCGCCCGGAACGGGCAAGACGCTGCTCGCGCGCGCCGTCGCGGGCGAGGCGGGCGTGCCGTTCTACTCGATCTCCGGTTCCGACTTCGTCGAGATGTTCGTCGGTGTCGGTGCCTCCCGAGTGCGTGACCTCTTCGAGCAGGCCAAGGCGAACGCCCCGGCGATCGTCTTCGTCGACGAGATCGACGCCGTCGGCCGGCACCGCGGTGCGGGCCTCGGCGGTGGCCACGACGAGCGCGAGCAGACGCTGAACCAGCTGCTCGTCGAGATGGACGGCTTCGACGTGAAGGGCGGGGTCATCCTGATCGCCGCCACCAACCGGCCGGACATCCTGGACCCGGCGCTGCTGCGTCCCGGCCGTTTCGACCGGCAGATCGCGGTCGACCGTCCGGACATGCAGGGCCGGTTCGAGATCCTCAAGGTTCACCAGAAGGGCAAGCCGGTCGCCCCGGACGTCGATCTGGGCGCCGTCGCCCGTCGTACGCCCGGCTTCACCGGTGCCGACCTGGCCAACGTGCTGAACGAAGCGGCGCTCCTCACGGCGCGCGGCAACCAGAAGCTCGTGGACAACGAGGCGCTGGACGAGGCGATCGACCGTGTCGTGGCGGGCCCGCAGAAGCGGACCCGGATCATGTCCGACAAGGAGAAGAAGATCACCGCGTACCACGAGGGCGGACACGCCCTGGTCGCGGCTGCTTCTCCCAACTCGGACCCGGTCCACAAGATCACGATCCTCTCCAGGGGCCGTGCTCTCGGCTACACGATGGTCCTGCCCGACGAGGACAAGTACTCGACCACGCGCAACGAGATGCTCGACCAGCTGGCGTACATGCTGGGCGGGCGCGCGGCCGAGGAGCTCGTTTTCCACGACCCGACCACGGGCGCGGCGAACGACATCGAGAAGGCCACGGCCACCGCTCGCGCGATGGTCACGCAGTACGGCATGACCGAGCGCCTGGGCGCGATCAAGTTCGGTGGCGACAACACCGAGCCGTTCGTCGGCCGGGAGATGGGGCATCAGCGCGACTACTCGGAAGAGGTCGCGGCGCTGGTCGACGAAGAGGTCAAGAAGCTCATCGAGACCGCGCACAACGAGGCCTGGGAGATCCTGGTCGAGAACCGCGACGTTCTCGACAACCTGGTCCTCCAGCTCCTTGAGAAGGAGACGCTGAACAAGGAGCAGATCGCTGAGGTCTTCTCCGGCATTGTGAAGCGTCCGGCCCGCCCCGCGTGGACTGGCTCCAACCGGCGTACGCCCTCGACGCGCCCGCCGGTGCTCTCCCCGAGGGAGCTGGCGCTCACCAACGGCGCCGTCGGTGCGGTCACCGCGGGTGCCAACGGCACGACCCCCTCGGAGGGCGGCGGCGTCGAGTCCGTCCCCGAGGACCGGCCGGAGAGCTGACCCGGAGCCCTTCCGTACTGGTAGCCCCGGAATGCATGCCGCGTCCCCCAGGTTCTAGCCTGGGGGGCGCGGCGTTTTCTTTGAGGAACGAGGAACAGATGACCGACCCGATAACGCTGGACGGCGCGAGCCAGATCCGCGAGTTCGACGAGAAGCGGGCCGAGGACGCCGTTCGGGAACTGCTCATCGCGGTCGGGGAGGACCCGGACCGCGAGGGGCTGCTTGAGACGCCGGCCCGGGTGGCGCGCGCGTACAAGGAGATCTTCGCCGGTCTGAGGCAGCGGCCGGAGGACGTACTGACGACGACGTTCGATCTCGGCCACGACGAGATGGTCCTGGTCAAGGACATCGAGGTGCAGAGCCACTGCGAGCACCACCTGGTGCCGTTCACCGGGGTCGCCCACGTCGGCTATATCCCGTCATCCGACGGGAAGATCACGGGTCTGTCGAAGCTCGCCCGGCTCGTCGACGTCTTCGCCCGGCGCCCCCAGGTCCAGGAGCGGCTGACCACGCAGGTGGCGGAGTCGCTCATGGAGATACTGGAGCCGCGCGGGGTGATCGTGGTCATCGAGTGCGAGCACATGTGCATGACGATGCGCGGGGTCCGGAAGCCGGGAGCGAAGACGATCACGTCGGCAGTCCGCGGCCAGCTGCGCGACGCGGCGACCCGGGCCGAGGCGATGAGCCTGATCATGGCCCGCTGAGCCGGAGCAGAGCCCTGGCACGGGCGGCAGCGCCGTGGCTCAGACGGCTGAGCCCTGGCTGTTGTGGTCCTCGTCGTCCGGGAGCTTGCACACCCGCTCCAGGAAGAACGCAGCCGCGACCACCCCGGCCCCCGCCACCAGCGAGAACCCGGCGTAGATCGCCTGATCCCGGCGGGCCGGGTCGTCGAGGTGGCTGAGCAGATAGACGCCCGTGCCGCCGTACATCCCGCAGACCAGCGATGCCACCAGCGCACTGGCCTGCGCGAAGACCACCGCGCGGGCGGCCATCAGCGGGTCGACGCCCTTCGCGCCGGGGCGGCGCTCCCGCTGGGCCCGCAGCCGGGCACGGAGCGAGAGCGCCGTGGCGAGCAGGATCACCGCGATGGCGGCCAGCACGATGGGCGCGGCGAGCGGCACGCTCGGCAGGGTGCCCACCGCGTTCCAGAGCCGGGCGCCCGCCCAGGAGAGCACTCCGGCGACGACGAACAGGCCGGCCAGTACCCCGAGCCGTAGTTGCTTCACGTGATTCTGCTCTTCACTCTGCTGTTCCTTGTCTGCCCTGCCCGCGGGCCCGTCCCTCTGCCGCACCGGACGTCCGGTGCGGTCCCCCAGAGGCTAACGGCTACTCGGGCAGGCAGAGTTCCAGATCGGCGCGGGGCAGCACACCTTCGCTGCCGACCGCCGCCAGCAGCTCGGCGACCGGACCGCGGCCCGGCACCTCGGCCGCCGGGTCCACGTCGTGCCACGGCACCAGGACGAAGGCCCGCTGGTGCGCGCGGGGGTGCGGGAGCGTCAGCACCGGGTCGTCGGAGACCACATCCGCGTACGACAGGATGTCCACGTCGATGGTGCGGGGGCCCCAGCGCTCGTCGCGCACCCGGTCGAAGGCCTCCTCGATGGCCTGGCCGCGCTCCAGGAGCGAGTCGGGGGGCAGCGTCGTCTTCACGACGACCACCGCGTTGAAGTACGAGGGCTGCGAGCCGGGGTCGACGCCCCAGGGCTCCGTCTCGTACACCGGGGAGACGGCCTTGACCCGCAGACCGGGGGTGTCCTCCAGGGCGTCGATGGCGCCCTGCAGGGTCTCCAGGCGGTTGCCGAGGTTGGCGCCGAGGGAGATCACGGCCCGTTTCGGATTGGACAGCGTCACATCGGCCGCGTCGACCTGCGCGACCACGGAGGCCGGCACCGGCTGTACGGTCGGGTCGCTCTGCGGGTCGGTGGGATACACGGTCATACTCGGCTCCGGATGATGGTGATGGTCACGTCGTCGAAGGGGACGGTGATCGGGGCATCCGGCTTGTGCACGACCACCTCGACCTCCTCGACGCCTTCGTGCTTGAGGCACTGCTGGGCGATCCGCTCCGCCAGGGTCTCGATCAGATCGACCGGTTCGCCCCGGACCACGTCGACGACCTCCTCCGCGACCACGCCGTAGTGCACGGTCTTCGTCAGGTCGTCGTCGGCCGCCGCGGGGCGGGTGTCGAGGCCGAGCACCAGATCCACGATGAAGGTCTGGCCCTCCGCGCGTTCCTTCGGGAAGACGCCATGGTTCCCACGGGCCTTGAGGCCGCGCAGCGCGACACGATCCACGCGAATCACTCCTGCTGTTCGTCGGTAGGCGGGCCCGCGCCGAATGCGGTCGGCGCTGCCCACATATTCGAATCTACCTGCGGCCACCGACAGCACCCCGTCACGGGGGCTGTGGCCATGGTTCCGGGTGGGTGATATTCGCCCCTACCCCGGACCGGGGAGATGAACCCTGCGGAGGGCACAACCCACTCAGGCGGGTGCCTCGTCGCCCTCGGACGCACCCTCGCCGCCTTCGCCCTCGCCCGTCTCGGCGAGCACCGGCGAGCCGTGGTGGGACCAGAGCTTCCAGCCCTCGGGCGTCCTGCGGAAGGTGTTGGTGGCGACCACGAGCTGTCCGACCAGCGGGCCCAGCTCACCGGCCTCCTCGGCGGGACCGCCGCTGAGGATGTTCTCGGTGCAGGTGACCAGGGCGGTGTCGTCGGCGACGTTGACCACCACATCGGTCAGGAAGAACTGGATGTACTCGGTGTTCGCCATGATCAGCGCGTACGACCTGAGTACGTCGCCGCGCCCCGTGAGCACCGGCCAGCCGGGGTGCACGCAGGAGATCTCGTCCTCCAGCCAGAGCGTGGACAGGACGTCGAAGTCGCCCCGCTCCATCGTCTCGTAGAAGGCCGTGTTGGCGAGCTCGACCTCTTCCACGTCGGTGGCGGCCGTCATGCGGCACCCTCGACGGCGCGGGCCACGCGGACCGCGTCGGCCGTGGCCCGTACCTCGTGGACCCGGACGGCCCAGGCACCCGCGTGGGCGGCGAGCGCGGACACCGCAGCGGTGGCGGCGTCCCGCTCGCGGGCGGGCGGCGGGGCGGAGCCCTCCCGGGCCAGCACCCGGCCGAGGAAACGTTTGCGGGATGCGGCGACCAGCAGCGGGTGGCCGAGCGCGCGCAGTTCCGCCAGGTGGGCCACGAGCGTCAGGTCGTGCTCGGCGTCCTTGGCGAAACCGAGGCCGGGGTCGACGACGATCCGCTCGGGCGCGATGCCTCCGGCGACCGCTGCTTCCACCCGGGCACGCACCTCGGCGACGACCTCGGCGACCACGTCCGTGTAGACCGCGCGTCCGGCCATCGACTCGCTGAACCCGCGCCAGTGCATGACCACGAACGGGGCTCCGGCCGCGGCGACCACAGGGACCATGGCGGGGTCGGCGAGCCCGCCGCTGACGTCGTTGACCAGGACCGCACCGGCCTCGACCGCCTGCTCGGCGACGGCGGCGCGCATGGTGTCGACGGAGACGGTGACGCCCTCGGAGACCAGCCCCCGTACGACCGGGACGACCCGGCGCAGCTCTTCGTCGGCGTCGACACGGCTGGCGCCGGGGCGGGTGGACTCACCGCCCACGTCGACCAGGTCGGCGCCCTGCGCCACCAGGTCGAGGCCGTGCTTGACGGCGGCGTTGGTGTCGAACCAGCGACCACCGTCGGAGAAGGAGTCGGGCGTCACATTGACGACCCCCATGACCGCGCAGCGGTCCCACTCCGGCAGCCCTGCCACCCGGCCCCGCCCGTGCAACGTACTCATACCCCCAGCCTAGGGCCTTTTTTACGGCTCACGCCTGGCCTCGGCGCCGGATGCCGTACGGGCGGAGACGCGGACCGCGGGACCGGGGCCGGGCCGTAGGCCTCCGGGTGGGTGATCAAAGGGTGGCCGCGGCCGCGTTACGCCGCCCGTGCCCCGCTCTCGCCGTTCGCGCCCTTGAGGTGGGTGCACGGACGGTCCGCCACCCGCTCGCGCCGTGCGAACGGCCACGGCAGGCCCAGATTGACGAAGCCCTCCGCCTGCATCGCCGCGAAGCCGATGCGCGGCAGGTCGCCGGTGTTGCGGAAGACCACGAAGCGCGGCTCCCAGCGGGGCTGGAACTTCGCGTTGAACTTGTACAGCGACTCGATCTGGAACCAGCGGGAGAGGAAGACCAGCAGCCCCCGCCAGCCCCGCAGGACCGGACCCGCACCGATCTTCTCGCCGCGGGCCAGCGCCGAGCGGAACATCGCGAAGTTGAGGGAGACCCGCTCGACGCCGAGCCCGGGGGACGCCTCAAGGGCCGCGACGATCAGCAGCTCGTTCATGCCGGGGTCGGCGGCGCGGTCGCGGCGCATCAGTTCGAGGGACATGCCGTCCTTGCCCCACGGCACGAAGTGGATGATCGCCTTCAGGTCGCCGAACGGGGACTCGGGCCCATCCGCCTTGTGGGCGGTGGCGATGACGCAGTCCCCGTCACCCGGGTCGCCGATCCGGCCGAGCGCCATCGAGAAGCCGCGCTCGGTGTCCGTACCGCGCCAGGCCGCCGCGGCCGCCCTGATCCGCTCCAGCTCGGGTTCGCCCACGTCACGGACGCGCCGGACCCGCGTCTCGTAGCCACCGCGCTCGATGCGCTTCACCATCTGGCGTACGTTGCGCATCGCCCGTCCGGCGAGGGAGAAATCCACGACATCCACCACCGCCTCGTCCCCGAGTTCCAGCGCGTCAAGGCCGGTCTCACGGGTCCAGACCTCGCCGCCGGTCTCGCTGCACCCCATCACCGCAGGGGTCCAGGAGTGCAGCTTGGCCTCGTCCATGAAGCGTTCGATCGCGCCGGGCCATGCCTCTACGTCGCCGATGGGGTCACCACTGGCGAGCATCACCCCGGAGACGACCCGGTAGCAGACGGCCGCCTTGCCGCTGGGGGAGAAGACGACGCCCTTGTCGCGGCGGAGCGCGAAGTGGCCGAGCGAGTCGCGTCCGCCGTGCTTCGCCAGCAGGGCCCGCAGCTGCTTCTCGTCCTCGTCGGTGAGGCGCGCCGCCGGGTGTTCGGGCCGGAAGGCCAGATAGATGGTGGTGACGGCGGTGAGCAGCCCCAGTGAGCCGAGCGAGTAGGCGACGGTCCAGGAGGTGTTGCCCTGGTACTCGACCGGGCCCTCGAAGCCGAAAAGACCGAACAGCACGTGCTGGAGGCGGTCGGCGATGCTGGGGCTGCCGACGACCCGGCCGGGGTGGACGCTGACGATGACCAGGCCGAGGCCCAGGGATCCCGCGCCGAGCAGCACGAAGTTGGCGAGCGCCTTCCACCGGCTGCGCGGGTCGGGCAGCGCCTCGAACTCGGTGCGGTGGCGTACGACCAGGGTCAGCAGCACCAGCGAGATCAGCACCCCGACGATTGAGTGCCGGTAGCCGAACTCCGCCACGGCGCCGATGGGAAGCAGCACCACGGCGGCCCGCCAGGCCCTGCGTTTACGGCGTTTGAGGCCATGGGCGAGCAGGAGCAGGAGCACCCCCACACAGATCGCGAGAGCCGCGGTGAACGGCCCCAGCGCACCGGGCAGCACCTCGGCGACCGTATGCATCCGGCTGTGCCGGAACCGGGGGAACGCCCCGCCGGCGATGTCGAGCAGGCCGACGACCGCACAGGCCGTCCCGACCAGGGAGGGGACGGTCTCGGGGCGGGGGCCCCGGAAGATCCGTCGGACATTCTTCGGAACCATTACCGACTTTTCCCCATCTACCGGCACAGACATCGCTTCCCACGGCTCCACAAGAGGTTCTGTGTCCGCTGATCGCCGAATTCGGCGCAGCATCCGGACATTTTGTGTCCTCTAGGACGGCTAATACGGGGCGCGGGTTCATCCGTCACCCGGAAAATCTCTCCGCAGAAAGCTCGGCTTCCCATGGGTCTCACCAGCCACAAGGTTCTGGCGCTCGCCGCACTGCTGGCCATCGCCCTGTTCGCCGCGACGATCTGGCTCTGGCCGCGGCTCGCGCGGCGCAGCGGCCGCGCGGTGGCCGGACGGATCGGCCTGTTCCTCGCCACCCAGGTGGCGGTCTTCGTCACGGTCGGGCTCATGGCCAACAACTCCTTCCTCTTCTACGGGTCGTGGGCCGACCTCTTCGGCCAGGAGCAGACGCCGGGGGTGGTCGTCGATCACAACGCGGGCAGTGATGACGTCCGGATCGTGTCGAGGAAGGGCCTGGACGTCCCCGGCGGCACCAAACCGGAGCTCGCCGGGCAGATACAGAAGGTCGTGATCCAGGGCCGCACGTCGAAGATAGCCAGCCCCGCGTACGTTTATCTGCCGCCGCAGTATTTCCAGCCGGCGTATATGAAGCGAACTTTCCCGGCGGCTGTTGTGCTCACCGGATACCCGGGCACCGCGGAGAACCTGATCGGCGGTCTGCACTACCCCAGGACGGAGTTCGACCAGCTGAAGGCCGGGAAGATGCGGCCGATGGTGCTGGTGATGCTGCGGCCGACGGTCGCCCCGCCGCGTGACACCGAGTGCGTGGACATAAAGGGCGGACCGCAGAGCGAGACTTTCTTCGCGAAGGACCTGCCCGGGGCCGTCCGGACCGCGTACCGCGTCGGGCCCGGTCCCCGGAACTGGGGCTCCATCGGGGACTCGACGGGCGGATACTGCGCGCTGAAACTGGCGGTCCACCACCCGGGTGTGTACGGGGCGGGGGCCGGCCTCTCCGCGTACTACCGGGCGGCCGAGGACCCGACGACGGGCGATCTCTTCCAGGGCAACGGTCTGGAGCGGCACCGCGCGGATCTGACGTGGAGCCTGGAGCACCGGCCCGCCCCGCCCACCTCGCTCCTGGTGACCACCAGCAAGAAGGGTGAGGGGAACTACCGCAGCACGATGCGGTTCATGGGCAAGGTGAAGCCGCCCACCCGGCTGTCGTCGATCACCCTGACCAGCGGTGGGCACAACTTCAACACCTGGCGCCGCGAGATCCCCGCAGGCATGGTGTGGCTGAGCCAGCGGCTCACCGGCCGCTGACGGTCTCCAGCTCCACTTCGTCGCGCGGGATGTCCCGGGCGTCGGCCGCGGTGGAGCGGCGCAGCGCCTCGTGCAGCCGGGCCGGGGTCAGCACGCCCAGGAAGCGGCCGGCGTCGTCCTCGTCGGTCACCGCGATCCACCCGGCGTCGTGCTGGAGCATGGTGGCGAACGCCTGCTTGAGCGAGGCCCCGACGGGCAGCCGGGCCTCCATGCGGCGGGCGTGTTCGCGCACCGTCCCCTTGGCCACGGCGGCCTGCCCGGCGGAGATCCAGCCGTGCAGATTCTCGTCCCGGTCCAGGACGACCGCCCAGCCCGGGAGCGTGGCGGGCAGCGGGTCGTCGAGGTGCACCACCGGGGGCTGTTCCAGGTCGCCGGGCTCGACCGGGGTGACGGAGAGCCGCTTGAGGCCGCGGTCGGCGCCGACGAAGTCCGCCACGTAGGGGGTGGCGGGGGCGCCGAGCACGGCGGCCGGGGCGTCGAACTGCTCGATCGTGCCCTGCCCGTACACCGCGATGCGGTCGCCGAGCCGTACCGCCTCCTCGATGTCGTGGGTGACGAAGAGGACCGTCTTGCGGACGGATTTCTGGAGCGCGAGGAACTCGTTCTGGAGGTGTTCGCGCACGACCGGGTCGACCGCGCCGAACGGCTCGTCCATCAGCAGTACGGGCGGGTCGGCCGCCAACGCCCGTGCCACGCCCACCCGCTGGCGCTGGCCGCCGGAGAGCTGCTCGGGGTAGCGGGCGCCGTGGACGGACGGGTCGAGACCCACCAGGTCGAGGAGTTCGGCGGCCCTGGCGCGGGCGGCGGAGCGCTTGACGCCCAGCAGGTGCGGGACCGTCGCGGTGTTGTCCAGCACCGTCTTGTGCGGGAAGAGGCCGACCTGCTGGATCACATAGCCGATGCGGCGGCGGAGTTCGACGGGGTTGGTGGCGGATATGTCGTCCCCGCCGACGAATATGCGGCCGCCGGTCGGCTCGATGAGCCGGTTGACCATCTTCATCGTGGTGGTCTTCCCGCAGCCGGACGGGCCGACGAGCGTGACCAGTTCACCTTCGGCGACCTCGAAGGAGAGGTTGTCGACGGCGGTCGTGCCGTCGGCGTACCGCTTGGTGACGTTTTCGAATCGGATCATGATTCCCCATTGTGACGGGCCGGTTGTGAAGGCCATGTTGCTGCAGTACGACGGATCCCGGCATTGTCAGTGGCCGGGGATAGGGTCGCCACTGAGTTGAGGAAACCGATGGGGAACCGGACAACGGGTCCTCCGGGACCGGACAGCGGTTCATCGGGACCGGACAACGGGCCATTCGGGGCCGGAGCGCGGCGGGGGCCGGGAAGCGGGGCGCGATGAGCGGGCAGAACTGCATGGCGAGGAACGACTGGCTCTGCTGGGACTACGTCACATCCCGCAGCCAGGAGCTGACCGACGCGACCGTCCAGCACATCTGGATCACCGCGGTGTCGGTGGCCATCGGGCTGGTGGTGGCCTTGCCGCTGGCGCTCATCGCCCGCCGCGGACGGGTGTTCGCGGGGCCGGTGCTCGGGCTGACGACCGTGCTCTACACGGTGCCGTCGCTCGCGATGTTCTCGCTGCTGCTGCCGTGGTTCGGCCTGTCGGCCGCCCTGGTGGTCACCGGCCTGGTGCTCTACTCGCTGACCATCCTCGTACGGAACATCATGGCCGGTCTCGCCGCGGTCCCCGAGGACGCCCGGGAGGCGGCGCGGGGGATGGGGTACGGACCGGCCAGGCTGCTCTGGGAGGTCGAACTGCCGCTGGCGCTGCCCGCGTTGTTCGCCGGGGTGCGGATCGCCACGGTCTCCACGGTCGCGCTGACGACGGTCGGCTCGATCGTCGGCAAGGGCGGGCTCGGCAATCTCATCTCGGACGCGCTGCCGACCCTGTTCAAGGCGCAGGTGCTGACCGCGTCCGCGCTCTGCGTACTGCTGGCCGTCCTGGCCGATCTGATACTGCTCGGCGTGCAGCGGCTGCTCACGCCCTGGACCCGAATACGGACGCCGCGAGCGGTCCGTACGGCTGAGGCGGGCTGATCATGGGCGAGTTGACCGATGCCTGGACCTGGCTGACGACGGGGTCCAACTGGTCGGGGGAGAGCGGTGCGGAGCACCGGCTCGCCGAGCATCTGACGGTCAGCGGGATCGCGTTCGCGCTGGCGTGCCTCATCGCGCTGCCGGTCGCGCTCCGGCTGGGGCACATCGGCCGGGGCGGCGCACTGGCCGTGAACATCTCCAACGCGGGGCGCGCGATACCGACGTTCGCGGTGCTCGCGCTGCTGCTGCTGACCCCGTTGCGCTCGCACGGCGATCTGCCGACCGTGATTGCCCTGGTGCTGTTCGCGGTGCCGCCGCTGCTGACCAACGCGTACACCGGGATGCGCGAGGTGGACCGGTCGGTGGTGGAGGCGGCCCGGGGGATGGGGATGTCGGGGCGCCAGCTGTTCCTGCGGGTCGAGCTTCCGCTCGCCTATCCACTGATCATGACCGGGCTCAGGTCGGCCGCGGTCCAGGTGATCGCCACGGCGACACTGGCCGCGATGACCGGCGGCGGGGGTCTCGGCCGGATCATCACCGCCGGGTTCAACACGTACGACACCGCGCAGGTGGTGGCGGGCGCGCTGCTCGTCGCCGCGCTGGCCCTCGTCGTCGAGGGCGTGCTGGTGGTGGCGGACCGGCTGCTCGACCCGCGGCGCAGGGCGGCCTGAGGGTGGCCGGCCACCGGCCGCACCGGGCACCGGCAGACACGGCCGCGCACCGTGCTGCCCCTCTCTGCCGCTTCTGCTTTCTCTGTGAATCTCTCGAACGTTCTTCAATCACCTGTCACTTGGAGTGGATCTCATGATCAAGACCTCGCGAATAGCGGGCGCGGTGCTCGGCGTGGTGGCTCTGACGGGCTCCCTCGCGGCGTGCGGCGGCGGTGGCGACAGCCTGGAGAAGAGCAAGGACGGCGGCGGGTCGGGTGCCGCGGCCGGTTCGGGCAAGAAGGGCTCGCTCGTCATCGGCGCGGCCGGCTTCACCGAGTCGAAGGTGCTTGCCGCGCTGTACAGCCAGGTGCTGGCCAACGCCGGATACAAGACCTCGGTCACCTCGGTGAACAACCGCGAACTGTACGAACCCTCGCTGGAGAAGGGCCAGATCGACGTCGTACCGGAATACGCGGCCACCCTCGCCGAATTCCTCAACGCCAAGGCGAACGGTGCCAAGCAGGCCGAGAAGAAGCCCGTCGCCTCCGGTGATGTCGCGTCGACCGTGGCAGCCCTGAAGAAGCTGGCGGGCCCGCGCGGGCTGAAGGTGCTTCCGGCAGGTGCGGCGGTCGATCAGAACGCCTTCGCCGTGACCAAGGAATTCGCCGCCAAGAACAAGCTCAAGACCCTTTCGGATCTGGGGAAGTCGAAGGCGAAGGTCAAGATCGCCGCGGGTGACGAATGCACGGTACGGCCGTTCTGCGCACCGGGCCTGAAGTCGAAGTACGGCATTGATGTCACCGGCATCGACCCCAAGGGCGTCGGCACCCCGCAGTCCAAGCAGGCGGTCAAGGACGGCACCGACCAACTGGTGCTGACCACCACGACGGACGCGACGCTGGACACCTACGGGCTTGTCCTGCTCCAGGACGACAAGAAGCTCCAGAACGCGGACAATGTCCTGCCGGTCGTGAATGCCAAGGACGCGGGCAGCCCGGACATCGCGGCCGCTCTCGCCAAGCTCACCTCGGCGCTGACGACCGCCGATCTGGTCCAGCTGAACCGCAAGGTCGACTCCGAGCGTGCGAAGCCCGACGATGTCGCGAAGGACTATCTGAAGTCGAAGAGCTTGATCAACTAGCCGGTTCCCGGGGAATGGCGGGGCGCACCGGGGTAACCGTTCGAGGTAACCGCTGGGGAACAAATCCCGGTGCGGTCATCCATTCGGCTCACACGCACGGTAAATTTCGAGCCATGCCACGTGGACGCCACCGCCATTCCCCACCCCTGCACCGGCTTCTCCAGCCTTCGGCCGTCGCCGGTGCTTCGCTCCTCTTCGCCGCCGGTGCCTGGCTGTTCGCGGATCCCCTGGTGCTCCGCTGCCTGGCCGCGGCCGCGGCGGCCGCCGCGGTGGCCGGTGCGGTCCTGATGCGCAGCTGGGACCGGGTGGCCGGTCGCAGAGTCGCCGAACTGACCCGGTCACGGGCCGCCGAGGAGTGGCGGGCCGAGGAGCGCACCGCCGAACTGGAAGGCGATCTGGAGGAGTCGCGCGCCCTGCGCGTCAAGCTGGAGACGAAGCTGCGGGCCAAGCGGGCCGAACTGGCCGGGCTGCGCGGGGAGCACGCCGCGCTGCTGCGCCGGTACGCGACCGCCGAGACCGCGCGGGCCGGTGCGCTGGAGGGCCGCAGGCTCCTGGCGATCGAGGCCGCGGCGCCCCCCGCGGCCCGGGCCGCGCTGCCGGCCGCCCGCTCCACTCCCACTCCGGCCGCGTACGCGAAGGCCGCCCAGGCACTCGGCGCGCTGAGCCGTAACGCGGCGGCACAGCGCGAGCAGCGCGATCACAACCAGCAGCGCGAGCACAGCGAGCAGCGGCAGCAGCGCGAACAGCGGGAGGCGGCCGAGCCGGAGGGGAAGTCTGCGGCGGCCGCCGCCGAGCACACGCGCCCGCCGTCGGCTCTCCCTGCTCCGCGTCGCGTTCCGGCGACCGCCATCGCCCCGTACACCCAGCAGGGCCGCGTGCCCCGGCCCGTGGGCGGCTTCGACTTCTTCGGAATGCAGAACACGCAGAAGGAGAAGACGTCCGCAGCGGCCCTGGAGCCCGCGCAGCTGGCCTCGGTGCAGAACGAGGACCTGGCGGACGTGGTGGGTGCGGAGGCCATCGCGGCGCACCGCGCCGAGGCGGCGGTCTCCGCAGCCGGCTTGGGCCCGGAGGACAGCGCGGACGACAGCACGGACGACAGCCTGGGCACCGACCGCGGGGTCGGCCAGGTCATCGACCTGACCGAGCACGACGAGACGGAGCAGATCGACGTGGGTGTGCTGCGCACCGCGATCTCGTAGCGGCCGGCCAGTCGTAGCGGCTGACCGGTCGTCTGCGGCTGACCGGTCGTCTGCGGCCCGGACCCCTGGCGGGGGTCCGGGCCGCTCCGCGTCCGGGCCCGGCGGCGCACCGCCCGCTTGCTACTTGTCGCTTGCTACGTGTCGATCTACTTGTCGATGTCGCCGACCACGAAGAAGAGCGAGCCCAGGATCGCCACCATGTCGGCGACCAGGGTGCCGGGCAGCAGCTCGGTCAGCGCCTGGATGTTGTTGAACGACGCCGAGCGGAGCTTGAGCCGGTACGGGGTCTTCTCGCCCTTGGACACCAGGTAGTAGCCGTTGATGCCGAGCGGGTTCTCGGTCCAGGCGTACGTCTCGCCCTCCGGGGCCTTCAGCACCTTCGGGAGCCGCTGGTTGACCGGCCCGGGCGCCAGCGCGGCCAGCCGGTCAAGACAGGCGTCGGCCAGGTCCAGCGCGTTGTGCGTCTGGCCCAGCAGCACCTCGAAGCGCGCCAGGCAGTCGCCCTCCTCGCGGGTGACGACCTCCAGGGTGTCCTGGAGACCGCCGTACGCGAGATACGGCTCGTCGCGGCGCAGGTCGAAGTCGACACCCGAGGCGCGGGCGATCGGGCCGCTCACCCCGTACGCGTGCACGGCGGCGGCGGAGAGCACCCCCACGCCCCGGGTGCGGCCCCGGAAGATCTCGTTGCCGAGCACGAGGTCGTCGTACACGTCCATGCGTGAGCGCACATCGGCGATGGCGTCCCGCGCCCGGCCGAGCCAGCCCGCCGGAAGGTCCTCCTTGAGGCCGCCGACCCGGTTGAACATGTAGTGCATCCGGCCGCCGGAGACCTCCTCCATGACCGCCTGGATCACCTCGCGCTCCCGGAAGGCGTGGAACACCGGGGTGATGCCGCCCAGTTCGAGGGGGTACGAGCCGAGGAACATCAGATGGTTGAGCACCCGGTTCAGCTCGGCGAGGAGCGTACGGGTCCAGACCGCGCGCTCGGGGACCTCCATGCCGAGCATCCGCTCGACGGCCATCACGACGCCCAGCTCGTTGGAGAAGGCGGAGAGCCAGTCGTGGCGGTTGGCGAGCATGATGATCTGGCGGTAGTCGCGGGCCTCGAAGAGCTTCTCGGCGCCCCGGTGCATATAGCCGATGACCGGCTCGGCCTGCTGGATGCGTTCGCCGTCCAGGATCAGGCGGAGGCGGAGCACTCCGTGGGTGGAAGGGTGCTGGGGGCCGATGTTGAGCACCATGTCGGTGCTCTCCGCGGCGCCGCCGATGCCGACCGTCGTCTCCGTCATACGGGCCAGTATCCCCGGCAGGCGGCTGCGGCCTCACCGGGGCCCGCACGCAGCCGGCTGCCCGCGCCCCTACCCGGCCCCGGCCCCCTCGCCCACCCGCTGGGTCAGCCACCCGAAGTCCCCCAGCCCGCCCAGCGCCACCAGTTCCGCGGCCTCGCCCGCCGTCGCCAGGCGTCTGACGTACGCCGCGGGGTCCGTCGACGCCAGCGCCAGGGGCGGGCGTTCACCGCTGACCCCCAGGGCGCGCAGGGCCTCCCGCTGGGTCCGCAGCTCCGCACCCGGCAGCGCGCACGCGTCCAGCGCCACATGGGCGGTGAGGTCGCAGCTCCCGTCCGGTACCGGCCGCACCTCGCGGCCCTCCCGGTAGCCGGTGAGCGTGCCGAAGGGCGGGCGGGCCGTGCGCGTGTGTGCGTAGTCGACGGCCACCGCGAGACCCGCCTCCAGCGTTCCGGCCGCCGCCGCCCATGCCTCGTCGCGCGGGCGGCCGATCTCGGCGCGCGCGCCCGGCCCGTCCGGCGGCCACCAGCGGTCCAGCCACTCCGCGTCGGCCCCGGTCACCGGCTCGCCCAGCCGCTCGGCGCCGTCCTCTGTCCTGACCTGCACATAGCGCGGTGTCCCGGCCGGGTCCACCTCCGCGACGTCGACCGGCACATTGTCCAGCCACTCGTTCGCGAAGAGCAGCCCGCGCACCCCGGGCGGCGGCTCGGCGCACCAGACGACGCGCTCGTCGAGCCCGGCCGGACGGGGCGCGCGCTCGACGGCGTACGCCCGTACCGGGAAGCCGGCCGGCAGCGCGGCCAGGACCCCCGTCACCAGCTCACCGCGGCCCGCGCCCATGTCGACCAGGGCCGGTTCCGCGATGCCCAGCCCCGTCAGCAGCCGGGCGACGGCCGACGCGAACAGGGGGGAGGCGTGCACCGAGGTGCGGAAGTGGGCCGCGGGGCCGCTCTCCGGCCGCAGATAGAAGCCGTTCGCCCCGTACAGCGCGGCCTCCGCCGCCTCACGCCACCCGCGCCACTCATCAGTCACGGCGTCAAGTCTCCACCTTGGGGAGTACTCCCCGGGCGACCGGATCGGTCCTCCGGTTGACCCTTGCACCTGTCCGGCATACCTACGCTGGGTTACGTGCAGCGTCTCTACGCCTTCATCCGCAGACACCCGACTCTGGTCGACGGCTTCTGGGCCGTCCTCCTCCTCGGGCTCTCCGCGATGCAGTGGGAGATGTCCCGGACGCAGCACGGGTGGGGCTTCAAGGCCGTCCCGGTCTTCCTGGGCCTCTGCACGGCCGTCGCCCTGCGCCGCCGGGCGCCCGAGAAGATGCTGCTGCTCGTGACGGTGCTGGGGGTGGCGCAGCTGGTCTTCGACGTCCGAACGGGGCCCGCCGACCTGGCCATGCTGGTGCTGATCTACACCGTCGCCGCCGACGGGGAGCGCTGGGCCTCCCGGCTCGGTCTGATCGGCGGCCTGTGCGCGGGGACGCTCGCGCAGCTGCGCTGGCAGGAGGCGGCGGTCACCAGCTGGGTGCAGCAGGCGGTCTTCACGGTCGTGGCGACGGTTCCGTTCGTCCTGGCCTGGGTGATGGGCGACTCGGTGCGGACCCGGCGCGCCTACTTCGCGCAGCTGGAGGAGCGGGCCGCCCGTCTGGAGCGGGAGCGCGAGGCGCAGTCGAAGGTGGCGGTCGCAGGTGAGCGGGCCCGGATCGCCCGCGAGCTGCACGATGTCGTCGCGCACAACGTCTCGGTGATGGTGGTCCAGGCCGACGGCGCCGCCTATGTCCTGGACGCCTCGCCCGACCAGGCCAAACAGGCGCTGGAGACGATCTCGTCCACCGGCCGCCAGGCGCTCGCCGAGATGCGCAGACTGCTGGGGGTGCTGCGGACCGGTGACGCGCCGGAGAGCGGTGAGTACGTCCCGCAGCCGGATGTGCAGCAGATCGAGGACCTGGTCGAGCAGGTCAGGGTCGCCGGGCTGACGGTGGACTTCCGTATCGAGGGGACGCCGAGGCCGCTGCCCAGTGGCGTGGAGCTGACCGCTTACCGCATTGTGCAGGAAGCGCTCACCAACACCCGCAAGCACGGCGGACCGGACGTGGGCGCCAGTGTGCGTCTCGTCTACTTCGACGACGGGCTCGGCCTGCTGGTCGAGGACGACGGCCGGGGCGCGGCGCACGAGATGTACGTGGACGGTGGAGCGGACGGTCAGGGGCACGGTCTGATCGGTATGCGGGAGCGCATCGGCATGGTCGGGGGCACGCTGGACGCGGGCCCGCGGCCGGGCGGCGGCTTCCGGATCAGCGCGCTGCTGCCGCTCAAGCCCGGCCATTAGCTGTATTGCCCGCCACTAGCTGCATTGCCAGCGCTATTGCTAGCTGTATTGCCCGCCCACCAGCTGTATTGAAGGGATTCCTGCGAGATGGCGATCCGCGTGATGCTCGTCGACGACCAGGTGCTGCTGCGCACCGGCTTCCGGATGGTGCTTGCCGCCCAGCCGGACATGGAGGTCGTCGCGGAAGCGGGCGACGGCGCGGAGGCGATCAGCGTTCTCAAGTCGACGGCGGTCGACGTGGTGCTGATGGACGTCCGGATGCCGAAGCTGGACGGTGTCGAGGCGACCCGGCAGATCTGTGCGCAGCCGGATGCGCCGAAGGTGCTGATCCTGACCACCTTCGACCTGGACGAGTACGCCTTCTCCGGGCTGAAGGCGGGCGCCAGCGGATTCATGCTCAAGGACGTGCCCCCGGCCGAGCTGCTCGCGGCGATCCGGTCCGTGCACAGCGGTGACGCGGTGGTCGCGCCGTCGACCACGCGGCGGCTGCTCGACCGGTTCTCACCGATGCTGCCGAGCACGGTCGCGGATCCGCAGCACAAGGAGATCGCGCGGCTCACGGACCGGGAGCGCGAGGTGATGCTGCTGGTCGCGCAGGGACTGTCGAACGGCGAGATCGCGGCGCGGCTGGTGCTGTCGGAAGCCACGGTGAAGACGCATGTGGGCCGCATCCTCACCAAGCTGGAACTGCGGGACCGGGTACAGGTGGTCGTGATGGCGTACGAGACGGGTCTGGTCCGTGCCGGGGGCTCCGGGGCGCGCTGAGCCGGGCGCGCTGAGACGGAGGAGCGCTGAGGCGGGGCGCGCTGAGACCGGGAGCACCGAGACGCGCGCGCTGACACGGAGGAGCACTGACACGGGCGGGTTCAGCTGTCCACCGCCGGGAAGCCGGTTGTCAGCGCAGCACCCCCTCCAGGAAGTCGCTGCCGAGCCTGGCCACCACGGTGAGGTCCAGCTGGTGCAGGACGTACCGCCCGCGCCGCTTGGTGGTGATCAGGCCGGCCCGCTTCAGGACCGCCAGATGGCGGGAGATCTCCGGCGCGGATATGCCGTGTGTGTCGGCCAGTTCGCCCGTGGTGCGCGGGGAGCGGGCGAGCCCCCGGCACATCCGCATCCGCATCGGGTGGGCCAGCGCCTCCAGCCGCAGCTTCAGCAGCTCGACCGACGCGGGGGACGGCAACTCGGGTGCGGCGACCGGGTACTGGATCGCCGGACGCCAGTCCGGGCGGTGCAGCACCAGCAGATGGGGCCAGCCGAAACTGGTCGGTATGAAGGTGAGCCCGTCCCCGGCGGGTGCGCCCACCGCGGCCGAACGGCCCTCCGCGAGCTTGTCGACGCTGATCCTGGTCCCCGTGCTGTCCAGTGACAGGGCGGCGGAGACCGCGGTCATCGCGTCGGCCAGGCCCTTGTGCCGCAGCATCTCGGTCTTGTGCCGGGCGTCGGCGGCCAGCTGGATCCGTATGCGGCGCCAGGTGTCGCCGAAGAACGCCTGCTCGCAGTCCTCGAAGAGCCGCCGGATCCAGGCCCGCACGGTGACCGGGTCGTTCAGCAGGTGCCCGGTGAAGTCGAGCTGCCGGGGCCCGCGGGCCGCCGCGAGATCCAGTGCGCGGTTGCGGACCCCCGCGTCCGTGAGCGGCGAGGGGCCGCCGAGGTCGTACCTGACGGAGCAGGTGAACTCCAGCGCGACCGTGACGAATTCGTCGTCGGACAGCAGGTCGAGCAGATCCAGGTCCTCGGCGAGGGTCGCCCCGGGCCTGCCGCCGCCGTGCCGGGCGCCCGCGAACGGCATGAAGATGTCCGAGAACGTGGAGCGCCACAGGAAGTCCGCTTGGTGCAGCCGGTCGGCGAGGTCCGGCTCCAGCGCGGCGGCCGTCGCCGTGGCCCAGCCGTGCAGACCCGGATGGTGTCCCGGTTCTGACAGCACATGCAGGGCATTGCCGAGCTCCGCCAGGGGGGACAGCTCGAAAGTGATCCCCCCGGGCGGCAGCCCCGTGATGTCGATGTCCACGCTCATGGACCCATGGTGCCTGCCCCCACTGACCGTCCGGCCGTCGATTGACTGCGCTCGTCAAACGGAGAGCCCGGGGCCCCTGCGGGTGCCCAGGGTGGGGCCATGAACGCGAACCAGCAGCACATGCTCGACGCCTACCGTGCGGCCCAGCGGGGAGAGACGGCGCCACCCTTGCCGGGCCGGCACGACTGGGAGGCCATCGGCGAGATCCGTGACCATCTGCGCACGGGGCGGCCGGACGCGGGACGGAGACGGAAGGAGCGGCCCCGGAAGTGGTGGTCCGCCCTTCGCGCCCCCCTGCGTCACCTCACCCGGCGTACGAACTCCTCAACCGCCCCCGTCACATCCGCCGCGCTCCACGACAGCCCCGGCGCCGCCACCGTCACCTCGGTCAGCGACACCCCCGGCACCCCGCCCGGCGCCGGATAGAACTGGTGGAACAGCGCCACCCCCGTCTCCTCCGCCTGCGCGACCGCCGCCTCCGACAGCACATCCGCCTCGTACGGCAGCCACACCTGGAACTGGTGGGTGTGCGGCACCTCGGGGTTGACCCGGAACCAGGGCACACCCGCCGCCCGGAACCCGTCCGTGAGCCCCGCGGCGACGACCTTCGCGTGCGCGACGTACGAGGCCAGCCGGGGCAGCTCCCGCTCCAGGCCCAGCAGGCCCGACAGCGCGGCCGGGTACTGCTGGAAGAGCGTGCCCCCGTACCGGTGGCGCCAGGTCCTGGCCTGGTCGATCAGTGAAGCCGGTCCCGCGAGCACGGCGCCCGAGAGGCCGTCGAGGGACTTGTAGAGGGAGACGTACACACTGTCCGCGAGCCCCGCGATCTCCTCCAGGCCGCGGCCGAAGTGCGGGGCGCACTCCCAGAGCCGCGCGCCGTCGATATGCACCACCGCATCACGTTCCCTGGCGGCCGCGACGACGGCCACCAGTTCGTCCCAGGCCGGGAGTACGAAACCGGCGTCGCGCAGGGGGAGTTCCAGCATCAGGGTGCCGAAGGGCTCCTCGAAGTCGCGTACCTCCGCGGCCGTGGGGAGCCGGGGCGCGGACGTCGGGTGGACGGTACGCAGCCCGCTCACGGCTCCGAAAGCGCCCCGCTCGTGCAGTTCGGGGTGGGCCATCGGATGGAGCGCGACCACCGGATCACCGGTACGTCCCGCCCAGCACCGCAGCGCGACCTGCTGCGCCATCGTGCCGGTGGGGAAGAAGGCGGCGGCCGGGAAACCGAGCAGCCCGGCCACCCGGCGCTCCAGCTCGGCGACGACCCCGCCGCCGTATATGTCCACCGGCTCGTCCAGGTCGTACACCGTGCCCGCGTCCGCCGCCAGTGCGGTCAGCTGGTCGCCCAGGGTGACGGCCGCGTGCGGCCTCGACAGCACCCGCTTCGCGCCACGCATCGCGGCGATCCTGCGCTGCGCCGCGTCCTGCTGGGGCTGCTTGGCCTGCCCGGCCTGCTCGATCCGTTCGGACTGCTGGGCCTGCCCGCCCCTGCCGGCCTGCTCCTTTCCGCTGTCGTGCCCGGTCCCGCCGTGCTGTCCGGAGCCGTCGGTCCCGGTGGTGTCCGCCTCGTTCGTCATGGACCGATCCTCGTCCGCGGCCTGTGGACAGTCCAACGAGTTACCCCGAATCCTGGGCGTAGCATGACGGGGAAATCGTCCGGTACCCCTCGCGGACTGGAACGGAAGGCCGTCCCACGTGAACGCATCAGCAGAATCCCGCCCCGCGCGGCTCACCGTCGGCGTGGTCGGAGCGGGCCGGGTGGGCCCCGCGCTCGCCGCCGCGCTCCAGCTCGCCGGGCACCGCCCGGTCGCCGCGTCCGGTGTCTCCGACGCATCCGTCCGCAGGGCCGCCGTCCTGCTCCCCGACGTCCCCCTGGTCACCCCGGCCGAGGTGCTGGCCCGCGCCGAGCTGGTCCTGCTGACCGTGCCGGACGACGCGTTGCCCGCGCTGGTGGAGGGCCTGGCCGAGACCGGCGCGGTCCGGCCGGGACAGCTCCTGGTCCATACGTCGGGCCGGTTCGGCACCGGAGTGCTCGATCCCGCCCTGCGCGCCGGAGCCCTGCCCCTCGCGCTGCACCCGGCGATGACCTTCACCGGAACCTCCGTGGACGTCCAGCGGCTGGCCGGCTGCTCCTTCGGCGTGACCGCCCCCGACGAGCTGCGGCTCGCCGCCGAAGCGCTGGTCATCGAGATGGGCGGCGAGCCCGAGTGGATCTCGGAGGAGTCCCGTCCGCTCTACCACGCGGCGCTTGCCCTCGGTGCCAACCACCTGGTCACCCTGGTCGCCCAGTCGATGGAGCTGCTGCGTACGGCGGGGGTCTCGGCCCCCGACCGGATGCTCGGGCCGCTCCTCGGCGCCGCCCTCGACAACGCCCTCAGGTCCGGCGACGCCGCGCTGACCGGGCCGGTCGCCCGGGGCGACGCGGGTACGGTCGCGGCGCACGTCGAGGAGTTGCGCAAGCACGCACCGCAGGCCGTCGCCGGCTATCTCGCGATGGCTCGTACGACGGCGGACCGCGCTCTCGCGCACGGACTGCTCAAGCCGGAACTGGCCGAGGACCTGCTGGGAGTCCTCGCGGACGGAGAGACGCGATGACCACGACCGCGCTGCTGCACACGGCCGCCGGACTGCACGCCCCTCCCGGTGACGCACCCCGCGCCGTCGTCATGACCATGGGCGCCCTGCACGAGGGCCACGCCACCCTCGTCCGGGCAGCCAGGGAGCAGGTGGGCGAGGCCGGGCAGGTCGTCGTGACGGTCTTCGTCAACCCGCTGCAGTTCGGCGCGGGTGAAGACCTCGACCGCTACCCGCGCACCCTCGAAGCGGATCTCGCCATCGCCGAACTGGCGGGCGCGGACGCCGTCTTCGCGCCCTCGGCCGACGAGGTCTACCCGGGCGGTGAGCCCCAGGTCCGGATCGCGGCGGGCCCGATGGGGGAGCGCTTCGAAGGCGCGGCGCGCCCCGGCCACTTCGACGGGATGCTCACCGTCGTCGCCAAACTCCTGCACCTGACCCGCCCCGATGTCGCGCTGTTCGGGCAGAAGGACGCCCAACAGCTCGCCCTGGTACGGCGGATGGCGCGCGATCTCAACTTCCCGGTCGGGATCGTCGGCGTACCTACGGTGCGGGAGCCGGACGGGCTGGCGATGTCCAGCCGCAACCGCTTCCTCTCCACCGCGGACCGAGCCACCGCGCTGGCCCTGTCCCGCGCCCTGTTCGCGGGCCGTGACGCCCTCACCGGCGCAGGACCCGCTGCCCCCGCCACCCCCGCGGCCGTGCGCGCCGCAGCGCGGGCCGTCCTCGACGGGGCGGCGCTCTCCCCGGACTACCTGTCCCTGATCGACCCGTCCGACTTCACCGAGGCCACCGAAGGCCACCGGGGCGAAGCCGTACTCGCGGTCGCCGCCCGGGTGGGTACGACGCGTCTGATCGACAACATCCCGCTGACCTTCGGGGAACCACAGTGACCGGAACCGGAATACGCCTGCACGCCCCCGCCCCCGGCTGGGAGATCGACGCGGACGTCGTGATCGTCGGATCCGGAGTGGCCGGACTGACCACCGCGCTGCGCTGCACCACGGCAGGGCTGCGCACCGTCGTCGTGACCAAGGCCCGCCTCGACGACGGCTCGACCCGCTGGGCCCAGGGCGGCATCGCGGCGGCGCTCGGCGAGGGCGACACCCCCGGGCAGCACCTCGACGACACGCTGGTCGCGGGGGCCGGGCTCTGCGACGAGGCGGCGGTCCGCACCCTGGTGACGGAGGGCCCCGACGCCGTACGCAGGCTCATCGCGACCGGCGCGCGGTTCGACACCGACGAGACCGGCGGGATCGCGCTCACCCGGGAGGGCGGCCACCACCGCCGCCGCATCGCGCACGCGGGCGGCGACGCCACCGGCGCCGAGATCTCCCGCGCCCTGGTCGACGCGGTCCGCGCGGCCGCGCTGCGCACCGTGGAGAACGCCCTGGTCCTCGACCTGATCACCGACGCCGAAGGCCGTACGGCGGGTGTCACCCTGCACGTCATGGGGGAGGGCCGGCACGACGGCGTCGGCGCGGTCCGCGCACCCGCGGTGGTGCTCGCCACCGGCGGCATGGGCCAGATCTTCTCGGCGACCACCAACCCGGCCGTCTCCACCGGCGACGGCGTGGCCCTGGCACTCCGGGCGGGCGCCGAGGTCTCCGACCTGGAGTTCGTCCAGTTCCACCCCACGGTGCTCTTCCTCGGCGCGGGCGCCGAGGGCCAGCAGCCGCTGGTCTCCGAGGCGGTACGGGGCGAGGGCGCCCATCTCGTCGACGCCGACGGGGTCCGCTTCATGACCGGCCAGCACGAGCTGGCCGAGCTGGCCCCCCGCGACATCGTGGCGAAGGCCATCACCCGCCGGATGCAGGAGCACGGCACCGAGCACATGTATCTGGACGCCCGGCACTTCGGCGCCGAGATGTGGGAGCAGCGCTTCCCGACGATCCTCGCCGCCTGCCGCAGCCACGGCATCGACCCGGTGACCGAGCCGGTCCCGGTCGCGCCGGCCGCGCACTACGCGTCCGGCGGTGTCCGCACCGACCTGCACGGCCGTACGACCGTCCCCGGCCTGTACGCCTGCGGTGAGGTCGCCTGCACCGGCGTGCACGGCGCGAACCGGCTCGCGTCCAACTCCCTCCTGGAGGGCCTGGTCTTCGCCGAGCGCATCGCCGACGACATCGTCACAGCGGGCGCCGGCGTGCGCGCCGCGGCGGCCGTACCCCGGAATGAGCAGGAGCCCGGCACGCTCCCGCTGCTCCCGCCCGAGGCCCGGCTCCGTATCCAGCGCATCATGACGGCGGGCGCCGGGGTCATCCGCTCCGCGGAGAGCCTCGCCGGCGCGGCCGGTCAGCTTGAGGCGATCCGCGCCGAAGCGGAGGCACAGGCGGCGGCCGAGGCCGTGGCCGTGGCGGCGGCAGGCGCCGCCATGGACGCGGCAGCGGCGGGAGCCCCGGAAGCCCTGCCCGCCGTCGCCCTGAAGCCCGCCGAACCGGGCGTCGAGGCATGGGAGGCGACCAACCTCCTCTGCGTCGCCCGCGTCCTCACCGCAGCGGCGCAGCGCCGCGAGGAGACCCGCGGCTGCCACTGGCGCGAGGACCACGCGGACCGCGACGACACCGGCTGGCGCCGCCATCTCGTCGTACGGCTGCGCCCCGACCGTTCGCTCGCCGTGCACACCACGGACAGCGCCGACTTCCCCCCGACCCTCCCTCAGCGTCCCCAGGAGCAGTGACCGTGACCACCCCAGACCTCCCCCTCCACCAGATCGGCGACGATGCCGTGAGCGCCGAGCCGGCGGGCGGCTGCGGCGACGCGTGCGCCTGCGGCGACGGCTACGACGACTCCGACCCGATGGAGTGCGGTCTCGACCCCGCGCTCGCCGGGCTGCTGGCCGCTTCGGGGCTCGACCCGGTGCTGGTCGAGGACATCGCGCACCTCGCCATCGACGAGGACCTCGACGGGGGCGTGGACGTGACGAGCGTCGCGACCGTCCCCGCCGGCGCCGTCGCCACCGGTGACTTCACCGCGCGCGAGGCCGGTACGGTCGCGGGCCTGCGGGTCGCCGAAGCGGTGCTCTCCATCGTCTGCACCGAGGCCTTCGAGGTCGAGCGGCACGTCGAGGACGGCGCGCGCGTCGCCGCCGGCCAGAAGCTGCTCTCGGTCACCACCCGCACCCGCGACCTGCTGACCGCCGAGCGCAGCGCCCTGAACCTGCTGTGCCGCCTCTCCGGCATCGCGACCGCCACCCGCGCGTGGGCCGACGTACTCGAAGGCACCGGCGCCAGGGTCCGCGACACCCGTAAGACCACACCGGGGCTGCGCGCCCTGGAGAAGTACGCGGTGCGCTGCGGCGACGGGGTCAACCACCGGATGTCCCTCTCCGACGCGGCCCTGGTCAAGGACAACCACGTGGTCGCGGCCGGCGGCGTCGCCGAGGCGTTCAAGCTCGTACGCGCCGAATTCCCCGACCTCGCCATCGAGGTCGAGGTGGACACCCTCGCCCAGGTCACCGAGGTCCTGGACGCGGGCGCCGACCTGATCCTGCTGGACAACTTCACGCCGGAGCAGACCGCGGAGGCCGTCGCACTCGTCGGCGGCCGTGCCCTCCTGGAGTCCTCGGGCCGGCTCACCCTGGATTCGGCCCGCGCCTACGCGGAGACGGGCGTCGACTACCTCGCGGTCGGCGGGCTCACGCACTCGTCGCCGATCCTCGACATCGGTCTCGACCTGCGCGAGGCGGAGTAACCCATGCTGCTCACCATCGACGTCGGCAACACCCACACCGTCCTCGGCCTGTTCGACGGCGAGGAGATCGTGGAGCACTGGCGCATCTCCACCGACGCCCGCCGCACCGCCGACGAACTCGCCGTACTCCTCCAGGGCCTGATGGGGATGCACCCGCTGCTGGGCCGCGGACTCGGCGACGGCATCGAGGGGATCGCGGTCTGCTCGACCGTCCCCTCCGTCCTGCACGAACTGCGCGAGGTGACCCGCCGCTACTACGGCGACGTCCCGGCCGTCCTGGTCGAGCCCGGCATCAGGACGGGCGTCCCGATCCTGGTGGACAACCCGAAGGAGGTCGGCGCGGACCGCATCATCAACGCGGTCGCCGCCGTCGAGCTCTACGGCGGCCCCGCCGTCGTCGTCGACTTCGGTACGGCGACGACCTTCGACGCGGTGTCGGCGCGCGGCGAGTACACGGGCGGTGTCATCGCCCCCGGCATCGAGATCTCGGTCGAGGCGCTCGGCGTGAAGGGCGCCCAGCTCCGCAAGATCGAGCTGGCCCGCCCGCGCAGCGTGATCGGCAAGAACACCGTGGAGGCGATGCAGTCCGGCATCATCTACGGCTTCGCAGGCCAGGTCGACGGGGTGGTGAACCGGATGGCCCGCGAACTCGCCGACGACCCGGCGGACGTCACGGTCATCGCCACCGGCGGTCTCGCCCCGATGGTGCTCAGCGAGGCCACGGTCATCGACGAGCACGAGCCGTGGCTGACGCTGGTCGGGCTGCGTCTGGTGTACGAGCGGAACGTCGCCCGGCTGTGACCCGGTAGCCGCACGGAGCCGCCACCGGTCCATGGCGCGGGGGCGGTACGGCGGGGTGACCGTGCCGACCGTGCGGCGCGGCGGGGGCGACGTACCCCCGCCGTACCCGCACCCCGCCGCGCCGCCACCAGTCCATTAAGCGGATATTGTCCCTTTAGTACGTATCGTCGTTCCATGCCCACGCCCTACGGATCCCGAGGCGGCATGGCCTTCAGCGCGGATGAGCTGCGTGTGCTCCGACGCGCCCTTGCCATCGCCCTCAACCCGACCCCCGTCGCAGAAGAGGACGTCCAGGACTGTCTGCGTCTCGCCGAGTCCGTGGACGAGACCATCGCCGAGGCGGGCAGGCTGCGCGCCTTCCTCCTCGCCGACCTCGCCCGCTACCGCGACGCACTCCCCGGTGCGGCCGTCAGCTACACGGAGCTGCTCCAGGACGCCCTGGCCGCCGGCTACGACCCCCGCCCCGAGGACCTCGCCGCCCTGCGCGCCCTGCGCGGCGCACCGTCCGGCGACGCCCTGCTGAGGCGCTGCCGGGCACTGGCCGAGCAGTCGGTACGCGCCCGGCTCGCGGGCCGCGCCGTCACCCCCGGCCCGCGCACCCGGCTGCTCGCGCTGCCCGGCGGCCGTACGTCGAACGACCCGGACCAGCCGAAGCGCCCGGCCCCGGTCAAGGAGCCGGTCAGGCCCCGCCCGGCCCCCAAGCCGTCCGAGGTCTTCCCGCCACGCCGGAAGCCCGCGGCGCCCCCGTCTCAGCACTCGCTGACCGGCTAGCTACTCTGTCCGTATGGACTACGTTTCCGCGCTTGTGCCCCCCGTGGTGATGGCCGTGTTCTTCACGATCGTCGTGAGAACGATCGTGAAGACCCAGGGCGGCCCGAACAAGGCCAAGGAAGACGCGGCCGTGGACGCGGCGCTCGCCCGCGCCGAGGCCGCGGTCCAGCCGACGGGCGGCAGCACCGCCTGACCGTGTCTGTGCTCGTCTGTGCTCGGAGGGTGTACGGCATTTCATGCCGTACACCCTTTTCTGCGTTTTCTGAGGTTTCTGTGCAAATAACCAGCTATTCGTGACATCTCGCACTATGGTGCAGATGTGCCCCGTCAATTGGGAGAGCTGGAAGACGCCGTGATGTCACGGGTCTGGGAGTGGAACCGCCCGGTCACTGTCAGGGAAGTCCTGGAAGACCTCGAACGCGACCGGACCATCGCCTACACCACCGTGATGACCGTATTGGACAATCTCCATCAGAAGGGCTGGGTGCGCCGGGAAGTGGACGGCCGCGCCTATCGATATACGGCGGTCTCCACCCGCGCCGCCTACTCGGCCGCACTGATGAACGAAGCCTGGTCCACGAGTGACAACTCCGCGGCCGCCCTTGTCGCCTTCTTCGGCATGATGTCCTCCGAGCAGCGCGATGCACTCCGTGATGCTTTGCGCATCGTTCAGGGGGATGCGGACCGCGATGACCGTGAGGGAGACGCAGGGCGATAACGTCTTGCACATGCCAGGTACGCGAGCAAAAGCCCTCACCGTCCGCAGAGCCAGGACCAGCGATGTGCCGGCGGTGCGCGGACTCCTGGATGCGTACGTGCGCGAGCGGATCCTGCTCGACAAAGCGACGGTGACGCTTTACGAGTCCATCCAGGAGTTCTGGGTCGCGGAACGCGACGACGACGCGAAGGTCGTCGGCTGCGGCGCACTCCATGTGATGTGGGAAGACCTCGCAGAAGTGCGCACTCTCGCGGTGGACCGCGAGTTCAAGGGCGCCGGAGTAGGCCACCAGGTCCTCGACAAGCTGTTGCAGACGGCGCGGTGGATCGGGGTGCGCCGGGTATTCTGCCTCACCTTCGAAGTCGACTTCTTCGCGAAGCACGGCTTCACCGAGATCGGTGAGACTCCTGTCGACGGAGATGTCTACAGCGAGCTGCTGCGTTCCTATGACGAGGGAGTCGCCGAGTTCCTGGGTCTCGAACGGGTGAAGCCGAACACCTTGGGCAACAGTCGGATGCTTCTGCACCTGTGAGGGTCACTTCTGATCGGAACCCTATGTCCGAATCGCGCATGTTTCCCGTGTTCTTGCACTCCTGAACCTCTGCCGGGGGTTTGTGTTTTCCAGGGAAAAGCGGTTTCCTTTCCGCGTACTGAATTTTTCGATGAAAGGAAATCCAGTGGCACAGAAGGTTCAGGTCCTTCTTGTCGATGACCTCGACGGCGGCGAGGCGGACGAGACCGTGACGTTCGCTCTGGATGGCAAGTCTTACGAGATCGACCTCACCACCGCCAACGCGGACAAGCTCCGTACGCTGCTGGAGCCGTACGCCAAGGGCGGCCGGCGCACCGGTGGCCGTGGCGCGGGCGGCCGCGGCAAGGCCCGTATCGCTGTCGGCGGCAACAAGGACACCGCCGAGATCCGTAAGTGGGCCAAGGAGAACGGTTACAACGTGAATGACCGCGGCCGTGTGCCCGCGGACATCCGTGAGGCCTACGAGAAGGCCAACGGCTGATTTCCGGGAGGTCCGGGGTTCGCACCCCGGACAACCGCAGTCCCGGCCCCGGGGGGCGCCCCCCGGAAAGCCGCAGCGATACGCACCATCCGGGCCCGGTGACATTCCGTCGCCGCCGCGTCCACGAGCCGCACCAGGTCGGGAGCGCCGCCCCGCTTCCCGAACCGGCTGAACACCGGCAGGGCCTGCTCCACATCGCGCCCCGGCCCGGGGGGTCGCAACCAGCGAGCGGCCCCCTGCGCGCCGCGCAGTCCTGGAGGCACGGGAGCCCCGATCAGGCCGCCCGCGCCGACGGCGGTCAGATCCAGTGCGATCCCGCCCCACTCCAGCCAGTCGAGCAGCCCCGGCAGCTCGTCGGCGCTGCCCGCCGCCACCAGCAGCCGCACCCGGGAGCCGTCCAGCGCCACCGGTCCCGTGACGGGCGTCCTGCGCAGCAGCGCGAACCCGGCGTCGGACGGCAGGTCGAGTACGTCGAAACGCAGCCCGGTCAGCAGCCGGACCGGCGGCCCCGCCAGCGCGGCCCAGCCCAGCCGGGACTCGTACCAGCGCAGGGTGCTGTCGGTGCCGGGACTTCCGGTGATGGCGCTTCCGGTGCCGGCGCGCGTGCTGTCGGCCGGTGCGCGGGGGGACGGAACGGTGCAGGCCATGTCTGAGCAACTCCCGGAGCACGCCGGGGTTACGGAACGCCGCTGTTTGATTGCGTTCTGTTGATGGACAAGGGGCGTGCGGACGTGTTCAGGGGCGCCCGGATGTTCGCCCGTAGCTGAGGGGAACCGTCGCGCGCCGCATGGAGTGTCAGTGTCTGCGGGTAAGACATACCTAGTGGGGAGGGGCGACACGCGGTTCAGGCGGTCTCACGTTCGCCATCGGCGTACTGGAGACAGGGGTATCTGCCTGGCCTGCGGGAACATCGTCTCGCACCATCGGGTTGGAGCAGTTGTCGGCTGTTCGGGCCGGAGGCCATGGACGGGTGTCGGCAGTTGGAATGAGCTGTCCCGCCCCGCGGGACTAGCATGCGGAAGGACTGGGAGGGGACCGACCCCTCGCTGCCCGACCGCTCTGAGGAGCGATTAACGATGTTCGAGAGGTTCACCGACCGCGCGCGGCGGGTTGTCGTCCTGGCTCAGGAAGAAGCCCGGATGCTCAACCACAACTACATCGGCACCGAGCACATCCTCCTGGGCCTTATCCATGAGGGTGAGGGTGTCGCCGCTAAGGCCCTGGAGAGCCTCGGGATTTCGCTCGAGGCGGTCCGCCAGCAGGTGGAGGAGATCATCGGCCAGGGGCAGCAGGCCCCGTCCGGGCACATCCCCTTCACCCCTCGTGCCAAGAAGGTCCTGGAGCTGTCGCTCCGGGAGGCTCTTCAGCTCGGCCACAACTACATCGGTACGGAGCACATCCTGCTCGGCCTGATCCGCGAGGGCGAGGGCGTCGCAGCCCAGGTCCTCGTGAAGCTGGGCGCCGATCTGAACCGGGTACGGCAGCAGGTCATCCAGCTGCTCTCCGGCTACCAGGGCAAGGAGACCGCCGCCGCAGGCGGTCCCGCCGAGGGCACGCCCTCGACCTCGCTCGTCCTGGACCAGTTCGGCCGCAACCTCACCCAGGCCGCCCGCGAATCCAAGCTCGACCCGGTCATCGGGCGCGAGAAGGAGATCGAGCGGGTCATGCAGGTGCTGTCCCGCCGCACCAAGAACAACCCGGTCCTCATCGGCGAGCCCGGTGTCGGAAAGACGGCGGTCGTCGAAGGACTGGCGCAGGCCATCGTCAAGGGCGAGGTGCCCGAGACCCTCAAGGACAAGCACCTCTACACCCTCGACCTCGGCGCGCTCGTCGCCGGTTCCCGCTACCGCGGTGACTTCGAGGAGCGGCTGAAGAAGGTCCTCAAGGAGATCCGCACCCGCGGCGACATCATCCTGTTCATCGACGAGCTCCACACCCTGGTGGGTGCGGGCGCCGCCGAGGGCGCGATCGACGCGGCTTCGATCCTGAAGCCGATGCTCGCCCGTGGAGAGCTCCAGACCATCGGTGCCACCACGCTCGACGAGTACCGCAAGCACCTGGAGAAGGACGCGGCCCTCGAGCGCCGCTTCCAGCCGATCCAGGTGGCGGAGCCCTCCCTCCCGCACACCATCGAGATCCTCAAGGGACTCCGGGACCGCTACGAGGCCCACCACCGTGTCTCCATCACGGACGAGGCCCTGGTCCAGGCCGCCACCCTGGCCGACCGGTACATCTCGGACCGCTTCCTGCCGGACAAGGCGATCGACCTGATCGACGAGGCCGGCTCCCGGATGCGTATCCGCCGGATGACCGCGCCGCCGGACCTCCGCGAGTTCGACGAGAAGATCGCGAACGTCCGCCGCGACAAGGAGTCGGCCATCGACTCCCAGGACTTCGAGAAGGCAGCTTCGCTCCGCGACAAGGAGAAGCAGCTGCTGGCCGCGAAGACCAAGCGGGAGAAGGAGTGGAAGGCCGGCGACATGGATGTCGTCGCCGAGGTCGACGGCGAGCTGATCGCCGAGGTCCTGGCCACGGCCACCGGCATCCCGGTCTTCAAGCTCACCGAGGAGGAGTCCTCGCGGCTGCTGCGCATGGAGGACGAGCTCCACAAGCGCGTCATCGGGCAGAAGGACGCCATCAAGGCCCTGTCGCAGGCGATCCGCCGTACGCGTGCCGGCCTGAAGGACCCGAAGCGCCCCGGTGGCTCGTTCATCTTCGCCGGCCCGTCCGGTGTCGGTAAGACCGAGCTCTCCAAGACGCTCGCCGAATTCCTCTTCGGCGACGAGGACGCACTGATCTCCCTCGACATGTCGGAGTTCAGCGAGAAGCACACGGTTTCCCGTCTCTTCGGTTCTCCCCCCGGATACGTGGGTTACGAAGAGGGCGGCCAGCTCACCGAGAAGGTGCGCAGGAAGCCGTTCTCGGTCGTTCTCTTCGACGAGGTCGAGAAGGCCCACCCCGATATCTTCAATTCCCTGCTCCAGATTCTGGAAGACGGTCGGCTGACCGACTCCCAGGGCCGGGTCGTGGACTTCAAGAACACGGTCATCATCATGACGACCAACCTCGGGACCCGGGACATCTCCAAGGGCTTCAACCTGGGCTTCGCGGCCCAGGGCGACGTCAAGACCGGATACGACCGGATGAAGGCCAAGGTCAACGAGGAGCTGAAGCAGCACTTCCGCCCCGAGTTCCTGAACCGTGTCGACGACACGGTGGTCTTCCACCAGCTGACCGAGGAAGACATCATCCAGATCGTCGACCTCATGATCGAGAAGGTCGACGAGCGGCTGCGCGACCGGGACATGGGCCTGGAGCTCAGCCCGGACGCCAAGGCGCTCCTCGCCAAGCACGGCTACGACCCGGTCATGGGCGCGCGTCCGCTGCGGCGCACGATCCAGCGCGAGATCGAGGACATCCTCTCCGAGAAGATCCTCTTCGGTGAGCTGCGCCCCGGTCACATCGTGGTCGTCGGTGTCGAGGGCGAGGGTGAGGAGAAGAAGTTCACCTTCCGCGGCGAGGAGAAGTCGGCTCTGCCCGACGCCCCGCCGATCGAGCAGGCGGCCGGTGGCTCCGGCCCGAACATGACGAAGGACGTCTGACGCTGATGCGTTGAGCGGCCCGAGCAGCGAAAGGGCGGCCCCGGAACCGATGACCGGTTCCGGGGCCGCCCTTTCCGCGTCACCGTCGGCCCCGCACGTGCCCGGGCCGTTGCCGCCCGCGGCTCACGCCTTCATGAACTCCCGCAGATCCGCGGTGAGCCGGTCCGCGTGAGTGGCGTACAGGCCGTGCCCGCCGTTCTCGTAGATCCGCAGTTCGCACTCCGGGATCAGTGCGGCCGAGCGGTGCCCGGTGAGGCCGATCGGCGTCGAGGCGTCGTGCGTCCCGTGGACCACCAGCGCCGGGACGTCGAGCGCGGACATCTCCGGGACGAGGTCCAGCGTGACGACGAGGTCGCACATGGCAGCCGTGGCGCGCAGGGTCGCTCCGGCGCAGCGGGCTGCCAGATGGTTCATGTACGCGTCGGAGAGGCGGCTCTCCGGACGCTGGTTCTCGGAGAGCTGCAGAGCGAAGAAGGCGTTCATCCCGTCCGCGATGAACGCGTACCGGTCCCGGCGGATCGCCTCGTTGCCTCTCTCCACGGCCGCCGGGTCCACCCCGTCGGGATGGTTGGCGGTACGCACGAGCCCCGGCGCCAGTCCCGCCACCAGCGCCAGCCGTGCCACCCGCCCGCTGCCGTGCCGGGTCAGATACCGGATGGCCTCGGCCGCGCCGAGCGAGTGCCCGACGAGAGTGACGTCCGTCAGACCGAGATGGTCCAGGAGCGATCCGACGTCGTCGGCGAGCGTGTCGAGATCGAACCCGCCCCACACGTCGTCGGACCGGCCGTGTCCGCGCCGGTCGAGGCCGACGCAGCGGTAGCCGTCGGCGGCCAGCGGGAGCATCTGGCGTTCCCACATCTCCGTACCGAAGTACGCGCTGTTGATGAAGACGACGGTCCGGTGCGCCTCTCGGTCCCCGTAGTCGGTGTAGTGGAGCCGGGTGCCATCGGTGGTGGTGGTGAAGTACGGCATCGGGTGCCTCCCCCTGTGGGTCCGGGCTGCGGTGCTTGCGCCATGAGCCTGCCGGAGGCGCCGCTCCGGGGCGATTACGCCGGAGGTAATGGCTGCCGGGACCGCCGCCGAAGGTCCCGAAACGGACAGGCGTTGGTACCTCGCCGGTGACATGGGCCACAGGGGTGTTCTGGCCTACTAGCAGGCATAGGGGATGCGGCGCCGACGGCCGCCGGGTCTTCCGGACCGGGCTGTCCGGGACTTTCGGCCCCCGGTGCGCACGGCCTGCGCGGGGCCGATCCCTGCCCCGCCGAACTGGGCTCAAACGTCTCCACAGGGAGCGAAACGCCTGGACGCGCGGGGGCCGGGCCGCCTGATCCGGAGGGACTTTTCCCGCGCTTTCCCTACGACACAATGTCGTAGATGGGCGTTTTGGGTGCTACGCGGAATGGGTTACCAATGAGTGGTCCGCCCGACCTGTTCGGTTGGGTCCACTTACGTACGGAGTCCCACGTATGCAGAAGCACACCACGTCCCACGTGTCCCGCCGGTCCCCGCTTCGCACCCGCGCTGCGGTCGTAGCCGCCGGGCTCGGAGTGTCGGTCGCGCTGGGAGCCGGGGTCGCGGTCGCTGCCGACGCACACCCGGCCACCGCCTCCGCAGGCACCCCGAACGTCGCGACCGCCCTCGCCCACCAGGCAAGTGCCCAGGCGAAGGCCGCGGAGCACACCGCCAAGACGGCGAAGGTGACCAAGGCCGACAAGGCCGCCCAGGCGAAGAAGGCCGCCAACGCGTGGGTCTCGCCCGTCGCGCACCCCGTGATCGGTGAGCCCTTCGGCGAGGCCGGCCACATGTGGTCCCACAAGCACTCGGGCCAGGACTTCGTCGTCCCGACCGGCACGCCGGTCATGGCCGTGCACGGCGGCACCGTCGTGAAGGCCGGCCCCAACGGCGGCGGCGACGGTCCGGCCTACGGCAACGCGATCGAGATCAAGCACAGCGACAACACGTACTCGCAGTACGCGCACCTGTCGCAGATCGACGTCCAGATAGGCCAGACCGTGAAGACCGGTGAGGTCATCGCCAAGTCCGGTGCGACCGGCAACGTGACCGGGCCGCACCTGCACTTCGAGATCCGCACGGGCCCGAACTACGGCTCGGGCTACAACCCGATGCCGTTCCTGAAGGCCCACGGCATCAAGTTCTGACCGGCCCGGTCGGAGCCTGACGCCCCACGGCCCCATCCAGATGGGCCTGGGTCATGAGTTCGGTGGCGACCTCGAGGACAGCCTTGCGCTTCTCCTCGGGGTCGCCTTCGGCGTCCCGCAGCGCGAACGATCCCGCGTGCATGGTGAACAGCGCGCTGAAGCAGCGGACCTGGTCGGTCAGTGACGCGTCGGGCGCTCTGACCAGGTCGAGCAGGACCAGCATCCGGTCCTTGAAGTTCTCGCCGACGCTCAGCTCCCGTACCGTCCCCTGGTTCTCCTGCATGAAGCGGAAGAGCGGGGCCGCGCCGCTGAGCGCTTCGCTGTAGCGGCGCAGGACCTCCTTCTTCGTCTCCAGGCTGCGGGGCTGGTTCTGGCCCCACGCGATGACCTCGTCGATGGGTGTCGCGAGGTCGTGGAAGAGACTGATGAGGATGTCTTCCTTGGTCTTGAAGTGGTAGTAGAGCGCCGCCTTGGTGACATCGAGCTTCTCGGCGATCTCCCGGAGCGAGGTCTTCTCGTATCCCTGCTCGACGAAGAGCTCCAGCGCGACATCCTGGATCCGCTGGCGGGTGTTTCCTCTGCTGCCCATGGTGCTCTCCCGCGATACTTACTTGACGCCCGGCTAGTACAAGGCTACCTTCTCCCGGTGTAATCAAACTAGCCGGGCGGCAAGTAAGTTTCGGACCGGGCCCGGCAGGTTCAGGGGAGTGGTGGGGTACGTGTCGGAAACCGCAGAACTGACGAGATCGGAATCGGGGGGCAGAACCGAGCCCCAGCCGCGCAGTGTCCGGGTGGTGCTGTTCGCGCTGATGATCGCGATGCTGCTCGCGATGCTCGACAACATGATCGTGAACACCGCGATGCCGACCATCGTCGGCGAGCTGGGCGGACTGGCACACCTGTCCTGGGTGGTGACGGCGTACACGCTGGCGACTGCGGCGTCCACGCCCATCTGGGGCAAGGTCGGCGACATGTACGGGCGCAAGGGCGCCTTCCTCGCCTCCATCGTGATCTTCCTGATCGGCTCCGCGCTGAGCGGTATGGCACAGGACATGAGCCAGCTCATCGGTTTCCGGGCGATCCAGGGCCTCGGCGCCGGCGGTCTGATGGTCGGCGTCATGGCGATCATCGGCGACCTGATTCCGCCGCGTGAGCGCGGCAAGTACCAGGGCATGATGGCCGGCGTCATGGCCGTCGCGATGATCGGCGGTCCGCTCGTCGGCGGTGCCATCACCGACCACCTCGGCTGGCGCTGGACCTTCTACATCAACCTCCCGCTGGGCGCGGTCGCGCTCGCCATGGTCACGACCGTGCTGCACCTGCCCAAGAAGCGGTCCCGGGGGCGGATCGACTATCTCGGTACGGCGCTGCTCACCATCGGCATCGTCTCGATCGTGCTGGTCACCACCTGGGGCGGTACGCAGTACGCCTGGGGCTCGGCCGTCGTCATGGAGCTCATCTTCATCGGCATCGCCGCCCTGATCGGCTTCGTCTTCTGGGAGACCAAGGCCGCCGAACCGATCGTGCCGCTGCACATCTTCCGCAGCCGCAACTTCACGCTGATGTCCGTCATCGGCTTCCTGACCGGCTTCGTGATGTTCGGCGCGATGCTCTTCCTGCCGCTGTTCCAGCAGTCGGTGCAGGGCGCGTCCGCGACCAACTCCGGTCTGCTGCTGATGCCCATGCTGCTGGCGATGATGGCCGTCTCGCTCGTCGCCGGCCGGGTCACCACCAACACCGGCAAGTACAAGGTCTTCCCGATCGCGGGCGGCGCCCTGATGGTCGTCGGGCTGTACCTGCTGTCCACGATGGACGTCCACACCACCCGGCTGACGACCGGCATCTACATGGCCGTGGTCGGCGCCGGCATGGGCTTCCTGATGCAGATCACCATGCTGGTCGCGCAGAACAGCGTGGAGATGAAGGACATGGGCGTCGCCTCGTCCTCGACCACCCTCTTCCGTACGCTCGGCTCCTCCTTCGGCGTCTCGATCATGGGCGCGCTGTTCACCAGCAAGGTGCAGGACGAGATGACCGCGCGGATGGGCAAGGGCGCCTCGCTCCCCTCGGCGCAGCTGGACGCGGCGAGCCTGGCGAAGCTGCCGGAGAAGGCCCGGGACGCGTACCAGTACGCGGTCGCCGCCGGTACCCACGGCGGATTCCTGCTGGGCGCCGTCGCCGGACTCGCGGTCATCGCCGCTGCGGTCTTCGTCAAGGAAGTGGCCCTGCGCGGCGGCCCGGCCGACGCCGTCCCGGTGCAGGAGCCGTAGGACGGGCGCGGTGTGTACGAGTGGGCCCCGGACGCGCGATGCGTCCGGGGCCCACTCCGTACGCGGACAGGCACGGCCGCAGCCGCCGCTACGGGGTTACGAGGGCCGGGTCAGGGCGCGGAAGCTTCCGGTGACGGTCGGCGCGTGTTCCGGGAGCCAGAGCACCGCGATGGCGCCGCCCGTCTCCTTCGCCCCCTCCGGTGCCGCGTTGCGGAACGTCAGCCGCGCCCCGAGCACCTTGGCCTGCCCGGCCGCGATCGTCAGCCCCAGACCGTGCCCGACGCCCGCCCGGTCGCTGCTGCCCGTACGGAAGCGGCTCGGCCCGTCCCGCAGCAGTGTGTCCGGGAACCCGGGCCCGTGGTCGCGCACCCGCACCACCCGGCCCTCGACCGTGACCTCCACCGGCGTACCGCCGTGCTTGGCCGCGTTGCCGAGGAGATTGCCGAGGATCCGCTCCAGGCGCCGCGGATCGGTGTTGACCCACGACTCGTGCACCACCCGGACCTGCGCGTCCGGCGCCATGATCGTCACCCGGCGGCTGACGAACTCGCCCAGCGCGATCTCCTGGAGCTCGGCCCGCTCGGACGCGCTGTCCAGCCTGGCCACCTCCAGTACGTCCTCGACCAGGGTCCGCAGCGCCTGCGCCCGGTTGCGTACCAGCTCGGTCGGCCGGCCGGGCGGCAGCAGCTCCGCGGCCGTCAGCAGCCCGGTCACCGGCGTACGCAGCTCGTGCGCGATATCGGCGGTGACCCGGCGCTCGGCCTCCACCCGCTCCTGCAGGGTGTCGGTCATCGCGTCCACGGCGCGGGCCAGCTCGTCCGTCTCGTCCCGTACGAAACCGCCGATGGCGGCCCGCACCCGGACGTCCGTGCCACCCTGCGCCACCTTGGTCGCGGCCGCGGCCGCCTTGCGCAGCCGCCGCGAGAGCTGGCCGCCGATCAGCACACCCAGCGCGCTGCCCCCGAGCACCACCGAGACCGAGCCGATGATCAGCGCCCGGTCGAGGTCCTGCAGTACGGAGGCGCTGCTGCTGTAACGGCTGTGCAGTGAGAGCACGTCGCCGTCGGCGAGCGGGGCGGCCGCCCAGACGTCGGGGATCCCGTTGGCGTGCTCGACGACCAGGGTGGAGATCCGGTTCTCGGCGGCCCGGTGCAGCAGCTCCCTGGGCAGGCTCGGGTCGTTGATCTTGGAGCCGAGCTGCGGCTGCTGCTGCTGTTGCTTCTTCGACTCGACGAGCCGCAGGGCGAACTGGAGCCGGACGACCTGGGTGTCCCGTGCGTTGTCGAGCATGGAGACACGGGCCGCGTTGTGGACGACGAGGCTGAGCGCGACAGCGATGAGCGCGCCGACCCCGGCGATGGCGATGCTGATCTTCCACCGGACGCCGGTGCGCAGGGCTAGGTGCTTCATGCCTTCAGCTTGTATCCGAAGCCGCGGACCGTTTCGATCCGGTCCTGTCCGATCTTTGTCCGCAGCCGCTGCACATGGACGTCCACGACCCGGGTGTCACCGCCCCAGCCGTAGTCCCAGACCCGCTCCAGCAGCTTGTCGCGGGAGAGCACGGTGCCCGGCGCCGACGAGAACTCCAGGAGCAGCCGCATCTCGGTCGGGGTCAGCGCCACATGGGTGCCGTCCCTGCGCACCTCCATGCCCTCCGTGTCGACCTCGATGTCACCGAAGGCCAGCACCCCGCGCTCGTCCGGCTCGGCGCCGCTGTCCGTACCGGCGCCGCTGGCATGTCCGAACCGGCGGAGAACGGCCCGGATACGGGCCACCAGGACCGCACCGTCGAACGGCTTCGTCACGTAGTCGTCGGCCCCCGCCTCCAGCCCCAGCACCACATCGATCGAGTCGGCGCGGGCCGACAGCATGATCACCGGGACGGTCGACTGGTCACGGATCCGGCGGCACAGGGAGACCCCGTCGAGCCCCGGCAGCATGACGTCGAGCAGGGCGATGTCGGGCTGGTTGGTCCGGAACGCTTCGAGCCCGGAGAGCCCGTCCGGCATCGCGGTGACACGGAAACCGTCCCGTTCCAGCGCGAGCTGCGTCGCTTCGCGGATCACGTCGTCGTCCTCGACGAAGAGGACATGGGTCTCGGCCATCCCGCTGCTCTCTCAGTTGCCGGTGGGGCTGGTGGTGGCGGGGTCCCCGCCGGTGTCGCCGTCAGTGTCCCCGTCACCGACCGCCCGGCTGAAGTCGGTGTGCACGGCGTCGGTCTGCGCGAACTTGTCGTTCGTCCAGTGGTAGGTGATGACGTCCTCGCTCGACGCGTACGACATCGAGTCGCCCTTCGCGTACTGCTGCTTCGTCACGACGAGATCGCCCCGGTCGACCTCGGAGTAGACGGGCGCGGCCTCCGAAGCGAAGACGTTCTTGTACGAGCCGCCCTTCGCGCGGTAGACGTACGTGGCGACCCCCACCGCACTGCGGCACGTCATCACGTTCACCACGACATCGGCGACGTCACCGTTGGTCAGCCGCGCGTACGAGACGTCGACCGGGTAGTCGCTGCCCGAGCACGGCTTCAGGTCGCGCTTGACCGCCGAGCTGACCTTCGGGTCCTGCTTCAGGAGCGCCACCGGGTCCACCCGCTCGCCCGGCTTGGTCGCGGCCGCCGAACCGGGATCCTTCGTGGGCTCGACCGCGGGGACCGAATGGGCCGCCCCTTCGTCACGTGTACCCGTACCGCCCGAGTCGCAGCCCGCCACGAACAGGCCGACGACGGCGAGCCCGGCCACCGCCGTGACGCTCGCCGCCAGAGTGCCCCTTCTGGTTCGGGCCGAACCTGACCCGGCCACCGGGCCCGGGCCGTCCCCGTACCCGGGGCCTCCGGGACCGTCCTCCGGGTCCTCTGTCAGGCCGCGCACCGCTCCCGCCCCATCTCTTGTTCCCCACGGATCAGCGCACGCGCGTCGATGTCGCGGCTCTCCAGTTCCTGCCGGAGCCGCGCAAGGGCCCGGTGCAGTGTGCTCTTCACCGTACCGGCCGACATGCCGAGTGCGGCAGCCGTCTCCTCGGTGCTCATCTGCTCCCAGTGTCGCAGGACGACCACACTGCGCTGCTTGGGAGCGAGCACCTTCAGGATGTCCATCAGCAGCGCCCGGTCGGCGTGCTGCTCCGTGCCGTCCTCGACGCTCGCGTCGGGCAGCTGCTCGGTGGGGACCTCCTCCAGCCTGCGGGCGCGCCACCACTCCGTACGGGTGTTGATCATGACGCGGCGGAGGTAGGCGTCGGCCAGCGACTTGTCGGCGATGCCCTCCCAGCGGCGGTAGGTGCGCGCCAGGGCGGTCTGCAGCAGGTCCTGGGCGTCGACAGGGTCGGGCACCAGCCGGCGGGCGCTCCGCAGCAGGGCGTCCTGCCTGGTGCGTACGTACTCCTCGAATTCGAGCACCTCACCGTGCGCCATACCCAACCGCCTCCGTCGTTCCCCGTGTTCAAGCTGCTCTGTGGTCTGTCCACGAAGCTACGGAGGCGTTGTCACGGAGCTGTGCGTACCAGCCGTCGGCATCCGCACGGCTGCCCATCGATTGTGTAACGGCGATGAGGTTTAAAACGGGAACAGGCGGATCCGGGTGAGCGGATCAGGTCAGCGGGAGCCGGTAGACCCCGCCCGCCAGCGGCTCGACCAGCCCGTCGGCGACCAGCCCGTCCAGCGCCCTGGCCCGCTGTACGGGCTCGTGCCACACCGCGTCGAGCTGCGACTGCGGTACGGGAGCCGAGGTGTCCCGCAGCACCGCGAGCAGCTTGCCGCGCACCTGGCGGTCCGTACCGGCGTACGTCTGGCCGCGCCGCGCCGCACCCGTGTGCGCCGGTTTGCCGGCCAGCCGCCAGGCGCACTGCCCGGCGATGGGGCAGCGCCCGCACTCGGGGCTCTTGGCCGTGCAGACCAGAGCGCCCAGCTCCATGGAGGCCGCGGCCCAGCGCGCCGCGGTGGTCTCGTCGTCGGGGAGCAGGGCGCGGGCGAGCTTGCGCTCGGCGGCCGTGGTGGCGTTCGGCGGGTACTCGACACCGCTGACCGCACGGGCGAAGACCCGCCGCACATTGGTGTCCAGGACCGCGTGGCGCCGCCCGTACGCGAAGGACGCGACGGCCGCCGCCGTGTACTCGCCGATACCCGGCAGCGAGATCAGCTGCCCGTGCTCGGACGGCACCTCGCCGCCGTGCCGCTCCGTGATGGCCTGGGCCGCTCCGTGCAGACGCAGGGCGCGGCGCGGATATCCGAGCCTGCCCCAGGCACGGACCGCCTCACCGGGGGCCTCGGCCGCCAGATCGGCCGGGCGCGGCCAGCGGGCCAGCCACTGTTCGTACACCGGCAGCACCCGTACGACAGGGGTCTGCTGGAGCATGAACTCGCTGACCATGACCCCCCAGGCGCCCGCCTCGGGGCGGCGCCAGGGCAGATCGCGGGCGTTCGCGCCGAACCAGGTGATGACGGAGGAGTGCAGGCCGGCGGCGGCGCCCGGGTCCGGCAGACCGGCGGAGTCCGCAGCGGACGCGGCGGGGGCCGGGGACGCGGCGGCGGGAGCGGATACCGGAGGCGTAGAAGCCGTAGAAGCCGTAGAAGCCGTAGAAGGCGTCGGAGTCGTCGGAGTCGTCGGAGTCGTCGGAGACGTCGAAGTATCAGTGGTTGCAGTCATGGCACATCCGATCCTCTCAGTTAGGGGCACCCGGCCCCACGAACCATGCCGCCGCGCTGATGTCGCTCGACCGCACCGTCTCCACCAGCGACCGTACGGGCCGGGTCAGCCCCTCGATGACGAGCAGCCCGATCAGCGCGCCGAGCAGCAGCCCGACGATCACGTCATGCGGATAGTGCACACCGACGAAGACCCGTGAGAAGGCCATCAGCACCGCGACCGGCACGGTCAGCCAGACCAGCCGCACCATGGCGATGGAGAGGCCGACCGCCGCGGCGGCCGCGATGATCGAGTGATTGCTGGGGAAGGACCAGTCGCCGGGCGCCGGGCAGTCGATCAGCGGTTTCATCGCCCCGGCCACGGCCCGGCACGGGCGCTCCTCGTGGATCACCGACTTGAGCACTTCACTGAGGACGTACGCGATGGCGGTCCCCAGCGGGGCGATCAGCGCCAGAGCCATCGCCTGCGCGGACGCCGTACGCGCCCGCCACCACACGAAGACGAACAGCACGGCGAAGAGCAGCAGTCCGCCCTCGGTCCACAGCTCCATCAGCTGCTGCACCCAGGAGGGCGTGGAGTGCGCGAATTCGACGATGTTTCGGTAGAGCTCGGAAGAACTGTCCATGGTGACGGACAGTATGGATCATCCCGGAGCGGTGACCACGAGCGATCTTGCCTGCCCTGTGCGGCCCGTGCGGGGGGCATCGGGCGTGGTCTGCGGAATGATGATCCGTAAAAGTTGCACGGACGGCGGCGGGTGGGGCCTGAGTTGGGTCTGATCTCTCGTACAGTTTGCGCCGTGGGATCTATGCGCAATCCGGTCGGGCCGCTTCCCTCCTCCATCTACTGGCGACGGAGGGCAGTAGCGGCGACTCTGGTTGCGCTGCTCGCCCTTCTCGTCGTGTGGATGGTGACATCGGGCGGCGGCGGAAAGCACGGCAGTTCGGGCGCGAAGGGGGCCGGTCCCGCCCCGTCGATCACCCCCGGCCCTTCCGGATCGGGCCCCGCGATCAGTCAAGCCCCGGGCGGGACCGGCGGTTCGGGCAGTTCAGGCGGATCGGGCTCGTCCTCCGGTTCGGACGCGGGTTCCGGCTCGGGTTCCGGATCGGGCGGTTCCGACGGCGCGGGCAGTGGGTCCGGCGGTACGGACTCGGGCAGCGGGTCCGGAGCCAACGGCACGGGCGGGAGCGGTGGTTCGGGGGCGGACGCCGCGGGCGTCGGCGACGGCCGGCGGGTCCCTGCGGGCTCCAGCCTCCCCGACTGCACTGCCGGCGCGGTCCAGTTGACGCTGCACAACCCCAAGAACAGCTACCCCCCGGGCGAGAAGCTGAAGTTCGACCTGATCGCCAAGAACACCTCGGGGACGGCCTGCAAGGTCGACTTCGGCCCGAAGGCCACAGTGCTCACGATCACGTCGACCACGGACGACCATGCCGTCTGGTCGTCCAAGGACTGCCCGGTGGACGGCGGTTCCCTGCTCCTCCAGGTACCGGCCAACAGCACCATCAAGCACACGGTGGAATGGGACCGCAAGAAGTCGGCCCCGAAGTGCACGAAGCCGGGCCCGCAGACGGCGGGGGCCGGCACCTACCTGGTCGAGGCCAAGGCCCCGGGAATGCCGGTGAAGCAGACTTCGGTGGTCCTGACGAAGGACTGACGGACCGGGAAAGCCGGCGGGGGAGACTGCGGAGCGGGGTCCGGGGCGGAGCCCCGGAAGGCCCGAGCCCCACACCTCTGCCCCCACACCCGAAGGCCACCGCCTAGACGTACCGCTCCAGGATCGACGACTCCGCGAGCCGCGAAAGCCCCTCCCGGACGCTGCGGGCCCGCGCCTCCCCGACCCCGTCCACCGCCTGCAGATCGTCCACGCTCGCAGCGAGCAGCTTCTGCAGCCCGCCGAAGTGCTCGACCAGCCGCTCGATGATCGCCCCGGGCAGCCTCGGCACCTTGGCCAGCAGCCGGTACCCGCGCGGCGACACCGCCGAGTCGAGCGTCTCCGGGGAGCCGCTGTATCCCAACGCCCTTGCCACCACGGGAAGTTCGAGCAGCTCCGTGTGGCTGAGCGTGTTGAGGTCGACCAGTGCCTCGGTGACCGTGCGCGAACGCTTCGCCGTCGGCTCCGGCACATAGTCTCTGACCACCAGCTCCCGCTCGGGCTCGACCCCGGCGATCAGCTCGTCCAGCTGGAGGGAGAGCAGCCGGCCGTCGGTGCCCAGCTCCACCACGTACTCGGCGATCTCGGTGGCGATCCGCCGGACCATCTCAAGACGCTGCGCGACCGCCGTCACGTCGCGGACCGTCACCAGGTCCTCGATCTCCAGCGCGGACAGCGTGCCCGCCACCTCGTCCAGCCGGAGCTTGTACCGCTCCAGCGTGGCCAGCGCCTGGTTGGCGCGGGACAGGATCGCCGCCGACTCCTCCAGGACCCGGCGCTCCCCGTCCACGTACAGCGCGATCAGGTGCATCGACTGCGATACGGAGACGACGGGGAAGCCGCACTGCTTGGAGACCCGGTCCGCCGTGCGGTGGCGGGTGCCGGTCTCCTCGGTGGGGATCGACGCGTCCGGGACCAGCTGGACGCCGGCCCGGAGAATCTTGGTCAGATCCTTGTCGAGGATCAGCGCGCCGTCGAGCTTGCACAGCTCCCGCAGGCGGGTCGCGGCGAACTCCACGTCCATGACGAAACCGCCGGTGCACATCGCTTCGACGCTCTTGTCCATGCCCAGGACGATGAGGCCGCCGGTGTTCCCGCGGAGGATCCGCTCCAGGCCGTCGCGCAGCGCGGTACCGGGCGCGACAGCGCTCAGCGTGGCACGCATCAGCGCTTCATTGCCGGACGAGCTCCCGCCGGATCTCCCGGGTGCTGCTCGGTCATTGGCTGCCACTGCACTCCTCCGGCTCGTACGGACAGGCGAGACCAGGGCAAAGTCTACCGGCGCACTCACTCGTCCTGGGGCGCGCGGGCCCTTGAACGGCGCGGAAGGGCCCGCAGCGCGTCTCCCATGTCCGCCACTTCGATGACCTTCATCCCTGCGGGGACCTTCCCCGGGTCGGTCGGTACGAGGGCGTGGGTGAAGCCGAGACGGTGTGCCTCGGCGAGCCTGCGCTGGACGCCGGTGACTCTTCTGACCTCGCCCGCGAGACCCACTTCGCCGATCGCCACCAGGTTCTTCGGGAGCGGGATGTCGCTGGCGGCGGAGGCCAGGGCGAGCGCGACGGCCAGGTCGGCGGCCGGTTCGGTGAGCTTCACGCCGCCGACCGTCGCCGTGTAGATGTCGCGCTTGCCGAGCGCGCTGATCCTGCCGCGCTGTTCGAGGACGGCGAGCATCATCGACACCCGGGAGGTCTCCAGGCCGGAGGTGGTGCGCCGGGGTGAGGGGATCTGCGAGTCGACCGTGAGCGCCTGGACCTCGGCGACCAGGGGGCGCTTGCCCTCCAGGGTGACCGTCAGACACGTCCCGGGCACCGGTTCGTCACGGCGCGTCAGGAACAGCCCGCTCGGGTCGGCGAGCCCGGTGATGCCCTCGTCGTGCAGCTCGAAGCAGCCGACCTCGTCGGTCGCCCCGTATCTGTTCTTGACGCCGCGGACCAGCCGCAGCCGGGCGTGCCGGTCGCCCTCGAAGGACAGCACGACGTCCACCAGGTGCTCAAGAAGCCGGGGCCCGGCGATGGCGCCGTCCTTCGTGACGTGCCCGACGAGCAGCGTGGCCATCCCGCGCTCCTTGGAGGCGCGGATCAGCGCGCCCGCGACCTCGCGCACCTGCGCCATGCCGCCCGGCGCACCGTCCAGTTCGGGTGAGGCCACCGTCTGCACGGAGTCCAGGACCAGCAGGGACGGCTTCACCGCGTCGAGGTGGCCGAGCACCGCTGCGAGATCCGTCTCGGCGGCCAGATACAGGTGGTCGTTGATCGCGTGGATCCGGTCGGCGCGCAGCCTGACCTGGCTCGCGGACTCCTCGGCCGTCACATAGAGCGTGCGGTGGTCGGAGCCCGCCGCCTTCGCCGCGACATCGAGCAGCAGCGTGGACTTGCCGACGCCCGGCTCACCGGCGAGCAGCACCACGGCGCCCGGCACGAGACCGCCGCCGAGCACCCGGTCCAGCTCGGTGACCCCAGTCGAACGCGCTGTCGCCGTCCGGCTGTCGACCTGGCCGATGGGGACGGCGGCGCTGCTGACCGGACCGGCCGCGGTCGTCCGCACGGCGGGCCCGCCGCCCTGCTCCTCGACCGTCCCCCACGTCTGGCACTCGGGGCAGCGGCCCAGCCACTTGGCCGTCGTGTACCCGCATTCGGTGCAGCGGTAGGACGGCCGTTCTCTGGTCTTCGCACGGGTGGCCATGGCGCCACCGTAACCGGCCGCACCGACAGTGGTGCCACGGCCGGGGCGGGCAGCAGGGCAAGGGGCGGACGGCGGCCGGAATTCGGGATTCCTGTCCCCTTTTGAGGGATACGTTCACCCGTAAGGATTAAATGCCCTCAAGAGGTGCTAGAAGGCGGCTATTACCGGCCTACCGTCGCCGGGTGACGAGCAGCAGGCTGGAGAACCCCACACACACCACCGGCGCACACCGGGCGCACCGGCGCGCCCCCCGCCCGACGGAACAGCGGCCGCCGGTCCGTTACGAGGCATATCTGGACGGTCTTTTCACCTACTGCCTCTCCGTTCTGTGCGACCACACGGAGGCCACCGCCGTACTCGGCGAGGTGCTCGCCGTCTCGGAACGCCAGTTCAGCCGCTGTCCCTCGGGCGAGCGGAGCCGCCGGGCCTGGCTGTACGCCCTCGCGCGCTGGGCCTGTCTGCGCAAGCTCGCCGAGCAGAAGAGGCTGCGCCCCGGCGCGCACACCGGCCGCACGCCGGAGCCCGCGCCTGCATCCGAGCCCGAGCAGCCAGGCGCTGCCGAGGCCGCCGAGCGGCAGCGCCGCGATCTCGCCACCCTGGCCTGGCCCGAGGCCGCCGGCACCACCCCCGAGCAGCGCGAGGCGCTGGAGCTCGCGGTGCGCCATGGCCTCGGCCCGCGCGAAGTCGCCGCCGTACTCGGCCTGGAGCACGCGGCCGCCCGCGAACTGCTGGCCGCCGGAGCCTGCGAGGTCGAGCGGACCCGCGCGGCCCTCGCCGTCGTCGAGACCGGCAACTGCCCGAGCGTCGCCCGGCTCACCGGCGACAACCGGGTCCTGCTCTCCACGGCGCTCCGCCGCGAACTCGTCCGGCACGTGGACGACTGCCCGCGCTGCCGCCGGGTCGCCGAGCGCGCCGGAGCCGCGGGCCCCTGGCCCGGCTCCAGCGTCACACCGGCCACCCCCGCGGCCCTGCCGCTCGTCGTGGCGGAACGATCCGCCGCGTACACGGCGATGCTGCACGCACCCCGTGGCCACGCCCCGCGCTTCGGCCGCACGGGCTTCCCGCTGGACCCGAAGGACCGGGCCGCCCGCCGCGACCGGCTGCGCTCGCGCGCCGTGACGACCACCGTCGTCGCGACGGTCGTCGCCGCTCCGGTGCTGGCCCTGTGGGTGGCGTACCGCCACGCGCCCTCCACCGGAGAGGGGCACGGCGGTTCGGTGACGTCGAGCGAGGCCGACGGGCCGGGCGGCAACGGCGCGAGCCCGTACGAGCACTACGAGAACGCGGGCAACGCCCGTACCCAGCACACCCCGTTCGCCGACGACGGCAGTTCGCCGGACGTGTCCGTCGAGGTCATCAGCCCGGACGCGGGGAACAAGAAGGCGGGCGACGGCTCGCCGGCCGCCGCCGGCCTCACCGTCGCGGCCCGCGCGTCCGGCGGCCGTACCTCGATCACCCTGACCAACGGCGGAGACCGCCCGCTCTCCTGGTCGGCCACCAGAAGTGCGCCGTGGCTCTACCTCAGCAGCGCGTCGGGCGTCCTGTCGCCGGGCGGCTCGATCACGATCCAGGTGTACGTGGACCACCGCGGCGAACCGTCGGGCGCCTGGTCGGCCCAGATCGCCATCGATCCGTCGGGCGCCGTCGTCTCGATCCACGGGTACGGCCGGGGCGATGGAAGCCACCGCCGCGGACACGGACACGGTCACCACGGCCACGGCAACCCGACCCCGTCGAACGGTCCGACCACGGGACCGGCCCCTTCGGGCCGCCCGACGCCCACGCCGACACCGACCTCGTCGGCCCCGACGCCCAGCCCCACCCCGACCGTCTCGGACTCCCCGACGACATCACCGCCGTCGACCCCGGGCACACCCTCACCGTCGTAACGGGAAAGCCGTAACGAGAAACCAGCGGCAGTAGTCGGCAGCCAGCAGCCGCCCCGGCCCTGCCTACCGCGGGTCGGCCGGGTGCGGGGCCATCGGGAGCAGCGCGGCGACCCGCTCCTCGCACAGCTCCACCAGCCGGTCGTAAGCCGGCGCGCCCATCAGCTCGACCAGCTCCGGCCGGTACGTCACATAGACCGGGTCGCCGGCGCCGTGCGCGGACGTCGCCGACGTGCACCACCAGTGCAGGTCGTGGCCGCCGGGACCCCAGCCGCGCCGGTCGTACTCGCCGATGGAGATCTGCAGCACCCGCGAATCGTCCGGCCGCTCGATCCAGTCGTACGTCCGGCGGACCGGCAGCTGCCAGCAGACGTCCGGCTTCGTCTCCAGCGGCTCCTTGCCCTCCCGCAGTGCCAGGATGTGCAGCGAGCACCCCGCGCCGCCCGCGAACCCGGGCCGGTTCTGGAAGATGCAGGAACCCTCCCAGCGCCGCGTCTGGCGCTCCCCGTCCTCGTCGAGCTGGACCCACCCCGTCTCCGTACCGACGTCGTGGAACTGCCAGAGGTCCGGCGTGAGCCGTTCCACATGGCCGGCCACCCGCTGCTCGTCGTCCTCGTCCGAGAAGTGCGCCCCCAGCGTGCAGCAGCCGTCGTCGGCGCGGCCCGCCTCGATGCCCTGGCAGCCGCTGCCGAAGATGCAGGTCCACCGCGAGGTGAGCCAGGTCAGGTCGCAGCGGAAGACCTGTTCGTCGTCGGCGGGGTCCGGGAACTCGACCCAGGCGCGGGCGAAGTCCAGACCCTGCTCGTCACTACCGCGCGCGTCACTACCGCGCTGGTCACTCTTCGTCTTCGGCTGCTTGGCGGCTTTGTCCTGCTTCGCCTTTTTCGTCTTTGGCACGCACCCAGCGTACGGGGACACCACCCCTCTCAGCCCGGACGGCCACCCGCTTGCCACCGCCCAGTAGCGTTCCGTCCATGAGACTCGGAGTCCTCGACGTCGGTTCGAACACGGTCCACCTGCTGGTGGTCGACGCCCACCCCGGCGCCCGCCCGCTGCCCGCGCACTCGCACAAGGTGGGGCTGCGCCTGGCCGAACTGCTCGACAGCGAAGGCGCGATCGGCCCCGAGGGCATAGACCGGCTGGTCGCCACCGTCAACGACGCCCTCCAGGCCGCCGAGGACAAGGGCGCGGAGAGCGTCCTGTCGTTCGCGACGTCCGCCGTGCGCGAGGCCACCAACGCCGACCACGTCCTGACCCGGGTGCGCGACGAGACCGGCGTCGACCTCCAAGTCCTCACCGGCGCCGACGAGGCCCGGCTCACCTTCCTCGCGGCCCGCCGCTGGTTCGGCTGGTCCGCCGGCCGGCTGCTGCTGCTCGACATCGGCGGCGGATCGCTGGAGATCGCGTACGGCATCGACGAGGACCCCGACGCGGCCGTCTCCCTGCCGCTCGGCGCCGGCCGGCTGACCCACGCCTGGCTGCCGGGCGATTCCCCCGACCCGCAGGACGTCAGGGCGCTGCGCCGCCATGTCCGCACGGAGATCGCCAGGACCGTGGGGGAGTTCACCCGCTTCGGCAGACCGGACCGGGTGGTCGCGACCTCCAAGACCTTCAAGCAGCTGTCGCGCATCGCGGGCGCCGCGCGCTCCGGCGACGGCCCGTACGTCCCACGCGGACTGAGTCGTAAGTCACTTGAGGAGTGGGTCCCCAGGCTCGCCGCGATGACCTCGGCCGAGCGCGCCCGGCTGCCCGGAGTCTCCGCCGACCGCGCCTCCCAGCTCCTCGCGGGAGCGCTGGTCGCGGAGGGTGCGATGGACCTGCTCGGGGTCGAGGAGCTGGAGGTCTGCCCCTGGGCGCTGCGCGAGGGCGTCATCCTGCGCCGCCTCGACCACCTGCCCGTCAGGTAGGGCCTCCTGTCCGGGTCGGACCCGATCCGGACGGAAGACCCCGGGCGCGGGCCCGTACGCTGTCTCCGTGGCAGAACCAGTGGTGCGCATCCCGGATGCGAAGGTCGCGCTGTCCACGGCGTCCGTGTATCCGGAGTCGACGGCGACGGCCTTCGAGATCGCCGCGCGCCTCGGCTACGACGGCGTCGAGGTCATGGTGTGGACGGATCCCGTCAGCCAGGACATCGAGGCGCTGCGCAGACTCTCCGACCACCACCGGATTCCGGTCCTCGCCGTACACGCGCCGTGTCTGCTGATCACCCAGCGGGTCTGGTCCACCGACCCCTGGACCAAGCTCCAGCGCGCCAAGTCGGCCGCCGAGCGGCTCGGCGCCTCCACCGTCGTCGTCCACCCGCCCTTCCGCTGGCAGCGCTCGTACGCCCGTGACTTCGTCGACGGGATCTGGCGGATGGCGGACGAGACCGATGTGCGGTTCGCCGTGGAGAACATGTACCCGTGGCGCTACCGGGACCGCGAGATGCTCGCGTACGCCCCCGACTGGGACGTCACCAGCGACGACTACCGCCACTTCACGGCGGACCTCTCGCACACGGCGACCGCCCGTACCGACGCGATGGCGATGATCGGCCGGATGGGCTCGCGGCTGGCCCATGTGCACCTCGCGGACGGCCGCGGTTCCGGCAAGGACGAGCACCTGGTGCCCGGCCGCGGCACCCAGCCCTGCGCGGAACTGCTCGAAGGGCTCGCGGGCAGCGGCTTCGACGGCCATGTCGTCATCGAGGTCAACACCCGCCGCGCGATGTCCACCGCGGAACGTGAGGCGGACCTGGCGGAGGCCCTCGCCTTCACCCGCCTCCACCTGGCGACCCGGGTGCACCACCCATGACACCCATGCCCGGCCCGGCCGGCGACGACAGCGGCGCCCCCACCGGCGCCGGGTCCGCCCCCGGTCCCGCCCCCGCCCGCCGCAGGGGCCGCCCGCCGCGCGACCGGGCGGCCGAGGGCGGCGGTGCGCGGAGCCGGATCCTGGAGTCGGCCCGCAGGGAGTTCTCCGAGCGGGGGTACGACAAGACCTCCGTACGCGCCATCGCGAAGGCGGCCGGGGTCGACGCGGCGCTCGTCCACCACTACTTCGGTACGAAGGACGAGGTCTTCGAGGCGGCGATCGAGGTCACGATGGAGCCCGGGCAGCTCGTCACCTCGCTGCTCGCGGCGGGCCCCGAGCGCATCGGCGAGCGGCTGGCCCGCTACTTCCTCGGCGTCTGGGAGAACCCGGCGACCCGCACCCCGCTGCTGGCGATCGTCCGCTCGGCACTGACGCACGAGGCGGCGGGGAAGGTGCTGCGCGGCTTCGTGTTCCAGCGCGTACTCGAACGGGTGGCGGCGGATCTCGACGTACCGGACCCGCAGTTCCGGGCCGAGCTGGCGGCCTCGCACATGGTCGGTATCGCGATGATGCGGTACGTGATCAAGATGGAGCCGATGGCGTCGGCCGAGGTGGACGACATCGTGGAAATGGTCGCCCCGACGCTGCAGAGGTACCTGACGGAGTGAGGCCGCGGACGGCCCGGCGGGGCGGGCTCCCGCACCCGTGACCGCCCCGCGATCCGCCCCTCGGCCTCCCGCGACCTGCCACGTAACCTCCCCCGGTCCATCCCGGTATCCGTCCCGGCATCCGTCCCGTAATCCGGACGAGGCGTCCGGATCTTGGAGGGCAGGCGTAGGCTCGACGGCAGTCACATCTGCCTAAGGAGCGAGCCACGATGCCCGAGCTGAGGTCCCGCACAGTCACCCACGGCCGCAACATGGCGGGCGCCCGTGCCCTCATGCGAGCCTCGGGCGTAGCGAGCGAGGACATCGGCAAGCCGATCATCGCGGTCGCCAACTCGTTCACCGAGTTCGTGCCGGGCCACACCCACCTCCAGCCGGTCGGCCGGATCGTCTCCGAGGCGATCAAGGCGGCGGGCGCGGTGCCCCGCGAGTTCAACACCATCGCCGTGGACGACGGCATCGCGATGGGCCACGGCGGGATGCTCTACAGCCTCCCCTCGCGCGACCTGATCGCGGACAGCGTCGAGTACATGGTCGAGGCGCACTGCGCGGACGCCCTGATCTGCATCTCCAACTGCGACAAGATCACCCCGGGCATGCTGATGGCCGCGCTGCGCCTCAACATCCCCACGGTCTTCGTCTCCGGCGGCCCGATGGAGGCCGGCAAGGCGACCCTGGTCGACGGCACGGTCCGCAAGCTCGACCTGGTCAACGCCATCAGCGACGCGGTCGACGAGAGCGTCTCGGACGAGGACATCCTCCGTATCGAGGAGAACGCCTGCCCCACCTGCGGCAGCTGCTCGGGCATGTTCACGGCCAACTCGATGAACTGCCTGACCGAGGCCCTCGGCCTGGCGCTCCCCGGCAACGGCTCGGTGCTCGCCACCCACACCGCCCGCAAGGCGCTGTACGAGAACGCGGGCCGCACGGTCGTGGAGATCACCAAGCGCCACTACGAGCAGGACGACGAGAGCGTTCTGCCGCGGGCCATCGCCAGCCGCGCCGCCTTCGACAACGCGATGGCGCTCGACATCTCCATGGGCGGCTCGACCAACACGATCCTGCACCTGCTGGCAGCCGCGCAGGAGGCCGGACTCCCGTACGGTCTGGCCGACATGGACGAGGTCTCGCGCCGCGTCCCGTGCCTGTCCAAGGTCGCGCCGAACGTCGCCCCCGGCGGCACGTACTACATGGAGGACGTGCACCGGGCCGGCGGTATCCCCGCCATCCTCGGTGAGCTGTACCGGGGCGGCATGCTCAACGAGGACGTGCACTCGGTCCACTCGCCGTCGCTGGCCGACTGGCTGAAGACCTGGGACGTGCGCGGCGGATCCCCGTCGGCCGAGGCGGTCGAGCTGTGGCACGCGGCCCCCGGCTGTGTCCGCTCCGCCGAGGCGTTCTCGCAGTCCGAGCGCTGGGACACCCTCGACACGGATGCGGCGGGCGGCTGCATCCGCGACGCCGAGCACGCGTACTCCAAGGACGGCGGCCTCGCGGTCCTCAAGGGCAACCTCGCCGTGGACGGCTGCGTCGTGAAGACGGCAGGCGTCGACGAGTCGATCTGGACCTTCGAGGGTCCCGCCGTGGTCTGCGAGTCCCAGGAGGAGGCCGTCGACAAGATCCTCCGCAAGGAGATCACCGCGGGCGACGTCGTCGTCATCCGCTACGAGGGCCCCAAGGGCGGCCCCGGTATGCAGGAGATGCTCTACCCGACGTCCTTCCTCAAGGGCCGCGGCCTCGGCAAGGTCTGCGCCCTGGTCACCGACGGCCGCTTCTCCGGCGGTACGTCGGGCCTGTCGATCGGGCACGCGTCGCCCGAGGCGGCGGCGGGCGGCACCATCGCGCTCGTCGAGGACGGCGACCGCATCCGCATCGCCATCCCGGACCGCTCGATCGAGCTTCTGGTCTCCGACGAGGAACTGGCGACCCGTCGCGCCGCGCTGAATGGCGTGTACGCCCCGAAGAACCGCGAACGCAAGGTCTCGCAGGCACTGAAGGCATACGCGGCCATGGCGACCAGCGCCGACCGCGGCGCCGTCAGGGACGTCTCGAAGCTCGGCTGACCACCGCACCCGCCTGCACAACCGGCCCGGATCCACACACTTTCATCACTGTGTGTGTCCGGGCCGGTGCGTTACGCTACCCCCTTCCCTTCCCTGGCATGATCAACATTGGGGGCACTTTGCGTCAGCCCACGCGTCAGCCCATGCTTCAGTCCATCCGCCGTGAGTCCATCCGCCGGCCCGCACGTCAGTCGATCCGCCGGCTCATGCGTCAGTTCATCCAGAGGCCGACCGTCATCGCGGCAGCCGTCGGAGGCTTCGCGTTGACCGGGATCGTCCCGGCGACCGCGGCTCCCGCCGCCGCACCGGCGGCCGCTCCCGCCGCGGCACCCGCGGCCACGCCGGCGGGCCTCTGCGGCTCCGGCTACCGGGAGATCGATTCCCACACCTTCACCAACGGGCGGGTCGAATTCGCCCGCGTCCATCTCCTCTACAACTCGAAGACCGGCTACAACTGCGTCGTCACCGACCACAGCCGCGCCACCGCGGGTATGACCATGCCCACGGGGGCCTGGCTCGACGTCCAGGGCGACGGCCAGGCCAAGGACCAGGGCAGGTTCTCCTCGTACGCGGGCCCGGTGCGGCTCAAGGCCGCCCACTCCTGCGTGCGGTGGGGCGGCATGATCGAGGCCGGCGTCGGCACGTACACCTACACGAGCCCATGGACCCACTGCGGCTGAACCGCACCGCCTGAACCGCGCCGCCTGGCCCTCACCGGCCTGAAGTCCACCGGCCTGAAGTCCACCCGCTGACCCCCGGCGGCCGTCCGCCGCCCGGCAGCGGGGGATAATCGGGCCCGTGAGCGACAACGGCGAGAACGGCGACAACGGCGACGGCACCGCGAAGACCGCCACTCCGGGCGGCAAGGCCGGCAGGACCGGCCAGGCCGGCCAGGACCGTACGCCCGGCGGGCCGCAGCCCGAGACCATCCGCTTCTTCGGTACGACCTGGGTCGGCCACGACGGCGGATACGGGCTGCGGCGCGCGGCGGTCGCCGCCGGCGCACTGGTCACGACGGTCGCCGCGTGCTTCGTGATGCGGCTCGCCTACCAGGGTGTGGAGACCGCCGACATCGGCAGCTTCGCGTCCGTCCTCTTCGTGGCCGTATTCGCCGTCTGCAGCGCTGTCGCCTTCGCCCGCACCTGGGACGGCTTCCGCCGCCGCCCCGCCGATCCGGCCCGCGAGGAATCCCTGCGCAGCCTGAAGGCGATCGGCTTCATCGGCTCGCTCCTCGCGTACTTCATCCGTTCCCTGACCGAGGCCCCCGGCGAGCGACTGCGCCGCACCGAGTACGAGACGGCCGCAGCGGCGTACGAGAAGCGCCGGGGAGCCCGCGCCGGGAACCCGGCAGCCCGCAGGAAGCCGAAGTCCAAGCGCGGCTGAGCGCCGTACGCAGACCACCGGGCAGCCCGGCACCCCCGGCGTGGAGCCCCCTGCCCACCCTTCCCTGCCTCTGTTCCCGGCGCTCGTCCACCACGAAGATGTCGGACATGAAGATGTCAGACATGACGGAACTCGCACTGTCATCGGACCGGGTCGCGGCTCAGTACGCCGCAGCGCGCCCCGGATATCCGCCCGAGCTCTTCGACGCCGTGGAAGCGATGGCGCACCGACCGCTCAAGGGCGCGTACGTGGTCGACGTCGGCGCGGGCACGGGCATAGCCACCGGACTGCTGCGGGACCGCGGCGCCGAGGTGGTCGCGGTCGAACCGGGCCCTGGCATGGCCGCACAGCTGCGCTCCGCCCTCCCCGGCGTGCCGCTGGTGCAGGGCGTGGGCGACGCTCTCCCACTCGCATCGGGCTGCGCCGACTTCGTCACGTACGCGCAGGCCTGGCACTGGACGGAACCGACCCGCTCGGTCCCCGAAGCCCTGCGGGTCCTGAAGCCGCGCGGGGTGCTGGCCCTCTGGTGGAACGTCCCGGACCTGTCCGTCCGCTGGGCCGCGGACCAGGAGGCGCGGCTGCAGAAGCGGCTCCCCGAGTACTACCGCTACGGCACGGCGCCCAGGGCCCCCGTGATCATCAAGACGCTGTACGACGGCCTGACCCCGGCCTTCCGCCGCCTGCAGTGGTCGCGCGAGGTGCACATCGACACCCACATCGCCCAGCTGAGCAGCCGTTCGTACGTGGCGGCCGCGCCGGAGAAGGAGGCGGCCCCGGCCCTGGCGGACGAGCGGGCGGAACTGCTGCGGATCTTCCCGGACGGCAGGGTGCGGGAGGAGTACGTCATCAACCTCACGGCCGTACGGAAACCGGCGAACTAGCCTTCCCCGAAGGCACCGTCAGGGAACACCGGAGGCAGCACCAGGCAGCACCGGAGGCACCGTCACCCCCGACCCGGACCCGCTGTCAGCCCCGCCGTCCCCCGAACCTCCTCACCAGCCCGACGACTCCACCGACGACAACCCCGCGCCACACCGCGTCCCCCAAACTGCTGAAAAAGCTTTCCGATCCGAGCAGTTGGCGCACCACCAGGTCACTGACAGCCATCAGTACCGCGGGCACGGCCGCGACCCGCCAGGGGTGCTCGGCGGACCACCGCCTGATCCGCTGATCGACCCGCGCCGCCTGCCGCCGGCCGAGCGCGGCCCCCGCGCCGCCCACGATGAAGAACAGGGAGAGCGCGACCGAGATCGCGGTGGTCACGGAGTGCGCCCCCACCCCCTCGGCGAGCGCCGAGATCCCGAACGAGACCGCGCCGCCCATCGCGCCGACGGCCGCGGCGGACCGCCACGGCCCGAGCGTCGCTGAGGCGACGGCCAGGCTGCGCTGCTCGGATCTGGACATCTCCTGCCCGGACTTTCCAAGGTTCTGCGTCATGCCTCCACAGTCCGCCGCCGACCTGCCGAAGGCTATCGGGGATGCCCCTGACGCACCCCCGACGTGAAGGCCAAAACCCTGAGACTCGGGCAGGGTTGGCGCTATGACAACCACCTCGCGCGCCCACTCCTTCAACGCGGCGGCAGCCGCCTACGCGGCGAACCGGCCGTCCTATCCGCCCGCCCTCCTCGACGCCGTGGAAGAACTCGCGGGGCGCCCGCTGGCCGGCGCCCGGGTCGCCGACGTCGGCGCGGGCACCGGCATAGCCACCGCCCTCCTCCACGAACGCGGCGCCCAAGTCGTCGCGGTCGAGCCGGGCGACGGCATGGCGGAACAGTTCCGCCGCACGCTGCCCGGCGTCCCGGTGGTGCGCGGCGACGGGAACAACCTCCCGCTCGCCGACGCGTCGGCGGACTTCATCACGTACGCCCAGGCCTGGCACTGGACGGACCCGGACCGCTCGGCACCCGAGGCGATGCGGGTCCTGCGGCCCGGCGGTGCGCTCGCCCTCTGGTGGAACGTCGCGGACCACGGGGTGCAGTGGATCGCCGACCAGAAGAACAGGATCGGGCGCTTCCTCGGCGGCTCCGACATCGTGTTCGGCGCACACGGCACGGCCGGGCGGACGCTCCAGGCCGGCGGCCTGGACTTCACCGACCGCACAGTCCTCTGGACCCGCGAGGTCTCCATCGACGCCCACCTCGCCAATCTGGCCAGCCACTCCGTGTTCCTGGTCGCGGGGGAGAAAGCGACCAGAGACTTCACCGACCAGGAGCGCACCGTCCTGCGGGACCTCTTCCCACAGGGCATGGTCCGTGAGGAGTACGCGGTCGACCTCTGCGTGGCGATCCGCTGACGGCGACAGCGCACCCGGCAGGCGGGCTCCCTTGACGGAACCGACTGCCGGGAGAATTATTCATCGCATGATGAATTCTACGAGCGGTGCACCGGACCACCCGGCGACACCGCCACCACACCGCTCGCCCCGATCCGACAGCACCGCACCAGGAACAGGCGCGCCGCAACCCACCCAGGCCCCACAAGCCATCGAGGCCCGGGGCCTGTCCGTGGTCAGAGGCTCCCGACCCGTCCTGCGCGACCTGGACTTCACCGTCCCCGCCGGCCGGATCACCGGTCTGCTCGGCCCGTCCGGCTGCGGGAAGTCCACCCTGATGCGGGCGGTCGTAGGCACCCAGGCCAAGGTCACCGGCACCCTCACCGTGCTGGACCACCCGGCGGGCGACGCCCCGCTGCGCCGCCGTATCGGCTACGTGACCCAGGCCCCGTCCATCTACGACGACCTCACGGTCCACCAGAACCTGGACTACTTCGCCTCGATCCTGGGCGCCCGCGCCAACGTCCGGCACGTCATCGAACAGGTCGACCTGACCGCGCACGCGAAAGCCCTGGCGGGCAACCTCTCCGGCGGCCAGCGCAGCCGCGTCTCGCTGGCCGCGGCCCTGCTCGGCACCCCGGAACTCCTGGTCCTGGACGAGCCGACCGTAGGACTGGACCCGGTGCTGCGCAGAGACCTCTGGAACCTCTTCCACACCCTGGCCGACGCCGGCACCACCCTGCTCGTGTCCTCCCACGTCATGGACGAGGCGGAACGCTGCCACCGCCTGCTCCTCATGCGCGAGGGCGAGATCCTGGCCGAGGGCACCCCGGACGAACTGCGCACCCGCATCCAGGCCCCGACCGTCGAGGCGGCCTTCCTCCACCTGGTCGACGCGGCACGGGAGACGCCCCGATGAACCTCACCCACACCCTCGCCACCACCAGCCGGGTCCTGCGCCAACTGCGCCACGACCCCCGCACGATCGCCCTCCTGCTGCTGATCCCGGCAGCCATGATCACGCTGCTGCGGTACGTGTTCGACGCGTCCCCGCAGACGTTCGACGCGATCGGCGCATCGCTCCTGGGTGTCTTCCCGCTGATCACGATGTTCCTGGTGACCTCGATCGCGACCCTGCGCGAACGCACGTCGGGCACCCTGGAGCGCCTGCTGTCCCTCCCGATCGGCAAGGCCGACATCATCGCCGGGTACGCACTGGCCTTCGGCCTCCTGGCGATCGTCCAGTCCGCCCTGGCCACGGCGCTCTCGGTCTGGCTCCTGGACCTGAACGTCACGGGCTCCCCCTGGCTCCTGCTCCTGGTGGCCCTCCTCGACGCACTGCTGGGAACGGCGCTGGGCCTGTTCGTCTCGGCGTTCGCGGCCTCGGAGTTCCAGGCAGTCCAGTTCATGCCGGCGGTGATCTTCCCCCAGCTGCTGCTCTGCGGCCTGTTCACCCCACGAGGCCAGATGCAGCCGCTCCTGGAGGACCTCTCCAATGTGCTGCCGATGTCGTACGCGGTGGACGCGATGAACCAGGTACTGCAACACGGCGCCATGACGACGACGTTCGTACGCGACGTAGGGATCGTAGGAGGCTGCGCGCTCCTGGTCCTGGCCCTGGGCGCGGCAACACTGCGCCGCCGGACGACGTAACCGAGGATTCGGCGCCCGGTCCCTCCACTGCCGGGACCCGCGAAATCAGCCCTTCCCGTGCCCACCCCACCGCGCAGGTCCCCACGTACCACCGGTCGGACACCCCCCACACCCACCCCCGCCCCGATGCAAGGATGGCCCGAGTGCCGAACAGGCACGCAGCCGGCCGGCCAGGCACCAGGCAGCCGGCCCCACAGCCGCACAGCCAGACAGAAGCAAGCTCCAACCGGCGAGGTGAACAGAGCCATGGCCCAGACAGTCGCAGTCCTAGGCACAGGCAAGATCGGCGAAGCCCTCCTGAGCGGAATGCTCCGCGCAGGCTGGCCCCCCGCCAACCTCCTCGTCACCACCCGCCGCCCCGCCCGGGCGGAAGAGCTCCGCACCCGCTACGCCGTGGAACCGGTCACCAACCAGGAGGCGGCCGAGCGGGCCGACATCCTCATCCTCACGGTGAAGCCGCAGGACATGGGCACGCTCCTCGACGAACTCGCCCCCCACGTCCCCGCGGACCGCCTGGTCATCAGCGGAGCCGCCGGCATCCCCACCGCCTTCTTCGAGGAGCGCCTCGCCGCAGGCACCCCGGTCGTCCGGGTCATGACGAACACCCCCGCCCTGGTGGACGAGGCGATGTCCGTCATCTCGCCCGGCAGCCACGCGACGGAGGCACACCTGGCCCACGCCGACGAGATCTTCGGCGGCGTGGGCAAGACCCTCCGCGTCCCCGAGACCCAGCAGGACGCGGCCACCGCGCTCTCCGGCTCCGGCCCGGCGTACTTCTACTACCTGGTCGAGGCGATG
>NZ_CP107896.1:1147500-2682500 GCF_041433995.1 Streptomyces sp. NBC_00466 | reverse complement strand
CCGGGTTACTGACCTTAGCCAAACTCCGAATGCCGGTAAGTGAGAGCGCGGCAGTGAGACTGTGGGGGATAAGCTCCATGGTCGAGAGGGAAACAGCCCAGAGCATCGACTAAGGCCCCTAAGCGTACGCTAAGTGGAAAAGGATGTGGAGTCGCAGAGACAACCAGGAGGTTGGCTTAGAAGCAGCCATCCTTGAAAGAGTGCGTAATAGCTCACTGGTCAAGTGATTCCGCGCCGACAATGTAGCGGGGCTCAAGCGTACCGCCGAAGTCGTGTCATTCATACACATAGGGCTAACGCCTGTATGGATGGGTAGGGGAGCGTCGTGTGCCGGGTGAAGCAGCCGCGGAAGCGAGTTGTGGACGGTTCACGAGTGAGAATGCAGGCATGAGTAGCGATACACACGTGAGAAACGTGTGCGCCGATTGACTAAGGGTTCCTGGGTCAAGCTGATCTGCCCAGGGTAAGTCGGGACCTAAGGCGAGGCCGACAGGCGTAGTCGATGGACAACCGGTTGATATTCCGGTACCCGCTTTGAAACGCCCAATACTGAGCCCATTGATGCTAAGGCCGTGAAGCCGTCCTGGAGCCTTCGGGCAAAGGGAAGTGGTGGAGCCGCTGAACCAAGGTGGTAGTAGGTAAGCGATGGGGTGACGCAGGAAGGTAGTCCAGCCCGGGCGGTGGTTGTCCCGGGGTAAGGGTGTAGCCCGTTGTGTAGGTAAATCCGCACAACTTTGAGGGTGAGACCTGATGCCGAGCCGATTGTGGTGAAGTGGATGATCCTATGCTGTCGAGAAAAGCCTCTAGCGAGTTTCATGGCGGCCCGTACCCTAAACCGACTCAGGTGGTCAGGTAGAGAATACCGAGGCGTTCGGGTGAACTATGGTTAAGGAACTCGGCAAAATGCCCCCGTAACTTCGGGAGAAGGGGGGCCATTCCTGGTGATGAGTCTTGCACTCTGAGCTGGGGGTGGCCGCAGAGACCAGCGAGAAGCGACTGTTTACTAAAAACACAGGTCCGTGCGAAGCCGTAAGGCGATGTATACGGACTGACGCCTGCCCGGTGCTGGAACGTTAAGGGGACCGGTTAGTGATCTTTCGGGGTTGCGAAGCTGAGAACTTAAGCGCCAGTAAACGGCGGTGGTAACTATAACCATCCTAAGGTAGCGAAATTCCTTGTCGGGTAAGTTCCGACCTGCACGAATGGCGTAACGACTTCTCGACTGTCTCAACCATAGGCCCGGTGAAATTGCACTACGAGTAAAGATGCTCGTTTCGCGCAGAAGGACGGAAAGACCCCGGGACCTTTACTACAGTTTGATATTGGTGTTCGGTTCGGCTTGTGTAGGATAGGTGGGAGACTTTGAAGCGGCCACGCCAGTGGTTGTGGAGTCGTCGTTGAAATACCACTCTGGTCGTGCTGGATGTCTAACCTCGGTCCGTGATCCGGATCAGGGACAGTGTCTGATGGGTAGTTTAACTGGGGCGGTTGCCTCCTAAAGAGTAACGGAGGCGCCCAAAGGTTCCCTCAGCCTGGTTGGCAATCAGGTGTTGAGTGTAAGTGCACAAGGGAGCTTGACTGTGAGACCGACGGGTCGAGCAGGGACGAAAGTCGGGACTAGTGATCCGGCAGTGGCTTGTGGAAGCGCTGTCGCTCAACGGATAAAAGGTACCCCGGGGATAACAGGCTGATCTTCCCCAAGAGTCCATATCGACGGGATGGTTTGGCACCTCGATGTCGGCTCGTCGCATCCTGGGGCTGGAGTCGGTCCCAAGGGTTGGGCTGTTCGCCCATTAAAGCGGTACGCGAGCTGGGTTTAGAACGTCGTGAGACAGTTCGGTCCCTATCCTCTGCGCGCGTAGGAATATTGAGAAGGGCTGTCCCTAGTACGAGAGGACCGGGACGGACGAACCTCTGGTGTGCCAGTTGTCCTGCCAAGGGCATGGCTGGTTGGCTACGTTCGGAAAGGATAACCGCTGAAAGCATCTAAGCGGGAAGCCTGCTTCGAGATGAGTATTCCCACCCCCTTTGAGGGGTTAAGGCTCCCAGTAGACGACTGGGTTGATAGGCCAGATGTGGAAGCCCGGTAACGGGTGGAGCTGACTGGTACTAATAGGCCGAGGGCTTGTCCTCAGTTGCTCGCGTCCACTGTGTTAGTTCTGAAATAACGAACGACCGTGAAGTCACCCGGTTTCGTTAATTTCATAGTGTTTCGGTGGTCATTGCGTTAGGGAAACGCCCGGTTACATTCCGAACCCGGAAGCTAAGCCTTTCAGCGCCGATGGTACTGCAGGGGGGACCCTGTGGGAGAGTAGGACGCCGCCGAACAATTTTTAGCCTCAGCCCTGGACCGTTATGGTCCGGGGCTGAGGCATTTTTGCGTTTATGGTCAGGGTATGCGCTACGACCTGGTCATCTTCGACAACGACGGCGTCCTTGTGGACAGTGAGCCGATCTCCAACACCATCCTCGCGGGGTACCTGACCGAGCTGGGGCACCCCACGTCGTACGACGAGTCCGTCCGCGACTACATGGGTGCCGCCGTGCACCGGGTGCACGACACCATCCTGGAGCGGAGCGGACAGCGGCTCCCCGACGACTTCGACGAGGTCCTGCACGCCCGGATCTTCGCCGCCTACCAGACCGAACTGGGGCCGATCGCCGGAGTCGCCGATGTCCTCGGCGAACTGGTCGCCGACGGTGTCCCCTACTGCGTCGCCTCCTCGGGCACCCACGAGCGGATCCGGGTGGGCCAGCGGGCCACCGGCCTCGACGAGTGGTTCGAGGACGAGTGGATCTTCAGCTCGCAGGACGTCGGCCGGGGCAAGCCGGCACCGGACCTGTTCCTCCACGCCGCCCAGCAGATGGGGGTGGCCGCCGAGCGGTGCGTCGTCATCGAGGACAGCCCCCTCGGGGTGGCGGCCGCCCATGCCGCCGGGATGGATGTGTACGGGTTTACGGCGATGACTCCCGCCGAGCGTCTCGCCGGGGCGAACGGTTTCTTCTCGAATATGTCGCAGCTGCCCCAACTCCTTGCCTGATCTATCTACCCACGGGTAGGTGAGGGGCCTACTGTGCCGCCATGACGACAGATGTTCGCCTGCGGCACGGCCGGGCCTCTCTGGGGCTCAGCTTCTTCGCACAGGGCGCCGCGTTCGCCCTCCTGGTGACGCGGATCCCTGCCATCCAGGACCGTTACGGGATATCCGACGGCCTGCTTCCCGTCTTCCTGGCCGCCGTTCCGGTCCTCGCCGGCGTCAGCAGCGTCGGCACCGAGCAGCTCGTGAAGCGGGTGCCGCCATCGGCCGTGCTGCGCTGGGCGCAGCCCGTGGTGCTGCTGGCCCTTCTCGGTGCCGCGGCCGGCACCGAGATCTGGCAGGCGGCCGTCTCGCTGGGGGTGTTCGGGCTCGGCGTGGGGGCGCTGGACGCCTCCATGAACATGCTGGGGGTGAGCCTCCAGCGGGCGTACGGGCGCAGCATCATGCTGGGGTTCCACGCCGCGTACAGCCTCGGCGGGATCGCCGGTGCCTCGCTCGCCTGGGTCGGGGCGCACTGGCATCTGTCGCTGCTCACCTCGTACTGGCCGGTGGCCGTGGTGCTGCTGCCCGTCTGCCTGGTGGGGAGCCGCTGGTACGCGGACGCACGGGAGGCTGGTGGTGCGGCCGGGACGGGAGAGGCTGCCGAGGCGGTCGGTGGGGCTGGTGGTGCTGGTAGTCCCGGTGGTGCTGGTGGTTCCGTCGTCTTCAAGATGCTGCTGCCGCTCTGCCTGGTGATGGCCTTCACCTATATCGGCGACTCGACCGTCTCCAACTGGAGCGCCAAGTACCTGCAGGACGTACTGGGGAGCTCCGAGCAGCTCTCCACCGTCCCGTACAACGTCTATACGGTGACCACGCTGCTCGGCCGGGCGGTCGGGGACTTCGGGGTGCGGCGCTTCGGTGCGGTGGCCGTGGTGCGGTTCGGGTCCGTCGTCGCGGCTCTCGGGTTCGGTGTGGTCGCCGCCGCGACCGGTCCCTGGGTGGGGCTGCTGGGGTTCATGGTGCTGGGCTTCGGGCTCTGTGTGATCGTGCCGCAGACCTTCGCGGCCGCCGGGCGGATGTTCCCGCACGCGTCCGACGCGGCCATCGCCCGGCTCAACATCTTCAACTACGTGGGGTTCCTGGTCGGCTCGCCGCTGGTGGGTGCGATCGGAGACGCGTGGAACTACCGGGGCGCGATGCTCGTCCCGATGGTGCTCGTGCTGGCGAGCCTCGTGTACGCCCGCTCGTTCGGTGCCGACGACGCCCGATACGGTGTCCGGCATGAGCGGCCGCCGACTGTTGATGTGGGACGAAGCAGTAACGAGGTATGACTTCGGGCCCGGCCATCCGATGGATCCGGTGCGGCTCGCACTGACCATGGGACTGGTCCGGGCGTACGGACTGGACAGCGCGGTCGATGTCGCCGCCGCCAGACCGGCCGGGGAGTCGACCCTGCGCCTCGTGCACCGGGCGGACTATCTGGACGCGGTGCGGGCGGCGTCGGCGGATCCGGCGGTGGCGGACATCTCGTACGGTCTGGGGACCCCTGACGACCCGGCCTTCGCCGGGATGCACGAGGTCTCCGCGCTGATCGCCGGGCAGTCGGTCGGCGCGGCCGAGGCGGTGTGGCGCGGTGACACGGACCACGCGGTGAACTTCACGGGCGGGCTGCACCACGCGATGCCGGGTGCGGCCTCCGGGTTCTGCATCTACAACGACGCCGCCCTGGCCATCGCCCGGCTGCTCGAACTGGGGGCGGAGCGGGTCGCGTACGTCGATGTGGACGTGCATCACGGGGACGGGGTGCAGGAGGCGTTCCGGGACGATCCCCGGGTGCTGACCGTCTCGCTGCACGAGCACCCCCGGACGCTCTTTCCCGGTACGGGCTTCCCGACCGAGACGGGCGAGGGCGCGGGGGAGGGGTCGGCGGTGAACCTGCCACTGCCGGCCGGGACCGGGGACGCCGGGTGGCTGCGGGCGTTCCACGCGGTGGTGCCCGAACTGCTCGCGGACTTCCGGCCGCAGGTGCTGGTGTCGCAGCACGGCGCCGACACGCACTTCGAGGACCCGCTGGCCCATCTGGCGGTCTCGCTGGACGCGCAGCGCGCGGTGCAGGTCGCCTGTCACGAACTGGCGCACGAGTACGCGGACGGCGGGCGGTGGGTGGCGCTCGGCGGGGGCGGTTACGCGGTGGCTGACGTCGTACCGCGGTCGTGGACGCATCTGGTGGCGATCGCCGGGCACGCCGAGATCGATCCGGAGTCGGTGATCCCGCCGTCCTGGCGGGACGAGGTGTACGCGCGGACCCGGGGGGTGGGGCCCGCGCGGATGACGGACGGGCGGTGGCCGGTGGCCTGGCGGTCGTGGGACGAGGGGTACGACCCGGCGGACCGGCTGGACCAGGCGGTGCTCGCTACCCGGCGGGCGGCGTTTCCCTTGCGGGGGTTGCTGGCTTAGGGGGTGCGGTGGGGCTGTGCGGCGCGGTGCGGGGTGGCGGCGCGGTGTGGGGCTGTGCGGGTGGCAGGCCCCGGGCCCCGGGTGTCCTCAATCGCCGGACGGGCTGGAGCGGCGGTGGGGTTGAGGTACGGGGCGGGCTGAGGTGGTGGCCGTCAGCGCTCTGTGGGCTGAGGTGGTGGCCGTCAGCGCTGTGCGGGGTTGAAGCGTCGTTACGCCAACTGTGCCGGATATCACCGGTTCCCGCCCGCCCCCGCGGTCATTGCGGCACGATCGGCAGGGTGTTGACCACCGGCGCCCTCCGTGCGCATCTGTTGGCGGCCAGGCTGGCCGGGCCCGTGGCCACCCCGCGGGAGGTGAGTCTGCGCAGTTACCGGCTCTTCGCCGCGCGCGATCCGCGGGTGACTCTCGGCATACATTCCGAACGGGTCTGGGGCGAGCGCGAGTTGCTCGGTCTGATGGCCGAGCGGTGCGGGGTGTCCGGTGATCCGGGGCATGTCTCGGGGCCCGATGTCATCGACCCGGAGCGGACGCTGGCCGCGCTCGACGCGTTCGCCGGGCGGCTCGGCGAGGCTGTGGCGCGTGGCGCCAGTGTGCTGTTCGGGACCGGGCATCCGCATCGGCTGCTCGGTTTCTACGCCGCGCTGGCAGACGCCTTGTCGGCGGCCGGCTGTACTGTCCTCACCCCCGCGCAGGGCCGCAGTGTCGACATAACGACCCGGTTCGGCGTACGCACGCACCTTCTGGAGTACGTACGGGGAGTCGCGCTGATGCGCGAACCCGGCGTGCGGCTGCCGGGAAGTGAGCCCGGCGCACATACCCATTCCCCGCTGCCCGTGCGGGTCGCGCTCGAGGCCGCCGCGGGGGACTCGTACGGCCTTCCCGGGCTGGTCGTCGGTGACCACGGATGGGTCTGCGGGGCAGGTCAGCTGGGGGTTGAGGCCATCGGGCTCGCCGACACCGACGACCCCGCGCTGTTCGTCGGCGAGGCGGAGGGGCGGGTGTCCGTCGCCGTGCCGCTCGACGATGCCGTACGGCCGGACTACTACCGGCCGCTTACTCGCTATGTACTCAATCGGGCGCTTCTGTCCCAGTAGGGAAGGGGCTGTTACTCCTCTTCCCCACTCGTACCACCCGCACCTAGTCTGGTGAGTGAGCGCGCCACGACGAAGAGTCACCGGAAGGGGAAGCCGGTGCCCGTCGGGTGCGGAAGGTTCAGGTGGGTCATGGCTGCTGGGAGTGAGAGGCCTCTCAACGAGGTCAGGTTCCTGACCGTGGCGGAAGTCGCCTCGGTGATGCGAGTGTCCAAGATGACCGTGTACCGGCTGGTGCACAGCGGTCATCTGCCGGCGATCCGGGTGGGCAGGTCCTTCCGGGTCCCGGAGCAAGCAGTGCACGCATACCTTCGCGAGTCCTTTGTGGGGGTCCAGACCGCCTAGCGGAGTGCGGTCGAGTCCGGGGGTTCCCCTCGGATTACGTCCCTCACGCGGCGGCAGGTAGGCTAGGCCGACGTAGGTCGTGTGGGCCCAGACGCCCCGCACCGAGTGAAGAGAAGTGAGCGAGGGTAGTCGTGGGCTCTGTTATCAAGAAGCGGCGCAAGCGGATGGCTAAGAAGAAGCACCGCAAGCTGCTCAAGCGCACCCGCGTTCAGCGTCGCAACAAGAAGTAAGCGGCAGCTGTACGTGGTTCTGAGGCCCTCCCGCCAGCATGGTGGGAGGGCCTCTGCGCGTTCCTGCGGGTAGATTTCCGATGACTTCACGCAGCGCATCCCAGTACAGCGCGATATCGAGCCGCTACCGTGGCCCGTACGGGAGTCCGAATGGGAAGGCGCTGATCTTGGGCAAGGTCGTGCTCGTCACCGGAGTGGCCCGGCAGCTCGGAGGCCGGCTCGTGCGCCGCATACTGCGGGACGCCGAGGTGGACCGGGTGATCGCGGTGGACATCGTGGAGCCGGCACACGGACTGGGCGACGCCGTCTTCGTACGGGCCGACATCCGCCAGCCCGCCATCGCCCGGGTGCTCGCCGAGTACGACGTCGACACCGTCGTACACATGGATGTCACGGGCACCCCGCTGGGCACCGGTGGCCGGACGACGGTCAAGGAGACCAACGTCATCGGCACCATGCAGCTGCTCGGCGCCTGCCAGAAGTCGCCGACCGTGCAGCGTCTGGTGGTCAAGTCCAGTACCAATGTGTACGGGTCGGCGCCGCGCGACCCGGCCGTCTTCACCGAGACGACGCCCCCCAAGTCGCTGCCCAGCGGCGGCTTCGCGAAGGACGCGGTCGAGGTCGAGGGCTATGTACGGGGCTTCGCCCGGCGCAGGCCCGATGTGGCCGTCTGCGTCCTGCGCTTCGCGAACATCCTGGGGCCGAGCACGGATTACCCGCTCGCCGAGTACTTGTCGCTGCCGGTGCTGCCGACCGTGTTCGGTTACGACCCGCGGCTCCAGTTCGTCCATGAGGACGACGTCATCGACGTACTCCGCCTGGCGCTCGGCGAACCACCGCGCGGGACGCTCAACAGCGGCACCTTCAACATCGCGGGCGACGGTGTGCTGCTGCTCTCGCAGTGCTCGCGGCGGCTCGGCCGGCCGACGGTGCCGGTGCTGCTGCCCGCCGTGAACTGGGTCGGCTCCGCGCTGCGGACCGTCGGGATCACCGACTTCTCGCCGGAGCAGATCCGGCTGCTCACCCATGGCCGGGTCGTCAGCACGGCGCAGATGCGCGAGACCCTGGGCTTCGTACCGAGGTACTCGACGGCCGAGGCCTTCGAGGACTTCGCGCTCAGCCGGGGGGACGGCCTGCTGCCGCCCCGGGCGCTGGCGCGGGCGGTCGACCGGGTCGCTGCCTTCGCCGAATCCGTCGGACCTGCCGGACCCGCCGCCCGGCCCGTGATCCCCGCCCACTCCGTCAGCAAGGAGCGCATCTGACATGGCCGATGCCAAGGTCATCCCCTTCGGCGACGAGCCGAGAGCGAGGCGGAACAGGAGCGGCAAGACCGCCAAGCGGTCCGGGGCGCGCGGCAGGGCCGCCACGGGACCGCTCGCGCCCGTACCGGAGCAGCAGACCGGACCCGAGGCGTCCGGGCCGGCCGGTCCGGCCGGGGACGCGGAGCCGTCGGCGCACGCTCCCGCGCAGGACCCGGCGGATCGCGCGGAGACCACCGACTGGGACCGGCGGATCGCCGGCGGGCTGGCCTTTCTGCGGCGGCGGATCACCGGTGAGTACGACGTCGACGAGTTCGGGTACGACAAGGAGCTCACCGACCAGGTGCTGATGTCGGCGGTGCGGCCGCTGTACGAGAAGTACTTCCGCGTCGAGGTGAAGGGCATCGAGAACATCCCGTCGGACGGCGGGGCGCTCGTCGTCGCCAACCACTCCGGGACGCTGCCGCTCGACGGGCTGATGCTTCAGGTCGCTGTCCACGACCACCACCCGGCGGAGCGGCATCTGCGGCTGCTCGCCGCGGATCTGGTCTTCATGCTGCCGGTCGTCAACGAGCTGGCAAGGAAGGCCGGTCACACGCTTGCGTGCGCGGAGGACGCGGAGCGGCTGCTCCAGCGCGGCGAGGTCGTCGGGGTGATGCCCGAGGGGTTCAAGGGGATCGGGAAGCCGTTCGCCGACCGGTACAAGCTCCAGCGGTTCGGGCGGGGCGGCTTCGTGTCGACCGCGCTCAGGGCCGGGGTGCCGATCGTGCCGTGCTCGATCGTCGGGGCGGAGGAGATCTACCCGATGATCGGCAACGCGAAGACGGTGGCGCGGCTGCTGGGCTTCCCGTACTTCCCGGTCACGCCGACGTTCCCGTGGCTGGGGCCGCTGGGTCTGGTGCCGCTGCCGACGAAGTGGACCATCCAGTTCGGTGAGCCGATCCCGACGGACGGGTTCTCCGAGGAGGCCGCCGAGGACCCGATGCTGATGTTCAACCTGACGGATCAGGTGCGGGAGCAGATCCAGCACACGCTGTACAAGCTGCTGGTGCAGCGGAGGTCGGTCTTCTTCTGACGGCGGTCCGCAGACGGAAGGTGCCGGGCCCGTGACATACCGGGCCCGGCACCTTCCGTCTGCGGGTACTGCTGTTGCCTCTCGGCCCTACTGTGCGTCCTCGCCGTTGATGCCCAGGCCCGGGAGCAGGCCGGGGAGCAGCGGGGGGAGGGTGACGTCCGGTGCGGGCTTGGTGCCGTCGCCGGACTTGCCCGTGCCTTCGGACGAGGACGAACCGCTGCTGCTCTTCGGCGGGTCGAGGAGGCCGCCCGTGCTGCCGCCGATCAGGCCCTGGTCGGCCTTGCCGCTCTCGGAGCCGGAGGGCTCCGGCCGGGCGTTGCCGTGGCTGTGGCCGGATGCGGCCGAGCTGGGTCCGGAACGGTCGGTCCCGGGTGTGCCCGGCTTCGAGGTGCCCGGGTGTCCGGGCGTACGGGCGGCGGGGATGCCGGGGGTGCGCGGCAGCTGCGCCTGGAGCGGACCGACCTCCTGGTCTATGGCGTCGAAGACCGAGTTCACCTGATTTCCCACGTCGTGGAGCTGGACGGGCAGCCGGCCCCGGAGCTTGCTCCAGGCCTCCCGGTGCGAGCGGGAGAACGAGGAGAGCGTCTGGATCGGGCCGAGTGCCCCGTTCCTCGCGTACGCCTCGTGCAGCAGCCGGTGTCCTTCTCCGGCGTCGTGGTTCATGCCGTTCAGTGCGCGTCTCACTTCGCCCAGTTGCTCGTGGTCGAGCCGGCCCGCCCGGTCGCGCTCCAGGAGGCGGCGTGCCTCCTGGAGACGGGTGGAAGCCTGGTCGAGGTAGATCTGGCCGCGGGCGGCATCGTCGTTCGCCATTCCCAGCTTGAGATCTTCCATGCCGCGCTTCAGCCCGTACAGCGAATCACCGGGGAGGGCGTCGGAGCTGGCAGCCGCGACGCCGCTGAACGCTCCGGCCGCGACACCGACGGTGAGTCCGCCCGCAGCGAGGCCCTTCGACCAGCGGGAGCGGGGGCGCAATTTCCGGAGCGGGGACGCCCGGTGGGCGCCTCGGCCGGTCCGCTGTTCGGGCACCTGAGGGCCCTCGGACACACCTCCCTCCGCGAGCATCGTCTCCATGGCGGCGACGAGCTGGGCTCGCTGCACCACTTTGACCTCAGGATCCAGCTGTGGTTTCGGTAGCTCTTCGAGCCCGGTCACCAGGGCCAGCAACTGCCCTTGTGTGCTCGGGTCGGTGGGAGCTTCGGGCTGGTCGGCCGCCGAGCCCTGGAGTGTCTGCTCCTCCAGGGCCTGGGCGAAGGCGTTCGCCCGCCGGTGTGCCGAAACTTGTCCGATCACTGGCGGCACCTCCTCTCGTCATGACGATCGACTCCCCTCGGGGTCCGGAAGGTTGCCCACCTTGAGTGCTTCCACTCGATCGGGTGAGAACCTGCGGGCGTGGCTTGACCACAGGGAGCCTGCATCCCACTCAACGAGCCGCACAGCACTTGGGTTACGGACGAAGGATGATCGGACCGCAGCGTCATGAGGCCATGACTGACAGTGAGTTGTGCACTGACGGCGAGTTGCGATCAGCGTGCGTCATCGGGGAGGAGCCGGGCCAGCGTGCGGACGGCCCGGTACTGGAGCGTCTTGATGGCGCCCTCGTTCTTGCCCATGGCCCGTGCGGTCTCGGCCACGGAGAGCCCTTGCAGGAAGCGCAGTGTCACGCACTCCTGCTGCTGTGGATTGAGCTTCCGCACGGCTTCGAGCAGGGCGGCGTTGGAGAGGGACTCCAGGACGGAGTCCTCCGGACTGCGCTCGACCTCGTTGGCGTCGAGCATTTCGCCCGTGGTCACTTCGAGCCGGAAACGGCTCGACTTGAAGTGGTCCGCGACCAGGTTCCGGGCGATCGTGACCAGCCAGGCGCCGAAGTCGCGCCCCTGCCAGGTGAAGGTGGAGATACGGCGCAGAGCGCGCAGGAAGGTCTCACTGGTGAGATCCTCCGCCGTCGCCTTCCCGCCGACGCGGTAGTAGATGTAGCGGTAGACCGTGTCGCTGTACTGGTCGTAGAGCCGCCCGAAGGCGTCGGCCTCGCCGGCCTGAGCTCGTTCGACGAGGTCCATCATGCGTGCGCTGTCGCTGTCGGCCGCAGGCCGACGGGCGGTGGACGTGCCGGTGCCGCCACGGCTGCGTCTGCCGACCGCCGCACCCGCACCGCTCTCGGCGAGGGCGTAGCAGGGGCCGGCGGGCGCGGCTGTGGCAAATGCGGGGACGGCGTACGCGGTGGGGACAAAGCCGCGCAGCTGGTCAAGGACCGTTGTGCGCAGCGTAGCCAGGCCCGAGGCGTCAACCCCGACGTGTGGGTACACGGGACTCCCAGAGGCAGAGCTTCCATCACGTGCAGTGCTGGATGATTCACTCGACGTGATGGCGAGTGAGGTCCGGTATGCGTCTGAGGAGAATAACGCTTCGTACAGGCAGTGCTACACCCAGTTGCTCAAATCATCGATTACGTCGCTTCTGTTACGTCTACGCGTCGGATCAAGTAGCACTTCGTGACCGTTTATTGATCGGATTGCCTCACGATCCGCTTGATTGGGGGGTCACTTGTGCGCGAGTGGCCGCAACGGGACTGGCGGCGGGCGCAGGAGGGTAAGAAGTTCGATTCGCCCGTGTTCCTCGGAGTGGCGCGGCGGCGCGGAGCTGTTGACGTTCCGGTCAGCGGTGGCTGACGTACTGATGGCCGAGGTGCGAGCCGGTGGTCCGGTCGCGGGCCGGTGCCGTACCGCTCAGTGGCGGCGGCGGTGCAGGGCGACCGCGGCTGCGGTGCCGCCCGCGAGTGCGCCGACCCCGGCCGCGGCCGGGATGCCGACCTTGGCCGCCTTGCGGCCGGTCCGGTAGTCGCGCAGCCGCCACTCGCGCTCGCGGGCGTAACGGGCCAGCTTGGCGTCGGGGTTGATCGCGTACGGGTGGCCGACGAGCGAGAGCATCGGGATGTCGTTGTGCGAGTCGCTGTACGCGGCGCAGCGGGCCAGGTCGAGGTTCTCGGCGGCGGCGAGCGCCCGTACGGCCTCCGCCTTCGCCGGGCCGTGCAGCGGCTCGCCGACGAGGCGGCCGGTGTAGACGCCGTCCATCGACTCCGCCACGGTGCCGAGCGCTCCGGTCAGGCCGAGGCGCCGGGCGATGATCGTCGCGGTCTCCACGGGGGCGGCCGTGACCAGCCAGACCCGCTGGCCCGCGTCCAGGTGGGCCTGGGCGAGGGCGCGGGTGCCCGGCCAGATGCGGTCGGCCATGTACTCGTCGTAGATCTCCTCGCCGATGGACATCAGCTCGGACACGCGGTGGCCCTTGACGATGGACAGGGCGCTCTCCCGGGCGTCCTGCATATGGTCGGGGTCCTCGACGCCGGCCAGCCGGAACCAGGCCTGCTGCCAGGCGAACCTGGCCAGCTCGCGGCGCTGGAAGAACTTCCGCTTGTACAGGCCGCGGCCGAAGTGGAAGATCGCGGCGCCCTGCATCACGGTGTTGTCGAGATCGAAGAAGGCGGCGGCCAGACTGTCGCCCGCGACGGGGAACTCGGGCTCCGGGGTGGCCTCTTCGGCGGTTTCGCCGGGCGCGACGGCCCCGGCCGGTGCCGGCTCCTGCGAGGACTTCCGGGCTGCTTCGGCTGCGGCCTCGCCTGCCAGCACGCTGCGTGCTGTTGCCGAGCGCCTACGGGGGGTGAGCCATCCCAGTGCGGCCATGGTGCGAGCATAGCCAGTTCGGTGAAGCGTTCCTCACCTGACGGAATGCGGCGGAGTGAACTCTGGTGTGCGGATGTTCTCCGGTGCCCGCTTCCGGTGCCTGCCTCCGGTGCTCGCCTCCGGGCGGGCCGGTGGTGGGACGCGTCCGCGCGGGCGGCGGAGAATGGGGGTATGAGTCCTCTGTTCCGCCGCAGTGCCGGCCGCGGTGCCGGTCAAGGAAATCCCGCCGAGCGGGTCGTCACCCTGGTCGGGAAGCCCGGGTGTCATCTCTGTGACGACGCGCGCGCCGTGGTCTCCGCGGTGTGCGGGGAGACCGGCGCGGCCTGGGAGGAGAAGGACATCACCCAGGACTCCGTGCTCAACGAGGCGTACTGGGAGCAGATTCCGGTCGTACTCATCGACGGGGAGCAGCACACCTTCTGGCGGGTCGACCCCGACCGTCTCCGCCGGGCGCTGCGTTCCTGACGCCCCTGACGTTTCTGATGTTCCAGGCGTCCCTGACGTTCCCGAGGGAGAGGCAGGGCGGATGGCGGGCCGGGGGCGGGTGACCGGTCCGCGCGGAGCTTCTCGCGTAAAAGACAGCTACCATCGTGGGCGATTTGAGCGGTCTCGGGGGCGTAAGCGTGAGGAGTGTGTGCGGTTTTGTCCCCTTTGGGATCTCAACGCATCGGACCGGTCAGTGGTTCCGTCAATGTGTCGCCGCAGTGCGTGACCCCGGTCACTTTGCACGGACAAAACGGACACTATCTTTGTGCACGCGTTCACAAAGACATAGCCTGCATTCGACGGGGCGGTCCTGCTGGATGTGGCCGCCTGCAGCCTCGCTCATCCCGCAGGAGCACCGTGGCAACTGGCCGAACTCACCGACCGGCGACCCGTAGCCGAGGAATCCCCGAGGCCACCGTCGCCCGACTTCCGTTGTACCTCCGCGCCCTCACCGGGCTGTCGGAGCGCTCCGTACCCACGGTTTCATCCGAGGAGCTCGCAGCCGCCGCGGGGGTCAACTCCGCGAAGCTGCGCAAGGACTTCTCCTACCTGGGTTCGTACGGGACCAGGGGCGTCGGCTACGACGTCGAATATCTCGTATACCAGATCTCCCGTGAGCTGGGTCTCACCCAGGACTGGCCGGTCGTCATTGTCGGAATCGGTAACCTCGGCGCCGCGCTCGCCAACTACGGCGGATTCGCCTCGCGTGGATTCCGGGTCGCCGCGCTGATCGACGCCGACCCCGCCATGGCCGGGAAGCCGGTGGCCGGGATCCCCGTCCAGCACAGCGACGACCTCGAGAAGATCATCTCGGACAACGGCGTCTCCATCGGCGTCATCGCCACCCCCGCGGGTGCGGCGCAGCCGGTCTGTGAGCGGCTCGTCGCCGCCGGTGTCACCTCGATCCTGAACTTCGCCCCCACCGTGCTCTCGGTGCCGGAAGGCGTCGACGTACGCAAGGTGGACCTCTCCATCGAGCTGCAGATCCTGGCCTTCCATGAGCAGCGGAAGGCGGGTGAGGGGGCGCTCGCCGACCCCGACACCGACGCGCCCCCGGTACGGGGCGCCGCGCACGCGGCCAGTGCGGCCGCCGCCGCGCACACGGTGAACGCCCGCGCGGCCCGCACCGACCGGAAGGGACCCGACGGGGACATGCCCGCCGTGATGCCGGCATGAGTCTTCTGGTCGTCGGAGTAAGCCACCGCAGCGCGCCCGTCAGTGTGCTGGAGCGTGCGGCGCTCTCCGCTGATGCGCAGGCCAAGCTGTTGCAGGACACGCTGGCCGCCGAGCCCGCTGCCGAGGCCGCGACGCTCGCCACCTGCAACCGCATCGAGCTGTACGCCGACGTGGACAAGTTCCACGCGGGCGTCGCCGAGCTGTCCACGCTGCTCGCGCAGCACTGCGGTGTCGGGCTCGAAGAGCTCACTCCCTATCTCTATGTGCACTACGAGGACCGGGCCGTCCACCACCTCTTCTCGGTGGCGTGCGGGCTCGACTCCATGGTCGTGGGTGAGGGCCAGATCCTCGGCCAGATCAAGGACGCCCTCGCGCTCGGCCAGGAACTGCACACCGCCGGGCGGCTGTTGAACGATCTGTTCCAGCAGGCCCTGCGGGTCGGCAAGCGCGCGCACAGCGAGACCGGGATCGACCGGGCCGGACAGTCGGTCGTCACCTTCGGCCTCGAACAGCTCGCCGGTGGCGCGGATGTGGCCGGCTGGGCCCGGGGCAAGCGCGCCCTGGTGATCGGCGCGGGTTCCATGTCCTCGTTGGCCGCCGCGACGCTGGCCCGCGCGGGCGCCGGGGAGATCATCGTCGCCAACCGGACGCAGGCGCGTGCGGAGCGGCTCGCGGAGATCCTCGGCGGCGCCGGGGTGACCGCCTCGGCCGTCCCCATGGACGCAGTCGACGGGGAGCTGGCCCGCGCCGACCTCGTCGTCTCCTGTACGGGGGCGACCGGTCTCGTACTGACCGCGGAATCCGTGGCCCGGGCGCTCGGCGAGGAGTTCACCCCCGCCGGACCGGCTGCCGGGCCGACCGCCGACGCGGTGTCCGACGCGGTCCCCGATGTGCCCGCCGACGCCACGGCGGCCACCGCCGCCGCCCGCGCGGTCGACGCGCTGGAGCAGCACGGCGCCTGGGCCGGTACCGCGGGAGTTGCCGCCCCCCGTCCCGTGCGCCGTATCGCCGCCGCCGACGGTGCCGCCCCGCCGCGGCTCGCCCTGCTCGACCTGGCCATGCCGCGCGACATCGACGCGGGGGTCCACCGCATCAGCGGTGCGCGCCTGGTCGACATCGAGTCGCTGGCCGACGCGTCCGCCGACGCCCCGATGGCCGCCGATGTCGACGCCGTACGGACGATCGTCGCGGACGAGGTCGCGGCGTTCGGCGCGGCCCAGCGGGCCGCCCACATCACTCCGACCGTTGTCGCCCTGCGCACCATGGCCGCCGGCGTCGTCGCCGGTGAGATCGCGCGGCTCGACGGACGCCTTCCCGACCTGGACGACAAGGAGCGCGCCGAGATCTCGCAGACCGTGCGCCGTGTCGTCGACAAGCTCCTGCACGCGCCCACCGTGCGGGTCAAGCAGCTCGCGAGCGAGCCCGGCGGCGCCGGGTACGCGGACGCGCTGCGGGAACTCTTCGACCTCGACCCGCTGACGGTCGCGGCCGTGAGCAGGGCCGATCTGACCGACCTGAGCAACACAGACGTCAAGAACCGAGGGCGGGCATGACCGATGCCTTGAGGCTGGGGACCAGGCGCAGCAAGCTCGCCATGGCGCAGTCAGGACAAATCGCCGAGGCGGTGCGGCAGATCACCGGTCGCCCCGTGGAACTCGTCGAGATCACCACGTACGGGGACACCTCCCGTGAGCACCTCGCGCAGATCGGCGGGACCGGTGTCTTCGTCACCGCCCTGCGCGATGCGCTGCTGAGCGGCGAGGTCGACTTCGCCGTGCACTCGCTGAAGGATCTGCCGACCGCCGAGCCGGACGATCTGGTGCTGGCCGCGATCCCGGTCCGTGAGGACCCCCGGGATGTGCTGATCGCGCGGGACGGGCTGACCTTCGAGCAGCTGCCGGACGGCGCCCGCGTGGGCACCGGCTCACCGCGCCGGATGGCACAGCTCAACGCGTACGCCCGTAACCACGGGATGCGCATCGAGACCGTGCCGATCCGCGGCAACATCGACACCCGCATCGGATTCGTCCGCAGCGGGGAGCTGGACGCGGTGGTTCTCGCCGCGGCCGGGCTCCACCGTGTCGGCAGGGCCGACGAAGTGACCGAGTACCTGCCGGTCGACATCATCTTGCCCGCCCCCGGCCAGGGGGCCCTGGCGGTCGAGTGCGCGGCATCCCGCGCTGATCTCACCGCCCAGCTCGCGGAGCTCGACGACCCGTACACCCGGGCCGCCGTCACCGCCGAGCGATCCCTGCTCGCCGCCTTGGAGGCCGGTTGCAGTGCGCCTGTTGGTGCACTGGCCGACGTCCTGGCCGACGGGCAGGCTGTCACCGAGATGCGCCTGCGCGGCGTCGTCGGCTCGACCGACGGCTCCTCGCTGGTGCAGCTGTCCACCACCGGTCCCGTACCCACGTCGCACGAAGGCAATGAGGCGCTCGGACGCGAACTCGCGTCCGAGATGCTGGCCAAGGGTGCGGCCGGTCTTATGGGGGAGCGAGCACGATGAACCCCACCTCGTCGAACCTGCCAGCCGCCCTTCCCGCGCACGGGCACGTCACCTTCCTCGGTGCCGGACCCGGGGATCCGGGACTTCTCACACTGCGTGCTGTCGAAGCGCTCGCGAGTGCGGACGTACTGATCGCCGAGCCACATGTGCTCGACGTCGTACGCAGCCATGCCAGAGCGACCGTAAGCACGCCTCAGCTGACGGTTGTTGACGAAGCGTCAACAGCCGCCGGAATCCCGGCCATCCGAGATGCGGGCAATCTTGTCATGGAGGCCGCACGGGGTGGCAGGCGGGTCGTCCGTGCTGTCACCGGGGATCCCGGACTCGACGGCAACTCCGGCGAGGAGATGCTGGCCTGCGCATCCGCGGGCATCCCGTTCGAGGTCGTCCCGGGCGTCTCGACCGCGGTGGGCGTCTCCGCGTACGCCGGTGTGCCGCTGCGTGACGCGCAGGGCACCGACGTCCGCTTCGTCGACGCCCGTACGGCATCCGACCGCTGCTGGAGCGAGGTCGGCGCGAGCGACGCGACCGCGGTCGTCTCCACGACGCTCGACACGGTCGGCGCCGCCGCCGGTGAACTGGTCGCGGCGGGCCGCAAGCCCGACACCCCGATGTCCGTCACCGTCGCAGGCACCACCACCCGCCAGCGCACCTGGTCCGCGACGCTCGGCACGGTCGCCCAGGTACTCAAGCAGGCCAAGGTGCTCCCGTCGCCGGACGGACACCAGCCGGTCATAGCCGTGGTCGGCGAGCGCAGCTCGGCCGCCCGGCGCGACCAGTTGTCGTGGTTCGAGTCGAAGCCGCTCTTCGGGTGGCGGGTGCTCGTTCCGCGTACGAAGGAGCAGGCGGCCTCGCTCTCCGACCAGCTTCGTTCGTACGGCGCCGTGCCGCACGAGGTCCCCACCATCGCCGTCGAACCGCCGCGCACCCCGCAGCAGATGGAGCGCGCGGTCAAGGGCCTGGTCACGGGACGCTACGAGTGGATCGCCTTCACCAGCGTGAACGCCGTCAAGGCGGTCCGGGAGAAGTTCGAGGAGTACGGGCTCGACGCCCGTGCCTTCGCGGGGATCAAGGTCGCCGCCGTGGGCGAGCAGACCGCGGCCTCGCTGGTCGAGTTCGGCGTCAAGCCCGACCTCGTACCGAGCGGTGAGCAGTCGGCCGCCGGTCTCCTGGAGGACTGGCCGCCGTACGACCCGGTCTTCGACCCGATCGACCGTGTCTTCCTGCCGCGCGCCGACATCGCCACCGAGACCCTGGTGGCCGGGCTCATCGAGCTGGGCTGGGAGGTCGACGACGTCACCGCCTACCGCACGGTGCGCGCGTCGCCGCCGCCGGCCGACACCCGTGAGGCGATCAAGGGCGGCGGTTTCGACGCGGTCCTCTTCACCTCTTCGAGCACGGTCCGCAACCTCGTGGGGATCGCGGGCAAGCCGCACAACGTGACGGTCATCGCCTGTATCGGTCCCGCCACGGCCAAGACGGCCGAGGAGCACGGGCTGCGGGTGGACGTGCTCTCGCCGGAGCCCTCGGTGCACAGACTCGCGGAGGCGCTCGCGGAGTTCGGCGCGCAGCGCCGCGAGGCGGCCAGGGAGGCAGGCGAGGCGGTCACCCGTCCCAGCGAACGCCGCCCCGGCGGCCGCAGGCGGCGCACCACCTGACGGGCCTGCGCCCGGCGGCCCACCCGTGCGAGCGGGGGGCCGGAGGGCGCAGACTTGGGGGCGCGGAGCCGCGTGGTCCGGGAGCGTGGGGCCCGGTGATCCGCAGCCGGAAGAACCGAATAGTTCGAAGAGGTAACTGAGGATGACTGTGTACGGATCTTTCCCCGGCGCCCGTCCGCGGCGGCTGCGCACCACCCCGGCGATGCGCCGCATGGTGGCCGAGACGCAGGTCCGCCCGGCCGATCTGATCCTGCCCGCCTTCGTGCGGGAGGGGATCGGGGAGCCGGTGCCGATCACGGCGATGCCGGGCGTTGTCCAGCACACCCGCGACACCCTGCGGAAGGCGGCCGTCGACGCCGTCTCCGCGGGTGTCGCCGGGATCATGCTCTTCGGTGTCCCCGATGACGACAAGAAGGACGCCATCGGCACGGCGGGCACGGACCCGGAGGGCATCCTCCAGGTGGCGCTGCGCGATGTGCGCTCCGAGGTCGGCGACGACCTGGTGATCATGTCCGACCTGTGCCTCGACGAGACCACCGACCACGGCCACTGCGGGGTCCTGGACGAGTCGGGCCGGGTCGACAACGACGCGACGCTGGAGCGGTACGCCGAGATGGCGCAGGTCCAGGCCGACGCGGGCGCCCATGTGGTGGCCCCCAGCGGCATGATGGACGGCCAGGTCGGCGTGATCCGGGACGCGCTGGACACGATCGACAAGGAGGACGTGTCGATCCTCGCCTACACGGTGAAGTACTCGTCCGCCTTCTACGGCCCGTTCCGCGAGGCGGTCGGCTCCTCGCTGCGGGGCGACCGCAAGACGTACCAGCAGGACCCGGCGAACGCCCGGGAGGCGCTGCGCGAGCTGGAGCTGGACCTCGCCGAGGGCGCCGACATGGTCATGGTCAAGCCGGCCGGACCGTACCTGGACATCCTGGCGAAGGTCGCGGATTCGGTGTCCGTGCCGGTGGCCGCGTACCAGATCAGCGGTGAGTACTCGATGATCGAGGCGGCCGCGGAGAAGGGCTGGATCGACCGGGACCAGGCGATCCTGGAGAGCCTGACCGGTATCAAGCGGGCGGGCGCGAACATGATCCTCACGTACTGGGCGACGGAGGTCGCGGGCCGGCTCTGAACGGTCGCGTGCGGGAACTGAACGGGAAATGGAACGGGCCACGGTGACGTGGCCCGTTTTTTCACCGCCGCTGATCCGGTACGGATACTTCCCGGCCGGGTCCGTGCTGAGGGAAGTCCGCAGCGAAGTCCGCACAGAAGTCCGCAGGGGTGGCGGTGGCCAGTGCGGTCACCGCCGCTCGTGCCGTGGCCAGTGAGTCCGCCGCCAGCGGGAGGTGCGGGGCCAGGTGCGGGACAAGCCCGGCCATGGTCATCTCGGCGCTGATGAAACTCATGTCCTCCTCGGCTATCCCCTGCTCGCCGAAGTACGTCCGCAGGCAGGGCGTCTGGAAGTCCCATGCTTCCCGCGGAGTGCCGGGGCCGTAGGCGCCGCCCCGAGTGGAGACCACCACCACCCTGGTGCCGCGCAGCAGGTTGTCCCCGGTGTCCGGGTCGGTGAACACACCGGGGAACCCGGCCCGGTCGATCCAGGCCTTCAGCAGGGCGGATACCGAGTAGTTGTACATCGGGGCACCGATCAGCACCGTGTCGGCCGCCAGCAGCTCGGTGATCAGCGGGCGGGTCAGCGCCCACTCCCGCTCCTCCGCCGGATCGCGGATCCAGGCGCCGACGTCGGCCAGGGCGGGAAGACCGTTCTGCTCCAGCCGCCGCCCCAGCGTGCAGTAGGCGGTGTCGAGCGGTGGTACGGGGTCGGCGGCCAGGTCCCGGTACCGGTACCCGGCCGAACCGTGCCGGGCCCGCCAGGTCTCCGCGAACAGCGCGGTCAGCTGCCTGCTGACCGAGTCACTGGAACGATTGGCGCTGGAATCCAGATGCAGCAGGCACGGCATCGTCGGTTCTCCTGTCACTTCACCGGGGTTGTGTCCGTCATGGAGCTGACGGTCCAGGACGAGGAAAGGTGACCAGTGATCGAGCACGATGAGCTGGCGGAACGTTTCGAGGCGCAGCGCGGCCTGCTCCAGGCAGTTGCCTACCGGATGCTCGGCTCGAGGAGCGAGGCGGAGGACGCCGTACAGGAGACCTGGCTGCGGCTGGGCCGTACCGATGCCGGCAGTGTCGACAACCTGACGGGCTGGCTGCGGACGGTGGTGACCCGCATCTGCCTCGACATGCTGCGTTCCCGTACGTCACGGCGGGAGGAACTCACCGAGCACCAGGTGCTCGACCAGGTTTCTGAGCCCGCCCGGGGAAGCCGGCCGGAGGACGAGGCCGTGCTGGCCGACTCGGTGAGCCGTGCGCTGCTCGTGGTGCTGGACACCCTTGAGCCCGCCGAACGCGTCGCCTTCGTGCTGCACGACATGTTCGCCGTGCCCTTCGACCGGATCGCTCCCATCGTGGAGCGCACACCCGCCACCACCAAGAAGCTCGCCAGCCGCGCTCGCCGCAAGGTGCGGGGCACCCCCGTGATCCCGGCGGAGGAACTGACCCGCCACCGGGAGGTCATCTCCGCTTTCCTGTCGGCCGCGCGGGCCGGTGACCTCACCGGCATCCTCGCGGTGCTGGCCCCCGACGTGGTGCGCCGCTGCGACCCCGCCGCGCTGGCGCCGGGCATGGCCGCCGAGGTCCGCGGCGCCCGGGCCGTGGCGGAGGGGACGGTGCACTTCGCCCGCAGGTCGCAGGCCGCCGAACTGGCCCTGGTCGACGGCGCGGTGGGCGTCGTGGTGGCGCCGCACGGTCAGCTGCTGTTCGCGCTCACCTTCACCATCGAGGAGGACAGGATCGCCGCGTACGAGGTGATCGCCGGTCCCGCACGTCTCCGGCGGCTCAGCCTCGCCGTCCTGGCCGGGTGAGGGGGACCGGCGGTCCGGCGGCTCCCCTCACCCCGGAGTCGGCGGCCCGGCGGCGGCGGAGAGCCGGACGAAGTGATGGCCGGACGCCAGGAGTTGGGGGACCGCGGTGGCGATTCCCTCGGCTGTGCCGCCCGTTGGCTGGTTCATGTGGCCGATCACGATCGAGCCCGGCCGGGCGGCCACGACGGTGGTGTGGACCTGTTCGGGGGTGAAGGTCGCACCGCCGTCGCCGTTGACCGTGAAACTCACCGGGCGTTCTCCCACGGCGCCCACGATGCGGGACGCGACATCGTCGTAGTACGCGGTCCCGGACCGGAAGTAGCGGGGCGCGCTGCCGAGCAGCCGGGTGAGTTTGCGGTGGTTGCCCGCGACCTCGTCGAAGACCTCGCCCGCGTCGCGCGTTCCGGGGATGCCGTACGCGGAGCGGCCCGACACCGACAGCGGGCGGTGCCGGGTTCCGTGGTTGGCGATCTCGAAGAGCGGATCGCCCGCGAGCCGGCGGAAGACCGCTGGATTGGTGTCGATCCAGCGGGAGTTGATGAACAGCGTCGCCGGTACCTTCTTCGACCGGAGGAAGTCGATCAGGTCCTGGTCGTAACCGCTGCCCCCGGGGCCTCCGCACGCGTCGAAGGTCAGCGCGATGGCCCGCTGGGACCGGGGCAGGGACGGAGGCAGGGCGGTCAGGACACCCGGTGCGTCGAAGCCCCAGGTCGTCGGGGGTGCCGAGCCGTACCGGGCGACCACCGCCGCACGGGTCATCGCGGGCGACGCGGGGTCGGGTGCGGCCCGGCGGCCTGCGTAAGCGGTGCGGCTCGGCCGTTCGATGTCCGACGGGGTGGTCGGCGTCGACGTCGGGAGCGATGCCCCCGCCGAGTCGGACCTGGTGTCACATCCCGCCAGCCCGGCACCGGCCAGTGCGGCAATGACGGCCCGACGAGTCAATGACACGTGCCCCTACCCATCCCGTTTCACACCACGATGCCTGGCTCCTGAGTGCGAGTCGGATCATGCTATGAATCCGGGCAGGTGGGGTGCTCCGACACTCCGTGCGCTGTGGAGTCCACCCGTACCGGAGTGTCCGACCGGACTAGCCGGCCGTCGGGCCCGAGCCGGTCTCGCGTACGGACGCGAACAGGGTGCGCGCCTTCGTGCCGTCCGGGAGCAGCATGTTCCCTGTGACGTGGCCCAGGTCCCCGGGCGATGCGGCCTGGCCGGGGCGGACCACCCGGTTGACGTGGAGGGTCAGTCCGGCACCGGAGGTGTTGGCCGTCCGTACGCGTACGTCGGTGCCGTCCGTGTCGCTGGTCACCGCCGCGATCCCGGTCGCCACGGGGTGCTCCCGGCCGGTGAAATGCCCCTCGACGGTCGGGTCCGGGGTGTTGCTGATGCTCTGCTCCTGCGGCACGGCCGCGCCGGCCATCAGAGCGACCAACTGGGCGACGAGCACCGGGTCGTGGGCGCCGTCGTACACCCAGCGTGTGCCGAGCACCCCGTGCTCGGGGGTGGCGATGAGCGCGTCGTCGCCGGCCCCTTCGAGCGGCGCTCCCCGGTAGCTGCACGGCATCTGGTACGTGACGGGCTTGTCCCCTGACACGTCGGTGACCAGCATGAACTCGATCCCGACCGCGCCGGTCGGGTCGTCGAGACGGTAGCCGCCCGCCTGGTCCAGCTCGGGCTTGCCGCCTGCGCCGCCGAGGTACCAGGGCTGCTGGGGCAGCCAGGAGGTGAGCAGCTCCAGCTTGGTGGGGCTCAGTGTGGTGCGGTGGACGACAGCCATGTCTTCGGTCCCTCTCCCGTCGGCGTGCTGCTGTCATCCTGCCACTGGCGCGGGACGGATCAGGGGGTTCCGGTGCTGGTGGCGAACGTGGCGAACGTGGCGAACGTGGCGAACGTGGCGAACGTGGCGAACGTGGCGAACGCGGACCAGGCGGCGGGGGTGAGGGTGAGGCTGGGGCCGGTGGGGTTCTTGGAGTCCCGGACGTGGATGGCGGCGGGGTGGGCGGCTACTTCGAGGCAGGCGCCGCCTTCGCTGCCGCTGTGGCTGGACTTGCGCCAGGTGTACGCGAGCTCGACGCAATTGCCGCCCTGTTCGGTGCTGTAACTGGACTTGAACCACTTCTGTGCGGTGCTCATTACTCTCCTAGCAGCCGGTCCAACAGACCCTTAGTCTCTTCAGGGTTGAGAGCCTGCGCCCGCAGCATCGCACATTTACGTTCGAGGATGCTGACCTCATCCGGGTCGGAAATCAGTTGGCTTCCGCGCTGAGTTTCTGTGTATGCCAAGTGCTGGTGGTCGGAGGTTTCGATGAGCACGAAGGGGCCAGACAAACCGGCATGGTGTTGGCGGCCGATCGGCATGACCTGGATGGTGACGCCCGGCAGATCGGAACTGGCGCGAAGATGGCGTAGTTGTTCAATGCGGACCGCATCGCCACCAAGACGGTCGACCAACGCCACCTCGGAGACGGTGAAACTGAGGCCGGGAGGGTCCGGCTGGCGCAGAATCTCTTGTCGCTCAATGCGCGTTGTAGCACGTTGAGTGATCTTGTCCTCGCTGGGGGCCGGGATGTCATTGGTGAACACCGCACGGGCGTAGCCCTCGGTCTGGAGCAGTCCAGGAATCACCTGGTTCTCGTAGAACGACAGCGCAAGCGCGTCCCGCTCCAGGTCCATGTACTGCTCCGCCCACGCCGGGATCAGGTCGATCTCCGGCATGTTCGCCACCGCGACCGCCAGCGCCCCCTTCGTATCCAGTACCCGGTCGAAGATCTCCGCGTAGTCCGGTTTCAGGGGGCGGCGCCCCTGCTCGATCGAGGCGATGGTCTCGCAGTCCAGGCCCACGAGTTCCGCCAGCGCGTTCTGGGTCAGGCGGGCGCTGGTGCGGAACTGCGCCAGTACGGCGCCCACCAGTCGCATGGCCGACGCGTTCTTCCTCGGACGTTTCCTGGGGTGCATGATGTCGAACTCCCCCCGTCGCTCAGCTCGTTATGCGCGCACGACCCGTACGGGCATTTTGTACGGGTCGACGCACTGCGTCAGCTTAGCCACGGACAGTGACAGTCGTCCCATGGATGTCGAGACTCAACACCCCCTGCTCCGGGAGCGGTTCTACCGGCGGGAGCGCAGGTCCGTAGGGGCGGCCCGGGAGTTCACCCGTAGCGCCCTCACCGACTGGGAGGCGGCCGCGCGGGCGGACGAAGTGCTGCTCTGTGTGAGCGAACTGGCGACGAACGCGGTGGTGCACGGCGTTCCGCCCGGCCGGGGATACCGGCTTCAGCTCCGGTCGTACGGGGACGGGCTGCTCCGGTGGAAGTGCACGACAGCGGCGACGGCACCCCGCGCGTCGCGGCCGTGGCCGGGCGAACGGAAGCGGATGAGTCCGGGCGGGGGCTGGTGCTCGTGGAGGCGCTGGCGGACCGGTGGGGCGTGACCGGCCGCAGTCCGGGCAAAGTCGTGTGGTGCGAGTTCGACTGAACGGTTCCGGACGGGTACGGCGTGCCTGAGCCGCACCGCGTGGGGTGCGGTGCGGCTCAGGCACGCCGTGGCGTGGGTGGGCTCAGATGCCGACCGGGCTGACGAAGGTGCCGGGGTGGGTGGCGCCGGACTGGTCCAGGATGGCGCCGCCGTACGGCCAGTCGAGGGTGACGTGGGTGGTCTCGTTGGGCGGGGTGATCAGGACCTTGCTCGGGACGAACGGCTTGGTGTCCTTGGAGTCGGCGGGGATGGCCAGGAGCATGATGCTGATCGAGGCCGTGCTCTCTCCCGGGTGCAGGGTCATGGTGCTCGGGGTGTCCGATGAGCGGCGCAGGTCCCATGCCTCACCGGTCTTGCTGACGAGGCGGACGCCCGGGAAACCGCGCAGGGTGCAGGTGCTGTCGCCGCGGTTCGTGAGCTTGATCGAGGCGACCTGCTGGTCGGTGGAGTCGTTCATGTCCGGGGCGGCACCGTGCGGGCCGCCCCAGTCGTAGCCCAGGTCGATGGTGTGGCAGCGGCTGCTCCCGCTGGTGGAGGCGGAGACGGGGGCGGGGTTCACGGCGTCGGTCCGCGAGCCCTTCTGGGCCATCGACTTCACCTTGTGCTGGGCGGAGCCCTCGGCGGCGTTTCCGGAGCCGCTGGTGCCGCTCTGGGCCTTGTCCTGCGATCCGCCCTGCGCCGTGGAGGACGAGTCCTGGCCGGTGCCGGCCTGGGCGCTGGTCTTGGAGGCCGCCGATCCGGAGGACGAGTCGCACGCGGCGGCGCCGGCGCCTACAGCGATGACAGCCAGTACGGCGGCGGCACTGCGGGCGACTCGGTTCAGCTTGGCGGTCATGATTCCCCTTTTCCAGCGCCGGTTTCGGTACCGGCGTCCTCCGTGGCGAGTGCGTCTTACGGAAAGTGAGATGCGCCGCCCGGCGGGGGAAGTTCTCGCGAGACTGTCCGGAAGGTGTAACGCCGTGTAACAGCCGACGGCCCCTCTCCGCTCTCCTCCTACTGCGGGGCGAACGCCGCGAGCTGGGGGTCGACCGGGGCGTCCGTCAGCCGGTTGGCGAAGGTCGAGAGGGTGTACGTACCGATACCGAGGACCACCTCCAGGGCGTTCTGGACGGTGTAGCCCTGGGCCAGGAACGCCTGGCGGACGGGGTCCCCGACGGCCCCCGCGGTGGCCAGTACCTCCAGGGTGAAGACGCGCAGTGCCTCCAACTTCCCGTCGGCGAGCGGCTGCTGGGTGCGCAGGGCCTCGATGAGGGCGGCGTCCGTGCCCATCGCGGTGAGCTTCGCCGTGTGCATGGCCACGCAGACGTGGCACTCATTGCGGGTGGCGATCGTGAGGATGAGGACCTCGCGGTCCAGCTGGGAGAGGGTGGTCGACTCGAAGATCCCGCTGAGCTTAAGGAAGCCGTCGAGGGTCTCGGGGGAGGTGGCCATCCGGGCCACGGGCGACGGCAGATAGCCGAGGCGGTCGGTGGTGGCCTGCATGGCGCGGCGGGCCGCTGCGGGGGCGGACTCGACCGTGTGGTCGGGGAAGGCGGTGACTGACACAGGTGGTCCTTCGCTCTAAACTCGACAATGTGATTGACGAAAACGTAAACCAGGTTGTCGAAATGTGCAACGCCGGGCCGCACGATGGCTGAGCCCGGAGCTGGAGTGGGGGCCGGAGCCGGGGCCGGGCGCGGGTACGAGCTGCCGATGCTGCTCTTCGCCGGGTTCCGCTCGGCCATCGATCAGTTGCACGCGCGCCTGGCCGAGGAAGGGCACCCGGACGTGCGCCCCGCGTACGGCTTCGCGCTCCAGGCGATCGGGGCGCGGGGCGCCACGGCGAGCGAGGTGGGCCGGCGGCTCGGGGTCTCCAAGCAGGCGGCGGGCAAGACCGTTGAGCGCCTTGAGGAGCTGGGGTACGCCGAGCGGGCGGCCGACCCCGCCGACGGGCGGCGCAAGCTGGTGCTGCTCACCCCTCGCGGGATGGAGGTGCTGGTGCGGTCGGGCCAGATCTTCGACGAGCTGTACGCGCAGTGGGCACGGGTCCTGGGCGCGGAACGGCTCGCCGGGCTTGAGTCCGACCTGCGGGCGCTGGTGCCGGGGGCGGTTCCGGACGGCGGCTTCCGGGTGGATGTGGCGGGGTGGTTCGGGGGGTGAGGACCGACCAGCCCCAACCGGGGGAGCCCCACCCGGGGGCCGTCGGACGCAGGAATGCCGACGCCGGAATACCCCGATGACGGAACGCCCCGGCCCCCGGGGGAGGGGAGCCAGGGCGTCAGGTGCCGGGGCGGTGGCCGCCGGCCTGGTTACCAGTGGAGAGCGGCGGACTGCGTGGTCTGCCAGTACGAGACGGCGGCGGTGTCGTTGACCCACGTCTTGCCGGGGACCTTGAGAGAGGCCGTGGGGCCGACCGAACCCGCCATGGCGCGGCCCTCGAAGTTGAGGGACATCTGCTTGGCCCAGTGGCCGCTGTCGCCTGCGCCGTAGGTGCGGACACCGGCGTACGCCGACTGGCCGGGGTTCAGCGTGACGACGGCCTGCGGCTGGCTGTCCTCCACGATCTGGACGGTCGACTGCGGGTGGTCGAAGCCGATGAGCGGGGCGCCGTAGGCGTAGCAGGGGGTCTTGCCCGTGTTGGTGGACTTGATCAGCAGATGGCCGGCGGGGCGGCTGGAGAGCGCGGTCTTGGTGTTGGCCGGGGTGCAGGTGACGATCTTCGGCGCCTTGGCCGGGGCGGCGGAAGCGGTGGCGGCCGACATGCCGGTGAGAGCGAGCGCGGCGATCAGGCCGGTGGCGGCTGCGCCGATGATGCGGGTGCGGCGGACGTTCATGGTGATGCTCCTCATGGGGCTGTGCAGGGCGGTGAGTGTGCGCGGTCCGTGCGATCTGTGCGATCTGTACCGGCCGCAAAGTTCAGAGATGGCTGATGAGCAGGAAGACCGTCGTCGCCGACAGGGCCAGTACGACCAGCGCGAATGCGTCCACCAGGCTCAGTCCGCATCCGTGCCGGAGTCGGTTGAACACGAACTCAGCTTGTGGGGTGGCTGATTCGAGCTGCAATCGTTCCCGGACCATTGGGGACGCTGGAACGGCTGCGCGTACTCTGACCTGGGGAGAGGGGACGTCCCTGGAACGCTTTCCTGGAACGTCTTCCGGGATGAGGAACGAGGGGAACGGTGGCCGTGGGCTCCGAGACCGAGGAATTCGCGGCACTGCTCCGTGAGCTGAAGAGCCGTTCGGGGCGCAGCTACGGCACCTTGGCCGCCAAGCTCCATATGAGTACGTCCACGGTGCACCGGTACTGCAACGGTGACGCTGTCCCGACCGAGTACGCGCCGGTCGAGCGGTTCGCCCGGCTGTGCGGGGCGAACCCGGACGAGTTGATCGCGCTGCACCGGCGCTGGCTGCTGGCCGACGCGGCCCGGCGGCGGCCCAAGGACACGGCGGCGCCCAGGGCCGCGGAAGCGGCGCAGGAACCCGGACCGGGACCGGAAGGGGCGCAGGAACCGGAAGGGGAAGCCGTTCCGGAGACCGCGCCCGCGTCCGCCCCCGCATCCGGCCCCGCCCCCGCCCCCGAAGCCGCTCCGGAGACGGTGCCCGCTCCCGACCCCGGCCCCACCCCCCGCAAGGGCAGACGGCTCTGGCTGGCCGGGGCGGCCGTCGTGGCCGTCGCGGTGGCCGTCCCGGTGTCGGTGGCCGTCAGTAACGCGGGATCCGCGTCCCCGGACCACCGGGCTTCCGCAGGGGTCTCGCACGGGGCGCCGCACACGGACTCACCGACGGGCACCCCCGGAGCCACGGCGACGAAGCGGCCGGAACAGTCCCCGGACCCCTCCGCTTCCACGACCCCGTCCCCGTCCGGCAGCCACCGGGCGTCGGACGACGGTGGCGCACTGGGCGCCGACGGCCGCAGTGTCCCCGCCGTACCGCTGACGGTGAACGTCCGGCCGTACGTCTGGGACAGCCCGTGCAGCCAGTCGTATCTGGTGGACCGGCCGGCCGCGAAGATGCCGCCGCCCCCGGCCGAGCAGGACGCCGCGAGCTGGGCCGCCGCGCTGGGCGGGGTCTCCAGCGGCGGTGCGCGGATCGAGCTGTCCGTGCAGGGCAAGACGTCGGACGCGGTGGTGCTCCAGGCCCTGCACGTGCGGATCGTGGAGCGTCACGCGCCGCTCGCCTGGGCCTCGTACGCGATGGGTGACGGCTGCGGTGGCGGACTCACCCCGGCCGGATTCGATGTGAACCTGGACACCGGGACCCCGCTGGCGGACCCGGTCGCCGGAGTGCAGGGCGACCGTAAGGTCCCGGCCACCGACTTCCCGTACAGGGTGTCCACCACCGACCCGCAGGTGCTGGAGATCAACGCCCGCACCGCGGCGCACGACGTCAGCTGGTACCTGGAGCTCCAGTGGAGCAGCGGCAGCCGGCACGGCACGATCCGCATCGACGACCACGGCAGGCCGTTCCGCGCGAGCAGCGCGGAGGGGCGGCCCCGGTACGTGCACCCGCTCGGCGGGGACGCCTGGGAGCCGCCCCTCCAGTGAAGGTGAAGCGCGGACGCTCCGGGGCCGCCGGCTCCTACAGCCGCTCGGGCGTCCGGATGCCCAGCAGCGCCAGACCCTGGCGCAGGGTGCGGGCGGTCAGCTCGCAGAGGAACAGCCGGTTCTCGACCTGCTCCGGGGTTCCGGCCTTGAGGACCGGGCACTCGGCGTAGAACGTCGTGTAGTGCGAGGCCAGTTGGTAGAGGTACGCGGCCAGCTTGTGCGGCTCGTACGCGGCGGCGACCTCGGCGAGTACCTCCGCGAACTGGTCCAGGTGCAGCCCCAGTGAGCGCTCCGCCGGTGCCAGCTCCAGCTCCGGATGCGCGACCGGCTTCGCGCCACCCGACAGCCGCAGGATCGACTGGATACGGGCGTACGCGTACTGGATGTACACGCTGGTGTCACCGGTGAGCGACACCATCTGGTCCAGGTCGAACTTGTAGTCGCGGGCCGCCGACGTGGACAGGTCCGCGTACTTCACCGCGCCGATGCCGATCTGCGCACCGTTCTCGACGATCTCGGCCTCGGTGAGCCCGACCTTCTCGTTGTTCTTCTCCCGCACGACGGCCGTCGCGCGCTCGATCGCCTCGTCCAGGAGGTCCACCAGACGCACCGACACGCCCGCCCGGGTCTTGAACGGCTTGCCGTCCTTGCCGAGCACCGTGCCGAACGCCAGCTGTACGGGCTTGGCCTCACCGCTGCCGTCGCCACCGCCATCGCCGATCTCCAGCCAGCCCGCCCGGCGGGCCGTCTCGAAGACCATCTTGAAGTGCAGCGACTGCCGGACGTCCACCACGTACAGCAGGGCGTCCGCCTTGAGCTCCTGCACCCGGTTGCGGATCGCCGAGAGGTCGGTGGCCGCGTAGCCGTAGCCGCCGTTCGTCTTCTTCACGATGAGCGGGACCTGATTGCCGTCCGGGCCCTTCACATCGTCGAAGAAGACACAGAGCGCGCCCTCGGACCGCACCGCGACACCGGACTCCTCCAGGAGACGGCAGGTCTCCTCCAGCATGTCGTTGTACCCGGACTCGCCGACGATGTCCGCGTCCTCGATGTCCATGTCCAGCTTGTTGAAGACCGAGTAGAAGTAGATCTTCGACTCGTCCACGAACCGCTGCCAGTGCGCCAGCGTCTCGGGGTCCCCGGCCTGGAGGGCCACGACCCGGTCCCGTGAACGCGCCTTGAACTCCTCGTCGGAGTCGAAGACCGCCCGCGAGGCCTTGTACAGCCGGTCGAGGGAGGACATGGCGGCCTCGCCGTCCTCCTTCGCGCCCTCGTGGTCCAGCTCGTGCGGGTGCTCCATCAGGTACTGGATGAGCATCCCGTACTGGGTGCCCCAGTCCCCGATGTGGTGGCGGCGGATCACCGTCTCGCCGCCGAACTCCATGATCTTCGCCATCGCGTCGCCGATCACGGCCGACCGCAGATGCCCGACGTGCATCTCCTTCGCCACGTTCGGCTGGGCGTAGTCGATGACCGTGGTGCCCGCCTGCGCGGCGTACGGCACACCGAGCCGGGCGTCGGCCGCCCGAGCCGCGAGGGTCTCGGTGATCGCCCGGTCGGTGAGCGTGATGTTCAGGAAGCCGGGGCCCGAGACCTCGATGTCCTTGATCAGGTCATTGGCCGGGAGCGCTGCCGTGACCGTGGCCGCCAGCTCGCGCGGGTTGCCCTTCAGCTTCTTCGCCAGGGCCAGGATCCCGTTGGCCTGGAAGTCGGCCCGGTCGCTTCGGCGCAGCAGCGGGTCCGCGGCACCGGCATCCGGCAGAGCTGCCGTCAGGGCGTCCGCGAGGTGCTGCTGGAGCGTCGAAGCGAGGGAATTGACCGAGACTGGCTCAGGCATGGGGCCGACTGCCGTTCCATAGAGGTACAAGAGATCAGGCACAAGTATCCCATGGCTGTCCCACGGCCTGGAAAGCCGTTTTCACTCTCCCGGAGGGACCTGGGAGAATGGCAGTCGCCCTTGTTCGAAGGCGTACGAGAAAGAAGGACGTGCCGATCGTGGCTCAGAGCACCGAGACCGACTGGGTCTCCCGTTTCGCGGACGATGTCATCGCCGAATCGGAGCGCCGTGCCCCGGGCGCGAAACACTCTGGCGCCGCCGCACCGGTGGTCGTCGTCGCGTCCGGCCTCTCCCCTTCGGGCCCGATCCACCTGGGCAACCTGCGCGAGGTGATGACCCCGCACCTGGTCGCCGACGAGATCAGGCGGCGCGGGTACCAGGTGCGCCACCTCATCTCCTGGGACGACTACGACCGGTACCGCAAGGTGCCGAACGGCGTCCCCGGCATCGACGCGTCCTGGGCCGAGCACATCGGCAAGCCCCTCACATCGGTGCCCGCCCCGGCCGGGTCCGCGTACCCGAACTGGGCCGAGCACTTCAAGGCCGCCATGGTCGAGGCGCTCGCCGAGCTGGGCGTCGAGTACGACCCGATCAGCCAGACCGAGCAGTACCTCGCGGGCACCTACCGCGAGCAGATCCTGCACGCCATGAAGCACCGCGCCGACATCGACGCGATCCTCGACCGGTACCGCACCAAGAAGGACCCGGCCAAGCAGGGCGCCGCAGGCGGAAAGCAGAAGCAGAAGCAGGGCCAGAAGCCGCTCGACGAGGCCGAGATCGAGGCCGCCGAGGGGTCGGGCGCAGCCGACGAGGACGACGGCAGCAGCGGCGCCACCGGCTACTACCCCTACAAGCCCTACTGCGGCGTGTGCGAGAAGGACCTCACCACGGTCACCTCGTACGACGACGACACGACCGAGCTCGCCTACACCTGCACCGCGTGCGGGCACTCCGAGACCGTCCTGCTCAGCGAGTTCAACCGCGGAAAGCTGGTCTGGAAGGTCGACTGGCCGATGCGCTGGGCCTACGAGGGCGTCGTCTTCGAGCCCAGTGGCGTCGACCACTCCTCGCCCGGCTCCTCGTTCGTCGTCGGCGGACAGATCGTCCGCGAGATCTTCGACGGCGTGCAGCCGATCGGGCCGATGTACGCGTTCGTCGGCATCAGCGGCATGGCCAAGATGTCGTCGTCCAAGGGCGGCGTGCCCACCCCGTCCGACGCGCTGAAGATCATGGAGGCACCGCTGCTGCGCTGGCTGTACGCGCGGCGCAGGCCCAACCAGTCCTTCAAGATCGCCTTCGACCAGGAGATCCAGCGGCTCTACGACGAGTGGGACAAGCTGGAGTCCAAGGTCGCCGACGGCTCGGCGCTCCCCGCCGACGCCGCCGCGCACACCCGTGCCGCCCGCACGGCCGAGCGTGAACTCCCGCGCACCCCGCGCCCGTTGCCGTACCGCACGCTCGCATCCGTCGCGGACATCACGGCCGGGGCCGAGGACCAGACGCTGCGCATCCTCAGCGAACTGGACCCGGCGAACCCGATCGCCTCGCTCGACGACGTACGCCCCCGGCTCGACCGCGCCGAGAACTGGATCACCACCCAGGTCCCGGCCGAGCAGCGCACGCTGGTGCGCGCGGAGCCGGACACGGAGACCCTGGCCGCCCTCGGCGACCAGGACCGCGAGTCGCTGCGGCTGCTCATCGAGGGTCTCGACACGCACTGGTCCCTGGACGGTCTGACGACGCTCGTCTACGGCGTACCGAAGGTCCAGGCCGGCTTCGAGCCGGACGCCAAGCCCACCCCGGAGCTGAAGGTCGCCCAGCGCACCTTCTTCGCCCTGCTCTACCAGCTGCTGGTCGGCCGCGACACCGGGCCGAGGCTGCCCACGCTGCTGCTCGCCGTCGGCGCGGACCGGGTGCGGAAGCTGCTCGCGGCCTGAGGCAAGAGTGACGGGGGCCGTCGCCGGGTTCTTCCTGGCGACGGCCCCCGTCACTCTGCGCAGCCCGGTTACGCGATGTGCTCCGCGTCCAGCTCCTCCGCGTAACGCTGCTGGAAGCGGGCGAGGTACGGACGGAGCGAACTGTCGCTCAGGGTCTCGCTGTTGCGGCCCGTGACGCCGTACAGATCCTTCAGGTACCGGCCGAACTGACGCACCGTCGGGACCTCGTTGTTCTCGCTGATGAACTTCCGGTAGGCCCCGAAGTACGCGTCCTCGCGGGACACGTCCTCCGGCAGCCCCTGCACCTCGGGGCTGTCCGCCTCGGTGGTGTCGGCAGCCTCGTCGGTCTCACCGGCCGGGTTCGCCTCGGTGCGCGGCCCGGGGATCACACCGCCGAGGGGGCGCGAGCCGCCCGCTCCGGTGGGGACCATGACCTGCGCGGGGTCGGGGGACCCGGCGGCGTCCGGCCCGTCGTGTCCGTCGTACTGCCCGGCCTGCTGGTGCTGATCGTGCTGCGGGCCGTGGCCCTGCTGCGGGTACGGGGCGTCGTACCCCTGCTCGTAACCCTGCTGGTACTCCGGCTCGTAACCCTGCTGCTCATAACCCGGCTCATAACGCTGCGGGTACTGCTGGTCGTACGCGGGCTCGTACGCCGGGTCGTAGGTGCCCGTGTACGCCTCCTGCGAGACCTGCGGCGCCGCGAACCACGGGCTCTCGTGCGTGGCCGGCGGCTCCTGCTCCCACTCCTGGCCGGTGGGGGCCGACGGGGCCTGCGCCTCCCGGGAGGGCGCCACGGCGGGGCCCGCAGCCGTGGTCCCCGCTTCCAGGGCGGGCGCCGGAGGCAGCAGCGCCGGTTCGATGCCGGCCGCGGCCAGCCCGGACGGGGCCGTCTCCGCGAGCGGGACCCCGTACCTCGCCAGCCGCAGCGGCATCAGCGACTCGATCGGCGCCTTGCGCCGCCACGCCCGCCCGAACCGCGCCTGGAGCCGCGCCTGATAGATCAGCCGGTCCTGTTCGAGCTTGATGACCTCGTCGTACCTGCGCAGCTCCCACAGCTTCATCCGGCGCCACAGCAGAAACGTGGGGACCGGCGCGAGCAGCCAGCGGGTGAGGCGCACGCCCTCCATGTGCTTGTCGGCCGTGATGTCGGCGATCCGGCCCACCGCGTGGCGCGCCGCCTCGACACAGACCACGAACAGCACCGGGATCACCGCGTGCATCCCGGTGCCCAGCGGGTCCGGCCAGGCCGCGGCGCCGTTGAAGGCGATCGTCGCGGCCGTCAGCAGCCACGCGGTCTGGCGCAGCAGCGGGAACGGGATACGGATCCAGGTCAGCAGCAGATCCAGCGCGAGCAGCACACAGATCCCCGCGTCGATACCGATCGGGAAGACCGTCGAGAAGGCGCCGAAGCCCTTCTCCTGGGCGAGTTCGCGCACGGCCGCGTAGGAACCCACGAAACCGATCCCGGCGATGATCACCGCGCCCGCGACCACGACGGCGATGAGTATCCGGTGCGTGCGTGTCAGCTGCGTCGCGGCCACCCGCGGTCCCCTCCTGAATTCGACATCCGGCGGGCACAGCCTGGCACATGTGTACGGACGGCGTTGCGCGGGTACGCCCGGAGCCCGGTCCCCGAGGGGGCCGGGCTCCGCAGGCGGGTACCCGAAGGCGCTTGCCGGGACTACTTGTTGGCTGAGGCCACCGAGGCCACCGCCGCCTTGGCCGCGGTCTGCGCACCCTTCGACATGTCGTCGGCCGAAGGGGACTTGAGGCCCTCGTAACCGGCACCGTTCTGGTTGACGGTGGTGATGACGTTCTGCGAACGCGTGACGACCACGGCGTAGATGAAGTCCGCGTCGGTCTTGCGCTGTTCGTAGGTGACCGTGGTCGCCTCGTCGCCGATGCCCGGCGTGGTCACGGTCTTGACGTTCTTCGCGCCGTCCGTCGCCTTCACGTCGGCCACTGCCTTGGCGTACTGGTCCTGCGCGCGCTTCTGCCCGCTGCCCAGGACGCTGTCGGAGTCGAAGCGCAGATACGAGACGGAGAGCCAGCGGTACTGGGAGCCCTTGGTGCCCTTGCTCTCCAGGCCGTTCCAGGAACAGCCGGCGCGGGCCGACAGGTCGGTCGACTTGACCTCGGTGCCGGACTTGTCCTTCGCCTTGGGAACCAGGTCCGAGACGGTCTTCGCCGGGATCGACTTACAGGCGTCGGGAAGCTTGGCGTACACCGCCTTCGCGACGGTCGGGGACGCCGACGCGCTGGGCGCGGGGGAGGAGCTGGAGTTCTTCTTGCCGCTGGAGCCGGAGTCCGACGAGCAGCCGGCGACGACGAGCATCACGGGGACGGCTGCACAGGCGAGAAGGCGGGTGAGTCGCGGGGCTGATCGGTGCATGGTTCCTTCACTCAAGTGTCGTACGGGTCGTATGTGTATTACGGGCCCGTACGGGTTGTATGTGTCGTACGGTCCGGCCGCCACGGTACGCCGGGGGCGCCGGGGGTGCCGACCGGCGGACTACTCACTGATCTGGTCGGCGAGTTTGGTGGCCATGGACCGCGTCCTGTCCTGCAGGCTCTTGGTGTCGGGGGGAGTGCCCGCCTCTGCGGGCTCCTCGCTGTACTCCACGGTGACGAGGACGTTCGACGCGCGGAAGACCACCCGGACGGTGTGCTGCGGGGACGCCGCTCCGGCCCTGGCCGGGATATCGGCGAGGAAGGCGGCGCTGCCCAGGCCGCTGAGGGTCCGCGACTGGAGGCCGTCCGCCGGCTGTCCGTCGTCGCTCTGCCCGCTGCCCGCGGTGTCCGGGGTGCTGTCGTGTCCGCTCTTCTGCCCGCCGTTCTGCCCGGTCTTCCCGGGGGCCGGTGTGCCGCTCCGCGCATCGCTGTCCGCGTCGGAGTCCGTACCGGCGTCCGTACCGCCATCCGCGCCGGAGTCCGTACCGTCGTCCGCGCCGGTGGAGGAGTCCGTGGCGGATGAGCCGTCCGCCGGGAGGCCGGCGGCGGCGAGCTTCTGCTCGTACAGGGTTTTGGCCTGGTCGTCGTCGCTGACGGTGGTGTCGTAACTCACGACGCGTTCCATCGAGATACGCAGCCGGTGGGCGTCGGCGGGCGCGTCGGCCTTCCACCGGCAGCCCACCTGGCGGTCGGTGTCGAAGGTCGCCTCGGGTGTGCCCGCGTACGCCTTCTCCTGCTGGTCCTTCGGCAGGTCCGCCATCTCCGGGAACATGTCCTTCAGCACGCCGTGGTCGGCGGCGCGGCAGGGTTCGGGCAGGGTGGAGTACTTGCCGGGCGCCGCGGCGGGAGTGGTCTCGCCGGGCTTCGCGTCGGCGGCGGAACCATCGGCCCCGGAACCGGCCGTGCAGCCGGTGACGAGCGCTGCGAGCAGCACCAAGCCGGGAACGTAAGCCCTTCGCTGCACTGTCCGAGGCTCCCTTCGGAACGGAAAACGGATACCGCCTGCTGACGGTGACCGGACACAATGTCTATCGCACGCACTGGTGTACACGCCGGTCCGCTGTCGTTTTCGCGGATCTTGATGCGTATTTTTCTCTTTCATGTTGTTCGGGGGAATCGAGGAGCTATGTCGTATGTAGAGGTTCCGGGTGCGAAGGTCCCCATCCGGATGTGGGCCGACCCGGCGTCGGTCGAGGACGGCGCGATGCAGCAGCTGCGGAACGTCGCCACCCTGCCCTGGATCAAGGGCCTCGCCGTCATGCCGGACGTGCACTACGGCAAGGGCGCGACGGTCGGCTCGGTGATCGCGATGCACGGGGCGGTCTGCCCGGCGGCGGTCGGTGTGGACATCGGCTGCGGAATGTCTGCGGTGAGGACGTCACTGACGGCGAACGATCTGCCGGGCGATCTGTCGCGGCTGCGCTCCAAGATCGAACAGGCCATTCCGGTGGGCCGGGGCATGCACGACGACCCGGTGGAGCCGGGTCGGCTGCACGGCTTCCCGGTGGCGGGCTGGGACGACTTCTGGGCACGGTTCGACGGGGTCGCCGAAGCGGTCAAATTCCGTCATGATCGAGCTGTAAAGCAGATGGGTTCGCTCGGAGCGGGCAACCACTTCATCGAATTCTGTCTTGATGAGTCAGATTCGGTCTGGCTGATGCTGCACTCGGGCTCCCGGAACATCGGCAAGGAACTCGCCGACCACCACATCGGCGTCGCGCAGAAACTCCCGCACAACCAGGACCTGGTGGACCGCGATCTGGCCGTGTTCATCGCCGACACCCCGCAGATGGGGGCGTACCGGAATGACCTGTTCTGGGCGCAGGAGTACGCGAAGTACAACCGGGCCATCATGATGAGCCTCTTCCAGGACGTGGTCCGGAAGGAGTTCAAGAAGGCCCGGGTGACCTTCGAGCCGGTCATCAGCTGCCACCACAACTACGTGTCCGAGGAGCGTTACGAGGGCATGGACCTGCTGGTCACCAGGAAGGGCGCCATCCGCGCCGGATCCGGTGACTACGGGATCATCCCCGGCTCGATGGGCACGGGTTCGTACATCGTGAAGGGCCTCGGCAACGAGAAGGCCTTCAACTCCGCCTCGCACGGCGCCGGGCGGAAGATGAGCCGGAACGCCGCGAAGCGCCGCTTCACCACCCGGGATCTGGAGGAGCAGACGCAGGGGGTGGAGTGCCGGAAGGACTCCGGTGTCGTGGACGAGATCCCTGGCGCCTACAAGCCGATCGAGCAGGTCATCGACCGTCAGCGCGACCTGGTCGAGGTCGTCGCCAAGATCAAGCAGGTCGTGTGTGTGAAGGGCTGACCCGCAGCCGGAACGGCTGGGTCACAGCTCCCTGTGCACCTTGGTGTTGGACGCCTGGGCGCGCGGGCGGACCACCAGGAGGTCGACGTTGACGTGGCTGGGGCGGGTCACCGTCCAGGTGATGGCCTCCGCCACGTCGTCCGCCACCAGCGGCTCCGCCACACCCGCGTAGACCTTGGCGGCCTTCTCCTCGTCGCCGCCGAAGCGGGTCGTCGCGAACTCCTCCGTCCTGACCATGCCGGGGGCGATCTCGATCACCCGCACCGGATGGCCCACGATCTCCAGGCGGAGGGTCTCGGCGAGCACCCGGGCGCCGTTCTTGGCGGCCACGTAACCGCCGCCGCCCTCGTACGCCCCGTGGCCCGCCGTGGACGAGACGATCACGACCGTGCCGTCGCCGCTCGCGACCAGGGCGGGGAGCAGGGTCTGGGTGAGGTTGAGGGTGCCGATGACGTTGGTCTCGTACATCTGGCGCCAGTCCGCCGGGTCGCCGGTGGCCACCGGGTCCGCGCCGAGTGCGCCGCCCGCGTTGTTGACCAGGACGCCGATGGTGGGGAACGCCGTGGCGAACTCCTCGACGGCGGGGCGGTCGGTGACGTCCAGGGCGTACGCCGTGGCCTGGTGGCCCGCTGCGTTGATCTCCGCCGCCACGGCCTCGATCCGGTCCTTGCGGCGCGCGGTGAGTACGACCCGGTAGCCGGCTGCGGCGAGCTGCCGTGCGGTGGCTGCGCCGATGCCGCTGCTCGCTCCTGTGACGACAGCGATGCGGTTGGTGGCGGCGGGCGCGGCGGTCATGGCGGGGCTCCTCGGGAGGGCGGCGGGTGCGGCCGGGGTGGTCGGTGCGGGACGCGCTGCCAGGATATGCCCGGTCAGCGGCCACGTGGTGCGTACATGATCACGGCCATCCCGGCCAGGCAGATCAGTGCGCCCGTCACGTCCCAGCGGTCCGGGCGGTAGCCGTCGGCGACCATGCCCCAGATGATCGACCCGGCGACGAAGATCCCCCCGTACGCGGCGAGGATCCTGCCGAACTGGCCCTCGGGCTGGAGGGTCGCGACGAAGCCGTAGATGCCGAGCGCGATGACGCCGCCGCCGATCCAGACCCAGCCCCTGCTGTCCCGTACGCCTTGCCAGATGAGCCAGGCGCCGCCGATCTCGAAGAACGCGGCGACGATGAAGAGGGCGACTGAGCGGAGGAGCAGCATGGGGACAGCCTGGCAGGTCTTTCTGCGGGGCTGTTGCTGGTGGGGTGGGGTGGGGTGAGGTGGTGGGCGCAGGTGGTGAGCGTGCGGCGGATCAGCCGTCCGCGGAGCGGGGGGCCGGGCTGAACTCGCGCAGCGCGTCGGCCACGATCGCCTCCAGTCGGTGGTGGTGCGCCCCGCGCCAGTACACCCGGTGGCATACGACGCACTGGGCGAAGACGTCGTGGGAGCGCTCGGTGCCGCCCTCGATCCGCCCGCGTACGCTCTCCTTGGAGGCAGGGGCCAGCTCGCCGTTGCAGGCGCTGCACCGGGTCCAGGGCGCGAGGTCGGGGGCGAACCTGCCCAGTACGTCGCGGAGTTGTTCGTCGGGCTGGTCGCTGTAGACGTATGCCCCGGCCCACAGCTCGCGCCGTCGCAGCAGGCCCCGGTCCCGGGACAGCAGAACGCGCCGGTGCTGTGCCGAGTACCTGGCGAGGGCGGGGTCCCCGATGTCCTCGCTGAAGTACGCGCTGTCCACGCCGAGCAGCCGCAACCGCCGTGCCAGCGTGCCGAGATGGACGTCGAGCAGGAAGCGGAGCGGGGCGCCGGGCACCTGTTGGGGGCGCTCCACCGCGTGCACCTCGATGGTCTCGCCCGCGTGCGGGATGTGCGAGGACGGTACGGTCCGGCCGTCCACGGCCAGCCGGCCGGTCTCGGTGAGCGGGATGCCGGCCGACTCGATGACGTGGCCGAGCGAGGACGAGCCGTCGGTGACCAGGGTCGTACGTCCCTGGCGGCGTTCCGACGGGAGGAAGAGGCGCAGCTCAGGGGCGACTTCGAGGTGGATCTCCGGTCCGTTCACGCTGTCAGGATGTCATCGGGCCGGGGGCCGGGCCAGAGATTTCCGTTGTGTCGGGGGAGCGGCTGGGGCGCGCGCGTCGGCCGGGTCGGGCCGTCCGGCAGTCCCCGTGAACCAACCCCGTGATCCGACCCCGTGCGAGTGGGTTCGGCGGCCAGTCGGGGCCGATCCGCTGACGGGGGCGTGCCTTCGGGCGCCTCCGTGCGTTACCCCGACCATGAACGTACGTCGAATTCTCACCACCGCAGCCGCCGGATCCGCCCTCCTCGCCGCTTTCGCTCCGGCTGCCCAGGCCAGCAGCCTCGGGGGCACGCTCAGCAGCACGGCCCAGACCACGGCCGCCGTCGGCGAGCAGGCCAAGCCCATTGCCAAGAGTGTCGTCGGGAACAACGTCGGCAAGAAGGTGCACGCCGTGAAGGGAGCGGCGAAGGCCGGCGGCGACGCCCTTAAGGCGGGCAACGAACTCCTCAGCAGCTGAATCCGACTCGGAGCTGATCCGGCTGAGCAGCTGAATCCGACTCGGAGCTGATCCGGCTGAGCAGCTCAGCAGCCGATGGCCGGTTCCCGGGAGCGCCTGCTCCCGGGGACGCCGCCCCGGCCGCCCACCCGCACTTCGTCTCGTATGGCTCCGCCTGTAAGTCGCGCCACTGACAACCGGCCTGAGCCCCCTTTGGCGGTGGTCCTCCCGCCGTAGCGGTAGTGGTGGCTGACCGTCCGCTACGAGCGGGGCGAGGCGCCGTACGCGGCCGGGGGTACGCCGATCGTCGCGGTGAAGTCGCGCGTGAGGTGCGCCTGGTCGCTGTAGCCCAGTTCGCCGGCGAGCGCCGCCCAGTCGACCGCCGTGTCCGTCTCCGCGCGTTCCAGGGCCTCGTGGATGCGGTAGCGCAGGATCACCCACTTGGGGCTCACGCCGACGTACGAGGCGAAGAGCCGTTGCAGGGACCGCGGCGATACGCCTTCCCCGGCTGCCAGTTCCTCGACCCGGCGCATCGTACGGTCCGTACGCACCCGGTCCACCAGGGCCATCGCCCGGGTCGCCTGCGGGTCGGGCGACGGTGCCGTCGACAGCAGGAAGCGGTCCAGCGCGGCCACCCGTGCGTCCTCGTCGGGCGGCGTGAGGATGTCCGCCGGCCAGGCGCCGGAATCGGGGAGTGCCTCGGGCAGCGGGACACGGCGTCCCGTCCACTCCGCCACCGGACGGTCCGGTACGAAGGGGCGGAATCCGCCGGGCCGGAACTGGATGCCGCACACCGCGCCCACCCCGGCCAGCGTCTGGGTGAACAGACCGAGCCCGACACCTGCGACTTCGCCGAACGCGGGCGAGTCGCCGAAGCGCTGGAAGACGATGTTCACCGAGGGGTGCGGCACGACATGCGAGACATACGGTTCGGCCAGGTCCCAGTCGATGAGCCAGTAGCGTGCCTGAACCGGCCGTGGTCGATGAGCTCTCACCCGCGCTCGCGGACATGGCCCCGATGGCCCGCGCCGGGGGCGTCTTCGGCGAACCGGTACCGGTGCCGGCCGGGGCGTCGGCGTTCGACCAGGTGCTCGCTCTCACCGGCCGCGACCCGAACTGGAGCCGTTAGCCGATAGCCGACTGCCACTGGCCATAGCCCGGATAGCCGACTGCCGTTGGCTGATTGTCATGGGCCGTTAAAGCCGACTGCCGTCAGCCGTCGGCCTTGCCGGAGGCCCGGAGCCGCCGTCGGCGAGTCCGCCGACGAGCCGTGTTGACTAGGGCGGTGAGCGCGGAGGCGGCGAACAGCCCCGCGGTGATCAGCAGCCACCGGTCGAGGTAGACGCTGTCCGAGAGTCCGGTGTCCTGGTGGTACGGGGCCGACCTGCGGAGGATCAGCGGGAACCAGACCAGCAGCAGAAGCAGGGACAGGACCACCGGGGTGCGCAGGTGGTTGAGCCCGCGGCGTCCCACCGAAAGGCCTGCACGGTCCCTGCGCTGCGGGAGCGCGGTCTGGGCGGTGAGGTCCGCGGCGCTGTAGAGGGGCACCAGGACCAGATCGTGCAGGAGCGCGGCACCGATGAACCAGACGGCGACGGCAACGGTGCGGCCCATGAGGAGCTGCACCGCGGCGTACCCGGCGACGGTGAAGCAGCAGGCCATGACGAGCAGATGGACGGGGTGGGCGCCGTAGCGGCGCAAGAAGAGGCTCATGGTCACGTCCGGAAGGTGAGTCGGCGGACCCATTTGGTGTTGTTCACGCCGGGGTTGGCGGGAACGATGATGCGGGCGGGGTAGCCGTGGTCGATGGAGAGCGGTGCTCCATTGACGTACAGGGCGAGCAGTGAGAGCGGGTTGCTGATCTGGTTGCCCGCCAGGAGCACCTTGCTGAAGGGGCCCTGGGGCTGTACGGATTCGACCAGGACGCTGGGGGCGTGCGGCGCGCCCGCGAGTGCGGCGAGGTCGGAGAGACGTAGCCCCGACCAGCTCTGGTCGTCGGTGGACCAGCCCTCCACGCAGGCGATCGGCAGGTGGGCCGTGTGCTGCTCCATGGCGAGCAACTGGGCGCGGGTGAAGGTGAGTTTGCGTGTCCCGAGGATCTCCAGGCGCCAGCTGGGGCCGACGTCGGCCGCCCTGACGCCCACGGCGCTCGCGCTCTTGTTGATCTGGAAGCCGTTCGGGCCGTGCAGGGGGTCGCGGTTGTGCGGGGCGAGCAGCGCGGTGCGGCGCAGGGAGCCTCCGATGCTCTGCCCTGCGGTCACGACGAGCAGGGCCAGCGATCCGGCGCCGACCAGTCCGAGCGCGCCCCGCCTGCTCATGGTCGGGCGGGCGGGCGCGGGAGCGACGAGCCCGTACGGATCGGGCGGCTCCGGTTCGGTGTGCGCGGCGTCGGTGGCCAGGACCGAGCGCAGGGTACGGGAGCGCACCGCCCGCCACATCCGCCCCAGCCGTAGCACCGCATGGGCGGCGAAGGCGGCCATGAACACCCAGGCGCCGTAGAAGTGCAGGGTGTAGAAGGAGCCGGGAAAGACGTAGTCGAGCTGGATGTTGAGCACGCCGGTGACGAACTCGAAGAGGACCCCGCCGACCAGCAGGATCAGCGAGAGGCGCTCCAGTGCGTGGGCGGGGCTGAGCGCGGGCGGCCAGGTGAAGAGCTTGGGGACGACCGACCAGAGTTTGGCGAGCACCACCGGGATGAGGACGATCCCGAGTGTGACGTGGACACCCTGGTTGAGGCGGTAGAGCCAGTAGGGGTGGGTGGGCCAGGTGAACAGGTAGAAGCCCAGCAGCCCCTTGCCGGGCGTCTTGTCGTTGAGCGCCCCCAGGTCCGGGTTGTAGGCGGCGTACGACAGCAGTCCGGTGACGAACAGGACCGTGATGCCGCACAGCAGGACCAGGCCGAGGACCGCCGTCAGCCACGGGCCGCGGAGCGGACTGCGCCAGAACGCGGGGCGGAAGGGACCGGGCGGCGCTGTACCGGCCAGCACCCGCGCCCGGCCGAGCAGCCCGCCGGCCCGCCGGGCATCAGGCCCCGGCTCCTTCTGTTCCTTCCGCCAGGGGGTGGCCCCGGTCGCGGGCGGGGCAGGCCGCGGGGCGCGCTCGCGGTGTGCCCCGCCGCCACCGCTCCGGTTCCTGCTGTCGCCGCTCCCGGCCCCGCCCTCACTGCTCCCGGTCACGGCGCCCACCTGCCTGTACGGTCGCCGGAGCTGCTGCCGGAGCTGCTGCCGGAGCCGCTGCCGGAGCCGCTGCCGGAGCCGCCGGGTCGGTTGCTGCTGAATCTGCGACTGCCGGATCGCTTGCCGGATCCGTCGTCCGAAGGTGCCTGGCCATCCGCCGATCCTCGGGCCGGATTCCGTACGGGCCCGGTGTACGCGGTCGACGGGGGGCCGTACGTCAGCCGCACGGCGCAGTGCCGGGTGCCAGGTGCCCGGCATGTGGCGATGCCCGCCGGTCGGCCCGGCGTGGCGATGCCCCCGCCCGACTGCCCGCCGGGCTGCCGCCCGGCTGCCCTCCCGGTGTCGTGGTCAGTGACCGCCGGTGAGTTCGCCGGTGAGTTTCCCGTGGATCTCCGCGCTGGGACGGTTGAGGCCGACGATCTCGACGGCCTTGCCTCGCTGCTCGTATTTCGTGGTGATGGCGTCGAGTGCGGCAACGGACGAGGCGTCCCAGACATGGGAGGCCGTCAGGTCGATGACGACCCTGTCCGGGTCGGCCGCGTAGTCGAACCGGGTCACCAGGTCGTTCGACGAGGCGAAGAAGAGCGCGCCGGTCACCGTGTAGGTGATCCGGCCGCCATCCGGGTCCAGAACGGAGGTGACTCCGGCGAGACGGGCGACGCGGCGGGCGAAGATCACCATGGCGATGACGGTTCCGACGACCACCCCGATGGACAGGTTGCTGGTCGCGACGGTGATGATCACGGTGATCACCATGACGACGGTCTCGCCGGCCGGCATCCGCTTGAGCGTGGCGGGCCTGATGGAGTGCCAGTCGAAGGTGCCGACCGAGACCAGGACCATGACGGCGACCAGCGCCGCCATGGGGATCCTGGAGACGACCGGACCCAGCACGATGCACAGGATGAGCAGGAAGAACCCGGCCAGGAAGGTGGACAGCCGGGTCCGGGCCCCGTTCTTGACGTTGATCATCGTCTGGCCGATCATCGCGCAGCCGCCCATCCCGCCGAAGAAGCCGGTGACGATGTTCGCGATGCCCTGCCCGATGGATTCCCGGGTCTTGTCGGAGCGCGTGTCGGTGATCTCGTCCACCAGCTTCGCCGTCATCAAGGACTCCATCAGCCCGACCAGGGCCATCGCCAGGGCGTACGGCGCGATGACGGTCAGGGTGTGGAGGTCGAACGGTACGTCCGGCAGGCCCGGCACCGGCAGCGACGAGGGCAGCCTGCCCTTGTCGCCGACGGTGGGGACCGCGATGCCGGCGGCAACCGTGATGACGGTGAGGATCACGATGGAGACCAGCGGCGCCGGGACCACCTTCGTCAGCCTCGGGAAGAACACCATCAGGAGCAGACCCGCGCAGGTCAGCGGATAGACCGGCCAGGGCACACCGGTCAGGTTCGGTATCTGGGCGGTGAACAGCAGGATGCCCAGGGCGTTGACGAAGCCGACCATCACCGAACGCGGCACGAACCGCATCAGCTTCGCCACGCCCAGAGCGCCGAGGGTGATCTGGAACGCACCGGCCAGGATCACCGTCGCCAGGAGGTACGCCAGTCCGTGCTCCCGGGCGACCGGCGCGACGACAAGGGCCACCGAGCCGGTCGACGCGGAGATCATCGCGGGGCGGCCGCCGACGAAGGCGATCACCATGGCCATCGTGCACGCGGCGAAGAGGCCCACCTTCGGATCGACACCGGCGATGACGGAGAAGGAGATCGCCTCGGGGATCAGCGCCAGCCCGACCACGAGGCCGGCCAGCACCTCTGTACGGAAGACCGCCGGATTCAGCCAGGGAGGGCGGGCACCGGGGGCCGGGCGAGGTCCTCGTACGGAGTCGGGCAGAACTGATGAGCGCAAGGGGGAGGGAACCTGTCGTGCTCGGGCACCACCCGGATCGAGGAGCGCGCGGCAGACCGGGAGATGCGGGAGTTACGAGATGCCTGGCGGCACCCCGGCGCCATGGGGACACACGGGTCTCGCGCGGGCGCCAGTAACTCTACTGGCCAGGGCCGAGGAGTTCGCTGCCGCTCTCCGTGCCCACCTGCGCGCTCCGGCCTCCTCCCGGGACTGGCCCGGAGGTCCGCCCCGGCATTCATTTGCCCAGTGCAAAGAGTCACAAGCGTATCTTCTCTCCATATATTTTTGCATAATGCAAACATGTTGGCCATGAGTAGAGGAGTCGCACAGGCAGCAAGGGTGCGCGAGGAGCACGGGAAGCTCGCCGTGCTCGCCGCGCTGACCGGCATCGGCGCGGGGCTCGGGTCCATCGTCTTCCGCTGGCTGATCAAGACCTTCACCCAGCTCTTCTCCGGACACGCGGACTACGCGGGCGCCGGGGGGCACGCCGCGAACCCGCACGTGTCCTGGCTCGGGCCGTTCTTCGTGCTGCTCGCGCCGGTCGTCGGCGGGCTGCTGTACGGGCCGCTGGTGGACCGGTTCGCCAAGGAGGCCCGCGGCCACGGGGTGCCCGAGGTGATGCTCGCGGTCGCCCAGCGCGGCGGCCGTATCAACGCGAATGTGGCAGTCGTCAAGTCGCTGGCCTCGACGCTGACCATCGGGTCCGGCGGATCGGTGGGACGTGAGGGCCCGATCGTGCAGATCGGCTCGGCACTCGGCTCCACGCTGGGCCGGCTGGCCAAGGTCACCGAGGGGCGGATGCGGCTGCTGGTGGCCTGCGGCGCGGCAGGCGGTATCGCCGCGACCTTCAACGCTCCGCTGGCCGGCGTGTTCTTCGCGATGGAGCTCATCCTGCGGGACTTCGCCATCGAGTCGTTCGGCGCTGTCGTCCTCTCCAGCGTGGCCGCGAGCGTCATCGGCCGGGCCGCGTTCGGGAACGCCGCGTTTCTGAACCTGCCGTCGTTCCATGTCGAACACGTCGCCCAGTACGGCCTGTTCGCTCTGCTCGGCATCGCGGCCGGATGCGCGGGGATCGGCTTCACCCGCGCCCTCTACTGGATCGAGGACGCCTGCGACTGGGCGTGGCGCGGCCCCGAGTGGCTGCGGCCCGCGGCCGGCGGACTCCTGCTGGGCGTCGTCCTGCTGGCGCTTCCGGAGATGTACGGGGTCGGCTACCCGGTGCTGGAGAACGCGGCCGAGGGCCGGTACGCCGCCGGGTTCCTGCTGCTGCTCCTGGTCGGCAAGATCCTCGCCACCAGTCTGACCATCGGGATCGGCGGCTCCGGCGGGGTGTTCGCACCGAGTCTGTTCATCGGCGCGATGCTCGGTTCCGCGTACGGGACCGGAGTGCAGCAGCTACTGCCCGGCACGGCGGGGGCGGTCGGGGCGTACGCGCTGGTCGGGATGGGCGCGGTGTTCGCCGGATCGGCGCGGGCGCCGATCACCGCGGTGGTGATCCTCTTCGAGCTGACGGGTGAGTACTCGATCATCCTGCCGCTGATGCTGGCCGTCGTCACCGCCACCCTGGTCAGCAAACTGATCAGCCGGGACACCGTCTATACCCTGAAACTCCGGCGCCGCGGCATCGACCTCGACGCTGCGGCTCCCGGCGCCCCACTGGGCAGTCAGCGGGTCGACGAGGTCATGGAAGAACTCCCGTATCCGCTGCCCGCTGCGACCACGCTGTCGGCGGCCGCGCTGCTGCTCGCCCACTCCGAGCACGGCAGCCTGCCGGTGCTCGACGCCGACGACCGGTATGTCGGAACGGTCACCGCCCGTGCGGTGGCGGAGGCCCTGGCCGAAACCCCGGACGGCGGGGCCGGAGCGCCGGCCACGGCCGGGGACCTCGCCGAACTGCCGCCGGGGCTCCGCTCGGACATGCCGCTGTCGGCGGCGCTGCACGCGCTGGTCTCGGCACCGGGCACGGGACTGCCCGTACTCGACGCGGACCGGGACGCGCCGGTCGGCTGGATCACCCACCAGAGCGCACTGCGGGCGCTGCACCCGGTGACCGCGGCAGCTTAGGTCCTGCCCGGCCGGGGGCACCGGCGGCGGGAACCGGCCCGGGGCGCGGTACAAAGAACCATGAGCGAGCAACCGCACCCCACCGATTCCGGCGCCGACGCCGGCCCGGGCACTGCCCCTGGTAACGCCGCCCGCCCCGGTGCCGGCGCCGCTCCGGGCGCCGATGACGTCGACGCGGTGACGCACGCGGTGCTGACGGCGTCCCGTCTGCTGGTGGCCGTGTCGGCCAGGTCCCTGGCCGAGGTGGAGGACCGGGTGACGCTGCCTCAGTTCCGGCTGCTCGTCGTGCTGTCGACGTACGACACGGCGAAACTCGTGGTGCTCGCCGAGCTGCTCGATGTGAATCCGTCGACGGCGATGCGCATGCTCGACCGCCTCATCTCGGCCGGCCTCGCCGACCGCCAGTCCGACCCGGGCGACCGGCGGGCCACCCTGCTGCGACTCACCGCCGAGGGGCGCCGACTGGTCGAGGAGGTCACCGCCCGCCGCCGGAGGGAGATCGCGACGGTGGTGGAGAAGCTCGCCCCCGAAGACAGGTCGGCCCTGGTGAAGGCCCTGACGGCCTTCAGCGACGCGGGCGGCGAGCCGGCGGTCCAGGGCAAGGACGCCGTGCTCTACCCGCTCGGCTGGTCAGATCCGCCCGTACGCCGCTCCACCTGACAGGCTCGTCTGACACATTCGTCCGGCACGTCCGTCCGGCGCATCCGTCCGACCCACCGGAGGCAGGCGCGCTCGCAGCCCTGTTCCGCTCCATCGACCGCGGCATGGGCACATCCGAGTGGGCCGACGCCGGCACGTATCGGCAGAACGTCATGCTGCTGCGCTGAAGGGCTGCTTTGCCTGCCCGGCTGCCGCGGGTTTTTGTGCCATATTGCGCAGATATCCCCGACGAAGGGCATGTTGTGAAGTTCGCGGTCATCGGCGGTACCGGACTGATCGGTTCGCAGGTCGTCAAGGATCTGAACACCGCCGGGCACCAGGCGACACCCCACTCGAAGTCCACCGGAGTCGACGTCATCACCGGCCAGGGACTGGCCGAGGCGGTGGCCGGAGCCGACGTCGTCATCAACCTCACGAACTCCCCGACCTTCGACGACGCCTCCCATGCCTTCTTCCAGACCTCCATGGACAACCTTCTGGCCGCAGCTCACCAGGGCGGCGTCGGCCACTTCGTCATCCTCTCGATCGTCGGCACCGACCACGTTCCGGAGCTGGACTACTACAAGGCCAAGACGCTCCAGGAGCGCATCCTGTCGGCCGGGCCGATCCCCTACTCGATCGTCCGGGCAACGCAGTTCATGGAGTTCATGGACGCCGTCATGTCCTGGACCGCCGACGGCGATACCGTCCGGCTGCCCGCCACGCCGATCCAGCCGATCGCCTCCAAGGACGTTGCCGCCGCAGTCGCGGAGGTCGCCGCGGGCGCCCCGCTGAACGGCGTCCGCAACATCGCCGGTCCCGAGATCTTCACCCTGGACGAGCTGGGCCGGATCACCCTGTCCGGCAAGGGCGACAGCCGCACCGTCCGCACCGACCCCACCGCCGGGATGTTCGCCGTCGTCAAGGGCGACGTCCTCACCGACAAGGACGCCCGCCTCGCCCCCACCCGCTACACCGACTGGCTCTCCTGACCTGCTGGCGCCCTCCCGGACGCACCATGCCCGCCCTGTATCCCGATCCCGAGCCCGCGGGTGAGGCGACGGGTCATACGCCTTCACGGATTCACGGAAGCCGAGCCGGCGAATGACGGTGGCGACGCCCGGGGCGCATCAGTGCCCTGGCGAATTCAATGCGCTCCGGCGGCCCGACGGCCTCTCCCGGCACATGACGAGGGCGAGGCCCGCAAGCCCCGCCCGATACGCAAGAAACTCCAGCTCAGGGCCACACCAAGCAGTAAGCCTGATGCCCCGCGTCATGCAGGCGATGGCTGAAGTCCTGCCATTCGTGCAGCAGTTGGTACGCGTTGAACGCGTCCCGGGGGCCGCCGCGGTCCGGGACCGTCGACCAGATGAAGGCCGCGGCTCCCACCGATTCCTCGCCGACCCCGCGCAGCGGGTCCACGACCGTCATCGGGAGCTTCACGACCGCGTAGTCGGGGTGCAGCACGACCAGTTCCAGTGGGGGCACCTTGCCCAGGGGTATGCCCTGGATGCCGGTGAGGACCATGGCGGCCATCGTCTCCGGCTTTATCTTCGTGAACATGCCGCCCATGCCGAGCTCGTCGCCGCCCAGTTGCTCCGGGCGCATGGTGACCGGCACCCGGGCCGCCGTCGCGCCGTCGGGCGCGCCGAAGTACTTGTAGGTCACGCCCACAAGCCCACCACTCCTGCTTCCCGTACTCCGTGCCTTCGCCCGCGCCTCTGCCTCTCGTCGGTGCTTTCCCCTTCGGGCAGGCTCGGGACCGAGGTCATCGGTCCCCTCACCCAGTCCGCCACCGCGATGCATATCTCCACCCGACCACTCGCGGCCCCCGCCGCGCAACCCGATCATCGTGTCAGAGACCTCCCCCACGGATGTGCGGTGAAACACCTGTCCGCAATACCGTCTGCGCCTCTGACACCATGGCTTGTGTGAGCTATCCGTACGAATACGAAGCCCCAGTTTCGCAGACGCTCTTCGACCGTGCGTCCCTTGTGACCCCCGGCGGGGTGAACTCTCCCGTGCGCGCCTTCCGCGCCGTGGGCGGTACGCCCCGGTTCATGGTGTCCGGTACCGGTCCCTACCTGACCGACGCCGACGGCCGTGAGTACGTCGACCTCGTGTGCTCGTGGGGTCCGATGATCCTCGGGCACTCGCACCCCGAGGTCGTCGCCGCCGTGCAGGCCGCCGTCGCGCGCGGCACCTCCTTCGGTACGCCGGGGGAGGGCGAGGTCGCACTCGCCGAGGAGATCGTCGCCCGTATCGAGCCCGTCGAGCAGGTGCGCCTGGTGTCATCGGGCACCGAGGCGACCATGTCGGCCATCCGGCTCGCCCGCGGTTTCACCGGCCGGGCCAAGGTGGTGAAGTTCGCCGGCTGCTACCACGGACATGTGGACGCGCTGCTGGCCGCCGCCGGGTCGGGTGTCGCGACCCTCGGGCTCCCCGACACGCCGGGGGTGACCGGCGCGCAGACCGGCGACACAATCGTCCTGCCGTACAACGACCTCGAAGCCGTACGCCAGGCCTTCGCCGCCCACCCCGGTGAGATCGCCTGCGTGATCACCGAGGCGTCCGCGGGGAACATGGGTGTGGTGCCGCCCGTCGACGGGTTCAACGCCGGGCTCAAGGAGCTCTGCTCCGCCGACGGCGCGCTGTACATCTCCGACGAGGTGATGACCGGTTTCCGTACCTCGAAGGCCGGCTGGTACGGCGTCGACGGGGTCCGCCCCGACCTGATGACCTTCGGCAAGGTCATGGGCGGCGGCTTCCCGGCAGCCGCGTTCGGCGGACGTGCGGACGTCATGGCGTACCTGGCGCCCGTCGGCCCCGTCTACCAGGCGGGCACGCTCTCCGGGAACCCGGTCGCCACCGCCGCCGGGCTCGCCCAGCTGCGGCTGCTCGACGACGCCGCGTACGAGAAGGTCGACGCGGTCTCCCTGGAGATCCAGGGCCTGGTCACCGCGGCGCTCAGCAAGGAGGGTGTCGCGCACACGATCCAGACGGCGAGCAACATGTTCTCCGTGTTCTTCAGCGACAGCCCCGTCCGCGACTACGAGGATGCCAAGGCGCAGGAAGCCTTCCGCTTCACCCCCTTCTTCCACTCGATGCTGGAGCAGGGCGTCTATCTCCCGCCGTCGGCCTTCGAGTCCTGGTTCGTTTCGACCACGCACGACGAGCGGGCGGTCGAGCGCATCGCCGCCGCGCTGCCCGCCGCCGCCCGAGCCGCCGCCGAGGTGTCCGCATGAGCGACAGCAGCAGTGACAGAAGCAAAGAGATCACCGTCGTCCATCTGATGCGCCACGGTGAGGTGCACAACCCCGACGGCGTGCTGTACGGGCGCCGCCCCGGCTACCACCTCTCCGAGCTGGGCCGCCAGATGGCCGACCGGGTCGCCGAGCACCTCGCGGGCCGGGACGTCACCCATGTCGTGGCCTCCCCGCTGGAGCGTGCGCAGGAGACCGCGGCCCCGGTCGCCACCTCGCACGGCCTCGAACTCGCCACCGACGCACGGCTCATCGAGGCGGAGAACATCTTCGAGGGCAAGACGTTCGGCGTCGGGGACGGCGCCCTGAGCAGGCCCGCGAACTGGAAGTACCTCACCAACCCGTTCCGGCCGTCCTGGGGCGAGCCGTACGTGGACCAGGTCGTCCGGATGATGGGCGCCCTGAACTCGGCGCGGGACGCCGCGCGCGGGCACGAGGCGGTCTGCATCAGCCACCAGCTGCCGATCTGGACCGTGCGGAGCTTCGTCGAGCGGCGGCGCCTGTGGCACGACCCGCGCAAGCGGCAGTGCACGCTCGCCTCGCTGACGACCTTCACGTACCAGGGTGACCGGATCGTCTCTGTCGGTTACACGGAACCGGCGAGGGACCTGGTGCCGTCCCATCTCCTGGCTGGCGCAAAGCCCGCCAAAGGAAAGGCAAAAGCGTTCGGCGCATAGGGTGAAAAATAGTACCGGTTGGTCGGAACCATCACGTTAATCCCATCATCTGACCGGTTGCCCGATTGTATGGGCCGCCGGACGACGCAACAGATGGGTGACGCTATGGGCAACATGAGCAGGAGGGGCCTGCTGGGGCTGGGGGCCGGGGCTGCGGCCGCGGCCGGCCTGGCGGGCTGCGGAGCCGGCGGAAAGTCCACAGTCGGCAGTACGGAAAAGGGCAGCCGGGGTGCCGGTGCCGGCCCGGAGAAGAGTCCGGTCCGGCTGATCGGGGACGGGTCCACCGCCGACACCGGTGTCCAGCCGAATCAGCCGGACAAGCCGGTCCGGCTGGAGCCGGGGCAGACCCCGCCCCAGTTCGTGATTTTCTCCTGGGACGGCGCCGGCGAGGTCGGCAACGGCCTTTTCCCGCGATTCCTGAAACTCGCGAAAGAGCACCAGGCGGGGATGACGTTCTTCCTCTCCGGGCTGTATCTGCTGCCCGAGTCGAAGAAATCGCTCTACCGCCCGCCGAACAACCCGGTCGGCGCCTCCGCCATCGGTTATCTCAACGATGACCACATCAAGGCGACCATGAAGTACACCCGGCAGGCCTGGCTCGACGGCCACGAGATCGGGACGCACTTCAACGGGCATTTCTGCGGCACCACTTCGGGTTCGGTCGCGAACTGGACCCCCGAGCAGTGGCAGAGCGAGATCGACCAGGCCGTCTCGTTCGTCACCGAATGGCGCACGAACACCGGCTGGCACGACGAGCCCCCGCTGCCTTTCGACTACCGCAAGGAACTGGTCGGCAGCCGCACCCCGTGCCTGCTCGGCCAGGACAATCTGCTGCCCACGGCGAAGAAGCTCGGCTGGCGCTACGACGCCAGCTCGCCCGGCGGTATGCAGACATGGCCGGTCAAGCGGGGCGGACTCTGGGACCTCCCGCTCCAGCAGATCCCGTTCCCCGGGCACACCTTCGAAGTGCTCTCGATGGACTACAACATGCTGGCCAACCAGTCCAAGAATTCAACAAAGGGCATGACGTCGCAGTATCCGTACTGGCGCCGGCAGGCGGCCGACTCGTATTTCGCGGGATTCAAGCGGGCGTACGAATCGAACCGCGCACCCATGTACATCGGCAACCACTTCGAGGAGTGGAACGGCGGCCTCTACATGGATGCCGTCGAGGAAGCAATGAAGAAGATCGCGGGCCGTCCCGATGTGCGCCTCGTCTCCTTCCGGCAGTTCTGCGACTGGCTCGATGTGCAGGACCCCGCCGTGCTCGACAAGCTGCGTTCTCTCGAAGTCGGTCAGCGGCCCGAGGGCGGTTGGAACAGTTTCCTTAAGGCTGCTTGACATCGGGCTTTCCGGGCAGTGAGGGGGGTGCCCGAGATCCGGGAAACGGCCATGCGAAACTTTTCACATGGCTCTTACGTGCCCTCTCCGCCGCCGCACCGACGTCCGCCGCGCCGCCCAGCTGGGCGCAGTGGTCGCGGTCTCCGCGCTCGCTCTGTCGGCGTGCGGATCCGGCGCCAAGGTGAGCAGTTCCCAGGGCTCCCGCTACGTCACCAGCAGCAGTGGCATCGTCACCGCGGCGAAGAGCGGGCGCCAGACCGCGCCCGAGTTGTCCGGCAAGACAGTCGAGGGCAAGACGCTCGACGTGACCAGCGCCTACAAGGGCAAGATCGTGGTGCTGAACGTCTGGGGCTCCTGGTGCCCGCCGTGCCGCGCCGAGGCCGGGAACCTGGTGAAGGTCTCCAAGGACCTCAAGTCCAAGGGCGTCGAGTTCGTCGGGATCAACACCCGTGACCCCTCCACCGGCCCGGCCAAGGCGTTCGAGAAGGACTACGGCGTCACGTACCCGAGCCTCTACGACCCGAGCGGCAAGCTGCTGCTCCGCTTCCCCTCGGGCAGCCTGAACCCGCAGTCGATCCCCTCCACGGTCGTCCTCGACCGCAACGGGAAGATCGCGGCCCGGAAGGCGGGCGGGGTCGAAGAGGACACGCTGCGCAAGATGATCGACCCGCTGATCGCGGAGAAGTGATCCGGTGAGCGCGCTCGTCACGCTGGCCGCCGAATCCGGGATCGGCGGGACCGTCACCAACGGCGCCCTGCTGGTCGCCCTGCCCATCGCCGTACTCGGCGGTCTGGTCTCCTTCTTCTCGCCGTGCGTCCTGCCGCTCGTCCCCGGTTACCTGAGTTACGTCACCGGGGTCAGCGGATCGGATCTGGCGCAGGCCAGACGCGGCCGGATGGCCGCGGGCGCCGCGCTGTTCGTCGTCGGCTTCACCGCCGTCTTCGTCTCGGGCGGCGCGCTCTTCGGTTACTTCGGGCACCGGCTCCAGGAGCACCAGAGCATCATCAGCAGGATCCTCGGCGTGATGATGATCCTGCTCGGGATCTTCTTCATGGGCATGATGCCCTGGCTCACCCAGCGCGAATTCCGCTTCCACAAGCGGCCGGTGACCGGTCTGGTCGGGGCGCCGTTGCTCGGGGCGTTCTTCGGTATCGGCTGGACACCGTGCCTGGGGCCGACACTCGCGTCGGTGCAGGGCCTCGCCTTCGAGCAGGCGACCGCCGGACGCGGCGCCATACTGACCGTCGCCTACTGCCTCGGTCTCGGAGTGCCGTTCGTGCTCGCGGCCGTGGCCTTCCGCAAGGCGCTCGGCGCCTTCGGCTGGGTCAAGAAGCACTACGCCTGGGTGATGCGCATCGGCGGGATCATGATGATCGTGACCGGACTGCTGCTCGTGACCGGCGCCTGGGACCGCATCATCCAGGAGATGCAGGTCTGGTCATCCGGCTACACGGTGGGGATCTGAGTTCCACATGAGCAAGACGACAGAGACGACGGACGCCACGAACCCGGAGGCCGGGAACCCGGAGGGAACCGCTCCGGAGGACACCACTCCGGAAGAGGCCGCGGACACCGGCGTGAGCGACACCGCCGGACGCGACACCGCCGAGAGCGAGAGCGACCTCGGCGCAGCCGGGTCGCAGCTCTCCACGGCGCCCAGGGAAGATCCGGTCTCCAGCCTCCCCGCCATGGGTGTCATCGGCTGGATCCGCTGGTTCTGGCGGCAGCTGACCTCGATGCGGGTCGCGCTGCTGCTGCTGCTCCTGCTGTCGCTGGGTGCCATCCCCGGCTCACTGATCCCGCAGACGAGCATCGACGAGCTGAAGGTCACCGACTTCAAGGCCAAGCACGATGTGCTCGCGCCGATCTACGACAAGCTGGGACTCTTCCACGTCTACAGCTCGGTCTGGTTCTCGGCGATCTACATCCTGCTGTTCATCTCCCTCATCGGCTGCATCGTGCCCCGCACCTGGCAGTTCGTCGGACAGCTGCGCGGCCGTCCGCCGGGCGCGCCCAAGCGGCTGACCCGGCTGCCCGCGTACACGACCTGGCGTACGGAGTCCGAGCCCGAGGCCGTCCGCGACGCCGCGCTCGCGATGCTGAAGAAGCGCCGGTTCCGCGCGCATTCCCCCGAGCTCTCGGCTTCGCTCGAGCAGGGAGGGGCCCCCATCGGCGCTACCGTCGCATCGGAGAAGGGCTTCCTGCGCGAGACCGGGAACCTGCTCTTCCACATCGCCCTGATCGTGCTCCTGGTCTCCTTCGCCAGCGGTCAGCTGTGGAAGTCCGAGGGCGGCAAGCTGGTCGTCGACGGCGACGGCTTCTCCAACACGCTCACGCAGTACGACGACTTCAAGGCCGGCACGCTCTTCGACCCCGACAAACTGGCGCCGTTCAGCTTCACGCTGGACAAGTTCATCGGGACGTACGAGAAGAACGGGCCCAACCGCGGCACGCCCCGCAAGTACGAAGCACATGTGACGTACTCCGAGGGCGCGGACGGCAAGGACAAGAAGGGCGTCATCAAGGTCAACACGCCCCTTGAGGTCGACGGCTCGAAGGTCTACCTGGTCTCGCACGGCTACGCCCCGATCGTCTCGGTCAAGGACCCCAAGGGCAAGGAGATCTACCGGGACGCGGTGCCGCTGCTGCCCCTCGACTCCAACGCCACGTCGACCGGCGCCATCAAGGTGATGGACGGCTACCGCAACGCCGCCGGCAAGAAGGAGCAGCTCGGCTTCCAGACGATGTTCGTGCCGACCTACGCCGGCAAGGGCAAGGGCACGATGTTCTCCACTTTCCCGGGGCTCGACTTCCCGGTGATGGCCATCTCCGGCTTCCACGGCGACCTCGGGGTCAACTCGGGGCTGCCGCAGAGCGTGTACCAGCTCAACTCGAAGCACATGACGCAGTACAAGGACAGCAAGGGCAACAAGCTCGCGAAGCTCCTGCTGCCCGGCGAGACGATGAAGCTGCCGCACGGTGAGGGCTCGATCCAGTTCCTCGGCGTCAAGCAGTGGGCCAGCTTCAAGATCTCGCACCAGCCCGGCACCGACTTCGCGCTCATCGGCGCGCTGGCGGCCATCGTGGGCCTCGCCGGATCGCTGTTCATCCAGCGCCGCCGCATCTGGGTCCGCGCCGTACGGGGAGAGGACGGCGTGACCGTCGTGGAGATGGCAGGGCTCGGCCGGAGCGAGTCCGCGAAGCTCCCCGAGGAGCTGGCCGACCTGGCCGCGAAGCTCCATTCAGTGGCGCCGTCGGCGCCTGATTCCGCTGCATCCGCAGAGACTCCCGAAGGGGCCGAGAAGTGAATCTCGCCGCCGCAACCAATGAGCACCTGGCGAACATCAGCAACGTGCTCATCTATTCGTCGATGGCCGTCTACACTCTGGCCTTTTTCGCGCACATCGCGGAGTGGACGTTCGGCGCCCGCAGCAAGGTCGGCCGCACCGCCGCCGCGCTGACCGCGACCACGGCTGCGGCCCCCGCGGTACAGGTCAAGAAGCAGGGCGGCGGCACCGCCGTACTGGACCGGCCGAAGATCGTCACCCGCTCCGCCGCCGGCTCCCGCGATGTCCCCGACGGCCCCGGCGCCGCCGGCGGCACCGAGAAGGGCGACCTGTACGGGCGGATGGCGATCTCGCTGACCGTCCTCGGGTTCCTCGTGGAGGCGGGCGGTGTGGTGGCCCGCGCCATGTCGGTGCAGCGGGCCCCGTGGGGCAACATGTACGAGTTCTCGATCACCTTCTCGTCGGTGGCGGTCGCGGCGTACCTGATCCTGCTCGTCGTCAAGAAGAACGTCCGCTGGCTGGGGCTCGCCCTGGTCACCACGGTCCTGCTCGACCTCGGTGTGGCCACCACGGTGCTCTACACCAAGAGCGACCAGCTCGTCCCGGCGCTGCACTCGTACTGGCTGTGGATCCACGTCTCGACCGCGATCATCTGCGGTGCCATGTTCTACATGGGCTTCGTCGGCACCGCGCTCTACCTCTTCCGGGACAACTACGAGGCCAAGATCGCGCGTGGCGAGCAGCCGGGCGCCTTCGCCGAGTCGGTGCTCTCGCGGCTGCCGTCCGCCGCGTCGCTGGACAAGTTCGCGTACCGCATCAACGCCGCGGTCTTCCCGCTCTGGACGTTCACGATCATCGCGGGCGCCATCTGGGCAGGCGACGCCTGGGGCACCTACTGGGGCTGGGACCCCAAGGAGACCTGGTCGTTCATCACCTGGGTCGTCTACGCCTGTTACCTGCACGCCCGCGCCACCGCGGGCTGGAAGGGCCGCAAGGCCGCCTATCTGGCGCTCTTCGCCTTCGCCTGCTGGATCTGGAACTACTACGGCGTGAACATCTTCATCAACGGTATGCACTCCTACGCCGGAGTCTGAGCGGCACGCTCAGCCCTGCCGCACATGGTCACCAGGAGGGCCGGTTCCCGACACGCGTCGGTGAACCGGCCCTCTTCCGGTGTGGAACACGCCGCGCCGGGCGAGGCTTGAACCATGACCGAGCCGATCGCACAGGGCACCAGCACCAGTCACGGGGACACCCACACCCTGCGGTTCGCCCTCTTCCTGCCGTACGCGACGACCCGGGTGTGGGGCGCGGTCGCCACCCCGGTGGGCCTGGGACAGTGGCTCGCCGCCGCCGAGGTCTTCGAGTCGCGGCTCGGCGGCCGGGTCGCCCTGCGCGGAGCCGACATGCCGGGGGTGGCCGCCGGGACCCTCACCGCGTGGGACGGCGAGCGGGTCGCCGAGTACACCTTCACCGGGCACGGCCGTGTCCGGTTCCATCTGGAATCCGTCGGGGCCGAGGCGACCGTGGTGCGCTTCACCCACGAGTTCACCGGCCCCGGTGACCGGCGGCCCGACGCACTGGCCTGCTGGCACGAGCACTTCGAGCTGCTGCACGACGCCCTGGAGGGCCACCCCCGGTTCCCGCCGGACGGAACGGCCGGAGCCGCCGGGAGCACCGCGCGGCGGCAGGAGCTGCGGGCCGCCTACCGGCCGCGCGGCGGCAGGCACTCCTGAGCCGGCGGCTTCTTCGTCTTGTCGGGCCAGGCGAGCTTCACGAACTCCTGGGTCCCCGTCTGCGTCAACTGCACTATGGCCACGGCCTTGTCGTACGGGTTCCCGTAGTTGTCCAGGCAGATCCAGCCGCTCGCGCCGTTCACCCGCAGCGGCCCCTGCAGCTTCGACCAGACCGCGCCGACGTCCTCGATGTCCGGCAGGGCGCTGCTGCCCGCCCTGGCCCTGCGGATCCCGGTCACCGCGGTCGCCATCCCGTCGTACGCGATGATCGCCTGGCCGTCGGCCAGTGAGGCGTTGTCGATGGGGCCGATCGGCCCGACGCCCTTGCCCGAAGCCGCCGCCACCGCGTTGGTGAAGGCCGTGTAGTCTGCCGGGCTGCCGCCGGTCGCGGGCATGTCCGGGTCGGTCGCCTTCGACCAGGCGCCGGGGTGCGCGAGCGCGGCGTACTGGACGATCACCGGCTCCGCGCCCTTCTTGGGCTTCAGCGCCTTCTTGTTGAGCTTGGTGTCGTAGCCGAGGTACGAACCCTCGTCACCGGTGAGGATGGTGAACTTCGTCCGTACGCAGATCCGGTTGCCCAGCGCGTTCACGAACTGCCGCAGCTGGGTGTGGCGCCCGGCGAACAGGATCGTGTTCACCTGGCGGGCCGAGCAGATGGCGTCGGTGATCTGCGCGAAGGTGTTGGCGGTCGAGCCGTCCTCGGACTGGTCGGGCGGCGAGGTGTACACCCGGTCCTCGTACGGCGCGCCCTCCAGCATTCCGTTGAAGGCGGCCCGCAGCGTCTCCGTGTAGTGGTCGCCGGGGTGCGTGTCGCGCACCAGGAGCGTCTTCTTCGGGTCGATGTCCGCGAAGTTCTTCAGCGCGTCGGCCTCGTCCTTGTTGGTCGGCGAGACCCGGGCGAGCCCCGGGAAGGGAATGCCCTTGGCGCTGTTGGAGATGTCGTCGGCCGTGATGGTGGTGCCGATCACCGGGATGTGGCTGCGGGTCAGCTCCTTGACCGCGTCGCGGGTGGCGTCGCTGCTCGTCGCCACGCCGGAGACGGCGCGCAGCTGGTCCGGGGCGCCGGTCATGCCCTTGAGCTTGTTCACCGTCGTGGCCCACTGGCCGCTGCCGACACCGGTGTTGGCGAGGACCAGCCGGATCTTCGGCACCTGGTCGTTGTCGTCGTGGTTGGCGCGGTACTGCTCCACGAACGCGCCCTGCGCCTCGTGCAGCACCTTGTTCGCCATGTCGCTGTCCGTCGATGTCAGCGGCAGCAGCAGCGCCACCGTCGCGTACTGGCCCTTCTTGAGCGTCCTGTTCTCACGGGCGATGGCCTGCGCCACGTCGTGCAGCGCGGGCCGCCCGAAGTCGTAGCCGTCGCCGTTGACACCTATGCACTCGGCCCCCTGCTCGGGGCGGTCGACGCCCTCCGCGCAGTGCAGGTCCGGGGTGTAGATGGCGTACGCGGCGATGCCCGCACCGGCGAGCAGGACCAGGACCACCGCCGAGGTGATGATGCGGCGCAGACCCGTGTACCAGAAGAACTCGCGGAACCTGTTGCTCACGGCGTGACGCCCCCTGGGTCGCTAGCGGTACGGTCCGGGCTCCGCCACTCCCGGACGGCCGCCGGCCAGGTCCTGGAGGCGTGCCAGAGCACTTCGTTGCCGGTCGGGTGCAGCGCCGACAGCTGGGCCAGCTCGTCGCCCAGCTTCTCCGTGAGCCCCTCGTCGGGCAGCGCCAGCAGGTCGGTCAACTGCCAGACGCAGTACAGCAGCCGGCGGATGCGCAGATGCAGCATGCGGTCGGTGCCGGCCGGCGGCTGCTGCTCGGAGTCGGTCCGTCCCAGCGCCACCGCGCGCCGTACGTCGTGCTCCGCGAAGTGCGGCGCTGACGCGATGAAGCGCAGCTCGTCGAGCCAGGCGGCCGCGTCGGCTTCGCGGAAGGTGTCCCGCAGATGCGTGACGGCGTTCTCGGTGCTGCCGAGCGCCAGCTCGTGGTGGAGGCGGCGCGGGGCCAGCTCCGCGCAGTGGTCGCGCATCGTCTCCTGGACCTCGCGCCACAGCTCCGAACCCGACGAGGACTCCCCGGTGGGGTGGCGCAGCCGGTGCAGCAGCAGCGTGCGCAGGAAAGGGTCGCCGACGAAGTGGTCGGGCGCGGCCGGCCAGCACTCGTCGGCCAGCAGATCGCGCATCGGCAGGACGCCGGCCCGGCCGCCGTCGTGGTCGAGCCGGGCGGCCGCGAGCACTTCGGCGTCCGCCGTGCTGTGCGCGGCGGCCAGCACCGCGAGCCGGTCGAGCCTGGCCGGGGGCACCAGCTGCTGGAGCAGCTCGGTCACGGTCGGGCGGCCCGGCTCGTCCTCGCGCAGCGCGACGGGCAGCGAGAGCAGCACGCCCGGGGTGAGGTTCTCGGGGCCGTCGTCGACCGGCACGGTGGGCCCGGTCAGCCGGTCGGCGGCCTGCCCGGCGGCCTTCGTCAGCAGCGCCACCCCGAGCGGGCGCCCGCCGGTCAGCCGGTGGATGGAGCGGGCCAGCAGCGGCGGGGTACGCATCCCCGGGTCCTCGCGGTCGAGCAGCTGGCTCACATGCTCCGGGCCCAGCTCCGTCAGCTGCACGGTGAGCGCGCCCGACGCGACCTCGGTGCCCCGCGTCCAGGGTGTGGAGTGGGTGACCTCGGGCAGCAGGCACCGCTCGGCCGAGTGCAGCGCCGGATGGTCGTCACCGCGCAGCGCGGCGATGAAGACGACCTGGTCCAGCCGGCCCGCCGCCCGGTCGCGCAGCACCGGCTCAAGGAGCCTGCGGCCCAGCGGCGCCTGCACGTTGTCGAGCAGCACCAGCGGTCTGCCGACCCGGCGCAGCCGCCCCATCCCCTGGTAGGCGGCGCGCAGATCGGCGCGGAGCGCCCCCACGAGGTGCCGCTCGGCGAGCGCGCGGGCGTCGCTGTCGCGCTGCCGGTGGAACTGCAGGGCCAGCAGATTCAGCCCGCGCTTGGCGTGGCCGCCGGCGCCCGGGTAGTCCCCGTACCAGTTGGCCGCGGCGCGCTGGCCCCGGTCGAAGAGGTCTTCGAGCAGGGTCTCGACGGTGGTCTCCACGATGACGTCGAGGCCGGGCGGCGCACCCGTCCACAGCGCGGCGAACTTCGCCGTGAGCTTGACGAGCCAGCCCTTGCCCAGGCCCTTGAGTCGCGCCCCCGACTCGACGAGCAGCCCGAGCCGCAGCGCCTCGTCGTGCACCTGCTGGCTGTTGTTCGGGTCCCACCCGGTGGAGGCGATGGCCATCAGACCGGCGGCGAGCCGGGGGAACTCGATGGCTCCGGCGCCCCGCACGGCCGGCCCCAGCTGCTCCCCGAGCACGGAGAGCGCCTCGGTGGCCGGGGACCAGAAGGGGGCGCGCCGGTGGCCGGCCGGGAGCGCCGCGAAGTCCGGGTGCTCGCAGTCGATGAGCGCGACGGGGGTGCGGCCGCGGTAGTTGGTGCGGAGCTGTTTGAGTACGACGGTCTTGCCCATGCCGCGCCCACCGGTGAGGACGGTCACCGGCAGGTCCTCCCGGTGGCCGCCGAACGCCTCGACGGGCGTCTGCTGGAAGCCGTGCGGCGGCAGGCCGATGAGCCGTGGTGCGAGGCCGTGGAGGAGACCGCCCCGTGCGTACAACTCCCTTTCCACAGCACCTCCCACGCCGGTGTGCGCAGATGTCACTGCGTCAACATCAGCTTACCGAGGGTGGGTTGGCAGCGGCATAGGGTTTCGGGTGCCGGGAAGCGGACGGCGCCCCTCACTCCGCGGCGGTGTCCTAGCTGATTTGCTAGCTGATGTCCTTGCCGATGTCCGCGACGGTGTCCTCGCCGATGTCCTCGTTCCAGAGCTCCGGGCTGCGTGCGATGAAGTCCCGCATCAGCCCGGTGCATTCGGCGTCGTCGAGCACGACGACCCGCACCCCGTGCTCCGCCAGCCAGTCGTGGCCGCCGTGGAAGGTGGCGGCCTCACCGACCACCAGCCGGGAGATCCCGAACTGCCGGACCAGACCGCTGCAGTACCAGCAGGGCGAGAGGGTGGTGACCATGGTGGTGCCCCGGTACGACCGCTGCCGCCCCGCGGCGCGGAAGGCGGACGTCTCGGCGTGCGTCGACGGATCGCCGTCCTGGACCCGCCGGTTGTGCCCGCGGCCCAGCAGCGTGCCGTCCGCCCCGTACAGCGCGGCCCCGATCGGGATGCCGCCCTCCGCGAGCCCGGCCCGCGCCTCGGCGACCGCCGTGGCCAGCCACCGCTGCGCCAGCGCGCGGTCCGGGACGCCCTGATCTCCGTGCTGCTCCACCGTGTTCACCTGCTCCGTCCTGTCCGCCCGCTCGTCCCTGCCGGTCCGCCGTGTCCCGCGATCAGGCCGCGCCCTCGCCGCTCTCGCGGCGGCGCAGCTCGTTCTCGCGGCGGCGCAGGTCCGCCTCCCAGTCCTTCAGGAGCGACTCGTCCTTCTTGTCCTCCTCGCGCTTGTTCTCCTCGCGCAGGCTGTCGAGGAACTCCGGATTGTCGTCCGGCGCCGTCCAGGCGGCCCGCCCGCTGCGCTGCCGCCCGGCGGGCGCGCCGGCGGCGCCGCGCCGTGCCCGGCCCGCCACGATCCAGGCGATCGGGCCGACGAGCACCTCGCCGAAGAGCAGGATGACGAGGACCCAGATGACCTTGGGCAGACCGCGGACCTCCTCCTCCGGCGTGTTCAGGCAGTCGATGAACGCGTAGATCCACAGCGCCAGGACCAGCAGGAAGGGCAGATACCTGAGCATGGTCGAACGGTCCCCCCGGGAATGGCTGCGAGACGTCCGCAACGCCCCGATGACGGCCACAGAGTAACGGTCGGGCACCGGCCGCCGCGCCGCTCGCCACCGCGGACCGGTCCTCCGTCCCGCCCGGCACATGGCGGGCTCCGGCTTCACCGCTGGGGATGACAGACTGGACCGCATGGCTTACGACGATCTTCGCTCGCTGCTCAGGGCGCTGGAGCGCGACGGCGACCTCAAGCGCATCAAGGTCGAGGTCGACCCCCACCTGGAGGTCGGGGAGATCGTCGACCGCGTCAACAAGGCGGGCGGCCCGGCCCTGCTCTTCGAGAACGTCAAGGGTGCGTCGATGCCCCTGGCGATGAACGTCTTCGGCACCGACCGGCGGCTGCTCAAGGCCCTCGGCCTCAGCTCGTACGACGAGATCAGCGACCGGATCGGCGGTCTGCTCAAGCCCGAGCTGCCGCAGGGCTTCGTCGGCGTACGGGAAGCCTTCGGCAAGCTGGGCACGATGGTCCACGTACCGCCGAAGAAGGTGAAGCCGGAGGCCGCCCCGGTCCAGGAAGTGGTCCTCACCGGCGACGACGTGGACCTCGACCGGCTCCCGGCGCTCTTCACCTGGCCCGAGGACGGCGGCTCCTTCTTCAACCTCGGGCTCACGCACACCAAGCACCCCGAGACCGGTATCCGCAATCTCGGCCTCTACCGGCTCCAGCGCCACGACAAGCGCACCATCGGGATGCACTGGCAGATCCACAAGGACAGCCGCAACCACTACGCGGTCGCCGCCAGGAAGGGCGAGCGGCTGCCCGTCGCCATCGCCTTCGGCGCGCCGCCCGCCGTGACGTACGCCTCCACGGCCCCGCTCCCCGAGGACATCGACGAGTACCTCTTCGCCGGCTTCGTGCAGGGCAAGCGGATCGAGATGGTGGACTGCAGGACGGTCCCGCTCCAGGTCCCCGCCCAGGCCGAAGTCGTCCTGGAGGGCTGGCTGGAGCCCGGCGAGACGCTGCCGGAGGGCCCCTTCGGCGACCACACCGGCTTCTACACCCCGCAGGAACCGTTCCCCGCACTGACGATCGACTGCGTCACGATGCGCCGCCGTCCGCTGCTCCAGTCGATCGTCGTCGGCCGTCCGCCGACCGAGGACGGCCCGCTGGGCAGGGCGACGGAACGCTTCTTCCTGCCGCTGCTCAAGATCATCATTCCGGACATCGTGGACTACCACCTGCCGGAGTCGGGCGGCTTCCACAACTGCGCGATCGTCTCGATCGACAAGAAGTACCCGAAGCACGCCCAGAAGGTGATGCACGCCGTCTGGGGCGCGCACATGATGTCGCTCACCAAACTGATCGTCGTGGTGGACGCGGACTGCGATGTGCACGATCTGCACGAGGTGTCCTGGCGGGCCCTCGGCAACACGGACTACGCACGTGACCTGACCGTCGCCGAAGGGCCGGTCGACCATCTCGACCACGCCTCCTACCAGCAGTTCTGGGGCGGCAAGGCCGGTATCGACGCCACCAGGAAGTGGCCCGAGGAGGGCTACACCCGGGACGGCGGCTGGCCCGAGATGGTGCGGTCCGACCCTGCTGTCGCCGACCGGGTGACGAAGCGCTGGAAGGAGTACGGCCTGTGAGCGCATCCGCCGCCGCGCTGCCGCAACCGGGCAGGACCAAGGCGTTCCTCCGCCTGGTGATGATCGAGCACTCGGTCTTCGCGCTGCCCTTCGCGTACATCGCCGCACTGACCGCGATGTACCGCCTCGACGGCAACATCCACTGGGGGCGGCTGCTCCTGGTGACGATCGCGATGGTCGGCCTCCGTACCTTCGCGATGGCCTGCAACCGCATCATCGACCGGGAGATCGACGCCCGGAACCCGCGCACCGCCTCCCGCGAACTGGTCACCGGCGCGGTCTCGGTGAGGTCGGCCTGGACGGGCGCGCTGGTCGCGGTCGTCGTCTTCCTCGGTGCGGCGGCGGCGCTGAACCCGCTGTGCCTGGCGCTCGCGCCCATCGCGGTCATCCCGATGGTGGTCTATCCGTACGGGAAGCGCTTCACCAACTTCCCGCACGCGATCCTCGGCCTCGCCCAGGCCATCGGCCCGGTCGGCGCCTGGCTGGCGATCACCGGTCAGTGGTCCTGGGACGCGGTCGTCCTCGGCCTCGCGGTCGGTATCTGGATCGGCGGCTTCGACCTGATCTTCGGCTGCCAGGACGTCCAGGCGGACCGCGCCCATGGAGTGAAGTCGGTGCCGGCCCGCTTCGGTATCCCGGCCGCGCTGTACGGCGCCCGCGCCTGCCACGCCGTGACCACGGCCCTGCTGGTCTGGTACGGGGTGGCGACGGACGCCGGGGCGTTCTTCTGGGCCGGCCTGGTGATCGTCGCGGTGGCCTTCGTCTACGAGCACAACGTCGTGAAGCCGCACGACCTGTCCCGGCTGAACCGGGCCTTCTTCTCGGTGAACGGCTTCATCGGGATTGCCCTGTTCGTGTGCGCTCTGCTCGATCTGCTGGTTCGGGGTCTGACCGTGTGAGTACGGTGCGGCCTATCATCGGGTGCAGGGACAGGGAGGCCGACGTGACGCTTTCGGAGACCGAACACCTGCACTCGCAGCTCATCCGGTTCGAGGACATGTTCCCGGGCTACCGGACGGAGATTGTCGAGGGCAACATCGTGATGAGTCCGGTACGGGCGTTCCACGCCAAGACGATCCGCTTTCTGTGGAACTTCCTGGATCCGCAGCTGACGTCGGACTGGGCCTGGGTCAGCGATGTGAGCTTCCCGTTCTCGGCTGATTTCGAGCTCTGCCCGGATCTGGCGCTCATCCCGGCGGCCGAGGAAGCCAGGAATCTGAGTGTCTACCCAGCAGACCTGGTCGAGCTCGCTGTCGAGGTCGTCTCGCCCAGTAGTGTGCGCAATGACTACGAGATCAAGAACCGGGCGTACGCGGCCCAGGGGATCCGCAACTACCTCATCTTCGACCCGTACAAGGCACACTGCGTGACGCTGTGGAACCCGGGGCCCGAAGGCTACGCGGGCCGCGACACGATCCCGTACGGAAAGATCCTCACGGTGGAGACCGGCCTCGGCCCGCTCACCATCGACACCGGCGCGCTCCCGGTGGACCCCCAGCACACCTGACCTGCCTCCCGTCTCCGGCCGGCCGGGCGGGCCCGGATAGGCTCGGACACGTGGAGCGCGTGAATGTACACAGTCAGCAGCCGCGGCGGCCGTGGATCGTCGGAGTCTCCGGGGCGTCCGGTACGCCCTTCGCGGCGGCCGTGCTCCGCGGGCTGCTCGACGCGGGCGAGGCCGTGGACCTGGTGGTCAGCCGCTCGTCGCGGCTGACCCTGCTCGACGAGACCGGGATCGCCTTCCGTGACGCGCACTGGCGGGAGGACCTGCGGGCCTGGCTGGCCAGGGGCGCGGACGGGAAGCCGGACACCTTCGCGGTGGACCCGGGCCTCTTCGCCGAGGGGACCGGAGCCGTACGGCACTGGGCCGCCGGGGATCTGGCCGCCGGGCCGTCATCCGGTTCGTACCCGGTCAAGGGAATGCTCATCGTCCCGGCGTCCACCGCCTGCGTGGCCGGGGTCGCGCTCGGACTCTCGAAGGACCTGCTCCAGCGGGCGGCGAGCGTGACGCTCAAGGAGCGCCGCCCGCTGGTGGTCGCGGTGCGGGAGACCCCGCTCAACGGCCAGACGCTGCGTCACCTGGTGTCCCTGGACGAGGCGGGCGCCGTGGTGCTGCCCGCCTCTCCGGCGTTCTACGCGGGGGCGACGCACATCCAGGACCTGGTGGACTTCGTCGCGGGCCGGGCGCTCGACGCGGCAGGGGTGCCGCACCGGCTGTACCGCCGCTGGGAGGGAGAGCTCGGTGGCTCCCGCAAGGACGACTGATGCGCTGTGCCGGGCCAGGCCCCGGCGGGCGGTCAGCGCTTCTTGGTGTGCCGCTTCGTACGGCGGGCCGGCGTCGCGGTGGCGAGCCGCTGGTCACGCGAACGGTTGGCCTGGTCCTGCAGCTCACGCATGCGGGCGTAGGCCATCTCGATCGTGTACACGGTGAACATCACTCCTGATGGAAGATTCGCAGGGCGTTTTCCCTGCGCGCCTTAGATTCTAGACGTAAACTCGCGATATTGCTGAATAATGGAAGGCTTCAACAGTATGGACGCGGTGGACAGGCAGCTCATCCAGGCGCTGCGGGAGAACGGCAGGGCCTCCTACGCCGAGCTCGGCCGGCTCGTCGGGCTCTCCGGGCCCAGCGTCACCGACCGCATCAACCGCCTCGAGGCGGCCGGTGTGATCACCGGTTACCGCGCCACCGTCGACGCCAAGTCCCTCGGCCTCGGGGTGACCGCGCTCATCGGTATCTCGCTCTCGGACGCCGCAGACCACGAGGACGTCGCCCACCGGCTCAAGGACCTGGCCGAGATCGAGGACGCCTGGTTCATCGCGGGCGACGACTCGTACATGCTCAAGGTCAGGGTCGACGACGTGGACGGCCTGGAGCGCACGATCCGCCGGCTCAGCGGCACCCGTGGCGTCTCCCGCACCCGCACCACGATCGTGCTCTCCACCAAGTGGGAGAACCGCGTCGGAGAGCTGCCCGAGCCGAGCTGACCCAGGGCCTTTCGAGGCGGCTGCCAGCCGGGTCCCTGAGCCGTGCGGGCGGGGGAGTACGGTTGGCTGGTTGTTTACGTACGCATATGGGAGGCGGCCGCACATGACTGCGTCGATCAACGATGTAGGCCTCAAGCGCGAGATCGAGGCGAAGGTCCGGGCCGGTGAGCGGCTGACCCGCGAGGACGGCGTCGCGCTCTACGAGACGGACGACCTGGCCTGGCTCGGCGGCCTCGCCCACGAGGTGCGTACGCGCAAGAACGGCGACGTTGTCCACTTCAACGTCAACCGGCACCTCAACATGACCAATGTGTGCACCGCCTCGTGCGCCTACTGCTCGTTCCAGCGCAAGCCGGGCGAGAAGGACGCGTACACGATGCGTATCGAGGAGGCCGTCCGCCTCGCCAAGGCGATGGAGGGCGACAACCTCACCGAGCTGCACATCGTCAACGGCCTGCACCCGACGCTGCCGTGGCGGTACTACCCGCGCTCGCTCAGCGCGCTGAAGGAAGCCCTCCCGCAGGTCGCCCTCAAGGCGTTCACCGCGACGGAGATCCACCACTTCGAGACAATCTCCGGGCTCTCCGCTTCGGAGATCCTGGACGAGCTGATCGAGGCCGGCCTCGAATCGCTCACCGGTGGCGGCGCCGAGATCTTCGACTGGGAGGTCCGGCAGCACATCGTCGACCACGCCACCCACTGGGAGGACTGGTCGCGCATCCACCGCCTCGCCCACGAGAAGGGTCTCAAGACCCCGGCGACGATGCTGTACGGCCACATCGAGGAGCCGCGCCACCGCGTGGACCACGTCCTGCGGCTGCGTGAACTCCAGGACGAGACCGGCGGTTTCCAGGTCTTCATCCCGCTGCGCTACCAGCACGACTTCGTGGACATGAAGGACGGCAAGATCCGCAACAAGCTCCAGGCGCGCACCACGATGGCGACCGGCGCCGAGGCGCTGAAGACCTTCGCGGTCTCCCGGCTGCTCTTCGACAACGTCCCGCACGTGAAGGTCTTCTGGCCCATGCACGGCGTCCAGACCTCGCAGCTCGCGCTGCAGCACGGTGCCGACGACATGGACGGCTCGGTGGTCGAGTACAAGATCACCCACGACGCCGACAACTACGGCACGCCGAACAAGCTCGGCCGCGAGGACCTGCTCGAACTCATCCGTGACGCGGGATTCCGCCCGGTCGAGCGCAACACGCAGTACGAGATCGTCCGCGAGTTCGACGGCCCGGACCCGGCCCGCCGCGACGCTCCGCAGCCGATGCGCTTCTGAACCGGTCCGCTCCCTGACCGCTTCGCCTCCTGCTTCGGTGACGCGACGGAACCCCGGCCACGGCCGGGGTTCCGTGCTTTCCTACGCTGGACGCATGAGCCTCACGTTTCAGCTGGACCCGCGGATGGACGCCAGGCTGCGGGACGAAGTGGCCGCGCTCTGGGCGGATGTGTCGAACGCCGGCGGCGCCGTCGGATTCGTCCCGCCGGTCACGTCCGACGATGTCCGCCCGGAACTGATCAAGCACCTGACCGCGATGGCCGAGGGCCGCGTCAGGCTGCTGGCCGGCCGCGACGAGAGCGGTACGGTCGCCGCCACCGCGTTCCTCACGCTCAACACGCACCGTCTGATGCGCCACTGGATCTGGCTCTACACGGTGATGGTCCACCCCTCCCACCAGGGCAAGGGGTACGGCCGTGACCTGATGGCCGCGGCGGCGGACGCCGCCCGCACCCTCGACGGCATCGAGGCGATCCGCCTCACCTGCCGGGGCGGCACCGGGGTGGACCGGTTCTACGAGTCCTGCGGCTACAAGGAAGTGGGCCGGGTGCCGCAAGCGATCCGGGTCGCCCCCGGCGACGACCGCGACGACATCATGATGTACCTGCCGCTTTCCTGACCCCGGCGCGCCGCATCCGTACCCCGGCCGGGGTGATCGCAAGTGGGGCGTGCTTCACTTGTCGGGCAGGGCGAGTGAGCAGAATCCGCCGCTTCAGCGAGCAGGGTCTGCCGGTACGAAGTCCATCGGTTCGAAGAGAGAGGCCCCAGCCGTGTCTGTAGCCAACCCGGGCGCCACGATTCGCTACACCGCGATGCGGATCGTCATCTTCATGGGATCCCTGGTCTTCTGCGCGGTCCTCGTCCACTTCGGCGTCATCCCCAAGGGGCTGGGCGGCTCCAACTTCATCTGGACGATCCTGCTGGCGCTGGTCATCTCCGCGCCGCTCAGCTTCGTGCTGCTGCGCAAGCAGCGCGACAAGATGTCCGAGCAGCTGATCAACAAGGTCGAGCGGACCAAGGCCAAGCTGGAGGCCAACCGTACGCAGGAGGACGGTCTCACCCAGTAGGCAGGCCGCGGCGGGCGCCCCAGCGGCAGCTTCGCAGCCCCACAGCCGTCCGGCCCCACGGCCGTCCCAAGGTGCGGGCAAGCACCGTAAGTTACGTCACACACGCCGGGAACCCCGGGCCGGAGCGAGTCGCTCCAGCACCGGGGTCCCGGCGTTTTCGCGCACTACCGCACCCCTGACCCAAAGAACGGCTTTGAGGCACTCAAAGTTCAAGTGTTAACGTGTTCGACATGAAGACAGCCGTGCGCCCGCACCCCAGGAGCCCTGCGCTCGTGGAGCGCCTGCATGTCGATCTCTGCCGCTGCATGTCCGCGGCCTGTCGCCGCTTCTGATCGGCCTCATGCGGCGGCGCCCCACTTGATAGGCGCCGCGCCCCCGTCCCCCGTGCTCCTTGCCGAGCACACAGCTGCGTCCTCACCGGAGTGTCCCCATGTCCGCAGGTTCCGAGAGTCCTGAGACTCCCGCGAGTTCCGTGCATTCCACCGCGAACTCGACCGACAGCCCCAGCGCCGGTCCCGCGAAGTCCCGAATATCCGACAAGTTCCCGTTCTGGGCCCAGATCATCACCGGTCTGATCCTGGGTGTCCTGCTCGGCTGGCTGGCGCGCAGCCAGGACATCAGCTGGCTCAAGTCCACGCTGGAGCACGTCGGCGGCATCTTCATCCAGCTGCTGAAGTTGGCGGTCGCCCCGCTCGTCTTCTTCGCGATCCTGGTGTCGATCACCAATCTGCGCAAGGTCAACAACGCGGCCCGGCTGGCCACCCGTACGGTCATGTGGTTCATGATCACGTCGCTGATCGCGGTCGTCATCGGCCTCGCGATCGGCCTGATCACCAACCCCGGCGCGGGCACCGGCCTCACGCCGAAGGACGGCAAGGCGCCCGACGGTTCCGGCTCCTGGATCGACTTCCTGACCGGCATCGTGCCGACGGACGTCGTCACGCCGTTCACTCAGCTGAACGTCCTGCAGATCGTCTTCATGGCCGCCGTCGCCGGTATCGCCGCGCTCCAGCTCGGTACGAAGGCGGAGCCGATCCTCAAGATCAGCGAGGCCGTGCTCGAACTGCTCCAGAAGGCCCTGTGGTGGGTCATCCGCCTCGCGCCGCTGGGCACCATCGGTCTGATCGGCTTCGCCATCGCCGACTACGGCTGGGACCTGATCGGCAAGTACGCGACGTTCACCGCCGACATCTACGTCGGCTGCGCGCTGGTGATGTTCGTCGTCTACCCGGTGCTGCTCGCGACGGTCGCCAAGGTCAACCCGCTGCAGTTCTTCAAGGGCGCCTGGCCCGCGATCCAGCTGGCGTTCGTCTCCCGCTCCTCGGTCGGCACCATGCCGGTCACCCAGCGGGTCACCGAGCGGCTCGGTGTGCCGAAGGAGTACGCCTCGTTCGCGGTGCCGTTCGGCTCGACCACCAAGATGGACGGCTGCGCCTCGATCTACCCGGCGATCGCCGCGATCTTCATCGCGCAGATCTTCGACGTGCACCTCGGCATCCAGGACTACGTGCTGATCGCCTTCGTCTCGGTCATCGGCTCGGCGGCCACCGCCGGACTGACCGGCGCGACCGTGATGCTGACGCTGACCCTCTCCACGCTGGGGCTCCCGCTGGAGGGTGTGGGCCTGCTGATGGCGATCGACCCGATCCTGGACATGATGCGCACCGCGACGAACGTCGCCGGCCAGGCGATGATCCCGGTCATCGTCTCGGCACGCGAGAAGATCCTGGACCTGGACGCGTTCAACTCCGCCTCGGCCTCCCCGGTCGACGAGCGCGAGGTGCCCGCCGCCGACGTCGAGGAGAAGCAGTCGGTCCCGGTCGCGGCCTGACCGTTCGCCGCGGCCTGACCGTTCACCGCTGTTGACCGTTCGCCTCTGCTTGATCGATCACTTCACGCCACCCGGCCCCTCTCCCGTACGACGGAGAGGGGCCGGACCCGTACCCTTGCCTGGTGTGGACCAACTGGCTGGAGGGGCTCTGAGGTGAGTGCGGTCAAGGCGGCCAAGGCCAAGCGGATGCCGAGGGCGGTGCGCGAGCAGCAGATGATGGCCGCTGCCGTGCGGACCTTCGGGCAGCGCGGGTACCGGGCCGCCTCGATGGACGAGATCGCCGAACTGGCAGGCGTGTCCAAGCCCCTGGTCTACCTCTACCTGAACTCCAAGGAAGAGCTCTTCACCGCGTGCATCCGCCGCGAGGCCCAGTCGCTGGTGGCGGCGGTACGGGCCGGGGTGGACCCCGCGGACCCCGCGGACCGGCAGCTGTGGCACGGCGTCGGCGCCTTCTTCGAGCACACGGCGGGCCACCCGGACGGCTGGAACATCCTGCACCACCAGGCCCGTACGCACGGGGAGCCGTTCGTCGCCGAAGTCACCGCGATGCGCGACGAGATCACGAGCTTCGTGACGGGCCTGATCGCCGCGGCCGCCCGCGAGGCGCACCGCGACCCGGCGCTGCCGGACGGCGATGTGGCGGGCCTCGCGCAGGCCTTGGTGGGTGCGGCGGAATCCCTCGCCGGATGGGCGAACGGGATGCCCGGAGTCTCGGCCAAGGAGGCCGCGTCGACGCTGATGAACTTCGCCTGGTCGGGCCTGGAGAACCTTATGAACGGGGAGCGCTGGGCGCCGTCACCGCGCCCGTGAGGTGAATCCGCTCCGCCCCGTCGGACCCCTGGCTCAGCACCTGGAAGGCACCCGCTCCGGCGGCGTACGTCACGGTCCCCGGCAGCAGTACGGGCGCCCTGAACTCGATACGTACGTGGACGTCTTCGGGTACCTCGGCGGCGGCCAGGCACCGGGCGGCGGTCCACATGCCGTGCGCGATGGCGCGCGGGAAGCCGAAGAGCTTCGCGGTGAGGGGGTGGAGGTGGATCGGGTTGCGGTCACCGGAGGCGGCACCGTAACGACGCCCCAGACCGGCGGGGAGCTCCCAGGTGGCGGTGGTGGCCGGGGTGACGGGGATGACGGGGGCGACGTCGTGGTGCGTACGGTCCGCAGCACCGCCCGGCACGGGGTGCCGGGCCAGATACGTACTCCGGGACTCCCAGACCAGCTCACCCGCGACTCTGCCCTCGGTCACCATGACGACTTCGGTGCCGCGCCGGTGTGGTCTCAACCGGTCCGCGTAGACGGTCAGTTCAGGCGCATCGCTGGGATGCAGGGCCCGCCGCCGGGTGATCTCGATACCGGTATGGACGAGCCCGAGAACCGGCAGCGGGAAGGCGCGCGCCGTCATCAGCCGCATGGCCGACGGAAAGCCGAGAACATGCGGATACGTGAGCGGGAGCGGGCCACCCTGCTCGAAGCCGCAGACCCGGGCGTACGAGGCGAGACGCCCGGGATCGATACGCATCCGGTCCCGCACCAGCCGGGTCGCGGGCAGCGTCGCCCCGGCCGGCACTGCCCGCTTGAACGGCGAGGTCACGGCACCGCGCACCATGGAGGGCAGCAGGCCGGGGGAGTGCGTGCGGCGGTCACTCATGGTCCAGGCTCCGTGATCCGTACGGTATTTACTCCTGGGTAAGGTTACCTGGGGGTCAGCTTCTGGTCGAGGTGGCTGGGCCACCGCGGCTGCGCGGCCCGTACGCCCCGTTCCGCGGAGATGAGGTCGAGCCCGGCACGGGTGGCCATGCCCGGTTCCTCCCGGCCGAGGCCGGCCAGCTCGGAGGCACCGCGAGCCTGCATTGGTCCAAGTGCGCCCGGGCTGTGGGGTGTTAGCCTGACCGGCCGATCAGGGGGTTGGCGGGGCAAGGGGGATGCACCATGGCACGACCGGACGAACCGGCGGGGGAAACGCCGGAGCAGCTGAACAAGCGCGCAGCCGATCTGCGCGCCTGTGCGCGCAAGGCTCGTACGCTGGCCAAGAAGCTCGGGCCTCATCTCGACGGGGCGGCGAAGAAGGCCCAGCAGACCGATCCTCCGCTCTGGCGAGGGCCGTTCGCCACGCAATCGACGCGGCAGATCGCGAATCGCAAGAGCACGCTGGGGCAGATGGCGTCCGCGCTCATGCACGATGCGGGCCGCTGGGACACCGAGGCGGACCGGCTCGACGACGAGGCGAAGGCGGGCTCGGCCAAACGGAAGACGGGACCGGGGCATTGACCGAATTCCGTGGCTTCGACAGCGCAGAGATACGCGCCCTCGCCGGCAGTCTGCGCAAACTGGGCAGCGATGCACGTGGATTGCACCGGGACCTGGCCTTCGTCCTCACTGAGGCGACCCAGCTCATGAAGGGCAAACCGGCTACCACCGACCCGCTCCTGCAGCCCCTGGTCGGTCAGGTCTTCTTCATGCCGTCGCTGTTCGGCGGCCCCGCGCAGATGCCCGGAGTGCTGGACGACGAACTGGGCAATATGGCCGGTTCGATGGACCGCCGCAGCAAGCAGCTCGACGAGTGCGAGATGCTCATCGACCACGGCTACGCGGTCGACCCGGCTCTCCTTTTCGCAGACGAGGCCCCTGCCGACGAGCAGCACATCAAAGACGCGCTGAAGCAGATCAAGGAACTCGACGGCAAGGACTTCGGCACCAACGGGAACCGAGACGATCTGAAGAAGGTCGAGAGCATGCTGGAGGGGATGACGTCCGCCGAACTGGACGCCTTCTTCGACCGTGTTCCCGAGGCCGATCTGAAGCGCTACAACGACCTGATCAACAACACGGACGACAGCGGCTGGAAGTGGTGGGACGAGAACGGTCTGCCTGAGGGCGAGCGCCGTGACCATCTCAGCAGGATCCTGGCGAAGCTCGGCCCCGCTCACTGGGCCAAGGCCCAGGCGGCTTTTCCGGGAATGCAGCCGGGGTTCGACACGACGGACGCTTATCTGGACGGCAAGAATTCCCAGTCCGGAGCGGACGCCAAGGGAATGCACTGGGGCATTCCGTCCGACCCTCTGTTCGCCCCTGGCTCCAACGGGCAGGACATCAACGCCGCAGACATCAACCAGGGCCGGTTCGGGGATTGCTGGTACATCGCATCACTCACGTCGACGGCCCAGGTGAACCCGCAGTTCATCCGTGACGGGATCAGACAGAATCCCAACGGCACCGTCAACGTCCGCATCTGGGACAAGGACGGTAACCAGCGGTGGGTCACCGTCACCCCGGACGTACCGCTGGACAAGGACGGCACCCCTATGACCGCCCATGCCAAGGGAGCCATGTGGCCCGCCTACTACGAGAAGGCATTCGCTCTCGTCTATGGCGGCGACGACGGCGGCGCACCGGACGGTCATGAGGGTGACAAGCGCTACGACCGCACGGAGCACGGGACGTACGGGGCGATCGAGTGGGACTACAACGAGAAGGCCCCTCCCTATGTCACCGGTCATGATTCCAAGGGCATCGACAACAGTGTGGATTCGGTGCGGACGAGTTTCGAGTCGGGGCACCCGGTGATTGTCAGCACGGGCAGCGGGGACGATGTGAACAAGAAGGGCCAGGACACATGGGGAACCACGTTCTCCACCCGCCACGTCTACTTCGTCAAGGGGTTCGAGAACGGGAACATCGTGCTCGGTAACCCATGGGGCCCGCCCAACAAGGACATCGTGGCCACTCCCGACCAATACAGGGAGTTTTTCGGGAATCCGCAGGCTCTGGAGGTGCCCAAGTCATGAAGGCGGTTCGCATCCTCGCGGCCACCGGCTGTGTGCTGCTCGCCGCGGGCTGTGGCTCGGGCGGGAAGCAGGCCGAACAGCCCCCGTCCCCCAGCGTGTCCGCGACGAGTGCCTCCGCGGCGAGCCCCGCGCCGCCCGCCGACAAGGGCCCGGTGTGCGCCGGTGACTCTGCGGCGAAGGGGTTCCACGTGCTGCGCGGCGGCTTCGTCAAGCTGCCCGGCGGTGCCGGAAATGTGTCGTACAAGGTGGCGAGGTCGGACGGCTCGGCCCGTAGCGCCGTCCTGACCAACGGGACAGGTCTCGGCTCGGCTGAAGCCGGCACCCAGGCCTGGACCGTGAAGCCGGGCCAGGCCGTCACCGTGGGCGGCGCCTCGTTCAGGGTGGCGCAGATCTGCACGTACCGAGTGGTACTCACACCGAAGGGCCAGAAGAACGTGACCGAGTCACCCAAGCCCAGCTCCGAGGCCACGTGGCCGTCTCTGGTCGACGGCCGTTTCCGCCTCAGGTGGCACGTGCCGGACAACGAGTACAGCGGGCAGTACAGCGCGGTGGTGACGGAGATCAACCCGGGCCCGCGCGCCGACATCGGCATCGCGAGCCGCGACGGCGGGGACGCCGCCTACCGGGACGCCCGTGTGGGCGACACCCTCGAATTCGCCGGCCGCCTGTGGAAGGTGGCGGACATCAACGTCGGTGACGGCACCCCCGCCGAGAGCAGCTCGCACTCCGGGTACGTGGACCTCCGGCTCATCGGGCCTGCCGGGGGCTGATGCTACGAAACGGCCCGGCCGCAGGAGGCTGCGGTGGGCCGCGATGGCCTTCCCGAGGAGGCTCCGGTGGGCCGCAGTGGCCCTCCCGAGGGGGCTCGGCGTTTCACTTCCGCCAGAACAGGTGGTGTGTCATCCCGCTCGGGCTGGGCACGACATCGAGGTGGAACCGGTCGAGCAGCTCATCGGGGGACTCCCACAGCCGCAGTCCGGTCCCGAGCTTCACCGGTGCGACCGCCACATGCAGGGTGTCGACGAGGTCGGCGTCGAGGAACTCCCGGATGGTGGTGACCCCGCCGCCGAGCCGGACGTCCTTGCCCTGCGCCGCCTTCCGCGCCTGCTCCAGGACCGTGGCCGGGTCGCCGTCGACGAAGTGGAACGTGGTGTCGGAGAGCGTGAACGAAGGGCGCTCATGGTGCGTCATGACGAACACCGGCGTGTGGAACGGGGGTTCGTCGCCCCACCAGCCGCGCCACTCGTGGTCGGGCCAGGGCCCGCGCTGGGGGCCGAACTTGTTGCGGCCCATGATCTCGGCACCGATGTTGCGTGGGAAGTCGCGCGTGAGGTAGTCGTCCAGGCCCCGGCTCCCCCCGGGGTCGGTACGCATGGGCCAGCTGGCCGTGGCGCCGGCCCAGGCGAACAGCTTCCCGGGATCGACGTGGCCGAAGGGGTGCTCAAGGGTCTGATCCTCGCCGGCGGCGATTCCGTCACTGGAGACGGTGAAGTTCTGCACTCTCAGTAGCTGAGCCATTTCTTCCTTCCATGTTGTCGACAACGGTGGTGCGAGTGAGACTCTCCGGGCCGGCGAAACTCATCGCTCCGTCGTCAGCGACCGGCCAGAAACCGGCCAGAAACCGGCCGGCCGGCCGGCGGAGGCGGACATCCTGGAAACGCAGGCCCTCTTCTCCTACTCCCGCTACGGTCTCCGGGTGACCGAACTCGACACCGACACCCTGCACGCCACCCGCGAGGCGTACGACGCCATCGCCACCACCTACGCGGAGCTGTTCCACGACTCCCTGCGCGACCGTCCTCTGGAGCGCGCCCTCCTGAATGCCTTCGCGGAGCTGGTACGGACGAACGGCGGCGGCGAGGTCGCGGATCTCGGCTGCGGGCCGGGGCACGTCACAGCTCACCTCCGCGAGCTGGGCCTGAACGCCTTCGGAGTCGACGCCTCCCCCGTCATGGTCGAGCTCGCTCGCGAAGCCAGCCCCGGGGTGCGGTTCGAGGTCGGCTCGATGGCCGCGCTGGACATCGAGGACGGCGCCCTCTGCGGGGTGCTCTCGCGGTGGTCCGTCATCCACACACCGCCGCAGGACCTGCCCGCCGTCCTGGCCGAGATTGCCCGCGTCCTGGCCCCCGGCGGGCACCTGCTGATCGAGTTCGCTGCCACTGACGTCTCCCACAACGAGACGCAGGCCTACGACCACACGGTGGCGACGGCCTACCGCTGGTCCCCCGATCGCTTCGCCGAGCTCCTGTGCGATCACGGACTGGCAGAGTCGGCCCGCCTGGTGATCGAGCCGAAGCCCACGGACAAGCGGCAGTTCCAGGAAGTCCAGCTCCTCGCATGCAAGGCGTAGACCGAGGGCCCACTCAGTGAGACGGGGTGCCCTGCGGCGATGTGTCGTGAGTTACGCAACGGGCCGTCAAGTCGCCACTACGCGCCGTGCGTTGTGAGTAAAGAAGTGCGTCGTGGGTCGAGTTTCTTCCTGTGAAGATTGTAATGGTTACAAGAAGGTCACTAGGGTTGCCTCGAACCTTCGCACGATTGATCACCCATCCGGGGTGTCAGTGAAGGCACCGCCGAGTCCGTGATGTGTGCGGAGCCGGGGATTTGCTTCCCCCACAGCCCGGTAGGCGGCTTTGAGGAAGAAGGAGCTCGCCTTCGTGGCGTCCCACCGTCGTCCCAAGCAGCCGAGCCGTGCCCGCGTGACCGTGCTCACCGCGACCGCCGCTGCCGCCGTGGCCCTGACCTCCCAGGCCGCTCAGGCCGATCCCAAGCCGACCAAGAGCGAGGTGAAGGCGAAGGTCGACAAGCTCTACGACGAGGCAGAGGTGGCCACCGAGCAGTACAACGGGGCCAAGGAGCAGCAGCAGAAGCTGGAGAAGCAGACCAGCGCGCTGCAGGACAGGGTGGCGCGCGGTCAGCAGGAGCTCAACACGCTCCGCGCCGACCTCGGTTCGATCGCCGCTTCGCAGTACCGCGACGGGGGCATCGACCCCTCGGTGCAGCTCTTCCTCGCCTCCGACCCGGACACCTTCCTCGACCGGGCCTCCGCGCTCGACCAGTTGACGGCCAGGCAGGCCGAGGCGCTGGCGAAGATCCAGAAGAAGCAGCGGTCCCTCGCGCAGGAGCGCACGGAGGCCCAGGGCAAACTGCACGACCTCGCGGACGTCCGCAAGACGCTGGGTGAGCGGAAGAAGCAGCAGCAGGGCAAGCTCGCCGAGGCGCAGAAAGTACTCAACACGCTGACTGTCGCCGAGCGCGCGAAGATGCGTGACGACGACGTGCGTGCCAGCCGCGACGCGGGTGACCGGGTCGAGCTCGGCCACGAGGCCCCCGCCTCCGCCGTCGGCGCCGCCGCTCTCCAGGCCGCCGCCACCCGGGTGGGAAAGCCGTACGTACGCAGCGCCACCGGCCCCAACTCCTTCGACTGCTCGGGTCTGACCCAGTGGTCCTACGCCCAGGCCGGCGCCCAGATCACCCGCACCACGTACACCCAGATCAACGAGGGCACCCGCATCTCGCGCAGCCAGCTGAAGCCGGGCGACCTGGTGTTCTTCAACAACACCCAGCACGTGGGGCTCTACGCGGGCAACAACACCGTGCTCCACGCCCCGTACCCGGGCGCCTACGTCCGCTACGAGTCGATGAACACCATCGGCAGCTTCCAGGCCGCGGTGCGTATCTGATCAGGCCCTGACGGGCGGCGGGACTGCTCGTTGCTGTTTGATGGCGGTGTTGATGCCGGTGTTGATATGGGGGAGCGGTGCAGCACTTCGTACGGCCTGACGGGGCGCCGCCCGTGAACGGCTACAGCCACGCTGTGGCGTTCACGGGGGCGGTCGTCGCGGTCTCGGGTCAGGTTCCGGTGGACGGTGAAGGCCGTCCGGTGGGTGAGGGCGACGCCGAGGCCCAGGTGCGGCAGGTGTACGCGAACCTGGCCACCGCCCTGGAAGCGGCGGGTTCGAGCCTGGCGCAGGTGGTCAAGCTGACCGTGTTCCTCACCGACCTGCAGGATCTGCCGGCGTTCCGCCGGGTACGCGACGAGCACCAGGATCCGGCGCATCCTCCGGCCTGCTCGCTGGTACAGGTCGCCGGGCTGGTGCATCCCGCCTTCCGGGTCGAGATCGAGGCATGGGCTGTGGCGCCGGCCGTCGGGTGAAGTGAGGCCGGTGACCTGAGGGGGCGCCGGGCGGCGCCCCCTCAGGTCTGTCGTTTCAGGTCGCCTGCCCGGCCAGCCTGTGCAGGGCCCGCACGGCAGATGATCCGGGGTCGGCCGTGATCAGGACGACTTCCTGGTCATCCTCGGGCACGAGCAGGACGTCGCAGTTCAACCGCAGCGGGCCGGCCTCTGGGTGGTCCAGGGTCTTGGTGCGGTGGCCAGGGGCGTGGACCGGACGTGTCTGCCAGATCTGCCGGAACTCCTCGCTTCCGGCATGCAGTTCGGCCAGCAGGGCGGTCACCCGCGGGTCGTGCGGGTAGCGGTCGGCGGCCCGGCGGAGACGTGCCACCACGATGTGCCCGAACTCCTCGGCGCTGGAGCTCTCGTACATCCGGCCCTGGTCCAGGAAGCGGCGCCGGGCCAGGTTCGTCGTCCCACGTGCGAAGTCGCCGCCGAGCAGTGCCTGGGCCAGGGGGTTCCGGGCGATGACGCCGTACGACGCGTCAGTGACAATGGCGGCGGTCTCCGGCAGCCGCTCCAGCATCCGGGCCACGTGCGGGCGTACCCGCCGTACGGCGTTGCTGCCGGGCGGCGCGTCCGTTCCCGCCAGGCGGAACAGGTGGCTGCGCTCGGCAGGTGTGAGTCGCAGGACCTGGGCCAGCGCGTCCAGGATCCGAGGCGATGGCCGCGGCCCCCGGGCCTGCTCCAGCCGCGTGTAGTAGTCGACCGACATGTGGGCGAGCTCCGCCACCTCCTCACGGCGCAGGCCCGGCGTACGGCGGAGCGTGCCCGCCGTCGTCAGCCCGGCCTCGTGCGGACGCAGACCCGCCCGGCGGTCCCGCAGAAAGCGGGCCAGCTCCTGCCGCGCCATGCCACCTCCTGCCGCTTGCCTGGTACGGACTGTCCCTGGCAGAGCACCTGCCGCCAGAGGAACGTAGCTCCCATGAACATTCGCACAGCTCTGGTCACCGGTGCCAACAAGGGCATCGGCAAGGACATCGCCCGGCTGCTCGTGGCCGAGGGCCTCACCGTGTACGTGGGCGCCCGCGACCTGGCGCGCGGGCAGCGGGCCGTCGAAGAGATCGGTACCGGCGCCCGGCTGCTGGTCCTCGACGTGACGGATCCCGACGGCATCGCGCAGGCCGCGGCTCAGGTGGAACGCCTGGACGTGCTGGTCAACAACGCCGGCATCTCACCGTCACTCGCCTCGCCGACCGACACTCCCGTCGAGGAGACCCGGCGCACGTACGAGACCAACGTGTTCGGGGTGATGGCGGTGACCAATGCCTTCCTGCCCGCCCTGGGCCGGTCCCCGCACCCGCGCATCGTCAACATCTCCAGCGGCACCGCGTCGCTGACCTGGAGCACGAACCCCAACCCCCAGTTCGCCCCGGGAAGCGGCAACGGTGCCGCCTACCGGTCGTCCAAGGCCGCCCTCAACGCCCTCACCATCTTCTACGCCCAAACGCTGGCCGATGACGGCTTCAAGGTCAACGCGCTCGCACCCGGCCTGCGGGCCACCGATCTCAACCCCCGGGCCGCCGCGGCCGGCGGCGACCCGGCCGAGGCGGCGCGGGGCGCCCTCCGCCTGGCCCTGCTGCCGGACGACGGCCCCACCGGTGGCTTCTTCTCCTGGGACGGGACCCCCGTGCCCTGGTGATCGATGATTCCGCCGCTGATGCGGCGGCGGCCGGCGAACAGGCCCCTGCCTTTCCCGTGTTGGAGGGGAGGCGGGGGGCATCGGTACCACGTTGGGGGTTCCGTCCTGGGCGGGTTCGGCGATACGACGGCGGAGCGCCTGCTTGCGCGGGTGCGGCCTGACTTGTCTGTGTCAGGCAGAGCAACCGCACCGCCTCACGCCCCCAGCAGGCTCTGCCCGCAGACCCGTACGACCTGGCCGTTGACGCCGCCCGACGCGGGGTGGGCGAGCCAGGCGGTCGTCTCCGCGACATCCACCGGGAGACCGCCCTGGCCCAGGGAGTTCATGCGTCGTCCCGCCTCGCGGATGAAGAGCGGGACGGCGGCCGTCATCCTCGTCTCGATGAAGCCGGGGGCCACGGCGTTCAGGGTGATGCCCTGTTCGGCGAGCCGGGGCGCCAGGGTGCGGACCAGGCCGATGATGCCGGCCTTGGCGGCCGCGTAGTTGGTCTGGCCGGTGTTGCCCGCGATCCCCGCGATCGACGCCGTGGCGATGATGCGGCCGCCCCGTCGCAGTGTGCCCGATGCGAGCAGGGCGTCCGTCGTCCGCAGCACGCTGTCCAGGTTCACGTCGAGCACGCTCGCCCAACGGTCGGCCGCCATGTTGGCGAGGCGGCGGTCGCGGGTGATGCCCGCGTTGTGGACCAGGATGTCCAGACCGTCGGGGAGTGCGGCGGCGATCCGGTCGGCAGCGTCGGGGGCGGTGATGTCCAGGGGCAGGGCGGTCCCGCCGAATGAGCCGGCCGTACGGGTCAACTCGGCCCGGGACTGCGGGACATCGAGGCAGACCACCTTCGCCCCGTCCCGGGCGAGGGTCGCTGCGACCGAGGCGCCGATGCCGCGTGCGGAGCCGGTGACCAGTGCCGTGCGGCCGGCGAGGGGCAGGTCCCAGCTGTCGGGGGCGGCGCTGCCGGCGCCCGGTCCGGTCCCGCCGGTCTCGATCACCTGCCCGCTCACGTACGCGGACTTCGGCGACAGCAGGAACCGCAGCGTCGACTCGGCCGCCGCCGCGGAGACCGTCCTGACCAGCTGGACGGTCCTGCCCCCGCCGATCTCCTTGCCCAGGGACCGCACGAATCCCTCCAGCGCCTGCTGCGCTGCCGCCTGGTGGTGGTCCTCGTCGGAGAGCGGGGCGCCCAGCAGTACGATCCGGCCGCCCGGTGCGAGCGACCGTACGACGGGATGCAGCGCGCCGTGCACCTCCGCGAGACCGGCCACCGTGGCGACACCGGTGGCGTCCACGACCACGCCCGCGGGCCGTTCGCCTTCCGCTGCGGTCCCCGCGGTCTTCAGTCCGGTACGGGCGAGCACCTCCGCCAGCCCCGCGAGCGGCGGCCCGCCCGCCGTCATATGCAGCAAGGCCCCTTCGAGGCACGGGCGTTCCGCCGACCAGCGGTGCAGCTCGGCCGGCTGGGGCAGGCCGAGCCTGCTGGTGAGGAAACGGCCGGGTGCTGTGCTGGTGAAGTGTAGATAGCGATCGGCCATTGTCCAGGCTCCCTGCGGCATCGTAGATTTACTGTTGAGTAAGGTTACTCAAGAGTCAGGAGCTGGTCGAGATGAGGCCGCGATGACGCTGGGCACGACGCCGGGCATGACTCCGGGCATGACGCCTCTCAAGGTCGCAGTGGTCGGCGGCAATCGCATCCCGTTCGCCCGCTCGGACGGCCCGTACGCCACCGTGTCCAACCAGTCGATGCTGACGGCGGCGCTGGACGGACTGGTCGGGCGGTGCGGCCCGGAGGGCGAGCGGGCCGCCGAGTTCGTCGCGCAGGCCGTCCTCAAGCACAGCCGCGACGTCGGCCTCGTCGAGAGCCACGAGGCGTTCGCGTCCCAGGTGCTCGCCACGCCGGCCGCCTGGGAGCAGCAGGGACTCGCCCCGGTGGACCGGGCGAAGCTCAACGCCGCGGGCTCCTCGCTCGCCACGCCGGCCTGACGTACTACCGCACCGGTCTGATGCGCCACCGCACCGTCCTGACGTACTACCGCACATACCCGACGTACCGCACCCACCCGGCGTACCACGACATGAGGAGCCGCAAGTGACCGTGTCAGTACAGCAGTTGGAACCGCACAAGCGGCGCGTGGACGGGAAGGTGCGGGAGGTCTCCGTGCCGCTGCTGGTCCGGCCCGTCGAGCAGGGTTCGCTCGCCGACATCCCCTTCGACAACGCCTATCAGGCGCCCGACGAGCCGGTCCTCAGCCGGAAGCAGCCGGACGGCCGCTGGGCGGACGTCTCGTGCATGGAGTTCGCCCTCGAAGTGCATGCCGTCGCCAAAGGGCTGATCGCGACGGGCCTGGCGGCGGGCGACCGTATCGCGATCATGGCCAGGACCACCTACGAGTGGACGCTCCTCGACTTCGCCTCCTGGGCGGCGGGCCTGGTCACCGTCCCGGTCTACCCGACGTCCTCCGCCTTCCAGGTCCGCTGGATCCTCCAGGACTCCGGCGCGGTCGCCTGCGCCGTCGAGAACAAGGAGCAGGCCCGGCTGGTCAGCATGGAGCGCCGCCAGCTGCCCGCCCTGGCCGACCTGTGGGAGTTCGACACCGGCGCGATCGGCCTCCTGAAGGACGCGGGCCGGAACGTACCCGACGAGGCGGTGGCCGAACGCCGGGCCGGGCGCTCGCCGGCCTCCGTGGCCACTCTGATCTACACCTCGGGCACCACGGGCCGGCCCAAGGGCTGCGTCCTCACCCACGCCAACTTCTTCGCCGAGGTGGACAACGCGGTCCAGCTGCTCCACCCCGTCTTCAGGTCGGTGAGCAAGGACCCGGCGTCGACGCTGCTCTTCCTCCCGCTCTCCCATGTCTTCGGCCGGATGGTGGCGATCGGCTGTATGCGGGCCCGGGTACGCCTCGGGCACGCGCCCAGCATCAGTACGGAGGACCTGCTGGCGGATCTCGCCGGGTTCCGTCCGACGTTCCTGCTGGCGATCCCGTACGTCCTGGAGAAGGTCTACAACACCGGCCGCGCCACCGCCGAGAAGATGGGCCGGGCCTCGTCCTTCGACCGGGCGGCGAAGATCGCGCAGCGGTACGGGGAGGCGCTGGAGGCCGCCGAGCACGGCACGGGCTCCGGGCCGGGGCCGGGGCTGCGGCTGGCCCACGCCGTGTACGACCCGCTGGTCTACCGGCGGATACGGGCGGCGCTCGGCGGCCGGGTGAAGTACGCGATCTGCGGCGGTTCCCCGCTGGGCCACCGGCTCGCGGCGTTCTACGCGGGCGCCGGAATCCAGATCTTCGAGGGGTACGGCCTCACCGAGACGACGGCCGCGGCTACGGTCACCCCGCCGCAGAAGCCGCGGCTCGGCACGGTCGGCTGGCCGCTGCCCGGCACGGCGGTCCGGATCGCGGACGACGGTGAGGTGCTGCTCAGCGGCGGCCAGGTCTTCAGTGGCTACTGGGACGGGCAGCGCGGCGAGAGCGCGGGGACCGGGCAGTACGCGGGCAGCGCCGGGCTCGGCTCGGGCCAGTGGTTCGCCACGGGCGACGTGGGCGCGCTGGACGAGGACGGATACCTCACGATCACCGGCCGCAAGAAGGACCTCATCATTACGTCGGGCGGCAAGAACGTGGCGCCCGCGCCCCTGGAGGACTGGCTGCGGGCGCACCCGCTGGTCGGCCAGTGCATGGTCGTCGGCGACAACCGCAGCTACGTCACGGCGCTGATCACCCTGGAGCAGGACGGCCTCGCGCACTGGCGGCTGATGCGGAAGAAGACGGGTGTCCCGATGGGGGAACTGGTCCATGACGAGGAGCTGAGGGGAGCCCTGCAGCGGGCGGTCGACGAGGCGAACCGGCTGGTGTCGCGGGCCGAGTCGATCCGGAAGTTCGCGGTGCTCCCGGTGGACTTCACGGAGGAGAGCGGCCATCTGACGCCGTCGCTGAAGCTGAAGCGGGCGGCGATCGCCAGGGACTTCGAGGAGCAGATCGAGGAGCTGTACCGGCGGTAGACGGCAGAGGACTGCCGGAAGAAGGCAGGAGCCCCTTTCCGTACGCGAACGTACGGAAAGGGGCTCCTTGGGTGGTGCTATCCCGACCGCGATCCGATCGGCCCGGGCAACTAGGCCGGGGTGACGTTCTCCGCCTGCGGACCCTTCGGGCCCTGCGTGACGTCGAAGTTCACGATCTGGTTCTCCTCAAGCGAGCGGAAACCAGACGCGTTGATCGCGGAATAGTGGACGAAGACATCCGGGCCGCCGCCGTCCTGGGCGATGAAGCCGAAGCCCTTTTCAGCGTTGAACCACTTGACGGTTCCGGTAGCCATAAGCCCTCCTTGGGCCAAAGGGTTGCCCTGCTCCAGAACCTGCTAAGAAGTCTGAAAACTACAAAAGCCTGCGGGTCACATGCTCCGCAGGCTCTGTACTGCAAGGGAAACCAAACTGCAACTTGCGGCGAGCCTAGCACGCACCCGCGCGCCCACGATAGAGGCGAAGATCACTTCACCCGGACGTTTGGCCGCGGTGCGTCAGGCTGACGGGCCACCCTGCGTTTTCCAGCGTACAACGCGGGTCTAGCCTCACGATGTGGACAATTCATACGCCGAAGAGGCCGCCGCATCCGTCGCCGGACACGCCACCGGTACCGCCCCCGCGCACGCCGCGGAAGACGCCGCCGAAGCCGACCACCGTCGCAGTCGGCCCCGCGTCGGGCACATCCAGTTCCTGAACTGTCTCCCGCTCTACTGGGGGCTGGCACGTACCGGCACCCTGCTCGATCTGGAGCTGACCAAGGACACCCCCGAGAAGCTCAGCGAACAGCTGGTCCGGGGCGACCTCGACATCGCACCCGTGACTCTCGTCGAGTTCCTCAAGAACGCCGACGACCTCGTGGCCTTCCCCGACCTGGCGGTCGGCTGCGACGGCCCCGTGATGTCCTGCGTGATCGTCTCCAAGAAGCCGCTGGAGCAGCTCGACGGGGCGCGGGTGGCGCTCGGCTCCACCTCGCGCACCTCCGTACGCCTGGCGGAGCTCCTGCTGGCCGAGCGGTACGAGGTCACGCCCGACTACTACCGGTGCCCGCCCGACCTCGGCGTGATGATGCAGGAGGCCGACGCGGCGGTCCTCATCGGCGACGCGGCGCTGCGTGCCGCACTGCACGACGCCCCCAAGCTCGGCCTCCAGGTCCACGACCTGGGCCAGATGTGGAAGGAGTGGACGGGGCTGCCGTTCGTCTTCGCGGTCTGGGCCGCCCGCAAGGACTACGCCGCGCGCGAGCCCGAGGTCGTGAAGGCGGTCCACGAGGCGTTCCTGTCCTCCCGCGACGTGTCGCTTGAGGAGGTCACCAAGGTCGCCGAGCAGGCATCGCACTGGGAGGTCTTCGACGCGGAGCTGCTGGAGCGCTACTTCACGACGCTGGACTTCCGCTTCGGCGCCGACCAGCTGGAGGGCGTCAAGGAGTTCGCACGGCGGGTCGGCTCCACGACGGGCTTCCCGTCGGACGTACACGTGGAACTGCTCGGTTCCTGAGGTCGGTTCCTGAGGTCGGTTCCTGACGTCGGTTCCAGGCGTCGGTTCCTGACGTCGGTTTCAGACGGCTGTTCCTGACGGCAGATCTTGGGCGTCCGGCTCCGGGCAGGGGGTCGGACGCCGGCTTCCCCGTTCCAGGCGACCGTTCCAGCAGTGCAGCGTTCCCGCAGCTCAGAGGCCATTTCACCGTTCCAGTGTCCCTCCTTTCCGGTAGATCATTGCGGGTATGCCGGGCTCCCACGAAGCTCGTTGATGTCGGCAGGGCGCAAGCCTGGCGCCGCGTCCGGCTGAAGCAGTCCGATCTCTGCTGAAGCAGTCCGATCACTACGGGGGAGCCCACCCATGCGTAAGAACCTCATCCGCACGTCCACCCTGGCCGCCATGGCGGTAGCCGCCGTCCTGTCGCTGACCGCCTGCCAGGGCGGGTCCGACTCGACCGGCGCGGCACAGTCAGCGAACCAGGGCCAGAACACCGGGAGCAAGGTCGGGAGTTCAGGCACCAAGGACGTATCGGCGGAGGCCGAGAAGGGCAAGTCGACGGACGGCGCCACGTCCGGCAACGACAGCAGCGCATCCAGCAGGAGCGGCACCTCATCGAACGGCGCCGCAGCCCAGAGCAGTGGCAGCGGCAGCAGCGGAGACAAGCGCGGCTACGGACAGACCTGCGGCGCCAACGACCTGAAGTGGAGCGCCACGTCCGAGACGCAGGCCGGCGGCTACATCCTCATCGCGGTGAAGGCCAGGCCGGGTATCACCTGCACGCTCCCGTCCGCGCTCCCGATGGTGGCGTTCGGCTCCGACGGTACGGAAGCGGGCCCGGCCGAGCAGTCCGTCGGCAACCAGGTGAAGCTGAGCGGCGCCACCACCGCCTATGCCGGGGTGAACCCCAAGACCACCAACACCAACGGCGGCAAGGAACTGAACGAGATCATCACCGCGGTGAGCCAGGACGACCACACCGACCCGGTCAGCCTGCCCACCGGCAGCATCACCGTCGACAGGCCGATCGTCACCAACTGGCACACGTCGCCCCAGGACGCCGTCCCCGGCAGCGGCCTGGACAGCGACTGACGACCGAGCGGCGCCCGTCCCGTTCGTGGGCCCTTCGGCGTACGACGTCACGCAGCACTCTCTATGGTGTCGGAGGCACCGAGCCTGACGAGCAGACACCCTGAGGACTACTGACATGGACGCGTTGCAGCCGGACGACCCCCGAACGCTGGGAAACTACCGGCTGCTGGGCCGGCTCGGTGCGGGCGGAATGGGCCGGGTGTACCTGGCCCGCTCACCGGGCGGGCGCACCGTCGCGGTGAAGGTGGTACGCCAGGACCTGGCCGCGGACCCGGCGTTCAGGGAACGGTTCCGCCACGAGGTGGACATGGCCCGGCGGGTCTCGGGCCGCTACACCGCACCGGTGGTCGACGCGGCCCCCGACGAGCCACTGCCCTGGCTGGCGACGGCGTACGTCCTCGGCCCGGACCTCACGGATGTTGTCGAGGCTCATGGGCCTCTGCCCGAGCGCACCGTACGGGCCCTCGGCGCGGGTCTCGCCGCAGCGCTGCAGGAGGTCCACGCGGCCGGCCTGATACACCGCGACCTCAAGCCGTCAAACGTGCTGCTCGCCGCGGGCGGCCCGCGCGTCATCGACTTCGGGATCGCACGCGCGGTGGACGGAAACCGGCTGACGCAGACGGGAGTTGTGGTCGGCTCGCCCGGTTTCATGCCACCGGAGCAGGCCATGGGCCAGGACGTCGGAACGGCGGGAGACGTGTTCTCGCTGGGCGTTGTCCTGGCCTTCGCGGCGACCGGGCGCAACGTGTTCGGCGACGCGGTCGCCCCGGCGACGATGCTCTACCAGGTGGTGCACGCGCAGCCGGACCTGACGGGTGTTCCTCAGATGCTGACTGGCCTGATCCGCGCCTGCCTGGCCAAGGAGCCGGCGCAGCGCCCGACTCCGGCGGAGATCCTTCAGTCACTCGATCCGGGAAGCACGGGCGAGATCTTCGCCGACTGGCTCCCCTCGGCGGTCTCCTCGACGATCGCCACCCACGCGTCGAGCATCCTGGACCTCGATACCCCGGTGATGGGCAACACTCCGGCGCCGGAACGGGAGGAGACCGTACCGGCCCCGGCCGCCCACCACCTGCCGACCGCTACGGCTTCCCCGGCTGCGGCTCCCCAGGGCTTCGGCCCGGTCCCGACCCTGACCAACAGCCCCGGTGGCACCACCGCGCCCGAAGCCCCGAGCCGCCGTCGGTTCTTCCGTATAGCGGCGGCCAGTGCGGCCGGCGTCGCAGTGGTGGGCGGCGGCGGAGCCTGGCTGGCCACCCGCGGGGGCGGTACGAGCCCCGACGCGAAGCCGACGGAGAAGCCCGAGGTCTTCACGACTCCACCGAACGGAGTCGCCCCGCGGCCGCTCTGGCACAAGACTTCAGGTAGAGACAGCCTCGATGGGGATCTCCCACCGCTCGTCATGGGAGACGTCGCGGTCATCAGTGGCCAGGTGATGCAGGGTTTCGACGTGAAGTCCGGTGCCCGTCGATGGAAGACCGGAGAGCTGGAGACGACAACCAGCGCCGGGAAGATCGTTTCCTCGGGCGGTATGTTCTTCTGCGGCAGCGGAGATTACGACAGCACGCTCGTCGGTATCGACGCGAAGACCGGCAAGGAGGCGTGGCGCGCCAGACTCGGAGGGAAGCTGAATGTGAAAGCCCCCATCGGCGCTGATGACAAGCAGATCTACAGCATTGCGGAGATCGAGAGCAATGACCCCAGGAAGAATCTCACCGCGATCGTCGCCATCGACATCAAGACCCGCAAACTCGCCTGGCAAAGGCCGCGGGACGAGGGAACGGACGACTTCGGTTTTGCGCTGACGGTGGTCTCAGGCCATCTCGTCTATACGGACGAGCGGAAGAACCTCACCGTACGCGACAGCGCCAACGGCAAGCAGTTGTGGAGCAAGAAGGTCGGCGACGGTTTCGCTGCGAACAAGGTCGCGGTGCATGGGAATGCTGTGATGGTCAGTGGAAAGACAATGCGCGCTTTCGACCTCAAGTCCGGAGATCCTCTCTGGACGCTTCTTTCTGACGGGCGTCGGGGGTTCGAGCCTCCGTTCGTCTTCGACGGTGTGGCGTATGCCTTCGACTACGACAGTGGCGTCTGGGCCATCGACCCGAAGGCCGGCAAGAAGATATGGATGAGCTCCGACCTCGCCCGCAAGCCCTTCTCGGACAATCTGGTGAAGGTCGGAGACACCCTGTACGCGGGCTCGGTCTTCGAAAGTGGCGGCGTTTATGCCATCGACGCGAAGACGGGGCGTCTGCGCTGGACGTACAACGACGGGCGGAGCCTTGACGACCGCTATCGTGTCGCGGCAGCAGGTGCCCGTCTGATAGCCACACACAGCAGCGAGTTGTACGCCCTCCCGGCGGTGTAGCCAGCAGCGAGGCCCTCCGGCGGCTGTGACCCTCGGCTGCACCGGACATCCGGTCGGACACTGCGCCGGTCCGCGTCCGCTGCCGTACGGGGCACGTGTTCCTGCCCGCGTTCGCAACCATTAGCCTCAGTGAACCCGACTCAGTGAACCCATACGACAAGCGCGCCACCCAGGGCCGGCAGGCCACCCAGGGCCGGCAGGGAGGAAGACGACCATGCGAGTGCTGGTGACAGTCGTACGGGAGGGGGAGGAGCCGCAGGATGTCCTGGTCAACACGGACGACGCGGCCACCGCCGGCGACGTGGCGGAGGTGCTCGCGGCGACCCGGGGAGTACAGCAGCGGCAGGCGCCCGAAGCGGTCCCCTCCGTCGTCGTACCCATGCCGGGAACGACCCTCGACCCCCGCTTCGGCTACGCGGGCCAGGCGCCGGCCGCCCCCACCCTCTGGGCCGACGGCCACCGCTGCGATCCCCGCACCCCGGTGGGCTCGGTACTGCGCGACGGCATGAGGATCTCCGTCGACGACTCCATCGGGCCGCTGCTGCGCCGGGGCGAACCCGTGGGACGCTACGAGGTGCGGGTCGCCGCCGGGGCATCCTCCGGCCGGGTGGTGCGGCTGGCTGCCGGGTCCGCCACCATCGGCTCGGCCCCCACGTGCACCCTTTCCGTCACCGACGTACAACTCCCGCCCTTCGCAGCCCGGTTGGCCATCGACGTACAGGGCAGGGCGACCATCGCGCCGCAGCCCGGTGTGGCCGTACAGCTGGACGACGCCCCCGTCACCGGCGAACAGGACTGGCCGCTGGGCGGAGTCGTCCGTATCGGGGAGTCACTCCTCATACTCGACGAGGTCGGCGAACCGGACGCGCACCTCTCCGACACCGGTGAAGGCGGCCTTGCGTACAACCGGCCCCCGCGCCTCTCCCCGCTCAGGCCCCGCGCCCGGCTCGTCGTCCCCGTCCCGCCGTCCAAGGGCGAACGCGCGAAGTTCCAGCTGATCGCCGCGATCATGCCGCTGTTCTTCGGCCTCGGCATGTACTTCGTCACCAAGCAGATCTACATGCTGATGTTCTGTCTGATGAGCCCGGTCATGATGCTCGGCCAGTGGATCAGCGAGAACCGCGAGGGCAAGAAGAAGAACAAGACCACGGCCAAGCAGTACAAGAAGGACGTCGCGGCCTACGAGGCCGAGCTGGTCCGGGCGGGCAAGGACGAGCAGAAGCGGCTGCGCGCCCAGAACCCGGACCCGGCCGAGATCCTGCTCTTCGCCACCGGCCCGCGCCGCCGGCTCTGGGAGCGCCGGCTCACCGACCCGGACGTCCTCAAGCTGCGGATCGGCGTCGGCACCGCACTGGCCGACATCGAACTCGTGGCGGGCCGCAGCGATCTCCAGGACGAGGCCCCGGAACCGCCCCGCATCCCGGACGTGCCGATCACGCTTCCCTTCCCCGAGCTGGGTGTCATCGGCATCGCGGGCGACCGCCCGCGCGCCCTGTCCTCGGCGCGCTGGCTCGCCGTGCAGGCGGCGGTGCTGCACAGCCCGCGCGAACTCTCCCTGGTCGTACTGTCCTCGGCGCGCGACGCGGCCGCCGAGTGGAACTGGGCGCACTGGATCCCGCACACCGCACCCCAGCAGGGCCAGGACTGCGTGGCCCTCATCGGATCCGACAACGAGGCAGTCGCCCGGCGGGTCAACGAACTGCTCAACGAACTCGGTCGCCGCAAGGCCGTACGGGAGCACGCGGGCGGTATGGCCGGGACCGGGGGAGACCCGCACATCCTCCTCGTACTCGACGGCGCACGCCTGCTGCGCCGGATGGCCGGGGTGCCGCAGCTCCTCCAGGAGGGCCCGGGCCTCGGCATCTTCGCGCTCTGCGTCGACGAGGACGAGCGGCTGCTCCCCGAGGAGTGCCGGGCCGTGGTGTCCTGGACCCCCGAGTCCGCGGCGCACGTACGGCTGCGCGGCTCCGGCCTCGAAGTGGCCGGTCAGGTACTGGCCGACCAGGTGGCCCCCGACTGGTGCGAGCTGCTGGCCCGTTCCCTCGCACCGGTACGCGACGTCAGCCGTGACGACGCCGACAGCGCCCTGCCCACCGCGGCCAGGCTGCTCAACCTCCTCGGCCTGCCCGACCCGACCGGCGACGACATCGAACGGGTCTGGCTGGCCGGCGGGTCCACGACGGCCGCCCCGATCGGGGTCGCGGCGGACGGGCCGTTCGTCCTCGACATCCGGCGCGACGGACCGCACGCGCTCGTCGCGGGTACGACCGGTGCCGGTAAGTCCGAGCTGCTCCAGACGATCATCGCCTCGCTCGCGGTGGCCAACCGGCCCGACGCCCTCAACTACGTCCTCATCGACTACAAGGGCGGCAGCGCCTTCATGGACTGCGCCCGCCTCCCGCACACCGTCGGCATGGTCAGCGACCTCGACGCGCACCTGACCGAGCGGGCCCTGGCCTCGCTCGCCGCCGAACTGCACCGCCGCGAGACGATCCTCTTCGACACCGGAACCAAGGACATCGAGGACTACAACGACACCCGCAAGCTCCGCCCGGAGCTCGAACCGATGCCCCGACTGGTGCTGGTCATCGACGAGTTCGCCTCGCTGGTCGCCGAGCTGCCCGACTTCATCGCGGGACTGGTCGACATCGCCAGGCGAGGCCGTTCGCTGGGTGTGCACCTGGTGCTCGCGACCCAGCGCCCTGCCGGTGTCGTCAGCGCCGACATCCGGGCCAACACCAACCTCCGGATCGCCCTGCGGGTGACCGACGGTTCCGAGTCGCAGGACGTCATCGACGCCGCAGATGCCGGAGCCATCGCCAAGTCCACGCCGGGCCGCGCTTATGTGCGTTCCGGGGCGCAGTCGCTCGTCGGCGTGCAGTCGGCACGTATCGGTGGCCGCCGGCCCGCCACCGGCGGCAGCGGTCCCAAGGCCACCCTGGCCCCGCTCACCTGGCCGATGTACAGCCGCCCCGCACCCAGGGGGTCGTCCGAGGCGGAAGACGACGGCACGATGGTCACCGACCTCGCCGTACTGGTCGACGCGGTACGGGCCGGCTCGGAGAAGATGGGCTTCCCCGCCCCGCGCAGCCCGTGGCTGCCGCCGCTCGGCGAACACGTCACCATCGACGAACTGGCAGAGTTCCAGGACGCGTCGGCGGTGAACGGGGATCCGTCAGCGGTCTACGAGGACGTCCCGCCGATCGGCTACGGCCTCACCGACCTGCCCGCCCAGCAGGCCCGCAAGCCGCTCGCGGTCGACCTCGTCCACGGGGAGCACACGCTGCTCGTCGGCGGCGCCAGGTCGGGCCGCTCCACGGCGCTGCGGACCCTGGGCGGAGCGATCGGCCGGCAGACGTCCCCGTACGACGTCCATGTGTACGCCATCGACTGCGGCTCCAACGCGCTGCTGCCGCTGGTGCGGATGCCGCACGTCGGGGCCGTCGTCAACCGCGACGAACCCGACCGGGTACGACGGCTGATCGACAGGCTGCTCGGCGAGATCGCCAGGCGCCAGCAGATGCTCGCCATGGAGGGTGCATCCAGCGCCGCCGAGCAGCGGGCCGCGGCCGCGCCGGAGGACCGGCTGCCGTGGATGGTGCTGCTGCTCGACAGCTGGGAGGGTTTCGTCTCCACCTTCGAGAACTTCAACTACGGCCAGCTGATCGAGCAGGTGCAACGCATCTTCCGCGAGGGCTCGGCAGCCGGGATCAAGGTGGTCATGACCGCCGACCGCACAGGGCTCAGCGGCAATGTCGCGTCGGCTTTCATGGACCGTCTTGTCATGCGCTTCGCCGATCCGAACGACTATGGCATGGCGGGCCTCCACACACGCGAGGTCCCGAAGAACATGCCGCCGGGGCGCGCCCTGCGCATCACGGACACCGGTGTCCAAGAGACCCAGATCGGCCTGCTCGACGCCGACCCGGCGGGCCAGGCACAGGTCCGCAAGCTGCGAGAGATCGCCGAGACGGTGCAGGCACAGTACGGCAGGCTCCCGGCCGGGCGCGGCCCGATGCGGGTGGACGCACTGCCCGCGCGCATCACCGCGGAACAGGCGATGGCCCTCGACCCGGAAGCGGCCCCGCAGTCGCCCTTGTGGGCGCTGCTCTGCGTGGGCGGGGACGAGCTCCGGCCCATGGGCGTCGACCTGGTGGAGTCGGGCCCCGGCTTCGTCATCGCCGGCCCGCCGAAGTCGGGCCGCTCCAATGCCCTGGTGTGCGCGGCGGAGTCGTTGCTGGCCAGGGGCACGCCGGTCGTCCTCATCACCCCGCGCCGCTCGCCGCTGCGCGAGCTGGAGGGGCGGCCGGGTGTGCTGGGGCTCCTCAACGGGGAGCACCGCGAGGACGACCTGGAGGAGTTGCTGGAGCAAGCTGCGGGACGACCGTACGTGGTGGTCGTCGACGACGCGGAACTGCTCTACGACGGAGACCTGGACGAGGCACTGGAGACGGTCATCAAGAAGGGCGCGGACGGTGACCACGGGCTGATCGCCGCCGGCACGACGGACTCGCTGTCCTCGCAGTACCGGGGCTTCGCGACGGAGGCCCGCAAGAACCGCAACGGTCTGCTGCTGACACCGCAGAACCCTCAGGAGGGCGAGCTCTTCAGCATCCGTCTGCCGTCCAACTCGACCGCCGGGCCCGTGGGCAGCGGGCTGCTGGTGACGGGCGGGACGATGACACCGGTCCAGGGCGTGATGCGAGGCTGAACCGGAGAGCCGGATGCCGGATACACAGACGCCGGGGCGGTCACCTGATCAGGTGACCGCCCCGGCGTCGTGCGTACAGACAACCGTGATCAGGTGGCGCGCTCGATGTTGCCGGCGCTGGTCTGCGCCGAGTCGTGGGCGTCGGTCAGCGTCTGGACCCACTTCTCGAAGGTGGGACGAACGCTCTCCCACTCATGGCGGAACTTGTCGGCCTTGGGGCCCTTCCAGTAGCCCGTGCTACCGGACGTCGCCGTGTTCAGGTGCTTGATGAGCGTGTGAAGGTCTCCAGAGCTGTGCTGGAACTTCTTGGCCAGCTCCCGGAGTTGAGTAAGATCTGCACCGCGATCCATCGCGATCCTCCCCGTTGTCACTGAGGTAAACGGACTATCCGTTTGCAACAGTGGACGCTACCGCACAGCAGGCAGTTCCCGTAAAGCCCCTTAGGCTACCGGGGTTTCGGAATCGGCCTTCGGGAACGGGCTTCGGGCTTCGCGCGGGGGCGGAGTCGGGTGATATCGACCTTTTGGCCGGAGTCGGGTGATCTCCGCCTTGCTTGCTGGATGGACTGTATGTCCGGATTGCCATTCGTGGGGCGCGCGGCGGGGTGGGCGGCCGGGCGGCTGGCCGGTCAGGGCAACTGCGTTGAGGGGCCGGGATGTTCGCGTCCCCGCCCGCCGTGTCTGCCCCACCCCACCCATTCCCTTTACGTTCTTGTTTCCGCCACCGTTCCGAAGCATGGGCGACGGACGAACATATCCTTCCCTGCCGGATTCCTCCTCCCCCGCGAGCGGAAAAGCGATGTTCTCCAGGCGGAATGCCACCAGGCAACCGGGCAACCAGACCAGGGCGTAGAAGAGGAAGCCGCAGAAGGCAAGCCACAGAAGGGAATCCGCAGAAGAGAAATGCGAAATGGGAGGGGCGCGGACGAGTCGTGCGCGCATCGAAGGGGCGCATGAGGCGGTTCGTACGCCGGGTGGTGCACATCCTTGAACTGCACTTTGCCGTCTGTTGAAGTCCGTCTATGCTTGTCCCCAGTCTGTGTATCAGCGGGGGAGGCTGCTATGGGAAATCCGGACATCCAGGAACTAAATTCGCGCGCCGCGTCTCTGAGGTCGCTGGCCGACCACATCGATTCACTCGTCGACTCGCCCCACACCCAGAGCACCACGGCCATGAAGACGTGGGCCGGGCCGAACGCCGATGATGTGCGTGGAAAGCTGAAGAGCTGGCGGACCACCTGCACCACGGTCGCCAAGTCGCTGCGCGAGGAGGCTCACAAGGCCTCTGAGTCCGCCAAGGACCTGCAGCATCCCAAGAAGTGAGTGAGCCGCGCGGCCGTCAGGCCCTGGGGAGGAACGAGAGACATGCCTTCGTACGACAGTTCCCGAGGCCGCCTGCGACTGGCCGACCGCCACATCGGCGTCTTCGCGCACCTGCTGGACGGCGAAACCCCGCCGGACGAGCTGTGGCCCTCCCTGGTCGAGCTCCAGCAGATCGGCCTGGTCGGCGAAGAGGGTGAACTCTCCCCGCTGATGCGCGACTTGCTGGGCGCACTCGCCGATCCCATGGTCATGATCACGGTGGAGGTCACGGGCGAGCACGGCCCGGTCAACCACGGAGTCATTGTGGGCCAGGACGCGGTCATCTCCCACGACGGCTGGCCCGGCGACGAGGAGTCCGAGTACGTACCGCTGGAGCCGAGCACCCTGGTCTGGGAGCTGGCCAGGAAGGTCAACCTCCGCAGCGTCGACAGCGAGAAGCCGGCGGTCGACCGGATAGAAACGTCGATGGGCGCCCTGGACGCCGCCTTCGTGGCACTCGGCGAGGGCGACGGAGTCGACGAGGACGCGACGCGCGACCTGGTGCGCAAGGCACTGGTGGAGGCGGACAGCAACCTCAAGGACCCGGACCTGGCGCAGTTCACGAATCTCGTCCTCGCCATGAACTCGACCTGGCGCATCACCACGGCCTGGGACGGCAAACATGAGGACGAACGCGCGGCGATGCTCCGCGCCCTGGCGGTCTGGGACTGCGGCGCCCTCGGCTACTGGATCCGCGAAAAGCCGGAGGAGCCGATCCTGCCGGGCCAAGTGACCCCGGAGAGCGTGCTGGTACTCGCCCGGTCGAGCGCGGGGGAGATCTGGGAGAAGCTGGCCGACCTGCTGCCGGACAAGTCGGATCTGATCGACGAGGCGTGACGCCTCCTGAGCTACGTATGCGGGAAGCGGTATGAGGCAGGTTGATCCGGACCAACTGAACCAGCTTGCCAAGCTCCTCAACGACAAGGGCGGTGTCACGGACAAGCTCACCGTGGCCTTCACGAGGGCGCGTCACCTCGGGGTGACGGACAAATTGGTTGCTCTGAAGCCGCTGTACCACTGGTCGGACGATACGGCCGTGGATCTGCGCAGGCGCGCGGGTTACGCGTACTTGGAAAACGACCAACCGCTGCTGGCCCTCGCGACCTGGGCCGGGTTGCGGAGGGCGGATGCCCAACGGCGATCGAACGAATCGCTGTCGGACTGGGAAGATCGGCTCAAAGCGAAGATCATTGTGCTGGCCCCCGGCCTTGCACCGTACGAGTCCGAGATCAAGGAATTCCTCGGGGACGCCGGAGACGTCACGGGATTCTTGGGCACCGGTGGAAGGGCTGTCGTCAACGGCGTCAGCATGGTGAAGATCCTGGGGGGAAACTCACTCAGGGACGGCTGGTTGGCTTCGTTGAGGAAGGGCGTCGGCGCGGCGTTGAGCGAGAGTGAGTCCGCGAGGCTGCAATCGCTGGGGGCGAAGATCAGTGACGCTAAACCAGTGCTCAAATCGCTCTCCGCGCCTGGTGCATGGATGCCCAGCCGGATCGGCTCGCTCTTCATGGGTAACTCTGGGTACCGCTTCGCCAATCGCATCCCATTCACTTCCACGATGCGGAGCGGGTTGTTGGGCAGTGGCTGGGACATGGTCCGCAGCCACCGCTTCGTGCAGGCCCTCGGGGTTGGGCGTGTCGACGCGAACGGCATCGCCGATCTTCTTCTCGGCTCGGATAAACTCGCCGCGCGGTACGGCGGGGTGTCACACTCCGGGCAGCTAGTGACCCGTGCGGGTAGCGCGAGCCTCTTCAAGGTTGCTCGTACCCAGGCCTACTTCCAAAAGGCAGCTAACGCCCGGCCTTCTGTCATCGCGGCAGGCAAAACAGCGTCGCCTCTCCTCAAGGGCCTTTCGACGGCGGGCAAGACGGCTGGATTCCTGCGTGGGGCGGGGATCGCGGGAAGCGCCGTATCGACAGGGTTCAGTACGGCCAACGTGATTATGCAGGGGAACCCTGCTGCGGCGTTCAAGAAGAAGGGTGCGGGGTACGTCGCGGACCTCGCTGAGGCGGGCTTCAATGCCTCGATGACTGCGGCGATGATTGCCCCGAACCCACTCACGGTCGGTCTCGCTGTCGGAACCGGGCTGATCTACGGCGGTGCCAAGGTCGTTCAGCACTGGGACGGCATCAAGAAGGGCGCGGGAAAGGCCGCAGAGTGGGTGGGTAGCAAGGCGAAGAAGGTCGGCTCCGGCATCGCGAACGGCGCCAAGAGCATCGGCAAACATGCGAACCCGCTGAGCTGGCTCTGAACAGTGGAAACGAAGGACGGTGAAGAAGGTGGATAATTTCCACTTCGAGTTGATTCCTTTCCGGGACGGGCAGGGTGCAGGCAGACGGGGAACGGTGGGCGATTTTGGTGAGGTGACGGTTCTTCGTCCGACCGCTTCGCGCAATCGGAGAGATGGGCCCACGGCGAGCCGGACTCTGGTCATGGGCGATGGAGTCCCCGAGGCGGTATTTCGGGGGCGTGGTGCGGGGATGCCCGGTTTCCAGGGGGCCACGCTCCATGTGAAAGGATCATCTGTTGCCATGGAGCGAAATCCACTGGGCGTGCGGCCGAAGTCCCGCGCGCTACAACTTGATTATCAGGGGCGAAAGTTTTCTTACACGCATTTCGGTGTGAGTAAAGGGTCCGAGCTGAAGAGTGAGTCCGGGAAGGTCACTCTCGCTCCCGGAAGGCATATTCGCAGAACTGGCACGGTTACCGCAGGAGTCGCCTCGGGGGATCTGGATGCGCTCTCTCTAGTGCTAGCCGTCATCTTTGAAGAAGTGAATACGAGTTCACTGACGCTGTCTGGTGCTGCTTCGATGGTGCCGATCAGGCTTATCACTTACAACAGTACCGAACCTTCGTGATGGCGATTCGATGAATGTCGACTCCTCTTTCCGTGTTGCATTTCATTGGATTTATCTAACCGGTTCGACCCCTTGTGATCCCCGATCCGGCACCAGAGTGTGACGGTCGTGCGCGCGCCGGAGCAAGTCGCGAGGAGACAGGCCGGAATCGAAGTGACAAAGACAGAACCGGGCAGCATGGAGTATGCCCAAGTAGCAACGGAGACTTCCGCCGGACCGCGAAGGTGGCCCGGCACCATCGGCACCGTGGTTCTGGGGCCGCTTGCCATTGTCGGCTGTGGCTGGCTCGCGCAGCGGCAAGGCACTTTGGTGATGCTGCTGTCGGCACTCCTTGTGCTGATCCTTCTTTGTGTTGCCTGGGCCATGTGCGGCGCGGGACCGGGCGCGTGCGTGGCCGCCCTCGGGTTCGCCCTGACGCTCTTCGTCGGCCCCGCGCTGGACGACTACGTCATGCTCCAGCGCGGAGACCGTCACGACGCCGTGATCTCCGGTGTTGACAGCTACCACCGCAGACACGGCGCCGATGGCCACACCTGCGCGGTAAGGCGAACGGACGTGGCGCGGTCTGCTGTCTACTCCGTGGATGATCAGAGCGGCTGCTCCGGGAGCAGCTTCCCCGGTGACCGCGTCACCCTGGTCGACGACCCGGCCGGGTGGCTGCTCCCGCGGCTGGCCGGGTCGGTCAACGGGCCCTCCACCGCTTCCGTATGGACCTGCGCGGGCCTCCTCGTCGCGATGGAGGCGTTCATGCTGTACGGCAGGCTGCGACGCCGGCACTGAGGAGACGGGCGGACAGCGAGAGGCATCACCGCCTCACATTCTGTCTGCCCGTCAGAACCTCAAAGTTGTCAATGCGTCAGTGCGTCGGTGCTTCAGAGCTTCAGTGCGTCAGAACCAACTCATTGGGTTCGCATGTTTGGCGATGCTCTTCGCGCCGTTCGCGATACCGGAGCCAACCTTCTTCGCCTTGTCCCCGACCCAGTCCGCGGCCTTCCCTGCGCCCTTCTTGATGTCGTCCCAGTGCTCGACGACCTTGGCGCCGCCGTAGATCAGCCCGGTTCCGACAGCGAGGCCGATGGTGATCGGGTTCGGGGCGATCATGGCGGCCGTCATGGAAGCGTTGAAGCCGACCTCGGCGACATCCGCGACGTAACCCGCGCCCTTCTTCTTGAAGGCCGTGACCGGATTGCCCTGCGCGATCACATTCGCCGCACTGAACACGGTCGACGCCGCGCTCCCGGCGATGCCCAGGCCACGCATGGCCCCGGTGACCTTGCTGGCGGCACCGAGCCCCTTGGTCAGTGACGCGGTGCGGCCGAGGTTGGCGAGCCGGCCGTCCTTGAAGGCGTTGGCCCCCACCCTGATCAGATTGGCGTTGCCGGCCCGCGAAACCGCCTGGCCCGCATGGGTGAGCCCACCGTACTTGGCGGCCAACTCGTCGGAACCCACAAGGAAGTTGATGGCCTTGTTGACCGTCACGCCCTTCCAGATGGGCGAATCCATGAAGCTCAGCCCGCGAGCCGCGTCGTAGCCCGCGCCGGTCCAGTCGCCCACCATGCCCCGGGTGCCGGGGATCTTCTGCGCGAACTGGCTGAGCTTGCTGGGGAACCAGCTGCCCGGCGCACCGAGCGACCGGACCTTCGGGACGTAATTGATGATCTTGTTGCCGGACCACTTCAGCAGGCTGTTGTTACGGCCCGCGAGTACCGTGCCGATACGGTTCTTCCAGGGGACGAGAACGCCCGACTTCAGCGAGTTGCCGATCAGGACCTTGGTCAGTGCCGCACCTTGAATCGTGACCGTGGCGGTGGTGCCCTTGACCGACTTCCAGTCGCCGTACAGGTCGAGAATGCTGACGATTGTCGCCGCGTGCGGTGCGAGCCCCGGTATCTGTTCCAGAGCGTGCGCCTTGATACGGCTGATCCAGTCGTTCAGGGACTCGTTGGACTGCCTCTTGAACGCGTCGGCCTTCGGATCGTCGCTCGCCGCAACGGAGTTGGCCAACAGGATCTCGTCGGGGGTGAGCCCCTTCCCGTCGTGCTCCTTGAGGTACTTGGCCAGGTCCTTGGGGGAGAAGCCGGCCCATCGGGCCCCGGCCTCCGGGTCACCGCTTTCGAGGCGCGCGATCGAGGCACGCTTGCGGAGGTCGGGGCCGGTGTCCTTGGCCCAGGACCGCAGCGGTTTGAGGGTGGTGAGGTGGCTTGTGACGCCGAGATTCGACGCTCTGGTAAACGCCTCGTCAAGTTTGTCCTGTACGCCGCCTTTGCCATCAATGAGCTTGGCAAGATGGTCAAGGTCATCCGGATTGGCCATCCTCATGGTTCTGTCCCCCTCAGAATTCACTGCTGCAGTCCCGGAACAACCCGCGCCCCGGGCAGTCAGGATATCCGCGCAGCCGCGTCGACACATCGGACGCCGACGGAACATCCACGGTTCCTGACCAGCTGCTTATTGCCCTGTTCCAGCCCTACTTGTCGCCCACGAGGGCAAATGCGAAGGCCAGTCGGCGGTCGATCCAGTCGGCCTCGATGGTCACCTCATTGCTCCCCTCGGAGACCATCACCAGGTCGTCACCGGCCCGCCATTCCAAGGTGCGAGGCCGCAGGGGCTGGTCGCCGCCGTCCCCGCCACCGTCGAGGACGGATGTCACCAGTCCCAGCGTGGCCTTGATGGCGACACGCGCCACCCGTTCCGTCTTGGAGTCGCCGCCGGCCAGCTCGTTGCGGCCGGTGATCTCCGGACGGCCGGGCTGGTCGAGACGCCAAGTGTGTCTGAACGGCTTCTTCTTGGGCGGAATGCGCCGCAGGGTGCCGATGACCTGCCCCTGACTGTCGCGCACGACATGGTGGCGCTCGTCGCCCACCTCCTGCGGTGCGTCGACGGAGCAGAGCAGGCGCTGGTTCTCCGGGTCCTCGTACAGGGTGTGATCACCGGCCGGGGACTCCGTACCGAACTGGGCTGTGCGTGCCAGGTAGGCGCAGGGGGCGTTGACCGGGTACTCGGTGCCGCCCTGGGGCACACGGAGTGCGCGCGGGCCGCTGACGGCTTTCTTCTGCTTGTGGGTCACGGGGCGTTCCACGGTGCTGACGATGAACTTCCCGACGGTCGCCCACTCGACGGGCTCCATCGCAGGCTCTCCAGCCTTTTTGCCCTTGCCGAATGCCACCGCTACCTCCTGGGCCGAACTGATGGGCGAGACACCCCGACCTTAGCGTTCGAGCGTGTGCCGGGATGGCCGGGCAGATGCCTCCGGCCGGGGTGGCCGACGGGCCCGAGAACTGCGGTGCCGACCGAATCAGACGCGGTCGCGCCCGGCTGTCGCGGTGGCCAGAGCCGTGAGGAAGGCGCCGCGGTTCCGGGTGGCGATCAGCAGCGATTCCCCCTGGCGGGTGGAGATCGTCACGCTGTCCATGCCCATCGGGACGGCCCAGCCGCCGCCGACAAGGCGAGGCCCGCCGCGTTCGGCTGCCCGCAGGCCGGGCGCCGGTGCGTCGATGGCCGCCGTGGAGGTTGCGTAGCGTTCCATCGGCGTCGGTACGGCGCCCTGGAGCCCGGCCTGAACCGATGCCGGGTCCACTTCGGCGAGTGGGATGCGCTCACGGCCCACCCGGAGGGTTTCCCCGTCGATTCGGATGCGCTGGTAGACGGCCTTGGAGATGGGAACGGCCAGGCAGGGCAGCAGCAGAAGAAGGAACAGGGCCGACAGGCCCAGCCACAGGCCGACTTCATCCGGAATGGTGTCCACGCCCATGTAGGCGATCCCGGCCAGGTAGAGGGCAACGCAGATGGCTGACCAGGTCTTGGGGGACTTCTCCAGATACATGATTTTCGGGTCTGCCTCAGCGGTTGACGACATTGGATTCGCCGGGGAACGGGCGCCTGGCGAAGGCTCGGGAGCCCCGCCGCGCCGACTCCAGCCGTACGACGCTATCCACTGGGGCTCCCGTTTCGCCAGCGCGGGTGTAGGTGGACGGCCGGATGCAGGCCTTGTACCTGGGCCGTTGCCGCGTTCGCCCGCCGCGGCCCCGGCGGGGCCGGTTCGGGCGGGCGGAGGACCGTCAGCGGTTGATGGCCTGGATCTCGTCGACTGTCACGTCCTGGGTGGTGCCGAAGGTGCCGTCGGGGAGGCCCTTCGGGGTGGGTTGTCCGGTGCCGGTCCAGCTGATCTTCCAGGTGATGGTGGCCTTCAGCTTGTACGGGCCGTCGGAGCCGGAGGCACGGAGGTAAGTGAGCCCGCAAGGTGGGGTCTTGTCCGCGTCGCCCTTTACGTACGGAGTGCCGATCGAACCGTCCCCGTTGAACGTGCACTCGCCCGAGCCGGGGTAGAGCTCCGCATCGGGAGTGCCAGGTTCGATTTTCAGGGAGGTCGGAGTGGCGGTCGTCGTGGCGTTCATCCCGGTGAGCGGAACGTAGGCCCGGACGGAAACCGGCTTGAAGTCTGTTTTGTCGAGCCAGGCCCAGGTGGGCAGGTTCACCTTTGTAGCGCCGTTGGGTGCGAGGGTGACATGGGTGTCAGGCACGCGGACGGCTGCATAGGCGATCTCGGCGAGGATCTCTGGAGTCACGGCTTGAGGAACATCTGCCGGAGGCGGGGATCCGTTGTCCACCCAGAATGTCGGTTTAGTGCAGGAGTCCCACCCTGGTGGGTAACTCTTGTCTGCGTCAGAAGTCCACCAGTAACCCTTGTCCGCCTTGGCCAGGTTGAAGTCCTTGTAGGGGTGGCCCTCTGCGTAATGCCGACGCTGCTGGGCGTCCCATTCATAACCCGTGGACTCAAGCGACCACGTATGTTCTTCAAGCTTCTTGAAATCCGCAGCCGAGTACTTCGGAGCGTACCAACATGCGGGAGGAGTCCAATTGCCCACGGGTGCGAGTGGACCGACCGACGCTCCCGTGCCGTTATTGTGTTTATCGGTCTTCACAATGCTGCCCGAGGCTTCAGCCGAGACATCCTGGCCGCTGGAGTCGCCCGAGGCCGTACCGCTGCCCACACTTCCCCCGCCGCCCCCTGGCGTTTTGTCGGCGTGGGCGGGAGCGGCGAGGGCCACCAGCGAGGTGCCTATGGTCGCGCCGATGGCGAGCGCCCGCTTGGCGCGCTTCATGGCTGGCATGACGCTGCCCCACGAGCGGAACTGATCTTCATCATTTCCCAGACCCCTTGGCTGTTCCGCTGGACCTGAACGCCGTACGCAACGTAACTCTGGTTGGTCACCTTGGTCTTCTCGGTCTTCCCTGTTTTGATCACTTTGCTGTAGCCCTTGCTTTCATCTCCGCAGTAGCTGATGGCTGCAGTGGTCTTGCTCTTTACCGTCACCTTTCGGTTGTAGTACCGAGTTGTTCCGGTGATGGTGCGCCCGTTCTTCACGAAGGACTGCACCCACTCTTGGGACGAGGCCGCGCCTTCGCCCTCCGTGTAGAACTCCAGGGCGGGCAGTTCCGGTTTGCCGGCGACTATGGCGGCATCCAGGGCTCGCACATATGCGGCGTTGTCGCCGAGGATTGCGTCCTGGGTGGCATCACCCGTTTTCTCGGGGCTGAAGGTGTCGCTGACGTCGGACGGCAATGTGACCTTCGGTCGGTCGGGTGCCGCTGAACTCGACGCGCTCGGCGAAGCCGGCTTCGAGGCCCCCTGGTCCGCCCCCGCGATCTTGCCCGAGTCCTTTGACTTGCTGTCACCGCCCCCGCCGCACGCGGTCAGGAGGAGTGCCGCTGCGGTCGCGATTGCTGCGGCAGCGGGCAAGGATCGGCGGTTCACTGGCGACTCCCGGTGGGGCGGTTGTGGACTGGAGGTAATTGACGCTATCCGGGCGGTACTTGGTTTCACCAGACTGAATTCGGGGTGCAGGGCGCGTCCCGGGTGATGATTCGGGGTGAATGGTGCGTGCGTGGGCGCGTGGGGGGCCGGTGTTCGTTGGCTGTCGCCTGGGGTTCCTGGGGGATCTGGGGGTCTTGGGTGCTGCCGGCCGGGTTCAAGGTTCCGTCTTGATTACGCTTTGTTCACGCTTCACATATTGCTGGGCTGGTGGGCGGCTGAGCGGCCGGGTCGTGGGTCGTCGCCGTCATCTCGCAGCCACCGCTTCGGGCCCGGTTCGGGCCCGGTTCGGGCCCGGATCGCGCCAAGTTCGCGCCGGGTGAGCCCCAGGTAGTGGTCTGGGCTCGCGCCGGGGCCCGCCCCAGTGTCCTCGTCGCAGCGCCGCCCCTCCCGCCGGACCCCCAACTGCCCAGTTGTGAGGGTGATGCGGATGCCGCAGGTCCCCCGGATTTGCGTCTGCATCGCCAGTCTCCGGGGTGGCTGCGGGCTGGTGGGCCCCGATCGGTGCATCTCCGTGAAGGGTTGGCGGATGCAACGGGCGACCCCCTGCCGTGCAGCAGCTACGGGGAAATCTCGTGAATCTTTGGGTCGCCCTCAAGGTCCGTCGTTTCTGACCGGTTTGGACCGATCCTGGCGATGCGCGTGAAGTTCGCGATCCTTATCTCGTCTTGAGGCGCTTATGTGCTGCTGCTACGGTGCGATGACTTGACAGCCTCCGGTGGCCTGGGAATCGGAACCGGATAAATGGCGGCGAAGCCGTTTCGCTTACGTCGCATATGTCGCAGAGAAACATTTCGGGGATTCGGGGAGAAGCGGCGTGAAGGTCCAGGAGCGCACGGGTGCAGGCAACCACAGGGTTCCCTCACCCTCCCAGTCGGCCGGTGAGCGGCTTCCCACGGTCGCCCGGGAACGTAAGCCCGCCCTTGCCGCGCTCGCCGTTCTGCTGATCCTCGTCGGCGCGCTGGGAGCCACCGTGCTGGTGCTCCGAGCCGGCAACCGCGTCGAGGTCGCCAAACTGACGCGCAACGTCGAGGCGGGCAAGCCCATCACGGACAGCGACATCACGTCGGTGATGGTCGCCGATGACAGCTCGATCAACTACATCAAGTGGAACCAGGTCGGCCAGGTCGAGAAGACCCTGACGGCAAAGAGCACCCTCTACTCCGGGTCCCTCCTGGTGGGCGAGATGTTCACCGGCGAAAAGGGCACCCCCGCGGGCAAGGCCGTCGTCGGGCTCTCCCTCAAGGACGGTCAGTACCCCGTCGGGATCAAGGACGGCGACACCGTCACCGTCTACCGGGTGGGTGACCGGAGCGGCTCCAGCGGTTCCAGCTCCAGCAGCAGCGGCAACCAGTCCGGCTCGACCAGTAACTCCGGTTCCTCCGGCGGCGGCGTCATCGTGCAGCGGGCCACCGTCAGTCACGCCGAGACACCCAACTCCTCCACCATCAGCAGCGGCAATCTCGCGGTCACCCTCCTCGTCGACAACGCCGACGCCGCAGCCCTGTCGCAGGCCGCGTCCGCGGGAGAGGCCGCCGTGGTCACGGTGCCCTCCCACAACGGCTGACCGACGCCCCCAGAGGAACCCAGAGGAACGTAGAGGAACGCAGAAGACATGGCGCTCATCGCCCTCGCCGCAGACAAGGGTTCGCCCGGAGTCACCACGGCCGCCCTCGCCCTCGCCGCTGTCTGGCCCCGGCGGGCGCTGCTCGCCGAAGCCGACCCGGCCGGCGGGGACCTCGTCTACCGCACCACCGCCTCCAACGGCGGCCCGCTCAACCCGAACACCGGCCTGCTCTCCATCGCCGCCGCCGCCCGCCGCGGGCTCGCCGCCGACCAGCTCTGGGACCATGCCCAGCCGATGGCGGGCGGCCTGGAGCTGCTCGTCGGGATCGGATCTGCCGAGCAGGCCGCCGGCCTCGCCGGTGTCTGGCCCACCCTCGGACACGCCTTCTCCACCCTGGGCGACTCACCGCACGCGCCCGCCGACGTGATCGCCGACATCGGCCGGATCGCCGGAGGTTCGCCCGCGATCGACCTGCTGCCGCAGGCCGCCCTCGTCCTGCTCGTCGCCCGTACGGAACCGGAGCACATCGCCCGGGTACGGGACCGGGCCGCCGCCCTCGCCGCCCAGCTCCACGGCGGGCAGCGCGGAATGTCGCAGCTGGCCACCCCGCTCATCGGCGTCCTGCTGGTCGTCGAGTCGAGTGCGTCCGGCAAGGTCGCCCACCAGGTCAACGACATGCTCGTCGCCGCGCAGACCGGCGCCCGGGTCATCGGCACGCTCGCGCACGACACTTCAGGCGCCGCCCTGCTCTCCGGCCGCGGCCGCGGCCGGCTCGACAAGTCGCTGCTGATCCGCAGCGCCCGCAAGGTCGCCGCCGACGTCCACCAGCAGTTCGGCGCGGCCTGGTCGCAGCCGGGCGCCGGGGCCGGTCGATGAGCGACGCCGTCGATCACAGCCTGGTCAAGCGGTACCGGCAGGAGGCCGGCGACCGGATCGCGGAACAGCGCCGCATCGACCAGGTCAGCAACACGCCGCCGATGTCCGGGGAGGACGAGCGGCAGTACGCGCGCGCCGTCATCGCCCAGATACTTGAGGAGTACGCACGCGCGGAGATCAACGCCGGGCGTACCCCTTTCGACGCGGAGACCGAGGAGCAGTACGCGGCGGCCGTGCACGCGGCGCTCTTCGGAGTCGGGCGCCTCCAGCCGCTGCTGGACGACCCCGAGGTCGAGAACATCGACATCAACGGCTGCGACCAGGTCTTCGTCGGTTACGCCGACGGGCGCGAGGCCCGCGTCGACCCGGTGGCCGACACCGACGAGGAACTCGTCGAACTCATCCAGGTGCTCGGCGCGTACTCGGGACTCTCGTCCCGCCCCTTCGACTCCGCCAACCCCCAGCTCGACCTGCGGCTCCCCGACGGCTCGCGGCTCTCGGCCGTGATGGAGGTCGCCCGCAGGCCCGCGCTCTCCATCCGTCGCGCCCGGATGGGCAAGGTCTTCATGGCGGACCTGGTCGGCAACGGCACGCTCACCCCCGAACTGGCCCACTTCCTCGCCTGCGCGGTCCGCGCCCGTAAGAACATCATGATCGCGGGCGCCACCAACGCCGGTAAGACCACGCTCCTGCGGGCACTCGCCAACGAGATCCCGCCGGTCGAGCGGCTCGTCACGGTGGAGCGCGCACTGGAGCTGGGGCTCGACCAGTTCCCCGAACTCCACCCCAACGTCGTGGCGTTCGAGGAACGGCTGCCGAACTCCGAAGGGCTCGGCCAGATCTCGATGGGCGAGCTGGTGCGCCGTTCGCTCCGTATGAATCCCTCGCGCGTCATCGTCGGTGAGGTGCTCGGCGACGAGATCGTGACCATGCTCAACGCGATGTCGCAGGGCAACGACGGCTCGCTCTCCACGATCCACGCCAACAGCTCCAGCGAAGTCTTCAACCGTATTTCCACCTACGCGCTCCAGGCCAACGAGCGGCTGCCCATCGAGGCCAGCCAGATGCTCATCGCCGGAGCCGTCAACTTCGTCGTCTTCGTGCAGCGCCGCAACAACTTCGAGAGCGGCGGCCGCCTCCAGCGTGCCGTCACCTCGGTCCGTGAGGTCAACGGCGTCGACGGCCGCGTCCTCTCCAGTGAGGTCTTCGCCGAGACGCCCGACGGGCGTGTCCTGCCGCACGCCCCGGTGGCGTGCCTCGATGACCTCGCCGTACACGGCTATCGCCCCTCAGGGGCCTGGGGGTGAAGGAGACCGTATGAATGGCATCTCCTCGTTGGGCGGGTTCTTCGATCCGCAGCTGCTGCTCGGACTCGGGTGCGGGGTCGCGGCGGGCGGTGGTCTCGCGCTGCTGATCGTCGCGATCCGCGGTGTCGAGCCCAAGCCCGGCCATGTGAAGGCCGAGCGCGGCGAACGGGCCAGGGAACTCGTCCAGTTCATCGGCCGGCGCGGCTCCATCGCCGTCGGCGTCGGACTCGTCGTCCTGCTGCTGACCCGCTGGACCGTGGCCGGAATCGCCGCCGGGCTGCTCGTCTTCTTCTGGGACCGCCTCTTCGGCGGCGCCGCCCAGGAGAAGATCGCCATGCGCCGGGTGGAGGCGCTCGCGGGCTGGACCGAGTCGCTCCGTGACACCATCGCGGGCGCGGTCGGCCTCGAACAGGCCATCCCCGCCTCCGCGCGCGCCGCGGCCCCCGCCCTGCGCCCGCACCTGGACGCGCTGGTCGACCGGCTGCGCGCCCGGATGCCGCTGCCCGAGGCCCTCCAGTACCTCGCCGACGAGATCAACGACGCGTCCGCCGACATCATCGTGGCCGCGCTCATCCTCAACGCCAAGCTGCGCGGCCCCGGCCTGCGCCAGGTGCTCGGCGCGCTCTCCAAGTCGGCGCGCGAGGAGATCGACATGCGCCACCGGGTGATGGCGCAGCGCTCGTCGACCCGGCGCAGTGTGCAGATCGTGGTCGTGGTCTCGGTGGCGTTCGTACTCGGACTCGCCGTGTTCAACCGGGACTTCGTCTCCCCGTACGGTTCACCGATGGGCCAGCTGGTGCTGGCTGGGGTGTGCGGTCTGTTCGCGCTCGGCTTCTGGTGGCTGCGCAAGCTGTCGGTGATCGAGACGCCGGAGCGCTTCCTGGTCCGCGCCGAACCCGAGGTTCGGTTCGTACGGCCCGACGCGTCCCAGCACGGGTCCCACGGGTCCCAGCAGCAGGGCGGGCAGCAGGCTCCCGTCGGGCATCAGCCTCCGGCCGGGCATCAGGCTCCTGGTGCGCAGCATGCCGGTGGCCAGCACCCGGGTGGCCAGTATCAGGGTGGCCAGCACCCGGGCAGCCAGTACCAGGGCGGAGCGAATCCGGGCGGCCAGTACCAGGCCGGTCCGAACCAGGGCGGACAGCAGCAGACTCCTCCGCAGTCCTCGCCGTTCAACCATGGCCAGGGGGCGCCGCGATGATCGACATTCTCACCGCACCGGTACTGATCGGGGCCGTACTGGGCCTCGGCGTCTTCGTCCTCGTACGGGCCCTGTCCCGTACGAAGCGCTCCGCGGTCTCGCAGGTGCAGCGCATCGACGCGCTGCGGGCGGCCGGTTCCGGGTACGAGCGGCAGGGCGACCAGGAATCCCGCGACGGGCGGCTCGGCTCGCTGCGTGCCCGGGTGGGGGTGCGTATCGCAGACCTCTACCTCCAGCAGGGCTGGGAGCAGCGCTCGCTCCGCTCCGACCTCGCGGTCCTCGACCGCGGCTGGGAAGGGTTCCTGGCGACCAAGGTGCTGCTCGGCGTGGTCGGTCTGATCTTCGGCCCGATGCTCTTCGCCATCGTCGTGGTGATCGGCTTCAGTAAGAGTCCGATCATCCCGGTCTGGCTCGCGCTGGTCTGCGGGCTGCTCTTCTTCTTCCTGCCGGATCTTGAAGTGCGCCGGGACGCGATGGACAAGCGCAAGGACCTGCGCCGCGTCATCGGGGCGTATCTGGACCTCGTCTCGATGAACCTGGCCGGCGGGCGCGGTCTGCCCGAGGCGCTGATGGCCGCCGCCGAGGTGAGCGAGGGCTGGGCGCTGCGGCGGATCCGCAACGCGCTCGCGGACGCCCGGATCACCGGCACCAGCCAGTGGCTCGCGCTCGGCAGGCTCGGCGAGGATCTGGGTATCGAGGAACTGAAGGACTTGTCGTCGTCGCTGGCGCTCGTCGCCGACGACGGGGCGAAGGTACGTGAGTCGCTGGCCTCCAGGGCCGAGACGATGCGGCACCGCGAAATGGCCGAGATCGAGGGAGCGGCCGGTGAGAAGTCGCAGTCGATGCTTGTCGCACAGCTGCTTCTCTGCGCCGGGTTCCTGGTCTTCCTCATCTATCCGGCCGCGATGCGCGTCTTCCAGGTCTGATCCCGCTTCCCCCTTCTCTTGAGAGGATTTCATCCCATGTTCGGACGCCGCTTCAGTCACCCGACTGTCGACTTCCTGATTACGTTCCTGCAGGCACGCGTCGAGCGCGCCCGCTCCGAAGACACCGACCGCGGTGCGTCAGCCGTGGAGTGGGTCATCATCTCGGCGGTCGTCGTGGCGATCGTCGGAGTGGTCGCCGCGATCATCAACTCCGCGCTGAGCGACGGCGCCAACAAGGTCGGCAACTGCATCAAGGGAGCCAGCGCGAGCGGCACTTGCTGAGCTCCTGCAGTTTCTGAGCTCCCGAAGGTCTCGAAGCTTCCCAGATCGTGTCCGAGTTCATCTCCGAGTTCATGTCCGAGTCCGAACGAGTCGCTGAGTCGGTGCTGGTGCGTCAGAGGATCAGAGCGTTCGTACGCCGCAGGGTGGAGGCAGCCTCCGCCCGCGGCGACTCCGGCATGACCGCGATCGAGTTCGTCTTCCTGACCCCGGTCCTGTTCTTCATGATCTTCGCGACGGTGCAGTTCGCGCTGTACTTCTTCGCCGACCATGTGGCCCAGGCGGCCGCCCAGGCCGGCGCGCGCAAGGCGCGGGCCGAGGCCGACGAGAACCCCGGGGGCTGGCGCGGGGACGCGGGCGATGTCGTACAGAGCTACATCCACCAGCTCGGCTCGAAGCTGGTGCTGGGCCCGAACGTGACGATGCTCCAGCCGGACAAGGACACGGTCGGCGTGGAGATCACCGCACGGGTCCCGAATGTCTTCCCCGGCCTCGACCTCACGGTGCACGCGCAGTCGCGGGGGCCGGTCGAGCGGTTCGTGCGGGACTGATGAGAGGCCAACGGGTGGCGGGGCGAAGGGCGTTCGATACGGACGTGGCTGCGGGACGTGGGCAGCGTGCGGTACGTACGCGGGCTCATCCGGTACGTACGCGGTCAGACGCCGTACGTACGCGGGCTCATCCGGTACGTACGCGGTCAGACGCCGTACGTACGCGGGCTCAAGCGGTACGTACACAGGCAGAGGCCGTACGTACGCGACTCAGGCACATGGGGGCCGACCGCGGTCTGTCCACCATCGAAGTGGTCATCCTCGCCCCCGTCATGATCCTCTTCATTCTGGTGCTCGTCGGCTTCGGGCAGCTGGTCGAGGGTCGCGGCGCCGTGGACAGCGCCGCGCGGGACGCCGCACGTGCGGGTTCGATCCAGAAGGACGGCGGCGTCGCGATGTCCGAGGCGCGCAGAGCGGCCGACGCGGATCTGACCGATGTCTGTTCCGGCCCGGTGTCCGTCACGGCCAAGGGGTTCGTCAAGGGCGGCTTCTTCACCGTCGACGTGAGCTGCCAGATCCGTGGCCTCGCGATGCTCGGCCTGAACATCCCCACCACCCTGAGCGGGCACTCGACCTCGCCGATCGACCCGTACCGGAGGACGCAGTGAACGCCCTCACCGGATGGATCGAGTCCCGCCGGGCCCAACTGGACGACCGGGGATCGGGCGCCGCCGCGGTCATCATCTTCGCGTTCCTGTTCCTGGCCCTGGCCGCGTTCGTGGTGGACGGCGGACTGTCGATCTCGCAGCGTGAACGTGCCGCGGACATCGCGGAGCAGGCCGCACGATACGCGGCACAGGACATCGACCGGGAGGCCCTGTACAACAACCAGGGCGGACCCGCGCCGATCAACTACCAGAACTGCAACGCGCGCGTGCACGCCTTCGCCGTCGAGATGGGGATGTCCGGCCAGGACATCGGCGCCTCGCACTGCACGGCCGCCAACACGCAACGGGTCGAGGTGACAGTGCAGTTGACCTACCAGCCGGTGCTCATGGGCATGTTCTACAGCCACTCGATAACCGTCCACGGCTCATCGGTCGCCGAGTCCGTCACGGGCTGAGAGCGGTCCGCCCAGTGGGCGTCCCCGGGCGGGGTGGTGGCGCCGCCCGGCGACTCGTACGGCCGCGCGCTGTCAGGACCGGGTCCGGCAGCCCGCCAGCTCCAGCGCGGCCCGGAACTTCTCCGGGTGGCGGGTGGGGGCCGACCAGACGGGGGAGGCCGCGAACCGCTGTGGTGCCGAGGTCTTCCAGAAGGACCGTTCCTCGGGAGGGCGGAATTCGGGCACGCTCGCTGCGGTGAGATCGACGTTGATGACGATCGCCGCACGCATGTAGGGAGCTGTCAGCAACCCGAGCTTGATGGTGCCGGTGGCAGTCTCCAGGCGGGACGATCCCACATCACGGCCGAGCTTGGCGATCTTCCGGATCTCTTGGTGATCACTGACCACTTCGACGCGCTGGACCGCGTTCCAGGGACAGAAGAAGACCTGTCGCCGGTGCGCCCGCGCCCGGGGCAGCTTCGTCCCTGCTGTTCTGCCGCGGGCTCGCAGGCGCTCCGTCCGCTGAATGCCGCCGATCCAGATACCGGCCGCGTCGACACGGATCCCGATCGGGCGGTCCTCCGCCAGGTGGAGCCCTCCGAGACTCACGGATCCGAAGACGCCCAGGATGATTCCGGGCATGAACACCGAAGAGTTGTCGGTCAGCAACAAGGAAATGAACGAGGCGAAGAGCAGCAGGGGCCAGAAGAAGCCGTGGAACACCAGCGGCGAGCGCAGCGCGGAGCGCTCCTCGGTGTAGTAGACGGGTTCGCCCATCGCAGGCAGGTTCACGCGGTAGATCCAGGTCCGGTAAGCAGCTCGCTCAGGTGGCGGCCGAGGGGTTTCTTCGTCGCAGGCAGCCGGGGTGCCGCTGGCGTTACGTTCGACGCTGAGACCGGTAGGACTCCGGTGGGCCTCGAAACGGTCAAGCTCAGCGCCGGACAGCCTGGGCCTAGAGCGGGGGGCGAGCGGTACTCCGCGCACCGGCCGCCTCCAGCGCCGCCCGGAGTTTCTCGGGGTGGCGGGTCGGGGCCGACCAGACCGGATGGAACGTGAACTGCTGTGGGGCCGATGTCTTGAACCAGTACCGCTTCGTGTCCGGGGGCTGAAACTCCGGAACAGCAGCCGCGGAGAGATCGACGGCCAAGACGAGAGCGGCGCGCGTGTAGGGGGCCGTCAGCGGGCCCACCAGGACGGTTCCGAAAGCGGCCGAGGACCGGTTCGCCCCCACACTCCTGCCCAGCCTGGCGAGCTTCCGGATTTCCTGGCGCTCCGTGACCACTTCGACCTGCTGGATCGCGTGCCAGGGACAGAAGTACACCTGCCGCCGCCGCGCTCTGACCCGAGGCAACTTGCCTCCCTGCTGGCGGTCTTCCCCATGCTCGCGCGCCCGCCGGCGCGCGGCCTGGCTGAGGCCGCCGATCCAGATGCCTGCCTCGTCGACGCGGATACCGATCGGCCAGACCTGGCCCAGGTACAGCCCGCCGAGAGCCACGGACCCGAACCACCCCAGGATCACTCCGGGGATGCACACCGAGGGGTTGTTGGTCAGCAGCAAGGCAACGAACGAGCCGATCAGCAGCAGGGGCCAGAAGAAGCCGTGGAACACCAGCGGTGGGCGGACTCCGGAGCGCTCCTCGGTGTAGAAGGCAGGCTCGTGCATCTCAGGCAGGTTCATGCGGTGCGTCCAGCGAACAGATCGGTCAAGAGGCGGCCCAGCGCCTGATCGTCACAGTCGGTCGTTGTCGGCGCTGTGCCGACGCCTTCGTGCTCCACGCGCAGCCCGGATGAGCCGACCCGTACTTCGATACGGTCGCGTGCGGGGCCCGAGCCCTTGTCCGGCTGGTACACATCGATCACCTTGGGCAGGCGACGCCCGAGCTTGCGAGCCGGGGCTCTGTCGACCCAGCGCAGCAGGGAGCTGACGGCTTCCCCCGGGCTGACCAGGGCGTACTCGTAGGCCGGGCCGAACCGGGACACGTGATTCCCGGTGGCCACCTCGGCCAGCAGGGCCCTCAAGCCCCGGCCTTCCTCAGCGATCCCGTACAGCCGCATACGCTCGGGTTCGCCCTTCGGGCCCTCGCGGCGGAGGACGATGAACGCGGGCCGGCCCCGGCCGGCCAGGATCATCGCCAGCAGCGGACGGACCGGAAGGTCCACGTTCTCTGCGAGGGGGCTTGCGGCAGCATCGGACTCAGGCTCATCGAGCAGACCTCGGTGGATCAGGAACTTCAGCGCCATGGCCGAGAGCCCGCTCCGTTCCGCTTCCAGCAGGCCGGACCACCAGGAGCGGGCGTCCTCGTCGACGAGTGTGGCCTGCATGGCTCCGAGTACGTACAGCTCGGCTGTCGACAGAGCGGGCAGTTGGACTGCACCGTCCCGCTCGACCTGGTCCAGCAACGCTTGCGAAGCTTCGACGTCTGCTTGCCGGGGGTCACCCGTCATGTTGTGCTGCCTCCATCGGCTGCTCAGAAAATACTGGTGACCGCGTGCCAGGTGCTCTTGGCTGCCGATGCCACGGCGTGACCGGTGGCGTTGCACACGTTCTTGAATGGTTTCCAGTGGTGGTAGAGGTAGGTGCCGCCCAGATACAGGCCGGTGCCGACCATCACGGCTTCGCCCACGAAAGGTACGGCGTCCACGACCTGGAGAGCGGCGAGCGTGTCCCAGGTGGCAAGACCGGCATTGACTCCGGCGGCGCCGCGGTCCACCCAGCCCATCGCGCCCTTGTCCTCGGGCTTCCACATGGTGTAGAAGTCGCCCGCGATGGCGAGTCCGTTCAGCCCCACGGTCGCCCCGCGCAGCCACGGGAGCCGCGCCGCTTCCCCCAGGTTGGCCAGCTTTGTGCCCTCGTTCCACTTGCCGATCGCTTCCCAGTCCTTGGCGAAGTCATTGATCGCCTGGGCCAGATCGGCTTCGGTGGCCGCGCCGCTGCTCATGGCGTTCATGATCGGGCGGGCCATCTTCGGGAAGTCGGCCTCCATCAGCTCGGGGATCCGTGCCGCGAACTGTTCAGCGGTTTTGACGCTTTCCTCCGCGCCCTCCGCGCCGTGCATCAGATTGAGCAGCACCATGTCGGCGTACGGCGCCGGTACGGCGTGCAGGCGCTCGTCCCACTTCCGCAGTTCTCCCTCGGGGCCGAAGAGCTTCTCCCACAGCCCCGGGTTCTCCTCCTTCAGCTCCTCACCCGCCTTCGCCACCTGCTCCTTGAGCTGCTTGGCGGACAGGGTGTCCGGGCAGGTCTTGGCGAGCGTCGTCTGCGCGTTGCTGAGCGCGGTCGCGCACGTACCCGCGGCGCGGTTCAGGTCGGAGCTGGCGTCGCTGACCTTCTGGCCGAGCGCTTTGGGCGACTGGCCGGGCGCGGTGGACGCCGGGTGCGAGGCGTGGGAGTGGTTGTCGGCCGTGGTGTTGGCACCCTTCACCGCCTTCTGCGCGGTCTCCAGGGCCCCGGCGTAGGTGTGCAGCGCGGAGTACGCGGCGCCCGCCGCCACATGGACGGCCGTGAAGCGCGGGTACACACCTTCGGCCGCCGTCCGGTACTGCTTGGACAGCGGGCCGGACCAGCCCTTGAGTACGGCTTCGACATGCCGCTGGAACGTCGTCAGCAGCGCGGAATGGTCATGGGCCAGCGATTTGAACCGGCCGGCGGCGGTCCGCAGGGTTTCCGGACTCCCGGACGGAACGGTGTAGGTCGGAGGCGTCATTTGCCGCCTCCTCCTGCCTTCTTGAGGTTGGTGGCGGTCGTCTGGGCGACGTCACCGAGATCACTGACGGAGGTGCCGGTATCCCCGGCTGCCTTCGCGATCGCACCGGCCAGAGAACTGATCGCCGAGGCCACCCGCTGGTCCCCGGCGGCGCCGGCTGCCTGTTTGCCGGCCGACGCTCCGGCCTTGGAATGACTGTTGGCCGAGGTAACGACCGATTTCATCGATGAAGCCGACGCCTGTATGTGCTCGGCGTCACCACCCCGGTAGCCCACTGCTCCCACACCCCGTTTTCGGTACCCGGGCCCGGCTGATCCGTCCCAGCCCCGGCCTCGGCCTCCGACGGTGCTCGGCGGGTCGGCCACAGTCAACGCGGGAAGAGGTGCATCGCGCACTCTTGGCCGGGCAGTGAGCGGAACTTTGCAATCGTGTGGCCTGGCCACAAGGTTGTGGGCGGGGCTTCGCGCCCGGCTTCCGTGGCGGGGACCGGCCCTTGAGGTGCTCAGTGCCCGACAGCGAGCGCGGGCGCCAGCACTCGGAAGCCGTCGTGCGGAAATGGGCTGAGTTCACCAGTCTCTGTGCCGATGCTCAGATCAGCGGCGTGTTCGACGAGTTACGGGGACAGCCGCCCCTCATCGGCTCTTCGCGGGCCTAGTACAGATGGAGACAGCGGAATCAACCGATCGCTAACTCGCGCCGTGCATCTTCCTGTCCTGGGCGGACTGCTTTTTCTGGGCTTTATCCACCAGCCGGTTCTCCTCTGCCGGGAACGAGTCGAAGAGAGCCTTCAGCCGCTTCATGCGCCCTTCGTGATCGGTACGCCATGTGTCGGCCTTCTTGCCGATCCAGGTGTGCGGCATCATGGCGTCGACCCGTTTCATGGCCGCTTTTATGTCCGTCACCGCCCTCTCGATCTCATTCATGTCCTGGCGGCACAGGTAGTCGAGGCGTTCCTGATCGGGAATGCCCATGGAGTACTCCTTTACTGGGCGTATTTGTGGAGTGCGACTGCGGGGGAATGCTGCAACAGCACCACCTCGGACGACTGCTATTTCGTTGAGATCTTCAGCACCGCGGAAGTGAGCCCTGCCATGATGAGGCTGCCCGATGAGTAAGCCAGGGACGTTGGCATCTCACAGGGAATGTTCTTCGCGTCAACTGGCTTCCCTGGCTTGCATGTGGAACCCGACTCGTTTTTCGATGAGTGCTTCGCCACCAGTTCCGCCTTTTCGGCAGCCAGGTGAAGCACGTACGAGCCCGATGAATCTCCCGCGTGGACGTAAATGCCATCCGCACCGTCGTCGGTCATCCAGCGAACTTTGAGGGAGGCAGGGTCTCCGGGGACTCCGGCGATATGCCGGGGAAGGGTTATGGTGTGCGAGGAACCGTCAGCGCCGATGGCTGTTATGCCGCCGACGTGCGAAGGGTCGTCGGTGCTGGGGGAAACGTAGAGCGTTTGCGTGCCACTCGCCGCGCCACCGGGAGAGATAGCCGGCCAGTCCTTGGCCGGGCCTCGGCCTGGGATCTGGTAGATGCGGGTGAGGTGTCCGTCCTTGAGTCGCCAGATAACGTTGTAATCGGCGATCATGATAGAGCCGTCGGGCTCTGCCGCGAACGGTACGGGTTGGCTGGCGGCGAAGTGGTATTGGCTTGCCGACACAGTTTTCGGGGCGGGGTCCCGAAGTTTTCGATTCTTGCCCGCGACTCCTGCGAGAGCCGTTTTACGGCGGCCGGGGCCCAGTTCGACGAGCTGAGAATCGGCGCTTGTCAGGAACTTCCCGCCCGGCAGTGCTACCAGCCCTGCCATGCCCTCGATTTGGTCGTCGAGAATGACTTTCGCTTTGTGGTCCTTGGTGATGGTGACGAGAGATGTCCCCAGGCCGTAGACCAGGCCGTCGGGGCCGTAGGTAATCCCTTCCGGGGTCCCTCCGAACCCGTCGTAAGCAACCTCCTGGGCCTTGTTGTCCGCATCGGTCTGGAGAACGGCCACGGCTTGCCCCTTGGCAGGTTCCTTCCAGGTGCTTCCCGGCTTGCTGTCGCAGGCCGTCAGGCCGAGAAGGACCATCGAGGCCATTCCGGCCGACAGGTATGCCTTACCGCTTCGCCTCACGGCTGAACCCTTCGCTCAGTACGCACATGTCAGTCGTCGGCCCCGCGTTTGAAGGAATTTCGCATGGTGTCGTCGAAATTATCCAGCTCGTGATTATGCCGCTTCTTCTCGGCGGACCACATTGCGTTGAAGTCTTCTCGATCATTCTCATTGTGAATTACAATGTTTCCGTCGGCCCACTCTGGATGGCCATCTGGTGCCTTCATCTTGCCGGACCGGATGAGGCCCTGCATAATCGGGATTTGCATAGATGTCGAATCGCTGAACTTGATGCTTTTGTAGTCGTTCTGCACTTGGTCGGCTTCCCCCGATGGGAATTTCGATCCGGCGTAGGGCATCCCTGCCCAGATGGAGGCCTGGACCCATGTGGAGCCGAGTGCGAATTTCGCCGGGTTCGCGGGGAGGGGGACGGCTGCTGCTCCGCTGGCGATGATGTTGAACCACATCAGCTGCTTCGCGTGCTCGGCATCCCGTAGCGCTGCATCGTTCATCTTGACATCGTGTCCGGCGGCTGAAACTTCGCCTCGAAGCTCAGCCAGGTTGTTCAGGTACGCCCCCTGATCACCGGTGAGTCCGCGTTGAGAGGTCAGGCTGATTTGCGCGTTGATGGACTGAAGAACATTGCCAGCCTCGTCCTTGTTCTTCATGATCTCGCTGAGGAAGGCTTTCGTGGTGCCCTTGTCCGAGATGATTGTGCCACCAGACTCGGAAGCCTGGTTCTGATCAATTCCGGTTGACTCGGCAAAATCAGGAACATAGGACTGGAAGACGTTGGACAGTGCCTTCGATATGCCCATGTTGACTGGGTACTGCTCCTTCTCGTAATCGCTCTTCTTGTCGTCTAGTTTGTATTTTTCTGCACCGGCGTTGATGATGTTCTTCGCAGCTTTGGCTGAGGCGTCAGGATGGTGGAGCCTGTCGCTTGTGGCCGCGCGGATGACGGCACTTGGCCACTTGGTGTCGTCGAGGTGTGTACCCGGTGTGGCCCAGTGATCGTCGACGAGTTCCTTCGCGTGCGTTGCGCCCGCCGGGCCATTGAGGAGGTCTCGAGAAGCTTCGGGATTCTCGCTGACCCGCTGCATGAGAGCGAGCGACGGGTCGTTGGCGTCGATTGCCTTGACGCGCCGTGTGGCCTCGTCCAGGTTCTCGTCGACATAGCTGTGATCAAGACCCAGCTTTGAGTACCAGGGACTGTCCGGGTCTACATAGGCATCGCCCGTGTAGATTTCGCCCCGGATGCCGCCCTTGGAATATGCGGGCCGCATTGGGTGATCCTTACGCCAGTCGAGCATTGCGCCACCGACCTGGGACAGTACTGTCGGGTCCCATTTGTCGCCGGGCGGCCCGTACTTGAAGAGCGTCCCGACCGACCACATGTCGCCACCCGGCGGGTCGGTGAGAGATTTGACGTAGTCCGGGTTGGGCGGAATCTTGCCCTTCTTCTGGAGGGTGAAGATCCGGTTGATGCCTGTGGCGTACTGACCGATCACCTTCGTCGAGTCGTCGTTCAGTACCTGCCCTCCGTGGGTGCCGTCCTCCTGGTGGAATGCGCTGCCGACGCGGGCAGCGTCCGCGACGCCACCGGCCGCCGCGAAGGCGGTCAGATAGGCGGGGTCGTCCTGGTGGTCGGCGAGGGATTGGGCGACGGCTTTGATGTCGGCGCGGGAGCCCCCGGCCTTGGGGTCGTCGAGCGCCTTCTTGAGAGTGTCGGCTTCTTCCTTGGCCTCCTTGGCGCTCTGCTGACGTACACCCTTCATGTCCCACGGGATGTCAAGAATGTTGCCGTCCGGTGTGCACATGCCTGAGCCGCCGTGCTCTTCCAGGTTCCGGGCGAGGTCCGCGCGTTTGGACATGTCACGGCCGTCATTGCCGACGGCATGTGTCTGCTGTGCAATCAGAGACAGGTCGAGGCTGCCGTCCCACTCCTTGAAGTTCTTGCGGATGACGCCACCGTGTCTGGAGAGCGCTGCCTCCAGATCCTTCAGGCGGTCGGCCAGTTTGCGTATACGGACCGGATCCACACCGACGTAATCGTTCACAGACAGCTCCCCCGTGACAGACATTGCCCGATCGTGAGATCGACAGGCCAGGCTAGCAGGTGCACTCAGCTCAACTCCTTTGTTCCAAAGGCGCGTGGAGCAACCGTGCGTGGGCTACAGGGCCGGGGTAGGGCTGGGCGAAACTGAAGCGGCCTGCTCGACGAGCGACCGGATGTTTGATCACGCGCGCCGGGAGGCGACAGGTGGCCGCCCTTCGCGTGTGGGATTGGTCTCCTGCGCTTCACTCGGCGACGGACGGTTTGCCGGCGTGGACGATTCCGCCGGAACCGCACTCGTCACTGCGGCCGAGGACCCCGGTGATGCCGGTGGGGGAGGGCAGCCGAGGGACTGCCCGATTGTTCGTCGGCTCGTAGTGGCTGCGCGACGTGCTTGCCCGGGGGTCACGCTCATCAGTCGGCCTGGGGGGCCAGTGTCTCCGTCAGAGCCTTCATCTTGTCCACACCGATGTGTGTGGGCGTCTTTCCCCTCGACGACCACCAGGGCGACGTGACCGGCGCCGTCCACTGGAAGGCGGACAGCGCCGACGCTTGTGTTACGGAGTGACTGTGGTCGTACCGCGCTTGGCTTTATGAGCCGTGGGCAGCCACTTCTGCAGCGCGCTGGACGCCATTCGCGCATCGGAAGCGATCTGAGGGGCCATCAACCCAAACGCGTAATCTGAGCGGCGGGTGCCGACCGTGTACACGGTGATCTTGTCTGCGGCAATCCCGGAGGCGCAGCTCACCACTGCGCCCCCGGCGTCGGCGAGCGGTGAGCCGGGCCCCGCGGTCTTGTCGGTTTAGGCGCTGACCGTCCCCTTGCCGTGCTCCGGCCCAGCCTGGCCGCTCACGCCAATCCGCTGTGCTGCTTTTCCAATGAGCACCGAACTGTGCCCGTTCGCGGCCCGTTGTCAGCGGTTGATCGTCTGGATTTCCTGGACGTTCATGTCCTGGGTGGTCTGGAAGGTTCCGTCGGGGAGGTCGCCGTGTGCGCCGCCCGTGCCCTTCCAGCTGATCTTCCAGGTGATGGATGCCTTGAGCTGGTACGGGTTTCCGTCGGTCGCGTGGAGGTAGCTGATGCCGCAGGGCGGGTTCTGGTTTGCGTCGCCCGCCTTGTACGGCGTGCCGATGGAGCCGTCCGTGTTGAAGTTGCAGGTGCCGGAGGAGGGGAAGGTGTCCGCGTCGTCCGTGCCCGGGTCCAGGTGGAGGCTCACCGGTTTCGCGGTGGTCTCGGCCCAGAGCCCGGTGTTGGGGAGTTCCGCGCGGACCACGACGTCCTTGAAGGTGCCCTTGTCCAGCCATACCCAGGTGGGCACGTTCACGGTGGACTTGGCCTGCGGCTTCAGCTCGATCTTGGTCTCGGGGATCTTGACCCTGTTGTACGCGTACTCGGCGAGCATCTTCGGCGTGGGCGCGTGCGGGATCTTCGGGACCTGACCGGCGGGCTGCCAGAACATGATGCGGCCGCACTGCCAGGAGTCGGGATCCGACTCGTCCGGCGCTACGCTCCGCCAGAAGTAGCCGCCCTTGCCGATGTTGTAGTTCTTGTAGCCATCAGCCATGGAGCTGGGGTCGTCGAAGTTGGCTTCGGGCTTGCCGTCCTTGTAGTGGTCGGTCCAGAGGCCGGTGCCGAACCAGGACTCGTGGATACCCACATCGCCGTCGCCGCCGGACGACTTCACGAAGTCCTTCAGGCCTTCGGGCGTGAAGACCGGCTCGTACCAGCACGCAGGCGGCTTCCAGTTGGGGTCGATCGCGGCCAGGTTGCCCTTTTTGCCGCTCCCGCCGCCTCCCTTCGGGTAGCTGAGGCGGATCTGGGAATGGGTGGCGGAGGCGGCTACGCTCCGGCCGTCCGAGCTGCCACCAGAGCCAGAGGCCGGAGGCGGTGGCGTCGAACTGCCCGGTGGGTCGTCTGCCGTAGCGGCACCGGCCGGCCAGAGCGCCAGGAGAGAGGCTGCCGCAGCCAGGCAGTACAGGGATCGCCGTGAGATCACTGCTGGCATTGCTTCGCCTTCCCGAACACCTCGATGGTCTGGGCCTGCCATGTGTCCGATGACGCCTTCGACGGCTTCATGTACATCCGGTACAGCTGGTAACTGTCCGGAGATTCCTTGGTGCGGTAGACCTTCCCGGTCTTCACGTTTTTGCCGTACGCCTGGGACTGGTTCCGGCAGAAGGTGACGACAACTGCCTTCGTGGAACTCGACTCATTGGTCTGGGATTTGTAGAAGCGATCGGTCCCCGTGGGTGTCCAGCCGCCGGCCACCCATTGTTTGATCTGCGTACGCGTGTATTCGGCGGCAGGGCCGACCGCGTAAGCCTTGTAGGCGGGATCATCCGGGTCTTGCTTCACGAGTCCGTGCTTGAACGCGCGGAGGTAGTTCGAGACGCCCTGAAGGGCGGCCTTCTGCTCCGGGTCGGAGGTCCCGCTCCAGTTGATGTCGAGCTTGACGTCCTTGGGGAGGCTCAGATCCGGCTGACCCGTTCCGGCGCCGGACGGGTTCGGCGATGCTGATTTGGTGCCCTCGTCCGCACCCTTGATCTTGTCCTTGGACGCGTCGTTGCTGCTGCCTCCGCAAGCGGTCAGTAGCAGGGCCGCGCTGACAGCGAGTGCGGCGGCGATGGTTGGAGTGCGGCGGGCCACGAGTGTTCTCCCCCGGTTGATCGGCAGCAGGCCGGCAGTCCGGACTGCAAACATGCAGGCCATTCGAAGCTACCAGCCGCGTGTAAAAGGCAGCAGAGGATGGTCGGGGGATTCCGTGCGGTGTGCGGGACGCGTGACCTGCTCGTGACCAATGTGTCGTGGGGGAAGGTGTTTCACGCGGCCAGGGCCGCCATGTGCACGTGCGATGCGGGCCGGGCGCTGTGACAGCAGCGCGCCCCGATGCCCGGATCGATCGGGCTCGGGGCGCGAGTGCTCAGAAATCAGTTCCCGGACGCGTGCGTCACGAAGTCCGTCCATGCGCCGGGCGTGAAGCCGAGTTGCGGGCCCGGGATGTTCTTCGAGTCGCGGACGTGGACGGTGCTTGTCACTGCTGCGATCTCGACGCACTCAGGGCCGTCATTGGTGCTGTAGCTGCTCTTGATCCACTCCAGCCCGGAGGTGTTTCCGGCTGAGGGCTTGATACTCATGTCTCTCCAACCAGTTTCTCGATGAAGGTCCGCGACAACCGAGGTGTGAGCGCCTGGGACCGGATCAAGCCGTAGCGCATCTCAAGAATCTGGACCTCCCTGGGCTCGCTGATCAGCCGACTGGTGAGCTGGACCTCGTTGTGCCCCACAGCCGTGCCGTCCCTCAGCTTAAGCACCTGGTGTGAGCCACCCAGCCCCGCGTGCTCCTCCGTCTCCGTTGGCATGACCTGGACCTCCACGTGTCTCAACACGCTTAGTTCCAAAAGGTGTTCGAGCTGGCGGCGTAAGACCATTCTGCCTCCAGTCGGGCGCCGCAGAGTGGCTTCCTCCTGGACGAAGGTCAGCAGAGGTGCCGGCCTTCGCTGGAAGATCGACTGCCGGGCCATACGTGCGGCTACCAGGCGATCCACCTCGTCTTCGCTGTATGCGGGACGCCGCTCCCCGTACAGCGCACGTGCGTACTCCTCGGTCTGCAGGAGACCGTGCACGACAAAGCTGCCGTACGCCCCCAGCTCGACCGCTTCTCTCTCCAGCTTGGCCAGGTCCCGGACCTTCTTCGGGTATCTGGCGTCCGCCACGTCCTTCTTCATCTCGGCGAGCTTCCCGCCCGCGCCCAGCACTTCGTCCGCCCGGTCCAGGAACTCGGGTTTCGGGATCCGCTTTCCGGCCTCGACCTTGTAGACCTGGTTCTCGCCGTACCCGATCGCCGCGCCCAGTTCCGCCGCCCGCAGCCCCGCCGCCTCCCGCCACAGGCGGATCTGCCGGCCGACCGCCGCGATCACCGCTCCCGAGTCGTCCTCCAGGTCGACGTCCCGGTCCGCGTCGTCCGCACCATCCGTCGTGTACTCCCCGCCGTCATCGCCCGGCATACCCCGCCTCCGCCCGTACTGGTTCTGGTGCGCGCGCCGCCGTACCGGCTGGACAGGCCCGGACAACCGCTGGACAGTCACTGTCCGTACACGCGTCAATACTTCTCAGCGTAGAGGGCCCCGGCCACGCTGAGTGACGTGAACCACACAATCAATCTCGCTCAACACCCCGCCCCCGGCCGTACGTTCACCGTGCTGCTTTCGCCCACCCGCCGGGGTGCGCGGCTGGCGCGGTTGCTCACCACCGCGCATCTGGGGCACTGGGGTCTGCCTGCCGAGTCGGCCGCGCACATCGTCGGCGAACTGTCTGCCAACGCCATGACCCACGGCCGTGTACCGGGCCGGGACTTTCAACTGAGTCTCATGGTGCACGGGCGGGCGCTGCTGCGGATCGAGGTGAGTGACGCCCGGGGCGAGCGGCTTCCGCCGGGGCCCGGTACCGCAGTCATTCCCGCCGGTGATGCGGAGTCCGGTCGCGGTCTGCTGATCGTCGATTCGCTCGCCGACCGCTGGGGCGTCACTCCTGGTCCGTTCCCGCGCAAGACGATCTGGGCCGAACTCGATCTCGTACCGCACGGAGGGCAGTAGGGGGTTCTCCGGCGCCGGACCGTCGGCGCCGGGTCGTGGGCTTCCGCGACCCGGTGAGCCGTGACCCGGCCTCCCGCGACATCAAAGCTCTTGAGTACGGAGGACAAAGAACCTTCCCAACCTCACCCTGCCGTACGTCACCCACACGGGTGAGCTTGGCCAACTGGGCTGGATTTCAGGCGGGTTGGTCGGCATATGCTCGCCGCGACAAACAACCCCAGACATGTGACGGCCCCCGGCCAGGACAGCGAATCCTGAAACGGGGGCCTCACCACCGAGGAAGAAGCACCTTCCCGATGGATACCCAGCAGGTTAGCGCGCCTCCGCGCGCCTCGTCCCGCGATCGCCGTGGCGTACGGCACGCCGGCGTCACACACATCAACTCCCGTCACACTGCCCGCTTCACGGTCGTCGGCAACCACCTCGCCCAGCACCGTGGGCTGTCCCTCGTCGCGATCGCGCTGGCCGTACACATCCAGTCGCTGCCCGCCGGAGCCAGGATCGGCGTCAAGGTCCTCGCCGACCGATTCCCGGAGAGCGAGGCCCGGGTGGCCTCCGCGCTGCGTGAGCTGGAAGCCCACGGTTACTTGCGCCGCACCCGGGAACGCCTCCCGAACGGCCGGGTCGTCACCCGCACGGTCTCGTACAACCAGCCGGGAGAGCCGGGAGCGTCTGGAAAGTCGGTCGCAGACGCGGGCCCGCGCCCCACCACTGTCCCGCCCGGCCCGACCCCGCCCGCCGCTCTATCCGCGCCTGAGCCGCAGCCGAGGCCCCGGCTGCAGCCGCAGCCCCGGCCCCCGATGCAGAAGCAGCCCCCGATTCAGCGCCAGGCCCGAGCGGACGACCCCGTACCGCGCCCAGCCGTCGTGCTTCCCCAGCCGCTCGTGCCCGATCCGGTGCGGCACCGCGCGGCCATCGATCTGCTCTCCGGGCTGCGCCGCGACGAGCCCAGGCTGTTGCTGGCCGAGACCGACGTCCGGCGCCTGGCCCCCGCCGTCGCGGCCTGGCTCGAACGTGATGCCCACCCCGATGCCGTACGCGCTGTCCTCACCGCCGATCTGCCCGGGCCGCTGAGGCGTCCTGCGGCCCTTCTCGCCCACCGGCTCGCCGTTCTCGTGCCCGCTCCGCTGCCCGCTCTCCGGGCCGGGGGTGAGTCCGGGGGAGAGTCCGGGCCTCCTGACCCGCTCCAGAACTGCGACACCTGCGACCGTGCGTTCCGGTCACCCGGGCCCGGCCGCTGCCGCGGCTGCCGGACCGAGCGGCGGCGGTGAGCCCGGGGGAGAATCCCGCGTATGACCAAGATTCTGATCACCGGCGGTGCCGGATTCATCGGCAGTACCGTCGCTTCCGCCCTCATCGAGCAGGGGATCACCCCGGTCATCCTCGATGATCTCTCCAAGGGGCGCCGGGAGTTCGTCCAGGGCCGGGTCTTCTACCGGGGTGACATCGCCGACCAGGCCCTGCTGGACCAGGTGTTCGCCGAACACCCCGACATCGACGCGACCCTGCACTGCGCTGCCAAGATCGTCGTTCCGGAGTCCGTCGACCGGCCGCTGCACTACTACCGGGAGAACGTCGCCAAGACCGTCGAGCTGCTCGAATCCCTCCAGCGCAACGGTTGCGAGCGCGTCGTCTTCAGCAGTTCCGCCTCCATCTACGCGCCCACCGCCGACGCCCGGGTGGACGAGACCAGTCCGGTGGCCGCGTCGAGCCCCTACGCCCGTACGAAGCAGATGATGGAGCAGGTTCTCCAGGACTGGACCGTGGCGGCACCCGTCCGGGTCGTCGCCTTGCGTTACTTCAACCCGATCGGGGCCGACCCCCAGCTGCGTACGGGGTTGCAGGACCTGAATCCGACCCACGCTCTGGGCAAGCTCATCGAGGCGTACACGGAGGGAACCCCGTTCACCGTCACCGGTGGGGACTGGGACACCCGTGACGGCAGCGGTATCCGTGACTACATCCATGTCTGGGACCTCGCCCTTGCGCACGTTGCCGCCCTCACGCGCTTCGACGAGGTCGTCGAACCCGCCGCCGACGACCGGTACCAGGTCATCAATGTCGGCACCGGACAGGGCACCACCGTGCGCGAACTCGTCACGGCCTTCGAGGAGGCCGTGGGGGAGACCCTCGACGTCCGTGAAGCCGGGCCGCGTCCCGGCGATGTGATCGGTTGCTACACCGCGAGTGACCGTGCGGGTGAACTCCTGGGCTGGAAAGCCCGGAAGAGCATCCTGGAAGGCGTACGCGACGCGCTGGCCTGGCGTGCGAAGTGGAGTGCTCAGCCGACCAGTTGATGGAGGTCCGGTGCAGTGGCTTCCGGCGTCCGTGAACGCTGCGTTCAGCCGGGGCCCCTGCCGGTCCCGGTAGTGGATTCCGGGCGCGCCTGCGGTTCCCGGTCGTCGGCGGTGTGACCCGGTCGTGGCGGAGCCCCTGCGGGTGGCCGACGGAGCCGGTGCGGGTGGCCGCGGTGGCCGCGCGCCGGGCCGTTGCTTCGCCGCGGTTCCGCCCGGCCTCCAGCGCGTAATCGGGGCAAGTATCAACAGGCGTGTCATATCGGACGCGTTGTGTCCACCGGGCCCTGTCTGTCTTTCGAAACCGTCCGTACCATCTCGGTAGGCTCAGTCCACCCCCCGACTTCCGAGCCCGACGATCCCGACGAGCCCGACGGCTTACGACGAAGACTTACGACGACTCCCGACGATCCCGAACCCGCTACCTCCCCACAGGAAACCCGCCATGGCGCGCAATACTCCCGGTTCGACGGGCCCGACCAACCGGACGCCTCAGCCTCTGCCCCGGCAACGGACCGCGGGTGACTTCGCCAAGGCGTTCTTCGCGTTTCTCGCGCTCGCGGGGCTGCTGCTCGCCGTACCGCTCGCCCTGTCCACGCAGGGCTGGCCGCTGCCGCACGGTATGCCGTCCTTCGACATGGTGCAGCAGCAGATCACCGTCGACACGTTCGTGAACATCCTGATCTGCGTCGTCTGGCTGGCCTGGGCGCAGTTCGCCGCCTGCGTCCTCGTGGAGGTCAAGGCCGCGGTCTCCGGCGTCGGGATGCCCTCGCACATTCCCGGTGCGGGGCCGAGCCAGATGCTGGCCCGGCAGCTGATCGCCGCGCTGCTCCTGGTCAGCGCCACCGCCGCGAGCTTCGCGCCCGGGATCGCACAGTTCGGGCAGTCCCTGGAGTCGACGCACAAGCCGACGGTCGCCGCCGCGCAGCAGGCCCCGGGGGTCGGCGTCGCGCAGCAGGCGCAGGCGGCCGTGGCCTCGCAGGCCGACGCGCAGGGCCACGCCGAGCAGGCGAACGCGCGGACCGGGACCGAGGGCGCGACGAAGTTCTACCGGATCAGCCCGCCCGAGGGGCGCCACCACGACTCGCTGTGGGAGATAGCCCAGCGCCACCTCGGCGACGGCCGCAGGTACAAGGAGATCTACCAGCTCAACAAGGACCGGATGCAGCCGGACGGCACGAAGCTGTCCGAGGCGAGTCTGATCCGGCCCGGCTGGATCATGGAGATGCCGGCGGACGCCCACGGCGGCGAGGTCGTGCAGATGCCCGACCAGGCGCCGAGCGTCTCCGAGCAGGTACGTCACCAGATCGACGACTACGCCAAGTCCGGGAACCACCAGGAGCAGCCCGCTCAGCAGCACCAGGGCGGCAGTCGCGGCGACAACCCGACGGCGCAGATCTCCGTACCGGAACAGCGCCTCCCGAACGCGCCGTCCACCGGATCCGGCGCGGTCGCCGAAGCGCCCTCGCAGAGCTCCGACTCCGGGTTCGGCCTCTCCGCCGCCCTCATCGGCGCCCCGCTGCTCGCCGCCGGCATCCTCGGCGCGCTGGGCCGCCGCCGCCGGATGGCGCTGTGGCAGTCGGCGATGACCGCGGTGGCCGGCCGGCGCGGGATGGAGCCGCCGGTCCCCACCGGCGACGAGGCCGATGTGCACGACGCGCTGCTGGTCGGCGCCGATCCCGACGCCGTCCGCTTCCTCGACCTGGCGCTGCGCGGCCTGTCCTCCTCGCTCGGCGGGGAGAGCCGCCCGCTGCCCGTCGTGTACGCGGCCTGGCTCACCGACGACGACCTGCACCTCCAGCTCGCCCAGCCGTCCGGGACACCGCCGGCGCCGTGGGAGCTGGGCCAGGACCAGACGTTCTGGCGGCTTGAGCGGTCGGCCGTCGCGGCGTACGAGGGGATCGACCCGGAGACCTCGGCCGCCCCGTACCCGGGACTCGTCAGCCTCGGCACCCGCGACGACGCGCGGCTGCTGCTGAACCTGGAGGCCGTGCCCGGTCTCGTCGCGCTCACCGGGGCCGACCCCGACCGCGCCGCCGTCCTCTCGTCCGTCGCCGCCGAACTGGCCACCAACGGCTGGTCGGACCGGATGACCGTCACGGTCGTGGGATTCGGCGCGGAGCTCAGCCCGCTGGCCCCGACGCGGCTGCGCCACCTCGGCTCCGTCGACGAACTCATCGAGACGCTCGGCGCGGAGATCGGACAGCGCCGCAGCGCGCTCGGCGCGGCCGGCCACGACTCGGTCCTGACCGGGCGGACCGGCCCGGCCCAGCAGACCCGCTGGGCCCCGCACCTGGTGCTCGTCGCGGACGAACCCACCGCCGACGAGGCCACCGCGCTCGCCGAACTCACCGCCGACTCGGGACGGCTGGGCATCGGCTGTCTGATCGGCGCCGGTTCGGCCGGACAACTGCCGGGCGCCACCTGGGACTTGGAGATCACCGGCGAGGGCAGGCTGCTCGCACCGCTGCTCGGTCTCGAACTCGACGCGCAGCTGCTGCCGCAGGCCCAGCACGAAGCGGTCGTACGGCTCTTCGCCGACGCCGCCCCGGAGGGCGAAGGACCGGAACCGGCCCGCCCGTTCCTGGTCGACATCACCGAGCAGGGGCGCCCCGCGGTGTACGCGCGGCTGGTCGGCCCGTACGAGATCATCGGCCTCGACACCCCGGACAGCGAACGCAGCGCCCTGCTGCACGAAGCGCTCGCGCTGCTCCTGCTGCACCGTGAGGGCGTCCACCCGCGGGTACTCGCCTCTGCCATGTGGCCGCGCGGAGTCACCCCGGAGGTGTGCGACGCGCTCATCGAGCGGCTGCGGCTGTGGCTCGGCACCGACGAGGACGGCTCGGCCCGGCTCCGTACGGACAGCACCGGGCGGCTCACGCTCGCTCCTTCCGTGGTCTCCGACCTGGACGTGCTCCGTTCGCTCCACCACGAGGCGACCGAGGGCCGGGGCGCGCGGCGCGCCTCGGTGCGGGAGCGGCTGCTCACGGACGCGCTCGGGCTGGTACGGGGGCCGCTGCTCGCCGACCGTACGGAGGGCCGCTACACCTGGCTGACCCACGAGATCATCGACACGCAGCTGCCGCTGCTCGTGGCGGATGTGGCGCTGGCGCTGTCGGCGCACCACCTGGAGCAGGGGCAGCCGGAGAAGGCGATCGCCGCGCTGCGGGCTGCCGTCTCCGGATCCTCGGCGGACGAGCGGCTGTGGAACGAGATGCTGCGCGCGACCCACGCGACCGGCGACGAGGCGCGGCTGCGGGAGCTTGCGGCGGACCTGGCCGTACGGAGCGGGGACCGGGGGCTGCCGCCGCGCACGGAAGCGTTGCTGGATGAGCTGCTTCCCGGGTGGCGCGGGGGAGTTGCGGCGGCGGGGTGACCGTACGCGGTGGCGTGGCGGGGGTGCCGCGGTGAGGGTGCGGGGTGCGGCGGCGCCACCGTCGGCCCCGAACGCCGGACGGGCTGGAAGCCTCCGCCGGGAGAACCGGACAAAGGGGGCGCAATCTTTCGCGTCCGCCCCTGGCGTAGGCTGGATCGGTCGTCTGTAGCCCCTTGGGAAGGACCCGCCCGGTGACCGAGAACGCCGACCTTACGTCTGTAAATGTCGCAGCCGTCCTCGACCGTGCCGCCGCAGGCGGGCGCATCACTCCCGAGGAAGCGGTCGTGCTGTACCGCGACGCCCCGCTGCACGCGCTGGGCGCGGCCGCCGATGCCGTGCGCCGGCGGCGGTACGCAGGCACCGAGCACATCGCCACGTACATCATCGAGCGCAACATCAACTACACGAACCTGTGCGTCACGGCGTGCAAGTTCTGTGCCTTCTACGCGGCCCCCAAGGACACCGAGAAGGGCTGGACCCGCGACCTCGACGACATCCTGCGCCGCTGCGCCGAGACCGTCGAGCTCGGCGGTACGCAGATCATGTTCCAGGGCGGGCACCACCCGGACTTCGGTGTGGAGTACTACGAGAAGCACTTCTCGGCCATCAAGAAGGCGTACCCGGAGCTCGTCATCCACTCCCTCGGGGCCTCCGAGATCGAGCACATGGCGCGGATCTCCAAGGTGTCGGCCGAAGAGGCGATCTCGCGGATCCACGCGGCCGGGCTCGACTCCTTCGCCGGTGCGGGTGCCGAGTTGCTGCCCGCGCGGCCGCGTACGGCCATCGCGCCGCTCAAGGAGTCCGGCGAGCGCTGGCTGGAGATCATGGAGGCGGCGCACGGCCTCGGTGTCGAGTCCACGTCGACCATGCTCATGGGCACCGGCGAGACCAACGCCGAGCGCATCGAGCACCTGCGGATGATCCGCGACGTACAGGACCGGACCGGCGGCTTCCGCGCCTTCATCCCGTACACGTACCAGCCCGAGAACAACCACCTGAAGGGCCGGACGCAGGCCACCCTCTTCGAGTACCTGCGCATGATCGCCATCGCCCGGCTCTTCCTCGACAACGTCGCCCACATCCAGGGCTCCTGGCTGACGACCGGCAAGGAGGTCGGCCAGCTGTCGCTGCACTACGGCGCCGACGACCTCGGCTCGATCATGCTGGAGGAGAACGTGGTCTCGTCGGCCGGTGCCAAGCACCGGTCGAACCGGATGGAGATCATCGACCTCATCCGCAAGGCCGGCCGCGTTCCCGCGCAGCGCGCGACGACGTACGAGCACCTCGTGGTGCACGACGACCCGGCGAACGACCCGGTCGACGACCGCGTCGCCTCGCACATCTCGTCCACCGCGATCGAGGGCGGCACGGCGCACCCCGAGCTGAAGCTCCTCGACGCCAACTGAGTACGCGTTGCTGACCCTTCACCGGGCGCGTGCGGACGCGGTCGTCATCGACGGCGACCGCATCGCGGCGCTCGGTCCGTACGACGAGCTGGACGCGGCGTACGGCGACCGGGCCCGGCTGCGCAGCTGGGACGGGGTGCTGACCCCCGGCCGCCACGAGCCGGACGCGCCCGCGCTTCTCGAAGCGGCCTACTGGCCCGACCCCCGCGAGGACCTCGGCTCCGACCCGCTGACCGGCGAGGCGCTGGCCGCGCTCGGGATGACCGAGGTCCGCTGGGGCGCGAGCGCCCGGCGCGGGCTGCAACGGCTTCTCACGGCGGGGACGACATCGCTCACCGGACCGTTCGTACGGGCGGCCGTCCGCACGGCCGTCGAGCGGTCGGGCCTGTACGTGGTTACCGGGGGCGCGCTCCCGGTGCCCCGCGCCCTCGCCGTGTCCGGGCGGGCCGACTTCGCCGTGTACGGCGAGGACGGGGAGTGCCTGGTGACGTGTATCGCGGGCCGGATGGTGCACCGGGCGCGCTGACGGCCCGCGAGTCAATGGCGCGCCACGGGCTGACGACTTCGAGTGACGGTACGTCGTACACGGGACCGCGCTGAGCGCCCCGGTGGGTGGCGGCACGCCGTCCTGCCACGCGGGGCGTGACCCTGTGGCCGGGCTCCGACGGGCCGCACGACACAATGGCCGGGTGACCCGAGCATCCCTGGACAAGCAGCCGCACGAAGTCGCCTCGATGTTCGACGACGTGGCGGCGAACTACGACCTCACCAATGACGTGCTGTCCCTCGGGCAGGCGCGGCTGTGGCGCAAGGAGGTGGCCAAGGCCGTCGGCGCCCGCCCCGCGCAGAAGATCCTCGACCTGGCCGCCGGGACCGCGACGTCCTCGCTGCCGTTCGCGCAGACCGGTGCGTACGTCGTGCCCTGCGACTTCTCGATCGGCATGCTCCAGGTCGGCAAGCAGCGCCATCCGTACCTTCCGCTGACGGCGGGCGACGCGACGAAACTGCCCTTCCGCGACGGGGTCTTCGACGCCGTGACGATCTCCTTCGGGCTGCGCAACGTCCAGGAGACGGATGCCGCGCTGCGGGAGCTGTACCGGGTCACCAAGCCCGGCGGCCGGGTCGTCATCTGCGAGTTCTCGCAGCCCACCTGGGCCCCGTTCCGCACCGTCTACACCGAGTACCTGATGCGGGCGCTGCCCCCGGTGGCGACCGCCGTCTCGTCCAACCCGGACGCGTACGTCTATCTCGCCGAGTCGATCCGCGCCTGGCCCGACCAGCCCGCACTCGCCGCCCGCCTCCAGCAGGCCGGCTGGGCGGACGTGGCCTGGCGGAACCTGACCGGTGGCATCGTGGCGCTGCACCGGGGTTTCAAGCGGACGGACTGAACCGACAGGTGGGGGGCGGAACCGCGCCCCCACCCGCCCCCTCTCAGCCGCCCCCTCTCAGCCGCATCCCCTCAGCCGTATCCTCCTGAGCCGGTCCCCTCCGGCAGGTCCAGGCGGAAGCAGTGGCCCTTCCGCTTCGACACCGGTGTCATGAATGTCTCGTGCAGCTCCATCCCGAGCCGCCGCGTCACCGCGACCGACCGTTCGTTCTCGGCGTCGACCATCGCGAACACCTCACCGACACCGGCCGCCCGTACGCGCTCCAGCGTCATGCGGGCGGCGGCGGTCACATACCCGTGGCCCCAGTACTTCCGTCCGAGCCGCCAGCCGATCTCGATCCGGCCGACCGGCCCGAAGTTCTCGTGCGGCCAGGGCTGCGCGCCGGTGAAACCCATCACCTCACCGTCCCCGTCGAGCACCGTCCAGAGGCAGAAGCCACGCTCGGCATCGTGTCTGCGCTGCCGCGCGGTCAACTCCTCGTACTCCGACAACTCCTTCGACGCACCCCCGTGGAACTCCATGACGTCCGGATGGTCGAACACCCGGTGCCAGGCGAGGGCGTCCTCGTCGGTGGGGACACGCAGCCGGACGACCGGCGCAGGCTTGTTCACTTCGTTCCAACCCTTCAGCTGATCGATCAGGAGGTCCCCATAGACTGCACCTGTCCAGTGCCTCGTGGCACACGAAATCGAGTCTTCCGGAGTTCCCGCCGTGACCGAGCCCCTCTCCGAGCACACCGCAGATGTGATCGTCGTCGGGGCGGGCCCTGCCGGCTCCACGACGGCGTACTACCTGGCGAAGGCCGGACTCGACGTCCTGCTCCTGGAGAAGACCGCCTTCCCGCGCGAGAAGGTCTGCGGTGACGGACTGACCCCGCGCGCCACCAAGCAGCTGGTCTCCATGGGGATCGACATCTCCGAGGAAGCGGGCTGGCTGCGGAACAAGGGCCTGCGGATCATCGGCGGCGGCGTACGCCTCCAGCTGGACTGGCCGGAACTCGCCTCGTATCCGGACTACGGCCTGGTCCGCAAGCGTGACGACTTCGACGAGCAGCTGGCCCGCCAGGCGCAGAAGGCGGGCGCCCGGCTGCACGAGCGCTGCAACGTCGGCGCCCCGATCACCGACCCGCGCACCGGCCGGATCACCGGCGTCAACGCCAAGATGGGCGAGGAGAAGACCCCGGTCACCTTCCACGCCCCGCTGGTCGTCGCCGCCGACGGCAACTCCACCCGCCTCTCCATCGGCATGGGCCTGCACCGCCGCGACGACCGGCCGATGGGAATCGCGGTCCGTACGTACTTCACCTCGCCGCGTCACGACGACGACTACCTGGAGTCCTGGCTGGAGTTGTGGGACCGCCGCGGCCCGCAGGACCGGCTGCTCCCCGGGTACGGCTGGATCTTCGGTATGGGCGACGGCACGTCCAACGTCGGCCTCGGCATCCTCGACTCATCGGCCGCCTTCCGGGAGCTGGACTGGCGCGAGGTGCTGAAGACGTGGTGCGCGTCGATGCCGGAGGACTGGGGTTACGTCCCCGACAACATGACGATGCCGATCCGCGGCGCGGCCCTGCCGATGGCCTTCAACCGCCAGCCGCACTACACCAAGGGCCTGCTGCTCGTCGGTGACGCGGGCGGCATGATCAACCCGTTCAACGGCGAGGGCATCGCGTACGCCATGGAGTCCGGCCAGATCGCGGCCGACGTGATCGTCCAGGCCACCGCGCGGGCGACGCCCGCGCAGCGCGAGATGGCGCTGCACAACTACCCGAAGGTCCTCAAGGAGACCTACGGCGGTTACTACACGCTGGGCCGCGCCTTCGTGAAGCTGATCGGCAACCCGAAGGTGATGAAGCTCATCACCGAGCGCGGCCTGACCCACCCGGTGCTGATGAAGTTCACCCTCAAGATGCTGGCGAACCTGACCGACCCGACCGGCGGGGACGCGATGGACCGGATCATCAACGGGCTGTCGAAGGTGGCACCCAACTCCTGACGGGCAAGGAGACGGCCCCCGACTCCTGACGGAGAAGGGGGCCCGACTGCCTCTGCTGCGGACCTCAGCCCAGTGCGGCGGTGGTGGTGCCGTGTGGGGTGGTGACGGTGATCTGCCGGGGGTGCGTTCCGGACGGTGGGACGACGTCGAGGAAGCCGTTGGACAGGACGGTGACCTTCGTGGCGGGCACTCCGTCCAGACTGACGCGGGTGTCCGGGGCGAAGCCGTGGCCCGCGACGAGGACTCCGGCGCCGTCGGGCGACACATGGGCGTAGCCGATGCCGGGCGGCAGCGATGTCGTCAGGGTCTGCCAGCGGCCGGTGAGGCCGGCCCGTGACACGGTGTCCGCGGGCAGGTCGGCCGCGGACGGTGTGGGAGAGATGGCCCGGTTGCCCTCGATACGGGTGTCCACCGGGACGGGCGGCGAGCAGTGGAACTCGCCGGTCAGGCCCGACTGGACGTTACCGGTGTAGTCGAGGTGCCCGGTGGTCTGGCAGCCGCCCTGTGCCTGCTTGGCACCCCACTCCAGGTTGCCGGTCCAGTTCAGCCACTGGGCTCCGGCGTCGTCGTACCAGGTGAAGTTGACATTGCCCTGGTCGTAGGCGACGTTGCCCGCGACGGTCAGACCGTGCGCGACGCTCGCAGCGCGGTCCACCGAACCGTCGGCGGCCTGCCGGGTCTGGCCCTGGTGGCCTTCGACGTAGACCGCGCCGCCGTCCTTGAGCACCTGCATGTACCGGTGGATCAGGTTGTTGCTGATGGTGTTGTCGCTGTTGATGTTGGTGGAGTTCTCGGGGTGCGCGGCGTTGTCGACGTGGCCCTGGATGACTCCGGCGGTGATGCCGGTGTAGGGCAGATCGCGCAGCTCGTTGTGGGTCACCAGGGTGTGCTGGGTGAAGAACAGGGTGATTCCCGCCGCGCTGGGGTAGTCGGTTCCGGCGTCGTGGATCAGGTTGTCCGCCAGGGTGTTGCCCGAGCTGATCTCGCGGTCGTCCGCGCCCACGTCGGACGGGTGTGGATCGGTGGTGTTCCCCAGGATGATTCCGTTGCCGGAGATGTCGGCGAAGGTGTTGCCCTCCACGGTGTTGTCGCGGCTTCCGTGCTCCAGGACGAGACCGGCCGCACCGAGATGGGTGAAGGTGTTGCCCAGCAGGACGACATCGTGCGCCGCGGTGAACTGCACATTGCCGGGCTCACGGCTCAGGGCGCCGAACGGGCAGGTGCCCGGGGGAGTGCCGAAGGTGCAAGTGCCCTGGGGGTGGGCCGGGTCGTCACCGGTGAGGCGCAGATTGTCCTGCACGTCCGCGAAGCCGGCGCGGCTGCTCGGGTCGAGCCAGGTGGCGTAGGCGAACGTCAGGCCCGAGAAGGTCAGGTTGCGCACTGGTGCGTCGAGTGTGCCGGCGCCCTTGACCAGGGTGCTCAGCCGGGGCACCTCCACATCGAGAGCGGTGATGTCCTGGCCGGGTGCGGGCACGTAGTCCAGGACGCCCCGCGCCGGGTCGACGTACCACTGGCCGGCGTGCAGGAAGGGATACGCGTTCTCGATGCGGGTCGGCGGGGTACCCGGGTTCATCGACGGCAGCGACCCCGACGCCTGGGTGAACGCCGGCCGTTTCGTGATGTTCCCCCAGCACGGCTGCTGGATCAGGAGAGTGGAATCCCGCACGGTGTCGAGGCGGCACCGGGACTGCGTCCAGGGGCCGTTGCCGCCGGTGTAGACGAACTCGACCCTGCTGAGCGCGGCGGGGCCGAGGGCGGCGAGGAGGTCCTGTCCCCATGCTGCCGGCGTGGTGGTGTAGCCACCGCTGGCGGCAGCGAAGGCCAGCTCGAGTTCCGCCGGTGTGGTCTGCGCGACCGGCGCCCGCCGGCCGTCGACGTACACCTGCCGGGTGTCGAGTCCCTTGGGCAGCGGGGCCTCCCAGACGTTCTTGTCCGCGTCCCGCAGCTTCCAGCCCGTGACCTTGCGCGCGCCGCTGAGTACGGGATGTGCGCCGGGGGCGGCTGTCCAGGTCACCCGGTGGCCGGGCCGCCCGGAGTCCTGCGGTCCGAACTCCAGTGGCTTGTCCAGGCGGTAGGTCCCGTCGGCCAGTTCGACGACGACATCCCGGGCCGGGCCCTGGCCGAGCAGCTCGCGCACCCGGTCCTGCGCGCTGCCGACCGAGCAGGGGTGCGACCGGGCGCACGCTGTTCCGCTGCCGTCCCGGGCGGCGTGCAGTACGACGGCGGGTGGTCCGCCCGCTACGGCGGCGCCCGCCGGGAACAGGACACTCGCGGCAGTCACGGCGAGGGTGAGCGGGACGGCTGCCCGCGCGCGTCTGAGCTGTGCCAGGACGGTGCGCATCAGGACGTTTCCTTCCGGTCGGTGCTGAGGGCGAACACATGGATCAGCGGGGCCTTGGCACCGAGGTATCCGGATGCGGCGGGCAGTGTGACGGAGACAAGCTGTCGGGCGGGATCGGCGTCGACGTGGACGGCGTACAGCTTCGCCGGGCGTGTGCTCTGGGCGCGGCCGCTGCCGTTGACCCTGCCCGCGTCGGCGGCTGTCGTGGCGTCGGCCGGCAGTGGGGCAGTGGATCCCCAGTCGGGCACGGTCACCTCGCCGGCCGAGGTGGAGCCGTCGGAGTACGTGAGGGTCACCGTGCCGGTGATGCCCGCGGACGTCCCGTAGGTACCGGTGGCCAGCAGCCCGACGCGGGAGGTGCGGCCCGTCAGCGGAAGGGTCTGGCCGTCGGCGACGACGTTGTCGCGGTCGGTGACGTCCGGCGACGGCAGCGCGAAGGTGAATCCGTCGGCTGAGACGTCGGCGCCGCGCTGCACGCCCGCCGTGGCCAGGCCATCGGCGGACAGGCTCGACTGGGCGCCGTCGAGGTCGCCGGGCTGCGGGTTGCCGTCCGCCGTGATGCCGATGTTGTCGTAGGCCTCGGTCAGGGAGCGCAGCGGCACGGTGGACAGCGCCGAGCCCCGGGCCCTGCCGCGGCCGTCGCCGTCGCCCGTGCCGAAGTCGGCGGTCGCGGTGAACCGGTAGAGGCCCGCGTGTGCGGCCCTGTCCGGGCTGACGGTGAAGCGCACCGTGCGGCTCCGGTGCGGCGGGAGGGCCACCTGGGTCGGCGGCACCGCAGGCGCGAGGGCGGTGTTGTCGCTCAAGTGCTGTGCGTTCAGGCCCACTTCGACGCGGGGGAGGGCCCGGCCGGTGGTGTTCGTGATCGTGGCCCCGACGACGGTGGCGCCGTGGCCCGCGGGCATCTCGCGCGGCGCGCTCACCATGACCTGCACGTCGCCGGCGGCCGCGAGTACCTGGAGCTCGGCCACGACCGGCTTGGTCTGCGCGGCGCCCACCAGACGCACCCATCGGTACGCCCGCGAGGTGTCCACCGGCAGCGTCTGCCAGTCCCGGGTCGGAGTCCACCGCACCTCGGCCAGCGTCGTGCACCCCTGGTCCGGTCCTTCGGTGCACCCCTCGACCCGTGCGCCGACCAGCGAGGACAGGTCGGCCGTCGAGGTGCTGCGGGGCAGCAGGCGTACGGCGGCGGGCCTCGTCGCGCCCCCCTCACCGAGGTCGAGGCCCACGGCGGCTCCCGGGGTGGTGGCGGCGAACGCCGTCGCCGGGTCGCCGTCAGCGGCGTTGGCCGCGCCTTCGGGGCCGTACGCCGTAGCGGTCACCGGCCGCGCGTCGGGATCCGCGTTCTCCATGACTCCCGGCGCTGTCCCGACGGTGTCGGCCATCGCCTCGTAGTCGAGGTAGTTCGCCATACGGGGGCTGCCCCACGCGGTGGACGCGAGGATCTGCAGCGGACGGCGCAGATAGGACAGCGAGTACGCCTCGGGCGCGGTGTACTGGCGATCCCCCCACTGGGCCATCTCCAGCCCCTGCACGTGCGCGGAGCTGCTGGGTGCGTAGGTGCGGTAGAGGGCGTCGTCGTCCGGGATGTAGGTGCCGTTGGCGGTGCCCGGCATCGCTTTGGGGACGACGTACAGGCGTGAGGACTCGTTGCTGACGACGACGTCGTAGCCCTGGTCGATGAAGGTCTGCTCGTCGCCCAGCCACGCCTGGATGCGGATGTCCTTGTCCACGGTGACGCTCCCGCCGCCCCCGGCCTGCGGCCACCAGCCCCAGATCTCCATCTTCTTGCCGTGCTCGGCGAGCAGGTCGTGCAGGTGGTTCTCGTACGCCAGGAACACGTCCTCGGTCTTGGCGTAGCCCTGCGATGTCGCGTACGCCGTCAGTTCCGGGCACGCCGCCTGGGTGGCGGCGCGGGGGGTCTCGTCACCACCGAGGTGGATGACGGGCGAATCGAACAGGCCCACCACCTCCTTGACGAGGCCGTCCAGCCACGCCACGTTCCCCGGCTTGGTGATGTCGATGGTGAATCCGGGGTCCACCCGCGACGTGTCGATGATCGCGTTCATGGACGGGCACTCCCAGCGCAGGCCCGGCCGGTAGCGGGACATCGCCGTGGCGTGAGCGGGGATGTCGAACTCCGGGAGGACCGTGACGTGGTAGCGGGCCGCGTACGCCTGCACGGCCCGCAGGTCGGCGGGGGTGTACGACTGGGCCGCGGCGAGCCCCTCGTAGCCCGGCAGGTCGAGCCGGAAGAACTCGGAGTCGGTCAGATGCCAGTGCAGGGTGTTGAACTTCGTCCACGCCAGCTGACGGATCGTCTCCTTGACCGACTCCACGGACCAGTACGTACGTGCGGTGTCGATCATCAGTCCACGGGTTCGCTGCGTGGGGGAGTCGTGTGTGGCACCGGCCGGCAGTGAAGCGTGGCCGACGGAGGTCTTGAACATCTGCTCGACGGACTGCTCCGCGTAGAACGCGCCGGTCACTCCGTCTCCGGAGAGCCGTACGGAGTCCTCGCTCACGTCGATACGGAATCCCTCGCCGTCGCCCTGTGAGGTGATCAGGATGTCGCCGCTGTGGGCCTTGGTCCCAGTGGTGACGGGCAGCCGCTCGACACCGAGGGCGGCCAGGTCGGCCGCGAACGTGCGTGCGTCGGCGGCCAGTCGGGAACCGGGCCCGGCATCGACGACGATCCGGGACCGTTCGGTGAGCCTGAACCGGCCCGTGTCGCTGTGCCAGTTCTGCAGAGGGGGGACGACGGCAGGCACGGCGGATGGTTCGGCGGAGGCCGCGACAGCAGCGCCGCCGGGCAGGAGGAACGTCCCGCCCAGAGCGAGGGCGGCGGTGAACGTGAGAAGCAACTGCCTTGCTCTGTACGGCACTTGGACACCCTCCGAGCCGTGTGGTGTAGACCAGCTGTACTCAGGGGTGGACCCTACTGGGGCCGCTTGCGGGGCGCCAGGGGGTGGAGCGGGAAAATCCGCGTATAGATCCGAGCAATGCTCGGAGTTCGCCCGGATGATGCCGCTCATCGGGCTATTTGTGCCGGATACATGGGATGATGAGGGGGTGTTGTTGATGGACGGCCATGCCGCAGGGGCCCCCTCCCCGGCCCCCGTTACTTACGGCCTGGAGGGAGATCGAGGTGGGGGTGTGCCGGCTTCACGCGGGACTCCCGGCCGGTTCCGGCTCGGACCGTGCTGAGGGGTCGCGGCGCGGCAGCAGCAGCGGGGTCGCCAGGAGGAGCAGACCGGCGGTCGCGATCGCGGTGCGGGGGCCGGTGGCCGCGGCCAGCAGGCCCCACAGGGCCGTTATGGCGGCGGTGGAGGCTTTGCCGGTGACCGACCACGCGGACAGGGTACGGGCGACCCGGCCCGGTTCGGCGTGGTTCAGCCGGTAGGTGGCGAGCACCGGGTTGTACACCCCGCAGCAGGCGATCAGCCCCAGCTCGACGCCCATGACGAGCGCCAGCCCGGCAACGCCCGGACGGACAAAGGCCAGTCCGAGCGACCAGCACGCCCGCAGCACCCCGGCGGCGAGCATCACCCGGTGCTGCCCGAACCGTGTGACGAGCCGGCGGGCCGCCCGTGAGCCGATCAGACCGCCGATGCACGGCACCGCGAAGGCGAGACAGTACTGCCAGGGGGCGAACCCGAGATGGCTGAGCATGAGGACGGAGAGCAGCGGGGAGGCCGCCATGATCAGGCCGTTGAAGAGGATCGAGTTGAGGAACAGCGGGCGCAGCGTGGGGTGGCCGAGGATGTACCGCCACCCGTCGAGCAGGTCACCCGCGCGCAGCTTCGGTGCGCCGGCCCGCTCGGGGTGCGGCTCCTCGCCGCCGATCGCGCGGATCCCCACGGCGGAGAGCAGATAGCTGACCGCGTTGGCGAGTACGGTCAGCACCGGGCCGAACATCCCGATCGCGGCCCCGCCGAGCGGCGGTCCGAGCATGGTGGCGGTCCAGGTCGTGGACTCGAACCGGCCGTTAGCGACGAGCAGGTCCTCCGGCCGTACGAGCGCTTTCAGACAGGCCCCGCTCGCCGCGGTGAAGGTGATGTCGGCCGCGCCGACGACGACCGACACGACCAGCAGCTGGCCGAAGGTGAGCCCGCCGAGCGCGTAGGCGGCGGGGATGGTCATCAGCGCCGCGAACCGGATCAGGTCCATCGCGATCATCACCGGCCGCTTGCGGCGGAAGTCCACCCACGGGCCGAGCGGCATGGCCACCACCGCACCGACCGCCAGCCCGGCGGCGGACAGCAGTGACACCTCGGTCGTCCCGGCGTGCAGCGCGAGGATCGCGATCAGGGAGAACGAGTCGAACGCGAGCCACGTACCGAGCGTGCTGACCCCGTACGCGGCCCAGAGCCACCCGAACTGCCGCCCCAGCGACTGCCTGGACACCACGCTCGGCGCACCTCCCGCTCACTCTGCTCTCCGGCCCGGTTCCGCTGGATTTCCTACCGGGCTTCCCGCCCGGACAACCTGGCGTTGACACCTGAGATCAAAGCGAGCGGTACACCTGCGGTCAAACAACCGACGTGTCCCTGGCCACAACAGCACGTTGTACGCCTGGCTGGGCCGGGGTGTACGTGGTGCTGCTGGGCTCACTTGCCGGAGCCGGTGTGGTAGCCGATCGGGTCGACGTAGACGTCGGGGGCGTTGCCGGTGGAGGGGGAGACGGTGATGGCCAGCTTGTTGAGGTTCACGATCTCCGAGACCCGCTCGTTGGGCGGGGTGACGTCGAGCCGGGTGTAGGTCTTGCCCGAGCCGCTGGTGTCCGGGATGTAGTGCAGCAGGAAGCGGGTCTCCTCGCCGGGCGCGATGGTCGTGGTGGAGCCCGTGGCGTCGGTGCGGGCGGCGTCGGGGCCGGTGTCGCCGAGGCCGTCGGGGCCGATGAGCTGGACGCCGGGGAAGCCGGTCATGCTGCACGTGCTGGAACCGGTGTTCTTCATGTTGATGACGATCTGGTTCTTGACGCCCGCAGAGACGGCGCTGAGATCGAGGTGGTCGGCCTCGCACCTGGAGCCCGACCCTGCGGCCTCGCTCTTGGTGGCGACCTTGCCGCCCGTGCTGGAGCCGGTGGAGGAACCGGACGAGGACTTGGTGGCGGAGGTGGAGGAGTTGGACGACGAGGAGCCCGAGGCCGAGGAGCCCGAGCCCTGGCCGCCGGTGGAGCTGCTCGCGGCGCTGGACGCGCTGTTGTTGGCGGCGGAAGCGCTCGATCCGTCGCTGCTGCCGCACGCGGTCAGCGAGAGGCCGGCAGCGGCGACGACGAGGGCGAGAGCGGAGATCTTCTTGACGCGCATCGGTACTCCAAGGAAGCGGTGTCGTCACGCTCGCTCCGGTTGAGCGGGCGTTGCTGCTTGGTATGTGTCCGCCGCCCGGCAAGTTGTTCTGACCGGAGTTCGACCAAGACACCCCTGTGACATGCGAGTCGACTCGCTGTGACGAGAAAGCGGAGGAAGGGGGACAGTCCGGTCCCATGCCACGGCGGCGGCCTTTCGGCGGGGTCCGGCACAACGACCTGAGAGAAGGACCGCGAGCTGGTGTTCTTGCTAGGAAATATCTATATTTGTGGTATATGGCCCATGTAGCCCCAGTGTCTGCCGCCTCATGGCCTATGGCTCCAGAGTCCGCAGGCCGGCGGTACGGCGACGGGGCGGACTGGAGGTTTCTCATGCGTAAGGTCGCCGACTGCCGGGACATGCCCAGCGAATCCGGTTGCACGCTGACCATCAGCGGCGAGGAGGAAGAAGTCGTACGCGCGGCGTCCGAGCACGCCGCTTCGGTCCACGGACACACGAACAACAGTGAGCTGCGCGAGCAGGTCCGCGGGATGCTGAAGGACGAAGCCCCGCAGCACGTGTGACCCCATGGCGATTCAGGCGGCGGCGTCCGACACGGAAACGGGCCGCCTGGATGTCGTCGGCGTTAATCACTGGCATCGCGACCACCCGGCCGGATACGGTCACTTCCATGGCCTGCCCCGAGTCCGACAGACAGCGGCCACCGGTGCTCCGGTGGCCGAGTTCCTGCTGACTGAGGCCGGTTGACCCGCAGGGTCATGGGCACTTCTTCGCACGGCTCCGTCGCCGCCGGATCACCGCGGGTACGGGCCGCTTCCTCCTCGGCTGCGCGCTGAAGCGCCGCTCACCGAGTCACGCCCCCGCCATCCCGGCCGGGGTGTTCTTCCGCGCCACGACGTTACGGCGTCACGGCGTTACGTATGCCGGATCCCCGGCGCGTACGAAGGGCGCGGCCCGCATCCCCGCACACCGGCCTGTCCGTCCACGACGGCTCCGTCGACTGTTCCGTCCCAAGGGGTGCGCCTCCTATGCCATTTGCTGTCTACGTCCTCGGGCTCGCGGTCTTCGCCCAGGGCACATCGGAGTTCATGCTGTCCGGGCTCATCTCGGGCATCGCCACCGACCTGAACGTCTCCCTGGCCGCAGCGGGTCTGCTGACCTCGGCCTTCGCCGTGGGGATGGTGATCGGCGCGCCTCTCATGGCGCTCTTCAGCCGCACCTGGCCCCGCCGCCGTGCGCTGCTGCTGTTCCTCGCGGTGTTCGTCGCCGTGCACATCCTCGGGGCGCTCACCCCGAGTTACGGAGTGCTCCTCGCGACCCGGTTCGTCGGCGCCGTCGCCAACGCGGGCTTCTGGGCGGTGGCCCTGACGACGGCGGTCTCCCTGGTTCCCGCGCAGTTGAAGGCGCGGGCCACGGCGGTAGTGGTCGGCGGGGTCACGGTCGCCTGCGTCGTCGGGGTGCCGGCCGGGGCGGTACTGGGAGAGCGGTGGGGGTGGCGGTCGGCGTTCTGGGCGGTCGCCCTCATCTCCGTACCGGCGGCCCTGGCGATCGTACGCAGCGTCCCGGCGGGGCGGCCCGACGCCGAACCCGTACCCGTCCGCACCGAACTGCGTGTCCTGACCCGCCCCCGCCTCCGGCTCACCCTGCTCACGATGGCGCTGGTGCAGGGGGCGACCTTCTGCGCGTTCTCCTATCTGGAGCCGCTCCTCACCCGGGAGACCGGTCTGAGCGCCGGTTGGGTGCCCGCCGCGCTCGCGCTCTTCGGCGTGGGGTCCTTCCTCGGCGTCACCGTCGCCGGCCGGTTCGCCGATCTCCGCCCCACGGCCCTCATCGCGTCCGGCCTGGTCGCCCTCGCGCTGGGGTGGAGCGCCCTGGCCCTGACGGCGGGCAGCCCGTCCGCGGCACTCGCCCTGATCCTGGTCCAGGGGATGTTCGCCTTCGGCACGGGCACGGCCCTGATCGCCCGCGTCCTCGACGAGGCCCCCGAAGCCCCGAGCCTCGCGGGCGCCTTCTCCACGACCGCCTTCAACCTGGGTGCCACGCTGGGCCCTTGGGCGGGCGGTCTGGCCCTGGATGCCGGTTTCGGCTACCGGTCGCCGGTCTGGGTGAGCGGTGCGCTGATGGGATGTGCGCTGGTCACAGCCGGGGCGTGGCGGGTCCGGGCGCCGGGTCGAGCGTGAGGTAGCACAAGGGGCGTACGGCCCACTCGATGTGGCGGCCCTTGCGGAGCGGCAGTACGAACCCGCAGGGCTCGCCTCGGTGCAGCGCGGCGAGCGCGGGCAGCCAGCCGCCGTGTTCGGACCAGCGCAGAGCGCGGGCGGTCTCGCGCGGCGGCAGACCGAGGACATGGCTGGCCCGTAGCTGCGCGCGGATCACGCGGATGGCCTCGCGCGGGGTGGGGACGATCCGCAGATCGACGGGCTCGGGCCGGAACCCGGTCGCGGGCCCGTACCGCAGCACCTCTAACCGGAAGCCGAGCTCGATACGGGCCTCAGCCGGGGTTCTGGTGGAGGCGGTGGGGGGTGACGTACGCATGGCCGACCGTCCGATCGCAGCGTCTGAAAGTCCGGAGTGCCTGCCTCAACGGGGCTGTGGACAAGCGGAGTTACATTGCCCGGGGCGCGGCTCGGCTACTGCTGCGGCCGCAGTGGCGACGTACGGTGACGGTAGCGCTATTGGTACGCCAGGCGCAACAGTGCTACGTCGCTACGTTGTGCCGCCGCATGCGAAACGCCCCCCACCCGGCTCGGTGGAGGGCGATCCGGCGGTTGGTCAGATCAGGTGGTCGAACTCCCCGGCCTTCACGCCCAGTACGAAGGCGCGAAGCTTTTCGACGCTGGTGGTCACCACCACGGCGGGGTCGTCGCTCTCGCGCATCTTGATCGAGCCGTCAACAGGTGCCAGCTCGATGCAGCTCTGATTGTTGTCTGCTCCCGAAAATGAGGACTTCTGCCAGTTGATTGCGTCGGTCATGCCGGTTGACTCACATTTCCTGTGCGATGCGGTGGATGAATTGGGCCGACTTCTTCGGGCTGAGTGAGATTGATTCGATGGAATCAAGCAGCTCTCGGTAACTGGCGAGTTGGGCCTCGGCGTCCAGGAAGCCCGCGTCGAAGGCGCTGTCGATCTGGACGGTGTCGAGCGCCGGGATGCTGGCCCCGGCGTACAGCATTGAGTGCACCGATCCGTTGATCTGCTCTGTGAACGGGATGACGCGGATCGTTACGGATGGCCAGGTGGAGACCTCACGCAGGAAGGTGAGTTGGTCTCTCATGGTGCCGGTGTCGCTGTACCTCATGCGGAGGGCGGCTTCGTGAATGAATGCTTCGAACGGTGTCGGAGAAGGCCGGTCGAAGATATCGCGCCGACGCACCCGATGTTCCACGCGGGCGTTCAGTTCATCGGCCGGGAGGTCGGACACTCCGCTTCGAATCAGGTCTCGCGCGTACATCTCCGTCTGGAAGACGCCGGGGACATTCAGCATCTGGATGGAGCGGAGGTACGTCGCTCGATGTTCCAGTTCCGCCAGGTCCAGGAAGCCGGGCGACAGTATTCCGCGATACTCGTCCCACCACCCTTTGGTGCGCTCCTCGGCCATGCTCGCGAGCGCGTCGACGAGGTGCTTGTCGTTCGCCGAATAATGGGCTGCGAGCCGGCGGACGCGCTGATCGCTCACGCCGTACCGGCCCGATTCGATGTGGCTGATCTGGGCCCGCTCGCCACCGAGATACGCGGCTGCCTCGCTCCCGGACATGCCTGCGCGCTCGCGCAGTTTGCGAAGTTCTGCGCCCAGGCGCTTCTGCCTGGCGGTCGGGTAGCTCCTTGGCGGCATCGACCCCTCCTGTTCGTGCGGTACGAGTGTGCCGCCTCACTGTGTCACTGGTCCACTCGTATGGGTGCTACGGGCGTCCCACTGTTGCACCGTCACATTGTTGTGCCCTAGCGTCCATGGCGTCGCACGGAACGCCACTCGTCCCGAAGTGCAGCCATCCACATGCCAGTTGACGGCATGACAGGTGCCCGATGCCACGGGTCATGGATGGCGATGCGTGCTGCGGCCGAGACCGGACCACGTAAGGGAGACCACCGGATGACCCCTGTCACCGCCCGTCGAGTACCCCGTCCACCCCTCCCGCAGCGCGGGGCCAGCTACCGGCTGATCGCGCCCAACAGCCCGACCGCGCCCGGCATCGTGCGGGACTTCCTCGGAACCCTCCTGCGGGCCACCGGTCACCCCGGTCTCGTGGAGGACGGGCGCCTCTGCGTGAGCGAGGTCGTCACCAACGCGTACTGCCACACCCGCTCGCCACTCGTCCGGGTGGATGTCACGGTCAACCCGAAGCGGGTGACGGTGTACGTGACGGACGACGATCCGGCATCGCTGCCCTGGCGCGCGCAGGCCGAACACATCCCCTGCGACGAGCACGGCCGTGGCCTGGTCCTGGTGGAAGCCCTCGCGGCCCGCTGGGGAACCAGGGCCAACGGCGAACCCGTACCGGAGTCCAAATCTGTCTGGTTCACACTCGTCAGCGGCACCGAACGCGTCGTCCCGTCGTTCTCCGCCTCCCCATGAACAGGGTCCCCCGCCCGGCTCAGTCCCCCCGCCGCGCGGCCACCCTGAAGCGCAGCCCGGCGCGCTCCAGCCGGGCCCGCAAGGCCGGGCCCATGGCGACAGCCGGGGTCAGCTGGCCCGCCAGGGCGGGCAGTTCGTCGAAGGCGAGGCTGAGCGCGGACTCGCCGAGGATCTTCGCTGTCTCGTCGTAGCCCGGGTCCCCGCCCGACACCTCGGTGCAGACGCGTCGGCCTCCGCCCTCACCGACGAACCGGACGCTGAACCAACTGCGGGCCCGGCGCTCTTCGGACGGGCCGTCGCCCGGAGCGAGGCGGCTGGAGATCCAGCGCCGGGCGGCGGGGAGCTGGGCGGCGCCCGCCACCACGACCAGCCCGGCGACCGTGCCGAGAGCGACCGGCAGCCGACGGACCGCCGCGTAATGGCGGTAGCGGAAGTCCGGGCCGTAGGAGTCGAGGGCGGCGGCCGAGCGGGACACCACCTGCGGGTCGATGGTGGGCAGCGGAAGAGCCCAGGCGCCGACCTCGGGGGCGAACCTCGCCCGGGCAGGGGTGGAGATCCGGCGGGTCGTCGGCCGGGGTTCGACGTTACGGCGGTCACGCGCCGCGCGGACCATCTGCGGGCCCCGGGAGAGCGCGGTCAGGGTGGAGGCGAGAGTGCCGCCGGAGGGAGCGGCGCTGGTGCGCACGTAACCGTCGACGCGGAGCGGTACGCCCTGCGGCAACTGCTCGACGGTGAACTGGACACCGAGGTCGTGCGGGACGGAGTCGAAGCCGCAGGCGTGCACCAGCCGGGCTCCGGTCCGCAGGGCGCGGGCATGGTGCCGGACGTAGGCGGTGTCGACGAACTCCGGCTCGCCGGTGAGATCGACGTAGTCGGTCCCGGCGTCGGCGCAGGCGGCGACGGTACCCATGCCGTGCTGGACGTATGGGCCGACCGTCGTGGCGAGGACCCGGGTGGAGTACGCGAGTTCCCGCACGGTGGCGGGGTCGTGCGCGTCGAAGTGGAGCAGGGGGACATCGGCTGCCGAGGGCACGGTCTCCGCGAGCCGGCTCCGCAGCGCGCGCAGCGCCTCGGTACTGCGTCCGGCCAGTGCCCAGCGGCAGTCCCCGGGGGCGTTGCGGGCCAGGTAGTCGGCGGTCAGGGCGCCGACGAAGCCGGTCGCACCGACGAGAACGATGTCGTACGCACGATCCATGGTCTCGCGCTATCCTCAGCTTGTGGCTACCCAACGGTAACAACCTCGGGAGCAATGTCAGCTCCCGGATCTGCCTGGCGATCTGGGGGCTCTGCGCGATCAGGAAGCCTCTGAGGAGGAGTGACGTCGGTCAGGCGGATCGCGGTCGCCGCAGTCTTGACCGCCGCGTCTTGGTCAGGGGGTGGACCGCAGTGGCGGTGCCTGCCACGTCATCCCGGGCGGCTGGAGTAGGGGCGAGGGCTCGGGCCCCGGGTCCTCGGTGTCTACGACTCCGGCGGCTGTGTGGTCGAAGTCGGCCGGCCAGCGGGTGTGCTCGCTGGCCAGGGCGCCGGTCAGGCGTGCTTCGGCAAGGTTGGCGGTGCTCAAGTCGGTGCCGCGCAAGTCGGCCATGCGGAGGTCGGCGCGGTGGAAGACCGCGCCGTGGGCGTCGGCCTTACGCAGGTTTGCCTCGCGCAGGTCGGTCTCGGTGAAGTCGGCGTCACGCAAGTCGGTTTCGACCAGCTTCGAGGCCCGTAGGTCAGCAAGAGTGCAGCGAGCCCGGCGGAGAATCGCAGTCGTGAGGTCGGCGTGCCGCAGGTTGACCGAGACCAGGGACGCCTGGGTCAGATTGGCGTGGTACAGGCCCGCCGCCTCCAGGCAAGCACGGTCGAAGTTGACCTCGGGGAACCACAGTCCGTCGCAGTCGGCCCGGCGCAAGTCGCTGATGCTGAGATTGACCCAGGACTGCTCCCGGTGCCGGCACAGCACGCCGAGCGCGGTCAGCGCCACCTGGGCGTCGGCGGCGCGGGTCTCCAGGGGTGCGATGTCGTTGATGGGTACGTCTGCCGCCGGTGATTCCGGCCCGGCGGGTGGCCAGGGCAGGTGTGTACGCAGATACGCGGCCTGGATGGAGATGATGGCTTCCCGGTCGCGGGCGGACTGCTCCGCGATCCGCCACAGCGCGTGCAACCCTCCGATGCGCACATCCAGCTTGTCGCTGCCGAGCTGGTCAACGGCCCGGCTGAATCGATCGGTGACGTAGCCCTCCTGAGTGGCGCGCAAACCGTCCTGGCTCACCCGCAGTTGCCGCCAGGTGGCGTACGCGCCGAAGAGCACGACCAGGCCACCGACCACCTGCAGAAGCGTCGTACGGACATCGTTCACCGCCTTCAGCCGATCCTGCGCGGCGACGCTCGCCCCGGCGAGATCGTGGTCGACCACCACGCCCGGCAGTACGACGAACAGCGTGCCCAGAATGACCAACCCCGCACCGGCCAGCAGACCTGCGGCCACCCGGCGCCTGACCAGCCCGTCGTGCCATGCCCGCCGCCGACGGGCTGGTTCCCCCATCTCCATGGGCATGGGAGCCTAGGCGCCGCTCAGAAGACGATCAAGAGTGCTGTGCCACTGACCCGAAGCATGAGAACGGCCGTGACGATTTAAGTGAGTTGGGAGCCTTACCTGGGCCCGTGCGGCCTGTTCCTAACCTGCCCTGTCCGGCATCTCGCGCGCACACTTCGGCGAGTTGCTCGAAGAACTCGCGCCCCGGTGGCAGTCCGCGCGGGAGTCGACACTGCACGAACGGCGTGGTGGAGAGCGAAGGCGGGCAGCCGGCGCCGGGCCCAAGCAGCGCCTGGTCTTCGTCGACCGGCTCCTGGTCACGCTGGTCCACCTGCGGCTCGGGATCCCGCACGCCGTTCTGGCTGAACTGTATGGAGTGGACCGCTCCACCGCCTCCGGAGCGATCCGCGAGGTCCGCCCGCTGCCGGCGACCCGCGGCTTCGCCGTCCCGGACCGGCCGGGGTGCGGCTGCGGACGCTGGAGGACCTGTTCGCCTACGCCGGCGCGGAGGGCGTTGACCTGCGTATCGACGGCACCGAAGTGCAGGTCCGCCGCCCCGCGCCCACCACCCCGGCCGCAAGGTGTTCGTCTCCGGCAAGAAGAAGCAGAACACGATCAAGACCACCACCTTCAGTGACCCGCAGGGCCGCACCCTGTTCAGCGGTGTGGTCCGGCCGGGCCGCATGCATGACCAAACCGCCGTGCGCACTGAGGGCATCGCCGAACAGTTCCACCGGCCCCAAAGTCAAGGCCGAAGTCGACGAGGGCTACCGGGGGCTGGCTAACGAGTTTCCCGGCCAGGTCAGCGCCCCGCCGAAGAAGCCGAAGGACGACGCGCCGCTGGGCGAGCACCACGCCTGGCGCGAGCAGCGACGCCGCCAGTCCTCCGCGCGGATCTGCGTGGAGCACACCAACGCCGAGTACAAGCAGTGGCGGCCCCTGCAGCGGTTCACAGGTCGTCGCGAGACCTACGCCGAGACTCACCTCGCGATCGCCGCCCTGGTCTCTGACCGCTCCGCCCGGCGGGCGACCCGCCGCAAGTCGAGCACCGAACTGGTGTTCGCCCGGCAGGCCGCCTGCTGAGCACCCCGCCGGCCAACCGCCAGGCCAACACGCCCCGAACTCAATCGCTCCCAAGGTTGTATGGACCAGATGGGGGCGCGACAAGCGAGGGGCTCACGACATCGGCAGGACCGTACCGCTCATTGGGGCGGGTTACTCCGTCCCGGCCAGTGCACGGGCTGGTCGCCGCCCTGGACAGCGAAGACCGTGCCGGAGCCGTGGGCGGTGTTGTTCTGTTCCAGGTGTGTGTGGATGACCTCCCGGCGGTCGTCCGGCATCGCGCGCCGCGCCTCCTCCACCAGGCGCGCGAGTGGCTCACGGCAGGACGGCTCTCTGCGGAGGAGGGCTTCCAGTTCCATTTCCCAGGACCTCAGGAGTGCCTGGCGCGCGACGTCGGGGGTCGCAGCCCCTTCGACGAGCGCGGCGTGGCTGTCGAGCCGGGTCGCGATCTCCCGGCGCCGCCGGCCGGACCGGCGGAACAGGTCCGCGACGCCGTCGCGCACGGTCTGCCACAGGTCTGTGGTCATCGCGGTGACCAGGGTGGTCGCTCCGGCTGCCGCGAGCGTGACCAGTTCGTCCTCCACGTCACTCCCTTCCCTCAGTCGGGCGTGCGTCCGCTGATGTTCTGGTTGCCGTTCTGCGTGGCGTAGACGACGCCGTGCCCGGAAGCCTTGTTGACCATCTTCGACAGATGGGCCGGGCGGTCCCGCCGGTGCGGCTCGACCGCCTGGTCCGGGGCAGCCGCTCTCCCCGGCGGAGCGGCTGCCCCGGGCAGGTGCAGCCAGGCGTTCGCCGAGTACTCCTTCTCCGCGACATCAACCCGCTGGAAGGACTCGGGATCGATGCCCGGGTATCCGTGCCGCACTGTTTCGTCGTAGAAGTGCTGCGAGACAAGGAGTGACGCGGGCACCGTGCCGGGTGCCCCGGCCAGCGCCTCCCGGGCCGGGCGGGCATCGAGCAGTCGGGCGAGCACCTCCAGCGGCCCCCCGGCGACCCCGGCCCGTCCGACCCACACATCACCGGCATGCAACGCCACCCTGAGGCGGATCCGCGTCGACCCGGCGGCCGTCCGGTTGTGCGCGTGCAGCCTGACCACCAGCTCGTGGAAGAGCGGGTGGATCAGCCTGGGCTTCGGCACCCACGCAGGGGCGACGATCCGGAGGCCGTCCCCGAGGTCGTTGACGCGGCACGCCTGCCAGTCGATTCCGCTCTCCCCCAGCGCATCCTGAAGCGTGGTCAGGAGCACTTCGCGGATGCGCAGCAGGGCCACGTCGCCCCGGCCCCCCGAACGTTCGATGTCCACAGCCACCATGGGCCGGTACTCCAGTACTGCGTCCATGCGTTCCTCCCGGTCCGGCCGGTCCCGCCGGCCCTGCCGCGCTCCCACTGTGCACCAGGTGTACGGCGGAGATCCCGTCCCAGTACGGAATGCGCCGAACCCGTAACGCGAACAAGGGGTGTTGGGAGCCATGCCCGGCACTCCGCCCGGGTGCACACTGGTGCCGTGGCGAATCCTGCGGAGCGGCGGGCCGGGCGGAGACCGCGTGAGACATGGGCGTGGCCGTCGGCGAGCGTGCTCGGGGGCCTCCCGCAGGCGGCGCGCGAACGGCTGCTCGCACTGGGGACCCTCGCGCGCTACCCGGGCGGCCGGGTGCTGATCCGTGAGGCGGAGGAGAGCACGTTCCTCCTGATCCTGCTCGACGGGGTGGTCAAGGCGACCGGACGTACCAACGACCACCGGGACGCTCTCCTGGCCGTCCGGATGGGGGGCGACCTCGTCGGCGAGTTCGCCGCGGTCGACGGGCAGCCACGGTCCGCGACGGTGACGACGTGCGGGCCGGTCATCGCCCGCGTCGTGACCCGTGCCGACTTCCTCGGCTGTTTGCGGCACGACCGGCGGATCGCCCAGGCGGTCAACGAGTCGATCGTCGCGAAACTGCGGGTCGCGACGGGCCACCGCATCGACTTCACCGGCTGCGACGCCCCGACCCGGCTGGCCCGGGTGCTCCACCAGATCACCATGACCTACGGAGAGCGGACCGGCGCGGGTGCCGTCATCCGCTGGCCGATCACTCAGCCCGAACTGGCCACCCTGGCCGGTGCGGCGGAGCCCACCGTGCAGAAGGCGCTGCGAAGGCTCCGTGAAGCAGGTGTGGTGTCCACCGGCTATCGGACCTTCCGGGTCGAGAATCTCGCACAGCTACGCCAACTCGCTTTTCCCTGAGGTCCGTTACATCCCTGGTCCCGAGCGATCGACGGAAAGCCGGAAAGCCGGAAAGCCGTCGTAGGACGGTATTCGGGCGGCAGCAGGCCATTAGCGTGACAGCGGGCCGACAGCCTGCCGGCGAGGCGACGGCAGAACGGCCTCCCGGCGAGGCGATGACAGAAGCGGCGGCAGCGGACGCCGCCGGGCGGAACAGGGGGAGCGATGCCAGACACGGATGACAACACGCCGACACCCGTCGGGCCGGGGGCGACGCACCGGATCGACGTCGGCGGCAGCGTCACCGGCTCCGTGATCGCGGGCAACCACAACGTCGTCGTCGACGCGCAACAGGGCTCTCGGGTCACCGTGCTGGTGGGTCCCGAACTGCCCCGCCCCCAGCGCAGGGAGCGGGCCGATGTGCTGCCTCGGAGCCTGCCGGAGCCGGTGGGCCGGGAGGAGGCGGCGGAGGCGCTGGCTGCGGCAGTCCGATCCGGGGGACCGGTGCAGCTGTGGGGGCCGCCCGGGGTCGGCAAGACCACGCTGCTGCGGCATGCCGCGCGGCTGCTGCCCCCCGGACCGGACGGGACGGTGTTCCTGGGCGGGGCCGATCGCGATATCGAGGACCTGGCCCAGGACGTGTTCGAGGCCTGCTACGAGGCCCCGGGGTACGCGCCGAACCGGGCCGAAATGCGACGGCTGATGGCCGGTGTGCGGGTGACGGTGTACGTGGACGACGCCGGCCTGACCTCCGACGGGCTCCTCGATCTGATGGACCTGGCCCCGCAGGCAACTTTCGTCTTCGCCAGTGAAGAGCGGACATTATGGAGCGGCGGCACGGCGCTGGAGCTGTGCGGTCTGTCGGAAGCCGCCGGACTTGAACTGCTGGAACGTGAGTTGGACGGCCCGCTGTCGGAACTGGACCAGGAGACCGCCGCCTCCCTGTGCCGGGCCGCCGGTGGTCTGCCGCTGCCTCTGCTGCGGGCGGCTGCCTTGGCGCGCTCCGGGGCGGAGGGTGAGGTCAGGCTCCCGCGGGTCGGCGAAGTAGCCGACCTGCTCCCGGCGTTGCTCGGCCAACTGGCCGACGACGAGCCGGTGATGGGGGTACTGCACCTGCTGGCGACTTTCGACGGGGCGGAAGTGGCGGCCGTACATGTGGGGGCGCTGACGGAGGTGGCGGAGCCCGACGCGGTGTGCGACCGGCTGGTGCGCCTGGGGCTGGCGCGTCTCGGGGAGTACGGCTACGCCTCCGTCGCCGACACGGTGCCGGTGGTGCGTGGACGCTTCCCCGCGCCGTTCCCGGCCGAGCGGCTGTGCGACCACTTCACGCGGTGGGCGGCGCTCCGGGAAACCACGCCGCAGGAACTGGCCGCCCATGGCGGGGTGCTTGCGAAGGTGGCCGAGGTGGCCGAGACGGCGGGCCACCCGGATCTGGCGGTGCGGCTCGCACGGGCCACGTCGCCGGGGCTGGCCCGCTCGCTCCGGTTCGGTGTGTGGGGGCGGCTGCTCGGCCGTGGCTGGGTCGCGTCGCGCGCCGCCGGCGACCGTCAGGCCGAGGCGTACTTCCTTCATGAGGAGGCCGTCCGGGCCCTGTTGATCGGCAAACGGGTCGTGTACGCGGCGCTGCTGGCCCACGCGGCCTGGCTCGGGCACGAACTGGCTGCCGGGCCGGCGGCCAGTGGCGGCGGAGGAGCGGGCGCAGGGGCGGGGGCGGGTGCTCATGCGAGTGGTGCAGCCGGAGGGGCGGGGGCTCATGCGAGTGGTGGGCAACCTTCCTTCGACGTCCATCACTACATGGGTCAGCACGGCTTCGGGTCGGCCCACTCCGGTGTTTCCGCGACCGGTCATGGCGCCCTGGCCCAGCCGTCGGTGGGCTCCGGAGGCGGAGGCTCCTGGGGCGGGGCCTCGGGCCATGGAAGCAGCGCTGCATCGGCCTCCGGGCACGGCGGGGGCGGTGCGTCTGCTGCTTCGGGGCACGGCGGCGGCAGTGCTTCGGGTCTCACGGGCCACGGCGGGGCGTCCGGCGCAGCCGGACACTCGGCGGGTGCCGGTGGCGGTTCCTGGGGTGGCGCCACGACAGCGTCGTCCGGTGCCGCGACAGCAACGACAACAGCGACAACAGCGACGGCGGTGGGAGCGGCGAGCGCGGGCGTGAGCACCCTCGTCGTGACCATCGTCTCCCTGGTCGCGGCCTGTGCGCTGGTCGCAGGCGTGGGCTACGCCGTCAGCTCGCCAAGTTCCCACAACGGACAGTCGCAATCGGGTGCCGCGCGCAACGATGCGTTTCCGACCCCGTCGTTCTCCCTTCCGTCGGAGCTGACAGACACATCGACGCCCACCGAGGATCCCCTCCAGGACCCGGCGGGATGCAAGGAGCAGTCCGACGCGAAGCAGAAGTCCGATGAGGCCGGGGCAACGGCACCGATCACGAACCCCGGTGCTGATCAGGCGTGGGCCGCAAACGAGCAGCAGCTCTCGGAGGACCTTGGAGCAGCGGCCGGAGTGGCGACCGACCCATCGATCAAGTCGGCGCTCCAGAAGGAGTCTTCCGACCACGCGTCTCTCGCGAGTGCGATCACCCGCGACGACCTGACGGCCATGGACCACTATGTGGACGTCGTAGCCGACGACGCATCCGCGGTGACCGATCTCTGCTACTCGTAGGAGCCATCATCGTGTCACCATCGCCGCAGCGCTCGTCGGGCGACGAGTTCACCGTCCGGATCGGCGGAGACGTGTCCGGCCCCGTCGTCGTCGGCCACGACAACCACGTCGAAGTGCACCAACCCGCCCCCGCGACACCACCCCTGCCCGAACCGGACCCCGCGACGTCGACCCAGACCAACACGGCGAAGGATCACGGCACGGTCTACGCGGTCACCAACGGCGACATGCACATTCACCAGGACGGCCCGACGCGGGACACGTCCGCTCAGCCGCCCGCAGACACGGTCGAGTAGCGCCAGGGGCGTAGAAGCCGGCCGGGCGACGGATGCGATCCGGCCTTCAGCGCCGCGCGTGGCGGATCTTCAGCCGTCCGTACCCCATGGTCCCGGAGATCCGGATCCTCAGCGCGCCCGGACGGGAGTGCCGTCGGGGCGCGAAGTGCGGTTCCTTCCACGCGGAGTGCAGGCCCTCGATATCGACGATCGCCCCGCGGGGCACCGTGATCCTGGCGCTGCCGGTGCCGAGTTGCAGCTCGATGTCGATCTCCGCGTGTTCGATGACCGCCCGGGACAGGTCCAGGCGCACCTTCCCGAATGCGGACTCGACCTTGAGGACCCGGGGTACCAGCCATGCGCCGCGCCGACGGATCCGTCCGGCGGCGGCAGCGATCCTGGACGTGGTGCCCGGCTTCTCCGCCGGGAGCGAGGCCATGGCCGCCACCAGCTCGCCGTGCGTGGTGACGGTGAGTACCTGATGGATGTGTCCGTCCATCTCCTCGTGCGGGATGTGCCCTTCGGCGTACGCCACCTGAAGGCGCTGTACGGCTCTGTCGCGGTCGTCTTCACTGATCGGTTGCGACGGGTCTTCCGGCAAGGACTGCACCGTTTCACTCTAGTGCGATGCCGGCGATGCGAACAGGCCGAGGCAGGCAGGCGGCGGGTTGTCGCCCGCCGCCCGCCCGTTGTCCAGGAAGGACCGGTGGGGTTACAGCCCCGGGGTGACCTTGTTGATGTCCCACTCCCGGTCGTCCGTGTTGCTGCACTGGTGCAGGGTGAGCCGGGTCTTGGTGGTGACCGGCTTACCGGGCGGGCTGTAGCCGTCGACGTTCAGGCAGAGCCCGTCGCTCGCGTAGTTGTGGAACCAGTAGTGGCCGTCGTCCTGCTTCTCCAGCCACCACAGCTGGTTGTCGGGATTGGTGCCGGCGCAGGTGAACTCGGACACCTGGGCCCCGATCGGCTGAGGGCCCCCCTCCGGCAGGTCCATGCAGAGGCGGTCCTTGATGTTGCGGATCTGGAAGAGGCTGTTGTCGTCCGGGCCGCCGTGCGGGCGCTGGACCTCAAGATCCCAGATCTGGTTGTCCTGGTCCGTGGGGTTGCAGTCGCTCTCCTGGACCGGGCCGCCGATCTGGCCCTGGTCCGTGCCGGGGAGATCGGCGCACAGGCGGGTGACCGGGTTCTTGATCTCCACATGCTTGGCGTTCGCCGGATCGGGCTTCTTCTTGGTTCCGCCCCCACCGCCTCCGCCGCCGCCACCGCTGTTGCCCCCGTTGTCCTGGTTCGAGGGGGACGGGGCGGGCGGCGGAACGCTCGCCGCGGGTGGCGGCAGGTTGACTGAGGGAGCTGGTGCGGGGATGTCCCCTGCCTGTTCGACCTTGGCGGTGGCGCGGGTGGCGACGGTGGGCTTGTGGGTGAACCAGTACATGACGAAGACGATGGCGATGGCCATGAGGATCGCGAAGAAGGTGGCGAGCCAGCGGGGCAGTACGCCGCGCTGGACGTAGGTGCCGTCGACGTCGAGCGGTTTGGTGCCGGAGCGCTGGATGCCGAGTTTGTACGGGCGGTCCTGCTTGCGGCCGAACCAGATGATCTGGCGGGGGCGGAGGGTGGCGCGTACGAAGGCGGCGCGGCCGGGTTCGATCTGGACGTTGGCCGGGAGGATCTCGTACGAGAGCTGGTCGCCGTTCTCGCTGCCGTTGATCGACGCGGTGAGCTTCGTGTTGCCGAGGTTGTCGATCGCGAGCTTGGGGCGTCCGCGGAACCGGCCCTTGACGGTGTGGGGTACGAGTTCGGCGCGGACTTCGGTGAACGGGGTGATGGTGACGTTGCCCTCGGGGACGGTGGTCGCCTCGGGGTGTTCGGTGGGGATGACCTGGACGCCGTACGGGTTGGGTCCGGCGATGGCGTCGGGGGTGCGCGGCGGGGCGAACGTGAGGTCCACGGTGCCGGTGGTGCCGGGGAAGAGTCGGATGGTCGGTGGTTCGACGGTCACGTACGGGGCCAAGTCACCGACGGGTACGCACCGGTACTCGTCGACGACGTCGCCCGTGTTGCGCAGCCGTAGCCGCACGGTGGCCGTACTGCCCGGGTCCACCGTGGTGGAAGCAGGCTCCAGAGAAGTCCAGATGCTCACGCACGGACGCTAGTCAGCGCGATGATGCCGTGTCACCAGGCTGCGGGGCAGGCCCGATGCCCTGAGCGGCCTGTCCTGTTGCCCTTCGCGGCGCAGTCCGGACCACACCCTCCAGATCCGGTACCGCACGCCGACCTGCGGTGGGGCGTTCAGCTCCTGCCGCCCCGGTATCCCGGACACCCGGCCCCGGCGTCCCGGCCGCCCAATGTAGCGAACGCGCAGACTCCCCGACAGTCGCCTTCCAGTCACATACCGGCGCATCGACAGAGGCGCCGTCCCGGCCTCCACCCGGGCCTCCATCCCTGCCTCCATCCCGGCCGGCCGTCAGTACAGCGGGCCGCCGCCGAAGGCCGCGCGGTGCGAGGCGGCGCGGCGGCCGTCGGGCTCGGTCACCCCGTACTCCTCGGCGAGTTCGGCAACGACATACGTGTGCCCGCTGCGCTCCGGCAGCCGGCTGTCGTCCGCGAGACGGGCGATGACGGAGCCGACGAGCTCGGGTGACTCGGCGTCCGCCAACCGGAACCCGGCCACCTCCTTCACACCGGCCTCGACCAGCCCGTCCGTACGCACCAGGCCGGGCCAGAGGGAGAGCGCCGACACCCCAGCCGCGCGCAGCTCATGCGCCATGTCGGCGGCCATCTTGTCCAGACCCGCCTTGGAGATGCCGTAGAGCACCGAGTGCAGCGGGGCCCGGGCGCCGAACGAGGAGATGTTGACGATCAGGCCGCTGCCGCGGGCCACCATGTGACGGGCCGCGTGCACCGATGCGACGTAGTGGGCGCGCAGGCCGATGCCGATCAGCGGTTCCCAGTCGGAGACGGGCCGGGTCCAGAACGGCTCGTCGAACCCGGCCATGCCGTCGGGTGCTGCCCACACGTTGTTGACCAGCAGGTCAAGTCGGCCTCGCTCGCCCGTGATCCGCGCGATCACTGCCTCGACCTGTGAGTCGTCGCGGTGGTCGCAGCGCAGGCCGATGCCCTCGCCGCCGGCTTCGGTGACCCGGCGGACGGTCTCCGCCTGCGGGCTGCCCGGGCCCGGCTCGCCCCGGCCGGTGACGTAGACGGTCCAGCCGTGCGCGCCGAGCGCGGCGGCGATGCCCCGGCCGACTCCCTTGCCGGTGCCGGTGACCAGCGCGACGCGCGTCGCGGACTGCCCGGTCTGCCCGGTCTGCCCGGTCTCGTCGGTCTCCCTGGATTGCCCGGTCACTGGAACCCTCCCTGGTCGACGGCGTACCCCTGGGGCAGCGGGCGGCTCAGTGACCACAGGGTGCGGAAGTGGTGCCTGGCCAGGCGCCAGGTGCCACCCTCGACGACGTAACGGTCGTCGTACTCACCGCACATCACCCGCTCGGTCTCCTCGGCGAGGTCGATCTGCCGGAAGCGCAGCGTCCAGCGGCCAGTGGCCTCGGTGGGTGAGCGGAAGGTGATCTGCGGGTGCAGGCCGTGGTGCATGTCCAGGATGGTGTGGCCCTCGCTGCCCCGGGCCAGCGCGATCCGGCTGAAGAGGGTGACGAGGTCATCGACGGTGGCGAAGGAGCCCAGTTCGCCGTAGTCGATGTCGGCGCCCTCACGGATGAAACAGGCGCGGAACTCCTCGGGGTCCTTGTGGTCGCACGCGCGCAGGTAGCGGTACTTCAGCTCCTCGATCTCCTGCCGCGCCTCCAACCGGGCAACGCGCTCGGCAAGGCTCGGACTCGGTGGGGCGGCGGACGGCGACGGCATCGCCGGCTCCTCTCGGCGGACGGATGGGTCGGCCGAGACGGTATGCGGCGGGTGCGTGCGGAGGCCACGGCGCTTTCCCTGTCAGTGGGAGAAGTGGATACCGGGGCGGGCGGCCTTCGGGCGACGACGGCACTTTGACGGCACGCCCTAGTAGCGCAGCGCCGCGAACCAGTCCTCCCGCCCCCGGCGGGTCAGGTCGAGGAGGTGCCAGACCGGGCTCAGCAGGTCGATGCCCCGCTGGTCGATGTCGTCGGACATCCGCGGGTGGGCCGAGTAGACGTGGCGTACGGACCCGTCGTCGTCGCGGGTGAACACGGACACCTGTGAGTCCTGGACGCCCTCGGCGTCCTCGCTGCCCAGGTCGTACTTGAAGGTGCTGGAACCGGCGCTGAGCAGACGCAGGTTCGTCCACTTCCGGTTTCGGGCGTGCGTGCGGAGCTCGGGCAGGCCGGCCGCGGCGACGATCGCCAGATCGGCGTTCTGCGCCACGTGGTGGGCCACTCCGTTGAAGCCGTCGATCCACATCGTGCACATGGGGCACGGCTCGGTCTGCTTCTTGCCGTACATGAGGTGGTAGACGATCAGGTTCCGGCCGGGCCCGGTGAAGAGTTCACCCAGGCGCACGGTCTTCACCGGTCCGTCACCGGCCTGCAGATCGGCCGGCCCCTCCTCGAAGACGTAGTCGTCGACGACCGGGCCCAGCGGCAGCCGGCGACGCAGGTCCGCGACGCGTTCGCGGTGGCGCATCAGCTCGATCTCGGCCTGCCGCAGCTCCTCCCGGGCGCTGAGGTATTCGGCCGATTCCCCGGTGAGACTGGTCTGACGCATCGCTACCTCCGGCTGAGCCGCTGTCTGGTGGCCACTTCTGCTCCGGCGCAGCAGCGTATGCCCACGCAACGGGCGTACCAGGCAGCGAAACGACAGGACCACTCCGCCGCCGTACGCCGAAGGGCCGCCACTCCCGAGCGGGGGGAGTGACGGCCCTCGGCCGAACGCAAACGGTGCTCAGATGCCCGGAGGCTCAGGCGCCCGGACTCAGAGGACGCGGACTCAGAGGACGCGGACCGCGCCGGTCGGCTGGTCGTAGCTCAGGGGGCGCTCGACCACACCGGTGCTCGGGTTCTGCGCGCCGACGAACTGGCCGCCGCCCACGTAGATGGCCACGTGGTACGCGCTGCCGGAGCTGCCCCAGTAGAGGATGTCGCCGGGCTGCAGGTTGCTCAGCGAGACCTGGGTGCCCGCGGTCGACTGGCCCTGCGAGACGCGGGGGAGGTCGACACCGACGTTCTTGTACGCGGCCTGGACCAGACCCGAGCAGTCCCAGGAGCTGGAGCCGGTGCCGCCCATGACGTACGCGTCGCCGATGTGGGACTTCACGAAGCTCACGATGGACGCGACGGAGCCGGAGCCGATGGAGGAGCTGGACGAGCTCGCGGCCGTGGTGACGGCGTGCAGCGTCGTACGGGCGGACGAGCGGGAGGCGCGCGCGGCGGCCTCTGCCTTCGCCTTGGCCTCGGCCTTGGCCTTCGCTTCGGCCTTCTTCTTGGCCTCCGCCTTGTGCACGGCCTCCGTGTGGGCCTTCTTGGCGGCCTTGGCGGCGTCCTGGGCCGCAGTGTCCTGCTGGGCCTGCTGCTGGAGGTCGGCGGCGACCTGCTCCGTGACGTCGGCTACCTGGGCCGCGCTGAGGGTGGGCATCTGGATGGTGCTCTCGTTCACCGGCTCGGCCGCGTTCGCCGAACCAGCTGCACCCGCCACTGCGATGGTGCTGAGAACGCCACCGGCAACTCCGGCACGGAGCGCGGTCCTGGCTGCGCTGCTGCGGCGGGGCTTCCGGTGGCTGGGTATGTGAGCGGTGTGGGACATGAGCACTACCGCTATCAGGCATTCCGGGGTGGCTTCAACAAACGTGTGTTGCGCCACAGTTACGACTGGAAGACTTCATTCCGGTTGCCTGTGGCCTTTATTGACGCCGAAACGGGCAATACGGGCGCGTGCGATCAAGGTCGTGATCATGGGCTTTCTGCAATACGCCCGAATTGCCCGACGCCTACCATCCGTTCACGAGGTTGGCCAAGCCCTGTTTCTTCTGCACCCGGCCCGGGTGAGGCAGGTCACACGGCCGCCGCGAACCGGAGGGTGCCGGTGCTGCGTCCGCGACCGAAGTCGCGGATACCCCTCTTCCGCGCCCCTTCTGTCCCTCTTGTGGATCGCGCCCGGGGCGCCTTCGGGCAGCTGCCGATCGCTGCCCGGACCGAGCCGCGACCGAGCCCGCGGTCGGCCCCGCGGTCGCTCCCGTAGCCACCCCCGTAGCCGCCCCCGCGTCACCCCCGTAGCCACCCCCGGGTCCGCTAGTGAACGCGTGCACGCACCGCTTCGCGCTCGCCGGATGTCTCCCCTCCTCCGGTCGAAGGGTCGATATCACCCATCCGTGTCCATCGCCAATTTGCATGTAAGGGCCACTACTTGATAGTGGTGCACGCTCTCGACCAGCGCTGACACAGTGAGATGTCACGTCTCGTGACCACTCGGGCGCTTCACGTATGAAGATCACCGGTCATCCGACTTGATGATCCTTCGTCAGGTGGTGGAGATCACAAAGGCGTTGTCGTACCCCGTGTCGCAGATCACAGACCGGCGGGCATAGGATGCGGGGCAGTCGGGCTTGTGACCTGCTTCACATATTCGCGATCTTCGTCAGGACGGCGGGGGAGCGAGGCGGACGAGCCGGCCCGATGCGGTCCAACGGTCAAGGACGACTGGAAGGAGCGAGGAGCGTGAATGCCTACGCGCCCATCCTCGTGCTCGGCGCCCTCGGGGCAGGGTTTGCGATCTTCTCCGTGGTCATGGCCACGCTTATCGGTCCCAAGCGCTACAACCGGGCAAAGCTAGAGGCCTACGAGTGCGGTATCGAACCGACACCCACGCCGGCCGGAGGCGGCCGTTTCCCCATCAAGTACTACCTGACGGCGATGCTGTTCATCGTCTTCGACATCGAGATCGTCTTCCTCTACCCCTGGGCGGTCACCTTCGACTCCCTGGGGCTTTTCGGGCTCGTCGAGATGCTGCTCTTCGTGCTCACCGTCTTCGTCGCCTACGCGTATGTGTGGCGGCGCGGCGGTCTGGAATGGGACTGAGGGGCTGAGGAGCACACCATGGGACTCGAAGAGAAGCTGCCGAGCGGATTTCTGCTGACCACCGTCGAACAGGCCGCCGGCTGGGTGCGGAAGTCCTCCGTCTTCCCCGCGACGTTCGGCCTCGCCTGCTGCGCCATCGAGATGATGACGACGGGTGCGGGCCGCTACGACCTCGCACGGTTCGGTATGGAGGTCTTCCGCGGTTCACCGCGGCAGGCGGACCTGATGATCGTGGCAGGGCGGGTGAGCCAGAAGATGGCGCCCGTCCTGCGGCAGGTCTACGACCAGATGCCCAACCCCAAGTGGGTTATTTCCATGGGGGTTTGTGCGTCTTCAGGCGGTATGTTCAATAATTACGCAATTGTTCAGGGTGTAGATCATATCGTCCCGGTTGATATCTATTTGCCCGGTTGCCCGCCGCGTCCCGAGATGCTGATGGACTCCATCCTCAAGCTCCACCAGAAGATCCAGAGCTCCAAGCTCGGGGTCAATCAGGCCGAAGCGGCCCGCGAGGCGGAGGAGGCGGCCCTCAAGGCGCTCCCGACGATCGAGATGAAGGGGCTGCTGCGGTGAGCGGCGACGAAGAGCGGCGCGAAGAGAACGGCGCGGCGCCCGCCCCGCGCGGCGAAGCCGGTGAGGTCATCGGCGTACGCAAGGGAATGTTCGGCGCCCGCAACGGCGGGGACACCAGCGGATACGGCGGTCTCGTACGGACCGTGGCCATGCCCGGAGCCACGAACCGCCCCTACGGCGGCTGGTACGACGAGGTCGCCGACGAGCTGGAGGGCGCGCTGGACGAGCAGGGGCTCGTCCCGGAGAACGCCATCGAGAAGACGGTCGTCGACCGGGACGAACTCACCTTCCACATCGACCGCGAGCACCTGCTGACCGTGGCGAAGACCCTGCGCGACGACCCGGCCCTGCGCTTCGAACTCTGCACCGGCGTCAGCGCCGTGCACTTCCCCGGCGACAAGGGCCGCGAACTCCACGCGGTCTACCACCTGCGCTCGATCACCCACGGCCGGCTGATCCGGCTGGAGGTCGGCACGCCGGACGCGGACCCGCACATCCCGTCGCTGGTCACCGTCTACCCGACGAACGACTGGCACGAGCGCGAGGTCTACGACTTCTTCGGCCTGATCTTCGACGGCCACCCCGCCCTCACCCGGATCATGATGCCGGACGACTGGCAGGGCTTCCCGCAGCGCAAGGACTACCCCCTGGGCGGGATCGCCATCGAGTACAAGGGCGCCCAGATCCCTGCCCCGGACCAGCGGAGGTCGTACACCTGATGACCACTTCCAGCGAAGCTCCCCGTACCTCGGCCGCCTCGGCCCGCGAGACGACCGAGGGGACTGTATATACAGTCACCGGCGGCGACTGGGACGAGGTCGTCCAGTCCGCGGCCAAGGCCGACGACGAGCGCATCGTCGTCAACATGGGACCGCAGCACCCGTCCACCCACGGTGTGCTCCGGCTCATCCTGGAGATCGACGGCGAGACCGTCACCGAGGCCCGCTGCGGCATCGGCTATCTGCACACCGGCATCGAGAAGAACCTCGAATACCGGACCTGGGTCCAGGGCACCACCTTCGTCACGCGCATGGACTACCTGACGCCGTTCTTCAACGAGACGGCGTACTGCCTGGGCGTCGAGAAGCTGCTCGGCATCGAGGAGCAGATCCCCGACCGCGTCTCGGTGATCCGGGTCATGCTGATGGAGCTCAACCGGCTCGCCTCGCACCTGGTGGCCATCGCCACCGGCGGTATGGAGCTGGGCGCGACGACGATCATGATCTACGGCTTCCGGGACCGCGAACTCATCCTCGACCTCTTCGAGCTGATCACCGGACTGCGGATGAACCACGCGTTCGTCCGGCCCGGCGGACTGGCCCAGGACCTGCCGCCCGGCGCCGTGGACCAGCTGCGCGAGTTCCTCAAGACGATGCGCAAGAACCTGCCGGAGTACGACAAGCTCGCCACCGGCAACCCGATCTTCAAGGCGCGCATGCAGAACGTCGGCTATCTCGACCTGGCCGGCTGTATGGCGCTCGGCGCGACCGGGCCGATCCTGCGCTCCGCCGGCCTCCCGCACGACCTGCGCAAGACCGACCCGTACTGCGGCTACGAGAACTACGAGTTCGACGTGCCGACCGCCGACACCTGTGACGCGTACGGCCGTTTCCTGGTCCGCCTCGAAGAGATGCGCCAGTCGCTGCGGATCGTCGAGCAGTGCCTGGACCGGCTGGAGCCGGGCCCGGTCATGGTCGCCGACAAGAAGATCGCCTGGCCCGCGCAGCTCGCGCTCGGCCCGGACGGACTCGGCAACTCGCTGGATCACATCAAGAACATCATGGGCACCTCCATGGAGGCCCTGATCCACCACTTCAAGCTGGTGACCGAGGGCTTCCGGGTCCCGGCCGGACAGGCGTACACCGCAGTCGAGTCGCCCAAGGGCGAACTGGGCGTCCACATGGTCTCGGACGGCGGCACCCGCCCCTACCGCGTCCACTTCCGCGACCCGTCCTTCACCAATCTCCAGGCGATGGCGGCGATGTGCGAAGGCGGCCAGGTCGCCGACGTCATCGTCGCCGTCGCGTCCATCGACCCCGTGATGGGAGGCGTCGACCGATGACGGAAGCTCATTCGGCGGCTCCGGCGGCATCGGCCGCCCCGACGAGTCTGGGCATGCCCCAGCTCCCCGCCCCCGATTACCCGGCCGACGTACGCGCCAGGCTCGACGCGGACGCCAAGGAGATCATCGCCCGCTACCCGGACAGCAGGTCCGCGCTGCTCCCGCTGCTGCACCTGGTGCAGGCGGAGGAGGGGTACGTCACCCGGACCGGCGTCCGGTTCTGCGCGGAGTCGCTGGACCTGACCACCGCCGAGGTCACCGCGGTCTCCACCTTCTACTCGATGTACCGGCGCAAGCCGAGCGGCGACTACCAGGTGGGCGTCTGCACCAACACCCTCTGCGCGGTGATGGGCGGCGACGCCATCTACTCCGCGCTGCGGGAGCACCTCGACGTCGGCGACGGTGAGACCACCGGGGACGGCAAGGTCACGCTGGAGCACATCGAGTGCAACGCGGCCTGCGACTTCGCACCGGTCCTGATGGTCAACTGGGAGTTCTTCGACAACCAGACCGTCGAGTCCGCGAAGCAGCTCGTCGACGACCTCCGGGACGGACAGCAGGTCACCCCGACCCGGGGCGCACCGCTCTGCACCTTCCAGGAGACGTCCCGGATCCTGGCCGGCTTCCCCGACGAGCGGGACGGAGCGGTCGAGTCGACCGGCGGCGCGGGACACGCGACGCTGGTGGGCCTGCGGCTCGCGAAGGGCGAGGCGCTGCAGCCGCGCGTGGTGTCCCCGCGCGGCGGATCTCCGACGGCTCCTCCCCAGCCGGGCTCCGAGCACCTCAGCTCGCATGACGCACCGCAGCAGACCTCGGCGTCAGACCCGGAGCACCCGGCAGGCCCCGTGGCAGAGGAGGGGGAGTGATGAGCGTGGCAACCGAGCTCAACGGCAGCGGGAACGGCGAGGGCGACGGCGAGACCAGCCCCGAGAAGCTGCTCACCCCCGTACTCTCCGCCTTCTGGGACCAGCCGGAGTGCTGGACCCTGGAGACGTACAAACGGCACGACGGGTACGAGGGGCTGAAGAAGGCCCTCGCCATGGCGCCCGACGACCTCATCGCCTACGTCAAGGACTCGGGCCTGCGCGGACGCGGCGGTGCCGGCTTCCCCACCGGGATGAAGTGGCAGTTCATCCCGCAGGGCGACGGCAAGCCGCACTACCTCGTCGTCAACGCCGACGAATCGGAGCCGGGAACCTGCAAGGACATCCCTCTCCTCTTCGCCAACCCGCACTCCCTCATCGAGGGCATCGTGATCGCCTGCTACGCGATCAGGTCCTCGCATGCCTTCATCTATCTGCGCGGTGAAGTCGTCCCCGTACTGCGGCGGATGCACGAAGCCGTCCGCGAGGCGTACGAGGCGGGCTATCTCGGCAAGGACATCCTGGGCAGCGGAATCGACCTCGACATCACCGTGCACGCGGGGGCGGGCGCGTACATCTGTGGTGAGGAGACCGCACTCCTCGACTCCCTGGAAGGCCGCCGCGGCCAGCCCAGGCTCCGGCCTCCCTTCCCCGCTGTCGCCGGTCTCTACGCATGTCCCACTGTGGTGAACAACGTGGAGTCCATCGCATCGGTTCCCGCGATCCTGAACCGGGGCAAGGACTGGTTCAAGTCGATGGGCACCGAGAAGTCCGCCGGGTTCACGCTGTATTCGCTCAGCGGGCACGTCACCAGCCCCGGCCAGTACGAGGCCCCGCTCGGCATCACCCTGCGCCAGCTGCTCGACATGAGCGGCGGCATGCGGCGCGGCCACCGGCTCAAGTTCTGGACACCGGGCGGTTCTTCGACCCCGATGTTCACCGACGAGCACCTCGACGTCCCGCTGGACTACGAGGCCGTGGGCGCCGCCGGATCGATGCTCGGCACCAAGGCGCTCCAGTGCTTCGACGAGACGACCTGCGTGGTGCGGGCCGTCACCCGCTGGACCGAGTTCTACGCGCACGAGTCCTGCGGCAAGTGCACGCCCTGCCGCGAAGGGACGTACTGGCTCGTCCAGTTGCTCCGCGACATCGAAGCCGGAAAGGGCGAGATGTCCGACCTCGACAAGATCAACGACATCGCCGACAACGTCAACGGCAAGTCGTTCTGCGCGCTCGGCGACGGCGCCGCGTCGCCGATCTTCTCCTCGCTCAAGTACTTCCGCGAGGAGTACGAGCAGCACATCACCGGCAAGGGCTGCCCGCTCGACCCGGACCTGTCGACCGTCTGGGCCGACGAGCCCCGCCACATCTCGGAGGTGAACGCATGACAGTGACGACTCACAGCGCTCCCTCCGGGGACGGTGAGGCAGCAGTGCCGCCCGAGGACCTGGTGTCGCTGACCATCGACGGCATCGCGATCTCCGTCCCGAAGGGGACCCTGGTGATCCGCGCCGCCGAACAGCTCGGCATCGAGATCCCGCGCTTCTGCGACCACCCGCTCCTCGACCCCGCGGGCGCCTGCCGCCAGTGCATCGTCGAAGTAGAGGGCCAGCGCAAGCCGATGGCCTCCTGCACCATCACCTGCACCGACGGCATGGTCGTCAAGTCGCACCTCACCTCGCCGGTCGCCGAGAAGGCCCAGCACGGTGTGATGGAGCTGCTCCTCATCAACCACCCGCTGGACTGCCCGGTCTGCGACAAGGGCGGCGAGTGCCCCCTCCAGAACCAGGCGGTGTCGCACGGCAACCCCGACTCCCGGTTCGACGGCAAGAAGCGGACCTTCGAGAAGCCCGTACCGATCTCGACCCAGGTGCTGCTCGATCGCGAGCGGTGCGTGCTCTGCGCCCGCTGCACCCGCTTCTCCAACCAGATCGCCGGCGACCCGATGATCGAGATGGTCGAACGCGGCGCGCTCCAGCAGATCGGCATCGGCGAGGGCGACCCGTTCGAGTCGTACTTCTCCGGCAACACCATCCAGATCTGCCCGGTCGGCGCGCTGACCTCGGCTGCCTACCGGTTCCGCTCCCGCCCCTTCGACCTGGTGTCGTCGCCCTCGGTGTGCGAACACTGCGCGGGCGGTTGCGCGACCCGTACCGACCACCGGCGCGGCAAGGTCATGCGGCGGCTCGCCGACAACGACCCCGAGGTCAACGAGGAGTGGCTCTGCGACAAGGGCCGCTTCGGGTTCCGCTACGCCCAGCGCCCGGACCGGCTCACCACCCCGCTCGTACGGAACGAGGACGGCGTCCTGGAACCGGCCAGCTGGCCGGAGGCGCTGGAGCGGGCCGCGAACGGCCTCGCGGCGGCGCGCGGCCGGGCCGGTGTGCTGACCGGCGGCCGGCTCACCTTCGAGGACGCGTACGCCTACGCCAAGTTCGCGCGTATCGCCCTCGACACCAACGACGTCGACTTCCGCGCCCGGGTGCACTCGGCCGAGGAGGCCGACTTCCTGGCCGGCCGGGTCGCGGGCCGCGGAAGGGACCTCGACGGCACGGGAGTCACCAACACCTCGCTGGAGCAGGCCCCGGCAGTTCTGCTGGCGGGACTGGAGTCCGAGGAGGAGGCCCCCGGCATCTTCCTGCGGCTGCGCAAGGCGCACCGCATTCACGGACAGCGCACGTTCTCCCTCGCCACCCACGCCACACGCGGCCTGGAGAAGGCGGGCGGCACGCTGCTGCCCGCCGCACCCGGCACCGAGACCGAGTGGCTGGACGCCATCGCGGGCGGGGTCGGCCTGGACACCGAAGGGCAGCAGGCCGCCGAAGCCCTCCGGGCGGACGGCGCGGTGATCGTCGTCGGCGAACGGCTCGCCGCCGTACCCGGCGCGCTCACCGCCGCCGTACGCACCGCGGCCGCCACCGGCGCCGCCCTGGTCTGGGTGCCCCGCAGGGCCGGGGAGCGCGGCGCCGTCGAGGCTGGCGCGATCCCCTCGCTGCTGCCCGGCGGCCGCCCCGCCACCGATCCGCGGGCCCGTGAGGAGGTGGCCGCGGTCTGGGGCGTACGCGAACTCCCGCACCGCTTCGGCCGGGACACCGGACAGATCCTCGAAGCGGCCGCCACCGGCGAACTGGGCGCGCTGCTCGTCGCGGGTGTCGAGACCGCCGACCTCCCCGACCCGGCGCGGGCCGAGGAGGCCCTCGACAAGGTCGGCTTCCTGGTCTCGCTCGAACTGCGGCCCGGCTCGGTCACCGACCGGGCCGACGTGGTCCTCCCGGTGGCCGCCGCCGCGGAGAAGGCGGGCACCTTCCTCAACTGGGAAGGCAGGGCACGGCTCTTCGAGGCGTCGCTCAAGCCCGAGCAGATGACGCGCACCCTGGCCCCCGCCGACTCGCGGGTGCTGCACATGCTCGCCGACGCGCTGGACGTCCACTTCGCGCTGCCGGACATCGCGTCCGTACGCAACGAGATGGACCGGCTCGGCGCCTGGACCGGGCAGTACGCGGGAGACCCGGCCGGCACGGCCGTTCCACTGCCCCGCCCGTCCGACGGCGAGGCCGTACTCGCGGGCCACCGGCTGCTGCTCGACCTGGGGCTGCTCCAGCAGGGCGACGACGCGCTGGCCGGCACCCGGCACGCGGCGGTCGCCCGGCTGTCGGCCACGACCGCCGACGAGACGGGCGTCAAGGACGGCGACCTCCTCGCCGTCACCGGCCCCGCGGGCGACGTACAACTGCCGCTCCAGGTCACCGAGATGCCCGACCGGGTGGTCTGGCTCCCGATGAACTCGACGGGCGGCGGCGTCCTGCGCGACACCGGCGCCTGCCCCGGCGAACCGGTGCGGATCTCCGCCGCACCGGACGCACCCGCCGCACCCGCGGCCACGACGGAGGTGGAGGCGTGACGAACTACTACCTCGCAGCGACCGAGGACCTGTCGATGTTCGGACGGGACCCCTGGTGGCTGGTTGTCATCAAGGCCGTCTTCTGCTTCGCCTTCCTGATGATCACCGTGCTCTTCTCCATCGTGTGGGAGCGCAAGGTCGTCGCCTGGATGCAGCTGCGCATCGGCCCCAACCGGCACGGCCCCTGGGGAATGCTCCAGTCGCTCGCCGACGGCATCAAGCTGATGCTGAAGGAAGACCTGGTCGTCAAGCGGGCGGACAAGCTGGTCTACGTCCTCGCGCCGATCGTCGCCGCGGTACCCGCCTTCATGGCGATCGCGGTGATCCCCTTCGGCCCCTCGGGCAACGAGGTGTCGATCTTCGGCCACCGTACGACGATGCAGCTCACCGACCTGCCGATCGCGATGCTCTACATCCTCGCGGTCGCCTCGGTCGGTATCTACGGCATCGTCCTGGCCGGCTGGTCGTCCGGATCGACGTACCCGCTGCTCGGCGGACTCCGCTCCTGCGCGCAGATGATCAGCTACGAGATCGCGATGGGCGCCGCCTTCGCCTCCGTCTTCCTCTACTCGGGGTCGATGTCGACCTCGGCGATCGTGGACGCGCAGAAGGACCGCTGGTTCATCGTGCTGCTGCCGGTCTCCTTCATCATCTACATCGTCACGATGATCGGTGAGACCAACCGCGCCCCGTTCGACATGCCGGAGTCCGAGGGCGACCTGGTCGGCGGCTTCAACACCGAGTACTCGTCCATCAAATTCGCGATGTTCATGCTGGCTGAGTACGTCAACATGGTCACCGTCTCGGCGGTCTCCGCGACGCTCTTCCTGGGCGGCTGGCGGGCCCCGTGGCCGATCTCCACCTTCTGGGAGGGCGCGAACCACGGCTGGTGGCCGATGCTCTGGTTCGTCATCAAGGTCCAGCTCCTCCTCTTCTTCTTCATCTGGCTGCGCGGCACGCTTCCGCGCGTGCGCTACGACCAGTTGATGAAGCTCGGCTGGAAGGTCCTCATCCCGGTATCCGTGGTCTGGCTGATGCTGGTGGCGACCGTGCGGGCGCTGCGCAACGACAACTACGACTACTCCCGGATCGTGCTCTACGGAGCCGGGGCCGTCGTGGCGGTCCTGCTGCTCTCCTTCGTCTACGACATCTTCCGCGACAAGCAGGAGAAGCAGGAGCGGGCCGCCGAGGAAGCCGCGGGCCCGGGGCCGGCCTTCGACCCGATGGCGGGCGGCTTCCCCGTACCACCGCTGCCGGGACAGACCCTTCCGCCGGTACCCCGGCGGCGCTCGCGAGGGGGGTCCCCCCAGGCGTCCAGCTCTGGGGGAGAGCGGGAGCTGATTGTCAGTGGTGGCGTGGACACTGTGAGTGACGGAAAGGAGGCCGGCGATGCCTGACCGCTCTAATGAGGCTTCCGGGGACGGGACGCCCCAGGACCCCAAGACTCCGTGGCAGAACCCGGTGGCCGGCTTCGGCGTGACCTTCAAGGCCATGTTCAGGAAGCGGCTGACCGAGCAGTACCCGGAGCAGGAGAAGACGACGGCGCCGCGCTTCCACGGGCGGCATCAGCTCAACCGGCATCCGGACGGACTGGAGAAGTGCATCGGGTGCGAGCTGTGCGCCTGGGCCTGCCCGGCGGACGCGATCTATGTGGAGGGCGCGGACAACACCGAGGAGGAGCGCTACTCCCCGGGCGAGCGGTACGGCCGCGTCTACCAGATCAACTACGCCCGCTGCATCCTGTGCGGACTCTGCATCGAGGCCTGCCCCACCAGGGCGCTGACGATGACCAACGACTTCGAGCTCGCCGACAGCAGCCGCGCCAACCTGATCTACACCAAGGAGCAGCTGCTCGCCGGTCTGGACGAGGGCATGGTCGACTCCCCGCACTCGATCTTCCCGGGCACCGATGAACAGGACTACTACCGGGGCCTGGTGACCGAGGCCGCCCCCGGCACGGTCCGCCAGACCGCGGTCTCCAAGGGCGAGACGGCCGGGCCGACGGCCGCGGCCGGAGCACCGAACGAGGGGGCGCAGCCGTGAACTCCCTGACCTCCACCGGTGAGGCCTTCCAGTTCTGGGTGCTGGGCACGGTCGCCGTGATCGGCGCGCTCTGCACCGTCATGATGCGGCGTGCCGTGCACAGCGCGCTGAGCCTCGCCGGGACCATGATCATCCTGGCGGTGTTCTACCTCGCCAACGGCGCGTACTTCCTGGGCGTCGTCCAGATCATCGTCTACACCGGCGCGATCATGATGCTCTTCCTCTTCGTGGTCATGCTGGTCGGTGTCACCGCGGCCGACTCGCTCAAGGAGACCATCAAGGGGCAGCGCTGGCTGGCCGTGCTCTGCGGGCTCGGCTTCGGCATCCTGCTGATCGCCGGTATCGCCAACGCCTCACTCAAGACCTTCACGGGCCTGGGCAAGGCGAACGCCAACGGCAACGTGCAGGGTCTCGCCGCCCTCATCTTCACCAAGTACGTCTTCGCCTTCGAGATCACCGGCGCGCTGCTCATCACCGCGGCCGTCGGCGCGATGGTGCTCACCCACCGGGAGCGCACCGAAGAGGCCAGGACCCAGCGGCAGATGTCCGAGGACCGCGTACGCAGCAAGCAGCTGCCGCCGCTGCCCGCCCCGGGTGTCTACGCCCGGCACAACGCCGTGGATGTCGCGGGACTGCTCCCGGACGGGACCCCGTCGGAGCTCACCGTCATGCAGACGCTCCGCCGGCGGGGCCAGATCCGCGATGTGTCGAGCGAGGCCATGGCGGACCTCAGGGCGCTGGAGCAGCGCTCCGAGGAGCGGCTCGGGCGTATGTCGGGACACGGCCACGACGCCGGGATCGCCGGTGACCGCGACCGGTCCGAGAGCGACCGGAACGGCGCAGGCCGGAACGGCCGGCACGACCGGGAAGAGGAGGAGGCGAAGTGAATCCGGTCAACTATCTGTATCTCGCCTCGCTGTTGTTCACCATCGGCGCGGCCGGGGTGCTGATCAGGCGGAACGCCATCGTGGTCTTCATGTGCGTGGAGCTGATGCTCAACGCCTGCAACCTCGCGTTCGTCGCCTTCTCCCGTATGCACGGAAACCTGGACGGCCAGATCATCGCCTTCTTCACGATGGTCGTTGCCGCGGCGGAGGTCGTGGTCGGGCTCGCGATCATCGTGTCGCTCTTCCGTTCCCGCCACTCGGCCTCGGTCGACGACGCCAGCCTGATGAAGCTGTAAGGGGACGCTGAACAGTGGAGAACCTGATTGCGCTGCTGATCGCAGCGCCTTTGCTCGGAGCGGCGGTACTGCTCTGCGGTGGGCGGCGGTTCGACCGTGCCGGCCACCTGCTGGGCACGTTGTTCGCCGCCGCCTCCTTCGTGCTGGCGGCCGTCCTCTTCGTGAACATGCTGGGGAAGAGCGCGGACCACCGCACCCTGCACCAGTACCTGTTCAGCTGGATCCCGGTGGCCGGCTTCAAGGCCGACGCCGCCTTCCAGCTCGACCAGCTGTCGATGACGTTCGTCCTGCTGATCTCCGGTGTGGGCACGCTGATCCACATCTACTCGATCGGCTACATGGAGCACGACGAGCGGCGCCGCCGCTTCTTCGGCTATCTGAACCTCTTCCTCGCGGCGATGCTGCTGCTGGTCCTCGCCGACAACTACCTGCTGCTGTACGTCGGCTGGGAGGGCGTCGGCCTCGCCTCGTACCTGCTGATCGGCTTCTGGCAGCACAAGCCGTCCGCGGCGACCGCGGCCAAGAAGGCCTTCATCGTCAACCGTGTCGGCGACATGGGCCTGTCGATCGCGATCATGCTGATGTTCACCACCTTCGGGACCTTCGCCTTCGGGCCGGTCCTGCACTCCGTGGGGGCCGCGTCGCAGGGCAAGCTCACCGCCATCGGCCTGATGCTCCTGCTCGCCGCGTGCGGCAAGTCGGCGCAGGTGCCGCTGCAGTCCTGGCTCGGTGACGCGATGGAGGGCCCGACCCCGGTCTCGGCCCTGATCCACGCGGCGACGATGGTGACCGCGGGCGTCTACCTCATCACCCGCTCCGGCGCGATCTTCAACGCCGCCCCCACCGCGCAGCTGGCCGTCGTGGTGGTCGGCGCGGTGACGCTGCTCTTCGGGGCGATCGTCGGTTGCGCGAAGGACGACATCAAGAAGGCCCTCGCGGGCTCGACCATGTCGCAGATCGGCTACATGATCATGGCGGCGGGCCTCGGCCCGATCGGGTACGCCTTCGCGATCATGCACCTCGTCACGCACGGCTTCTTCAAGGCCGGACTCTTCCTCGGCGCCGGATCGGTCATGCACGGCATGAACGACGAGGTGGACATGCGGAAGTACGGCGGCCTGCGGAAGTACATGCCGGTGACGTTCGTGACCTTCGGCCTCGGCTACCTGGCGATCATCGGCTTCCCCGGCCTCTCCGGCTTCTTCTCCAAGGACAAGATCATCGAGGCGGCCTTCGCGAAGGGCGGCACCGAGGGCTGGATCCTCGGCGGCGCGGCCCTGCTGGGCGCCGGCATCACCGCGTTCTACATGACCCGGGTCATGCTGATGACGTTCTTCGGCGAGAAGCGCTGGGTGCCGGACGCGGACGGCCACGAGCCGCACCCGCACGAGTCGCCCAGGTCGATGACCATCCCCATGATCATCCTGGCCTTCGGCTCGGTCTTCGCCGGTGCGTTCTTCGGCATCGGCAACCGCTTCCTGCACTGGCTGGAGCCCATCACCGGCCACTCCGAAGGCAATTCGCCGGTCAGTGCCGGTGTCGTCACCGCCGCGACGATGGTGGTCCTGGTGATCGGCGTCGCCATCGCCTGGCTCGTCTACGGACGCAAGCCCGTGCCCGCCGTGGCCCCCAAGGGTTCGCTGCTCACCCGCGCCGCCCGGCGCGACCTGCTCCAGGACGACTTCAACCACGTGGTCCTGGTCCGCGGCGGTGAGCACCTCACCCGGTCGCTGGTCTACCTCGACCACTCCCTGGTGGACGGTGTCGTCAACGGCACGGCCGCCTCGGTCGGCGGGCTCTCGGGCCGGCTGCGCAAACTGCAGAACGGCTACGCCCGCTCCTACGCGGCCTCGATGTTCGGCGGCGCAGTGATCCTCGTCGCCGCGACCCTGCTGATGAGGGCGGTCTGATCACCATGTCCTTTCCTCTCCTGACGGCGACCGCCGCGCTCCCGGCGGTCGGAGCGATCGCCACCGCCGCGGTCCCGGCCGCGCGGCGCACCGCGGCGAAGTGGCTCGCGCTGCTCTTCTCGCTCGGCACGCTCGCCCTGGGCGCCGTCCAGCTCGTCCGGTTCGACCCCGGCGGCGCCCGCTACCAGCTCACCGAATCACACGCCTGGATCACGGACTTCGGCGTGCGGTACGAGCTGGGGGTGGACGGCATCGGGATCGCGATGATCGCCCTGACCGCCCTGCTCATCCCGTTCGTCATGCTGGCGGGCTGGCACGACGCGGACCCCCTGGAGACCCACAGCTCGCGCTGGCGGCCGACGCAGGGCTTCTTCGCCCTGATCCTGGCCGTCGAGGCGATGGTGATCCTCTCCTTCGAGGCCACCGACGTGTTCCTCTTCTACATCCTCTTCGAAGCCATGCTCATCCCGATGTACTTCCTCATCGGCGGCTTCGGGGACCGGGCGCACGCGCAGGGCGACGAGGCGGCGGCGACCCAACGCTCGTACGCGGCAGTCAAGTTCCTCCTCTACAACCTGGTCGGCGGCCTGCTCATGCTGGCCGCGGTCATCGGCCTCTATGTGGTCGCGGGGAACTTCTCCCTCCAGGAGATCGTCGCCGCGCGGGCCAACGGCTCGCTGCACATGGCGACCAGCACCGAACGCTGGCTCTTCCTCGGCTTCTTCTTCGCCTTCGCGGTGAAGGCGCCGCTCTGGCCGCTGCACACCTGGCTGCCCAATGCCATGGGCGAGGCGACCGCCCCGGTCGCCGTGCTGATCACGGCCGTGGTCGACAAGGTCGGCACGTTCGCGATGCTGCGCTTCTGCCTCCAGCTCTTCCCGGAGGCGAGCAAGTGGGCCACCCCGGTGATCCTGGTGCTCGCGCTGATCAGCATCGTCTATGGCGCGCTGGTCGCGGTCGGCCAGCGCGACATCAAGCGGCTGATCGCCTACGCCTCGGTCTCGCACTTCGGCTTCATCATCCTGGGCATCTTCGCGATGACCACCCAGGGACAGTCGGGTGCGACGCTCTACATGGTCAACCACGGGATCTCGACTGCCGCCCTGATGCTGGTGGCCGGCTTCCTGATCTCGCGGCGCGGCTCGCGGCTCATCGCCGACTACGGCGGTGTGCAGAAGGTGGCCCCGCTGCTGGCCGGGACCTTCCTGATCGGCGGTCTCGCCACCCTGTCGCTGCCCGGCCTCTCGCCGTTCGTCAGTGAATTCCTGGTCCTGGTCGGCACGTTCAGCGCGTACCCGGCCGCCGGGATCATCGCGACGATCGGCATCGTGCTGGCCGCGCTCTACGTCCTGGTCCTCTACCAGCGCACGATGACAGGACCGGTCAGGGCGACGGTGCAGGGCATGGCGGACCTCAAGGTCCGCGAACTGGTCGTCGTACTGCCGCTGATCGCGCTGCTGGTCTTCCTCGGCGTCTATCCGAAGCCGCTGACGGACATCGTCAACCCGGCCGTGAAGCACACCCTGTCCGACGTCCAGAAGAAGGACCCCCAGCCCACAGTGGAGGCCGCGAAGTGAGCGCAACAGCTGTCCACAGCCTGTGGACAATGGGGGCGGCAGGCCCCATCGGCAAGATCCCGACCCCGCACATCGAGTACGCGCAGCTCTCACCCGTACTGATCATTCTCGGTGCGGCGATGCTGGGAGTCCTCGTCGAGGCCTTCGTGCCGCGCAGGAGCCGCTACTACGCCCAGGTGTTCCTCAGCGTCGTGGCGGTCGTCGCCTCCTTCGCGGCGGTCGTCGCGCTGGCGGCGGGCGGTTACGGCTCGACCAAGGCGCACATCGCGGCGATGGGCGCGGTCGCGGTCGACGGGCCCGCGCTCTTCCTGCAGGGCACCATCCTGCTGGCCTCGCTGGTGGCGGTCTTCACGTTCGCCGAGCGCAGGCTCGACCCGGAGGTGCACGGCAACCGTACGGACTCCTTCGCCGCGCAGGCCGCCGCCGTACCGGGCAGCGACGCCGAACAAGCAGCGGTCAAGGCCGGGTTCACCACCACCGAGGTCTTCCCGCTCGCGCTGTTCGCCATCGGCGGCATGCTCGTCTTCCCCGCGGCCAACGATCTGCTGACGCTCTTCATCGCGCTGGAGGTCTTCTCCCTGCCGCTCTACCTGCTCTGCGCCGTCGCCCGCCGCAAGCGGCTGATGTCGCAGGAAGCGGCCGTGAAGTACTTCCTGCTCGGGGCGTTCTCCTCGGCCTTCCTGCTCTTCGGGATCGCCCTGCTCTACGGGTACGCGGGCTCCGTCTCGTACGCCCGGATCGCCGACGTGGTCAACGGCACCGTGCAGAACGTCGACCCGGCGCTCGCCGACACCATGGGCAACGACGCACTGCTGCTCATCGGCGGCGCGATGATCCTGCTCGGGCTGCTCTTCAAGGTGGGCGCCGTGCCGTTCCACATGTGGACCCCGGACGTCTACCAGGGCGCGCCGACCCCGGTCACCGGCTTCATGGCGGCGGCCACCAAGGTCGCCGCGTTCGGCGCGCTGCTGCGGCTGCTGTACGTGGTGCTGCCGGGGATGCGCTGGGACTGGCGGCCCGTGATGTGGGCCGTCGCGATCATCACCATGCTGGGCGGCGCGGTCGTCGCGATCACGCAGACCGACATCAAGCGGATGCTGGCCTACTCGTCCATCGCGCACGCCGGGTTCATCCTGGCCGGTGTCATCGCCACCACACCTGAGGGCATCAGCTCGGTCCTCTTCTACCTGGTGACGTACTCGTTCGTGACGATCGGCGCCTTCGCCGTGGTCACGCTGGTACGGGACGCGGGCGGCGAGGCCACCCACCTCTCCAAGTGGGCCGGGCTCGGGCGGCGTTCACCGCTGGTGGCCGCGGTCTTCGCCGTCTTCCTGCTGGCCTTCGCGGGCATTCCGCTGACCAGCGGGTTCAGCGGGAAGTTCGCCGTGTTCAAGGCGGCGGCCGACGGCGGGGCGAGCGGTCTGGTCGTGGTCGGTGTGATCTCGTCCGCCATCGCCGCGTTCTTCTACATCCGGGTCATCGTGCTGATGTTCTTCAGCGAGCCGAAGGCGGACGGCCCCACGGTCGCCGTCCCGTCGCCGCTGACGATGACGACGATCGCCGTGGGTGTCGTGGTCACGCTGGTGCTGGGGCTCGCCCCGCAGTACTTCCTGGACCTGGCGAGCCAGGCGGGGGTCTTCGTCCGGTAGCCGGCTTGTGCACATGATCTCCGCCGTACGATCTCTGCCGTACGGACTCCGCCGTCGGGCGGGCCGGGTACCCCCGGCCCGCCCGACGGCTTTCGTACGTCGCTGACCTGGGGTTTCCCGGGCTGTCCCGGCGTGCACCGGGGGCGCGTACCGACGCGGGCGCACCCCGTGATGCGCCGCTGTGTCCGGGGATGTCGGTGCGGGACCCTATCGTGGCAGGAGTGAGCGGCAGGACGGGCGAGGGACCAGCGCGACGGGGGACGGAACGATGAAGGGCAGTGGCGAGGCAGTGGCTGAGCGTACGGAGCAGGCGGAGCGGACCGCGCACGCGCAGGGCGCGGAGAGCGAGGCGCTCAGCACCCTGCACCGGGTCTTCGGCTACGACGCCTTCCGCGGCGAGCAGGAAGAGATCATCGGGCAGGTGGTGGACGGCGGGGACGCCGTCGTGCTGATGCCGACCGGTGGCGGAAAGTCCCTCTGCTACCAGATCCCCGCCCTGGTCAGGCCAGGTACGGGCGTGGTGATCTCGCCCCTGATCGCACTGATGCAGGACCAGGTGGACGCGCTGCGCGCCCTCGGTGTGCGCGCGGGCTTCATGAACTCCACGCAGGATTTCGACGAGCGCCGCACCGTGGAGGCCGAGCTGCTCGCCGGAGAGCTCGACCTGCTCTACCTGGCGCCCGAGCGGCTGCGGGTCGAGGCCACGCTCTCCCTGCTGAGCCGCGCGAAGATCTCCGTGTTCGCGATCGACGAAGCGCACTGCGTCGCCAGCTGGGGACACGACTTCCGCCCCGACTACCTGGCCCTCTCGCTGCTCGGCGAGCGCTGGCCCGACGTCCCGCGCATCGCCCTGACGGCCACCGCCACCCGCGCCACGCACCAGGAGATCACCGAGCGGCTCGGGATGCCGGACGCGCGGCACTTCGTCGCGGGCTTCGACCGGCCCAACATCCAGTACCGGATCGTCCCCAAGAACGACCCCAGGAAGCAGCTGCTCGCCTTCCTCAAGGAGGAGCACGCGGGGGACGCCGGAATCGTCTACTGCCTCTCCCGTGCCTCCGTGGAGCGGACCGCCGAGTACCTCTGCAAGAACGGCGTCGAGGCCGTGCCGTACCACGCGGGGCTCGACGCGGGCACCCGCGCCGTCCACCAGTCGCGCTTCCTGCGCGAGGACGGCCTCGTGGTGGTCGCGACGATCGCCTTCGGGATGGGGATCGACAAGCCGGACGTCCGGTTCGTCGCCCACCTCGACCTGCCCAAGTCGGTGGAGGGGTACTACCAGGAGACCGGGCGCGCCGGGCGGGACGGGCTGCCGTCCACGGCGTGGATGACGTACGGGCTCCAGGACGTGGTGCAGCAGCGGAAGATGATCCAGAGCGGCGAGGGCGGCGAGGTGTTCAGGCGCCGGGCCGCGGCCCATCTCGACGCGATGCTGGCGCTCTGCGAGACCGCCGACTGCCGCCGCGCCCAGCTGCTCCAGTACTTCGGCCAGGAGGCGGTGACCCCCGCCTGCGGGAACTGCGACACCTGCCTCAGCCCGCCGGAGACCTGGGACGGCACGGTGGCGGCGCAGAAGGTGCTGTCGACGGTGGTACGGCTGGAGCGCGAGCGCAGGCAGAAGTTCGGCGCCGGCCAGATCGTCGACATCCTGCTCGGCCGCAGGACGGCCAAGGTCATCCAGTTCGACCACGACCAGCTCTCCGTCTTCGGCATCGGCGAGGACGTGCCGGAGGCCCAGTGGCGGGGTGTGGTGCGGCAGTTGCTGGCGCAGGGGCTGCTGGCGGTCGAGGGGGAGTACGGCACGCTGGTGCTGACCGGCACCAGCGGTTCGGTGCTCTCCGGAGATACCGGGGTCCGGCTGCGCAAGGAGCCCGAGAAGGCCGTGGCGGCCCGGGCGGCCAAGGGCGAGAAGAAGGCCAGGGCGGCAGCGGTGGCGGCCGATCTGCCCGCGGAGGCGGTGCCGGTCTTCGAGGCGCTGCGGACCTGGCGCGGCAAGCAGGCCAAGGAGCAGGGCGTCCCGGCGTATGTGATCTTCCACGACGCGACGCTGCGCGAGATCGCCACGGTGCGGCCCGCCACGCTCGGTGAGCTCGGTGGCATCGGCGGCCTCGGTGAGAAGAAGCTGGCGACGTACGGGGAGGGCGTGCTCGGGGTGCTGGGCGAGCTGACGGCCACGGGTGGTTCCGCACCGGACCAGCCGGCCGACCCGGCGGCACAGCCCGGCCGGCCCGCTCAGCCCGTCCGTCCTGCCCAGCCCGTCCGTCCTGCCCAGACCCGGCGGGCCGCCTCGTCGGCCCCGGCCGCCCGGATGCCCGCGCAGGGCGAGCCGGACGACCCGGGGGCCTGGGACGAGCCGGACTTCTCCGACTACCCCGACGACCCGGAGGCGTAGGGCGGCGGCGGGCTGCCTGTCAGCCCCCGTGCTCGCCCCCTCCCGCGCTCACCCCCCGCCGCTCCGGTTCGCCCGGTCGATCTGGACGTTGCGGTGCACCGCGTGGGCGGGCCACTCCTCGTGCGTCAGGTGACGCATCGAGGCGCGGGACCTCCCGCCGTCCCGGGAGACGAACCGGGACAGGCCCACCGCCGTGACGAGCGCCGCAAGTGCGCGGCTGCGCGGGTCAGGGAAGCCGGCCGCCTCCGTGGTCAGGAAGCGGTCGCGGGCCTGGGCGGACCAGTTCCGCGGGCCCGCCGGGTGGCGGTAGTAGGGCAGCAGCCCCGCGAAGCGCCGTGTCTCACGGGTCAGTACGTCCCCGTCCACCAGGTGGTCCAGGTACAGCCCCTCCACCGTGCGGCCGGTCCGGCGGATCCAGTAGCGCGCGCCGACGCCCCCGGCGAACTTCCGCTTGTCCGGGGGCGGTAGCAGCTCCAGCACCCGCGCGAGCACCGGGTCGTGCGGCGGCAGCGGCTGATCCACCGTCACCTTCCCGCGCGACTCGGAGATCCGGCCCTGCAACTCCAGTTCGGCCAGGGCCGCACCGGCCATGCCGAACTCCAGATAGCGGTTGCGGCAGAACGGCTTGCCCCGGCGCGGGTCCAGCGCGAGCAGCAGCAGTTCCTCGGGGAGCGTCGGCGCTTCCTGGCTCATCGTGGGGGCACGATCCTTCCGGTCACTTCGCCGAGGCCGACCCGGGTCCCGTCGGGCCCCGGCGCCCAGGCGGTCAGCGTCACCTCGTCGCCGTCCTCCAGGAACGTCCGCTTGCCGCCGTCGAGTTCGAGGGGCCGGGTCCCGTTCCAGGTGATCTCGAGCAGCGAGCCGCACTGTTCGGGCGACGGCCCGCTGACCGTGCCCGAGCCGTAGAGGTCCCCGGTACGGAGCGAGGCGCCGTTGACGGTCGTATGCGCCAGCATCTGGGCGGCCGTCCAGTACATCCCGGCGAAGGGCGGCTCGGAGACCGGCTGCCCGTTGATGGAAACCGTGATCCGCAGGTCCAGGCCGCCCGGTTCGTCGGCCGACGCGTCGTCGAGGTAGGGGAGCAGGGGCAGTTCGCGCGCGGGCGGGGCGGTCCGCGCCGCGTCGAGGGCCTCGAGCGGTGTCACCCAGGCCGAGACCGAGGTGGCGAAGGACTTGCCGAGGAAGGGGCCAAGCGGTACGTACTCCCAGGCCTGGATGTCGCGCGCCGACCAGTCGTTGAGCAACTGGAGGCCGAAGACGTGGTCCCGGTAGCCGGACAGCGGAACGGAGTCGCCCTGCGCGGACGGGACGCCGACGACGAAGCCGACCTCCGCCTCGATGTCGAGCTTGACCGAAGGGCCGAAGACCGGCGCCGGGTCCGACGGTGCCTTGCGCTGCCCCGAAGGACGTACGACATCGGTGCCCGACACGACGACCGTGCCCGAACGGCCGTGGTAACCGATCGGCAGATGCTTCCAGTTGGGCGTCAGTGCCGCCGAGTCGGGCCGGAAGATGCTGCCGACGTTCGTCGCGTGGTGCTCGCTGGCGTAGAAGTCGACGTAGTCGGCGACCTCGTACGGAAGATGCATGGTGACGTCCGCCACCGGGCGCAGCAGCGGCTCTATGACCGGGCGGTGCGCCGGGACGGTCACCCAGGCGGTCAGAGCGCGCCGCACATCGCGCCACGCCGTACGGCCCGCAGCGAGCAGCGGGTTGAGCGTGGGGCGGTCGAGCAGCTTGCTGTACGGGGAGCCGAGCGCGAGCGCCGCCGCCCCCGCGTCGAGTACATGGCCGCCGATCCGCACGCCCACGCGGCGCCGGTCGGGATCCTCAGGGGTGGAGAAGACTCCGTACGGCAGGTTGTGCGGGCCGAAGGGGTCGCCTTCGGGGAGGTCGAGCGGGCTCTGCTCAGGCATGGGGTGCTGCCTCGCTTTCAGGTCTGTGGACAGACCCACGGTACGGGGGCGGGGCGGGCCGCGTCAGCTGGTGAAACGTTCGCGGTGCCCTGCCCCGGGGGCGGGTACCCGAACCCGCCCCCGCCACGCCCCCCGCACTACCCCGCCGTGCGCGGAATGCGCTTCTCCCAGCTCCGCCGGAACACCACCTCGTCGCCCTCCTGGCACACCACTTCGCTCGTCGTGATGAAGTCCTGGGCATCGCAGGTGATCTCGGAGCGGGTCCGCACCCGGGCGTCCCAGCCCGTCTCGGGGCGGTGCAGACGGATCGACCAGTCCGAGCGGGTGTGCGCCGACAGCGGGTCCGCCTCGTTGATCGTGTACGTCTCCAGCGCGTCCTCGCTGAACTCCAGGCCGTCCGGGTAGATCCGGGTGCCCCCGTACCTGGGATCCACCTCCAGACGCCAGTCGCCCTTCGCCACATCGCGTACGACAAGACGCTCCGGGCGCTCGTCCGGGTTCTCCGGGTAGACCACGCCGAGCGGTTCCGACTGCTCGGGCTCCTCGAAGGTGATGTCGTCCTCGGTGTGCGCGCGGACCGGGAGTTCCATGGTCGAGGCCGCCGGGTCCAGGATCCAGCCGTGCGCCGAGTCGGGCTGCGGCCAGATCCACGGCCAGTACGCCGACGAGACCGAGAGGCGGATGCGGTGGCCGGGCGGGAAGGTGTGGCCGATGCCGTTCAGCTCGAAGGTGAGCGACTCGGTGGTGCCCGGCTCCCACGGGTCCGACCGGTCCCGGCCGTGGCGGGCCGAGAAGTTGAGCGCGCCCCGGGTGACCAGGGTGGACGAGCCGTCAGGTGCGACATCGCAGAGCCGGGCGACGACCTGTCCTGTGGGGACGTCCGAGCGCACCGAGAGGTGCACCTTCGCGCGGCCCAGGATCTCGATGGCGGCCTGGCGGACCGGGAATTCGAAGCAGACGGACTTCGCGTCCTCGTCCCGCTGGTCGGGCGGCAGATCGGAGTCGTTGCCGAACGGGAAGAACCGCCCGGCGTCCAGACCGGTCTGCATCGGCGACCTGACCTCCATCGGGTCGCCCTGGAGCGCGTACGACACCGGTGTGACGTGCGGCGAGGGCCAGGCCGTGTCACCGACCCAGCGGCCGGGCAGCTCCGGGTAGACGGTGGCCGGCGGGTGCGACTCGCTGATCCACGAGCGCAGCAGCGGCTCGTCCATCACCCCGTTGTCCTCGCCCTTCAGATGGTGGTCCCACCAGCGCAGGGTCTCCTGGAGGAAGCCGATCGCCGGTCCCGGCGGCAGCCCCCGGTCCGGGTACTGGTGCGACCACGGGCCGATCAGCCCCCGCACCCGCGACGGGTCCAGATTCCCGACCAGCCGCAGGGCGGTGTCCCGGTACGGGTCGTGCCAGCCGCCGACGGTCAGGACGGCCGCCTTGATGGCCGGGTAGTCCTCGCAGACGCTGCCGTGCTTCCAGTAGTCGTCGCGCGTCTGGTGGGCGAGCCAGGTGTGGATGAACGGTTCCACGGCCTCAAGACGGCTCAGCCACATGTCCCGCCAGACCGAACCGACCTGCGCCGGGTCCGGCGGCCGCGACACGAAGGCGAGCATCGTGGCCGCCCAGGCGTGCATGTCGACGGCGAGCACCGAGCCGCCCATGTAGTGGACGTCGTTGTCGTAGCGGTCGTCGGCGGAGCAGACGGTGACGATGGCCTTGAGCGGCTCGGGGGCGAGGGCCGCGATCTGGAGCGAGTTGAAGCCGCCCCAGGAGATGCCGAACATCCCGACCTTGCCGGTGCACCAGTCCTGCCGGGCCAGCCAGTTCACCACCTCGGCCCCGTCGGCCAGCTCCTGGGCGTCGTACTCGTCACCGGGCATCCCGGTCGAGTTGCCGTGGCCGCGCACATCCACCCGGACGGAGGCGTATCCGTGGCCCGCGTACCAGGGGTGCCGCTGCGAGTCCCGCGGCGCCGTCCAGTCGCTCAGACGGTACGGAAGGTATTCGAGCAGGGCGGGGACCGGTTCGGCCGCGTCGACCGGACGCCAGATCCTGGCGTACAGCTGCGTGCCGTCCGGGAGCGGGATCCAGACGTCCTCGCGGCGCGTCTCGTACGGGAATTCGGTGCGGATTCGAGCCACGGCAGGCGCTCCTCAGTGGACGGGGTGCATGGTGCGTTTGAGCCAGGGGGCGGCGGCGACGACCGCGAGCCCGGCGACGACGGCGATGGCGCCGTTGACGCCGAAGTACGCCGGGTCGGAGACCTCGCCGTACAGCTTCACGATCTGCGCCTGGATGCCGTTGGCGAGGGCAAGGGACAGGAACCAGAGCGCCATCGTCTGGCTGGCGAAGGCGGCGGGCGCGAGCTTGGTGGTGGCGGACATGCCGGAGGTCTCGACGAGGATGTCGCCGAGGCCGAGCAGCGCGTACGAGCCGACGATCCACCAGACGGACATCAGCCAGTCGCTGCCGGTACGGCCGGACGTGGCGGGGACCATGATCAGGAAGGAGAGGCCGCCGAGGATGGTACCGATGGCGATCTTGTTGGAGGCGTGCGGCTGGCGCTTGCCCATCCGGACCCAGACGGCCGCGACCACGGGGGCCAGCGCCACCTCGAAGGCGCCCAGCGCCGACGCGTACCAGCTGGCGGGGAAGTGGTAGCCGAAGATCTCCGTCCTGGCGTTGGTCGACGCGAGCAGGATCATCGTCGAGTACGCCTGGAAGAGGATGAAGTTGAAGACCACCGAGGCGAGGAACAGCACGATGTAGGGGCGCAGATGCCCCCGTTCGGCCTTGGTCACCCGCGGGCTGCGGAACATCACGGTGAAGAAGACGATCGGCGCGAGCACCGAGATGATGGTCAGCGCGTCGACGGTGCGGTCCAGCGTCAGCCAGCCGGAGAGCCCGAGGATCACGGCGATCACGGCGACGGCGAGCGCCCCGCCGATGATCATCCTCACCGCGCGGCGCATCGCGGCCGGCGGCAGCGCCTGCTCGGCGCGGTCGGTGCGGCCCGCGATGGTGCGGCGCCCCAGGACGTACTGGATCAGACCCAGCGTCATACCGACGGCGGCGGCCGAGAAGCCCCAGTGCCAGCCCTTGTGGTCACCGAGCCAGCCGGTGATCAGCGGGCCGAGGAAGGCGCCGATGTTGATGCACATGTAGTACAGGGCGAAACCGGCGTCGCGGCGCTGGTCCTCGGTGCGGTACAGCTTGCCGACCAGCGTGGCGACGTTCGGCTTCAGCAGCCCCGTACCGAGCGAGATGAGCCCCAGGCCGACCCAGGTCATGGAGGCCGTCGGGACCGCCATCGAGTAGTGGCCGAGTGCGATGAGGATGCCGCCGCCGAGGACCGCGCGGTACGAACCGAGGATGCGGTCGGCCAGCCAGCCGCCCGCCACCGAGACCAGATAGACCAGGGTGCCGTAAGCGGCGGAGATGGACGCCGCCGCTCCCGGCGACATGCCGAGGCCGTCCTGGTCGACCGCAGCCGTGAAGTACAGGACGAGGATGGCCTGCATCCCGAGGAACGAGAACCGCTCCCAGATCTCCAGGCCCGACAGGGTTGCCAGACCGCGTGGCTGGCCGAAGAACGAATGGTCTTGGCCCGGCTCCGGCGGGGGCTGGGACGGTGCTGCCAGTCCCGGCTGCGGCTCTGTTCCGGACAAAGGTACTGCTCCAATTCAAATCGAGTTGTTTTGAACATACCGGTCACCTTCGGTATGTGCTCGGGGTGGGCGGGCAGGCGCTCATGGTGATCGAAAGAGGACCGGATACGCTGACTTGGTGCGGACAGCGACACATCGACAATCCGTGTGATCGTCAGCAGACAGGAGATCCCCTCGTGACCGTCGTCGAGCCATTCGGGCTGAACGTGCGGGACCAGGCACTTGAGGCCGATGTCCAGGCCGGATTGGCGGCTGTCGAGGCCGGGCTGCTCGATGCCACCAAGAGCGAGGTCCCTTTCATCACGGAGGCCGCGCAGCATCTTGTACGGGCCGGGGGCAAGCGCTTTCGTCCGCTCCTTGTGATGCTCGCTGCCCAGTTCGGTGACCCTTATGCACCCGGGGTCGTACCTTCTGCCGTTGTGGTCGAATTGACCCACCTGGCCACGCTTTACCACGACGACGTGATGGACGAGGCGGAAGTACGCCGAGGGGTGGACAGCGCCAACAAGCGCTGGGACAACTCGGTCGCGGTCCTGACCGGCGACTTCCTCTTCGCGCGCGCTTCGCACATCCTGGCCGACCTGGGCCCGGAGGCCGTACGCATCCAGGCGGAGGCGTTCGAACGCCTCGTCACCGGCCAGATCCTGGAGACCGCGGGCCCGCGCGACGGCCGCGACCCGGTCGGCCACTACCTCGACGTCATCGCGGGCAAGACGGGCTCCCTGATCGCCGTCTCCGGACGGTTCGGCGCGATGATGTCCGGCGCCGACGAGAGCGTGGTGAACATCCTCACGCAGTACGGTGAGCGGCTCGGCACCGCGTTCCAGCTGGCCGACGACGTACTGGACATCGCGAGCGACAGCCACGAGTCCGGCAAGACCCCGGGTACGGACCTGCGTGAGGGCATCCCCACACTGCCGGTGCTGCGGCTGCGCGCCCAGGCCGCCGAGCACGGCCGTCCGGACGATCTCGCCCTGGTCGAGCTGCTGTCGGGTGACCTGACGGACGACGCCCGGCACGCCGAGGCGCTGCGGCTGATGCGGGCGCACCCGGCCCTGGAGCAGGTCCGTCAGGACACCGTGCGGTACGCGGAGGAGGCACGCGCCTCCCTGGCGCCGCTGCCGGAGTGCTTCGCGAAGACCGCCCTTGAGGAGCTGTGCGGCGCGGTGGTCCACCGCGTGGGGTGAGGTGCCAGGTGGAGGCGGGCCGGCTGCCGGGCTGTTGGCCCGGTGGCCTGTTGCCGGACTTTTCGACCTGCTGACGTGCTGACCTGCTGACGTGCTGACCTGTTGACTTGCTGACCCGTTGACCTGCTGACCCGTTTGCCGGGACCCGTGCCGCGTACCTGCGGACGGGTCCTTCTTCTTGGGCTTCTCCTTCTTCTCCGGCTCGTTGGGCAGATCCGGTCCGCTCGTTGGGCCGGTCGCGCGGGCCGGGTCCTTCGGACGGGTGGCCCTCCCCGGACGGCCGCTTCCCCTACGGGGCGGACCAGCTGCCGGTGCCGCCTGTCATACCGCAGTACTAGGCGGAGTTGCTCCCGGGGTCTGACGCGTACGCCCCGGGAATTTGGTGAGATGGACTGCACCACACCCCACCAATTCGGGTGAGAATGGCGGCGCGGGGTGGACGAGCGCAACCGTACGGATCGCCGCCGATCACGGAGGTAGGGCACACATGGCACCGAACGACAGTGCACAGGGCACCGGGGAGGCCGGGACGTCCGGGACTTCCGCCGCGGGCCGGCGGAAGGCGGCGCGTTATCTGGTCCCGGTCGGAGTGGCGGGGGTGGCGGCGGCGACGATCGGTCTCGTGCCGGCGCTCGCCAGCTCGGGCGACCCCAGCCTGCCGAAGATCTCGGCGCAGCAGCTCATCCAGAAGATGGCCTCATCGGACACCCAGCAGCTGTCCGGCACGGTGAAGGTCAGCTCGGACCTGGGCATCCCGTCACTGGGCGGTCTGGCCGGGTCCCTCGGCGGGGGCGCGCTCAGCGGTGGCGGCGGCAGCGGTGGCAAGGGCGGGTCGAGTGCGGCGCCCGACTCCAAGCTGATGGAACTGGCCTCGGGTACGCACACCCTGCGGGTGGCCGCCGACGGCCCCGACAAGCAGCGGGTGTCCATCCTGGACAACGCCGCCGAGTACAGCCTGATCCACAACGACCGGCAGGTCTGGGCGTACGACAGCCAGTCGAACCAGGTCTACCACTCGAAGACCGGTGCCTCGGCGGACGCCCGGCAGGGCCGTACCGACAAGCTCCCGGCCACTCCGAAGGACTTCGCCGAGCAGACGCTGAAGGCCGTCGGCCCGACGACCTCGGTGAGCGTCGACGGCACGGAGCAGGTGGCGGGCCGCGACGCGTACCAGCTGCTCATCAAGCCGAAGCAGTCCGGTTCCACGATCGGTTCGGTCCGGGTCGCGGTGGACTCGAAGACCGGCACCCCGCTGAAGTTCACGCTCACGCCGAGCAGCGGTGGCAAGGCCGCCATCGACGTGGGATTCACCAAGGTCGACTTCGGCAAGCCCGCGGCCTCCACCTTCTCCTTCACTCCGCCCAAGGGCGCGAAGGTGACGGAGGGCGCCGCCCCGAAGGCCGGTACGCACAAGGCTCCCAAGGGCATGCACACGGCCCCGAAGGACCTGAAGTCCGCATCACCCGAGGACTTCAAGGGCCTGAACATCATCGGCAAGGGCTGGACGTCGGTGGCCAGGATCGACACCGGCAGCGGCAAGGGCATCGGCGCGATGGGCAGCTCCGCGCAGAAGAGCGGCGGCCCGGTGGACGCGCAGAAGTTCCTCAGCTCGCTGGGGGACAGGGTGACGGGCTCGTTCGGCTCGGGCACCGTGTTCCACACCCGGCTGGTGAACGCGCTGATGACGGATGACGGGAAGGTCTTCGTCGGCACGGTCGACAAGGGCGCACTGATCAAGGCGGCCGACGCGGCCAAGTAGGAACGGACGCGGCCAAGCAGGAACGGACGCGGCCAAGGCGGAACGGTGGCGGGTCCGGCCGGCTCTCAGGAGCCCGTCCGGACCCGTCCGGCTGTCCGGGCGGGCCGAGTTCCGGGCCGGCCGAGCCCCGGGGCGAAGCGCTCCGGGCCATCCGCGTCCCGTTAGCCTGGACCGCACGGTGCGCCGAACGACGGGACCATCGCCATGCCTGAAGCCGTCATCGAAACCCACGCCCTGACCAAACGCTTCCGCGGCGGCCAACTCGCGGTGAACCGCCTGGACCTCACCGTCCCGCGCGGCAGCGTCTTCGGCTTCCTCGGGCCCAACGGCTCCGGCAAGACCACCACCATCCGGATGCTCCTCGGCCTCATCGCCCCGACCTCCGGCACCGCGAGCCTGCTCGGACAGCCGATGCCGCGCGCCGCCCGCAGCGTGCTGCCGAGCGTCGGCGCGCTCATCGAGGGCCCCGCGCTGTACGGGTTCCTCTCCGGCCGCGACAATCTGCTGCGCTACGACTCCGCCGACCCGCAGGCCGACCCCCGCACCCGGCGCGCCCGCGTCGACGCCGCTCTCGAACGGGTCGGGCTCGCCCACGCGTCCACCAAGAAGGCGAAGGCGTACTCGCTCGGCATGAAGCAGCGGCTCGGCCTCGCCTCGGCCCTGCTCCAGCCGCGCGGACTGCTCGTACTGGACGAGCCGACGAACGGGCTCGACCCGCAGGGGATGCGGGAGATCAGAACCCTGGTCAGGGAGCTGGCGGAGGACGGCACCACGGTCTTCCTCTCCTCCCATCTCCTGGACGAGATCGAACAGGTCTGCACCCACGCGGCCGTGATGGCCCGGGGCACGCTGCTCACCCAGGGCCGGGTCGCGGATCTCGCGACCCGCGGCCGCCTCGCCGTCGGCACGCCGGACCCGGCCGTGGCCGCCCGCGTACTCGAGGAGCTGGGCGTCGCCGACGTGGAGGTGAGCGGGGACCGGGTGACCGGTGACATCCCGTCGGCCGAAACCGACGTGGCGGACCTCAACACCGCTCTTGTACGGGAAGGCGTCCGGGTCAGGTCCTTCGGCGTCGAACGGGCCTCCCTGGAGGACGCCTTCGTCGCACTCACCGGAGAGGGTTTCGATGTCGCAGGCTGAGACGTCCCGGCAGGAGACGCAGCAGGGACCGGCAGCACCGCAGGGGGCGGCACCGCGGGAATCGGCAGGGCAGGCCCCGTCACGGCAGGCCCCGGCACCGCAGGGTGGCGGGCTGCAGCAGTCCGCCGAACCAGGGGCACCGCGCGTCGCGCTGTACCCGCGCCGTCAGCTCGGCCTCTTCCGTTCCGAGCTGACCGTCACCTTCCGCCGCTGGCGCACCCTCGCTCTGCTCGCCGTACTGGCGGCGGTCCCGGTCCTCATCGGTATCGCCGTCAAGCTGGAGACGGACCACGGTTCCACGGCGCGCGACCCCAGCGGCAACGGCCCCGCCTTCCTCACGGACATCACCAACAATGGTCTGTTCCTGGTCTTCGCGGCGCTCGCCGCGACCCTCCCGGTCTTCCTCCCGATGGCGATCGGAGTCATCGCGGGGGATTCCGTGGCGGGCGAGGCCAGCGCGGGGACGCTCCGCTATCTGCTGGTCGCCCCGGCCGGCCGGACCCGGCTGCTGCTCGCCAAGTTCGTCTGCGCCGTGGCGTTCTGCCTGGCGGCGACCCTGGTCGTGGCGGCCTCCGCGCTGGTGGTGGGGGCGCTGCTCTTCCCGCTCGGCGATGTCACGACGATCTCGGGGACCCAGGTCTCGTTCGCCGACGGTCTCGGCCGGGCGGCGCTGATCTCGGCCGTCGTCGCCGCCTCACTCGTCGGAGTCGCGGCCGTCGGCTTGTTCGTCTCCACCCTCACCAGCAGCGGAATCGCGGCGATGGCGACGACGGTCGGCCTGGTGATCACGGTGCAGATCCTGGACGGGATCCCACAGTTGCACGCCATCCAGCCGTATCTGTTCCCGCACTACTGGCTGTCCTTCGCGGACCTGCTGCGCGCGCCGGTCTACTGGGACGAGATCGTCAAGAACCTCGGCCTGCAGGGCCTGTACGCCGTGGTGTTCGGCTCGGCGGCCTGGGCGCGGTTCACCACGAAGGACATCGCGGCTTGAGCAGGAAAGCGCGGGAGCGGGAAGAAGGCCCCGGCGGCAAGTGAAAGCCCCCGCGGCAAGTGAAGGCCCCCGCGGAAAAGAAAGCCCCCGCGGAAAAAGAAAGGGAGGGTACGTGTCGTACCGAGAAGCCGTCCCCCGACGCGGCTCGACACGACACGTACCGTTTCCCCACCCGTATTCTCGGATGTCCACCTTCCGCTGTCAAGACGCTACGTATCGTCCCCGGCCGTGACCGGGGAACAGGCGCAGGTGAATAGACTCAAGCGGTGAACCTCACACCCAATCCCGCGCGCCGGAGCGAGAAATCACAGCAGGCGATTCTCGCGGCCGCCCTCGCGCTCTGTGCCGAGCGGGGGTACGCCCGCGTCACGATCGAGGCGATCGCCGCCCGTGCCGGTGTGAGCAAGAAGACGATCTACCGCTGGTGGCCGTCCAAGGGCGCCCTGCTGCTCGAAGCACTGGACCACGCGGTCATCCGGACCCGCCCGTTCCCCGATACCGGCGACCTCGCCGCCGATCTGCACTCCCAGATGACCGGAGTGGTGCGACTCCTCGCGCATCCGCCGCTCGGCCCCGCGTACGCCGGGATCCTCACCGAGATCCAGTTCGACGACGAACTAGCCAGGACCGTGCAGGAGCAGTTCATCGATCCGCGGGTCAAGGGCGCGACGGGCCGGCTGCGCAGCGCCCAGGAGCAGGGCGTGCTCCCCGTGGACGCCGACCTCAACCTGGCGGTGGAGCTGCTCTACGGGCCGCTCTACTACCGGCATTGCCTGCGCAGGCGTCCGTATGACCCGGAGGAGATCACCCGGCTGATCGCCCATGTCCTGAAGGCGCTGGGCGGCTGAGAGCGGGAACGGAACGCGGGGCCGGACGACGGTTCCAGCCGGGCAGCAGCCCCGGCAGCCCCGGCGTCAGGCAGCCCCGGCGTCAGGCAGCCCCGGCGTCAGGTCAGCCCCGGCCGCCCCCGCCGGCCAGGTCAGCCCCGCCGCCCCGGCAGCCAGGCCGGTCGGCTCGGCTCGGTTCAGGGCCGGTCAGGCGGTGGGCCCGGTGGCCGTCGGCTCATTGGCTGCCGGACCTGCGGCGTCCGGCCCGCCGGCCGGTCCGCGTGCGTCTCCGGGCTCCTGTCCGCGGACCTGCTCCCGCTCCCGTACCTGCTCGCGCTCCCGTGCCTCAGCCATCAGTTGCGCCGCACGTGCCCTTGTCCGGTGCGCGTTCCGCAGGGCGTCCCAGGTCAGGAGCGTCAGCGCCAGCCACACCAGCGCGAAGCCCGCCCATCGCTCCGGCGGCATCGCCTCGTGGAAGTACAGGATGCCCAGACCGAACTGGAAGACCGGCGTCAGGTACTGGAGCAGCCCCAGTGTCGAGAGCGGTACGCGGATCGCCGCCGCGCCGAAGAGGACCAGCGGGATCGCGGTCACCAGGCCGGCCGACGCGAGGAGCGCTCCGTGGGCGGGGGAGCCGAACGTGGACTCGCCGCGCGCGGTGAGGAACATCAGATACGCCAGCGCCGGCAGAAACTGCACCGCCGTCTCCGCCGTGAGCGACTCCAGGCCGCCGAGATTCACCTTCTTCTTGACCAGCCCGTACGTCGCGAAGGAGAAGGCCAGCATCAGTGAGATCCATGGCGGCTTGCCGTAGCCGACGGCCAGGACCAGCACGGCCACCACGCCGGTGGCGACTGCGGCCCACTGGGCGGGGCGCAGCCGTTCACCGAGCAGCACGACACCCATCGCGATGGTGACCAGCGGATTGATGAAGTAACCGAGCGAGGCCTCGACGACCTGGCCGTCGTTCACGGCCCAGATGTAGCCGCCCCAGTTGACGCTGATGACCAACGCCGCGATGGCCACGAGCCCCAGCCTGCGAGGCGTACGGACCAGCTCGCCGATCCAGGCCCAGCGCCGCATCACGAGCAGCGCGATCAGGACGACGCCCAGGGACCACACCATGCGGTGGGCGAGGATCTCCATGGCGCCGGACGGTTCGAGCAGCGGCCAGAACATCGGGACGAGCCCCCACAGCACGTACGCCGCAGCGCCGTTCAGGAATCCTGCCCGCTGCTCACTGGTGCCCTTCACGGGCCCTCCCCCTGAATTTCGTCCGACACCCGCCGACGGCATGAGGCGTACGGAGTGAAGGTAACGGGAGGAGGGCCCGGCTGTCATGCCCGTGGCGGGAAACGGTCATGACAGCCGTACGGTCATGACAGCCGTACGGCCGTGACCGTCTACGTCGCGCCGGCTTTTACAGCCACGTCGGCTGCACGGTCACGCCGGTGCGTTCACGGTCACGCCAGCGCGGCTGCGATGGAGGCGGCGATCGGGGTGGTGGGGCGCCCCGTCAGCCGGGCCAGGTCGCCGCTCGTGGCGGCCAGCAGACCGCGCTCGATGGCCGCGTCCACGTCCGCGAGGATCGCCGCGAACGCCTCCGGCAGACCGGCGCCGACCAGGATCTCCTGGTGTGTGGCCGCCGGGACGTTGCGGTACTCGATCTCCTTGCCGGAGACCTTCGCGACCTCGGCCGCGTACTCGGCGAAGGACCAGGCGACGTCGCCGCTCAGCTCGTAGACCTTGCCGAGGTGGCCGTCCGACACGAGGACGGCGGCTGCTGCTGCCGCGTAGTCCGCACGGGCGGCCGACGCGACCCGGCCGTCGCCCGCATTGGCGACGACGGCGCCGTGTTCGAGGACCGGCGCGAGGTTCCCGGTGTAGTTCTCGTTGTACCAGCCGTTGCGCAGGAAGGTGTACGGAAGCCCGGAGTCCAGGATCAGCTGCTCGGTCACCTTGTGCTCGGCGGCCAGCTGGAAGTCGGCGTCGGGGCCGCCGAGTATTCCCGTGTACGCGAGCTGCGCGACGCCCGCCGCCTTCGCCGCACCGATGACCGCGGTGTGCTGCGGCACGCGCCGGCCGACCTCGCTTCCGGAGATGAGGAGCACGCGCTCGCCCGGGCGGAACGCCCCGTCGAGACTCGCCGGGTCGTTGTAGTCGGCGACGCGCAGCTCGACGCCGCGCGCCGCCAGGCCGGCGGCCTTCTCCTTGCTGCGGACGACGGCGGCGACCTGGGCCGCGGAGACCCTGCCGAGCAGCTCATCGATGACGAGGCGGCCGAGTGCCCCGGTGGCTCCGGTGACGACGATGCTCATGAGGTGATGCTCCCTGTGGTTCGGGTGGTGAGGGCGGTTCGGGTGGTGAAGGTGGTTCGGGTTTTTGCTTGGTGTGTGTGGTGTGTGTGGTTTATGTGGTTCCACGTCCCACGGAGCTCACCCTACGGCTGGTACTAACTATGGGAAAGTACCCACTTTGAAGTAAGGTACTGGTATGGATGTAAGTGAAGTGGTGGGAGCCCCGGCTGGCAGGCCGGCGAGTGTGAGTGACATGGCGGCGGCCCGGGCCGAGCCCGACGTCAACCGGGCGATATGCCCCTCGCGCCTGATCCTGGAGCATGTCACCAGCCGGTGGGGTGTTCTCGTCCTCGCCGCCCTCCTGGAGCGGTCGTACCGCTTCAGTGAGCTGCGCCGGCAGGTGGGCGGGGTCAGCGAGAAGATGCTCGCCCAGACGCTGCAGACGCTGGAGCGGGACGGTTTCGTGGACCGTGACGCCAAACCGGTCATCCCGCCGCGCGTGGACTACTCGCTCACGCCGCTCGGCAAGGAGGCCGCCGAGCAGGTGTGGGGGCTCGCCCGGTGGACCGAGCAGCGGATCGACCAGGTGTTCACGGCGCGCGAGGCATACGACAGGGCCCGGTCCTGACGCAGCAGAACCGGGCCCGGGGCGGCGTCCGTTGACGCCTGATCCGTGCTCAAGCCGTCAACTCGTGCTCAAGCCGTCAATTCGTGTCAGCCTGCGACGGTCCAGGTGTCGTTGCCGGCGAGCAGGGCGCCGAGGTCGCCCTTGCCGTGCTGTTCGACGGCTGTTTCGAGCTGGGTGTTCATCAGGGTGTCGTAGACGGGCCGTTGGACGTCCCGGAGCACGCCGATGGGGGTGTGGTGGAGGGTGTCGGGGTCGGCGAGGCGGGAGAGGGCGAAGGCAGTCGTCGGTGACGTGGCCTGCGCGTCATGGACCAGGATCCGTGACTCGTTCTCCGGGGTGACGTCCACGATTTCGAGGTCGCCGGTGGTGTGGTCGCGGATGACGCCCTTGGGGGCTTCGGGGGTGCCGAAGCGGATGGGCTGCCCGTGTTCCAGGCGGATGACGGCCTCTTGGGCCTGTTCACGGTCCTTGAGGGCGTCGAAGGCACCGTCGTTGAAGATATTGCAGTTCTGGTAGATCTCGACCAGCGCCGTCCCGGGATGGTCGGCCGCCGCGCGCAGCACGCTCGTGAGGTGTTTGCGGTCGGAGTCCACTGTGCGTGCGACGAAGGACGCTTCGGCGCCGATGGCCAGCGAGACCGGGTTGAACGGCGAGTCGAGCGAGCCCATCGGCGTCGACTTGGTGATCTTCCCGACCTCGGACGTCGGCGAGTACTGGCCTTTGGTCAGCCCGTAGATCCGGTTGTTGAAGAGGAGGATCTTGAGGTTGACGTTGCGGCGCAGGGCGTGGATGAGGTGGTTGCCGCCGATGGAGAGGGCGTCGCCGTCGCCGGTGACGACCCAGACGGACAGGTCACGGCGCGAGGTGGCGAGGCCGGTGGCGATCGCGGGGGCGCGGCCGTGGATGGAGTGCATCCCGTACGTGTTCATGTAGTACGGGAAGCGGGAGGAGCAGCCGATGCCGGAGATGAAGACGATGTTCTCTTTGGCCAGGCCGAGTTCGGGCATGAAGCCCTGTACGGCGGCGAGGACGGCGTAGTCGCCGCAGCCGGGGCACCAGCGGACTTCCTGGTCGGACTTGAAGTCCTTCATGGACTGCTTCGCCTCGGCCTTGGGCACCAGGTTCAGGAGTTCGTTGGTGTCAGGCATCGATGGCCTCCTTGAGTGCCGTCGCGAGCTGTTCCGCCTTGAACGGCATGCCGTTGACCTGGTTGTAGGAGACGGCGTCCACGAGGTATTTCGCCCGGACGAGAAGGGCGAGCTGGCCGAGGTTCATCTCCGGGATCACGATCTTGTCGTAACCCTTCAGGATCTCGCCGAGGTTGGCGGGGAAGGGGTTGAGGTGGCGCAGATGGGCCTGTGCGATCGGTACGCCGTCCCTGCGCAGCCGGCGCACCGCCGCAGTGATCGGCCCGTACGTCGATCCCCAGCCGAGGACCAGGGTGCGTGCGCCGTCCGGGTCGTCGACGTGCAGGTCCGGGACCTCGATGCCGTTGATCTTGGCCTGGCGGGTGCGGACCATGAAGTCGTGGTTGGCGGGGTCGTAGGAGATGTTCCCGGTGCCGTCCTGCTTCTCGATCCCGCCGATGCGGTGTTCGAGCCCGGGTGTGCCGGGCACCGCCCAGGGGCGGGCCAGGGTCTGCGGGTCGCGCTGGTACGGCCAGAACACCTCGGTGCCGTCGGCGAGCTGGTGGTTGGGCGCGGTCGCGAACTGCACGCGCAGGTCGGGCAGTTCGCCGACCTCGGGGATGCGCCAGGGCTCGGAGCCGTTGGCGAGGTAGCCGTCGGAGAGCAGGAAGACCGGCGTCCGGTACGTCACGGCGATCCGGGCGGCGTCCAGGGCGGCGTCGAAGCAGTCCGCGGGGGTTCTCGGTGCGATGACCGGGACGGGGGCTTCGCCGTTGCGGCCGAACATGGCCTGCAGGAGGTCGGCCTGTTCGGTTTTGGTGGGCAGGCCGGTGGAGGGGCCGCCGCGCTGGATCGCGACGACCAGCAGGGGTAGTTCGAGTGAGACGGCCAGGCCGATGGTCTCGGACTTGAGTGCCACGCCGGGGCCGGAGGTGGTGGTCACCGCGAGGGACCCGCCGAAGGAGGCGCCCAGGGCGGCGCCGATCGCGGCGATCTCGTCCTCGGCCTGGAAGGTCCGCACGCCGAAGTTCTTGTGCTTGGACAGCTCGTGCAGGATGTCGGATGCCGGGGTGATCGGGTACGAGCCGAGATACAGGGGCAGATCCGCCTGCCGGCCGGCGGCGACCAGCCCGTAGGACAGGGCCAGGTTTCCGCTGATGTTGCGGTAGGTCCCGGCCGGGAACGCGGTGGCGGCCGGCTCGACCTCGTACGAGACGGCGAAGTCCTCCGTCGTCTCACCGAAGTTCCAACCGGCCCGGAACGCGGCGACGTTCGCCTCCGCGATCTGCGGCTTCTTCGCGAACTTCGCCCGCAGGAACTGCTCCGTGTTCTCGGTGGGCCGGTGGTACATCCACGACAGCAGCCCCAGCGCGAACATGTTCTTGCTGCGCTCGGCCTCCTTGCGGGAGAGCCCGAACTCCTTGAGCGCCTCGATCGTCAGCGTCGTCAGTGGCACCGGGTGGACCTGGTAGGCCTCCAGGGAACCGTCGTCCAGGGGAGAAGTCAGGTAGCCGACCTTCGCCATCGGCCGCTTCGTGAACTCGTCGGTGTTCACGATGATGTCCGCGCCGCGTGGCACGTCGGCGATGTTGGCCTTGAGGGCGGCGGGGTTCATCGCTACGAGGACGTTGGGCGCGTCGCCGGGGGTGAGGATGTCGTGGTCGGCGAAGTGCAGCTGGAACGAGGAGACACCGGGCAGGGTGCCTGCGGGCGCGCGGATCTCGGCGGGGAAGTTCGGCAGCGTCGAGAGGTCGTTCCCGAACGACGCGGTCTCCGAAGTGAACCGGTCTCCCGTCAGCTGCATCCCGTCGCCCGAGTCACCCGCGAACCGGATGATCACCCGGCTCAGCCGGCGTACCTCCTTGGCGCCGCTGCCGTCTTCAGCTGTGCCGTATTCAGCTGTGCCGTCTTCAGCTGTGCCGTTCTCAACGCTGCTCTCGTCGACGGCGGCCTCTTCGAGGGTGCCCTCTTTGGTGCCCTCTTTGTCGATCAGGCCGGAGGCGTCGTTGTCGATCAGAAGGGCGCGTTGTTCCCCGACAACGGCCTCATCGGATCCGTCGGCCTGCTCGGCTGGGCTACTGACCTGGCTGGTCACTGAACTGGACCTCCCTCGGGCGGCTGCTCGGATGCGCCCGGCTGCCCGGGCACACCGGAACCCACCCTACGACGGTAAGGGTGGCCTTCCCTGGAAGGCTCATATGGCGGACGTCTTTTTGGGACATCGAATTGCCCGGGTTTAATGCCATAAGAACCGCCCCTCCGGCCCTTCGGTGTCATCAGGCGCTTGCGCTGGGTACTCATCCTTTGGATCTAGGTCCTGCCCGGGGCCGCACCCCGCGATACGGCCCCGACCTCGCTATCTGACAGGGTGTCAGGTAATTACGAGTTCAGATAGGTCAGCACGGCGAGCACCCGACGGTGATCCCCGTCACTCGGGGAGAGCCCGAGCTTCAGGAAGATATTGCTGACGTGCTTCTCCACCGCCCCGTCGCTGACCACCAACTGCCTGGCCACCGCCGAGTTCGTACGTCCCTCGGCCATCAGCCCCAGCACCTCGCGCTCGCGCGGAGTCAGTCCGGCCAGCACGTCCTGCTTGCGGCTGCGGCCCAGCAGCTGCGCCACGACCTCGGGGTCGAGGGCCGTCCCGCCCTGCGCCACCCGCACCACGGCGTCCACGAACTCCCTGACCTCGGCGACCCGGTCCTTCAGCAGATAGCCGACGCCCCGGCTCGATCCGGCCAGCAATTCGGTGGCGTACTGCTCCTCCACGTACTGCGACAGGACCAGTACGCCGATCCCCGGGTACTCCTTGCGCAGCCGTACGGCCGCCCGGACCCCCTCGTCGGTGTGGGTGGGCGGCATCCGTACGTCCGCGACCACCACATCCGGCAGCGCCTCCTGCGCCGCCAGGTCCCCGACCGTCTTGATCAGCGCTTCCGCGTCCCCGACACCGGCAACGACGTCGTGACCGAGGTCCGTCAACAACCGGGTCAGGCCCTCCCGCAGCAGCACTGAATCCTCGGCGATGACCACTCGCACTCTGTCCTCCACGACGCTGAAGCCCCCCACTTGGTAAAAGTTCCTGCCTGCGCACACCAGCATCCCAGCATCGGGGGCCGAACGGGCGGGAGCTCGGACTATCGGGCGGGGTCCCGGGTGTCACCGTCCCGGGTGTCACCGTCCCGGGTGTCACGGTCCCGGGTGTCGGGATCCCGGACTGTCGAGGTCCCGGGCTGTCGTGCGGGTGCCCGTACAGTCCGGGCACCCGGACAGTCCGGCGGGAGCTCGGGCTGTCGGGTGCGGCTGGACGCGGGAGGCGCGGGGGAGCAGGCCGGCCGCTTCGGGGGCGGGTGAGCGGGGCCTGCTGAGCCGGGGCGCGTTCGGTCGGGGGGTGTTCAGGCGCGGTGCGTTGCGCAGGGGCGGGTTCAGTCGCGCCAGGGCAGTTCGGCGGTGACGGTCGTCGGGCCTCCGGTCGGCGAGTCCACGACCAGCAGCCCGTCGACCGCGTCGAGCCGCTCCGCGAGCCCCGCCAGACCGCCGCTGCCCGCACCGGCGGCGAGGTCCCCGCCGGGTCCGGTGGCGCCGCCCCGGCCGTTGTCGGTCACCTGGAGCATGATGCGGTTGTCCACCCGCCAGACGTCCACACTCGCGCGGGTGGCCCGGGAGTGCTTGCTGACGTTCTGCAGGAGCTCCGAGACGGTGAAGTACGCGATGCCCTCGATGGCGGCAGCCGGCCTGGCCGGCAGATCCACCTCCACCTGGACCGGCACCGTGCACCGCGAGGCGATCGAGGAGAGTGCCGCGTCGAGCCCGCGGTCCGTCAGGACGGCCGGGTGGATGCCGCGGGCCAGATCGCGCAGCTCCTGCAGCGCTGTCTTGACCTCGCCGTGCGCCTCGTCGACCATCCGGGCCGCCGCCTCCGGGTCCGCCGTCAGCTTGTCCTTCGCCAGGCCGAGGTCCATGGCGAGCGCCACCAGCCGGGCCTGTGCCCCGTCGTGCAGATCCCGCTCGATGCGGCGCAGATCAGCCGCCGCCGTGTCCACGACCACCCCGCGGTCCGACTCCAGCTCGGTGACCCGGGTGTCCAGCCGCGACGGGCCGAGCAGCCCGAGCACCATCATCCGGTCGACGCCGGCCAGCCCGCGGATCACCCAGGGGGTGGCGAGGACGAAGGCCAGACCGCTCAGGCAGGTCAGGGTGATCTCGAAGGGGCTGTCGAGGTAGACGCTGTGCGTCGCGTCGCCGTACAGCTGGATGCCGCTCGTGTTCGTGTAGGCCGGGAAGACCCACTGCCACAGCGGGTACGCCAGCATCGACCAGGCGGATGTCCACAGGACCACCGAGACCACGAAGGCGAAGACGGCCCACGGGAAGTGCACCAGCGAGTAGACGAGGTGGCGCCAGGACGCCCCGCTCTTCAGGACGGCACCCGCCCACGACATCATGCCGCCGCTCCTGCCCCGTGCCGGCGCGGGGTCCGCGATGTCGACCCGGAGCAGCGCCCGTGCCCTGGCCCGCTCCATCGCCCCGAAGCCCCGGCACATGGTCAGGCCCACGGCGAGCAGCGGGATCCCGATGAAGGTCACCAGCAGGCCCGCACTCAGCGAGAACATCGTGATCCCGAAGGTGAAGAGCACGATGCTGATGGGCAGTGAGAGCAGCAGATATCCGAACTCGCGCCAGGTACGGCCCTCGAACGGCGCACGCAGCACCGCTGGCACGCGGTGGTCCCGGGTTGTGATGCCGTGATCCGTGGCCATGGCGGTGTCCGTTTCTCTTCGTCTTCTCGGCATTGGTATCGGTGCTGGTGCTGGTGCTGGTGTTGTCGCTGGTGTCGGTGCGCCGGTTGGCAGTGCTTGGCCGGCTGCTGTGTCCATGCTCCCGCCCCGGGCCGCCGCCGACCATGAGGAGGGGCACCGTCTTCGACCGGGGGTTTTCCCTACCCCCGGGGTGAAGACAGTGCCCCGCCAAGCCGTTCCGTATCAGGCCGTTCCTCAACAGGCCGCGCCCCTTCGGACAGCGCCCCCTCAGGACATGCCCCGGCAGGCAGTGCCCTGACCGGCAGCGCTCCGTCAGCCAGTGCCCCGTCAGTCAGCTCTCCGTCCCCCCGCGTCAGCCGCGGTCGCGCCAGGGCAGCTCCGCCGCCACCGTGGTCGGCCCGCCGGCCGGTGAGTCCAGTACGAAGAGGCCGTCCACCGCGCCCAGCCGGTCGGCGAGCCCCGCCATGCCCGTACCGCCGTCGAGCCGCGCCCCGCCGCGCCCGTTGTCCTCGACCCGGATCAGCAGCCGGTCGGCCGCGCGCCACACCTCCACCGAGGCGGAGCGCGCCTGGGCGTGCTTGCTGACGTTCTGCAGGAGTTCCGAGACCGTGAAGTACGCGATGCCCTCGATCGCCTCGGCCGGCCGCTCCGCCAGATCGACATGGACCCGCACCGGGGCGGTGCACCGCGAGGCGATCGAGGAGAGTGCCGCGTCGAGCCCGCGGTCCGTCAGGACGGCCGGGTGGATACCGCGGGCCAGGTCACGCAGCTCCTGCAGGGCCAGTTTGACCTCGCCGTGCGCCTCGCCGACCATCACGGCCGCCGCGTCCGGATCCTCCAGGAGCTTCTCCTTGGCCAGGCCCAGCCCCATGGCAAGTGCCACCAGCCGGGCCTGTGCCCCGTCGTGCAGATCCCGCTCGATCCGGCGCAGATCAGCCGCCGCCGTGTCCACGACCACCCCGCGGTCCGACTCCAGCTCGGCGATCCGGCGCTCCAGCTCGTCGGAGGGGGAGAGGAGCCCGCGGACCATGGCCCGGTCGACGTTGGCCAGACCGCGCGCGATGAACGGCAGCACCGGCCAGAGGACGAACAGGCTGGTCAGGACCAGGGAGAACGTCAGCACACCCCACGGCAGACGGATGAATCCGTACAGCATCGTCCGCCAGCCCACCGGATCCTTGAGACTCATCCACAGCCTGGTGAAGAAGCTGCCACCGCGCTTGACGAACAGCGGGCTCGGCTCCTCCACCCGGACGCCCAGCAGCGCCCGCGTCCGGGCCCGCTCCACCCGGCCGAGCTGCCGCGCCCCGAGCAGGCCGAGCGCGAGCAGCGGCAGGCCCACCACGGTGACCGCCAGGCCGCCGCCCAGGGCAATCATGAACAGGACGTAAACAAAGCCGACGATCGCCGCCGGCAGGTTCGTCAGGAGATGGGCGATCTCCTTCCAGGTGAACCGGTCGAACGCGAAGCGCGCGGGCGGTGGCCGGTCGGAGTCGAGCCGAGGGGAGTTGATGGCGGTCATGCGCCAAGAGTGCCGGGCCCCCGGGGCGGATGCCATGGGGCGGCTGGGTGGGACGAAGTAGGGATAACCCCACCATGCGGCGGGCCCGGTGCCGGACGCTGTGCCGGATCCGGCTGCTTACCAAGTGTTTATCAGGGCCTAGACTCCCGTGCGTACGGATCGTCGAGCGTGGCGAATGTGACGGACGAGGCGACGAACAGGGCGCAGGGAGCGAGGGCCGGACGTGCCGGGACCGACCGTTGCCGCGGCGGGCCGAGCGGTTCTCGCCGCGAGCCAGACGGGCCACGCGGATTACGCGGGTCACGCAGGTCACGCCGAGAGCTCGGGCTACTCGGAGTACTTCCACATGTACTCGGTCGTCGGCGTCATCGCGGTCGTCGGTGTGCTCTTCGTCGCCGTGGCCTTCGGCGCCGGACGGCTGCTGCGGCCCGTGGTGCCGACCCCCGAGAAGCTGCTGACGTACGAGTGCGGCGTCGACCCCGTCGGCGAGGGCTGGGCACACACCCAGGTCCGCTACTACGTCTACGGCTTCCTCTACGTGATCTTCGCGGTGGACTCGATCTTCCTCTTCCCGTGGGCGACGGTCTTCGCGGCCGACGGATACGGGGCGGCGACGCTGGTGGAGATGTTCATCTTCCTCGGTTTCCTGGCCGTGGGACTGCTCTACGCATGGAAGAAGGGCGTCCTCGAATGGACGTGACGAACCCCGTCGATCTGCCGGACCCGCAGCTGCCGGGCAGCCAGTCGCCGGACAGCCACAATCCGGCCGGCCAACTGCCGGAAGCCGCCCGGCCGCAGCGGCTGGGCGTGCTCTCCCGGCTGGCCCCCGAGCCCATGAAGGTGGTCCTCAACTGGGGCCGCCGCTACAGCCTGTGGGTCTTCAACTTCGGCCTCGCCTGCTGCGCCATCGAGTTCATCGCGGCCTCCATGGCCCGGCACGACTTCATCCGGCTCGGCGTGATCCCGTTCGCACCGGGCCCCCGCCAGGCCGACCTGATGATCGTCTCCGGCACGGTCACGGACAAGATGGCCCCCGCGGTCAAGCGGCTGTACGAGCAGATGCCCGAACCGAAGTACGTCATCTCCTTCGGCGCCTGCTCCAACTGCGGTGGCCCGTACTGGGACTCGTACTCCGTGACCAAGGGCGTCGACCAGATCATCCCCGTCGACGTGTACGTACCCGGCTGCCCGCCCCGCCCCGAGGCGCTCCTCCAGGGCATCCTGAAGCTCCAGGAGAAGATCGCCAGGGAGTCGCTCGGCGAGCGCTACTCCGCGCCCTCCACCGCCCAGTTGACCAGCGGCCTCATCACCCCGCCGCCGGCACCGGGGGCCGGACAGTGACGCACCCGTACGACCGGCTCCCCGAAGCCGTCACCGAACTCTTCGGCGAGGAAGCCACCGCCGGGCACAGCTACGACCTGCTCACCGTCGACGTACCGGCCGCCTCCTGGCTCGCCGCCCTGGAGACGGCCAGGGACCGGCTCGGCTGCACGTACTTCGACTGGCTGTCCGCCGTCGACGAACCGGACACCGGCTTCCGGGTCTGCGCCCACGTCGTGGCACTCGAAGGCCGTACGGTGCGCCGCCTGCTCGTACGCACCACGGTCCCGCACACCGCACCGGTCCTGCCGTCCGCCGTCGGGCTCTACGCGGGCGCGAGCTGGCACGAACGCGAGACGCACGAGATGTTCGGCGTCACTTTCACCGATCACCCGCACCTGGTGCCGCTCCTGCTGCCCGAGGGCTTCGAAGGCCACCCGCTGCGCAAGGACTTCGTCCTCGCCGCCCGCGTCGCGAAGGCCTGGCCTGGCGCGAAGGAGCCGGGAGAGTCCGCGGCCGGACACGGAGCGGGGTCCGGTGGTGCGAAGCGCCGCCAGATGCTGCCGCCCGGCGTCCCCGACCCCAACGAGTGGGGCCCGCAGAAGGGCCAGCTCCCCCCGGCCCCGGCCCGGCCGGCGCGCACCGCACGCGCGGCGGGCGACCGGCCGGTACGGCGTGCCCGCAGCGTGAACGAGGGCTCCGCGAGCCAGGCACCGGCGACGGCGGGGGAGGGGGACACCCAGGCTCAGGCCTCGGCTCCCCAGGCCCCGGCTCAGACGCCGAACCCGGCCCAGGCGCAGGCGCAGGCCGAGGGTGCCCGGGCCGAGGGAACGGCACCGGCGACTGCGGCGGAGTCCCCGGCTCCGTCCCCGGGGACACCTGCTGGGAGGACGCCTACTGGGCGCACACCGGCCGGTCCTCGGCGGAGCCGGAGTGTGTCCGAGGGGTCCACATCCCAGCGGGCGGCCGAGACCACACCCCCGGCGGCCGGCGACGACGCGCCCTGGCGCAACGCCCGCCCGGCCTTCGAACCGCAGCAGGAGCCGACGCAGGAGCCGACGGGGGAGCCGACGGGGGAGCCGACGGGGGAGCCGACGGGGGAGGGACCCACTGAGGCCCCGGCCACGGAAGCCCCAGCCACCGAGGACCGGCCCACCGCCGACAAGGCACCTGAGGACGGGCCCGAGCCCGAGCGCAAGCCCGAAACGGCCCCCGAGCCCCAGCCCGAAACCAAGCAGGAAGCCGGGCCCCAGCCCGAAACCAAGCAGGAAGCCGAGCCGGAAGCCGGGCCCGAGTCCGGGCCCGAGTCCCGTCCCGACACCCCCGCCGGAGGCGATACCGCGTGAACGACGTACTCGACGTCGCCATCCGGCTGGTCATCGTCTTTGCCGCCTTCCTCGTCCTCCCGCTGCTCGTGGGCCAGGCCGAGCACAAGGTCATGGCCCATATGCAGGGCCGTCTCGGCCCCATGTACGCGGGCGGATTCCACGGCTGGGCCCAGCTCGTCGCGGACGGGGTGAAGTTCGCGCAGAAGGAAGACGTCGTCCCGGCGGATGCCGACCGGCGGATCTTCCAACTCGCCCCCGCCGTCGCCCTGCTCCCGTACCTGCTCGTCCTGGTCGTCATTCCGGTCGGGCCGGGCGAAGGTGCCGTCGGCCAGGTCGTCGACGCGGGGATCTTCTTCGTGCTTGCCGTGATGGGCGTCGGTGTTCTCGGCTCGCTCATGGCGGGCTGGGCGTCGGCCAACAAGTTCTCGCTCCTCGGCGGAATCCGCACCGCCGCGCAGCTCCTCGCGTACGAACTGCCGATGCTGCTCGCCGCGGCCTCCGTCGCGATGGCGGCCGGAACGGTCTCCCTGCCCGGCATCCTGGACGCGTTCGCCTGGTGGTGGATCCCGTGGCAGATCGTCGGCGGCCTGGTCTTCTTCACGGCGGGGCTCGCCGAACTCCAGCGCCCGCCCTTCGATATGCCCGTCGCCGACTCGGAGATCATCTTCGGCGCCTACACCGAGTACACGGGGCTGCGCTTCGCGCTCTTCCTGCTCTCCGAGTACGCCGGCATCGTCATCCTCTGCGGTCTCACCGCGGTGCTCTTCCTCGGCGGCTGGCACGGCCCCTGGGGCAGCGACGGACTCGGCTGGGTCTGGATGCTCCTCAAGACGGCCGTCCTGGCCTTCGGCGTGATCTGGCTCCGTGTGACCTATCCGCGGCTCCGTGAGGACCAGCTCCAGAAGCTGGCCTGGACCGTACTCATCCCGCTGGCCCTCGCGCAGATCGCGCTCACCGGCATCGTGAAGGTGGCGATCAGCTGATGCCTCCCGTCCCCGGTTCCGGTCTGGTCAAGGGCCTGGCCGTGACGCTCCGCACGATGACGAAGAAGACGGTCACCGCGCAGTACCCGGACGTCCAGCCCGAACTCCCGCCCCGCTCCCGCGGCGTCATCGGGCTGTTCGAGGAGAACTGCACCGTCTGCATGCTCTGCGCCCGCGAGTGCCCCGACTGGTGCATCTACATCGACTCCCACAAGGAGACGCTCCCGGCGGCCGCGCCGGGCGGGCGTGAGCGCAGCCGCAACGTCCTCGACCGTTTCGCGATCGACTTCGCGCTCTGCATGTACTGCGGTATCTGCATCGAGGTGTGCCCCTTCGACGCGCTGTTCTGGTCCCCGGAGTTCGAGTACGCGGAGACGGACATCCACGAACTCACCCACGAGCGCGACAAGCTGCGCGAGTGGATGTGGACCGTACCGGCGCCCCCCGCGCTCGACCCGGCGGCCGAAGAGCCCAAGGAGATCGCCGCCGCACGCAAGGCGGCGGACAAACTCGAAGCCGCCCAACAGGCCGAACAGGCAGCACAGGCCGAGCAATCAGCACAGCCCGACCAGGCAGCACAGGCCGAGCAGAGCCGCCCGCACAACGAACAGCAGGAGCAGGAGGGGGAGGCATGAGTCGCGCAGCAGACGCGGTCGCCGTCGCAGCCGCAGCCCACCCCGGGTTCCTGTCCCCGTCGGGTGTCGAGATCGCGTTCGTCCTCGTCGGTATCGCCACCTTCGGCGCGGCGGTCGTCACCGTCACGACCCGGCAGCTCGTGCATGCCGCGCTCTGGCTGATCGTGGCGCTCGGCGGTCTGGCCATCGAATACCTGCTGCTGACGGCCGAGTTCATCGCCTGGGTGCAGGTTCTGATCTACGTCGGCTCCGTCGTCGTCCTCCTGCTCTTCGGACTGATGCTCACCAAGGCCCCCATCGGCCGCTCCCCGGACGCCGATTCGGAGAACCGCTGGGTCGCGCTCGCGGTGGCCGTCGCGGCGGCCGCCTCACTCGTCTGGGTGGTCGTCGACGCGTTCCGTACGACCTGGATCAACCTCCACGGACCGGTCCAGGGCTCCACCAAGGCGTCCGGCGAATCCCTCTTCCGAAACTGGGTCCTGCCCTTCGAAGCGCTCTCCGTGCTCCTCCTGGCAGCCCTGGTCGGCGCGATCGTCCTGTCCCGGAAGAACAGCGAAGCCGCGAAGGACAGCGCAGCCGGGAACAACGCAGCCGGGACCAGCGCAGCCGAGAACAGCACAGCGGAGAACAGCAGGGAGCAGCGCTGATGCATCTCGTCTATCCCGCCGTGCTCGCGGCCCTCCTCTTCTGCACCGGGCTGTACGGAGTCCTCGCCCGCCGCAACGTCATTCTGATCCTGATGTCCGTCGAGCTGATGCTCAACGCCGTCAACCTCAACCTCGTCGCCTTCGACGTATGGCTGCGCGACAAGCTTCACGCCGGGCAGGCGCTCACCCTTTTCACGATCGCCATCGCCGCCGCCGAGATCGGCATCGGCCTGGCGATCGTCCTGGCGGTCCACCGGAACCGGGGTACGACGGACATCGACAAGCTCCGCGACACCGCCGAATCACCGGCCCCGGACGACCCGGAAGAGCCACAAGGCCCGGACGGTCCGGAAGAACCGCACGGCCCCCAGGGCCCGGACGACCCCGACGGACCCGAAGACCGCGAGGAGAAGGCAGAGGCTGCCGCGTGACCACGACGACCCTCGCCGTCCTCGTTCCCCTCCTTCCCTTCCTGGGAGCTGCGGCCGGACTCCTGCTCGGCCGTATCGCGCCCGGATTCGTCCGCCCGCTCGCCATCCTCCCGACGCTCGCCGCAGCCGCACTCGCGATCACCGTGGCCGTCCGGCAGGGCGGCGGCCAGGCCATCGACGCGGCCACCCGGTTCACCCCCACCGGCTCCGTACCCATCGACCTGTCCCTGTACATCGACGGCTTCGCCGCCCTCGTCGCCGTCCTGGTCGTGACCGTCGCCGGATGCGTGCAGATCTACTCGACCGCCTATCTGCGCGACGACCCGCGCTACCCCTCGTACGCGGCGATCGTCTCGCTCTTCACCTCCGCGATGCTGCTCGTCGTCTACTCGGGCGACCTGATGGTGCTGCTCGTCGGCTGGGAAGTCATGGGCATCTGCTCGTACTTCCTCGTGGGCCACTACTGGGAGACCGCCGAAGCCCGCTCCGCCTCCCTCAAAGCCTTCCTGGTCACCAAACTCGGTGATGTCCCCTTCCTGATCGGCCTGTTCGCGCTCGCCACCGACGCCGGAACGTTCCGCATCACCGGCATCCTGCGGACCGTCTCCGACGGCGGACTCCACCACCCCACACTGATCGCCCTGCTGCTGCTCGCCGGCGTCGCCGGGAAGTCCGCGCAGTTCCCGCTGCACACCTGGCTGCCCGACGCCATGGCGGGCCCCACCCCCGTCTCGGCCCTGATCCACGCGGCCACCATGGTCGCCGCCGGTATCTACTTCGTCGCCAGGCTGCTGCCCGTCTTCGCGGCATCCGCGGCCGCCATGACGGTCCTCGCCGTCATGTCCGCGATCACCATGATCGGATCGGGACTCGCCGCCCTCGCCCAGGACGACATCAAACGCGTCCTCGCCTACTCGACCATCGGTCAACTCGGCTATATGTCGGGCGCCCTGGCCGTCGGCGACCGCGGCGCCGCCGTCTTCCATCTCGTCTCGCACGGCGCGTTCAAGGCACTCCTCTTCCTCGGCGCCGGCGTGGTCATCCACGCCGCGGGCACCAACTCCCTGGCCGCCATGAGCCGCATGGACAACCTGCCCAAGCGCATCCCCGACGCCTTCTGGACGATGACCATCGCCCTGCTCGCGCTCGCCGCCATCCCGCCCTTCGCCGGATTCTTCTCCAAGGAGTCCGTCCTCAGCGCCGCCGAGAACACCGCGCTCGGCGAGAGCGCCATCGCCCCCGCGGGCGCCGGCTGGACCGTGCTGATCGCAGGACTCATCACCGCCCTGCTGACCGCCGCCTACGCCACCCGCCTCTGGCTCCTCGCCTTCCGCGGCAAGGGCAGCGAAGCCCCCGACCAGGGCAAGCAGCCCCTCGCCATGAACGGTGTGCTCTGGCTCCTCGCCATCCCCACCATCGGCTTCGGCCTCACCGCCGGCCGCCTCAGCGGCTGGTTCGACAACCAGAGCCTCACCCCGACCCTCACCACCTCCGTCCTCGGAACCGGAGTCGCCCTCGTCGGCGGCCTCGTCACCTACGGCACCTGGCGCCACACCACGGCCATGGCCCAACAGCCCCCGATCGGCGCCATCACCGCCCACCCGGAAGCCGACCCCGGCACCGTCGAAGCCGAAGCCATCGCCACCCACCGCTCCGTCTACGGCAGCATTGCCTCGGCCCCCGACCCCCTCGACCCCGGCAGGCTGCTCCTCGGCCCGCTCCACCGCCACGCGGCGACCGGCTTCCACCTCGACGCCCTCTACACCGCGGCCCTCGTACGCCCCGTACTCGCCGCAGCCCAACTGGTCCGCTTCCTGGACCGCGAGGTCATCGACACCTACGTACGCGGTGCGAGCGCAGCACCCCGCTGGCTGGGGGCCGCCTTCCGCCGGGCCCAGACCGGCAACCTGCAGACCTACCTCAGCGCCCTGCTCGCCGGATCCGTCGTCCTGGTGATCGCCGCCGTCGCCCTTGCCAACGCCTACGCCGGATCGTGAGCCGTGATCGATATCAGCGCATCCGTGATGCAGTTCCTTCTGGCGTTCATCGTCGCCGCCCCGGTCATCGGCGCCGTCGCCGCGCTTCTGCCCGCACCGCCCGGGCTCAGGGGCAGGACACCCCAGCAGGCGGTGCTCCGCCACGGTGTGATCGTCACCGGCACCGTGCTCATCGCCGCGGTCGTCCTCGCGCTCGGCTTCGACCGCGACCATCCGTCGAAGATGCAGGCCACCACCGACATCAGCTGGATCCCGGCGCTCCATGTCCGGATCCATCTGGGTACGGACGGCATCTCGCTCCCCCTTCTCGTACTGACCGCGCTGCTGACCTTCCTCTGCGCGCTCTACTCCTGCTTCAAGCCCCCCGCGGGCCCGTCCCCCAAGGCGTTCGTCGCTCTCGTCCTCTTCCTCGAATCGGGGACGCTCGCCACCTTCGCCGTCCTCGACCTGGTGCTGTTCTTCCTGGCCTTCGAGATGGTCCTCATCCCGATGTACTTCCTCATCGCCCGCTGGGGCGGCGCCGAACGCACCGCCGCCGCCTGGAAGTTCATCCTCTACACCGTGCTCGGCTCCGTCGTCATGCTGCTCGGCATCCTCCTCATCGGCGTGAAAAGCGGCACACTCGACATGGTGGCACTCGCCACTGACAACGGCCGCGACCTCACCCACACCACCCAGGTCCTCGCGGTCCTCGCCATCGCCATCGGCCTCGCCGTGAAGACCCCGATGTGGCCGCTGCACAGCTGGCTCCCCGACGCCCACACCGCGGCGCCCACCGTCGGCTCCGTCCTCCTCGCCGGAGTCATGCTCAAGATGGGCACCTACGGATTCGTCCGCATCGCCCTGCCCATCGCACCCGAGGGCATGCACACCTTCGCCCCCTACCTCGCGGCCTTCGCCGTCGTCGGCATCATCTACGGATCGCTCGCCTGCCTCTCGCTCGCCCGGCGGGGCAACGAGGGCGACCTGAAGCGGCTCATCGCCTACTCCTCCGTCGGCCACATGGGCTTCGTACTCCTCGGCATCGCGTCGATGACCCCCACCGGCGTCAACGGCGCGCTCTTCGCCAACATCGCCCACGGCCTCATCACCGGGCTGCTCTTCTTCCTCGTCGGCGCGCTCAAGGACCGGTACGGCACCGCCGACCTCGACACGCTTGCCGGAGCCACCGGCGCCGCCCTCTACGGCCGGGCACCCCGGCTCGGCGGCCTCGTCGCCTTCGCCGCCGTCGCCTCACTCGGCTTGCCGGGGCTCGCCGGGTTCTGGGGCGAGATGCTCACCATGTTCGGCGCCTTCGACCCGGCCAGGGGGCTCAGCCGCCCGGCCTTCCTCACCTTCATGTCGCTCGCGGCCCTCGGCACCCTGCTCACCGCCGCGTACCTCCTCGTCGTCGTACGCCGCGTCTGCATGGGAAGCGCACCACAGACCACACACGAAGCACGCGACGCACCGGAAACATCCGAGGCAGGGAAAGCACACGAGACCCACGAGATCCACGGAATCCCGGACATCCGGAACATTCAGGACGTCCAGGGCTACGAGCTCGCCACCTGGAGCCCGCTCGTCGCACTCACCGTCCTCGCCGGCCTGTGGCCCGCGGCCCTCCTCGGCCTCTCCGACCCGGCCGTGCAGAAGCTCCTCGCAGGAGGCAAGGCATGACCTCCCTCGTCCAGTCCGTCGACTGGCTCGCGATCGCCCCGCCCCTCATCGTCGCCGCGACCGCGCTGATCATCCTTGTCGCCGACCTCTTCGTCCCCGACCACCGCAAGCCGCTCCTCGGCTGGACCGCGGTCGCCGGACTCGCCGCCGCCGTCCTCATGCTCCTGCCCCTGCGCCACGGCAACCGCTCCACCTTCTGCCTCACCACCGACCACGGAGCCTGCAGCTACACCGCGGACCACTTCACCCTCGCCATCCAGCTGCTCGTACTCGGCGGCGCTCTGCTCACCGCACTCCTCTCGATGAGCGAGACCGGCGGCGACCGCCTCCCGGCCGGCGAATTCTGGTTCCTGCTGCTCGCCTCCGCCTCCGGAGCCGCGCTGCTGCCCGCGTCGCGGGACCTCGCCACCCTCGTCGTCGCCCTCGAAGTGGCCTCGCTGCCCGCCTTCGCCCTCGTCGGCCTCAAGCGCGGCAACCGCCTCTCCTCCGAAGCGGCCCTCAAGTTCTTCCTGTCCTCGGTCACGGCGACCGCCGTCACCCTGCTCGGCGTGAGCTTCGTCTACGCGGCCACCGGCACCCTGCACCTCACCCGCATCGCCACAGCCCAGGTCGACCCGCAGCTCGACACCCTCGCCGAGGCCGGCGTCGTCCTCACTCTGGTCGGCTTCGCCTTCAAGACGGCCGTCGCGCCCTTCCACTTCTGGGCCCCCGACACCTACGTCGGCGCGCCTCTGCCCGTCGCCGCCTACCTCTCCGTGATCGGGAAGGCCGTCGGCTTCTCCGGGCTGATCCTCGTGACCGTCGTCGCCTTCCCCGGGTACGCCAATATCTGGGGCCCGGCAGTCGCCGTGCTGGCCGGGCTCACCATGACCGTCGGCAACACCGCCGCCCTCCGCCAGCAGGCCACCCGCGCCCACAGCGCCGTCCGGCTCCTCGCCTGGTCCTCCATCGGCCAGGCCGGGTACCTCCTGGTGCCGATCGCCGCCGCCGGATACACCTCGGACCGCGAAATCGGCTCCACCGTCGCGTACGCCCTCATGTACGCCGTCGTGAACCTCGGCGCGTTCGCCACCGTGGCCCTCGTCGCCCGCTCCCGCCCCGGCAGGCGCCTGAGCGACTACCGCGGCCTCTACGCCACGCGGCCCTTCACCGCGCTGGCGCTCGCCTTCTTCCTGCTGTGCCTGGCCGGACTGCCCCCCGGCATCATCGGCCTCTTCGCCAAGGTCACCGTCTTCCAGAGCGCGGTCGACGCGGGTCTCGGCTGGCTCGCCGCGGTCATGGCCGTCAACGTCGTCATCGCCCTGTACTACTACCTCCGCTGGACGGCTGTGCTGTTCCGCACACCCCGGGCCGCCGCGGCCCGGACCGGGTCCGCGGCCGGCGACACCCACCCCGGCCTGCGCATCCCTGTCCCGCTCACGCTCACTGTCGCTCTCGCGGCCGCCGCAGGAGCCGTACTCTCCGTCGCCCCCCAGCTGGTCCTGCACTTCGCGTCCGGCAGCCTCTTCTGAGTTTTGCTACGGTCTTCCGCCGGGCTCACACCACGGACGGCGCTCCGGCGCACGCCCCGGGGCGGAGGCAGTACGCCGCCGGAGAGCGACACCGAAGGGCGCGTCCGAGAGCAGCGCGCAGGACTACCGAAGCCACTGAAACCACCGAAACCCACCGAATCAAGGAGCAACCAGTGCTGAGCGGGTTCAAAGACTTCATCCTCCGCGGGAACGTCATCTCCCTGGCCATCGGCCTCGCAGTCGGGTCCGCCTTCACGGCAGTCGTCACCGCACTCAGCACCGCCTTCATCACGCCCCTCATCGGCCTCGCCACCAGCTCCGCGATGGGCGACTTCAGCAAGGCCGAGTTCACCGTCGACGGCGCCACCTTCCGCTACGGCCTCCTCATCAACGCCGGAGTCGCCTTCCTGGTGACCGCCGCAGTCCTCTACTTCTGCGTCGTCGTCCCGCTGGCCAAGATCCAGTCTCGCTTCACCGCCGACAAGCCCGTCGACATCAAGGCGGCCCTCCGCGACTGCCCGTACTGCTACACCGAGATCCCGGCCGTCGCCTCCCGCTGCGCCCACTGCACCAGCCAGGTCGAGCCCGTGCCCGAGGCCCTGGCACTGGTGAAGGTCCCCGCACAGGGCTGACCCACCCGTACGGCGCACAGCACGGGCCGCGCGCACAAGGGAACTAGCCTCCCTCGCCTGGCGTTGACCAGTGAGGGAGGGTCCACTGGACAGTGGACAGTGGACTGGGCCACTGAGCGAAGGTTCCCCGCCGCACGACTTGGAGGGCGTACCGTGCACCGCCGGCACAACGGGCTGAGGACCGCTGTCCTCCTCGGGGGGCTGTCCGCCCTCCTCATCGTCATCGGCAGCTTCTTCGGCCGTACGGGTCTGATCGTCGCGCTCGTCGTCGCGCTCGGCACCAACGCGTACGCCTACTGGAACAGCGACAAGCTCGCCCTGCGCGCCATGCGGGCCCGGCCCGTCAGCGAATTCGAGGCCCCGGCGCTCTACCGCATCGTCCGCGAGCTCTCCACCGCGGCCCGCCAGCCCATGCCCCGGCTCTACATCTCGCCGACCCAGGCGCCCAACGCCTTCGCCACCGGGCGCAACCCGCGCAACGCCGCCGTCTGCTGCACCGAGGGCATCCTCCAGATCCTCGACGAACGCGAACTGCGCGGAGTCCTGGGCCACGAGCTCAGCCATGTCTACAACCGCGACATCCTGATCTCCTCCGTCGCCGGCGCCCTGGCCTCCGTCGTCATGTTCCTGGTCAACTTCGCCTGGCTCATCCCCGTCGGCCGCTCCGACGACGACGAGGGCCCGGGCCTCATCGGTATGCTGTTGATCATGATCCTGGGGCCGCTGGCCGCATCCCTCATCCAACTGGCCGTCAGCCGCTCACGCGAGTACGAGGCCGACGCGTCGGGTGCCCAGCTCACCGGCGACCCGCTCGCCCTCGCAGGCGCGCTGCGCAAGCTCGAAGCCGGTACGAAACAATTGCCGCTGCCCCCCGAGCCCCGGATCGAGACCGCGAGTCACATGATGATCGCGAACCCTTTCCGCCCCGGTCAGGGACTGTCCAAGATGTTCTCCACACACCCGCCCATGGCGGAGCGCATCTCCCGACTCGAACAGATGGCAGGTCCCCGGACATGAAGACCATCCTCAACATCATCTGGCTCATCCTGTGCGGCTTCTGGATGTTCCTCGGCTACCTTCTCGCGGGCGCACTGCTCTGCATCACCATCATCGGCATCCCGTTCGGGATCGCCGCGTTCCGCATCGGTGTCTACGCGCTCTGGCCCTTCGGCTACATGGCGGTGGACCGCACCGACGCCGGAGCCCCGTCCTGCGTGGGCAACGTCCTGTGGCTGGTCCTCGCCGGCTGGTGGCTCGCACTCGGCCACATCTTCACCGGCGTCGCCCTGTGCATCACCATCATCGGCATCCCCCTGGGCATCGCGAACTTCAAGCTGATCCCGGTCTCCCTGATGCCGCTGGGCAAGGAGATCGTCCCCACGGACCAGCCCTTCGCCGCCCGCTGAGCAGCGCCGGACGGCGGAACTCGCCACGCCCGCACCACCTGTTCCTGCGACCACACGTCTGCGACCAGCGACGCAACCAGCAGTGCCGCCTCGACGTCCCTGTTTAAGACACCGAACGTAAGGCAGGCTCTGTTCATGGGAATCATCAGTTGGATCATCCTCGGACTGCTCGCAGGGGCCATCGCCAAGTTCCTGCTCCCCGGCCGTGACCCGGGAGGTCTCGTCGGCACCACCCTCATAGGCATCGTGGGAGCCTTCGTCGGCGGATGGGGCGCCTCGCACTTCTTCCACCACCCGGTGGCGAAGCACTTCTACGACGGCGCGACCTGGATCTCCGCCATCGCGGGCGCACTCGTCCTGCTGGTCGTCTACCGGGTGCTCTTCGGCAACTCCCGTTCACACCGCTGACCGCGCACCTGCGCTGACTGCATCCCCCCCCGCTGACGGCACACCCTCGTACCGGGGCGGCCCGGGCCACCACTGATCACCCGTGGCCGCCTCTGATCACCCGTGGCCGACCCTGATCAGCCGCAGTCGGCCGGGCCACCGAGCCCCGTCTCCCGCAGCGTGATGTTCAACCGCCCGCCGAGCAGCCCCACCGCCGGATCAGCCGTCTCCGGAAGGACCTTCGGGACACCGTGGTACGCGAACCGCGAAGGTCCTCCGAAGACAAACAGATCCCCGGACGCCAACCGCACATCCGTATAGGGCCGCCCCCGCCCCTCCGGGTTCCCGAAACGGAAGACGCACGTGTCGCCCAGGCTCAGTGACACCACCGGAGCAGCGCACCGCTCCTCCTTGTCCTGGTGCATGCCCATCCGTGCGTCACCGTCGTAGAAGTTCACGAGCGCCGCATCGGGCGCGTACGCCCCGGCACCCCCGGTATCTCCGGCCCCGACCGGCACCCCGGCATCTCCGGCACGGCCGCCGCCCCCGTACGCCTCAGCCACTGCGGACCGCCCCAACTCCGCCAGCCAGCCCGGGAGTTCCGCCACCCGTGCGCCGTTCACATCGTCGGCGGTACGCGCATACCGGTACGGCTGCCAGTGCCACCCCAGGCACACCGTCCGTACGGACATCACGCCCCCGCCCGGCAGCCGCGTATGCCGCAGCGGCACAGGCCCCCGCGCCCACCCGCGGCACGCGGCGACCAACTCCCTTTGGCGTTCCACCGACAGCCACTCCGGAACATGCACCGCACCGGGCGCGACCTCCACCCTGTCCCGCGGGTACAGCCCGGTCATCCGGCTGTACCCACCCCGCGGCCCGGGTCGGCACACCACCCCGTCACGACGCGGGCACCCCTTCGAGCCCCAGCAGCCACTGCTTGCGTTCCAGCCCGCCCGCGTACCCGCGCAGCGCCCCGTCGGCCCCGATCACCCGGTGGCACGGCCGTACGACCAGCAGGGGATTGCGCCCGATCGCGGTGCCCACGGCGCGCACTCCGGCGCCCGAGAGCCCGATGCTCCCCGCGAGCTCCCCGTACGACACCGTGGTGCCGTACGCGAGACCGTCCAGCGCGGCCCACACCCGCTGCTGGAAGTCGGTTCCGCCACCCGCGTAGTCGATCTCGAACCGGGTCGACGCACCGGCGAAATAGGCCCGCAGCTGGTCGGTGACCCAGGTGAACACGGCCGGATCCCGGCGCCACCCCGCGGCGGCGGCGTCCTCGGCGGTCACCCCGCCCTTCTGGCCCGGCACCGACAGCGAGACCAGCGCCACCCCGCCCCGGGCGTCCGCCGATTCCTCGCCCACCAGCAGCAGGTCACCGAGCGGGCTGCCGACCGTCGTCCAGACCGTTGTGCGGACAGCCATCGGTCGCTCCCTTCCTCACAGCGTCCCAGCGGCCGTTCCACCGGGACACCTACGAGTCTGCCGCCCCCCGAGCATCCGGACCGGCGGATTTCGGACGTCATGGGTCACGCCGCCTGCCGCGCCCCATGCCACCGCACCTCGCGAACGAGGGAAAGGCATCGGCCGCCCGATACGAAGGCGCGGCCCCGCGTGGTGCCGCGCCCGGGCCTGGGGCCGTCGGTGGCCCGTGGTGCTGCACACACCTGTGGACCGACGACGAGGGGCACGACGCGGGCCGCCGTCGAGGCGGCCCTCGGCGATGTGCCCCCGTCGTGCCCCGTGAAGTCCGCCCAGCGGCGTCCGTGCGGGTCGGGCCGGCTGGTCAGCGGTAGTTCACAAACTGCAGCGCGAAGTCGAAGTCCTTGCCCTTCACCAGCGCCTGCACAGCCTGCAGGTCGTCCCGGCTCTTGGAGCTGACCCGCAGTTCCTCGCCCTGGACCTGCGCCTTGACGCCCTTGGGGCCCTCGTCGCGGATGACCTTCGCGACCTTCTTGGCGTTGTCCTGCGAGATGCCCTCCTCGATGGAGGCGAAGATCTTGTACTCCTTGCCGGACAGCTGCGGCTCGCCCGCGTCCAGCGCCTTGAGCGAGATCCCGCGCTTGATCAGCTTGGTCTGGAAGACGTCGAGGATCGCGGTGACCCGCTCCTCGGTGTTCGCCTGCATCAGGATCTTCTCGCCCGACCAGTCGATGGAGGCGCCGACGTTCTTGAAGTCGTAACGCTGAGAGATCTCCTTGGCGGCCTGGTTGAGGGCGTTGTCGACCTCTTGCCGCTCGACCTTCGAGACGATGTCGAAACTGGAGTCGGCCATGTCCTGTGGCTCCTTGTATCGGGTGTGTTGAGGGGCACGAACGGTGTCCCGGCCTGTTCCGCGCAAGCCTAAGGGCTGCGCCGCGGCAGGCCCCGCCCGTCCCTGATCAATCGGGTGGCGAAGCACCCCGTGTCATCAGGTATCGTTTACGTCGTTGCCACGGACTCCCGCAGCACGCGGATCCGCAGCGACAAAACCCCGGCGGTGTGCCCGAGTGGCCAAAGGGAGCAGACTGTAAATCTGCCGGCTCAGCCTACCCAGGTTCGAACCCTGGCGCCGCCACTGGAATCAGCCTCTGACCAGCATTTCTGGTCAGAGGCTTTCTGGTTTTCCGGCTGGTTTTCGGGCTGGATTTCGGGCCCTTTGAGGCAGGTAGACAGGCAGGCAGGCCCGTCCTTGTCCCACGGCCGTGGCTCCTGCTAGCGCTGCTGCTGCTTGCCGGGGTCCGCGAGCCGGAACGCCAGTTCCGTCTCCCACTTGGACATGTCCGGCTCCTCCCGCGGATCCGTCTTGTAGATCTCCAGCCGGCAGCCCCACTCCTCGACGACGTCGGCCCTCTCCATGTCCCACTCCATGCCGCGCGCCGCCGCGTACTCCAGCAGACCCGCGGTGACCCCCAACAGCTCGTCCGGGTGCCCGATATGGGTGACCGTCAGATACCGGCCCGCGGGCAGCGTGCCGGTGAAGACCTCACCCGCGTCGGCGTCGGCCTCGTTGACGCCCCAGCCCGCCGCCTCCAGCGGCTGCGCCACCGGCACGCCCGCCTCGATCTCCATGCCGCGTTCCACGTCGATGACGTCGTACCGGAAGAAGGGCGCCCCCGCCGGTTCGATCCCGCGATCGGCGAGCCTGCCGAACACCTCCACCAGCCGGTCGGCGATCACCGGGAGCGTGTCCATGGTGACGGTCTCCCGGATCGCGGCGTACGGCTGCGCCGCACGCTCGACGACCACCGGCGGGTTCTGCATCAGTTGCCCGCCACGTCCTTCACGGCGACCGACACCGGCACCGATCCGCCGATCAGCTCCAGGGTCAGACCCGCGGTCGCCGGGGTCTCGACCAGCTCGGCGAGTACCGCGGCCACGTCGTCGCGCGGGATCCGGCCCCGGCCGGTCCTGGCCTCCAGGCGTACGTGTCCGGTGCCCGCGTCGTCGGTCAGCGCGCCGGGACGCAGCACCGTCCACTCCAGGGTGCGGCGGGCCCGTACGGCTTCGTCCGCCGCACCCTTGGCCCGGAGGTAGGCGTCGAAGACCCCGTCGCCCCGGTGGGCGGTGTCGGCGCCCATGGCAGAGATCATGAGGTAACGGCGTACGCTGGCCTGTTCGGCGGCGTCCGCGAGTTTGACCGCCGCGTCGCGGTCGACGCTGTCCTTGCGTTCGATGGTGCTGCCGGGGCCCGCACCCGCCGCGAAGACCACCGCGTCGGCGCCGGAAAGGGCCTGGGCCACCTGGTCCACCGTGGCCGACTCCAGGTCGAGTACGACCGGTTCGGCGCCCGCGGATCTCAGGTCGTCGGCCTGCCCCGCGGCGCGGATGATGCCCGCGACCTCGTCGCCGCGCGCGGCGAGCAGCCGCTCCAGCCGCAGCGCGATCTGACCGTGTCCACCTGCGATGACAATGCGCATGTTTCCGACGGTACGCTCCGGCGGCCCCGCGCGCTCAGGAATGCCCGCGCGGGTGACGGGACGGCCCGCGCGGGGGTTCCCCGTCGTGCCCCGGGGGCCGGTGGGCGCAGGGCCTCGGCCCGGTCGGTTGCGCGTTCAACAGACGGTTCGGCGACCGCCGGGTCCAGCGCTCAGGGCCCCGTGCCGGCCCGTCCCTGGCGCGGCAGTTCGAGTGCGCTGGGGGTGGTCGAGTCGCAGTACTCGCGTACCGCGTTGGTCCGTGCGACGACCCGCCCGCGGTGGATGACGATCCTGCTGTACGCGAGGGAGAGCACCGCGGAGAGCTGGTCCCCGCGCACGGCGAGCAGCTCGGCGGGGAAGCCCGCCTCCACCCGTACCTCGGGGAGCCCCATGGCCTCGCGCGGCGCCGAACTGACCGCGCTGTACGCGTCGTCGGGCCGCAGACCGCTCTGCGACGCGAGCAGGTACGCGGCCTCCAGGGGGTCGCCGCGGCCGACCGGGTTGGCCAGGTCGCGCAGAGCGCCGCTGCCCGCGGCGACATGGACGCCGGCCGAGCGGAGCAGGCGTACGGGCGCGGTCCCGCGGCTCTCCACTCCGCCGCAGCCGCCCTGGGGCTGGCAGATCACGGTGACGCCCGCGGCGGCGAGCCGCCCGGCGGCGCGGACCGCCGTGTCGTGCGGGAGCCGGGAGAGCCCGCCGCAGGGGCCGATGGCGACGCCGGGGCGCAGTCCGCCGGACATGGCGGCGAGCCGGGCGAGCCGGGCGGGGTCGTCACCCTCGGTGTGCAGATCGACGGCGCAGCCGTGTTCGGCGGCGACTTCGAGGACGGCCTGGGTGTACCCGGTCGGGTCGGGGTCGAGGTCGGGGCAGCCGCCGACGACGGTGGCGCCCATCTTCACGGCGTCGCGCAGCATGGCGAGGCCGTCGGCACCGGCGACACCGGTGAGCAGCCGGGGCACGGCGACGGTGGTGAGGTCGGCGAGTCCGCGCAGCGACCGCCGGGCCTGGAGCACGGCCTCCATGGCGCCGAGGCCCTGGACGTCGCCGATGCGGATGTGCGAGCGCAGGGCGGTGGCGCCGTGTCCGAGCTGGAGGAGGGCGGCTTCGGTGGCGCGGCGCTGGATGGCGGGGGCGGAACCGGTGGTGGCGGGGCCCGGTCCCGGTCCGGCGTCGGCGGTCAGCGCGGTGTCGCTGTGGGCGTGGGGTTCGGCGGGGGCGGGGAGCAGCAGGTAGCCGTCGAGTTCGATGTGGGAAGCGGACGAGGACGCGGAGGCGCGGGCGCCGGGTGCGGTGAGGCTGCCCGCGGTGCCGACGGCTTCGATGAGCCCGTCGCTGATGCTGACGTCCACGGTGCGGCCGTCGGCCAGGCGGGCCCCGCGGAGGAGGAGCGCGGTGGTGTCTGCGGTGGCTCCTTCGGGAGGCCGCGGCTGGCTGTCGGGCATCGCGCTCCTGGGTGCTGGGCCGGGCATGACGTACGAGGTCACACAGCGTGAAGCGAGCCTATGGGGAAGGCCGGTCCTGCTTCGAGGAGGGGCGGATTAGTCGTACTGGGAGTGACTCCTGTGGCCGATGGGTCCCGTGGGCCGAACGGCGGCAGGAGGGGCTGGTGGAGGCCGCGAGGGTGGCGGGACACCGTGGGGGAGAAGGGGGCGGGGAGAGGGGCGGGGATAGGGGCGGAGAGGGGCCTTCATAAGGATTTGGGAGTCGGCGAAGGACCGTGTAATGTCTTCATCGCTCGCCCCAATAGCTCAGTCGGTAGAGCGTCTCCATGGTAAGGAGAAGGTCTACGGTTCGATTCCGTATTGGGGCTCTGGTGCGGGAGCCCTCACCTTCGGGTGAGGGATTCCGTAGCAAAGCGGTGTAGCTCAGTCGGTAGAGCAAGCGGCTCATAATCGCTGTGTCACCGGTTCAAGTCCGGTCACCGCTACACACGGTAGCCGATGGTGGGCTCGGTCCTTCGATCGGCTACTCTTTTATGCGTTCATCCGTCCATCCGTCCAAGGAGCACTCACGTGGCTGCCACCGACGTCCGCCCGAAGATCACGCTGGCCTGCGTGGAGTGCAAGGAGCGGAACTACATCACCAAGAAGAACCGGCGTAACGACCCGGACCGTCTTGAGATGAAGAAGCACTGCCCGCGCTGCAACTCGCACACCGCGCACCGCGAAACGCGCTGATCCTGGCTGTTCTTTCCACAAGAACAGCTCTCCACAGGCACAGACACGAGGTCGTCCCCTTACCGGGGGCGGCCTCGTGTCATTTCTGCGGTTACTCGCGGTTATTGTGATTCTTTCCGATTCCCGGCACTCCACCAGGAGGTAGTGAGCCATGGCGCTCGACCAGTCCTTCGTGGGGCGGACCTATCCGCCCTCCGCGCCGTACGAGGTGGGCCGGGAGAAGATCCGCGAGTTCGCCGACGCGGTGGGTGACGCGAATCCCGCGTACACCGATGTGGACGCGGCGAAGGCGCTCGGTCATGCCGACGTCATCGCTCCGCCGACGTTCGTCTTCTCGATCACTTTCAAGGCCGCGGGCGTCGTCGTCCAGGATCCGCAGCTGGGTCTCGACTACACGCGGGTGGTGCACGGCGATCAGAAGTTCGTCTACCGGCGCCCGGTCCGGGCGGGGGACAGGCTCACGGTCACCTCGACCATCGAGGCGATCAAGTCCCTTGCCGGGAACGACATCATTGATATTCGCGGTGAGGTCCACGACGAGTCCGGCGAGCACGTCGTGACGGCGTGGACGAAGCTGGTCGCGCGCGCGGCCGGGGAGGCGTGACGGTGACAGCGAAGATCTCCTACGGGAGCGTCGAGGTCGGCACGGAGCTGCCGGCGCGGTCCTTCCCGGTGTCGCGGGCGACGCTGGTGCAGTACGCGGGTGCGTCCGGCGACTTCAACCCGATCCACTGGAACGAGAAGTTCGCGCTGGAGGTCGGGCTGCCCGACGTCATCGCGCACGGGATGTTCACCATGGCCGAGGCGATCCGGGTGGTGACCGACTGGGTCGGGGACCCGGGCGCGATCGTGGAGTACGGCGTCCGGTTCACCAAGCCGGTGGTTGTTCCGAACGACGCCGACGGGGCGCTGATCGAGGTCAGCGCCAAGGTCGGAGCTGTCGTCGGCGAGCCCGATGACAAGACGGTGCGGGTGGATCTCACGGCGATGAGTGACGGCAAGAAGGTGCTGGGCATGTCCCGAGCGGTGGTCCGCCTCGCCTGAGGCGGCGCGGTTACGCGGGCTGCTGCGCGGGTCTGCTGTGCGGTACGGCGGCAGGGCGGTTGTGGCGGTAGTGGCAAGGGGCGTTCGCGGAGGCGGGCGCCCCTTGCTCGTACGTGAACGGGTGCGGGTGGGGGCGGGGTCCCTCGCGTACGCGTCCGCAGTCCGCCTTATGGCCTTGACGTACATAGTGATTGGCCACTAACTTTCTCGTATGGTCAGGATGAGCGCAGAGGAGCGGCGCGAGAGTGTCATCCGTGCGGCGATGGTCGAATTCGCCCGCGGTGGCTATCACGGCACCTCCACCGAGGTGATCGCCAAGCGGGTGGGCGTCTCCCAGCCGTATCTCTTCCGGCTCTTCCCGAACAAGGGGGCCATCTTCCTCGCGGCCGCCGAGCGCTGTGTCGCGGAGACGTCGGCCGTCCTCTTGGCGGCAGCCGACGGTCTGCAGGGTGAAGACGCCCACCATGCCATGGGGCGGGCCTACCAGTCGCTCATCGCCGAGGACCCGGACAAGCTCCTGATGCAGATGCAGGTCTATGTCGCGGTGGCCTCCGCCGCGGCGTCGGGGGACCGCGAGTTCGGACGGGCCGTGCGCGCCGCGTGGATGGGGCTGTACGACGCGGTCCACCTGGCCCTGGGTGCGGACGTCGACGAGACGACGGTGTTCCTGGCGTACGGAATGCTGATCAACACGCTGGTGTCGCTGGGCTTCGCCCCGGAGCACCGGGTCTGGACCGGCTTCGATGAGTTGCCGCAGCCGAAGAGGTGAGTGAGCGGCAGTGAGCGGCAGTGAGCGGGCGGCTCGCGAGTGGGTTTTCCTGCGGCGGCGCGCGCCCATGGGCACAAAAGTTAGTCATCAATAACTAACCAACCAGTACTCGACCAACCAGCAAGGGGAGCAGTGAACGAGCGGACGGCCCGGCGCGGAGGCGCCACCTGGGCTCTGATCATCACCAGCGTCGCCGGTTTCATGGCGGCTCTCGACAACCTCGTCGTCACCACGGCGCTGCCCTCGATCCGTGAGGATCTCGGCGGCGCGCTGGAAGACCTTCAGTGGACGGTGAATGCCTACACGCTCACCTTCGCCGTCCTGCTCATGTTCGGTGCGGCCCTCGGCGACCGGTTCGGCCGCCGCAGGCTCTTCATCACCGGCCTCACGATATTCACCGGCGCATCCGCCGCGGCGGCCCTCGCCTCCGGGATAGCCCCGCTCATCGCCGCCCGCGCGGTGCAGGGCGTCGGCGCCGCGATCATGATGCCGCTCACGCTGACCCTGCTCACCGCCGCCGTACCCGCCGCCCGCCGGGGCGCGGCCCTCGGGATCTTCAGCGCCGTCACCGGCCTCGCCGTAGCCAGCGGGCCGCTCATCGGCGGCGCCCTCACCGAGCACCTGTCCTGGCAGTGGATCTTCTGGCTGAACGTGCCGATCGGCCTCGCCCTGCTCCCGCTCGCCGGGCTGCGCCTCGCCGAGTCGCGCGGGCTCGGCGCCCGGCTCGACATTCCTGGCACGCTCCTGGTCAGCGGCGGCCTCTTCGGCGTCGTCTACGCCCTCGTCAACGGGCAGACGGACGGCTGGTCCAGTGCGCGGATCCTCACGAGCCTCTTCGCGGGTGTCGCGCTCCTGGCCGGGTTCGTCCACCACGGCTTCCGTAATGCCCACCCCATGCTCCCCATGCGGCTCTTCCGTAACCGCGCCTTCGCCGGGATCAACGGGGCGTCCCTGCTGATGTTCCTGGGGATGTTCGGCTCGATATTCCTGCTGAGCCAGTTCTTCCAGGGCGTCCTGGGCTACTCGCCCACCCAGGCCGGACTGCGGATGCTGCCCTGGACCGGGATGCCGCTGATCATCGCGCCGTTCGCGGGCATCCTCTCGGACCGGATCGGCGGCCGGCCCGTCGTCGCCGCCGGCCTCGCCCTCCAGGCGGCCGGGCTCGCGCTCTTCGCGCTGCTCATCGGTCCGGATGTGTCGTACCCCACGATGCTGCCGGCCCTGATCCTCGGCGGGGCCGGGATGGCGCTGTACTTCGCCCCCGCGTCCAGCGTGGTCATGTCCAGCGTCCGCCCCGCCGAACAGGGCATCGCCTCCGGCGCGAACAACGCGCTGCGCGAGGTCGGCGGCGCGCTCGGTATCGCGGTACTCGGCGCGGTCTTCGCCGCCCGCGGCGGGTACGAGTCCCCCGACTCCTTCACCGACGGCACCGTCCCGGCCCTGTGGATCGGCGCCGCCGTGGTCGCGGTCGCCGCGCTCGTCGCGCTGCTGATCCCGCGGCGCGGCACACCGGGACCCGCGGACACGGCACCGGAGGCCGAGACGGACCGCGAGACGGTCCCCGTCTGAACCACCCCGGACCTCCGCCTGAGCCACTCCGGACCTCCGTACGAGAACGGCCCTGCCCGACCGGCGGGGCCGTTCTCGTACGCTTGGCGCGTGCAGGAACTCCTTGAAGCCCCACTCGCCCCCCTGACCACCTTCCGCCTCGGCGGCCCCGCGACCCGGCTGGTCACGGCGGAGACCGACGCCGAAGTGACCGCGGCCGTCCGGGAGGCCGACGAGAGCGGCACCCCGCTGCTCGTCATCGGCGGCGGCTCCAATCTGGTCATCGGCGACAAGGGGTTCGCCGGCACCGCCCTGCGGATCGCGACACGCGGGTTCTCGCTCTCCGGCACCGCGCTCGAACTCGCGGCGGGAGAGGTGTGGAGCGACGCGGTGGCCCGTACCGTCGAGGCCGGGCTCGCGGGCATCGAGTGCCTCGCCGGGATCCCCGGTTCCGCCGGCGCCACCCCGATCCAGAACGTGGGGGCGTACGGCCAGGAGGTCTCGTCGACCCTCACCGAGGTCGTCGCGTACGACCGGACCACGGGGGAGACGGTCACCCTCTCGAACGCCGAGTGCCGGTTCTCGTACCGGCACAGCCGCTTCAAGGCCGAACCCGACCGCTATGTGGTGCTGCGGGTGCGTTTCCAGCTCGAAGACGCGGGTGGCCTCTCGGCACCGGTCAAGTACCCGGAGACGGCCCGCGTCCTCGGTGTCGAGGCGGGCGACCGGGTGCCCGCGGCAACAGTCCGCGAGACCGTGCTGAAGCTGCGCGCGGGCAAGGGCATGGTGCTGGACGCCGAGGACCACGACACCTGGTCGGCCGGCTCGTTCTTCACCAATCCGATCCTCGACGACGCGCAGTTCGCCGCGTTCCTGGCGCGGGTGAGGGAGCGGCTCGGAACGGAGACCGCGCCGCCCGCGTTCCCGGCGGGGGAGGGGCTGACCAAGACGTCGGCGGCCTGGCTGATCGACCGGGCGGGCTTCACCAAGGGGTACGGAACGGGCCCGGCCCGCATCTCCACCAAGCACACGCTGGCGCTCACCAACCGGGGCCGGGCCACCACCGACGACCTGCTCGCGCTCGCCCGCGAGGTCGTCACCGGCGTGCACGAGGCGTTCGGCGTGACGCTGGTCAACGAGCCGGTGACGGTCGGCGTCAGCCTGTAACCGGCGCCGGCACCGTCCCCCTCAGTACGCGACCCGGGCTCAGTACGCGACCGGCTCAGTACGCGACCCCGACCCCCTGCTTCACCGTCGCGGGGTCGTCGATCATCGCCAGCATCGCGTGCGCCACATCGGCGCGCGAGATGCTCCGGCCGCCGCGCGGATTGCCCCCGATGACGGTCCGGTACCTGCCGGTCAGCGGCTTGTCCGTCAGCTTCGGCGGCCGGACCGACGTCCAGTCCGTCGCACTGCGCGCGACCTCGGCCTCCATCACCCGCAGATCCTCGTAGACCGCTTTCAGGATCACGCCGATCAGCCCGAGCGCGGCGCGGTCCGCGAACGACTGGTCCCCGGGCGGTGCCAGCGGCGCCGCGCTCACCACCAGCAGCCGCCGTACGCCCTCCGCCTCCATGGCCGCGAGCACCGGCCGGGTCAGCACCTGGGTGATGCCCGCGTCCTTGCGGCCGCGCGCCCCCAGACCTGAGAGCACCGCGTCCCGCCCGGCCACCGCCGCCCGCAGCGGCTCCGGGTCGCCGAGATCCGAGCGGACCACATCGAGACCCGACCCGGTCGCCCTGAGCCGGGCCGGATCGCGGACCACCGCCGTGACCTGGTGGCCCGCGTCCAGCGCCTGCTGGACGACCTGCCCTCCGATACCGCCGGTCGCACCGAACACCGTGAGCCTCATCGCGCACCCTCCCAAGGTGGGTAAGTATTCACTCACCCCTAGAGTGGGCAGTCACTCACCCCTCCGTCAAGCCTGGTAGGAGCGCCCGTGCAGCCACCCGCGCAGCAGAAGCCCGCCCGCGGCCGGATCGTCGACGCCGCCCACAGCCTCATGCTGACCATCGGCCTGGCCCGGACCACCACCAAAGAGATCGCCAGGGCGGCCGGCTGTTCGGAAGCGGCGCTCTACAAGCACTTCGCGAGCAAGGAAGAACTGTTCGTGACCGTTCTCAGAGAACGGTTGCCCAGGCTGACTCCACTCCTTGACCAACTGGCCGCCGAACCGCAGCTGCACAGCGTCGAGGAGAACCTCACCGAGATCGCCCGCAGGGCCGCCCTCTTCTACGAGCAGAGCTTCCCGATCGCCGCCTCGCTCTACGCCGACCCCCAGCTCAAGCGGCGCCACGAAGCGGCCATGCGCGAACTCGGCACCGGCCCCCACATGCCCATCCGCGGCGTCGACACCTATCTGCGCGCCGAGCGGGACGCGGGCCGGATCGACAGCGGCGCCGACACCTACGCCGCCGCCTCACTGCTGCTCGGCGCCTGCGCCCAGCGCGCCTTCGCGTACGACATGACCGAGGAGGGCGGGCCCCCGCAGCCGCTCGACGTGTTCGCCGCCGGGCTCGCCCGCACGCTCCTGCGGGGGGTCGTACGAGAGGTCAGCCGGTGAGCCAGTCGTCGACGCCGGCGAGCAGCTTCCGCCGGACGTCCGCGGGCGCCGCCGAGCCGCGCACCGACTGCCGTGCCAGCTCGGCCAGTTCGGCGTCGCTGAACCCCTGGGCGCGCGCCAGCTCGTACTGGGCCGCGAGCCGCGACCCGAACAGCAGCGGGTCGTCCGCGCCGAGAGCCATCGGCACCCCCGCGTCGAACAGCTTTCGCAGGGGTACGTCCTCGGGCTTCTCGTAGACGCCGAGCGCCACATTCGACGCCGGGCAGACCTCACAGGTCACCCCGCGCTCGGCCAGCCGCCTCAGCAGCAGCGGGTCCTCGGCGGCCCGCACCCCGTGCCCGATCCGCGCCGCGTGCAGATCGTCCAGACAGTCCCGCACCGACGAGGGCCCGCTGAGCTCCCCGCCGTGCGGCGCGGCAAGCAGACCGCCCTCCCTGGCGATGGCGAACGCGCGGTCGAAGTCCCGCGCCATGCCCCGGCGCTCGTCGTTGGAGAGCCCGAAGCCGATCACACCGCGGTCCGCGTAACGCACCGCGAGGCGCGCGAGGGTCCGCGCGTCCAGCGGGTGCTTCATCCGGTTCGCCGCGACCACCACGCGTATGCCGAGCCCGGTGTCGCGCGAGGCCGAGTCCACCGCGTCCAGGATGACTTCGAGCGCCGGGATCAGCCCGCCGAGGAACGGGGCGTACGAGGTCGGGTCGACCTGGATCTCCAGCCACTGCGAGCCGTCCGCGACATCCTCCTGGGCGGCCTCGCGCACCAGCCGCTGGATGTCCTCCGGGGTGCGCAGACAGGAGCGCGCGATGTCGTACAGCCGCTGGAACCGGAACCAGCCGCGCTCGTCGGTGGCCCGCAGCTTCGGAGGTTCACCGCCGGTCAGCGCCTCAGGCAGGTGCACGCCGTATCTGCCGGCCAGCTCCAGCAGCGTCGAGGGCCGCATCGACCCGGTGAAATGCAGGTGCAGATGGGCCTTGGGCAGCAGCCGGATGTCACGTACTCGCTCCATCCAAGGATCCTGCCGTACGGAACCGCCGCACCGGAAGCCACTTTCCCCCAACGAGGAGGCCACCGAACGAAGAAACGGGCCCCCGGTGGAGAACCGGAGGCCCGTTCCTTACGTGCCGTGCGTGCCGTGGCTGTCGAGCGGACGGCGTGCGGCCCGTCCGTCAGTCGGTCGCCTCGGCCAGCAGCTTCTGGATCCGGGACACGCCCTCGACCAGGTCCTCGTCGCCGAGCGCGTACGACAGACGCAGGTAGCCGGGGGTGCCGAACGCCTCACCGGGCACCACGGCGACCTCGACCTCGTCCAGGATCAGCGCGGCCAGCTCGACCGAGCTCTGCGGGCGCTTGCCGCGGATCTCCTTGCCGATGAGCGCCTTGACCGAGGGGTACGCGTAGAACGCGCCCTCCGGCTCCGGGCACAGCACACCGTCGATCTCGTTGAGCATCCGCACGATGGTCCTGCGGCGCCGGTCGAAGGCGGTGCGCATCTCGTCGACCGCGTCCAGGTTCCCCGACACCGCGGCGAGCGCGGCCATCTGCGAGACGTTGGAGACGTTGGAGGTGGCGTGCGACTGGAGGTTGGTCGCGGCCTTCACGACGTCCTTCGGGCCGACGATCCACCCCACGCGCCAGCCGGTCATGGCGTACGTCTTGGCCACGCCGTTGACCACGATGCACTTGTCGCGCAGCTCGGGCACGACGGCGGGCAGCGAGGTGAACTCCGCGTCGCCGTAGATCAGGTGCTCGTAGATCTCGTCCGTCATCACCCACAGACCGTGCTCGACGGCCCAGCGGCCGATGGCCTCGGTGTCGGCGGGGCTGTAGACGGCGCCCGTCGGGTTGGAAGGCGAGACGAAGAGGACGACCTTGGTCCGCTCCGTGCGGGCGGCTTCCAGCTGCTCGACGGAGACCCGGTAGCCGGTGGTCTCGTCGGCGACGACCTCGACCGGGACACCGCCCGCGAGCCGGATCGACTCGGGGTACGTGGTCCAGTACGGAGCCGGGACGATGACCTCGTCGCCCGGGTCGAGGATCGCGGCGAACGCCTGGTAGATGGCCTGCTTGCCGCCGTTGGTGACGAGCACCTGGGAGGCCTCGACCTCGTAACCGGAGTCGCGCAGGGTCTTCGCGGCGATGGCGGCCTTGAGCTCGGGGAGCCCGCCGGCCGGCGTGTAGCGGTGGAACTTCGGGTTGCGGCAGGCCTCGATCGCGGCCTCGACGATGTAGCCGGGCGTGGGGAAGTCGGGCTCACCGGCACCGAAGCCGATCACCGGACGCCCGGCGGCCTTCAGGGCCTTCGCCTTGGCGTCGACTGCCAGGGTGGCGGACTCGGAGATGGCACCGATGCGGGCGGAGACCCTGCGCTCGGTCGGAGGAGTTGCGGCGCTCATGGGGCCCATGGTCCCAGACCGCAAACGGACTCGGCACACAGGTTTCGATGGGCGGACACCGCTGGACACCGGTCCGGACACCAGTCCGGGCAACGGCCGTACGCCGAGCGGGAACCCGGCCGGAACCCGGCTCGTACCGGAATGCGCGGGCCGGCCGTGGACCGCCCCGGCCGAAGCTGTTCGACGTCAGGCCCCCGACCACGTACACTCACTCGTCGTTGGCCTCCACCAACCGTCCCGCCGAGCGCACTCCGTGCACCCGGTCGGATGCGGTAGGTTGGGGGAACCACAAAGGGTCGTAGCTCAATTGGTAGAGCACTGGTCTCCAAAACCAGCGGTTGGGGGTTCAAGTCCCTCCGGCCCTGCTACACACACCTTCGCCAGGCTGTGTGCGCATGTACGTACATCTATGCACCGCCGTGCGGCTCCACCGGGCGCGGCACGGCCACGACCCGGAATCAGGTGAGAGATCGTGACGGACGCCGTCGGCTCCATCGACGTGCCTGATGCGCAGGATGAAGCGCCGGAGTCGAAGAAGGCGCGCAAAGGCGGGAAGCGCGGCAAGAAGGGCCCCTTCGGCCGCCTCGCACTCTTCTACCGCCAGATCGTCGCGGAGCTGCGCAAGGTTGTCTGGCCTACGCGTAACCAGCTCTCGACCTACACCTCCGTGGTGATCGTTTTCGTCGTCATCATGATCGGCATCGTGACCGTGATTGACTATGGGTTCAACCAGGCCGCCAAGTACGTCTTTGGCTGATCCGCGAAAGACGCCGGGAGCGGCGTCTTTTTCGCATGTTCCACCCGATTTGTATCCAGGAAGAAGCAGCCACCGTGTCTGACCCGAACCTGAACGAGGCCGTCGAGCCGGGCGAAAGCTTCGAGTCCACAGAGGACGAGCTCGACATCGTAGAGGCGGCGGACGCTGTGAAGCCGGACCAGGCCGAAGCTGCCGATGCCGTCGCCGGTGAGCCCGCCGAAGAGGCCGCTGTGCACACCGAGGACGAGGCCGCGGCCGTGGCGGAGTCCGCCGAGGACGCCGAAGCCGCCGCCGAGGTCGAGGAAGCCGCCGAAGAGGCCGAGGACGAGGAAGCCGCCGAAGAGGCCGCTGACGTTCCCCCGGTCGACCCGGTCGAGGCCCTGCGCCAGGAGCTCCGCGGTCTGCCCGGCGAGTGGTACGTCATCCACACGTACGCCGGTTACGAGAAGCGTGTGAAGGCCAACCTGGAGCAGCGCGCCGTCTCGCTGAACGTCGAGGAGTTCATCTACCAGGCCGAAGTGCCCGAGGAAGAGATCGTCCAGATCAAGAACGGCGAGCGCAAGAACGTCCGCCAGAACAAGCTTCCCGGTTACGTCCTGGTCCGCATGGACCTCACCAACGAGTCCTGGGGCGTCGTCCGCAACACCCCCGGAGTCACCGGCTTCGTCGGCAACGCCTACGACCCGTACCCGCTGACCCTGGACGAGATCGTCAAGATGCTCGCCCCGGAGGCCGAGGAGAAGGCCGCCCGCGAGGCCGCTGAGGCCGAGGGCAAGCCGGCTCCGGCCCGCAAGGTCGAGGTCCAGGTGCTCGACTTCGAGGTCGGCGACTCGGTCACCGTCACCGACGGTCCGTTCGCGACGCTCCAGGCCACGATCAACGAGATCAACGCCGACTCGAAGAAGGTCAAGGGCCTCGTCGAGATCTTCGGCCGCGAGACCCCGGTCGAGCTCAGCTTCGACCAGATCCAGAAGAACTAGCGCCTCTCAGGGCTTCTGGCACACACGCCTTCCAAGCAGGTCAGACCGGCTCACACAGCCGGTCTGACCTGCTTGGTTTTTGGTCGCGCAGCTATACCCGTTATCGTTGCGCGGTATGCCTCCGTCCGGATGACCGGATGGCGGCGAAACACTCTCACTAGGACCCGGAGAGAGCAATGCCTCCCAAGAAGAAGAAGGTCACGGGGCTTATCAAGCTCCAGATCAAGGCCGGCGCGGCCAACCCGGCTCCGCCGGTCGGCCCCGCGCTGGGCCAGCACGGCGTCAACATCATGGAGTTCTGCAAGGCCTACAACGCCGCGACCGAGTCGCAGCGTGGCATGGTCGTGCCGGTGGAGATCACGGTCTACGAGGACCGCTCCTTCACCTTCGTCACCAAGACCCCGCCGGCCGCGAAGCTGATCCTCAAGGCCGCGGGCGTGGAGAAGGGCTCCGGCGAGCCGCACAAGACCAAGGTCGCCAAGATCACCGGCGAGCAGGTCCGCGAGATCGCCACGACCAAGATGCCCGACCTGAACGCCAACGACATCGAGGCCGCGGCCAAGATCATCGCCGGCACCGCCCGTTCCATGGGCGTCACGGTCGAGGGCTGATCAAGCCCCCCTCCGCACCACAGTGGTAGGGCCAGCGCCGGCCCGCACCACGACTCCCACTCCCCATCTAGGAGCAGAAGTGAAGCGCAGCAAGACTCTCCGCGCTGCGGACGCCAAGGTCGACGCGGACAAGCTGTACGCCCCGCTCGAAGCCGTCCGCCTCGCCAAGGACACCTCCGCGACCAAGTTCGACGGCACCGTCGAGGTCGCCATGCGTCTGGGCGTCGACCCGCGCAAGGCCGACCAGATGGTCCGCGGCACCGTGAACCTGCCGCACGGCACCGGCAAGACCGCCCGGGTCCTGGTCTTCGCGACCGGTGACCGTGCTGCGGCCGCGGAGGCCGCGGGCGCCGACATCGTCGGCGCCGACGAGCTCATCGACGAGGTGGCGAAGGGCCGTCTGGACTTCGACGCCGTCGTCGCCACCCCGGACCTCATGGGCAAGGTCGGCCGCCTCGGCCGCGTGCTCGGTCCGCGTGGGCTCATGCCGAACCCGAAGACCGGAACGGTCACCCCGGACGTGACGAAGGCTGTCACGGACATCAAGGGCGGCAAGATCGAGTTCCGCGTCGACAAGCACTCGAACCTGCACTTCATCATCGGCAAGGTCTCCTTCGACGAGACGAAGCTGGTCGAGAACTACGCCGCCGCGCTGGAGGAAGTCCTCCGTCTGAAGCCGTCGGCTGCCAAGGGCCGCTACATCAAGAAGGCCACGCTGGCCACCACGATGGGCCCCGGCATCCCGCTGGACTCCAACCGCACCCGCAACCTCCTCGTCGAGGAGGACCCGGCTGCCGTCTGATCCTCCGGATCGGCAGGCAGCCGCGGGACACGCGTGCTGTGAGCCGGGCCCCGCATCTCTCCGGAGGTGCGGGGCCCGGCTTCTTTGCGTTGCCCGCGCCGCTCCGCATCTCTGGAGAACCCGCTTCCGGGCGGCCGCGCTTCCCGCGCTTCCCGCCTTTGCCGGACGCCGTGCCGCAGCCCCGGCACAATGACCTGTGCGACCAACCGACCTGTGCGACCAACCGGACCTGAGGGGCGGGCACTTCATGGGCGGCACCACGGTACGGCGGGGGCGCGTGACAGCCGTGGCGGCCGTCGCGCTGGCCGCGCTGGCAGGCTGCTCGGCGGGCGGCGGCGGTACAGGCGGCGGTACCGGCACCGGATCCGGTACGGGCGGCTCCCCGGCGCCTGGACGTACGACGGCGGACAGCTCCGTCACCGCCCTGCGGGCCGTCGACCGGAGTACGGGCCGCGCCCGGTCCGCGAGGGTCGAGGGGACGACCGTCCTGGGCCCCGAGATGTCCACCCGGGTCAAGGGCACCGTGGCCTGGGGCGACGGCGTCACGGGCGCCCTGGACATCACGTACACCGGTGGCACCCTGGCGGGCGCGCTGCGGCAGGCAGGCGCGGACAGCACCATCAGGGCCCGCTACCGGCGCGACGCCTATTACGCCGACATGGGCCGGCGCTTCGCCGCGAGGACCGGCGGGAAGCGCTGGATCAGATACGGCTACGCGGACCTCTCCCGGCTCATGGGGGCCTCCGGCGCCGCGATGCGCGACCAGATGCAGAAGACGGCCCCCGACCAGGGTGTGAAGGCGCTGCTGGCCTCGGGCGACGTGAAGCGGGCCGGACACACCGAGATCCGGGGCGTGCCGGTCACGCACTATTCGGGCACGGTCGACGCCGCCGCACTGACGGAGCGGGACTCGGCGCTCACCGCGGCCGGGCTGAAGGCGTTCAGGGCCCAGCTCACCGCCGCCGGGATCAGCACCGAGACGGTCGACATCTGGGTGGACCGCAACGACCTGCTGGTGAAGAAGACCGAGCGTGGCAGGCTGCGGACCGGGACGTACAGCGCCACCGTGTACTACTCCGGCTACGGCACGGCGGTACGGGCCGACGAGCCGCCGGCGGGTGACACCGTGGACTTCACCCAGCTGGTGAAGACGCCGCCCTCTACCCCCGCGCCGGGTGCTTAACCAGCTGCCAGGGAACGGATTTGCTCGGCGTGCCCCCGTTCGCGTACTCTTCCGACGAAGCCAAAGACCGCTGGTCGTTGCCGTGTGCTCGCAAGAGGGCGCGGCGGCCGAAGGATCCGCTGGATGCGGGCGACTCGCGCAGGTGATCGTGGAAGTGCTCCCGGATCCGTCCGGTCGAGCTCGCGCCCCGTGCACCTGTGCCGGGGCGTTTCGTCTGTCCAGCCCCTTCTGAGCGGTCCTCATCACCCGGAAGGAGGCCGACGCTCTATGGCAAGGCCCGACAAGGCTGCCGCGGTAGCCGAGCTGGCGGACAAGTTCCGCAGCTCGAACGCCGCTGTGCTGACCGAGTACCGGGGTCTCACCGTGGCCCAGCTCAAGCAGCTGCGCCGTTCGCTCGGTGAGAACGCCCAGTACGCCGTGGTGAAGAACACGCTGACCAAGATCGCGGCCAACGAGGCCGGGATCAACACGCTGGACGACCTGTTCGCAGGTCCGACGGCGGTTGCCTTCGTCACCGGTGACCCGGTGGAGTCGGCGAAGGGTCTTCGTGACTTCGCCAAGGAGAACCCCAACCTCGTCATCAAGGGCGGTGTCCTTGATGGTAAGGCGCTGTCCGCGGATGAGATCAAGAAGCTCGCGGACCTCGAGTCCCGCGAGGTTCTGCTCGCCAAGGTGGCCGGTGGAATCAAGGCGTCGATGGCCAAGGCCGCGGCGACTTTCCAGGCCCCGCTGTCGGAGTTCGTCCGCACCGCGGACGCCCTTCGCGCCAAGGTCGAGCAGGGCGGTGCCGGTACGCCGGCTCCCGCCGAGGCCGACGCCGAGTAATTCGGCTTCGCGTCGCAGCGGGCCCCGTACGCCCGCCGTCATATACATCCGGCACCTGCCGAAAAGTGGAAGGACGCCATCATGGCGAAGCTGTCCCAGGACGAGCTGCTCGAGCAGTTCGAGACCCTGACCCTCATCGAGCTCTCCGAGTTCGTCAAGGCCTTCGAGGAGAAGTTCGACGTCAAGGCTGCCGCCCCGGTCGCCGTTGCCGCCGCCGGTGGTGCCGCTGCCGGTGCCGCTGAGGCCGCTGAGGAGCAGGACGAGTTCGACGTCATCCTCACGGGTGCCGGCGACAAGAAGATCCAGGTCATCAAGGTCGTGCGTGAGCTGACCTCGCTGGGTCTCAAGGAGGCCAAGGACCTCGTGGACGGCGCCCCGAAGCCCGTCCTCGAGAAGGTCGCCAAGGAGGCCGCTGAGAAGGCCGCCGAGTCCCTCAAGGGCGCCGGCGCCTCGGTCGAGGTCAAGTAATTCCCGGGAGTCTCCGGACTCCCTCGTACGCCCTCGGCGTACACCTGCACAGCGAAGGGCGATCACCCATCCGGGTGGTCGCCCTTCTGCGTGCCTGACGCCCCTCCTGCCTGCCTTGCTCTTCCCGCCCTGACGAGTATGGTGATCTTCGTTGCGCGCCGGGCCAGGTGGCTTCTCTCGCTCCCGCAGCGCTGACGGCGGCGACCCCCGAGGGGTGGGGGGCCTTGACGAACCGCACGGAGCGCGCAATTCTCAGGACGCGTCGTCACATCGATCCGTATCCGAGGCATGGATCGGCGACGAAGAGGGAAGCTTTGACGCAGGTGTTGAGAAGAAGAATGAGGGTCTCCCAGAACCCGCTCTGGACATCAGTGAGCCCAGTGGCTACACTGACCCTTTGCGCTGCCTGTTAGCTGCCTCCTGCCCGTCACCAGGGGCATGCCCACGCTTGAGCATCGATGACTGCCCTCCCTGACCTGGGATGTCTCTCTCTGTGCCCCGCTTGGGACCGGTACGCGCGTAGTGAGTCCGAGCCCTCGGAAGGACCCCCTCTTGGCCGCCTCGCGCAACGCCTCGACCTCCAATACGAACAACGGCGCCAGCACCGCCCCGCTGCGCATCTCCTTTGCAAAGATCAGGGAGCCCCTCGAGGTTCCGAACCTCCTTGCGCTGCAGACCGAGAGCTTTGACTGGCTGCTCGGGAATGCCGCTTGGAAGGGTCGCGTCGAGGCCGCTCTCGAGAGCGGACAGGACGTTCCCACCAAGTCCGGTCTGGAAGAGATCTTCGAAGAGATCTCGCCGATCGAGGACTTCTCGGGGTCGATGTCGCTGACGTTCCGCGACCACCGTTTCGAGCCCCCGAAGAACTCCATCGACGAGTGCAAGGACCGCGACTTCACGTTCGCCGCGCCTCTCTTCGTCACGGCCGAGTTCACCAACAACGAGACCGGTGAGATCAAGTCTCAGACGGTCTTCATGGGCGATTTCCCGCTCATGACCAACAAGGGCACGTTCGTCATCAACGGCACCGAGCGTGTCGTGGTGTCGCAGCTGGTCCGTTCGCCCGGTGTCTACTTCGACTCCTCCATCGACAAGACGTCCGACAAGGACATCTTCTCGGCCAAGATCATCCCGTCCCGGGGTGCCTGGCTGGAGATGGAGATCGACAAGCGCGACATGGTCGGTGTCCGCATCGACCGCAAGCGCAAGCAGTCCGTCACCGTCCTCCTCAAGGCTCTCGGCTGGACCACTGAGCAGATCCTTGAAGAGTTCGGCGAGTACGAGTCGATGCGCGCCACCCTGGAGAAGGACCACACCCAGGGCCAGGACGACGCACTGCTCGACATCTACCGCAAGCTGCGCCCGGGCGAGCCGCCCACGCGCGAGGCTGCTCAGACGCTGCTCGAGAACCTCTACTTCAACCCGAAGCGCTACGACCTCGCGAAGGTCGGCCGCTACAAGGTGAACAAGAAGCTCGGCGCCGACGAGCCGCTCGACGCCGGTGTCCTCACCAGCGACGACGTCATCGCCACCATCAAGTACCTGGTCAAGCTGCACGCCGGCGAGACCGAGACGGTGGGCGAGTCCGGCCGTCAGATCGTCGTCGAGACCGACGACATCGACCACTTCGGCAACCGCCGTCTGCGCAACGTCGGCGAGCTCATCCAGAACCAGGTCCGTACCGGCCTGGCCCGGATGGAGCGCGTCGTGCGTGAGCGCATGACGACTCAGGACGTCGAGGCGATCACGCCGCAGACCCTGATCAACATCCGGCCCGTCGTCGCCTCCATCAAGGAGTTCTTCGGCACCAGCCAGCTGTCCCAGTTCATGGACCAGAACAACCCGCTGTCGGGTCTCACCCACAAGCGCCGCCTGTCGGCGCTCGGCCCGGGTGGTCTCTCCCGTGAGCGGGCCGGCTTCGAGGTCCGTGACGTGCACCCGTCCCACTACGGACGCATGTGCCCGATCGAGACGCCCGAAGGCCCGAACATCGGTCTGATCGGTTCGCTCGCCTCCTACGGCCGGGTCAACGCGTTCGGCTTCGTCGAGACGCCGTACCGCAAGGTCGTCGAAGGTGTCGTCACCGACGACGTCGACTACCTGACGGCCGACGAGGAAGACCGCTTCGTCATCGCCCAGGCCAACGCGACGCTCTCCGAGGACATGCGGTTCACCGAACCGCGCGTCCTGGTCCGCCGCCGTGGTGGCGAGGTCGACTACATCCCCGGCGACGACGTCGACTACATGGATGTCTCGCCGCGCCAGATGGTGTCGGTCGCGACCGCCATGATCCCGTTCCTCGAGCACGACGACGCCAACCGTGCCCTCATGGGCGCGAACATGATGCGTCAGGCCGTGCCGCTGATCCAGTCCGAGGCGCCGCTGGTCGGCACCGGCATGGAGTACCGCTGCGCGGTCGACGCCGGTGACGTCCTCAAGGCGGAGAAGGACGGTGTGGTCCAGGAGGTATCCGCGGACTACATCACCATCGCCAACGACGACGGCACGTACTCGACGTACCGCATCGCCAAGTTCTCCCGCTCGAACCAGGGCACATCGGTCAACCAGAAGGTCGTCGTCAACGAGGGCGACCGGGTGATCGAGAGCCAGGTGCTGGCCGACGGTCCCGCGACCGAGAACGGCGAGATGGCGCTCGGCAAGAACCTCCTTGTCGCCTTCATGCCGTGGGAAGGTCACAACTACGAGGACGCGATCATCCTGTCGCAGCGCCTCGTGCAGGACGACGTCCTCTCCTCGATCCACATCGAGGAGCACGAGGTCGACGCCCGTGACACCAAGCTCGGCCCGGAGGAGATCACCCGGGACATCCCGAACGTCTCCGAAGAGGTCCTCGCCGACCTCGACGAGCGCGGCATCATCCGTATCGGTGCCGACGTCGTCGCCGGCGACATCCTGGTCGGCAAGGTCACGCCCAAGGGCGAGACCGAGCTCACCCCGGAGGAGCGTCTGCTCCGTGCGATCTTCGGTGAGAAGGCGCGCGAAGTGCGCGACACCTCGCTGAAGGTGCCGCACGGTGAGATCGGCAAGGTCATCGGCGTCCGCGTCTTCGACCGCGAAGAGGGCGACGAGCTGCCGCCGGGCGTGAACCAGCTGGTCCGCGTCTACGTCGCGCAGAAGCGCAAGATCACCGATGGTGACAAGCTCGCCGGCCGTCACGGCAACAAGGGCGTCATCTCGAAGATCCTGCCGATCGAGGACATGCCGTTCCTGGAGGACGGCACCCCGGTCGACATCATCCTCAACCCGCTGGGTGTCCCGTCCCGGATGAACCCGGGCCAGGTCCTGGAGATCCACCTCGGCTGGCTCGCCAGCCAGGGCTGGAAGGTCGAGGGCAACGAGGAGTGGATGGAGCGCCTCAAGTCCATCGGCGCCGACGATGTCGCCCCCGGCACCAACGTCGCCACCCCGGTCTTCGACGGTGCGCGCGAGGACGAGATCTCCGGTCTCTTCGAGTCCACCATCCCGAACCGCGACGGTGACCGCATGGTCCTCCCGTCCGGCAAGGCCCGGATGTTCGACGGCCGCTCCGGCGAGCCTTTCCCGGACCCGGTCTCGGTCGGGTACATGTACATCCTCAAGCTCCACCACCTGGTCGACGACAAGCTGCACGCGCGTTCGACCGGCCCGTACTCGATGATCACCCAGCAGCCGCTGGGTGGTAAGGCTCAGTTCGGTGGACAGCGCTTCGGTGAGATGGAGGTGTGGGCGCTGGAGGCTTATGGCGCCGCGTACGCCCTCCAGGAGCTGCTGACGATCAAGTCCGACGACGTGACCGGTCGCGTGAAGGTCTACGAGGCCATCGTCAAGGGCGAGAACATCCCCGAGCCCGGCATTCCCGAGTCCTTCAAGGTGCTCATCAAGGAGATGCAGTCGCTCTGCCTCAACGTGGAGGTGCTGTCCTCGGACGGCATGTCCATCGAGATGCGCGACACGGACGAGGACGTCTTCCGTGCAGCGGAGGAGCTCGGTATCGACCTGTCCCGGCGCGAGCCGAGCAGCGTCGAAGAGGTCTGACGGGTTGGCCGGCCGCCTCGCACTGAGGCGGCCGGCTCTCCCCGGACCCGTTCAGACCATTGCTGAAGTGCCCATTTTTCTCGCTGACGCGAGGGGCTCGAACCCCCGAAAGAGGGATTGACGACAAGTGCTCGACGTCAACTTCTTCGACGAGCTGCGGATTGGCCTCGCCACCGCGGACGACATCCGGACCTGGTCCCACGGCGAAGTGAAGAAGCCGGAGACCATCAACTACCGCACCCTCAAGCCCGAGAAGGACGGACTCTTCTGCGAGAAGATCTTCGGCCCCACCCGGGACTGGGAGTGCTACTGCGGCAAGTACAAGCGTGTCCGCTTCAAGGGCATCATCTGTGAGCGCTGCGGCGTCGAGGTCACTCGCGCCAAGGTGCGCCGTGAGCGGATGGGCCACATTGAGCTGGCCGCTCCCGTCACCCACATCTGGTACTTCAAGGGTGTCCCGTCCCGTCTGGGCTACCTGCTCGACCTCGCGCCGAAGGACCTCGAAAAGGTCATCTACTTCGCCGCGTACATGATCACCTTTGTGGACGAGGAGCGCCGGACGCGCGACCTGCCCTCGCTGGAGGCACACGTCTCCGTCGAGCGCCAGCAGGTCGAGAACCGCCGCGACTCCGACCTGGAGGCCCGCGCCAAGAAGCTCGAGACCGACCTGGCCGAGCTGGAGGCCGAGGGTGCCAAGGCCGACGTGCGCCGCAAGGTGCGCGAAGGCGCCGAGCGCGAGATGAAGCAGCTGCGTGACCGTGCGCAGCGCGAGATCGACCGTCTCGACGAGGTGTGGAGCCGCTTCAAGAGCCTCAAGGTCCAGGACCTGGAGGGCGACGAGCTGCTCTACCGCGAGCTGCGTGACCGCTTCGGCACGTACTTCGACGGCTGCATGGGCGCTGCTGCCCTGCAGAAGCGCCTGGAGTCCTTCGACCTCGACGAGGAGGCCGAGCGCCTCCGCGAGATCATCCGTACCGGCAAGGGCCAGAAGAAGACCCGTGCGCTCAAGCGCCTCAAGGTCGTCTCCGCGTTCCTGCAGACCAGCAACAAGCCCAAGGGCATGGTGCTCGACTGCGTACCGGTCATCCCGCCGGACCTGCGTCCGATGGTGCAGCTGGACGGTGGCCGCTTCGCGACCTCCGACCTGAACGACCTGTACCGCCGTGTGATCAACCGCAACAACCGCCTCAAGCGTCTCCTTGACCTCGGTGCCCCCGAGATCATCGTGAACAACGAGAAGCGGATGCTGCAGGAGGCCGTCGACGCGCTGTTCGACAACGGCCGCCGCGGTCGCCCGGTCACCGGTCCCGGCAACCGTCCCCTGAAGTCCCTGAGCGACATGCTCAAGGGCAAGCAGGGCCGTTTCCGCCAGAACCTCCTCGGCAAGCGTGTGGACTACTCCGCGCGTTCCGTGATCGTCGTCGGCCCGCAGCTCAAGCTGCACCAGTGCGGTCTGCCGAAGGCCATGGCGCTGGAGCTCTTCAAGCCGTTCGTGATGAAGCGCCTGGTGGACCTGAACCACGCGCAGAACATCAAGTCGGCCAAGCGCATGGTCGAGCGCGGCCGCACCGTGGTGTACGACGTCCTCGAAGAGGTCATCGCCGAGCACCCGGTGCTGCTGAACCGTGCGCCGACCCTGCACCGCCTGGGCATCCAGGCCTTCGAGCCGCAGCTGGTCGAGGGCAAGGCCATCCAGATCCACCCGCTCGTCTGCACCGCGTTCAACGCGGACTTCGACGGTGACCAGATGGCCGTCCACCTGCCGCTGTCGGCAGAGGCGCAGGCCGAGGCCCGCATCCTGATGCTGTCCTCGAACAACATCCTGAAGCCGGCCGACGGCCGTCCCGTCACCATGCCGACCCAGGACATGGTGCTCGGACTGTTCTTCCTCACGACCGACGAGGCAGAGCGCAAGGTCATCGGCGAGGGCCGGAACTTCGGTTCCGCGGCCGAGGCGATCATGGCCTTCGACAACCGCGAGCTGTCGCTGCAGGCGAAGGTCGACATCCGCTTCCCGGTGGGCACCATCCCGCCGCGTGGCTGGGTGCCGCCGGTCGCCGAGCCGGGCGAGCCCGAGTACCAGCCGGGTGACACCTTCCGGCTGCGTACGACCCTGGGCCGCGCGCTCTTCAACGAGCTGCTGCCCGAGGACTACCCGTTCGTCGACTACTCGGTGGGCAAGAAGCAGCTCTCCGAGATCGTCAACGACCTGGCCGAGCGCTACCCCAAGGTCATCGTGGCGGCGACGCTCGACAACCTGAAGGCTGCGGGCTTCCACTGGGCGACCCGTTCCGGCGTCACCGTCGCCGTTTCGGACATCGTCGTCCCGGAGGCCAAGAAGGCCATCGTCCAGGGCTACGAGGCCCAGGACGAGAAGGTCCAGAAGCAGTACGAGCGCGGTCTGATCACCAAGGACGAGCGCACGCAGGAGCTCATCGCGATCTGGACCAAGGCGACCAACGAGGTTGCCGAGGCGATGAACGCGAACTTCCCCAAGACGAACCCCATCTTCATGATGGTTGACTCGGGTGCCCGAGGAAACATGATGCAGATGCGGCAGATCGCCGGTATGCGTGGTCTGGTGTCGAACGCGAAGAACGAGACCATCCCGCGTCCCATCAAGGCGTCGTTCCGTGAGGGTCTCTCCGTACTGGAGTACTTCATCTCCACCCACGGTGCCCGTAAGGGCCTCGCGGACACCGCCCTGCGTACCGCCGACTCGGGTTACCTGACCCGTCGTCTGGTGGACGTCTCGCAGGACGTGATCATCCGCGAGGAGGACTGCGGCACCGAGCGCGGTCTGAAGCTCAAGATCGCGGTCAAGGGCGAGGACGGTGTGCTCCGCAAGACGGAGGACGTCGAGACCTCGGTCTACGCCCGCATGCTCGCCGAGGACGTCGTCATCGACGGCAAGGTCATCGCGCCGGCCAATGTCGACCTGGGTGACGTCCTGATCGACGCCCTGGTGGGCGCCGGTGTCGAGGAGGTCAAGACCCGCTCGGTCCTGACCTGTGAGTCCGCGGTCGGCACCTGTGCCTTCTGCTACGGACGCTCGCTGGCCACCGGCAAGCTGGTCGACATCGGTGAGGCGGTCGGCATCATCGCCGCCCAGTCCATCGGTGAGCCCGGTACCCAGCTGACGATGCGTACCTTCCACACCGGTGGTGTGGCGGGTGACGACATCACGCAGGGTCTGCCGCGTGTCGTCGAGCTCTTCGAGGCCCGTACACCCAAGGGTGTCGCGCCGATCTCCGAGGCCGCGGGCACCGTCCGCATCGAGGAGACCGAGAAGACGAAGAAGCTCGTCGTCACCCCGGACGACGGCAGCGAGGAGACGCCCTTCCCGATCTCCAAGCGGGCCCGTCTGCTCGTGGGCGAGGGCGACCGCGTCGAGGTGGGCCAGAAGCTCACCGTGGGTGCCACCAACCCGCACGACGTGCTGCGCATCCTCGGCCAGCGTGCGGTCCAGGTCCACCTGGTCGGCGAAGTCCAGAAGGTCTACAACTCGCAGGGCGTGTCGATCCACGACAAGCACATCGAGATCATCATCCGGCAGATGCTGCGCCGCGTGACGATCATCGAGTCCGGCGACGCGGAACTGCTGCCGGGCGAGCTCGTCGAGCGCTCGAAGTTCGAGACCGAGAACCGTCGTGTGGTCACGGAAGGCGGCCACCCGGCCTCCGGCCGTCCGCAGCTGATGGGTATCACCAAGGCCTCGCTGGCCACCGAGTCGTGGCTGTCGGCGGCGTCCTTCCAGGAGACCACCAGGGTCCTGACCGACGCGGCGATCAACGCCAAGTCGGACTCCCTGATCGGCCTCAAGGAGAACGTCATCATCGGTAAGCTCATCCCGGCCGGTACGGGCCTCGCCCGCTACCGCAACATCCGGGTGGAGCCCACCGAGGAGGCCAAGGCCGCGATGTACTCGGCTGTCGGCTACGACGACATCGACTACTCGCCGTTCGGCACCGGCTCCGGCCAGGCCGTCCCGCTGGAGGACTACGACTACGGTCCGTACAACCAGTAAGGCGCATGTCTGACGAAGGGCGGTCACCCCAGCGGGGTGGCCGCCCTTCGGCGTACCCGCTTCCGTGCCGGGAACGGCCTCGTACCGGCCCCTCTCTGCGCCGACCCAGGGCGGTCTGTCCGCCCGCGTGGGCATTTGTTTTGACCGCAGCCGATGCGGTAGGTACGCTCTGACCTTGTGCCTGGGGTGTGCCCTGGCTCCTGTGCGTGTCTTCAACCGCATGACGAGCTGTAAGTGACCACCGCAATCTGTGTCCTTCCCGCCACTTCGGCGGAGGTCTGCAGTATTCGACACACCCGACCGCGTGGGTCGGAGTGGTTCCAGGTTAGTTCTACACGGCACACAGAAACCGGAGAAGTAGTGCCTACGATCCAGCAGCTGGTCCGGAAGGGCCGGCAGGACAAGGTCGAGAAGAACAAGACCCCCGCGCTCGAGGGCTCGCCCCAGCGTCGTGGTGTCTGCACCCGTGTCTTCACGACCACCCCGAAGAAGCCCAACTCGGCGCTCCGTAAGGTCGCGCGTGTTCGTCTGACCTCCGGCATTGAGGTCACGGCCTACATCCCGGGTGAGGGACACAACCTGCAGGAGCACTCGATCGTGCTCGTGCGTGGTGGCCGTGTGAAGGACCTGCCCGGTGTTCGCTACAAGATCATCCGCGGTTCGCTCGACACCCAGGGTGTCAAGAACCGCAAGCAGGCCCGCAGCCGCTACGGCGCCAAGAAGGAGAAGTAAGAATGCCTCGTAAGGGCCCCGCCCCGAAGCGCCCGGTCATCATTGACCCGGTCTATGGTTCTCCTCTTGTCACCTCGCTGATCAACAAGATCCTGCTGAACGGCAAGCGTTCCACCGCCGAGCGGATCGTGTACGGCGCCATGGAGGGCCTTCGCGAGAAGACCGGCGCCGACCCGGTCATCACGCTGAAGCGCGCTCTTGAGAACGTCAAGCCGTCTCTCGAGGTCAAGTCCCGCCGTGTCGGTGGCGCCACCTACCAGGTGCCGATCGAGGTCAAGCCCGGTCGCGCCGCCACCCTCGCGCTGCGCTGGGTCGTCGGCTACTCCCGCGCCCGTCGCGAGAAGACGATGACCGAGCGGCTCACCAACGAGCTGCTCGACGCCTCGAACGGTCTTGGCGCTGCCGTCAAGAAGCGTGAGGACACCCACAAGATGGCCGAGTCCAACAAGGCCTTCGCGCACTACCGCTGGTAGTCGCTACCCACATCGAGACCGAGAGAAGATTGAGCCTTATGGCCACCACTTCGCTTGACCTGGCCAAGGTCCGCAACATTGGGATCATGGCCCACATCGACGCGGGCAAGACGACCACCACTGAGCGGATCCTCTTCTACACCGGTGTGAGCTACAAGATCGGTGAAGTCCACGACGGCGCAGCCACGATGGACTGGATGGAGCAGGAGCAGGAGCGCGGCATCACGATCACGTCGGCCGCGACGACCTGCCACTGGCCGCTCAACGATGTCGATCACACGATCAACATCATCGACACCCCGGGTCACGTCGACTTCACCGTCGAGGTGGAGCGTTCGCTCCGCGTCCTCGACGGCGCTGTCACCGTGTTCGACGGTGTCGCGGGCGTCGAGCCGCAGTCCGAGACCGTCTGGCGTCAGGCGGACCGCTACGGCGTTCCGCGTATCTGCTTCGTCAACAAGCTGGACCGTACCGGTGCCGAGTTCCACCGCTGCGTCGACATGATCGTCGACCGCCTCGGTGCGGTTCCGCTGGTCATGCAGCTCCCGATCGGTGCCGAGGCCGACTTCAAGGGCGTCGTCGACCTCGTGACGATGAAGGCCTTTGTGTGGTCCGCCGAGGCGACCAAGGGCGAGATGTACGACATCGTCGACATCCCGGAGACGCACACCGAGGCGGCCGACGAGTGGCGCGGCAAGCTGCTCGAAGCCGTCTCGGAGAACGACGACGAGATGATGGAGCTGTACCTGGAGGGCCAGGAGCCCACCGAGGAGCAGCTGTACGCGGCGATCCGCCGTATCACCCTTGCTTCCAAGGGCAGCGCGGACTCCGTCACCGTCACTCCCGTCTTCTGTGGCACGGCCTTCAAGAACAAGGGCGTTCAGCCCCTGCTCGACGCGGTCGTCCGCTACCTGCCTTCCCCCCTGGACGTCGAGGCCATTGAGGGCCACGACGTCAAGGACCCCGAGACCGTCGTCAAGCGCAAGCCGTCCGACGACGAGCCGTTCTCCGGTCTTGCGTTCAAGATCGCGAGTGACCCGCACCTCGGCAAGCTCACCTTCGTCCGGATTTATTCGGGCCGCCTCGAGGCCGGCACCGCGGTGCTGAACTCGGTCAAGGGCAAGAAGGAGCGCATCGGCAAGATCTACCGTATGCACGCGAACAAGCGTGAGGAGATCGCGTCGGTGGGCGCGGGCGACATCATCGCCGTCATGGGGCTGAAGCAGACCACGACCGGTGAGACGCTCTGCGACGACAAGCAGCCGGTGATCCTGGAGTCCATGGACTTCCCGGCGCCGGTCATCGAGGTCGCCATCGAGCCGAAGTCCAAGGGTGACCAGGAGAAGCTGGGTGTCGCCATCCAGCGGCTCTCGGAGGAGGACCCCTCCTTCCAGGTCCACTCCGAGGAGGAGACCGGCCAGACCATCATCGGTGGTATGGGCGAGCTTCACCTCGAGGTGCTCGTCGACCGCATGAAGCGCGAGTTCCGCGTCGAGGCGAACGTCGGCAAGCCCCAGGTCGCGTACCGCGAGACGATCCGCAAGACCGTCGACCGTATCGACTACACGCACAAGAAGCAGACTGGTGGTACCGGCCAGTTCGCGAAGGTGCAGATCGCGATGGAGCCCATCGAGGGCGGCGACGCGACCTACGAGTTCGTGAACAAGGTCACCGGTGGCCGCATCCCCCGTGAGTACATCCCCTCGGTGGACGCGGGCGCGCAGGAAGCCATGAAGTTCGGCATCCTGGCCGGTTACGAGATGGTGGGTGTCCGCATCACCCTTCTCGACGGTGGCTACCACGAGGTGGACTCCTCGGAGCTCGCCTTCAAGATCGCCGGTTCGCAGGCGTTCAAGGAGGGTGCCCGCAAGGCGTCCCCCGTGCTCCTCGAGCCGATGATGGCCGTCGAGGTCACCACGCCCGAGGACTACATGGGCGATGTCATCGGCGACCTCAACTCCCGCCGTGGCCAGATCCAGGCCATGGAGGAGCGCAGCGGCGCTCGCGTCGTGAAGGGCCTCGTGCCCCTCTCGGAGATGTTCGGCTACGTCGGAGACCTCCGCAGCAAGACCTCGGGTCGCGCAAGCTACTCGATGCAGTTCGACTCCTACGCCGAGGTTCCGCGGAACGTCGCCGAGGAGATCATCGCGAAGGCCAAGGGCGAGTAACTCTTCCGAGTCCACGCTTTAGGCTTATCACCGGAGCCACTGGGGCATTCGACGCAGAGCACAAGCAATGCGGCGGGTGCCCCGGGCCCCGGCATCCCAGCAAAGATCACCTGGCGCCGATGAAGCAAGGCGTACAGAACCACTCCAGGAGGACCCAGTGGCGAAGGCGAAGTTCGAGCGGACTAAGCCGCACGTCAACATCGGCACCATCGGTCACATTGACCACGGTAAGACGACCCTCACGGCCGCCATTACCAAGGTGCTGCATGACGCGTACCCGGACCTGAACGAGGCCTCGGCCTTCGACCAGATCGACAAGGCTCCCGAGGAGCGCCAGCGCGGTATCACGATCTCGATCGCGCACGTCGAGTACCAGACGGAGCAGCGTCACTACGCGCACGTCGACTGCCCGGGTCACGCTGACTACATCAAGAACATGATCACGGGTGCGGCGCAGATGGACGGCGCCATCCTCGTGGTCGCGGCCACCGACGGCCCGATGCCGCAGACCAAGGAGCACGTGCTCCTGGCCCGCCAGGTCGGCGTTCCGTACATCGTTGTCGCGCTGAACAAGGCCGACATGGTGGACGACGAGGAGATCCTGGAGCTCGTCGAGCTCGAGGTCCGTGAGCTCCTCTCCGAGTACGAGTTCCCGGGCGACGACCTTCCGGTCGTCAAGGTCTCGGCGCTCAAGGCCCTTGAGGGCGACAAGGAGTGGGGCCAGACCGTCCTCGACCTGATGAAGGCCGTCGACGAGTCGATCCCGCAGCCCGAGCGTGACGTCGAGAAGCCGTTCCTGATGCCGATCGAGGACGTCTTCACGATCACCGGTCGTGGCACCGTCGTCACCGGTCGTATCGAGCGTGGTGTCCTCAAGGTCAACGAGACCGTTGACATCGTGGGCATCAAGCAGGAGAAGACCACCACCACGGTCACCGGCATCGAGATGTTCCGCAAGCTGCTCGACGAGGGCCAGGCCGGTGAGAACGTCGGTCTGCTCCTCCGTGGCATCAAGCGCGAGGACGTCGAGCGCGGCCAGGTCATCATCAAGCCCGGTTCGGTCACGCCGCACACCGAGTTCGAGGCCCAGGCCTACATCCTGTCGAAGGACGAGGGTGGCCGTCACACCCCGTTCTTCAACAACTACCGCCCGCAGTTCTACTTCCGTACCACGGACGTAACGGGCGTTGTGACCCTTCCCGAGGGCACCGAGATGGTCATGCCGGGGGACAACACCCTCATGACCGTGTCGCTGATCCAGCCCGTCGCCATGGAAGAGGGCCTGAAGTTCGCCATCCGTGAGGGTGGCCGGACCGTGGGCGCCGGCCAGGTCACGAAGATCCTCAAGTAATCACTTGACGGTCTGACCTGGTCGCTCACAGAGCACCTGGTAACAGCAGAGGGCCCCCGGCCCGCCGTTCGCGGCGGACCGGGGGCCCTTCTGCTTGTCTGGATCCTTCTACGTGCGTGCGCCTGTGCCTGAGCCTGTGGGTGTGGGTGTGCGTGTCGGCGTCTCTGCGGGGGAGAGAGGTCCTACACCTCCCGGACCGGCCGCCACAGCCAGGGGAGCGCTCCCGGGCCGAGGCCCGCCACGGTCGGGCCGGAAGAGTCCCCGGCGGTCCCGGCGGTCTTGGCGGTCCCGGCGGGCCTGGCGCCCTCGGCCAGCAGGGAGGCCCCCGCGAGCGGTACGACGCCTTCGGTGCGCCGCAGCACCTTCCCGTTCAGCAGGAGCTGGATGCGGCCCCGGTCGTCCTGGCCGAGCAGCGTGGGTTCCGCGGCGCGGGTGTCGGCGCGGGTGCCCGCGCGGGCGCCGGGGCGGGTGCCGCCCAGGTGTACGTGGGTCGTCGCGGCCGTCGCCGGCCTGCGGTAGTACACGTCCACGCCGCCGTCCGGCGCGGCCGTCGCGGTGGGGAAGTCGCCGGGCAGCGGCAGGAGGGGGTCCGGGTACAGCGCCACAGGGCCGCCGGCCACCGCCTGGGTCCAGTGGTGCACGGTGTCCCGGCCCGAGGCGAAGAGATGGACGCGGCCCGCCGAGTCGACCGTGGCGGAGAGGCCGTCCTGGATCTGGCCGCCGCCCAGGCTCCGCCAGGGGGACCAGCTGCCCCCGGTGGAGCGGACCCGGGTGCTGATGCCCTGGGCGGCGTCGCGTATGAAGAGGTGCACTTGCCCCGCGCGGTCGGTGACCGCGACGGGGACGCCTATTCGGCGGCCCCGGTCCGGGTCGCTCTCCGGGTTGCCGAGCCCGGTCCACGCCGCGAACTTCCCACCGGGCGTGCGCTGTTGGAGCAGCACTATCTCGCGCGTGTTGGCCGCGCCGTGCCCGGCTATCGAGGAGAACCGCAGCGCGAACAGCAGCTGCCGGCCGTCCTTGAGCGCGGCCGCACCGATCGTCGGGGCCAGCGGCCCGCCGCCCAGGTCGTGCGGCGTCCCCCACTGGCCGCTGCCCGGCGCCGTCTCGCTCCAGCGCACCGCGTGCAGGCCGAGAACCCCGTACCCGACGAGGCGTCCGTCCTGCTCGGTGGCCAGGACGGGGCGCGGGCCCGGGTAGCGGTAGTGGGTGGAGCGGACCCACCCCTTCTTGTTGGTCAGCGGACGGCCGATGCCCACGTTGTAGTCGCCGCAGCCGCCCGGGTTTCCGCAGTTCCAGGCCTCGTTGCCGCCGTACGGGAGCAGGTTCGCGGCCTTCTGGGCGAGCACCTTCGGCGACAGGTTCTTCGGCCAGTGGCGGTTGTAGTAGCCCCGGTAGGAGGTGGCGACGAAGGCGGGCACCTCGCCCTTCCCCTGCGTTGCCTCTGCGACCCAGCGGATCATCGCCGCCCAGCTGAAGGAGGCGGTGGCGGTGTGGTCCGCGTGGTCGGAGTAGCCGACCTGCTCGCTGTCCTTGCGGCGGACGGCGGTCGGGCTGTGCTGGATGTCCGGGTCGGGGTCGAGGGTGTGGATGACGGTCGGGCGGTACTGCGCCATCAGCCCGGTGAGCACGTCGACCATGGCGTCGTACGTGTACGAGTCCGCCTCCTGGAGCGGTGAACCCTCCGCGACCACGGTCCGCAGGCTGAGCCCCCGGTCGGACCAGAGCGACGGCAGGCCGAGCCGCCCGTGGGAGGTGTGCATGGCGGTGTTGAGGAATACCAGTTCGACCCGGCGGGTGCCCCGTATCAGCGTGTTGACCTCGGCGCGGCGGCCGCCGCGCAGGGTGACGACTTCCTTTTGCCACTGCGTGAACGGGGGGAGGCCCAGCTGCACCGCGTACGCCTGGCGCAGCCCCTGGTGGCGGGCCGACGAGTAGGCGGGCTTGTCCGGGACGGGGCGCGGCTGGCCTGCGATGACGTTGATACCGGTGGCCTCACCCCCGGTGACGTACACGCAGACCAGGGGTGTTCCGGAGTCCAGCATCCGCTGGGTGTCCGGGTTCATGAAGTACATGTCGTCGTCGGGGTGGGCCAGTATCTGCATGAGCCGGTCGTGCCGGGCGATGGAGATCGCCTTGCCCGGCATCGGGTCGGCGGTGCTGGTGGTACGGTGCGGCGACGCGGGCACGGAGCAGGCGGTGAGCGCGGCGGCCGCGGCGGCTGTACCCAGCCCCGCGAGCAGGAGCCTCCGGGACGGGCCGGGCCCTCGGCGGGCGGAACCGGCATCCTGATGGGCGGGACGGGAATCCTGGTGGGCGGGGCCGGATCCCTGGTGGTCGGGGCCGGGCCCCTCCGATATCCCTGTATGCGATATCCCCATGATGGTGCTCCGTCCGCTCCCCTGCACGGGCCCTCCCGTGCTCTCCCGGTCTGCTTGACGGGGTTCTCCGACCGGAGGTTGCCTCCGGGCCGGACGCTGTTACGGGAGGTGAAGGCGGTGCGGGGAGGGCCGGGGGCCCGGCCGGTGCGGCGCCGGGTGCCGTGGCGGTGATGCTCCGACTCTGTTCCGCGGTGGCTCGTACGCATCGCGCGAACTGGTAGAAAGTGCCTGCCGTCATCACTGCCGCGCCCGCCGTCCGCCGGCCCGTCGGCCCGTCCGCCGTCTCAGTAACCGGACGGCTGGGCACAGGTGTTCTCGCCGGGACGATCGTTGAGGGGAGACACTGGGCCGGTGACCGCCCGCCGCACACGGGCGGCCGCCGTCTGCGCCCGACCGGAAGGGACACCTGTGACACCGCCAACCACGAGTTCTTCGAAGGACAAGCTCGCTGCCCTGCGCACCGAGATCGAGCACCGCAACCCGGCCCAGCCCGAGTTCCACCAGGCAGTTCACGAAGTGCTGGAGAGCCTGGCACCGGTGCTGGCCGTGCGGGACGACTACGCGCAGGCGAGCCTGGTGGAACGTCTCTGCGAGCCCGAGCGGCAGATCATCTTCCGGGTGCCCTGGCAGGACGACCGGGGCAGGGTCCACGTCAACCGCGGCTTCCGGGTGGAGTTCAACAGCGCGCTCGGCCCGTACAAGGGCGGTCTGCGCTTCCACTCGTCGGTGAACCTCGGCATCGTGAAGTTCCTGGGCTTCGAGCAGGTCTTCAAGAACGCGCTGACCGGTCTCGGCATCGGCGGCGGCAAGGGCGGCAGCGACTTCGACCCGCACGGCCGCTCCGACTCCGAAGTCATGCGCTTCTGCCAGTCCTTCATGACGGAACTGCACCGGCACATCGGCGCGCACACCGACGTGCCCGCCGGTGACATCGGCGTCGGCGGCCGCGAGATCGGCTACCTCTTCGGCCAGTACCGGCGCATCACCAACCGCTGGGAGTCCGGTGTCCTCACCGGCAAGGGCCCGTCCTGGGGCGGCTCGGCGATCCGGCCCGAGGCGACCGGATACGGGAACGTCTACTTCGCCGCCGAGATGCTGCGCCGCCGCGGCGAGGACCTGCAGGGGCAGACCGCGGTGGTCTCCGGGTCGGGCAACGTCGCCATCTACACCATCGAGAAGCTCAAGGCCCTCGGTGCCAACGCCCTGACCTGCTCGGACTCCGGTGGCTACGTCATCGACGACAAGGGCATCGACGTCGAACTCCTGAAGCAGGTCAAGGAGGTCGAACGCGCCCGCATCAGCGAGTACGCGGAGCGCCGCGGCGCGTCCGCCCGGTACATCAGCGGCGGCAGCGTCTGGGACGTACCCGCGGACATCGCACTGCCATCGGCCACCCAGAACGAACTCGACGCCGACGCCGCGACGACCCTCGTACGCAACGGGGTCAAGGCCGTCTCCGAGGGCGCCAACATGCCGGCCACCCTGGAGGCCGTGGACGTCCTGCACGAGGCGGGCGTCGCCTTCGGCCCCGGCAAGGCGGCCAACGCGGGCGGTGTCGCGGTCAGCGCCCTGGAGATGCAGCAGAACGCGGCCCGCGACACCTGGACACCCGCGCGCGTCGAGGACGAACTGCTGCGGATCATGCGCGACATCCACCACACCTGCTACGAGACCGCCGAACGCTACGGCGCCCCCGGCAACTACGTGACCGGCGCCAACATCGCCGGTTTCGAACGGGTGGCGGACGCGATGCTGGCCCAGGGCGTCATCTGAGAGGCCCGCTGGAACAGCAGCCGGTGCCGGCCCCGCTCCCGCCGGAGCGCGGCCGGCACCGCTGTGCGGCGCTGCCGCGAGCCGGGGCGGTCAGCCCTCGGTGAAGAGATCGTCCGCGGCGGTGGCGGTGAGCGCCCAGGCCGGCGGCCATGATCCCCGGGTCCTCCTGGAAGACGCGGTGCATCGCCTCGTGCGGTGAATTGACCATGCGGGGAGAAGTCATAGGCCTATGGCATATGCAAAACCGGTTCTCGCTCACTCATTGAGGTGAAGAGGAGCCCCGCCGCACGACCGCCCCGTACGGCTTCGCGGGTGGCCCGCGTCCGGCCGGGCGAGGGCTGGGGTACAGTCTCCGGCCGCGATTGGCGTCCGTGGTGACCCGTATGGCAGACTATCGGGGTTGCTCGGTTGAGTGCCGATGCTGCGCGCCTCCCGTCGGGAGGACTGGAAGCAAGTCCCACAGTACTCGTCGCCCCAACTGCCGTAAGGCAGCGCTGAGGCGGACGTACGGGAATCTTCCGGGAAGCGTCAGCGGGGTGCCGACCAGGCGCCCGGTGGGTGTTCATCCCCCGGCTCGCGGTCACTGGCCCGCACCCCTTGGTTGGGAAATCCTTCGGGAGATCTTCGTAGAGGGAATGCGACACGCCCGACCGCGTGGGTCGGAGATGAATGCAGGACCTGCCGGGTCCCAGAGCGTTACGAGAGACAGGACTACTGAGTAGCCATGGCGGGACAGAAGATCCGCATCCGGCTCAAGGCCTACGACCACGAGGTCATCGACTCTTCGGCAAAGAAGATCGTCGAGACGGTGACGCGAACTGGTGCGTCGGTCGCAGGCCCGGTGCCGCTGCCCACTGAGAAGAACGTGTACTGCGTCATCAAGTCGCCGCACAAGTACAAGGACTCGCGCGAGCACTTCGAGATGCGCACGCACAAGCGCCTCATCGACATTCTCGACCCCACGCCGAAGACGGTTGACTCGCTGATGCGTCTCGACCTCCCGGCTGGCGTCGACATCGAGATCAAGCTCTGAGGTGACGCGCGAGATGACTAAGAACATCAAGGGCGTCCTGGGCGAGAAGCTCGGCATGACCCAGGTCTGGGACGAGAACAACCGGGTTGTCCCGGTGACCGTCGTCAAGGCCGGGCCGTGCGTCGTGACGCAGGTCCGTACGAACGACATCGACGGCTACGAGTCGGTCCAGATCGCCTTCGGCGAGATCGACCCTCGCAAGGTGAACAAGCCCCTCAAGGGTCACTTCGCCAAGGCCGACGTGACTCCGCGCCGCCACCTGGTGGAGCTCCGCACCCCTGACGCCAGCGAGTACACGCTGGGCCAGGAGATCACCGCCCAGGTGTTCGAGTCCGGCATCAAGGTTGATGTCACGGGCAAGAGCAAGGGCAAGGGCTTCGCCGGTGTCATGAAGCGCCACAACTTCAAGGGTGGCAAGGCTTCCCACGGTGCCCACCGCGTGCACCGTAAGCCTGGCTCCATCGGTGGCTGTGCCACCCCGGGCCGTGTCTTCAAGGGCATGCGCATGGCGGGCCGCATGGGCAACGAGCGGGTCACCACCCAGAACCTGACCGTCCACGCCGTTGACGCGGAGAAGGGTCTGCTGCTCATCAAGGGCGCGGTCCCCGGTCCGAACGGCGGCCTCGTCCTGGTCCGTACCGCGGCCAAGGGGGCTTGAGGAACCGATGAGCACCATTGACATCCTTTCGCCGGCAGGCGACAAGGCCGGGACCGTCGAACTCCCCTCGGAGATCTTCGACGCCAAGATCAGCATCCCGCTGATCCACCAGGTCGTTGTCGCACAGCTGGCCGCGGCCCGTCAGGGCACGCACAAGACCAAGCGTCGCGGCGAAGTCCGCGGTGGCGGTAAGAAGCCTTACCGCCAGAAGGGCACCGGCCGCGCGCGCCAGGGTTCGACCCGTGCGCCGCAGTTCGCCGGCGGTGGCGTCGTCCACGGCCCGCAGCCGCGTGACTACTCGCAGCGCACCCCGAAGAAGATGAAGGTCGCCGCTCTGCGCGGTGCCCTCACCGACCGGGCGCAGAACGCTCGCGTCCACGTCGTCTCCGGCGTGGTCGAGGGCGCTGCCTCCACGAAGGCCGCGAAGTCCCTGCTGGGCAAGGTCAGCGAGCGCAAGCACGTGCTCCTGGTCGCCGAGCGTTCGGACGAGGCCGCGTGGCTCTCCGCCCGCAACCTGCCCCAGGTGCACCTCCTGGAGCCGGGCCAGCTGAACACGTACGACGTGCTCGTATCCGATGACGTGGTCTTCACCAAGGCCGCCTTCGAGTCCTTCGTGTCTGGCCCCAAGGCCACCACTGAGACCGAAGGGAGCGACGTCTGATGGCTGAGACGACCGTTACCAGCAAGACCTTCACGGACCCGCGCGACGTCCTCGTCAAGCCGGTTGTTTCCGAGAAGAGCTACGCGCTGCTCGACGAGAACAAGTACACGTTCATCGTCGCGCCGGGCTCCAACAAGACCCAGATCAAGCAGGCCGTGGAAGCGGTCTTCTCGGTCAAGGTCACCGGAGTCAACACGATCAACCGCCAGGGCAAGCGCAAGCGCACCCGCACCGGGTTCGGAAAGCGCGCTGACACCAAGCGCGCCATTGTGACCCTTGCCGAGGGCGACCGTATCGACATCTTCGGCGGCCCGGTCTCCTAACGGAGTCCGAGTCGTCCGGAATCGGACGAGGACTGAGAAATGGGTATCCGCAAGTACAAGCCGACGACCCCGGGCCGTCGTGGCTCCAGCGTCGCCGACTTTGTCGAGATCACGCGGTCCACGCCGGAGAAGTCGCTGGTTCGCCCTCTGCACAGCAAGGGCGGCCGTAACAACACCGGCCGGATCACCGTTCGCCACCAGGGTGGCGGACACAAGCGCGCCTTCCGTGTGATCGACTTCCGTCGTCACGACAAGGACGGCGTGCCGGCCAAGGTCGCGCACATCGAGTACGACCCGAACCGCACCGCGCGCATCGCGCTCCTGCACTACGCAGACGGCGAGAAGCGCTACATCCTCGCCCCGGCCAAGCTGGGCCAGGGCGACCGGGTGGAGAACGGCGCAGGTGCCGACATCAAGCCGGGCAACAACCTGCCGCTGCGCAACATCCCGGTCGGTACGACCATCCACGCCATCGAGATGCGTCCCGGTGGCGGAGCGAAGATCGCCCGTTCCGCGGGTGCTTCGGTCCAGCTGCTCGCGAAGGAAGGCGCCATGGCGCACCTTCGTATGCCGTCGGGCGAGGTCCGCCTGGTCGACATCCGCTGCCGCGCCACCATCGGCGAGGTCGGCAATGCCGAGCAGTCGAACATCAACTGGGGCAAGGCCGGCCGTATGCGCTGGAAGGGCGTCCGCCCGTCCGTCCGCGGTGTCGCGATGAACCCGGTCGACCACCCGCACGGTGGTGGTGAGGGCAAGACCTCCGGTGGTCGCCACCCGGTCAGCCCGTGGGGTCAGAAGGAGGGTCGTACTCGCTCGCCGAAGAAGGCTTCGAGCAAGTACATCGTCCGCCGCCGCAAGACGAACAAGAAGCGCTAGGAGCGGGTTTAGATGCCGCGCAGTCTCAAGAAGGGGCCTTTCGTCGACGGACACCTTGTCAAGAAGGTGGACGTACAGAACGAAGCAGGCACCAAGAACGTCATCAAGACCTGGTCCCGGCGCTCGATGATCATCCCGGACATGCTGGGACACACCATCGCGGTGCACAACGGCAAGATCCACGTCCCGGTGTTCGTCACCGAGTCGATGGTCGGCCACAAGCTCGGCGAGTTTGCGCCGACCCGCACCTTCCGCGGCCACGTCAAGGACGACCGCAAGTCGAAGCGCCGCTAAGGCGGGGTGCGAAGACTATGAACGACACCGAAGGGACAACCATGGAAGCCAGGGCCCAGGCGCGGTACATCCGCGTCACGCCCATGAAGGCCCGCCGCGTGGTGGACCTTATCCGTGGCATGGATGCCACGGAGGCTCAGGCGGTCCTGCGTTTCGCCCCGCAGGCCGCGAGCGTGCCGGTTGGCAAGGTGCTTGACAGCGCCATCGCCAACGCTGCACACAACTACGACCACACCGACGCCGGCAGCCTCGTCATCTCCGAGGCGTACGTCGACGAGGGCCCGACCCTGAAGCGGTTCCGTCCGCGCGCCCAGGGCCGTGCCTACCGGATCCGCAAGCGGACCAGCCACATCACCGTGGTCGTCAGCAGCAAGGAAGGAACCCGGTAATGGGCCAGAAGGTTAACCCGCACGGGTTCCGACTCGGCATTACCACGGACTTCAAGTCCCGTTGGTACGCCGACAAGCTGTACAAGGACTACGTCAAGGAAGACGTCGCCATTCGTCGCATGATGACGAAGGGCATGGAGCGCGCCGGTATCTCGAAGGTTGAGATCGAGCGCACCCGCGACCGCGTCCGCGTCGACATCCACACCGCTCGTCCGGGCATCGTCATCGGCCGCCGCGGCGCCGAGGCCGACCGCATCCGCGGCGAGCTGGAGAAGCTGACCGGCAAGCAGGTCCAGCTCAACATCCTTGAGGTCAAGAACCCCGAGGTGGACGCTCAGCTGGTGGCCCAGGCCGTCGCCGAGCAGCTCTCCTCGCGTGTCTCCTTCCGTCGCGCCATGCGTAAGAGCATGCAGTCGACGATGAAGGCCGGCGCCAAGGGCATCAAGATCCAGTGCGGTGGCCGTCTCGGCGGCGCCGAGATGTCCCGTTCGGAGTTCTACCGCGAGGGCCGTGTGCCGCTGCACACGCTCCGCGCGAACGTGGACTACGGCTTCTTCGAGGCCAAGACGACCTTCGGCCGTATCGGCGTGAAGGTCTGGATCTACAAGGGCAATGTCAAGAACATCGCCGAGGTCCGTGCCGAGAACGCCGCGGCCCGTGCGGGTAACCGCCCGGCCCGTGGTGGCGGCAGTGACCGTCCGGCAGCCGGCGGCCGTGGTGGCCGTGGCGGCGAGCGTGGCGGCCGCGGCCGCAAGCCGCAGCAGTCCGCGCCGGCAGCCGAGGCCCCCAAGGCCGAGGCTCCCGCCGCCGCTGCTCCGGCTGAGAGCACTGGAACGGAGGCCTGACCGACATGCTGATCCCTCGTAGGGTCAAGCACCGCAAGCAGCACCACCCCAAGCGCAGTGGTATGGCGAAGGGTGGAACTGAGGTCGCATTCGGTGAGTACGGCATCCAGGCTCTGACGCCGGCGTACGTGACGAACCGCCAGATCGAGGCTGCTCGTATCGCGATGACCCGCCACATCAAGCGTGGCGGCAAGGTCTGGATCAACATTTACCCGGACCGTCCCCTCACCAAGAAGCCCGCCGAGACCCGCATGGGTTCGGGTAAGGGCTCCCCGGAGTGGTGGATCGCGAACGTCAAGCCCGGCCGGGTGATGTTCGAGCTGTCCTACCCGAACGAGAAGGTCGCTAAGGAGGCGCTCACCCGCGCCGCCCACAAGCTTCCGATGAAGTGCCGCATCGTGCGGCGCGAGGCAGGTGAGTCGTGATGGCGGCCGGTACCAAGGCGACCGAGCTGCGTGAGCTGAACGACGAGGACCTCGTCGCCAAGCTGCGTGAGGCCAAGGAAGAGCTGTTCAACCTCCGCTTCCAGGCGGCGACCGGACAGCTCGAAAACCACGGTCGGCTCAAGTCCGTCCGTAAGGACATCGCCCGGATCTACACCCTGATGCGTGAGCGCGAGCTGGGCATCGAGACGGTGGAGAGCGCCTGATGAGCGAGAAGAATGTGACTGAGACGACTGAGCAGCGCGGATTCCGCAAGACCCGTGAGGGTCTCGTCGTCAGCGACAAGATGGACAAGACCGTCGTCGTCGCTGTCGAGGACCGCGTCAAGCACGCGCTGTACGGCAAGGTCATCCGCCGTACGAACAAGCTCAAGGCGCACGACGAGGCCAACGCCGCCGGTATCGGCGACCGTGTTGTCATCATGGAGACACGGCCGCTGTCGGCATCGAAGCGCTGGCGCATCGTCGAGATCCTCGAGAAGGCCAAGTAAGAATCCCTGAGCTCATCGCTCAGGTCAGTTCCGCCAGGCTCGGTGGGGGACCCGCGTAAGTCACTTACGTGAGTCCCCCGCCGGGAACCGGCAGACGATCAGGAGATAGACGTGATCCAGCAGGAGTCGCGACTTCGCGTCGCCGACAACACGGGTGCGAAGGAAATTCTCACCATTCGTGTTCTCGGTGGCTCGGGTCGCCGCTACGCGGGTATCGGTGACGTCATTGTCGCCACCGTCAAGGACGCGATCCCCGGTGGCAACGTGAAGAAGGGTGACGTCGTCAAGGCGGTCATCGTTCGCACCGTCAAGGAGCGTCGTCGTCAGGACGGCTCGTACATCCGCTTCGACGAGAACGCCGCCGTCATTCTGAAGAACGACGGCGACCCCCGCGGCACCCGTATCTTCGGCCCGGTGGGCCGTGAGCTGCGCGAGAAGAAGTTCATGAAGATCATCTCGCTCGCGCCGGAGGTGCTGTAAGCATGAAGATCAAGAAGGGCGACCTGGTTCAGGTCATCACCGGTAAGGACCGCGGCAAGCAGGGCAAGGTCATCGTTGCCTACCCCACGCAGAACCGTGTCCTCGTCGAGGGTGTCAACCGGGTCAAGAAGCACACCAAGGCCGGCCAGACCGCTCGTGGTTCGCAGACCGGTGGCATCGTGACGACCGAAGCCCCTGTCCACGTCAGCAACGTTCAGCTGGTGGTGGAGAAGGACGGCAAGAAGGTCGTCACCCGCGTCGGCTACCGCTTTGACGACGAGGGCAACAAGATCCGCGTTGCCAAGCGGACCGGTGAGGACATCTGATGACTGCCACCACTGCGCCGCGTCTCAAGACGCGCTACCGCGAGGAAATCGCCGGCAAGCTGCGTGAGGAGTTCTCGTACGAGAACGTCATGCAGATCCCCGGTCTCGTCAAGATCGTGGTCAACATGGGTGTGGGCGACGCCGCCCGCGACTCCAAGCTGATCGACGGTGCCATCAAGGACCTCACCACGATCACCGGTCAGAAGCCGGCCGTCACCAAGGCCCGCAAGTCGATCGCGCAGTTCAAGCTGCGCGAGGGGCAGCCGATCGGCTGCCACGTCACCCTCCGCGGTGACCGGATGTGGGAGTTCCTGGACCGTACGCTGTCGCTCGCGCTTCCGCGTATCCGTGACTTCCGTGGCCTGTCGCCGAAGCAGTTCGACGGCCGTGGCAACTACACCTTCGGTCTCACGGAGCAGGTCATGTTCCACGAGATCGACCAGGACAAGATCGACCGGGTCCGGGGCATGGACATCACCGTGGTCACCACGGCGACCAATGACGACGAGGGTCGTGCCCTCCTTCGTCACCTCGGCTTCCCGTTCAAGGAGAACTGACCGTGGCGAAGAAGTCCCTGATCGCTAAGGCCGCCCGCAAGCCGAAGTTCGGCGTCCGCGGGTACACCCGCTGCCAGCGCTGCGGCCGGCCCCACTCCGTCTACCGCAAGTTCGGCCTGTGCCGTGTGTGCCTTCGTGAGATGGCCCACCGCGGCGAGCTGCCGGGCGTGACCAAGAGCTCCTGGTAATTCCCTTTCCGGGAATTATCGGAGGCTCTCGGTAAGCATCTGGTCGGCAGAAGCCCTCCTCCGTATGCCGTAGGCTTGCGGGGTTGGGCCTCTGCCGCCCGACCGCCCGCGGGCGAAGCCCGCTGACAAAACGCTTACTACGCCGTAGGTCCCCGCACCGCACCCGTCCCGCCACTGAGTGGGGAGAGGGATGGCGCATACAGGAAACCCCGGCGAGAGAGGCCGAAGGCCAATTCATGACCATGACTGATCCCATCGCAGACATGCTCACGCGTCTGCGTAACGCAAACTCGGCGTACCACGACTCCGTCGTGATGCCGCACAGCAAGATCAAGTCGCACATCGCGGAGATCCTCCAGCAGGAGGGCTTCATCACCGGCTGGAAGACCGAGGACGCCGAGGTCGGCAAGAACCTCGTTCTCGAGCTGAAGTTCGGCCCGAACCGCGAGCGCTCGATCGCAGGCATCAAGCGGATCTCGAAGCCGGGTCTGCGTGTGTACGCGAAGTCCACCAATCTGCCGAAGGTTCTCGGCGGCCTGGGCGTGGCGATCATCTCCACGTCCCACGGTCTCCTGACCGGCCAGCAGGCCAGCAAGAAGGGCGTAGGTGGGGAAGTCCTCGCCTACGTCTGGTAGTCGGGAACGGAGGAAAAGCCATGTCGCGAATCGGCAAGCTCCCCATTCAGGTTCCCGCCGGTGTGGACGTCACCATCGATGGCCGCACGGTCGCGGTGAAGGGCCCCAAGGGGTCCCTCTCGCACACCGTTGCGTCGCCGATCGAGGTCACCAAGGGCGAGGACGGCGTGCTCAACGTCGTCCGTCCTAACGACGAGCGTCAGAACAAGGCCCTTCACGGCCTGTCCCGCACGCTGGTGGCGAACATGATCACCGGCGTGACCACGGGATACACCAAGGCGCTCGAAATCAGCGGTGTCGGTTACCGCGTCCAGGCGAAGGGCTCCAACCTGGAGTTCGCCCTGGGCTACAGCCACCCGATCGTCGTTGAGGCCCCTGAGGGCATCACCTTCAAGGTCGAGTCGCCCACGAAGCTCAGCGTCGAGGGCATCGACAAGCAGAAGGTCGGCGAGGTCGCCGCTAACATCCGCAAGCTGCGGAAGCCCGACCCGTACAAGGCCAAGGGCGTCAAGTACGCCGGCGAGGTTATCCGCCGCAAGGTCGGAAAGGCGGGTAAGTAAGCCATGGCATACGGTGTAAAGATCGCCAAGGGTGACGCGTACAAGCGCGCTGCCATCAAGCGCCGCCACGTCCGTGTCCGCAAGCACATCTCCGGCACGCCGGAGCGTCCGCGCCTGGTCGTGACGCGCTCCAACCGCAACATCGTCGCGCAGGTCATCGACGACATCGCGGGCCACACGCTCGCTTCGGCGTCGACCCTGGACACCTCGATCCGCGGTGGCGAGGGCGACAAGAGCGCCCAGGCACAGCAGGTCGGCGCGCTCGTCGCAGAGCGTGCGAAGGCCGCCGGTGTCGAGGCTGTCGTGTTCGACCGTGGTGGCAACAGGTACGCCGGGCGCATTGCCGCTCTGGCTGACGCCGCCCGCGAAGCCGGGCTGAAGTTCTAAGCCCCGGTTCCGGGACTAACGGACGTAACAGAGAGAGGTAAATCCAATGGCTGGACCCCAGCGCCGCGGAAGCGGTGCCGGTGGCGGCGAGCGGCGGGACCGGAAGGGTCGCGACGGTGGCGCTGCCGCCGAGAAGACCGCTTACGTTGAGCGCGTAGTCGCGATCAACCGCGTTGCCAAGGTTGTCAAGGGTGGTCGTCGCTTCAGCTTCACCGCGCTCGTCGTGGTCGGAGACGGTGACGGCACCGTAGGTGTCGGATACGGCAAGGCCAAGGAAGTTCCCGCGGCCATCGCCAAGGGCGTCGAAGAGGCCAAGAAGAGCTTCTTCAAGGTTCCGCGTATCCAGGGCACCATCCCTCACCCGATCACGGGCGAGAAGGCTGCGGGCGTCGTCCTGCTCAAGCCTGCTTCCCCCGGTACCGGTGTTATCGCCGGTGGCCCGGTGCGCGCCGTTCTGGAGTGCGCCGGCGTCCACGACATCCTGTCGAAGTCGCTCGGCTCCGACAACGCGATCAACATCGTGCACGCGACCGTGGCGGCCCTCCAGGGCCTGCAGCGTCCCGAGGAGATCGCGGCTCGCCGTGGTCTGCCCCTCGAGGACGTCGCCCCCGCGGCTCTGCTCCGTGCGCGTGCGGGAGCGGGTGCGTAATGGCTCGCCTCAAGATCACGCAGACGAAGTCGTACATCGGCAGCAAGCAGAACCACCGCGACACCCTGCGTTCGCTCGGGCTCAAGCGCCTGCACGACGTGGTTGTCAAGGAGGACCGCCCCGAGTTCCGCGGAATGGCTAACACCGTCCGCCACCTCGTGACGGTTGAGGAGGTCGACTGACATGGCGGAGAACAACCCGCTGAAGGTCCACAACCTCCGGCCCGCCCCGGGCGCCAAGACCGCCAAGACCCGTGTGGGTCGTGGTGAGGCGTCCAAGGGTAAGACCGCAGGTCGTGGTACCAAGGGCACGAAGGCCCGTTACCAGGTTCCGGAGCGCTTCGAGGGCGGGCAGATGCCCCTCCACATGCGCCTCCCGAAGCTGAAGGGCTTCAAGAACCCGTTCCGCACCGAGTTCCAGGTTGTCAACCTGGACAAGCTCGGTGAGCTCTACCCCGAGGGTGGAGACGTCACGGTGGCCGACCTGGTCGCCAAGGGCGCGGTGCGTAAGAACAGCCTCGTCAAGGTCCTGGGCCAGGGCGAGATCTCGGTGGCGCTGACGGTTTCGGTTGACGCCGTCTCCGGCTCCGCCAAGGAGAAGATTGCCGCCGCGGGCGGCACCGTCACCGAGCTCGTCTGAGACGACTCGATGACCTGAACACCCAACCGGGGATGCCTTTTTGAAAGGGCATCCCCGGTTGGTCGTTCCAAGGGGGGCAGGGTCGCCGGTATGGTGGCGCTGCACTGTCTGTACTCAGCGTGGTGTATCGGTGCGGCCATCGACCGATACGCATACCGTCCACCGTCGAATTCTCATTACCGTCACCTCTTCGCAGACGCGCGGGGGTCGCAGGAGGCACCGTGCTCACCGCGTTCGCCCGAGCGTTCAAGACGCCCGACCTGCGCAAGAAGCTGCTGTTCACACTCGCCATCATCGTGATCTACCGGCTCGGAACGCACATCCCGATCCCCGGGGTCAGCTACACGAACGTCCAGCAGTGTCTTGACCAGACGAAGACCAACCAGGGTCTCTTCGGTCTGGTCAACATGTTCAGTGGTGGCGCACTGTTGCAGATCACCATCTTCGCGCTCGGCATCATGCCGTACATCACGGCGAGCATCATCCTTCAGCTGCTGACCGTGGTGATCCCGCGGCTGGAAGCCCTGAAGAAGGAGGGGCAGTCCGGTCAGGCGAAGGTCACGCAGTACACGCGTTATCTGACCGTGGCGCTCGCGGTCCTGCAGGGCACCGGTCTGGTGGCGACCGCCCGGACCGGCGCGCTCTTCGGCAGCTGCCCCGTGGCCAACCAGATCGTGCCCGACCAGTCGATCTTCACCACCGTCACCATGGTGATCTGCATGGTCGCCGGCACCTGCATGGTCATGTGGCTCGGCGAGCTCGTCACCGACCGCGGCATCGGCAACGGAATGTCGATCCTGATGTTCGTCTCGATCGCGGCCGGCTTCCCCGGCGCGCTGTGGGCCGTCAAGCAGCAGGGCAAGCTGGCGGGCGGCTGGATCGAGTTCGGTGCGGTGATCCTGGTGGGTCTGGCCATGGTCGGCCTCGTCGTCTTCGTGGAGCAGGCCCAGCGCCGCATCCCCGTTCAGTACGCGAAGCGCATGATCGGCCGGAAGTCCTACGGGGGTACGTCCACTTACATCCCGCTCAAGGTGAACCAGGCCGGTGTGATCCCGGTCATCTTCGCTTCTTCGCTGCTCTACATCCCTGGCCTCATCGTGCAGTTCAGCGGTTCGACCGCCGGCTGGGCGACCTGGGTCAAGGACAACCTGGTCAAGGGCGACCACCCTGCTTACATCATCACGTACTTCCTGTTGATCGTGTTCTTCGCCTTCTTCTATGTGGCGATCTCGTTCAACCCCGAGGAAGTCGCGGACAACATGAAGAAGTATGGTGGCTTCATCCCGGGCATCCGGGCTGGCCGACCGACCGCTGAGTACCTGAGTTACGTGCTCAACCGGATCACCTGGCCGGGGTCGCTGTATCTGGGTGTGATCGCTCTCGTCCCAACGATGGCGTTGGTGGGCTTCGGCGCGAACCAGAACTTCCCGTTCGGCGGGACGAGCATCCTCATCATCGTGGGTGTGGGTCTGGAGACCGTGAAGCAGATCGAGAGCCAGCTCCAGCAGCGTAATTACGAAGGGTTCCTCCGCTGATGCGTATCGTCCTCGTCGGACCGCCCGGGGCGGGCAAGGGAACGCAGGCCGCGTACCTTGCCAAGGACCTGGTGATCCCGCACATCTCCACGGGCGACCTCTTCCGTGCCAATATCAGTCAGGGCACGGAGCTGGGCAAGCAGGCCAAGGCGCTGATGGACGCCGGCGAGCTGGTTCCGGACGAGGTCACCATCGGGATGGCGCAGGACCGGATGTCACAGCCCGACGCCGAGGGCGGTTTCCTCCTCGACGGTTTCCCGCGCAATGTCGCCCAGGCCCAGGCACTCGACGAGTGGCTGAGCGCCGAGGGACAGAAGCTGGACGCGGTGCTGGACCTCGAGGTCCCCGAGGACGAGGTCGTGAAGCGGATCGCCGGCCGGCGTATCTGCCGCAACGACTCGAGCCATGTGTTCCACGTCGAGTACAGCCGCCCGAAGCACGAGGGCGTCTGCGACATCTGCGGCGGCGAGCTCTACCAGCGCGGTGACGACACCGAGGCGACGGTGCGTACCCGGCTGGAGGTCTACCACACGCAGACCGAGCCGATCATCGACCACTACAAGGCCCAGGGCCTGGTGTCGACGATCTCCGCGCTCGGCAAGGTCACCGAGGTGACCGCGAGGGCGATGGAGGCCCTGCAGACCGACAAGGTCTGACAGGCAGTACGTGTACGCACGGCCGCGGTGTCCCCAGGACGCCGCGGCCGTACTGTTGAGCAGATAGACGCCGGTTCGATGCGGAAGGCAATTTCGATGGTGGAGATCAAGACTCCCGAGCAGATCGCGAAGATGCGTGAGGCGGGGCTGGTCGTCGCCGCGATCCACGCCGCGACCCGTGAGGCCGCGGTACCCGGGGCCACCACGCACGACCTGGACCAGGTGGCCCGCAAGGTGCTCGCCGACCACAACGCGAAGCCGAACTTCCTCGGCTACGGCGGTTTCCCCGCCACCATCTGCACGTCCGTGAACGAGGTCGTGGTCCACGGCATCCCGGACGAGAAGACCGTCCTCAAGGACGGCGACATCATCTCGATCGACTGCGGCGCGATCATCGACGGCTGGCACGGCGACGCCGCCTACACCGCGTTCGTCGGCACCGGGCACGCTCCCGAGCTGGTCGAGCTCTCCCGGGTGACCGAGGAGTCGATGTGGGCCGGGATCGCCGCGATGAAGAAGGGCGGCAGGCTCGCCGAGGTGTCGAAGGCGATCGAGGGCTACATCCGCCGCCAGCCCCGCCCGTCCTCCGGCAAGTACGGGATCATCGAGGACTACGGCGGCCACGGCATCGGCTCCGAGATGCACATGGACCCGCATCTGCTGAACTACGTCGACAAGCGCCGCCTCATCGGCCGGCACAACCCGAAGCTGGTCCCCGGTTTCTGCCTGGCGATCGAGCCGATGGTCTCGCTCGGCACGCCCCGTACCCAGGTGCTGGAGGACGACTGGACGGTCATCACGACCGACGGGACCTGGTCCTCGCACTGGGAGCACTCGATCGCGCTGACCGACGAGGGGCTGATCGTGCTGACGGCGCCGGACGGCGGCAAGGCGAAGCTGGCGGAGCTGGGTGTGACCACGGCTCCCGACCCGCTCGGCTGACCGTGCGCGGCTGAGCGCGCGGGCGCGTGCGGCCGGGTGGCTTAAGGATCTTGACAGCAGGGCAGTCTTCCCGGATTCGTCTTTATGGATGCCCTGACGTAGACTGACTCGTCGGCTCGCGTATACCCGTATGTCTTCATGCATGTCATGTCGACATGCGCGCTGTACGGAGCCGATCAAGGTAGCCGATTCGAAGGGCGAAGCGTGGCCAAGAAGCAAGGTGCCATCGAAATCGAGGGCACCGTGATCGAGTCCCTCCCGAACGCAATGTTCAAGGTGGAACTTCAGAACGGTCACAAGGTCCTAGCGCACATCAGCGGCAAGATGCGGATGCACTACATCCGTATCCTCCCGGATGACCGGGTCGTCGTGGAGCTGTCTCCGTACGACCTGACGCGTGGTCGGATCGTCTACCGCTACAAGTAGATCTTGCCCGCACCCCGCTTCACGGCGCGGTGGTGGCACCGACCCGGAGAACCTGACATCCCATGAAGGTCAAGCCGAGCGTCAAGAAGATCTGCGACAAGTGCAAGGTGATCCGCCGTCACGGTCGGGTCATGGTCATCTGCGACAACCTGCGCCACAAGCAGCGCCAGGGCTGACGCACGACCTGCACCTCGCAGTTCTTCGCGCGACGCACGTAAATACGTACATACGCAGGGCCCGCCCAGCTGACACAGCGGGCGACACCTCCGGCGGGGGCCGGGGACCCGGAATGGTGCCTACGCAACGTAGGCACTTTCGTCTGGGAGAGGCTCTGCGGAAGACCCCCGATATCAACAGGAGCCATTGAATGGCACGCGTTTCAGGTGTTGACATCCCGCGCGAAAAGCGCGTGGAGGTTGCCCTCACCTACGTCTTCGGCATCGGGCGCACCCGGTCCAAGGAGGCCCTGGCCGCCACCGGTGTTGACCCCAACACCCGCGTTCGTGATCTGGCCGAAGAGGACCTGGTCAAGATCCGCGAGTACGTGGACGCCAACCTCCGCACCGAGGGTGACCTCCGCCGCGAGATCCAGGCCGACATCCGCCGCAAGGTCGAGATCGGCTGCTACCAGGGTCTGCGTCACCGTCGTGGGCTTCCGGTCCACGGCCAGCGCACCAGCACGAACGCTCGTACCCGCAAGGGCCCGCGTCGCGCGATCGCCGGTAAGAAGAAGCCGGGCAAGAAGTAGTCCTCAGCTAGGGACGCTGTTCAGCGGTCTTCGCTGTAGGACCGATCACCTCCACTCCACCGGGAGTAAGACATGCCTCCTAAGGGCCGTCAGGGTGCTACCAAGAAGGTGCGCCGCAAGGAAAAGAAGAACGTCGCTCACGGGCATGCCCACATCAAGAGCACGTTCAACAACACGATCGTCTCGATCACGGACCCCTCGGGCAACGTGATCTCCTGGGCCTCCGCCGGCCACGTCGGCTTCAAGGGCTCGCGCAAGTCCACCCCCTTCGCCGCGCAGATGGCCGCTGAGTCGGCCGCCCGTCGCGCGCAGGAGCACGGCATGCGCAAGGTCGACGTCTTTGTGAAGGGTCCCGGCTCCGGCCGCGAGACCGCGATCCGCTCCCTCCAGGCCACCGGCCTCGAGGTCGGTTCGATCCAGGACGTCACCCCCACCCCGCACAACGGCTGCCGCCCCCCGAAGCGGCGTCGCGTCTGACGCTCCGGCGTCGGACTGTTCCACAGGGTCATGCGGGCGGTACGGCCTCTTTTCGGCGTACCGCCCGTACCCTTGTAGGACTCGTACTCTTGTAGTACGTGTGCGGCACGCGCTTCGTGTGCCTGCGCAGCACCACCGCAGGACCGCTTCACCGCAAGACTGCTTCACAGCAAAACATTGGGGGCGTCAAATAGTGGGCGCCCACGACTGAAGGATCACCGCATGCTTATCGCTCAGCGTCCGTCGCTGACCGAAGAGGTCGTCGACGAGTACCGCTCGCGGTTCGTGATCGAGCCGCTGGAGCCCGGTTTCGGCTACACCCTCGGCAACTCGCTCCGCCGCACGCTCCTCTCCTCGATCCCCGGCGCCGCTGTCACCAGCATCCGCGTCGACGGTGTCCTGCACGAGTTCACCACCGTGCCGGGCGTCAAGGAGGACGTGACCGACCTCATCCTCAACATCAAGCAGCTGGTCGTCTCCTCGGAGCACGACGAGCCGGTCGTGATGTACCTGCGCAAGCAGGGCCCCGGCCTGGTCACCGCTGCTGACATCGCCCCGCCGGCCGGTGTCGAGGTGCACAACCCCGACCTGGTCCTCGCCACGCTGAACGGCAAGGGCAAGCTGGAGATGGAGCTGACCGTCGAGCGCGGTCGCGGCTACGTCTCCGCCGTGCAGAACAAGCAGCTGGGCCAGGAGATCGGCCGCATCCCGGTCGACTCCATCTACTCCCCGGTGCTGAAGGTCACGTACAAGGTCGAGGCGACCCGTGTCGAGCAGCGCACCGACTTCGACAAGCTGATCGTCGACGTCGAGACCAAGCAGGCCATGCGTCCCCGTGACGCCATGGCGTCGGCCGGTAAGACCCTGGTCGAGCTGTTCGGTCTGGCCCGCGAGCTCAACATCGACGCCGAGGGCATCGACATGGGCCCGTCGCCGACGGACGCCGCGCTCGCCGCCGATCTGGCCCTGCCGATCGAGGAGCTGGAGCTCACCGTCCGCTCGTACAACTGCCTCAAGCGCGAGGGCATCCACTCCGTGGGTGAGCTCGTGGCGCGGTCCGAGGCCGACCTGCTCGACATCCGCAACTTCGGTGCGAAGTCGATCGACGAGGTCAAGGCGAAGCTGGCCGGTATGGGCCTCGCGCTGAAGGACTCGCCTCCCGGCTTCGACCCGACCGCCGCCGCCGACGCCTTCGGCGCCGACGACGACGCGGACGCCGGTTTCGTGGAGACCGAGCAGTACTGATTCGCCTCCGGCCGGGGCCCCGGGAAATTCCGGGGCCCCGGCCGTGGACTTCCGGCGGGCAGCAGCCCGCCGGTTACTGACACCGGTACCTGATACGGCCGGTGCAGATCACAAGGAGAAACACCATGCCGAAGCCTGCCAAGGGTGCCCGTCTGGGCGGCAGCGCCGCGCACGAGCGTCTGCTTCTCGCGAACCTCGCGAAGTCGCTGTTCGAGCACGGCCGCATCACCACGACCGAGGCCAAGGCTCGCCGCCTGCGTCCGGTCGCGGAGCGTTTCATCACCAAGGCGAAGAAGGGCGACATCCACAACCGTCGCCTCGTGCTGAAGTCGATCACGGACAAGGGTGTGGTCCACACGCTCTTCACCGAGATCGCCCCCCGGTACGAGAACCGCCCCGGTGGTTACACCCGCATCACCAAGATCGGCAACCGTCGTGGCGACAACGCCCCGATGGCGGTCATCGAGCTGGTCGAGGCGCTGACCGTGGCCCAGGAGGCCACCGGTGAGGCCGAGGCCGCGACCAAGCGTGCCGCCAAGGACGCTGCCCCGAAGACCGAGGCCCCGGCCGAGGTCGTCGAGGACGCCAAGCCGGTCGAGGCGGAGTCCAAGGACGCCTGACCCCTTCGAGGGCAGTGTTCCGAAGACAGAAGACAGCTGAACGGGCTCGTATCTCCCTCCGGGGCGGTGCGGGTCCGTTCTGCTTGTGGCAGGTGCGGACGGTGTGCGGTGGGGTGCTTCAGGCTGAGAGGATGCGCTGGTGAGTGATGAGGTGGAGCCCGGTTCGGTACGGGTGCGGCTGGACCTTGCGTACGACGGCAGGGACTTCTCCGGCTGGGCGAAGCAGAACGAACGGCGCACGGTGCAGGGCGAGTTGGAGTCGGCCATCCGTACGGTGACCCGCTCGGCCACGACGTACGACCTGACGGTCGCCGGGCGCACCGACGCCGGGGTGCACGCCCGCGGCCAGGTCGCGCAGGTCGACCTCCCCCGTGAGGTGTGGGAGGAGCACCGGGGGATGCTGCTGCGGCGGCTGTCCGGGCGGCTTCCCCAGGACGTACGGGTGTGGCGGGTGGCCGAGGCGCCGCCGGGCTTCAACGCCCGGTTCTCGGCTATCTGGCGCCGGTACGCCTACCGCGTGAGCGACCGGCCCGGCGGCGTCGATCCGCTGCTGCGCGGGCACGTCCTCTGGCACGACCGGGGGCTGGACCTCCCGGCGATGAACGCCGCGTCGCAGGCCCTCATCGGGGAGCACGACTTCGCCGCGTTCTGCAAGAAGCGCGAGGGCGCGACCACGATCCGCACCCTCCAGCAGCTGATCTGGGAGCGCGGCACCGACGGGATCGTCACCGGGACGGTGCGGGCGGACGCCTTCTGCCACAACATGGTCCGCTCACTGGTGGGCGCGCTGCTCTCCGTCGGCGACGGGCACCGGCCGGTGGAGTGGCCGGGGAAGGTGCTCGCCGTCGCGGTGCGCGACTCCTCGGTGCGCGTGGTGCGGCCACATGGGCTGACGCTGGAGGAAGTGGGCTACCCCGCCGACGAGTTGCTCGCGGCCAGGAGCCGTGAGGCACGTAATATGCGGACCCTGCCGGGGGCCGGCTGCTGCTGAGGCCGAGGTCTGCTGGGACTGGGACCGAGGCCTGCGCCGCGCGGCCCGGTGACCCGCAGGGAAGCGCACATCGCCGACGTACGGAGATCCCATGCCCCAGCCCTCCACGACCGGGCAGCTCCCCCAGGAGTGGGGCGCACTGCCGCTGACCGTGGTGATGCCGACGTACAACGAGGCCGCCAGCCTGCCGCGCACCGCCGAGGCCGTGCTGGCCCTGCCGCTGCCCGGCCTCCAGCTGAAGGTGGTGGACGACGCCAGCCCCGACGGCACCGGCCGGCTGGCGGACGAGCTGGCCGCCCAGTACAACGCCGCCCACGACACGGTGGACGCCGTCGGGGCGCGGCCGCGGATGACCGTGCTGCACCGTACCGAGAAGGACGGCCTGGGGCGCGCCTACGCCGCCGGGATGCTGGCCGCGCTCGACGAGGGCGCCGATTACGTCGTACAGATGGACGCCGACGGCAGCCACCCCGCGCACGTCGTGCCGCAGCTGCTGGGGACCGCGCAGGCGACCGGCGCGGGCTTCGTCGTCGGCAGCCGGTACGTCGACGGCGGCTCGCTCGACGAGGACTGGGGCCTGCACCGGAAGCTGCTGTCGGGCTTCGCCAACCAGTACGCGCGCACCATCCTGGACACCCGGATCCGCGACGTCACCGCGGGGTTCAACCTGTGGCGCGCGCAGACGCTGCGCGCCGTGGACCTGACGACGCTGGGCAGCGCCGGATACAGCTTCCAGGTGGAGCTGAAGTTCCTGGCCGTGCGCCGCGGCTACAACGGTGTGGAGATTCCGATCCGCTTCGAGGAACGCACCGAAGGGGTGTCGAAGATGGACCTGGCGACGCAGATCGAGTCCGCGCTGCTGCCCCTGCGGCTGCGGCTGCGCCACCGGGGCGGCCACGGCGGCAGCGGCCGGCGCTGAGCGCGGCGGCCGGCTGGGCGCGGGGGGTTCCGCGCAGCCGTCCGTCCAGCGCGGTTCTCCGGCGCGGCGGCCTCAGCTCGCCGGAGCGGTGGCCGCCGCCGATGCCTGGGCCTGGCCGCGCGCCACGATCTGGCGGAAGGTGAACTCCGCCACGTCGTCGCCCGCCGTGAAGACGTCGGCGTCGGACTGTGTGACGTTCTTGCCGCTGGTGAAACCGCCGACCGTGAAGTAGGCGTAGCGCCCATAGGCGTTGGCGGTCCTGCGGCAGACCGAGCCGTTGCGGCAGAAGGTGGGGACACCCGCGCCGTTGAGCGAGGCGACGCCTCCCGCCGACTGCTTCATCGCCTTCCGGGCCTGCGCCTCGGTGTCGAAGACGGCGACACCGATGGTCACCGCGATGCCGCCCTTGCTGAACGTCGCCCGGATGACCTGCCCGCAGCCGTTGTTGACCAGCACGGACCCGAGCGCGCCCTGGGTGACGGACGAGCAGGCCGTGGTGCGGTGGGTGGCCGCCTTCTTGTACGTGTGGTCGCCCACCGCGATCGTCGCGCCGGGGAAGAGGGTGGCGGCGCTGAGCGGGGCCGTGTCCTTCTTCGAGCTGGAGATGAAGTCCTTGGGGTCGGGCGGCGGAGCCGGGGCCTTCGGCGTGAAGGACGGCAGGGCCTCGCCGCTCCTGCTCGGCAGCGCCTCGGGGGAGGGGAGGTTCTTGCCGGACGTGTCGGAGTTGTTGCCCGCCGCCACGACCACGGCCGCGACGAGGGCCCCCACCACGGCGGTCGCCAGTACCCCGCCGCCGATCAGCAGCAGCTTCCTGCGTTTGCCGCGTGCGGCGCTCTCGTCGGCCATCGCGGCCCAGTCGGGTGTCCCGCCGGGTGCCTGGCCGCCCGGGGCCTGCCACCGGCCGTCCCGGCCGTCGGTGTGGTTCTGCTGTGAATCCCCCGGCCCCCAGGAGGGCCCCCCTTGCCCGAAGCTCATGGCGCGCATACTAATCCGGCTTTGTGACGCCGGAGCCCTCAGGGGCGCCGGAATCCGGTTGCCTCACCGGGGTGGGCGTGGGCGACAATCCGGTGCATGGGACATCTTGAAGCGGGTCATCTTGAGTACTACTTGCCGGACGGGCGGGTGCTGCTCGGTGATGCCTCGTTCCGGGTGGGCGACGGCGCGGTCGTGGCCCTGGTCGGTGCCAACGGCGCCGGCAAGACCACCCTGCTGCGGCTGATCGCGGGGGAGATCCAGCCGCACGGCGGGACGGTCTCGGTGAGCGGCGGGCTCGGGGTGATGCGGCAGTTCGTCGGCTCGGTCCGCGACGGCCGTACGGTCCGGGACCTGCTCGTCTCGGTCGCGCAGCCGCGGATCCGGGAAGCGGCGCAGGCGGTGGACGCCGCCGAGCACCTGATCATGACGGTCGACGACGAGGCCGCGCAGATGACGTACGCGCAGGCCCTGAGCGACTGGGCCGAGGTGCAGGGGTACGAGGCCGAGACCGTATGGGACATGTGCACCATGGCCGCGCTCGGCGTTCCGTACGACAAGGCGCAGTTCCGCGAGGTGCGGACGCTCTCCGGGGGCGAGCAGAAGCGGCTTGTCCTGGAGGCGCTGCTGCGGGGGCCCGACGAGGTGCTGCTGCTGGACGAGCCGGACAACTATCTGGACGTGCCGGGCAAGCGCTGGCTGGAGGAGCGGCTGAAGGAGACCCGTAAGACGGTGCTCTTCGTCTCCCACGACCGGGAGCTGCTGTCGAGGGCCGCCGAGAAGATCGTGAGTGTGGAGCCCGGCCCGGCAGGCTCGGACGTCTGGGTGCACGGCGGCGGGTTCGACACGTACCACGCGGCCCGCAAGGAGCGCTTCGCGAGGTTCGAGGAGCTCAAGCGGCGCTGGGACGAGGAGCACGCCCGGCTGAAGGCGCTGGTGCTGCGGCTGCGGAACCAGGCGGCGATCAGCCCCGACATGGCATCGCGCTACCGGGCCATGCAGACCCGCTTCCAGAAGTTCGAGGAGGCCGGGCCGCCGCCCGAGCCGCCGCGCGAGCAGGAGATCCGGATGCGGCTGCGTGGAGGCCGTACCGGCGTACGGGCCGTGACCTGCGAGAACCTTGAGCTGACCGGCCTGATGAAGCCCTTCTCGCTGGAGATCTTCTACGGCGAGCGGGTCGCGGTGCTCGGCTCCAACGGGTCGGGCAAGTCCCACTTCCTGCGGCTGCTGGCCGGCGGCGACGTCGCCCACACCGGCCAGTGGAAGCTCGGCGCCCGTGTCGTGCCCGGCCACTTCGCCCAGACCCATGCGCACCCGGAGCTGCTGGGCCGCACGCTCGTCGACATCCTGTGGACGGAGCACGCGAAGGACCGGGGGGCGGCCATGGGCGTGCTGCGCCGTTACGAGATGGAGCGCCAGGGCGACCAGCTCTTCGAGCGGCTCTCGGGCGGCCAGCAGGCGCGCTTCCAGATCCTGCTCCTGGAGCTGGCGGGCACCACCGCGCTGCTCCTGGACGAGCCGACGGACAACCTGGACCTGGAGTCGGCCGAGGCGCTCCAGGAGGGCCTTGAGGCGTACGAGGGGACGGTGCTCGCGGTCACCCACGACCGCTGGTTCGCGAAGTCCTTCGACCGGTATCTGGTCTACGGCTCGGACGGCGTCGTACGGGAGACGTCCGAGCCGGTGTGGGACGAGCGCCGCGTGGAGCGGGTGCGGTAGGCGGGGCGGGTGCGGCGGGTGCGGCGGGTGCGGCGGGTGCGGCGGGTGCGGCGGGGGTGACGGGTGTGACGCGTGCGGTGGGTGTGAGGCGGTACGGCAGGTGTGACAGGTGCGGTGGCCGGGGCAGCCGGTCCGGTGGCCGGACTCTCGTCCGGGCCCGTGAGCCCGGGCCCGCCCCGGCTGTTTTGACCCACCCGGGGCGGCGCGGGTAGTCTCGGCGATTGTTATACGTATTGGCTTCGTCGTTCTCACGCGAAGGGCCCTTACGTAGGTTCCCTGGAGCAGTTACCAGTGGCTCGCATACGGGCAGCGTCCCCGGTATTGTGAGCCCCAGCTGCATGATCGCTTCAGGGGAGCCGTGTGTCTGGACCCCATCCACTGAAGAAGCGAAGGCTACGAAGTGCGTACGTACAGCCCCAAGCCCGGCGATGTCACTCGCCAGTGGCACATCATCGACGCGCAGGACATCGTCCTTGGCCGTCTGGCGACGACCGCCGCCACCCTCCTGCGGGGCAAGCACAAGGCGATCTACGCCCCGCACATGGACATGGGTGACTTCGTCATCATCATCAACGCCGAGAAGGTTCACCTCTCCGGCAACAAGAAGACCCAGAAGATGGCGTACCGCCACTCCGGTTACCCGGGTGGTCTGCGTTCCGTCCGCTACGACGAGCTGCTCGAGAAGAGCCCCGAGAAGGCCATCGAGAAGGCCATCAAGGGCATGATCCCCAAGAACACCCTGGGCCGTCAGGTGCTCTCGAAGCTGAAGATCTACGCGGGAGACCAGCACCCGCACGCTGCCCAGCAGCCTGTCCCGTTCGAGATCACCCAGGTCGCGCAGTAGTTCCGGCCACCCCCTAAGACGTAAAGAAAGATCTGAGGAGAATCGTGGCCGAGACCACTGCAGAGACGCCCACCGACGACGTGGCGGGCACCGAGGGCGAAGAGACCTTCGCCGAGGTGACCACCTTCGAGTCCGAGGTTCCCGTCGAGGGCGAGTACACCAGCGAGTCGCTCGCGGGCCGCTTCGGCGACCCGCAGCCGGCGGCCGGCCTGGGCCGTCGCAAGAACGCCATCGCCCGCGTCCGGATCGTTCCGGGCACCGGCAAGTGGAAGATCAACGGTCGCACCCTTGAGGACTACTTCCCCAACAAGGTGCACCAGCAGGAAGTCAACGAGCCCTTCAAGGTGCTCGAGCTCGACAACCGCTACGACGTCATCGCCCGCATCTCGGGTGGCGGCGTGTCCGGTCAGGCCGGCGCCCTGCGCCTCGGCGTGGCCCGCTCGCTGAACGAGGCGGACGTGGACAACAACCGCGCCACGCTGAAGAAGGCCGGCTTCCTCTCCCGCGACGACCGTGCGGTCGAGCGCAAGAAGGCCGGTCTCAAGAAGGCCCGTAAGGCCCCGCAGTACAGCAAGCGCTAAAGACGGCTTGCAGGGCTGCATGCACGACCCTGTTTGTACGTTCGCCCCGGCGGCACCTTTCGTGCTGCCGGGGCGTTCGTATATCAGGTCCTCCGGCGTATAACGGCACAAGACGTTCACAGCGCTCAGAGACCTGGGTATTGGGTATTCGGAATTTCTCGGAGCATCTTTCGGAGGACAGCAGTGGGACGACTCTTCGGCACGGACGGTGTGCGCGGTGTCGCCAACGTGGACCTGACGGCTGAGCTCGCGCTCGGTCTCTCGGTCGCGGCGGCGCACGTACTCGCGGAAGCGGGCACATTCGAGGGCCATCGGCCGAAAGCAGTGGTCGGACGCGATCCGCGTGCCTCCGGAGAGTTCCTGGAGGCCGCCGTCGTCGCGGGCCTCGCGAGCGCGGGCGTGGACGTCCTGCGCGTCGGTGTGCTGCCCACCCCCGCGGTGGCGTATCTCACCGGTGCGCTGGGCGCCGACTTCGGCGTGATGCTCTCCGCCAGTCACAACGCCATGCCCGACAACGGCATCAAGTTCTTCGCGCGCGGCGGCCACAAACTCGCCGACGAGCTGGAGGACCGCGTCGAGACGGTCTACGACCAGCACCGCACGGGCGAGCCGTGGGAGCGCCCGACGGGCGCGGGCGTCGGCCGGGTCCGTACGTACGACCAGGGCTTCGACCAGTACGTCGCCCATCTCATCGGCGTCCTGCCCAACCGGCTCGACGGTCTCAAGGTCGTCCTCGACGAGGCGCACGGCGCGGCGTCCCGCGTCTCGCCCGAGGCGTTCACCCGGGCCGGGGCCGAGGTCATCACCCTGGGCGCCGAGCCCGACGGGCTGAACATCAACGATGGCTGCGGGTCGACCCATCTGGCGCTGATCAAGGCCGCCGTGGTCGAACACGGCGCCGACTTCGGCATCGCGCACGACGGCGACGCCGACCGCTGCCTCGCCGTGGACGCGTCCGGCGAGGAGGTCGACGGCGACCAGATCCTCGCCGTCCTGGCCCTCGCCATGCGCGAGGCGGGCACGCTGCGCGGGAACACCGTGGTGGGCACCGTGATGTCCAACCTCGGGTTCAAGATGGCCATGGAGCGCGAGGGCATCGAACTGGTCCAGACGGCGGTCGGTGACCGCTACGTCCTGGAGTCGATGAAGGAGCACGGCTACGCGCTGGGTGGCGAGCAGTCCGGGCATGTCATCGTGCTCGACCACGCGACGACCGGCGACGGCACCCTCACCGGACTTATGCTGGCCGCCCGGGTCGCGGCCACCGGCCGGACGCTGGCCGAGCTGGCGGGTGTGATGGTGCGGCTGCCGCAGGTCCTGGTCAACGTGCCGGACGTGGACAGGTCGCGGGTCGCCACATCGGCCGAGCTGAGGGCGGCGGTGACCGAGGCCGAGCGTGAACTGGGCTCGACGGGCCGCGTACTGCTGCGCCCCTCCGGTACGGAGCCGCTGGTGCGGGTCATGGTCGAGGCCGCGGACATCGACCAGGCGAAAGCGGTGGCGGCACGGCTGGCCGACGTGGTGAAGTCCGCGCTGGGTTAGGCCCTTTCGAGGTCCTGGGCGGCCTCGGCTCCCGGCGCGCCGTTCCCGCACGTACTGCACCGTTCCCGCACGCACGCACGCACGCACGCACCCACACCCGCCCGCACTGCTGCCGGCGGGTGTGGTGCGTCGGGCGTGTGGGTGCGGTCAGCACATGGGTGCGTAGGACATGTGGGTGCACAGGGCATGTGGGGTGCGTAGGGCATGTGGGCGTTGCGCGAGGCAGTTGGCTGTGCGGCTGCCAGGGCCCGGCCGGTTCAGTGCGTGCGGCGGCGGCGTACCGACAGCAGGGCCTTCTGTGCCAGCAGGGTCAGCGTGCCCGCGAGCACGATTCCGCCGAGGTTGGCGAGCAGCTGGCTGACAGAACCCCAAGTCTGGCTGTAGTCACCGTAGTTGAACGCCACCGCCGCATTGGCCGCGGCCGGTACCGTCGTCACGGAGATGGCCACACCGATCAGCGCCCCGGACTTCGCCGAGGTGAGCGAGAGCGTCCCCGCGATGCCCGCGAGGAACGCCACCACGAAGGACATCCAGTCCGGCTGCCAGATGAACGCCGTGTTGGGCCGGGCCGCTTCGATCATGTGCATGGTGAAGAGCCCGAAGGCGTTCATCATCCAGGCGAACCCGGCCGTCAGCACCATCGCGCTGGCGAACCCCCCGATCAGCGCCCACAGCGACCGCCCCACCAGGCGCGGAGCCCGCTGCACGAGCGCCGTCGAGATCCCCGCCAGCGGCCCGAAATCGGGTCCGACCGCCATCGCGCCCACGATCAGGATCGCGTTGTCGAGCATCACACCGCAGGCGGCCAGCATCGTCGCGACGGCCATGAACGCCACATAGGTGACGCTGAACGTGGACTCCTCGTCGGTCGCCTGCGTCAGCTCCTCCCACAGCACCGCGTCCGAGCCCTCACCGGGCGCATCGGCCTCGGCCTTGTCGGCGTACGCGGAGAGCGTCAGGTCCGTGTTCTCGACAGCGATCGAACCGGTCCGGTCGATACCGAGCCCGCGCAGCGCGCCGATCAGATCGTCGCCCGCCTCGCGCGCCACATCGCACAGCACCACATCGCCCTGCGGATCGCGGGCCGCGCCGGGCATCACGACGAGGTGTGCGGTGCCCACGGTGCGGCCTATGAGGTGCAGGACCTCGTCCGTACGGTCGGCGGGCACGATCAGGCGCAGATGCAGCACGCGGGCACTCCCGGAAGGTCAGAGTTTGCGCAGCGAGAGACGCTGGACCTTGTGGTCCGGGCCCTTGCGCACGACGAGGGTGGCGCGGCTGCGTGTCGGTGCCACATTCTCCACCAGGTTCGGCTTGTTGATGGTCCGCCACATGGTGCGCGCGTACTCCAGCGCCTCGTCCTCGGAGACCTGGGTGTACTTCCTGAAGTACGAGGACGGGTCCTGGAACGCGGTCGCGCGCAGCTTCCTGAACCTGTTGAGATACCAGCTCTCGATGTCATCGGCGCGCGCGTCCACGTACACGGAGAAGTCGAAGTAGTCGGCGAGACCGATCCGGGTGCGGCCGTCGCTTCCGGGGAGCGCGGGCTGCAGCACGTTGAGCCCCTCCACGATGAGGATGTCCGGGCGGCGTACGGTCAGCCGCTCGCCCGGCACGATGTCGTAGATCAGGTGCGAGTAGACCGGGGCGGTGACCTCGCCCCTGCCGGACTTCACGTCCGCGACGAACCGGGTGAGGGCGCGGCGGTCGTACGACTCGGGGAACCCCTTGCGGCCCAGGAGCCCGCGCCGCTTCAACTCCTCCATCGGGTACAGGAACCCGTCGGTGGTGACCAGTTCGACGCGCGGGTGCTCGGGCCAGCGGGCGAGCAGCGCCTGGAGGAGGCGGGCGACGGTGGACTTGCCCACGGCGACGCTCCCGGCGACCCCTATGACGAAGGGGGTGCCGTGCTGGGTGCCGTGGCCGTTGCCCGCGTCGCCCAGGAAGGTGTTGAGCGCCCCGCGCAGCCCGTCCGACGCCTGGACGTAAAGGTTGAGCAGCCGGGACAGCGGGAGGTAGATGTCCCGTACCTCGTCGAGGTCTATGACGTCCCCGAGCCCGCGGAGCCGTTCGACCTCCTCGGCGGTGAGCGGCAGCGGCGTCTTCTCCCGCAGCGCACTCCACTCGGTACGGGTGAGGTCGACGTAGGGAGTCGCCTCCGGCCTGGGCCGGTGGGCGCTCCGCGGCGGCGGGGAGACCGGAGAGATCACCTGTTCATTGTGGCGGCTGTGCGACGCGGGTGGCGGGTGGGGTGCGTCACTCGGGGTCCGGCTGTGGCGGTCTGTGGCGGTTGGGATGGGGGCGCTGGGGAGGGGGGAAGCTCGGGGCCCGGGGGCTGCGGTGTCCCGGGGGCTGCGGCAATCGGGATTGCGGCACTGGGGACTGCGGCACTCGGGACTGCGGCACTCGGGACTGCGGTGTCCCGGACGGCCGACCGCTGCGGGCTCTCCGGGTGGCTCCGCCGTAGGCTGCCGGGATGTGCGGAATCGTGGGGTACGTCGGCGGGCAGTCGGCGCTGGATGTTGTCATCGCGGGTCTCAAGAGGCTGGAGTACCGGGGCTACGACTCGGCCGGCGTGGCGGTGCTCGCCGATGGCGGGCTGGCGGCCGCGAAGAAGGCCGGGAAGCTCGCCAATCTGGAGAAGGAGCTGGTCGAGAGGCCTTTGCCGGCCGGAGCGACGGGGATCGGGCACACCCGCTGGGCCACGCACGGGGCGCCCAACGACGAGAACGCGCACCCGCATCTGGACAATGCGGGCCGGGTCGCCGTCGTCCACAACGGGATCATCGAGAACTTCGCCGCCCTCCGTGACGAACTGGCCGGACGCGGGCATGACTTGGCGTCCGAGACCGACACGGAGGTCACAGCGCATCTGCTGGCCGAGGCGTACTCCTCGTGCGGGGACCTGGCCGAGGCGATGCGGCAGGTGTGCCGCAGGCTGGACGGGGCGTTCACGCTGGTCGCGGTGCATGCCGACGAACCGGATGTGGTGGTCGGTGCGCGGCGGAACTCACCGCTGGTGGTGGGCGTTGGAGAGGGTGAGGCCTTCCTCGCGTCGGACGTGGCCGCGTTCATCGCCCACACGCGGTCCGCGATCGAGCTGGGGCAGGACCAGGTGGTGGAGCTCCGCCGGGACGGCGTGCTCGTCACCGACTTCGACGGGGCACCGGCCGACGTCCGTTCGTACCACGTCGACTGGGACGCCTCGGCGGCGGAAAAGGGGGGTTATGACTACTTCATGCTCAAGGAGATCGCCGAGCAGCCGAAGGCTGTCGCCGACACTCTGCTGGGGCGTATCGATACCGGCGGGCTGCTGACGCTCGACGAGGTACGGATTCCGGCCGCGGTGCTGCGCGAGGTCAACAAGGTCGTCATCGTCGCCTGCGGTACCGCTTTCCACGCGGGGATGATCGCCAAGTACGCCATCGAGCACTGGACCCGGATTCCCTGCGAGACCGAGCTCGCCAGCGAGTTCCGCTACCGGGATCCGATCCTCGACCAGCAGACGCTGGTGATCGCCATCTCGCAGTCCGGCGAGACCATGGACACCCTGATGGCGCTGCGCCATGCCCGCGAGCAGGGCGCGAAGGTGCTGGCCATCTGCAACACCAACGGTTCGACCATTCCACGGGAATCGGACGCCGTGCTCTATACGCACGCCGGACCCGAGGTGGCGGTCGCGTCGACCAAGGCCTTTCTGACGCAGCTGGTGGCCTGCTATCTGGTCGCGCTCTATCTGGGGCAGGTGCGCGGGACGAAGTGGGCGGACGAGATCCGGGCCGTCATCCGGGAGCTGTCCGAGATCTCCTGCCAGGTCGAGCGGGTGCTGGAAACCATGGAGCCGGTGCGGGAGTTGGCGCGGTCGCTGTCCGGCAAGGACACCGTGCTGTTCCTCGGCAGGCACGTCGGGTATCCGGTCGCGCTGGAGGGCGCGCTCAAGCTGAAGGAACTCGCCTATATGCACGCGGAGGGATTCGCGGCGGGCGAGCTCAAGCACGGTCCCATCGCGCTGATCGAGGAGGATCTGCCGGTGGTCGTCGTCGTGCCCTCGCCGCGCGGGCGGTCGGTGCTGCACGGGAAGATGGTGTCGAACATCCAGGAGATCCGGGCACGCGGTGCGCGGACCATCGTCATCGCGGAGGAGGGGGACGAGGCAGTCGTGCCGTACGCCGACCATCTGATCCGCATCCCGGCCACGCCCACCCTGCTGCAGCCTCTGGTCGCGGCCGTCCCGCTCCAGGTCTTCGCCTGTGAACTGGCGACCGCGCGGGGCAACGAGGTCGACCAGCCGCGCAACCTCGCGAAGTCGGTGACGGTGGAGTGACGGTGGGTGCTGGAGTGACTGGGGGTGGTGCGGTGACTGGGGGTGCTGGAGTGACTGGGGGCGGTGCGGTGACTGGGGGTGCTGGAGTGACCGTGGGAGCGGGGGCCGGCCTGAGCAGGCCGTACAGCCGCAGTCTCACGGAGCGGGGGGCGGCCGGGTGATTGTCGGAGTGGGGATCGACGTCGCGGAGATCGAACGGTTCGCCGCGGCGCTGGAGCGGACCCCCGAGATGGCCCAACGGCTCTTCCTGCCTGACGAGTTGCGGCTTCCGGGCGGTGAGCGGCGGGGCATCGCGTCGCTGGCCGCCCGGTTCGCGGCCAAGGAGGCGCTGGCCAAGGCGCTCGGCGCACCCGGTGGGCTGCGCTGGACCGACGCTGAGGTGTTCGTGGAGGACGGCGGCCGGCCCCGGCTGCGGGTGACCGGCACGGTGGCGGCGCGCGCCGCCGAACTGGGCGTGCAGTCGTGGCATGTCTCACTCAGTCATGACGCGGGGGTGGCCTCGGCCGTCGTGATCGCTGAGGGGTGATCGCTGCGAGGTGAGGGCGAGGGTTGGTTGCTGGTTGCTGGTTGCTGGTTGCTGGGTTGGTCGGGCTGAGGCCGGGGTGGCCTGGCGGGTGGCTCCGGGCGCAGCGGCCGGGTGAGGTCGGCGTGGCGTGGGTCGCGGGCGGTTGAGAGCGGCGGGGCGACAGTGGAGGGTTGAGGCATGCGTACTGCTTACAGCGTGGAGACCGTACGGACCGCCGAGCGCGAACTGATGGCCAGGCTGCCGGAGGGCGCCCTCATGCAGCGGGCCGCCGCCGGGCTCGCCGCGGCCTGCGCGGATCTGCTGGGGAAGGTGTACGGCGCCCGGGTCGTGCTGCTCGTCGGGAGCGGGGACAACGGGGGAGACGCCCTGTACGCGGGCGCCCGCCTGGCCCGGCGCGGCGCGGGGGTGGCGGCGGTGCTGCTGGCCCCCGACCGGGCCCATCAGGGCGGCCTGCGGGCGCTGCTCGCGGCCGGCGGGCGGGTCGACGACGTGTCGGTGGTCGGCCGGGCCGACCTGGTGGTCGACGGGATCACCGGTATCGGCGGCCGGGGCGGCCTGCGACCCGATGCGGTGGCCGCCCTCTGGGCGGTGTCCGACGCGGTGCCGGTGGTCTCCGTGGACCTGCCGAGCGGGGTGTCCGCGGACACGGGCGAGGTCGTCGGCGAGGCCGTACGGGCGGACGCGACTGTGACGTTCGGCGCGTACAAGCCTGCGCTGCTCATCGATCCGGCCGCCGAGTACGCGGGGGCCCTGCGGCTCGTGGACATCGGGCTCGACCTGCCCGTCGTACCGGATCTGGAGTCGCTCCAGTACGCGGACGTGGCGGAACTGCTGCCGATGCCCTCGGCGGAGAGCGACAAGTACCGGCGGGGCGTCGTCGGCATCGTCGCCGGATCCGCGCGTTATCCGGGAGCGGCCGTGCTGGCCGTGGCGGGCGCGCTGCGGGGCGGGGCCGGGGCGGTGCGGTACGTCGGGCCTGCCGCCGACGCGGTGATCGCACGGTTCCCGGAGACCCTGGTGCACGCCGGGCCGCCGGCGAAGGCGGGACGCGTCCAGGCGTGGGTCGTGGGCCCCGGCCTCGGGGACGACAGGTCGGTGGTCGACGACGTACTGGCCTCCGACGTGCCGGTACTGGTGGACGCGGACGGGCTCCGGCTGCTGGACGCGTCGGCCGTACAGGCCCGGACGGCGCCGACCCTGCTCACCCCGCACGCGGGCGAGGCGGCTGCGCTGCTCGACGTGTCACGCGAGGAGATCGAGGGGGCGCGGCTCGCGTCAGTACGGGCGCTGGCTTCGCGTTACGGAGCGACCGTCCTGCTCAAGGGCTCGACCACCCTCGTCGCGGCCCCTTCGGGTGACACACCGGTCCGGGTGAACCCGACCGGTACCCCCTGGCTGGCCACGGCGGGCAGCGGCGACGTCCTGTCGGGCCTGGCGGGCTCACTGCTGGCGGCCGGACTCGACGCCAGGGACGCGGGCTCCGTCGCGGCCTATCTGCACGGCCTGGCGGCCCGTCGGGCTTCCGGCGGGGCCGCTGTGGTCGCCCAGGACGTGGCGGACGGGATCGCGGCGGCCTGGCGGGACGTCTGCGGGTGAGTCCGCGGGAGAGTCTGTGGATGAGCCCGCGGGTGAATCCGCGGATGAGGGGAGCCGGGCTGTCCGTCCCGGCCCGTCCCTTCCCCTGCAGCCCCCTGGCTTTCCTTCCTGGCTTCCCTTCCTGTCCCGGCCCGGGCGGCATGGACGCCGCGGGGCGGGTGCCCGCGCTCTTGAGCGGGAAGGGGAGGAGTCCGCTCTGAGAGACTGGGGCGCGATGACGGGGACAGACAGATGACTGAGGCACGTAGATGACCGGGACTCGCAGTGACGGGACTCGTGGTGACGGGACTCGTAGTAACGGGACTCGCAGTGACGGGACTCGTAGTGACGGGACTCGCAGTGAGCGGGGCACCGAGACGGCCGGGGCATGCGGTGACCGGGGCACCGGAGCGTCCGGGGGACTCATGCGAGCGCGCGCGGAGATCGACCTCGGCGCGCTGCGCGCCAATGTGCGCGCGCTGCGCGCCCGTGCGCCTCGTGCCCAGCTCATGGCTGTGGTCAAGGCGGATGCGTACGGCCACGGCATGCTGCCCTGCGCCAGGGCAGCACTTGAGGCCGGAGCCGACTGGCTCGGTACCGCGACCCCGCAAGAGGCTCTCGCACTGCGCGCCGCGGGTATCGGGGCCCGGCTGCTCTGCTGGCTGTGGACGCCCGGCGGGCCGTGGCGGGAGGCGATCGAGGCCGATATCGACGTGTCCGTGGGCGGTATGTGGGCGCTCGACGAGGTACTGGACGCGGCGCGGGCAAGCGGCCGTACGGCCCGTATCCAGCTCAAGGCCGACACCGGTCTCGGGCGCGGCGGCTGCCAGCCCGCCGACTGGCCCGAACTCGTCGGCGCCGCGGTCGCAGCCGAGGCCGGCGGGCTGGCCGATGTCACCGGGATCTGGTCGCACTTCGCGTGCGCCGACGAGCCCGGCCATCCGTCCATCGCCGGGCAGCAGGACCGCTTCGACGAGGCCATCGCGTACGCCGAGAAGGCAGGGCTCAGCCCCGAGGTCCGGCACATCGCCAACTCGCCTGCGGTGCTGACGCTGCCCGGGACGCAGTACGACCTGATCCGTCCGGGCGTCGCGGTCTACGGCATCTCGCCCGTACCGCAGGTCGGCACCGCCGCCGACTTCGGTCTCCGCCCCGTCATGACGCTCAGCGCCCGCCTGGGCCTGGTCAAACACGTACCGGCGGGGCACGGCGTCAGCTATGGCCACCACTACGTCACCCCGTCCGAGACCACACTCGGCCTGGTCCCCCTCGGGTACGCGGACGGTGTCCCGCGCCACGCTTCGGGTAAGGGGCCTGTGCTGGTCGGCGGGAGACTGCGGCGGGTCGCGGGCCGGATCGCCATGGACCAGTTCGTCGTGGACCTGGAGGGGGACGAACTCCTTCCGGGTGCGGAGGCGGTGCTGTTCGGGCCGGGCGACCGGGGCGAGCCGACCGCCGAGGACTGGGCCCGGGCGGCGGACACGATCGCGTACGAGATCGTCACCCGCATCGGGTCGCGAGTGGACCGTGTGTACGTGAACGAGGAACCGGACGAGCAGCAATCGACCAGCAGTGAGCCGAACGTTCAGTGACCCGGACGTTCAGCGACTCGGACGTTCAGCGACTCGGACATTCAGTAGCCGGGACATTCAGTAACCGGGACGTTCAGCAACCGGACAGGCAGCAGCCGGACGACCAGTAGGAGAGCGGCACGGTGAGCGAGAGCACCAGCGCGAATGTGGCCCAGGCCGTGGCGGGCGCCAACTGGCGCAGGGCCGGTGGCTTCGCCGGCGCCGCGATCGGTGTGCTCGCGGCCGGTGCGGCGGCGGGCGTGGCGGTCGAGCGGCTGACGGTTGGCCGCGGCATGCGCAAGAAGGCGCGGCTCGCCCTCGACGCATCGGGCCCGTACGGCTCACTGCGGGGCATGCCGGGCCGGGCGGCCGCCGATGACGGGACCGGGATCTACTACGAGGTCGACGAGGTCGATGCCTACCCGCCGGGGCAGCTCAGCGGCGTGCGGGCCTCGGGTGCCGACGGGGAGCCGGGGAGACCTGGGGCCGCTGGGACGGCCGGTGCGTCAGGGGCAGCAGGGGCACCAGGGGCGGCGGGGACCGGCAGGGCGGCCGGGGCGCGTAAGCGGCGGCTGTCCGGGCGCAGGGCCGCTGAGCCAGTCACGGTCGTCTTCTCGCACGGCTACTGCCTCAGCCAGGACTCCTGGCACTTCCAGCGTGCGGCGCTGCGCGGCGTCGTCCGGACCGTTCACTGGGACCAGCGCAGCCACGGCCGCTCGGAGCGCGGCAGGGCGCAGGCCGACGGCGTACCGCTCACCATCGACCAGCTCGGCCGCGATCTGAAGGCAGTCATCGACGCGGCAGCGCCGGAGGGGCCTCTGGTGCTGGTGGGGCATTCGATGGGCGGCATGACGATGATGGCGTTCGGCGACCAGTTCCCCGAACTGGTCAGAGACCGGGTCGTCGGCGCCGCGTTCGTCGGCACCTCCTGCGGGAAGCTCGGCGAGGTCAGTTTCGGGCTGCCGGTGGCGGGCGTGAACGCGGTGCGGCGCGTGCTTCCCGGCGTACTGAAGGCCCTCGGGTCCCAGACGGAGCTGGTGGAGCGGGGACGGCGGGCCACGGCGGACCTGTTCGCCGGGCTGATCAAGCGGTACTCGTTCGGTTCGAAGGACGTCGACCCCGGCGTGGCCCGGTTCGCGGAGCGGCTGATCGAGGGGACAGCGATCGACGTGGTCGCGGAGTTCTATCCGGCCTTCACCGACCACGACAAGGCGGACGCGCTGGCCGAGGTCTTCGCCGAGGTGCCCGCACTCGTCCTGGCCGGGGAGAACGACCTGGTGACACCGAGTGCGCACAGCCAGATCATCGCCGATCTGCTGCCGGCGGCCGAGCTGGTCATCGTTCCCGACGCCGGGCACCTGGTCATGCTCGAACATCCGGAGACCGTGACCGGCCGGCTGACCGAACTGCTGGCGAGGGCGGGTGCGGTACCGGCAGACGCTAACGTTGGCCTGTATGGAAGCCCCGCACAGCCCGGCAGCTGACACGGCCGCCGCATTTGCCACCCGTCTGACCATCGACTCCCCCGACCGTATGCAGGAGTTGGGCCGTCGCCTCGCCGTACTGCTGCGCCCCGGCGATCTGGTGATGCTCTCCGGTGAACTCGGCGCGGGCAAGACCACCCTCACCCGCGGCCTGGGCGAGGGCCTCGGCGTGCGTGGGGCGGTCACGTCCCCGACCTTCGTCATCGCCCGCGTCCATCCGCCGCTGGGCGACGGTCCCGCGCTGGTGCATGTGGACGCGTACCGCCTGGGCGGTGGGCTCGACGAGATGGAGGACCTCGATCTGGACGTCTCGCTGCCCGACTCGGTGATCGTCGTCGAGTGGGGGGACGGGAAGGTCGAGGACCTGTCGGACGACCGGCTCCGGGTGGTCATCGAGCGGGGTGTGGGCGACACGGGCGACGAGCGCCGCGTGGTGACGGTCAGCGGGTTCGGAGCGCGCTGGGCGGCAGAAGAACAGCGCACGGGCCTCGACGGGCTTCGGGCGCTGGGGGAGGCCTGAGGGGGCTTCCGGCTTGCGGGGCGCTTCCGGCCTGAGACGGCTCCAGGGCTTGAGGAGGGTTCGTTCGGTGGAGGTTTCGGACGGGCCCGGGGGGTTTCCCGGAAGGGCTGAGGCTTCGGGATGCCTTGAGAGATCCGGAGGAGTAGGGCCTTTGCCACTCGTGGCCGCCTGAGCCGGTTCGCATACGCATCCGACGCATCCGGAAATTCACCCGGTACTTTCCGACAAGCCGTCGGCAAGGTGTTGCACAGATCCCACCGGGCGTGGTCACATGGATACCAAGACCTGGTTAGGTCTACCTAACCATGCCTGACCGAGGAGGCAGCCATGTCCGCGTCGGAGACCGAAGCGCAGTCGCCGTCCCCCATGTCGATGCGCGATCTGCTCGCCTCCTGCGAGGCGGCGAACGCCGTGTCCACACCACCGCGTGCCCCCGCGCCGGAGCCCGCTGCCGTCACCGGGAAGCCTGAGGAAAAGCGCGACGCCGCGTAATCCGTACGGGTTACGGCTCGGTCGTCAGCAGCCGGGCGCACGGGAGGCTGCGCGGGGCGTACGAGGCATGCTGCGGGGCTGCCGGGTTCCGAGAGCGAGTCGCAGGGACCGTGAGTCGTACGGCGGACCGTGACGCGAGCCGTATGGAAGGCCGCGCGAGCCGTACGAGCCTCTGCGTGAGCCAGTCAGGAGCTGCGGGCGGCTACGGCACGACGACGATCTTCGTGCCGTATGTCGCGAGCGGCCACATCGCGTCGCCGTCCGCGCGCTTCATCCGGATTCCGCCGGTCTTCTGCTGGGGGTCGGGGCTGGACATCGAGTTGTTCGTGGCGGCGCTGAACCCGACCGTCACCCCGTTGACGCTCGCGAACCGCACCACGTGCTCGATCGGCACCCCGTCGGAGCCCATCGTGCTGCCTGTGCGCGAAGTCACCTGGTACGTCCCCGGCCGCGGATTCACCACGCTCGGCATGACCTCGAAGGTCCGCACGCCGACCCCGGTGTCGCTCACCAGCCAGACCCGCTTCGCTTTGAGGGAGTACACGACGCGGGAGCCCGCACCCGAGCGCGGCGGCACCGCGTGGCTGTTCTGCTTTCCCGGCTTTGTCGGGGCGCCCGACGGGTTGGCCGAGGCGGATGCCGAGGACGAGGGCTTGGGGGCCGCGAGGTTGGCGGGGGCGTTCGCCGACGCCTGGTAAGCGAGGAAGCCGACCACGGCAAGCGCTGCCCCGGTGAGCCCGGCCACGATTCCCGAGCTGCTCCTTGACACCTGAGGCTCCCCATTTCTCGTACTTACGAATTCCCGGTGACGGTAGCAGCAGCGGGCTGACGGGACGGGGCGCCGTGCCCCCGCTGCGGGAGCCGTAGGCTGTTTGTGTGCTCCTGCTCGCTGTTGATACCGCCACGCCCGCCGTCACTGCTGCCCTCCACGACGGAACATCCGTGGTCGCCGAGTCCAGTCGGACCGATGCCCGCCGTCATGGGGAGCTGCTGCTGCCCGCCGTCGACCATGTACTCGCCGAAGCCGGGCTGAAACTGGACGCCGTCACGGGCATCGTCGTCGGTGTCGGGCCGGGACCTTACACCGGGCTGCGCGTCGGGCTGGTGACGGCCGCCACGTTCGGGTCCGCTCTGGGCGTGCCCGTGTACGGGCTGTGCACGCTGGACGGTCTCGCGTACGCGTCCGGGCTCAGCGGCCCCTTCGTCGTCGCGACGGACGCACGGCGCAAGGAGGTCTACTGGGCGCGCTACGACGGATTCGGGACCCGGCTGGGCGAGCCTGCCGTGGACCGGCCCGCGGACATTGCCGAACAGGTCGCCGGGTTGCCTGCGGTGGGGGCCGGAGCGTTCTTGTATCCCGACGTCTTCCTCGACGCGCGCGGTCCCGAACACGTATCGGCGGGGGCCCTCGCGGCACTGGCGGCCGAGAAGCTGGCACGGGGAAGCGATGCTGACGGAAGCACTGGCGACGGAGCCGGGGGGGAGAGGGGTGACGTGGGGACCGCTGAAGGGTTTCTTCCGGTCACGCCGCTCTATCTGCGGCGCCCCGACGCCCAGGTGCCGAAGAACTACAAGGTGGTCACCCCGCAGTGACGGCCGTACTACGCGAGATGCGCTGGTGGGACATCACGCCCGTGCTGGAGCTCGAACACGAGCTGTTCCCGGACGACGCCTGGTCCGAGGGCATGTTCTGGTCCGAGCTCGCGCACGCGCGCGGGCCGGCCGCGACCCGGCGCTATGTGGTCGCGGAGACCGCCGAGCGGATCGTCGGCTACGCGGGCCTCGCTGCTGTCGGCGGCATGGGCGACGTACAGACGATTGCGTCGGCCCGGGATCAGTGGGGCACAGGCCTTGGCGCCGAGCTCCTGACCGATCTCCTCAAACACGCCACCGCCTTCGAATGCGCTGAAATCCTTCTCGAAGTACGGGTCGACAACATCCGTGCCCAGAAACTCTACGAACGCTTCGGCTTCGAGCCCATCGGCTTCCGCCGGGGCTACTACCAGCCGGGCAATGTGGACGCGCTCGTCATGCGCCTCGAACTGCGCCCGGAAATGGGCCTCGCACAAGGAACAGAGATCCATGGCTGACGAACCTCTCGTACTCGGCATCGAGACCTCCTGCGACGAGACAGGGGTCGGGATCGTCCGCGGTACGACACTGCTCGCCGACGCGGTCGCGTCGAGCGTCGACACGCATGCCCGCTTCGGCGGAGTCGTGCCTGAGATCGCCTCGCGGGCGCACCTGGAAGCGATGGTTCCGACCATTGAACGTGCGCTGAAGGAAGCCGGGGTCGCCGCGAGGGATCTCGACGGCATCGCCGTGACGGCGGGACCCGGTCTCGCAGGGGCGTTGCTGGTCGGCGTATCGGCGGCCAAGGCGTACGCATACGTGCTGGGCAAACCGCTGTACGGCGTCAACCATCTGGCCTCACACATCTGCGTGGACCAGCTGGAGCACGGGCCGCTGCCCGAACCGACGATGGCGTTGCTCGTGTCGGGCGGACACTCGTCGCTGTTGCTGGCGCCCGACATCACGGCGGATGTCCGGCCGCTGGGCGCGACGATCGACGACGCGGCCGGCGAGGCCTTCGACAAGATCGCACGGGTGTTGAACCTCGGCTTCCCGGGCGGTCCGGTCATCGACCGACTGGCACGGGAGGGAGACCCGGCGGCGATTGCGTTCCCACGCGGGCTGACGGGGTCGCGCGACGCGGCGTACGACTTCTCGTTTTCCGGGCTCAAGACATCAGTGGCGCGCTGGGTCGAGGCGAAGCGGGCGGCGGGCGAGGAACTTCCGGTGCGTGATGTGGCGGCGTCGTTCCAGGAGGCGGTCGTCGATGTACTCACGCGCAAGGCTGTCCGTGCGTGCAAGGACGAGGGCGTCGACCACTTGATGATCGGCGGTGGTGTCGCCGCCAACTCCAGGTTGCGCGCACTCGCCCAGGAACGGTGCGAGCGGGTGGGTATCCGACTGCGGGTGCCGCGTCCCGGACTGTGTACGGACAACGGCGCGATGGTCGCGGCGCTTGGTGCGGAAATGGTGGCGCGAAACAGGGCAGCATCGGACTGGGAACTGTCTGCGGACTCGTCCTTGCCGGTGACGGACCCGCATGTGCCCGGTGTTGCACGGGATCATGAGGAAGGGGCCGGTCATGCTGATGTGGACGGTCCGGGACATGGCGGGTCGGGTGGCCAGGGGCTTGGTGGCGGGCCCGTACATGATCACGACCATGTCCACGAGATCAGCAAGGGCAACCTGTACTCATGACCGTCGCGCTGATGTGGGAAGCCCGCGCTGCCGACGGCCGGGGCGGCGAGTTGCTGGAGTGGGCGCGGCAGCAGGCACAGGCAGAGGTTTCCAGGGCGGGTGTGGAAGGAACGAGGCGCCCTCTGCGCCGCGAGTTTCTGCGTGCTCCGCAGGACCGGGTGCTGGTCCTCACCTGGTGGGACGCTCCTTACGATGCGGACCTGCCCGAACTTCCCGAACCCGACGCCGGCTTGATCACTCGAGCGGTGCACCGGTGGCGCTTTGAATCGGTCTGGGTGGAGTAGGCCCGCTGCGGCTGTGGTTCTGTTCCCTGGATCGCCCACGCACACGTTGCTCCCTGGTCATCCGCGGCGAGTGCTTCGCCGGTGCCTGCTCTGAGCCTGGGTCGGTAGCTGGTCCCGGAGGTCGCCTGTCGCCTTTGCTATTCCGTGTAGTTGCGCGGCGTATTGAGGTAGATGTGGCCGGTCGGACTGACCCAGGTGGTGATTCCGGTGACTGAGTCCCGCGTGACCGTCCAGTTGCCGCGGTGCTTCATCAGGTGGTGGCGACGGCAGATCGGGATGAGATTCTCCGGGACTGTCTTCCCGCCCGACTCGGGATTGCCGTGATCGAACTCCTTGACGTGGTCGAGGTCGCATCGCTGTGCGGGCATGCGGCAGGAAGGGAAGGCGCACTGCTGGTCCCGGGCGATGACATGCCGTTCGGCTTCAGCGGTGGGGCGGTAGGTGGTGGGGTCGGTCTTGATGAGCAGGCCTGTTTTGGGGTGGGTGATCAAGCGGCGCCAGATCGTGCCCTCGGCGAAGGCGATGGTGCGGGCCTGCGTAGCGGTGATGGGGCCGTAGCCCTTCAGCTCTGCCGGATCCTCGCTCGCTCCGATCAGTACGTCGAGGGGCACAGTTACGTGCACGAGTGCGGTAGCGGCGGCGGGCCGCCCCGAGAGGCCCTGGGGCGCCTCGGATTCCGCAGACGCGGGGGAAGCGCTGGGCAGGGCAGGCCGGTTGAGGATGAGATCGGCCAGAGCGTCCACTCGGCGCTGGCTGAGCGTACGGCCGTCCACGACGAGAGTCGTGGCATGGGCGTCGACTGCTTGGTCGAAGCGGGCGCCGAGGTCCGCCGGCACCGTGGCACCCCAGGTGATCATGCCGTCGTCCTGCGGATAACGGACGATCTCCCGCTCCTTCGTCCGCAGCTCCAGTCGGCGCTGGTAGCCCTCCGGGTCTGCCTTGATTACCTGGCGGCGCAGCGCTCGGGAACTCTGGCCGGTGGCCTGGGTGGGCATCTTCGTCGCCATGGCCGTCTCGACCTGGGCGGCCGCCTTCGGTTCGAGGACCCGGCATGCGTGGGCAAGGTTTCTGGCCTGCATGTAACAGATCTCTCCGCCTTCGAGCAGGCCGAGCGTGCCGGCATACCGGCCGGCCAGTTCCTTGGCGGTCTGAAGCCGCTCGGCGGCGGTCGCGTTGCTGATGCGCAGGGCACAGGCCACCTCTTCGGCTGCGTAGTCCCCGTTGTTCAGGAGTTGGGTGTCGATATCGCGTTCGTTGGAGGGCGGCGCTGACTCGGCATGTGCTGCGATGTCCGCCAGCAGATGGACTTGCCGGGCAGCGAACCATGCTGCGTGGCGCTCCAGTACGGCCAATGCGTCGATACGTCCGCGCGGTGACAGCTTCTTTGACTCGAGGGCTCCGAGGAGCGCTGCAGTCTGGGCTGAGGGGGCTGTTTCCCGTAGGTGGGCGGCCCAGTCGTCCGGTGTCTGAGGGCCGGCTGGGCTCGGTGGAGCTGCTGGAGCTGATGGGGCTCCTGGAGTTGAAGCGCCCGAAGGAACTGGTGGATTGGGCAGGGCCGGTGCACCGGGCAGCCGGAGTTGGAAGTCTTCGTCCAGCCCGTCCAGCCCGTCCAGCCCGTCCAGCCCGTCCAGCCCGTCCGGCCCGTCCGGCCCGTCCGCCGCGCCAAGTGGGGCGCGCGGGCTGGATGAAGTCGGTGGCTCAGGCTCGTTTCTGTCCAGCACAGCGGTCTGGGCTACGTATGTCGACCGGTCGGTGCCGATCCGGGCTGTCCGGATGGACTGGCCTTTCCTGCCGGCCCCTGCCGTTCGGTTCGTCTGATCAGTCTGGATGGTCATGGCCGACACCCCCGTGATTGGCCTCAAATCTCGCCATTCCCCTGGCGAGCCACACCCCTATCGTTTCTTACTCTCCGTAGTAATACCAGGTCGTGGCGCATTTTCACTCGTATGAATGGCAGATCCGGAACACGGAACTCAACATCTTCGCCCTGCTGCGTGGGACGAGCCGGTGCTGGCCAAGCCGATTGAGTACGGTCGGTTTTCTGGGTGGCAGGGCACCGTTCAGATCCGGTCGGGGAGCCCCTGAGGTCGCGAGTGCTACCCGTTGTGTCCACGGGCATGGGGTCGGGCGCGGGCACGGCTCGGTCGTCCCGACCTGCCTTACGCTGTGGCGCCATGTCCTCCACTCCGCCCGCCATGGACCTCGACCCCGCCCGCCGGGCCGCCTTCTCTCAGGAACTGCGGGACGCGCTCGTGGCGCAGTGCCCCGGCTCGGTGGCGGAGCTGCGTGGTTCGCTTGCCCGGGGCACGGCGGATTCGTACAGCGACATCGACCTTGCCTGGACTGTCCCCGACGCGCAGTTCGAGACCTGTGTGGCTGCCGTCGGGCCCTGCCTGGGTGCGGTTCGAGCGGTCGTCTCGCTGCGCAGCGATCCGGATTCTCAACGGTATTCCCAACGGCCTTGCCGCCGGAGACTGTTGTTCCTCGCTTTCCGGGATATGCCGCTGTTCTGGCGGCTGGATCTGGAGATCGCGGCAGTGTCCGACGAGTCGGCGGGCCCGGGGGGTGTGGTGGGTGCGGGCGCCGGTGGGGACCGGGCGCAGGACGGCGGCAGTCCCGCAGCAGTGTGGGATCCCGAGTGGTCTCTCGCGGCCAGTGCGCTCGCCAATGCCGTGGCTGTCGTCAAGGCGGTGCTGCGCGGGCAGCCGGACGTGGCAGCGGGGCTGCTGGAGCGCGGTCTGCGGAGGGTCGGCGCCAGCGGGTCGGCGAGCGGCCGGTGGCGTGCGGACGTCGTACGGCTCGCGGACGCGGCCGCCCAGCACGAGCCCGCTCAACGCCCCCTCGCCGACCAGGTCAAACGTCTCGCGGCGGAGCTGCTGGAGGAGTGACAGCTGCAGAGGGGGCGCGGCTTACCCCTGGAACCCCGCCCGCCGCACCCGCCCTGGAACCCCGCCCGCCGTACCCGCCCCGGGGCCCCGCCCGCGCCCCCCCGGGGCCCCGCCCCCCGGGGGTTCCGCGCCCCGCTCCAACAACTGTCCCCCCCAGGCCACCGGTCAGGAGCAGCTAGTCCCGTATGCCGGTACCTTCCCGTCCAGCAGATACGCGTTCGCCGTGCCGTCGATGCACGCGCTGCCGTTCCCGTACGAGCAGTGCCCCTCGCCGCCCTTCCAGGCGACCAGCACTCCGACCCCCTTCCCGAGCCGCCGCGCCATCGCCTTCGCGCCGCCGTACGGGGTGGCAGGGTCGCCCGTATTGCCGATGACCAGAATGGGCGGGGCTCCCTTCGCGCTGACCTCCATGTGCTTCATGGCTCCCTTGACGGGCCAGTACGTGCACTGGTTCAGCGCCCACGCGAACTGCGCGCCGAACAGCGGCGACGCCTTGCGGTAAGCGGGCAGTCGCCGCTCGATCCCGGCAGTCTGCACCGGTACGCCGGAATCTGCGCAACTGGTCGCGGAGAAGACGTTGTTGCTGTTCGAGTAATGCCCCTTGGCATCACGGCCCGTCATGCTGTCGGCCATCATGAGCAGCGCCGCGGGGTTGTGCGTACGGAGGTATCCGGCGACCGCAATCGCCATCCGCGGCCAGCCGGACGCCGGCGAGTACAGGGCGCCTTCGATCGCTGTCAGGGCGAGCGAGTCGTTGAGCGTGCGGCCCCCTGCTGCGGCTGCGGGGTGCTTCTCCAGACCGGCCACGAGACCGGTCAGTACCTTCTCGACCCCTTCGGGAGTGGAACGGTGCAGCGGACAGAGGTACGTGGCCGCGACGCACGAGCGCGCGAAGTGGTCCAGCGCCAGCTGAAAGCCCTTCAGCTGGTAGAGGGCCCCTTGTGTGAAGTCCTTGTCGGGGTGCATGACCCCGTCGAGCACCGCACGGCCCACCATCCGCGGGAAGAGGTGGGCATACGTCGCGCCGAGCTCCGTACCGTACGAGAAGCCGTAATAGTTCAGCTTCCTGTCGCCCACCGCGGCGCGGATCCGGTCCAGGTCCCTGGCCACATTGGTCGTCGTCAGATACGGCAGGAGTGGGCCGGACTTCTTCGCGCAGTGCGCCGCGAAGTTCCGGGTCGCGTCCATCCAACGCCGGACCTCGGCGGGGGTGTCGGGGGTGGAGTCGACCGCGTTGAACGCATCGGTCTCCGGGCCGGTGAGGCAGTGGACGGGCGCGCTGTTGCCAACTCCGCGTGGATCGAAACTCACCAGGTCATAGCGGGTGTTGAGCTTCGCGAACGTGGGCATGAAGCCAGGCAGTGTGTCGACGCCCGAGCCGCCGGGACCGCCGAAGTTGTAGATCAGCGAGCCGATGCGCTTGCCGGGACCCGTCGCACGATGCCGGATCAGCGCCAGCGGAATCGTCTTCCCGCCGGGCTTGGCGTAGTCGAGGGGGACGTTCAGAGTGGCGCAGGTCCAGCCCGTGCCGGGTGCCTTGCCGCCGCCCTGCGCCTGGGAAGGCGCGGGACACGTGGTCCATGTCGGCCGTTCCTGAGCCGGGGATGCCGCGCCGGCGCCGGCGGCTCCCGACGGTGTGGCGGCAGGCGGTGCCGGCGCGGCGGCGAACGCGGGCCCGCCGAGCAGCAGGGAAGCGGCAGCGGCGCATCCCACGGCACGGCCGACGGCCTTACGGGGCACGCCGGCCCACGCCTTACGGGACGGCTCACCGGGGGACGTACCGGGCGGCGTACGGAACGGCGTGCGGAACGGTGCTGGGAGGGACGTGTGGGACGAACGGAGCGACAAACGCGCCGACGGGCGCGACGGCTTACGAGGCGTCATGTCGATCATCCTCTGACGACCCGTCGGATCCCGCCCGGCACAAGGTCCGTACGGGGGACGGCGGACCAAGCCGCCCCGGCCCCTTCACCCAGCCCCGTCCAGCAAACCGGGCCAGGATTACCGTCCGGCCCTACGGCTCCCGGCACCCGTGCGCGTAACCTTGAAGGCCGGGACGCACCGGCCGGGGGAAGGGGCCGCAAGTGAGCTGGTTCTGGTGGGTATTCATCTTCTTCATGGTCGGCGGCTTCGGCTGGATCGCCGACACGGGCCGCACCGCTCTGCGCACGCGCCATGAGCGCCGGATGGAGCGGCTGGAGACGGCCGAGCGGGAGCGCAGGGAGATCGAGGCGGCGCACAAACCGCCCGAGCCGGTCTGCGGCTGTACGCATCACCTCGCCAAGCACGACCGGCAGGGCAAGTGCCACGAGACCGTCGAGGTTCCGACGGCCTGGGACGAGAACAAGAAACCGCTGAGTTTCGAGCCCGGGGTCTGCAACTGCCAGCAGTACGTGGGACCGCAGCCGCTGTCCCAGGTGTATGCGGACGAGCTGACCGACCTGACCTGAGTGAAGAGGGCCTGAGGAAGAGGGCCTGAGCAAAGAGAGCCTGGGGAAAGACCTGCGGAAGAGGGCCAGGGAAAGAGAGTCAGGGAAGAGAAGAGCGTCAGAGCAGAGGTACGGAATCGCAGGGTCCGGCTCCGTCAGGGGCTCGACGGGGGGCCCGCCGGCTGTCCGATCAGCATCGTCGGCGCGCCTGCGACGCGGGTGAGGATCACGGTCGCCGCGTTCGGCCCCTGCGGCTTGACTCTGCGCCGTACCTCTTCCGGTTCGACTGCCGAGCCGCGCTTCTTGACGGTCAGGTTGCCGACCTCCCGCTCGCGCAGCAGGGCCTTCAGTTTTTTCAGGCCGAAGGGGAGTTTGTCCGTGATCTCGTAGGCCGTCGCGTACGGGGTGGAGCACAGTTCGTCCGCCGTGACGTAGGCGATGGTCTCGTCGATCAGCCCGCCGCCGAGTTCCTCGGCGACCTCGGCGACGAGGTGGGCGCGGATGACGGCGCCGTCCGGTTCGTACAGATACCGGCCCAGCGTGCGCACCGCGGGGTCGGGGAGTCCGCGGCCCGTGAGGGTGGCCCCCGAAGGGAGCAGCGTGGCACGGCGCAGCCCCGGATCCGTGCCGAACCAGAGCACCGCTTCCTTGACGTCGCCGCTGTCGGAGATCCACTCGGCCTCGGCGCTGCCGGGGATCATCTCGTGCGGGATACCGGGAGCGATCTTGATAGCGCCCGCTGCTCGGGACGACGCGCCGGACGCCGGGCGGCCGGCCACCGCGCCAGTAGCCCAGGACAGCGGCGGTGAGTACGCCTCGGGGTTGAAGATCCGTCCGCGACCGCCACGCCGTGCCGGGTCGACGAAGACCGCGTCGTACGGGTCCGTGCCGACCTCCGCCACATCCGTGCACCGCACCTCGATCAGGCTGCTCAGCCCGAGGGCGTCGGCGTTGGCCCGTACGACCTCGGCTGTCAGGGGGTCGCGGTCGACCGCCAGTACGGAGAGCCCGGCGCGGGCGAGTGCCAGGGCATCCCCGCCGATGCCGCAGCACAGGTCCGCGACGCTGCGTACGCCCAGCTCGGCGAAGCGGCGGGCGCGGTACTCGGCGACGGATTTACGGGTGGACTGCTCCACGCCGTTGGGTGTGAAGAACATCCGGTACGCGTCGTCCGCGCCGAATTTCGGCACCGCCCGCTGCCGCAGCCGCGCCTGGGCCAGGGCGGCGGAGACCAGCTCGGTGGGGTACGTGCGGCGCAACCGGGTGGCGACGGCCAGCTCCTGTGCGGGGTCGTACTCCCGCAGGGATGCGAGCAGGGCGGCGCCCTCATTGGTGAACAGCGCGGTGAAGGCGTCGAGATCGGTCACCCGTCCATTGTGGGTGATCGCCATGGCGGGTGATGGCTGTCCGTCCGTTGAGAGGGCAGGGGGGAGCAAGGGAGGCACTGGACGCACGAGAGGCGCAGGGGGAAGGCGACATGGCCTGAGCAGATTGGCACTCCGCTTGACCGAGTGCTAACTGCCGTCCTAGTCTCAGTTCTGGCACTCCCCACGGGAGAGTGCCAAATATGGCGACGGGCCGGTCCGGCACCCGCGACGACGGATCCATCCGGTCGCCACTCAGACAGTTCACCCCGTGAGATCTCCGAAGGGGGAGACCGGATCGTGTCGACAACCAGCTCCAAGGTTGCCATTAAGCCGCTCGAGGACCGCATTGTGGTCCAGCCGCTCGACGCCGAGCAGACCACGGCCTCCGGCCTGGTCATTCCGGACACCGCCAAGGAGAAGCCCCAGGAGGGCGTCGTCCTGGCCGTGGGCCCGGGCCGCTTCGAGAACGGCGAGCGTCTTCCGCTTGACGTCAAGGCCGGCGATGTCGTGCTGTACAGCAAGTACGGCGGCACCGAGGTGAAGTACAACGGCGAGGAGTACCTCGTCCTCTCGGCTCGCGACGTTCTCGCGATCGTCGAGAAGTAATTCACCGACGTATTTCTTGATCTGCGCCCCTGGCCCCGCATCTGCTGTGTTCGCACACCGAGTGACGGGCACTGGGGGCGCAGTTCGTTTTTGAGAGGACTGAATCAGCTCCATGGCGAAGATCCTGAAGTTCGACGAGGACGCCCGTCGCGCCCTTGAGCGCGGCGTCAACAAGCTTGCCGACACGGTCAAGGTGACGATCGGCCCCAAGGGCCGCAACGTCGTCATCGACAAGAAGTTCGGCGCTCCCACCATTACCAACGACGGTGTCACGATCGCCCGCGAGGTCGAGCTCGACGACCCGTACGAGAACCTCGGCGCGCAGCTGGTGAAGGAGGTGGCGACCAAGACCAACGACATCGCGGGTGACGGCACCACCACCGCCACCGTGCTGGCCCAGGCGCTGGTCCGCGAGGGTCTGCGCAACGTCGCCGCCGGCGCTTCCCCCGCCTCCCTGAAGAAGGGCATCGACGCCGCGGTCAAGGCTGTGTCCGAGGAGCTCCTCGCGACCGCCCGCCCGATCGATGACAAGTCCGACATCGCCGCTGTCGCGGGTCTTTCCGCGCAGGACAAGCAGGTCGGCGAGCTCATCGCCGAGGCGATGGACAAGGTCGGCAAGGACGGTGTCATCACCGTCGAGGAGTCCAACACCTTCGGTCTGGACCTGGACTTCACCGAGGGCATGGCCTTCGACAAGGGTTACCTCTCGCCGTACATGGTGACCGACCAGGAGCGTATGGAGGCCGTCCTCGACGACCCGTACATCCTGATCCACCAGGGCAAGATCGGTTCGATCCAGGACCTGCTGCCGCTCCTTGAGAAGGTCATCCAGGCGGGTAGCTCCAAGCCGCTGCTGATCATCGCCGAGGACGTCGAGGGCGAGGCCCTGTCGACCCTGGTCGTGAACAAGATCCGTGGCACCTTCAACGCTGTCGCGGTCAAGGCCCCCGGCTTCGGCGACCGCCGCAAGGCGATGCTCGGCGACATGGCCACCCTCACCGGTGCCACGGTCATCGCCGAGGAGGTCGGACTCAAGCTCGACCAGGCCGGTCTCGACGTGCTGGGCACCGCCCGCCGCGTGACCATCACCAAGGACGACACCACCATCGTCGACGGCGGTGGCAAGTCGGACGAGGTCCAGGGCCGCGTCAACCAGATCAAGGCCGAGATCGAGTCCACGGACTCCGACTGGGACCGCGAGAAGCTCCAGGAGCGCCTTGCGAAGCTGGCCGGCGGCGTGTGCGTGATCCGCGTCGGTGCCGCCACCGAGGTTGAGCTCAAGGAGAAGAAGCACCGTCTGGAGGACGCCATCTCCGCGACCCGCGCCGCGGTCGAGGAGGGCATCGTCTCCGGTGGTGGCTCCGCTCTGGTGCACGCCGTCAAGGTGCTCGAAGGCAACCTGGGCAAGACCGGCGACGAGGCCACGGGTGTCGCGGTCGTCCGCCGCGCCGCTGTCGAGCCGCTGCGCTGGATCGCCGAGAACGCCGGCCTCGAGGGCTACGTCATCACCTCGAAGGTCGCCGAGCTCGACAAGGGCAACGGCTTCAACGCCGCGACCGGTGAGTACGGCGACCTGGTGAAGGCCGGCGTCATCGACCCGGTCAAGGTCACCCGCTCCGCGCTGGAGAACGCCGCGTCCATCGCTTCGCTGCTGCTCACGACCGAGACCCTGGTCGTCGAGAAGCCGGCGGAGGAGGAGCCCGAGGCGGGCCACGGCCACGGCCACTCGCACTGAGGCTGACCCGACGCACGTCTGAGGCCCGGCACCCCTTCACTTCGAAGGGGTGCCGGGCCTCGGTGGTTACGGGCCGGGGGCTCTTGAGGACTGGGTTCGGGGCTCGGGACTGGCTGGCCCCGAAGGATGGGACAGGTCCGGGTCCGTTCCGTCCGTTCCCATCCGTTTCCTCAATGCCTGTTCCTCCAACGCCCGGTGCCGTGCCTGGTGCCCCCGTGCCCGCGCCTGGTGCCTGCTGTCTCCCGTCAGGCCGAGTGCATCAGGTCGGACGGAAGCACGGGATCCGCGAATTCCTGCCCCGACGCGTACCGTTCGAGTTCGTCCAGAGCCTGGTCCGCCATCCGGTGCAGTTCGCCGCCGAGCGACCCCGCGACATGCGGGGTCAGCAGGACGTTCGGCAGGTCGTAGAGCGGTGAATCCGCGTACGGGGTCTCAGGATCCGTCACATCGAGCACCGCGTGCAGCCGCCCGCTCGCCAGTTCCGGAACCAGCGCGTCCTCGTCGATCAGCGAGCCGCGGGCCGTGTTGATCAGCGTCGCGCCGTCCCGCATCGCGGCCAGTTGACGGGCTCCGATCATGTGCCGGGTGGTGGGAAGCTGAGGGGCGTGCACGCTGACGATGTCGCTGTGGGCGCACAGTGCGTCCAGCGGCACCGGCTCCACACCGAGCACGGCGGCTTCTGCCGTATCGACGTACGGGTCGTACAGCAGGACCCGCAGATCGAAGGGGCGCAGCAGTTCGATCACCCGCCGGCCGATCCGGGAGGCGCCGATGATGCCGACGGTGCGCCGGTAGTTGCCCGCGCCGTCCAGCTCGTCCCGCCAGTCGTGGTCGCCGCGCATCGCGCGGTACCGGTACGCGGACTGCAGGACACGCTTGTTGGCGAGCAGGATCGTGGCGAGGGTGTACTCGGCCACGGGCAGCGCATTGGCCGCGGCGGCCGAAGCGACGGTGATGCCGCGCTCCCAGCATGCCTCGGTGATGTGGTGCTTGACCGAGCCGGCCGCGTGGACGACGGCGCGCAACCGGGGTGCGGAGTCCAGGATCCGGGGGGTGAGCGGGGTCGCGCCCCAGCAGGTGAAGAGGACTTCGGCCTCGGCGAGAGCTGCGGCGACCTCGGCCGTGGGTCTCGCCAGATCGTGGGCGACGAGTCGGCTGTCCGTACGCGCCAGGGTGGTGAGCCGGACGTGATGGCGCTCGGCGAAAAGGCGGTCCACGATGCCCGGAGCCATGGCAAGCAGGACGCCCGGCCGATTGTCAGTGGCGTGGTGCATGGTGGTTCCAGTGCTCCTTCTCGGTCACTCCGGGCGCAGCCCGGTAGGAGTCGGTCCGGTCGGGGTCGGCCTGGTCTGTGTTGGCCTGGTCGGAGTCGGTCCGGACTGGTCCAGTCAGGACCGGTCGGGGCCGGACCGCGATGGTCGGTGGCCGCTCGGCGGTGGTCATTTGACGCTTCCGGCGGTCAGGCCGGCCTTCCAGTGCCGCTGCAGGGAGACGAAGGCGACGATCAGGGGGATGACAGCGAGGAGGGAACCGGTGACCACGAGCGGATAGAAGCTCGGCTCGCCGTGGGTGTTGGTGTTCCACGAGTACAGGCCGAGGCTCAAGGGGAAGAGATCGCGGTCCGAGAGCATGACCAGGGGGAGGAAGAAGTTGTTCCAGATCGCTGTGAACTGGAAAAGGAAGATCGTCACGAACCCCGGCATCATCATCGGCATACCGATGGACCAGAAGGTCCGCAGCTCGCCGGCCCCGTCGATACGGGCTGCCTCCAGCGCCTCATTCGGGATGTAGCCGGCGCTGAAGACCCGGGCGAGGTAGACGCCGAAGGGGTTGACCAGGACCGGGATCAGCACCGACCAGTAGGTGTTGACGATGCCGATCTTGCTGGCCAGCAGGTACATCGGCAGTGCGAGTGCGGTGGTGGGCACCAGCACGCCGAGCAGAACGAGCCCGAAGAGCTTCTCCTTGCCCCGGAACTCGTACTTGTCGAAGGCGTATCCGGCGGCGACGCAGATCAGTGAGCAGAGGACGGCGCCCACACCCGCGTACAACAGGCTGTTCCCGTACCAGCGGAAGTAGACGCCGCCACCGTAGGAGGCCAGGTCGGAGATGTTCTGGCCGAGGCTGAAGCCCTTGAACGAGAAGGCGTTGCCGGAGAGCAGCCCGCCGGTGTCCTTGGTAGAGGCGGTGACCAGCCAGATGAGCGGGAAGAGCGTGTAGACGACGGCGAGTACCAGTGCGCCGTTGACTGCGGTCTTCGAGAGCCAGCGGTTCTTCGGTGCCGGGCGGGGGCTCATGCGTTCTTCCCCTTGCGGCCTGTGAAGCGGGTGACGAGGAACGACAGCAGTGCGGCGGTGAGAGCCAGGAGGACGGAGGCGGACGCCGCGAGCCCGTAGTCGTTGCGGGAGAAGGCGGCGGTGTACGCGTACATGTTCGGTGTCCAGGTGGAGGAGACGGCGGACCCGGCGCCGCTGTTGAGTATCAGCGGCTCGGTGAACAGCTGGAGCGAACCGATGATGGTGAACAGAGCGACCATCACCACAGAGGCGCGGATCAGCGGGAGTTTGATGCTGACGGCGGTGCGCCAGCCGCCGGCGCCGTCCACCGTGGCCGCTTCGAGAACCGAGCGGTCGATGGCCTGCAGGGCGGCGTAGAAGATCACCATGTTGTAGCCGAGCCACTCCCACAGTGCGATGTTGACGACGGAGGGGAGAGCGCCCGACGAGGAGAAGAAGTCGAAGCCGATGCCACCCGAGTGCATCGCGGAGACCACCGGGCTCAGTCCGGGTGTGTAGAGGTAGACCCAGATCAGCGCCGCGATGATGCCGGGAACCGCGTGCGGCAGGAAGAGCGCGAGCTGGAAGAAGCGCTTGGCGCGGGCCAGCGCGGAGTCCAGGAGCAGTGCGAGTGCGAGGGCGCCGCAGACCATCAGGGGGATGTAGATGACGCAGTATCCGAGCAGTACGCCGAAGCCCTCACGGAAGGCCCGGTCACCCAGCGCCGCCGCGTAGTTGTCGAGACCCGAGAACACGGACTCGGAGCCGCCGAACCCAAGTCCCGACTGCTTCTCGGTGAAGAGGCTGAGCCAGACCGCGTATCCGATCGGCACCAGCATCACAGCGGTGAACAGGACGTAGAACGGGGTCAGCAGGATCGCGGCGGCGCGGGTGCGGGCCTTCATACCGGTCAGCCCTCGACCTTCAGTCCGCGCTTCTTCAGTTCCTGGACGGTCGCGTCATGGCCGGCCTTGACCGACCCGCTGATCGTGGAGCCACCGCTGGCGACCTTGCCGAACTGGTCCTTGATCGCGGTGTTCGTGGTGCCGGTCGCCGGGCCCCAGGTCCAGCCCTGCTTGATCGAGGCAGCCGCGGTGCCGAACAGCTGGTAGATGTCCTGGCCGCCGTAGTACGAGTCGTCGAAGGCCTTCTTCGCGGCGGGCAGCAGCTCGGTCGCGGCCGGGTAGGCGCTCGAAGTGCCCGAAGAGATACGGGCCTTGATGCCGTCCTGCGTGGTCGACATCCACTTGGCGAACTCGACTGCCGCATCGGCGTGCTTGCTGTCCTTGGTGACGGCCCAGGTGGAGCCACCGAGCATGCCGCTGGCGGCCTGCCCGTCCCAGGTCGGCATCGGAGCGATGGCCCACTTGCCCTTCTGCTCGGGCAGCGTGGACTTCAGGACTCCGGCACCCCAGGCGGCGCCGAGGTACCCGATGGTGCCGCCGTTCTTGAGGGAGTTGGTCCACTCCGGGCTGAATGATGCCTGCGAGCGGATCAGGTCGTCCTTGATCAGCCCCTGCCAGTAGCTGGAGACCTTGGTGGTGGCGGAGTCCGTGGTGTTGACCTTCCAGGTGTCCCCGTCCGCCTTGAACCACTGGGCGCCGGCCTGCCAGGCCATCGCCTCGAAGGTGGTCGGGTCGTCAGGGAAGAAGGTGCCGATCCGGGCTTTCTTGTCGGCCTTCTTGATCTTCTCCGCGGCCTTGCGGAAGTCGTCCCATGTCTTGGGTACCGTGACTCCGTACTTGCTGAAGAGGTCCTTGCGGTAGTAGAAGGCCTGCGGCGACGCGTCGAACGGGACGGCCCAGTTCTTGCCGCCCAGCGTGGTCTGGTCGACGGCCTGCGGCAGGAACTTCTTCTTGACGTCGTCGGTCATGTACTTGCTGATGTCCTGGAGCGCGCCCTGGCTGACGTACTCCGGCAGCTGGGGGTACTCGATGGAGACCAGGTCGGGGGCGTTGCCCGCCTTGACCGCGTTGGAGATCTTGGCGTAGCCGCCGGCGTTGCCGGACGGGATCTCCTCGTACTTCACGTGGATGTTCTTGTGCGAGGCGTTGAACGCGTCCACGGTCTCCTTGGAGCCCTTGGCCCAGCCCCAGAACGTGATGGCCACGGGCTTGCCGTCCGCGCCCTTCGCGGAGTCGTCGCCGCTGCTGCCGCAGGCCGTGAGGACGGCCAGGGCAGTGGCGGCGCCGGCTATGGAAAGGGTCGTTCTGCTCCAACTGCGGCTCACAGTGACACTCCTGAGCTAGCGGCGACATTGACGTTGGCCGTGATCCTTGGCCCCGCAATGACCGAAGTCAAGAGCGAAAGATTGAATGATCGAAAAAAGATCAGAGTGTTATCGAAATCCCGGCGGGGCCGGAACCCGTGGAGGGCCGGTGGAATCCCGCCGGTCCCGGTGAATCCTGTGCTCGCGTGGAGGCGTGGTGAATCCCGCAGTCCCGCGCTCAGCCGTGTGCCCGCGCCTGTTCCCCCGCGCCCGCGGACACTCCGCTCGCCGAGGCCCGCTCCGGCTAACGGGGCCCGCTCCGGCTGCCGGGCCCGCTCCGGCTGCCGGGCCCGCTCCGGCTACCGGGGTGCGGCGGCCCCGCAGGAAATCCGTACGTGCAGCCTGGGCAGCAGTGCCAGGTGCTGGCCCGCCTCCTCCTGCTCCTGGCGTTCCGGCGTCCGGCGACGCGGTCCCGTGCTCAGCCGCTCGACCAGCATCCGGGTCCCGTACATCCCGACCTGGCGTTTCGGCGGAGCCACCGCGGTGAGCGGAGTATCCGCGAGGGCGGCCACCTCGTCGTCGTAGGCGACCAGGGCCAGATCCTCCGGCACGCGTACGCCCAGTTCGGCCAGGCGCTGGACCAGATGGATGGCATCCACGTCGTTGTGGACCAGGGCCGCCGTCACGCCCCCGGTGGCCACCGCGGCCTGCACGGTCCGTACGGCCTCCTCGAAGCGGCTCCGGTCGAGTTCGGCCGGTACCGAATCGATCACGGGGTGCGGCTGCTCCAGGCCAAGCGCGCCCAGTGCCTCGTCGTAGCCGGTCCGTACCGCGAGCGCGGTCGGGCTGTCCGTGCGCGCGACCAGCAACGGTGCGCCGTGGCCGAGGCGGATCAGATGGCGCACGGCCAGCAGGACCCCGTGCCGATGGTCGGAACAGACCCGGTCCATGTCGTCGAGGGGGCTGCCCAGCGCGGGCTGCCGTTCCAGGAGCACGGCGGGTACGGGCAGCTCCGACATCCAGTCGCCGTACGCCGCCTGGTCGCCCGCCGCCTGCCAGCCCGGCGCGATCAGGAGCCCCTCGGCGCCCGCCGCGAGCAGGCCCTCGGCGCGGGCCTTGTCCTCCTTGGGGCGGTAGTCGGAGATCCGAAGGATCAGCCGTGCGCCGGCTTGTGCGGCCGCGTCGTGGGCACCTCTGATCACTTCGGCGAAGTAGTACGTCGCCGAGGGGACCAGCAGCCCGAGAACCAGGCCGCTGCCTCCGGCGGGTGCGGCCGTTCCGGCTGTGGCTGCCGCTGACCGCGGCCAGGAGACCGAGCCGTGCACCCGGTCGAGCAGTCCGCGTTCCGCCAGTGTCTCGACGTCCCGCCGGACCGTGACGGGGGAGACGCCGAGCTGCGCCGCGAGATCGGAGACGCGGGCCGATCCCTGCTCCCGTACGAACTCGAGCAGTCGGTCATGGCGTTCGTCGGCACTCTCGCGCACGGCGGCGGTCCCCCTCGCGGTCTGATGGGTGGCTGTGTGGTGGCTGGCTGTGTGACGGGTAGCGGTGCGGTGGTTGGCGTTGCGACGGCTGGCAATGCGACGGCTGGTTGGGCAGGTTCGGATGCCACGGCCAGACCCTAGTGCAATTTGATCGAACGATGGGAGTTTCGATCATTCGTCACTCTTGCATTGACGTTCGATCATTCGTGGGTTCAAGATGCCGGGCGACGACGAAGTCCGCCCCCAGGGAGCATCATGCTGAGCCCGAACCTGTCGAGCCGGCCCGGCCCGCACGGCCGGCCAAGCCCGTCCGCTCAGCCCGTCCCTTCCGGCCGGCCTGCCCGGTCCGCTCAGCCCGACCCTGGCTGGCCCGTCCCGTCCAGCCTGCTCAGCCCGTGCACCGGCTGGACCCGTGCCGATTGGGAGGGTGCGGCCGATGAACTGCTGCTGGCCGTGCGGCCCTACGCCTCGCCCCGTCATGGTCTGATCAATCTCCCCGGCCACCGGCCCAGTTGGTCGGGCCCGCGCTCCGACGGCCTTGAAGGGTACGCCCGCACCTGGCTCCTTGCCGCCTTCCGGGTCGCCGGTGCGGAGGGCGATGACCCGCACGGCTTCCTCCCGCGTTACGCCGAGGGCCTCGCGGCGGGCACGTCGCCCAGCCCGGAGGGGGCGGGTCACGATGCCGCGGACCGCTGGCCCCGGATGGCAGACACCCCGCAGGCCGTCGTGGAATCTGCATCCGTCGCGATCGGTCTGCGCCTCACGCGGCCCTGGCTCTGGGACACCCTCGACGGCCGCACACAGCAGCAGGCCGTCGACTGGCTACTGCCCGCGCTCGGCCCGTCCCCCGTGAACAACAACTGGTGGCTCTTCGGCCTCACCGTGGCCGGTTTTCTGCAGGACGCCGGAATCGAGACCGACCGGGCGCGGCAGACGATCGACCGCGCCCTGGAACGCATAGAGGAGTGGTGGCTCGGCGACGGCTGGTACAGCGACGGACCCAACCGCTCCTTCGACCACTACAACGCCTGGGCGATGCACTTCTACCCGGTCCTGCATGCCCATCTCGGCGGGGACGAGGAACTGCTTGCCCGGTACGGGCCCCGGCTGCACGACCACCTCGACGCGTACACGCGGATGTTCGGCGCGGACGGGGCGCCGATGCCGTACGGCCGCTCGCTGAGCTACCGTTTCGCCGCCGCGGCCGCCCCCTGGCTCGGCGCCATGACCGGCTACACCCCGCTGACTCCCGGAGCCACCCGCCGCCTGGCCTCCGGAACGCTGCGGTACTTCCTGGACCGGGACGCGGCCCCGCAACCGAGCCCCGCCCCAGCAGCTCCGGTGGACCCGACAGCTCCGATAGTCCCCGTTGTCCCAGTAGCCCCAGTAGCCCCAGTGGACTCGGTCGTCCCCAGCCCTTTGGCGCGCCGTCGCGCGACCGACGAACGCGGACTGCTCACTCTGGGCTGGCACGGCCCGTACGAACCGATCATCCAGCCGTACTCGGGCCCGGCATCACCGTACTGGGCGTCCAAGGGGTTCCTCGGGCTCCTGATGCCGGCCGGTCATCCGGTCTGGACGGCGACGGAGGAGCGGCTGCCCGCCGAGACGGCAGACGCCGTGACCGTGCTGGGTCCGCCCGCCATGCTGATCCAGTCCACCGCGGCGGACGGGCTCGTACGTCTCCACAATCACGGCAGTAACCACGTCGGCGAGGATGACGACCCGGGGTACTCCCGCTACGCGTACTCCACCCGCACCGGATTTACGAGCCCCGTCAGTACCGGCACGGATATGGGCCATCCGGCCGGTTCCGCAAGCGCCGCCGCTCCTGCCCCCGCCCCTGCTGCTGTCCCCGCCCCTGCCCCGGCAACCCCCACTGCCGCCACCGTTCCCAACGCCCCAGCCGGCTCCCAGGTCTCGCCGTGCGACAACCACTTCGCCCTGGTCATCGACGGTGACTCCACCTCTCGTGGCCCAGCTACGCCCCTCGCCGCCGGGCCCGGTTGGGTGGCGTCCGTGACCACACCGCTCCCAGGTGTGCGAATCGTCTCCGCGACGGTCGTCCACGGCCGTGCAGAGCTCCGTGTGCATCTGGTCGTCGGAGCGGACGCCGGCACCTCCGTACGCCAGACCGGCTGGGCCATCGCCACGACGAGCACATCCAGCGCCGCTGCCACCACCACGACCACTGCCACAACCGCCGCCACCGGAACAGAAACCACGACCGGCACAACGGGTGAGGCCGCCCCACAGTCCGCGCTCACTCCGCCTGCCCCAGCCGAACCGGCCGCCGCCCACCTGCTTGCCCACGCTTCTGCCCACGCGCCTGCCCACCTGACCGCCCAGCTCCACCCCGTCCACGGCTACACAGGGGTGACACGCCAACTTGCCGCTGGGTCAACCCTGTTCGGCCCAAGCTCGCAGATTCTCGCGCTCGACGGCGTCATTACCGCCCCCGAGTCGCTCTTCGTCAGCCTCGCCTCGCTTACCGCCGAGCCGGACCCCGCCCCCGCCGCAGCCCTCGCGAACGTTCATGTCAGCGATCCCCGCACGATCCACGTGACCTGGCAGGACGGCACCACCGCCGTTCTGCAGCTCCCGCAGCTCCCGTAGCCCCCGCAACTCCCGGAGGAACGATGAGACTTCGCCCTGCGCACACCCCCCTGACCCCCGCGTCCCTCACCGCACTCGCGGTGACGGGGCTAGCTGTGACGGGACTGGCTGTGACGGGACTGGCAGTCACCGGACCAGCCACCCCCGCCCAAGCGGCTCCCCACCCCGGAGCCACCTTCCACGTCGACTGCGCCACCGCACCCGCCGCACCCGCCGGGAGCGACGGCTCGGCAAGCCACCCCTGGACCACCCTCGCCCAGGCCAACGCCCACACCTACGGCCCCGGCGACCGTCTCCTCTTCAAACGAGGCACGACGTGCACAGGTTCCCTCACCCCGAAGGGAGCCGGATCGTCCGACGCCCCCTTCACCATCGCCGACTACGGCCCGGGCAACGGCCGCGCCGCGATCGACGGTGCGGGCGCGCACGACGCCGTCCTGCTCTCCAACACCCAGTACGTTCACCTGTCCCGACTGGAGATCACCAACGCCGCCGACCCCGGCAGCGAGCGCAACGCCGTCCGGCTCCGCCTCACCGACTACGGCACTGCCCACGGCTTCGAGATCGACCACCTCTACATTCACGACGTACGCGGCGGTGACGCCAAGACCCTCACCGGTTCGAGCGCCATCCACATCGGTGTCGAGGGCACGGCGAAGGCGAGCAGTTACGACGGCCTGGACATCCACCACAACCGCATCGAGAACGTCGACCGCGAGGGCATCTACTTCAAGTCGACGTTCTCCAAGCGCGATCTCGTCGGCCAGCAACAGGACCCGAACGTCTACCCCGGCGCCTGGACCCCGTCCACCGGCGTCCGCGTCCACGACAACACCCTGAAGTCCATCGGCGGCGACGGGATGAAGCTGGACACCACCAGCGGCGCGGTCGTCGAGCGCAACCGGGTCGACGGATTCCAGCTGCGTTCGCCCTCTGCCAACGCCGGTATCTGGACGTTCAACACCGATGACACCCTGATCCAGCACAACGAGGTCTCGGGCGGCGGGAACAGTCACGACGGCATGTCCTTCGATGCGGACGGCGCCTCCAGCCACACGGTCTTCCAGTACAACTACAGCCACGACAACAAGGGCGGCTTCCTGCTGGTCTGCCCGTACAGCGGGGCGAAGACGATCGACACGGTCGCCCGGTACAACGTCAGCCACAACGACGGCACCCGGCTGCTCCAGAACTGCGCGGGCCCCATCCTCAACACCCAGATCTACAACAACACCTTCTCCAACAAGGAGACGATCCCCGGATATCTGGTCCAGGACGACAACAGCAGCCCTGCCACCACCCAGCACGAGCAGCACATCCGCAACAACATCTTCGTGAGCGGCGGGACCGGCGGCTACGGCTTCTCCAACCCGACGGCAGGGCTGGCGCTCGACCACAACGCGTTCTACGGGATCGACATGACCCGCCCCAACCCCGGAGGCATCACCTCCGACCCGCTGCTGCGCAGCGACTTCCGCCTGTCCGATGGCTCACCCGCCATCGGCGCGGGAACGGCCGTCCCTGACAACGGCGGCAAGGACTACTTCGGCAACAAGCTGAAGCCGGGCGCACCCAACATCGGCGCCTACGCAGGGCCGGGCACCACCGGCTGACCAGGATCTCTGCCGCAACCCCAGAGACCCGCTACCGACGGCCAGGTCTGCCGAATCGCCGACTGCGACTGATGGCCGTGGCGGCCGAATGCACTGACAGCCGTGGCTGCCGCCCGTGGCTGACGCTGAGGTGGCTGCCGGCCGATACTGAGGACCGTACTTGCGGCCTGTCTTGGAGGTGATGCCTCCGAGCAGGCCGCGCGGCGCCAGCTTCGCGGCGCCCATCAGCGCCTTGTACCGGGGGTCGGGAATCGACAGCGACTTCCCGCGCGAGAGATCGGCGAGCGCGGCCGTCACCAGCTTGTCGGCGTCCAGCCACATCCACCCGGGGATGTTGTCCGTCCCCATGCCCGCCCGCTCATGGAACTCCGTACGCACGAAGCCGGGGCACAGTGCCATCAGCCGCACCCCCGAGCCGGCCAGGTCCCTGGCAGCGCCCTGGGTGAACTGCACGACCCAGGCCTTCGAAGCGCCGTACGTCCCCCGTGGCAGGAACGCCGCCACCGATGCCACGTTGACGACGCCACCGCGGCCCCGCGCCCGCATCCCCGGCACCGCGGCGGAGGTCAGCCGCAGGACGGCCTCGCAGTGCACCTTGAGCATGGTCAGTTCCTCGGACATCGGGACGTCGAGGAACTGACCCTTGTTTCCGAACCCGGCGTTGTTGACCAGCAGGTCGATCGCGTTCCGGGAGTCCGTGAGGCGCTTCTCGACGAGGGCGATGCCGTCCTCGGTGCCGAGGTCCGCGGTCAGTACCTCGGCTTCGATGCCGTGCCGGTCGTGCAGTTCGGTCGCCTGCTCCTGCAACCGCTCGGTATTGCGTGCCACCAGAACGAGGTTGTGCCCGTCCGTGGCCAGTCGCCGCGCGAAGGCGGCTCCGATTCCCGCTGTCGCGCCCGTGATCAGTGCTGTCGTCATGAGCGGAACGTTAGTGCCCCGCCCAGCACCTGCGACGACCCCGGATCCGGCCGTCCGTACGACCGCGGCCGTGCCCGTTCACGCATCAGCCGGCCGGCCGGTCCGCCCTCCCGCCGATCCGTCAGCGCGGATCAACCGGATACTCCCGCTCACCGTCCTGGCCGGGCTGGGCGCCCTCCCGCCGGCCCGTCAGTCCGAACTCCCGTGCTTGTCCGTGTAGTCACGTGCCACGCCCAGCAGCCCCGACTCCATCCACTCCGCCGCCACCAGCGTCCGGGGGAGCAGTTCGCGCTCGATCGTCGCCGCGCGGAAGAGCAGAGCCACCGTGATGTCGTGCTCCGGGCGGCGTACGACCTCGACGGCATCGCCCGCACGGAAAGCGCCCGGCCGGATCACCCGCAGCAGCGCTCCTGGGGCCCCGGCCAGAGTGAAGCGCTTGACCCAACCCGGCTCGCCCATGTGTCCCTGGAACGTGCGGCAGGGAATGCGGCCGCCGGTGACCTCGAGTACGACATCGGGGCCGACGCGCCACCGTTCACCGATGAGTGCGCCGCTCACATCGACACCGCTGGTGGTGAGGTTCTCGGCGAACGAGCCGTCGGCGAGCGGGCGCCCCAGCTCCTGCTCCCAGGTGTCCAGGTCCTCGCGCGCGAAGGCGTACACAGCACGGTCGTTGCCGCCGTGGAAGCGCAGGTCGCAGACCGAGTCGCCCTCGACCCCACTGGCGCCCACACCCTTGGGGCCCGGCTGGAAAACCCGTACGGGCCCGTCGACCGGCCGCTTGTCGACGCCGGTCCTGCCGCCCTCGGCGTCCGTGTACGCGGCGGTCCTGGCGCGCCCCACATTCACTGACAGAAGTCTCATGGGAAGAGGCTAGAGGCTTGCTGACACCGTGTCTCTGTCCGGCACCGCCGCCGCGTGCCACTTCATCGTCATAGCTGATACGCGATAATCCGCGCCCACCCCAAGAATCGCTTATGCTTGCATCATGATTGAGGCCCGTCATCTCCGCGTCCTGCGAGCCGTCGCCGCCACCGGATCCTTCTCCGCCGCCGCCCGCGAGCTGGGCTGCACCCAGCCTGCGGTCAGCCAGCAGATGAAGGCCCTCGAGACGTCATCGGGCACGACGCTGCTGATCCGTACGGGCCGCGAGATGCGCCTCACGCAGGCGGGGGAGGCCCTGGTCCGCCACGCGGGCGGGATCCTCGCCGGACTCACGGCCGCCGAGGAGGAGGTCGCCGCCATCGCCGGGCTGCGCGCGGGCCGGGTGCGGCTGGTGTCGTTCCCCAGCGGCAGTTCGACGCTGGTGCCCACCGCCCTGGCCGCACTGCGGGCCGCCCACCCCGGCACCCGGGTCTCCCTGGTCGAGGGGGAGCCGCCGCGCTCCGTCGAGATGGTGCGCGACGGGGACTGCGATGTGGCGCTCGCCTTCCGCTACGGACCCGCCACGGACGAGTGGGACGACCTGGTCGTACGGCCGCTGCTCACCGACCGCATGGTCGGACTGGTGCCGGACGGGCACCGGTTGGCCGACGCGGATGCCATCAGCGTGGGCGACCTGGCCGAAGAGTCCTGGATCGCGGGCTGCCCGCGCTGCCGCCGTCAGCTGGTCGAGGTCTGCGAGAGCGCGGGCTTCACCCCCCGGATCGACTTCGCTACGGATGACTACCCGGCGGTCATCGGCCTGGTCGGCGCGGGTCTCGGGGTCGCTGTGCTGCCGGAGCTGGCGATCGAGTCCGTACGGCCCATGGGGGCCAGGACGGTATCGGTGGAACCGGCGGTCCAGCGCGAGATCGTCGCACTGACCCTTCCGGACCTGGCCCAGGTCCCCGCCGTCGCGGCGACCCTGGACCGGCTCGCTCGGGCCGCCGCGCGCTGATCCCTGAGCGCCGAGTCACGGCCGGGGCCGCCCTGCTGCCTTGCTGACCGCTGCCTTGCCGGCCTCTGTCCTGCCGGCCTCTGTCCTGCCCTGCCGACGGTGGACTCGCTGAAGTGAACGGGAGCGGATGCGGCGCGCGGGAGAGGCTGCGCGGGAGTGGGTGTGCGTGCGGGAGGCGAGAGTGCAGGAACGTTTCCTCTCAAGGTTTCCGATGCTGAGCCGCTAAGCGGCCCCGGGGCCGTTCGGGCTCGCCGCGGTGATCAGCCGATTGCGGGCGCGCCCCATCAGCTCCTCGCGTTCGTCCTCGGTCAGGCCGCCCCACACTCCGTAGGGCTCGCGTACGGCAAGTGCGTGCGCCGCGCACTCGGCACGGACCGGGCAGCGCATGCACACCTCTTTCGCCGAGGTCTCACGCGCGCTGCGCGCTGCGCCCCGTTCACCCTCTGGATGGAAGAAGAGCGAGCTGTCCACCCCGCGGCAGGCCGCGAGGAGCTGCCAGTCCCATAGGTCGGCATTGGGTCCGGGAAGGCGGGAGAAATCTGCCATTGCTTGTCCCCTTGAAGCCGTTGCTGAGGCGGGGGCGGTGATGTCGACCGCACCCGCGACCGTACATCCACGATGTAAGTAGATGTAAATATGACTCATTACGAATCTAGTCATAGACACCAGCAAAATGGAAGAAAAGCAGCTGAACGGGTCATTGTCTTTCAAACTAGACAAATGGGGCGTGGGGCTCTCCTCTGCGACCGTTCCCTCACGTAGAGTGTCGAAGGCGGCCGTCCGGCCCGTAACTCTTTCGAGTGACCATCGTTGAGAGTGTGTGGGCGGTTGAAACAAGAAGCGCTCGGGCACATGTCCGAGAGGCGTCGACCGCACAGGTGACGATTCGTACCCAGCCTGGAGGCTCAAGGTGACGCGCATCAGCTGCGGAGGGCGGTCATGACATCCGTCCTCGTCTGCGACGATTCCCCGCTTGCCCGAGAAGCGCTCCGTCGCGCGGTCGCGACGGTGCCCGGCGTCGAGCGGGTGACGACGGCGGCCAACGGCGAGGAAGTCCTCCGCCGCTGGGGAGCCGACCGTTCGGACCTGATTCTGATGGACGTACGCATGCCCGGTCTGGGTGGTGTGGAGACGGTGCGCCGGCTCCTCTCGGCAGACCCCGGTGCCCGGATCATCATGCTGACGGTCGCCGAGGATCTGGACGGTGTCGCGCTGGCGGTCGCCGCCGGTGCCCGTGGCTATCTGCACAAGGACGCCTCGCGTGCCGAGCTGCGCGCGACGGTCACGCAGGCGCTCGCCGATCCGACCTGGCGACTCGCCCCGCGACGACTCCGTTCGGCCGAAATGGGCGCGGCTCCCACGCTCACTGCGCGTGAGATCCAGGTACTCGAAGGGATGAGTCACGGCCGGTCGAACGCGGAGATCGGCAGGGAGCTCTTCCTCTCCGAGGACACGGTGAAGACGCACGCCAGGCGGCTGTTCAAGAAGCTCGGCGCCTCGGACCGCGCGCACGCGGTGGCGCTCGGTTTCCGCTGGGGTCTGGTTCGTTAGAGGATGACCGGCAGGACCCCCGTCCGCTCGGTGGCGGACGGGGTGGCGGACGCCCCAACTCTGTTTCCCGCGCGATGCCGCATCCTTGAGGGTGTGGAGTTCCTCGGGGACGAGTCGTTCGAGCGGGAGGGGAGGGCGCAGCGGATGAGTTCCGGCGCACCTGCTCATAACGCTTCAGTGCACAACTACGAGCGTGGTGAAGCGGATGGTTCGGTGCCGAGGCACCATGGACCGATGCGTGACGACGAGGCTGCGAATGCCCATGGGGCCATCGGCGCGCTCGTCCATCTCGCTGTCGACGGAGACCAGCAGGCCACGCACGACCTGCTGGCGCACGTCCACCCACTGGCCCTGCGCTACTGCCGTACGCGGCTGAACCGGCTGCCCGGCGATGCCCGCCACTTCGTGGAGGATCTCGCCCAGGAGGTCTGTGTCGCCGTCCTGATGGCGCTGCCGCGCTACAAGGACACGGGCAGGCCCTTCGAGGCTTTCGTCTTCGCCATCGCCACCCACAAGGTCGCTGACCTCCAGCGGGCGGCCATGCGACATCCCGGATCCACGGCTGTGCCGTCGGACGAGATGCCCGAGCGTCCGGACGACTCCCTCGGCCCCGAAGAGCGTGCGCTGCTCAGCAGCGATGCCGCCTGGGCCAGGAAGCTGCTGGCCAACCTCCCGGAGAATCAGCGCGAGCTGCTGGTGCTGCGGGTCGCCGTCGGGCTGACCGCCGAGGAGACCGGGCAGATGCTGGGGATGTCACCGGGGGCGGTACGGGTCGCTCAGCACCGCGCACTGAGCCGGCTGCGGGCACTGGCCGAGCAGTAGGCACACGCAGGCAGTCGGCACACACAGGCAATAGGCACACGCAGGCAATAGGCACACGCAGGCACTGGGTACGGGCAGGCATCAGGTACGTACGGACATGAGGTGCGTACGGGCATGAGGTGCGTACGGCAGGCGTCGGCCGCGCGCAGGCCTCGTGCTCACGCAGGCGCCCGCCTGGTCCCCTGCCCGTCAGTCCTCATGCCCGTCAGTCCCCCATGTCCGTGAGGCCCCATTGTCCGCGCAGGGACATTCGTCACAGCCACCCGCGGTCATCGGCGGTCGCGGGCAACCGTTCGCCGCGCTCGGCAAGCACCGGCGGCCGCTCACAGCCACGGGCGGGCCGGGCGCCGGATGTCGCTCCTGGCGGTAGGAACCTCCAAGGATGTCAGATCGGGCCGATCGTGGAATGAGACGCCTCTCTGGCCCGTTAGCATGGACATCCGCACCGATCAAGGCCATTTGGGGAAGGTGTCATGACTGCAAACGTCGACGGAGTGCCCGAGAAATTCGCGACGCTCGGGCTGACATACGACGACGTGCTGCTGCTGCCGGGCGCATCGGAAGTGCTCCCGAACGCCGTCGACACCTCGTCCAGGATCTCGCGGAACGTCACCGTGAACATCCCGCTGCTGTCCGCCGCCATGGACAAGGTCACCGAGGCGCGGATGGCCATCGCGATGGCCCGCCAGGGCGGCGTCGGTGTGCTGCACCGCAATCTTTCGATCGAGGACCAGGCCAACCAGGTCGATCTGGTCAAGCGTTCCGAGTCCGGCATGGTCACCGACCCGATCACGGTGCACCCCGACGCGACGCTGCGCGAGGCCGACGAGCTGTGCGCCAAGTTCCGTATCAGTGGTGTCCCGGTGACCGACCCCGCGGGCAAGCTGCTCGGCATCGTCACCAACCGTGACATGGCGTTCGAGTCCGACCGGAACCGCCAGGTGCGCGAGGTCATGACCCCGATGCCGCTGGTGACCGGCAAGGTCGGTATCTCCGGCGCCGACGCCATGGAGCTGCTGCGCCGGCACAAGATCGAGAAGCTTCCGCTGGTCAACGACGCGGGCATCCTCAAGGGCCTGATCACGGTCAAGGACTTCGTCAAGGCCGAGAAGTACCCGAACGCGGCCAAGGACGCCGAGGGCAGGCTGCTCGTCGGTGCGGCCGTCGGGGCGAGCCCGGAGGCGCTGGACCGCGCCCAGGCGCTGGCCGAGGCCGGAGCCGACTTCCTGATCGTCGACACCTCGCACGGCCACAACAGCAACGCCCTGAACTGGATGGCGAAGATCAAGTCGGGCGTCTCCGTGGACGTCATCGGCGGGAACGTCGCCACCCGCGACGGCGCCCAGGCGCTGGTCGACGCGGGTGTGGACGGCGTCAAGGTCGGCGTCGGACCGGGCTCGATCTGCACCACCCGCGTGGTCGCCGGTATCGGTGTCCCGCAGGTCACGGCGATCTACGAGGCCGCGCTCGCCGCGCGTGCCGCGGGCGTCCCGGTGATCGGCGACGGTGGCCTGCAGTACTCCGGCGACATCGGCAAGGCGCTGGCCGCCGGTGCCGACAGCGTGATGCTGGGCAGTCTGCTCGCGGGCTGCGAGGAGTCGCCCGGTGAGCTGCTGTTCATCAACGGCAAGCAGTTCAAGTCGTACCGCGGCATGGGCTCGCTCGGCGCGATGCAGACGCGCGGCCAGGCCCGCTCGTACTCCAAGGACCGCTACTTCCAGGCCGATGTGGCGTCCGACGACAAGCTCGTGCCCGAGGGCATCGAGGGGCAGGTGCCCTACCGGGGTCCGCTGGGCAACGTCCTGCACCAGCTCGTCGGCGGTCTGCGCCAGACGATGGGGTATGTCGGTGCGGCCAGCGTGGACGAGATGGAGAGCAAGGGCCGGTTCGTCCGGATCACGTCGGCGGGGCTCAAGGAGAGCCACCCGCACGACATCCAGATGACCGTCGAGGCGCCGAACTACGCACGGCGCTGAGGCGTACGTAGCAACGCGGAAGCCCGTGGGCCGGACGGCCCGCGGGCTTCCGCGCGCGCGTCGGGGATACTGGAACGGCAGACGTAGAGGGAAAGGCCACACATCGTGACTGAGATCGAGATCGGGCGCGGCAAGCGCGGCCGCAGGGCGTACGCGTTCGACGACATCGCCATCGTGCCGAGCCGGCGCACCCGGGACCCGAAGGAGGTCTCGATCGCCTGGCAGATCGATGCCTACCGATTCGAGCTGCCGTTCCTGGCCGCTCCGATGGACTCGGTCGTGTCCCCGCAGACCGCCATCCGCATCGGTGAGATGGGCGGCCTCGGAGTCCTGAACCTCGAAGGCCTGTGGACGCGGTACGAGGACCCCCAGCCGCTGCTCGACGAGATCGCCGGGCTCGACGAGGAGACCGCGACGCGGCGTCTCCAGGAGATCTACGCGGCCCCGATCCAGGAGGACCTGATCGGCCTGCGGATCAAGGAGGTGCGCGACTCGGGTGTGGTCACGGCCGCCGCGTTGTCCCCGCAGCGCACCGCCCAGTTCTCCAAGGCGGTCGTGGACGCGGGCGTCGACATCTTCGTCATCCGCGGTACGACGGTCTCCGCCGAGCACGTATCCGGTGCCGCCGAGCCGCTGAACCTGAAGCAGTTCATCTATGAGCTGGACGTCCCGGTCATCGTCGGCGGCTGCGCGACGTACACCGCCGCGCTGCACCTGATGCGTACCGGAGCGGCGGGTGTGCTCGTCGGCTTCGGTGGCGGCGCCGCGCACACCACGCGCAATGTGCTGGGCATCCAGGTCCCGATGGCGACCGCGGTCGCCGATGTGGCCGCGGCCCGCCGCGACTACATGGACGAGTCCGGCGGCCGCTATGTGCACGTCATCGCGGACGGCGGCGTCGGCTGGTCGGGCGACCTGCCGAAGGCCATCGCCTGCGGTGCGGACTCGGTCATGATCGGCTCTCCGCTGGCCCGCGCGACGGACGCGCCCGGCAAGGGCCACCACTGGGGCATGGAGGCCGTCCACGAGGACGTGCCGCGCGGCAAGCTGGTGGACCTGGGCATCGTCGGCACGACCGAGGAGATCCTCGCCGGGCCCTCGCACATCCCGGACGGTTCGATGAACTTCTTCGGGGCGCTGCGCCGCTCGATGGCGACCACGGGGTACAGCGAGCTCAAGGAGTTCCAGCGCGTCGAGGTGACGGTGGCGGACGCCCAGCACAAGCGCTGAGCCCGACGGGGCGGTACCGGCCGGTGCCGCCCTTGTCGCGCCCTGCACAGGCCCGGACCGCAGCCGCGGTCCGGGCTTCGTGCTGGGTATCTTCGTGGTGCTGGGCGTCTTCGTGTGGGGTACGGGGTGCCGCGAACGGTCGAGTCCTCCCGGCGTCTGCCGTCAGAGGGCCCGCTTCATGCCCGCGAAGGACGCCCCCACGGCGATCGCGATGAAGAGGTAGCTGAGGAAGTCCGCATCCGCCCGCCAGGCGTCGTTGAGCAGGCCGAAGTGCTGGAAGAACAGCTCACCGACGGAGACCGGGAGTTGCTTGGACGCGAGGATCGCCTCGCCGAGCAGCTGCCCGAAGTAGACGGACGCCAGTGACAGGACGGCGCCGACGGCCGCGAGCCCGACGTGGTCGCCGCCCACCTTGCCCGCCGCGAAACCGATGATGAACCCCACGGCGACGGCCGCGTAACCGAACTCGTGCTTGGTGGCACCGAGGATGCCCCCGTACGCCGCGCCCACCACGAGAGCGGTGATCACGGCGGCCACGATGCCGCCCGCGATGTTGACCTTCGCCGGGGCGGCCTGCGGAGCCATCGGGTAGCCGAAGGCCGGCGGCTGGTGCGTGGACGGGTCCGGCGTGTGAGGCGGTGGCACGGGCTGGGTCATGACGGGGTCCCCCTGGGACAGATACGCACGGTTGTGCGATAAGCGAACGCCGCACGCTAGCAGCCTGCGCCGCCATTCACACATGAAATCCACACATGACGTTCACGGGTGGCCACCTGGGAAGTCTGGGCAGTCGGCCTGCGCGACCGGGTCCGGGTGGCCGGCCTGCGCGACCGCGGCAAGGCGGTCACAGCCGGTGGGCGGCTCCCACCGGGGTGGCTCCCCTGGTGTCCAGCAGGAGTTGGGCCTTCACCGCGAGGCCCTGGAGGTCGTACGTGCGGTGGTTCTGGAGCAGCACCGTCAGGTCCGCGCCCGCCGCCGCCTCGTAGAGGGAGTCCGCGCGGGGCACCGGCACGTCGCGGATGCGCCAGTCCGGGACGTACGGGTCGTGGTAGCTCACCGACGCGCCCAGGTCCATCAGCCGGCGGGCGATCTCGCCTGCCGGGGAGTTCTGCCGGTCGGCCAGGTCGGGCTTGTAGGTGACGCCGAGGAGCAGCACGCGGGCGCCGCGCGCCGACTTGCCGTGCTCGTTGAGGAGGGTGGCGCAGCGCTGGATGACGTACTGCGGCATCCGGTCGTTGACCTGCTGGGCGAGTTCGACCATGCGCAGCGGGCGGACGGTGTGCGGGGGGCCCGCGGTGTCGACGGGGACGCCGTGGCCGCCGACGCCGGGGCCGGGGCGGAAGGGCTGGAAGCCGAAGGGCTTCGTCTCGGCGCAGCGGATGACGTCCCAGAGGTCCACGCCCAGCTCGTGGCAGAGCACGGCCATCTCGTTGACCAGGGCGATGTTGACGTGCCGGTAGTTGGTTTCGAGGAGTTTGGTCATTTCGGCCTCGCGGGGGCCGCGCGCCCGTACGACTTTGTCACTCAACCGGCCGTAGAAGGCGGCAGCGGATTCGGTGCAGGCGGGGGTCAGGCCGCCGATGACCTTGGGGGTCGCCGCGTACGCCTGGGTCCGGTTGCCGGGGTCGAGGCGGCTGGGGGAGTAGGCGAGGTGGAAGTCCCGGCCGGCCCGCAGTCCTGAGCCCTCTTCCAGGAGCGGGCGCAGGATTTCCTCCGTGGTGCCCGGGTAGACGGCCGATTCGACGATGACCGTGGTGTGCGGGCGGAGCCTGGCGGCGAGTGCGCGGGTCGCGTCGGTGACCGGTGCCAGGTCGAGTGCCCGGTCCTCGCCCAGTGGGGTGGGCGCGCAGATGACGGCGGTACGGACCCGGCCCAGTTCGGCCGGATCGGTGACGGGCCGGAAGCCCCCCGAGAGCATCCGGCGGATGTCGGCCGCGCTGAGGGAGCCGTCGACGGGGGTGTGACCGGCGGCGAGTTGCAGCAGACGGCGCGGGTCGGTGTCGTAACCGATGGTTACGAGGCCGGTGGCGACGGCGGCCTGGGCGAGCGGCAGGCCGAGGTGGCCGAGTCCGATCACGGCGAGATCTGCGGGCATGGGTGATCCGTCCTTCCCAATAGCCGGAGGGGGACGAGTGCGCAAGTCCTGTGGACAGCGCAATGTCAGGTTAGGAGTAAATATGACCGATTTGCGGTATTGGGCGGGCCTGGGTGTCCGTGTGTTGTCCACAGGCGGTGGCTGAAGTCGGAGATCGCGGACAGAATCGAGGGTGCACCGGACACCGCTTCGGCGGCCTGATCAACGGGAGGCAGCAGTGAGGACAGCGACACTGGGGCCCGAGGAGCGCGCACAGGCGCTCGCCGGGATGGCCGAGCGTGAACTGGACGTACTGGTCGTGGGCGGCGGCGTGGTCGGCACGGGGACGGCGCTGGACGCCGCGACGCGCGGGCTGGCGACCGGCCTGGTCGAAGCGAGGGACTGGGCGTCGGGAACGTCGAGCCGGTCGAGCAAGCTCATCCACGGTGGCCTGCGCTATCTGGAGATGCTCGACTTCGCACTCGTACGGGAGGCGCTGAAGGAGCGCGGGCTGCTGCTCGAGCGGCTGGCACCCCACTTGGTGAAGCCGGTGCCCTTCCTCTACCCCTTGCAGCACAAGGGCTGGGAGCGCTGGTACGCGGGCTCGGGTGTCGCGCTGTACGACGCCATGTCGGTCTCGTCGGGGCACGGCCGCGGGCTCCCGATGCACCGGCATCTGACACGTAAGCACGCGCTGCGGGTGGCCCCGGCGCTGAAGAAGGACGCGCTGGTCGGCGCCTTGCAGTACTACGACGCGCAGATGGACGACGCGCGTTATGTGGCGACGCTGGCGCGGACGGCCGCGAGCTACGGCGCACTGGTGGCGAACCGGGCCAAGGTGACCGGCTTCCTGCGGGAGGGCGAGCGGGTCGTCGGCGCGCGGGTGCAGGACGTCGAGGGCGGCGGGGACTACGAGATCCGCGCCAAGCAGGTCGTCAACGCCACAGGGGTGTGGACGGACGACACCCAGGGGCTGATCGCGGAGCGCGGCCAGTTCCATGTGCGGGCCTCGAAGGGGATCCATCTGGTCGTACCGAAGGACCGGATCCACTCGACGACCGGGCTCATCCTGCGGACCGAGAAGTCGGTGCTGTTCGTGATCCCGTGGGGGCGCCACTGGATCGTGGGGACCACGGACACGGACTGGGACCTCGACAAGGCGCATCCGGCCGCGTCCAGCGCCGACATCGACTACTTGCTCGAACACGTCAACTCGGTGCTCGCAGTGCCGCTGACGCGCGACGACGTACAGGGCGTGTACGCCGGCCTGCGGCCCCTGCTGGCCGGGGAGTCCGACGCGACCAGCAAGCTCTCGCGGGAGCACACGGTGGCCCATCCGGTGCCGGGGCTCGTGGTCGTCGCGGGCGGGAAGTACACGACCTACCGTGTGATGGCGAAGGACGCGGTGGACGAGGCGGTGCACGGTCTGGACCAGCGGGTTGCCGAGTGCGTCACGGAGAATGTTGCGCTGATCGGCGCCGAGGGGTACAACGCCCTGTGGAATGCGCGGGCGCACATCGCCAAGCGGACGGGCCTGCATGTGGCCCGGGTGGAACACCTGCTGAACCGCTTCGGTGCGATGACCCAGGAGGTCCTCGACCTCATCACCGAGGACCCGTCGCTGGGCGAACCGCTGGGGGGCGCGGACGACTATCTGCGGGCGGAGGTCGTCTACGCGGCCTCGCACGAAGGGGCCAGGCACCTGGACGACGTACTCACCCGGCGCACGCGCATCTCGATCGAGACGTTCGACCGGGGCACGCGCAGCGCACGGGAGGCTGCCGCGCTGATGGCCACGGTGCTGGGCTGGGACAAGAAGCGCGTCGAGCAGGAGATCGAGCACTACGAGAAGCGGGTCGAGGCAGAGCGGGAGTCGCAGCGCCAGCCGGACGACCTGACGGCGGACGCCGCGAGGCTGGGGGCGCCGGACATTGTGCCGCTGGAGTGAGCAACGGAGCAACGGAGCAACGGACGGGGCGGGCGAGCGGGTTGATGAGTGGGTGAGCAAGTGAGTGAGTGAGCGAGCGGGTGGGGCGGGGCCTGCTTCGGCGGGGTCGGGGCCCGCTTCGGCGGGGCCCGGCCGGAGCAGGTGGAACTCCTCATGGGGAACGGCTGTTTCGAGGCATGGGGCAGGGCCGGGGCGGGCTGGACCGAGCCGGGTGGGGTCCGGGGGGATGGTGGTGTGTGCGGGGCGGGAGGGCGCCGTACGCCTGCTTGACCTCGGGTTCTCCGGGCAGGGACTGGGCGGTACCGCCGGGCGGTACCGGGATCGGCCGCGGTGGCGAGCGGCAGGTGGGGCACCGGCGTGGCAGGAAATGCCTTCCGCATGGCCCATGATGGTCGCCCACGGACCCGGCACCATCATCGGTGCCGGAGTGAGAGACAATGGACGCTCTGCCAGGGCGGGTTGAATGCAGAGGGGACGCATGTCGGAGGCGGAGCAGGCGAAGGACACCAAGGGGCGCCTCCTGGCTGGGCGGTACCGGCTCGGGGGGGTGCTCGGCAAGGGCGGCATGGGCACCGTCTGGCGGGCTGTGGACGAGACACTCGGCCGCACCGTCGCGGTGAAGGAGCTGCGTTTCCCCTCGGCCATCGACGAGGACGAGAAGCGCAGGCTCGTGACGCGCACGCTGCGCGAGGCCAAGGCGATTGCCCGGATCCGTAACAACGGAGCGGTCACTGTCTACGACGTGGTCGACGAGGACGACCGGCCGTGGATCGTCATGGAGCTCGTCGAGGGCTGCTCGCTGGCCGAGTTGGTACGGGAGAAGGGTGTCCTCACACCGGTACGCGCGGCCGAGGTGGGCCTCGCCATTCTCGATGTGCTGCGCCTCGCGCACCGTGAGGGCATCCTGCACCGCGATGTGAAGCCGTCCAACGTGCTGATCGCCGAGGACGGCCGGGTCGTGCTGACCGACTTCGGGATCGCCCAGGTCGAGGGCGACCCGTCGGTGACCTCGACCGGGATGCTGGTCGGCGCCCCCTCGTACATCTCGCCCGAGCGGGCCCGCGGCCACAAGCCCGGCCCGCCGGCCGACCTCTGGTCGCTGGGCGGACTGCTGTACGCGAGCACCGAGGGCGTGCCGCCGTACGACAAGGGGTCGGCCATCGCGACCCTGACCGCGGTGATGACCGAACCGCTGGACCCGCCGAAGAACGCGGGAGCCCTGTCGGAGGTCATCTACGGTCTGCTCGCCAAGGATCCGGACCAGCGCCTCGACGACGCGGGCGCCCGCCGTCTGCTGAACGACGTGATCCACGCTCCGGAGGTGCCGGAGGCCGCTGCGGAGCCGGTCGCGGCCGACGCGACGCGGGTCGTGCCGCTGCCGCCTGTTCCCGACGAGTCAGGGGACGCGGGGGAGTCCAGACCCGCGAAGCCCGCCAAGGCACTCAAGCCCGCCAAGGAGCCCCGGCCCGCCCGGGAGCCCAAGCTTCAGAAGGTCAGGGACACCGCTGCGGCCGACCGGGTGCGCAGCGCGCTGAACTCCGTACGGAACGCCAGGTCCGAGCCTGCTCCGGCCAAGCCGACCAAGGCGGCCACTGCACCGGCCGGGCCGCCCGCCCGCGTCAGGGCGCCGCTCACCGATGTCGTACCGCGCCGCACCCTGGTGATAATCGCGGCCGTTGTCGCACTCGCGGTGCTCGGGACGGTCCTCGCCTTCGCTCTCAACCGGGACGGCGACAAGGGCAATCAGAGCAAGTCCAAGGGTGACAAGAGCGCTTCGAGTGGTGCGACGGCCGGGGCTGACAGCAAGGGCACGGACAAGGGAAAGACGGGCGACCAGGGGAAGGGCGGCGATCAGGGCAAGGGGCAGAGCGGTAGCGGCTCGTCGCCCTCGCCCGACGACAAGCCGTCCACGCCGGCCGCCGGTGACGCACTGCCCAGTGGGTACAAGAAGGTGACGGACGGTAGGTTCCGCTTCACGATGGCCATGCCGGCCGGATTCCACCGCACGGCTATAGCGGGTGTGAGCTCGGGCGGGATCTACAACAAGTCCAGGGGCGGCTTCCCGCGCGTCCAGATCGACTTCAACGACTCGCCCAAGGACGACGCGGCCGCCGCATGGCAGGCAGCGGTCGGTGGTCTGTCGGCCAGCGTCGGCGGTTACAAGCACCTCGGCATACACAAGGTCGAGTACAACGGCTATCCGACCGTCGCCGACTGGTCGTTCGAGCGTGATCAGAACGGCCAGCGGGTCCGGGTTCTGAACCGGGGATTCAAGGTGGACAGCAAGCGCGGCTACTCCATCATGATCAGCTGCAAGGCGAGCGACTGGGACGGCGACGAGTGCACCACGCTGCGTAATACGGCGTTCAAGACATTCGCTCCCAAGAAGTGACCCAGGACACGTATTGTGAGAGGACGCGGACCGTACGCAGCCGCAATGGGCCTGTAATCGACCGTATTTGACGGATTAATGCGGATTGATGTGGTCCCTGAAACCAGGGAACAGCGCGCTCCGGGGAGGCGTCGTGGACGAGTACGCGGGAAGGGTCCTTGCCGACCGCTACCGCCTTCCGCTGTTGCCCGGTGATGAGTTCGAGCCTGCGGAGATTCGCGCGTTCGACACCTACAGCGGACAGGAAGTCCTCGTCCGGCAGGTGCCGTTGCCCGAGGTCGTGGACGCGGAGATGCTCGATGAGGGCGGCCCGGGGACGGGCTTCGGCGCCGGGTCGGATGGCGGTACGGGGGCCGGGGTCTCCGAGGCGCGGCGCGCGTCGGCCCGCACCACGCGCAGGCCCGCCGACCCCGCGGTACGGCGGGCCATGGAGGCGGCGCAGTCCGCGGCGCAGATTCCCGACCACCCCCGGCTGGACCAGGTCTTCGACGTCTTCGCGGAAGGCGGATCGCTCTGGGTGGTGAGCGAACTGGTCGAGGCCACACCGTTGGCCGCGATGCTCGCCGAGCGCCCCCTGAACCCGTACCGCGCGGCGGAGATCGCCTCCGACGTGCTCACCGCCCTGCGGGTGCTGCACGCCCACGGGTGGACTCACCGCAACATCACCGCCCGGACCGTGCTGGTATGCGACGACGGCCGTGTGGTTCTGACCGGGCTGGCGGCAGGAGCGGCGGAGGAGGCACTGTGCGGTTACGACCCGGTGCCGGCCGCGGAGTTATCGCCGCCGGAGGTTGGGACGGGCGGGAGCCCCGGGCCCGGTTCCCCGGCCGCGCCAGGAGCGGATGGGCCGGAGGAGCCGTACGGGACGGAGAGGCCGGAGGAGCCGTACGGGACTGAGGAGCCGTACGGGGCTGAGGGACTGTACGGGTCGGATGCGCCGGGGGCTGTGGAGGGGCCGGCCGCTGGGGACTTGGGGCAGGCAGGGGAGCGGGCGCTCCCGGTGGAGCGGGGGCCGCACGGCACGCAGGCGCTCCCGGCCGGGCCTGCGCTGCCGCCCGGTTACACCCAGGACGAGCGGCGTGGCCAGCCGGGCGGCCGGATGTACGACCAGTCGCAGGACGCGCCGGGCGCCTCGGGACAGGAGCCCGGACTGCCCGCCACCAGGGGTGGTGGCGGGGCTTCGGCGGAGGATGTCCGTGCGGCCCGGGCCGGTGCCATCGCCGCCTACCGTGCGGGTGCCCGGGCTGCGGCGCGCGTCAGCGAGGACGAGCAGGGGAGCAACACCGGGGCTTTCCCCGTCCAGCGTCCGGCGTCCGGGCCTTCGCAGCCCGGGCGGCAGGAACCGGCGGGCTTCTGGCACGGAGCGCAGCCGCGTTCTGGCGCCGGGGACGGCATGCGCGCCGACGACCTGCGCGGCGCCCACGACCGGGAGGCACAGGAACGGGCCGCGCAGGGGCGTGCGGTTCAGGGCCGGAGCGCCCAGAACCGGGAGGCCGACGGTCTGCGCGGTGCCCACGAGCAGAGCGTCCGCGACCGCAGCGCCCATGAGCAGACCCACGACCAGGCCGCTCACCAGCAGACCGCTCACCAGCAGACCGCTCGCGACCAGACCGCTCACGACCAGGCCACCCGTCATCGGGCAGCCAACGCCCCCGGTGCCCCCGGCGCCCCCCGCCCCCGTGCGGGCGTTGCTGTGCCGGACGGGTGGGATCGGGCCGCTGGGCCCGCGGTGCCCGCGCTCCGGGGGCCCAGGACGCCGCTCGCCGCCGAGCGGGCCCGGCAGGCGCGTATCACCGTCGTGGGCGCCGTCACCGAACGGTGGGCGCCCGAGCAGGCGGGCCCCGTCCACGGCAACTGGCAGCTCGCCGCCCCGGTCGGGCCCGCCACCGATCTGTGGGCGCTGGGGGCGCTGCTCTTCCGGGCAGTCCAGGGCCACGCCCCGTACCCGGAGGAGAGCGCCGCCGAACTCGTCCAGCTGGTCTGCGCCGAACCACCCGCCTTCGCCGAGGAGTGCGGTCCGCTGCGGCCCGTCGTCGAGTCGCTGCTGCGTCAGGACCCCACGGAGCGGCCGGACATAGAGGAGCTGCGCGGCTGGCTGCGCTCGCTGGTGCGGTCGGCGCCCGAGCCCGATGCAGGGCAAGGGATCGTCCCGGTCCCGCCGGTCGACGCCACGCGGCTGCCGATCGTACGGCGCAGGGGCGAGCTCGTCCGGCGGTGGCGTCGCAACTCCGGCGGGGACGGTGTCCACGGCCGTCACCGCCAGCAGCGGAAGGGCGGCCGCCGGAGGGAACAGGGCCCGGCCGGATCCGCGCAACCGATGCACTCCGTGGCGCCGGGCTCCTCCGAGCGGCCCGCACCTGCGGGGCGCCGGCCCGGGCCGGACGCGAAGCCGCGCTCCCTCGGCCGGACCCTGCTCGTCGTCATCCTGGTGGTCCTGGTCGCCGCCCTCGTGTACGCGCTGAAGTTCATGCCGAAGGCCGACGACTCCCGGCAGGGCGACGCCGGTTCGCCGGCGACGGTGCCGACCGCTTCCGCGTCCGGACAGCGGAACTCGCCGGATTCCGGCGGGTCCGGACAGTCCCAGCAGTCCGGGTCGGCCGGAACACCCCAGTCGCCGCAGGGCACGGAGCCCGACAGCGGTGGACCGGCGGCCGGTTACGCCATCCGCAAGGACCCTGAAGGGTTTCAGGTGGCGGTGGCCGGCGACTGGGAGCGCCGTCCCGTCAACGACGCCGGCCAGGTGCGCTTTATCGGCGGTGACTTCGAGCTCGTCGTCGTTCCCGGCCGCGACAGCGTCAAGGACGAAGGCGCCGATCCCATGGCGTACCAGCGCAACAAGGAGCGGGAACTCAAACCGTTCCGTGACTCCACGTGGTCGTCCGCCTCGGGGCTGCGCCGTATAGACGTCGGCAAGCAGGCGATGGCCGAAGGGCAGTTCACCTGGCAGGACAGCAGGGGACGCGAGGTGTACGTCCGGAATGTGGCCATGATTATCGCGGGCCGCTACCACATCGTGCAGGTCATAGGCCCCGAAGCGCAGCGGGACAAGGTCACCGAAATCTACGAACAGGCCGTCGCCACCTACCGATCGGTGAGCTGAGCGGACTGCGCGATTCCCGTCACAGTGCGGTATCACGGCGCGCCCCGAGGTTCCACGACCGAATATCCGTCCGTAACCTGGCAGTCGAGGGAACGGACAGGGGCACGTGGAACACACTCACAGCGCGGACTTGGTGCTCGCCGGTCGCTATCGGCTGGGCGAACTCATAGGTCGCGGCGGCATGGGCAAGGTCTGGCGCGCTCACGACGAGGTGCTGCACCGGACGGTCGCCGTCAAGGAACTGACGGCCGGTCTGTATGTGTCGGAGGCCGACCGGGCCGTACTGCACGCCAGAACGCAGAAGGAGGCGCGCGCCGCCGCCCGTATCAACCACCCCGGTGTCGTGACCGTTCATGACGTCATCGAGTTCGACGACCGGCCGTGGATCGTCATGGAGTACATCGACGGCCCCTCACTTGCCGACGTGGTCAAGGAGTCGGGGGCGCTCGACCCCCGTGAGGCCGCCCGGGTGGGCCTGCACGTCCTGGGGGCTCTGCGCGCCGCGCACGCGGCGGGGGTGCTGCACCGGGACGTGAAGCCCGGCAATGTGCTGCTCGCCCACGACGGCCGGGTCCTCATCACCGACTTCGGCATCGCCGCCATCGAGGGCGACTCGGAGATCACCCGGACCGGCGAGATCGTCGGTTCCATCGACTACCTCGCGCCGGAGCGGGTCTACGGCGAGGCGCCCGGCCCCGCGTCCGACCTCTGGTCGCTGGGGGCCACGCTCTTCACCGCCGTCGAGGAACGCTCACCGTTCCGCCGCACATCGCCGATCTCCACGCTCCAGGCCGTCGTGAACGACGAGCCGCCGAAGCTCACGAAGGCCGGGCCGCTCACTCCCGTCATCACCGGACTGCTGCGCAAGGACCCCGCCGAACGGCCCGGGTCCGCCGAGGCGGAGCGCATGCTGCTCGACGCGATGGAGGGGCGCAGGCCCCGGCAGGCCGAAGCGTACGTCCCGACGCAGCTGGTGGCCGAGGGGATGCTCCAGGACGCCACACCCACGAGCCGGATCAGCACCTCCGGTGCGCCGGTGGCGTCGGCGGCGGCCCCGCCCGAACCAGAGCAGGCGCAGGCAGAGGGTCAGGGGCATGGCCAGGGACAGGCGCCGGCGTCGGCTGCTGTACCGGCTCCCATGCCGGCACCAGTACCGGCTTCCGGGGCCGGGGTGCCCGAGGCCGCCCCCGCCGGAGGGAGCGGGCGGACCGGACGGGCCGGGCGGACCGAACGGAAGCGTGGCCGTAAGCGGACCGGCGCACTGGTCGTGGCTCTCGCCGTGATCGTCGGTGCCGGGGTCGGTTTCGGCGTCATGAAGTACGAGAACCGGCCCACGAATTCCGATGGCGGCCCGTCCGGTGGCCCGGTGTCCGGTGGCTCGGCGTCCGGTTCCGGCGGGCCGGACGATGGTGGCGGGAAGAACAAGCAGCACGGGGGCGTGCCGGCGGGCTGGCACCGGGTCAACGAGCCCGAGGGCTTCAGCCTGGTGCTGCCCAACGGCTGGAAGCGCCAGATGGACGGTTCCAACGAGATCGACTACACGCCGGACGACGGCAACCACTTCATCCGGATAAGCATCGACAAGAACCCGGACTACTCGACCCCGTATCTGCACGAACTGGCCCTGGAACCACAGCTCAAGCGGCTCCCCGACTACCGGCGGATCACGCTGCACGTGAACAACTTCCGGGACCAGGACGCCGCGCTCTGGGAGTTCACCTGGACCGAGACCAAGGGGCAGCCGGGGCGGCGCCGCGCCATAGACCAGATGTACAACGTGGATCAGGGGCAGGCCGAGTACGCGATCTACATGGGCGGCCCAGCCAAGGACTGGGACCGCAGCCGGTTCGACACGGTCCTGCGCTACTGGCAGCCGCCGCGCTGAACCGCGCACTGGGACGGCATCGCGCACTGGGACTGAACCGCGCGCGCCGAGTCGGCACCGCGTACTGGGACTGCACCGCGCACCGAGACTGCCTGCGCACCGAGGCGTGCCGTACGGCGTCCGGTACGCGCTCCGGCTGCGGATGCCGTGCGGCATGATGGGCCCAGGGGGACGTGGGGGGAGCGCCAGTGGCACAGGATCCGCGCAACAGCCGTCTGATCGCCGGACGTTATCTGCTCGGGGACCGGATCGGCCGGGGCGGCATGGGTACGGTCTGGCGGGCCACCGACCAGCTGCTCGGGCGTGAGGTCGCCGTCAAGGAGCTGAACCCGGAGACCGGAGCCGCCACGGCGTCGGCGCTGCGTGAGGCACGCGCGGTCGCCCAGATCAAGCATCCGCATGTGATAGTCGTCCACGACGTGGTCGTCGAGGACGCCGAACACCCCTACATTGTCATGGAGTTGGTGGTCGGCGGTTCGCTGGCGGGCCGCCTCTCCGAGTACGGCCCTGTGGACACCCGGGAGGCCGCCCGGATCGGGATGGCACTGCTGGGCGCGCTACGGGCGGCGCACGCCAGGGGCGTACTGCACCGGGACATCAAGCCCGCCAACGTCCTGCTGGAGGACGACGGCCGGGTGGTCCTCACCGACTTCGGGATCGCGCGGCTCGCCGGGGCGACCACGATCAGCGAGACCGGGGCCTTCGTCGGTTCGCCCGAGTACACATCGCCTGAGCGGATGCTGGGCGAAGAGGCGGGGCCCGCGTCCGATCTGTGGTCGCTCGGCGCGCTGCTGTGTGCCGCGCTGAGCGGGGAGTCGCCCTTCCACCGGGATTCGCTGGGCGGGGTGCTGCACGCGGTGGTCGCCGACGAGATCCGCCCGCCGGCCGAGGCCGGGCCGCTGCTGCCTGTCGTCCTGGGCCTGCTCGATCGGGACGCGGTGCGCAGAATGGGGGTGGACGAGGCAGAGCGGTTGCTGGGTGCGTATGCGGCCGCGTACGTCACCGGGGGTGCCGGTGGGGAGCGCGGGGGCGGCGCAGAGGGTGCAGGCGGCGTTGCTGGTGCCGGTCTTGGTGCGGGTGCCCCGAGCGCCGGATCTGTGCCAGGAGCCGCATCCGCCCCGCCCGCTGCACCGGCCGCCGTTCCGCCCGCTGCACCCGCCGCCTTTCCGACTGCCGCATCGTCCGCCGCCCCGCCCGCCACGCTGGACGCCGTTCCGGCCGCCACTCCGCCCGCCGATTCGCCGCCCAGGTCCCCGCGTCCCGTGCTCTGGTCCCCGCGTCCCGCGCTCCGGCCGGCCGCCCTCGTCGCGGGGGTGCTGGTCGCCGCGGCCGCAGGTGCCGGGATCGTCCTGTACGCGGTTGGCGGCGGGGGAACAGGTCGTACGGACAGTGCCGCGCCTTCCGGGAGCGTGACCTCCGCGCCGACCGCGGAGCCCACGGCCACCTCGGATCGCGGACCGCAGCAGAAGCCTCATCGCGCTGCCGTACCCGCCCCGGACGTCAGCCCCACCATGACGCTGACCCACCGGGCGTCACCGGCGCCGTCCGGGTACCGGGCTGTCGACGACCCCGGGGGCTTCTCCCTCGCCGTCCCGGCCGATGCCACCCGTTCCACCGACGGCACACGCGTCTACTACATGACGCCGGGCCAGATCTTCCGTATCGGCATCCGGATTCACAGCAGCCCCGGCGGCGGACCGATGGCGACACAGCGCGCATCGGACTCGGCGGGCCCCCGGACCAATCCCGGCTACCGGGACGGCGTGGTCACCGCGACGACGCACGACGGACATGACGCGGCGCTCTGGGAGTTCACCTGGAACGGTTACTCCAAGGGCGAGGGCGCCCGTCATACGTACGACCTCTGCTGGGAGCAGGACGGCCGTCTCTACGACGTCTGGGTGTCGGCGCCGGTCGGCAGCCTCGACACCGCGCAACGGCACTTCACCACGGCCATCGGTACCTTCTCGGCGTCGGCGTCGGCGTCGGCTTCAGCGTCCGGCACCGGAGATCACCACTGACCTGGACGGCGGGGACAGCCCGGCCGTCAGGGAGAGCTCGGCCACCAGGGACAGCTCCGCCGCCAGGGACAGCCCGGCCGTCAGGAACAGCCCAGCCGCCAGGAGCAGCGAACCCGGGAGAAATGCCCGGCAGCCACCGCTCAGCCGGCCAACCCGCCTGATCAGGGTTTGTGTCGCCAGCGATCACTGGCGGTGTATGGAGGGACGGTGAAAAGTTATTACTCCTGGGTATCGAAACTCTCCACCGAGGCATAGCCTCCCCTCATGACGGACTCGCAGGCTCCCACCGCCACGGCCCCCCACGGCACGAACCCGATAGCCCCCGCCCCCTCCGGTGCGCGGACCGCGGCCGATGTGGTCACCCCCGAAGTGGTCGCTCACCTGACGCGCGGCGTGGTGGGTTCCGGACGCACGGCCAACCACACTCCCTTCACCGGCGAGAAGCTGGCCGAGCTGCCCGAGTCGAGCCCCGAGGACGTCGCGACCGCCTTCGAGCGGGCCCGTAGGGCCCAGGCGGCGTGGGCCGCGACCCCGGCCAGGACCCGGGCCGCCGTCCTGCTGCGCTTCCACGACCTGGTGCTCTCCCGGCAGGCCGAGGTCCTCGACCTCATCCAGCTGGAGACCGGCAAGGCCAGGCTGCACGCCCACGAAGAGGTCCAGGCCGTCGCCGTCGCCGCGCGCCACTACGGCCGCAAGGCGCCCTCGTACCTCAAGCCCAAGGGCCACACGGGTGCGATCCCCACGCTCACCAAGGTCACCGAGTTGCGCCAGCCGCGCGGTGTGGTGGGCCAGATCGCCCCCTGGAACTACCCCTTCGAGCTGTCCATCGGTGACGCGCTGCCCGCCTTGGTCTCCGGCAACGCCCTCGTGATGAAGCCCGACACCGAGACCGCCCTGACCGCACTGTGGGCCCGCGATCTGATCATTGAGGCCGGACTGCCCGCCGAGGTCTTCCACGTGGTACTCGGGGAGGGCCCGGTCATCGGCCCCGAGCTGGTCAAGCACGCCGACTTCGTCTCCTTCACCGGCTCGACCCGCACCGGCCGCGAGGTCGCCCGTGGCGCGGCCGACCGGCTGGTCGGCGTCTCCCTCGAACTCGGTGGCAAGAACGCCATGCTGGTCCTGGAGGACGCGGACATCGAGAAGGCGGCCGCGGGCGCCGTCCGGGCCTGCTTCTCATCGGCGGGCCAGCTCTGCATCTCCATCGAGCGGCTGTACGTCCACGAGTCGATAGCCGACGCGTTCCTGGAGCGCTTCGCCGCGCGCACCAAGGCGATGCGCCTCGGCAACTCCCTCGCCTACGGCGCCGACATGGGATCCCTCGCCGGTGAACGGCAGCTGGAGGCCGTACGGCGACATGTGGAGGAGGCCGTCTCCGAGGGCGCCACCCTGGTCGCGGGCGGTGTGCACCGTACGGACATCGGCCCGCTCTTCTACGAGCCGACCATCCTGGACGGCGTCGCGGCCCCGATGGCCGTCTGCACCGAGGAGACATTCGGTCCGGTGGTCTCGGTCTACCGCTTCAAGGACGAGGACGAGGCCGTCGCGACCGCCAACGCCACGCCCTACGGCCTCAATTCGAGTGTCTGGACCAGGAGTGGCAGCCGCGGCCACGCCGTCGCCGCCCGGCTGCGGACCGGCACGGTCAACATCAACGACGGGTACGCGCCCGCGTACGGCAGCGTGCAGGCGCCGATGGGCGGCATGAAGGACTCGGGGCTCGGCCGCAGGCACGGCTCGGAAGGCATCCTCAAGTACACCGAGGCGCAGACCGTCGCGCACCAGCGGGTCATGCCGATGGCGCCGTCCTTCGGGATGGACGACGAGAAGTACGCCGCGTTCATGAGCCGCAGCCTCAAGGCGATGAAGGCCCTGCGCCTGCGCTGACCGCCGCTGCCCAGCCCGCTTCCCACTGCCCTCCGTCCTCTGCCTTCTGCCCCTGGCCCCTGCCCCTCCGATTCCCTGCGCCTCCGCCTCCGCCCATTCCTTCTCTGAGGAGAGTCCATGTCACAGGAGAACTCTGTCCGCAGTGAGGCCGACGGGGCCGGGGCCGACGGGGCCGACGCGCCGTACGACTACGACGTCCTGGTGGTCGGGTCCGGTTTCGGCGGCTCGGTCACCGCACTGCGGCTCACCGAGAAGGGGTACCGGGTCGGCGTCCTGGAAGCGGGCCGCCGTTTCACCCCTGGCACGCTCCCCAAGAACTCCTGGGACATCAAGAACTACCTCTGGGCCCCGGCGCTCGGCCTCTACGGGATCCAGCGCATCCACCTCCTCGGCAATGTGATGGTGCTGGCGGGCGCGGGGGTCGGTGGCGGCTCCCTCAACTACGCGAACACGCTGTACGTCCCCCCGGCGCCGTTCTTCCAGGACCGGCAGTGGGCGTCCATCACCGACTGGCAGGCCGAGCTGGCGCCGTACTACGACCAGGCGCAGCGGATGCTCGGCGTGCGGCTCAACCCGACGATGACGCCATCGGACGTTCATCTGAAGGCGTCGGCCGAGGCGATGGGCGTGGGGGACTCGTTCCACATGGCGCCCGTCGGAGTCTTCTTCGGCGACGGGGAGGACTCGGACGGCACGGTGAGGGCGGAGCCGGGCAAGGCCGTCGACGACCCCTACTTCGGCGGGGCGGGCCCCTCCCGCAAGGCGTGCACCGAGTGCGGCGAGTGCATGACGGGCTGCCGCCACGGCGCGAAGAACACCCTCACCGAGAACTACCTCTACCTCGCCGAGAAGGCGGGCGCGGTCATCCACCCCCTGACCTCGGTGACCGCGATAGCGGAGCACGGTGAGGGCGGATACCGGGTCTCCACGGTCCCGACCGACGCCCGCAAGAGTGGGCCGCGGGTGCTGCGCGCCCGGCAGGTGGTGGTCGCCGCGGGCACGTACGGCACGCAGACCCTGCTGCACACCATGAAGGACCAGGGGCTGCTGCCGCGCATCTCACCGAAGCTCGGGGAGCTGACCCGTACCAACTCCGAGGCGCTGGTGGGCTCGCAGACCACGGACCGCCGCTACCACAGGAAACACGGCACGCCGAAGGCCGACTTCACCCAGGGCGTCGCGATCACCTCGTCGATCCACCCGGACGCGGACACCCACATCGAGCCGGTGCGGTACGGCAAGGGATCCAACGCGATGGGCGCCCTGACCATCCTCCAGGTGCCCTTCAGTTCGCGGCGGGTCCTCGGCTGGCTCGGCAACGTCGCCAAGCACCCCTGGCTGACGGCCCGTTCACTCTCCAACCGGCGCTGGTCCGAGCGGACCATCATCGGCCTGGTGATGCAGTCGCTGGACAACTCCCTGACGACGTACCGCAAACCGGGCGGGATCGGCCGGGGTCTGCTCACTGCCAGGCAGGGCCACGGCGCGCCCAACCCGAAGCAGATCGCCGAGGGCACCCGGGCCGCGACGCTGATCGCCGAGGAGATCAACGGCTTCGCCGGCTCGAACGTCGGCGAGCTGATGGGGACCCCGCTGACCGCCCACTTCCTGGGCGGCTGCCCGATCGGCGCGTCCGCCGATGAGGGGGTGATCGACCCGTACCACCGGCTGTACGGACATCCGGGCATCTCGGTGGTCGACGGTTCGGCGGTGTCGGCGAACCTCGGCGTCAACCCCTCGCTGACCATCACCGCGCAGGCGGAGCGCGCCATGTCGTACTGGCCCAACAAGGGCGATGCGGACGCGCGCCCCGAGCAGGGGCAGGCGTACGAGCGTCTCACCGCCGTCGAACCGAACTCGCCGGCCGTACCGGCGGAGGCTTTCGGGGCGCTCAGGCTGCCGTTCCTGAGGATGCCCGCGGTCCCGCCCAGGCGCACGGCGGGCACGGAGCCTACGGAGCATGCGGAGCCGGCGGAGTCGGGGAAATAGCCTTTCCCCTTTGCGCGCTGCCCCGGTTTCCCGCTGCCCCGTTTTCCACTGCGTTGCTTTCCGCTGACCCGTTGCCTACTGCCCCGTAGGCCCTCGCGCATGGCGGGAGGGCTGCACCCCCCTCCGAGTGCAGCCCTCCCGAGTCCGTGCCGACCGGCCCTGTCGTGTTGTTCGTGCACACGTGTGGGGCCACTGGTGGGTACGCATGGATGACCGACCGGCCCGCTGAATGGTTGCTTCCGGACCCACGTATTCCTCGTGTGACGTGCGTCACCGGAACAGTACGAAGCCAGGGGCCCGTGGAAGTGATTCCAGAGGCCCCTGGCTTCGGCACCGGCGTCAGGGCAGCACCGGTGCCGGGAGGCGGCGCCGGGGGGTGTGCGCCGCGGAGAGGGAGGGGGAAAGCACGGGATGCGGGATGCGTATGCGTATGTGGGACGTGCCGACCTTGCCGGGACTGGACCTGCCGGGACTGGGCTGACCGTCTCGGGACTGCCGGGACTGGAGCTGACCGGCTCGAGTCTGTCAGGAATGGGCTGACCGGGACTGGGACTGGGCTGTCAGTCCCGGGCTGTCGGCTCCGGGCGTCCCCGGAACCGACGGCCGTGGGTGACCGGGCCGCTGTCCCCTGCCGCCCGGTCACACGCGCTGAGATGTGGTCCCACGACGCACCTGCAGTACGTCACACGCCTCAGCGAAGCCACGCGTGGTTTTCTCTTTCCAACAGGCCGCCCCTGGCTGACACGGACGCTTGGACCAACGAAGGCCCGCCGGGCCCGGTCACGCGCCGTACGGGTGAGAGCGGGCCCGAACTCAGATACGGGCTGTCCCCGGCGGTCTCAGATCCGCCCCCGGCACAGTTCGAGCACGGTCATCGCGAGACCCGTGCCCGGCTTGCCGAGTGCCTCGCTGTAGTGGCCCAGGACCTCCATCTCGCGGGAGAGGTTCACCCGGCGCCCGCCGGATGTCATCCGGGCGTCCTGGATGACGGCGGACACTGCCATCCGCTCCTGGATCAGGCCGATGATCCGGTCGTCGAGGCTGTCGATGCGCCCGCGCGCACCCGTGACCACGCCCGCCGCCTCACTGCTGTGCGCGCCGGTGCTGCTCTGGGCGCCGGTGCTGTGCAGGTCCGTGGTGCTGTGCAGGCCGGTGGTGTCAGTCTCACTGCTGTTCGTGTCAGTGCTGTTCGTGCCAGTGCTGTTCGTGCCAGTGCTGTGCGTCGCGGTGCTGATGTCGGTGCTCATGTGTCCGGAACTCCTGAACCTGAAGGGGTGCGGTCCCCCGGCGCGGCACGGTCCGGAATGCACAGGCGCCCCGGACCTTGCCGGTCCGGGGCGCCTGGGGAAGTACTGATCAGTGGGTGATCAAGCAGCACGACCATGGCAGCCGGACGGGCCGGTGCCATAGGTAAAGACGAAGGTCAGCTGCTGATGCATGGGGCCAGTATGGACGGCCTTCGGAGGGAGAGACAAGCCGGTTCCGCCGGCCCCGTTAGAATCGACATACAAGACCCCTCCTTTCCCGCCGGAAGGCCGCCCCGTGCCAGCAGCACCCCCCGCCGCCCCCGAGGTCGTCCTCGTAGTCGACTTCGGCGCGCAGTACGCCCAGCTCATCGCCCGTCGCGTCCGTGAGGCGCGGGTCTACAGCGAGATCGTGCCGTCCACCATGCCGGTGGCCGAGATGCTGGCGAAGAACCCGAAGGCGATCATCCTCTCGGGCGGCCCGTCGTCCGTGTACGCGCCGGGCGCGCCCGTCCTCGACCGGGCGCTCTTCGAGGCCGGGGTCCCCATCTTCGGCATGTGCTACGGATTCCAGCTCATGGCGACCACCCTCGGCGGCACGGTCGACGACAACGGCGCCCGGGAGTACGGCCGGACCGCGCTCACCGTCTCCAAGTCGGCCTCCACGCTCTTCGAGGGCACCCCGGCCGAGCAGTCCGTGTGGATGTCGCACGGCGACGCCTGCTCGGCCGCCCCCGAGGGGTTCACGGTCACCGCGTCCACTGACGTCGTACCGGTCGCGGCCTTCGAGAACGACGAGAAGAAGCTGTACGGCGTCCAGTACCACCCCGAGGTGCTGCACTCCACGCACGGCCAGCAGGTCCTTGAGCACTTCCTCTACCGGGGCGCGGGCATCGAGCCGGCCTGGACCACGACGAACGTGGTGGAGGAGCAGGTCGCCCTGATCCGCGAGCAGGTCGGCACCAAGCGTGCGATCTGCGGGCTCTCCGGCGGTGTCGACTCCGCTGTCGCGGCCGCCCTGGTGCAGAAGGCCATCGGCTCCCAGCTGACCTGCGTGTACGTCGACCACGGGCTGATGCGCAAGGGCGAGACGGAGCAGGTCGAGAAGGACTTCGTCGCCGCCACGGGCGTCCAGCTCAAGGTGGTCGACGCCGAGGACCGCTTCCTGACCGCGCTCAAGGGGGTCTCCGACCCCGAGGAGAAGCGGAAGATCATCGGGCGTGAGTTCATCCGGGTCTTCGAGCAGGCCCAGGCCGAGATCATCGCCGACGCGGGCGAGGACGTCGCGTTCCTGGTGCAGGGCACGCTGTACCCGGACGTGGTCGAGTCCGGCGGCGGCACCGGCACCGCCAACATCAAGTCCCACCACAATGTGGGCGGACTCCCCGACGACATCGAGTTCAAGCTGGTCGAGCCGTTGCGCCAGCTCTTCAAGGACGAGGTCCGGATGGTCGGCCAGGAGCTCGGTCTGCCGGACGAGATCGTCCAGCGCCAGCCCTTCCCCGGCCCCGGCCTCGGCATCCGTATCGTCGGAGAGGTCACCAAGGAGCGGCTCGACCTGCTGCGCGAGGCCGATGCCATCGCGCGTGAGGAGCTCACGGCGGCCGGTCTGGACCGCGAGATCTGGCAGTGCCCCGTGGTGCTGCTCGCGGACGTCCGGTCGGTCGGCGTCCAGGGCGACGGCCGTACCTACGGCCACCCGATCGTGCTGCGGCCCGTCTCGTCCGAGGACGCCATGACGGCGGACTGGACGCGCCTGCCGTACGAGGTGCTGGGGAAGATCTCGACGCGTATCACCAACGAGGTCGCCGATGTGAACCGTGTGGTGCTCGATGTGACGAGCAAGCCCCCGGGCACCATCGAGTGGGAGTAGGCCCGGCCGCCCGGCCCCGCCGACACCTCCGCAGCTGACGAGCGCCGCCGTACCGGACATCCGGTACGGCGGCGCTTCGTTGCATCCGGGAGGGCAGCAGTCAGAGTGCGGCAGCTTCGCTGCTGGAGCGCACGCGGCACTCGGCCGGCGGTCATGATTCTGTTCGCTGCGTGAACTGTGTCCACCGCATGACCCCTTCACCGCATGACCTGTCCACCGCATGATTCGTTCACCGCATGACTCTGTTCACCTGCGGTAACGCGCGGTAGCTTCCGGCCATGACTGAGATGCCAGCCCCTATACCGGCCTCTGCCCCCGGCTCTGTTCCCACCCCTCTTTCCAGCCCCCTCTCCACCCCTGTGCCCACTGCTGGTCACGCCGTCGGTCCGTCGGCGGCGCCCGAGCCCGTACCGGTCGATCAGCTCCGGTTCGCGATGCCGCCGGTCCACGAGACTCTGGCGGAGGAGCGGCAGTACCGGAAGGCGAGGCTCGCGGGGGCGCTGCGGCTCTTCGCGCGGTACGGGTACGAGGACGGCGTCTCGGGTCACATCACCGCCCGCGACCCGGGCTACCCCGACTGCTTCTGGGTGAACCCCTTCGGGGCGCCGATGGCGGAGCTGGGGGCCGGCGATCTGATCCTGGTCAACGGTGACGGGCAGGTCGTCGAGGGGCGCCACCACGTCAACCAGGCCGCCTTCGCCGTGCATGCCCAGGTGCACCGGGCCAGGCCCGCCGTCGTCGCGGTCGCACACAGCCACTCGCTGCACGGGCGGGCGCTGTCCACGCTGGGCGAACTCCTGGACCCCATCACCCAGGAGGCCTGCGCCTTCTACGAGGACCTCGCGCTCTACGACTCCTACACCGGCGTCGTCGTGGACGAGGAGGAGGGCCGCAGCATCGCCGCCGCGCTCGGCGACCGCAAAGCGGTCATCCTCCGTAACCACGGGCTGCTGACCGTGGGCGACTCGGTCGACGCGGCGGCCTGGTGGTTCATCACCCTGGAGCGCTCCTGTCAGGTCCAGCTCGCCGCGCGGGCCGCCGGGAAGCCCGTACTGATCGACCACAGGAACGCGGTCGCCACCCGGGAGCAGCTGGGCAGCGACCTGGTGGCCTGGATCAACTACCAGCCGCTGTGGCGGCAGATCAGCGGAACCGGACCCGACGCGGGGGCGTGAACGGCAGCCGTGCGGGCGCTTCCCCGTGCACGTCCGGTGCGCCCCCTGTGCACGTCCGGCGCGTCTCCGCGCCCTTCCGTCAACCTGACGTGCCGTCAATCACCCTGCCTGACCTGACCTGCTGCCGGTGCGGCTCCGGGAATGCGGCACAATTCCCTTGAACTGCAAGGAAGTTCAATGGCGTGCACGGAAGTTCACGGGGCGGGAAAAGGGCGGCGTTCTGCGTGGCGGTACAGGAAGCAAGACAGGGCGACGGTCCGCGCGCCGGAGCGCACGGCGGCGGGTGCACCTGCCAGGACTGCCCGCACGGCGCACGCGAGGGGCACCGGCGCGCCGTTGCCGCGTTCCTCGCCCGGCGGGACGGGCTGGCGGCCGGTGAGGGACTGCCCGCCGGAGTCGCCCATTCGGCCGGAGCGTCGCGGCAGTGGGTCTCCGACGAACTGACCGAGTCGGCACGTGCGGTGGCCGAACGCGGCCGGGAGGCCGGCGAAGCCTGGTTCCAGCAGGTGTGGGTGCGGACGCTGCTGATCGTGTGGGGTGGCGCGGTGGTTCTCGTGCTCGCCGAGGCGCTGACCGCGATCGGCGCGGGCTGGAGCACGGCCCGTACCGCCGGGCTGATCGCCGCGGTGCTCACCGCCGCACTGCTGACCGGCGCGGCTCGCACGCACCGGGCGCGCGGCGGACTGCTGGCCCCCGTGATCGGCGAGGACAACCGCCTGTCCACTTCGCGTGCGGTCGCCGGGGCGTGGGTGCTGCTGGTCGTCTTCTCCGTCCTGGTCCTCTCGCTCCAGCTCGCCGGGGCGTCCGGCCACGGCAGGCGCGACGCCCTGATCGCCGGACTCGGCCTGGCCCGGGGCGCGGGCATGGTGACTGTTCTCGCGCTGGTCTGCGCCGTGGCGGTGGTGGTGCGGCGCGTGGTCGCGCTGCGGGTCCTGGCGCAGAAGCTCCAGAAGGTGCGCGCCGACCGCCCCCGCGCCGCCGATCTGCTCACCGACGACTCCGGGCGCGGCAGTTTCGCGGACGTGCAGTACGTCCTGGTCAGCTCGGCCGCGGTGCTGTTCGCCGCCGTACGCCTGGCCCGCCGGCCCGACCAGCTGCCCGACCTCCCGTGGGGGCTGGCGCTCCTGGTCGTGGTCTCGGCCGCGACGTACTTCGCGGCCAAGTACGCGGAGGGCGGCAGGCCGGTGGTGCTCTCGGTGGTCCGGTCGCGGGAGGCCGGGGATCTGGATGCCCCGGTCCGTACTGGCGACGACATCGAGATCCGGGGCGCGGGCTTCGTACCGCCGGGGGCGGGGACCCCGGACCGGCTGGCCCGGATGGTGGTGCGGATCGGCACGGTGCACGTCCATGTGCCGCTGGTCCCGGTGCCGGGCGGTTTCGCCAACCCGTCGGACACGGTGCTGACGGTGCCCGTGCCGGTGGAGGTCGAGCCGGGCCGGGTGCAGGTACGCGTGGTGACGGCGGCCGGGGTGGAGACGGCGGCGTGCGAGATCGACGTGACGGACTAGCAGCCCTTGGCCAGGCCAGTGGCTTCGTCGGTCGCGCTCGGCCGGGGTGGTGTGGCGGTGTCCGGCGTCAGCGGGCGAACTTCTCGATGGCGGCCGGGGTGACCGGGGTGAAGAAGTTGACCAGGTTGCCGTCGGGGTCGCGGAAGAGCAGGGCCCGGTTGCCCCAGGGCATCGTGGTGGGCTCCTTGACGAAGTCGGTCACCAGGCCGCCGAGGTTCCGGTGCACGCTGTCCACGTCGTCGACGAGGAACTCGATGATCACGCTGTGGTTGTCTGCCGGGCGGGACGAACCGGGAGCGAACAGGGGGACGGTTCGCGTGCTTGCGATGGCGAGGGTGCCGTGCGGGGTACGGAGCTCGGCGAAGTCCTCGGTGGCCCAGGCCGCCTGCACCCCGGTGGCCTTCTCGTAGAACTCGACGAGGCGCGCCACGTCGCTGGTGATGATGCGGATCGAGACGAAGTCCATGGCGTTCTCCCTGGTTCCTGGGCGATGAGGCTGCGGTGCTGAGGCTGTGGTGCTGAGCCGTGGCCCTGAGCCGTGATGCGCTGAGTTGTGGTGCGCTGAGCTGTGGTGCTCGCTTCGCAGGCTAGGACAAATAGAGGACAGAATCGGTCCGGTATGAGGACTAGGCTCTGCAGCATGTCTCGACCTACCGCGCGGGTGCTGACTCTCCTGGAGCTGCTGCAGTCGGGCGGAATCCGGACCGTGGCCGAGCTCGCCGACCGGCTCGGCGTCGACGGGCGGACCGTACGGCGGTATGTGGACCAGCTGGTCGACCTCGACCTGCCCGTGGAGGCGGTACGAGGCCGGTACGGCGGCTACCGGCTCGCCTCCGGATACCGCCTGCCTCCCCTCATGCTCAGCGACGACGAGGCGCTCGCCGTGCTGCTCGGCCTGGTCGCCGGCCGCCGGGCGGGGCTGATGACGGCGGCGGACACGGCGAGCGAGACGGCAGCGGCCAAGATCCGCAGGGTGCTCCCCGCGCCCCTGGCCCGCAGGCTCGACACGGTCCTGGAATCCCTCGCGTTCACGGCGCCGCCCGGCGAGTCCGCCACACCGGACGCCGATGTCCTGCTCACCGTCGCCGATGCGGTGCGCCACCGGCGGCCGGTCTCGATCAGATACACCGACCGCGACGGCCGGCGCAGTGAACGCCCGCTGCACCCGTACGGGATCGTCGCCCACTCGGGCCGGTGGTACGTCACGGGCACGGACCCCGGGATCGGCGAGGACCGGACCTTCCGGCTCGACCGCATCGCGGACGCGAGGACCCTGCCCGGCTCGTTCGCCGAGCCCGCCGGACCTGATCCGGCGCAGCGCGTGCTGTCGGGGTTCGCCACGGCCGAGTACCGGTACGAGGTGGTCCTGCGGATCCATGGGACCGTCGACCAGATCCGCGCCCGCCTCCCGGCCACCGTCGCGAGCGTGACGGAGATCGAGCCCGGGGCTGAGCCTGAGTCTGTGCTTGAGTCCGAGCCCGGGGCTGAGGCTGTGCCCGGGGCTGAGTCTCTGCCTGAGTCCGAGCCCGGGGCTGAGCCCGAACCCCAGCCCCAGCCCTACGCAGGAGCGGATCCGGCGGCCGGGGGCTGGCTGCGGGTCGAACTCCGGGTGGAGCGGCTCGACTGGTTGCCACCGGTGCTCGCCTCGCTCGACCGGCCGTTCGTCATCGAGCGCCCCGGCGAACTGCGCGACCTCGTCGCCGCTCTCGCCGACCGTCTCGCTTCCCGCGCCCGGCGAACCTGACGTACATGTGAACCATGAGCCCGGCCCGGCGAATCCGGACCGTGAGACCTGAGCCCCCGCAGAGGCACCCCGTCCGCAGGGTGCGTCGCCGCAGGACGCAAAATGTGGACGCGTCCGCCACACCGGCACGCGCCACGGGGCAATCGGAGAGGCAGGACCAGCCATGGTTCAGGGGTACCGGACGGGCACACCCATCGGAATCGGCGGCAGTGTGCGGAGCCGGAACGGTGGCTGGAAGGACACCGCCCGGCGGTACTCGCTGCTTCCGCTGCGGATCTTCCTCGGTGTCACCTTTCTTTACGCCGGTATCGACAAGCTCACCGGCTCCGCCTTCCTGCACGCGACAGGCAGCGGTTCCATCGGCGAGCTGATGCACTCCGTACGCGGCTCCGCTGCTGTCCCGGCGCTCGTGGACCTGGCTCTGAAGAGCCCTGCGGGCTTCGGTTACGCGATCGCCATCGGTGAACTCGCCGTCGGCATCGGCACTCTGCTGGGGCTGTACGGCCGGGTCGCGGCGCTCGGCGGCGCCCTGATCTCGCTGAGCCTCTGGCTGACCGTGAGCTGGCAGTCCACGCCGTACTACTACGGCAACGACCTCGCCTACCTCATGGCCTGGCTGCCGCTCCTGCTCGCCGGATCGCCGCTGCTCTCGCTGGACGCCCTCCGGGCCGACCGCCGCCGGATGCCGTAACCGATCGTGCTGGCGATCCCCGCCAGGACGAGACCGGCGGCAAGCATCGGCAGTGCGGCCAGTGACGGTGTCCGCCAGAGGCCGCCCGCGTCGCCGAGGTAGACGGCCGCGATACCCAGCAGCACAAGACCCGCGACGGCCTTTCCCGGCCGGAACTCGTGCAGGAACGCGCGGTGCGGCCGACCGCGCCGCGGTTCATCGGGGCGCGGCTCGCCGGGCCGCGGCTCATAGGGGTGCGCCCCGCCGGGCTGCCCGTCTTCCGGCGGTGCTCCCCAGGGAGCTGATCCGCCCGCCGCCGGTCCGCCCGCCGCCGGTCCGCCAGTCCCTGCTCCGTCACCGTGCACGGGTCACCTCCGCCTGTCCCAGGCCGACCTCCAGGCGGAGGTCGACCGTGCCTCCGGCCTTGCCGCCGCCCTGCGGGGCGAGCGTCACCGTTCTCTCCCGGGCAGGGGAGATATCGGTGTTGGTGGCCTTCTGGTTCTCACCGGGCAACTGGATGTCGCCCAGACCCACCTCGGCATGGAGCCGCACCGTCACGTTCCTCGGTACGACGACCACCACCCGGCCCGCGCCGACCTCCACATGGGTACGGACGGACGTGCCCGGTGGGACGCTCAGTTGCCGCAGGTTCAGCGTGCCGACCCCCGTACCCACCTCGTACCGCGGGTGCACCGCCGACACCGAAGCGGGCCGCCACTCCGTACGCATCCAGTGCGTGGTCACGGTCTTCGGCAGGGCGCTCGCGCCCACCAGCAGCGCCGTCGTGACCACCACCAGGAAGATTGTGCCGGACCCCGTACGCCCGACGAACGAGCTGAGCAGCATGCCGAGCCCGAATACGGCGAGCGCACAGGCCAGCCCGATCTGCAGGCTCGTGGCGACCGGCTGGCTGTGCCGGGAGAGGCCCGTGCCGAGACAGGCGGCGATCAGGGCGAGCAGGAACAGCCGGCCGCCGATACCGCGCGGCCCCCGGCTCGCGGCCGGGGCGGACCGGGCAGACCTGCGGGACGGCGGCGGATCCGGTGTGGTGTCCGACGGGCCCCAGAGATACCCGGAACCGACCGGTCCGGTGGTGCCGTCCTTGATGATCGGGTCCCGCCACCAGGACGGGCCGGCCGGCGCCGGCGGGGCTTTCGTCTCCGGTGGCGCGTCCGCCACTTTCTGCCCGGCGGGTTTCTGCGCGGGCGCCCGCTGCCCGGCGGCGGGCTCCGGCGGCTCGGGGGTGGCGAGCCGGCGCCGCTCCGACCAGACCGCTGAGCCCGCGGTGGCCAGCGACAGCAGGGCGGCGAAGACCAGCACCGACACGTAGTGCAGCATCGACAGGAACAGCCCGCAGCCGCCCAGCGCGAAGAGCACCGCGGCCATGGACGCGCCCTCCACCCGGCCGGTCAGCAGCCTGCGCGCCTCGTTCTCGTCCTCGCCCTCCAGCTGGATCACCAGCCAGGCGAACCCGTAGAAGATCAGCCCGATACCGCCGGTCACCGCCAGGACACCGAGTACGACGCGGAAGATCACCGGATCCAGGTCGAAGTGTCTGCCGAGCCCTCCGCAGACCCCGGCGACCACCTTGTTGTTCCGGTCGCGCCGCAGGTGCGGTCGCGGCTCGTTCTGCGGCGGGGTTGTCATACCCCCATGGTGACGGGCGTCCCCCGCGGGCGGGGACGGTGTCGACCCTGGGCGATCCCTGATTTCGGGCCCCGGAACCAGGGGGTTTTCCCTGATGCCCGCGGCGGTCCGTCCGTGTGACGATCGAACCATGCCAGTCGCCCCGCCCCGCGCCGCAGGTGCCGCATCCGACGCCCCGGACGAGCCCGCGCCGCGCAAGCTGTACCGCAGCGCCGAAGGGCGGATGCTGGGAGGCGTCGCGCGCGGGCTCGCCGGACACCTCGGGGTGCCGGTCTCCTGGGTGCGGGCCGCGTTCATCGTGCTCTTCGCCCTGGAGGGGCTCGGGGCGCTGCCGTACGCCGCGTTCTGGTTCGTCGTGCCGCTCGGCGCGGGCGGGGTCGAGCAGCCCGGCGCGCAGTCGCCGTTCGAGGAGTCCCCGGACGGCCGCCGCAGACTGCGCAAGCCGGACCGGGGCCAGATCGTCGCCCTCATCGCGCTGATCATCGGCGTGGCGGCCTTCATCGGGAACGTGGACATCGGAGGCGAGGCCAGCCCGTACATCTGGCCTGTCCTGCTCATCGGCGCCGGTGTCGTCCTCGTCTGGCGCCAGGCGGACAACACACGGCGCGCGCACTGGGCGGAGGTCGGCCGCAGCAGCAGGCTGCTCCCGCTGGGCCGCGCGCTGGCGGGTGTCGTGCTGGTCGGCGCGGGGCTCGCCGCGTTCATCGTGATCCGCGGCTCGTCGGCGCAGCTCGGCAACGTCCTGACCGCCGCACTCGCCGTGGTCGCCGGGATCGCCCTGCTGGTCGGCCCCTGGCTCATCCGGATGACCCAGGACCTCTCCCAGGAGCGGCTGATGCGTATCCGCGCCCAGGAGCGCGCGGAGGTCGCGGCGCATGTCCACGACTCGGTGCTGCACACGCTCACCCTGATCCAGCGCAACGCCGAGGAGCCGGGCGAGGTCCGCAGACTGGCCCGCGCCCAGGAGCGCGAACTGCGCGCCTGGCTCTACCGGCCCGAGGGCACCGGCAAGGACAAGGACGACGAACCCGAGACCCTCGCCGACGCCGTCAAAAAGTCCGCAGCCGAGGTCGAGGACAAGCACGGGGTGCCGCTCGAAGTGGTGGTCGTCGGGGACTGCCCGCTGGACGAGAAGCTGTCGGCGCAGATGCAGGCGGCACGCGAAGCCATGGTCAACGCGGCCAAGTACGGTGGCGAGGGCGGGGCCGTACAGGTGTACGCGGAAGTCGAAGGCCGTACGGTCTTCGTGTCGGTACGGGACCGGGGACCCGGGTTCGATCTGGACGCGGTGCCCGGGGACCGGATGGGCGTAAGAGAATCGATCATCGGCCGTATGCAGCGCAACGGCGGTACGGCAAGCCTGCGTTCCGCTCCCGACGGCGGCACCGTAGTGGAACTGGAGATGGAGCGAGCATGACCGAGCCCACCGACCGAGCCGAGCCCACCGACCGAGCCGAGCCCAGTGACCGGACCGAGCCCAGTGACCGGACCGAGCCCGGCGACCGAACCGACCGCAGGGTCCGGGTCGTTCTCGTGGACGACCACCGGATGTTCCGCACGGGGGTGCAGGCGGAGATCGGCCGCACCGAGTCGACGGGTGTCGAGGTCGTCGGTGAGGCGGCCGACGTCGACCAGGCGGTCACCGTCATCAAGGCCACCCGCCCCGAGGTAGTCCTCCTCGACGTCCATCTCCCGGGCGGCGGCGGCGTCGAGGTGCTGCGCCGCTCGGCCGCGCTGATGTCCGACACGGAGAACCCGGTCCGCTTCCTCGCCCTGTCCGTGTCGGACGCGGCGGAGGACGTGATCGGTGTCATCAGGGGCGGCGCCCGCGGTTACGTCACCAAGACGATCACCGGCACCGACCTGGTCGACTCGATCTTCCGGGTGCAGGACGGCGACGCGGTCTTCTCGCCCCGTCTCGCGGGGTTCGTCCTCGACGCGTTCGCCTCCACGGACGCACCGCCGGTCGACGAGGACATGGACCGGCTGACGCAGCGCGAGCGGGAGGTACTGCGCCTCATCGCGCGCGGATACGCGTACAAGGAGATCGCCAAACAGCTCTTCATCTCGGTGAAGACGGTCGAGTCGCACGTCTCGGCGGTGCTGCGCAAGCTCCAGTTGTCGAACCGCCACGAACTGACCCGGTGGGCGACGGCGCGCCGGCTGGTCTGACGGTTCTGCCCGAGGGGGCCGGCTGACGGTTCTGTGTCCGGCCCCTCTGTCCAGCAGTTCTGTCCAACAGCTCTGTCCGGCAGCTCTGTCCGGCAGTTCAGTCCGACGGTTTGCTCGGGTCAGCCCGTCCCGTCGCCGCGGTCCGGTTTCGGGGGCCTGCCGCGGCGGGGGAGTGCGCCCGCGTCGCGCGGCAGCCGTCCGGCGTCGGAGAGGGCCTTGCGGAGCAGGAACTCGATCTGGGCGTTGGCGCTGCGGAGTTCGTCCGCCGCCCAGCGCGCCAGGGCGTCGTGCACGGACGGATCCAGCCGCAACAGCACCTGCTTGCGCGCCCTGGCCGCTCGCCGCGGTGCGGGGCCGGCAGGGTCCGGGCCGGCAGGGTCCGGGGCACCGACGCGCTCAGCACTTACGGGACTCTCCGCGCTCACGGGACCGTCCGCGCTCGCGGGGCTCTCAGCACTTGCAGGACCCTCAGCGCTCGTCGGCTCTTCCTCGCTCACCGGTCCTTCCGCACCCGCCGGCCCCTCCGCACTCACTGGTAGAGGGAACCGGTGTTCAGGACCGGCTGGACGGCGCGGTCACCGCACAGCACCACCATCAAGTTGCTGACCATGGTGGCCTTCCGCTCCTCGTCCAGTTCCACGATGCCCTGTTCGCTGATCCGGACCAGGGCCTGCTCGACCATACCGACCGCGCCTTCGACGATCTGCTGACGGGCTGCGACGACCGCCCCGGCCTGCTGGCGCTGAAGCATCGCGGAGGCGATCTCCGGTGCGTACGCGAGGTGGCTGAACCGGGACTCGACGATCCGGACCCCCGCGGCCCGCACCCGTGCCGTCAGCTCCAGCGAGAGCTTCTCGGTGATCTCGTCCGCGTTGCCGCGCAGGGACAGCGCGTCATCGTCGTGTGCGTCGTACGGGTACTCGATGGCGATGTGCCGGACCGCCGACTCGGTCTGGGTCGCGACGAACTTGCGGTAGTCGTCCACATCGAACAGCGCCTGCGCGGTGTCCTCGACCTTCCACACCACGACCGCCGCGAGCTCGATCGGGTTGCCGTAGGCGTCGTTGACCTTCATGACCGACGTCTCGTTGTTCCGCACCCGGGTGGAGATCTTCCGTGAACTGGTCAGCGGATTCACCCAGCGCAGCCCGTCCTGGCGGATCGTGCCCACGTACCGCCCGAACAGCTGGATGACGCGGGCCTCGCCCGGTGCCACCATCTTCACGCCGGTCATGCAGAACAGGGAGCCGAGCAGTACGACGATGCCCACCACGACCATGGTGACGCCCAGGCCGTCGGCGGCCACACCGCCACCGACGAGCAGCCCGATCCCCACCACCGCGCCGAGCAGGGTCAGCAACAGTGCGGCACCGCCCGCGATGCCGTGCGCCTGGGTCTCGTGCACATGCGGAGCCGGCATGTCCGGGGTGTCCGCCTCCAGCCCGGCCGCGGTGGTCATGGCGTTGGCTGTCGTGGGCCTGCCGGTGGGCGCGGGGTCCTGTCCGGGTGTTCCAGTCATGGTGTTCTCCCTCTTGGGGCGTTGCTTCTTCGAGACCCAGACTGATGTCTGTGGCTAATCAAAGTGATATCTAATTTAAGCATGGCGTCGCAGCGTGGGCAACGACCGCCACCCGCTTGCTCTCGTGTCCGTGGCGTTCTCGTGTCCGTGGCGACCGGCGGTTCGTGCGTACGGGTAGGGGCAGGTGCGGGCAGAGTCGGCCAGCGCACGGCAGGGAACGGGCGTATACCGTACGTGTTGGGTCATCGCCGTACGTGACGACGTAAAAAGGGCGCAAAACAGGTAACCCCAGGCCCCAATAGGGCATCTTTCCCCACGTGATGAGCCTGACGGGAACCCCGTTCTTCCTCGCCGCGATCGCCATGATGGGCGTCGCGGTGCTGCTGCCCCTGCTGCTGTGGGGGCGCGTGACCGGCCCCGCGGCCGTGCGCGGTGCGGCCCGGCTGGTGATGGTGCTGTTCGCGCAGGCGACCGCGGTGCTGGTCGTCTTCGTGGCGGTGAACAACAGCAACGGCCTGTACGACAACTGGGCCGACCTGCTCGGCACCGGCAATCATGTGGTCGCCGCGCCGGACCTCGGCGCCGACGGCCTCGGCGGGCGGCAGCTGGCCTCCGAACCGCACCACCGGGCCGTGTTCAAGCCGGTGACCGACCCACGCATGGGCCACGGCGTGCGCAGCACGGTGCTCACCGGGCAGGTGTCGGGGGTGCGCGGTGAGGTGTACGTCTGGCTGCCGCCCGAGTACCACGAGCCCGCCTACCGCCACCACTCCTTCCCGGTGGTCGAGCTGCTCTCCGGGTTCCCCGGCACGGCGAAGGCCTGGTTCTCCAGCCTCGGCGCGGAGAAGCAGCTGGCGCCGATGATGCAGCGGGGCGAGGTCGCGCCGTTCATCCTGGTGTCGCCGCGCACCTCGCTCCTGGGCAGTCAGGACACCGGCTGCGCCAATGTGACCGGCGTGATCGACGCGGACACCTGGCTGAGTGTCGACGTGCCGCAGATGGTGACCGACACCTTCCGGGCGAAGCGCGGAGCGGCCGGGTGGGCGGTCGCCGGGTACTCGGCGGGGGCGCACTGCGCGGTGAAGCTCGCGCTGGCGCACCCCGACCGGTACCGCGCGGCGGCCGGGCTCTCCGGGTACAACGACCCGGCGGCCGAGCGCGCCTCCATCACCGCCAGGGACCCCGGGCTGCGGCGTACGAACAATCCGCTGTGGATCCTGCGCCACGCCAAGACCCCGCCGCGCGTCTCCCTCTTCATCTCCGGTGCGCCGCACGACGGTTACCGGGACGGTCTGGCGCTGCGCGCAGCCGCCAAGCCACCGACGTCGGTGGAGGTCATCCCGGTGACGGGCGGACACAGTCTGGCGGTCTGGCGCAAGCAGGTGCCTGATGTCTTCACCTGGCTGAGCGCTCAGTTCAGACCGGGGGTCCGCTCAGGTGCACCGATCGGTCACGTGCCCGCAACCGGCCGCGTCGCACCGGCGAAGGGCATCTGATCGATCGGCGCGAGCCGGACCGGGGCGCCGGGGTGCGGGGCGTGGATCATCTGCCCGTTGCCCACGTAGATGCCGACGTGGCTGATCCCCGAGAAGAAGAACACCAGGTCGCCAGGGGCCAGTTCGGAGCGGTTCACCCGCTGTCCGGAGTTGATCTGGGTGTACGTGGTGCGCGGGAGTGAAACCCCCGCCGAGCGGTACGCGGCCTGGGTCAGGCCCGAGCAGTCGAAGGAAGAGGGGCCAGTGGCCCCCCAGACGTAGGGCTTGCCGAGCGCGCTGTAGGCGAAGGCGACCGCCCGCGCCGCCCGGGAACCGGGGGCGGTGACCGGGCCGCGCACGGCCGACCGGTCGGCGGCCTGCGGGGCGGCGGACCGGTCGTTGCCCAGAGGGTCCTGCTGCGACTCCGGCTGGGACTCCTGTTGGGACTCGTACTGCGACTCGTACCGGGAGCGCTCGGGTGCCGACAGCCGGGAGAGCAGTGCCTCGGCCGCGCGGATCTTGCTCTGCACGGTGGTCTTCTGCTTCTTCAGGTCGGTCTGCTGGGTCCGCAGCCCACTGAGGGCGGTGTCCGCCTCGGAGTGCAGCTGGGCGAGCTGCCCGATCTGCCGGCGCACCCCGGTGACCTCGGCGGCCTGCTGGTCGCCGACGCGCTCCACATAGGCGGCCCGGTCCAGGTACTGCGCCGGGTCGGAGGAGAGGAACACCTGCAGCGACGGGTCGATGGCGCCGTTGCGGTACTGGGCCGACGCCGTCGAACCGAGCGCGGAGCGCGCCGTGTTGAGCTGCGCCGTCCGGCGGGCGGCCTGGTCGCGCAGGGAGCGCAGCGACTTCTCCGACGCAGCGGCCTTCTCCTTGGCCCCGTCGTACTTCTCGGTGGCGGCCTCCGCCTCCTGGTACAGCTTGTCGACCTGGGTCTTGACCTGCGCGGGTGTGAGGCGCGGCTCCGCGTGGCCGACACCCTGGAAGGCGGTGGCGGACGCGGCTCCCGCGAGGGTGAGGGTCGCGGCGGTCCGGGCCGCGGGGCCGGTGAGCGGGCGCTGCCTGGGCTTTCGGTGAGCGGCCACGAGGGCGTTCACGTCCTTCCGTACGTCCTTGCCGTATCCGCCATGTCCCTGCCGTATTCGGGGAGGGAGCGGAGCGGATACGCGTCCGGCGGCGGCCCGCACAGGGGAACGGGCCGCCGCCGGATCTCTCGGCGGTGATGACCGACGGCCGCCCGGTTACGGGACAGCAGTGGGGAGCCGGTCACCTGAGCAAGAACGCTAAACCTGGGGTTATGGGAACGAGACCTCATGGGACATAGTGGTCGAATCTGGCCGTTGCGTTGCGCTATGCGGCCGCTGGTGACCGTATGGGACTGATTCTTGGGGCGCGCTGCGGGGGTGCGCTACGGGGACCTGCTGTGGGGATGCGCTGCGGGTACCTGCTGTGGGGGTGCGTCGTGGGGATGTGCTGTGGGGACCCGTCGTGCTGAGAGGACGGGCCCGTCGTGCTGAGAGGGCGGACCCGTCGTGCCGGGGCCGGTCAGGGGTGCGGGCGGTCACGGGCCTACCGGTGGCCGGGGCCCGGAGAGCGGTGGCTAAGGTCGAATCCCATGGACGTACTCATCAATGCCGTCGTCGGCCTGCACATCATCGGTATCGCCGCGCTGCTCGGCGGGTTCCTGACACAGATGAAGGCGATGCGCACCGGCGACGCCCGGTTCGGGCCCGCGATGCTGCACGGCGCGCTGACGATGCTGGTGACCGGCGTAGCGCTGGTCGGCCTGAACCAGGCCGACGGCAACACCATCAACACCATCAAGATCGGGATCAAGCTGGCGTTCCTGGTGGTGATCCTGGGACTCGTCTATGTGAAGCGTGACGACGAGCGGATCGAGAAGAGCCTCTTCGGTGTGGTCGGCGGCCTGACGATCGTCAACATCTTCATCGCGCTGCTCTGGACCTGAGCACACGCCGGGTCCTGCGGGAACGGAGCGGCCCTGATCCGCTCCGCCCCCGCTGACCTGCTGCTATCCGGGCCGCACGCTGCCGTGGATCGGCATGTAGTAGATCGACTCCTCGCGCACGTCCGCGCCGGGGTGCGGGGCGTGGATCATCATCCCGTTTCCGATGTACATCCCGACGTGGCTGATGTCGTCGTAGAAGAACACCAGGTCACCGGGGCGCAGATCCTTCGTCGCGACCCGGGTGCCGGTCTTTACCTGGTCCCAGGTGGTCCGCGGGAGGTTGACGCCCGCGGCCTTCCAGGCGGCCTGGGTGAGACCCGAGCAGTCGTAGGAGCTGGGCCCGGTGGCGCCCCAGACGTACGGCTTGCCGATCTGCGCACGGGCGAAGGCGAGGGCTGCGGCGGCCTTGCTCGACGACGTACTGGAGCCGGAGCTGGATCCGGATCCGGAGGAAGAACCGGTGCTCGTGCCGGTGCCCTTCGGCTTCTCCGCCGCCTCGCGCTTCTTCTCCGCCGCTGCCTGCTCCTGCGCCAGCTTGTCGGCCTTGCGCTTGGCCGCGGCCTCCTTCTTCTTCTCCAGCGCCGCGAGCCGCGCCTTCTCCTCGGCCGTCAGCTTCGAGAGCAGCTCGCGCGCCTCGGTGAGTTTCGACTGGACGGACTCCTTGCTCGTCTTCAGCGCCGCCTGCGACGCGGTCAGATTCTCCAGGCTGCGCGCCGCCTCGCCGCGCTTCCTGGCCGCCGACCGCTGCTGCGTCTGGTAGTCGGAGACGGCCTTCTCCTGGCGGTCGCCGAGCCGCTTCATCAGCTCGTCCTGGTCGAAGTACGACTGGGGGTTGTCGGCGAGGAGCAGGGTGGCGGTGGTGGAGAGGGTGCCCTCGCGGTACTGGGCCGCGGCGTAGTTGCCGAGGGTGCGGCGGGAGTCGTTCAGCTTCGCGGTGCGCTGGGCGACCTGGTCGAGGAGGGTGTCGACCGTCTTGCGCTGCGTGGCCGTGGCCTCCTGGGCCTGGTTGTACTGCTGGGTGGCGGTGCCGGCCTGGCGGTAGAGACCGTCGACCTTCTTCTGTACCTCTTCGATGCCCGGCTTCGCCTTCGCGGTGGGCGCCGGTGCGGCACCGGCGCTCTGGGTGAACAGCGAGACAGAGGCGAGGGCCGCGGTGGTTATGCCGACGGCGGGGGCGGTACTGCGTACGCGGGAACGCGGTTTGCGGTGCGTTGCCAAGACAGGCAACTCCTTCCGTGGACCGCCTACCGGGTTGCGGTGGGGGTACCTCCCAGGCCGTTCAGGTCCTGGGGGAGGGTTCGGGCTCGTCCGGAAGGTCGCCCTACGGTCCGTGGGGAGATGCTGGGTGGTGCGGACCGATTCACCCCGGTGGTGCTTGGTGGGTCCCCGGCTCCATCTGCCACGCGTCGTACGTCACATACGTCACACATCGCATCGCATGGCACGTCGTACGGCAGAGCGGACTCGGCGCGGACCGCTCGCTCCGGCGCGGTTCGCCGAGGGGGGTACGTGCGGTCCTGGGCGAGCAAGATAGCCAACTCCTGTGACGGGTGGGAAGGCTGATGTTCGATATGCCCGATACATTTCTGTGACCTTGCCGCCGGTAGCCGGTAGCCGGTAGCCGGTAGCCGGTAGCCGGTAGCCGGTCGAGGGACGGGGACGGGGACGGGACGGGGGCGGTCGAGGAACACCGTGGGGCGGGACGGGCGACCGGCGGGGATGGCGGGAGGCGAACAGGGCGGTCGGACGTACCGCTCCGGACTGTCACTGGCTCGGCCTAGACTCGGTGGACGATGAGCAGCCTCTTTGATGACAGCTTTCTGGCGAACCTCCAGCCCCCGGAGGAAGAGCCCCCGCCGCCCGCCGAGGACTCCTCCGGCGGCCACGCCGGAGGGAGCCACCCCCCGGAGGAGGTTCCGCACGACCTCTTCGCCGGTGCGTGGCCCGTCACGGAAGGGGAGCCGCCCCGGCGTGACGGGTACTACCGCGACGGCGCCCCGCGCCCCGCCGTGGACCCCGCGGCGCTGCTCGAAGGGCTGAACACCGAGCAGCGCGCCGCCGTCGTGCACGCCGGTTCCCCGCTGCTCATCGTGGCCGGTGCCGGATCCGGCAAGACCCGGGTGCTGACCCACCGGATCGGGCATCTGCTCGGCTCTCGTGGGGTGCACCCCGGCCAGATCCTCGCGATCACCTTCACCAACAAGGCCGCGGGTGAGATGAAGGAGCGCGTCGAGGAGCTGGTCGGCCCGCGCGCCCAGGCGATGTGGGTCATGACCTTCCACAGCGCTTGCGTGCGGATCCTGCGCCGCGAGTCGAAGAAGCTCGGCTTCACCTCGTCGTTCTCGATCTACGACGCCGCCGACTCCAAGCGGCTGATGGCACTGGTCTGCCGCGATCTGGACCTCGACCCGAAGAAGTTCCCGCCGAAGTCCTTCAACGCCAAGATCTCGAACCTGAAGAACGAGCTGATCGACGAGGAGACCTTCGCGGGGCAGGCTGCCGATGGATTCGAGAAGACCCTCGCCGAGGCGTACGCGCTCTACCAGGCACGGCTGCGCGAGGCCAACGCGCTGGACTTCGACGACATCATCATGACGACGGTCCATCTGCTCCAGGCGTTCCCGGACGTCGCGGAGCACTACCGGATGCGCTTCCGGCACGTCCTGGTCGACGAGTACCAGGACACCAACCACGCCCAGTACACGCTGGTACGCGAACTGGTCGGCCCGTCGGGCGAGGGCAGGGCGCCGGGCGAACTGTGCGTCGTCGGTGACGCGGACCAGTCCATCTACGCGTTCCGCGGGGCCACGATCCGTAACATCCTCCAGTTCGAGGAGGACTACCCGGACGCGACGACGATCCTCCTGGAGCAGAACTACCGCTCCACCCAGACGATCCTCTCCGCCGCCAACGCGGTCATCGAGCGCAACGAGAACCGCCGCGCCAAGAACCTCTGGACCGAGGCCGGTGAGGGCGCGAAGATCATCGGCTATGTCGCGGACACCGAGCACGACGAGGCGCAGTTCGTCGCCGACGAGATCGACCGGCTGACCGACGCGGGCGACGCGAAGGCCGGCGACGTCGCCGTCTTCTACCGGACGAACGCGCAGTCCCGTGTCTTCGAGGAGATCTTCATCCGGGTCGGCCTTCCGTACAAGGTCGTCGGCGGGGTGCGGTTCTACGAGCGCAAGGAGGTCCGCGATGTGCTGGCCTATCTGCGGGTCCTGGCCAATCCCGAGGACACCGTCCCGCTCCGCCGGATCCTCAACGTGCCCAAGCGCGGTATCGGCGACCGTGCGGAGGCGATGATCGACGCACTCGCGCAGCGGGAGAAGGTCAGTTTCCCGCAGGCGCTGCGCCGGGTCGACGAGGCGTACGGCATGGCGGCCCGCTCGGCCAACGCGGTGAAGCGGTTCAACGTCCTGATGGAGGAGCTGCGCACCATCGTCGAGTCGGGTGCGGGGCCCGCTGTGGTGCTGGAGGCTGTCTTCGAACGGACCGGCTACCTGGCCGAGTTGCAGGCATCCACCGACCCGCAGGACGAGACCCGGATCGAGAACCTTCAGGAACTCGCCGCTGTCGCCCTGGAGTTCGAGCAGGAGCGCGGCGACGAGGAGGGTACGGGCACGCTCGCCGAATTCCTGGAGAAGGTCGCCCTGGTCGCCGACTCGGACCAGATCCCGGATGAGGACGAGGACGGCTCCGGTGTCATCACCCTGATGACGCTCCATACGGCCAAGGGGCTCGAATTCCCCGTGGTGTTCCTGACCGGCATGGAGGACGGCGTCTTCCCGCACATGCGTGCGCTCGGGCAGGTCAAGGAGCTGGAGGAGGAGCGGCGGCTGGCGTACGTGGGGATCACGCGCGCCCGCGAGCGGTTGTATCTGACGCGCTCGACGCTGCGCAGCGCATGGGGCCAGCCTTCGTACAACCCGGCCTCGCGCTTCCTTGAGGAGATCCCCGCGCAGCACCTGGAGTGGAGGCGCCTGGGCGCGATGGCGGCCCCGGCGGGTCCGACGTCGGGGATCACCTCGTCGTTGTCGTCCTCGCTGTCCTCGTCACGTTCGCGTGCGGGCTCCGGCGGAGCTTCGGGATTCGCGACCCGGCGCGCCGGTGACAAGCCGGTGATCACGCTGAACGTGGGGGACCGGGTCACGCACGACCAGTTCGGCCTGGGAACCGTGATGCAGGTGACGGGGTCGGGCGCGGATGCCCAGGTCACGGTGGACTTCGGCGATGAACGCCCGAAGAAGCTGCTGCTGCGCTACGCACCGGTCGAGAAGCTGTAGGCGGGGCTGCGGAGGCTGCGAATCTGCGGGGTCTCCGGGACTTGCCGGGCCCGACTCCGTCAAGCCGGGCCGGTTTATGTCGGGTTGAGGCCGTGGGCGCGGAGCCACGGCAGCGGGTCGATGGCCGCGCCGCTGTTGGGCCGTACTTCGAAGTGCAGGTGCGGCCCGGTCGAGTTCCCGGAGTCCCCGGAGTACGCGATGACCTCGCCCGCCTTGACGGAGCCCGAGCGGATCTTGGTACTGCTGAGGTGGCAGTACCAGGTCTCGGTGCCGTCGGGTGACGTCACCATGGCCATGTTGCCGTAGGCGCTGTTCCACTGCGTACGGACGGTGCCGTCGGTGGCGGCCATGACAGGCGTTCCGTAGGAGACGGGGAAGTCGATCCCGGTGTGGACGGACATCCAGTTGTCACCGGCCTGGCCGAAGTAGGCGCTGAGCCCCTTCTGCTTGACCGGCAGGACGAACTTCGGCCGGGCCGCCTCCTTGCGTGCGGCTTCCTCCTCGGCCTTCTTCTTCGCTGAGGCCTGCCGCTGCTTCAGGTCGATGCGCTCCTGCGTACGGCTGGCGCGGTCGGCGAAGTCGTCGGCCTCGTGGCTGAGGTCGGCGAGCTGGCTGTCCAGCTTGCTGTTGGCGGCCACGGGCTTGACGGACGACGGATCGGCGGCGGCCTGCGTGGCCGTGTCGCTGTCCTTGCCGCTCTCCCCGATTCCTCCGACGGTCGCAGCGGCAACTCCGGCCACACCCATCACACAGACGGAGGGGACGGCAATGGTCAGCAGCGCGGAACGCTTGGCAGGCGTACGGCGACGACCGCCCCGGCCACCCGGGGCGCGGCGTGCGGCGGGGGGAGATTCAGGGTGGGGTGCCGGGTGCGGTGCGGTGGGCGGGGTGCCGTCCGAGGGGGAACCTGCTGTGTGGTCGGACTCGTCGTCCGGCAACTCGGGCTCACTGAACTCCGCGAGCCCGTCGTGGTCGGCGAACGCCGCGAATTCGGCGGTGTGTTCCGGCTGGGTGGCGTCCGGGAGGTCGACGGCGGCGAACTGCTGGGTCGCGTGGGGAGTCGCCTCACCGGCGGAGTTCCAGGCGGTGGCGTCATGGGCGCCGGTGTCGGTGCCGTACGCACCAGTGCTGTACGTGCCGGTGTTGTAGAGGCCGGTGTCGTACGTACCGGTGTGGTACGTACTGATGTCGTACGTACCGGTGTCGTGCGGGGCGGCGGCGGCGTCGGGCTGGGCGAGCCACTGCTGGGTGGCGTCGGCATTCTCGAACTGGCCAGTGAGTTTCCCGGCGTTGGAGTTCCAGGCGGCGGCGTCCCACTGGCCCGTCGTGTCGTACCCGGCCGTGTCATGACCGGCGACGACCTGCGTCGGATAGCCGTAACTCCGGGGCTGTGACTGCCGCTCCGTCTGCGGCTGAACCGGCCACTGGCCGGTCGGCTGGTACGTCGCGTCGTATCCGAGAGTTCCGTGGGAACCCGTGTCCCACTGGGTGGAGTCGTACTCTCCGCTGTGTCCTGCGTGGTGGGCTTCGTGCGGCTGAGGCGTGTACCCGCCCGGCATATCGCCGAAAAGCGGGTCGACGGCAAAAGTGCCGGTGGGGCTGCCGGCGGAGTAATCGTCGTTTCCGACATACCCGGCGTGGGTTTGCTGGTCGTTCACCAACGTCTCTCTCGCCTCGGCAGCAGGGCCCTGCGTTCGGGGGCACCCCCGGTGGAAGCAGTGGCGCGACTGTACCCGGCAGTACGTGGCGGCGACAATCTTCGGCAGGTATCGGACGCGCGGGAATCGGGCATTCGGCCGTCTTTCGAGGGGCTATGTGCACAGCCTTGGCCCGGCGTTCGGGAAGCGTTCGACGTATCAATGCCTTTTGATCGATCTCGCTTCCCTTTCTTTCAGTCGTTCATTCACGCGTTTTCCGGCCACTGTCAGGCGACCGAGAGGACGCTTTCCACGGAACCCGTGGCCCTCTCGTCGGATGAGTCGAGTGCCTGCCTGATGGCGGCGGCCACGACCGGGTGCACCGGCAGGGCGAGGTGTCCGATGCCGCTGACCCGGACATTCGTCGTGATCAGGTCGGGGTGGTCGATACAGCCGGCCTCGACCGGGATCATCAGATGGTCGAGTTCGCTCCAGAAACTGACGAACCGGGTGCGGCAGCCAGGTGCGGGCTTGTGCAATTCCTCGATCACGTCCGAGTGGGGCAGCATCTGCCGGACGAGTGGATGGGCGCTCATCAATTGAGCGATCTGGGTTCCCTCGTGCGGCGTGCCGAGAGTGACGAGCGTGCGCACCCGTCTGTCGCCATCCAGTCGCTGTACGTAGTACCGGGCGATCAGGCCGCCGAGGCTGTGTCCGACGATGTCGACGTCCTGGTGTCCCGTGCGGGCACAGATCTCCTCGATGTGCTGCCCCAGCAGCTCGGCTGCCGCACGGATGTCGCAGGTCAGCAGCGAGTAGTTGAGCGACTCCGGGTGCTGCCACCCGTGCCGCAGGAGGGAGCGGCGCAGCAGGACGAAGACGGAGCGGTTGTCCACGAAACCGTGGAGCAGTACGACGGGCCGGTGCCCCTGGCCGGGAGGGGGGAGGTGCTCGACCGTGGAGTCCCCCGTGGAGTCCCCCGTGGAGTCCCCCGTGGAGTCCCCGGCGCGCGGGTGCCCGAGCGACCGCCCGCGCGGGTTGCGGAAGGGGGCGCCGAGGGTTTCGCCGACAGGCGGTCCTGAGAGCCCGGTCGACGGATGCCCGCCGGGGGGTGCACCCAGTGGCAGGTCGATCCGGCGCTCATCCGCGATGCCGGACGGGTAGAGCAGCATATGCCCGGCCAGGATCGCGAGGTCGAGGGCTGTGGCGCGCAGTGGCACGGAGGAAATCTGGAGCTGGTGCAGCAGCCATTGGGGGGAGAGGAAATCCGGCAGCACCTTCATGGGGCGACCTCCCGAACGGCGTACGGGGGCGACCTTGTCCCCACACGCACTCATGGGTGCCACGGAAGAGTCCCTGGCCGACATGACGGACATGTCAGCTTCCGTGCCATCCACCGTGCAGCCGATGGTACGGGTAATGCGGCGCTCTCGCCTGCGGCTCCCGTCACGCGGCACCCCGGTACGCCTGGCGCGGAGCCGGTATACGCATGTCCGGCCCGGCGCGGGGTGTGACGCGTAGTGAATGTGTCCCATGTGTGATTTCCCCCTCCCTGAGCACCGCGAAACGGCTGGTTGCGGGATGCTGTGGATAACGTTCGTTCACGTTCGTTCGCATCGTGCATGGAGGCAGTGATGGGTGTGGTCGGTCCGATCCGCGTAGTGGTCGCCAAGCCGGGTCTCGACGGGCACGATCGCGGGGCGAAGGTCATCGCGCGTGCGCTGCGGGACGCCGGTATGGAGGTCATCTACACCGGCCTCCACCAGACGCCCGAGCAGATCGTGGGAACCGCCATTCAGGAGGACGCCGACGCGATCGGGCTCTCCATCCTGTCCGGTGCCCACAACACGCTCTTCGCGAAGGTGCTTGAGCTGCTGAAGGAGCGCGACGCGGAGGACATCAAGGTCTTCGGCGGCGGGATCATCCCGGAAGCCGACATCGCACCGCTGAAGCAACTGGGTGTCGCTGAGATCTTCACACCGGGCGCGACCACGACCTCCATCGTGGACTGGGTCCACGCGAACGTACGCCAGCCCGCGGGCGCCTGACCGGCCGGTTTCTCGGTTGGCCTGCCGCCTGCCGCCTGCCGCCTGCCGCCTGCCGCCTGCCGCCTGCCGCCTGCCGCCTGTCGCCGGGTTCCGGTTGCGCGCTTCGCCGTTGCGTGCTCGGCCGTTGCGTGCTTGTCCGTTGCGTGCTCGGGGGAGCGCGCAACGCGGTAGCACGTCGCGGGCGCGTCGCATCGTATCTGCGGCAGGTTGTGACCCCCTTCCCGGCGCCCACAGGGCTGGTTCCCTGCGGAGCCGTGCTGTGAAAACCGGTTACGCAGCATCACGCCGGCGGTTCCATCGCCTCTGCCGAGCGCGCCTCCCCCGCCAGTTCCCCTGCCAGTTCCCCTGCCGGTTTCCCTGCCAGTTCCGCAGCCATCGCGGCCCGCAGATTCAACGTCGACACCAGCCGCTGGAATGCCTCCGACCAGTAGCCACCGGCCCCCGGGGACGCCCCCTCCGTTTCGTCCGGTAGCGCGGTGAGGACCTCAAGGCGTGGTGCTTCCGTGGGGTCCAGGCAGCGTTCGGCCAGTCCCATGACGCCGCTGAAGCTCCAGGGATAACTGCCCGCGTCCCGCGCGATTTCCAGTGCGTCCACCACAGCCCGGCCCAGCGGCTCCGCCCAGGGGACATCGCAGACGGCCAGCAGCTGGAACGCCTCCGACAATCCGTGCCCGGCTATGAACTCGGCCACCCAGCCCGCCCGTTCGCCGTCCGGCAGTGCGGCCAGTAGTTTGGAGCGCTCGGCGAGGGACGTCGTGCCGGGACCCGAGAGCAGCGCTCGCGACCATTCGGTGTCCCGCTGCCGCACAGCGGCCCGGCACCATGCGGCGCGCAGTTCCTCGCCCCAGCCGTCCGCCACCGGCAGCGTGACGATCCGGTCGGGCGTGCGGCCCCGCAGCCTGGTGGTCCAGACGCCGAGCGGAGTCGCCTCCACCAACTGGCCCAGCCACCAGGACCGTTCGCCCCGTCCGGCCGGCGGCACCGCGGATACGCCGTCGCGCTGCATCGCCGCATCGCACTCGTGCGGCGCTTCGACCGATATCCGGACCTGGTCCTCGGACAGGTCCAGATTGACGCATGTCATTGCCCGGTCGGCCATTCGCCCGGCCAGCGCGGACGTGGGCAGCGCGGAGAGTAGTTCGGCCGCGGTGGAGCGGACATTGCGGCTCCGGTCGGCCAGGGCCTGTTCCAGGAAGGGTTCGTCCCCGGCGGTGAGCCCGGTGCGCAACGAGTCGAGGAACATCAGGCGGTCCTCGGCCCGTTCCGTGGACCATGTGGTGGCGAGCAGATCGATCCCGGCTGCTGGTGAATGCGCCCGTACGGAGGTGAGGAGTGCCACGCGCTCGACGAACAGGCCTTCCTCCCAAAGGCTTTGGACCGCCTCCAGGTCGGTGGGTGCGGGTAGTGCCCCACCGCCCGACGTGCTGCGCAGCGCGAACTTCCACTCTGGGTTGAGCCGGGCGAGCCACAATCCGCGTGCTCCGGCGAAGGCGAGTGCCTGCGGCCGCAGATCCGTACGGGCACGCGCCGCGTCGAGCAGCGCGTCCAACTGCGAGGCCGGCGCGCGGTAGCCATGCCGGAGAGCTGCCGCGAGCCACTGGGGCAGCAACTCGGTGAGATCGGGCGCCGCGCCGCGCCGTCCGCCCGATCCCGGGGGCCCGGACCGGTCGGCCAGCAGTTGAGCAAGTCTTCGCCTGGCAGGCTCGGGCGGCTCGGGCCGCGGATCGTCCGGAGCGGGGGAGGGCAGCGCGGCTGCGGCAGCGGGAAGCAGCCCTGCCCTGCGCCGTACGGTGTGCAGAGCAGCCGTGTCCAGCAGTGGATAGTCCCCGTTCGGCGTCGGCCTGCGGTCGGTACCGAGCAGGGCCGAGGTGACGAGCTCTTGCCAGGCGGTGGTGCGGGTGCTGATCATCGGTCCCCTCCGTGAACGTGCGTGCATGCGTGAACGTGCGTGCGTGCGTGAACGTGTGTGAACGTAAAGGTGAAGGTGGGTGTGAGCGCGTTGGAGTGCTTGGCCCACCGGGCGGTCAGCCACGGTGCCGGTCAGGTCAGGTCAGGTCAGGTCGGGCCGGGCAGGCCACGTCGGTCAGGTCAGGTCCAGCCAGGCAGGTCACCTCACGTCAGCGGCACGGCTTCGGCGGCGCCTGGTGTCCATGCCGTCAGCGGGGTGAATCCGCGGTGGCCGCACTCGCCGAATACGGTGACCGGGCTCCCACCGGACAGTGCGGTGAGCTTCCACAGCCCTGTCCTGGCCGATGCGTCCGGGGTGATGGGCAGAGCGGACTCTCCCTCGACATCGGCCAGTTGCCAGCCGCTGCTTCCGCCGGCACCGGGCACCGGTATGACGGAAGACAGGGTCGCCGGCCAGGAACCAAGCCAGGGATCGTCACGCAGGGCCTGCCCGTACGCGCTGAGGGCGGCGCCGGTCGATATGCCCTCGGGTGGGCCGTCCGACCGCCCCGGAGGGCCGAACCGCTCGCCCAGCGCGGCCCGTAGCTGACCTGAACCCGGATACGGCATCAGGTCCGCCTCCAGCGTCAGGCCCACGGGCAGGGCCACCCCCGGTGCTCTGCCCGCCGCACCGAAGTCCAGCAACTGTGCAGTGCGCCCCGTCCGGGATCCGTACAACCAGATGCGGCGAGTGGTGAGTTTCCCGTCGGTGGAGTCCTGCTGCGAGAGGACCAGCCACCTGTCCCGGACCGGCGGTCCATCGGCTGATACGGGCAGGCCGACACGGGTACGGACCGTCGTGGCCAGCGCATCCGGCAACTGCTCACGTCCGAGCCAGGCCCTGTCCAGCAGATGCAGCATCGCGCACTCCTCCAGCAGCCGCACCGGCCAGCCCTGGCCGGACGACGGGATGGCGCCCAACTCCCGTACCCGGGAGGCGAGCCCGGGGGCCTGCGCGTCGACCATGCGGGCCGCGGTCTCCTCCCACAGTGCGTACCCCGCCTGCTCCGCCCCCGCCAGACCGCTCCGCAGCAGGTCGTCCAGGCGCTGTTCCAGCTCCGTGGCGCCCGCGGTGACCCGCTCGGCCCGGCGCTCCGCCCGCCGCCTCGCCGCCTCCGGATCCGTCGCCTTCCCAGGACCCGGAGCAGGACCACCCGCCGAACGGCCGTCGGGCCGGGCCGCCCTGCGGCCTTGCAGCCATTCGGCGGCCCACTCCGGCGGCGTCGGTGAGTCCTTCACCGCCTCGTCCGCAGCCGCCCAGAGCAGCAGCAGGCCCAACGCGTGCTTGCATGGAAACTTCCGGCTGGGACAACTGCACTTGTACGCCACCCCCGCTGTGTCGACGACAGTCCGGTACGGCTTGCCACCGCTTCCGCTGCACAGCCCCCACACGGCGCCCGAGCCACCCGCCCACCCCGCTTCCGACCACGACCCGGACGATCCGCCGAGCCTGCTCCCCGCCTTGCGTGATGCCGCGTCAGGAGCCAGTGCCAGTACCTGGTCCGAGGACCAGCGCACCCCCTGCCGACCCTCCTGCAGAACCCCCTGCTGATTCATGGCTCCGAAGGTACGTGCCGCCACTGACAAACGGCCCTGAGCTGCGGAAACGGTCGATTGTCAGTGCCATGGTGCACGGTGGTGACCACATCCGGTCGAGCGATCTGGAGGGGGATCCATGACCACGTCCGAAAACACCGGTACAGAGGTTCTGAGGCCGCACGCCGAGGACGCATTCGCCCACGAACTCAGGGCACTTGCCGTTGCGGACGACCGCCCGCGCCCCGAGCGCTGGAAGCTCTCGCCGTGGGCCGTGGCCACCTATCTCCAGGGCGGCACGCTGCCGGACGGCACGGTGATCACCCCCAAGTACGTCGGACCGCGCCGCATCGTCGAAGTCGCCGTGACCACGCTCGCGACCGACCGTGCGCTGTTGCTTCTCGGTGTTCCCGGCACCGCCAAGACCTGGGTCTCCGAGCACCTCGCCGCAGCCGTGAGCGGTGACTCCACCCTGCTGGTCCAGGGCGCGGCCGGGACGCCCGAGGAAGCGATCAGATACGGCTGGAACTATGCGCAGTTGCTGGCCCACGGACCCAGCCGTGACGCCCTGGTGCCCAGCCCCGTCATGCGGGCCATGGCGGACGGCATGACCGCACGCGTCGAGGAACTGACCCGGATCCCCGCCGATGTGCAGGACACTCTGATCACGATCCTGTCCGAGAAGACGCTGCCCATCCCGGAGCTGGGCCAGGAGACGCAGGCAGTCCGCGGATTCAATCTGATCGCCACGGCCAACGACCGCGACCGCGGAGTCAATGAGCTGTCCAGTGCGCTGCGCCGGCGTTTCAACACGGTGGTTCTGCCACTGCCTTCCACCGCCGATGCGGAGGTCGACATCGTCTCGCGGCGCGTCGAACAGATCGGCCGTTCGCTCGATCTTCCCGCCGCGCCCGAAGGGACGGACGAGATCCGCCGGGTGGTGACCGTGTTCCGTGAGCTGCGCGGCGGGGTCACCGCTGACGGGCGGACAAAGGTCAAGTCCCCGTCGGGCACGCTCTCCACAGCCGAGGCGATCTCCGTCATCACCAACGGGCTCGCCCTGGCAGCGCACTTCGGCGACGGGGTGCTCCGGTCGGCCGATGTCGCCGCCGGCCTGCTGGGCGCCGTCGTACGCGATCCAGCGGCCGACCGGGTGGTCTGGCAGGAGTATCTGGAGACCGTGGTGCGGGAACGGGACGGCTGGAAGGACTTCTACCGGGCCTGCCGGGAGGTATCGGTATGACCGGATCCACGGCTTGTCCCGTATCCGAATCCGATGCGCCCTCGGTGCGGCAGCCCGCTCTCTCCGGACAGGGCGTTCCCGCGGCCCATGCCGCACCGTCCGCGTCCGCGACGCGCCCTGTGGCGGCCGACCCTCTGCTGCTCGGCGTGCGGCACCACGGTCCCGGCTCGGCTCGTGCGGTGCTGGCCGCGCTGGACGCCGTGGGTCCCGACGCCGTGCTGATCGAGGGGCCACCCGAGGGTGACGCCTTGCTGCCGCTCGCCGCGGACACGGAGATGCGGCCACCGGTCGCACTGCTTGCCCATGTGGTGGGCGATCCGGGCCGGGCGGCTTTCTGGCCACTGGCGGAGTTCTCTCCGGAGTGGGTGGCGATCCGCTGGGCACAGCGCCATGGGGTGCCGGTCCGATTCATCGATCTGCCTGCGGCGCACTCCCTTGCGATGACCGAGGAAGATCCCGGGGAGCAGTCTGCGGAGGAGTCCGTGGAGGGGGTGGAGGGCGGGACCGAACACGCCGGAGACAGCGGGTCCCTGGGATCTTCCGCTGCGGTACGGATCGACCCGATCGGCGTGCTGGCCGAAACCGCCGGATACGACGACGCCGAGCGCTGGTGGGAGGACGTCGTCGAGCACCGCGGTCCCAGCGGTCCGGGTGGCCCCAGCGGTCCGGGTGGCCCCAGCGGTCCTGGTGGCCTCAGCGGGCCGGGGGGTCCCGGGCCCCGTGGTCCTGGTGGTCCCAGTGGTCCAGGCGGTCCCGGCTTGGGGAAGGACCCCCTCACGCCGTTCGCCGCGCTCGCCGAAGCCATGGCGGTCCTCCGCGAGACCTACGGCGACGCGGGATTTCCCCGAGACCGGGTACGTGAGGCCTTCATGAGGATCCAACTTCGCGCGGCACGGAAGGAGTTCAGCGGACCGGTCGCAGTGGTCTGCGGTGCCTGGCACGTCCCTGCCCTGGCCGTGAAGACCACCCTTGCGGCCGACCGCGCCCTGCTCAAGGCGCTGCCCAAGGTGAAGGCCGAGATGACCTGGGTGCCCTGGACACACCGTCGGCTCGCCCGGCACAGCGGCTACGGAGCCGGAATCGAGTCGCCCGGCTGGTACGGGCATCTGTTCAGTGCCGACGACCGCCCGGTCGAGCGCTGGATGACCAAGGTCGCACGGCTGCTGCGGGACGAGGACCGGATGGTCTCCTCCGCCCATGTCATCGAAGCGGTGCGGCTCGCGGGGACACTCGCCGCCCTGCGCGGGCGTCCGCTGCCCGGGCTGACGGAGACGACCGATGCCGTGAGGGCGGTGATGTGTGAAGGATCCGACGTACCGCTCATGCTCGTCCAGGACCGGCTTGTTGTCGGCGAGGTGATGGGCGAGGTCCCGGACGCCGCGCCTGCCGTGCCGCTCCAGCGCGATCTGACCCGGGCCCAGCGCACGCTGCGGCTCAGGCCGGAAGCAGTGGAACGGGACCTGGACCTCGATCTGCGCAAGGAGACCGACTCCGCTCGGTCCCGGTTGTTGCACCGGTTGCGGCTTCTCGGGGTCGGCTGGGGTGAACCGGGACGGGGCCGGGCGAGCACGGGCACCTTCCGGGAGAGCTGGCGTCTCCGCTGGGAGCCGGAGCTGTCCCTGCGGGTCGCGGAGGCCGGGATGTGGGGGACGACCGTGCTCTCCGCGGCCACTGCCAGAGCCGAGTCGCAGGCCGTGTCCGCGACCGCGCTCGCCTCCGTCACCGCACTCGCCGAGCAGTGCCTGCTGGCTGAACTGCCCGACGCGCTCCCGGTGGTGATGCGGGCCCTGGCCGACCGTGCCGCGCTCGACACCGATGTCGGGCACCTCGCCGGTGCGCTGCCCGCGCTGGCCCGTTCGCTGCGGTACGGAGACGTGCGCTCCACCGGCACGGCGGCGCTCGGCGAGGTCGCCGCGGGTCTGGCCCAGCGGATCTGCGTCGTCCTGCCGCCGGCCTGTACGGGACTGGACGCGGACGGTGCGAACGAGATGCGGGGCCATCTGGAGGGGGTCCACACCGCGATCGGACTGCTGCCGGACGCCGCAGGGCTGCGGGAGCGGTGGAGCGAGGTGCTGCGCAGACTGTCCGGACGGGACTCCGTCGCCGGGCTGATACGCGGGCGGGCTGTCCGACTCCTGCTCGACGACGGACAGCTTGCCGAGGACGAGACAGCACGGCTCATGGGCCTCGCCCTGTCGCCGGGTGCGCTGCCCGCTGATGCGGCCGGCTGGATCGAGGGCTTCGTCGGCGGGTCGTCCGGGGCAGGGACGCTCCTGGTTCACGATGAGCGGTTGCTCGGGCTGGTCGACGCATGGCTGGCGGGTGTGGAGCCGGAGGCGTTCACCGACGTACTGCCGTTGCTGCGCCGTACGTTCTCGGCGTACGAGCCGGGGGTACGCCGCATGCTCGGCGAGCTCGTCAGGCGCGGAGCCGGGTCCGGTGGGTCCGGTAGGGCTGGTGGGGCTGGTGGGACCAGTGTGGCCGGTGGGGGGCCCGGCCGGGCTGAGGAATCGGCGCCCGGGTTCGGGGCCGGGCTCGACGCGGAGCGTGCCGACGCGGTCCTGCCGGTACTGCGGCTGCTCATCGGGAGCGGCGGGCCCGCTGACGGCCCGCCGGCCGGATGGGACGGGAGCAGCGGGAGCGACGGGACCGATCGTGCGGGCGGCGGGCCGGGCGCTGACCGTCGGGGCGAGGGCGGGGGCGGCTGCTGATGGTCGACGCGCTGATGTCCGGCCTGCTGGTGGCCGTTGCACTGCTGGCTGTTACGTCGATAGCCGGTGCGTCGATGGGCTGGACGGTGGTGTCAGCGGCAGGAGGTGCGACAGCGGTTGCGGTAAGGGAAGCGGTTGCGATTGCGGCGATGTGGGGCCGGGAAGCGACGACTGGGGCGTTGCGGGTCCGGGCGTCAACGATCTGATGGGGGCAGGCGGATGAACGTGGTGGATGAACGGCTGCGGCGCTGGCGGCTCGTCCTCGGGGGCGATGCGGCAGAGACCACCGGTGCCTCACTCGGAGGCCGGGACGCAGCGATGGACGGGGCGCTCAGTGCGCTGTACGGGAAGGGAAAGAAGGGAGGCGGGCGCAGCGGCGACCGCTCGGCGGGGCTCGGAGCATCCGCGCCGTCCGTCGCGCGCTGGCTGGGCGACATCCGTACGTACTTCCCGAGCTCCGTCGTCCAGGTGATGCAGCGCGACGCCATCGAACGGATCGGTCTGTCCGCGCTGTTGCTGGAGCCGGAGATGCTGGAAGCCGTCGAGGCGGACGTGCACCTGGTCGGGACGCTGCTCTCGCTCAACAAAGCGATGCCCGAAACGACCCGGGAGACAGCCCGCGCCGTAGTCCGCAAGGTGGTCGAGGAGTTGGAGAAGCGGCTCGCGACGAGGACCCGGGCCACCGTCACCGGGGCACTGGACCGTTCCGCGAGGATCAGCAGACCGCGCCACCGGGACATCGACTGGGACCGCACCATCCGCGCCAACCTGAAGAACTATCTGCCGGAGTACGGCACGGTCGTTCCGGAGCGGCTCATCGGCTACGGCCACGCCGGGCAGTCGGTGAAGAAGGACGTCATCCTCTGCATCGACCAGTCGGGCTCGATGGCTGCCTCGGTGGTCTATGCGTCGGTGTTCGGCGCGGTTCTCGCCTCGATGCGGTCCATCTCCACCCGCCTCGTCGTCTTCGATACGGCCGTTGTCGATCTGACGGAACAACTCGATGATCCGGTCGATGTCCTCTTCGGTACCCAACTCGGTGGTGGCACCGACATCAACCGGGCGCTGGCGTACTGCCAGTCGCAGATCACCCGGCCGACCGACACGGTCGTAGTCCTGATCAGCGACCTCTACGAGGGAGGAATACGGGACGAAATGCTGAAGCGCGTCGCGGCGATGAAGGCATCGGGCACCCAGTTCGTCACGCTGCTCGCCCTGTCCGACGAGGGCGCACCCGCGTACGACCACGCCCACGCGGAGGCCCTGGCCGCGCTGGGAGCACCGGCATTCGCCTGTACGCCCGACCTCTTCCCGGACGTCATGGCGGCAGCGATCGAGCGAAGGGCCCTGCCCATACCGGACATGGCCGTGCATCAGTAACAGGCACTTGCGCGACCCCCCCCGATGCTTGTACAAACATCGCTCCGTCACCCGTGGGGGGACCGTTCTGGCTGTTCTGGCTGTTCCGGTGCAAGAACTGGGCCTGAACGAGAACGTACTGGCAAGGACAACCACGTACGCCTGCACAAGCGAAGGCCGTTCCTCATCCTGAATTCCGCCGCTGCTCCGCTTACTGCCGCCCCGCGCGCCGTGCGCATGGTGGCGGGACGGCGCTCGGTCCAGGTGCTGCTGTTTCTCGGCGTCCTGCTGGCGCTTGGCTTCCTGTACGGGGGCCAGGCGCATGCGGCCGGGCCGTCCGGGACAACCGTGCCCGTGGCAGGGAACAGTGCAACTGCTGCTGGGGCGAAGTCCAGTGACGGTGCGGCCGACGCCGACGGTCGGCGCGCGACTCATCAGGCCCAGCAGCAGGCACGAGCCGGTGTCCGACGTGGGGCGGATCGTCGAGCCGTCGGTCCGGCCGGTCCGTCAGCTGACCCGGGAGATTCAGTCCGACGTACCGATGCGGACCGGGTAGGCGTTCTCCGGCATCCACCGCCCCGGAGCCGTCGAGGCACACGGCGCCTGAGCGGCAAGCCACGGACTGGGCGACCGCTCACCACCGTGCGGTCGCTGTCGGTCAGCGGTCCGGGTCCGGGCGGCGCGCGGTGATTTCGGGGCCGGTTGGGGGCCGCGGCGGCTGCGGCGTACCCGTACCGCGAGATCAGGAAGCCGGGCACCGGGATGCGTTGTGGGGATCTGTCGGGGCAGCAGCCCTGCGGCCTCAAGGGTCCCCACGGCTTGACCGGCCCCGGTAAACGGACCGCTGAGGGGTCCGGTCCGGGCGGCGGCGCGCCCTGTGCGGCACCCGTCGACGGTAGCGGCGCCAGGTTCGTGCTGCCGCGGGGAGCGGGGTTGCCCGACGTCGGTGCACCCACCCGCGAGAGAGCACGCGAAATCCTCGAATTCCCCGGATAGGGCAAACCGTTCCCGCCTTGTACCTGCCGCGCGGGGGCGGAACAGGTCTGCCCGCCAGCCGGAGGCCTCCGGTTTCCGGACCGTCGAATTCGAAGGATCTGACACCAGCATGAACAAGAACATCCGCCGTTCCGTAGCTGTCGCTGCCACCGCATCCGGGGTGTGGGCGTCGGGCGCAGCGGCTGCCGGTGCGGCCGAACTGCTCGTGTCCGTACCGCACATGGCGCCCGACACCGTCACCGACACCGACACCGTCATTGCCACCGCCACAGACATCGCCACCGACGTTCAGGGTGTCGAAGGCCAGGGTGTCGATGGTGCAGTCGGTCACGCCAAGGACATCGCTCGCACGGGACACGTGGCCGGTGTCGACCACGTCGCTCACGCCGCGCCTCTCACGTCACGCGTGGCGCGCGGGCCGCTCATGCCGCACACGGCCTGCGCGCTATTCACGCTGCTCACGCTGCTCATGCCGCTCATGCCGTCACGGGTGTGGTGAACAGTGGCGGGGAGACCGCGATGGCTTCCGTCGCCTCCTCCCTTTCCCCCGTCCCGTCCGTCCCGTCCGTCCCCTCTGGCCCCTCCGTCGACGAGATCGGCGGGGTCGACGGTGTGGACACGATCGACTACCTCTTTGGTCCGATCGACCGGATTCCCGGGTACTCCGAGGCGGCCGAGCGGGGCGTGGTCTCGCAGGTGCGGAAGCCGGCCCGGGGTGTCGTCTCGGCGGCGCAGCAGTCTGTTCACGGCGTCACCGCGCAGGTGCAGGTGAAGCCCTTGGCCCAGAACGTGGCTCAGAACGTGGCTCAGAACGTGGCCCGGAGCGTGGCTCAGACCTCTGCCCAGAGCCTCGGCACCACCGTGGCCCGGCACGCGCGTCCGGTCGTCGGACACGCTGTTTCCGGTGCCTCGGCCGCTGTGGAATCGGTCACCCCGGGCGACCTGGCGGACGCGCTCCCCACCGGCGCTTCGCCGCTCTCCTGCCCTCTCTCTCAGCGCGTTGGCGCAGCTCACCGGGCGGTTCCCCAGTGCAGGAGGGCCGCCCGGTCCGCGCCGGGGGCCTGTGACCGTAATCACCGCGCAGGTGTGATCTGCGATTTAGGGACCCGGCGCCCACGGGGATAACCTGCGAGACGGACATGCCGCGTACTCGGACACCGTCTACGCCTCCCTAGTGACAGCGCAGTCACGTTGCCCTTCGCGGCACGCCCACGCAGACAAGTAACCGCGATCACTACTGCGACGACGATTTAAAGCAAAGGGAGACGGACGCGCGTGGACCTGTTCGAGTACCAGGCGAGGGACCTCTTCGCCAAGCACGGTGTACCGGTGCTGGCCGGTGAAGTCATCGACACGCCTGAGGCGGCGCGCGAGGTGACCGAGCGTCTGGGCGGCAAGGCCGTCGTCAAGGCGCAGGTCAAGGTCGGCGGCCGTGGCAAGGCCGGCGGCGTGAAGCTTGCCTCCGACCCGGCCGACGCCGTGGCGAAGGCCGACGCCATTCTGGGCATGGACATCAAGGGCCACACGGTCCAGAGGGTCATGCTGGCCGAGACGGCGGACATCGCGGAGGAGTACTACGTCTCCTTCCTCCTCGACCGCACCAACCGCACCTTCCTCGCCATGGCCTCCGTCGAGGGCGGCGTGGAGATCGAGGTCGTCGCGGAGGAGAACCCCGACGCGCTGGCCAAGATCCCGGTCGACGCCAACGAGGGCTGCACCCCGGAGAAGGCCGCCGAGATCGTTGCTGCGGCGAAGTTCCCGGCCGAGATCGCCGGCCAGGTTGCCGACGTGCTGCAGAAGCTGTGGACCGTCTTCATCAAGGAGGACGCGCTCCTCGTTGAGGTCAACCCGCTGATCAAGTCCGGCGACGGCAAGATCATCGCCCTTGACGGCAAGGTCTCGCTCGACGAGAACGCCGACTTCCGCCAGCCCGACCACGAGGCTCTTGAGGACAAGGCAGCAGCCAACCCGCTCGAGGCTGCCGCCAAGGCCAAGAACCTCAACTACGTCAAGCTCGACGGTGAGGTCGGCATCATCGGCAACGGCGCGGGGCTCGTCATGAGCACCCTCGACGTCGTCGCGTACGCCGGTGAGAAGCACAGCAACGTGAAGCCGGCCAACTTCCTCGACATCGGTGGCGGCGCCTCCGCCGAGGTCATGGCGAACGGCCTGGAGATCATCCTCGGCGACCCGGACGTCAAGTCCGTGTTCGTCAACGTCTTCGGCGGTATCACCGCGTGCGACGAGGTCGCCAACGGCATCGTGCAGGCGCTTGAGCTCCTCAAGTCGAAGGGCGAAGCGGTCACCAAGCCGCTGGTCGTCCGCCTCGACGGCAACAACGCGGAGCTGGGTCGCAAGATCCTGTCGGACGCCAACCACCCGCTCGTGCAGCGTGTGGACACCATGGACGGCGCGGCCGACAAGGCCGCCGAGCTCGCGGCTGCGAAGTAAGGGAACAGGTCACCAACACCATGGCTATTTTCCTGACCAAGGAAAGCAAGGTCATCGTCCAGGGGATGACCGGCGCCACCGGCATGAAGCACACCAAGCTCATGCTCGCTGACGGCACCAACATCGTCGGCGGCGTGAACCCCCGCAAGGCCGGCACGTCCGTCGACTTCGACGGCACCGAGGTTCCCGTGTTCGGCACGGTCGCCGAGGCCATCGAGAAGACCGGCGCAGACGTCTCGGTCCTCTTCGTGCCGCCGGCCTTCTCGAAGGCCGCCGTCGTCGAGGCGATCGACGCCGAGATCCCGCTCGCCGTCGTCATCACCGAGGGCATCGCCGTCCACGACTCGGCCGCGTTCTACGCGTACGCCAAGGCCAAGGGCGACAAGACCCGGATCATCGGCCCGAACTGCCCCGGCCTGATCACCCCCGGCCAGTCCAACGCCGGCATCATCCCGGGCGACATCACCAAGCCTGGCCGTATCGGTCTCGTCTCCAAGTCGGGCACGCTGACCTACCAGATGATGTACGAGCTGCGCGACATCGGCTTCTCGTCGGCCGTCGGCATCGGTGGCGACCCGGTCATCGGTACGACGCACATCGACGCCCTCGCGGCGTTCGAGGCCGACCCCGAGACCGACCTCATCGTGATGATCGGTGAGATCGGCGGCGACGCCGAGGAGCGTGCGGCCGACTACATCGCGAAGAACGTGACGAAGCCGGTCGTCGGCTACGTCGCGGGCTTCACGGCGCCCGAGGGCAAGACCATGGGCCACGCCGGCGCCATCGTCTCCGGCTCCTCCGGCACCGCCCAGGCGAAGAAGGAAGCGCTTGAGGCTGCGGGCGTCAAGGTCGGCAAGACGCCGACCGAGACGGCCAAGCTCGCCCGGGCGATCCTCGCCGGCGCGTAGCTGACCCGGTTCTTCCGGCAGCTCGGCAACTCCGAGCACTGCGGAGCGGGCCCGTTCCTCCTGGCTTCAGGGGGTGCGGGCCCGCTCTCGTGTTGCGCGGCAGGGTGCTCCTGGCCGGACTCGGCTGGACCGGACCGGACCGGGCCTCCTGTTCTGGGCTAGCGCAGTTGCGGTACGAGGCGTTCCGGGCCGTTCGCCGGGACGGCCTGGAGGCGCTGGTGCAGCTTCTTGTCCTCGGCGGTCAGCTTCTGCGGGCCCCCGCGCGGCGGGACGCCCCCCACGCGTTGCGGTGGCCCGGTCGGCCGCGCGTAGTGGGTCGGGGCGGTGGCCAGTGTGAACGCCGTCAGGGCCGTGAGCAGGACGGCGAAGCCGATGGTGAGCCGTGTCCAGAACCGGGTCCGCCGCTCGCTCCCCTTCCGGACGGTGCGAGGCTCCGGGAGGGTGGCTTCGGGACCGGTCAGGGTGAGGGCGCCCAGCTGCTCCTGGAGCAGTCCGGGTTCTTCCAGACCGGGCAGGGCACGGGCCACGGCGGCCCGCGCGTACAGCAGCCTGTTCGCGGCCGCTGGCGTGCTCGCCTCTGTCTCGGCCGCAGTCTCGGGGAGGTCGAGACCGAGCCCGTCGTAGAGCAGCAGGGTGCGCCGGTAGGCGGGCGGCAGGCGGAGTACCGCGTCCCGCAGCGGCAGCTCCGCGGGATCGGTGGTCCGGCGGTCGCGATGCCTGCGCCTGCGGTTCGGCCGGTGCCAGGGCGACATCGCGTACTCGTACGCGGCCGCGCGTACCCAACCCGCCGGGTCGCGGTCCGTCGCGACCTCCGGCCAGGTCTGCCACGCCAGGTGGAACGCGCGCTCGACCGACTCCCTGGCTAGCCGGTGGCGGCCGGTGAGCAGATACGTCTGGTGTACGAGACCGGACGCGGATCGCGCGTAGAGCATGTCGAAGGCCTCGGCCGGGGTGACACCGGGCGGCTGTTCGGGGTCTGGTGAGGCATCGGGCGGGGCCTGCGGGCCCTCAGGACTCTGTGCTTCCTCTGTTTCCTCTGCTTCCCGCGCCTGCTGTGCCTCCTGTGCCTCCTGTGCTTCCTGCGCTTTCGGCACCTCTTGTGTCGGCTGTTCCGATGGTGCTTCCTGCGGGTCCGGTGCAGGTGTCGTTTCTGAAGCCTCCGCTGCCTGTCCGGCGCTCGGTGACTTCGCCTCGCGCCGCACTCGGCGCCGCTTCTTCGGGGAGCGCAGTTCCGTCATGGGGTGTCCCCAGTGCTGCTCATGGCGGGACGCCAGGCCGAAAAGTACATAAACGTATATTGAGTGACACGACCGGTCTTTGCCTGTTACGCGGTGAAAGCGCGTGTCGTTGGCAGCATGACCCGCGTGACCCAGATGACCGACCGCCGTCCGTCGCTCGCCCCTGTGCGGAGCCGATCCGCCGTGCTGGCCGACTGCGTGCTGCGAGGCGGACTCGCGGCGGCTCTCGGACTCGGCTCGCTCACCGTGCTGGTGATGCTGCTGTGGATCAGCTCGCCCTATCCCGACAGCGGGCCGGGCGGCGCGCTGCATGTCACCGCCGCGCTGTGGCTGTTGGCCCACGGCACGGAGCTGACCAGGCAGGACACCGCTTCCGGTGTGCCCGCCCCGGTGGGCGTGGTGCCGATGCTGCTGGTCGTCCTTCCCGTCTGGCTGGTCCAGCGGGCCGCGCGTGACGCGCTCGACCCCGCGAACGGCCGTCCGGGGCCATCGGTGCCGGGCGCCCTGTGCGCGGTGCCCTGCGGCTATCTGCTGGTGGCCGCCGCGGTCACGGCGTACGCGTCGGGCGGGCCGCTGTCCGTCGTGCCGCTGAGCGCGCTGTGGCATCTGCCGCTCGTCGCCGGTGCCGCGGCTGCGGTGGGTGTGTGGCGGGCGCGCGTCTTCCCGCGCGAGCCGTTCAGTGGCTGGGGGCGCATGCGGTTGCCCGGTGGCAGGGTGCTTCCCGCCGACGTACGGCGTGCCTTCGCCCACCGGGTGCCGACCGCACTCAGAGCCGGTGCCGCCGGAGCCGCCGTACTGGCCGGTGGGGGTGCGCTGCTGGTCGGCGGTTCGCTGGTGTGGCACGGGGGCGCCGCGCAGGAGTCGTTTCTGCGGCTGACCGGCGCCTCGTCGGGGCGGTTCACGGTCCTGCTGCTTGCCGCCGCGCTCGTACCGAACGCGTCGCTGTGGGGCGCTTCGTACGCGCTCGGCCCCGGCTTCGCCCTCGGTACCGGTTCGGCCGTGACGCCGCTCATGGTGACCGGCAACGCCGCGCTGCCCTACTTCCCGTTGTTGGCCGCTCTGCCGGGCCCCGGGGGCGGTTCGCCGCTGAACTGGGCGGTCGCGGGTGTGCCACTGGCCGCGGGTGCTGTCCTCGGCTGGTTCGTGACGCGGGTACGGGAGGACGACCGGGCCGACAGCCTCGGCGTGACCGCGCTCATGGCGCTGTCGGCGGCGGTCGTCTGTGCGGCGGCCATGGCCGCTCTGGCTGCGCTGTCCGGCGGCCCGCTCGGCACCGGGAGGCTGACGTCCTTCGGCCCGGTGTGGTGGCAGACGAGCGTGGCCACTCTCGCCTGGACCGTGGGAACGGGACTTCCGGTGGCACTGGTCCGGCGCTGGTCGGCGCTGCGGAGCAGCAGGCCCGACCCGGTGGCGCCTGCTGTGGACGTCGCAGTGCCGGTGAAAGCCCCGGCCCCTGTGAACGCCGCTGTGACAGCCGCTGTGAAAGTTCCGGCCGTGGTGGAACCTGAGGCGCACGACAGCGCGGACGGCAGCAGGGAAGACGACAGAAGGGAAGGCGACGGAGCAGACAGGGGAGCGGGCAGTGGAGCGCGGGTGGGGCGGTGGGCTGCGCTGCGGGCGTACTCCGGGAGGCTGTTGGCGAAGTTCCCCCTCACGGATGAGCAGGACAGAGGCTCGTCATCCGTGCTGACCCATGCCAATGTGCTGACCGAGTCTCCCGCGTCTCCGGATTCTCCCGCGCCATCGCTCCCGTCCGGGAAGGCGGGAGAACAGGCGGGAGAACCCCGAGAGGCTGGAGAGACCAAGGAGCCGGGGGACTCAGGATCGGGCTCGGACTCGGACTCGGGCTCGGGGGAGGGTGCTGGGGTCGCTGAGAGCGCCGCCGCCGTTCACCCCGAGCAGCCCGTTCACTCCGAGCGCCCCGAACAGGAGGGAGACATTCCGGCACCCGCAGTGCCCCCAGTGCCCGCAGTGCCCGCAGATACCTCCGTGCCCGCCGTCCCGGCCGTACCCGCCGCGCCGGACAAGGACGACGCCGACAGGCCGGACCATCTCCCCGACAGCGACCTTCCGTCACAGCCGGCCGGGTCGCGGCCGGATATCTGGCCGCCGATGCCCTACGCCGACGAGGACTGAGGCTACCTGCCCCCCCTCGTGGCTGCTTCCGCCCTACTTCTGCGTGCCGAGAACCGGAACCAGCGAAGGCGGCAGCTTCTTGTTGCAGGCGAGCTGGCCCTGCTTCGTCAGCGCGTCGTTCACGCACGTGTAGTAGTCCCGGTACGTCAGCTGCGCCGAGAACGTGAGGATCACGATCAGCAGCGCGAGCCCCGCGGTCACCAGGCCGCTCACCGCAGCGGTGATCTGCTGCTTCGAGGAGGAGGCCGTCGCGCCCGCGTACGGACGGGCGTACGGGCCGGGAGCGGGCGGCGCCGTGGGCGCCGGGGGAACACCCGGGCCCGGCGGGGGCCCGTCGGTCGGTGCGGCCTGGTGCTGCGGCGCCGCCGCAGCACCCTTGCTGCCGCCTGACTGCGACTGCGACTGCGACTGCGGCTTCGCGCGCAGGGCGCTGATGCCCCAGTACAGCGCGAGCGCGCCGAGGAGCAGGCCGATCTCCGGCAGGTTGAAGAGGGCGAAGAAGAAGGCCCACATTCCGGCGAGCAGCGCGTAGCGCGCCCGGCGCTGAGCCGGGTCCTTCGGGTCCCAGCGCAGGCTCGGACCGGGACCGCCCTGGCCACCGTTCCGCCCGTTGCCCGGACCGTTGGGCCCTCCCGCCGGCCGCTGGGGACCGCCGCCGAACCCGCCTTCGTGACGGCCCGGCTGAACCGGGCTCCACTGGCTCCCCCGGTCGGAAGACGGCGGCGACGAGCCGTCCCCGTCGTTTCCGTCACCGCTCCCTTGACCGCTCCCGTCACCGTTTCCGCCGCCCTGGCCGTCGCCGCCCGCCGGGTGCTGTGGCTGCCGGGGCCGCCACGGCTGGTCCGGCCGGTCCGCGGGTGGCGGCGCGAACGGGTTGTCGTCGGGCTCCGTCGAAGAGGGCCGGCGTTCCCGCAGCAGCAGTGAACCCTGCCCGTGCAGCGGGGTGCGGAGAGTCGCGCGGTGGCGTCGGTCCTGCATCTGGTGAACGTCTTCCCCTCATTCGGTTCCTGCCCGGGAGACAGGTCCTGTCCCCAGACGCTACCTCTCGGCCGTGCCCCCGTCCCGTGGGGGCCATTCGGTGTGCCGGTATCGTTGCCGACGGTCGGCGCGTTCGTAGAGTTCCCCGTATCGGGGGATGCGATCTATTCGTACGACCGCACAAGTCGTATCCAGAAAGGGCCCCGCCGTGGCCTCCCCGTCCTCTCCCGCCCGCCTGGTCGTGCTGGTCTCCGGTTCCGGAACCAATCTGCAGGCCCTGCTCGACGCCATCGCCGCCGATCCGGCCTACGGAGCCGAAATCGTCGCGGTCGGCGCTGACCGCGACGGCATCGCCGGACTCGACCGCGCCCGCGACGCGGGGCTGCCGACCTTCGTCTGCAAGGTGAAGGAGTACGCGGACCGCGACGCGTGGGACGCGGCGCTGGCCGAGGCCACCGCCGCCTACACACCCGACCTGGTCGTCTCGGCCGGTTTCATGAAGATCGTGGGGAAGCAGTTCCTCGCGGCCTTCGGCGGCCGGATCGTCAATACGCATCCGGCGCTGCTGCCCGCGTTCCCCGGCGCCCACGGAGTGCGCGACGCGCTCGCGTACGGGGCCAGGGTCACCGGCTGCACCGTCCACTTCGTCGACGACGGCGTCGACACCGGACCGATCATCGCGCAGGGTGTGGTCGAGATCCGGGAGCAGGACGACGAAAGCGCTCTTCACGAGCGCATCAAGGAAGTCGAGCGGAAGCTGCTCGTCGATGTCGTGGGGCGTCTGGCCCGTAACGGCTACCGCATTGAGGGACGAAAGGTTCAGGTCGGTGCACACCGAGAACACGGACACCGTTAAGCCCATCCGGCGCGCGCTCGTCAGCGTCTACGACAAGTCGGGTCTGGAGGAGCTGGCCCTCGGGCTGCACGAGGCGGGCGTCACGCTCGTCTCCACCGGATCCACCGCGGCGAAGATCGCCGCTGCCGGTGTGCCGGTCACCAAGGTGGAGGAGCTCACCGGTTTCCCGGAGTGCCTCGACGGCCGGGTCAAGACGCTGCACCCCCGGGTGCACGCCGGGATCCTCGCCGATCTACGCCTGGAGGACCACCGCAGGCAGCTCGCCGAGCTGGAGGTGGAGCCCTTCGACCTGGTCGTGGTGAACCTCTACCCCTTCACCGAGACCGTCGCGTCCGGTGCCACGCCCGACGAGTGCGTCGAGCAGATCGACATCGGCGGCCCCTCGATGGTCCGGGCCGCGGCCAAGAACCACCCGTCGGTGGCCGTCGTCACCAGCCCCGGGCGGTACACGGACGTTCTCACCGCGGTCAGGGGCGGCGGCTTCGACCTGACCGCCCGCAAGCGGCTCGCGGCCGAGGCGTTCCGGCACACCGCCGCGTACGACGTGGCGGTCGCCGGCTGGTTCGCCGATGACTACGCGGCGGCCGACGACAGCGGCTTCCCCGAGTTCCTCGGCGCGACGTACCAGCGCGGAAACGTCCTGCGCTACGGCGAGAACCCGCACCAGGGCGCCGCGCTGTACGTCTCCGGTACGGGCGGCCTCGCCCAGGCCGAGCAGCTGCACGGCAAGGAGATGTCGTACAACAACTACACGGACACGGACGCCGCGCGCCGGGCCGCGTACGACCACACCGAGCCCTGCGTGGCGATCATCAAGCACGCCAACCCGTGCGGCATCGGGATCGGCGCCGACCTGGCGGAGGCGCACCGCAAGGCGCACGCCTGCGACCCGGTGTCCGCGTACGGCGGTGTGATCGCGGTCAACCGTCCGGTCACCGTGGCACTCGCCGAGCAGATCGCCCCGATCTTCACCGAGGTCGTCGTCGCCCCGGCGTACGAGGACGGCGCCGTCGACGTGCTGGCGCGCAAGAAGAACATCCGGGTGCTGCGCTGTCCCGACGCCCCCTCGGCCGCGGCCGAGGTCAAGCAGATCGACGGCGGTGCGCTGCTCCAGGTCGCCGACCGGCTCCAGGCCGAGGGCGACGACCCGGCGAACTGGACGCTCGCGTCCGGCGACGCGCTCGACGCGGCGGGGCTTGCCGAGCTGGAGTTCGCCTGGAAGGCGTGCCGCGCGGTGAAGTCCAACGCGATTCTGCTCGCCAAGGACGGGGCGTCCGTCGGCGTCGGGATGGGCCAGGTCAACCGGGTCGACTCCGCGAAGCTCGCCGTGGAGCGCGCGGGCGAGGAGCGGGCGCGGGGGGCGTACGCGGCTTCGGACGCCTTCTTCCCGTTCCCCGACGGCTTCGAGATCCTGGCGGACGCCGGGGTCAGGGCCGTGGTGCAGCCGGGCGGTTCGGTCCGTGACGAGCTGGTCGTGGAGGCCGCCAACAAGGCGGGCGTGACGATGTACTTCACCGGTACGCGGCACTTCTTCCACTGAGCCACCGGCTGAGCCGCCAGCGCCGGACTGCCCGCACCAGGGCGCTCCGGTGCTTGCACCGGGGTACGGCCGAGGGCCGTAACTCAGCGCGATACGCGCCGGGTTACGGCCCTCGGGCCCAGCAGGATGCGGGTCAGCCGACCTTGACGACCACGGTCGAGCAGATCTTGTCCGCGAACGTCTGCTTCTTGGCGTCCCACGCCGGCCACAGCCAGCCCAGGTAGCAGGCGATGCTGTCGACGAAGTGGGCGAGGTAGCGGACGAAGGCCATACCGAAGCCCAGGGTCTGGCCGTCGGCCTCGCGCAGCAGGCTGATACCCACGGCCTTCTTGCCGAGGAACTGGCCCGTGGTGCCCTCCTTGTAGATCTTGAAGAGGCCGAGCCCGATGCCGACGACGACGCCGAGCACGGCGACGGTCGAGCCGACGCCGCCACCGATGGCGCTGCCGATGCCGATGAGGATGCCGTACGGGACGGCGATGCACACAGCGTCGATCAGGAGGGCGGCGAACCGGCTCCACCAGCCCGCGTACGGGGGCCGGCCGCCGTAACCGGGCTGCTGCGGGTAGCCGCCACCGTAGGGCTGCTGGACCGGCGGGGCCTGCGGGTAGCCGTAGCCGGGCTGCTGCGGCACTCCCTGCGGGGCCTGCTGCGGGTATCCGTAACCCGGCTGCGGCGGCTGCTGGGGCTGGCCCTGCGGCTGGCCGTAGGGGTTGTTCGGGTTCGGGTCGCCGAAGCTCATGGCTGGATTCCTCCGTTGGTTCATGCGGGGACGTCGCGGTTCGATCGGAGGATTGGTGAGAGAAACGTCAAAGCGGTCTGCCCCCCGACACCGGCCCGCGGCACTGCGGACCACATGCTTCTAAACGGCGCGTAAGTTTGTCCAGTCGCAGTCCCTATGTGTTGTGCAAGTGCAACTTGGGCGATCATGACGCCCCCTGAAAGAATGGCTCGTATGACAGCCCAGATTCTCGATGGCAAGGCCACCGCTGCCGCGATCAAGTCCGATCTGACCGTCCGCGTGGCGGCCCTCAAGGAGAAGGGTGTGGCCCCCGGTCTCGGCACCCTGCTCGTCGGTGACGACCCCGGCAGCCGGTGGTACGTCAACGGCAAGCACCGAGACTGCGCCGAGGTCGGTATCGGGTCCATCCAGCGCGAACTCCCCGACACCGCAACGCAGGAGGACATCGAGGCGGTCGTCCGGGAGCTCAACGAGAACCCCGAGTGCACCGGATACATCGTGCAGTTGCCGCTCCCCAAGGGCATCGACACCAACCGCGTCCTGGGGCTGATGGACCCGGCCAAGGACGCCGACGGCCTGCACCCGACCAGCCTCGGCAAGCTGGTGCTGAACGAGGAGGGGCCGCTGCCCTGCACCCCGTTCGGCATCATCCAGCTGCTCCGCCACCACGGTGTGGAGATCAACGGGGCGCATGTCGTGGTCGTCGGCCGCGGTATCACCGTCGGCCGTTCGATCCCGCTGCTGCTGACCCGTAAGTCCGAGAACGCGACCGTGACCCAGTGCCACACCGGCACCCGTGACCTTCCCGCGCTGCTCAAGCAGGCGGACATCATCGTCTCCGCGGCCGGTGTCCGGCACATCATCAACCCTGAGGACGTCAAGCCGGGGGCCGCTGTCCTCGATGTCGGCGTCAGCCGGGACGAGAACGGCAAGATCGCCGGAGACGTGCACCCCGGCGTCGCGGAGGTGGCCGGCTGGGTCTCTCCGAACCCGGGCGGTGTGGGCCCGATGACTCGCGCGCAGCTGCTGGTGAACGTCGTGGAGGCGGCGGAGCGCAGTGTCGGCTGACGCGGCCGCACGGACGGGGCCCGGGGAGTGGGGAAGGCCCGGAGCACGGCGTAAGGGCACGGGGGCCGGTGCGGGCAAGCCGGCGGAGCCCGGGAAGCCGGTTGGGGCGGAAGGCACGGGCGTGGACGCGGGCGCGGCGTCGGCGTCGGCGTCGGCGTCGGAGAAGCCTGCCGGTTCCGAGTCTGCCGAGTCCAAGGGCTCTGACTCCAAGGGTTCTGAGGCCAAGGGTGCGGCGTCGGAGAAGCACGCCGGGTCCGATGAGTCCGAGGCTCCCGAAGCGGAGGACGCGCCCGAAGGGGAGGACGCCGTCAGCGCGCCGGGTCCGGACGGCGAGCCGGTCCGGACGACCCGGCGCTTTCCCTCCGTGACGCGGGACACCGCGCGGCCCGAGGGCGGCGGCCGGGCGGCTCCCGGTGGCGCGCCCGCGCCTGCCAGGCAGTGGCCGCTGCTCACGGTGCTCGTCACGATCGGCGTCGGACTGCTGCTCGTCGCCTTCGACGTGACACGCGTGGGGCTGCTGCTGGTCGGGGTCGCTCTGCTCGGCGGCGCCGTGATGCGCTGGTGTGTGCGGTCCGTCGGGATGCTCGCGGTGCGCTCGCGCTTCACGGACATGCTGACGTACGGCGTGCTGGGCTTCCTGATCACACTGCTCGCGCTCATGGTGCAGCCCAAACCGTGGCTGCCGGTGCCGTTCCTCGAAGGGCTGATGCGGTTCACCGTGCGGTGACACGGAACTGCGGTGTGACGGTGGGCCGTTGACCGTCCGTACGGTGCGTACGGCGGGAGGAAGACCGGCGGACGGGCCCAGGAAGGCCACCGGAAAATAAAAAAGAAATCGGGGGAGTGGCCCGCGATTCCCGGGGCAGGCGATGGCTATCCCCCCACGGGTGCTTGCACCCGGCGGTGGCCGCCCGCGTCTCCCCCCCCCTCTGACGCGGGCGGCCACCGCCGCTGCAGGTCTGCAGGCCCCCGTTCCGTGGGTCCGCAGATGCGCCGGTGCAGATCCCGGATCCCCAGGCCCCCGGATCTCCAGGCTCTCGGATTGGGCCCCGGATCCCCGAGGCCCCGGATCCGCCGGTGCGGGGACGCCGCGCTGTTCCGCCCGTGAAGCGGTCCGCAGGGTCAACGCGCGCTCCTGTACGGGGTGTACGAGACCGGTGTGCGGCGTGCCACACGGGGGTGGGGGTTGGCCGCGTGCGGGGTCGGATAGCCTGACGTCGGAAGTCTCTTCACATCAAGATTCAGTTCGTGGTGTGAGCCCCCGAGATTTCCCGCACCAGGGGCAGGGACCCCCACCGCCAGCTGTCTTACGGAGAACGCCATGACCCGCACTCCTGTGAATGTCACCGTCACCGGCGCGGCCGGCCAGATCGGCTACGCGCTGCTCTTCCGCATCGCCTCGGGCCACCTGCTCGGCTCGGACGTGCCGGTCAAGCTGCGTCTCCTGGAGATCCCGCAGGGGCTGAAGGCCGCCGAGGGCACCGCGATGGAGCTCGACGACTGCGCCTTCCCGCTGCTTCAGGGCATCGAGATCACGGACGACCCGAACGTCGCCTTCGCCGGCGCCAACGTCGCGCTCCTGGTCGGCGCCCGCCCGCGTACCAAGGGCATGGAGCGCGGTGACCTGCTCGCGGCCAACGGCGGCATCTTCGGCCCGCAGGGCAAGGCCATCAACGACAACGCCGCGGACGACATCAAGGTCCTGGTCGTCGGCAACCCGGCCAACACCAACGCGCTCATCGCGCAGGCCTCGGCCCCGGACGTACCGGCCGACCGCTTCACCGCGATGACCCGCCTCGACCACAACCGTGCGATCTCGCAGCTCTCGCAGAAGACCGGCGTTCCGGTCTCCGAGATCCGCCGTCTCACGATCTGGGGCAACCACTCCGCCACGCAGTACCCGGACATCTTCCACGCCGAGGTCGCGGGCAAGAACGCCGCCGAGACCGTCAACGACGAGAAGTGGCTGGCCGACACCTTCATCCCGACCGTCGCCAAGCGCGGCGCGGCGATCATCGAGGCGCGTGGCGCGTCCTCGGCCGCCTCGGCCGCGAACGCCGCCATCGACCACGTCCACACCTGGGTCAACGGCACGGCGGACGGCGACTGGACCTCGATGGGTATCCCGTCGGACGGCTCCTACGGTGTCCCCGAGGGCCTCATCTCGTCCTTCCCGGTCACCACGAAGGGCGGCAAGTACGAGATCGTCCAGGGCCTGGAGATCAACGACTTCTCGCGCGCCCGTATCGACGCGTCGGTGAAGGAGCTCTCCGAGGAGCGCGACGCGGTCCGCGAGCTCGGCCTGATCTGAGCCGGACGCCCGTTCGTCCGCTCTGCAGCTCGTAGGAACGCCCCCGGTGACCATGTGGTCGCCGGGGGCGTTCTGTGTCGTCGGGGCCGGTGGCCTGTGCGCCTGTGCGCCGAGCCAGTCGGCCCGTCGCCCGTCGCCCGTCGGCCCGTCAGCTCTTCAGGGCGTTCGCGTCCTGGCGCAGCCGTTCCATCGACTGCCGGTGCAGGCCGGGGCCGAACGTGATGCGGGTGGCGCCCAGTTCGCCCAGTTCCCGGGGCGACGGACCGTCCGGCCGGAAGAGTGCGTTGAGCGGCGCCCCGATCCCGGACACCAGGCCGGACAGCTGGTCCGGCGGCGCCATGATCGGGTAGACGCAGTCGGCGCCGGCCGCCATGTAGCGGAGGCCGCGGTCGACGGTCTGCGCCGGATCGCGTACGCCCCGGATGTACGTATCGACGCGGGCGTTGATGAACAGGCCGGCTCCCGCCGCCGCGCGGAACGCCGCGAGCCGGTCCGCGTTCTCCTGCGGGTCGTTGAGGACTCCGCCGGAGGAATCCTCCAGGTTGCAGCCGACGGCGCCGGATTCGAGCAGCCGCCCGGCGAGTTCGTCCGGCGGCAGACCGTACCCCGCCTCGATGTCCGCCGAAACGGCCACTCCGAAGCCCTCGACCGCCCGGACGATCCGGCCGATCGCGGCGAACATCTCGTCGGCCGGCACCGCCCCGTCCGCGTAGCCGAGTGCGGCCGCCACCCCGGCGCTCGGGGTGGCGAGCGCCGGGAACCCGGCTTCCGCGAAGACGCGGGCGCTGGCCGCGTCCCACGGGCCGGGGAGCACCAGCGGATCGCCGGGGGACCGGCCCAGGTGGAGGCTGCGGAAGTCCGTCATGGCGGGGCCTTTCAGTGGCGGCGGTGGCCGGGTCAGTGGCGGTGGGCGACCGAGCCCGGTGTATAGTGGCCCGGCACCATGCGGGTGGAGACGGCGAAGCGGTTCCAGGAGTTGATCACGGTGATCGCCGCGATCAGATGGGCCAGCTCGGTCTCGTCGAAGTGCTCGGCGGCGTGCGCGTAGACCTCGTCCGGTACGAATCCGTCGGTGAGCACCGTGATGGCCTCGGTCAGCTCGATCGCCGCGATCTCCTTCGCGGTGTAGAAGTGCTTCGACTCCTCCCAGCCGCTCAGCTGCACGATCCGCTCGACCGTCTCGCCCGCCGCGAGAGCGTCCTTGGTGTGCATGTCCAGGCAGAAGGCGCAGTGGTTGATCTGGGAGGCCCGGATCTTCACCAGTTCGAGCAGTGTCGGATCGATGCCGCGCCGGGCCGCCGCATCCAGGTTGACCATGGCCTTGTAGACCTCGGGGGCGAGCTTCGCCACGTTGAGGCGGGGGGTGTGCTCGGGGAGGTACTCGGGCGCCGAGTCCGAGGCGCTCGTGCTGTTCGTCGGGGCTGCGGTGTCCGTCATGTCTTTTCTGCCTTTCCTGTCCTTGTTCGTGGTGTGAGTACGACGCTACGTGGGACATGGCGCAGGGGTATGGTCCATTTCCGTGACGGATTCCTGGGCCACTTTCGGCGTAGACCTGCATCTGGAACTCGCCGGGCCCGGACTGCGGGTCGGCCTCACGGATGCGCTGCGCCGAGCGGTCCGCACGGGGCGGCTGGCGCCGGGGACCCGGCTGCCCTCCTCGCGTGCGCTCGCCGTCGATCTGGGTGTGGCCCGCAACACGGTTGCCGACGCCTACGCCGAACTGGTGGCCGAGGGCTGGCTGACCGCCCGGCAGGGGTCGGGGACCCGCGTGGCCCCGCGGACCGTACCGCGCGGGGAGCCGAAGCCGGCCGCTGTCCGGCGGCAGCGGCGGAGCGTGCCCACGTACAGCCTCCGGCCGGGTCTGCCCGACCTCGCGTCGTTCCCGCGCACGGAGTGGCTCAGGGCGTCGCGGAGGGCGCTGACCGCCGCGCCCCACGAAGCGTTCGGCTACGGCGACCCGCGCGGCGGCTCCGAGCTGCGGACCGTGCTGGCCGACTATCTGGCGCGGGCGCGCGGTGTCCACGCCGACCCGGACCGCATCGTGGTCTGCGCCGGGTTCGCCCACGCGATGATGCTGATGGGGAAGGTGCTGCGGGGGAGGCGGGTACGGGACGTGGCCGTCGAGTCGTACGGGCTCGACCTGCACTGGAACCTGCTCGTCGACGCCGGTCTGCGCACGAAGGCCCTGCCGCTGGACGAGTTCGGCTCACGCACGTACGAGCTGGGGCGGGAGGGCGCGGTGCTGATGACACCGGCGCACCAGTTCCCGATGGGCGTCCCGCTCCACCCGGACCGGCGCACGGCTGCCGTCGACTGGGCCAGAACCACGGGCGGGGTGATTCTGGAGGACGACTACGACGGGGAGTTCCGCTACGACCGGCAACCCGTCGGGGCGCTGCAGGGACTGGATCCCGAGCGGGTCGTCTACTGCGGAACGGCCAGCAAGTCCATCGCTCCCGGGCTGCGGCTCGGCTGGCTGGTGCTCCCCGGTCCGATGGTGGCGGAGGTGGTGCGGGCGAAGGGCAACTCCGACTGGATGTCCAGCTCGCTGGAGCAGCTGACGCTGGCCGAGTTCATCGCCTCCGGTGCGTACGACCGGCATGTCCGCTCGATGCGGCTGCGCTACCGGCGGCGGCGCGACCAGCTGGTGGCGGCCCTGGCCGAACGGGCGCCCGGCATCAGGGTGTCCGGGATCGCGGCCGGGCTGCACGCCGTACTGGAACTCCCCCCGGGTACCGAGCAGTCGGTCGTCCAGGCGGCGGCCTGGCAGGGCCTCGCGCTCGACGGCGGTTCCCAGTTCCGGCACGCGGATGTGCGGGACGGGCGCGACATGCTGGTCGTCGGGTACGGAACGCCGTCGGACAGCGCGTGGGCGGGGACGCTGGAGGCGTTGTGCCGGGTGCTGCCGTAGGGGCGCGCGCCGGCGCGACGGCGTGCCGGCGAATCGGGCTGGGGGCTGGAGCGGTAGGGCTCGGGCTGCGGGGCGCGGGTTTGCAGGGCTGGGCTTTGCAGGATTGAGCTGTGCAGGGCTTGGCTTTGCAGGGCTGGACTGGGCTTTGCAGGGCTTCGGCTCAGACCTCGGCCGGGGCCGATGTGGCCGGGGCCTCCCCGAACCGTGCCAGTGCGAGTGCTCCCGCGACGGCCACCACGAAGCCGGCCACCGCCAGCGGGGCAAGCCCCTCCCTCGTACGGTCGCCGAGCCAGACCACGCCGACCAGTGCGGGGCCGATCGTCTCGCCGATGACCATGCCCGCCGTGGCCGTGGTCACCGAACCGCGCTGCAGCGCCGAGGTGAGCAGCAGGAAGGCCGAACCGCCTCCGACGAGCAGCGCGTACAGCGCCGGGTTGGTGAAGTCGACGGAGTCGATGAGGCGCACCGAGACTTCGACCACCCCGAAGCCCACTCCGGAACCGAGACCGAGCACCAGGGCCCGCGCCCTGCCCTTGAGGCGGCCGGCCACCGTGCCGACCAGGAGGACCGCGACCGCGACCCCGAGCATCGACCAGCGCAGCGCCGACGATCCGGCCGTGTGGCCCTCGGCCCCGGAGGCGAGGCCGAGCATCCCGAGGCCCGCGCAGACGACGGCCACCGCACCCCATTCGGTGCCGGAGAGCCGGACGCCGAGGATGCGGGACGCGACCACGGCTGTCACCGCGAGACTCGCGGCGAGCGCGGCGCCGACCGCGTAGATGGGGAGCGTGCGCAGGGCGATGATCTGGAGTACGAAACCGATCCCGTCGAGGCCGAGCCCCGCGATGTAGCGCCACTGGCGCGCGGCGCGCAGGAGCAGCGCGGCGTCCACACCCGAGCCGGTTCCCGGTGCGGAGGCGCGGGCCGCGGCAGCCTGGAGCACGGAGGCCGTGCCGAAGCAGACCGCTGAACCGAGAGCGCAAATCATTCCAAGGAGCACGGAAGGACTCTAGTTGGGCAGGGAAGGGCCCAGCACCGGCCTCCCGTAGGCACGACATCTAGTCTGTACACCGACAGGCGTCACCGGAGGGCCTGCCTGTACCAAGAGCCAAGAGCCTGGAATTCGGGGGAGGTCAGCGCATGCGCAAGATGGGGTCGGGTGCTGTGGTGCTCGGGGGGATGGGGATGCTGGCGGCGACACTCACCGCCTGCGGCTCCGATGTGGACAAGCGGTGCGTCGATCCGCAGACGCACAAGCAGTTGCCGAAGTACGAGTGCACCACCACCAACGGCCGCGGCACGTACTACTACGGCGGCTCGTCCAAGCACGGCAAGATCTCGGGCGGCAGCTTCAGCAAGCCCTCGGTGCACCGCGGCGGCTTCGGCGGCGGGTCCCACTCCGGCGGCGGATACCACTCCAGCGGTGGATCCCACTCCAGCGGAGGCTGAGCCGGGTACGCACCTGAACTGCGGAACGTACGGGAACAGGCGACATCATGCAGCGGCACACCACAGAACCGCGCCCCGGCTGGCAGCAGATCGTCGAGGAGCAGGGTCTGATCTATCCACTGACCCGCTATCCCGACGACTCCCTGCGTCCGTACTGGGACGAGAGCGCGTACTACTCGTTCTCTCTTTCCGAGGTCGAGGCGCTGGAGGAGGTGGTCGAAGAGCTGCACGCGATGTGTCTGACCGCGGCCGCCCACATCGTCGACCACGACCGCTTCGCCGAGCTGGGCATCACCGATCCCCGGCTGGCCCGGCTTGTCGGCGAATCCTGGCGCCGGCGGGATGAACTGCCGTCCGTCTACGCACGGTTCGACCTCCGGTACGACGGCAGCGGTCCGGCGAAAATGCTGGAGTACAACGCCGACACCCCTACCTCGCTGGTGGAGGCCGCCAGCGCCCAGTGGTTCTGGATGGAGGACCGCTTCCCGGGCGCCGACCAGTGGAACTCCCTGCACGAACGGCTGGTCGCCGCCTGGAAACGGCAGGCACCGCTACTGCCGACGGGGCCCCTGCACTTCGTGCACTCCGAAGCCGATGAACTCGGCGAGGATCTGATGACGGCCGCCTATCTGCGCGAAACCGCCCAGCAGGCCGGGATCGACACCGAGGCCCTCTCGGTGGAACGGATCGGCTGGGACCCGCTGTCCGGTCGGTTCGTCGACGAGCGGATGCGCTTCATCCGCAGCTGTTTCAAGCTCTACCCGTGGGAGTGGCTGACGACGGACGGCTTCGGTCCCCACGTCCTGGACACGCTCGACAACGGCGGTTCCACCGGCTCCACCTGCTGGATAGAGCCCGCCTGGAAGATGCTCCTCTCCAATAAGGCACTGCTCGCCGTGGTGTGGGAGCTGTACCCCGGGCATCCGAATCTGCTGCCCGCCTACCTGGACGGACCGCGCGAACTCGCCCTGTCGAAGGGGTACGTCTCCAAGCCCCTGCTCGGCCGCGAGGGGGCCGGGGTCCTGCTCCACGAGCCGAGCGCGGGCGCCGTCGGCGTTCGGGCCGATGAGGCTTGCTGCTACCAGGAGTTGGCCCCGCTGCCCGACTTCGACGGCAACCGGGTGGTGCTCGGCGCGTGGGTCGTCGAGGACGAAGCGGCGGGACTCGGTATCCGGGAGTCGGCGGGGCCGGTGACGGACGAGTACGCCCGCTTCCTGCCCCACGTCATCCTGTAGTCCAGGGCCGCCGCCTCAGATGTTCAGCACGCTCCGGAGCTGGGTGAGCCCCCAGTCCAGGTCCTCCTTACTGATCACCAGCGGTGGGGCGATCCGGATGGTCGATCCATGGGTGTCCTTCACCAGCACCCCGAGATCCATCAGCCTCTCCGAGATCTCCCGGCCGGTACCGAGCGCCGGGGCGATGTCCACTCCGGCCCACAGCCCGCGCCCCCGTACGGCCTCCACCGCGCCGCTCCCCACCAGCAGCCCCAGTTCACGGTGGAGGTGATCACCCAACTCGGCTGCCCGTTGCTGGAACTCGCCGGTCCGCAGCATCGCGATGACCTCCAGGGCGACGGCGCACGCCAGCGGGTTCCCGCCGAAGGTGGATCCGTGCTCGCCGGGCCGGAAGACACCCAGCACCTCCGCCGACGAGACGACCGCCGACACCGGCACCACCCCGCCGCCGAGCGCCTTGCCCAGGATGTACATGTCCGGCACGACCCCCTCGTGCTCACAGGCGAAGGTCTTCCCGGTCCTGCCGAGCCCGGACTGGATCTCGTCGGCGATGAACAGCACGTTCCTGGCGCGCGTCAGTTCCCGTACGCCCGGCAGATAGCCGGCCGGTGGCACCAGTACCCCGGCCTCACCCTGGATGGGTTCGAGCAGCACGGCCACGGTGTTGGCGTCGACAGCTGCTTCCAGGGCGGCGAGATCCCCGTACGGCACGATCTCGAAGCCGGGGGTGTACGGGCCGTAGTCCGCTCTGGCCTCGGCGTCCGTCGAGAAGCTGACGATCGTGGTCGTCCGGCCGTGGAAGTTGTTCTCGGCGACGACGATCTTCGCCTGTCCGTCCGGTACACCCTTGACCTTGTATCCCCACTTGCGGGCCGTCTTCACCGCGGTCTCGACCGCCTCGGCACCGGTGTTCATCGGCAGCACCATCTCCATGCCGCACAGCTCGGCGAGCCGAGTGGAGAAGTCGGCGAACCGGTCGTGGTGGAAGGCCCGCGAAGTGAGCGTGACCCGCTCCAGCTGGGCCTTGGCCGCGTCGATCAACCGGCGGTTCCCATGGCCGAAGTTGAGCGCCGAGTAACCGGCGAGCATGTCGAGGTAGCGGCGCCCCTCGACATCGGTCATCCAGGCGCCGTCCGCGGACGCGACTACTACGGGCAGCGGGTGGTAGTTGTGCGCGCTGTGCGCTTCGGCGGAGGAGATCGATGTTTCCGTAACTGACACGGGTTCTCCGTTCTGAGGGCGTACGGCTTTTACGGCGTACGGGCCATACGGGCGCGGGTCCTACGGTGTTCGGGTCATCGTGTGCTCCTTCCTATCGTCGGCCACGGCGGGCAGGAAGAAACCTTGTGGACCGGCGTGCCGGGTGGGTATGCGGTGCCGGGGCGTACCGCACGTCGATCCCGTCGGTGTCCGCCCCGCCGGGCCCCCCGAACCAGTCGAGCCGGCTGAGCGCCCAGGCGCGGGCCCGTTCGAACCGGCCCGGCTCCGGAGGCCGTGCCGGGTCCTTGGCGGGAGCCGGTACTCCCTCGGCCACGATCCGCGCCAGCACCCGCTCGGCCATCGACTGCCCCGACTCCGACCACGCGTCCGGCTCCGACCATGGCTCCGGCCCCGACTTCGGCTCCGATGTCGGCCCCGGCTCCGATGTCGACCCCGACCCCGATGTCGACCGTGGCTTCGGTGCCGACCCGGGCAGTCCGCCCGGTCCGGTTGACCCACCCCGCCCTCCGCTCCCGCCCCGGCCGTCGAGCGCGCGGCCCAGGGCCCGCAGTTCTGCCGGGAGCCGTGGATCCGGATCACGCCGTCCGTACTCGCCCCGGCCGCACTCGTCCTTACCGTGCATGTCTTGCGTCACCCCTCACGCTGCTCGTGTTCCTCGCGTTCCTCGTGCTTCCGGCCTTGTCCCCCGCGTCCCCCTCGTCCGGCTCCGGCGTATGGCTGCCGTCCGGCGGCGGAAGCAGTTTGCTCAGCTTCTTCAAGGCGCGGTTCAGCCGTGACTTCACCGTGCCGCGCGGCCAGCCCAGCGCCTCCGCTGTCTCCGCCTCGTCCATCTCCAGCAGATAGCGGTACGTCACAGCCAGCCGCTGTTCGGTACTCAGCCGGTCCAGCGCCTCCAGCAGCAGCGCCCTGCGTTCCTGCAGCAGCGCGGCCACCGCAGGATCCGCCGACTCCGGTATCAGCGGCTCCGCCTCCGCCAGCGCGGCCTCACGTCCCGCCGCGGACCGCTGCCGGACCGCGGAGCGCAGTGTGTTCCGCGTCTCGTTCATGACGATCCGCAGTAGCCAGGGGCGGAACGACGCGCCCGGCTTGAAGTGGTCCAGCGCCCGGTAGGCCTTGAAGAAGGCCGACTGCACCACGTCCTCCGCGTCCGCACCGGCCCCGAACGCAGCCGCCGCGCGCAGTGCGATTCCTGTGTACGCACGCACCAGCACGGCGTACGCCTGGGTGTCTCCCGCACGCACACGCGCAATCACTCCGGCCTCGCCCGCCGCGGTGTCCGTGACCGCGCCTGTGGCTATGGCCGGAGTTCTGGCTGTGCCTGTGCCTGTGGCCGTGCCAGCGCCCGTGCCTCTGCCCGCGCCAGCGCCCGTGCCTCTGCCCGTTGTGTCTCTGTCTGTGGCCCCGTCGGCAACCGCGACGTGGCTCCCCTCCCGCGTTCTCACATCTTTCATACACCGCGCGACTGAGATCGGTTCCGCACCTGAGAGAATGCTGTACATGGCCTCAGACCGTCCCCGGGTGCTCTCCGGGATCCAGCCCACGTCAGGCTCGTTCCACCTCGGCAACTACCTCGGCGCCGTGCGCCAGTGGGTAGCCCTGCAGGAGTCGCACGACGCGTACTACATGGTCGTCGACCTGCACGCGATCACCGTCCCGCAGGACCCCGCCGAGTTGCGGGCCAACACCCGGCTCGCGGTCGCCCAGCTCCTCGCCTCCGGCCTCGACCCCGAGCGCTGCACGCTCTTCGTGCAGAGCCATGTGCCCGAGCACGCCCAGCTCGCCTGGGTCATGAACTGCCTGGCCGGGTTCGGCGAGGCCAGCCGGATGACCCAGTTCAAGGACAAGTCGGCCAGGCAGGGCGCCGACCGTGCGACCGTCGGCCTCTTCACGTACCCGATCCTCCAGGTCGCCGACATCCTGCTCTACCAGGCCAACCAGGTCCCCGTCGGTGAGGACCAGCGCCAGCACGTCGAGCTGACCCGCGACCTCGCCGACCGGTTCAACAGCCGGTTCGGTGCGACGTTCACGGTTCCGGAGCCGTACATCCTCAAGGAGACGGCGAAGATCTACGACCTCCAGGACCCCTCGGCCAAGATGAGCAAGTCGGCGGCCTCGCCCAAGGGCCTGATCAGCCTGCTCGACGAGCCGAAGGTCTCGGTGAAGAAGGTCAAGAGCGCGGTGACCGACACCGACACGGTGATCCGCTACGACCCGGTGGCGAAGCCCGGTGTGTCGAACCTGCTGACCATCAACTCGACGCTCACCGGCACCAGCATCGCCGACCTGGAACAGCAGTACGAGGGCAAGATGTACGGCGCCCTCAAGACCGACCTCGCCGAGATCGTCGCCGACTTCGTGACACCGTTCAGGACCCGCACCCAGGAGTATCTGGACGACCCGGAGACGCTGGACTCCCTCCTCGCCAAGGGCGCGGAGAAGGCCCGCACGGTCGCCGCCGAGACCCTGGCCCAGGCGTACGAGCGGATGGGGTTCCTGCCGGCCAAGCACTGATCCGGAGTCTGTGACCTTGGACTCTGGCCAGGCGGACGGGGGGCCGCCACACTGCTCGCATAATGGTCGGGCAGGCATCCGGAAGCATCCGACAGCGGAGGAGAACGACGTGGGGACCGTAACGCTCGGCGTTTCGATCGCGGTCCCGGAGCCGTACGGCAGCCTGCTCCAGGAGCAGCGCGCGGGCTTCGGGGACTCTGCCGCGCACGGCATCCCGACCCACGTCACCCTCGTCCCGCCCACGGAGGCCGACTCCGCGTCGCTGCCCGCGATCGAGGCCCATCTCGCCTCGGTCGCGGCAGCGAACCGGGCCTTCCCGATGCGGCTGTTCGGGACCGGAACGTTCCGGCCCCTCTCGCCTGTGGTCTTCGTCCAGGTGGTGACGGGCGGTTCGGCCTGTTCCTGGCTCCAGCAGCAGATCAGGGACCCTTCGGGGCCGCTGGTGCGCGAGCTCCAGTTCCCGTACCACCCGCATGTGACGATCGCGCACGCCATCTCCGACGAGGAGATGGACCGGGCGTACGAGGCGCTCGCCACCTTCGAGGCGACGTGGACCTGCGGCTCCTTCGCGCTGTACGAGCAGGGGTCGGACGGCGTGTGGCGGAAGCTGCGCGAGTACGCGTTCGGCGGCGGGGGCGGCGTCGTCCCCGGACCGAGCGTCTCCCGCGAAGCACCCACGGCGCCGTCCCTGCCCTAGCTTGTCCCTGCCCTGGCCGTCCCTGCCTCAGGGTCTGCCTGGCCGTCCCTGCCCTAGGGCCTGCCTGGCCGTTCCCGCCCTGGAGCCACCCGGCGGCCCTCGTCCGGATCAGACCGGGAGCCGCCTGAACAGCGGCCGCGGGACATGCCGCAGAGCCGACATCACCACCCGCAGGGTGCCCGGCACCCAGACGGTCTCCGACCGGCGGCGCAGGCCCGTCTCGATGGCCAGTGCCACCGCCTCCGGCGTGGTGGCCAGGGGAGCTTCCTCCAGCCCCGCCGTCATCTTCGAGCGTACGAAGCCGGGGCGCACCACCATCACATGGACGCCGGTCCCGTGCAGCGCGTCGCCGAGTCCCTGGGCGAAGGCGTCGAGGCCCGCCTTGCTCGACCCGTAGATGAAGTTGGCCCTGCGGGCGCGCTCGCCCGCCACCGACGAGAGCACCACCAGCGAACCGTGGCCCTGCCCCTGGAGCGCCTTGGCACAGATCAGGCCGGCGGAGACCGCCCCGGTGTAGTTGGTCTGCGCGACCCGGACCGCCGACAGCGGGGCGCTCTCGTCGCGGGCCTGATCGCCCAGCAGGCCGAAGGCCAGCAGCACCATGTCGATGTCGCCCTCTGCGAACACCTTGCCCAGCGTCTCCTCGTGGGAGTCCGGGTCCAGGGCGTCGAAGGCGGCCGTACGGACTTCCGCGCCCAGTGTGCGGACGTGGGCGGCGGCCGCGTCGAGCGCGGGGGAGGGGCGTCCGGCCAGCCAGACCGTCCTGGTGCGGCGGGTCACCAGCCGGCGGGCCGTCGCGAGGGCGATCTCGGACGTACCTCCGAGGATCAGCAGGGACTGGGGGGCACCGAAAGCGTCTTTCATGGCTGCTTCCTCGGGGTCGGAGATGCGGTCGGAGATGGGGGGTGGAGAAGGGGGGTGGAGATGGGAGTGGAGACCGGGATGGGGACGGGGCGGGGGTTGGGAAGCGGGGGCCGGGCGCCTCGCGGCCGGGTGCGTCCCGTCAGAGGCCGAGGCGGCGGGAGAGGTCCGACGTGAAGACCGCGCCCGGGTCCAGTTCGGCGCGCAGTGCCCGGAAGTCGGCAAGCCGGGGGTACATCGCGGCCAGCAGATCCGGGCGCAGCCGGGAGTCCTTCGCCAGGTAGACACGGCCGCCCGCCTCCGCCACCTCCTCGTCCAGAGTGTCGAGGAACGCCCCGAGCCCGCCGAGGTTCGCCGGGATGTCCAGGGCGAGCGTCCACCCCGGCACCGGGAACGAGAGCCAGCCGGGGTCCGCTTCGCCGAAGCGCTTCAGCACCGCCAGGAACGAGGGGCAGCCGCGCCGGGAGATGCGCCGGACGATCCGGCGCAGGGTCTCCTCCTGCCCGTACCCGACGGCGAACTGGTACTGGACGAAGCCGCCGCGCCCGTAGATCCGGTTCCAGTGCGGGACCCCGTCGAGCGGGTGGAAGAAGGTGGCGAGCCGCTGGATCTGCCCGGTCCGCAGCTGTGGCGCCCTGCGGTACCAGAGTTCGTTGAAGAGCGAGACGGAGGTGCGGCCCAGCAGCCCCTCCGGGATGAAGGAGGGGGGCGCGGGGAGTGTGGCGGGGCGGAAGGCCAGCGGTGCGCGCCGCAGGCGTGCGGGGAGCGCGTCCAGCGGCGCGTGGTCGCCGCGGGTCAGGACCGAGCGCCCGGTGGCCGCGCCCCGTGCCAGCAGGTCGATCCAGGCCACCGAGTAGCGGTAGCGGTGGTCGGTGGCCGTGAGACGGGCCATCAGGTCGTCGAGGTCCTTGGCCCGCTCGGTGTCCACCGACATCAAGGACGTCCGCACCGGCAGGAGCTGGACCGTCGCGCTGAGGATGGCGCCGGTCAGCCCCATCCCGCCGGCCGTCGCGTCGAAGAGCGCGGTGCCCGGGACGGTCGTGTGCACCGTGCCGTCCGCCGTCAGCAGCTCCAGCGAACGCACATGGCGGGAGAAGGAGCCCGACACATGGTGGTTCTTGCCGTGGATGTCGGCGCCGATCGCGCCGCCCACCGTGACGTACCTGGTCCCCGGGGTCACCGGCACGAACCAGCCCAGCGGCAGCAGCACCTCCATCAGCCGGTGCAGGCTCACCCCCGCGTCGCAGACCACGACCCCGGCGTCCGAGTCGATGGAGCGGATCCGGTCGAGGCCGGTCATGTCGAGCACCGCGCCGCCCGCGTTCTGCGCGGCATCGCCGTACGCCCGGCCGAGGCCGCGGGGGATCGAGCCGCGCGCCCCGCATCCGAGCACCGCTGCCGCCGCCTCCTCGTACGTACGCGGGCGGACCAGCAGCGACGTCGTCGGTGCGGTGCGGCCCCAGCCCGTCACCGAGCCCACGGAACTCATGGCACGCAGGGAGCGCACCGGACTCGTGGAACGCACCGGAATCACGGGGCCCGCCGTGCTCGCGGGCGTGGTGCCGCGCACTGACGCGGTGGTTTCGGCAGACATGGAGTAGACCGTATCGCCCGAATACGCGGGGAAATGGGTGATTGAGGGAGTGTCAACCAGTATGGCCGTGATTATCGGGCAATGTCATATAAGAGCCTTCCCGCCGTGGTGAGGGCCGTGCACACAGAGCAGCGGAGAGGAGTGAGGGAGTGCGGTCCATCAAAGCAGTGCGGTCCATACGAACAGTGCGGTCCATACAGACAGTGCGGTCCGTCGAGACAGCGCGGTCCGTCGAGACAGTGACGTCCATGGACACGGTGCCGTCCATAGACACGGTGCCGTCCATAGACACAGTGCCGTGCAGAGAAACGGTGCAGTCCACAGGCACAGTGCCGTCCACAGAAACGTTGCGGTCCATAGCGACCGATCGCCGCCTTCTGTCGGCGATGCGCGACTTCGGTACGGATCGACGGGTGGGCGGCGCCGCGCGCGTCCTCTCCTTCAGCGGTGAACACGGTGCGCTCTGGCTCGCCGCCGGGATCACCGGCGCGGTCGCCGACCGCGAGCGGCGCGCCGCCTGGCTGCGGGCCACCGCGCTGGTCGGCACGGCCCATCTCGCGAGCATGGGCATCAAACGGGTGGTGCGCCGCCCCCGCCCCCGGCTCGCCGCCCGGCTGCCGCTCGTACGCACCGCGGGCCGGTACTCCTTCCCCAGCTCGCACGCCTCTTCAGCGGCGGCCGCCGCCGTCGCCTTCGGCGCGCTGCGCCCGGCGGGCCGCGGTCTCGTCACGCCGCTCGCCGCCGCGATGTGTGTGTCCCGGCTGGTCGTAGGCGTCCACTACCCGACCGATGTCGCCGCAGGCGCCCTGCTCGGCGGGGTCACCGCCGGACTCGGTGCGAAATGGATGCGAGGCGCTCATGTCCGATCTCTCTGACGTCTCCCGGGTCACCCAGCTCCCTCCCCTGCCCGAGCGCGGCGCCGCCGCCCAGGTGCCGCCGAGACCTCCGCCGCCCACTGCTGTTCCCGGCGACGGGCACGGGGCGCTCGCGCTGCCGCTGGGACTGCTCAGGACCGCCCGCCCCCGTCAGTGGGTCAAGAACGTCCTTGTCGCCGCGGCGCCCGCCGCCGCCGGTGAACCGCTCTCCCGGGGCGCGGTCGCCCAACTGGGGCTCATATTCGTGCTGTTCACGGCTGCGGCATCCTCCGTGTACCTGGTCAACGACGCCCGGGACGCCGAGGCCGACCGGGCCCACCCGGTCAAGTGCCGGCGCCCGGTGGCGGCGGGGCAGGTGCCCGTACCCGTCGCGTACGCCGCGGGAGCGGCGCTCGCCGTGACGACCACCGCCGCCGCTGTCGTGTTCTGCAACGACATGACAGCCGCGCTGCTCTCCGCGTACATCGCCATGCAACTCGCCTACTGCGTCAGCCTGAAGCATGTCCTGGTCGTCGACCTGACCGTGGTCACCACGGGATTCCTGATGCGCGCGATGATCGGCGGGGTGGCGCTCGGTATCCCGCTCTCGCGCTGGTTCCTGATCACCGCCGGGTTCGGCGCGCTCTTCATGGTCGGCGCCAAGCGCTACTCCGAGGCCGTCCAGATGGAGGGCGACGGACGGACCCGTGCGCTGCTCTCCCAGTACACCACCGGATATCTGCGCTTCGTCTGGCAGTTGGCGGCCGGTGTCGCCGTGCTCGCCTACTGCCTCTGGGCCATGGAGAGCAGCGGCCCGCCCGGCGCGGGTCTGCTGCCCTGGCGGCAGCTGTCGATGGTCCCGTTCATCCTGTCCATCCTCCGGTACGCGGTCTTCGCCGACCGCGGCACCGCGGGCGCGCCCGAGGACGTCATCCTGGGCGACCGCGCGCTCGCTGTGATCGGCGTCGTCTGGATCGCCATGTACGGCCTCGCGGTCGCCCAGCTGTGAGGGCGGGGGCGGGGGAGGGCGAAGAGCGACAAGTGACGGGTGATGAGTGAGAGGCGATGGGTGAGAGGCGATACGGGAGGGCCGGGCCGTGACCATCAGCCGCCGTGAGATCGCGGGCTTCGCGCTCGCCGGGAGCTGCGCGTACGCCGTCGACCTCGGCCTCTTCGTCTGGCTGCGGGGTGTCGCAGGCTGGGGCCCGATCACCGCCAAGTCGGTCTCCTTCCTGGCCGGCTGCACGGTCGCGTACCTCGGCAACGCCTTCGGCACGTACCGGGGGCGGCGGGTCGGCTGGCGCGGGTACACCGTCTTCTTCGGGGTGAACGTCGCGGGCGCGGCCGTCCAGTTGCTCTGCCTGGCCGTGTCGCACTACGGCTTCGGGCTGACGTCCCCGCGCGCGGACACCGTCTCCGGAGCGGTCGTCGGCATGGCGCTCGCCACCTGCCTGCGCTTCTGGGGGACACGGAGGCTGGTATTCCGCTCCGAGGGTAGGCGTACGCCATGGACTGGCTGACGAAGCTCCCCGTTATCGGCCCCTGGGTGGCCCGGCTGATGCGTACGCATGCCTGGCGCGCGTACGAGACCCTCGTCCGGGTGCACTGGAGCAGGCTCGCGGCCGCGATCACCTTTGTCAGTTTTCTGGCACTCTTCCCGCTGATCACCGTCGCCGCCGCGATCGGCGCCGCCCTGCTCAGCCCGTCCCGACTGCACGCCTTGCAGGACTCGCTCACCCGCCAGGTGCCCGGCATCTCGGATCAGCTGGACCTCAACACGCTGGTGCAGAACGCGGGCACGGTCGGCGTCGTCGCCGGAGCGCTGCTGCTCTTCACCGGTATCGGCTGGGTCGGCTCGATGCGGGACTGCCTGCGCGCGGTGTGGGAACTCGACAACGCGGACCAGGGCAACGCCATCGTGCGCAAGCTCAAGGACGGCGTGATTCTGTTCGGGACGGGCGGTGCCGTGCTCGTCTCGTCCGGCGCGTCGACCATCGGTTCGAGCGCGGCCAACTGGGCGGCCGGGCACCTCGGCATCGCGCACACCGGCTGGGGCAGCGCGCTCCTCCAGGGCGTGGCGTTCGCGCTGGCCGTCCTCGCCGACTTCCTGGTGCTCCTGTACGTACTGACCCTGCTGCCCGGCGTCGAGCCTCCCCGCCGCAGGCTGATCACCGCGGGGCTGATCGGCGCCCTCGGCTTCGAACTGCTCAAGCTGCTGCTCAGCGGCTATATGCGGGGCGTCGCGTCGAGGAGCATGTACGGCGCCTTCGGCGTGCCTGTCGCCCTGCTGCTGTGGATCAGCTTCACCGTGAAGATGCTCCTCTACTGCGCCGCCTGGACCGCGACGGGGCACCCGGACGAGGAAGAGATCAGCGACGTGGAGAACGTCGTACCAGACCCGGCAGCGGCCAGCGCCGGTGGACCAGGAACACCCCGGCCGCCAACAGGAGCAACGCCCCTGCGCTGATCGCCAGAGCGGTGCCGATCCCGGTGGAGCCGCCCTTCTGTGCTGCGGCCGGCCGCGAGGACGCCTTGCCGTTCCCCGTGGCGCCGCCCTTGCCGTCCTGCTTGGCTCCGCCGCCCTTCGCCGTTCCGCCGGACCCGGCCGCCGCGGAAGTGGCGGGGGCGACCAGTTCGCCGACCGGCGTGACCTTGCCCTCCGACGCGAAGCCCCAGTCGAGCAGCCGCGCCGCCTCCTTGTAGACCGCGTGGCTCTCGGTCGAGCTGGGCTTCATGACGGTGACGAGGAGCACATGGCCGTTGCGCTCGGCGACCGCGGTGTAGGTGGCGCCGGCGTGTGTGGTGTTGCCGTTCTTCACACCCGCGATGCCCTTGTACTGGGTGACGCCGTCGGCGCCGGTCAGCAGGCGGTTGGTGTTCTGGATCCCGAAGGTCTCGCGCTTCTTGCCCTTCTTCTTCATGCCGGGGAACTGCGCGGTCGCCGTCGAGCAGTAGGTGCGGAAGTCCTTCTTCTGCAGGCCGCTGCGGGCGAACAGCGTCAGGTCGTACGCGCTGGAGACCTGGCCCGGGGCGTCGTACCCGTCCGGCGACACCACGTGCGTGTCGAGCGCCTGGAGGTTGTCGGCGTGCGCCTGCATGTCGCGGACGGTCTTCGGCACGCCCCTGTTCATCGCGGCCAGCACGTGCACCGCGTCGTTCCCGGAGCGCAGGAAGACCCCGAGCCACAGGTCGTGGACGGTGTAGGTGAGGTTCTCCTTGATGCCGACCAGGCTGCTGCCCTCGCCCATGCCCGCGAGGTCGGACGGCAGCACCTTGTGGGTCTCGGTCGCCGGGAACCTCGGCAGGAGCGTGTCCGCGAGCAGCATCTTGAGCGTGGAGGCCGGGGCCAGCCTCCGGTGCGCGTCGTGCGAGGCGAGTACAGCGCCGGACTCGGCGTCGGCGACGATCCAGGACTCTCCGGAGAGGTCCTTCGGCAACACTGGTGCACCGGGGCCGAGTTGCACCTGGGTGCCGGTCCGCCCGAGCCGCGCACCGCCGATCTGTGACCGTGCGGACTTCGAAGGGCCGGCGGGCTTGGAACTCTTCGATGTCTCGGTGGGGGACGGCTTCTGGCCCGTCGCGGTCGCGGCCGACGCGGGTACGGCGCAGAGGGCGGGCAGCAACGCGGCGGCTATGACTGTCAGTACGGTCTTTTTCGCGGTCTTATCAACGGCAGGCACGGTGGTGAAAGTACAGGCAGCCCACGGTGGACCGACAGTGCGGGGGTGGCCTAGGCGGCGCGGCGGTGGGCGCGGATGCCCCGGAGGCCGATCGCGCCGATGACCGTGCCCAGGATGAACGAGACGATGGCCAGCGTCAGGTGGATCCACAGGTAGGCCGTGGGCTTGCCACCGTCGAACGCGAGCCCGCTCGCATCCTTGAAGAGGTTCTTCGCGAAGGTCGCCCAGACCACCCACGACCACACGCCGAACGCTGCGAGGAACCAGGAGGCGGTGCGGTTGAGTTTCATGGGGTCGTCCTTCGAAGCCGGTGGGGGGCGTTCCTGCCAGTATGTGACCCCGGCCCGCGCGGCCTGCCGAGGGGGTACGCCCTACGGCACGGAGCCCCTTCCGAAGCCCTTCCGAAACCCTCCCGCAGCCCTCTCCGCGCCCCTCTCCGGAGCGTGGACCTGCAGGTCGGAGGCGTGTGACGGCCCCTGGTGGGGTTCCTGGTGAGGCCCCTTATGAAGGTTGCCTAACAACTTGGCCCACGTGAAGATTTTCTCTTCCAGTTGTGAATTTCGTGTGATTGGGTTGGCGCCGACCCGGGTCTGACGGGCCTGACGTGCGCCGGTCCGCGCGTCCACGGGGTGGGTTGAGGAGAACAGCACAATGCGTTCGATCCGCATACGGATTCTGGTCATATGCGTCGTTCTGGTGTGTGCCGGTACCGGCGCCTGGCAGCTGCTGTCCGGCGACGGCGGCAAGAAGAAGCCGATCGTCATCGGAACCACCGACGTCGTCTCGTCGCTGGACCCGGCCCAGGCGTACGACGCCGGTTCCTGGGCCCTCTACAGCCCGCTCTACCAGTCGCTGATGACGTTCAACGTCGGTTCCTCCACCCCGGTCCCGGACGCGGCGAGCAGCTGTGAGTTCACCGACGGCGCCCTGCGTACCTTCAGCTGCACCATGCGTGACGACCTGACGTTCTCGAACGGCCACAAGGTCACGGCGGAAGACGCGGCGTTCTCGTTCAACCGTGTCCTGCGCATGAAGGGGAACGGCCCCGCGCCGCTGTACCCCACGCTCAAGAACGTCGACGCGTCGGGCAACAAGGTCGTCTTCCACCTCAAGTCCCGCGACGCCACCTTCGCCTCGAAGATCGCGACGGGCGGCGGCGCCATCGTCGACCACACCGCGTACCCGGCGGACAAGGGGCGCAAGGGCAGTACGGTCGTGGGCTCCGGGCCGTACGTGCTGAAGTCCTACAAGAGCGGCGTCAGCGCGCTCCTGGAGCCGAACCCGAAGTACAAGGGCGTCATCAAGAAGACCGGCGTACCGATCGAGATCCGCTACTTCAAGCAGCCCGCCCAGCTCGACGCCGCCTGGCAGCACAAGGACATCGACGTCGCGCACCGGGTGATGACCCCCGCGACGCTGGCGAAGCTCTCGCCCAGTGACCCGGACGCGCATGTCACCGAGGCGACCGGCAGCGAGGTCCGCAACCTGGTCTTCAACGTCCGCAAGGGCTCGGCGCTCGCGGATGCCAGGGTGCGGCGGGCAGCGGCCGACCTGGTCGACCGCGCGCAGCTGTCCGAGAAGGTCTACAGCGGCACGGTCGAACCGCTCTACTCGCTGATCCCGCAGGGGTTCACCGGCCACACCACCGCGTTCTTCGACGCCTACCCGAAGGTCGATGTGGCCGCGGCCAGGCAGCTGCTCCAGCAGACCGGTGTGCAGACCCCGGTGACCTTCACGTACGCGTACTCCAGCACGAACGTCACCGACGACGAGGCCCGGACGCTGAAGACGCAGCTGGAGAAGGGCGGCCTGTTCAAGGTGACGCTCAAGGGGATGACGGACTGGACGAAGTTCCAGGACGACTACCGGCTCGGCAAGTTCGACGCGTACGCCGTCGGCTGGATCGCGGACTACCCGGACGCCGACAACTACGCGCAGCCGCTGGTCGGTACCGGCAACAGCCTCTTCAACGGCTACAGCAGCAAGGACGTCGACCGGCTGATCGGCCGCACCCAGCAGTACACCGACCGGGGCAGGACCGCCGACGACTTCAAGGCGCTGCAGGACGATGTCGCACAGGACGTGCCGCTGGTCCCGCTCTGGCAGCGCAAGGACTACGTGCTGACCAGCGACGACGTGTCGGGCGGGCAGTACCTGTCCGACGGGACAGGCGTCTGGCGGATCTGGGAACTCGGCTGGCTGTAGCGGTCGGCCCGCAGGTTCCGTTGGTTCCGGCGGTCCGCCGGCCCGCAGGTCAGGACCGTTTGCGGGCCGTCGCCGTTTCGGCCATGCCCGGCAGGAAGTCCGTGAACAGCTCGTGCACTTCGTGGACCAGCGGGCGCAGCGCCTTGAAGCGGGCCAGCGCGATGCCTCTGGTGGTGAGCCGCGCTCCGCGCCCGGCGAGCCGCCTGCTGCGCTCCCGCTCGGGTGACCGGTCGAAGACCCAGTACAGGACCAGTCCCATCTGGGACAGCCACATCAACTCCGGTAGTACGTCGGCCAGTTCGCCGGGGATCTTCGCCTTGGCGCCCGCCAGCACCTCGCGGTGGATCGAGATGGCCGTCTCACGGGCGGCCTCCGACTCCGCCGAGAAGGGGCTGAGCGGGCTCTCGGGATCGGCCGCGTTCTTGAAGAACTGAGCGGCGAACTCGTGGTAGGGCGCCGCGACATCGAGCCAGGCCGTCAGGACCCCCGAGAGCCGCTTCTCCAGATCGGTCTCGTGGTCGAGCACATCGCGCACCGCCGCCCGGTGCTCCGCGCCGATGCGGTCGTAGAACCCCTGGATCAGGTGTTCCTTGCCGGCGAAGTAGTAGTACGCGTTCCCGACGGAGACGCCCGCCTCCCGGGCGATGACCCGCATCGTCGTCTTGTCGTAACCGCGCTCCTGGAAGAGCCGGAGCGCGGTTTCGAGGATGAGCGTCCGGGTCTGCTCGCTCTTGGGAGGCTTCGCATCAGTCACGGTGCCCGAGCCTAACCGGGGACCGCGCACCGCTCGTCGCAGGGCGGCGCTGTGACGTCGCGGTACTTGGCCGCCGTGAGCATCGCGACCCTGACGAAGGGCGCGCCAGCCGGGGTGGCCAGCCAGTGGGCCTTGGGCCGGTGGGCGGCGAGCGCCCACAGGCAGACGATCCAGGCGGCGGGTCCCCGGTAGATCTGGCCCCGGTCGCCGATCACGGTGATCTCCTCCAGGGTGCTCCTGTGGTCGAGCCCGGGGAATCGCTCCACGGCCGCGGCGGACGCGGCCGGCACCAGGTCGAGCGGTACGAGCTGACGCTGTCCGCGCAGCCAGTGCCGCAGATGGACGCAGAGCGGGCACTGGGCGTCGTACAACACGGTCAGCCTCTTGACGGCGGTGACGGCAGGGGCGGCGGTGTCGCTCATCGCGGTTCAGGCCCCGGCAGTCGGCGCGACCCAGCCCTGCGGCGGTACCGGCGGAGTCTGCTCGCGCTCCATGATGCCCCGCCGGCGGAACTTGTTGAGTGCGTAGACGTTGCCGAGGTGCATCGCGCCGAGGACGAGCAGGACGACGCCGAGCTTCGTCGACAGCGCCTCGAAGATCCCCCTGGCGTCGGCGACGGTGCTGCCGTCCTGGAGGTACAGGGCCACGAAGCCCAGATTGATCAGGTAGAACCCCACCACCAGCAGGTGGTTGACGGCCTCGGCGAGCTTCTCGTTCCCCTTGAGCACATCGGCGAGGAAGACCCGCCCGTGATGGCTGAGCGTCCGGGCCACCCAGACGGTCAACGCGACGCTGATGACCAGGTAGATGACGTACGCGACAACTGTGAGGTCCATGCCCCACCCTCCTTTGAACGCGTTCAAAAGCTGATGTCATGGACTGTAGACCTTCTTTTGAACATGTTCAACGCCAGGGGGTCGAGAGCGCCCGGAGAAAGCCCGAGGGCCCCGCCGCCCGGAAACCGGGAGAACGGGGCCCTCGTGAAGTGGCCTGGAAGGTGGCCGGAAAGGTCAGAAGCGGCGGGTGATGAGTGCGCGCTTCACTTCCTGGATCGCCTTCGTGACCTCGATACCGCGCGGGCAGGCGTCCGTGCAGTTGAACGTCGTGCGGCAACGCCACACGCCGTCCTTGTCGTTGAGGATCTCCAGGCGCTGCTCGCCGCCCTCGTCACGCGAGTCGAAGATGAAGCGGTGCGCGTTGACGATCGCGGCCGGGCCGAAGTACTGGCCGTCGTTCCAGAACACCGGGCAGGACGACGTGCACGCGGCGCAGAGGATGCACTTCGTGGTGTCGTCGAACCGCTCGCGGTCCTCGGCGGACTGCAGACGCTCGCGCGTCGGCTCGTTGCCGCTGGTGATGAGGAAGGGCATCACGTCGCGGTACGCCTGGAAGAACGGGTCCATGTCGACCACGAGGTCCTTGAGGACCGTGAGGCCCTTTATGGCCTCGATCAGGATCGGCTTCTCGGGGTTGATGTCCTTGATCAGCGTCTTGCAGGCGAGCCTGTTCTTGCCGTTGATCCGCATCGCGTCCGAACCGCAGACCCCGTGCGCGCACGAGCGGCGGAAGGTCAGCGTGCCGTCGAGCTCCCACTTGATCTTGTGGAGGGCGTCGAGCACACGCTCCTTCGGGTCGATCTCGACCGCGAAGTCCTCCCACTGCGCCTCGTCCGAGATCTCCGGGTTGAACCGGCGGATCCGGAAGGTGGCCGTGATGAACGGGGTGTCGGCGAAGCCGGCCTCCGGCTTGCCGGCCGCTTCGGCCTTGTCCATGGTCGGGGTAGCCATCAGTACTTACGCTCCATCGGCTGGTAGCGGGTCTGGACGACCGGCTTGTAGTCGAGCCGGATCGACTCGGAGCCGTCGTCGCCCACCTCGCGGTACGCCATGGTGTGGCGCATGAAGTTGACGTCGTCGCGGTTCGGGAAGTCCTCGCGGTAGTGACCGCCGCGGGACTCCTTGCGCGCCAGGGCGGACGTCGCCATGACCTCGGCGAGGTCCAGCAGGTTGCCCAGCTCGATCGCTTCGAGGAGGTCGGTGTTGAACCGGCGGCCCTTGTCCTGGACCGACACGTTCAGATAGCGCTCGCGCAGCTCGGCGATCTTCTCGACGGCCGTCTTGATCGTCTGCTCGGTGCGGAACACCATCACGTTGGCGTCCATGCACTCCTGGAGCTCCGTGCGCAGCACGGAGACCCGCTCGGTGCCGGTGGCGTCGCGCAGCCGCTCCACCTGGGCCTCGACCTGTGCTGCCGGGTTCTCGGGAAGCTCGGCGAAGCCGTGCTTCGCCGCGTACTCGGCGGCTGCGATGCCCGACCTGCGCCCGAAGACGTTGATGTCGAGCAGCGAGTTGGTGCCCAGGCGGTTGGCGCCGTGCACCGAGACGCAGGCGACCTCGCCGGCCGCGTACAGGCCGGGCACGACCGTGGTGTTGTCCGCGAGGACCTCACCCTGGACGTTGGTCGGGATGCCGCCCATGGCGTAGTGCGCGGTGGGCTGGATCGGGATCGGGTCCGTGTACGGCTCGATGCCCAGGTACGTACGCGCGAACTCCGTGATGTCCGGGAGCTTGGCGTCCAGCTGCTCCGGCGGGAGGTGCGTCAGGTCGAGGTACACGTGGTCACCGGCGGGTCCGCAGCCGCGGCCCTCCCGGATCTCCGTGTAGATGGAGCGGGAGACGACGTCACGGGACGCGAGGTCCTTCATGACCGGCGCGTACTTCTCCATGAAGCGCTCGCCGTCCTTGTTGCGGAGGATGCCGCCCTCACCACGGGCGCCCTCCGTCAGCAGGATGCCCATGCGCCAGATGCCCGTCGGGTGGAACTGGAAGAACTCCATGTCCTCCAGGGGCAGACCGCGGCGGTAGCAGGCGGCCTGGCCGTCACCGGTCAGGGTGTGCGCGTTCGAGGTGACCTTGAAGAACTTGCCAGTGCCGCCGGACGCGTAGATCACGGACTTCGACTGGAAGACGTGGATCTCGCCGGTCGCCAGCTCGTAGGCCACGACGCCCGCGGAGGTCTTGACGCCGTCCACCTCGACCAGCAGCTGGTCCAGGACGTAGAACTCGTTGAAGAACTCCACACCCTCCTTGACGCAGTTCTGGTAGAGGGTCTGGAGGATCATGTGGCCGGTGCGGTCCGCGGCGTAGCACGCGCGGCGGACCGGGGCCTCACCGTGGTTGCGCGAGTGACCGCCGAAGCGGCGCTGGTCGATCTCCCCGGCGGGCGTCCGGTTGAACGGCAGGCCCATCTTCTCCAGGTCGAGGACCGCGTCGATGGCCTCCTTCGCCAGGATCTCGGCGGCGTCCTGGTCGACCAGGTAGTCGCCGCCCTTGATCGTGTCGAAGGTGTGCCACTCCCAGTTGTCCTCCTCGACATTGGCGAGGGCCGCGGCCATGCCGCCCTGGGCGGCACCGGTGTGGGAGCGGGTCGGGTAGAGCTTCGTCAGCACGGCGGTGCGGCTGCGCTTCGTCGACTCGATGGCCGCGCGCATGCCGGCTCCGCCGGCGCCGACGATGACGGTGTCGTACTTATGGATCTTCATGATGAAAGCGCCTCGGTCCCGGGCTTCTAGGAGATGTTCGGGTCGAAGGTGAAGATCACCAGCGTGCCCAGCAGGATGGTGAACACCGTGGCGGTGTACAGCAGGCCCTTGAGCCACAGGCGCGTGCCGACGCGCTCCGCGTAGTCATTGATGACGGTACGGAGGCCGTTGGCGCCGTGAAGCATCGCCAGCCAGAGCATGGTGAGGTCCCAGCCCTGCCAGAACGGAGAGGCCCAGCGGCCCGCCACGAAGGCGAAGCCGATCTTGGTCACACCGCCGTCGAGCACCAGCTGGATCAGCAGGTGACCGAGGACCAGGACGACCAGGACGATCCCGGAGAGGCGCATGAACAGCCAGGCGTACATCTCGAAGTTGCCGCGTGTGGTCTTCGGCGTCTTCTTGGTGCGCTGGCGCGGGGCCTCGATGAGCGGCGCGGGGTGGTCGGCGTCGAAGAGAGAGACACCCTCGACGGGGCCGACAGCGGCGGAGGTCTCAGCAGACATTCAGTCCTCAGCTCCCGAACAGTTCGCGTGCGGCGTGGCCGAGTACGGGGTAGATCGCCCCGATCATCAGCAGGACCCAGATGCCCACGACAGACCACAGCATCTGCTTCTGGTGGCGCGGGCCCTTGGACCAGAAGTCCACGGCGATGATGCGCAGGCCGTTCAGAGCGTGGAAGAGGATCGCTGCGACAAGACCGTACTCAAGAACGCCCACGATCGGCGTCTTGTAGGTAGCGATGACCTTGTCGTAGTCCTCGGGAGAAATACGGACGAGAGCAGTGTCCAGGACGTGTACGAACAGGAAGAAGAAAATGAGGACGCCGGTGACTCGATGAGCCACCCAGGACCACATACCTTCCCGGCCGCGGTACAGCGTTCCAGCCGGCACGGAAAAACCCTCCGGGAGCGGGGGACGGGGGTCATGCCGCCAGCTTCTCTCGCTGAGAGGAGCTGTGTCGGTCTGGCCCGGCCGGGTACGGTCCACCGGCCCTGGCCATCGTAGCGACGACTTGTCGGTTCCTTCGCGCGGGGGGTTCCGGTGTGATCAAACAGGCAATCAAACAGCCACGGACGGGCTACCGGCGTGGCCCGTATCCGCCACAAGACGGGTGATTCGCCCCCGGGCGAGCCGTCGCAGCTCGTCGGCGGCGACCGCTCGCTCCTCGTCCGGCTCGTGCGAGAGCCGGGAACGGATGCTCGCGAGCACCTGGTCGAGGTGCTCGGACGGGCGGAAGGCGTCGAGGCAGATCACGAAGGGGTGGCCGAAGCGGCTCTCGTACGCGGCGTGCGCGGCGCTCAGCGCGGTGTGGGCGGCCCGCGGTGTCCGGCCGTGGACCAGCCAGGACGCCGGTTCGCCCGCCAGGGCCTGGCCGAGCTCGGCCGGGGACAGGTCGTAACTGGCTTCGTCACAGGCGGCGAGCAGCGCCGTCAGGTCGGGGTAGGGGCGGTGTGCGGCCAGCCGCCGGGCCCACCGGGGGCTGCCGCAGCAGCCGAGCAGTGCGCTCTCGGCGGTGCCGGCGGGTGCAGAGTTGAACCAGTGGAGGCCGGAGGGGCCACGGTGCTGCGCCGGTATGGCTGCGCATGCCGGGCCGTCCGTTCTGTGGTGAAGTGACGGCGGTCGCATCGGAGGGCCGGCGTGGGACTCGCTGGACAGCGTGGGCTCCTCGAACACGACAGGATGGTCGGATGACGGCGGTGAATGAGCCGCAACGCTATCGATGCGGAGAGTTAAGTGTCCGACGGATGCGCGATTTTCACCCGGAAGGGAGAGTTTCAAGGCGCGTGATGGACGAACTGGTCGGCATTTCACCCTCATCCTCACCCTCGCCCAGCCGTGCACGGGAGGTTTCGGACTGATGAAAAGACTCAACGCACCGGTTCTTGCCGTGGGCCTGACCGCCACGGTCGCCGCCGTCGCGCTGGCCGTCACGGTCTGGCCGGACGACGACACGTACGGCGGCACCGGCCCCGCGGGCCGCGGCTCGGCGATGACCGCCCCCTCGTCCGACCCGTCGGCGACGCACTACCCCCTGTCGGCGGCGCCCCGTGCCATCCCGTCGGTACGCGAACACGGCCCGGCGCGCGGCCCCGGCTGGCACCCGGAGAAGAGCTCCCGGGTCCTGGTGGACAAGGGGTGCAAGGGCCTCACCGACGAGGGCCGGCTCCTCGCGCACGAACTGAAGATCGGCTACGCGTACGGCGGCACGGCCCGCGCGGGCGACATCGAGCTCGCGCTGAAGCCGGACAAGAAGGCCCCGCGCGAGTCGTACACCCTCAGCGCCCGCGACAGCCGGGTCACGATCACCGGTCCCGACGAGGCCGGGGTCTTCTACGGGACCCGGACCCTGAAGCAGTCCGTGCAGGGCGACGGGAAGGTGCCCGAGGGCGTCGTGCACGACAAGCCGGCCAGCGCGCAGCGCCGGTTCAACGTGGACATCGCACGCAAGCCGTTCGACGCCGCCTGGATCGAGGACCGGCTGCACGAGATGGCCGACCTCAAGCTGAACCAGCTGGGGCTGCACTTCTCGGACGACCAGGGCTTCCGTATCGCGTCCACGTCGCACCCCGAGGTGGTCTCTCCCGACCACCTCACCACGGCACAGGTCCAGCGGATCGTCTCGCTCGCCTCCAGCCTGCACATCACCGTCGTCCCGGAGATCGACTCGCCCGGACACCTGGGCGCGGTGATCAGGGCGCACCCGGACCTCCAGCTGAAGACGGTCGACGGCACCCCCATCAAGGGCGCGGTCGACGTGTCGAACCCGAAGGCGGCGCAGATCGTCGACTCGCTGCTGCGCGAGTACATGAAGCTCTTCCCCGGCCCGTACTGGAACGTCGGCGGTGACGAGTACCAGGCGCTGACGGTGAAGAACCCGGAAGCGTCCTTCCCGCAGCTGGCCGCGCTGGCCCGGAAGAAGTACGGCGCGAAGGGCACGGTCCAGGACCTGGCGGTGGCCTGGCTGAACGACCGGGCCGCGGTCATCAGCAAGGCGGGCAGGACACCGCAGGCGTGGAACGACGGGTTCTTCCGCGGCGGAGTGGCGAAGGCCGACCCGGCCCTCCAGGTCGAGTACTGGACGGGCAAGGAGTTCGGGGTCCGGCCGCCCGATGAGTACCTGGCCGCGGGGCGGCAGGTAGTGAACCTCAACGACGAGTACATGTACTACGTGCTCGGCCAGCCCAACAACTTCACCTATCCGACCGGCCAGCGTATCTACGAGCAGTGGACCCCGCGGGTGGTGCGCGGTACCAAGGCGGTCCCCGCCAAGTACGCCCACCTCATCGACGGCGGCGGGTTCGCCGTCTGGGGCGACTTCCCGAACGCCCAGACCCCGGCGCAGGTCGCCGCGGGCATCCGGTTGCCGCTGGCGGCGACGGCCCAGAAGCTCTGGGACCCGGACAAGCCGACGCTGACATGGACACAGTTCAAGTCGCTGGCGGCGAAGCTGAACTGACGGGACCGTACGGAAGGCGGCCCCCGGGACCCCGTCCCGGGGGCCGCGGCCGTACCCGTGCCCGGTCTCCGGCGGCCCGGGTGCCGTTCCCTCTGGCGGGTGTATCGGCCCGGCCCGGGGCGGCCGGGAGACGTGCAGGTCAGAGCGGCTTTGGGCGGCCGGTCGGGGGTTACGCCAAGTGACTCAGCGATTGCGCGGTGTATCCGGCCGTTCGCACGGTGGCGGTGAGTACTTCCCGCACCTCCGAAAGGAACGCTTTCCATGCGTATGTCCCCGAAGGCCGGCCTCCTCGTCTCGTCCGCCGTCTGCGGCGCCCTCGCCCTCGGCGTCGCGGGCCCGGCGGCTTATGCGGCGGTCGGTCACGCCCCCGCGGCCCGCCCCGCGAGCGCCCCGGCCGTCCCGGTGCCGGGCGCCGACAAGCTCGCGAGCCAGGCGAAGCTGCTGGGCGACGCCGGCGGTGTACTGAAGCCGGTGACGGACCTGGTCAACGCCGTGCTGAAGGCCCCGGACGGCAAGCTCCCCGCCGCGGACGCCACCAAGCTGGCCGACCCGGTCAAGGCCGCCCTGGCGAAGGTCACGGAATCCGCCCCCGCGGCACCCGCGGCCCCCGGCATCCCGGGCGGTGTGACCGGGGTGTCCGGCGCGCCCGCCGCACCCGACCCGGGCGCCGCACTCAAGGCGAAGGCGGCGGCCGACCTCCAGGCCAAGGTCGACACCCTCGTCAAGGCAGCCACCACCGGCAAGCCCGCCGAGGTCGGGGCGGCGGCCCAGGCCGTGCTCACCTCCCAGGTGAACGTCCTGGTCGCCATCGTGCTCGGCGGCGGCCTCCCGGCCCCGAACCTGCCGGGTCTCCCGAAGCTGCCGACGGTGCCGGGCGTCGCCCAGCTGCCGGCCCTGCCGGGCGCCTGACCGGCCCGGGCCCGGTCCCCCCGCCGTGAGCGGGCGGACCGGGCCCGCGTGCGAGAGGCCCGCTGCGCCCTGCGAAGGCGCTGCGGGCCTCACGGCATCGGTGCGGGTTCCGGGTGGAGCCGGGGCGGTTCCGGGTGAGGTTCGGCCCTCCGCGCGCGGCGGTGCCCGGTGGGCCGTAGCGTCCAGGGATGGACTTCAACATCACCGCGCAGGAAGAGGCGCTGCTCCTCCGGATCCGCGAGCATCTGCACGCGGGCAGCACCCCCCGCGAGGACGACCTCGCGGCCGAGCTCGGCGACGAGGTGCGGGGGCAGGTGCGCAGCCTGGGTGTACGCGGCTGGCTCGTCGTACGGTCCGCGCCGGACGGCACCTTCTACGTCGAGGGCCTGTCGTCCCTCGCGGAGTCGGCCCTGTCGAACCGGCGGGACGTGGGCGACCAGTAGCCCTGACCACCAGCAGCCGGGCCGTGTGCCGTCCTCCGCCTGCCGGTGATTCTTCGATTCTTCAGGCCGGCGTCAGACGAGCAGCCGCAGCAGGTGCGCGCAGGCGTCCGGCTCCGTGTCGTACCGGCCGATGACCTCGGACAGGCCGCGTTCGTACGCACCGGTCTCCCACGCCGTACCGTCCTCGGTCCGCTTCAGATAGAGGAAGTCGGGGGGCGTGGGGACCGGTTCATGGACCCCCTCGATCCGGTAGTAGCCGTCGGGTACCCCGGCCTCGCGCAGTGCGGCACGCAGTTCGTGGCGGTCCATGGGGCCTCGCTACTCGCCGGCCGGGGCGGCCTGGGCGAGGTAGTGGTGGTCGAGCAGCCACTTCACGTTCAGCCGCTGGCCCTCACCCGGGTTCAGGAACAGCGGGTCGAGCTTGATCTGCTGCCCGTTGCCGGGCTGCTCGAACCACGGCGCGATGCCGCCCTGCCATACCCAGAACGGCCTGGCCACCCGGTAGACGTGGTAGTCGCAGGGCACCGCGGCGTCCCGGGTGTTGAGGCTCTGCGGGGGCAGCGCGCGCTTGGCGTACGAGTCGCCCGCGGGTGCCAGATAGGAGCCGTACTCGGAGCCGAAGCGGTCCAGGCGCTCGCCGGTCCGCAGCTTCTCGGGCTCCTTGTCCACCTGCCCGTTGACCTCCTTGAACCCGTCGTTCGGCGGGTACTTCCAGCTGCCCGTGTCCGCGGGCCCCTCCCAGTACTTCTTCAGGAAGTCCCCGGACGACAGCTTTCCGGTCCGGTGGTAGCCCTTGAGCAGCGGACCCACCGGCTTCTCGTGCTTCGACGGGAGCCACTGCGGCCCCAGCCGGGCGTCGCCCTGGAACTGCCCCGAGCAGGGGGCGTGCTGCGGCCGGGTGGCCGCCGACGGGTCCGGGTGCTGCTGCGGAGCGGTGCTCGCGGCTGCGGGCGCCGCCGCGGTCGCAGCGGTGACGGTCAGCGCGGCGAGCATGGTGCGAATGCGGTTCACTCAAGGTCCCCTTGTGGTCCGAAACCCAGCTGGGCTGTATCACGCACGGTAGCGGATCGGTCACCGTGTGCGGGGCCGGATGGCGGAGTTGCCCGCGGTGGGGGCCGGTGTCTGTGGGGAGCGCGTCGCCTGGCGGGGTGCGCGGGGGCGTATGCGCCGGATGACCTGACGGGGTGTCTTTTGTCCGCTTTTGGCAAAGTGGCGAAGGTTCTCCTGACATCGGAACCAGCTCGGTTCAGAGTGTGATGGTCCGGCACAGAGCCGGAAGTTCATCTGCACCATGCGTGGGCCGACCGGCGCACGCATGCCCTGATCTGGGGGTTCCATGTCGTCTTTGTCTTCAGGTTCCCGTCTCGCCGCAGCTGTTCTGGCCTCCGGGGCCCTGCTGGCCGCCGCCTTCCCGGCAGCGGCCGCCGACCACCACCACGCCCCGCGCCATGAGCGCTCGGCCGTGGAGGTGGGCGCCGTCCACCACGTCGACAGCCATGCCGGCGGGCACCACCGCGGCAACCGGCTGGACGCGGAGTGGATCACCGTCACCAACAACTCCCGCCGTCCCGTGGAACTGCGCGGCTGGACGCTGACCGACGCGCAGCACCACTCGTACCGCTTCCACGCGCTGCGGCTCGGCGCGTACAAGTCGGTCAAGGTCCACACCGGCCACGGCCGTGACACCTGGAACGACGTCTACCAGAACCGGCGCTCGCCGATCTGGGACCGCTTCGACACCGCGACCCTGCGCGACGCGCGCGGTCACGTCGTGGACATCGAGCGTCTGGGGCAGCGTCACCATCACCGCTGACGGCTGAGGTGACATCAGGTGCGCCGCGAGTGGGCCCGCTCGCGGCGCACTGCTGTGTGCTGACCCGTGAGGCCGGTGGTGTGGGACCCGCCCTGTCGTGCCGGTCAGGGGAACGGGTGCGGATGCGGGTTGACCTCCTCGGGGCTGAGTGGCCGTGAGGTGTGGCCGAGGCTGTGGGGGACTGTCAGCACCCGGCCGAGTCCGGTGATGCGGCGCAGCCGGTGTCCGAAGGTCATCGGGAGCAGGCCGGGGACGAGGGTCTTGACGCAGGAGAGACCGGATGCGGCGTGCACCGGCGTGGTCTGGTCGACGACGATCGTTTCGAGGCCGGTCGTGGCGAAACGGCCCACCAGCTCGTCGAGATCCGCACGCAGATCGGCGTGGCGCGGCCAGGCGCAGCGGTCGGCGAGTTCGCGCAGGTTCCGGCGTTCTTGTGGCGGCCGGCCGCCGGGGGCGAGCAGAAAGTCGATGCGGCGGGCGGCGACCGGGTCGCAGTACAGCAGGGCGTGATCGTCCATCAGGCGGACCTGCTCGGGGTCCTCGCGCATCCGGGCGGCGTCCTCCGCGCGCTGCGGGTAGATCAGCCGGTACGCCTCGATGGCGGTGACCAGTTCGTGCAGTGCCCCGAAGACACCCCGTTCGGGGTCGAGCCCCGAGCCGCCGGCGCACAGCACGCTGGGACGGGGCTCCGCGGGCTCCGTACCCGGAGCGGAGCGCGGCCGTGTGTCCACGGCGGCGGCCCAGAAACAGGGGATGCCCTCGGTACCGGTCACGTCGAAGACTTCGACGCGGTAGCCGGTGCGCTCCTGGATCCGGTCGGCGAGCAGGCCGATCCGCCGGTCGCGCGCGGTGTGCAGGTCGAGTGCGGGCGCCGGCAGCCGGGCGTACCAGGTGAGCAGGAACGCGTCGCGCTCGGCGAGTTCCAGGAGGCCGTACAGGGCGGCCTCCTCGACGCAGCCGCCGAGCGCGCAGCCGTTGGAGATCTCGGAGACGAACGGCCGGGCGGACTGCGGGTGGTGCCGGCCGAGACGGTAGTACGCCAGGCTCTCGGGGACCAGAACCGGCTGTTCGCGGGTGAGGGAGTAGCCCCAGACCCACGGCAGGACGAGGTCGGGGTGGTACGGCTGGAAGGGGAAGCCGGGTTCCTGGTAGCGGTGGGGTTCGTGGCTGCCGGTGGCCGCCGGGTCCAGTACGCCGCCGGGGTGCCGGGCGGCGAGTTCGCGGTGACTGCCGCGCACCACGGTGCGCCGCCCTCCCGGACGGCCTCCGCCGAGCCGCTCCAGTGCCTCGGCGATCGCGGTGACCCTGGCGGTGCGGAAGTCGAGCGCGCGGCCGTAACCGCCGTCGACCGACTCGGGCGGGCCGACCTTGGCCTCGGCGAAAGGCAGCGTGTGCAGTCCGCGGGACCGCAACCCCTTGAGTACGCCGGTCTCGTCGTCGGCGTAACGGGTTTCCAGCACCGTCCGCTCCGCGCGCAGGTCCCGGAGCCGCAGGACCGCGGGGTCCGGCTTGGGCCGGGTGACACGCGGGATCGCGGCGCGGGCCGGAGCGTCGTCGGGCAGGCTGCCGCAGTCGCGGCAGTGGGGGTCGGGCAGAAAGGAGTGCCGGGTGATCTCCAGGTCGGCGAGGCGGAGCATGGTGACGGAATGCCCGGTGGCCGTGGCGGTGGTGAGCCGGCTCAGGGCGAGGTGCGCGGCGAGGTCTGCGGCGATGGGGGTGAGCAGCGGGGAGACCGTGTCGGTGAGGCGGCTGCCGTAGGCGGTGCGCAGGGCCGCCTCCTCGGCCGCGTCGGCCCGGGCTCCGGCGCGGCGGGTGGCGAGACAGCGGTGGCAGCCGGGTGCGCCGGGGCGGACCAGCGGACCGATGACCACCCGGTCCAGCTCCGCGACGACGAGCAGGAACGGGTATCCGTCGGCGACCAGCTCACGTACACGTTCTGACGCCGCGTCGGGTGTGTCGGCCGCGAGAAGCCGGACACCGGTCAGGGGGTGCGGCATGGCGTCCGACCGGCGGACGAGGGCCTGGCCGAGCAGGCCGCCGTCGTGGTGCGTCCGGGAGGTGGCCGGCAGGAGGTCTTCAGTCATCGCAGCGCACCGTTCTCAACAGGTAGGGCAGTATCCCGGTGGCGGCCGGGTCATGATCGAGCGGCACGATCAGGGCGCCGTGCGCGGGGCCGCGCCGGTCGCGGAGCGCGGCCGCCACCGCCTCGTCGAAGGTGGCACCCGAGCCGAGACCCCGCGGCGGGTTCGGACCCCCCGCGCGTACGGAGGCCACCGGAACCAGGCGGGCCGTGCCGTCCTCGGGAGACCACGCCCACAGCGAGGGCCCACCGGACGCCGGAACGAACCGCCGGGGGTCGAGGGCGAGCAGCGCGTAGAGCGTCAGAGCGCGTCGCGCGGTGCGCAGGCGTGCGGTGGTGAAGTCGGGGCCGGTGGCGTGGACCTGGTGCTCGGACCGGCCGGTGCGCGGGTCGCGGACCAGGGCCCTGGAGGCATGCCGGGGGAACTGCGGCAGAGCTCCCTCGTCCAGGTCCGCGAGCAGTCCGCCGTACTGGTCGATGCAGCCCGCGGCGCGCTTGGAGAACTCCTCGGGCCCGACGGCCGGCCCGCCGCGCAGGGAAGCGATCCTGGCGAGGAAGCCCGCTGCGGACTCCGGCGCCGCGGGCAGCGCGGCCGGGTGGGGCCGGTAGGGGTGGCGGGTGGTGGTCAGGGTCGCGGAGTCCAGCCGGACGAGCGGCTCCGGCTCGTCCGCCGCACTGGTGGAGGGGCCGAGGAAGGCTCGCTGGAAACGGTGCGCCAGCAGGGTGGCGGCGAACTCGGCGGCATCGGACGGGCATTGACCGGACGGGCGCTGTTCAGGTGGGTGCTGATCGGGCGGGCGCTCATCCGTTGGGTGCTGATCGGACGGGCGCTGATCGGACGGGTGCTGAGGGGTGCGTGGGGTGGTTTGCGTGCCGTGCACGCGTTGCCAGGCGCCGAGCCAGCCGCCGGCGGTGCGGTCAGGGCCGGGGGAGAGTGTCGGGCCCAGCCACCAGGATTCCGCGTCACGGACGGCGGCGGCGAACCACAGGCCGCCTGCGCGGCAGTCCTCGTCGAGCCGGGCGACGGACTGCGGATCGTCGCCCGCATCGAGCAGCAGCAGCGCGTCGTGGCCGCCGGCCGCCACCGCGGTCCTGGCCGCCGCGTGGCCGGTCACCGGCGTGACGGCCGGCAGGCCGGTCAGCCGCAGCGCGTTCGTCAGCGCGCCCACCGCGGCCGGAGCACCGAGGGCCAGCACCCTCAGCCGTGCGTACGAGGCGGTGTCCCGGTCCGGGCCAGGAGCGGCCCGGACCGCCAACAGGCCGTGCCGGTCGATGAGTTCGAGTACCCGCAGCACCGTGGTGCGGCGGTCTCCTTCGAGGCCGTCGAGCAGCTGTTCCACCGTGCGGGTGCCGTCCAGGAACGGCGCGAGCCGCTCCAGCCAGCCGGCGATACCGGGGGCGGCGATCAGGTCGGTGCCGCGGCTGGAGCGTACGTAGACGGTGCCGCTGCCGCTCGGGACCAGGAAGACATCGGGGCGCAGGAGTGGGGCGGAGTCGGAAGTGATCACTGTGTCCTCGGCCGGGGAGGGGGCGGCGGTACGGTCGGGATGTCCGAGAGGGTCACAACGGGCCCTTCCCGCCGAGCAGTTGACAGGACGGGGAGCCGTTGCCGCGTTCCTGGCCGAGCAGGACGGCGAGCAGCGTGGTGCGGTCGCGGTGCGTGCGCAGTACGGCGTCGGCGGCCCTGGTGTCGACATCGCAGCGGAGCCCGGCGCCGAGCCCGGCGCGCGCGGCGGCCAGGCCGATCCGCTGGCCGATGACGCCCGCCCGCAGGTTGAGCATCCGGTACCAGCGGTCGCCGTACCCGGGGTAGCCCGACTCGTAGTCGCCGGTCACGAGCACAGCGCAGGCAGCCTCAAAACCGGCCAGTTCACCCGGCCCGCCGGGTGGGAACAGGCCCCGGGGCGTGGCGTCCCCGGTGACCGGTGCGAGCTGGCCGGTACGCGGGTCGAGCCGGTGGCAGCCGGGTTCCAGCCCGGTGACGCGGTGGGCGACCACGTACAGGTCGCAGTCGGCGGGCGCGGCATGGTCCAGGGGGACCGGGCGGGCGGCCTCCTCCAGGACCGTGCGCAGGGCGGCCGACGGAACGGGAACCGGCTCGAAGCCGGAGCGGGCCGTACGGCGGCGGAGCAGCGGGGCGCCGGGCGCGATCGCGCCCGGCGCCCGGGCGGTGACGACCGCGTGGACGCGCTCCGCTCCGTAGTCGAGGCCGAGCAGGCGGCCCAGTTCCTCGTCCGCGAAGCGCGCGTGCGCCGTCGGCGCGGCGCCGGCCGACTCCAGCAGGGTGAGCGCCTGCCCGGTCAGTACGCCGGTGTCGAGTGCCTGCAGACGGTGGCCGAAGGGGCCGTAGCGGGCCAGATTCGCGTCCAGCCGACTGGTGATCAGCAGGACCGATTCCGGCTGTTCCAGCGGCGGTTGGTCCAGCGGCGGTTGGTCCAGTGAGCGGGCGAGCTCGGCGCGCAGGTCGGCGCGGGAGAGGAGTTCGAGTGCGTGAGCCGACGGCAGATAGTGGCAGAGCCCGGAGGCGGTGGCCGCGTACACCTCACCCGGGTAGGTGCCACCGCCGGACGGCACCGGTCGGCCGGCGCCCACGCCCGCGTCGGTCCAGTCGATCCGGGTGACGCCGTTGAGCAGGGCGAGGAGCGCGCCCAGACACTCCAGGGAGGCGGCCGGACCGCGGTCGGCCGGGGGCGACGGGAAGACCGGCGGGTACGGCAGCGGGATGACGGGCACGCCCGGATGGCGCCTGGGCGCTGTGCTGCCCGCCGCCGGGTCGATGGTGGGCAGCACACTGCCGTGCTGTGCGTGGTAGCGGCGCGCCGCCGCACCTCCGGTCCCGGCGGACGGAGGGCAGGCGTCGGGCGGGGGAGCCTGCGGGGCGGTCCTCATCCGCGTGTCCGCGCCGGTGCGGTGGTGTTCTCGGGCGCACCGGAGGTGCTCGCGGCGATGGCGTTCTCGGGCGCACCGGGGGCGTGCGCTGCGGTGGTGTTGTCCGGCGCACCGGAGGCGTCCGCGGCGGCGGTGTTGTCCGGCGTACCGGGGGCGTCCGCGGCGGTGGCCAGGACCAGTTCGAGCGCGCTGACCCCGTAGACCTCCTCCACCGCGTTCGCCGCGAGGTGGCAGAGCAGATAGCGGGTCAGGCCGGGCAGTCCGAGACGGGACAGATGGAGATACGTGTAGTTGAGCATCAGGCGGTAGCGCAGGAAGCGCGGATCCCGGTACATCATGTGCTTGTACGTGGCGCTGCCGCTGATCGCCCGGTGCAGTGGGCTGGTCGTGAGCAGTTCGCCGATGCCGTTCTCCTCGTCGGTCGGGATCTCCATCTCGGGGATCTCGCCGGCCTCGTACAGCGCGGTCCAGCGGGTGCCCAGCGGGTCGATCGCGGCCACCCAGCGATGCAGGGCCGCCGCCCGCTCCGGCCCGGTACCGGTGTCCGGCGCCCCGGGTCCGGTCACGGCGGAATCGAAGGCCGCGACCACAGCGCGCACCTGTGCGGTGAGCACCGCACTGTTGGCCGCGTACCGCTGCTCGAAGGCGGCCCGCACCTGGGGGCCGACCGTGCTCAAGTAACCCTCGGCGTGCGAACGGAAGGAGACGAACCCGCGACGGATCGAAGGATCCTGCGGGTGCCGGCAGAGGGTGTGCGCGGTGGCGAGCATCAGGCGCAGGGCCAGCGTCTCGCGGGGCAGCCCCGCGGCGACGGACTCCAGGTGCTCGAACAGCAGGCCGTTGGTCCGCTGGTAGAAGAGGGCCAGCTCGTCGGCGCCGACCGGGCAGCCCAGCACGTCCACCCGGCGGTCGTGCTCCTCCCAGGTGATCGAGTTGTCCGGATAGAAGGGGGTCAGCGGGCCGGGTTCCCGTTCGGCTGCGGCGAGGCGGCGGTGCAGCGGCAGCAGAGCGGCCTCGTCGAGTGGGGCCGCGGTGGACGGCCGGGCCCTCAGATATCCGCCGACCAGTTCGGAAACGGCGGGTACCACCAGCTCGGCGAAGACGGCGGGTGTGGCGTGGACCACCAGGCGCAGATGGGGACCGCGGCGCCAGTGCCGCAGTACGTAGGCCGATTCGACGCGACCGGAGCAGCGCTCGATCACCGGCCGTACGGCTCCGAGTATCAGCTGGTCGGTGTCGTCACCGAAGTACGCGATGTGGGCCGCGCGCCACTGCGGCTCTTCCTTCTGCGGGGTGGCTGTCACGGGAGTCCCTCCTTGGCGGTTCTCTGCTGTCCGGGCTCTGCTGCGGTCTCTGCTGTCCGGTCTGTGCTGTCCGGGCTTTTCGGTCTGTGCCGTCCGGGCTTCTCGGGGCGGGCTTCTCGGCGCGGAGGACCGGCCTCACGGCGGGCCGGTGCCGTCGTGCCGAGCGTGGTCGTGGTCGCCCCGGTGCCGACGGGTGCTGTGCTGACCCGGTCGGTCATCGACCGTCAACTCCGCGACGGCCAGCAGAGCCAGGGCGCGCAGGGAAGCCTCCTGGCCGAGCCGCACCCCGAGCCTGTTGCATGCCAGGTGGGTCAGATGACCGGCCAGCCGGGCGGGGAGGGCGGCCTGCCGCTGGGCACTCCGGCAGGCCGCGAGCCAGCGGGTGACCGGGTCGGCGCCGGCCGGGCCGGCAGCTCCCGCCCGTGCTGCCGCGCGGGCCGCGCGGGCGACGGTGAGCAGGGCGGTACGCCCGTTCCGGTACTGAGCCAGCACCTCCGGCGCCGGACGTACCGGCGGAGCACTCGCGTCCATGCTGCCGGTCAACAGGGCGAAACAGTGGGCCGTGCGCTGCGCCGGGCTCCATTCGGCCAGCACAGCGGCGACGGCCAGCTCGCTGCAGGTGGCGAACGCGTCCTCGACGGCCCGCAGGGCGACGCCATGGCCGTACTTGCCGTGCTCGGGACGGTAGGCGTGGAAGGCGAGGCTGTCGTTGGGGGCGAGCGTCCCGGGCACGCTCTCCGGCTCCAGGGTGGCCAACTGGTCTGCCAGTAACCGGTATTGCTGTGCCGTCATGGGCCGCGAAGGGGGCAGCGTACGGAACAGCGCCGAGGCGTGTGCCTCCAGTGCGGCGCGTACCGCGGGTTCGGCCGCCGGGGTGGCGGCCCGCACCCGCAGACGCAGGTGCGGGCCGCCCTGCCAGTGACGGAGGAAGAAGAAGCGGTCGGCCAGCCCGCGTTGCCGCAGCTCCGCGACGGCCGTGGGGATCAGCGCGCGCACCACCAGGTCGAGCGGGTGCCCGGTGAACACATGGGCGCTGACCCAGCGGTCCTCCGGTTCCGGTTCCGGTTCCGGGTCCGGTACGCCGCCGGGCGGACGGGTCACCATGTCCGCACCCGCCGGTCTGCCGCCGGGACCGGGGCGGTGGGCAGCTCGATCAGGAACTCGGTCGCGTAGCGGTCGCCGTCCCGGTGGGCCGGCGCGTCGTGGAGGTCGGGCAGGGCCTCGGTGAGCAGCAGCGGCCGGCCGGTGGCCGCCGCCCGCTCGAAGACGCGCACCAGATGGGCGTGGGCGAAATCGAGGTAGACCGGCTTGCGGTCCTTGTCGTGCAGCGCGGGGCCGGTGAAGCCGTCGGCGGGGCGCGGGGTGAGGACGCGCAGGAAGCAGCGCTGCGGCAGGCCGAGCGCCGCGCGCCAGGTGTGCACGCGGACCAGGTGGGCGGCGTCCGGCTCCCCGGCGGTACGGGCGGGTGCCCGGCCGCCGTCGATGAACCAGGTCGCACGGCGCAGCACCAGGGCCCCGATGGCGAGACGGGGCATCTTCGTCCAGCCCGCACCGGGTGTCACCGCCGGGCCTCGGCCGGGTGGAACGGTCGGCTCCGGCGGGAGCAGCCGCCACAGTTGGGGCCAGTCCGACCAGAAGGCGTAGGAGGTCTGACCGAAGGCCTCCACCAGCAACCGGGCCGGCAGCGGGAGCAGTGGCGTGGCGAGCAGGCCCAGGTGCAGCGGCCGTACGACCCGGCCGGTGGGGCGGTGGGCCAGGTGAAGTCGCTGGGTGTGCCGGTCGTGCACGACATCCAGGTCGGCGGGGCGGATCAGCTGCTCGGGGGGCCGGTGCGAGGTGGCGCCGTCCAGGTCGATCGCGTAACGGGTGGCGGCCGCACGCTGGTTGAGTGCGCTGCCGAAGACGGCGTCGAACTCGGCGTAGAGGGGGGTGCCTTGGGGGCCGTCGCCGGGAGGCCCGCCGTGGGCTGCCGCGGGATCGGCCGGTACGTCGAGCAGGCGGGCGATCCGGGTCCGGCCGGTGCCATGGCCGCAGGTGACCGTGTTGAGTACCAGTCCGAGCCCGGTGGCCGGGTCGGGCAGTGTCTGGACGTAGCAGGCATGGCGGTCGCCGGTGGTGTCCGGGCCGGGCCAGCTGCCGCACAGCTCACGGACGGCCTGGGGTTCGAGACGGACGGTGCCGTCGGGCGCGGGCGGAGTGCCGGCGATCAGGCTGCGCAGCTCGTCCTGCCGCCGTGCGTCGCGCTCGGTGGGAGTGTGCGGCCCGGCTGCGGCCCACCGGGCGCCGAAGTCCTGGAGGAAACCGGTGAACGGTCGCCTGAAACCCGGACCGTAGGCGGCCACCGAGTGCTGCCGGAGTGCTTCGCGCGGCGGTGCGAGGGTGTCGAACGGGGCGAGCAGCGCGGGGACCAGAGCGAGGTCGGCGAGAGCCGGCTGCCAGAGAGCCGGGTCGAGTACGGCGGCGGTGCCGACGGCGACCGTGTGGTGAAAGTACAGCGGGCCGGAGTCCAACTGTGCCCCCGGGCCCAGCAGTTGCAGCCGTCGGGCGGCATTCGTGGTGTGCTGCCGCAGGGCGGCGGCGATGGCCCGGTGGGAGCCGGGCGCGGCGCCCCGGGCGGCGTCGGTCCGGTCGCGGATGGCGCGCAGGTCGGCGAGCAGGAGGGCGAGGTGGACGCCGCGGTCGCCCCGGTTACCCCGGTCGGCCCGGTCGCCCTGGTGCGGCTCGGGCAGGTGCCGGCTGAGCCAGTCGCAGAGCGTGGCGGCGTCGAGCTCCTGATCGGACAGTCCGAGGCGGACCTCCAGCAGACCGATCCGGACGAGCCGGGCGACGACGGCATCGGCGGTGGCGGTGTCTGTCGTGGCGGTGGCGGTGGTGGCGGTGGCGGATGTGGTTGTGGTCGTGGGGTTTCCCGGGCCGGGCGTGGCGAGCAGGGTGCGCAGCCGCTCGGGGCTGCCCGCCTCGTGGGTCGCCGCCAGGATCGCGGCCAGCGCGGGCGTGGCGGGCAGGGTACGCACCGCGCCGGAGGGGCCCGGCGCGGTGAACAGCCACTGTTCTCCCTCGGGGGAAGGCACCCGTGTGGCCGACGGGTTGACGCGCAGTCGGACGGCCGCGGCCAGCTCGGGCACATGGGCGAGAGCGGCGGCGATCCGGGACAGCGGCAGCAGACTCGACTCGGCCACCTCGGCCCGGACGGAGCTCGCCAGGCGTACGCCGGCTCCGGCATCCGCCACCCAGTGGCCGAAGCCGCTGGCGGCGAAGGTGGTCAACGGGCTGGGCTTGGCCATCGCGCGGCCCGCGTACTTGGCCAGCCGGACGGCTGCCCCGTCCAGCGGCCGCCGCCGGGGCGCGTCGCGTTCGCTCCAGCGCAGCAGGTCCTCGTACAGATCCGGACTGGCGTAGTCGAGACCGGCGGCGAACGCCGGGTCCTGGACGAGCGCGCCGAGGGCCGCTGCCGCCGTCCGGGTCTCGGCCGGCAGTACGTGCTCCAGTTCGGCGAACAGTTCGGCCCGGCTGCGGCGGAGAGCGGCATGGTGGTGGAGACGTCCGGTGAGCGCGGCGCCGAGCACGTCCGGCGGGGCCGCCGCGTCCAGCAGCGTGCCGATGCGGGCGCCTCGGTGCACGGCCCGGCGCAGGCCCACCAGCCGGCCCTTGAAGGGGCGGGCAGGCTCGGTGCCGATCAGGGCGTACAGCGCTTCGCCGAGCTGCGCCGCGTCGACGGTCAGTCGCTGGTCCAACGATGTGATGCGCAGGGCGAGTTCGGTGCTGCGCGGGATACGGGAGGCGTCGAGCGCGGTGGTGGGCAGTCCGGCGATCCGTACCCCCACGGGGTGGGAGCGTGGGTCGGGAGCGGGAGCGGGAGCGGGAGCGGGAGCGGGAGCGGGTGCCGGAGCCGGTGCCGGAGCGAGGACGGGGGCGGTGGCGGTGACCGTGGGGGGTTCGGCCGGAGGCGGCGTGTTCCGGGTGTTCCGGCTCATCAGAACACCACCGGTATGCGGAAGGCGGCGCCCGGTCGCGCCGTGCCGATGGCCACCTGGAAGAGGACTGTCTCCTCACCTGGGGTCAGCCCGAGGAGGCGCTCGGCGACGGCGGCGTCGTAGCCGTTGTGGATCCGGGCGGACAGGCCATGACGGGCCGCGACCACGCAGAGCAGGTGGGCCGCCGCCCCCGCGGTCAGGTGCAGTCTGCGGAAGGCGTCCGCGCCGTACCGCGCGACGGCGGTGCCGCGCCGGACGGCGATGTAGGCGGTACAGGCGGTCGAGCGGAAGTTCACCGACACCCGGCCCTCGGTCTGCCCTGTCTGTTCGAGCAGCTCGAGCGGGTCGCCGTCGCTGACCTGCCGCAGCCGGCCGTCGCTGTGGACGTAGTGGCCAGGGGGGAATCCCGCGACCCGCTGTACGAGCAGGTGGCTGGAGAAGCCGGTGAACGGCGCCGCCGCGAGGGCGGCGCCGAGATCGGTGAGCAGTGCCCGCGGGGACGGCGTCGGTACGGGGTCGAATATCGCGGCGCCGGAGTGGCGGGCACGGAGCGCCGGGGCCAGGTCGGGCGGGGGCCAGGTCGGGTCGGCGGGCTGCTCCACCGACCGCAGGATCTCCAGGTAACCCATCGGGTGCTCCGCCGCGTCCGGCAGCCGGTCCGCGCAGAGGACGCGCAGCGTCTCCTGGTCCTGGCCGGGCCGGGTGCGCAGGCCGAGTGCGGCGGCGACCAGGTGCACCGCGCCCAGCAGCATGCCTGCCTCCTGGGCGCAGAGCCGCGGAGCGTAGCCGCCGTAGAGCCGGGCGGTCCGGGCGAACCGGCTGGTGATCACGATGAACCGGGACGTCCCCGGATCGCCTCCCCCGTCGCCCGTCCGATCGCCCTCTTGATCATTCGCCTGATCACCCGTCACTGACCCGGTCAGCACGACGAGTTGATGATGAAGCGGATCGAACCGGAACGCCGCGGTGGGTGTGACGAGGGTGAGTTCGCTCGGGTAGCGGCATCGCGCGGAGGCCACCGCACGGTGAAGCGGCCAGCCGCCCGGGGTCAGGTCGTGCTGGAGCAGGCCGTAGGAATAGTGCAGCAGTGCGGAGAGGACGGCCGGGTCGGTGAGGGCGGCCGGGGAATCGGCGGGAGGCACCAGGTCGAGCGGCGGCGACACCAGCTGAAGGCGCGGCCCGTGGGGGAGCGGGTCGGGCTCCGCGTCGGCCGTTCCCGGGGCCGGGTATCCAGAGGCGAGTGTGGCCGGGATGGCCCTGCGGGAGTAGACGGCCTCCGCCCAGAGCGCGAGGGGAAACGGGTCCTCGCCCGCGAAGCTCCGGGGGGTCCGGCCGGTTCCATCGGCCCGGGTGGCCCCGGTGGCCCCGGTGACCCCGGTGACCCCGGTGACCCCGGTGGCCTCCTCGGTCACAGTGGGCCCACCTGTCCCGTCGGTCTCGTTGGTCGCACCAGTCACACCGGGCCCACCCGCCCTGTCGGTCCCGTTGGTCGCGCCGGTCCCGCCCGCCCTTTGGGCCCTGCCGGTCACTCCGACTCCGCGCCGAGGAAGCGGCCGGTGGTCAGATCCAGCACCGCGGTATCCGTCCCCGTTGACGGATCGGTCTCCCCGTCGGCGCTGTCCAGACCCGCCACCCGGCGCAGCAGGTGCAGGCAGAGCTGGTTGGCGGCGAGGGCCGCGACCGGACCACCGAGGTACGGGCTCGGCTCACGTGCACGAGTCGGATCCCCCGCACCCGCATCCGCACCCGCGCCGCCTGCTCCGTGGCGATCGGGCCCACTGCCCGGCGACCCACCGGTGGCTGGAGGTTCGGATGCGCCTCCGGGGTCACTCACCGCACTGATCACGATGTGTTCGCCTCGTCCCACCGCCTGTCCGTACCGCGCCCCGCCACGTAGCGCGAGCGCGCGGGCCCGGTCCGCCGGCTCCGGGTCGGACACGTCCGAGCCGAGCAGCACCACACCGACGTCCGCGGGCAGTTCGGAAAGGTCGCCGCTCAGCTGTTCGTAGCGGAAGCACCCACCCTCCTGCTGGAGCAACGCGACACATTCGTGCAGCCGGGCCACATCCGTCGCGGCCCCGGAACTCTCTTCGGCCGGGCCGAGCCGGACAGGCCCGCCGAGCCGGACATGTGCCACACCCGAGGCGAGCAGGGCGAGGACCAGTGCACTCGCCATCCGTCCGGTACCGACCACCAGGGGAGCGCATTCGCGATATCGCTCGAAGCGGTGCTCGGGCGAGTCCGCGCGCGCAGCGATGAAGTCGATCAGCGCGGCGTGGTGCGCACGGACCTGCGGGCTCAGCCCGTGGGGCAGATCCACCGTGGCATCGCGTACGAAACCTTCCCGGGCCAGCAGTTCCACCAGTGCGCGGACATGCTGCGCCGCCTGTGGCGGGAGGTCGGCTGTGAGCTGGTCCAGGCTGCTGCGACCGTCCAGGAACGGCCGCAGCCGTTCCAGCCATGGGTGGATCCCCGGCAGCGCGAAGGCAGCAGTGTGCCGGGGCCCGCTGATCACCACGCCCCGGTCGGACGGCAGCAGATGCGTGTCGGGAAGGAGCCTCGGCCTCATCACCACCTCCATCGGATTCCTCAGCGGGAACGCGCTTTCGCAGGCGTGAAAGCGCCGGAAGAAGCTGTGCAGGGCCGCCGGACGAAGCTGCGCCCGGGGCCTCCGGGCGGCCGACACTAGCGGAGCCAAATGGTCTAGTCCATCCCCTTCACAGTTCCCAACTGTCACGCTAATGTCCGAACTGGGCGCCCGAACATGTCTGTTGATGCTCCATTACGTTCGAAAGGAGGGCTTTGATGAACGAGAACACCAACGGCTCACCGTCGCTCGCTGCCGCGGTGGCCGACCTCGCGCTGGACCTCGACCTGGGCTCGCTGGCCGGGGACGAGCACAGCCAGTCGCTCACGGCGGGCCACGGCATGACGGAGGCGAGTGCGTCCTTCTGCTGCGCTCCGCCGCCGAACTGCTGTAACTGCAGCTGTTCCTGAGCAAGTAGCGCGTGCCGGGCGGCGGACACCCTGCCCGGCACGCGCGTCGGCTCCGTCGGCCCCGGCCGGCCTTGGCCTTCCGAGCCGTCCGAAGCCGCCGCCTGTCTCGGTGCGCGCACTCCGTGCCCGGCTTCGCGCCCCGTTCCGCAGGCTGCCCGGAAGGAAGTCAGATCCGTCGGTGGTTGGTGGAACCGTCAGAACAACCCCGGGATCCAGCGGTTTCGGCGTTCTTCCTCGAAGAGGTGAGTGTCCTCGGCGGTTATGTGCAGCGGGGCCGCCCACACGGTGGCGAGCGACCGTTGCGGGCAAGACAGCGAGATCCGCGGGGTGTGCGGGACGACGCGGTTGGTGCGGGCGGTGATGTCGTTGCCTCGGATTGCCTCGCTGTCCTCCGCCACATCATCGGTGACCAGCGCCAAGAGCCCTGAAAGCAGCCGTTTCACAAGGGATTTGACGTCTCGCATACGACGTCGACGAGGCATGTCATCTACCGTCACCACCGACGACGGAGCAGCGCCGTTCTTCTTACCGGGCTCGCGTCAGCCTCCGGAACATTACAACCCCGCCACTGAAGCGGCGGGGCTCTGTCCTGTGCACCACGGTCGTTGCGAGCGGGCGTGGTTGTTGCGGCAGGGGCGCTAGCATCAGTGGGCCGCTGATGTCCCATCGAAAAGGCGATTCCGCGCTATGGCCGATGACGCTTATTTGTTCCTCCTCCCCGACCGGCATCCTCAGCTGGGGGCAGCCCTTGCTGCCGTCGGCATGGTGGAGTGCGCGGAATCACCAGCCGTACACGGCTGGCTGCAGGCTCACAATGTCTCCGCCTCTTCCGAGCGGGTTCGGATCGTCCCCGCCGACGCGGAGAGACTTATCCCTGAGGACGCAGAGCGCCTGCCTGTCCCCCTGAGCGAGGAAGAGATCCTGCGGGTCGGGAAGGAGTGTGCGCCCCAGTCCGTCACGGATATGGAGAGCGAGTTGCTGGAGTTCCGGGAGACGACCCAGGACTGGGAGGGGCTGGTCCACCGGGCGCTTACCGCAGGGATTCCCGCCCCGCGCATCGTCCAGCTGACCGGTCTGGACCCGCAGGACATCGGCCGTCTGACCGTGTGACCTCAGCGGCGAAAAGCGGCCACCGCGTGGATCGGCTGAGCCGCCGCGGGTGTTTGTTGCGGGTGATGGCTCCTGCGCCGCAGAGCTACTCCGGTATGCGTTCGCCCTCAGGGCGAAACCGGCCTGGGCGCCGCCTACAACAGCGCCGCCCCCCGGCTCGGATTCGACCTCGGCGACTTCACCGGCCGGGTACGGGTGGCGTCTGACTCCGTTCGACGTGGCGGTGACGCAGCGCTTCTTCGAGCTGGTCTTCGAGGATGACGATGCGCCGGTCCGCTTCGGACTTCGAACCTGCACGCACGCCAGTTCATGCATTAGGTGAAAAATCTCACCAGAACAAACACCGAATTTCTACTGTGGCCACAATCGATTTCCTCCGAAGCGGAGAACGGGCCTTCTATGGCACCTGCGCGAGGGAACCTCATGTGCCGCGAGCGTGAAAGCCAAAGGGCCGGGCAGAAGCACTGTTCAGCGACACAACCGACAACAGTGGGGTGGATCGCGCATGAACAGCACGAAAACGACCGGAACGGCAGCTCCCCCGACCCTCGCTATCGAGGGCGACAGCCCGGGCGGCATCCCTCGCGCCCGCGACGCAGCCCGCGCCTTCGCCGAAAACCTCGACCCTTCCCTGGACACTGAAATGGCGGACACTCTCGCCCTGGTGGTCTCGGAACTCGCCACCAACGCACTGCGCCACGGTGGCGGCCGCTACACCCTCCGCCTCACCGTCACCCCTGAAGCGGTGTGCCTCGCTGTCAGCGACCCCAGCCCCACGCCCCCGCGCGAACGCACCCCTGACCTGAACGGCGGGACCGGGGGCTTCGGCTGGCACATGATTCGCCGCCTCACCGACAGCGTGACCACCACGCCCGGCCCCGGGCAGGGGAAAACCATGCACGCCCGCCTTACACGACGCCTGCCGACAAGGACAGCACCGTCGCCGCACCGCTGACAGCAACCGTGCAGCCATGCCCCCGTCCCTCTCCCGGAGAACCCCTCCACGGAGGCCGTGTCCACGCGCCAAAGCCCCGAACCCGGTGCGACTGACCGGCTATGTCGAGTCAGCGCGGTCGGGTTGGTGTTGAGCTCGCGCAGGCCCGACGGCACCCTGGTCCTCACCGTTCGCATCACCGAACGGGCTCAGACGTCGTCCTATGCGGGTGTGTGAGTCGGGGAGTTGGGTAGGCCGATTGTTCTTTCCCTGAGCACAACAGGAGTGGTGGGGTCGGTAGCAACTACCGCCCTGAAACGACGAGTACGAGTGGTGAGCAACTAGCATGACTGAACCCCCTGCCCCTGCCGGCAAGTACATCTTCGGGCCCGGAGTTGCGGAGAAGTACACAGAACGGCAGGTAAATGGCTGCGTCTCCGTCGTGTGGGGCGTTTGCGCGCTGAGCGCCAGCGCGTACATCGCATGGAAGCTGTCGGCGCACCACCAGCTGTCGCCTGTACTCCGCGCCGTGTTGGTAGCGGCAACAGCACTCGTCGTCGGTGGGGGCGCCGCGCTGATCTCCGGTCTGTTGGCGCGGCGCGGAACGGAGGACAAGCGGGTCGCGCAGCACCGCGGGGAGTACGGAATCGAGGAGAGCGACAACGATCCGCAAGGGGACGCCGAGCGATGAGTAACCGTGGAGGACTGCGCTGCCCGGACCGCGCGGGACGGGTACCTGCTCCGCGCGGACGGGGTCAGGCCCGGGGGCCCGCAGGACGCCGGCCAGGTCAGTGCACGGTGGCGAAGCCGGGGCGGTGCGGAACGGGAGGACGACCGGGGCCGCCACCCCCCACAGGAGAGGCCCCGGTCGTCGTCCGCGGGAGCCGCGGTACGGTCCCGTATCTCTCTCAGCGCCGAACGTGCGTTTTCTGTCACACCGCGCAGAGTCAGCGCGTTGTCGCAGGTCGTACAAGTCGTGGACGTGGGCCGGGCACAGGCCGTAGCGTGACGGATTGCGCAAAGCGGCGCGACAGTGGCGACCAGCTGCACAGTGGGGGAGCGGTGCGGCAGGACAGGTTGAGGGAGTGCTGGGGGACGACGCGGAGCTGACCACCGCGGTGCTCGCGGCGCAGGACGGGGACGAGGACGCCTTCCGGACTGTGTACCGCGCGGTGCACCCGCGACTGCTCGGGTACGTACGGACGCTGGTCGGCGATCCGGATGCCGAGGACGTCACGTCCGAGGCGTGGCTGCAGATCGCCCGCGACCTCCGGCGGTTCAGCGGCGACGCGGACCGGTTCCGTGGCTGGGCTGCCCGGATAGCCCGTAACCGCGCGCTCGATCACATACGGATGCGGGGCAGGCGCCCCGCGGGCGGCGGCGACGAGTCCGAACTGGTGGCGGAGCCGGGTGACTCGGACACCGCGGGAGAGGCCATCGAAGCCCTGGCCACCGGCCGTACGATGCGGCTCATCGCCCAGCTCCCGCAGGACCAGGCCGAAGCGGTGGTGCTGCGGGTCGTCGTCGGCCTGGACGCGAAGAGCGCCGCCAGGGCGCTCGGCAAGCGGCCCGGTGCGGTGCGGACCGCCGCGCACCGAGGGCTGAAGAAGCTCGCCGAACTGCTCGGCCCCGAGGCGGGCCCGCACGGACTCGACGCCGTACCCACGCAGCGCTCCTCACGCGAGGGGTCGAAGCAAGAGGGGCCGAAAGCCGCGGTCGGTGTGACGCATTCGCGTCCGTGGACGCAGAAGGACATGTGATGGCCGACGAGCGGTGCGAATGGCTTGACAAGGACACGGCTGAGCGGCTGCTGAGCGGTGGGCCTGTCGGCGCCGTCGACGATCAGGCGAGGGCGCAGGCCGCGCGGCTGCACGCCGCGCTGGACGGTGCGGTGCCGTCGGCCGGCTGGGCCGAGACCGATGAACTCCCCGGCGAGAAAGCGGCGTTGGAGGCATTCCGGCTGGCCAGGGACGGCGGCGCGGACGCGCTCGGACCGCTGCGGCGTAGGGCGCAGGCGCAGGAACCGGCGCGGGCGTCGGCCGCCGGTCGCTGGGGCCGGCCGGTGCGGTTCAGTGTCGCCGCCCTGGTGGCGGGCTGCGCACTGAGCGGGGTGGCGGTCGCCGCGGGGACCGGCATGCTGCCTTCTCCCTTCGGCCGCAGCGAACCGATGCCCGCCTCGTCCGTTTCGTCCGCCGCGACACCGCGGCCGCTCATCTCCGGATCCTCCTCCGGTACGTCCGCCAGCGCCTCGCCGGGGCCGGACAGCAACAGCCCCGGCAGCGGGAAGCCCGGCTCAGGACAGCACAGCCCGCGGACCTCGCCCCCGGCGAGCGAGCCCAGCGGCGACGCGAGCGACGGGGACAGCGGCAAGGGAGAGGGCAGTCGGCACGGGACCCCGTCCGCAGGCAACGGGCGGGGTCCCGGCGCCGGAAACCAGGGCCGGCCGACGCCGCCCGGAGGCAGCCACCAGCCGGGCGCCGGGGTGTTGCACAAGCTGGCCTCGGCCTGCCGTGACTACCGCGCGGGCCGGGGTGGCGCCGAGCGCAGACGGGCTCTGGAGTCGAAGGCCGGCGGCGCGGCGAACGTCGAGAAGTTCTGCGGACGGGTGCTGGGCAACGGCGGCTCCGGCGGCCACCGGGTCTCGTTCACGCCCCCGTCTCCGCTCACCCCCGCCGCCCCTGCCACGTCTCCCGCGCCGGCGCCCTCCCTGTCGCCCGGCCCCTCGCCGACGCTGGACCTTCCGGCTTCGCCCTCACCGAGCGACGGGAACGGCGCAACGGCGAACGGCTGACGGGCTCGTCGGGAACGGCTGACGGGCTCGCTGGAACCGCCTCCGCAACGGCTGCTTGGCTCGCTGGGAACGGCTGACGGCCTCGCCGGAACCGGCTCCGCCGCTGTGACCGATCGCCTCCGCCGCCGTATCCGACCGGCTTGACCGCCGCATCCGACCGGCTCCGCCGCCGTACCGATCCGCGGGTGTGACACTTTCCGGGAGCCCGGCGCAGTAGAGAGTGAGCCGACTGGTCATCGGCCGCGTGTGAGCCGGGGTTCCCCCCGTACCTTCGGCTCCGCGCACCCGGCGCGGGTGGGTTACGTTCCCCCGGACCCACCCGCGCCCCCAACCTTTCCGAGGAACTCCCGGGAGCCCTCGGGAGCCCTCGGGCTCACCGGTCCCTTCACCTGTACACGACCACCTCTTTCTTCTCTCTCTTCGCTCTTCTCGCTTCAGCGTTCTTCTCCGGCCTCGTACCGGGTGATTCCCCCTCCGGGCGCCGCGAAGCCCATGCTGTGAGCAAGGTCCCAGCGTGTGCGTCTCCACCCGCTGCACCCCCGCCGCTACAGTCCGTCGCGAGAGCCAGGGCTTACTGCGAGGTAACTTTCCGGAGCGGCTTTCCTGGTGGGCAACCTTTCAATGCGGGAGGCAGCAGCAGATGGCACGCGAAACCGGCAGCGACCGGCTGACCGAGAGCGGACTTCCGATCGAGCCGGTGTACGGCCCCGACACGCGGGACGGCTGGGACCCCGCCGAGAAGCTGGGCGAGCCCGGCGCGTACCCCTTCACCCGGGGTGTGTATCCGTCGATGTACACGGGCCGGCCCTGGACCATGCGCCAGTACGCCGGTTTCGGTACGGCCACCGAGTCCAACGCCCGCTACAAGCAGCTCATCGCCCACGGGACGGCGGGTCTGTCCGTCGCGTTCGACCTGCCGACGCAGATGGGCCACGACAGCGACGCCGCCATCGCGTCGGGGGAGGTCGGGAAGGTCGGGGTCGCGATCGACTCGGTCGACGACATGCGGGTGCTGTTCGGCGGGATCCCGCTGGACCAGGTCTCCACGTCGATGACGATCAACGCCCCGGCGGCCCTGCTCCTGCTGATGTACCAACTGGTCGGCGAGGAACAGGGCGTGGCCGCCGACCGGCTGACCGGGACCATCCAGAACGACGTCCTCAAGGAGTACATCGCGCGTGGGACATACATCTTCCCGCCCAAGCCCTCACTGCGGCTGATCGCGGACATCTTCAAGTACTGCCGGGCCGAGATCCCCCGCTGGAACACCATCTCCATCTCCGGATACCACATGGCGGAGGCGGGGGCCTCGCCCGCGCAGGAGATCGCGTTCACGCTCGCCGACGGCATCGAGTACGTACGGACCGCCGTCGCCGCCGGGATGGACGTGGACGACTTCGCACCCCGCCTCTCCTTCTTCTTCGTCTCGCGCACGACGATCCTCGAAGAGGTCGCCAAGTTCCGTGCGGCACGCAGGATCTGGGCCAGGGTGATGCGCGAGGAGTTCGGCGCGAAGAACCCCAAATCGCTGATGCTGCGCTTCCACACACAGACCGCGGGCGTCCAGCTCACCGCCCAGCAGCCCGAGGTCAACCTGGTGCGGGTCGCCGTCCAGGGTCTCGCGGCGGTCCTCGGCGGTACGCAGTCACTGCACACCAACTCCTTCGACGAGGCCATCGCCCTGCCCACCGACAAGTCGGCCCGGCTGGCCCTGCGCACCCAGCAGGTCCTCGCGTACGAGACGGACGTCACCGCCACCGTCGACCCGTTCGCCGGCTCGTACGTCATGGAGGCGATGACCGACGACGTGGAGGCGGCGGCCCTTGCGCTGATGGCACGGGTCGAGGACATGGGCGGTGCGGTGAGCGCCATCGAGAACGGTTTCCAGAAGAGCGAGATCGAGCGCAGCGCCTACGAGATCGCGCAGGAGACCGACAGCGGCGAACGGGTCGTGGTCGGCGTCAACCGCTACCAGATGGACACCGAGGAACCGTACGAACCGCTGCGCGTCGACCCGGCCATCGAGGCCCAGCAGGCGGCCCGGCTGGCCGCGCTGCGCGCCGACCGCGACCAGCCGGCCGTGGACGCGGCGCTCGCCGCGCTGAAGAAGGCGGCCGGGGGAACGGACAACGTCCTGTACCCGATGAAGGACGCGCTGCGGGCACGGGCCACGGTCGGCGAGGTCTGCAACGCGCTGCGGGACGTGTGGGGGACGTACGTACCGGTCGACGCTTTCTGAGGTGCCGAGGAGCTGCCGAGGAGGTGCCGAGGGGGTGCTGCGGGGCTGCGGGGCCGAGGGGCTGAGGTGCGGTGGTCCTGCGGCTCTGAGGCTCTGAGGCGCTGGTGGCCGCTCCGGGTTTCCGGGGTGCTGAGGGTCACTCCCGCACTGTCGTACCCGCGTGCGAGACTCGGTCCATGCTCGGTGTCACGGATCTCCCGACCTATCTCGCCGGCCTCGCGCTGATCATTCTGCTGCCGGGCCCCAACTCGCTGTATGTGCTCTCGGTTGCCGCCCGGCGTGGCGTCCGTACCGGATACACGGCGGCCGCCGGGGTGTTCTGCGGGGACACCGTGCTGATGACGCTCTCCGCCGCCGGGGTCGCCTCGCTGCTCCAGGCCAATCCGCTGCTGTTCGGTCTGGTGAAGTACGCGGGCGCCGGTTACCTCACGTATCTGGCGTTCGGCATGGTCCGCACCGCCCGGGGGCTCTGGCGCGACCGGCGTGACCGGAGCGAGCCGGCCGCGGAGTCCACCGACGAGCAGGCGACCGCGCTGGAGCGGCCGTACCGCAGGGCCCTGGTGGTCAGCCTGTTCAACCCGAAGGCGATCCTCTTCTTCATCTCCTTCTTCGTGCAGTTCGTCGACCCGCACTACGCCTACCCGGCGCTCTCCTTCGTGGTGCTCGGCGGGCTGGCGCAGCTGGCGAGCTTCCTGTACCTCACCCTGCTGATATTCGGCGGCACCCGCCTCGCCGCCGCCTTCCGCCGCCGCAGGCGTCTCTCGGCCGGGGTGACGACGGCGGCGGGCGCGCTCTTCCTGGGCTTCGCGGTGAAGCTCTCGCTCAGCAGTGTGTGAGACAGCGAAGTGAGCAGAGGCAGCGAAGGGAGCAGCAGTGTGAGGTAGCGGAACAGTCCCTCCACTGCCGCTCCTGACCGCCGCGTCACCCCCGGGGCTTGTCCGCGAACACCCAACGGTTGCCCTGCAGCGCGTCGTTCGGCTCGGGCAGCGGGCCGCGGCCGTGGCGATGGGTGAACTGGAAGGGGGTGTGGACCGATGTGGACCAGCCCCTGCTCCCCAGCCGGCCCGCGGAGTCGGGCCGTGGCGCCCGGTCGAACAGGTCGAGAAGGTCGATGCCGATCTGCTGTTTCGTGGAGGTGTAGAGCGGGCTGTCGCGGTGTTCCAGCAGGTCCTTGTCGAGCTTGACCTCGAACCCCAGGGCGCTTCCCCCGGTGCTCAACCGGTCCACTGTGTCGATGAGGTGGGTCTCGGCGGTGACGGGCAGGTAGAACAGCAGCCCCTCGGCCAGCCAGACGCTGGGCGCGGCCGGGTCGAAGCCCGCGCCGGTCAGTGCTCCGGCCCAGTCGGCACGCAGGTCGACGGGGGTCGGTACCCGCGTGGCCTTCGGGGTGGCCGACAGCCCGCCGAGCACCTGGTGCTTGAAGGCCAGCACGCCTTCCCTGTCGATCTCGAAGATCACGCAGCCGGGAGGCCAGTCGAGCCGGAAGGCCCGCGTATCCAGCCCCGCCCCGAGCAGGACGACTTGACGGGCACCCCCGTCACGAACCGACCGCAGCAGGAAGTCGTCCATGACCCGCGTCCGCAGACCGAAGTAGCGGGCGAAACGCCCCCACAGCGGGTCCGCGTCCCCGTCCGGGACCTGTCGCAGGCGGACAGGCCAGCCCGCGCACGCCGGTGCGGCGCGTACGAAGTGCTCCGCGTAGACGTCCTGCGCCAGGCTGTCGTGGCGGTGGGTCTCGATCGCCCGTGCCGCGGCGACCAGGAGAGCGGTCAGACCGACACCCCCCGCTACGCCCTCCGCACTGGTGCTCCGATGTGCTGTGCCGGTCATGCGTCCTCCGTTGGTACGAGCAGGGACCACGAAAAGCGGGAAACAGGGATCGTGTGCCGGTCGGTCAGCCGGTCGGTCAGCTGGTCGGTCAGCGGGTTGGTCAGCCGGTCGCCCAACAGGCCGGTCAGCAGGGCAGTGGGGCGCTCACCGTCCCCCCCACCCCTCCCTCCTACGGAATCAGTACGGGTTTCACCACGCGGCCCGCGTCGCAGTCGCGTTCGGCCTCGTTGATGTCGGCGAGCGGGTACGTACGGATCAGCTGGTCGAAAGGGAACAGCCCGGCCTGCCACAGCCCGGTCAGCCGTGGAATCAGCAGCCCCGGTACCGCGTCCCCCTCACAGATGTGCGAGATCCTGCGGCCCCGGTCGAGCGCCCCCGGTTCGAGCGGCAGCGTGGTGTGGAGCCGTGCCACCAGACCGAGGTGGCCTTTCGGGCGCAGGGCCCTGAGCGCGTCGTTGATCAGCCGGGCGGAGCCCGTGGTGTCCAGGGCGTACCGCGCACCGCCGCCGGTGAGTCGCCGGATGCGGTCGGGCAGGCCGGGCGATGCGGCGTCGAGCGGGATCGCGTGCAACCGCTCGGCGACGGCCAGCCGTTCCGGGTGCCGGTCGACTGCCACGGCCACCGCTCCGGCGGCGGTGGCCGCCATCACCGCGGCCAGGCCCACCGCGCCCGCGCCGAACACCGCGAGGGTGTCACCGGGACGGACACCGAAGGAGTTGAGGACCGCTCCGGCGCCGGTGAGGAAGCCGCAGCCGAGTGGTCCGAGGAGTTCGACGGGCAGCGAGGGATCGACCCGTACGGCGTTGCGGGCCGGGACCATCGCGTACTCGGCGAACGAGGACTGGCCGAACCACCGGGGGGCCAGTGCGCCCCCGGCCGCGTCGGTGAACCGGCCCGCGTTCTCCCTACGTCCGCCGAAGAGGTTGAGCGAGGCGAAGGAGTCGCAGTAGGCGGGGGCCGCGGCCGTGCAGTTCCGGCAGTGCCCGCAGGAGTCGAAGCTCAGCACGACGTGGTCGCCGGTGCTCAGGCCGGTGGCCGGGCCGCCGGTCCCCACCACGACTCCGGCCCCCTCGTGGCCGAGCACGGCCGGCAGCGGTGAGCGGCCGGCCGAACGCCGGACCGCGAGATCGGTCCGGCACATCCCGCAGCCCGCGATCCTGACCAGGACCTCGCCGTCGGCCGGCCCGGTGGTCAGGACCACCTCCTCCAGGGCGAAGCGGCTCTCGTACGAGCGCAGTACCGCCGCGCCGAACCGCGTCGTCACGCCTCCTCCGGGCGGTGCACGACGAACGGCCTGAGGTTTCCGTAGAGCCCCCACGGCCCGCCCGCGACGCCGACTCCGCTCTCCTTGATGCCGGCGAAGGGCTGGGCGAGGGAGAGTTCGGCGTGGTGGTTGATCCAGGCCGTGCCGCACTCCAGTCGGCCGGCCACCTCCTCGGCCCGGTCGAGGTCGGTCCCCCACACCGAGCCGCCAAGACCGAACCCGGTGCCGTTGGCCGCGTCGACGGCTTCGTCGAGGCTGCTGTACGGCAGTACGGGCAGGACCGGGCCGAACTGTTCCTCCGTCACCAGCGGTCCGGCGGGCGGCACATCGGACAGAACGGTCGGGGCAAAGAAGTAGCCCGGCCGGTCCAGCCGGTGGCCACCGGCCGCGGCCCGGGCGCCGTCCGCCAGGGCCTGGGCCGTGCAGCGCTCGACCCGTGCCAGCTGGGGGGCGTTGTTGACCGGCCCCAGCTGCGTGCCCGGATCGAGCCCGGCCCCGACGACGACGGTCCTGGCGTGGTGGGCGAGGGCCTCGACCACCTGGGAGTGGAGCCGGGCCGGGGCGTACACCCGCTTGACCGCCATGCAGACCTGCCCGCAGTTGCGGAACGCCGCCCAGAACAGCCGCTCCGCGATCCGCTCCACGTCCACGTCGTCCAGCAGGACCGCGGCGTCGTTGCCGCCCAGCTCCAGGGTGACCCGGGCGAGCGAGGCGGCCGCGCCCGCCGCGACGGCCCGCCCGGTCGGCACCGAACCGGTGAAGGTCACATGACGGATCCCCGGGTGGGCCGCGAGACGGGCGCCGAGGGGTTCATGACCGGTGACGACGGTCAGTACCCCCTCGGGGAGTGCGGTGGACATGACGGACGCCAGCAGCCGGGTGGCGAGGGGTGTGTACGGGGAGGGCTTGAGCACCACCGTGTTGCCCGCGGCGAGTGCGGGCGCGAACTTCGCCGACGCGAGCTGGAGGGGGAAGTTCCACGGGACGATCGCGGCGACGGGCCCGAGCGGGCGCCAGCGGACCTCGCTGCGTACCGGCCGACCGTCCGTGATCTCCTGCGGCCCGGGGAACGGTCCGGGGAACGGCCCGGGGAGCGGCTCGGCGAAGTAGCGCAGCCGGGCCGCCGCGCGGGCGACCTCGGCGTAGGAGTCGGCCAGGGGTTTGCCCTGTTCACGGGTGAGCAGCGGGGCGAGGCCGGCTCCGGCCGCCTCCACCGCGTCGGCAGCCGTGAGCAGAGCCTTGGAGCGGGCTAGGGGGTCGGCCCGCCAACTGAGCCAGGCCTCGTGAGCCCGCTCGACGACGGCGTCCAGCTCGTCCGGGTGCTGGGCCGGGGCCTCGGCGAAGGGCGTACCCGTCGCCGGGTCGAGGACGGCGAAGCACTCACCGCGGGGCGCCGGTGCGCGACCGGGGCTGCTGGTCGGCATGCCGGCGGTCAGTTCGCGGTCGCGGCGGTCGCCGTGTGTTCCCGGGCATTCCGGTCCATCTCCGCGCGGAAGGCGGCCACCAGGTGCGGCTGGATTCTTCCCGTTCTGCGGTCCCCTCCCTCGCATACCGCCCCGCGTACCCCCACGATGTCCGTGCCGATGCGGGTCAGCACACCGAGGTCGCCCACCTTGACGCTGCCCGCGAGCGCGGCAAGCAGCCCGGCCCCGTGGGCCAGCCCGACGAACTCCGCGCAGACGTCGGGCGGGACATGGTCGAACAGCCGTGTCCCGTCCTTGATCGCGGTGTCGAGCATGGCCGCGTCGGAGCCGGACCGGCGGGCGATGTCAGGCAGTGAGAGCGGGTTGACGCAGCCGATCCGGTGGGCGTCGGCGTACCCCGAAGCGACCACGAACGCGTCCGGCCGGTAGTCCTTCACCGCCCGGACGACCCCGCACATGACGTCGACGGCCTGCTCGGGCGTCGTACATCCGTAGAGGCCGACCTTGATGTACGTGGCCCCGGAGACCGCTGCGCCGAGCGCCGCCTGGGCCACCGTGCCGGGCTTGTACGGTGCGTCTCCCACCGTGGCGGACACCGGCTTGTCCGCGGGGACCGCGTCACGGATCTCCCTGATGACCCAGGGGAAGTTCGCACCGAGCGAGCCCTCTTCGGGCCTTTTGACATCGACGATGTCGAGGTGTTCCGCCGCCTTCACACAGTCGAGGGCCTCTTCGACACTGTCGGGGGAGATGAGAAGCAACACCGTGGATTCCTTCCACCGCATGTCCACCTGCCGAAGGACAGGTATGCGGAGTCGCGTGGATCCTGGAGCACGTGCGGTCCGCTCATCATTACGGCGGCCCGTGACGCCGGGGAGGGCGCGCGGAGTGCCGGACGGGTCACTGCCGTCACTTCCTCACGCCCCCGGCGCACCGGCGGCGGCCACGACGGTTCACGTCGTGTGCCGCACTCCCCGGTCCCACTCCGGGCCACCCGCCGGTGGCCACACCCGGGTCAGGCGATCGACGGATCCGACTCCTCGCTCACCGTCCAGGACGGGCCGTCCGGGAGGGCCCGGCTTGCAGTGCCGGCCCCCCGCAGCGCGAATGTGCCGACCGCGCCCGCGGCCAGGGCGCACAGGAGCCAGACGAGCAGGGCGGGCAGCCGGCCGGGGCCCCAGTAGAGGACGGGCGAGGCAATCAGCGCGGCCAGCAGGGCGCCGCCGAGAATCCGGCCGTGAACAGGCGTGCGGAACTTGGCGGTTCGCGGCAGCCGCCGGCCGGCCCGCCGGGGACCGAGCTGCTGGGTACTGGTCAGATACCGGCGTGCCTCGTCCGGATCGGCGAGGCCCATGAACATCTCACCGTTGTCAGCGACGAACGCGGCAGGCAGTTCCCCCTCGATCAGCTTCCACCGCAGCGGCCAGCAGATCCAGCCCTCCTGGCCCGCGAAGCGCACGGCCGCCCGGGCGACCTCCTCGTCGGGACCGGACAGCCTGATCTCGTGTCCACCGTCGCGGAGGACGAGCCAGTGGTACTGCGTGACGTCCTGCTCGCCCGGCCTGTCGCCCCGCTGCAGGAAACGCATCCGGACGGGTTCCCCCACCACGACGCGCGTGGCGTGCAATTCGCCCCCGCCGGCGTCTTCCCTCAGTACCCGGAGCTTGCGGTGTGCATCGGCCTCGCTCGTCTGCCGGCGCGCGAACAGGAGCGCCTTCAGGGTCACCAGGATGACCAGGAGGACCACGACCCCGGCGAGCACACCGCCGGTACCGGCGGCCAGCCGGGCGAGCGCCAGCGGGGTCAGCAGGAGGAGGACCGCCCCGGCCGTACGGCTCCTGTCGCGGGCGGGCCGCGGGAGCCGGCCCGGCAGCGGCGGCACCGCGGACTGCTGCCCGGCCGGGGGTGCCGCGGTGAAGCGTGGTGCCACGCGGCAGGCAAGGGCCCACGCCCCGGCGGTGACGGCGGCCGCCCCGAGGGCCGACAGGATGTCCCAGCGCGGGGCAGGCGCGTCGTACCGTACGAAGACCAGAGCCAGGGCTACAGCCGCGCAGGCCAGGGCCGCGCTGCCGAGCACACGGGTGAGCAGGGTGGAGCGTCGCATGGGTGTCCTTCACCGGGGCAGGGGAGCCGGGGTGGGGAACCGTCTCGCGAAACGAGCGTAAGCGGGTACGTACGGGCCGCTGGCTTCCGTGGTGGGACGTGGGGCGGCACACGTGGGCCGGGCCATACGGGGCGTATCAGTTTCGCCCGTGCTCCCGGATAAGTAAAGGTGCCTTTTCCGTCACCGCGATCCCACGCCGGCTCGCCGGGTGACGCGCCAACCGGCCGCACATTCCAGCCCAGTTGGCCGTCACCGGCTTCCCGGGGAACCGACCCTCAACCGGCCCTCCTGGACAGCGCGCCCCGCAGCAGCGGCGTCAGCCTGTTCTCGACGTAGCGGTTGAGCAGCCAGGCCAGCCCCAGCATCAGCGCGACGGTCAGGACGAGCGTCCCGTACGAGGGGATCCCCAGCTTCCGGTGGAGTACGGCGACCACCACCCAGCCCAGATGCTCGTGCACCAGGTAGAAGGGGTACGTCAGCGCCCCGGCGACCGTCAGCCAGCGCCAGTCGGCCCAGCGGAAGAAGCCGAGTGCCACCGCGCCGACCAGCACGAAGCCCAGCGTGACCACGGCGATGATCACCGTGGTGTGCCGGTAGGAGAAGAACGCGGGATCGGCCCGGTGCCACAGACCGGCGACCGCGTAGTGCTGGCCGATCGCCCAGCTGACGCCGGTCACGCCCCAGGCGATGACGTCCCGGCGGTCGCGGTGCAGGAGGTAGAGACCGATCCCGCCGATGAAGAACGGCGCGTACTCCGGCATCAGCACCATGCTCAGCATCGGCTGGTGCACCGCGTCGGTGATCGCGGCGGCCAGCGTCCACACCCCGCAGAAGACCAGGATGCGCTGCCGGTTGGCGCCGGGCAGCACCACGCAGAGGGCGAAGAGCGCGTAGAAGCGCAGCTCGGCCCAGAGGGTCCAGCACACACCGAGGACCCGTTCGGCGCCGACCGGCTGCTGGAGCATGGTGAGGTTCACCAGCGCGTCGCTGGGCGAGACCGTCCGGTACGCGACCCAGGGGAGGGCGAACGTCGCCGTGACGATCACGATCGCCGCCCAGTACGCCGGGTAGAGGCGGGAGACCCGGGAGGCGAAGAAGGAGCGCAGCGGCCGGCCCCAGCCGCTCATACAGATCACGAAACCGCTGATGACGAAGAAGATCTGCACACCGAGGCAGCCGTAGGCGAACCACTCCGAGAGCGTCGGGAACTGGTGGCGGGGCGACCCGCCCCAGGCCCTGCTGATGTCGCCGTCCCGGCCGCCGTAGTGGTACGCGGCGACCATGAGGGCGGCGACCAGCCGCAGCCCGTCGAGCGCGCGCAGCCGGCCGCCCGCGCGTACGGGCCGAACGGGGCCCGTACGCGCGGCGGGTATCGGCAGCGGCCCGTCGGATCCGGGCGGGTCCGGTACCGGCAGCGGTGCGGCGGTGGAGCCGGACGCGGGTGCGGGCCCGGTGTCCTGGTCGGGGGCCGCCGCGGACACCGGCGCGGGGACAGCGGCGGGGAGTGGCACGGAGGCCGGGGCCGGTGTCATCCCAGGGCAACTCTCTTGAGGGAGCGGGCCCGCCGGGCCACCCGCCGTACCGTCGCGTTGCGCGGGATGAAGGCGAGCTGGGCGGGCAGCGCGCCCGGCAGCCCCAGCACGGTCAGTCGGCGACGCTTGAAGTAGCGCCAGGTGTGGGCGTCCAGATGGCGGCTCAGATACGCCTCGGCCGCCGGACGCAGATCGGGCCGCAGCTGCGGCTGCATCGCGAAGCCGACGGCGGCGACGAGCCCCGGCAGATCGCCCGCGGGCGCGGCCCCGGCGTTCCCCAGACCGGGCAGCAGCGCGTCGACGATGGTCACCGGGACACGGTTGCTGTTCTGGTACGGGGCGAGCCGGTCGAGCAGCAGCTCGGTACCGGTGCGCGCGACCGGGATCCCGTAGAAGGCGCTCGCCGTCAGCAGCGCGGTGGAGAAGCAGCCGACCACCAGCGCCGGGTGCGTCCGTTCGTACAGCGCCTCGGCGAGCAACGGCTCGTCCACCACGGTCAGTTCGGCGCCCAGCTGCTCCGCCTCCCGCTCCAGCAGCCGCGACCAGCGGGCCGGCGCCGTCGGGTGCGGCTTGAACACGACCGTGCGGTGGCCCAGCGCGACCGCCCCGCGCAGCATCCGTACATGGAGGTCCTCCTCCTCCTGCGGAGTGAGGATCTCCAGCGCCGAGAGGTACTGGCCGAGCAGCAGCGCCGGAGGCTCCGCGCACTCGGGCAGGCCCGTCGCGGACGCGGCCAGCTCGCCCAGGACCTTGCGGAAGGCGGCGTCCGGCACGATCTCCGGCTCGACCCCGAACTCGGCGAGCAGCAGCGGCTTCAGACCGGGCACCAGATCCAGATGGAGCAGCCGCCGGATCCGGGTGCCGATCAGCGGATCGATCTTGTTGCGCGTCGGTCCGTACGACATCAGCCCGTCCGCGTACACGGTGACCGGCGCGTCCTGGAAGAGCAGGGCCAGCGCCTGGGCCGGGTTGACCTGGATGGACTCGACCGCCAGCTCGATCCGGTCGTCACCGAGGTCCCAGAGCAGCCTCAACTGCCTTTCCCAGAGCGGGATGTCGTCGTTGCGCGGCGACCAGCCGCCCGGGTGCAGCGGGTCGATGGTGTCGTTCCAGGAGAGCACGCCGTCGAACCGGTCGCGCAGCTGCTCGAAGCCGGGCATCGCGTCCAGCGCGGGGGTGGTCTCCGGGATCGCCGCGTTGTTGCTGACCAGCAGCAGCCGCCGGTCGGCGGAGTCGAAGCAGCCGCTGTCGATGGCGGCGGCCAGGGTGGCGGCCCCGTACAGCGTGGAGGCGTAGAAGATCTGCGTCGTGCGGGGCGCGCGGGGTGTGGGGGGCGTACTGGATCCACGGGCGGGTGACGTCGTCACGCTGCGGCCTCCGTCGTCAGCGAGGCCGGACGGCGGCGCAGCCGGCGCAGCCGCGAGGCGCGCGCGGTGTCCATCGAGTCGAGCGCGTCGCTCAGCAGATCCTGCGGCATCCGTTTCAGCGCGGCCGCGCTGAGCGTCCGCAATTTACGTGCCACGGCTGGTTCGAACCTTTCGATGGAGCCCAAGTGGTGCGAAATAATCGCGCAATAGGTGCGCACGGCCTTGGGAAGAAGGAGATCGGCTTCCGGGTCTTTCGATGTTTCGTCGATAACCTGGTCGAATGCGCGGATGAAATCGAGCTGGCGCACATCGCCGATCTGCGTGAGGGACGAGGCGACACCGCGCCGGTAGAACATTCCCAGCAGCCCGAGTACGGCGAATGATTCCGCTTCCCTGTGCAGCCGCCAGATCCACGGGCGGTCCTCGGCGGTGCGCAGCCCGTGGGTGAAGTGCAGCAGCCCGCGGTCCAGCAGCCTGCGGTGGTACATACCGGCCCAGGCGTACGCGTAGTCGACCGGGGTGGAGCGGTCGGCGGGCAGAATCACCTCGCGCGGAACGGTCACCTCGCCGCGCCTGCCGTACGGGACCCGGTGGACCGTCCGCGTGCTGCCCGTGCACTGCACATGGTCGGTGCGGACGAAGTCGCAGCCCAGCGCCTCCATACCGGCGAGCAGCCGCTCGTAGTACCCCGGGGCGAGCCAGTCGTCCCCGTCCAGGAAGGTGATGTATTCGCCGCTCGCCGCGTCGAGCCCGGTGTTGCGGGCGGTGGCGAGTCCTCCGTTCTCCCGGTGTCTCAGCAGGACGGCCCCGGGAAGCTCGCGCTCCGCACGTTCGAGGATCTCCGGGGTCCCGTCCGTCGAACAGTCGTCGACGAGCAGGAACTCGAAGTCGTCGCGTGCGTTCGCGCGCAGGCTTCTGAGGGTGTCGGGGGCGTATGTCTGCACGTTGTAGAACGGCACGATGACGGAGAGCTTAACCACCTGCGTGACGCTAAGAGGCTACCCGGCATTTGCCCTGAAGCCCGGTGGGATGGCAGGTGAACTGAATATGGCGGAACAGTGAACCGGTCAGTCCCGTTCACCGTTCCCCCCGCTGTCGGCCCGCTGTTAACCCTTTGTTGCGGCTGAGTTGGGCCGCCGAACCGAATGCCTTTCTACCTTCGTCGTTGTGCAAGCAAGTACCAGCGATGTTCTCCGCGTTGCCGTGATCGCCGATTCCGACACCCGTTGGAAATGGGGCGCCCTCACCGCACGCCGTCTCTCCGTAGGGGACGCCAGGCTCAGCGGCTTTCTGCTGCGCGGCCGGGCCACGCCCACCCCGCGCCAGCTCGCCGAGGTGGGTGCCGGTGTGGACACGGCCGCCGTGCAGGAGGTGACGGGGGCCGAGTTCCTCCGGGCCGTCGAGCGCGACCGCTACGACGTGGTCGTCCTCGCACTCGTCGGCGGCGCCGTCCAGGCGATGCTGCACGGACTCGCCGCGCTCGGGAGCCCCGGGGCCGCCGCGGAAGAGGGGGCGACCGCAGCCGGGACCGCCGCAGCCGGGACCGCCGCAGCCCGGACCGCCGGAGAGGGGACCGCCGCACTCGGCAAGCCGGCACGGCGGCCCGTCGTCGTCACCGGCTACGTCGGCGTGGTCTACGAGAAGCTGGCCGACGGACTCCTGCTGCGGCACGGCGCCGACGTGGTCCTCGCCAACTCGCCGCACGACGCGGAACGGTTCCGCGCGGTGTACGAGGGTGTGGGCGCCGACGCGTCCGCCGTGACCGGGACCGCGCTGCCGTTCCTGGGCGGGACGCCGTACGCGGGGGGCCCGTTGAAGACCGTCGTCTTCGCCGCCCAGCCCTCCGTCCCCGCCTCCCGCGAGGGCCGTACGTATCTGCTGCGCCGTCTGGTCGAACACGCCCGGCTGCACCCGGACCGCGAGGTGCTGCTCAAGCTCCGTTCCCAGCCCGGCGAGCACACCACGCACATCGAGGAACTGCCCTACCAGAAGCTGGCAGAGAAGCTCCCCGGCGGCCTGCCCGCCAACTTCCGCCTGGTGTACGGGCACATGGGCGATGTGCTGGACCGCACGGACCTGCTGGTCACGGTCTCATCGACCGCAGCCCTCGAGTCCCTGCACCGGCGCATCCCCACCGCCGTCCTCACCGACCTCGGTATCCGCGAGGCGCTCGGCAACCACCACTTCCTCGGCTCGGGCTGCCTCGCCTCCTGGGACCAGCTGGACTCCGGGGCGAGCCCGGAGGCCGACCCCGCCTGGCTGGCCCGGCAGGGGGTGGCGGCCGGGGGTCCCCCCGCCGAGGGAGGGGCGGACGACACGGCCTTCGACGCCGTACGCGAACGGATCGCGCGACTGCTCCTGGAACCCCGGCTCCCGCCGATCGAGCCCTACTACACCCACGTCACCGCGCCCGGATACCTCCCCGGCATCCTCGCCCGCTACCGCCTGGACGCGGCCCCCGCCGCCGGGACCGGCGGTGTACGGCGAGTCGTACGCGACGCCGTACGGGACGCGGCGCGCGGGGCGTACCGCCACGGCGTCCAGCGCGTGGCCCCCGTCATCCGCCGCATGGGAGAACTGTGATGCCCACCGAAGCCACCGAAGCCACCGAACCGGCCGGACCCACCGCCCCCGCGGCACAGGCCAGGGCCCCCCGGGTCCTGGCCGTGATCCCGGCCCGTGGGGGATCCAAGGGCGTGCCGGCCAAGAACCTCGAAGCGGTCGGCGGCGTACCGCTGGTGGCCCGCGCGGTCCGCGCCTGTCTGGGCGCCCGTCACGTCACCGACGTCGCGGTGTCGACGGACGACGAGCGGATCGCGACCGCGGCCCGCGAGGCCGGCGCCGACGTGGTGCTGCGCCCCGCCGAGATCGCCGGGGACACGGCGACCAGCGAGGCCGCCGTACTGCACGCGCTCGACACGTACCCCGGTACGGACGTCGTGCTGCTCGTGCAGTGCACCAGCCCCTTCCTCACCAGCGAGGAGATCGACGGGGTGGCGGCCGCGGTCGCCGGGGGCGGCGCGGACACCGCGCTCACCGTCGCCCCCACGCACGGTTTCATCTGGCGCGAGGAACAGCGCGCCGACGCCGACGGCGGAGGCACGGACACCGCCGGGGTCAACCACGACAAGGCGTTCCGCCCCCGCCGCCAGGACCGCCCGCAGGACTACCTGGAGACCGGCGCGGCGTACGCCATGAACGCCGGGGGCTTCCGCGCCGCCCGGCACCGCTTCTTCGGCGAGACCGCCCTGGTCCGTACCGACCCGGCCCGCGTCCTGGAGATCGACGACCCGCACGACCTGGCCCGCGCCCGCGCCCTCGCGCCGCTCCTGGACGTCCGTACGCTGCCGGGCCGTGACGACGTCGACGCCGTCGTCCTGGACTTCGACGGCACCCAGACCGACGACCGCGTCCTCATCGACTCGGACGGTCACGAGATCGTCGCCGTCCACCGCGGCGACGGCCTCGGTATCGCGGCGCTCCGCGACACCACGGACCTCAAACTCCTGATCCTCTCCACCGAGCAGAACCCGGTCGTCGCGGCCCGCGCCCGCAAGCTGCGGGTGCCCGTGCTGCACGGCATCGACCGCAAGGACCTCGCACTCAAGCAGTGGTGCGAAGAACAGGGTGTCGCGCCCGAGCGCGTGCTCTACGTCGGCAACGACGTGAACGACCTGCCGTGCTTCGGCCTCGTCGGGTGGCCCGTCGCGGTCGCCCAGGCCCACGACGCCGTACGCGGCGCCGCACGCGCGGTCACCACCACCCCCGGCGGCGAAGGCGCGATCCGCGAGATCGCCGCCTGGCTCCTGGGCCCCACCCTCAACAAGTAAGGAATCCCCCTCATGAGCACCACCCGCCTCCGTACCCTCGGCGCCAAGACCGCGGGCCCCGGCCACCCCGTCTACATCACCGGCGAGATCGGCATCAACCACAACGGTGAGCTGGACAACGCCCTCGCCCTGATCGACATCGCCGCCGAAGCCGGCTGCGACGCGGTCAAGTTCCAGAAGCGCACGCCGGAGATCTGCACCCCGCGCGACCAGTGGGACATCGAGCGCGACACCCCCTGGGGCCGGATGACGTACATCGACTACCGCCACCGCGTCGAGTTCGGCGAGACCGAGTACCGGGCCATCTCCGACCACTGCGCCAAGCGCGGCATCGACTGGTTCGCCTCCCCGTGGGACACCGAGGCCGTCGCGTTCCTGGAGAAGTTCGACGTACCGGCGCACAAGGTCGCGTCCGCCTCGCTCACCGACGACGAGCTGCTGCGCGCGCTGCGTGCCACCGGCCGTACGGTGATCCTCTCCACCGGCATGTCGACGCCGAAGCAGATCCGGCACGCGGTCGAGGTGCTCGGCAGCGACAACATCCTGCTCTGCCACGCCACTTCGACGTACCCGGCGAAGGCCGAGGAGCTGAACCTCCGCGTCATCAACACCCTCCAGGGCGAGTACCCCAACGTCCCGATCGGCTACAGCGGCCACGAGACCGGCCTCCAGACCACCCTGGCCGCGGTCGCGCTCGGCGCGGCGTTCGTCGAGCGCCACATCACCCTGGACCGCGCCATGTGGGGCTCCGACCAGGCAGCGTCCGTCGAGCCGCAGGGCCTCACGCGCCTCGTCCGCGACATCCGCACCATCGAGGCGTCGCTCGGTGACGGCGTCAAGAAGGTCTACGACTCGGAGCTGGCCCCGATGAAGAAGCTGCGCCGCGTCACGGGCGTCGTGGCCGAGGGCGCGGACCGCGAGCCCGCGTCGGTCTGAGACCGGAGCCCGAGACCGGAGCCCGAGACCGGAGAACCGCCACTGTGAAGAGCGCCCCCACCACGCTTGCCTTCGTGGAGAGCCCCGTCCAGCTGCTCAACCTGCTGGAGTGGGCCCACACGACGACCATGGACCTGACCGTGGTCGTCCTCTCACCGCTCGACCCCATGTCCCGCGGCCAGCTGCGCCGGATGGCCGAACTGGCCCGGGGCGAGGGGATCACGGTGCGCTGGGAGGAGGCGCGTGGCGGAGTGGCGGCGCCGTTCCAGACGATCGGCGGGCTGACACCGCTGCTGCGCGGGGCCGACCGGATCGTCATCGGGGACCCGTTCTCGCGGTACGTGCAACTCCTCCTCGCCCTGTCCGGCGCCCGGGACCTGACGGTGGTGGACGACGGCACGGCCACCATGGAGTTCATCGCCCAACTCGCCGCGAAGGAGCCCCTGGTCCGCTGGCACAGACGCGGCCGGCGCGGCCCCCGTGACCTGCTCTTCGCCCCCATGGCGTCGGCGGCCCGCCGCCGCCTCACCCCGTCGGGCCGGCGCGCGGTGGAGGTCTTCAGCTCGATGCCGGTGTCGGATCCGCCCCCCGGACTGACGGTCACCACCAATGACTTCGCCTGGACCCGCTCCCGCTTCGGCCCGCCGAGGATCACCCGCACATCCGACTTGGTGGGCACCTCGCTCGTGGAGACGGGAGTGGTGGACCAGGACCGCTACATCGCGGCGGTGACCGGCCTCGCCCGCGCCCACCGGGTGACGCGGTACTTCGCCCACCGCCGCGAATCCACCGACAAACTGCACCGCCTGCACGCGGAGACGGGCCTGGAGATCGTCCGCCCCGACCTCCCCCTGGAACTGATCGCCCGCCGCGGCCCGATCGGCCGCACGATCGTGAGCTTCCCGTCCACGGTGGTCCACACCCTGCCGCTCGCCCTGGCGGGCACGGAGGTACGGGTGGCGGTCTGCGACATCGACCCCGCCTGGCTCACGGACACGGCGTCACCGCGGGCGCAGGGATTCCTGGCGGGAGTGACGGGAACGGCCCGAGACGTGCAGCGGCTGGCGCCGGGGGTGTGAGTTATCCGTGTACGTGCCGCAAGCTTGATGTGAATTTAACCACATGGTGACCACATAACCTTCACGTGGCTTCCTCTTGGTCATCCCCTTGCCCCGCCATTGGTCTCCCGCTGCCAAGATCCAGGAGCGATAGCTGCGGGGGCCAACTAGCTTGGCGTACAGGGGTGGAGCCGGGCTGTGAGGAAATCCAGGGGAAGTGGCAGACGCATGTCTGCCCGCGGTGTGTGGCTGGTCTGCGCGGCGCTGATCGTGCAGATAGCGGGCGGAGTGAGCGCTTCGCCGGCGGCTGCTGACACGCAGAGCAGCCCCGTCGGCGGGTCGGCGGCTCAGGACGCAGCGCTGTCCCCGGAGGCCAGGGCTTCGGGTCAGTCGGCGGCCTCCGGTCAGCCCGTGGGCGTCTCGGCAGAGACGACCCCGACACAGCTGGTCACCGCGAACCCCGACGGCACCTTCACAGCCGAGACCAGCCCGGAGCCGGTACGGGTGAAACAGGGCGCCGACTGGGTCCCGGTGGACACCGATCTCCGGACCGACCCGTCGGGCCTGGTCGTCCCCAAGGCGGCAGCGGCGAACATCGCATTCTCCGGTGGTGGCTCGTCGGATCCGCTGGCCAGGATCGAGAACGCCGGGCGTGACTACACCGTGCGGTCGCCCTGGAAGCTTCCCGCGCCGGTGCTCTCCGGGGCCACAGCTACCTACGCGGATGTGCTGGCCGGCGTTGATCTGGTCGTCGCGGCCACGCCTGACGGTTTCAGTGAGAACCTGGTTCTCAAGACCAGGGCCGCCGCGGACGACACGGGCCTTGCCACGGTCCGGTTCCCCGTCTCGCTCAACGGCATTGCCGTCCACGACACCGGCACAGGTGGCGCTGCACTGGTCGACAACCAGGGCCGCCCGGTGTTCACGACGGGTACAGCCTTGATGTACGACTCCTCGCCTGCTGTCCCGCAGCCTGCCACCGCGCGGGCCGCCCGTACTGCCGAGGTCGCGGGTGAGGACGAAGGCAGCGTCGTCGACGGCCCCGACCCGAGCTCAAAGACGTCCGTCATGGATGTGTCGGTCACCTCGGAAGCGCTGACCGTCACGCCCGACCAGCAGTTCCTCAAAGACCCCGAGACGACGTTTCCGGTCGTTCTGGATCCGCAGACGACCAGCTCCTCGCTGTCCGGCTGGACAACTGCCTGGTCGAACGTGAAGACCACGTCCTTCTGGAAGACGTCTCATGCGCTTGGCGTCGGATACGACGCCTATGTGGACAACAAGATCGCTTATTCCTTCTACCAGTTCGACACCCATGCGCTGGGCGGCAAGAAAGTGCTCTCCGCGACCTTCAACGCGCTGGAGGTCTGGTCGGCCAACTGCTCCAAGAAGGCGGTGGAGCTGTGGAGGACCGGGTCGATTTCCTCGTCCACCACCTATGCCCACCAGCCCGCGTGGTCGGAGAAGGTCGACTCGGTGGATGCGGCCAAGGGGTATTCGTCCTCGTGTCCCGGCGGGAACGTGTCGTTCGACGCCACGAAGGCGGTGAGTTACACGGCGGGCAAGTCGTCGGCGTCCACCACCCTGGGGCTGAGAGCCGCCAGCAACTCGGATGCCATCGCCTGGAAGCAGTTCGCCTCGCCTTCGGACCACAAGCCGACGCTGTCGGTCACGTTCGTGTCCAAGCCCAGCACGCCCACCAGCCTGAAGCTCTCCGACCCGCAGCTCGCGTGCGGTGCCAGCTCCAGCGTCGCCGTCAACATCCGGTCCCTGACCCCGTCGCTCTCGGCCACGGTGCAGTCGGCGGACGGATCACAGTCGACGCTCCGCCCCAACTTCGAGCTCTACCGGTACGACCCGGACGTTGCCGACCCCAAGGCTGCGTCGGGGAGCCCGTCCGCCTGGACCACGGACGGGAAAGCCGGCACGTGGAAGACCCCGGTGCTGAAGAACGGCGAGACGTACTGGATCAGGGCGCGCACGGAGTACCACTACTCGTTCAACGGCACGTCGGCGTCGATGTACTCGGGCTGGTCGAAGACCGGTGCGTGCGCTTTCCACATCGACACCAGCAAGCCCGATGCGCCGACGGTGTCGTCCACCGACTACCCCGGTTGTGCGACCAGCGACGATCCGGACCAGTGCACGGCGCACGGAGGTGTGGGCGCGCCCGGCACCTTCACGGTCAAGGCGGCGGACACCGACGTCGTCAAGTTCACGTACACGCTCAACGACGGCAAGCAGGTCACGAAAGCGGTCCCGTCCGGTACGACCAGCACTGCCCTGTCCCTCGCCCCGGACGCGCGTGATCTCAACCAGCTCACCGTGACTGCGTGGGACGCGGCGGGCAACTCGTCCGCCAGCCAGACCTATTACTTCGAGGTCGCCCCCGGCGCCCCGCCCACGGGTACCTGGTCCTTCGACGAAGGATCCGGTAGCGCGGCCGCCGATAGCGCCGGGGCGCACCCCGCGACGCTCGTCGGCGGCGCAGGGTGGTCGACCCGTGCTCGTCTCGGCACGGCGCTGGACACGGACGGGACCAGCGGTTACGCCGCAGCCACCGGGACCGGCCTGGACACGTCCAAGTCGTTCACGGTCTCCGGCTGGGCACGGCTGACCGACGCCTCCCACAACGCCGTGGTCGCCGCGCAGGCCGGCACCAAGGGCTCGTCCTTCGCCCTCTACTACTCGACGTCGTACAAGGCGTGGATCTTCAACCGGTACACCGCGGACTCGGCCACGCCCACCATCGTGCGATCCGTGTCCACCACGGTGCCCGCCGTCAACGTCTGGACCCACCTGACGGGTGTATACGACGCCCAGGCCCAGACGATCCAGCTCTACGTCAACGGTGTGCCCCAGGGTGACGCGGTTGCCTTCACGACACCGTGGAAGGCGACCGGCAGCTTCGAGATCGCCCGTGGCCAGTACGGAGCTGCCTACTCCGACTACTTCCCGGGCCAGATCGACGAGATCCAGATGTGGAATCGCGTGCTGTCCACGGAGGAAGCCGCAGACCTCGAAGCCGAGACGGACCCCGGCTCAGGCGCCGCTCGCCCTTCCCTGGCGGCCGAGTGGAATCTGGACGAGAGCACCGGCTCCACGGCCGCGGACGCGTCCGGCTATGGGCATACGGCCACCGTGGACTCCGGAGGCGCCTGGAAGACGGATGACGAAGGCGGCAAGGGCAGCGTGCTGTCCGTCAACGGAAGTGCGACCGGCAACGCCTCGGCGTCCGGTCCGGTCATCGACTCCCAGGGTGACTTCACGATTTCGGCGTGGGCGCAGCTCGATCCGGCCTCGCTGTCGGACACGTCCGTTTCTCACACCATGGCCGTCGCCGGACAGTCGGGCAGCAAGCGTGACAGCTGGGGCCTCTGGTACCAGCAGCCTGCTGGTCTTTCCCAGGGCATGTGGGTATTCGGCCGGACCATGGCGGACTCGACGGGCGCTGACGTGGTGTCTGTACCGGCGAATGTGGCCTCGGCCCAATTGGTCGACCCTGGCGACTGGACGATGCTGACTGGTGTCTACGACGGTGCTCACCACCAGCTGTACCTCTACGTCAACGGTGTCCGTCAAGGCGCCCAAGGGGATACGGATACGGACGACGACACCGGGGACGGCATCGTGTTCGATGACCCCTGGCAGGCCACAGGGACTTTCTCGATCGGGCGTGGACGCACGGCCGGCGGGTCCTTCGGCAACTATCCCACTGGGCTCATCGACGAGGTGCGGATCTGGACCGGCGTGATGTCGGCCCCGGACATCGATCAGCTCTATCTCAACGAAGTCCCTGTGCCGCTGTAGACGGTGTCGCGCACCCATCGGTTCTTCATTCACTTTCCGTCACGTTCTCGCGCGGTGAGCCGCGACTCTATTTTCAGGATGCGGAGTTCAGCCATGGGCGGCACAGGGGTGGCCTCGACCGGTCGGGGCCGGTGGAGAGGGGCGCGGCGGTGGATCATCACAGGTACGTCGATCGCGGTGATCGCCACAGGACTCAGCACGGATCCCGCAGCCTGGGCCCAGGAGCGGCACGGGCATCACACCGTCAGTGTGCCGGCAGCCAAGAACGGCACAGCCGTGCCGTTCAAGAGCAAGGCCGCTGCCCGGAAGGACCCTGCCAAGCAGGCAGCCCAGCACACGGAATCCCAGGTCACGAAACCGGTTATCTGGCCGACGGCGGCCAAGGCCACGCTGGCCGGCGGTTCCGCCAAGACCACCGGTGTGGGCAGTCTGCCGATCAGGATCAGCGCACCCGCCGCGGCTAAGACCCGCTCCGCTCAGACAGCATCCGTGCCGACGTCCGTGGCAGTGCACGTCGCCGGTCACACGGCGACCCAGGCAGCAGGGGTGCGGGGTGCGCTGGTGTCGCTGGCACGGTCCGACGGGAAGAAGACGGCCGGACGGACCAGGCTGACACTCGATTACTCCGGATTCGCGCACGCCTACGGAGGCGATTACGCTTCCCGGCTCTCGCTGGTGAGCCTGCCTCCCTGCGCCCTGACCACGCCCGAGCTCGAGAAGTGCCGTGCGGAGAAGCCGGTCGAGACCGACAACAACGTCCGGGACCAGACGCTCACCGCCACCGTGCCGGTCACCGAAAAGGCCGATGCCAAGGGGAACTTCGCCGCCGTCTTCGCTGCCACTGCTGCCCCGTCATCGGGTGCGGGCTCCTACGCGGCGACATCGCTGAGCCCCTCGGCCTCCTGGAGCGCCGGCGGTTCCAGCGGTGACTTCACCTGGTCGTATCCGATCAGCGCGCCCCCTTCGTCGGGCGGCCCCCTTCCCAATCTCTCGATCAACTACTCGGCCCAGAGCGTGGACGGTCGTCTGCCCTCCACCAACAACCAGCCCTCCACGGTCGGTGAGGGATTCGACCTCACCTCTTCGTACATCGAGCGCTCCTACGGCTCATGTGACGACGACGGCCAGCCCGGCAAGCACGACGAGTGCTGGAGCGGGGACAACGCCGAGCTGATCCTGGGCGGCAAGGCCACTCCGCTCATCAAGGACAAGACCTCGGGTGAGTGGCACCCCAAGGACGACGACGGTGAGCGCGTAGTGCGTTCCACCGGCGCGAGCAACGGTGACGACGACGGCGAATACTGGACGGTCACCACTCAGGACGGCACCAGTTACGTCTTCGGCAAGAACCGTCTTCCCGGCTGGAGCACCGGCGCGGCAGAGACCAACTCCACGTGGACCGTTCCGGTTTACGGTGATGACTCCGGAGAGCCGTGCCATGCGAGTGACTTCGCCGGCAGTTCCTGTAACCAGGCATGGCGCTGGAATCTCGATTACGTGATCGACGCCCACGGCGGAGCCATGTCGTACTGGTATACGCCGGAGACCAACTACTACGCCAAGAACGGCGGCAGCAAGGCTGACACGGCGTACACCCGGGGTGGATACCTCAAGCGCATCGACTACGGGTTCTCCTCTGCCAGCGCGTATGGCAAGGCCCCCGACCAGGTGGTCTTCACCACGTCCGAGCGCTGTCTGACGACTGATTCGGAGAAGTGCTCGTCGCTGACGGCGACATCGGCCAAGGACTGGCCGGACGTGCCGTACGACCAGATCTGCGCGTCGGGCGCGACCTGCTCGGTGAACTCTCCGACCTTCTTCTCCCGCAAACGCCTCACCGGTATCTCCACACAGGTCTGGGACGCGAGCCTGGCGACCCCTGCCTACCGCCCCGCCGACTCCTGGGCGCTCGACCAGTCCTTCCCCGACCCCGGCGACGGCACGTCGGCCGGACTGTGGCTGAAGTCCATCACCCGTACGGGCAAGGACGGCGCCGACGTCGTGATGCCGCCGGTCACCTTTGCCGGGGTTCAGCTCTACAACCGGGTGGACACGAGCCACGATGACATCGCTGCGCTGGTCAAGTGGCGTGTACGCACGGTGACATCGGAGACCGGATCGGTCCTGACCGTCAATTACTCGGACACCCAGTGCGTGGCTGACAAGACCATGCCGACTACACCGGACGCGGACACGATGCGGTGCTTCCCCAGTTACTGGCAGCCGCCGTACACGAACGATCCACAACTCGACTGGTTCCACAAATACGTCGTCACCCAGGTGAATGAGTCCGATCCGACAGGCGGCGCACCGCTGAAGGAGACCGACTACACCTACAACGGTTCCCCGGCGTGGCACTACGACAGTGACAACACCACGAGTCCGGCGAAGCGCAAGACGTGGTCCCAGTGGCGGGGCTACGGGAGCGTCACCACGACGACCGGCAACGCGCAGTCCACCCGAACGAAGGAGACAGCGACCTACTTCCGCGGTATGGACGGTGACAACCAGGCGGACGGTACGAAGCGCAGCGTCAAGATCAAGGATTCCACCGGTACATCGGTCACCGACTCCGAGCCGCTTGCCGGGCAGGCCCGGGAATCGATCACGTACAACGGGTCTGCCGAGGTGGGCGGCACGATCACGGATCAGTGGATCCACCCCACCAGCGACGACGGCACCCGTCAGGCCACCTACACCCGCCCCTCCGCGGTGCACACCCGCACCGACCTGGCAGCGGGCGGCACTCGCACCAGCACGGTCAGAACAACCTACGACGACAGTACGGGCGCGGTCGTCGCGGTCGACGACGCCGGTGATGACGCGGCGTCCGGCGATGAGCAGTGCACCCGCACCACGTACGCCGACAACAAGACCGACTGGCTGATGAGCGCCCCGATCCGGGTCGAGACCGTTGATGTCGCCTGCGGTGCCACACCCTCCCGCCCGGACGACATCATCTCGGACGTCCGGTCGCTGTACGACAACCAGGCCTACGGGACGGCCCCCACTCAGGGGGACGAAACCTCCACGCAGCGGCTCAGCTCGTACAGCGGAACCACACCTCAGTACCAGACCGTCTCCACCAGCGCGTATGACGCGCAGGGTCGCATCCTGTCGGTGAAGGACGCCGGTGGACACACGACGTCCACTGCCTACACACCGGCCACCGGCGGGCCGCTCACCAAGACGGTGACGACCGATGCCAAGGGATTCGCAACCACCACGGAGTACGACCCGGCTCGCGGTCTTGCGATGAACGCAGTCGATCCCAACGGTAAGCGGACCGACTACGCCTACGACGGTCTCGGCCGCCTGACGGGGCTCTGGCTGCCTAACCGCAGCCAGGCCGGCAAGCAGTCGGCGAGCATGGTGTACACCTACACGATCTCGAACAAGGCCGCCTCGTCGGTCTCCACCGGCACACTCAAGAACGACGGGTCGACGTACAACTACACCTACGCCGACTACGACGCGATGCTGCGCCCCCGTCAGACCCAGACGCCCGCACCGGGGGGCGGGAGGGTGATTGCCGAGACGAAGTACGACAGCCGGGGCCTGGCCGTCGAGAGCGACGCGGACTACTCCGACGCCACGGATGCCTCGGGCACACTGGCGAACATCACGTCGGCTGTTCCCTCCCAGACGCTGACGGCGTTCGACGGCGCGGGACGATCCACGGACGCGACCTTCTACGCCAACGGAACCAAGAAGTGGACCACGTCGACGGCCTATGGCGGCGACCGCACCACAGTCACTCCGCCCAAGGGCGGTATCGCGACCACCACTCTGACCGACACGGACGGCAGGACGACCGAGACCCGCCAGTACGACAACGGGGCCCCGTCCGGCACCTACAGCTCCATCAAGTACACGTACGACGCCAAGAGCCGGCTGTCCGAAGTACATGACACCGACGGCAACACCTGGTCCTACACGTACGACCTGATGGGCCGGAAAGCCACGTCCACCGACCCTGACGCGGGCAAGATCCGCACGGAGTACGACGACCTGGACCAGGTGACCTCGACCACGGACTCGCGATCCAAGACGCTGAGCTACACGTACGACGAACTGGGCCGCAAAACCGGCATGTACGACGGGACCACCCAGGATGCAGCCCACCAGCTGACCAAGTGGACCTTCGACTCCATCGCCAAGGGCATGCCGAGCGCATCGGTCCGTTACGTGGGCGGTTCGGGGAGCGGCGGCAAGGCCTACATCAGTCAGGTCGTGACGTACGACCAGCTCTCCCGGCCGACAGCGACGCGTACGGTCGTTCCGTCCGTGGCGGGCGAGGAGTCGCTGGCGGGGACCTACACGTCGAGCACCGGGTACAACCTGGACGGCACGGTCCAGACCACATCGGATCCGGCGGCAGGCGATCTGCCCAGTGAGTCGATGACGTACCGCTACAACGAGCTCGGTATGCCGACCACGCTTTCCGGTAAAACCGGGTACGTCCAGAACACGTCGTACAACAAGCAGGGCGACGTCACCCAGCTCACCCTCGGTGTCTCTGCCTCGGACAGTGCCAAATGGCTCCAGGTGACCAACAAGTACGAGGACGGCACCCGGCGTCTGAGCGATCAGATGGTCACGGACGACAATGCGACCGCGCCGGTGCAGGACACCTCGTACACCTACGACGACGCGGGCAACCCCACCAAGATCGCCACACATTCCACGGCCGGCGACGACGTCCAGTGCTTCCGCTACGACGGCCACGCCCGGCTCGCTCAGGCATGGACCGCGACGGACGCCTGTGCGTCCGACCCGTCCACGGCAGTCCTGGGTGGTCCGGCGGCGTACTGGCAGTCGTACACGTACGACGACCTGGGTAACCGAACCAAGCAGGTTGATCACGCGACCACCGGGACGGTCTCGGGACCCGGTGGTCCGGGGGATACGACCACCGACTACACCTACCCGGCCGCCAAGGCGGAGCAGCCCCACACGCTGACCTCGGCGACGACCACCCACGCGGACGGTGCCACCACTGACGACTCGTACATCTACGACTCGTCGGGCAACACCACCGCCCGCACCCTGGACGGAAAGAAGCAGAGTCTCGACTGGGACGACGAGGGGCACCTGGCAAAGGTCACCAATGCCGACGGCACCTCTGTCTCCTATCTGTACGACGCCGATGGAAGCCGTCTGCTATCCCAGGACAGCACCGGAACCACCCTCTTCCTGGGCGACACCGAGGTCCGTTTCGCCAAGTCGGGCGGCACGAAGGCCACGCGTTACTACTCCTGGGCGGGGCAGACCATCGCCGCGCGTACCAGCGATGGACTGCAGTGGCAGCTTTCGGACCGGCACGGCACGGCCGAGACGCAGGTGGACTCCACCACGCAGGCTGCCACCTTCCGCCGGATGGACCCCTTCGGTAATCCCCGAGGCCAACAACCCTCAACGGGAACATGGTTCGGCGATAAGGGGTTTGTCGGCGGGGTACAGGACACCACCAGTGACCTGACTCATCTGGGTGCTCGCGAGTACGACCCCTCCATCGGCCGGTTCGTCTCGCTCGACCCGATCTTGGAGCTCACCGACCCGCAGCAGATCAACGGGTACAGCTACGCGGCCGACAACCCCGTCTCGGGATCGGACCCCACAGGTCTGCTGCAGATGTACACGGGCGCCGGCAACGGGAACGATCCGTCCACTTCCCGGGCCTGCGCCGGGTCCAGCCACTCGGCGAGCTGCACGAGCAACAACTGGTCCAACAACTCCGGTGGTGGTGCGTACACGAGTGGCGGGGGCGGGATGGCCGGTGGCGACACCGGCGGGGGAGGCGGCACCACCCATCATGGATGCGGGTGGTCTCTCAGGTGCCACGTGAGTCATGTAGTCCATAAGACGTACCACTACGTGCAGCAGCATCCGGTGATGGCTGCGGCGATAGGAACCGTCGTTGTGGTGGCCGCAGTGGCCGGCTGCGTGGCTGCTGCCGTGGTCTGCGCTGCCGTGCTTACCGGTGTGGCCGAGGGGGTCACCGCAGGTGCGGAGGTGGGTGCGCCCATCATGGGCGGTGTCTTCGGCGCGGTCGGTACCGTGGGAAGTCTCGGGGTGACGGCTGCCGTAGCGGCCAGAGACATCGATGGACTCGCGGCGGCATCCTCGAAGACGGCGGCCAAGGAAGAGGCAGCCACATCGGCCGGTGCACCGGCAGCGTCGTCCGCAGCGGAGGACACGGCGACGGCAGGGCCGGCGAAGGGCGGCGAGCGGGCATCCAAGGCGGCGCCCAAGAGCGGTTCCTCATCGGGCACCACATGCAGCTTCACCCCGTCCACACGGGTGCTGATGAAGGACGGCAAGACCAAGCCGATCGGGAAGATCAAGTCCGGCGACAAGGTCGAAGCGGCCGATCCGAACACCGGAAAGCACCAGGGCCCTCGTGAGGTTATAGCCCGATGGGTCAACCACGACGATGACCTGGTCGATCTGACGATCCGCAGGGCGGACGGCAGTACCGCTGTTCTCCACACGACGTCCAAGCACCCCTACTGGGACGACACCACACACGGCTGGGTGCCTGCGGGCCACTTGGTGGCAGGGCACGCGCTGAACACAGTTACGGGCAGCCATGTGTTCGTCGCGACGGTTGCTGTACGCGTCGGTGCGGCAGACATGTACAACCTCACGGTCCGGCAGCTGCATACGTACTATGTGCTGGCTGGGGCCACGCCGGTACTGGTTCACAATTGCAATAGTGGAGCGAACGGTGGGAAATACGGAGATCTGCAGCCTGCAGGGGCTGGGAATGAGATTAACCACATCCCTGCAAATTCATCCAGCCCTCTCAGCAAGTACAGCGGGCCGTCGATTCGGATGGACTACGCCGACCATCGCGCCGTTTACAGCACCGGATCCTCCCTTGAGTCGCAGGCATGGCGCATGAGGCAGAAGGAGCTGATGGGCTCTGGAGATTTCCGTGGGGCCATGCAGATGGACGTGAATGACATTCGCTCCCGGTTTGGCAGTAAGTATGACGAGGCGATCACGGAGATGTGGATGGGCCTCAGTTCGAATAAAGCCCTTCAAAAATGGACTGCGGGGCGAAATCCGTAAGTTCGCACGAAATGAAATGAGACTCGTGTGTCGTCAGACTGGAAACTAGAGATCATGGAATGTGGTGACCTCGTGCAAGATGACGATGAGGTCGCTCCCGAGGGTGAAGCTGAGCGCCGCTGGAACCGATACGTCGAGCTTGCTGACTCGGTGACGGGAAAAGAAGGGCCAGAAGGTGTTGCTGCGATCGTGGCTTCTTTGAAGGCTGACGAGGATTACGGGGCCTACCAAGCTGCGCACGCAGCTCTGGGGAGATTCCCGCATGCGGATCTCGGCACAGGAGTGGCTCTGGCAAGCAGGGAACTCCTCTCCATCCCGAAGGATGCAAGTGGGAATATTCTGCTAATCCTGACGCGCGCTAGCCCTATGGCGGTGAATAGCTTCACCGAGGCTATTCGGGCCGCCGAGCCGGGCGTTCAGAGTGCCATTCGTGATCTCGTGGAATTTCATGAAAACGAGGAATGGCTCACTGCCGAGGGTGCCCAAGGGGTTCTCCTGATGCCGCGCGAATAGTCTGATTGCGAGATCCGGAAAGCCCTATCGGGCTGCGTCCCGATGGCGCTTTTCCGGTGCAGAGGACCCGCCGGAATTGTGCTCCGGTGGGTCCTCTCAGGTGTCTGACGGAAGTAGTTGACGGCAACGTCAGCGGACGGGTGTTGCAAAAGCGGGTGGTTTGTCGCCGCCGCCGGGCCGGGCGGCAGGTTCGGCGGGGTTGCGGAGGGCGTGTCCGAGGAGGTCGATTGCGTCGCGCAGGAGGCTGAGCCAGACGTGGGCGTACACCGTCGCATCACACCGATGTGGGTGTGGCCCAACAGTTCCTTGATGGCGACGAGTTCCACGCCGTTTATGCCTTCCTCTCGGGCGCTGCGGACTCGCACGTTTTGTGGTGTGCGGTCGGGCTGGCCGGCCGACGGTAAGAGCGTGGGCCAAGCAATCACCTGGTAACTGCCGGAGATTTTCTGGTAATTTTAGTGGGTTCTTAGGTGGGGTATTGATGGATTCAGCGCTCTTTGGTACGCGTCCGGAAGCGGTCTCGGTTCACTACATCGCGGGCGGTGAAGCGACTGGCCCCGGCGTGCTGGTGCTGGCGGGGCCGCTTCGGCGGATCGCGGCGCGGCTGATCGACCTCGTTGTACTGACGGCGTTCGCCGCCGCGCTGTGCACGGTGGCTGCCGTGGCCTTCGATGTGGTCGATCCGGAGGCTCCGGACGGGGCGGCATTTCTGCTCTCCGTCTTGTTGCTGGTGGGGGTGCCCGTGGTGACGGTACGCATTCATGTACGAGTGGTGCATCGCTGGGGCTGTTCGCTGGGCAAGCGGTTGTGCGGGCTGAGGGTTCTCCCGCTGTGGACCGATGGAACGGTGCCGCTCACTCGTCGGGCAGCCGCGGTCAGGGAGGCCGCGCTGTGCCTGGCCACGGTGATCCCGGTCGCCAATGTCGTGATCGGGGTGCCCCTTCTCGTCATGCTGCTCTCGAATCGGCCGTACTGGCAGAGCAAGTTCGACCGGGCAGCGGACACCGTGTTGGTGCGGTGGCCGGCGGTGAACGGGTGATCTCCTTCCCACCAATGCCATCAATGGGGGCGTGAGGCCGGGGGAATTCTCCGACCATCGCCTGACACGGGCAGCGGACCGTACGCTGGCGGAGATATGGGCTGTCCAGGGAGGGCTACGACCATGCCGCCAGGTGTCACCCCCGATCCGTCCATCGAACCGATCGCCTTCGGCCAGCGGATGCAAGTGCTCCGCGTGCGGAGAGGGATGAGCCGGACCGTGCTGGCCGGGCTCGTCGGCAAGTCTCCGAGCTGGGTCAAGCAGGTGGAGGGCGGGCAGCTCCAGATGCCCAAGCTCCCCATGGTGCTGCGGATCGCGGAGGCCCTCCGGGTGAGGGCGCTCTCCGATCTGACCGGTGACCAGAGTCCGGGCGTCAGCCTGTTCGCCGGACCGGGGCACGCGCGGCTTCCCCAGGTGCGGGCCGCTATCGATACGTACCCGTTGATCGGAGAGGAGCGCGAGGCCCCGTCGGCGGCACACCTGAGAGCGCGACTCGCGCGCGCTTGGCAGGCGCGGCACTCGGCGCCCGACCACCGCGATGTGATCGGAGCTCTGCTGCCAGGGATGATCCGCGACGCTCAACTCGCCGCCCGGCAGGCGAATTCCGGGGCGGATCGCAGGGTCGCCCAGTCGCTGCTCTCGCAGACGTACAGCCTCAGCCAGTTCTTCATCGCCTACCAGCCGGATGCCTCGCTGCTGTGGCGGGTGGTCGAGCGGAGCCTCGTCGCGGCCCAGGAGTCCGAGGACCCGCACACACTGGGAGTGGCAGCCTGGCTAGCCGCCCAAGCCCATCGCGACAGCGGGCCGGCGCATTTCGAAGCCGCCGACGCGATCACCGTGGAGACGCTCCGCTACCTGCGTCCACTGCTCCCGGACTCCGGAAGCGAAGTATTGGCCATCGCCGGGGCGCTTCAGTTCGAGGCTGGGTACACGGCAGCCCGGCGGGGCGACACAGGCGCGGCATGGGGGCACTGGGACCGGGCACGCGCCAAGGCCGGGCGGCTGCCCGCCGACTACTACCACCCGGTGACGTCCTTCTCCCGCACGATCATGGGGGCGCACGCCGTCACCATCGCGGTCGAGCTGCATGCGGGGGGAGAGAGCGTGCGGCAGGTCAACGCGGCCGATGCGATGTCCATTCCCTCCCGGCCCCGGCGCGCCCGGCACCGTATCGAGGAGGCGCGCGGTTACCAGCTCGACGGGCAGGCCGGTGCCGCTTTGGCAGCTCTGGACAAGGCGTACGAGTCAGCGCCGGAAACCATCCGCTACAACGGATACGCGCGCCGGATCCTCCTGGAGGAGATTGAGTCGAAGAGTCCGCAACGGAGGCGCAGGGCAAGTGAACTGGCCGTCAAGGTTGGCGTACTGACTGCTGCCTGAGGCGATGGAGCGGATGGGGCAGAGACTCTGCCCCATCCGCTGGCGCAGGGGGCTTACGGTCGGGTTTCGCTCAACAGCCGAAGACCCCCGCGACTGCTTCAGACGGCCCGGGGGCATGGCCAACCTGACGAAAGCAGGTCGACATGCCGCACCCTATCGCCCGTATCTTCGAAGAGTCGTCGAGACGTCTGCAGCTTCCGGAGAAGGCGTATGGCCGCCCCGGCCGGCAGGGGGCGTGATGGGTAAGAATGCCACCACCCGTCTGCTTCCCTGGGGCGGTCCCGAAGGCAAGCCTTGTTATCTGCTCACGGATGACCACGGCGGTTACGTGTCTCGCGTCGCCGATCAGGTCGAGTCCGTACAGCTGGGGATGGGGACCCAACTCCTTGGCCACGCCCATGCGTTGCTCGGTGATCCCCGTGCCGATGCCGGGCAGCTCCGGTTTCTGTCCGCCCGGCTGACCGAGGCCCTGACCGACGCGGTGCGCGTCGCGGAGAGCCGAGGTGCGCGATTGGCAGTGTCCGTCGACGCGGACGGGTCGGACGGCTGAGCTCGACACCCCTGCTGTCCGGCGCCGTCGGGCTGAGGCTGTCACCGTCAGTCGGCTTCCGGCTGCTGCCCGCTGCCGGTGACGGCCCCCTCCAGCCCCTGGCCGCGGAACGCCAGGATCATCATCAGGGCGCCCCCGCAGGAGATCGCCCAGTCGGCGAGATTCATCACGCTGAAATCGCGGACCGCGATGAAGTCGACGACCGCCCCCTGAAGGCCGCCCGGGGAACGGAAGAGGCGGTCCGTCAGGTTGCCGAGCGCACCGCCGAGCAGCAGCCCCAGCGCGACCGCCCAGGGCCCGCTGTACAGTCTTCGCGCCATACGGATGATCACCAGCGCGATGGCCATGGCGATCACCGTGAACAGGATGGTCGTCGCCCCGCCGATGCCGAAGGCCGCGCCGGGATTGCGCATCGCGCTCAGCTCCAGCCAGTCGCCGAAGACCCGCACGGGGGCGTGGTTCTCCAGCTTCGCGACCACGGCCAGTTTGCTGCCGAGGTCGAGGGCGTACGCGATCCCCGCCACGCCGAGCAGCAGCGTGGTCCGCCGCCTGCCCTTCGCTTCCACGTCCGGCACCGGATTCGTCACGTTCAGCCACCTCATGTCTGCACCCGGTCGTGTCCCGGCTCGCGTTCGCGGACCCCGCGTACGGGACCCGCCTCGCCGCCAGCCTATGGACCGGCCCGCAGCCGCCCGGCATGGCCCACTGTCGTGCGTGACGCCCGGGAGCGGGCGGGTCGCACGCCCCGCTCGCCGCAGCGGCCCATTGCAATACCCACCAAACCGGCGCTCCAAGCCCGCCACGCCGGGATTCTTTCGCCTAAGAGGCTGAACTTTTGTTGATCGATGGTTAGTTGAGTGGTGAAGGGGCCTAACCTTGAACAGGTGAACCAGTTGATGTCCCGTGAGTCCGATGCCGACCAGCCCGGTGACGCCGACGGCGCCAGTGATGCCAGCGGAAGCGGTGGTGCCGGGGTCCCCGTCCTTGCCGGTGCGGCCGGTGCGGCTCTGCCCGGTGTGCTGTCCGCCGACCTCCGTGCCGAACTGATCGCCTTCCGGCGTGATCTGCACCGGCACCCGGAGCTGGGGAACCAGGAGTTCCGTACCACCGCCGCCCTCAAGGCGCGGCTGGAACTGGCCGGGCTCGCGCCCCGCGTACTCAGCACCGGGACCGGTCTCATCTGCGACATCGGTATCGACGCCGGCGATGCGATCGGCGGCATTGACGAGGCTGGTGGGGCCGGTGGGGCTCACGGTGCCTCCTCTCCCCGCTCCATGCTCGCCCTCCGCGCCGACATCGACGCGCTGCCCATCCCCGACACCAAGACCGACTGCGACTACCGCTCCACCGTGCCCGGGATGGCGCACGCCTGTGGGCACGACGTGCACACCACCGTGGTGCTCGGCGCCGGTCTGGTGCTCGCCCGGCTGCACCGTGCCGGTCAGCTGCCGCACCCCGTACGGCTGATCTTCCAGCCCGCCGAGGAAGTGCTCCCGGGCGGCGCCCCCGACGCCATCGAGGCCGGCGTGCTCGAAGGGGTCGGCCGGATCCTCGCCGTGCACTGCGACCCCAAGGTCGACGCCGGGCGGGTCGGGCTGCGGACCGGGGCCATCACGTCCGCCTGCGACCGGCTCGAAGTCATCCTGGACGGGCCCGGCGGGCACACCGCGCGCCCCCACCTCACCACCGATCTGGTGACCGCCGCCGCCAAGGTCGTGTCCGAAGTGCCCGCACTGCTGGCCCGCCGGGTCGACGCCCGGGCGGGGCTCGCCGTGACCTGGGGGCGGATCGAGGCCGGCCACGCCTGCAACGTCATTCCGCAGCACGCCGAACTCTCCGGCACCGTGCGCTGCCTGGACCTGGACGCCTGGCGGGCCGCCCCCGATCTGGTGCACGGGGCCATCGCTGAGGTGGCCGACCTGTACCGGGCCAAGTCGGTGATCAACTACGTACGCGGGGTGCCGCCCGTCGTCAATGACAGCGCCATGACCGAGCTGCTGCGCGACGCCATGACCGCGCGCCGCGGACCGCACGCGATCGAGGACACCGAGCAGAGCCTGGGCGGCGAGGACTTCTCCTGGTATCTGGAGCAGGTGCCCGGCGCGATGGCCAGGCTCGGTGTGCGGACTCCCGGCGACAGCGCACGAGGCGACCTGCACCGGGGGGACTTCGACCCCGACGAGGCGTCGATCGAGGTCGGCGTGGAGCTGTTCACCGCGGCCGCGTTGCTGGATGGACACCGACTGTAGGCGGACAGGTAACCGGACAGGCCCGACCTCGTTCGCGTCGATCCGATAACAGGTTCCGAACGGGCCTTTACCTGACATCTACGCGCGTTACGATCCTCGCGAAAACCAGCGCCGGAAGAGGCGCTCCAGGTTTGGTTTGAAGGGACCTCCTCTTGCGCCGGGTAACCAAGATCGCTGCGTCTGGCATAGCCACCGCTGCTCTCGCTCTCTCCGTCTCCGCCTGTGGCAGCACATCGACCCAGCAGGAAGACTCCAAGTCTTCGTCGTCCGGGTCCTCCAACGGTGTCAAGGTCGGCGTCGCGTACGACGTCGGTGGCCGCGGCGACCACTCCTTCAACGACTCCGCGGCCCGCGGAATCGACAAGGCGAAGAAGCAGTTCGGCGGCAGCGTCAAGGAACTGACCGCGAAGACCACCGACACCGAGGCCGACCGCATCCAGCGGCTCACCGACCTCGCGGACGCCGGCTACAACCCGATCGTCGGCATCGGTTACGCCTACGCGAACTCGACGAAGCAGGTCGCCGCGAAGTACCCGAAGGTCACCTTCGGCATCGTGGACTCGGTCGTCGACGCCAAGAACGTCGACAACATCGTCTTCACCGAGCAGGAGGGCTCCTACCTCGCCGGTGTCGCCGCGGCCCTGAAGTCCAAGACGCACCACGTCGGCTTCATCGGCGGTGTGGACGTCCCGCTGATCAAGAAGTTCGAGGCGGGCTTCGTCCAGGGCGTCCAGGACACCAACAGCAAGATCAAGATCGACCGGCAGTACCTCAGCCACGGCTCGGACACCTCCGGCTTCGCCAGCCCCGACAAGGGCAAGGAAGCCGCGCAGGGGATGCTCGACAAGGGCGCGGACGTCGTCTACTCGGCGGCGGGTTCCTCCGGCAACGGTGCCATCGAGGCCGTCAACGGCAAGAAGGGCGCCTGGGCGATCGGCGTCGACTCGGACCAGTACAACATCGCCTCGCTGGCGAAGTACAAGTCCTCGATCCTGACCTCCGTCGTCAAGAACGTCGACATCGGCGTCTACGACCTGGTCAAGTCGGTCCGGGCCGGCAAGCCGATGACCGGTACGCACGCCTACTCGCTCGCTGAGGGCGGTGTCTCGCTGGCCACCAGCGGTGGCTTCATCGACGACATCAAGCCCCAGCTCGACGCCGCGAAGAAGAAGATCGTGGACGGCAAGGTCAAGGTCAAGACGACCCCCTGATCCGGCCTGATCCAAACGCAGGACCCGGGGCCCGGTGCGAGGGTTGCGTCCCTCCCGCCGGGCCCATAACAATGTGTCAACTCTACGCGTGTAGCGCGTAGTTGACCCGCTAGCGTCTCACCGCATCCCCGGCCCGCGTCCGCCGGGACCCTCCACCGCTCCTTCTCCCGAGGAGAGTGCGCCATCAACGCGTCCAGCCCTCCCGCCGTCGAACTGCGCGGCATCACCAAACGATTCCCCGGTGTCGTCGCCAACCGCGACATCGACATCACCGTCCGCAAGGGCACCGTGCACGCGCTGTGCGGTGAGAACGGGGCCGGCAAGTCGACCCTGATGAAGATCCTCTACGGCATGCAGAAGCCGGACGAGGGCACCATCGCCATCGACGGCGACCAGGCCGTGTTCGCCAGCCCCGCCGACGCCATCGCCCGGGGCATCGGCATGGTGCACCAGCACTTCATGCTCGCCGACAACCTGACGGTCCTGGAGAACGTGGTCCTCGGCGGCGAGAAGCTGTACGGGATCGGCACCAAGGCCCGCAACAAGATCCGGGAGATCTCGGACGCGTACGGCCTGGGCGTCCGCCCGGACGTCCTCGTCGAGAACCTCGGCGTCGCCGACCGCCAGCGCGTGGAGATCCTCAAGGTCCTCTACCGCGGCGCCCGCACGCTCATCCTCGACGAGCCGACCGCGGTCCTGGTCCCGCAGGAGGTCGACGCGCTCTTCGACAACCTGCGCGAGCTCAAGTCCGAGGGCCTGACGGTCATCTTCATCTCCCACAAGCTCGGTGAAGTGCTCTCCGTCGCCGACGAGATCACTGTCATCCGGCGCGGCACGACCGTGGGCACCGCCGACCCGGCGACCACCACGTCGAAGCAGCTGGCCGAGCTGATGGTCGGCAGCGAGCTGCCCTCGCCCGAGACCCGTGAGTCGACGGTCACCGACGCGCCGATGCTCACCCTCGACGGACTGAAGCTCACCGCGGTCGACACCGACGGTGTCGTACGGGAGGTGCTCTCCGGGATCTCCTTCACCATCCACCAGGGCGAAGTCCTGGGCATCGCGGGCGTGGAGGGCAACGGCCAGGCCGAACTCGTCGAGGCGATCATGGGGATGCGCGACCCCGACGGCGGTGTCATCACGCTCGACACCACCGACATCTCGCACGCGCCCACCCGCAAGCGCCGCGAGAGCGGCGTCGGTTACATCCCCGAGGACCGCCACCGGCACGGCCTGCTCCTGGAGGCCCCGCTCTGGGAGAACCGGATCCTCGGCCATGTCACCGAGCGGCCCAACTCCCGCCGCGGGCTGATCGACGCCAAGGCGGCCCGCGCCGACACCGAGCGGATCATCGCGGACTACGACGTGCGCACGCCCGGTATCGACGTCACCGCGGCCTCCCTCTCCGGCGGCAACCAGCAGAAGCTGATCGTCGGCCGCGAGATGAGCCACCGTCCCAAGCTGCTGATCGCCGCGCACCCCACCCGGGGCGTGGACGTCGGCGCGCAGGCGCAGATCTGGGACCAGATCAAGGAGGCCCGCCGCGAAGGGCTGGCCGTCCTGCTGATCTCCGCCGACCTGGACGAGCTGATCGGCCTGTCCGACACCCTGCGGGTGATGTACCGCGGCCGGCTCGTCGCCGACGCGGACCCCGCCACGATCACCCCCGAGGAACTCGGCTCCGCGATGACGGGCGCCGCGACCGGGCACCTGGAGCACGGCGAGAACGCCGCACCGGACACGGCGAAAGCCCCGGGCGGCCGGAAGGCCCTGGTGATCCCGGAGCCCCGCAAGACCCCGGAGACCCCTGAGACCCCGGACACCGCCGGCGGCGAAGCTGGGGGAGAGGACCGATGAAGAAGTACACCTCGCGTATCGACCGGGAGCGGCTGATCCTCGCGATAGCGGCCCCCCTGCTCGCGGTGGTGGCGGCACTCGTCGTCACCGCGCTGGTCATCCTGGCCACCGGCAAGAACCCGCTGTCCGCGTTCAGCGACATGCTGACGTACGGCTCGGCCAGCGACAGCCAGATCTACATCCTCAACAAGGCGACGACGTACTACCTCGCGGGTATCGCGGTGGCCGTCGGCTTCCGGATGAACCTGTTCAACATCGGCGTCGACGGCCAGTACCGGATGGCCGCCTTCTTCGCCGCAGTCGTAGGCGGCGCACTGACGCTGCCCGGCATCGTCTCGGTCCCGCTGATGATCGTCACGGCCATGCTGGTCGGTGCGATGTGGGCCGGTATCGCGGGCGTACTGAAGGTGACACGAGGCGTCAGCGAGGTCATCTCGACGATCATGCTGAACTCGATCGCCACCGCGGTCATCGCCTATCTGATGCAGCCGGGCCGGCTCGGCCAGCTCGACGACGCGGGCACGCTCGTCTCCACCAAGCCCCTGCCCGAGTCCTCCTGGTTCTTCTCCATCAACACAGGCCCGGCCGGAATGCTCTGGGGCTTCATCTTCATCGCCGTGCTGGCCGGTGTGGCGTACTGGTTCGTGCTGGGCCGTACCCGGTTCGGCTTCGACCTGCGGGCCGTCGGCCAGTCCGAGTCCGCGGCCTCCGCGAGCGGTGTCAGCGTCAAGAAGATGGTCGCCACCAGCATGATCATCTCTGGTGCGATGGCCGGTCTGATCGGTATGCCGACGCTGCTCAACGACAGCCACATGTACAGCAACGACTTCCCGCTGGGCATCGGCTTCACCGGCATCGCCATCGCGCTCCTGGGCCGCAACCACCCGGTCGGCATCGCGCTCGGCGCGCTCCTCTGGGGCTTCCTGGAACGCACCACCAACCACCTTGAGTTCATGGGGTACGACAAGGAGATCCTCGGCGTGATCCAGGGCGTCATCGTCCTGTGCGTCGTCATCGCCTACGAGGTCGTGCGCCGCTACGGACTCAAGCGCCAGCAGCAGAAGGTCGGCGCCGAACTCGCCGCGCAGGCCGCCGCCCACTCGAACCAGCAGGAGGTGACGGCATGACCGCGACCATGACCGAGACTCCGCCGCCAGCGGCTCCCAAGGCGGCGAACACCAAGTCCGGCCGTTCCCGGCTCTCGCTCCCCAGGATCCTGCTGATCGTCGCGGGCGCCCTGGCCCTGCTCTCGCTGGTCCGGATCGTCACCGGCGCGGACCAGTTGACCTCCGAGGGGCAGATCAGCGCCTCGCTCGGGCTCGCCGTACCGATCGGCCTCGCCGGTCTGGCCGGTCTCTGGTCCGAGCGGGCAGGTGTGGTCAACATCGGCCTCGAAGGCATGATGATCCTCGGTACCTTCGGGGCCGGCTGGATCGGCTGGCAGTCCAGCCCCTGGTTCGGGCTGCTCGCGGGCATCACCTTCGGCATGCTCGGCGGGCTGATCCACGGGATCGCCACCATCACCTTCGGTGTCGACCACATCGTCTCTGGTGTGGCGGTCAACCTGCTCGCGCTGGGCATCACCCAGTACCTCGCCAAGATCTTCTTCAATCACGGCGCCGCGTTGGCCGCGGGCGGCAACCCGAAGCAGTCACCGCCCGTCGACTCGATGCCCAGCGTCACCATTCCGGGGCTCTCGGACGGGCTTTCCTCCGTCGAGAAGCACCATTGGTTCTTCGTCTCCGACCTGGCCGGCGTCCTCGGCGGACTGGTCACCGACGTGTCGGTGCTGACGATCCTGGCCGTGCTGCTCTTCATCGGCACCTGGTGGGTGCTGTGGAAGACCGCCTTCGGGCTCCGGCTGCGTTCCTGCGGCGAGAACCCGATCGCCGCCGAGTCGCTCGGCGTCAACGTCTACACGTACAAGTACGCGGCGGTCGCCATCTCCGGCGGTCTGGCCGGGCTCGGCGGCGCCTTCCTGGCGATGGTGCCCACCCACATCTACCTGGAGAATCAGACCGGCGGCCGCGGCTACATCGGCCTCGCCGCGATGATCTTCGGCAACTGGCGTCCCGGCGGACTCGCCATGGGCGCGGGCCTGTTCGGCTTCTCCGACGCGCTCCAGCTGCGCAACGGCGGCGAGACCGTCCACGCGCTGCTGCTGCTCATCGTGGTGCTGCTGGTACTGCTCGCGGGGTGGAAGCTCTACCGAAAGTCCGTGCTGCAGGGCACGATCAGCGCGGTCATGGCCGTACTCATCCTGGTCTGGTACCTGTTGACCGACGATGTCCCGTCCGACTTCGTGGGCGCCACCCCGTATGTGGTGACCCTGCTGGTGCTCTCGCTCTCCGCGCAGCGGCTGCGGATGCCCAAGGCGGACGGTATGCGCTACCGGAAGGGCCAGGGCAAGTGACACAGGTCGACTGGGACGTGCTGCGGGAGGCCGCGCGCGGCGCGATGTCCCATGCGTACGCGCCGTACTCGAAGTATCCCGTCGGGGTCGCGGCCCTGGTGGACGACGGGCGTACGGTCGTCGGCTGCAACGTCGAGAACGCCTCGTACGGCATCGGGCTGTGCGCCGAGTGCGGTCTGGTCTCGCAGCTCCAGGCGACCGGCGGGGGCCGGCTGACCCACTTCACCTGTGTCGACGGCGCCGGCGCGGTGCTCGTGCCGTGCGGGCGCTGCCGTCAGCTGCTGTACGAGTTCGGCGGGCCCGAGCTGCTGCTCGAAACCCCCGACGGGGTGCTGCCGCTCTCCGAGATGCTGCCGCAGGCGTTCGGCCCGCAGCATCTGAACTGACCGACCCTGAGGGGACCTTGGCCCTCCCGCAGCCGCGGGAGGGCCACGGCCCCCTTCTCCCTGATCTCTCTATGCGCGTAGAGTCGCTCGATACGCATACCGCCCTCCACCCCCTCGCCGGAAGGAACGCCAACTCCATGGACGTCATCTCTGTCATCCGCACCAAGCGGGACCGGGGCGAGCTGAGCCCCGAGCAGATCGACTGGGTGATCGACGCGTACACCCGCGGCGCGGTCGCCGACGAGCAGATGTCGGCGCTGGCGATGGCGATCCTGCTCAACGGCATGAACCGTACCGAGATCGCCCGCTGGACCGCCGCGATGATCAACTCCGGCGAGCGGATGGACTTCTCGGCGCTGTCCCGGCCGACCGCCGACAAGCACTCCACCGGTGGTGTCGGCGACAAGATCACGCTGCCGCTCGCTCCGCTGGTCGCCGCGTGCGGGGCCGTCGTACCGCAGCTCTCCGGCCGCGGGCTCGGTCACACCGGTGGCACCCTCGACAAGCTGGAGTCCGTCCCCGGCTGGCGCGCGCTGCTCTCCAACGCCGAGATGATGGACGTGCTGGACTCGGTCGGCGCGGTCATCTGCGCGGCGGGCGACGGTCTGGCCCCCGCGGACAAGAAGCTGTACGCGCTGCGCGACGTCACCGGCACCGTCGAGGCGATTCCGCTGATCGCCTCCTCGATCATGTCCAAGAAGATCGCCGAGGGCACCGGGTCGCTCGTCCTGGACGTCAAGGTCGGCTCGGGCGCCTTCATGAAGAACCTGGACGACGCCCGCGAACTCGCGTCGACGATGGTCGGTCTCGGTACCGACCACGGTGTCCGTACGGTCGCGCTGCTCACCGACATGGCGACCCCGCTCGGCCTGACCGCGGGCAACGCCCTCGAAGTACGCGAGTCCGTCGAGGTCCTCGCCGGCGGCGGCCCCGCGGACGTCGTGGAGCTGACCCTCGCGCTGGCCCGCGAGATGCTGGACGCGGCCGGGCTGAAGGACGCCGACCCGGCGAAGGCGCTCGCCGACGGCTCCGCGATGGACCACTGGCGCCGGATGATCGCCGCGCAGGGCGGCGACCCGGACGCGGCGCTGCCGGTCGCCCGCGAGCAGCACGTCGTCACCGCCCCGTCGAGCGGGGTGCTGACCCGGCTCGACGCGTACGACATCGGGGTCGCCGCCTGGCGTCTCGGTGCGGGCCGCGCCCGCAAGGAGGACCCGGTGCAGGCGGGCGCCGGCGTCGAACTGCACGCCAAGCCCGGTGACACGGTGACCGAGGGCCAGCCGCTGCTGACCCTGCACACGGACACCCCGGAGAAGTTCGCGTACGCGCTGGAGTCGCTGCCCGCCGCGTACGACATCGCCCCGGCGGGCACCGCGTTCACCGCGAACCCGATCGTGCTGGACCGCATCGCCTGACCGTCCGGACCGGTGGGGACCGGCAGCGGCGATGAGTTCCGGGCGCCGCGCCGGTCTTCCTGATGTGGATGTCACCGAGCCGCTCGTCCTTGTCGTCACCGGCCCGGTCGGCCGGGCCGATGTCCCGCGCCTGTGCGAGGAGCTGCGGCGGCTGCTGCACAGCGCCGGGGCGTCCGGGCGGGCGCCGGCCGCGGTCGACTGCGACGTGGGCGGCCTCGTCCGCCCCGGCCTGGCCGCTGTGGAAGCGGTCGCGGGGCTCCGCCTCACCGCTCTGCGGTACGGCAGCCGGATACGGCTCCGCAACGCGGCGCCCGAGCTGACCGAGCTGCTGGTCCTGACCGGCCTCGCGGAGCCGCCGTAGCTGTGATCTCCCGCAGCCGCGGGTGCTCCCGCAGCCGCAGCCGCAGCCGCAGCCGCAGCCGCAGCCGCAGCCGCGGGTGCTGCCGCGCCGCAGCCCCCGGCAACAGCCGGCGCTACTCCTCCAGGCGCTTGGGCAGATCGAAGAGCGGGAACCAGCGTTCGGTGTCCAGGAACGAGGTGATCCCGGCGATCCGGCCGTCCGTGATCTCGATGACCATGAGCGCCCAGGGGTCGAACCCCTTGCCCGACTCGCTCGGGTGGTAGTGGGCGAAGGCCGGGGTGCCGTTGGCCACCGTCGGGACGAGCCGTGAGCCGCGGCAGACCGAGCCGACGCCCAGCATCCAGCCGACGATGTCGTCGTGGCCGCGCAGCCACAGGTCGTACGGGGGCATGGAGAGCGTGGCGTCCTCGTGGAGGAGCGCGGTCAGCGCCTCCATGTCGTACCCCTCGAAGGCCGCGACATAGCGGGCGAGCAGTTTCTGCTGCTCCTTGTCCAGGGGGTCTGCCGCGTCGGTCGCGGCCGGTGCGCACTCGGCGAGGGTCGAACGGGCCCGCTGCAGCGCGCTGTTGACCGATGCGACCGTGGTCTCCAGCAGCTCGGCGACCTCGCTCGCCTTCCAGGCGAGCACTTCGCGGAGGATCAGCACAGCCCGCTGCTTGGGCGGCAGATGCTGGAGAGCGGCGACGAAGGCGAGCCGGATCGTCTCCCGCTCGACCGCCTTCTCCGCCGGGTCCACCAGGGACGGCAGTACCCGGCCGTCCGGCACGGGCTCCAGCCAGGTCGCCTCGGGCTGTGCGTTGAGCGCGGCCTGGGCGACCGGGGTGGGATCGTTGAGATCCATCGGGCGGGCCCGCTTGTTGCCCGCGTTCAGCATGTCCAGACAGACGTTGGTAGCGATCCGGTAGAGCCACGAGCGCAGCGACGAACGGCCCTCGAACCGGTCGAAGCTCCGCCAGGCGCGGACCATCGTGTCCTGTACGGCGTCCTCCGCCTCGAAGGACGAACCGAGCATCCGGTAGCAGTAACCGGCGAGCTCCGTCCTGTGCTCCTCCAGACGCGCGTCGATGTCCGTTGTCGCGAGGTCGCTCATAAGGGTGCCCCCTGCTCGATTCCCGATCGCACCAGCGATTCCGAAACTACAGGGGGCCACTGACAACAGCATGCGGATCAGCGCACGGACCACCTTTTCAGGGAATCCGCAACCGGTGAGCCCGCAACCGGTGTACCCACCACGGGTGAGCCCCCGACCGGTGAGCCCGCCCCCGGTGTCCGCCGCGCGGCCGCCCGCGCGCTGTGCGATCCGTACAGCGTGATCGCCAGGACGCCGGCCACCGCCAGCAGACCCAGCGCCACCGTGCCCGCCCAGCCCCCGGCGTGGAAGGCGGCAGCTCCGAGCACGCCGCCCGCGCTGCTGCCCAGGTAATACGACGCCTGGTACAGCGCCGACGCCTGGGCGCGGCCCGTCCTCGCCGTACGGCTCACCGACGAGGACGCCACGGCGTGCCCGGCGAAGAACCCGGCGGTGATCAGGACGAGGCCCAGGAGCACGGCGCCGATCGAGTCGGACAGCGTGAGGAGCAGCCCCGCGGCGGTCGTCGACACCGCGAGGTAGAGCGCGCCCCGGCGGCCCAGCCGGCCGACGAGCCGGCCGGCCGTCGCGGAGGAGACCGTACCGACGAGATAGACCAGGAAGACCGAGCCGACCAGCCCCTGCGGCAGGTTGAACGGGGCGCCCACCAGCCGGTAGCCGATCACCGTGTAGACGGCGCCGAAGACCGTCATGAAGAGCGCGCCGATCGCGTACAGCCTGCGCAGCAGCGGGTCGCCGAGGTGGGTGGCGACGGTGCGGCCCAGGGCGCGCGGGTCGAGCGGCACCGCGGTGAAGTTCCGGGCCCGGGGGAGCATCAGCCGGAAGACGACCGCGCAGATGACCGACATCAGCCCGATCGCGCCGAGCGCCGCGCGCCAGCCCCAGGCCTGGGCGGCCCAGCCGGCCAGGATGCGTCCGCTCATGCCGCCGATGGAGTTCCCGGCGACGAACAGCCCGATCGCGGCGACCAGCGCCTTGGGCCGTACCTCCTCGGCGAGGAAGGCCATCGCCGATGCCGGGAGCCCGGCGATGGCGGCGCCCTGTACCGCGCGCAGCACGATCAGCGAGCTCACGTCCGGCACGAAGGGCACCAGCAGACCGATGGCCACGGCGACCGAGAGGGACGCCGTCATCATGGTCCGCCGCCCGAACCGCTCGGACAGCGCGCTCAACGGCACCACGAACACGGCGAGTCCGCCGGTCGCCGCCGAGACCGTCCAGCTGGCCTGGGCGGCGGTGGCCCCGAGGCCGGAGCTGATCGCGGGCAGCAGGGCCTGGGTCGAGTAGAGGAGGGCGAAGGTCGCCATGCCGGCGGCGAAGAGCGCGAAGCTCATGCGGCGGTAGCCGGGGCGGCCGGGGGTGAGCTGCTCGGGCTGGGACGGCGCGGCGGGGGCACTCACGGTGGTGAGTGCCCCGGTACTGGCAGGAGGCATACCCCGAACGTAGGTCCGGGTTTTTAATGCGTCCAATGCACGGACTCGCCATAATCGTTCCCATGGCGCATCAGCACAGCTCACAGCCACGACTGTCACGCAGTAGTTACGAAGAAGACATCAGCTACGAAGAGGACATCCAGCTCCTGCTCGCACCCCGGCTGGCGTACTTCGAGGCGGTCGCGCGCCACGAGCATGTCACCCGGGCCGCACAGGAGTTGTCGGTGCCGCAGTCCACGCTGTCGCGCGCGATGGTCAGGCTCGAAGCGGACCTGGGCGTGGCGCTGTTCGCCCGCAGGGGCCGCTCCGTCTCGCTGACGCCCGCGGGCCGGACCTTCCTGCCGACCGTGGAGCGGGCGCTCACCGAGGTCACCCGGGCCGCGGACTCCGTACGGGCGGACGCCGACCCCGAATCCGGCCGGATCACCTTCGGCTTCCTGCACACCCTGGGCCCCGAGACGGTGCCCGGCCTGATCCGCGCCTTTCGGGCCGACCACCCGAAGGTGCGGTTCCAGCTCGTCCAGAACTACGGCGAGGCGATGATCAAACGGCTGCGCGCCGGGGAGCTCGACCTCTGTCTGACCTCCCCGGTGCCGGACGCGCCCGATCTGGTCGCCCGGCGCCTGGACGAGCAGCGGCTGCGGCTCGTGGTGCCGGACGACCACCGGCTCGCCGGCCGCAGACGGGTCAGGCTCGCCGAGGCCGCCGACGAGGCCTTCGTGACGCTGGAGCCGGGGTACGGGCTGCGCCGCATCACCGACGACCTGTGCGCCGAGGCCGGGTTCACCCCGCGGATCGCCTTCGAGGGCGAGGAGGCGGAGACGCTGCGCGGGCTGGTCGCCGCGGGGCTCGGGGTGGCGCTGCTGCCACCGCCCGCGGTGGCCAGGCCGGGGGTGGTGGAGCTGGCGGTGACCGCGCCGCGGGCGGTGCGGGAGATCGGGGTGGCGTGGCTGGACGGACATCCGGACACGGCCCCGGTGGCGGCGTTCAAGCAGTTCCTGCTGGCGCGGCGGGGGCGGCTGCTGCCGGAGTAACGGCGGGCCATGCCGCGGCCCCCGCCGCTGCTCCGGCGGCGGGCCACGCCGCGGCCCCCGCCGCCCCCGCCCGTCCGCTACTGGAGTGTCCGGCCGAACCCCGCGGCCAGCGGCATCCGCAGCCCCAGCGGCGGCGGCGCCGCGAACGCGTCCACCACCGGCCGCGCGTACGCGTGCGAGAACAGCGCCCCCCGTACGAAGTCCGAGGCCAGCGCCACCACTTCGGACCGGTGCTGGCGCAGGGAGTGCCCGTCGGAGTGGACTTCGAAGCGGCAGGTGTCGCGGTTGGTCTTCTTGGCGCGTTCCGCGAGCCGGTAGGAGAGTTCGGGGTCGGAGCGGGCGTCCGTGGTGCCGTGCACGATGAGGACCTGGCGGCCCACCAGCTGCTTCACCGGTTCGGGCTCGGCGGCCACGTCGTCGTCGGGCAGCCACGGGGCGACCGCCAGGACCGAGGTGACCGCGTGGTGGCCCGCGGCGTGCAGCGCGGCGCGGCCGCCCATGCCGTGGCCCGCCAGGCAGACCGGGACGTCGCCGTACCGCCGCAGCGCCTCGTCCACCGCCCAGGACGCGTCCTCGGCGAGGTGTGCGTCCGTGCCGTTCCAGCCGCGGAAGCGGTAGCGGACGACGTGGGCCGCGAGCCCGTCGCCCCGGCCCGCGCGGGCCAGCGTGCGGGCCGGCGGGCGCAGTGACGCGTACGGCAGGGGGGAGGAGCGGCGCCGGGAGACCGGGTCGCCGTCGGGGAGCAGCAGGACCACACCGCTGACCGCGGACTGTGTCCCGCCTGCCCCAACTGCCCGTCCCAGCCTGGCTTCCGGCGGGGCTGGTGCTTGCTGTGCCATAACGGAACAGTCTCAGAAGCGGAGGTGTACTCCACCCTTCCGAACGGTCACTGTTACATATCGACCGGGCGCGTTCTACGCGCGTAGGGGCTAAAGTGCCCAGATGACGAGCCAGACCATGCAATCGCCCACCACGGACCAGATCGCCCGAGCTCCGAAGGTGCTCCTCCACGATCACCTCGACGGGGGCCTGCGCCCCGGCACGATCATCGAGCTCGCCCACGCGACCGGGTACACGGCTCTCCCCGAGACGGACGCCGACAAGCTCGGCGTCTGGTTCCGCGAAGCCGCCGACTCCGGTTCGCTGGAACGCTATCTGGAGACCTTCGCGCACACCTGCGCCGTCATGCAGACCCGCGAGGCACTGGTGCGCGTCGCCGCCGAGTGCGCCGAGGACCTCGCCAAGGACGGCGTCGTGTACGCCGAGATCCGGTACGCCCCCGAGCAGCACCTGGAGGGCGGTCTCACCCTTGAAGGGGTCGTGGAGGCCGTGAACGAGGGGTTCCGCGAGGGCGAGCGGCTGGCCAGGGAGAACGGCAACCGGATCCGGGTCGGTGCCCTGCTCACCGCGATGCGGCACGCGGCCCGGGCCCTGGAGATCGCCGAACTCGCCAACCGCTACCGGGATCTGGGCGTCGTCGGCTTCGACATCGCGGGCGCCGAGGCCGGCTTCCCTCCCACTCGCCACCTGGACGCGTTCGAGTACCTGAAGCGGGAGAACAACCACTTCACCATCCACGCGGGTGAGGCATTCGGCCTGCCGTCGATCTGGCAGGCACTCCAGTGGTGCGGCGCGGACCGGCTCGGGCACGGGGTGCGGATCATCGACGACATCGAGGTCGCCGACGACGGCACCGTGAAGCTGGGGCGGCTCGCCTCGTACGTACGGGACAAGCGGATCCCGCTGGAGATGTGCCCCACGTCGAACCTGCAGACCGGCGCAGCCGACTCGTACGACCGGCACCCCATCGGCCTGCTGCGGAGGCTGCACTTCCGGACCACCGTCAACACGGACAACCGCTTGATGTCGGGCACCACCATGACCCGTGAATTCGAGCACCTGGTCGACGCGTTCGGCTACACGCTCGACGACATGCAGTGGTTCACAGTCAATGCGATGAAATCCGCATTCATTCCTTTCGATGAACGCCTTGCCATGATCAACGACGTCATCAAGCCCGGATACGCGGAACTCAAGGCCGAGTGGCTGTTCCGTCAGACCGCTGTGACCAGTGGTTCCGCGTCCGGGGCGCGCTGACCATACCGTCGAACGGGCGGCCGGGAGCGGCTTTTCCGGCCGCTTCGCCGCGTTTGCGGGGGACGGGCCGGGCTGGCTACCTTGCGTAGCCGCTCAATTCCCCTCCCTTCCCTCGCAAGGACGTTTTCCTCATGAAGCAGTCTGCTGCCAAGACCCTTGGTGCCGCCGTTCTCGGTGCCGCTTTCGCCGCGGCCGCCGCCGGTTCCGCCTCCGCGGCCATCGTGCCGGTCACGCCGGACGTGACGGGCACGCTGGGTACGGTCACCAGCACGCTCCCGCTGGACAAGGTCACGTCGAAGATTCCGGCCGGCAAGGGGAACTCCGTGCAGTCCGGGCAGCACGCGGTCGGCGGTGCGAAGCGGGCGCTCCAGGGCGGCAGCGGGGCCCAGGGCAACAAGGGCCTCCTCGGCGGCCTGCCGACCGGGACCGTGACGGACGCCGTGAGCAGCATCGGCCACTGACCGCCGGGCCGGCCTCCGGCACAGCCGAGGACGGGGCGCGCACCCATCCCCAGGGTGTGCGCCCCGTCGGTCGTGTACGGGTCCCGTTCTGTCAGGTCAGGCGGGTTCCGGACTACCAGGCCGCGGACGGCGACTTCTCGCCGGGCAGCAGGATCCACAGCGCCAGATACAGCAGGAACTGCGGCCCCGGCAGCAGACAGGAGACGACGAAGATCACGCGCATGGTGGTCGCGGATGTGCCGAAGCGCCGAGCCAGCGCCGCGCACACTCCGCCGAGGACACGGCCTTCACGGGGGCGGGCAAGTGCGGCAGACATGTGGGGCTCCTTCGCGAAGCGTTACGGGAGCGGCTCCGTCGCGCTCCCTGTACATCCATCATGACGCGCGGTGGCGGACCGGAGCATCGCTCTACGGGGCGATCCCGACCCTGGGAATCGTCGGGGTAACTCCCTGAGGGGCCTCGTCCGGAAGAACGGCGGCCCGTTCCGGGCGCTCCGTCCGCCCGCGCCGCAGCCGGCACCGGACGGCGGGCACCACGAGTACGTGCGCCACCGCGACCCCCACCGTGTTGAGCAGCAGCGAGTCCACATCGACCACCTGGCCCGGCACTCCGGTCTGCAGCAGCTCGATGGCCAGCGAGATCAGCGCGCCCGCCGCGACCGTACGGGCCAGCGACGCCCAGGGCGACACCCGCAGCCGGCCGCCGGCCAGCGGCAGCAGCACCCCCAGCGGGGCGAGCAGCAGCAGTGCCTCGCCGATCCTGCGGGTCGCCTCCAGGGCACCCAGGGCCAGATCCGCTCTGATGCCGGCGAGCGGCGTGAAGTTCGAAGCGGTCACCCACATCACGTCCAGCGGGCGCAGGGTCAGCCAGCCGACAATCAGGAGATGCGCGGCGAGGAGGACGACCCCCACGACACGAAAACGGATGACGGAACGACCGCCCGTACCTTGACGCACACCCCACAAGACGCGGCTACCGGCGGGATCGGTTCCGCTGACTTTGTCACCGTGCCGTCACCGAATCCCCACGGGGTTCCCACCTGTCCGGGAGGAAGCAATGGCAACGCGGCACTACCGCCGTACGTCGCCCAGCTCCGGGGCGGCGTCCGGCCGGGTCTTCAGCTGCGGGGTGCAGGCGTACGCACGCGGCGGATCCCCGCCCGGGCCGCCGAGCACCACCGAGCCGTCCGTCTCCGCCGCCGCGCTCTCCGCGTACGTACAGACGATCTGGGCCAGCGCGTTGGCGGGCAGGTCCGCCGGGTCGCGGCTCAGCCGCAGCGCACCCGCGGGGTCGCTCCTGCGTCCCTGGCTCACGGAGAGGGACTCCTGCACGTCCGTGCTGAACCCGGCCTCCTTCTCGGACACACTGGGCTTCTCGCGCAGCTCGTCGAGGAGCTTCTCCGCGACCCGCAGACCGTCCGAGAGGGTGCGGCCCTCCGCTATCTGCACCGTGCGGTCGACGGGGACCAGCCGGCTGCCGCAGACCAGGTAGACCCGGACCGGGATGCCCTGGGGCGCGGGGGACCCGCCACCGTCCGCGGGGAGGTCGCACGGCACCCGCGACGGCGCGGCGCCGGCGTCCACCGGGACGGAGGTGTCCCGGATACCGCACCCGGCCGTCAGCGCGCACAGCGCGGCCAGGCCCATCAGTATCGGTGCGCGTTTCGGTCGTGCGGCCCTCATGCGCCGCCGCCTTCCTGGGCGTCGCGGTCAGGATCAACAGGCTCGCGCGGCAGCCGCAGTTCGAAGACCGCGCCGCCGTCCGCCGAGTTCGACGCGGTGATGTCGCCGCCGTGGATGTGCGCGTTCTCCATCGCGATGGAGAGGCCGAGCCCGCTGCCCTCGGAACGGGGCCGGGACGCGCTCGCCTTGTAGAAGCGGTCGAAGACGTGCGGGAGCACGTCCTCGGGGATGCCGGGGCCGTGGTCCTGCACCGCGATGACCAGTTCCTCGCCGTCGATCCGTACGGCGACCCGGACCGGCGAACCGCCGTGCTTCAGCGCGTTCCCGATCAGGTTCGCCAGGATCACGTCGAGACGGCGCGGGTCGAGGCGCACCATGATGCCGCGGTCCGCGTCCAGTTCCACCGCGTCGAGCCAGGCGCGCGCGTCGATGCACGCGGTGATCTGGTCGGCGATGTCCACGTCGTCGAGCACCAGCCGGGCCGTTCCCGCGTCGAAGCGGGTGACCTCCATCAGATTCTCCACCAGGGTGTTCAGTCGGCGGGTCTCGCTCACCACCAGCTCCACGGCGGGCGCGATCATCGGATCGAGGCTGTCCGCCTCCTCCTCCAGGACCTCCGAGACCGCGGTGATCGCGGTCAGCGGCGTCCGCAGCTCGTGCGACATGTCGGCGACGAAGCGGCGGCTGGCCTCCTCCCGCTCGCTCATGTTGCTGACCTTCTCCTCCAGGGCCGCGGCCGTCTTGTTGAACGTCCTGGACAGCTCGGCCAGCTCGTCAGTGCCCGAGACCCTGAGCCGGGTGTCGAGCTTGCCCTCGCCGAGCCGCCGCGCCGCTTCGCCGAGCCGCTGCACGGGCCGGAGCACCGTCGTCGCCGCGGCCTGGGCGAGCAGCGCCGAGCCGATCAGGGCCAGCGCGGTGGCGATGGCCAGCGACCAGGCGAGGGAGCTGAGGTCCTGCCGCTCCTGGTCGAGCGAGGTGAGCATGTAGCCGGTGGGCCCGCCCCCGATGATCCTCGCGCCGCTCACCAGGTACGGCGTCCCGCGCAGCGTGACGCGCTGCCAGAAGAGGTGGTACGTGGAGTGCTCGTCCGAGCCCACCTTCTGCTTTCCGGCCACCGCTTCCTGCAGCTGGTGCGGCACATCGGCGAGCGTGAAGGTGTCCAGGTCGGAGTAGCCGATGACGGGCTTGCCCTTGGCCCGCTCGCCGACCAGCAGCACGCTGTAACCGGGGTTGCTGGAGCCGGCCATCCGTACCGCCGCGCTCTGCAGCTCGTTCTGCGTCGGCCGCAGCGGCAGCGAGGCGGCATGGTTCTGCATCTCCTGCCGGAAGTCCTTGAGCGCGGAGTCCTGGGTACGGGTCAGCACCGCCTCGCGGTTGAGCCAGTACGCGATGCCGGAGGCGGAGACGGCGGCGGTGAGCGCGACCAGGGCGAAGACGACGACGAGGCGCAGGCGCAGGCTCGTGAGGCGCAGCCCGTGGAAGAACGGACGAGTCACTGAGGCGTGTCCAGCCGGTAGCCGACGCCGCGGACCGTACGGATCAGGGTCGGCGAGGACGGCACGTCCTCCACCTTCGCGCGCAGCCGCTGCACACAGGCGTCGACCAGCCGTGAGTCGCCGAGGTAGTCGTGCTCCCAGACCAGCCGCAGCAGCTGCTGGCGGGAGAGCGCCTGCCCGGGCCTGCGGCTCAGTTCGAGCAGCAGACGGAGCTCGGTCGGGGTGAGCTGGAGGTCTTCGCCGTTCTTCGTCACGGTCATCGCCGAACGGTCGATGACGAGACCGCCGAAGGCGGCGGAGTCGGTGGACTCGCGCTCCCCGCGGCGCAGTACGGCACGGATACGGGCGTCGAGCACCCGCCCCTGCACCGGCTTGACCACATAGTCGTCGGCGCCGGATTCGAGGCCGACCACCACATCGATGTCGTCGTTGCGCGCGGTCAGCAGGATGATCGGCAGTTGGTCGGTGCGTCTGATCCGCCGGCACACCTCGAAACCATCGATTCCGGGCAGCATCACATCCAGCACGATCAGATCGGGCCGCTGTTCGCGCAGCAGCTGGAGACCGTCCTCGCCGGTGGCGGCTGTGGCCACCCGGTGCCCCTGGCGTGACAGAGACAGCTCAAGAGCCGTACGGATGGCGTCGTCGTCCTCAATCAGCAACAGGAAAGGCACGAGGGCCATTCTGGCCCATGGGACAGGGGAGTTCGACCTCTGGCAGTGGTTACGTGGCTGCCGTGACTCTGTGTGGAGGGCTCTGTCACCGCGTGGCAGACATTCGGGCGCTGGTCCCGGGGGCACAGCCCCGGAACCCGCCGAGAGCCCGCCTCCGGCGCCCCGCAGGCCCCGATATGCCGCCTCTGTCACCTCTGCTGTCACGCACGTCACCTCACGCCCCATCCCTTGTGACGCGCCTGTGACAGTCGACAGACACCCTTATGAAACTGCGGAGGCAAGCTCTTCATCAACAGACCGAAGCACGACTCCACGGCGGGGGGCGCGAGATGAACACACTGCACAGCATCAACTCCGGCGCAGTAATCACGCGGCTCCACGACGTGGTGACCGCACGCAACACCGAGAAGTCCGGTGCCGCGGGAGGGCGGGGGTGCTCTCGTGGCACCGGGCGTCAGTACCCGGCGTACATGACGGTGGTTGACGCACCCGCGGCGGTCACCAAGGCGGCCGTGCCGAGCCAGGCGGCGGCGCCCGGGGAGACCACCGGGGAGCGGTCCTCCGCTTCGGAGGCGGAATTCACCGCCTACGTACAGGAGCGCCGCGCCTCCCTGTACGCCACCGCCTACCACCTGACCGGCGACCGTTTCGAGGCCGAGGACCTGCTCCAGAGCGCGCTCTTCTCGACGTACCGCGCCTGGGACCGGATCAGCGACAAGGCGGCTGTCGGCGGGTATCTGCGCCGCACCATGACCAACCTGCACATCAGCGCCTGGCGCAGGCGCAAGCTCAACGAGTACCCGACCGAGCAGCTCCCGGAGACGGTGGGCGACACGGACGCGATGCGCGGCACCGAGCTGCGCGCGGTGCTCTGGCAGGCGCTGGCCCGGCTGCCCGAGACGCAGCGCACGATGCTGGTGCTGCGGTACTACGAGGGCCGTACGGATCCCGAGATCGCGGAGATTCTCGACATCAGTGTCGGCACGGTGAAGTCCAGCATCTGGCGCTCCCTGCGCCGGCTGCGTGAGGACAACGTCCTCAGCTTCGGCCGTGACGAGCAGGAGTCCTTCGGCGCACTCGTCGCCTGAGGGATCGGGGGAGGGCCGCTGTCCCGGGGGGAGACGGCGGGCGTTATGGGGGCGGGGCCACGGGGGCCCGGGGGAGCACGGGGGAAACGGAAGAGGGCTGGACGGGCCGGGGGGGCCTGTCCGGCCCTCTTCCCATGTCCGGTCCGCGCCTCGTCCGGCGGCCGGTCTGCGCGTGGCCTACGTCCGGTCTGCGCGTGGTCTGCGCGTGGTCCGTGCGAGGCCTACATCCGGTCGAGAAGCCGCTTGATGAAGAGAGCGGCGTCCTGCGGCGGGTCCGCCACGGTGACCAGGCGGTCCATGATCAGCGAGTACTGGTCGATCTCCTCCTGCTTGTCGAGGTAGACCGCGCCGGTCAGCTGCTCCAGGTAGACCTTGTCCGGCAGATCCGGTTCGTCGAACCGCAGGATGGTGATGGGGGTGCCCGCCGCCGCCATCGCGCCCACGCTGAACGGGGCGATCTGCAGGGTGACATTGGGCAGTTCGGCCACCTTGAGGAGATATTCGAGCTGTCCGCGCATCACATCGGGCCCGCCGAACGGGCGGCGCAGGACGGCTTCGTCCACGACCGTCCACAGCGTCGGCGCCTCCGTCCTGGTGAGCAGCTTCTGCCGCTCCATGCGGAGGTCGACCAGGCGGTTCACCTTGGACTCGGGAGCGCTCGGGTAGCCGAGGCGCGTGATGACCCGGGCGTATTCGGGTGTCTGGAGCAGGCCGGGGAGGAACTGGACCTCGTAGGTGCGGATGAGGGACGCGGCCTCCTCCAGGCCGACATGCAGCTCGAACCAGTTCTCCAGCACGTCGTTGTACCGGTGCCACCACCCCGGCAGGTTGGCCTGCCGGGTCATCTCCAGGTAGTCGGCCCGGGATTCCTCGTCCAGTACGCGGTACAGGGTCAGCAGGTCGACGACATCGCGCTGTTTGAATCCGACCTGGCCGCGTTCGAGCCGGGTGATCTTGGCGTCCGACGCCCGGATCGCTCTGCCCGCGTCCACGCGCGAGACGCCGCGGTCCTGCCGGAGCCGGCGCAGCCGTGCCCCCAGCAGGATGCGCAGGGCGGTCGGACCGGTGTGCTGGTGGTCCAGGTACCGCCTTATAGAAAGCTGTTCACTGCTCGGCCGCTGTATGGCGGTCATGCCAACTCCCGTAAGGCGACTGGACGGACACGAAGAGTGCCAGTCTCCCATCCGCCCCCGGGGCGCGTACAGCAGGATGGTGTCCGCCGCTACCGAAGGCCTCAGGTGGACAGTGCGTCGAACTCGCCGTCCTTGGCCCCGGCGATGAAAGCGGCGATCTCCGCACGCGTGTAGACCAGCGCGGGGCCCTGCGGATGACGGGAGTTGCGCATCGCGACGCTGCCGTCGGGGAGCGCGGCGACCTCCACGCAGTTGCCTCCGGGGGCGCTGTGCTGACTCTTCTTCCAAAGTGCGTTGTCGATCAAGTCAGATCGTGTTCCGTTCGCAATCTGTCGCATATTGATCACTCCTCGTCGTGGTGCGCACGTCTGACCAGGCATCATGCAGATGCAATTGCAGCTGCACTTGCCGTGGCAATTGCGTCAGCCGGAACTGTAATTGCAGATGCAGTTGCGGCACCATCCCTCGGAGGGGGATAGTGGCTGCCGATCAACCCGCTCGTGACGTCTGGCTGCTGCTCCTCGGAGATCGCGATGACATCCCGCTCGACCGGACCGACTGGCGCCTTACCCGGTCCTACCGTCCACCGCCTGCTGGGCCGTGCGCTGTGCGACGCGTTCCGGCACGAGGAGACAGACGCCGAGTCCGTCCGCTTCACGGCCTGCGCGCTGCCGGCCGGGGGTCAGGCCGTCGGCGAGGGCCGCCGGTTCACCGGATCCCTGCTGCACGCCTGGGCGTTGAGTCCGCTCGTCGACAACGCGGCGCTGATCGTCTCCGAACTCCTCAGCAACGCCCTGCGGTACGGACTCGGGGCCCTTCCCGCCTGGTCCGCGCCCGGTCAGGCGGTCTGGCTGGGGATGCTGCGCAGGCGCGGGACCGTGCTGTTCGCGGTCTGCGACCCCAGCACCGCCGTCCCGCGGATCAAGGAACCGGACTTCCTGGCCCAGTCGGGCCGAGGGCTGCACATCATCGACTGCCTCAGTGAGACCTGGGGCTGGACCACTCCCGACAACGACGGGAAGGCGGTCTGGGCCGCGGTCTCGTGTCCTGCCGGGTCCGGCATCGACCCCTCACCGGCCGGTCAGCGGGCGGTCGGCCGGTGCCCGGTGCCCGCCGTCGGGCCGGTCGGCGTGCATCGAACGGCGTAGGTGGGGCCAGGAGTTGACTCATCGTTGCCGGGGCTGTTGAGTCCGCAGTTCGAACGGCCGTAACCCGATGGGTGGTACGCCGGAGTGCGGCCGGTGGGGCGGGCGCTCAGACCGGCCGGGCCGACCTGGCCGGCCGGACGGGTCCCGGGGATCCGGCCGGCGCACCGGCCGCCGCCAGGCGGACCAGTGCCTCCTGCTTGTCGCACGGGTGCGCCCCCAGCCCCGACTGCCGTGCCACGATGCCCCGTTCGGCCCGCATCAGCCGCCACCCCCGCCGCAGCAGGAACGGCACCGACTTCCGCCCCTCGCGCAGATCCCGCATCAGCCGTCGCCGGAACGTCGTGGAAGGCCGCCCGCGCAGACAGAGCGCGTCCGCCAGTACGCCCGCCTCCTCGCACCGACGCACGATGTCCGCCGCGAAGATGCCCTCCGCGATGAACAAGGGTGCCGGGCCGATGTCGAGGGCCTCGCGGTCGACGCGGGCGCTGGCGGAGATGTCGTACACGGGCACGGTCGTACGTCCCGTCCGGCACAGCTCCTGGATCGCGGCGACCGCCGCGTCCGCGTCCCACGACAGCGGTGAGTCCCAGTCGATGTCCGGGCTGCCGGGGACCTGCGGCAGCGTCGGGTCGCCGGCCTCCTTGTAGAAGTCGTCCAGGCGCAGCACGGGCAGGCGCGAACGCGCCGCGAGGGACGACTTGCCGGATCCGGAGGGGCCCGCGAGCAGTACGACGCGGGTCGGCGGTATGGACTGGGAGGAACTCACGGAAGAACATTCTCCCGCATCCAGCGGCCGGGGCTACTCCCAGGAGTGAGGTTGCTGCGGTCCTGCTGCGGTCTTTGGCTCGGAGGCCGCACAGCAACTACTCTTTGTGCTCATCTGCTTACTCTGCGAGTCAGGAATCCCATGGCATCACATGCAGCGCCCTCACCCCGGCGGAACGCCCTGCTCCGTGTCGGCCTCACCATCACCGTGGCCGGTGCGGCACTCGGTATGGGCGGTGCGGCCGCTCAGGCGGCCACGCCCGCGGCCACCGGCTCGGGCGGCCCCACCGCGGTCCTCGGCCGCCTCGGCCCGTCGCCGGTCCGGGTCCTGACCGGTGCGGTCGGTTACGCCACCGCGCCGGTGGCGAGCCTCCAGCTCGACCCGCTGGCCAAGACCGGGGTCGACCCGCTCGACAACGCCGTCGGCACCCAGGTCGCCGACTTCAAGCCCGTCTCGACGGCCCTGCTCACCTCCCCGCTGACCAGCGGCGGTGCGCTCAAGGACCTGCTGCCCGGCCGCTGAACCCGGCCGCACCTGCGCAGAGGCCCCCGCAGCCGCTGAACCCGGACGTTCAGCGGCTGCGGGGGCCTTCCGGCACTACCGGCTCAGTACGACGAGCCCGACACGCCCAGGGCGCCCGTCGGGTGCCAGACCGTCTTCGTCTCCAGGAACGCCGTCAGCCGTTCCGTGCCGGGCGTGGCCGCGAAATCCACAGCCTGTGGACGCAGTACCCGCTTGAGGTTGTCAGCGGCGGCGATCTCCAGGTCGCGTGCCAGGTCGGCGTCCGCCCCCGTCAGGTCGATGGCGTTGACGTCCTGGTGCGCGGCGAGCGGCGCGGCGATCTCAGCCGTCTTCCCGGACAGCACATTGACCACACCGCCAGGGAGGTCCGACGTCGCCAGCACTTCGCCCAGTGAGAGCGCGGGCAGCGGGGACTCGGCGGAGGCGATGACGACCGCCGTGTTCCCGGTCGCGATGACCGGGGCGACGACCGACACCAGACCCAGGAACGACGAGTCCTGCGGGGCGAGGACCGCGACCACTCCGGTCGGCTCCGGGGTCGAGAGGTTGAAGAACGGGCCCGCGACCGGATTCGCCCCGCCCACGATCTGACCGATCTTGTCGGTCCAGCCCGCGTACCAGACCCAGCGGTCGACCGCCGCGTCCACCACGGCTCCGGCCTTCGCCTTGGAGATGCCGTCGGCGTCCGCCACTTCGCGTACGAACTGGTCCCGGCGGCCCTCCAGCATCTCGGCCACGCGGTAGAGGACCTGGCCCCTGTTGTACGCGGTCGCGCCCGACCAGCCGCCGAACGCCTTGCGCGCGGCGACGACCGCGTCCCGCGCGTCCTTGCGGGAGGACTGCGGGGCGTTGGCCAGCCAGTTGCCCTTGGAGTCGGTCACCTCGTACACGCGCCCGCTTTCGGAGCGGGGGAACTTGCCCCCGACGTACAGCTTGTAGGTCTTGAAGACGCTCAGCCGGTTCTGCTGCTCGGTGCTCATCAGCGCTTGCCCTCCGGGCTCGACGGGGCGAGGTACGCCTCCAGGCCGTGCCTGCCGCCCTCGCGGCCGTAGCCCGACTCCTTGTAGCCGCCGAAGGGCGAGGTCGGGTCCAGCTTGTTGAACGTGTTGGCCCACACCACACCGGCCCGGAGCTTGTTCGCGACCGCGAGGATGCGCGAGCCCTTCTCCGTCCAGATGCCGGCGGACAGGCCGTACTGCGTGTTGTTGGCCTTGGCGACGGCCTCGTCGGGCGTACGGAACGACAGCACCGAGAGCACCGGGCCGAAGATCTCGTCGCGCGCGACGGTGTGTGCCTGGGTGACGCCGGTGAAGAGCGTCGGCGCGAACCAGTAGCCGGACGTGGGGAGTTCGCACGCGGGCGACCAGCGCTCGGCGCCCTCCGCCTCGCCCGTGTCCGCGAGCTTCTGGATACGCGCGAGCTGCTCGGCCGAGTTGATCGCGCCGATGTCGGTGTTCTTGTCGAGCGGGTCGCCCAGGCGCAGCGTGGAGAGCCGCCGCTTCAGCGCGTCCAGCACCTCGTCCTGCACCGACTCCTGGACCAGCAGCCGCGAACCCGCGCAGCAGACCTGGCCCTGGTTGAAGAAGATGCCGGTGACGATGCCCTCGACGGCCTGGTCGATGGGCGCGTCGTCGAAGACGATGTTGGCGCCCTTGCCGCCCAGTTCCAGGGTGACCTTCTTCTCCGTACCCGCGACGGAGCGGGCGATGGCCTTGCCGACGGCGGTGGAACCGGTGAAGGCCACCTTGTCGACGTCCGGGTGCCCGACCAGCGCGGCGCCCGCGTCCCCGTACCCGGGAAGGATGTTGACGACGCCCCTGGGCAGACCCGCCTGACGGCAGATGTCCGCGAAGAAGAGCGCGCTCAGCGGGGTGGTCTCGGCCGGTTTGAGCACCACGGTGTTACCGGTGGCGAGGGCCGGGGCGATCTTCCAGGCGAGCATCAGCAGCGGGAAGTTCCACGGGATGACCTGGCCAGCGACGCCCAGCGGCCGGGGGTTCGGTCCGAACCCGGCGTGGTCGAGCTTGTCGGCCCAGCCCGCGTAGTAGAAGAAGTGCGCGGCGACCAGCGGCAGGTCCGCGTCACGGGTCTCCTTGATCGGCTTGCCGTTGTCCAGGGTCTCCAGGACGGCCAGCTCACGCGAGCGCTCCTGGATGATCCGGGCGATACGGAAGAGGTACTTGGCGCGCTCGGACCCGGGCAGCGCCGACCACTTCGTGAAGGCCTTGCGGGCGGCCTGCACGGCGCGGTCCACATCGGCGGTGCCCGCGCGGGCGACCTCCGAGAGGACCTCCTCGGTGGAGGGGCTGACGGTCTTGAAGACCTTGCCGTCGGCGGCCTCGGTGAACTCGCCGTCGATGAAGAGCCCGTAGGACGGGGCGATGTCGACGACCGAACGCGACTCGGGGGCCGGCGCGTACTCGAATGCGGATGAAAGTGCCATGGTGATCAGTCCACCGTCACGTAGTCGGGACCGGAGTAGCGGCCGGTGCTGAGCTTCTGCCGCTGCATCAGCAGGTCGTTCAGCAGGCTGGAGGCGCCGAAGCGGAACCAGTGGCTGTCCAGCCAGTCGGCTCCCGCGGTCTCGTTGACCAGCACCAGGAACTTGATCGCGTCCTTGGTGGAGCGGATCCCGCCGGCGGGCTTCACGCCGACCTGGACGCCGGTCTGTGCGCGGAAGTCGCGGACCGCCTCCAGCATCAGCAGGGTGTTGGCGGGGGTGGCGTTGACCGCGACCTTGCCGGTCGACGTCTTGATGAAGTCCGCGCCCGCCATCATGCCGATCCAGGAGGCGCGGCGGATGTTGTCGTACGTCGACAGCTCGCCGGTCTCGAAGATCACCTTCAGCCGGGCGTCCGTGCCCCCGGGCCGTACGCACTCGGCCTTGACGGCCTGGATCTCCTCGAACACCGAGAGGTAGCGGCCGGAGAGGAACGCGCCCCGGTCGATCACCATGTCGATCTCGTCGGCCCCCGCCGCGACGGCGTCCCGCACATCGGCGAGCTTCACCGGCAGCGCGGCCCGGCCCGCCGGGAAGGCGGTGGCGACGGACGCGACCTTCACGTCCGCGCCGTTCAGCGCGGCCTTCGCGGTGGCGGCCATGTCCGGGTAGACACAGACGGCGGCCGTCATCGGGGTCGTGCGGTCGGTCGGGTCGGGGTGGACGGCCTTGGCGGCGAGCGCCCGGACCTTGCCCGGGGTGTCGGCGCCTTCGAGCGTGGTCAGGTCGATCATCGAGATGGCCAGGTCGATGGCGTACGCCTTCGCCGTGGTCTTGATCGAACGGGTGCCGAGGGCGGCGGCGCGGGCTTCCAGGCCCACGGCGTCGACGCCGGGCAGACCGTGCAGGAAGCGGCGCAGCGCGCTGTCGGATGCGGTCACGTCGGCGAGGCCGCCGGCGGAGGGAGCGTCTCCCGGGCGGGAGGCGGGTCCTTCGCTGGGGGCGCCGGGGGAGGGGGCGGTGGTGGGCATGGTCACCAGATGAGCATATCTACGCGCGTAGCGACCTGTACAGGGGGACGGTGATCCTCCTGGTGGGAGTGGGGTGGCGGGGGCCCTCCGCTGTGCCGTGCGGTACGGCGGGTGGCCCCAGTCGTGCCGTGCGGCACCCGCGGTCAGGCGTCGTCACCTTCGTAGGCGGTCAGTGCGGCCTGGCGCATCACGAACAGGCTGCGGAGGGATTCTTGATCCACGTGCTCCTGCGTCAACGCGACCGTGGCCTCGCCCTCCAGAGCGGCCCACGCCTTCCGGGCGCGTTTGTGGCCCATTCGTCTCATGTCGCTGCGCAGGAACCCGGCCCCTGCCGACAGCCCCGCAGCGGTCAGGGCCAGCAGCGCCGCAGGGGTGCGCGCATCCGACGTGGCCAGACCCGCCGCGCCGGACACCGCGGCGAGCAGGGCCGCGGGGAAGCCCAGGACGATATCGGCGACCGCCCAGAACGCGGCCCGCCGGTTGGCGAGAGTCGTCTTCCGGTGTGCTTCGTCGCGCAACCGCTCGGTCTCGGCGAGCAGGCGACCCGCCGGGCCACCGGACAGGTCACTGGACGAGGCCGTACCGGTCTCCTCACGAACATCGGTCATGGCCCAGATTCCAGCACAAGTGGAGCTGATCCGGCCCGACTTGGGGACACCCCGGTTTCAGGCTCCGGGAATCAGCCGGTTCAGCCCACGGCGAGGAGCACGCCGAGCAGGACGGCGCCCGCCACAGCCGGGGCCATGATCTCGTAGGCCCAGCGGACCTCGGGGGTGCCCTGCGCCGTCGGCCGGTCGCTGCCGCGCTCCGAGAGCTCGCGCAGCTCGATGACCGACTGGTCGGAGGGCGCGCGGCCCTGATCGGCGTCCGCGCCCTGGGCGAACGGATTGCGGTTCTGGCGCTGCCCGGCACCGGGCGCGGCGGCCCGCATCTGCTGGATGTTGGCCCGCTTGCGGCGGCGCAGCGACACGGGCACGGCCCAGAGCTGGTACTTGTTGCCGCCCGCGAACGCCTCGGTGGAGTACGCGGCGCGGATGTCGTCGACGCATGCCCAGGGAAGCGTGATCGAACGGAAGGGGTTACGGATCCTGAGCCGGTCGTCGTTGGCGTACACGGCGGGCCGCAGGGTGAAGGCGACCACCAGCGGAATCACGAAGAGCAGCCCCGCGAGGGCCAGCCAGGGGGTGTTCCCGTGGCCGCTGACGAGGGCGTCGATGCCCAGCCAGAGAGCGAGGGCGAGCAGCAGCACGCCACCCGCGAGCCCGGCGAGTGACCGGTAGACCCGGTCGGCGTAGACCGGGTCGGGGGGCTTCGGCGTGGAGTGCTCAGGGGTCATACACCCGATTCTGCCTGACGGGCCGGGCGGGGGCGGCACGGCGGTCGGTGCGGCTGGAGGTGACAGCTCTCCCGGGGCTCGCCACGATGGTGGGGGCGCCGGTCCCGTACCTGCCTGGCGGCACGCCTCAGCGATCTCGGCGATCTCAGGGATCTCAGCGATCTCGGCGTCTCTCGACCTGTCTCGGTGTATCTCGGCCTTCGGGAAGGAATCTCAATGATCGTGTCAAGCCGCCTGCGTGACCGGTGGGGCGGAGGTGAAGAGCCTTCCGTCACGCAGCATCGCCCAGAGCACGTCGATCCGGCGTCGGGCGAGCGCGAGCAGGGCCTGGGTGTGCAGCAGTCCTTCGCCCCGCTTCTTGAGGTAGTAGTCCCGGGAGGGACCGGGTCGCATCATCGCGGTCTGTGCGGCCATGTAGAAGACGTGTCGCAGGCGACGGTTGTAGCGCTTGGGCCGGTGGTGGTTTCCGGTGCGGCGGCCGGAGTCCCGGGGCACCGGTGCCAGGCCGGCGTGCGAGGCCAGGCGGCCCGCATCGCGGTAGCCGGACAGGTCACCGACGATGGCGACGAACTCGGCACCGAGGATCGGGCCCATGCCGGGCATGGACTCGATGATCTCCGCACGGTCGTCGGATCGGAAGGTCTCGCGGATCTCCCGGTCGTTGTCCTTGATCCGCTCGTCCAGGGCCAGGAGCTGGTGAGCGAGATCGCAGACCAGTTTCGCAGCCCGCTTCTCGCCGGGCAGCGTGATCTGCTGGGACCGGGCGGCCTCGAATGCCCTGGCCGCTACGGTGTCGGCGCCGCGGACCTTGCGTCGTTCCAGCCAGGTGGTCAGCCGCTTGACGCCAATCCGGCGCAGGGCGGCCGGGGTCTGGTACTCGGTCAGCATGACGACCGGGCCCTTGGCCGAGGAGTAGTCGAAGGCACGTTCCAGTGCGGGGCAGATGCCGACCAGCAGGTCGCGGAGCCGGTTGATGATCCTGACCCGGTCGGCGATCAGATCGGCCCGGTAGTTCGTCAGCACCCTCAGATCCGAGACCAGCTCGGGGGGTGTGTCGAGGGGAGCGAAGTCCCGCCGCATGCGGGCCTGGTCGGCGATGACCCGGGCGTCCTTGGCATCGGTCTTCCCCTCGCCCTTGTAGGCGCCGGTCATGCGGTTGACGGTCCGCCCGGGCACGTAGACAACCTGCTGGCCGTGCGCGACCAGCAGGGCCACGAGCAGGGTGGAAGCCCGGCCGGAGATGTCCACCGCCCACCGCACCTCGTCCGCCTTCTCGCGGGCGGTCTCGATCAGGGTGAGGATCTGCGTCTCGTCGTTGATGACCTTTGTGGAGAACAGCGTCTCGCCGTCCGCGTCGAGGGCCACGGCCCAGTGGTGTCCCTTGCCGGCGTCGATGCCGACCCATATCCGCCTGCCAGACGTGCTCAAAGCCGTCGCTCCATGTCCCTCGTGACCAGCACTTCACGGTCCGAAGAACACCCCGCCGACAGGTCCCTAACCAGCGATAACCGCAGTTCTCAATCAGTGGTCGGAGCGTCCCGGAGGACCGGGCGGCCATTCCTTCCAAGTCATCAACGACAGACCCTCATCAGCCACACCCGGTCCTCCCGGACCGCCTCACATTCTTAGGGATCCCCATGACCAGCACCTCCGGCGCCGACGGCATCCTCGGCGGTCTGGACGCCATCCGCGACGATCTTGAGGACTTCTACCGGGACCTCCACGCCCATCCCGAGCTGGGCCTGGCCGAGCGGCGGACCGCGTCGCGGGTGGCCGGGCGGCTGCGGGAGTGGGGGTACCGGGTCACGGAAGGAATCGGCGGCACCGGCGTGGTCGGCGTCCTGGCCAACGGCGACGGCCCCACGGTGCTGCTGCGCGCGGACATGGACGCGCTGCCGGTCCGGGAGGACACCGGGCTGCCGTACGCGTCGACGGTGACCACCACGGACGCGGACGGTGCGGACGTACCGGTGATGCACGCCTGCGGGCACGACACCCACGTCACCTGCCTGCTCGGCTTCGCCCGGCTGATGGCCGCGTCCCCGAAGGCGTGGCGGGGGACGCTGACCGTACTGTTCCAGCCGTCGGAGGAGAACGGCGACGGCGCCGACGCGATGGTCGACGACGGTCTCGCCGACCGGATCCCGCGCCCGGACGTGGCTCTTGCCCAGCACGTGCTGCCGTACCCGGCGGGCTATGTGGGGGTGCGCCCCGGCTCGTTCCTGTCGGCCGCGGACAGTCTGCGCATCACGCTGTACGGGCGCGGCGGCCACGGTTCCATGCCGCAGTTCGCCGTCGACCCGGTGGTGCTGGCGGCGCTGTGCGTGGTGCGGCTCCAGACGGTCGTATCCCGCGAACTCGCCCCCACCACGCCCGCCGTACTGACGGTCGGCAGCATCCAGGCCGGCGCGAGCCCGAATGTCATCCCCGACAGCGCCGTCATCCTGCTGAACGTCCGCACGTACGACGAGACGACCCGTCGCCAGGTGCGGGACGCGGTAGAACGCTGTGTACGGGCGGAGGCGACCGCTTCGAACGCGCCGAAGGAGCCGAGCATCGAGCACATCACCTCGTTCCCGGCCACGGTGAACGACGCGGAGGTCGCGGACCGGCTGGCGAAGGCGTTCGCGGCGCACTTCGGCGACGACGCGGGCACGATCGAACTCCAGACGGCCAGCGAGGACTTCAGCCAGATCCCGCGCGCCTTCGACGCGCCGTTCGCCTACTGGGGGTTCGGCGGCGCGGACCCGGCGAAGTTCGCGGACGCGGTCAGGAACGGCACGGTGGCCCAGGACATCCCGGTCAACCACAGCCCGCACTTCGCCCCGGTGATGCAGCCGACCCTGGACACGGGGGTGGCGGCGCTGACGGTCGCCGCGCTGGAGTGGCTGGGGACGGGTGCGGAATCGCCGGGCGGCCGGGACTGAGTCGGTCTTGGCGCGGGACGGGTGAGGCAGTTGTCGACCCGCCCCCACCAGGTCTGCCCACCTTCACGGTGCGCCTCAACAGGGCGTATTCTCCACCGAGTTACGCCGACTTACGCCGCTGGCCAGGCGGCAGCTGGAAGACCGGGGGCCAGATCACCATGAGCGGCACGAACGAGGACGGGGACGGGCAGGACGAGGGCGGTATCAAGCCCCTCACCGCCTTCGACCCGGCCCGCATCGGGCCGTACCTGCTGCTCGGGCGGCTCGGAGCCGGCGGCATGGGGCGGGTGTTCCTCGCACGCTCGGAGGGCGGGCGCACCGTCGCGGTGAAGGTGGTGCACGAGGAGCATGTCTCCGACGCGCAGTTCCGGGCGCGGTTCCGGCGGGAGATCGATGCGGCCCGTCGGGTGGGGGAGCGCTACACCGCGCCCGTACTCGACGCCGATCCGGACGCCAGGCCTCCCTGGGTCGCCACGGGGTATGTCCCCGGACTCTCCCTGGAGCAGGTCGTGCGGCGGTACGGGCCGTTGCCCACTGAGGCCGTGCACGCCCTGGCGGACGGGCTGCTGCGCGCCCTGAAGGACATCCACGACGCCGGGATCGTGCACCGCGACCTGAAACCGTCGAACGTCATGCTGACCGTGGACGGCACCCGCATCATCGACTTCGGCATCGCGCGCGCCCTGACGACCTCCGTCGAGTCGCTGCTCACCAGCACGGGGATGGTCATCGGGTCGCCCGGCTTCATGGCGCCGGAGCAGATCCGGGGGCAGCGGGCCCAGCCCAGGAGCGATGTCTTCACCCTCGGGTGCGTGCTCATGTACGCGGCGACGGGGCGGTTGCCGTTCGGGCACGGCGCGAGCAACCAGCACTCCGTCATGTTCCAGATCACCCAGGGCGAGCCGGACCTGGAAGGTGTGGAGGATCCGGCGCTGCGGGCGCTCATCACCCGGTGCCTGGACAAGGACCCCGGGCAACGGCCCGATGTGGCCGCCCTGTTGGACGACCCCGAGCGGGTCCGGCCGACGGCCGCCAAGGGGTCCTGGCTGCCCGCCGACGTCATCGCGCACCTCGCGCAGCAGTCCGCACGGCTGCTCGACGCCGAGGCGGTGCCGCTGCGTGAGGAGCCCGAGCCCCGGGAGGAGGCCGTGGACCGGGCGACGGTCGGACTGCGGCCGCAGTCCGGGGCCCCGGGTGCCGTCCCCGCGCCTGCGGGCACCGACGCCCCGGCGCGGGAACCGGAACGGCGGCCCCGCCGACGGGTCAAGCTCATCGGGCTGCCGGTCGTCGTCGTACTCGCGGCCGGCGGCGGCACGTTCGCCCTGCTCCCCCATGTCCAGGACGGCGGCGGGCACGCAACGCACGGCCGGCCACCGGCCGTCAGTGCGAGTGTCACTCCATCCGGCAGTAACTCACCGAGCAATCCCAGCAGTTCTCCTTCCAAGGGGGCGAAGAAGAAGGGCGGGGGCGACGACAAGGGCGGGCCGAAGCCGCAGGGAAGCGACGGGGGCCCGAAGAAATCGAGCGGTGGCGGCAGCTCAACCGGTGGCGGGAGCGGCACCAGCGGTGGGTCCGGCTCCAAGGGGACATCGGGCGCCGCAGGGTCATCGGGGTCGTCGGGATCGTCAGGGTCGTCGGGCGCGTCGGGTTCGTCCGGCGGAGGTTCCACCGGCTCCGGTGGCTCCAGCGGCGGCTCGCTGACCCCGAAGGGCAGCCACCGCCTGCGCATCGCCTCCAACGGCGAGTGCCTCCGCAACGACGGCAACGGCCGCGCCGAAACCGTCGCCTGCAGTTCCGCCGCAGATCAGGTGTGGGGCTTCAAGTCCCTCTCCGGCGGCGGCTTCGAGGTGTACAACAACGGCACGATGACAGGCTGTCTCACCGCGGACGGCACCGCGGGCTCCATGATCGGAGCCGGCCCCTGCGGGGTGGGGGACGCGCAGCGCTGGACGATCGGCCCGTCCGGACACGAGTTCCGCAACCCGACCTACGGTCAGTGCATCACCGCCGACAAGTTGTACGGCCTGGTCCTCGCCGCCTGTAGCTCTTCCAACGGCGCCCAGCAGTGGTCCAACCACTAGGGCCTTCCGTTCGGATCAGGCCGGATCATTTGCGAAGTCGGGAACGGTACTCGCCCGGGGCCGTGCCTCGGGCACGTCTGAAGGCACGGCTGAAAGCGTGCGGAGAGGCGTAGCCGACCGCGCCGGAGATCGACTCGACCGGCTCATCGGTATCGCGGAGCCGGACGGATGCCAGGTCGATGCGCCACTGCGTTATGTACGCGCCCGGCGTCTGTCCGAGGGCGGACCGGAAACGCCTGGACAGCGTCGCCCGGGAGACGCTCGTCGCGGCGGCCAGGGTCTCCGTGGTCCAGGGGTGTCCCGGTTGGGCGTGGACACATGCCAGAGCGTCGCGCACGACCGGATCACGCATCGCTCCCAGCCATGAGCCGGTCTGCTCCAGGGGGTGCCGGTCCAACCAGGCGCGTACGAACTGGACGAGCAGAAGGTCGACGATGCTGTTGATGGCGGCGGTGGTACCGATCTGCGGCTGTGCGAGTTCCGCAGCGAGAAGTTCGGCGGTCCTTCTGAGCTGTGCGTTCTGGCGGGCTGTGACGTGCAGCGGCCGGGCGAGGGAGGTAAGCACCGGTGTGCGCACCTCCGGGTCCTGCTCGTAGTGCAGGACGATCACTTCCGTCTGCACCGGCGCCGAGCCCAGCCGGAGGGCCCGGCCGTCGCCAAAAGACCGGGCCGCCGCCGCACGGTCGCAGGAACCCATCGTCACGCCGGCGCCGCCGGCTATCCCGTGTGCGGTGCCCGGCGACACCAGGACGGCGTCTCCGGCCTGCACCTGAAGGGGTTTCTCGCCTGGGACGTGGAGCCACATGGTGCCGCGGGACACCACGTGCAGTGCCGCTCCTGGAGCGGAGTCCAGCCACAGGCCCCAGGTTCCTCCGGCCTTCAGCATGACCCCGAGCGCCCCACGCGCACCCGAAACACGCAAGACCTCCGCCAGCACATCCATGGGTCCATTCTCGTCCACCGCCGCGCACCGCCCACCGACGGCCGAGGGCGCATGTGTCCTCGTCCACAGCTTCAGGCCACGTCAAGAACGACCTTTCCGTGCACCTTCCGCGCGAACAGCGCCTGGACGGCGTCGTCCACGTTCTGCCAGCCGCCTCGCAGTCCGACGGGTGCCGAGAGCCTCCCGGCGGCCATGAGGCCCAGCAGGTCGGTCAGCTCCCCGCCGGTCGGTGTCATGTCGCCGTAGGTGGCGATGCTGCGGGGTTCGCCGAAGCCGAACAAGGCCCCTGACGGGAACGTGGTTTCCTGCCCCGAGGAGTAACCGACCAGGTGGATGGTGCCGCCCTCGGCGAGGGAACTCCACGCCTGGGCCACCAGCGGCCCGCCGACCGTGTCCAGGACGAGGTCGAACCGGTCCCCGGTCCCGGCCAGGTCGGTCAGGACCTTGTCGGCACCGAGTTCACGGAGTCCGGCGGCCCGCTCCGGCGAACCGACGAGCGCCGTCACCCGGGCGCCCGCCAGCGCCGCCAGCTGGACGGCGAAGTGCCCCACGCCCCCGCTGGCGCCGGTGACAAGAACGTTGCGCGCCAGCAGGGAACGCTTGCGCAGCACCCGGAATGCGGTGACTCCGGCGACCCCCAGCGCGGCGGCGTCGGCCAGGTCCACGCCCTCGGGGACGGTGCCGAGCGAGGCGGGACTGACTGCCACCCGCTCCGCCCACGCGTGGGGAGCCATTCCCACTGCGACGCGCGTGCCTTCGGGCGGCCCCGAGCCGTCGGATGCGGCGCGCACCACGATGCCGGCCGCGTCGTGACCGTGCACAGCGCCGGCCGGCCACTGGTTTACGTAATTCAGCTCTCCGAAGTTGAGACCGATGTGCCGTATCTCCACCAACGCATCGCCGGTGGACGGTACGGGCTCATCGACATCGGCGAACCGGATGGGTCCGGCGTCACTGTGATCGACCACAAGGGCGCGCATAGGGGTGTGTTTCCTTCGCTCGTGGATGCGCCTGAACACGCGGCGCGGCAGCAGATCGAGTGCGCGAATGCCGCACTGCCGCCTGCTTGGAACCCTTACGCAGGACCGGGACAGCGACCAGACCAGTGAGAATCAATCAGTTGACGATCTGTGTCAGGCTGCCGCGGTCCCGGTGGCCGCGCCGGCCGGCCTCCGGGTGTTACAGCTTCTTCGCCGCTCGGACGGTGTGGAGGTGGACCAGGACGTCGTAGGCCCGGCCGATGGCGATCTCGGGTGTCCCGTCGACCGGGAACTGGGTGCCGACGTCGTACGTCGGGCGCGAGACGTCCAGCCAGTTGCGGGCCGCGGCCGGGGCCCTGCGCAGGTCGGCGTAGTAGTCGCGGTACCGGACCTGGTCGAGCGTGTATTCGTTCGTGTTGGGGCCGGCAGGGGGAACGGTGAACGACTTCCAGTCGCCGCCGAGGGCCTGGCCCTTGGAGAGGAAGGACCCCTGGTCGAAGGTGGTGCCGATAGCGAGGTAGTCCGTGCCGAGGGCGTCGCGCAGGAACGAGCCCTGGGTCTTCGGGTACGTCGTGGGGTCGGTGGCGGTGTAGCCGACATGGTCGTCGGCGGCCGACAGCAGGATCCTGCCGCCGGAACGCCGCTGCCACCACGCCGTGGTCTCGGCCATCACCTGGTCGCGGTAGCGCTCCATGGCGGTCAAGGATTCCTGGTCGCCGACGTCGACGCTGAGGAAGGTGTAGGTCTCGGCGATGTTGCGGGCGTTCTGCAGGGCGAACTCGAAGTCGTCGTTGCCCGGCGTACCCTGACCTTCCATCAGCTTGAGCAGCTGCTGTGCGCTGGCCGCGTTCTGCTGCCGCTCCGCGAGCGGTCGGTTCAGGTAGCCGATGGCATCGTCGAGCGGGCGCACGACGGTGAGGAGGTCGTTCAGGCGCGGCAGGGACTCCGGACGGTTCTGCCGTATGTACTCGGTGACCGCGTCGAAGACGGGCTTGTCCAGGCTGGGCGCGCCGATGTCGTCGCCCAGGAAGTGGACAGGGCGGTCGGGGTGCCGGCGGTTGTGGTCGCGCATCCACTGGACGAGGGTCACGAACTCCTCACGGTCCCAGGGCGACCCTGCCATCGTCTCGTGTACGACCTGCCGTGCGTCGCCCTTGCCGTGCTGGAGGTAGTCGTCGATCCGCAGCCCCGCTGACCAGCTCATCTCCAGTCCGAAGGTGGTGAACCCCTTCTGCTCCACGAGGTAACGGAAGACCCGGTCCTTCAGCGCGAAGAACTCGTGCGAGCCGTGCGTGGCCTCGCCCAGGCCCACCACCTTCGCATCGCCGACCATTGCCCCGAGGGCGCGCAGGTCAGCCGTGCCGGTGCCCGGCTCCGCCGACTGCAGCGGATGGCCGATCCGGTCCAGCGCGCGAACGGGGTCCGGCACGGTGGCGGGTGCGGACTTCGCCGGTGACGCGTACGCCGCCGTCGCGGGGGCCATCGTCGCGGCCAGGACGAGAGCCGCAGCCGCCAGCCGCTTCCCAGTGCCGATCATGTGATTACTCCTCAACCCAGGTGACGTCGGGTGTTGCTGAGAAGATCGTCACGCCCACGGCACCCTGGGCACACTGGGACCGGCCCGACACTTTTCCCGGGGGATAGCCCCATGACCAGGGCCGGGATCCGGTGCCAGCGCGGGACATCACATCGGCGGGACATCACATCCCTGGCTCAGCGGAACGCGGCCACATTGCGGGCAGCCCAGTCGGCGAAGGGGCGCGGGGCGCGGCCGAGGACCCGCTCGACGTCCGGGCTGACGCGCTGCTCGGCCGGGCTCGGGGAACCGATGATGTCCAGAGTGTCGTCGGCGAGCTCCGCCGGCATGCTCTGGGTCATGGCCGCCTTGGCCTCGTCGCGGGTGAGTTCGTGGAACTTCACCGGCGAGCCCAGCGCAGCGGCGATGGCCTCCGTCTGCCGGCGCGGAGTGATCACCTCCGGGCCGGTCAGCTCGTACACGCCGCCGGTCTGCTGGTCGTCCAGCAGACAGGACGCCGCGACAGCGGCGATGTCCGCCGGGTCGATGACGGGCACACCGACGTCGCCGAAGGGCGCGGCGACGACCTGTTGCGCGCGGACGGACTCGGCCCACCACAGGGCGTTGGAGGCGAAGCCGCCCGGCCGCAGGATGGACCACTCCAGGCCGGACGCCCGCAGCGTGTCCTCCAGCGCGCGCATCGCGATCCGCGTCGGGCCGAAGGGCCTGGTCACCACGCCCAGCGTGGAGAGCAGGACGACCCGGCGGACCCCGCTGTCCGCGGCCTGGCCGATGAGGTCGGCATGGCCGGCTCCCGTGGCGTGCAGGTCGCCGGACAGCAACAGGAACAGCGCATCCGCCCCGGCCAGCGCCGGCTTGAGGCCGGCCGGCTCGGCCAGGTCGGCCACCATGTGACGGACGCCGTCCGGTACCGCCGCCGAGTGCCGTGACACCGCCGTCACTTGCCGGCCCGCCTCGGCCAGCGCCTGCGTCAACGGCCGGCCGATGTTTCCGGTAGCCCCGGTAACCACGATCATGATGAGCTCCTTTTCGGATGTCCTCTGTGGGCTTCACGCTAGGAGTGCGGGCTAACTCTTCGTAAGGACATACCTTGAAGTAAGCTCATGGCATGGGGGAGAGCGTGCAGCGCAGACAGGTCGAGCCGGGGCAGCGGTATGACGTGTTTCACACCGACTGCCCCGCCCGCGACATGGTCGACCATGTGACCAGCAGGTGGGGGATCTGGGTGCTGATCTCCTTGCGGAGCGGTGACCTTCGGTTCTACGAGCTCCGCGAGAGCATCCACGGCGTCAGCGAGAAGATGCTCGCCCAGACCCTGCGGTCGCTGGTCCAGGACGGCCTGCTCCGGCGGGAGGTCGAGCCGACGACGCCGCCCCAAGTAACCTACGGGCTGACCGAGTTCGGCCGGGAGGTCGGCGAGCCGCTGACGGATCTGTTCGACCTGATCACCCGGCGGCTGTCGCCGCGCGTCGCGGGATAGCGCGGCGCCGGCCGGCGTGGAACCGCGCAAGCCCGATCGCGGTCGGCTGTCCGTCAGTTGTGCGGCATGTGTGCCGGTGCCGGTGTCGTTGTCTTCGCCGGATGGACCAGGTTCCGGAGTTGGTCGACGGCGGTTCGGAGTGCTTCCAGTTCAGCGATGCGTTCCGCGTTCCGCTCGGCGACTGCGGCGTTGAGCCCGGCGAAGAACCGGGTGCGGTAGGCGAGGTCGGACTCGATGCGTTGCAGTTCGGCGAACAGGGCGGGCAGGCCGGGGCGTTGTGGGGCGAGTACGCGCATGATGCGGGGCAGGTACCGGCGTAGGCGGGCCTGTACGGATCCTGCGGCGAAGACCAGCCGGATCAGTGGGAGCGTCACGGCTGCTGCCCTCCGTGCTCGGCCTGCCGGTGCCGCCTGCGCAGAACCCGGCAGTCGGTTTCCCGGCTCGCGTCACCCTCGGCCTTGGCGACCGCCTCCGCGAGGTCGAACTCCTCGCACCGCGTGCATGGTTCGTCATCGGTCGTGGGTGTCACGATCCCAGCCTCCTGTGGCTCCGGCTCCGGGCGTTGATCCGTGCGATCTCGGCGGTCAGGAGCTCTATGCGAGTCGGGGTCCGCACCTGCTCCGGGACGGCTTCCCATTCGGCGCCGCCGCTGACTGGTCGCAGTGACCAGTACGGGCCGGCCAGCCCACGAAACTCGCCGGTCCGGTTGCCGTGCCCCGTATCGACCATGAGCGTGCCGAGATCCGGGACGTACGAGGGTTCCTGCCCGTTCGGGGTGCTGTTCTGTGCAGCCACCATCGCTCCTCTCCGTAGTCATTCCACTACCAGGCGGGCTCAGCGTGACCTACGGTTGAGATGTCTTCAACGTTCTGTATGCGGAGGGCACGTTGGTAAATCGCAAGGAGTTGAATCCCGAAGCGAGTCCGGCAGAGGCTTTCGGGGCGCGGCTACGCAGATTACGCGAGGCGCGTGGCTGGACTCAGGACGAATTCGCCGAGCTGGTCGGCTACTCGGGCAGGCATATTTCGGCAGTTGAAACTGGCCGTAAACCGCCAACTCTACGTTTTACACGCAGCACTGATGTTGCGTTCGGGACCGTCGATACCGCTGACTCGTTCGAGCGTGAATGGCGCGAGATCCGACACGGCTCGCTGCTGGAGGGCTTCCCGCAGTACGTGGGTCACGAGGGCCGGGCAGCAGAAATCCGTATCTTCAACCTCGGGATCATTCCCGGCCTGCTCCAGACGCCGGAGTACGCACGGGTGTTGGCGGACAGCGCTGTGCGGCGGGGCGCCATCACGCCCGACCAGGCGAACGAGCGGATCTCGTTCCTGGCGGAACGGCAGGCCGCACTGGTGCGGCCCCGGCTGCCCATGCTGTTCGTGACCCTGGACGAGAGCTGCATTCGTCGGCCCATCGGTGGGCCTGCCGTCATGGATGCCCAGCTGGCGCGGCTGGTCGAGTTCGCAGAGCAGCCCAACTCGCTGTTGCAGGTGGCACCGTACGCGATAGGTGAGCGGCGCACCTTCGATCTGCCCATGACCCTCCTGACGCTGCCGGACCGGTCGGTGATCAGTTACGCCGAGTCCCAAGCCCAGGGGTATGTGGACCGAGAGGGGCCATCCGTGATGCCCATGTTGACGGCCTACCATCAACTCCAGGCCGTATCGCTGTCTCAGGAGGCGTACGTGGGCATGATCAACCAGTTGCGAAAGGGCACCCCATGACGACCGAATCCCCCCGTTGGTTCACGTCCTCGTACAGCAACAACGGCGGCGACTGCATCGAGGTCGCCACCAACCTGGTCGCCTCGCGCGGCGTGGTCCCCGTCCGTGACTCCAAGAACCCGGGCGGCCCCGTCCTGGGCCTCACGGCCGGTGCGTTCGTTTCCTTCGTTACGGGCGTCAAGGCCGGAGAGTTCGACGCCGTCTGACCGCCCAGGCCCCACGCGTACCGGCTCGGAGTTGCCCCATCGTGCGACGGCGCACGGTGGGGCTTCTCGCTGTCCGCGGCACGCCTCAGATCATGGAAGCCGCCCTGGGCGCACTACCCGGCCGTGCGCACAGGGCCCTGGCCGTAGGGGGTCCGTGCCCCCGTGTGCCGACCGGTGTGCGGGTCGGTGGTGATGGCAGCCCAGAAGCCGCGTGGCAGCAACGGGTCTTCGGCGGGTCGAGGGGACACGGCGTGCCCGGCGCTCCGCGCGGCGGCCACGTACGCCGGTGGGAAGCGGTCGTCGAGGACACGGCTGACGTCGTCCGGCTCGCCGTGGGTGAGTATCGAGGTCACCGAGTCGCCGAAGGCGAAGTTGTGACCGTGCACGAGCGGCGCGTCGACGGCCGTCTCGACGGGTTGCCCGAGTGCGAGGACGCGGTGCAGGCCGAGCACGGTGGCCGGGTGCAGCCCGACGCCGATGCTGCTGCAGGCGAGTACGGGGCGCCCGTGGCGGAAGGCGATGGCCGGTTCGGAGGGCATCGGGAGGTGGTCGCCGGGGGCGATCCGGGCGAGCGCGGCTTGCTGGAACGCTGCGGGATCGGGGAGGGGGATGCCGTCGACGACGATGCCGGTGGTGCCCCACATCGCGGTGTTGATGCTGTGGCACAGGGAGGCGGTGTTGCCCTCATTGTCGACGGCCAGCACGTAGTCCGAGTGGCTTCCCGGGGACGGAGTTCCGTCGAGGGCCGTGAGCAACCCGGCCAGGGCGTCGGGGTCCTGCGACGGCTCGCCGATCCCTGCCGCGTCCAGGCGGGCGAGGGCTGCCAGGAGGTCGGTGCCGCCGGTGTCCGGGGCGGGCAGGGTCGCGATCTCGTGGCCGGCGAAGGATCCGCGCGCGGGAGCGGAACAGCGTGCGCGGTAGTCCGCGAGGTCCTCCAGCGTGGCGTGTCCGCCCTCACGGCCGACCAGGGACACGAAGTGTTCCGCCCACGGCCCCCGGTACATCCAGTCCGGTCCGTGCTCGGCGAGCGCGTCGACGGTCGCCGCGAGGCGTGGCTGGAAGGCGAGTTCGCCGGCGCGGGGCGTCCGTCCTTCCGGGGCGAAGGATGCGCGGCCCTCGTCGGTCCGGGTCAGGACGGCGGTCCGGATGGAGAGCAGCCGCGCGAGATGCGTGTTCACCGGGACCCCGCGTTCGAGGAGGTGGCGCGTGGGGGACCAGAGGCGGTCCCAGGACAGCCGGCCCCAGCGCGCGTGGGCCGCATGGGCGCCGGCTATGAATCCCGGGACGAGAGCGGTCCGCCCACTCGGCTGCGGAGCGGCCGGAATCTCCAGCGGGCGGGTCTCCCGGGCGAACGTCCCGTACCCGGCGGACACGGTGGCCGTGGTCCCGGTGGCCGAGTCGTGGTGCACCATCCCGAAGAACCCGGCGTAGCTGACCCACGAACCGAGGGCAAGCGCGATCTGCGTGAATGCCGTGGTCAGCACGGCGTCGGTGGCACTGCCTCCGGCGTCGAGGGCGTAGCGCCCCGCGAGGGTGGCGAACGGTCCGGTGGACCCGACCAGTACCGATGACGACCCGCTCGCGGCGGCGGGGCGCGGATCGAGGCCGACCTGCCGCCAATCCAGCGCCTCCTCGACCTCGGCACGGTCCCACCCAGCGGGGTCAAGCGGATCCCGCTCCGAGGTAACGCTCAGCCGCCGGCTGTGACGATGTCCCACAACGCCTCCTGCTCTCGAATTTCATGTACTCTCAAATCGAAAGTACACCCATGCAGGGAGCAGTCGATGGTCGAGCAGGAACCTGGGGCAGGGTTGCGCGAAGTGGTTCACCAGCGGGTACGCCTGGGAGTCCTGGCGGTCCTCGACCGGCGAGGACCATGCACCTTCTCGCAGCTGCGTGACGCTCTGGGGCAGAGCGACGGCGGGCTGAGCCGCCACCTCGGCGTCCTGGAGCAACACGACTACATCGAGACCGAGAAGGTCTTCGAGAACCGTCGGCCCCGGACCTGGGTCCGGATGACCGAGGCCGGCGCCGACGCGTTCCGGGAGGAACAGGAACTGCTGGCCAAGCTGCTCGCCTCGGCATCGCACGAGACCCGGGCAACCGGGACCGGCTCCGGCGGAGAGGACCCCACCGCCGCCATGGCCATCGTCTTCGCCGCCCTGCTCGCCGGCGACGACACGGGGAATGAAACGGTGGCCGACGGATCCGGCGCCGACGCGTCAGCGGACAGCGCCGACCACTCGGCCCTGATGCCCACCGCCCCGGTCATCGCCGGACAGCGCACGGATCCGGTCGCGTCCGGGCCCATCAGCGCCCGGTACCAATTCCCTGACGGCTACGCAGATTTCGGCTTCGAGCAACGCGAACAGCGGCTGATGATGATGAGCCACGGCCTGCGGGGCGGATGGATCACCACCTGGCACGTCAACAGACGTGAACGGGACGGTGACGTCATGGCTCACGTCGTGGTGGTCGAGCTCGCGGGCGCGTCGGACTGCGAGGCGATCCTCGCGGTGATGAGCGCACCCACCGTAGATCTGCCCGGTGTGCCGGGCGCCCGCGGTTACCTGCTCCCCGCCGCCGAAGACGGGGCGCCCTCCACGGCCGTCGCCTGGTTCTCGGTCGGACGCCACCTCGCGTCGGTCGTGGTCGTCGCCGCCGACGACATCGCGGTCCCTGTGCTCCAAGACCTCGTGGCCGAGGCACACGGCCCGCTGTCCGCACTCCCTTCCTGATCCCCCATCAAGGACGAGACCATGCACACCTCCCCCTCAGCGTCGGATGCCGCTACCCCGGATGCCGGTGCAAGCGACTCCGGCGGGGCCCGTCGCGCCCTGCGCTCCATGCTCCTCACCGTCGTCTTCGACGCGGGCCCACCCCTGCTGATCTTCTTCGTGCTTCGCGCGCTCGGGGCCGGCGACGTCATCGCCTACAGCGCCGGGTCGGTCGTCCCCCTGGTGCGGCTCATCGTGGACCGGCTGCGCGGGCGTTCCTTCAACGCGATCTCCGGCCTGATCCTGATCTTCCTCGTGGTCTCGGTAGTCCTTGCCCTGGTCACCGATGACGCCCGTGCGGTAATCGCACGTGGTGGCTTCATCTACCTCGCGCTCGCGTTGGTGGTGGCCGCCTCCGTGCCTACCCGCAGCCCGGCCATCCTGGTGCTCTCTCGCTATGTCACCGCCCATGCCCGGCCCGAGACGGCGACACGCTTCGACGAGGTCTTCCGTCGCCCGTCGGCCCTGCGGGCCATGCGGTTGGTCACAGCTGTCTGGGCGCTCGGGTTCCTGATCGCGGCCGTGGCGTGCGTCGTCTGCGCCTACACCCTCCCGGTCACGCTGGCGGCCACTGTCACGTCGCTGGTCGAACCGGTCATCGCGATGATCCTCGCCGGTGGGACCGCTCGCTACATGCGCCGCGTGGTGGCGTCAGCCAACCTCACGCCGTCTGCCCCGATCCCGTCGCAGGCCCCTGCCGGAGCCTCGAACGGGCCGAAAACTCGGAACACGAGGTGAGAGAACTCCCCGGTACTGGGGACTCCGCTCCTTGAGGCGCGCTGCCCGGCCGACGTGCTGACATGGACGATCGGGCCCGCCCTCGGCGGTGCTGTCGGCTGCCGGCGGCGTGGACCCGGTCGTGCCCGGGAGCGGTCCCCCTGAACTTTCCGTCGATGTGCCAGGCGGCGAAGAGCTCCAGAAGCGTGCGTATCGGGGTCATGCCCCGGGCCGGGATGAACCGTGTGGGAGGAGGCTCGCGATCTCGGCTTCCGGCCGGCCCGTGTGCAGGCTGACCACGTCGGTGATCAGGTCGTTCAGGGGTGGCCAGGGCATCGTGCCGTGGTCGTTGTAGAGGCTGACGAGGCCGTGCAGGGCGGTCCAGAGCATGAGGCCGGCCTGCGCTTGCCGTTCCGCCGTGGGCTGGTTGTGCTCCGGGGCCGCGGCGGCTGCAAGGGAGGCTGCGACGGCTGCGAGCGGTTCGGCGCCCGCGCCGTGGGCCGATCCGGAGACGAGGTCGGCGGGCATACGGCCGCCGAAGAGGGTGCGGTAGTGGCCCGGCTGATCGACACCCCAGTGGACATAGGCGGCGCAGCGGGCGGTGAGGTCGGCCAGGGGGGTGGGGTCGGCGGCTTGTGCGGCTTCGTCCATCAGCCGGGCCAGTTCCTGGTAGCGCAGCCGCAGGACGTGCTGGATCAGTGCGCTCAGGTCGGTGAAGTGGCTGTAGATGCTGGCCGGTGCCACTCCGACCTCGCGGGCGACCTGCCGGAGGGTGAGCGTCTCGGGCTGGTCGAGGGTGGCCAGCAGCTTGGCTGCGGCGTCCACGAGCTGGGCTTTGAGTACCTGCCCCTGCCCCCGCGGATTACGGCGGCGAGGAGCGGACCCCTCCTGAGGCGACACCTTCGCCCCCCTTCCTACCAGGGTGAACAGCGAAAAAACACGTGTTCACCTTACAGGGATCCCCGCCTTGACACCGCTAACCAACGGTTGTTTACTCAACTCACCAACACTTGTTCAGTGAGAGGGGCGGAAAGTCATGCGTATCGCCGTACTCGGAGCGTCGGGCCGCACCGGCGGCACACTCGTCGGCCAGGCGCTGGAGCGCGGTCATGAGGTCGTGGCCCTGGTCCGCACGCCGGCGAAGATGACCGTGCCCGCGCCCCGGCACGTGGAGGTCCGGCAGGCGGACGTCACCACCCGGAGCAGCTTTCCCGCCCTGAGCGACGTGGACGTGGTCGTCTCGGCCATCGGCATCAGCAAGGGTGACGGCCCGGGCGCACTGGTCGCCGGGGCCAGGCGGCTGGCCGCGGCGAACGTCCGCACGGTGTGGCTGGGGGCGCTGGGCTCGGGTGTCTCCAGCCGGTCGGGCGGACTCATCTACGCAGGTGTGATGCGGATGTTCGTCGGATCGGAACTGGCGGAGAAGGCCGAGGCCGACCAGATCGCACTGGAGGCCGGTGCCACGGTCTTCCACGCCCCGGACGTCACCGACGGGCCTCTCAGCCCGACCCGCAGCGTCGTACCGCTGGCCGGCCTGCGGCGTCCGCTGCTGCCGCCCCGGATCTCCCGGACGACGCTGGCATCGCTGCTGCTGGACGAGGCGGAGAAGGGCGGGCACGGAAACGGCATCGTCGTGCCCCTCACCTGACCACCGCCCCGGCAGCCCCTCCACCCCACCACACACAACTCGGAGGATCATCGTGAGCAACTTCACCGGTAAGGCCGGACTCGTGACGGGTGCCGGCAGCGGAATCGGCCGTGCGGCGGCGATCGAGCTGGCCCGCCAAGGCGCCGCCGTCGCCGTTACCGACATCGACGAGGCCACTGCGGCCGTGACCGCCGAGATGATCAGGAAGGACGGCGGGGAGGCGTTGGTGCTGCGCGTCGACATCGTCGACGAGGACGCGGTACGCACGGCCGTGGAGCGCACAGCCGAGACGTACGGCGGTCTCGACTTCGCCGTGAACAACGCCGGTTTGGACTCCCACCACCGGCAGCTGGACCGGATGAGCCTGGCGGAGTTCGAGCGGGTGACCCACGTCAACATGGGCGGGACCTTCCTGTGCATGAAGCACGAACTGCCCGCACTGGAAAGCCGCGGCGGCGGCGCGATCGTCAACGTCGCGTCCAACGGCGGTCTGTACGCGATACCCACCGCCCCTGCCTACGTCGCCGCCAAGCACGGTGTGGTCGGCCTGACCAAGGCCGCCGCGGTGGACTACGCGCCGCGTGGTGTTCGCGTCAACGCGGTCTGCCCCGGCCCGACCCGCACGCCCGGGTTCGAGCGGGTGGCGGCCGGCACCGACCTGATCGCGATACAGGAGGCGATCACCCCGCTGGGCCGCATGGCCACGCCGGAGGAAGCGGCCGCGGCCACGGTCTGGCTGTGCTCGGACGCCGCCTCGTACGTCACCGGGATCGCGATGTCGGTGGACGGCGGACGACGGGCGTGAAGGAGGTCACGGACGCGGGCAGGGAAGGTGACCGATGAGTGCCGTCACCCCGCGCCGGTCTTCCACGACGGGCTCAGGCCGAGGACAGCTGTTCTGCTATCTCCTTGACCCAAGCGGCGCTCTTCGCCGGGTCGTTGAGGGAGTCCGCCCACTCGTCCGGGGTCAGCCGGTGGTTGGTGGGCCCTGCTTTGAGAGCGATGAGCAGGGCTCGGGCCGAGTCCCGCATGTCGGCCGTTGTCCCGCCGCTCCCGTTGATGTCCGCGCCCGCCGCCAGTCCGTACAGTTTTCGCGCCATGGCCTGGCGTTCACCGTTCTGCACCTTCTTCCAGAACTTCAGGGCTTCCTTCAACGCGTCCTCGCGGGAGGCCGGCTCCGCCGGGGTCTCATCCGCTGACCAGCGTTCGGGGTGGCGGGCCCCCTCGTAGCGCTTCATGCCCGCGCGCCCTGCCTTGTAGGCGGTGACGCCGAGGATGAGGCCGGCCGCACCCGCCGCGAGGCCCCAGCCGACCGGGTTGCTCGCCAGTCCGGCTCCTCCCGCGGTGGCGGCGACCGCCGTCACGATGCCGCCCGCGGCCTTGGTGGACTCGCCCACGGCGGTGAAAGCCTGCTTGCCCATCTTGTTGCGCTGCTTGCCGAGCGCGTACGTGTGCACCGTGTTCATCGTGTTCATGTCTTCGGCGCGCCGGACGTCTCCGGCCGCGTCACGGGCCGCGCCCATCGCTGCCCAGGCCGCGTCGATGGCCTCGGAAACGCGCTCCAGCCGGTCCTCGCCCTCGTGGTCCCATTGGGCGTCCAGAGCGACGTATGCCTCGTCCGCGGCCCATTCGGCCTCCTGCCGGGCCTGGTTCAGCCGGGTCAGCGCCCCCTCGTCGGTGCGGTCGGGCTTTCCGAGCTCTTTCAGAGCACGGTATTTGCGGGCCGTCAGGCCGAAGCGGCCCGCCGCACGGGCGCCCTTCACCGCGCCGATGGCACTGGAGCCGATACCGCTCACCTCGCCCGCTGTCATGGCGTGCGCCGCCTTCTCGGCTTTGGTCAGCTCCTTGGCGAAACCGAGGGCGTAGTTTCCCGCGCTGGCGGCGCTGACGATCGCGTCGCCCGTTTTGGAGTTGGACTTCTTGTCCGCTGCGTGGAAGGCGGCCCCGCTCTTGTACTTCCGGGCGTCCTTCCTGGCCTTGGCCGCCTCCATACCGCTGAGGACGGCACCGGCGCTCTCCGTGACGAAGTTCTCCGACGCGGCGGCGGTCCCGGATGAGGCGGCGGAGTGTTTGAGACCGTCGTTGACTGTGGCGGAGGCCTGCTGGGAGAACCCCGCGTTGGCGGGGACCTGGACGCCCTTGACGAAGGTGTCGATGAATTCGAGATTCTTTTTGAGCTTGTCGAGGGCCGCGGCGATCCGGTCGCGATATCTCTTCCGTGCGGCGGGCGCCTTGCCGTTCGCCGGCGCCTTTTCCTTCGCCGTGGCCTTTTCCTTCGCTGTGCCCCTGGCGCGCTGCACCGCCGCGGTCGCCGCTCGGTTTCCGGCGCTGGACTGGATCTCCATGAGGGCGCGTTCCGCCGAATTCCTGGACGGACTCCCGGCCCGACTCCGGTCCTGGCGCTGCCGGTTCGACGTCAGGGCAGCCACGGACTGACGAGTTGAGGGGTGGTGGACCGGGGTGCTCATGGACGTACCTCTCCTGTGCCGGACCGGGGCGAGTGAAAAGTAGCCAGGCACGACTAACGGAAGGGGCACAGCCGGGAAACTCTTCGCGGATGGCACGGAAGACGTTGTGGTTGATTCCATGGGGAGGGCGGGGGAGGGACTGGGCACGGACCGGCGTGGAGGCACCGGAGTATCCGAGCCCGTCCGGGCCGGGATCAGCGGCCGCTGCGGGTGCTGCGCCAGCGGTTCGGCGGCAGGCCGGTCTGGCGCTGGAAGAAGGCGGTGAAGTTCGCGGCGTCGGTGAAGCCGACGCGCTCGGCGCAGCGGGCGGCGGGCAGGCCGGTGTGGGCGAGCAGCCGCTGGGTCTCCAGCAGGATGCGCCGGTCGAGGAACTGCTTGGCGCCCAGGCCGGTGGCGGCGCGGGTGGCGCGGGTGAGGGTGCGCCGGTCGTAGCCGAGGGCCCGGGCGTAGTGCTCGACGTCGTGGTGGACGGCGAAGTCCCGCTCCACCGCCGCGCGGTAGTGACGGAACACCTCGTGATCGCGGCTCCGGCCGGCGGGCGCAGGGGCCGGTTCGGCGGGGAGGGCCCGCAGCACCAGGGCAGCGAGCAGGTGGGCCAGCAACTGCGGTGAGGCGGCGGCCGGGTGGGCGAGGGCCGCGGTGTACTCGGCGGCGAGGTGGTCCGCGGCCAGGACAGCCAGCTCACGAGGCCGGCCGTCCAGCTGCCACGTCATGGACCCGAACGGGTCCGCAGCGGTGTGGGGGGCGGGGCCTGGTGCCGTCAGGACGTCCGGTGGTGACGGGACGGCCGGTGGGGACAGGACGGCCGGTGCGGTCAGGGTGTCCGGTGTGGCCAGGAAGTCCGGTTCGAAGAGGATCAGTGGCCCGTCGACCCGGTCGATGTCGGTCCACCGGTGCACCGTGCCGGGGCGGATCCACACCACGCTGCCCGGCCGCAGGAGGTGGTCGGAGAAGTCCGCCGTATGCCGGCCCTCCCCGGACCGGACCAGAGCGAGGACATGGAAGTCGGGGCGCTGCGGCCGGGTCCGGCGGCGCTCGGGGTCCATCCGCCGCAGCTGCTCGAAGCCCAGCACCTCCACGCCGAGGCCCGCGCCGGGGGCCGGGGCGTAACGCAGCTGCCGGACCGCGGCGTGCGGCTGTCCGTTATCCACAAGAACCGCGCTCCTTTCCACCGTGCCCCGGCTGATCGCCGCCCGTAGCGTTCAAGGCAGAGCAGATTCCCTTGCCGTACGGCCTCTGGCGCGGCTTCCGGCATGTGCGAGGCCGTGCGGCGACACACCTGACGTGCGACTTGCTTCGACCTACGGAGAGTACCGAGATGACCGAAACCACAACCTACCCGGATACCGTCCCCGTCGCGGGAGGGCGGATCCGGCTGCACCGACAGGGGAAGCGCGGACCGGCCCTTGTCCTGGTGCACTACTGGGGCGGATCGGCGGCGACCTAGGAGGCGGTCGTGGACCGGCTGCCGGCCGGCCGTGAGACCGTCCGCTTCGACCAGCGCGGGTGGGGCGCCTCCCGCTCGCTGCCCGGCCCGTACGACCTCGACCGGCTCGCCGACGACCTCATCGACGTGGTGCGCGGCGCCGGCCTGGAGCGCTACGTCCTGGTCGGCCACTCCATGGGCGGCAAGGTCGCCCAACTCGCCGCCGCCCGGCGGCCGGAAGGGCTGGTGGGCCTGGCGCTGCTGGCCCCGGGCCCGCCGCAGCCCCCGGCGCATGTCACCGCGGAGTACCGGGAGTTCCTGTCACACGCCTACGACTCGCCCCACGCCGTCGAGCAGGCCCTCGACCAGGTGCTGACCGCCCTGCCCCTCGCCGGATCGGCCCGGGCCACGACCGTGCGCGACAGTCTTGCCGCCGAGGATCCGGTGCGACGGGAGTGGCCGTTGCGCGGCATCGCCGCGGACATCACCGCCTCCGCGCGGCGGATCGAGGTCCCCGTCCTGGTGCTGGCCGGCGAGCACGACAAGGTCGAACCGGCCGACGTGCTGCGCGGCCACCTGTTGCCCCACCTGCCCCACGCGGCCCTGTCCCACTCGGCCCCGTCCCACGCGGGCCTGGACGTCCTGCCCGGCTGCGGGCACCTGCTGCCGCTGGAGGCCCCCGCCGAGGTCGCGGCGCGGCTGGAGGGATTCGTCGCCGGCCTCGACATGTGAGGGCGGCCCGGCCCCTCATTGGAGCGAGGTCTGCCCGGTGTCCGCGCCGGAGCCGACGTGCGGCCGGGTCTCCTGGGCGCCGTACCAGTCCAGGCACATCAGGGTGGCGTCGTCTTCCAGCTGGTCGCCGGCCGCATCCATGACCGCGGTGGTCAGCGTCAGCGCGGTCTCCCTCGGGTGCAGGTTCCGGGTGCCCTTCACGAGGGCGGGCAGGTCCACCTTCTCCGCGCCGCGCTCCAGCATGCCGTCGGTGAGCATGATCAGCCGGTCGCCGGGCCACAGATCGAGCTCCTGGACCCGGTGGGAGTGGGGCACAGGCAGAGACAGTCCAAAGGGCGGGTCCACCTCCAAGGTGACCTCCTCCACCTGGCCGTCGCGCATACGCAGTGGCCAGGGGTGGCCTGCGTTGACCAGCTGGGCGTGCCCGGTGTGGAGGTCGATGCGCACCAGTTGCCCGGTGGCGTGGCCGGGGGGACGGTGCTCGGCCAGGGCCTGGTCGGCTTGCCGGGCCTGTTCGAGGAGGTCGGCGCCCTGGCGGCGGGCGCTGCGCAGGGCGCCCACCAGGATCGTTGCCGAGAGCGCGGCCTCAAGGTGGTGGCCCATCGTGTCGGTCACCGACAGGTGGAGGGTGTCGCGGTCGAGGGTGTAGTCGAAGGTGTCGCCGCTGATGTCTTCGGAGGGCGCCAGGACACCGCACAGCGCGAACTGCGCCGCCTCGCAGGTCAGCGAGGAGGGCAGCAGCTGGTGCTGGATCTCTGCGGCCAGGGTGAGGGGGCGGCTGCGTCTGCCCCAGGTGTAGAGGTCGGTGAAGCGCTGGTTGGCGATCACGATGTAGGCCAGGGCGTGAGCAGCCTCGCCCACCGCGTCGAGGACTCCCTCGCCGGGTCCGGCCGGGCCGGCGGGCAGGAGGAGTTCCAGCAGACCGATGGCGTCGCCGCGGTTGGTGACCGGGAAGATCACCCGCTCGCCCTGGTCTGTCTTCTCCCGGTACGGCTCCTGGGTGCGCACCACCTGCTCGTAGACGCTGCCAGTCAGATCGATTCTGTGCGCATGCTGCCCAGCCCCGGCCTCCGCCTGGGAGGCGGTGGACAGCGGCACCACCGCTTTCCCGGTCAGGTCCACGATGAGGAAGGAGACCCGTGTGGCACCGAAACGCCGCAGAAGCTCCTCGGCGACCGCATCGACGGCCCCCACCGGAGCCGCCGCCTCCGCGGCTTTCAGCAGCCGGGGAACCTCACTGTGCCCATCCACTACACACCGTTCTCTCTGGCGCACCCCTCCTACCAGAGTGGGTAGTGCCACGGCGAGCGTCAATCCGAGCATCAGCACAACCCCGCGACGACACGGAGGACGGCGGGGCGCCTCTCGCAAGCCGCCGCCCGCGCCAGCGGGGGCCGGGTCCCGGCTGGAGACAGGTGCCGCTGTTCGAGGGGAGGCCCTGGCCCACGGGCTCGCCGACCCGTTCCACCTCGCCGAGGTGTTCGGGCTCGGCGACAAGACCGCGATGCGCTACGCGGACTCAGCGCGAGCACTACTGGAACAGGGCGCTGAACAGCAGCTTCGATGATGGCAGGGCTTCTGCCGTCAGTCTTCGGGGAGCCGCGACGGCGCACGTTTCAGTCCGTCCAGGGTGAGGTCGAGGAGGCGTTCGGCCTGCTCCCGCTGCTCGGGCTTGGCCGAGGTGAGGGCGATACCCGCGAGGGCGGCGAACATGTCGGTCGGGCTGATGTCGGACCGGATCGTTCCGGCAGCGGTATTGGCGTCCATGAGGGAGGAGAGGGCGGCCTGAATCATCTCGTGGCTGTCGGCGTGGGGATTGGTTCCCGAGTTGACGACGGCTCGCAGAGCATCGGCCATGCCGAGTTTGGCAGTGGCGTAGTCGATGAAGCGGCGAGTCCAGGCTCGCAGGGCCTCAGGCGGCGACATCGCCGCAAGGAGGCCGGGGACGGCGTCGCACAGCCGGGCCACTTCGTTGCGGTACGCCGCCTCGATTGAGCGCCCTCGCAAGGTCAAGGCGTTTATGTACCGACCCTTTCGAATTTTTGCATTGAAGTCGCGAAGGGGCGCCAAGTCCGCTTTCGCGTCGTCTGCCTGTCCTGTTTGTTGAGCTTGTAACAAGGGTCCTGGTGGCTTTGGGACGCATGGTGCCTGTGTGTTGAACTGACGAATGTCCGAGGGATTCTCGGGCACGAGTTGACCTGACAGGCCATGCCCGGCACGGGCCCGGCCCTTTACGCGAGGAGAGATGTATGAAGTCGTGGCGTAAGCGAATGACCTACGGCCTTACCGTCGTTGCCGCCGCGGTCGTGATTCCGCTGGCGGCCGGTTCCGCCTCGGCCGCGAGCTGGCACGACATCGCCGGCGGTCCCGAGATGTACCCCGACATGGCCGCGTGCCAGGCGGACATCCCCACGGCGAAGCAGCACTACCAGGACGCCACCTGCGTCGATAACAAGGGGCGCATCTCCCTCTGGGCGCTGTACTGATGCCGTAACCGCCTGCACGTGCCGGGGCTCCGCCCTCCGACCGGCAATGTCGTCAAGCCGGTGCTCCCGTGGCGCCGGCCTTCGAGGCCCGGGGCGTCATACGGATGGCCTCCGGCGTCAGGCGCCGAGACCGCCGCTTCACACCGGCACCTGTGCTGGCGCGCGCACATCAGAGGGCCGTTACGCGCCCGTACCTGACATTCCCAGCGGAACTCCGAACAGCGGCCCCGCCGCCCCTTCACCGGGGCGGCGGGGCCGCTTTCGTGAACGTGAGGGGCCGGCCCGGCGCGGCATGGTGCCCGCGGTGTGTTGTCCCGCGGGCTCGCGGCGATGACCGCCGCGACGCTCTGCGTGGCGCCCTCCGAGCACCCCCAAACCGGCCGCTATGGAACTCAGGGCAGATCACGTGGCAAATCGCTGATAGCCATCGCTCAGCCGGGATTCACGCAATGTTGGTGTTGGCTGCCTTGGATGAGCAGCTGCAGCTCCTGCACCCCAGCATCCGCGCCCACGTGAGGAAACTTCATGACCATCGATCCGGTCACCCCGAGGCCCGAGTCGGACCTCGGCGGCAGCACCACGACGACGAGCGCCACCACACGCCGTCGTTTCCTGCAGAGCGCGGGAGTCACCGCCGGGGCGGTGGCGCTCGGCGGGATCGCCGGGGCGGCCCCCGGGTACGCCGCTCCGAAGCCGGGACCGGGATACGTCCTGCCGAGGGGCTTCAAGGGCCAGATGTCCGACCTGAAGCATGTCGTGATCCTGATGCAGGAGAACCGGTCCCTCGACCACTACTTCGGTACGTTCCCCGGCATACGCGGCTTCAACGACAAGCAGGCCCTGCGGTTCCAGGACGGCACCAGCGTCTTCCAGCAGAAGGACAACAACGGCACCATCACCACCCCCAAGGCCGACGACGGCGCTTGGGGCAACGACCACGGGGCCTGGGGCGACGTCACCCATCGCAAGTGGGACATGTGGGTGCAGCACTCCGGCGCCAGTTGCATGAACTACCACAGCGACGCCTATATGGGCTTCTACCACTCGGTCGCCGCGCAATACACCATCGCCGACCAGTACTTCTGCTCCGAGTTCGGGCCGACCGACCCCAACCGGAAGTACCTGTGGAGCGGTACCGCCAACAGCGAGACGGGCAACACCGACGAGTCCAACTACTCCCGTCCCTGGATCACGGTCGCCGAGCAGCTCCAGCAGGCCGGCATCGACTGGCGGCTCTACTCCGACAACAGCGGCAACGGGCGGCAGGGTTACTTCAGCGGCTGGGTCGGCGACTACGGCGACAACGAGCTGAAGTACTTCAAGGGGTTCGACCCGGAGGGGCTGAGCGCCGACGACCCGAAGCTGCGGCCCGGCACCGGGCTGATCTGGCGCGGCAACGCCACGTACTACTCCGGCATGACATCGCCGGGCGACGACTCCGACGAGAACCTCGACGCGGTGCTCAAGAACCTCCATGACGCCTGTCAGCCGGGCGCGGAGCACCCGCTGCCGGCGGTCTCCTGGATCGTGGCGCCGTACGGCTGGTCCGAGCACCCGGACGCGGACACCCTGCACGGCGAGCGCTACACCAAGAAGGTGCTCGACATCCTGCAGAGCAACTCCGACATCTGGGACCACACCCTCTTCATCCTCAACTATGACGAGAACGACGGGAAGTTCGACCATGTGCTGCCGCCGTGGCCGGAGGCGGGCACAGCGCGGGAGTACTCCGGCGACTACCCCCTCGGTTTCGGCGCACGGGTGCCGATGCTGCTGGTCTCGCCGTGGACCCGCGGCGGGCACGTCGCATCGGAGGTCTTCGACCACACCTCGACGATCAGGTTCCTGGAGACCTGGGCTGCCCACCTCGGCAAGCCGTTCACCTGCCCCAACATCAGCGACTGGCGGCGCTCGATCGCGGGCGACCTGACCAGCGCGCTCGACTTCGCCCACCCGCAGCCCGGTCCGGCCACCTTCGCGGACCCGCTCGCCGAGCAGCCGGTGTCGATCACCGCCGGCCATATGAAGCCGCGCCCGCTGACCTTCCATCCGCACGCGACCGTCGCGGTCGATCACGCGTCGGGGAAGGTCACCGCCACGATGACCCTGACCGGCGGCCCGAAGGGCAAGGCCGTGAGTTTCCAGGTCTTCCCCGACAAGCACCAGGCGTTCTCGAACACGCCGTTCACCGTCACCGCGGACAAGCCGCGCGAGTACACCTGGGACACCACGGCCACCGACGGCGCGTACGCCTTCTCGATCTACTGCAACGACGGCTTCGTGCGCTCCTTCGCCGGCCAGGTCGCACCGGCCGCCGAGAAGGGCGGCGGCCTCCCGCGCGTGCAGGCCACCCTGCTCAGGGGCGAGGGCACCAAGCACGAGGCCCGGGCGAAGCTCAGGCTGCACAACGACGGTACCGAGCCGGTGCGCTACACGCTCACCGCCAACGACTACCTCGGCGGCACCCGGAGCGTCACGGTGCACGGTGGCAGGACGACGGACGTCATGTGGCCGACCCAGCAGGGCTACTACGACGTGGTCCTCACCGTCGACACCGACACCACCTGGACGCAGCGGTACGCCGGACGGATCGCCGTGACCAGAGAGAGCTGATCAGCCGGAGACCATCCGTCGCGCGCGGCCGGCCCGGCCGCGCGCAACGGATGCTCCCTCCCGGCGGTTCCGCGGAGGGATGCCGGAAGACGGAGGGATGCCGGAAGGCGGAGCGGTGCCGGAAGGCGGAGTGATGTCGGAAGGCTGTCGGCGGTGGCCGTGATCTGTCGGCGGTATGTCGGTGGCGGGTGCGACCTTGGGCGGGTCGGTGCTCCCCGTGAGCACGCCGACCGAGAGCGCCGACCGAGAGCGCCGACCGAGAGCAAGGAGCCTTCACCGTGTCTTCCGCTTCCCAGAGCCGACCGTGGGACGTTCACCGGCTGCCGACTGCCGAGGGCAGGACCTTCCTGGTCACCGGGGGCAACGCCGGGATCGGTTACTTCGTCGCCGAGCAGCTCGCCGCCACCGGCGCCGTCGTGGTACTCGGCAGCCGGGACGCCGCCAAGGCCGACGCCGCCATGGCCTCGATCCACTCGCGCGTCCCCGGCGCGCACGTACGGCACCTGCAACTGGACCTCGCCGACCTGGCGTCCCTGAAATCCGCCGTGGACCGGCTGGACCTCGGTCATCTCGACGCGGTGGTCCACAACGCGGGAGTCGCGCTCGACGACCCGCCGCGCCGCGAGACCGGGGACGGCCACGAGCTGATGTTCGGAACCAACCACCTCGGCCACTTCGCGCTCACCCAGTGGCTGGCCCCCCTGTTGTCGGCGGCGCCGGCGGGCCGCGTCGTGACGGTGGGAAGCTTCGCGGCGCGGTCCGAGCGACTGGACCTGGACGATCTGCAGTCGGTCCGGGACTACCGGCCCAAGCGCACCTACGGCCGGTCGAAGCTGGCGCAGATGTCCTTCGCCTTCGAACTCGACCGCCGGCTGCGTGCGGCCGACAGCACCGTGCTCAGTGTGGTGGCCCACCCCGGCGGCGCACTGGACTCCCTCACCCCGTCCCGCCCGCCGGTACATGTGCGGACCCCCGGTGAGCGGGTGCGCGGCCTGCCCGCCGGGCTTCTGGTGCAGGGGAAGGACGCCGGAGCGTGGCCTGTCGTACGTGCCGTCCTCGATCCGGCGGTGCGGGGAGGGCAGCTGTGGGGACCGAGGGTCTTCGGCCTGCGTGGCACCCCGCGGAGCGAACCAGTCCCCTCGCACATGGCCGACCGGGCTGTGGCCGCTCGCCTGTGGGCCGCCTGCGCCGAGCTGACCGGCACCGATCCGCAGCTCGGCTTCCGGTAGCCCGGTGACCGCCGGCCCGGTGACCGCTTCCGGTCACGGGCCGGTCAGCACCTGCGTACCGAGGACCGTGAGGAGCGCGAGCTTCTCGGCGTCCCGGGTGCCCGGCTCGGCCGTGTAGACCATGATGCGCAGGTCGCTGCCCGCGACGCTGAGCAGGTCGCAGTCCAGCGTCAGCGCGCCCACCTGCGGGTGGTCGATGGTCTTGTGCGGGGCCTCGTACTGGTCCACGGCCCCGGAATCCCACAGTTCCGCGAACCGGGGACTGCCGGCGCGCAGTTCCGCGATCAGGCGCCGCAGCCGCTGGTCCGCCGGATAACGGCCCGCCGTCGCACGCAACCCGGCGACCTGCGTGATCTCCAGTGCGCGCCGGGATTCCGGTGTGTGGCGGGCGCGGGTGCCCGAGCCGAGGAAGTTGCGCCACACCGCGTTGCGGTCCTTGCCCTGCCACTCGCCCATCAGCGCCGTGTACAGGGGGTTGGCCAGCAGCAGCGTCCACGCCGCGTCGGAGACCGCGACAGGTGTGCCCGTCAGCCTGTCCAGCATCCGCTGGACGCTGGGCGTGATGTACGCGGGCACCGTGCCCCGCCCCGGCGGTACCAGCCCGGCGACGCCGAAGAGATGCTCGCGCTCGGCTCCGGAGAGGCGCAGTGCCCGGCCCAGGGCCTCGACGACCTGGACCGACGGGTGGGCGGCCCGGCCCTGTTCGAGGCGGGTGACGTAGTCGACCGAGATTCCGGCCAGCAGCGCCAGCTCCTCGCGGCGCAGCCCGGCCGCGCGCCGGTGGCCGCCGACGGGCAGCCCGGCCGCCTCCGGGGATACCCGGTCGCGCCAGCGCCGCACCGCCTGTCCGAACTCCGTGGTCGCCATGCCACCACTGTGCCCCGGCCCGTGCGGATCGTCCTGGTACTGGCAGTCACAGGAAGACGGGACGCCTGGCTGACCTCCCGTCCCCGCTGCACTGTGGAGGCATGACGACAACACTGATCACCGGAGCGAACAAGGGTCTCGGGTACGAGACCGCCCGCCGCCTCACCGCCGCGGGCCACACCGTCTACCTGGGCAGCCGCGATGCCGAACGCGGGCGCCTGGCCGCCGCAGAGCTGGGTGCGCGGGCGGTTCAGCTCGATGTCACCGATGACGCGTCCGTGGCGGCGGCGGTCAAGGTCATCGAGGCCGGGGGAGCGCTCGACGTACTGATCAACAACGCCGGTATCCAGGCCGAGATGAGCGACGACGGCACCGTGAGCGGCGCAGCGGACACCACCGCCGACATGATGCGGACGACGTTCGAGACGAACGTCTTCGGCACCGTGCGGGTCACCCACGCCTTCCTGCCGCTGCTGCGGCGCTCCGCCGCCCCGGTGGTGGTCAACGTCAGCAGTGCTCTTGCCTCACTGACCCTGGTCGCCGACCCGGACACCCACACGTACGCCTACCCGGGCGTCGCCTACCCGGCGTCGAAGACGGCGGTCAACATGCTCACCACGCAGTACGCGAAGGCGTTCCCGGAGATGCGGATCAACTCGGTGGAGCCCGGCTTCACCAGGACCGACCTGAACGGGAAGACGGGCATCCAGACCGTCGAGCAGGGCGCCGAGATCATCGTGCGCATGGCCCAGGTGGGCCCGGACGGCCCGACCGGGGGCTTCTTCGACGCCGAGAGCACCCTGCCCTGGTGACTCTGCCCTGGTGACCCGCTCCGGATACCCGCCCTGGTGAGACAACGGCCCCCTGCCCGGGTATCCGGACAGAGGGCCGTCAGGGCCTCGGAGCGGTCGATCCCCTGTGCCTGCCGAGCCGCCGTTCCTACAGCCCCGCCGCCTGCGACAGGTCCGCCTTGATCGCCGTCAGGAGCCGGTCCGCCCGGGTCCTGGCGGCCGGGACGCCGTCGATGGAGTCCACCGGGAGGACCACCTCCAGATAGCACTTGAGCTTCGGCTCGGTGCCGCTCGGGCGGACGATCACCCGGGCGCCCTCCAGGCGGTAGCGCAGGCCGTCCGTCGGCGGGAGGTGCTCCGTGCCGTTCGACAGGTCCTCGGCGCTCGTGACCTTGAGGCCCGCCAGCTCGGCCGGCGGCTGTTCGCGCAGCCGGCGCATCGCGTCCGCGATCACCGACAGGTCCTCGACGCGCACCGAGAGCTGGTCCGTCGCGTGCAGCCCGTGCCGGACGGCCAGTTCGTCGAGCAGGTCGAGCAGCGTGCGGCCCTCGGCCTTCAGCACCGAGGCCAGTTCGGCGACGAGCAGCGCCGCCGTGATGCCGTCCTTGTCGCGTACGCCGTCGGGGTCGACGCAGTAGCCGAGCGCCTCCTCGTACCCGTACCGCAGGCCCTCGACGCGGGCGATCCACTTGAAGCCGGTCAGCGTCTCCTCGTACGGCAGCGCGGCCGCCTCCGCGATCCGGCCGAGCAGCGACGACGACACGATCGACTCGGCGAACGTGCCGGTCACCCCGCGCCGTACCAGGTGCGCCGCGAGCAGCGCGCCCAGCTCGTCGCCGCGCAGCATCCGCCAGTCGCCCTCGTACGGGACGGCCACCGCGCAGCGGTCCGCGTCCGGGTCGTTGGCGATGACGATGTCGGGGGCGGCGCGGCGGGCCGTCGCGAAGGAGAGGTCCATCGCGCCCGGCTCCTCCGGGTTGGGGAAGGCGACCGTCGGGAACGCCGGGTCCGGCTCGGCCTGTTCGGTGACGAGCACCGGCTCAGGGAAGCCGGCCCTGGCGAACGCGGCGAGCAGGGTCTCCGTGCCGACGCCGTGCATCGCCGTGTAGACGGTGCGGGCGGTGCGGGGGGAGCCGGAGGTCAGTACGGCGTCCGTACGGGACAGATAGGCGTCCAGGACGTCCTCGCCGAGGATCTCCCAGCCGCTCTCGGGGCGCGGTACGTCGTGCAGGCTCCGCACCGCGTCGATCCGCGCGGCGATCCCGGTGTCCGCCGGGGGAACGATCTGCGACCCGTCACCCAGGTAGACCTTGTAGCCGTTGTCGCGCGGCGGGTTGTGGCTCGCGGTGACCTCGACGCCCGCGACCGCGCCGAGGTGGCGGATGGCGAAGGCGAGCACCGGGGTGGGCAGTGGGCGGGGCAGTACGGCGGCGCGCAGACCCGCACCGGTCAGCACAGCCGCGGTGTCCCTGGCGAAGTCCGCGGACTTGTAGCGGGCGTCGTAGCCGACGACGACCAGGCCGCCGGCCTGGCCCTGCGCCTTGAGGTACGCGGCGAGACCGGCCGCTGCGCGTATGACGACGGCGCGGTTCATCCGCATCGGGCCCGCGCCCAGCTCTCCGCGCAGACCGGCCGTGCCGAACTGGAGGGTGCCGCTGAAGCGGGCGGCCAGCTCGGCGGTGGCGGCGCCGTCCGGGTCGTCCGATTCGCCCGTGGCCGCCTCGATGAGCCGTGCCAGCTCTTCGCGGGTGTCGGTGTCGGGGTCCTCCGCCTGCCAGGTCTTGGCGCGGGTGATCAGGTCCTGCTGCACGGTGGTCTGCCTCTCTCGGGCGGCGGGGGCGCGATGTGGTCGCGGGGTGGGGCTGGTGCCCGTCATCGGGGTTACGCCCCGGACCCCGTTCCTCAAACGCCGGAGGGGCTGATTCTCAGCCTGCCCGGCGGTTGAGGACACGGGACGGAGAACACAGGGGCGTGGCTCAGATCCGCTCCAGGACCTTCGAGAGCAGCGAGCCCATCCGTGCGGCCGAGTCGCGGCCGGCCTGCAGTACCTCTTCGTGGTTGAGCGGCTCGCCGGTCAGTCCGGCCGCCAGGTTCGTGACCAGCGAGATGCCGAGCACCTCGGCGCCGGCCTCGCGTGCGGCGATGGCCTCCAGCACCGTGGACATGCCGACCAGGTCGCCACCGAGCACCCGGACCATGTTGATCTCGGCGGGCGTCTCGTAGTGCGGGCCGGGGAACTGGACGTACACGCCCTCTTCCAGCGTGTTGTCGACCTCCTTGCACAGCGCGCGCAGCCGCGGCGAGTACAGGTCGGTGAGGTCCACGAAGTTGGCGCCCATGATCGGCGAGGTGGCCGTCAGGTTGATGTGGTCACTGATGAGGACCGGCTGGCCGGGGCGCATCCCCGCGCGCAGACCGCCGCAGCCGTTGGTCAGGACGACGGTCTTGCAGCCTGCCGCGACGGCGGTGCGCACGCCGTGCGAGACGGCGGCGACACCGCGGCCCTCGTAGTAGTGGGTACGGCCCAGGAAGACCAGCGCGCGCTTGCCTCCGACGGCGTACGAGCGGATGCGTCCGCCGTGGCCCTCCACGGCGGGCGGCGGGAACCCGGGCAGTTCGGTCACGGCGAAGTCGGCCACTGGCGTGCCCAGGGCGTCGACGGCCGGCGCCCAGCCGGAGCCCATCACGAGGGCCACATCGTGGGTCTCTGCACCGGTGAGCTCACGCAGGCGGGTGGCGGCGGCGTCGGCGGCGACAGTGGGGTTGTCGGCGGCGCCCTGGATGTCCGGGTTAACTGAAGCGTTCACGCCGAAGAGGGTAACCGTTCTGGGCCTACGCGCGTAGATGTCTTGGTGGACGGAGTTGGGATCGTTGTCTTGTCGTTTCCGACGAACGCCCGGTGGGGGCCCCGCGGTGCGGCCCCGCGGCCCTCAGCAGGGGCGCTTGCGGAGCTCCATCACATAGTCGTGCGGCGCGCCCGCGGACTCGGCCGCGTCGGCCAGCTCGCCCAGGTACCGCGCCGACGGCAGCCCGCCCTCGTACCCGTTCAGTACGTAGACCCAGGCGGGCTCCTCGCCCTCCATGGTGTCCACCCGGACCCGCATCCGCCGGTATATGTCGAGGCCGACGCCCTCCCAGCGGTCCATCGAGTCCTGGTCCATCGGGGCGATGTCGTACACGGCGACGAAGACCTGCGAGCGCGGGGCCTCCACCAGGGTGGCGAGCGCGCCCTCCCAGCCCATCTGCTCCCCGCCGAAGGTCAGCCGCCAGCCGTTGAGCCAGCCGGTGCCGCGCAGGGGGGAGTGCGGAGCGCGGCGACTCATCAGCCGCGCGTCGAGGTTGCCGGCGTACGCGGCGTAGAGCGACATGCTGTCGAGGGTACGACAGTGGGATTTCGGGGCCGGGTCACTTCGCCGTGACAGCCGTCCGGAAGGGGGTCCCCGGGCACGTCCGGCGGGGTGGGGGCGCTCCGGGGGTGCCCCGGGGGTGAAGCATCTTGAAGAGTGCGGGACAATGAAGCACGTACTGCATTCCCCGGGGGCACCCCCCGGACCCCCGGCCGGGGCGGCAGTGCGGCCGGGGTGACAACGCGAGGCGGATTTTTCGTGACCCGGATCGTGATCATCGGCGGCGGACCTGGCGGATATGAGGCTGCCCTGGTGGGCGCCCAGCTCGGCGCGGAGGTGACCGTCGTCGACTGCGACGGTCTCGGCGGCGCATCCGTGCTCACCGACTGCGTGCCCTCCAAGACTCTGATCGCCACGGCCGAGGTGATGACGACCTTCGACTCTTCGTACGAGGAGTTGGGCATCATCGTCGCCGACGACACCCCACCGCTGGAACAGGCGGCCCGGGTGGTCGGCGTGGACCTCGGCAAGGTGAACCGGCGGGTCAAGCGGCTCGCGCTCGCCCAGTCCCACGACATCACCGCGTCGGTCACCAGGGCCGGCGCCCGGGTGATGCGCGGCCGAGGCCGGCTCGTCGGGCAGCAGGCGATGGACGGCTCCCGCCAGGTGGTCGTCACCGCCGCCGACGGCACCGAGGAGACGCTGACGGCCGACGCGGTCCTGCTCGCGACCGGCGGCCACCCCCGGGAGATCCCGGACGCCCAGCCGGACGGCGAGCGCATCCTCAACTGGACGCAGGTGTACGACCTGGACGAGCTCCCCGAGGAGCTCATCGTGGTCGGCTCCGGTGTCACCGGCGCCGAGTTCGCGGGCGCCTACCAGGCGCTCGGCTCGCGCGTCACGCTCGTCTCCAGCCGTGACCGGGTGCTCCCCGGCGAGGACCCGGACGCCGCCGCCGTCCTGGAGGACGTGTTCCGCCGCCGGGGCATGAACGTGATGGCCCGCTCGCGTGCCGCCGCCGCCAAGCGCGTGGGTGACCGCGTCGAGGTCACGCTCGCCGACGGCCGGGTCATCTCCGGCACGCACTGCCTGATGGCGGTCGGCGCCATCCCGAACAGCGCGGGCATGGGTCTGGACGAGGCCGGGGTCCGGCTCAAGGAGTCCGGCCACATCTGGACCGACAAGGTCTCCCGTACCAGCGCCCCCGGCGTCTACGCGGCCGGTGACGTCACCGGGATCTTCGCTCTCGCCTCGGTCGCGGCCATGCAGGGCCGCATCGCGATGTACCACTTCCTCGGTGACGCGGTGCAGCCGCTGAACCTCAAGACGGTCTCCTCCAACGTCTTCACCGACCCGGAGATCGCCACCGTCGGTTACACCCAGGCCGACGTGGACTCGGGCAAGATCGTGGCGCGCGCCGTCAAGCTGCCGCTGCTGCGTAACCCGCGCGCCAAGATGCAGGGCATCAGGGACGGCTTCGTCAAGATCTTCTGCCGTCCCGGTACCGGCATCGTGGTCGGCGGGGTGGTCGTGTCCCCGCGGGCCAGCGAGCTGATCCACCCGATCTCGATCGCGGTCGACAACAACCTGACGGTGGAGCAGATCGCGAACGCCTTCACCGTGTACCCGTCGCTCTCCGGCTCGATCGCCGAAGTGGCACGGCAGTTGCACACCCGGAAGATGGCCGGCGAGGCCTGACGCGAGGGGCGCCTGCGGGCCGGGCCGGCCGGTGGAGTCGGGCGGGGTCGGTGTGCCGTTCGAACGGTGACCGCGCCCCGTATACCACCTGCTGACCCCATCTGTGCGCAACTTCTGTTTTTCGGCGCAAAGTGCTGAGAACTATCGGCCGGTCAGGTTACTGTCTGTTTCGTGTTCGCTGCTGAACGTCGCCAATTGATCCTTGAAATGGTGCGTGCCAATGGGGCCGTGTCGCTCCGTGAGCTCGCCCGTGTCGTCCAGACCTCCGAAGTGACCGTACGGCGGGACGTGCGGGCGCTGGAGGCGGAAGGACTCCTCGACCGCCGCCATGGCGGTGCGGTACTGCCGGGTGGTTTTACGCGAGAGTCCGGCTTTCCGCAGAAATCCCATCTCGCGACCGCCGAGAAGACGGCCATCGCCGATCTCGCCGCCGGGCTCGTCGAAGAAGGCGAAGCCATCGTGGTGGGCGCGGGGACGACCACGCAGGAGCTGGCCCGCCGGCTCGCACGCGTCCCAGGGCTGACGGTGGTCACCAACTCCCTCCTGGTGGCCCAGGCGTTGGCCCATGCCAACCGGGTCGAGGTGGTGATGACCGGCGGCACGCTGCGCGGGTCCAACTACGCGCTGGTGGGCAGCGGTGCCGAGCAGTCCCTCCAGGGGCTCCGGGTCTCCCGCGCCTTCCTCTCCGGCAGCGGGCTGACCGCCGAGCGCGGTCTCTCCACCTCCAACATGCTCTCGGCCAGCGTCGACCGGGCACTGGTGCAGGCCGCCGCGGAGGTGGTGGTCCTCGCCGACCACACCAAGCTGGGCACCGACACCATGTTCCAGACCGTGCCGACGGATGTGATCACCCGGCTGGTCACCGATGAACCGTCCGCCCAGGACGACCGCGCGGCAACGGAGTTGCAGGCGCTCGCCGACCAGGGCGTACAGATCGCGGTGGCCGGGCAGGGCGGCGGCGCGGGCTCCGGCGCGGGTGGTGAGAGCGCACCTGGCGGGCGGCCGCCCCGCAGGGACATGCCGCTCCCCGGGCAGCGGCGTACGCACCCCGGCGGGCCGGGGCCGCAGCCGCTGCGCAGCGCGGCCTCGCTCGCCGAGCAGCAACAGCACCAACAGCAGGCGCGGGTGGCGGATATGCGCCGCCGCTAGGGCGACGAAAGGCCCCAGGGGCCTGTCGTCAAAGTGCCCCGGTTCGTCAAAGCGCCTCGGCGCCGGGGCTCTTCCGGCCCCGTTCACTGACGGTTCATTCACGGGGCGAGCCCCCGGCCGGTGTGTGCCCGGCCGGGGGCTCGCCCCGTAGCTGTTGGCCGGCCACTCCCGTGGCCGGCCCTCGCTGTGCAGGTCCTCGCTGTGCAAGGTCCCCGCTGTGCAGGTCCTGTCTGCGTCAGTCCTTGATCTCGCAGATCAAGGCGCCGGACGTGACGGAGGCGCCGACCTCGGCGGTGAGGCTCTTGACGGTGCCGGAGCGGTGCGCGTTGAGCGGCTGCTCCATCTTCATCGCCTCCAGGACGACGACGAGGTCGCCCTCCTTGACCTCCTGGCCCTCCTCGACCGCGACCTTGACGATCGTGCCCTGCATCGGGGACGCGAGCGAGTCGCCCGAAGCGGCGGAGCCGGCCTTCTTGGCCGCCCGGCGCTTGGGCTTGGCGCCCGCGGCCAGGCCGGTACGGGCCAGGGTCATCCCCAGCGAGGACGGCAGCGAGACCTCAAGGCGCTTGCCGCCGACCTCGACGACGATCGTCTCGCGCCCGGCCTCGTCCTCGTCCGCGTCGGACGGGGCGGCGAAGGGCGGGATCTCGTTGACGAACTCGGTCTCGATCCACCGGGTGTGGATGCGGAAGGGGTCGGCCGTGAAGGCCGGGTCGGCGACGACCGCGCGGTGGAACGGGATGGCGGTGGCCATGCCCTCCACGGTGAACTCGTCCAGTGCGCGGGCGGCGCGCTGGAGAGCCTGCTCACGGGTGGCGCCGGTGACGATCAGCTTGGCGAGCAGCGAGTCCCAGGCGGGGCCGATGACCGAGCCCGACTCGACGCCCGCGTCGAGGCGGACACCGGGGCCGGTCGGCGGCGCGAAGGTGGTGACGGTGCCGGGGGCGGGCAGGAAGCCGCGGCCCGGGTCCTCGCCGTTGATACGGAACTCGAAGGAGTGACCGCGCAGTTCGGGGTCGCCGTAGCCGAGCTCCTCGCCGTCGGCGATGCGGAACATCTCGCGGACCAGGTCGATGCCCGAGACCTCTTCGGTCACCGGGTGCTCCACCTGGAGGCGGGTGTTGACCTCGAGGAAGGAGATCGTGCCGTCGACGCCCACCAGGAACTCGACGGTCCCCGCGCCCTCGTAACCGGCCTCCTTGAGGATGGCCTTGGACGCGGCGTACAGCTCGGCGTTCTGCTCCTCGCTCAGGAAGGGCGCGGGCGCCTCCTCCACCAGCTTCTGGTGGCGGCGCTGGAGGGAGCAGTCACGGGTGGAGACGACGACCACGTTGCCGTGCTTGTCGGCCAGGCACTGGGTCTCGACGTGCCGGGGCTTGTCGAGGTAGCGCTCGACGAAGCACTCGCCGCGGCCGAAGGCGGCGACGGCCTCGCGGACCGCCGAGTCGTAGAGCTCGGGGATCTCTTCGAGGGTGCGGGCGACCTTCAGGCCGCGCCCGCCGCCGCCGAAGGCCGCCTTGATCGCGATCGGCAGGCCGTTCTGCTCGGCGAACGCCACGACCTCGTCGGAGCCCTCGACCGGGTCCGGGGTACCGGCGACCAGCGGCGCGCCGGCGCGCTGCGCGATGTGCCGGGCGGCGACCTTGTCACCGAGGTCGCGGATGGCCTGCGGCGGGGGGCCGATCCAGGTGAGCCCGGCGTCGAGGACGGCCTGGGCGAATTCGGCGTTCTCGGAGAGGAAGCCGTATCCGGGGTGGATGGCGTCGGCGCCCGAGTCCTTCGCCGCCTGGAGGACCTTGCCCATGTCCAGGTAGCTGGCGGACGGGGTGTCACCGCCCAGGGCGAACGCCTCGTCGGCCGCGCGTACGTGCAGTGCGTCCCGGTCCGGTTCGGCGTAGACGGCTACGCTCGCGATCCCGGCGTCCCGGCAGGCCCGTGCGACACGGACAGCGATCTCGCCACGGTTGGCGATGAGCACCTTGTGCACGATGGCTCCCTCCTTGCTGTGTCATCCCCGCTCGCACCCGAGGCGGGTTTTACTCGGCAGGTCATCGTGCCGAAGAGTTCGCTGAAACAAGCTGAGTTTAGGGACTGCCGACACCGCGTTTCGACCTGTCCCCATAGGTGAGCTTCCCCACACACGGTGTGACACGGGCGTCGGCGGTGTCGCGAATTCCCTTGTCACACCACGGTACGGAGGGTTCCCGGAACCCACAGTAGCCCCGCCATGTGGCTTAGGTCTCTGTCGGTCGGGACCGCTGCGGCTCGCGTTTCTTTGTGGAGTCCCTACGAAGGGGCGGGCGATTCTTTGCCGCCCGTTCTGACCGTCCAGACCCCTTGTCCAGGCGACTACCCGTTAGTAGCCTGCGCGGTGTCGCACATACTTGCGGTAACAAGCGGTATCTGACGGGGATTCGACTCGGGTTCGACTCGGGTTCGACTCGCATCCGACCGCGATCCGACCGGTGATCCGACTGGGATCCGAGCGGGATCCGACTGGGATCCGACTGGGGGTGGCTCATGGCACGCAGGCCGGTGGCCTTGGTGGCCGCGATCGTCCTCTTCGTCGAGGCGTTCGGGATCGCCTTCGTGAACCTGATACTCGGCAAGGTCGCCGACAACCAGAACATGTCCATGGCGGGCCTGAAGCCGAGCGCGATAAGCACCGGCTCCTGGGTGGCCGGGGGCGTCTTCGGCGCCTATCTGCTGCTCTGCGCGTTCTTCCCGCTGCGCGCCGGGATCACGGACCGCGCGCCCGGCCGCTTCGGCCGGATCCTGCTGATCACCTGCGCCGTGGTGCACGGCGTCCTGGGCGCGCTCACCTGGGGCCTGGTCGGCTGGCCGGCCTTCGTCGTGATGGTCGTGGTGCTCGGGCTGATCGTCCTGACCCTGGTGGCGTACGACGGGGACCGCCCGGAGCCGGAAGCGGCCGGGGGCGAGCCCGAAGCGGCCGGCGGCGCCCCGGCGGCTGTCTGACACGGTCCAGGGCCCTAGGGTCGGCGGGGTGAAGATCCCCCGCCTGCTCGACGGCCGGCTGAAGTTCCGTCATCTGGTCCTCGTCGACGCGCTCTCCCGCCGGGGCAGTGTGGTCGGCGCCGCCGCCGAACTGCATGTGACACAGCCCGCGGCGACCCGCAGTCTGCACGAGCTGGAGGACATCCTCGGCGTGCCGCTCTTCGAGCGCGGCCCCCGCGGTGTCACCGCGACCGTCTTCGGCGAGGCTTTCACCGCCCATGCCCGCACCGTGCTGGCCGAGCTGACGCAGGCGGGCCGCCATGTGGTGGAGCTGGCCGACGCCGACCGCGGCACGGTGATCGTCGGCACCCACCTCGCCGGGTCGAACGTGCTGCTGCCGCGCGCCATCGCCGCGGTCAAGAAGGAGCGCCCCTACCTCACCGTGGTCGTCAGGGAGGCGTCACCCGAGGCCCTGCTCCTCGAACTGGAGGCAGGGCGCGTCGACTTCATCGTGGGGCGGCTGACCGTACCGTCCGACGAGCGCACCGTCCGCCGCAAGCTGTACGACGAGTCGGTCGAGCTGGTCGTCAGGGCCTCGCACGCGCTCGCCGGGCAGCCCGCGGTGGATCTCGCGGAGCTGGCGCACTACCCGTGGATCCTGCCGGGCGCCGAGACCGCGCTCCGCCGGGAGATGGAGGAGTTCTTCGCCCGGCACGGAATCGCCCTGCCGATGAACCGGGTGGAGACCACCTCGTTCCTGACGGTGCGCCAACTCCTGCTGGAGACCGATGTGGTGGCGGCGCTGCCGAGCCTGATCACCCGCGACGACCCCAGGATCGTCCGCCTCGGCATCCCGCTGGAGCCCATCGGGCACAGCGTCGGACTGACCCTGCCCGCCGCCAGTACGCCGAGCCCCTCCGCACGGGCGCTGATCACGGGCCTGGAGGAGGTCGCCGCCGGTATGGTCCCGCAGGGCGCCGGTGACGACAGCTCCGGCTGAGCCGGGTCCGGCGCTCAGCGGGCCGCTCCCAGGAAGCGCTCCGCGTTGCCGTGGCTGATCAGCGCGCGGTCCGCCCCGGTGAGGAAGCCGCTCTTGCGGACGACGTCGCCGACGGGGCGTTCGCCCAGCGGGTACGGGTAGTCGCTGCCCACCATCACCCGGTCGGCGCCGACCGTGTCGACCAGCAGCCGCAGCGCGCGGTCGTCGAAGACCACCGAGTCCACGTAGAACCGGCCGAGGTAGTGCGACGGCGGGAACTGCGAGGTGCCGATGACGTCGTGGCGGCCGTGCCACGCGTTCTCCATCCGGCCCAGCCAGAACGCGAACGACCCGCCGCCGTGCGCGAAGCAGATCTTCAGCCGGTCGTCGATCCGGTCGAAGACCCCGCCCAGGATCAGCGCGAGGATCGACAGATGGGTCTCCGCGGGCATCGCGGTGAGCCACTGCGCCATCCAGCGGTCGAGCCGGGGCGAGCTGGCCATGTCCCAGGGGTGCACGAAGACCGGCACATCCAGCGATGCGCAGTGCTGGAGGAAGGTCACGACCCCTTCGCTGTCCAGGTCGAGATCCCCGACATGGTTGCCGATCTCCACCCCCCGGTGGCCGTTGGCGACGCTGCGCTCCACCTCGCGGCAGGCCGCGTCGGTGTCCTGCAGCGGCACCTGGCAGAACGGGATCAGCCGGTCCGGTGCCGGGGCGACGATCTCCAGGGCCAGATCGTTGAAGATCCGCGCGATCCTGGCGGCCTCGGCGCCGCTGCGGCCGTACTGGAAGAACGCCGGGGTGGGGGAGACCACTTGGGTCCGTACGCCGTCCGCGTCCATGTCGCGCAGCCGGGTCTCCGCGTCCCAGCAGTCCCGCTGGATCCGGCGGAACTCCCGGGTGCCCATCATGATCATGGCCTCGGCCTCGGACTCGATCCGCAGCCACGGCGCGTCAGGACCGGCGTCGGCTGTCAGGTCAGGCCAGCCGCGCGGCACGTAGTGGGTGTGGATGTCGATCGTACGGTCCACGGTCAGCCCTTCCCGGGGTGGAGGGCGCCGCACTGCGGGCAGTTCCGGGCCTCCTCGTTGTCGTAGAACTCGGCGAACACCGGCGGCAGATCGGCGACGATGTCCCGGACCTGGAGTTCGGTCTCGTGGACGAGGGCCGCGCAGTCAAGGCAGTACCACTGGAACCGCTCCACGGTCCCCTCCTCTCGTACCCGCTCGATGACCAGACCGATCGAGCCCGCGTCGGGCCGCTGCGGGGAGTGCGGGAGGCTGCCGGGCAGCAGCCAGGCCTCGCCCTCCTTGATGTGCACGGTCCGCGGGCCCTCCTCGGTCATGACGTTGACGTGCATATCCCCCTTGACCTGGTAGAACCACTCCTCGTACGGGTCGAGGTGGTAGTCGGTCCGCTCGTTGGGGCCACCGACGATCTGGACGATGAAGTCCTCGCCGAGCGACATGGTCCTGTTGTTCACCGGGGGCTTGAGCAGGTGCTCGTGCTCGGTGATCCAGCCCTGGAAATCGATGACCGGGGGGATGGCGGTCATGAGGGCACCTCCGTGCTGTGTGAATCCGTACTGTGTGAATCTGTGGTGCCGGGCAGATGGGCGACGGCCTGGATCTCTATCAGCAGATGCGGGTGCGGCAGCTGGTGCACCGCCACTGTGGTCCTGGTCGGGCCCTGCTCGTCGAAGTACTCGCCGTAGACCTCGTTGTAGCCGCCGAAGTCGTTCATGGAGACCAGATACGTGGTGAGCTGGGCGACGTCCGCGAGCTCCGCGCCCACCTCGGCGAGGATTGCCCGGATGTTCTCGATCACGGCGCGGGTCTGCGCCCTGATGTCCAGCCGGGTGGTGCCCAGTTCGTCGGCCTCGGCGCCCACGAAGGTGTTGTCCGGCCTGCGCGAGCTGGTGCCCGAGACGTAGACGGCATCGCCGACGACCTTCACGTGCGGGAACCTGCCGCGCGGGGTGGCCCGGCCGCTGATCACCTGTGCGCCGCTCATCGGGCGGCCCCCTTCGGCGACCCGGACTTCGGCGACCCGGGATTCCGCGACACGGACTTCAGCGAGACCGAGCCCAGCCCGGCCACGTCGCACGTGGTCACGCCCGCCGCCAGCGGGACCGCCGCCGTCGCCGCGCCCGCGAGCACGACATGCCCGGCCCGCAGCGGGATGCTCCGGCGGCGGCACATGTCGAGCAGCGCGTGCAGCGCGTGCACCGGATCGCCGAGGATGGCGGCCGTCGAACCGGTCACCTCGGCCGTGCCGGTACGCAGCCGGACCGCGCGGTTGGCCGCTTCGCCGACCGGGCGCCAGGGGCCGATCACATAGCCGGCCGCCGACGTGTTGTCCGCGACGACATCGCCGTAGGTGAAGCGGAAGTCCCGGTACCGGGAGTCGATGATCTCGATCGCCGGGGCCATCGCGTCCACACACGACTCGATGTCCGTCAGCGGGTCGGCCAGGTCGACATCGCGGCAGAGCCGGTACGCGACCTCGGGCTCGGCCTTCGGGTGGATGAAGCGGTCCAGCGCCACGTCGTCGCCGTCAGCGATCCGCATCGCGTCGGTCAGCCGGCCGACGATCACGTCCGACACGCCCATCTGGGCCATCTTGGCCTTGCTGGTGAAGCCCAGCTTCACCCCGGTGATGTGCTCGCCGCGCGCCTGCCTGCGGGCCAGCAGCGCCGCCTGGACCGCGTACGCGTCGTCGATGCCGAAGGTGTGGGTGTCGGCGAGGCTCGGGGTGTCGGTCCGGGACGTCTGCGCCGCGTCGAGCCGCGCCGCCAGCTCGTCCACGGTGGCCGTGGCGAGGGGCCCGGGGCCGGTGGCGGGCGTGGCGGGCGTGGTGGCCGTGGTGGTCTCTTCCGCGGTCACTGGCCGCTCCCGTCCGTCAGGGACCCGCGCCGCGCGGCCAGGTCCAGTGCGATGTCCACGATCAGGTCCTCCTGGCCGCCGACCAGCTGCCGGCGGCCGGCCTCCAGGAGGATCTGCCGGGTGTCGAGCCCGTACCGCCCGGCGGCGCGCTCGGCGTGCAGCAGGAAGCTGGAGTAGACGCCCGCGTACCCGAGGGTCAGGGTCTCCCGGTCGACCTGCACCGGGCGGCTGCGCATCGGCCGGACGATGTCGTCGGCCGCGTCCTGCAGCGCGAACAGGTCGCAGCCGTGCTCCCAGCCCATCAGGTCCGCGACCGCGACGAGCGACTCCGCCGGGCAGTTGCCCGCCCCCGCGCCCTGGCCCGCCAGCGCCACATCGACCCGGCGTGCGCCGTGCTCCACCGCTGTGACGCTGTTGGCGACGGAGAGCGAGAGGTTCTCGTGGGCGTGGATGCCGATCTCGGTGGACGCGTCGAGCACCTCGCGGTACGCGTCGACCCGGTCGGCGACGTCCCGCATCGTCAGCCGGCCGCCGGAGTCCGTCACGTACACGCAGTGCGCGCCGTACGACTCCATCAGCGCGGCCTGTTCGGCCAGGCCGCCGGGGGAGTTGAGGTGGCTCATCATCAGGAAGCCCGAGACGTCCATCCCGTGCTCGCGCGCCCAGGCGATGTGCTGGGCGGCGACATCGGCCTCCGTGCAGTGGGTGGCGACGCGCACGCTCCGTACGCCCAGCGCGTGCGCCCGGCGCAGATGCTCGATGGTGCCGATGCCGGGCAGCAGCAGGGTGGTGAGCTTCGCGTGGACCAGTACATCGGCGGCGGCCTCGATCCACTCCTCGTCGGTGTGCGCGCCGAAGCCGTAGGTGGCGCTCGACCCGCCGAGCCCGTCGCCGTGCGCGACCTCGATGGCGGCGACCCCGGCCCGGTCCAGCGCGCCGACGATCCGGCGCACCTGGTCGACGGTGTACATGTGCCCCATCGAGTGCATGCCGTCGCGGAGGGTCACATCCTGTACGTAGAGCTTCATGCGGTCACCCATCCTCGGAGTGCGGCGATCTTCTCGGCCGTGCGGACCGCGGCGGAGGTCATGATGTCGAGGTTGCCTGCGTAGTCGGGCAGGTAGTGGCCCGCGCCGACGACCTCCAGGAAAACCGAGACCCGCACCCCGGTGACCCGCCGGCCGAGCGCCGGGACCAGGACGTCGGTGATGTCCTCGAACTGCACGTCCTGCTTGAGCCGGTAGCCGGGTACGTACGCGCGTACCGCGTCGGCCATCTCCCGTACGGAGGCGGCGATCCGCTCCCGTACGCCGGCCGGCACGGTCCCCTCGACCAGGCAGTGCACCGTGTCGCGCATGGCGAGCGGCGGCTCGGCGGGGTTGAGCACGATGATCGCCTTGCCCACCGCGGCGCCGCCGACCACCCGGATGGCCTCGCTGGTGGTCTCGGTGAACTCGTCGATGTTGGCGCGGGTGCCGGGTCCCGCCGAGCGGGACGCGATGGAGGCGACGATCTCGCCGTACGCGACCGGGGCGATCCGGGAGACCGCGGCGACGACCGGGATGGTCGCCTGGCCGCCGCAGGTCACCATGTTGACGTCAGGCGCTTCCAGGTGCTCGTCGAGATTGACCGATGGCACGACGAAGGGGCCGAGCGCAGCCGGGGTCAGATCGACCATCAACTTCCCGTGGGCACGGGCGAGTTCGGCGTTACGGACGTGGGCGCCCGCCGATGTGGCGTCGAAGATGACCTTGATGTCGGCGAACTCCGCCATCTCCACCAGACCCTCGACGCCCCGGTGGGTGGTGGCGACCTTGAGCCGTGCGGCGCGCGCGAGGCCGTCCGACGCCGGGTCGATGCCCGCCATCGCGCCCATGCGCAGCGTCTTCGACAGCCGCAGGACCTTGATCATGAGATCGGTCCCGATGTTGCCGGAGCCGATGACGGCGACCGGGACGGAGCCGGCTGCCCCGCCGGATGCTGACGGGTTCACAGGGTCCTTCACTGGTTCCTTCACTGGGTCTTCTCCTCGCCGGCGGTCTCCGCCGCCCCCTCGATGACGGCCTCGACCTCGCCGAGGCCGTCCAGTGCGAGCCGGAACCGGCCGGGCCCGGTGACCGGCACCATCGGCCCGAGCGCGCCGGACATGATCACGTCGCCCTCGCGCAACGGCCGCCCCCGCTCGATGAGTTCGCGCGCCAGCCAGGCCACCGCCACGACCGGTGAGCCGAGGCAGGCGTGACCGGCCCCGAACGCGACCGGCTCGCCGTCCCGCTGGAGCGTCATCCCGACCCGGGCGAGGTCGAGGCCGGTCAGTGAGTACGGGGTGGTGCCGAGGACGACCGCGCCGCTGGACGCGTTGTCCGCCACGGTGTCGGTGATGGACAGGTCCCAGCCGGCGATACGGGAGTCCACGATCTCGATGGCGGGGAGCACGAACTCGGTCGCCCGCAGGACGTCCGCGACGCCCGCGCCCGGCCGGTCGATGTCCCGGCCGAGCACGAAGGCGATCTCGCCCTCGGCGCGCGGCTGGAGGAACCGGCCGAGCGGCAGCGGCTCGGTGTGGGCGTACACCATGTCGTCGAAGAGCACCCCGAAGTCCGGCTGGAAGACGCCGAACTGCTGCTGTACGACGGGGGCGGTGAGCCCGATCTTGGCGCCGGTGACCCGTGCGCCGGCGGCGCTCCTGGCCTCGGCGAGCTGCCGCTGCACCTCGTAGGCGGCGTCCAGATCCGTGCTGCCGATGAATTCCCTGACGGGTGCGCACGGGGTACGGGTGGCCGCGGCTCCGGTGAGCCGCGCGACCGCGGAGCCGATCCGCGCGGAGGGCGCCGCGGCGGAGGCTTCCGAGGGGATTCCTGCGGGGGTTCCCGAGGGGGCGGGGTGATCGTTCACAGTTGCACGCACACATTCGTCGGCTCGGTGTAGAAGTGCATCGAGGACGCGCCGCCCTCCCGGCCGATGCCGGAGAGCCCCGTACCCCCGAAGGGGGAGCGCAGGTCGCGCAGGAACCAGGTGTTGACCCAGGCCATGCCAGTGTCCATCGCCTGGGCCACCCGGTGCCCGCGGCGCAGGTCATTGGTCCAGACGGAGGCCGCGAGGCCGTACTCGGTGTCGTTGGCGAGCGCGACGGCCTCCTCCTCGGTGTCGAAGGGGATCAGCGCGGCCACCGGGCCGAAGATCTCCTCGCGTACGGGGCGGTCCGCGTTGGTCAGCCCGGTCCAGAGGGTCGGCTCGATCCACGAACCGCCCGCCAGCTCCTGGCCCAGCTCCGGCACGCCGCCACCGGTGAGCACCTTCGCCCCGGCCTGCTCGGCCAGGTCGAAGTAGCCCAGCACCTTGGCGCGGTGGGCCTGCGAGATCAGCGGTCCTGTGGTGGTCCGCTCGTCGGCCGGTGAGCCGAGGCGCAGGGCGCGCGCCCGTTCGGCCAGTCCGTCCGCGATGTCCGCGAACACGGAGCGCTGCACGTACACCCGCTCGGTGCAGAGGCAGACCTGACCGGTGTTGGTGAAGACGGATCTGGTCAGTCCGTCGAGCGCCTCGTCGATATCGACGTCGTCGAAGACGATGGCGGCGTTCTTGCCGCCCAGCTCGAAGGAGACCGGGCGGACGCGCGGCGCGACGGTTTTCATGACGTGCGAGCCGGTGGCGGACGAGCCGGTGAAGGTCACCCCGTCGATCCCCGGATGCGAGGTCAGATACGCGCCCGCGGAGTCGCCGCCGAAGCCGTGGACCACGCTGTACACCCCGGCGGGCAGGCCGGCTTCGGCCAGTACCCCGGCCAGCAGGGCAGCGGTGGCGGGTGTCTCCTCGCTGGGCTTGACGACCACCGCGTTGCCGCAGGCGAGCGCCGGGGCGACCTTCCAGGTCAGCAGCAGGAGCGGCAGGTTCCACGGCACGATGACCGCGACGACCCCAAGTGGCTTGCGTACGGCGTAGTTGAGAGCCTGACGGCCACCGGGGAGGTCGGTGAGGAACGACTCCTGTCCGGCCGCCGCGACCACGTCCGCGAAGGCGCGGAAGTTGGCGATGGCCCGCGGGACGTCGAGCGTCCGCGCCTGGGCCACCGGTTTGCCGGTGTCGGCGACCTCGGCCGCCACGAACTCGTCGAAGCGCGCCTCGATCCGGTCGGCGGCCCGCCGCAGCAGAGCGGTCCGCTCCGCGACGGGCGTGCTCGCCCAGCCGTCGTGCAGGGCCCGCCTGGCCCCCCGTACGGCCCGGTCGACCAGCGATCTGTCCGCCTCGTGCACCCGGGCGAACACCAGGCCGGTGGCCGGGTCCACCGCGTCGAAGCCCCGGACTGCGCTCTCGGCGTCCGTCGGGTCCACGAACCGTCCGTCTATGAAGTTGCGGATCCACCGCCCTGCATCTGCCGTCATGCGTCCCACTGTGATCCGCCGAGCCATGCCGGACAAATGCACTTCCTGTGGCTTGCCATAACTGAATGGGCATATCTGATTCCTGGCCGGAAGGGGCCTGGAGGGGCCAGGAGGGGAGCTCTCCGCTATACCGAAACAGCTATGGAGGGGTCCGGAATCGGTATTTGTGTGTCATGGCACACGGCGCCACGATCCACGGAACAAGCGAGAGGTCACCCCGTGAACCAATCCCCCGTGAACCAGTCACCTGTGAACCAGTCACCTGTGAACCAGTCACCTGCGGACCAGCCACCTGTGAAGCAGTCCTCCGTGGACCGGCCACACTCCGTGGAGAGCCCGGACGGCGCCCCCGCGTCCACCCCCACCACACAGGCCACCCCCGCCACCCCCGCCAGGACCGCTGTCGCGACGCTCGCCGGCACGACCCTGGAGTGGTACGACTTCTTCCTCTACGGCACGGCCGCCGCGCTGATCTTCAACAAGCAGTTCTTCCCGTCCCTCAGCCCCGCGGCCGGCACCCTCGCCGCCTTCAGCACCCTCGCCGTCGGCTTCGTCGCGCGACCGCTCGGCGGCCTGGTCTTCGGCCACTTCGGCGACCGGATCGGGCGCAAGGCGACCCTCGTGGTCTCCCTGGTCCTGATGGGGACCGGCTCCACCCTCATCGGTCTCATCCCGAGCTATGCCTCGATCGGCTTCTGGTCGCCGGTGCTGCTCGTCACCCTGCGCATCATCCAGGGCATCGGGCTGGGCGGTGAGGGCGCGGGCGCCACCCTGATGTCGATGGAGCACGCGCCGGGGGCCAGGCGGAACCTCTACGCGGGCTTCCCGCAGATGGGGACCCCGGCCGGCCTGGTCCTGGCGAACGTCGTCTTCCTGGCCGCCAACTCGCTGCTCGGCGACCACGCGTTCACCTCGTGGGGCTGGCGGGTGCCGTTCCTGCTGAGCTTCGTCCTGGTCGCGGTGGGCCTGGTGATCAGGCTCCGGGTCACCGAATCCCCGTCCTTCCACCGGGTGCTCGCCGAGGGCGAGGTGGTCAGGTTCCCGCTGGCGGAGTCCCTGAAGGCCGGTTTCCCCCGGCTGGTGCTGACGCTGCTCGCCGTGGTCGCCAACTCGGCCGTCGCGTACGTGTTCATGGTGTTCACGCTCTCGTACGGCAGCGAACACCTGCACTACGACAAGCAGTTCCTGATCCTGAGCGTGACCGCGGCGGCCGTGCTCTGGTTCGCGGCGATACCGGTGTGGACGACGTACGCGGACCGGCACGGCCGGCGCACGATGTTCATCGCGGGCTCCGCCGCCATCCTGGTCTGGTGCGTGGTCTTCTTCCCGCTGCTGAACACCGGCAACTCCGTGCTCGCCGTGGTCGCGCTGGTGGGGATGGGGCTCATCATCCCGGTGACCCACTGCGTGCAGGGCGCCATCATCGCGGACACCTTCCCGGCCCGGGTCAGATACTCGGGGTCCTCGGTGATCCTGCAGAGCGGTGCCATCCTGGGCGGCGGTCTGGCCCCCGTGATCGCCACCGCGCTGCTGAACGCCGGCGGGACGTCCACCGGTGTGACCTGGTATCTCGCGGTGATCTGCGCGGTCAGCCTGGGCGGGGCGGTCGCGCTGTTCCGGCTGGTGCCGGAGGGCGCCGACGCGGACACGGTGCACCCGGCGGACACTGTTGCCGCGGACTCCCTCACCGGCTGACCGCCGGTGACCGACACAGGAGGTACGAGATGACGGGCTCGGGCGCAGGGCTGACCGGGGCTGTACCGACCGGGGCCGGGCCGGCCGGCTCCGGGGCGGCCGGCTCCGGGCTGATCCGGACCGGTCCCATCCGCTATGCGACGGCGGAGCGCTTCGGGCGGCCGCGTGCCGTGGCGGCGGATGACACCCGCCCGTCCAGTGGTGAGATCTGCCCGCAGCCGCCGTCCCGGCTGGACGCGGTGATGGGCCCGCCCCACGACAGCCGCCCCCAGGGCGAGGACTGCCTGAATCTGACGGTCACCACCCCGGCCAGGGACGGCGGGGCGCGCCCGGTGATGGTCTGGTTCCACGGCGGCGGGTTCAGCAGCGGCGCCGGGCTCATGGACTGGTACGACGGCGGCGCGCTCGCCACCCAGGGCGATGTGGTGGTCGTCGGCGTCAACTACCGTGTCGGCGCGCTCGGTTACCTCTGTCTCGACGGCGTCAGCGAGGGGAACCTCGGCCTGTACGACCAGCTCGAAGCGCTCCGCTGGGTGCGGGAGCACATCGCGGAGTACGGGGGCGACCCCGGCAGCGTCACCGTCTTCGGCCAGTCGGCGGGCGGGATCTCGATCCGGCTGCTCATGGAGATGGACGAGGCCCGCGGGCTCTTCCGCCGGGCGATCCTGCAGAGCGCCCCGCTGGCGCTCACCGAGCGGTCCCGCGACGACGCGGCCGAGCTCGGCCGGGTCTTCGCGGATCACCTCGCGGCGCGGGGCGAGTCCCCTGCGACAGCGGGCCATCCGGCGCTCCTGGAAGCGCAGCGGGAGACCGCGGTGGCCCATCTGCTCAGGTCGGGCAGCGCGATGGAGCCTCCCTTCAGCCCGGTCGACGGTGTGCTGGCCCCGGACGGTGCGGCCTTCGCGGAGCACGTAAGCGGTCTGGACGTCCTGTACGGCTGGAACGCCGACGACATGACCGCCTTCCCCGGCGTGGAGGGCGATCCGGCAGAGCTCACCGAGCAGATGTACGCCGCTCCGCTCGCGGAGCTGGGCGGCCGGCTCGTACGGGCCGGCGCCCGTGTGTACTCCTACCGCCTCGACTGGCGCCCGGCGGACTCGGCCTTCGGCGCGACGCACTGCGTCGAACTGCCGCTGCTGCTGGGCGGCGAGGAGGCCTGGCAGGGCGCCCCGATGCTGGGCAGCACGCCCTGGGAGGAGGCCGACGCGCTCGGCGCCGCGATGCGCGCCACCTGGCTCGGCTTCGTACGGACCGGAGTTCCCGGCGCGGCGCCCGGACCGCTGCACTGCTCCGAGGGGCCGGTACCGGGCCGTTAGCAGCCGCCGCTCAGACCCCCGCCGCTCAGACCCAGAGGTCCGTCAGGGATACGTCAAGGCCGGCCAGCAGCTTGCGCAGCAGCGGCAGTGAGAGGCCGATGACATTGCCGTGGTCGCCCTCGATGGAGTCGATGAACGGCGCCGAGCGGCCGTCGAGGGTGAAGGCCCCCGCGACATGGAGCGGTTCGCCGCTAGCCACGTACGCGGCGACCTCGGCGTCCGTCGGCTCGCCGAAGCGGACCGTGGTGGAGGCGGTGGCCGACGCGCTGCGGCCGGTCGCGGTGTCGATCACGCAGTGGCCGGTCTGCAGGACGCCCGCCCGGCCGCGCATCGACATCCAGCGCGCGGTGGCCTCTTCGGCGTGGGCGGGCTTGCCGAGCGCCTCGCCGTCCAGCTCCAGCACGGAGTCGCAGCCGATGACGAGGGCTCCGGCCGCGGCGTCGCGGGCGGCGACGGACCGGGCCTTGGCCTCGGCCAGTACCAGAGCGAGCTCGGCCGGGGTGGGTGCGCTGATCGCGTCCTCGTCCACGCCGCTGACGATCACCTCGGGGTCGAGACCGGCGTTGCGGAGCAGTCCGAGACGGGCGGGCGATGCGGAACCGAGAACGAGCCGGCGCTGAGCAGTCATGGGCCCATCGTATGGCCCCGTATGACCCGTACGGCCGCGCCCGGAGCAGCCGGACGGCCCGGTACGGGTGGCGGTTCAGCGCAGGCTCAGGACCGCCATCACGAGAATCATCGCCGCGGCGAGCACGAGACCGGCACGGCGCAGCATCGCCTGTGCGTCTCGCAGCTCCTTGGGCGGTTTGTTCTCCGGGTCGGACCACAGCATGCACTCGATGGTGCGGCCGGGAAGGGGTCCGGCGCCTGAGTACGGGTACTCAACCCGGCCGGGCGTATCCGGGTCTCCGACGGTATGTGACGATCCGTCAGTTGGCTGAAAGCCTTGTTGCTGCGCCGTGTTGTTGCCACGGTATAAAAATGGAATGAACTTTCCGAAAATGAGCCGGCGTAGCGTTCTCGCAGGTCTGGGCAGTGTTCCGCTGGCGGCAGCCGCCGGGTTACCGGCCGCCGCCCGCGAACGGCCGGGCGGCCACAGTGAGAACCCGGGGGAGCGGCGGACCACCGTGCTGCGCGGCGCCGACCTCGTCCTCACCATGGACCCCGCCGTCGGCGAGGGCGTGCTCGGCACGATGGAGGGCGGCACCGACGTCCTGCTGCGGGACGGGAGGATCGCCGCTGTCGGCAAGAAGCTCGATGTGCCGCACGGCGCGCGGGTGGTGGACGCCACCGGCAGGCTGGTCCTGCCGGGCTTCGTCGACATCCACAACCACCTCTGGCAGTCGAGCATCCGCGGCGGCTGCTCCGACCAGAACGTGACCGGCTGGCTGGGCGCGTGCAACCGGGCCGTCCTGCCGAAGATCGACGCCCAGGACATGTACGGCTTCGTCCACCTCGCCGCCCTCGACGCCCTGCAGGCCGGCGTCACCACCGTCGTGGACTGGGTGCACCCCATTCCGTACGACACCAGTGAGCGTTATGTCCGGGCGCTGCACGACTCGGGGCTGCGGTTCGTCTACGCGATGACGCAGAGCGGCGCCGACCGCCATCTGATCCCGGAGGTCAAGAAGGACTTCCTGGACCCGCTGCCGCTGGCCTCCGCCCAGGTGGCGGTGCATGCGAGCATGTCCGGGATCAAGGACCTGCGGCTGCTGCACGAGGTCTCACGCGATCTCGGACTGATGATCAACTCCCATGTGCTGGAGGCCGCGACCGACCGCGAGGACGAGCAGATCCGTGCCCTGCGCGAGGTCGGCGCCTTCGGCCCCGAGCTGCTGATGAACCACGCGATCCACCTCACCGACGACGAGATCGCGCTGACCGGTGACCACGACGTACGGGTGGCGCACTGCCCGCTCAGCAATATGCGGCTGGCCTCCGGCATCATGCCGCTGCCCGCGATGCACCGGCGCGGCGTACAGGCCGGGCTCGGCCACGACGGCGGCACCAACGACACGTCCGACATGTTCAACGTGATGAAAGCGGCCGTCGGGCTCCAGCGGGCGCTGCACCAGGACCCCGGGATCCATCCGACCATCCCGGCCGTGCTGCGGCTGGCGACGATGGGCGGCGCGGAGTGCATCGGGATGGCGGACCAGGTCGGGTCGCTGACGCCGGGCAAACGCGCCGATGTCCTCGTCCTGGACCCCGGCACCCTCAACTTCGCCCCGCGCTTCGACTGGACCAGCCAGATCGTGCTCAACGGCCAGCCGCCGAACGTCAGCGAGGTCTTCGTGGACGGCTATCTGCGCAAGTCGGGCGGCCGGCTGGTGAACGTGGACACCGAGCGGGTGGTCCGCGCCGCGGAGCGGGCGGCGGCGCACGTACGCGCCGCCTGACCCGCGGGGCTCTTACCGCGGAGGCTCACCGGCGGCCCGCCGGTGAGTCTCCGTGCATGGTCGGGCCCTACGCCGGCCAGTAGGTGCGCGCCCACGCCCGCGGCCCCGGCTGCTGTATCCGGTGCCGGGCGATACGGGCCGGATCGGACCATTCCTCGGGCGGCAGCGGCGGTCCTGACGGCTCGGCGACCGCAGCGGCGGCCCGCGCCTGGACCACCGCCACCGCGACGGCCAGTTCCTCCGGGGTCGGGTTTCCCCGTACGACCTTGATCATCGTCGAGCCCTTCGTAGGGGTAAGTGGCAGCCGTCCTAGAGCGGGATGTTGCCGTGCTTCTTGGGCGGCAGGGACTCCCGCTTCGTACGCAGCTGACGCAGCCCCCGCACGATGTGCCGACGGGTGTCCGACGGCATGATCACCGCGTCGACGTAGCCGCGCTCGGCCGCCACGTACGGGTTGAGCAGCGTGTCCTCGTACTCGGACATCAGACCGGCGCGGGTCGCCGCTGCCTCGTCGGGGTCTTCGACTGCCGCGATGGTGCGGCGGTGCAGGATGCTCACCGCGCCCTGCGCGCCCATCACCGCGATCTGCGCGGTGGGCCAGGCGACGTTCAGGTCGGCGCCCAGGTGCTTGGAGCCCATCACGTCGTACGCGCCGCCGAACGCCTTGCGGGTGATCACCGTGATCAGCGGGACCGTGGCCTCCGCGTACGCGAAGATCAGCTTGGCGCCGCGCCGGATGATGCCGCCGTACTCCTGGTCGACACCCGGGAGGAAGCCGGGCACGTCGACGAAGGTGATGACCGGGACGTTGAACGCGTCGCAGGTGCGGACGAACCGGGCTGCCTTCTCCGACGCGTTGATGTCCAGACAGCCCGCGAACTGCATCGGCTGGTTGGCGACGATGCCGACCGGGTGGCCCTCGACCCGGCCGAAGCCGGTGATGATGTTCGGCGCGAACAGGCTCTGGGTCTCCAGGAACTCACCGTCGTCCAGCACATGCTCGATGGCCGTGTGCATGTCGTACGGCTGGTTCGCGGAGTCCGGGACGAGCGTGTCCAGCTCCCGGTCCACGTCCGAGGTCTCCAGGTCCGCTTCCTCCGGGAAGACGGGTGCCTCGGAGAGATTGTTCGAAGGGAGGTAGGAGAGCAGCGACTTGACGTACTCGATCGCGTCCTTCTCGTCGCCCGCCATGTGGTGGGCCACACCGGACGTGGAGTTGTGCGTCCGGGCGCCGCCCAGCTCCTCGAAGCCGACGTCCTCACCGGTGACGGTCTTGATGACGTCGGGCCCGGTGATGAACATGTGCGAGGTCTGGTCGACCATCACCGTGAAGTCGGTGATCGCGGGGGAGTACACGGCGCCGCCCGCGCACGGGCCGACGATCAGGCTGATCTGCGGAATCACGCCCGACGCGTGCACGTTGCGGCGGAAGATCTCGCCGAACAGGCCGAGCGCGGCCACACCCTCCTGGATGCGCGCGCCACCGCCGTCGTTGATCCCGATGACCGGGCAGCCGGTCTTCATGGCGAAGTCCATGACCTTGATGATCTTCTCGCCGTACACCTCGCCGAGCGAGCCGCCGAAGATGGTGAAGTCCTGCGAGTACACGCAGACCGGGCGGCCGTCGACCGTGCCGTAGCCGGTCACCACGCCGTCACCGTACGGGCGGTTCTTCTCGATGCCGAAGTTGGTGGAGCGATGCCGGGCGAACTCGTCCAGCTCCGTGAACGACCCCTCGTCGAGAAGTAGTTCCACCCGCTCACGGGCTGTCAGCTTGCCCTTGGCATGCTGCTTCTCCACCGCGCGCGCCGAACCGGCGTGTGTCGCCTCTTCGATGCGGTGCTGGAGATCCGCCAGCTTCCCCGCGGTGGTGTGGACGTTGATCTCTTCCGGCTCGGACATCGGGATGCGGCTCCCTGGGTGTTCAGGCGTCTGACAGGGCGTTTTCGGCTTCTGGCACGTAAGCGTATCGGCGCTGGTGCGCCTCGGCAGTGCGTCGTTTGCCACACCTACTCTGGGTTGCATGACGTCATCCGATGTACCTGACAACCGCTGGTCGGATCTGGAACGCCCGCCGCTGAACGCGCCGGCCCTGCGCCGCGCGCTGGTGCGGCCGGGGTCCCTGTGGACCTCACTCGACGTGGTCGCGACCACCGGGTCCACCAACTCCGACCTCGTGGCGCGGGCCGCCGGACTGGACGAGGGAGCGGTGCTGGTCGCCGAGGAACAGAGCGCGGCGCGCGGGCGGCTGGACCGCAGCTGGTCGGCGCCCGCGCGTTCCGGGCTCTTCTTCTCCGTACTCCTGCGGCCCGCCCCCCGGGTCCCGGCCGAGCGCTGGGGATGGCTGCCGCTGCTCACCGGTGTCGCCGTGGCCACCGGCCTCTCCCGGGCGGCGGGGGTCGACACCGCGCTGAAGTGGCCGAACGACCTGCTCGTCACGGTCCCCCAGGACTCCGGGACGCTCCGTCCGGGGGAGGCCCCGTCCGGCGCGGAGCGCAAGGCGGGCGGCATCCTCGCCGAACGCACCGCGGACGGCGCGGTCGTGGTCGGTGTCGGCCTCAACGTCTCGCTCCGGGAGGAGGAACTGCCCGTCCCCACCGCTGGCTCACTGGCCCTCGCCGGCGCGGTCTCCACCGACCGGGACCCCCTGCTGCGTTCCGTGCTGCGCTCGCTCGAACAGTGGTACGGGGAGTGGCGTGAGGCGGACGGCGACCCGGCCGCCTCGCGGCTCCAGGAGGCGTACGCGGCGGGCTGCTCGACCCTGGGCCGCACCGTACGGGCCGAGCTGCCCGGTGACACCTCGCTGACCGGGGAGGCGGTCGCCGTCGACGGTGACGGCCGGCTGGTGCTGGCCACGGAGGACGGGGTGCAGCCGGTCGGCGCGGGTGACATCGTGCACCTGCGGCCGGCCTGAGGCCCGAATGCCCTGGGGCCCGAATAGCGGACGGAGTCATTCACCCGACCGGTCCGAACTGCGCCAGGCACGTGAGCTACGGCACACCTGCCGTATGGTTGAGGCGATCCGCGGGCAGATCAGCACGGAGCGTCAGCCAGATCGGCAGGGCAGTGCGCAGGGAATGGGCAGGAGGCGGCAGGTGACCGTCGACAACATCTCGTCGGGCGCGGACGAGGAGCCCCCTTTCTCTCCGTACCGCACCCCCCACCATGAGGTCGATCACACCGCGGAGCCGACCAGCGATCCGCTCGCGATCCGTCTTGAGCAGCTGATCCTCGGCGCCGACCGCCGCTACACCCCCTTCCAGGCCGCGCGTACGGCCGGTGTATCGATGGAGCTCGCCTCCCGTTTCTGGCGGGCGATGGGCTTCCCGGACATCGGCCAGGCCAAGGCGCTCACCGAGGCGGACGTCCTGGCGCTGCGCCGGCTGGCCGGACTCGTCGAGGCGGGGCTGCTGAGCGAGCCGATGGCCGTGCAGGTCGCGCGGTCCACCGGCCAGACCACCGCCCGGCTCGCCGAGTGGCAGATCGACTCCTTCCTGGCCGGTCTCACCGAGCCGCCCGAGCCGGGGATGAGCCGCACCGAGGTCACGTATCCGCTGGTGGAGCTGTTGCTGCCGGAGCTGGAGGAGTTCCTGCGCTATGTGTGGCGGCGCCAGCTGGCGGCCGCAACCGGCCGGGTCGTGCAGGTCGCGGACGACGAGGAGATGGTCGACCGCAGGCTCGCGGTGGGCTTCGCCGACCTCGTCGGTTTCACCCGGCTGACCCGGCGCCTGGAGGAGGAGGAGCTCGGTGAGCTGGTCGAGGCCTTCGAGACGACCTGCGCCGACCTGGTCGCCGCGCACGGCGGCCGGCTCATCAAGACCCTCGGCGACGAGGTGCTGTACGCGGCGGACGACGCGGGTACCGCGGCCGAGATCGCGCTGCGGCTCATCGAGACCATGGGCAACGACGAGACCATGCCGGAACTGCGGGTCGGTATCGCCTTCGGCACCGTCACGACCCGGATGGGCGATGTGTTCGGCACGACGGTGAACCTGGCATCGCGGCTCACCTCGATAGCTCCCAAGGACACGGTCCTGGTGGACGGCGCGCTCGCCGAGGAGCTGGGGCGCCACGGTGATGCCCCGGTCTCCGAGTCGGAGGCGGCGGCCGAGACCGAGCGCGCCGAGAAGAGCGGCGAGGAGCCGCCCGTCTACCGCTTCGCCCTGCAGCCGATGTGGCAGCGGCCGGTGCGCGGGCTGGGCGTGGTCGAACCGTGGCTGCTCACCCGCCGTACGACATGAGCACGGACCCGGCCGCCGCCAGGGGCTGACGCCCGCCGGGTCCGCTGGCTATCGTGCGCGGATGACCTCAGAAATCTCAGATACTGGTACGGACGCGGCGGCCGAGCAGCGGTTCGGCGAGTACGTCGTCGTGCGTCGGCACGGCCATGTCGCCGAACTGGTCCTGGACCGGCCCAAGGCGATGAACGCCGTGTCGACCGCGATGGCACGGTCGATCGCGGCGGCCTGCGACGCGCTGGCGGCGGACCCTTCGGCGCGGACCGTGGTGGTGACCTCCACCCACGACCGGGCCTTCTGCGTGGGCGCCGACCTGAAGGAGCGCAACTCCCTCACGGACGCCGAGCTGGTGCGCCAGCGCCCCACGGCGCGCGCCGCGTACACCGGCGTACTGGAGCTGCCGATGCCCACTGTGGCCGCCGTGCACGGCTTCGCGCTGGGCGGCGGGTTCGAGCTGGCCCTGGCCTGCGATCTGATCGTCGCTGACGCGACCGCCGTGGTGGGGCTGCCCGAGGTGTCGGTCGGTGTGATCCCCGGCGGCGGCGGTACGCAGCTGCTGCCGCGCCGGGTCGGCGCCGCCCGCGCGGCCGAGCTGGTGTTCAGCGCCCGGCGGGTGGAGTCGGCCGAGGCGCGGGAGCTGGGCCTGATCGACATCCTGGCCGACGACGCCAGGACCGGGGCGCTGGAGCTCGCGGGCCGGATCGCGGCGAACTCGCCGGTCGGGCTGCGGGCGGCCAAGCGGGCGTTGCGGCTGGGGCACGGCCTTGATCTGCGCGCCGGTCTTGAGGTCGAGGACGCGGCCTGGCGGTCGGTGGCCTTCTCCGGGGACCGGGCGGAGGGCGTGGCGGCCTTCAACGAGAAGCGGAAGCCGCAGTGGCCCGGGGAGTGAGGGCCTCCGGGGGCGGTCCCGTACGTACGCCCCTCACAGCCCGTGACGTATAACTACTCAAAAGCCGCAGATCGTCCTTAAGCTGATGCAATGGGTGACGATGTGCGGCTGCGGGCCGTGGTGATGCTGGCGCAGGCCATGGCGGCGGCGCACACCCCGCGTGCGTCCTGGCGGGCGGCGACGCTCGGCGCCTGTGAGGCGCTGGGCGGCAGTTTCGCCGCGCTCTCGGTGTGGGAGCGGGAGCTGGGCCGGCTCAAGGTGCTCGCCAATGTGGGGGAGCGCGCCGAGGACGAGGCCGAGTTCCCCGACGCCGAGACCTACCCGGTGAACCACTTCCCGGAGATCGCCGAATTCCTGCACGAGCGGTGGGCGAGCGGCGGCGAGCCCAACGCCTGGGTCGAGACGGCCGACGGGCCGGCGGAGTCGTCGGCGTCATCGGCCGGCTACTGCCACCAGCGGGTGGCCGCGCTGCGCAGACGGGGGCGCGGCAGCTGTGTGGTCGCGCCGATAGTGCTGCGCGGCCGGGCCTGGGGCGAGCTGTACGTGGCCAGGCCGGTGGGAACGCCGGGCTTCGGCCGGGCCGACGCGGACTTCGCCACGGTGCTGGCCGCGGTGGTGGCGGCCGGTCTCGCGCAGACCGAGCGCCTGGAGGAGGTCAGGAAGCTGGCCTTCACCGACCCGCTGACCGGGCTCGCCAACCGGCGCGCGGTCGACATCGGACTGGACGCCGCGGTGGAGCGGTTCCTGGCCGACGGGACGGTCGTCAGCCTGATGGTCTGCGACCTCAACGGCCTGAAGCAGGTCAACGACACCCATGGCCACGCCGTCGGCGACCGCCTCCTCGAACGCTTCGGCTCGGTCCTCTCGGTCTGCGGCGCGATGCTGCCCGGTGCGCTGGCGGCGCGGCTCGGCGGTGACGAGTTCTGCCTGCTCTCGGTGGGCCCGTCGGCGGACGCGGTGATCGCGGTCGCGGACGAGCTCTGTGTGCGGGCGGGTCAGCTGGAGCTCGGGGACGGGGTGGCCTGCGGGGTCGCGTCCACGGGCGATCCGATCGGGCCGCTGAAGTCCGCCCGCCGGCTGTTCCGGCTGGCGGACGCCGCGCAGTACCGGGCGAAGGCCGCCCGGTCACCGAACCCGGTGGTGGCGGGGCGCGACGGTGCGGTGATGCGGCTGGCCGACACACCTCCGCCGGCCGGCGACCGGCGCCGCCTGCGGGGCAAGCGGCCGGACTCCGGCGCGTAACTCCGGTACGTAACTCCGGTACGTGAAGGGGCGCACCCCGGCATTGACGGCGACGGTTTGGATTTCAGTGGCCCGGTCGGGGCCGCTGAGAGGGGCCGCCGAGACGTGACCGGGGCGCCGGCCCGACGCGCGGGTCCGCCGGTCAGCCGGTGTGGGTCCGGCGCGCGTAGACGACTGAGGCCGCCCCGATTCCCAGGAACAGCGATCCGCCGACCACGTACCCGGTGGTGTCCGTCCTCCCGGCCACCGCCGGGAGCGCGGCGGTGTGCCGCTGCGCCTGATGTGCGGGGGCGTCGCCGGACCGCTGATCGTCCGTGGTGTGTGCCGACGGCACGAACCACAGGGCGCAGAGCAGGGCCCCCGCCGATGCGGCGGTCAACAGCGGCCGGCGGGCTGACACAGGATCGATCTCCCTTACTGCAAAGCTGAATTGGCGCTCCTGCGCGCTGATGCTAGTGAAAGCAGCGGGTCGCAGGAAAGTCGCGGACGTGAAGAGCCTTACGCTCCGTCGCATGACCATCGAAGAAACATCCCGCTATGTACGTCTCAAGGTCGAATTGGTGCTGCAGGTGCACGACGCCCCCGCGCTCTGTGAGGCCGCTCTCGAACGGATCGCGGACGACGCGGAAGGGGCGCAGCCCGGCATGTTCGGTGAGGACCGTACGCATGCCGACGCCGCCGTCAGGGAAGACGCTGCAGAAGCGGTCGCCCACCTGGTGGACCCGCTCGACCTGCTCGGCGAGGTGCCGGGGGTCGAGCTCGTCCAGGCCGGGTGGTCGAGCGAGCAGATCGACTACGACCCCGATTCGCTGGAATGGGACCTGGACGAGGAAGATGAGGCGGACGACGGGGTGGAAGCGACTCCGTAACTCCGTTGTGTGACAGGGCGTCCATGTGGCAGGCCGCCTGTGTGACAAGGCGTCCACGGGGGTAGCAGAACGGGATCCCGGAGTGCGGACACCGCACTCCGGGGGCCGTGCACCGGAGCCGAGGGGCTTCCGGATCTGCACGTGTTGTTTCACACATCTTCACCGGATGGGGAACCGACACATCGGTGCAGATGTTCTTGAAGGACAGACGTTCTTGAAGGGCAGTGCGGGCACAAGGCAGTGCGGGCACACAGTCACGGCGCTCAAGGTGACCTGCTCGGGGATTTTCGGGGTATTCGGCAACGATGGAGAAGCGTGTGATGACGGAAAGTAGGCGGCGCAAGGGCCTGATGGCTGCGTCCGCTCTGCTCGGCGGCGTACTGGTGCTGTCGGCCTGCAGTGGTGGGGACAGCAAGGCCGGCGGCTCGGACAGCGCGAAGAAGTCCTCGCAGAGCGCGGTCGACGCGGCGGCGGCGCAGGACACGTCCGACGCCCGAATAGCGATCACGCCCAAGAGCGGTGCCGACAACGCGGGCATCAACAAGGACGCCAAGGTCGCTGTCACCTCGGGCAAGCTGACCCAGGTCGCGATGACCAGCACCACGGGCACGACGGTCAAGGGCACCATCTCGGCCGACGGCGCCAGCTGGAAGCCGGACGCCCCGCTGGAGCGCTCGACCACGTACAAGATCGCTGTCACGGCCAAGGACGCCAAGGGCCGTCAGGCGCACGAGAACTCGTCGTTCACGACGGTCTCGCCGGCGCACAGCTTCATCGGCAACTTCACGCCCGAGGACGGTTCGACCGTCGGCGTCGGTATGCCGGTCTCGATCAACTTCGACAAGGCGATCACCAACAAGAAGGCCGTCCAGGACGCCGTCAAGGTGACGTCGAGCAGCGGTCAGGAGGTCGTCGGCCACTGGTTCAGCTCCACGCGCCTGGACCTCCGCCCCGACCAGTACTGGAAGGAAGGGTCGACCGTCACGATGAAGCTGGCCCTGGACGGGGTCGAGGGCGCCAGCGGCGTCACCGGCGTCCAGGACAAGACCGTCAGCTTCAAGATCGGCCGCAACCAGGTCTCCATCGTGGACGCCGCGGCGCACACGATGAAGGTCACCCAGGACGGCAAGACGATCAAGACCATCCCGATCTCGGCCGGCTCCCCCGAGCACACCACGTACAACGGCCAGATGGTGATCTCGGAGAAGTACAAGCAGACCCGGATGGACGGCTCCACGGTCGGCTTCACCAACGCCGACGGCAAGGGCGAGTACGACATCAAGGACGTCCCGCACGCCATGCGGCTGTCCAGCTCCGGCACCTTCATCCACGGCAACTACTGGGGTGCCAAGTCCCTCTTCGGCTCCTCGAACACCAGCCACGGCTGTGTCGGGCTCTCCGACACCAAGGGCGCCAACGACCCGAACACCTCGGCCGCGTGGTTCTACAGCCACTCGCTCATCGGTGACGTGGTCGTCGTGAAGAACTCCCACGACAAGACGATCCAGCCGGACAACGGCCTCAACGGCTGGAACATGAACTGGTCGGCGTGGAAGGCCGGTTCGCAGGCCTGACCGTACCGGGCGCGAGCCCACCCCGTCCCCGTACGACGGCGGCCCCTCCCTTGCGGACGGGCCGCCGTCGGCGTTCCGGCTTCTCATCGGGCTCTCACGCCGGCCTTGTCCAGCCATCAGGTGCTCTGAGCTCCCGCGGCTGGCGGCCCGAAAAACTGGCGGGCCGCCCGGCCCGGGTGCTCCCGGCCAGGTTCCGGGCTGTCCCCGGCAGCAGTACGGCTGGGTTCGGGCTGATCCTCTGGAAACCCTCAAGTCCCTTGCCACACGAAGGGCACGACCGGCACGGTGATCCACATGGCAGCCTTTGCAGGACTGAGCAGGAAGCACGACGTCGTGCCGGTCATCAGGGACGCGGACGTGGTCGCAATGGCCCTGCGTGAGGCGCTGGCCGAGGCATCGCCCGAGGAGCGCCCAGGTCTGGAACGGGCCGCCGCGCTCGTGGAGTCCACCGCCGCAGCCACCGAGGGCCGGCTGCGTGCCCGCTGGGTCCGCTCCCGGCTGGCCGCCGTCGGTTTCACCGGAGACATCGCCTCGGTCGCGGCAGTCAAGGCGCTGCGCCAGGCGGAGCCGAAACTGAGCCTGTGGGTGGCGGTGCAGCTGCAGAAGGAAGCGCTGGACCTTCCGGAGTGATCCGGCACGCTCGATCTGTCGGCGTTCGAGGCCGGATACCGCATCAGTTGCCCTCGTAGGCCGTGTCCGCCGGGCGGGCCCGCACGGGGCCCCGGTCCGGGCCGGGGCCGCGTGGCGGCGCGCCAGGTCCGGCTCGCGGGAGGAGGCCGGACCTAATCTGTCGGCGCGCCCAGAAACAGCCGTTCCGCCCGGGAGAGCCGCATGACCGTCGAGTACATCCGTTACCTGGTTCCCGAGGACCGGACCGCCGAGTTCGAGGCGGCCTACGCGCGGGCCGCCGTCCCGCTCGCCCGGTCCGAGTACTGCGCCGACTACGAACTGTCGCGCTGCACCGAGGAGCCGGCCGCCTACATCCTGCGCATCACCTGGACCTCGGCCGAGGACCATACCGACCGCTTCCGGGGCAGCGAGGAGTTCAGGGCCTTCTTCGCCGAGATCCGGCCCTACGTCGAGCAGATCGAGGAGATGCGCCACTACGAGCCGACGGCGGTGCACGGCACGGGCGCCGCGGTGCCCACCCTCTACGCGTGGGCCGGCGGTGGCGAGGCGCTGCTGCGGCTGACCGAGGCGTTCTACGTGCATGTGCTCGAGGACGGGCTCATCGGCCCCCTCTTCGCCGGGATGTCCGCCGACCACCCCGCCCATGTGGCCCTCTGGCTCGGTGAGGTCTTCGGCGGCCCCGCCGAGTACACCGAACACCACGGCGGCTACCCCGCGATGCTCGGCCACCACCTGGGCCGGAACATCAGCGAGCCGCAGCGCCGCCGCTGGATCTCGCTGCTGATGGACGCGGCCGACGAGGTGGGGCTGCCGGACGACCCCGAGTTCAGGTCGGCGTTCGCCGCCTATATCGAGTGGGGCACCCGGCTGGCCGTCGCCAACTCCGCGCCGGGCGCCGAACCGCCGCGCCGCGCGCCCGTACCGCACTGGGGCTGGGGGGGCGCGCAGCCGTACCGGCCGTGAGCCGGGCGCCCGCACCGGGCCGTGGCGTACGGTCCACACCCGTACGGCCCACACCCGTACGGTCCGCACCGGGGCGCGGTGCGGCGCCTACCGGCTGAGGTGCGGTGTCTCGTCCACGCCCCAGGACGCCAGCAGCCGCAGCGCCTCCACCGAGTCCGAGCCCGGCTCCGCGTGGTAGGCGATCAGGCTCTGGTCCTGGTCGCCCGGCAGATTCAGCGTCTCGTACGTCAGCGTCAGCGCGCCCACCAGCGGATGGTGCAGCCGCTTCGCACAGTGGCCCTTGTCCCGCACGGTGTGCGCCGCCCACAGCACCCGGAACTCGTCGCTCTTGACCGACAGCTCACCCACCAGCGCCGACAGCTGCGGATCGTCGGGGAAGCAGCCCGCGAACAACCGGAGGGTGCCCACTATCTCGGCGGCCACACACTCCCACTCGGTGAACAGATCACGGGAGTTGGGGTCGAGGAACACGATCCGCGCCATATTGCGCTCCTCGGGCGGCAGCGCCGTGAAGTCGCCGAACAGCGCCCGCGCCAGCCGGTTCGAGCCGAGGATGTCCATCCGCCGCCCCAGGACGTACGCCGGCACACCGTCCATCGCGTCCATCAGATGCTGGAGCTCGGGCCGCATCCGCTGGGGCCTGGCCGCAGCGGCCCGCTTCTTCCGGGGCTTCGGCCCCGCCAGGTGCGTCAGATGCGCGCTCTCCGCGTCCGAGAGCCGCAGCGCCTGCGCCACGGAGTCCAGGACATCGCTGGAGACATTGCTGCCGTGGCCCTGTTCGAGCCGCGTGTAGTACGCCACGGACACCCCGGCGAGCTGCGCCAGCTCCTCGCGCCGCAGCCCGGGGACCCTGCGGTGCCTGCCCAGCGCGGGCAGGCCCACGTCCTGCGGCTGGAGGCGGGCCCGGCGGGAACGGAGGAATTCACTGAGTTCGGCACGCTGGTCCATGCGTCCAGTATCCGTGGTCGTACGCGGAGCATCCTGACCCTGCCAGTGGTACGCACAGTGGACGTAGGCACAGCAGGGAGACGGCAGGCTGTGTATGAACGCTGAACCATCAGGCAGGCTGGAGCGACCACCCTATTTTCCTGAGGAGAACGTTTCCGGATGACTGTCACCACCGTCGCCGCGTACGCCGCCCCCGCCCCGAAGGCCCCGCTGGAGCGCACCACCGTGCCGCGGCGGCCGGTCGGCGAGCACGATGTACTGATCGACATCAAGTTCGCCGGTATCTGCCACTCCGACATCCACCAGGCCCGGGACGGCTGGGGCGAGGGCATCTTCCCGATGGTTCCCGGTCACGAGATCGCCGGAATCGTCGCGGAGGTCGGCCCCGGGGTCACCAGGTTCGCCGTCGGCGACCGGGTCGGTGTCGGCTGCATGGTCGACTCCTGCCGGGAGTGCGACAACTGCAAGGCCGGTCTTGAGCAGTACTGCGCCAACGGCAACATCGGCACGTACAACGCCCTCGACAAGCAGGGCGAGCCCACCTACGGCGGCTACTCCACGCACATCGTCGTCGACGAGAACTACACCCTGCGCATCCCCGAGGGCATCGGGCTCGACGTGGCCGCGCCGCTGCTCTGCGCCGGGATCACCACGTACTCGCCGCTCGCCCACTGGAACGCCGGCCCCGGCAAGAAAGTCGCCATCGTCGGCCTGGGCGGTCTCGGTCACATGGGTGTCAAGATCGCGCACGCGATGGGCGCCGACGTGACCGTACTGAGCCAGTCGCTGCGCAAGCAGGAGGACGGGCTGAAGCTGGGTGCCGACCACTACTACGCCACCAGCGACCCGAAGACCTTCGACGAGCTGCGGGGCACCCTGGACCTGATCATCTCCACGGTCTCCGCGCCGCTCCCGCTCGACTCGTATCTGAGCCTGCTCAAGACGGACGGCGCGATGGTCAACGTCGGCGCCCCCGAGGAGCCCGTCTCGCTCAACCTGTTCTCGGTGATCGGCGGCCGCAAGACCCTCGCGGGCTCCGGCATCGGCGGCATCCGTGAGACCCAGGAGATGCTGGACTTCTGCGCCGAGCACGGCTTCGGCGCGGAGATCGAGGTGATCGGCGCCGACCGGATCAACGAGGCGTACGAGCGTGTGATCAGCAGCGATGTGCGCTACCGCTTCGTGATCGACACCGCGACGATCTGAGCCGTCGCCGGCCTCCCCGCTGCCTCCCGGGCCGCGGCCCGGGAGGCAGTGGCGGATGCGGAACAGCAGAGCCCGTTCAGTCCGCCCGGTCCACCAGCGCGCGGTAGCCGGAGCCGAGCCGGTAGTCGCCAGGGTGCCGCACCGTAAGACCGGTCCACTTCCCGCGCCGGTGCACCGAACCGCCGCCGCTCGCCCGCAGCCAGGGCGAGTACGCGATCCGTACCGTCACCGTCCCCGGCCGCGGCACATGCACCACCAGCCGTGCGTCGCCGCCGCTCACGACGCTCGCGGGTGCCTCCACCAGCGGCGTCGCACCGCGCACCCGGTAGATCCGCCAGTGCGCGTCGTGCCAGACCGGCTGGAGCCAGTGCGGCCGTGACCGTACGAGAGCGGCCTCCGCCTCAGCCGGGCCGTCGGGGCGGCCGTCGTGCAGCACGACGTAACCGACCGCGAACCGGTCCAGCCAGGCCCGGTACGTGGTGGCGGTCAGCGACCCGTCGTAGAAGAGCCGCCCGCGCTCCACGTCGAGCTGGCGGTTCCAGCCGCGGGCCATGTTCACGTGCGGGGCGAGCAGGGTGGCCTCGCGGTGGTCGCGGGCGGGCACCACCTCGACCCGGGTGCGGTCGGCGCGCAGCCCGTCCAGCGCGGCGACGACCCCCTTCGTGTCGGCGGCCCAGGCGGGCACGGTGGTGGAGACCCGCAGATCGTCGGCGGTCTTGTCGGCGAGCCAGTAGCAGTTGAGGCAGAGCGCGGCGACCAGTACGGCGCACCGCGCCCGGGCGCGCTCGGCGAGTACCGCGACCAGCAGCACGACCGGCCCCACCAGACCGACGAGCCGCTCCACGTTCGTCCCGATGGGAGAGGGGATCAGATACGTCAGGACGACGCCGACGCCGTACACCAGCGCGCTGTACCGGACGAGCCGGTGCCGCGCGGCGACCCCCAGCGCGGCGCACGCGACCAGCGGCATCCAGAGCTTCCCGGCGGCCATCGGCTGCTCGCCCCGGAACGGGAAGGCCAGCGTCGTCGCGGCGACCACCAGGAACGGCGGCAGCGCGAGCGCCAGCGCCCTGCGCCACTGCCGGTCGAGCAGCAGGGCGCCCGCCAGGACCACCAGGAACAGCCCGGCGACCGGACTCGCCATGGTCGCCAGCGCCGCGCACACGGGCGCCGCGACCCGGCGCTCCAGCCACAGCACGGCAAGCAGCCCGATGGCCACCCCCACCGCGAAGGTGGTCCGTCCGGACGCGACGTTGCACCAGAGCGCGAGCGCACCGAGCACCGCCGGCGCGAGCGGCCACCGCACGCCGGTGCGCACGACGAGACGGGAGAGCACCCAGGTCCCGCCCAGCCCGGCCAGTACGGAGACGGTCCTGGCGCCGCACCAGGCCATCAGATACGGCGTCAGCAGGCTGTAGTTGGCGGTGTGGGTCCCGCCGTACCAGAACAGGTTGTACGCCGAGGCCGGATGCCGGGACGCGAAACCGGCCCAGGCGAACTGGGCGGCCAGATCCCCGCCCCCGGTGGCCAGCACCGCCGCCCACACCGCGTACAGCGGAAGGACGCAGCCGGTGGCCACCAGCGGCACGAACCACCACCGTCCGGAAAGCCGTCCGGAAAGCCGTCCGGGCTCCGTTCCTGAAGTCCCTCCGGAACGGAGCCCGTCCGGATCTCCGGACCGTGTGTTCCCCCCGGCGCGCAGCCGGACAACGCTCTCAGTTATCCCCACAGGGAAACCGTAGGGCCTGTCGTCAAAGTGCCGCCTGTGTTTCCAGGTCACTTCGGATCGCGGGTCACTTCAGTGCGCTGCCGGCCGTCCACTTGTCCCAGGAGAGGTTCCAGCCGTTGATGCCGTTGTCCGGGGAGACGTTGCCGCCGCCCGCGGAGTTCTTCACGATGACCACGTCACCGATCAGCGAGTTGGTGTAGAACCAGCCGGCCGGGGTCGAGGTGTCCGTACCGCCCTGCGCGTCCCGCATACCGACGCAGCCATGGCTGGTGGCCTGCGCGCCGAACGTGCTCGGCGCCGCCCAGTAGTTCCCGTGGATGAAGGTCCCCGAACGCGTCAGCCGCTGTGCGTGCGGCACGTCCGGGATGTTGTACTCGCTGCCGAGCCCGACCGTCGTGCTGTCCATCTTGGTCTGCTGGGCCTGCTCCGAGATCACCATCGTGCCGTTGTAGGTGCCGTGGGCGGGGGAGCCGCTGGAGACCGGGATGGTCTTGAGCTCGCTGCCGTCGCGCACCACGGTCATCGACTGCTTCGCCGCGTCCACGGTGGAGATCTGCGACCGCCCGACGGTGAACGAGAACGATTTGTCCTGCACCCCGTACACACCGGGGGAGACCTCGACGCCGGCCAGCTTCAGCCGTACCTCCACGACCGACCCGGGCGTCCAGTACTCCTTCGGCCGGAAGTCCAGCCGCTGCGGGTTGAACCAGTGGCCCACGGCCTCCTCGCCGCCGCTCGATGTGATGCTGACGGCCGATTCGACGGCCTTCTCGTTCTTCACCGGCTTGTCGAGGCTGAAGGAGACCTCCATGCCGACACCGACCTTGGTGCTGGGCTCGGGGGTGAAGAACGCGATCACCGAATTGGCCTCGGAGACGGTGGTGAAGTGGGCGATCTTCGCCAGGGTCTTGCCGCCCGGGTCCTTGGCCTTCGCGGTGAGCACGTACGGCGTGCCGCGGTCCAGGCCCTTCCCCGGCCGCCAGGAGCCCTTGGACGCGGCCATCTCACCCGGAACGGCCCGGCCGGTGTTCTGGTCCGTCAGGGTGACCGAGGTCAGGGTGCCGTTCTCGACGGCGGCCTGGATGTCCGCGGTGTTGATGCCGACGTTCTTGGCCCCGTCGCCGGGTGTGGTGCTGAGGCGGGCCCGGGGCGTACTCGTACTGGTGGGCGTCGGGGTCTTCTTACCGCTGCTGCCGCCGGACCCTGTGGAGCAGGCGGCGAGCGCCAGCGCCCCGATGCTGAGGAGGGCCAGGAGGACAGCCCATCGGATCCGTATGCGGCTGATCGGTATCAAAGCTCTCGCCTCCACTGCGACGAGGAAGGGCGGCCAGGCGGATTGCCCGGACTTGGCGCGTCCTGTCGGTGTTTGGTTGCCTTTCGGCTGGCTTTCTCTCTGCAGTCTGCGGCAGCTGACGCGGAGTGACACTTCTGGTTGCGCCTACCGGGGGGTGCGCTGCCCCGGCGGGACTGTCAGTGGCAGCCGGTACGGTCACGGATCCCGGGCGGACACCGGCCCGGACCGGCCCGGACCAGCCCGGCGGCCTCGGGCTCGGACCAGCCCGGACCGGCCCCGGCGGCCTCGGCCCGGCCCCGACCAGCCCCGGCATCACCGACAGGGAAGGCACCCCACCATGGAGTTCCGCACCGACCGCAGCACCTTCGCAGAGACCGTGGCCTGGGCGGCCCGGGTGCTCCCGACCAGGTCGCCGATGCCCGTGCTCGGCGGGCTGCTCCTGGCGGCGGAAGGCTCCACGCTGCGCGTCTCCGGCCTCGACTACGAGGCGTCGGCGTGCATCGACGTGCCGGTGGACACCGTGCGGCCGGGGAAGGCCCTCGTCATGGGACGCAGGCTGCTCGACATCTGCCGGGTGCTGCCCGAGGGGCCGGTCGAGTGCGCCGTCGAGGCATCCCGCTTCACGGTGACCGGCGCCGGAACCAGCTTCGGGCTCTCCCTGCTGCCGCTCGACGACTACCCGGCGCTCCCGGACCTCCCCGAGCTGCGCGGGGCGGTGGACGCGGGCGAGTTCGCGGCGGCGGTCGCGCATGTCGCGGTGGCCGCCGGCCGCGACGACGCCCTGCCGGTGCTGACCGGGATCAGGGTGAGCCTGGAGGGCGGGACCATGACGCTGGCCGCCACCGACCGCTACCGCTTCGCGGTGCGCACGCTCGGCTGGGAACCGGACTCCGGCGCTGTCCCGGCCGACGTCGTCGTCCCGGCCCGCCGCCTGGCCGAGATCGCCCGGTCCCTCAGCCGTACAGGGATGGTCCGGGTGGCCCTGGGCGACGGCTCGATCGGTTTCGGCAACGCCGGGACGCGGACGACGGTGCGCCTGCTCGACGGCCGACTGCCGTGCCACGACAAGCTGTTCACGATGGAGAGCCCGGTCGTCGCGGTGATGGACCGCGCCCCGCTGCTGGACGCGGTCCGGCGCGTCGCGGTGGTCGCCGAGGGCGACAGCCCCGTACGCCTGGACTTCTCAGCCGAAGCGGTCCACCTGCACGCGGGGTACGAGGACGACGTGGCATCGCAGCGCCTGCCGGCCCGCCTGGACGGTGCCGACGACTTCACGGTCGCCTTCAACCCGGCTTATCTGACGGACGCGTTGAGCGCCATGGACAGCCACTCGGTACGGCTCGACCTGCTCGGCCCCGGCCAGCGCGCCCTGCTGACCGGCCTGTCCGCCCCGGACACCGAACCGGACGCGTCCCACCGGCACTTGCTGATGTCGGTGAAGCCGCTGATGTGAGGTACTGACAGTGCGTCGAGGCCGCCGGCACGGCGACCCCGCCCGGCTCATCGAGGCCACGGCACGGATCGCGGTACTGCTCACGTGACTGCCCCGCCGACCCGGGCTCGTGCCTCATCGCCAGGCGCTGATCAACTCCCCGGGCTCCACGCCGCGCACTCCGGACGCGGTGACGCCGCCGCGGGCCACGGCGATCAGCGGCGTGGTGTCGTCGGCGCCCGGAAGCTGTGAGCCAAGAAGAGGCCCAAATGTGGGATGCCCAGAAATGAGGGTACCAATTTTGGGTGTCTCCGGCCGATCAGGTGTGACGCGAGGGTGAGGGAGGCGCCACGGCATCGCGACTCCTCCCTCGATCAGGGCAAGTAGCCCGGATCAGCCGCCGGCCTTGGCCACACCGATCGGGCAGCTCACGCCCGTGCCGCCGATACCGCAGTAGCCCGCCGGATTCTTGTCCAGGTACTGCTGGTGATAAGGCTCGGCGGCGTAGAACTCGCGGCCGTCGGCCGGCTGGATCTCCGTCGAGATCGTGCCGTACCCGGAGCCCGTCAGGACCTGCTGGTACGCCTCACGGGACGCGGCCGCCGCGGCTGCCTGGGCCGGGGAGTGGGTGTAGACCGCCGAGCGGTACTGGGTGCCCACGTCGTTGCCCTGGCGGAAGCCCTGGGTCGGGTTGTGCGACTCCCAGAAGATCTTGAGCAGGGCCGTGTACGGGACGACCTCCGGGTCGAAGACCACCCTGACCGCCTCCGTGTGGCCGGTGAGGCCCGAGCAGACCTCCTCGTACGCCGGATTCACCGTGGAGCCGCCCTGGTAGCCGACGAGCGTCGTCCAGACGCCCTCCGTCTGCCAGAAGATGCGCTCGGCGCCCCAGAAACAGCCGAGGGCGAAGTCGGCGGTCTCCAGGTGCGCGGGGTAGGGGCCTGCCAGCGGATTGCCCAGGACCGTGTGGCGGGCGGGCAGCTCGAACTCCGGAGTGTCCCGGCCCTTCAGGGCCTGGTCAGGGGTGGGGAGCTGGGGGGTGCGGTTCAGGAACATCGGCTGCGGCTCCTCGGGGAGTGTGGGTGCACCCCGTGCAACGCACGGGCCCCGGTCAGGATTCCTGCCGGTCGTCGGATGACGTCCTGCGCTCCAGCCACGCCGCCGTCTTCCTCCTGGACCGGAGCCAGAAGTAGACGCCGAAGCCGATCAGGACCAGCGGTATGAGGCGTGTCATCGGGCTCGCTCGTTCCTCTTCGGGTTCTTCTTCGGGTTCCCGCGTGCGGGGGTGCGGTGCGGGCGTGCGGCGTGCCTGTGCCGTGCGGTGTGCCGTCAGCCTACTCAGCGGGGGAGGGTGGCCGGGCTGCCGCCGTTCGCCTCGTACCCGGCGACCGCCAGCGCCCGGTACACCGCGTACACGGCGGCCGGATCCTGGTCGAGCGTCCACGGCAGCGCCCCCACATGGCCGTCGATGCGGACCAGCTGGTTCATCGCCTCCGACCAGCGTTCGGACCGGACCAGGAAGAGCACCAGCAGGTGCCGTACGTGCGCGAGCATCGGGTCGTCGGCGCGGGCCGTGTGCACCGCGTGCATCGCTCCCTCCACCGCCCTGGTGACGACCGCGGTCTGGTAGAAGCCGCGCACCAGCATCACCTCGGGCAGGTGCTCGTACACGGCGAAGAGCGGGAGCGCGGCGAGCAGCGAGCCGCGGGGCGCGCGGGCCGCCGCCGCGTGCGCGAACTCGTCGGCCCGGTCGCGGGAGCCGTGCCACTTCTCGCACCAGTAGTGCAGCGCGGCCAGATGCGCCCCCAGGTGCTCGGGGGCGCGGTCGATCACCTTGGCCCACAACTCCTCGAACTGCGGCTCGGGGTAGGCGAGTCCACGTCCGACGGCCAGCTCCACGATGTACGGGACGGGGTCGCCCGGGGCGAGCAGCGCAGCTTCGCCGCAGACCGTGCGCGCCTCCTCCAGGAGGATCCGGAAGTCGTCAGTCCGGGTGTCGTCGGGCGACTCGGAGCGCCACGCCTGCTGTACCAGGAACGCGGCGTGCACCTGGGCCGCGCCCGCGTCCTTGGGGGACTCGGAGCGCCAGTTGCGCAGCCAGGCCCCGCCGGCGCCCGGCCGCTGCGACAGTTCGAGCGAGGCCGCCCCCGCGAAGGCCTGCACCCGCTGCCAGCGCAGTTCGCCCTGCGCGGCCGTGTCCGCGAGCAGCTTGGCGGCGGGCCGCCAGTTCTGGGTGTGCTGCACCACCTCCAGCACATCGAGCAGATCCTGGTCGGGGCCCGGCAGCCGTATGTCCAGCTCCTCCTGGCGCAGGAACCCGTAGGCGTCGGGGTCCGCTGCGTCCGGGGAACCGGGCAGCACCTGGTGGATACCGCCACGTCGGCGCAGCAGGAACGGGCCGAGCACTGCCGCGAACAGGCACACCGCGAGCAGGAACCAGAGAATCTCCATGAGTCAAGCGAACCAGACACGACCGACATCTGACCACTACCCTCGGTGCTCATGAGCGACGAGCACAGCGTGCACCAGAGTTTCGAGACCCTCGCCATTCACGCGGGCAACACCGCCGACCCCCTCACGGGCGCGGTCGTGCCCCCTATTTATCAGGTCTCCACGTACAAGCAGGACGGCGTGGGCGGGCTGCGCGGCGGCTACGAGTACAGCCGCAGCGGCAACCCGACCCGTACCGCCCTCGAAGAGAACCTGGCGGCGCTGGAGGGCGGCCGGCGGGGGCTCGCCTTCGCCTCCGGCCTCGCCGCCGAGGACTGCCTGCTCCGTACGCTGCTGACGCCGGGGGACCACGTGGTCATCCCGAACGACGCGTACGGCGGCACCTTCCGGCTTTTCGCGAAGGTCGTGTCCCGGTGGGGCGTCGAGTGGTCGGTCGCCGACACCACGGACCCGGCCGCGGTGCGGGCCGCCATGACCCCCCGTACCAAGGTGATCTGGGTGGAGACCCCCTCCAATCCGCTCCTCGGGATCACGGACATCGCGGCGGTCGCCGACGTGGCGCGCACGGCGGGCGTGAAGCTCGTCGTCGACAACACCTTCGCCAGCCCCTACCTCCAGCAGCCGCTCGCGCTCGGCGCGGACGTCGTCGTGCACTCGATGACCAAGTACATGGGCGGCCACTCGGACGTGGTCGGCGGTGCGCTGGTCGTCAACTCCGACGAGATCGGTGAGGAGTTGGCGTACCACCAGAACGCGATGGGCGCGATCTGCGGGCCGTTCGACTCCTGGCTGGTGCTGCGCGGGATCAAGACGCTCGCCGTACGGATGGACCGGCACAGCGAGAACGCCACCCGGATCGCGGAGATGCTGACCCGGCACCCGAAGGTCAGCGGCGTGCTCTACCCGGGGCTTCCCGACCACCCCGGCCACGAGATCGCGGCCAAGCAGATGCGGTCGTTCGGCGGGATGGTCTCCTTCCGGGTCCGGGGCGGCGAGGAGGCGGCGGTCGCGGTCTGCGACCGGGCGAAGCTGTTCACGCTGGGTGAGTCGCTCGGCGGGGTGGAGTCGCTGATCGAGCACCCGGGGCGGATGACGCACGCGTCGGTGGCCGGTTCGGCGCTGGAGGTGCCGGCGGACCTGGTGCGGATTTCGGTGGGCATCGAGTCGGCCGACGACCTGCTCGCGGATCTCCAGCAGGCCCTGGGCTGAGAGCTGGGCCGGGACCCGTACCGCCCCGTATGCGGTCGGCAGCGGGAAGGGCCTGCTGCCGACCGCATCCCGGCCCGCCCCGCTCAGTAGCCCTCCACCGGCGGGGTCGTCAGGGCCGGGGGCGGCGCCCACGGCTGTGTCAGCGTCGCCCACACCACGAACACCACGAGCGCCGTCGCCAGCAGCAGCCACGCCACCCTCCGGGCCACCGTGCGGCGGCGCCGTATCCGGGTGCCGCGCTCCGCCGCCCGGACCGCCAGGTCGGCGGGGACCGGCGGATGCGGCCCGTTCAGCATCCGCCGGACCATCTCCTCCTTGCGGTCCGGCAGGCTCATGGCGTCGCCACCTCGGGCAGCCGGGGCGCGGCCTCCGGCGGGGTGCTGCGCAGGGTCGCCGTCGCATGGCCGCAGATCGCGCGGACCCGCTCCGCCGGAAGGCCGACCGCCGCCGCGACCTGCTCCTCGGCGATCCCCTCGTACAGCCGCAGCACCACGATGAGGCGCTCCTGCGGAGTCAGCCGCTCCAGTACGCCGCCGCCCGCCGGGTTCAGGGGACCGGCTCCGGCCGCCCGGCCCGGCAGACGGACCGGCAGCTGCGGGCGGCGGTGGCGCCAGGCGCTGTGGGCGAAGCGGGCCGCCAGCTCCTGACGGGTGTGCTCGTACGGGTCGTCGCCGTGCAGCCGGTCCCAGTGCGCGTACGTACGGGAGAGCGCCGCCAGCAGCAGCCGCCGCGCCTTCGGGGTGTCGCCGGCGGGCTCGGCCGTCAGCAGTACGGCCGCATGGAGGAGCCGTCCGGCCGCACCCACGACGAAAGACTCGAACTCCTCGTCGCGGCGGCGTTCCCGTGCTGCTGTCCGCTCCCGCACAGTGCCTCCCTGCTCTCATCTGAGAGCAGGCCGCGGCACCCGGTCAAGAGGTCGGCGTGCCCGGCTCCTGGGGGCCTGCCGTACGGGTGGAGAGCGACGAGTTGAAGCGGGTCAGCAGGGTGCAGAAGGATTCGCGGTCCTCCTGCGTCCAGCCCTCGGTGACCTGGGCCATCAGCTCGCGCCGCGAGGAGCGCACCTCTTCCAGGCGGGTCTCGCCGCGCGGGGAGAGCTGCAGGACGACCGCACGCCCGTCCTCGGGGTGCGAGGTGCGCTTGACCAGACCGGTGTCGACGAGCGGGGCGACCTGCCTGGTCACTGTCGAGGAGTCGATGCCCATGCTCGCGGCCAGCGCCTTCACCCCCATCGGACCTTCCCGGTCCAGCCGGTTGAGCAGCAGATAGGCCGCACGGTCCATCGAGTTGCGCATCTGGCCGACGCCTCCCATCCGGGTCTGCTCGGCGCGACGGGCGAAGAGGGCCACCTGGTGCTGGAGGGCATCGAGGAAGCCGGGGTCGATATCAGAAGTCATGTCCTGAGAAAGGGGCATGGCCGGGGGCTCTCTTCGTGCGGTGGACGGACAGTGGGGGACAGAGTACGCGGCCCGGAGCGGGCCCGTACCTGCGCTGCTTCAACCGTTGTGAACATGACGGTCGAGCCGTTGCCGGGCCGCCGGGCTCCGGCGGCCCGGACGGCGCCGAGCTGCGAGACTTGGCGTCATGAGCTTCGGTACGTCACACCCCCTGCCGCCGCTGATCCTTGACGACGTCCTCGGAGCGCAGAAGATGCTCTCCGGAGTGTCACGGACGACGCCGGTCGAGGGCAGCAGACATCTCTCGCGCCTCGTCGGGTCACCGGTCCGCTTCAAGTGCGAGAACCTCCAGCGGACCGGTTCGTTCAAGCTGCGCGGCGCCTATGTCCGGATCGCCGGGCTGACCCCCGAGGAGCGCGCGGCCGGGGTCGTCGCGGCCAGCGCGGGCAACCACGCGCAGGGCGTCGCTCTGGCCTCGTCGCTGCTGGGGGTGCGCTCCACGGTCTTCATGCCGGTGGGCGCTCCGCTGCCGAAGGTCGCCGCGACCCGTGAGTACGGCGCCGAGGTCCGGCTGCAGGGGCAGGTGGTCGACGAGACCCTCGCCGCCGCCGAGGAGTACGCGCAGGAGACGGGCGCCGTCTTCATCCACCCCTTCGACCACGCCGACATCATCGCCGGGCAGGGCACGGTGGGCCTGGAGATCCTGGAGCAGTGCCCCGAGGTGCGGACGATCGTCGTGGGGATCGGCGGCGGGGGGCTGGCCGCGGGCATCGCGGTCGCGGTGAAGGCGCTGCGGCCCGATGTGAAGGTGGTCGGCGTGCAGGCGGCGAACGCCGCCGCGTATCCGCCCTCGCTCGCCGAGGGGCGCCCGGTGACGGTCGAGGCGCAGGCGACGATGGCCGACGGCATCAAGGTGGGCCGCCCGGGGGACGTCCCGTTCGGGATCATCCGGGAGCTGGTGGACGAGGTCCGTACGGTCTCCGAGGACGAGCTGTCCAGCGCGCTGCTGCTCTGCCTGGAGCGGGCCAAGATGGTCGTGGAGCCGGCCGGTGCCAGCCCGGTCGCCGCGCTGCTGAGCGACCCCGGGGGGTTCGAGGGGCCGGTGGTCGCGGTGCTGTCGGGCGGCAATGTGGACCCGCTGCTGATACAGCGCATCCTCACGCACGGGATGGCGGCCGCAGGCCGTTTCCTGTCGCTGCGGCTCCGGTTGACCGACCGCCCCGGTGCGCTCGCGACGCTGCTGCGCGTGCTCTCGGTGGCCGACGCCAACGTGCTCGATGTGAGCCATGTGCGGACCGATCCGCGGCTCGGTCTGAGCGAGGTCGAGGTGGAGCTGCATCTGGAGACGAAGGGCCCCGAGCACTGCACCGAGGTCGGCGCCGCGCTGCGGGAATCGGGGTACACCGTCATCGGGTGAGGCGTGCTGCGTGCGGCTAGTGCGGCGTGAGGCGTGCCGGCACATGAAGGTGGGTGGCGACGCATGGCCGGGTGCTCGCCAGGGGTCCACAATGTTCCCTGAACGTTCACTGTCCGGCGACAGCTCACGGGACAGCCGGGTTCCTACTCTTACGAGGCTCCGCACCACGCGTACTTCCCCACTCATCGGAGGACCGCAGTGCCTGGAACCACGCTCCGCACGCCCCGCCGCACCCTCGTCGCCCTGGCAACCGCCGTGGGCATCGCTGCCGCCTGGGCCGGAGCCGCCCCGGCGCAGGCCGCCACCGTTCCCACCCCCGACCACGTCATCGTGGTGGTGCTGGAGAACCACGGGTACGACCAGATCATCGGCAGCCCCGACGCCCCGTACATCAACTCCCTGGTGGCCGGCGGGGCGAACCTGACGAACATGCACGCCGAGACCCACCCGAGCCAGCCGAACTACTACGCGCTGTTCTCGGGCGACACCCAGGGCATCACCGACGACACCTGTGTCACCCCCGGCTTCAGCGCGGCGCACAACCTCGGTTCCGAACTGATCGCCGCGGGCAAGACCTGGGGCAGCTACAACGAGTCGCTGCCGGCGCAGGGCAGCACCACCTGCAAGAGCGGTTCGTACGCGCAGAAGCACAACCCGTGGTTCGGCTTCAGCAATGTGCCGGCCTCGACCGCGGACACGTTCGGCCAGTTCCCGTCCGACTTCACGAAGCTGCCGCAGGTGTCGTTCGTCATCCCGAACCTGCAGAACGACATGCACGACGGCACCGTGAAGCAGGGCGACACCTGGTTGCGGGACAACCTCGGCGCGTACGCGACCTGGGCCAGGACCCACAACAGCGTGCTGGCCATCACGACCGACGAGGACGAGGGCACCACCAGCAACAACATCCCGACGGTCCTCTACGGCCAGCCGGTCACCGCGGGCAGCAGCTCGTCGACCCGGTACAGCCATTACGACCTGCTGCACAGCGTCGAGGACATGTACGGTCTGCCGCACGCCGGCAAGTCGGCCTCGGCGTCCGACATCAGCGGCGTCTGGACCTCCTGACACATCACCTGATCGCGACTGTGCACGACGCATGACCACGGGCCGGCGGAGCGACTCCGCCGGCCCGTGGCCGTACGGGGCAGTGCGGCCGTACAGAACCGGATGCCGATTCGTAAAACCTCTGGGAAGACGCGATACATCGCGTTAGTGTGTGGCCCGCGCCGCCCGCCGGAGGGCGGTATGGCTGCGTCAAATTTACGATGTGTCCGTAAAAGTGCCCAAAAATGCAAAATGGGGGAGCCCCTATGCCTGGCGCCATCTATGCCGAGGGTCTGGTGAAGACCTTCGGTGACGTACGAGCACTGGACGGAGTGGATCTCGATGTGCCGGAGGGCACGGTCCTCGGCCTGCTCGGGCCCAACGGCGCCGGCAAGACGACGGCCGTCCGGGTCCTGACGACCCTGCTGCAGCCCGACAGCGGGCGGGCGGTCGTGGCGGGGATAGACGTGCTCAAGCACCCCACGGAGGTACGCAGGTCGATCGGTCTGTCCGGGCAGTTCGCCGCGGTCGACGAGTACCTCACCGGCCGGGAGAACCTCCAGATGGTCGGGCAGCTCTACCAGATGTCCGGACGCGACGCGAAGCGGCGTGCGGTCGAGCTGCTCGACCGCTTCCACCTCGCCGACGCGGCCGACCGCCCCGCCAAGACGTACTCCGGCGGGATGCGCAGACGGCTCGACCTCGCCGCCGCCCTCGTCGTGTCGCCGCCCGTGATGTTCATGGACGAGCCGACCACCGGGCTCGACCCCCGGAACCGCCAGCAGCTCTGGGAGGTCATCCAGGACCTGGTGGCAGGGGGTACGACGCTGCTGCTCACCACCCAGTACCTCGAAGAGGCCGACCACCTGGCCCACGACATCTGTGTCATCGACCACGGCAAGGTCATCGCCCGCGGTACGTCGGACCAGCTCAAGGCCCGCACGGGCGGCGAGCGCGTCGAGGTCGTCGTCCACCGGGCCGGCCAGATCGGCCCCGCCCGCGAGGTGCTGGCCACCCTGGGCAAGGGAGACGTCGCCATCGCGGAACACACCCGGAAACTGACCGTCCCGGTGGCGGGCGGCGCCAAGCTGCTCGCCGAGGTCATCAGGGAGCTGGACGCGCGCGGCGTCGAGATCGACGACATCGGGCTGCGCCGCCCCACGCTCGACGACGTGTTCCTCTCGCTCACCGGCCATGTGGCCGAGGCGGAGAACGGGACCCGGTCCGACCCCGGTGGCGGAGGCGGCACCCCCGCGGACCGCACCCCCGCGGGCAACGCAACCACCAGCGTCGAGGAGGCCGGCAAATGAGCGCCGTCACGGATGCCGCACCCAAGCCGCTCGCCCCGCGGCCGCGCGGCGGGCTCGTCCAGTCGGCCGGCGACTCCCTGGTGATCGCCAAACGCAATCTGATCAGGATGACCCGTATCCCCGAGATCGTGGTCTTCGGCCTGGTCCAGCCGATCATGTTCGTGGTGCTCTTCAGTTACGTCTTCGGCGGGTCCCTGGTCGTCAACGGCTCGACCAGCGCCGTGGGTTACCGCAACTTCCTGATGGCCGGCATCTTCGCCCAGACCGTCACCTTCGCCACGGCCGGTGCCGGAGCTGGCATCGCCGACGACATGCACAAGGGCCTGATCGACCGGTTCCGGTCGCTGCCGATGGCCCGGGGCGCGGTGCTCACCGGACGTACCATCGCCGACCTGGTCCAGACGGCGCTCACTCTGGTGGTGCTGGCGATCGTGGCCCTGCTCGTCGGCTGGCGCACCCACGAGAACATCGGGAAGGTACTGGGCGGCTTCGCACTGCTGCTTCTGCTCGGGTACGCCTTCTCCTGGATCGGCGCGCTGATCGGCCTCACGGTCCGCACGCCGGAAGCGGCCACATCGGGCGGGCTCGTCTGGCTCTTCCCGGTGACTTTCGTCTCGAACGCGTTCGTGTCGACGGCCATGATGCCCGGCTGGCTGCAGCCGATCGCCGAGTGGAACCCCTTCAGTGCGACCGTCCAGGCCTGCCGGGTCCTCTTCGGCAACCCGGGCGTGTCGACGTCGGACGCCTGGCCCATGCAGCACCCGGTCTGGGCCTCGCTGATCTGGTCGCTGGTCATCTTCGCGGTCTTCCGCACGCTGGCCGTCCGCAAGTACCGCTCGGCAGCGGCCTGACCCCGGGACGGCCCGGCCCCGGCACTGCGGGCACGTACCGCTTGCACGGTCGCGTACCGCCCGCACGACTGAGCCCCCGGGGCCTGACCCCGGGACGGCCTGACCCCGGGACGGCCCGGCCCCGGCACTGCGGGCACGTACCGCTTGCACGGTCGCGTACCGCCCGCACGACTGAGCCCCCGGCCGCGGTGCGCGGCCGGGGGCTCAGTCGGTGCCCTGCGTCCGGGTCAGCCCTGGAACGGCTCGGCCTTGAGGATCTTCACCGTGGCCGTCTTGCCGTTCGGCAGCTCGTACTCGGCGTTCTCGCCGACCTTCTTGCCGATCACACCAGTGCCCAGTGGGGACTGGGGGGAGTACGTCTCGAAGTCCGAGCTCGCGTACTCGCGGGAGGCGAGCAGGAACGTCATCGTGTCGTCCTCGTCGCCGTCGAAGGCGATGGTCACGACCATGCCGGGAGCCGCTTCGCCGGAGGCCGCGGGGGCCTCACCGACCTTCGCGTGTTCGAGCAGCTGGGTCAGCTGGCGTACGCGCAGCTCCTGCTTGCCCTGCTCCTCCTTGGCCGCGTGGTACCCGCCGTTCTCGCGCAGGTCACCCTCCTCGCGGGCGGCCGCGATCTTGGTGACGATCTCCGAGCGTGCGGGACCCGACAGATACTCCAGCTCAGCCTTCAGCTGGTTGTACGCCTCCTGGGTCAGCCAGGTGACGTTTTCGCTGGTCTGGGTCACTGGTGCTCCTCGTAGGTACCGGAAATACAAAGCATCGCCCTACCCAGAAGGATGTGCCTCCAGGGGCGGGCGAAACCACGAGCCTAACAATTCAAGAGCCGAAGGGGGAGGACCGAAGCGTCAGGAGCCGATCCGGCGGGTGCCCGCCGGGCCCGGCCGGGTCAGGAGGTGGTCTGGCAGCCGACGAGCTCGACGCTGGTGGCCCTGGACGTGGTCCGTACGGTGACGACCTGGTCGATCCGGGTCTTCTCCTGGTCGAACCTGGCGTCCTTGCGGCCGACCTCGTCACCGTCGGTGGCCCGCAGGCGCAGGGTGCAGGTCCCGTGGAGTCCGGCGTCCTTGCGGACCTCCAGATGGACATCGACCGCGTGGTCCGACGCGATGTTCCAGGCGATGACCTCGCCGCTGACGGTCTTGCCGCCGACGGACTGGTAACCGAACCAGCCGATGACTGCGATCGCCACGGCGCCGAGCACCGCTCCGGTGATCTTCAGCTTGCGGTCCGCGCGCTGGTCCGCGGAGCGGCCGTAGCGGCCCTCGGGGAGCTGTTCGCCAACCGCCGTCATGATCGTTCCTCCAGAGCAGGGGATCCCGGAATTTTCCGACCCCTCAGTCGGTCACTATAGAAGCCGCCGATTGCGACGAATCACTGAGGATCCTGTCTTGACTGAGCAGCTTCGCCTGATGGCCGTCCACGCCCACCCCGACGACGAGTCGAGCAAGGGTGCGGCGACCATGGCCAAGTACGTGTCCGAGGGGGTGGACGTGCTGGTCGTGACCTGCACCGGAGGCGAGCGCGGCTCCATCCTCAACCCCAAACTCCAGGGTGACTCCTACATCGAGGAGAACATCCACGAGGTCCGCAAGAAGGAGATGGACGAGGCCCGCGAGATCCTGGGCGTCGACCAGGCCTGGCTGGGCTTCGTCGACTCGGGTCTGCCCGAGGGCGACCCGCTGCCTCCGCTGCCCGAGGGCTGCTTCGCGCTGGCTGACGTCGACGTGGCCGCGGGCCGGCTGGTGAGGCTGATCCGGGAATTCCGGCCGCAGGTCATCACCACGTACGACGAGAACGGGGGGTACCCGCACCCCGACCACATCATGACCCACCAGGTCTCGATGGTGGCGTTCGAGGCGGCAGCGGACACCGAGAAGTACCCCGAGGCCGAGTTCGGTCCTGCCTTCCAGCCGCAGAAGCTCTACTACAACCAGGGCTTCAACAAGCCGCGCACCGTGGCGCTGCACGAGGCGCTGCTGGCGCGCGGCCTCGAGTCGCCGTACGCGGAGTGGCTGGAGCGCTGGAAGCAGTTCGAGCGCGCCGAGCGCACTCTGACCACGCACATTCCGTGCGCGGACTTCTTCGAGATCCGGGACAAGGCGCTCATCGCGCACGCCACGCAGATCGACCCCGACGGCGGCTGGTTCCGCGTCCCGATGGAGATCCAGCAGGAGGTCTGGCCGACCGAGGAGTACGAGCTCGCGAAGGCTCTCGTGCCGACATCCCTCCCCGAGGACGACCTCTTTGCGGGCATCCGGGACAATGCCTAGTTATGAGCGCTAGCCAGGCATTGACGCACCTCGTCCCTCTGGCCGAGGTCGACGACAACAAGGTGACTCCCGGGCTTCTCGGCTTCCTCGTCTTCGCGGCCCTGGCCGTGGGGGTGTGGCTGCTGATGAAGTCGATGAGCCGGCACATGGGCCGGGTGGCCTTCAAGGAGGCCCCGGAGCAGCAGTCCGAGCCGGCGGCACCGGCCGGGAGCGAGAGCAAGCAGAAGCAGGGCTGAGGACTGAGCGGCTGAGGGCTGAGGCTTTCGGGGCCCGGCCCCGCGTACGCCTGAGGTGTACGGGCTGCGTGCGTACGGCCTGCGTGCGTACGGCTTCGGCCGTACGCACTCAGGCCCGTCGCGATGCCTGCCGGCTACCCTCGCGCCGCCGTCACCGGTACGCCCATGATCTCGCGGGCGTTCCGGCCCGGCACCATGCCGAGCAGCCAGGCCTGCCAGCCGTCGTCCAGCGACACCTCGCGCTCCAGGACCAGGGCGTACGCCTCCGCGCACTCGGCGAGGCCGGGGTCGCGGTTCGGGTGCTCCGCCCGGATCAGCCGGGAGAGCTCCTCCGCCGCCACCGCGGTGCCCACCTCCGAGCCGCCCGGCGACGCGTACGGCAGCAGCGTGCAGCGCAGGAAACGGGCCCAGTCGCCGCCCCTCCCGTCGTCGTACGTCGCGAAGAGCGCCGCCGCCTCGTCGCAGAGCTGGAGCGCCTGGGCCGCGCGGTCGTTGCCCGCGTCGATCAGGGCCAGCTCCAGACAGGTCCACGCCTCGCCGTGCGCCACTCCGATCCGGTGGAAGTCGGTCCGCGCGTCGGCCAGCAGCTGGCGGGCGAAACCGCTGTTGCGGAGGTTGCCCGTCTGCGCCGCGCGCTGGTCGCGGGTGACCCGCCCCGAATGGTGGCGGGCGCAGGCCAGCCCGTACACGTCGCGCATCCGCGAGAACATCGTCCGGGCCCGCTCCAGCTCCCGTACCGCCTGGTCGCGGTCGCCGCGCTCCTCCAGGGCCTGCCCCAGGTAGTAGAGCGTCCAGGCCTCGCCCCGGGCGTCCTCGTTGTCCCGGTGGCGGGAGAGCGCCTGGCGCAGCTGGTCCACCGCGACCTGCGCGTCACCCTCGACCAGCCTGGCCCGGGCCAGCTGGGTCATCGCCCAGGCCTCGCCCCGCCCGTCCCTGGTCTGCCCGTACGCGTCGAGCGCCGTCCGCAGCTCCTCGTCCGCCCGCACCACGTCGCCGAGCCGCAGGCAGAGCTGGCCCAGCTGGAAGTGCGTCCACGCCTCGCCGTGCAGCGAGTCGCTCTCCTGGTGCAGGGTGAGCGCCGTCGAGAGCAGCGTCAGCGCCTCCGGCAGATTCCCGAGGTCGCGCTCCACCGCCGCCAGCGCGTGCAGCGACCAGGCGCGGTCGGCGGCCAGCTCCGGCGCCGCCTGGAGCGCGATCGCCTCCCGGAGCCGCGCCGCCGCCTCCGTCAGATTGCCCTGGTGGTGCAGGGTGATGCCGAGCGAGCAGAGCGCCAGCGCCTCGCCAGCACCGTGCTGCGCCTCGTGGTAGAGGTCGACCACCGAGGTCAGGGTCGTACGGGCCTTGTCCAGCTCGCCGAGCTGGCGGGCCGCGATCCCCGTACGCCACTGCACCGACCTGGCGAGCAGCCCCTGCCCGACGGCCTGCGTCAGCTCGCTGATCTCGCCCAGCCGGTAGAGGTCGCCGCGCAGCAGGCAGTAGTCGCAGAGGGCGCCCAGCAGATGCAGCACCACGTCCTGGTCGACGCCCTCCGCCTGGCGCAGCGCGGAGGTGATGAAGCTCGACTCCTCGTCCAGCCAGCGCAGCGCCGCGTCCAGCGAGGTGAAGCCGTGCGGCCCGAACTGGCCCGCGCGGGTGGAGAGTTTGCCGTCCACCAGCCGGATCACCGCGTCCGCGAGCTCGGCGTAGCTCTGGATCAGCCGCTCCTGCGCGGCCGTGCGCTCCTGCGGCTGCTCCTCGTCGTCGAGCCGGGCCTGCGCGAAGGCGCGCACCGTGTCGTGCAGCCGGTAGCGGCTGCCGCGCACATGGTCGATCAGGCCGGCCCGGGACAGCAGGGTCAGCAGCCGCCGCGCCTCCTGGTCGTCGGCGCCCAGCAGCGCGGCGGCGGCAGCAGCCCCCAGACTGGCGCGCCCGGCCAGCGCGAGCCGGCGCAGCAGCCGCCGCCCCTGCTCGGGCTGGTCGCTGTAGCGCAGCGCCAGCGCCCGCCCGACCGGGTCGAGCTGCTGGTACGTGCCGAGGTGCGCGGCGAGTTCGCGCGTCGACCGCAGACCGAGCGAGGAGCCCGCCACCCGCAGGGCCAGCGGCAGCCCGCCGCACAACTCCGCGACCAGGCCGGTCGATTCGGCGTCGTACGGGCTCTCCGGCTCCTCCGCGGTCTCCCGCAGCAGCTCCTCCGCACCCGCCGCGTCCAGCGCCTCCACCGGCAGCTGGTGCACCCAGGCCCGGATGTCACCGGGCAGTTCGAGCGGGGCGCCCGACGTCACCAGGACCAGGCTGTCCGAGCGCTCCGGCACCAGGGCGCGCACCTGCGCCGGGTCCGACGCGTCGTCCAGTACGACGGTGACGGCCAGCTCGGTCAGATGCTGGTGGTACAGCTCGCTCAGCCGCTTCAACTGCTGTTCCGGCGACGAGCGTTCCCGGAAGAGCAGCTGCTCGCGCGGCGCGCCGAGCCGGTTCAGCAGATGGAGCAGCGCGTCCCTGGTCGACAGGGGCGCCTCGTCCCGAGTCGCGCCGCGCAGATCGACCACGCAGGCCCCGCGGAACTGGTCCTTGAGCTGGTGCGCCGCGCGGACGGCGAGGGTGGTGCGGCCCGAGCCCGGGGCGCCGTGCAGCACCACGACCGTCGGCCGGGTCTCGGTGGAGGCCCGGGCGGCGTGCACCCACTGGGCGATCTGTGCCAGCTCCGGCCTGCGCCCCGCGAACGGCCCGTCCGCCTCGGGCAGATGACTGAACGACTGGTCGAGCGTGGACCGCCTGCGCGCCGCTGCGCTCTTGTCGGTGCCGCGCAGCTGCGGCGGCACCGTGCTCTTGGGCTTCTTCTGGTTCTGCGGCACGGCGAGCATCCGCTGCTGGTCCAGGTACGGGCGGATGCCCCGTACCTCCAGTGCGGTCAGCCACTGGAGCCGCAGCTGCTCGGTCCCGCCGGGCTGCCCCTGGGCACCGGCTCTGCGGTGGGCCGCGGGCCAGTGCGCCGCGGTCACCCTGGCAACGGTGGCGGCGGCCCCCGCGACGGCGACGACCAGGCCCGAGCCGACCGCGGTCCCGCCGCCGGTGCCGAGGGCGAGGTCCGCGCCGCACGCCGCGATGGCGGCAACCACGGTGACCAGCGCGGGTGTTGCCAGGGACGCGCGGTTGAAGTCCGCGGACAGCGGATGCTGTTCGGCCTCCGCCGCGTCGAGTGCGCGGGTGTACGCGGCGTACTCGTCGGCGGCGCTCCCGGCCAGCGAATCGAGCGCACCGCGCCCGCGCGCCAGCAGCGTCCCCGCATCCGCCCGGCCGCCCGCCCGCCGCACCTCTTCCTCCACAGCGCGCGCCAACAGCCGCTCTGCTTCCGCCCGATGGCCGTCCCGCATATGCATTCCCCCTCCGGGATACTCCGTTCGGAATGCAAGTGTCCTGCGTGGGAGGCCCGAACGCGAGGGAACCGGGCCGTGTACCGGGAAACGGCACCGGTTCCGCACGGCACCGGCGCCGTGCGGCAGGTGCGGTGGGTGCCGGTACCGGTGCCGTACGGTGCCGGGGCCTCGCCGGCTTTCAGTCCGCGGTGTCATACGGCAGAGGTGCGGGCCGCCCCCGCCGGGCCGGTGAACATGTTCAGCCGGCGGTTCTCCACCCCGGGTGCGATGGAGGCGGTTGAGCGGGGCCATCCGGAAGCCGGCTCTTCGGGACGGTGCGGCAGGGACTCAGTTCTGGCGAGCGCGCAGCCGATGGGCCTTCTGGCGGCAGGCATCGCCGCAGTACCTGCGGGGACGGCCAGTTGGAGCGACCGGTAGCGGGCTGCCGCAGACAGGACAGAATCCCCCTCCTGTTTCGTTACGATCTGACGCGTCATTTTCGTTACAGTCGGGCGCACTCGGTGTCGATTCAGTTTCCGACACGGGTTCCGCAATGGCGGCCGGCAGTTCGGTCGCGCCTGCCGGACGCAACGCGTCGCAAGCCAGGGCCACCATGCGCCCGGCGGAGCCCCGGCCGGCTTCCATGGCGATACAGCCGGTCGCCAGCGCGACCACGTCGGCGTCGTCCACGTCCGTACGCACGGCTCCCGCCTGTTGGGCCCGCAGCAGCAGCGCGACGACTGCCTCCCGGAACTCCCGCTTCAAACCGGCGGCCACCGAGGGGCGGATCTGCGCCCGGCCGTCCAGTGCTGCAACCAGCGCCTTGTTGAACGTGACTCGCTCGACCATCTCGGCGAAGAACGTGAAGAACGCCGCGCCAGGATCGCCGGCCGCGGTCATCGTGCGGGTGTCCGCGGCCATTCGTGCGATGCGGTCAACGATGACGGCCTCGAACAGGGCCTCCTTGCTGGGGAAATGACGGTAGACGGTGCCTGCGCCGACCCCGGCCCGACGGGCCACCTCGTCCAGCGGGACGTCGGCTCCCTCGGCGGCGAACGCGGCCTCGGCGGCCCGCAGCACCCGGGCCCGATTGCGACGGGCGTCGGCGCGCGACTGCCGGCCGGCCTGGGCGTCTGTGTCCGTCATGGCAGGTTCGGCCTCTCTTCCGCCGCCCCCTCGATTGACAACCGGGGCGGTCGTTCCGCAACTTCAATCGGGCTGTGCGTTCCGATTCTAACCTCTGGAGTCCACCATGACTGAAGTCAGCGCACGCAGTCCGCGCGAGGTCGCCGAGCGCTTCCTGCGCGTCGCCTCCGATGGCACCCCCGACGAACTCGCCGATCTGTACGCCGAGAACTCCGTGATCGAGATGCCGTTCGGAGCGCAGCCCGGCGTTCCGTTGCAATTCGAGGGCCGTGAGGGACACCGCGCGCGGTTCAGAAGCTTCGCGCCGTCGATACGGGTCGAACGGATCGGCCTTGTCGCCCTGCACGAGACGGCCGACCCGGAAGTCGTGATCGCCGAGTACGACTACCAGGCCACAGCGGTCCCCACCGGACGGTCGTTCACCAACCGCTACATCATGGTCATGCGCGTACGGGACGGCCTCATCGTGCATTCCCGCGACTACGCCAACCCCCTTGGCGGTGCTGCCGCTTTCGGCAACCTCGACCGGCTGCTCCAGGCTGCCCGGCAGTCCACCGCCGGATAGGACATCAAGCCCAGCACTAGCTCTCGTGAGCCGCCATGAGCCGCGCCACGGCCCCCTCCAGTGCTCGGAGGCGGTCGGCGAAGTCCTCCCGGTCCGGGCCGTCCGTGGTGCGTAGCAGGTGCTGCACCTGGGCGAGTTGATCGGCGACCTCGGCGAGCCGGTCGGGTTCGTCCGGAAGTGCGGCGGATGGGCGGGTGGCGGCCCCCTGTCCGGGACTGCCGCTGTCGGCTGCCAATAGGCGTTTCAACTGCTCTGCCTGATCGACGAGTTGGCGGTTCTTCCGGTGCAGTTCGAGGAAGACGTTGACCTTGGTGCGCAGCAGCCATGGATCGAACGGCTTGATCAGGAAATCGGCCGCGCCGACCGTGTAGCCACGGTAGGCGTAGTCAGGATCGGCCGCGGCCCCGGTCAGCAGGATGATCGGGACGTCCTTCGTCTGGTCGAGCCCCTTGATGTTGGCGGTGGTCTCGAAGCCGTCCATGCCCGGCATCAGAACATCGATGAGGACGACCGCGAACTCCTGCCGCAGCATCGCCTTCAGCGCTTCCTCGCCCGAGCGCGCGCGGACCACCCGGGCCAGCGAGTCGAGTACGGCTTCGAGGGCGACCAGGTTCTCCTCCATGTCGTCGACGATGAGGATGCTGGAGGTGTCCGCTGCCGCTCCCCTTGCCGTTGTCATGGCTGCCGCTCCGTGGTGCCACCACGGCCGTCGTCCCCGTCCGTGGTGGTGTCGCTGTCACCCTGGGGCGTACCGCTGTCGCCCGGGTCCCCGGCGCGGGTATCGCCGGCATCGTCGGAGGGGCGCGGTTGCGACCGTGACGGGGTGGTCCGCGGGTCGAGGAGCCGGCAGATCATCGACAGCAGCCGGTCGACGTCGACCGGCTTGGGGAGGTAGTCGTCCGCGCCGCTCTCGATGGCTTTCTCCCGGTCGCCGGGCATGGCCTTCGCGGTCAGGGCGATGACCGGCAGGTCCGCGAAATGCGGTGTGCGGCGGATCACCGAGATCATCTCGTATCCATCCATTTCAGGCATCATGATGTCCATCAGGATCAGGGATACGTCCGGTGTCCGGTCAAGGACCTCAAGTCCCTCGCGCCCGTTCTCGGCGTACTTGACGCTGATGCCGACGCGTCCCAGCACATGGGTCAGTGCGAAGACGTTCCGGATGTCGTCGTCGACGATCAGGATGCGGCAGTTGGCCAGCACCTCGGAGAAGGGTCCGCTCAGCCAGTCCTTGAGCCGGGTCGTCTCCGGCCAGCTGACCTGGCCGTCGTCGGTGTCGACGACGTCGGGCGGACCGACTTCGCTGCGGGGCGCGGGCTCCGGGTGGGTGAACACATCGACTTGCGCGAGCCCTGGGCCGGTTGCGGGCCCGCCCGTCGCGGAGGTGGGTCCGGTGGCCGCGGGAGCGGTGCCGGCCGCAGGGCGTGGTTCTACCGCGAGAACGGCGGTGGAGGAGCTTGTGTAGCGCGCGGGGACGTAGAGGGTGAAGGTGGAGCCGGCTCCCGTCTCGCTCTCGGCGACGATCCGGCCGCCGAGCAGGCCCGCCATGTCCCGGCTGATGGAGAGGCCGAGCCCGGTGCCGCCGTATTTACGGCTGGTGGTGCCGTCGGACTGCTGGAACGCCTCGAAGATCCCTTCGAGCTTCTCCGGCGGGATGCCGATTCCGGTGTCCTTGACGGCCAGGGCGATGACCGCGTCGGCGTCGCGCAGCGTCTCCTCCTCGAAGTCCGAGGGCGACGCGCGGTCGATGAGCAGTTCCACTCCGCCGGTGGAGGTGAATTTCACGGCGTTGGAGAGGAGGTTGCGCAGGATCTGCTGGAGGCGCTGCTCGTCGGAGAAGAGCTCGGCGGGTACGTTCTCGCCGACCTTTACGTCGAAGGACAGGCCGCGGTCCAGACAGAGCGGCTGGAACGTCGCCCGCACGTATTCGAGCAGCTTGGTCAGCGGCAGCGTCTTGGGGTGCACATCCATCCGGCCTGCTTCGATCTTCGACAGATCGAGGATGTCGTTGATCAGCTGCAGCAGGTCGGAGCCCGCCCGGTGGATGGTGACGGCGAACTCCACCTCCTCGGCGGAGAGCCGACCGTCGGGATTGTCCGCGAGAAGCCGGGAGAGCACGAGGAGCGAGTTGAGAGGGGTACGCAACTCGTGCGACATGTTGGCCAGGAATTCCGACTTGTACTGCGAGGACGTGGCCAGCAGCGCCGCCTTCTCCTCCAGTTCGGCGTTGGTGAGCTGCAACTCGTCGGAGCGCTGGCGCAGTTCGGCCGTGAGGCGCTGGGACTCCGAGAGGAGGGACTCGGTACGGGAGTTGGCGATGATGGTGTTGATGGAGACGCCGATGGTGTTCACGAACTGGTCGATGAAGGCGAGGTGGACGTCGCTGAACTTGCTGAACGAGGCCAGTTCGATGACCCCGAGGGCCCGGTCCTCGAAGAGGATCGGCAGGATGACGATGCTCGCCGGGGGCGCGGCGCCGAGGCCCGAGCTGATGGTGATGTAGTCCGAAGGGACCGCGTCGACGAGGATCCGCCGCTTCTCCGTGGTGGCCTGGTTGATGAGCCCGTGGCCGGGAGCACCGAGATCGAGGTGGGGGCGCGGGCGGCCTTCGGCCTGCCCGGTGGCGTAGCCCGCCAGGAGTTCGAGGTCGTCGCCGGGGCCTCCGTCCGCCTGGGCCAGGAAGAAGGCGCCGTACTGCGCGTTCACCAAGGGGGTCAGCTCGCGGAGGATCAGGTCGGCGACCTCGACCAGGTCGCGGTGCCCCTGCATGAGACCGGCGATACGGGTCAGGTTGGACTCCAGCCAGTCCTTGGCCCGGGTGGTCTCACGGAGGTTCGCCACCATGAGGTTGATGTTGTTCTTCAGGGCGGCGACCTCGCCCTCGGCCTCCACCAGGATGGAACGGGACATGTCACCCTGCGTCACGGCGCTGGCGACTTCGGCGATCGCGCGCACCTGGGTGGTCAGGTTCAGCGCCAGCTCGTTGACGCTGGTCGTCAGCTGCTTCCAGGTGCCGTACACGCCCTCCACCCGGGCCTGGCCGCCCAGCTGTCCCTCGCTCCCCACCTCACGGGCCACTCTCGTCACCTCGGAGGCGAACGAGGAGAGCGTGTCGACCATCGTGTTGATCGTGGACTTGAGTTCCAGGATCTCGCCGCGTGCGTCCACGTCGATCTTCTTCGACAGGTCGCCCTCGGCGACGGCGGTGGCGACCTGGGCGATGTTGCGGACCTGGGAGGTCAGGTTGTCGGCCATGAAGTTGACGTTGTCAGTGAGGTTCTTCCAGACGCCAGAGACACCGTGCACCTGGGCCTGGCCGCCGAGGCGTCCGTCGGTGCCGACCTCGCGGGCGACCCTGGTCACCTCGTCGGCGAACGCCCTCAGCTGCTGGACCATCGTGTTGACGGTGTCCTTGAGTTCCAGGATCTCGCCGCGTGCGTCCACGTCGATCTTCTTCGACAGGTCGCCGTTGGCGACGGCGGTGGTCACCTGGGCGATGTTGCGGACCTGGGACGTCAGGTTGAGCGCCATGAAGTTGACGCTGTCTGTGAGGTCCTTCCAGACGCCGGAGGCACCCCTGACCTGCGCTTGACCGCCCAGGTTGCCCTCGGTGCCGACCTCGCGGGCGACTCGGGTCACCTCATCGGCGAAGGCGGAGAGCTGATCCACCATGGTGTTGATCGTCGACTTCAGCTCCAGGATCTCCCCCTTGGCCTCCACGGTGATCGTCTTTCCGAGGTCGCCCTCGGCGACGGCGGTGGCGACCTGGGCGATGTTGCGCACCTGGGACGTCAGGTTGTCGGCCATGAAGTTGACGCTCTCCGTGAGGTCCTTCCAGACCCCGGAGACGCCTCTGACCTGGGCGCGGCCGCCGAGCTGACCCTCGGTGCCGACTTCGCGGGCGACTCGGGTCACCTCATCGGCGAAGGCGGAGAGCTGATCCACCATGGTGTTGATCGTCGACTTCAGCTGCAGGATCTCGCCCCGTGCGTCCACGGTGATCTTCTGACTGAGGTCGCCGTGGGCGACGGCGGTGGTCACCTGGGCGATGTTGCGGACCTGGGACGTCAGGTTGGACGCCATGAAGTTGACGTTGTCCGTGAGGTCCTTCCAGACCCCGGAGACGCCTCTGACCTGGGCGCGGCCGCCGAGCTGACCCTCGGTACCGACCTCGCGGGCGACCCGGATCACCTCATCGGCGAAGGCGGAGAGCTGATCCACCATGGTGTTGACCGTGAGCTTCAGCTCCAGCAGCTCGCCCGTGGCCTCGACCGTCACCTGCTGTGTCAGGTCCCCGCGCGCCACCGCCGTCGTCACGACCGCGATGTCCCGTACCTGCGCCGTCAGCCGGGAGGCCATCGTATTGACGGCCTCGGTCACATGGAGCCAGTCGCCCGACAGGCCCTGGGCCTTCGCCCGGCCGCCGAGGCGCCCCTCGGTGCCGACCTCACGGGCGACCCGGGTCACCTCGCCGGTGAAGAGGGAGAGCTGGTCCACCATACGGTTCACGCCGATGCCCAGGCGCCGCAGGTCGCCGCGGAGCTGTCGGCTCCCGTCGTGCAGGTCGACGTGCTGGGTCAGGTCGCCGTCCGCGACGGCGTCGAGCACCCGGGTGGCCTTGGCGACGGGCACCACCAACGCTTCGAGGACCGTGTTTGCGGCATCGACGTTCGTCGTCCAGGCCCCCGCGCCGGGACTCGCCGAGATCCGCTCGTCCAGCCGTCCCTGCCGGGTGATCTCATGGCGGACACGCTGGAGCTCCGAGGCGAGGTGCGCGTTCCGCGCAACGATCTGTTGGAACACCCCGGCCATCTCGGACGGCACACCGTCCGGAAGGGCCACCTCGCCCCGCTCCCGGGAGTCCTCCACCCGTGCCGTGAAATCACCGTCGCAAAGGGCTTTCATCGCGGCGAGCAGGGGACGCAGATCGCTGGTGCGGATCCACTCTCCATCTGGCGCTGCGCCGGGCCGGGCCGGATCCTCGCGCATGGGACACCCTCCAACCCACCATCCGTCGGCGCACACCAGACGTTCATTTCGTCACGCATGTCATAGTATAAAGGTCACCAAAATACTTCTTCTCATGCGTATTTTCCCCATACCGGAACATTTCAGGGGGCGCAGTGAGCCCATCTCCCCCGCACGCGACCGACTCCGTGTCCCGGAAGAGCCTGGCGGCGAACCAGCTGGCGCCCGCCCTGGCGCGGAAATTCGTACGTGCGTCGCTCCAGGGGTGGAAGGCGGAGCCCGCGGACGGGGGGAAGGCGCCGCCCGTCGCCGAGGCGGTCCCGGATGATCTCATCGACGACGCGGTTCTGCTCGTCAGCGAACTGGTCACCAACGCTGTTATGTACGCGGGCACCGATATCGGCATCGTCTGCCGCCTGGAGCACCACCCCGCCACCGCGGCGGCCGTCGTGGTGGAGGTCGTCGACCGCCACCCCTCCAGGGGGGTGCAGGGAACAGCGGACGCCCGGCACGGCTACGGCCTCCAGATGGTCCGCGCCCGCTCGGAGTCCTGGGGCGTGACCTACCGGCGAGCGGAGAAGAGAGTGTGGTTCCGCCTGGAGGCCGCAGCGGGGCCGACGGCGGCAGAAGAGCCGCCCCGCGGTGTCGCGGAGCGGCGTGACGCCCCGCCGCCCGCGCATCTGTCGCATTCCCCCGCGAGCGCCGCCGAGTGGGCCGACCGCGGCGGCCCGGCGTTCCTCGCCGAGACCAGCGAACTCCTGGCCGGGCAGCTCGACCAGGACATGGTCACCGCACTCGCGGCCCAGCTGCTCGTACCCCGGCTGGCGGACTGGTGCGGCATCTGGCTGAGCACCCAGCAGGCGGCCCCGCGACTGTCCTGGGTCTGGCATGTCGACGAGCAGTGCATCAGCCCGCTGCGTGAGCAACTGGAACGAGAGCCGCCGTCCACCACGGTCCGAACGGGGGGCACGCCCTGGCCGTGGCCGGAGGCCGCCGGCGTCGACCCCGCGGGGGGTTCGGCGTTCGCCTTCCCGCTCGTCGCCAGGAACACCGACCAGGGCGTACTGCTGCTCGGGCGGGCCGGGCACCTGCAGATGACCGACACCGTGGTGCGGATGGTGGAGGACGTGGCCCGTCGCCTGGCGCAAGCCGTGTTCACCGCCCGCGAGTACACCCGGCAGACCACGATCAGCGCCGCCCTCCAGCGCAGACAGCTGCCTGTGACGCTGGCCAGCATCACTGGTGTCGACACGGCGATCGTCTACGAGCCGCACGGCGAGGGGCAGACCGTCGGCGGCGACTTCTACGACGTCTTCCCGATGGGGGAGGGCCGCTGGTGCTTCCTGCTCGGGGACGTACAGGGAAAGGACCCGGAGGCCATGTCCGTGACCGGCCTGGCCAGGCACCTGGTACGTCTGCTGGCGCGCGAGGGCCATGGAGTCCCGTCGGTGCTCGGCCGGCTGAACCTCGCCATGGCGGAAGACCGCGCCGAGGCTTCGGCGCTCGGAGGCGAGCAGGCCGCGTCGCGCTTCCTGAGCCTGCTGTACGGAGAGCTGGTCGTCGGCCCGCCCGCAGCCGGAGTCCGCTGCACGGTCGCAAGCGCCGGCCACCCCCTGCCGCTGCACCTGTTCACCGACGGCAGGGTGGAACCGGCATCCGAGCCCCAGATGCTGCTCGGTATCGACGAGGGCGCCGAATTCCGTGCATCCACCTTTGACCTCGCGCCCGGCGAGACCCTGCTGTGCGTCACCGATGGTGTCACCGAACGCCGCAGGGGGAACGTCCTGTTGGACGACGACGACGGTCTGACCGACGTACTCCGTCAGGGCATGGGGCTGGGCGCGAAGGCACTCGCGGAGCACGTACGGCGGGCGGCGCACGAATTCGGGACGGGGCCGATCGAGGACGACCTCTCGGTCCTGGTGCTGCAGGCGGTGGCCCATGAGGCGCTCGTGGGCGGCTGACCTGAACGCTGTCGTTGACGTGCTCGGGCGCTACCCCGCGGCACCTGGCCGCCGCCACGTGCTCAGTAGGGAACGGTCCCGCACCAGGTCTGCGCCCAGGCGGACGCCCCGTTCTTGTTGGCCGCGCGCACCGCTACGCAGATCGCGTCGCCGGAGTACGGGCTCTGGATCGTGTAGCTGGTGCCGCCCGTGGAGTAGACGGTGTTGACGTTCTTCTTCGTGTACTGGCTGCCCTTGTTGGTGTAGCGGATGTCGTAGCGGGTCGCCCGGGGCAGCGCTGACCAGCTCACCTTGAGCGGCATGGTGCACGCGCCGACGCAGGAGTTGGTGTACTCCACCTTGTAGCTCTTCATGGCGGGTGGCGCGGAGCCGTTGGACGAGCCGCCGGAAGAACCGCCGGAGGAGGACGAACCGCCCCCGCCCGTGCCCCCGGAACCCGAGGACGAGCCGCTGGAAGCGGAGGTGCCGCCTGCCTTGGAGCCCGAGGAACCGGAGGAGCCGGACGACGAGTGGCCGGAGGCGGTCGCACTCCCGCCGGGCGCGTCCGAGCTCCCGCCGTCCGCCTTCTGCTTGGGCTTGCCCTTGTCGTCCCCGCCGTCCTTGCCGTCCTTGCCCTTGTTCGCCTTGGAAGGTGAACTGGCCCTACCGCTCGGTGAGTTGCTCCCGCCAGGAGCAGGGCTCGCGCTGCTGCCCGGCGGCTTGGCGCTCGCCTGGTTCATGTCGTGACTCCAGGGCTGGAGCACGGCCATCGTGCCTCCCCCGGCGGCGAGAACGACGACAACGGGCAGCGCGATGACCGTCCGGCGCCGACGGGGACGCCGGTCACGCCCCTCCTTCGTCTCGGGGCGGCCGCTGCCCGCCGGGACGGCCACGTCCGGCTCGGCGGATGGGCGCAGGCCGACGGTCGCCCGGTCCGCGGGCTCCTCCCGGAGCGGCTGCACCTCGGCGTCGAGCAGCTGGGCGGTCTGCTGCGCGATGTCCGTGAGGACGTCGGCGGGCAGCCATGCCCGCCCGGCGGCCACCGGCCCGACCCGCGCGGGATCGTCCAACAACTCGTCCACGCCCGGACGTTGTTCGACGTCCTTGGTCAGACACCGTGCGATGAGCAGCCGGAGAGCGGGGTCCTCGACCGCGTCCAGATCCGGCTCCTCCTGCACGATCTGGTACATGACGGCGTGCTGGTTGCTGGCCCCGTGGCCGAAGGGCAGCCGCCCCGTCGCCGCGTACGTGAGCACGCACCCGAGGGTGAACACATCGCTCTTGGGCTTGGCGCCCTGCCCGCGCAACTGCTCCGGCGCCATGAAGCCGGGCGAGCCGACAATCATCCCCGTACTGGTCAGCAGCGACTCGACGGAGGTCTCGACGGCCCGCGCGATCCCGAAGTCGATGACCTTGGCCCCGGCCACGGTCACCATGACGTTCGAGGGCTTCAGGTCGCGGTGCACGATCCCCGCGTCATGGATGTCCTTCAGGGCGCGCAGCAGCCTGTCGACGAGGGTGTGCAACGACGCGGTGGGCAACGGGCCGTGCCGCCGTACGACTTGCTCCAGCGAGAGTCCGGGCACGTACCCGGTCGCCACCCACGGAGGCTCCTCGTCGGGCCCGGCTTCGAGCACCGGCGCGGTGTACCGCTCGGCGACCCGCCCGGCCGCCTCGATCTCCCGCCGGAACCGCTCCTTGAACCGCTCGTCGGACACATGCTCCTCGTGCACCACCTTCACGGCGACGGTGCGCCCGCTGTCCGACCGCGCGAGGAACACCCGCCCCATGCCGCCGGCTCCGAGCCGCCCGAGCAGCAGGTACGGCCCGACGCGCGCCGGGTCGAAGGCGGTGAGCGGCTTGAGACCCCCGTCGACATCGCCTTCCTGCTCGCTGCGCCCGTCCCCGTTCGTACCGCTCATGCTGGTATGGCTCCCCGAAGTCGTCCCGACTGGTCATCCGTGCAACGCCGTTGAGAATAGGGGCATTGATGATCCGGTGAAGTCGAGGACGTGCGAAACGACCGGGACGGTTCTGCCCCACCGGCCCCGGTGGCAGCAGTCGCGCCGGCCGGTGATCGTTTCGCCTGGGTGATTCTCCGGCGCTGTCAGATGCTTCCCAGGTCCACGGTGACGGAGAAGGGCGCGGCAGCCTTGATCACGCCGGTGAACATCTCGCCGTCCCGGTAGACCTTGGTGGCGGGGTCGAGAACATAGGTGTAGACGATCGGAACACCGGTGGCGGCCTGTTCGATACGCCAGTAGAAGGGGATGCCGGCCTTGGCGTACTGGTCCACCTTCACGATCCGGTCGGTGGTCTCCGAGCCGGGCGACGAGTCCGAGCGCCTCCAAGCGGCACAACCGGCCGGCCCGGATCCTGGCCAATGCCCTGGACGCCGCCGCAGGCCCGGACTGGAACGCCGATACGGACTTCGACGTCCGTCTGCAGGACGTTCCGCTCACCAACCGCCGTCCGGACGTCGTCGGGCTCACAGGCCCAGCATGGTCGCTACGAGTTCGCGGCGGCTGCGGACACCGGTCTTCGCGAAGACGCTCTTCAGGTGGTCCTGCACGGTGGCTGCGGTGATATGCAGTTCCATGGCGATGGTGCGTGAGGGCAGACCGGCGACGACCCTCTCCAGGACGTCCCGCTCGCGCGGCGTGAGCCCGTACGCGAGGAGCAGCACCTCGGCCACTTCGGCGGCCGGTGCCGGGTGCATGGTCACGGCGAGGGGCGCCGGGTACGGGCCACCGCTCAGCGGCGAGGCGTGGACCGAGAGCCACCGGCCCGACCGGCCACGTATCCGCCCGTGGGCCGGCAGCACCGCGCCTCGCCCCCGCGCGGCGACTTCCAGTACCGCGATGGGCAGTTCCGCCCCGGACCAGGCCAGTTCGTCCCGCCAGAATTTCGCGGCCGGATTCTCCGAGAGCAGCCGCAAGTCCTGATCGAGCAGCAGCACACCCGCCTCGGCCGGGCCGGGAGCGGCGTCGGTGGGTGCCCGGTGGACGGCCCGGCGCAGGGCCGCGGCCACCGGGGCGGACAGCCGGCGCAGGACGTCGACGTCGGCCGGGGTGAAATCTGGCCCCCCGCCGCCGCGGAACAGGGCGATGGCGCCCCAGCACCGCCGGTCCACCACGAAGGTCGCCCGCAGCTCGTGCCGCGCGTCGATCATGGGGAGCACGGCCCGGTACCGGTGGCTGGACTCCGGGTCACCGCCGGTGGCCGCACCGAGCGTGCCCGCGGACACCTCGGAGCGGGCGAGCGCTGCGAACTTCAGTACGTCGTCCACGAGGTACTCGTTGTGCGCGGCTGCTGCGGCCGCGGCCGGCGTGAGCCCGGCACTCACATCGTCGGTGATCAGCAACGTGGTGGGGTCAATCGTGCCGAAACAGTAGGAGTCGGCCGGGACGAGCCGCGTCAGCCGCTCGGCGATCCGGCGTCGCAGCTCCCGGGAGCCGAGGTCGAGACGGCAGATCGCCTCGATGTCGTGCACGGCCTCGCGCCGGGCCACCGGGGGACTCACCGGCCGAACGGTACCCCAGAAGTGTGGGATGGCCTGGTGGCTGCCCCGGTGCCTACCCTCAGTCCGGAAACGTAAGGCAAGGCACAGGAGGTATCGCGGCATGTCCCCGTCCATGCTCATTGTCGGACTTGATCCCGCGCTGGTGGATGACGCGCCCTCGTCGCGGGCGGCGTTCCCCGAGATCGACGCAGAAGTGGTCCGGGCCGGCGTGGCCGCCGAGCGGGCCCGGCTCAAGGAACTCGGTTTCACCGTCGACGCCTGCCTGCTCGACTACGGCCGCACCGCCGAAGCGGTCTACCGCGCCGCGCTGCCCGGGAAGGACTACGACCTCGTGGTGATCGGCGCAGGCATACGGCTGGACCCGGCGCTGACCCCGCTCTTCGAGGTCCTGGTCGGCATCACTCACGAACTGGCACCCGGTGCGAAGCTCTGTTTCAACGTGAGCCCGTCGACAACCGTCGAGGCCGTCCAGCGGTGGTGGCCCGAACGCAAGCCACTAGTCTAGGACTTGGTCCAGACTCATCCATCAATGCTGGTCAACGGCTTGGGTGTGGAGAGTGCACGGGAACGCCCACGACCAGCAGAGCCCGGCAGCGGCGGCAGGCGCGCCGGGGCGGCAAGAGAGAGGTGCGAACGTATGGGCGCCAGTGGTGTCATCGGCGAAACCGGGACGGGAGGGTCCGGCCAGGCGGAGCCGTCGGTTCCCGCGGCGGAAAAGTTCGAGGGGGGTGTCTCGGGGGAGCGCGTGGTGCTCTTCACCGACGCGGTGACCGCGATCTCCATCACCCTGCTGATCCTGCCGCTGGTGGACCTCGTCCCGGAAGCCGCCTCCGCCCACGAGGGCGCCAGGGAGGTGATCACCGGTCACCTCAACCAGATCTGGAGCTTCCTGCTCAGCTTCGCGGTCATCGCGAACATCTGGCGGGAGCACCACCGGACCTTCTCGTCGGTCAAGGAGTTCACCCGCTCCCTGACGGTATGGAACATGGGATGGCTGCTCTCCGTCGTCGTCCTTCCTCTGCCGACGGAGATGCTCGGCACCTTCGGCCGCGACCGGTTCGTGGCGGCGTTCTACTACTCGACCCTCCTGGCCGGCATGGTCTGCCGGTCCGCCATGCTGAGGATCCTGAAGGCCACCCCGGCACTTTTCGAGGAAGACGGCCCGGAGGCCCGCCGGAGGACCCAGGACTTGCACACCGAGAGCTGGCTCAACGTCCTCGCCCTGGTCCTCGCCTTCGCCATCGCGCTCGCCGTACCCGTCCTGCAGTACTACAGCCTGCTGCTGCTCGCCGTCCTGCCGAGGCTGGCGCGTTCCCGACGCCAACGCACCGCCCGCTGACCACGGGAACGGCCGGCGCCCGGACACCCGTCTGAGCCCTGGGGACAGCCGCTCCGCAGCTCGGGGCCGGGCAGGTGGTGTCCTGCCCGGCCCCGAGGCACACAGTGAGGCCGGGCAGGACACCACCTGCCCGGCCTCACCGCTACCCGCGCCCCGGTCCTTGACCAGGCCGGCGTGCTTGGATCGACGGACATGCAAGGCTTCGGGCCGCATCACCGGCCCGCAGACGGCATGGACGCCGGAGCCTTGATGTTGTGCTGGGCATGCCCGACATCGCCGCAGTCGTTGCCCGCGTCTACGTGGAAGATCTCGAAGCCGCGATCCCCCTGTACCAGGAGCTGGCGCAGGTAAAGGCGGTCGACCGCTTCGCGTTCCGTGACGTGCAGCTGGCCCGGGTCGGACCGTTCCTCCTGCTCAGCGGCAACTCCACGGCATGTCAGGACAGAGTGGCGACCCTCCTGATCCGGCGACTCGCTCCCGTGCTCACCGCCCTCGAACGCGTCGGCGGTCACATCATTGACGGCCTCTCGCCGGCTCCCAACGGCGATCGCCTCATCGCCTGCCATCCCGACGGATCCGTCTTCGAATACATCGAGACAGGAGACACCGAACCGCCGGCATGACCATGGCACTAGGAACACCGGCCGGCCCGGACTTCCGCGACCTGCTCGGGCGCGGAGCGCGAGCGCAGCGACGAGGGCGTCGATCGCGTACTTGTGCCCGTGCAGCCCGCCCGCGTCCTGAGACAGCGCCACTGCGGTCAAGGAGTGCTCCTGGCTGACCGGTTCTACCCGTAGCCGGGAGAGCACCCACTTCAAACGCGCCAGATCGGTCTTCCCCTGCACAGCTTCAACGATGGTCAGCACAGACACGAGGACGGGGACCCCAGCCTGCCGGGATGTCTCCATACGAGCCGCCATCCTGCGGTCGTTACGCAGGAGCAGGGAGAGCGCTCGGAGTCAAGCATGTCGCCCCGGTACTGCCGTCGTCCGACTCCCACTCGCAGGGTGATGGGACCGTGCCACTCGACGAGCGGGGGCGACCTTTCCAATGTGTACATCGACTTTCCGGCCAACGAGAGCGCCGCCCCTCGATCTGGCGATCAGGGGGGATGACGCCTAGCGGCAGGGCAAGCGCTACCACTCCGCACGGCGCAGAAACTGCCAGCCCAGCACGGCCAGGGCGAGCGTCTGTACAAGTGAAGTGAGCACGAGCAGGGGCTGAACGGTGGGGGAGCACCAGAACGCGGTCGTGCAGACCATGGGCAGGATCAGGTACGTGAACAGGTCCACCGCAGTCTGAAGCCGCTTGCGCAGGGTGCGGCCCGCAACGTTGCGGTGGTAGGACTCCCAGCTGAACACCGTGCCGTGGGCGGAGACGAGTTCCCCAAGACGCGGCCCTAGTTGGTCGCGGACATAGCAGCCGATCGCCGAGATCTTCTCGTCATTGACCAGGTAGGTCCAGCCCAGGATCAGGCAGATCGCGGGGGCGGAGAGCAACAGTCGGGACTTTCCGCTCTGGACGGCGAGCGCCACGACCGCGGTGACTGCGGCGAGCGTGAAGTAGAGCAGGTTGTCGCGGAACCCTATGCGGGTCTTCTGCTCCTCCTTGAGGCGGTCGTACTCGGCCAGCAGGACTTTGCTCTCGGTGACATCGTCCATGGCGGTCACAGCCATTCCTATGCTCGATTTCAGGATCAGTCGGCGATCTGGAAGGGCGTCAGGTTGTCGGGGTTGTGCCGTTCGATCCAGCTCTTCCCGTCTGCCGCGATCCCCTCCAGGAGGCGGAAGGTATGGGTGAAGCCGGCCGCGCTGAGACTGATCTCGGAAATCTCCTGAGCGCTCTCGTCCGAAGCCAGTTGATGGGCATCGGCGTCCTTGACACGGATCTTCCGGGCTGGTCCGTTGGTGAGGACGAGCTCCAGGTCATAGCCGACATCGACGTTCTCCGTCACTTGCACCGAGGACAATGCGTCGAACCGGTAGTTGCTCCGCTGTTCGTTCTCGCGCGTTGCGTCGGAGAACTTGAGCTCGGAGCTGATCTCGCGGATGCCGTCCCGGGTGAACAGGAACAGGCGGATGACGTAGTGCGAGTACCGCCATGGCCCGCCCCGGACCCGGCCTCGCCTATAGGAGGGCGCCGGGGCTATCAGGATGGTGTGCGTGATCAGATCCCGCCAGGTGAGCCGGTGGTGCCGCAGCGCCTCATCGACGAACGAAGTCTTGTCGCAGGTGAGCCAGGTCTCCATTTCCAGCTCGCTGGGGCGGGTCGCGTCCAGGAGCGCCTTCCAGCGCTGGTGAGCGTTCTGTCGTGCGGCCAGCTCTTCCTGGTACTCCCGAGCATCCCGGGCCACTCGGTGTCTTTCACGCCGGACCTCCAGCCACAGGTGAGCGGCTGCGTGCCCGGACCAGGCCGCACCGAGCAAGGCCAGGATCGCCCACAGCGGCCGCGGTTGGGCGGCGCCCGAGACCGCCGTGCCGAATCCTGACAGAGCCGCGGCGACGAGAACGGCGAGGGCTACCACAGTCATGGCCTTCGTCCGTGCCGGTGTCCGGCCCTGGCGGTGCTGATCGAACAGGGTGCCGTTGTTGTGGCGGTTCCGGGCCTCCTCGGCGAGGTAGCGGATCAGCCAGGTGACCCGATCCACACTGATCCGACTCTCCCGGTAGAGGTCCGCGATCTCGGCGGCGAGGTCGCTGCGGACCTCAGTGGTGTGTGCGAGCCAGGCGTCCGGGGTGAACCCGTAGGGTGTGCGGACGCTGAAGTAGTGATCGAAGTTCCTGTGGACGCGTTTGGTGAACCCGTCCTCGGCAGGCGCGGGACTGTGCGGCTGTGGGACGCCGGCCCCGACCGTGAGGTCTTGCCGGGATTCCCGGCCCCACCACCGGAGGCCGCATCGGGCCGCGATGCGACCCGCGCCGAGTGCCATCAGCGACTCGACGATCGCCTGGGTTGGATTCGCGATCCATGCCAGGACCCCGAGGACCACACTGCTGACCACGAACAGCACCACCCGAACCGGGAGGGCGGCCTGGGCAGTGGCAGCGGCAGCAGTGCTCGGGCGGGGCAGTGCGGCCCGCGCCCCGATGGGGGCGGGCTCGAAGTAGGCCCAGACCCGTTGGGCCCGGTCGTTGTCGAAGCGCTCCGCCCAGGCCCGTTCGACGGTCTCCGCCCACAGGTCGTCCTTCAGTCCTCCGGTGAGCATGAGGTCGAGGTGGCGAAGGATCGCATTGTGCTGGCGGGACGGCAGGTCCTGCAGCTGCTTCAGTACAGGTCCGGTCTCTCCGCTGGCGGTGCCGAGCGCTGCCAGCAGGTCGAAAGTGACGCGCAGGGCTTCCTTCCACTCGTTCTCGGCGTAGGTCCGTACGATCCCGGAGGCGTAGTGCAGCCGCTGGACCTCTTCGGCGCTGAGATCGTGGTAAGTGCGTGCGCTGAGCATGGCGAGCACCCAGTGGAAACGAACCTCCGCGCTGTCGTAGCCGTGACCGATCGCATCAGTGATCATTTCGCGGGCGCGGCTGGGAATTCCGTCCTCCAGGAGCCGCACGCCCACCCGGTACTTCTCCTGCGGCGAAGCACCCGGGTGGACGACGTAGACGTTGGAGTTGTGTACGGTCTCGGCCTGGATCCCGATGGTGGAGTCGTACGCGGCCGAGCTGTACGCGGCACCGTTGCTGTCGCTCATGCCCGGTCACCGGCTGCGGCAATTAAGGGGGCCAGCTCGGCCATCAGCGCAGGGCACTCCGCGACCAGGCCGCGCAGTCTCCTGAGCGTCATGGCCGCCTGCTTCGACGAATCAGGGGTGTTTCTCCCGGCCGACCGGAGAGCTGAGTCCAGGTCGGCCAGGGCCTCCCGGTACGTGTCCTCGTCGAGGGCGCCTTCAGCGTGGTGTCGCCTCAAATTTTCACCGAAACCATTGAGTTCCGCGATCAGGTTCACCGGGCCGGACTCCTGCGGAGCCGTGTTCATGTGAACGCTGCTGCCCGAGACCGAGCCGGCCATGATGCCGACGGTGCTGTTGTGGGCGGTGTTGCTGACGTGTCGGCCGAGCCGGCCGGCCGAAGGGACCCTGTCGTCTCCGGGCACGGCGGTCTCCTCCTGTTCCCTCGCCAGTTCCACCGCCAGCCGGATGGCGAACGCCGCCGCGTTCGCTGCGGCCTGCGGCTGCCAGCTGCGGTCGTCCGTGCTGTTCTTCGTGCCGTCAGCCCGGTCGCTGATTCCCCGGATGATGGCCACCGGCGCCCCGTTGAGATGGCCGGCCTGTGCCACACCGGCCGCCTCCATCTCGATGGCGAGTGCGTCGTTGTAGTGGTGCCGGATCCACTTCGCCTCGGCCGAGATCCTTGAGTTCTGGACGACCTCGCCGGCGGCGATCGCCCCGAAGCGCACCTGTGGCGCGTCCTCGTGACCGGACGCGGAATCCGCCCAGTCGTTCAAGCGGGCCACGTGCGAGGCGAGCTGGCTGATGCCGTGCGGTGCTTCCCACACCCGTGGGCGGGCTTTGAGCCCGTCGTCCTCGCTGGTCCCACCGTGGTAGGCGTACACGTGTGACGCCATGACCACGTCACCCAGCCTGGTGGCGTCCCATAAGGCGCCGGCGACCCCGACGAACAGCACGGCCACCGGCGAGAACTCCTGAATCGCGCGTTCGGCGATTACTGCGGCGGCATGGTTCCCCTTGCTTGTCAGACCGAGTGCGACGCGGCACGACGTACCCTGCACGGTTCCCACTTCGAACCGTGTACCTCGCTCATGGCGGTGCACCTGCGGACTCGCCAGCTTCTCGCGCACGGCCTGGTACTCGAGATTGAGGGCGGTGAGAATCACCACCGGGCCTTTCGACATCTATTCCTCTTCCCCTTTCGTGTTCTCTTCCGTAGCGGACGGCGCGGGTCGGATCAGCGGTGGGAACAGCACGGTTTTCGGACCGGCCCGGTACAGCCGAGCTGGCCGTCCGCCCGTGCTCCTGCGGTCCGTGCCGACGGGGACGATGAATCCCTTCGCGGCTTGGACCTTCCGGTAGAAATTGCGAGTGTCGAGTTCGGTGCCCCAGACGGCCTCGTATACTTGTTGCAGCTCCGCGATGGTGAATTCCTCCCCGCAGAACGCCGTGGCCAGCGACGAGAACTCAAGCTTGGTACGCGCGTGTTCGATCCCGTCCGTTGCGATTCGACGGTGGTCGAAGGCGAGTTCCATCTCGCCGGACAGCACGGCTTCCGCGGGAACCCACGCGGCATCAGTGGCATCCGTTCCCGCGACCGGGTCGGGCAGCCCCGGTGCGATCGCCAGGTGTGCCACGGAGACGACTCGGCCCCGGGGGTCGCGGCCTGAGTCTCCGTACACGGCCAGCTGTTCAAGGTGTACCCAGCTGGATGCCAGGGCCGTTTCCTCGCTCAGTTCGCGGTGGGCGGCATCCAGAATCTCCTCGCCATCGTGGTTCAGGAATCCTCCGGGCAAGGCGGGCATACCTCGGAAGGGGTCTTCGCCCCGCTCCACCAGGAGTGCGTGCAGGTGGCCCTCCCGCAGCGTCAGGATCACGAGATCGACCGTCAGCAGTACAGGAGTTGGTGACCACACATCATCTTGCATGCGCTGCAAGGTACTTCAGTTATTGTCACTTGCACAAGAAGGGGGCGGCAAGGCTTGCTGTCACGCTCGACTCCGCAGTCCCGGCGCGGGTGGTGGGACCGCGCGGACCGACCGGTTGGAACCGACTCCGCCGGTCCGTTCCGGTTTCGGGGTTCCCACCGGCGGTGCTGCGATACTGCCCGCATGGTGAACCGCCTGGCCGATGCCATGTCCCCGTACCTGTTGCAGCACGCCGACAACCCCGTCGACTGGTGGCCCTGGTCGCCCGAGGCGTTCGAGGAAGCCAGAAGGCGGAACGTTCCGGTGCTGCTCAGCGTCGGCTATGCCGCATGCCACTGGTGCCACGTCATGGCGCACGAGTCCTTCGAGGACGACGGGACCGCCGCGTACCTCAACGAGCACTTCGTCCCGGTCAAGGTCGACCGGGAGGAGCGCCCGGACATCGACGCCGTCTATATGGAGGCCGTCCAGGCCGCCACCGGACAGGGCGGCTGGCCGATGACCGTGTTCCTCGACGCCGAGGCCAAGCCCTTCTACTTCGGTACGTACTTCCCGCCCGAGCCCCGGCACGGTATGCCCTCCTTCCGGCAGGTGCTCGAAGGCGTCACAGGTGCCTGGACCGACCGGCGCGGCGAGGTGGACGAGGTCGCCGCCAAGGTGGTGGAGGATCTGGCCGGCCGCTCCCTCACCCACGCAGCGGCAGGTCCGCCCGGTGCGGACGACCTCGCGCGGGCGCTGCTCGCGCTGACCCGCGAATACGACGCCAAGAACGCCGGGTTCGGCGGGGCGCCCAAGTTCCCGCCGTCCATGGCCGTCGAGTTCCTGCTGCGCCATCACGCCCGTACCGGCTCGGACGGCGCGCTCCAGATGGCCGCCGACACCTGCGGGGCGATGGCACGCGGCGGGATGTACGACCAGCTGGGCGGCGGGTTCGCGCGGTACTCCGTGGACCGGGAGTGGAGAGTGCCCCACTTCGAGAAGATGCTCTATGACAACGCCCTGCTGTGCCGGGTGTACGCGCACCTCTGGCGGGCCACCGGATCGGATCTGGCGCGCCGGGTGGCCCTGGAGACCGCGGACTTCATCGCCACCGAACTGCGCACCCCCGAGGGTGGGTTCGCCTCCGCGCTGGACGCCGACAGCGCGGACGCGGACGGCCGGCACGTCGAGGGTGCCTACTACGTCTGGACCCCGGCCCAGCTGCGTGAGGCGCTGGGCGAGCAGGACGGTGAGCGGGCCGCGCGGCTGTACGGGGTCACCGAGGAGGGCACGTTCGAGGAGGGCGCTTCCGTCCTCCAGCTGCCGGGCGACGACGTTCCCGCCGAGCTGCGCGAGCGGCTGCTGGCCGCGCGGAGACTGCGCCCCCGGCCGGGCCGGGACGACAAGGTCGTCGCGGCGTGGAACGGCCTGGCCGTCGCGGCCCTCGCCGAGACCGGTGCCTACTTCGACCGCCCCGACCTGGTCGAGCGCGCCACCGAGGCAGCCGACCTGCTGGTGCGGCTGCACATGGACGACGGCGCCCGGCTCACCCGTACGTCCAGGGACGGCCGCGCCGGCGCCAACTCCGGTGTCCTGGAGGACTACGCCGATGTCGCCGAGGGGTTCCTCGCGCTCGCCGGGGTCACCGGGGAAGGCGTCTGGCTGGAGTTCGCGGGGTTCCTGCTCGATCTCGTACTCGACCAGTTCACCGGTCCGGACGGCACGCTCTACGACACCGCGCACGACGCCGAGCCGCTGATCCGCCGCCCCCAGGACCCGACGGACAGCGCGACCCCTTCGGGCTGGACCGCCGCCGCCGGAGCGCTGCTCTCGTACGCCGCGCACACCGGCTCCGAGGCCCATCGCACCGCCGCCGAACGGGCGCTCGGTGTGGTGAAGGCGCTTGGTCCGCGGGCGCCGCGCTTCATCGGCTGGGGGCTGGCGGTGGCCGAAGCCGCCCTCGACGGGCCGCGCGAGGTGGCGGTCGTGGGACCCGCCGGTGACGCCGGTACGTCGGCCCTGCACCGCACCGCCCTGCTGTCCACCGCCCCGGGCGCGGTGGTCGCCGCGGGGGAGAGCGGCAGCGACGAGTTCCCGCTCCTCGTGGACCGGCCGCTGATCGACGGGCGCGCCGCCGCGTACGTCTGCCGGAACTTCACCTGCAGCGCGCCGACGCCCGATCCGGCTGTGCTGGCCGGGCAGTTGGGCGGGGTGCGGCGGGACGCGTAACGACAACTGTGGCCGGGACCCGTCCCCTTCGGAGCGAAGGGGGCAGGTCCCGGCCACTGGTGTGTGCGGTGCGGGCCGTCAGTAGGCGACCAGTGAGATCGCCACGTACTGCGTGATGAACGCGGCCAGCGTCAGCGAGTGGAACACCTCGTGGAAACCGAACCAGCGCGGTGACGGGTCCGGGCGCTTGAGTGCGTAGATCACGCCGCCCGCGCTGTAGAGCAGCCCGCCGACGATGACGCAGACGAGGACGGCCACCCCGCCCGCCCGCATGAAGTCGGGCAGGAAGAAGACCGCGGCCCAGCCCATCGCGATGTAGCAGGGCGTGTACAGCCAGCGCGGGGCGCCGACCCAGAAGACCCGGAAGGCTATTCCGGCGAGCGCCGCGCCCCAGACCGCCCAGAGCAGCGGCGTCGCCGTCGACCCGGGCAGCAGGAGCAGCGTCAGCGGTGTGTAGGTGCCCGCGATGATCAGGAAGATGTTCGCGTGGTCGAGCCTGCGCAGGACGGCCTCGCCGGTGCGGCCCCAGGTGCCGCGGTGGTAGACCGCGCTCACCCCGAAGAGCATGCAGGCGGTGAGGATGTAGATCGCGCAGGCGACGCGGGCGCGGGTGGAGTCGGCGAGGGCCACGAGCACGAGCCCCGCGACGATCACCGCAGGGAACATCCCGGCATGCAGCCAGCCGCGCAGCAGCGGTTTCACCGGCTGGATGTTCTCCGGGGGTGCGGTCGCTTCTGGGGCGGCGGGAGTCATGTGTCGATGCTACCTACGTACCCGTAGGTTCCCGGGCGCGCGGTGGGCCGGGCTCGTGATGGCGAGGGTGGCGGGGGTGGCGAGGGGACGGCAGGAGCGGCGAGCGCGGTGGAGAGAGTGGCGACGCTCACGTGAGAGACCCCCTGGACAGATGGGCGGAATGCGCGGATCATCAGATGAGTGCGAGCGGCACCGGATGAGCGGCTACGAAGCATCCGGGCCGTAGCCCCCAAGGGGCAAACAACCCTCAGCCCATCAAATACGTGCATTGGAGCAATCGTGGCGCGCGACATCGCGGCTCCCTCTGTCCTTCCGACCCAGCACCAGGAACTGATCTCGTGGGTGAACGAGATCGCCGAGCTGACGCAACCGGACAGTGTGGTCTGGTGTGACGGATCCGAAGCCGAGTACGAGCGCCTGGCCGGCGAACTCGTGGCCAAGGGGACGTTCAAGAAACTCGACCCGATCAAGCGCCCGAACTCCTACTACGCCGCATCCGACCCGTCGGACGTCGCGCGCGTCGAGGACCGTACGTTCATCTGCTCCGCCAAGGAGGAGGACGCCGGCCCGACGAACCGCTGGAAGGCTCCCGCGGAGATGCGTGAGATCTTCTCCGGCTCCGGCGGCCAGGGCGGTGTGTTCCGCGGCTCGATGCGCGGCCGCACGATGTACGTCGTGCCGTTCTGCATGGGCCCGGTCGGCTCGCCGCTCTCCGCGATCGGTGTGGAGATCACCGACTCCGCGTACGTCGCCGTCTCGATGCGCACGATGACGCGCATGGGCCAGGAAGTCCTGGACGAGCTCGGCTCCGACGGCTTCTTCGTGAAGGCCGTCCACACCCTGGGCGCCCCGCTCGCCGAGGGCGAGGCCGACGTCCCGTGGCCGTGCAACTCCACCAAGTACATCTCGCACTTCCCCGAGGACCGGGAGATCTGGTCGTACGGCTCCGGGTACGGCGGCAACGCCCTGCTCGGCAAGAAGTGCTACGCGCTGCGCATCGCGTCCGTGATGGCGCGGGACGAGGGCTGGCTGGCCGAGCACATGCTCGTACTGAAGCTGACTCCGCCGCGCGGTGAGTCGAAGTACGTTGCCGCTGCGTTCCCTTCGGCCTGCGGCAAGACGAACCTGGCCATGCTGGAGCCGACGATCTCCGGCTGGACCGTGGAGACCATCGGCGACGACATCGCCTGGATGCGCTTCGGCGAGGACGGCCAGCTGTACGCGATCAACCCGGAGGCCGGTTTCTTCGGAGTCGCGCCCGGCACGGGTGAGCGGACCAACGCCAACGCCATGAAGACGCTGTGGGGCAACTCCGTCTTCACCAACGTCGCGCTGACCGACGACGGCGACGTCTGGTGGGAGGGCATGACCGAGGACACGCCCGCGCACCTCACGGACTGGAAGGGCAACGACTGGACGCCCGAGTCCGGCACCCCCGCCGCCCACCCCAACGCCCGCTTCACCACCCCGGCCGGGCAGTGCCCGATCATCGCGCCCGAGTGGGAGGACCCGAAGGGCGTGCCGATCTCGGCGATCCTCTTCGGTGGCCGCCGCGCGTCGGCGGTTCCGCTGGTCACCGAGTCCTTCGACTGGAACCACGGCGTCTTCCTCGGTGCGAACGTCGCGTCCGAGAAGACGGCCGCAGCCGAGGGCAAGGTCGGCGAGCTGCGCCGCGACCCGTTCGCCATGCTGCCGTTCTGCGGCTACAACATGGGCGACTACATGGGTCACTGGGTCAAGGTCGGTGCTGACAAGGACCAGGCGAAGCTCCCGAAGATCTACTACGTCAACTGGTTCCGCAAGAACGAAGCGGGCAAGTTCGTCTGGCCCGGATTCGGCGAGAACAGCCGGGTCCTGAAGTGGATCGTCGAGCGCCTGGAGGGCAAGGGCGAGGGCGTCGAGACCCCCATCGGCGTCCTGCCGGCCAAGGGCGCGCTCGACACCGAGGGCCTGGACCTCTCGGAAGCCGACATGGACTTCCTGCTCACGGTGGACAAGGACGTCTGGCGTGAGGAGGCGGCGCTGATCCCCGAGCACCTCAACACGTTCGGCGACCACGCGCCGAAGGAACTGTGGGACGAGTACCGGTCGCTGGTGAAGCGCCTGGGCTGATCCCGGCGGGCTCCGTCCGGAGCCCGGCTCAAGCCGCGCGGCGGGTCCACCCGACATCCGCCCTGACCTGTGGGGTCATCCCAGGCCTGCCGCGTACGGCCCGGCCCCCGAAGCCAGATCTGGCTTCGGGGGCCGGGCCATTTTGGCTGCGCGCCGGGAGCGGGGTGCGCGGGGTGGGTTGATGCGGGGTGGGTTGATGGCGCCCGGTCCGCGCGCCTCCGCGGCCCGCGAACCGGGGCCGGTCAGTGGGCGCCGGCGAGGTGCCGTGCTGCCAGGTGGGCGTCCATCCGCTCCGCCGAGAGGATCGCCACCGCGGTGTCCGCGCGGGAGGCCGCCACCAGAAGGGCGCGGCCCGCGAGGTGGTGGGCCCGAGCGTGCAGGTCGGCGGGGGAGGCGTTGCTGAGGCCCGCGTGCCGGGTGGGCGGGGCGCCGCGCAACCTGGCCACCTGCTCCGCGATGCGGTCGCCTTCGGCCGCCAGGCCCAGCTCGTCCGTCACCGCGAGGAGCGCGGCCAGATGGCCCGCGAGCTGGATGTCCAGTTCCTCGTCGCGGCTGCGGCGGGGGTAGCCGGTGGCTGCGGACTCCTCGGCCACCGTGTGGACCGACTTGGTGCGGATCGGTTCGTACATGGGATGGCCTCCTCCTCGCGGGCAGAGCTCCATCCTAGCGTCCTACATTAGATTCTGTCTAAAGTTGAGCCGGGTCGCGACGTGCTCATGGCGTGAACTCACCCGAACCCCTGCCGATCCGGCCTCGGTCCGACACGGAACCGGCCTCGGTCCGCCTTCCGAAGGGCGCCGGCTACCGCTGGGAGTAGCCGTCCAGGAAGGTCCCGATCCGCGTCACCGCGTCCTCCAGCTCCTTGGCCGTGGGCAGCGTCACGATGCGGAAGTGGTCCGGCTCCGGCCAGTTGAACCCCGTGCCGTGCACCACCATGATCTTCTCGGCGCGCAGCAGGTCGAGGACCATCTGACGGTCGTCCTTCACCTTGTAGACCTTCGGGTCCAGGCGCGGGAAGAGGTACAGCGCCCCCTTGGGCTTGACGCAGGTCACCCCGGGGATCTGCGTCAGCAGCTCGTACGCCGTGTCGCGCTGCTCCAGGATGCGCCCGCCCGGCAGCACCAGGTCCTCGATCGACTGCCGGCCGCCGAGCGCCGTGGCCACCGCGTGCTGCGACGGCATGTTGGCGCAGAGTCGCATGTTCGCCAGGATCGTCAGGCCCTCGATGTACGAGGAGGCGTGCGCCTTCGGCCCGCACACCGCCATCCAGCCGGAGCGGAACCCGGCCACCCGGTAGTTCTTGGAGAGGCCGTTGAAGGTCAGGACCATCACATCGGGGGCGATGGCCGCCGTCGGGGTGTGTGTGGCGCCGTCGTAGAGGATCCGGTCGTAGATCTCGTCCGAGCAGATGGTCAGGGAGTGGCGGCGGGCGATGTCCGCTATGCCGCGCAGCAGCTCGTCGTCGTACACCGCGCCCGTCGGGTTGTTCGGGTTGATGATCACGATCGCCTTGGTGCGGTCGGTGACCTTCCGCTCGATGTCGGCGAGGTCCGGCATCCAGTCCGCCTGCTCGTCGCAGCGGTAGTGCACGGCCGTGCCGCCCGCCAGCGAGACCGACGCGGTCCACAGCGGATAGTCCGGGGCGGGTACGAGCACCTCGTCGCCGTCGTCGAGCAGCGCCTGCATCGACATCTGGATCAGCTCGGAGACGCCGTTGCCGAGGTAGATGTCCTCGACGCCCAGCTCGATGCCCTTGGTCTGGTAGTGCTGCATCACCGCGCGGCGGGCGGACAGCAGCCCCTTGGCGTCGCCGTAGCCGTGCGCGTCGCCGAGGTTGCGGAGCATGTCCTCCAGGATTTCCGGCGGGCACTCGAAACCGAAGGCGGCCGGGTTGCCGGTGTTGAGTTTGAGGATGCGGTGACCTGCTGCCTCCAGCCGCATTGCCTCGTCGAGCACCGGACCCCGGATCTCGTAACAGACGTTGGCGAGCTTCGTTGACTGGATCACCTGCATGTCCGCAACCTTACGGTGACATAACGGCGACGGCCTGGTGTTTTCCCCCACAGGGGGGACCGGCGGACGGAAGCGGCCCGCCCTGCCGGGGGGAGGCAGGGCGGGCCGCTTGTCCGGTGGGGCCCCTCGGGCCCGGGTGGTGGTGGCCTCCGAGGCGCGGGCGGTGATGGCTTCTCAGGCCCGGCCGGGTGTACGGCGGACCGAGCGCCCCGCGAGCACATCCGTGCGCCGGCCGTCCTCGATCACGAACCGGCCGTCGATCAGGACATGCGGGATACCGGTCGGCAGGGCGCGCGGGACCTCGAACGTGGAGCCCGCCGCGACCGTCTCCGGGTCGAAGAGCACCAGGTCGGCGCGGTAGCCCTCGCGGACCAGGCCGCGGTCGGGCAGCCGCAGCCGGGCCGCCGGGCGGGAGGTGAGGTGCGCCACGCACTCCTCCAGGGAGAGCACGCCCAGCTCCCGCACGTACCGGCCCAGGTACTGCGGGAAGGTGCCGTACGCGCGCGGGTGCGGCTTGTCGCCCTGGAGGATCCCGTCGCTGCCGCCGGTGTGCACCCGGTGGCGCATGATCAGCCGGACGTTCTCCTCGTGGCCGACGTGCTGCAGGATCGTCGAACCGAGCCGGTCCTCGATCAGCAGCCGCCGGGCCGTCACCCACGGCTCCTCGCCGCGCTCGCGCGCACTGGCCGCGACGGACCGGCCGACATAGGCGCTCAGCGCGGGGTCGGACACCCCGGAGATCTCGATGGCGTCCCACTCGATGGGCACCCCGTGGCAGCCGTCGGCGCCCTCGACCTCCATGACCTGGCGGATCTTCCGGGCCGTCTCCTCGTCCCTGAGCCGCCCCATGATCGCGTCGGGACCGCCCTCGCTCGCCCAGCTGGGGAGCATGGCGACGAGCGTCGTGCAGCCCGGGGTGTACGGGTAGGTGTCGAGGGAGATGTCCGCGCCGCCGTCCAGCGCCTCGTCGAGCAGGGCGAGCAACTCGGGCGCCTTCCCCTTGTTCACGCCGAAGTTCATGGTGGCGTGGGCGAGGTGGAGCGCGCAGCCCGCGGCCCGGGTGAGGCCGACCATCTCCTGGTACGCCTGGAGCGCGCCGGCGCCGTAACTGCGGTGGTGCGGGCAGTAGTAGCCGCCGTAGGAGGCCACCACCCGGCACAGCTCGGTGAGTTCGGCGTCGTCCGCGTACATGCCCGGCGTGTAGGTGAGCCCCGACGACATGCCGACGGCGCCCTGCGCCATGCCCTCGGCCACCAGCTGCTTCATCCGCTCGGTCTCGGCCGGGGTGGCGGGCCGGTCGTCCCAGCCCATCGCGTACATCCGCAGGGTGCCCTGCGGGATCAGATACGCCGCGTTCACCGCGATGCCCCGGTCGAGCCGGTCCAGATAGCCGCCGACGGTGTGCCAGTCGAAGTCGATGTCCGAACCGTCGCCGTTCCACCCGGTGATGGCCCGGCGGACCTCGGCGCGGGTGCGGTCGTCGACCGGCGCGTACGACAGGCCGTCCTGGCCGAGCACTTCCAGCGTCACGCCCTGCGCGGCCTTCGCCTCGTGGCCGGGGTCGCGCAGCAGCGCCAGGTCGGAGTGGGCGTGCATGTCGATGAAGCCGGGCGACAGGGCGAGCCCGTGCGCCTCGACCACCCTTGGCGCGCTGGGCCGTTGGCCGGATCCCTCGCGGACGATGGATGTGATGCGGCCGCCGTCGACGGCTACGTCGGCGCGGTACGAGGCGCCGCCGGTTCCGTCCACGACCCGGACGTCGCGGATGACGAGATCCATGACTCTTGCTCCCTTGCCCTGTGCTGCCTGATCCCCCTGCGGTCCGCTCAGAAATACGTACGGATGTAGTCCGTGACCGTGCCGTCCGCCGCGACGAGCGGGATCAGCTGCCACTTGTCGAAGGAGGTGCAGGGGTGCGAGAGCCCGAGCCCCACCCAGTCGCCGACCTCCAGCCGCGCCTCATCAGTGGTGCGCAGCCAGCCGTGCTGGTCGGAGAGGCCGGTGAGGGTGATGCCGGTGGCGGGGCGTACCTCGCCGGTGCGCGCGTCGCGGACGGCCTGTGCCTGCGGCAGGTCGAGGTCGTACGCCGCGTCCCGCTTGCCCGCGTTGACGAACGCCTGCTCACCGGTGGGCCGCGAGACGACCTGCGCCCAGAGCCGGAAGGCCGGCTGGAGCGCGCCCTCGGACGGCACCCGGTTGAAGGGCGTCAGATGCTTGTAGTGGCCGTCGTCGTGCGAGACGTAGGCGCCGGAGCGCAGCAGCTTCAGTACGGGGGCGGAGAGCGCGGGGACCTCGGCGAAGACGTCGGCCACCGCGTCGAACCAGGCGCTGCCGCCCGCGCTCAGCACGATCTCGTCCAGGCCCGCGAAGCGGCCCGCCCGGTCGAAGCCGGCGGCCAGCGCCACCAGTTCGCGCAGCCAGGCGTGCACTCGCTCACTGTCGGCCTCGGGCACCTCGCCCTCGTATCCGGCGACGCCCACCAGGCGCAGTGTGTCCGTCGCGGCCACCGCGTCGGCGACGGCCGCGCACTCGGCCGGGGTCCGTACGCCGGTCCTGGCGCCGTCGCCGGCGCCCAGCTCCACGACCACGTCGAGCGGGCGGACGGAGCCGCGCAGCGCCTCGTCCATCAGCTCGACACCGCGTACGGAGTCGACGTAGCAGACGAAGCGGAAGGAGGGGTCGGCGGCCAGTTCGGCGGCGATCCACCGCAGCGCGGGGGCGTCCACGATCTCGTTGGCCACGAAGATCCGCGACACCCCGAAGGCGCGGGCGACCCGTACCTGGTGCGGGACGGCGAGGGTGATGCCCCACGCGCCGTGCTCGGCCTGCCGGTCGAAGAGCTGCGGGGCCATCGACGTCTTGCCGTGCGGGGCGAAGGCGAGGCCGTGCCGTGTGGAGTACGTCTCCATGAGGGCGAGGTTGTGCTCGACCGACTCGGCCGAGAGCGCGAGCACGGGGGTGGTGAAGCCGCCGGTGAAGAGGTTGCGGCGCTCGGCTGCCAGGGCTGCGACCGTCATCCCGTCGGCGCCGGGCGGCAGCCCCTTGAAGCGGTGGTCGACCACTTCCGCGCCGATGGTCTCGCGTGCGTCCGCCGCGCTCGCCCTGCCCGCCGTACCTGCCGCGCCCGCCATGGAACCTCCCAGAGAGTGTGCGTTGCATCATGTGCAACGCTCATTGCGCATATCGCTCACCGCTGTCTAACATCCGAGCCATCGCCGGGTCAACGGAGCCCCCGGCCACCCACCACCGAGGAGCGAGAGCGATCGTGACCGCCCAGCACACCCCAGTGCCCCCAGTGGACGTCGTCTGTCTCGGCGAGTCCATGGTCACCTTCCTGCCCTCCCGGCCCGGCCGACTCGCCGACGTCCCCTCCTTCGACCGGGGCATCGGCGGCGCCGAGTCCAACGTGGCGTGCGCGCTGGCCGCCGCCGGGCACTCCACGCGGTGGATCAGCCGGGTCGGCGCCGACGGCTTCGGCGACCACCTGACCGAGACCGTCGGTGCGTACGGGGTCGACACCTCGGCCGTCCAGCGCGACCCGGACCGGCCCACCGGTGTTTACTTCCGTACCGCCGACGACCGTGACGCCGACCACCACGAGGTCGTCTACTACCGGGCCGGGTCCGCCGCCAGCGCGATGGCGCCCGGTGTGCCGGCCCGCGCCGAGCTGTGGTCCGGGCAGGTGCTCCACCTCTCCGGGATCACGGCCGCGCTCTCGCCCGGCTGCCTGGCCCTGATGCGCGGCCTGACCGCGCCCGCGCCGGGCCGCCCGCTGGTCTCCTTCGACGTGAACTTCCGGCCGGGGCTCTGGCGCGACGCGGCCGGGACCGGTCCCCGGGTGCTGCTGGAACTGGCGCGCGGGGCGGACGTGGTGTTCGTCGGCGAGGACGAGGCGGAGGCCGCCTGGGACGTACGGGGCGCGGCCGCGGTCCGGGCCGCGCTGCCGGAGCCCGCGGTGCTGGTCGTGAAGCGGGGCGCCGCGGGGGCCACGGTCTTCGCCGGGGGTCCGCAGGGGGACACCGTCACCACCGTCCCCGCGCTGCGCGTCGACGTCGTGGCCCCCGTGGGCGCGGGCGACGCCTTCGCCGCCGGGTTCCTCTCCGGCACCCTCCGCGGCCTCCCGGTCCGGGACCGGGTCCGGCACGGCCACCTGATGGCCGCCGCCGCCCTCACCGTCCACGGCGACCTGGCCGACCCGCCGTCCCGTGAACTGGCCGACCGCCTCACGGCTCTCGACGACACCGCCTGGGGCACACTTCGGATCGGCCCCGGCTGGACCGAGACCGTGTCCGACGTGACCGGAGCCGAAGAGGAGGTACGTACGCCATGAGCCAGACCGTCGACCGGGCGCTCTCCATCCTGCCGCTGCTCGCCCGGGGACCCGCCGACCTCGGCCAGGTCTCGGAGAGCCTCGGCGTCCATAAGTCGACCGCGCTGCGGCTGCTGCGTACCCTCCACGAGCACGGACTCGTCTACCGCCAGCAGGACCAGCGCTACCGCCTGGGCACCCGCCTCTTCGCGCTCGCCCAGGAAGCCGTCGAGAACCTCGACGTACGGGAGATCGCCCACCCCCATCTGGCCAGGCTCAACGAGGAGTGCGGGCACACCGTGCACCTCGCGGTGTACGAGGAGAACGAGGTCCTCTACATCGACAAGGTCGAGAGCCGCTACCCGGTCCGGATGTACTCGCGGATCGGCAGGCCCGTGGCGATCACCGTGGCGGCCGTCGCCAAGCTGCTGCTCGCCGACCTCCCCGAGCCGGAGCGGCGCAGCGTCGCCGAACGGCTCGACTACCCCACCTACACGGCCCGTTCGACACCGAACGCCGGCGCCTTCCTCAAGGAACTGGCCACGGTGCGCGAACAGGGCTGGGCCACCGACCTCGGTGGCCACGAGGAGTCCATCAACTGCGTCGGAGCCCCCATCCGGGGCGTGGACGGCCGGGTTGTCGCCGCCATGTCGATGTCGGCGCCCAATGTGGTCGTGACCGCAGAGGAACTCCTCACCCTGCTCCCGCTGGTGCGCCGCACGGCCGACGCCATCAGCGGCGAGTACGCGGGCACCGCACCGCACCCGAAGACCGTCCCCCCGCAGCACCCCCCGAAGGAAGCAAAGGCATGACCGAGAAGACCGCACTCACCCCCGCCACCCACACCACGCCGCCCGCGAAGTTCTCGCACGGCGTCCGCAAGGGCAACATCCTCCAGGTCGCAGGACAGGTCGGCTTCCTGCCGGCCGTCGAGGGCCAGGCGCCCACCCCGGCGGGCCCGACCCTGCGCGAGCAGACCCTCCAGACCTTCGCCAACGTCAAGGCGATCCTGGAGGAGGGCGGCGCGACCTGGGACGACGTGATGATGATGCGCGTCTACCTCACGGACGTCGCGCACTTCGCCGAGCTGAACGAGATCTACAACGCGTACTTCGAGGAGCAGGGGCTGACCCAGCCCGCCTCGGCCCGTACGACCGTCTACGTCGGCCTGCCGCCCGGCCTGCTCATCGAGATCGACGCGCTCGCCGTACTCGGCTGACACCGCCGTACCCACAAACCCGGCACGGCGCCCCTTCCCCCCTCCGGGGCGCCGTGCCGCGCTCCACCCTGCTCCGCCGCACCCCTGTGAATTGACGTCCCTCTGCCCTGAAGTCCCCGAGGAAACAACGGAGTTCCCCCATGTACTTCGCCGCTGACACCCCCGCAGCGCCACCACCCCACACCGGCGGACTGCTCGCCGTCGTCGGCGGCACCACCGGTCTGCTGACCGTCGCCGTCCTGGGCATAGCACTGCTCCTCTTCCTGATCATCAAGGTCAGGCTGCAGCCGTTCGTCGCGCTGCTCGGTGTCTCCATAGCCGTCGGCCTCGGTGCCGGACTCTCCGTCACCGAACTCTTCGGCACCGTCCAGAAGTCGTCGTCGGTCTCGATGATCGAGTCGGGCATGGGCGGCATCCTCGGGCACATCGCGATCATCATCGGCCTCGGTACGATGCTCGGCTCGATCCTTGAGGTCTCGGGCGGCGCGGAAGTACTGAGCGCCCGGCTGCTGAAGCTCTTCGGTGAGAAGCGCGCCCCGCTCGCGATGGGTCTCACCGGCCTCATCTTCGGCATCCCGATCTTCTTCGACGTCGGCATCTTCGTCCTCGCGCCGATCGTCTACGCGGCCGCCAAGCGGTCCGGCAAGTCCGTCGTCCTGTACGCGATGCCGCTGCTCGCGGGGCTGTCGATGACCCACGCGTTCCTGCCGCCGCACCCCGGCCCGGTCGCTGCCGCCGCGCTCTTCCACGTCTCGCTCGGCTGGGTCATCCTGATCGGCGCCGCCTGCGGTATCCCCGCCGTGCTGGCCGCCTGGGTGTACGCGGCGTGGATCGGCAAGCGCCTCTTCGTCCCCGTCCCGCAGGACATGGTCGAGGCCGCCGAGGAGGCCAAGGCGGCGGTCGTCGCCGAGCAGCAGGCCCTGGGCGTCGAGCCGCAGGAGAAGCCGGTCCCGCTGGGCACGGTCCTCGCGATCATCGGGACCCCGCTGATCCTGATCCTGCTGGCGACGTTCTCCTCGATCGCCCTGGACCCCTCGACGCTCCGCTCGGTCCTGGAGTTCTTCGGCCACCCCTTCGTCGCCCTGACGATCGCGCTGTTCCTCTCGTACTACCTGCTGGGCATCCGCCGCGGCTGGACGCGCAAGTCCCTGGAGGCGGTCTCGACCGCCTCGCTCAAGCCGGTCGGCAACATCCTGCTGGTGGTCGGCGCCGGCGGCATCTTCGGCGCGGTCCTCAGCGGCAGCGGCATCGCGGGCGCACTGTCCAAGACCTTCAACGACGTGGGTCTGCCCGTCATCGTGCTGGCGTACCTGATCTCGCTGGTGCTGCGAGTGGCCCAGGGCAGCGCGACGGTGGCGATCGTGACCACGGCGGGCATCGTCCTGCCCCTGGTCGACGGCCAGCACCTCTCGCAGCCGCACCTCGCCCTGATCATCATGGCCATCTCGGCCGGCTCGATCTTCGCCTCGCACGTCAACGACGGCGGCTTCTGGATGGTCGCCAAGTACTTCGGCATCTCGGAACGCGACACGCTGAAGTCCTGGACGGTACTGGAATCGGTCCTGTCGGTGGCGGGCTTCGTGGTCGCCGCGGTGCTCAGCCTGGTGATCTAGTCGGCTGACGCTTCAAGGCCCCGTTCTCCAGCGGCTGTTGGTCCGCCGGCGCGGCGAGCCGGAAAACCGCTTCCGGCTCGCCGCGCCGGCCTGACAGGATGCCACGATGAAACTCGACCAGGCCCTGGTGGACGCCGCGATCGCGCAGATGGACCGCCGCTGGCCCGGGCGCGAGGACGCCGGAGCGGCCGCCGTCTACCTCGACGACGGCCGGATCCTCACCAGCGTCTGCTTCGACAACCTCAACGCGGGTGTGACGCTCTGCCATGAGGTCGGGGCGTACTGCCAGGCGTACACCCTGGACCGGAAGGTCACGGCGTCGGTGTGCGTCAACCGGATCGCCGGCCGGCTCGTCATCCTGGCGCCGTGCGGGATCTGCCAGGAGCGGCTCGCCCTCTGGGGGCCCGGTGTCGAGGTCGCGGTCCCCGCTCCCGGCGCCCCGGGCGGCTGGCAGGCGCGCACCCTCGCCGAGGTCAACCCGTACTACTGGGGCCGTGAGTTCGCCGACGGCGGTGGCTGGCCGTCGGCCGAGGTGCACACCGGGTGACACCCCGGGCCTGATCCCGGCAGCCCGGCCCGCCCTATGCCATCTGGCGCCGCACCAGTTCGTGCAGGCGGCCGTCCGTGTCCGCCAGGAGTTGGGCCGGTGGGCCCTGCTGGACTATCCGGCCGTCCGCCATGACCACGACCCGGTCCGCGTCCATGACCGTCGACAGGCGGTGCGCGATGACGATCCGGGTCGCGTTCAGTGCGCGGGTGCTGTCGATGACGGTGCGCTGGGTCTCGTTGTCGAGCGCGCTCGTGGCCTCGTCGAAGAACAGGATGCGGGGGCGCCGGATCAGCGCCTGCGCGATCATGAGGCGCTGGCGCTGTCCGCCCGAGATCGCGCCGCCGCCGGCGATCATCGTGTGCAGCCCCATCGGCATCTGCTTGATGTCGTCGGCCAGACCCGCCATCGCCGCCGCCTCCCACGCCTCCTCCTGCGTGAACACCTCCGCACCGCAGATGCAGTCCAGTATCGAACCGGTCAGGGGCTGCGCGTTCTGCAGCACGACCCCGCACTGCCGGCGCACCGCCGCCTGGTCGAGCGCCGTGAGGTCCTGGCCGTCGTACAGCACACCGCCCGTGACCGGCCGGTCGAAGCCGATGAGGAGGCGCAGGAGCGTCGACTTGCCGCAGCCGCTCGGGCCGACCACCGCCACGAACTCGCCCGGCCGGACGGCCAGCGACACGTCGTCCAGGACCAGCGGGCCGTCGTCGGTGTACCGGAAGGACACCCCGCGCGCCTCGATCTCGCCCGTCAGGGCGCCGGGCTGGGTGCTGGCGGCGCGTACCTCGGGCGCCTCGTCGAGCACCGGCTTGATCTGCTCGAACATCGGAAGGACCGCCGCCGCCGAGAGGGCCGCGCCGGTGAGCTGCGTGACCGCGGTGAGCAGCATCGTCACCGCGGTGCTGAACGTGAGGAAGTCGCCCGCCGACATGCTGCCCCGCGCGGGGCCCGCGAGCAGCATGAACATCACCAGGGAGCACAGCGGCAGATAGACGGAGTTGAGGACCGTGGTGAGGTTCTTGACGCGTCCCGCGCGCCGCTGGAGCTCCCGGCTGCGCGCGAACTCCCCTGCCCACGCGGCATACGCGAAGCTCTCCGCACCCGCGACGCGCAGCTTCGGCAGCCCGCGCAGCGTCTGGAACGCCTGGTTGTTGAGTTTGTTGCCGAGCACCACGAGCCGCCGCTGCCAGCGCAGTTCCCACAGGCCGAGAGCGAGGAAGACGGCCGCGATCACCGCCAGCATGCCGAGGGCGGCCAGGGCCAGGGGCACGCTGTAGCAGAGCAGCAGGACGAGGTTCAGTACGCCGACCGTGCCCGACTGCACCACCACAGGGCCCACACCCGACAGGAGCCGGCGGATCGAGCTGATGCCCATCGCCGCACTGGCCAGCTCGCCCGTGGAGCGCGAGGCGAAGAAGCGCGTCGGCAGCCGCAGCAGCCGGTCCCACACGGCCGGTTGCAGCGCGCCCTCGATCCGGCCCTCCATCCGCAGGACCGTCAGGTTCTGCAGCAGCATGAACGCCGCCGACACGATGCTCGTCACCATCACCGCGACGGACACCTGGACGATCAGGTCCGACTCGGCGTTCGGCACGTACTCGCCGAGTACCCGCCCGGTCGCGACCGGCACCAGGGCGCCGATCGCGACCGTCACCAGGCCCGCTCCGATCAGGTTCCGCAGGTCGGCGCGGGTGCCGCGCGCACTGAACCGCAGCAGCCGCAGCGGGCTGAGCGGCCGGTCGGGCAGCGGCCGGTACAGCATCACGGCCCGCGGCTCGAACTCCTCCGCGTTGTCCTCGTCGACACGGGTGGGCCGTCCGCTGGAGGGATGCACGGCCTCGTAACCGCCGCGCCGCCACAGCAGCGCGACCGGGGCGCCCGACGCGGCCCGGTGTCCCACCAGGGGGCCGGTGTTCTCGCGCCACCAGCGGCCGTCGAGGCGGACGGCCCGGCTGCGGATCCGCGAGGCGACCGCGATCTGCTCGACCGGGTCGATCCGGTCGCTCACGGCGCCGATCCGGGCGAGCTCGGTGAGCGTGATCCCGGCCGCGTCGGCGACCAGCTTGCACGCGGCGTACGTCGCGTCGTCACCGTAACCGGCGGACGTACGCCGTGAACTCCCCCTGCCCTGGCTGCCGATGGACGCCAGGAGCGTCCGGTCCGCGTTCTCGCGTACGGTCTCGCCCGCCTTGATACCGGCCGCCGTACGGGTCTCGTGCGCGCTCTCCAGACGCTCGATCCACCGGTCGAGTGCCGAGAGCAGCCGGAACTGCTGGTTGACCATGCGCTGCCACATCGACCCGTCGACCAGCAGGTCGCCCGCCGCGTCCGCGCTGTACGACGCCCCGTACTGCACGCTGCCCGGCATGACCGGCAGCCACAGGATGTCGTCGTCGCCCACCGAGTCGTCGCCTGCGGTCCTGCCGTCGAGCGGAGCCTCGAACAGCACCCGCTGACTGCGGCCGACGCCCAGCGCGAAGGCGTGCTCCAGGAGGCTCAGGGCCGAGTCCTGGGTGTCGTACTGGCTGAGGTACTGCTGGTCGTACGCCCAGGAGCCGTCACCGTGGTCGGGGACCTGCAGTTCCCGCAGCGCGATTCGGCGCAGCTCGCAGCCCTGCAACGGCCGCCCCACCAGTGTGTGCTGCGGGCCCTCGACCGGACCGAGCAGCAGCGTCCCCGCTTCGAGCCGGCCCAGGAAGTGCCAGTGCCCCTGCGCGACGGTGTCCACCGCGAACAGGTCGAGCGCGCCCCCGACGACGAGCCACAGGACCTGCGGCCCCTCCAGCGGCAGGCTGCGCACGCCGGTGCAGTCCACCGGCACGCCCAGCGCGCCGAACGCGGCGGTCACCTGGTCGCCCGCGGTGTGCTCCTGGTGCGGGTACGTCACGTCAGTGCTCCCTGACCAGTTCGGCGTACGGCCCCCCGGCGGCGACCAGCTCCTCGTGGCGGCCGCGCTCCACGATCTGGCCGTGGTCGAGGACCACGATCTCGTCGCTGTCGCGGACCGTGCTGAGGCGGTGCGCGATCACCACGCAGGCACAGCCGCGGCGCCGCAGATTGTCGATGATGAGCTGCTCGGTCTCGGCGTCCAGGGCGCTGGTCACCTCGTCGAGCACGAGGACGCTCGGCCGCCGGACCAGGGCCCGCGCGATTTCGAGCCGCTGGCGCTGCCCGCCGGAGAAGTTCCGTCCGTCCTGCTCGACACGGCCCTGGATGGAGCCGGGCCTGCGCGCCACGACGTCGTACAGCGCCGCGTCCTTGAGCGCGTCGACGACCGCCTCGTCCGGGATCGACGGATCCCACAGGGCGACGTTGTCACGGACCGTGCCCTCGAAGAGGAACACGTCCTGGTCGACGAACGACACGGACGCCGTCAGCGCGCCCCGCGGGATGTCCTCAAGACGCTGCCCGTCGATCCGGATCGTGCCCTCCCACGGGCTGTACAGACCGGAGATCAGCCGCGACACCGTCGACTTGCCGCTGCCCGAGCCGCCCACGAGGGCGACCTGCTGCCCCGGCCCGACCGTCAGCGAGAAGCCCGTCAGAAGCGGCTTGTCGAGCGGGCTGTAGCCGAACGTGATGTCATCGAGCGTGACGTGCCCCTTCAGGCGCCGCGTGCTCGGGGCCGTTTCGGAGCGGGCGTACAGGGAGTCGACGGGGAAGCTCTCGACGTCCTTCAGCCGTGTCACGTCGGCGGCGAAGTCCTGGATGCGGCCCGCGACGCCGTTGAGGCGGGTGACCGGCGCGGTGAAGCGGACCACGAGCGCCTGGAACGCCACCAGGAGCCCCACCGACAGATGCCCCTCGACCGCGCGCAGACCGCCGATCCACAGGATCAGCGCGCTGTTCAGCGTGGCCAGGGTCGGCGCCACGATGCCCAGCCACGCGCTCGGCACCCCGAGGCGCTGCTGCTCCTCGAGGGTGGTGGCGTGCTGCCCGGCCCAGCGCCGGAAGTAGCCGTTCTCGCCGCCCGTCGCCTTCATCGTCTCGATCAGCTGAAGGCCCGTGTACGAGGTGTTGGTGAGCCGCGCCGTGTCCGCGCGCAGCTTCTGCGTCCGCGTGGCGCGCAGCCGGATCACGATCCGCATCGCGACGACGTTCCCGAGCGCGATGCCCACGCCGACGAGCGTCAGCTGAGGGTCGTACGTCCACAGCAGCGCCGCGTACAGCAGCACCACCACACCGTCGACCCCGGCGGCGGTCAGATCGCGCGCGAGGGTCTCGGCGACCGCGTCGTTCGACTGGAGACGCTGCACCAGGTCGGCCGGGCTGCGCTGCGCGAAGAACGTCACGGGAAGCCGCAGCAGATGACCCAGGAAGCGTGCGCTGCTGAGCGTCGACGCGATGATGCGCCCGTGCAGCAGGTTCGCCTGCTGGAGCCAGGTGAGGACGGCGGTGAGCGCCACCATCGTGGCCATCGACGCGAACAGCGCACCGAGGAGCGACGTCTGATGGCCGAGCAGGAACATGTCGATGTACGTACGGCTGAGCGCGGGCAGCGCCGCGCCGGTCGCGACCAGGAGCAGGCTGGCGAGGAGCGCGGCGAGCATGGTGCCCGTGGTGCCGCGCAGCCGCGCGGGCAGCGCCCTCAGGACACCCGGCCTGCGGCCGCCCTCGCGGAAGCCCTCGCCCGGTTCGAGGACGAGGACGACGCCGGTGAAACTGGTGTCGAAGTCCTCGGCGGGCACGAACCTGCGGCCCTTGTCCGGGTCGTTGATGTGCATGCCGCGCCGGCCGAAGCGCCGGCCCATGCCGTCGTAGACGACGTAGTGGTTGAACTCCCAGAAGAGGATCGCGGGCGCCTTGACCTCGGCGAGGGCGGCCGGCTCCATCTGCATGCCCCTGGCGGTCAGGCCGTAACTGCGCGCCGCCTTCAGGAGGCTGCTGGCCCGCGAGCCGTCGCGCGAGACGCCGCAGGCGATGCGGAGCTCTTCGAGGGGGACGTGGCGGCCGTGGTGGGCGAGGATCATGGCCAGGGACGCGGCACCGCACTCGACGGCCTCCATCTGGAGGACGGTGGGTGTGCGTACGGTCCGGTGGCGGCGGCGCGGCGCGGGCGCGGGGCGTGCCTTGCGGCGGCCGTGGCCGGCCGGCGGCAGTTGCTGCTGGGTGGCGGGGGAGGGGCTCACGGAAGCAGCCAATCGATCGGGTGCTGCCCGGCCAGGTGCACGGCGCCGGAGGCCGGGGTCATGGAGTCGAGCGCGTACGGCGGTCCGCCCGCGGACGACCACGCGTAACCCGACTTCGTGGCGGAGGACTTGACGAGCTTCACGAGGACCGCGACCGTCGGGCCGCCCTTCGCGAACTCCCCGGCCAGCTGTTTGTCGCCGAGGAAACCGGCTATCTGCTGCTGGGTCTGCGCGCCGTGCCCGACCGCCTGTACGCGCCCGCGCAGCATCCCGTACTGCTGGGACGGCGCCGACTGGACGGTGAGATCGACGTCCGCGCCGACCGGTACGGTCCCCGCGCTGTCCGCCGGGACGTAGACCATGGCGAGCAGGGGGTCCCCGGCGCTGCGGGTCTTCTCCACGGTGGCGACATCCGCGCCGGTGGTGACGACCGTGCCGATCCCGGCCGAGAGCGTGGTGACGCGGCCCGCGTCGATGGCGCGGACGAGCCGGTCGCCTTGTGCTGTACGGACCTTGAGGACCGGTGCGCCGGCGGGCAGGCGCTGCCCTTCCCTGGCGAGCACGCCCGTGACCTGACCGGTGACGGGGCTCTGGAGGACGTAACTGCCCTGCGCGTGCGTCAGGATGCCGGGTGCGCGCAGTGTCGACGACACCGAACCGGTCACCGCCCACACGGAGGCGGCTGCCATCACCACGACCGTGACCACCAGGGCGAGCAGCCCCTGCGGTCTGGCGAGACGCACGGGAAGGTCGAGTTCCTCGGGCGACTGCAGCTTGGACAGGGCCTGTTGGCGGAACTGCACGACGTTCTTCCCTTACGTTGCGGAGCCGGCGGGCCGACAGGCGCGACTTCGCGCACACGGCCTGGAGCGCCGTCGGGCCCCGGAACCGGGGGGAGGTTCCGGGGCCCGTGTGGAGCTGTGGCTCAGGCGCCGGCGATGAGGCCGGTGACCGTGCCGGTGACAGCGCCGGTGTTGACACCGGTCAGGCCCGCGACCGTGCCGGCGACGCCGCCGACGAGGCCCGAGACCGGGGCGATGGAGTCGGCCGTGCCGGTCACGTTGCTGACGAGGCCACCGACGAGACCGCCGGAGACGTTGTCGAGGTCGGCGTCGGAGATCTCAAGGGTCTGAACCTGGGGGACGGAGTTCATGATGTGAGCGGCCTTTCTCAGGGGTAATTCGACATTGCGGGAACCAGTGGTGCAACTCCCGCAGTGCGGAGGATCAAAGCACGATGACGCCTCGCACATCCACTCGGAGCATCCCCGGTCAGGGGCTGTGTGGTCACAGAATTGCGAGGGAGTGCAGGTCTGTTCACGAAGCCGGGACAGCCCCTTCACGGGATCCAAAGGTTCGCATTACCCGGCGCACTGTGAATTTCGCCAAAGTGGACACTCCTGCATTAATGACCAACGTCAATTCTGCGGGTTGTGCCTGTTCTCGGGACACCGTGACCGGCCTGCGCAGTCGGTGTGCAGGTTCACTGGAGGGGCTCAGGGGCCAGGTGTGACGGCGGTGGCCCCCGGTACCCCCGGGAGGGGTGCCCTTCCCCGTGACCCCCTCTTGCGTTAAGAATGCGCATGTCAAACCGGAAGAACTTCGGTCACAGAGGGGACCCCCCACATGAAGAAGCCTCTCGTCGGCGCTCTGCTCGCTCTTTTCCTCATGGGCGCGGCAGCGACACCCGCGGTGGCGGCCACCAGCCGTCCCACGGTCAAAGCGGCCGACTTCGCGGGAACGGTGGCGCTGAGCAACTGCTCGGGCTCCGTCGTCCGCGTGCCGGACTCCCAGCCGGACGATCCCGCGCTGGTGCTCTCCAACGGCCACTGCCTGGAAACCGGCTTCCCGGCCGCCGGCCAGGTCATCACCGACCAGCCGTCCAGCCGTACCTTCTCGCTGCTCAACGCGGCCGGCAGTTCGGTCGCCACGCTCAAGGCGAGCAAGGTGGCGTACGCGACGATGACCGACACGGACATCTCGCTGTACCAACTCACTTCCACGTACGCACAGATCCAGAGCAAGTACGGCATCTCGGCGCTGGAGCTCAACGCCGCCCATCCCACGCAGGGCACGGCGATCAGCGTGGTCTCCGGGTACTGGAAGAAGATCTACAGCTGCAACGTGGACGGTTTCGTCTACCGCCTCAAGGAGGGCGACTGGACCTGGAAGGACTCGCTCCGCTACACCTCGGCCTGCGACACCATCGGGGGCACCTCGGGATCGCCGGTGGTCGACACCGCGACCGGCAAGGTCGTCGCCGTCAACAACACGGGCAATGAGGACGGCGAGCGCTGCACGGAGAACAACCCGTGCGAGGTGGACGAGAACGGCAACGTCACCATCCACCAGGGCATCAACTACGCCGAGGAGACGTACGGGATCGTGCCGTGCGTCGGCACCGGCAACAAGATCGACCTGAGCCGCTCGGGCTGCGCCCTGCCCAAGCCGTAGCGACCGGAGGAGAGTACGACGGCGCCCGCCGGGAGACCGGCGGGCGCCGTCGTGCGTCCCGGTCCGGTCATACTGGGCGGTGAACCGAGGAGCAGGAGGCCCCGCACATGGCATGGACCGGGCAGCAGGGCGGCGCGTCGCCGGGACCGTACCCGCCTCCGCCCCACCAGCCTCCGTCCCACCAGCCTCCGCCCCAGCCCCAGCAGGCTTTCGGGCCGCCGCCCCCGCACTTGTACGCTCCGGCGCCGCCCCCGGCGCAGCAGCAGCCCTACGGCCCCGCTTCCTTCGCGGGCGGACCCGACTTCCTGGCGACGGACCGGCACAACGCGGTAGTGGTCGACAGTGAAGGGGTCTCCTTCGAACGGAACGGCCGGACGGCCGACTTCGGCTGGAGCCATATCCGGTCGGTGCCGTACAAGGGGTCCTACGGGGGCACCACCCTCATGGTGGCGGTGGTGCTCGGCGACGGCATGTTCTACGAGTGCGCGGTGGAGGCCCGCAACAGCGCCAAGCTCCAGCAGTGGTTCGCGGAGCTGGCTCCGGTGCTCGGGTACTACCTCGGCGGGCGCCCGCGGTAGCCGCCCGGCCGCGTGCCGCCCCGGCCGCGTGCAGTCCCTCCGCGACGGGACCACGCACGGCGGCAGCGCCGCCGGGGGAGCGGCGGCGCTGCCGTGCTGGGTGCAGCCGTTGCTACAGGCTGTGGACGTGCGGTCCGACCGCGCCGGACCAGGCGTTGCCGGCCGTGGCGTCCCAGTTGGTGGACCAGGTCATCGCGCCGCGCAGGCCGGGATAGGTCTTCGAGGGCTTGAACGAGCCGCAGTTGCTGCCCTTGGTGAGGCAGTCGAGCGCGTTGTTGACGACGCTCGGTGCGACATAGCCGCTGCCTGCCGCACTCGACGACGCGGGGACGCCGAGGCCGACCTGCGAGGGGTCGAGGCCGCCCTCCAGCTGGATGCAGGCGAGCGCGGTGAGGAAGTCCACCGAGCCCTGCGAGTAGACCTTGCCGTCGCAGCCGAGCATGGAACCGCTGTTGTAGTACTGCATATTGACGACGGTCAGGATGTCTTTGATGGCGAGCGCCGTCTTGAAGTACTCGTTCGACGTCGACTGCATGTCGATGGTCTGCGGGGCCATGGTCACGACCAGACCCGAACCGGCCTTCGAGGCGAGCGACTTGAGGGCCTGCGACATATAGGTGGAGTTCAGGCCGTTCTCCAGGTCGATGTCGACGCCGTTGAAGCCGTACTCCTGCATCAGCGCGTAGACGGAGTTGGCGAAGTTGTCGGCCGATGCCGAGTCGCTGACCGAGACGGTGCCGTTCTGGCCGCCGATCGAGATGACGACGGACTTGCCCGCCGCCTGCTTGGCCTTGATGTCGGCCTTGAACTGGTCGGGGGTGTAGCCGCCGAGCCCGGCGGAGTCCAGGTTGAAGGTGACGGCGCCCGGTGAGCTTCCGGTGTCGGCGAAGGCGACCGCGATGATGTCGTAGTCCGCCGGTACGTCGCTGAGCTTCTGGACTGCGGCGCCGTTGTTGAAGTTCTGCCAGTAGCCGGTGACCGCGTGGGCGGGCGGGGCTGCCGTGGCGACTCTCGAAGCCGTGCTGGCCGTGGTGGCTGTGCTGGCTGTGTGGTCGGCGGCCTGGGCCGTCGTCCCGGCGAAGGAGAGGGCCGCTGCCGCGAGCGCGGCCACGGCGGTACCCAGCCAGGCGCGGGTGGATCGTCTGGATTTCACGTACGGCCTCCAGGTGTGGGGGGTGGGGGCTGAGATACGGGAACGGTGGCCACCGCCGAATGCCACCAAGCTGGTCCAGACCAATTGCAATGTCAAGGGATCTGTCCGGGCGGCGGCATCTTCTCCACCGTTTCTCCGTCTTCCGGGACCGGTTGCCCGTGCGCCAAGATCCAATGAATCTTGGTCAGTTGTGGCTCTTCCGGCGTGTCCCCTGGCTACAGTGCTGAGGCAGGAGCAACTCGCTGTGAACGGGGGACCACGACGTGCCGACCGCCATAGCTGTCACCAGCGGCGACCTCGTGCTGCCGCCGTCCGACCGGCACACCCCGCTCGCCGCCGTACTCCAGCCGCCCTCCGCGCAGTCACTCGAAGCCTCCATCGCGGACTTCCACGCCCTCCTCGAACAGCACGGATATGTCGTCGTGCCGTACGCGGCCGCGCTGCCGGCGCCGTACGTCCAGCGGCTGCACGCCGTGCGCTCGGTCCTGGAGAGCGACCGCATCGCCCTGCTGCCCGTCGACCTGCCGCCGCTCGGTGTCGCGGTGCTCGCCCGGCAGCTGCGCCAGCTCTCCGTCTGCGACTTCAGCCCCGGTGTCCTCGCCTCGGCGGCCCGGCTGCTCGCCCACTACATCTACGCGGGCGCGCTGCTCCCGACGGTCACCCGGCTCGACCACGTACCGGTCTCCCTGACGGCGCACGCCAAGTCCTGGCTGCCGGGCTCCCAGTTCGCCGTACTGGCCTCACCCGCACCGCAGCTGGCCAAGGTGACCGGCACCGAGCCCGGCCTGCTCGAAGGGCCGTCGTTCGCGACCCGGCTGCTCGTCGCCAGGGGCCAGCTCCAGTCCGACTGGGTGACCACGGTGCTCGCCCCGGCCTGGCGGGTCCAAGGCCATCTGGAGACCGCGCTGCCCGCCGACTCGGCCGGCTGGTGGGCGACGCCCCGGCTCGTGGAGTTCGCCGCGGCCATCCCCGAACTCTCCGTCCTCCACCAGCTGGTCTCCTCCGTACGACGTGAGCGGTGCCGATGGTGCGGGCTCGAACTCATAGGGAACCGCTGCGGGTTCTGCTCCGCGCCGTTCGCCGATCCGCACGCCCAGCTCGAGAGGTTGCCCGCCCAGTGAACTCCCGCCAGCGCCGCGGCGTCGTCCTGCTGATCCTGTCGGCCGTCTGTGCCGTCGCAGCGATCATCGGCGTGCTCTCGGTCATCCGCAACGTGAATGCGAAAGTCGGTCCCGAGGTCACCGCGTACCGCGTCAGAAGCGACATAGCCCCGTACAAGCAGCTCACCCCGGGCGACTTCGAGGAGACGCGGATGCCGCGGAAGTGGCTCTCCGGCAACGCGGTGACCGATCTGGCCCAGGTGCGCGGCAAGATCGCCGTCACCCAGCTGCGCAAGGGCTCGCTGCTGCAGAGCGACATGATCGTCCAGCAGCCCGAACTCAGCGCGGGCGAGCAGGAGATCGCCATCATGATCGACGCCTCCACCGGGGTGGCGGGCAAGATCACACCGGGCTCCGACGTCAACATCTACGCGACGTTCAAGGGCGACGACAAGGGCGTCCCCGACACCTCCAAGGTCATCGTCTCCAACGCGCGCGTCGTGGACGTCGGCAAGCTCACCGCCCTCGATCCCGGCCAGAACGAGAGCGACCGCTCCCGGCAGGCCACCGACGCCGTCCCGATCACCTTCGCCCTCAAGACGCTCGACGCCCAGCGCGTCGCGTACGCGGAGTCCTTCGCGACCCATGTCCGGCTGGCGCTCGTCGCGGCCGGCGGCAGCCCGGCCGTCCCGCAGCGCGACCGCACCTACACCCTCGACGGCGACAAGTGAGGGCCAGATGGGACAAGTGAGGGACAGATGACGACTCGCATCCTCCCCGTGGCCGGTGACCCGGACGCGGCGCGCGCGGTGATCACCCTGCTCAGCCAGCTCCCCGACGCGGAACCCTTCCCGCCGGTCGCCGACTCGACCTCACTGCTCGACCTGCTGGCCCGGCTGGCCGCCGAGTCGCTCGACGAGCTGCCCGAGGTCGTCCTGGTCCACGAACGGATCGGCCCGGCCCCCGCCCTTGAGCTGATCAGGGAGGTCGCGCTGCGCTTCCCGGCGGTCGGCGTCGTCCTCATCACCGCCGACATCAGCCCGCTGCTCTACACATCGGCGATGGACGCGGGCGCCCGCGGCCTCATCGGACTGCCGCTCGGCTACGAGGAGCTGGCGGCCCGGGTACAGAACGCGGCCTCCTGGTCCACCGGCGTACGCCGCCATCTCGGCGGCGGCCCCGACCCGGCCGCCGGGCCCGGCGGCACGGTCGTCACGGTCACCGGGGCGAAGGGCGGGGTCGGCGCCACCGTGACCGCGGTCCAGCTCGCGCTGGCGGCCCAGGCGTCCGGCAGGTCCGTCGCCCTGGTCGACCTCGACCTCCAGTCCGGTGACGTCGCCTCCTACCTCGACGTACAGTTCCGCCGCTCCATCGCCGACCTGGCGGGCATCGCCGACATCTCGCCCCGGGTCATCCAGGACGCGGTCTACGCGCACCCGACCGGGATCGGGCTGCTGCTGGCGCCCGGCGAGGGCGAGCGGGGCGAAGAGGTCACCGACCGGGTCGCCCGGCAGGCGATCAGCGCACTGCGGGGCCGGTACGAGATCGTGGTCGTGGACTGCGGCACCCAGCTCACCGGCGCCAACGCGGCGGCCGTCGAAATGGCCGACCACGCACTGCTCCTGGTCACCCCCGATGTGGTGGCCGTCCGGGCCGCCAAGCGGATGGTGCGGATGTGGGACCGGCTCCAGGTCCGCAAGGCGGAGGAGACGGTCACCGTCGTCAACCGGGCCACCCGGAGCGCCGACATCCAGCCGCCGCTGGTCGAACGCATCACGGGTACGAAGTCGGCCCGCACCGCGATCCCGGCCGGGTTCAAGGAACTCCAGGCGGCGGTGGACGCGGGCCGGATGCAGGACCTGGACAGCCGCTCCACGGTCAAGCAGGCCATGTGGGGCCTGGCCGGGGAACTCGGCCTGGTGAAGGCGCCCGCCGGGGCTGCCCACGGCAGGGGCGGCCGGGGTGGCCGGCTGCGTGGCCGGGGCGGCCGCAACGACAGTGACCGGGGCGCGGTGCTGGTCGAGTTCGCCGGGATGGCCCCGCTGATCGCTTTCGTCCTGGTGGCGATGTGGCAGTGCGTGCTGTGGGGCTACACGTTCTCCCTGGCGGGCAACGCGGCGGACGAGGCGGCACGGGCGGCCACGGCCTCGTACGCGGTGGACGGCTCGACGGCGGGCTGCCGGGAGGCGGGCCTGAAACGGCTGCCGGCCAACTGGCGCGGGGCGGCGTCGGTGTCCTGCGGCGCGTCGGGAAACCTGATGAAGGCCACGGTCCACCTGCGCACCCCGGTCCTCTTCCCGGGAGCCGGAAACTTCCCGTGGCCGGTGGACGGCAGCGCGGGGGCGGCACTTGAGGGAGGTGAGGGATGAAGGCTGCGCGGCGTACCGTCCACGGGGCTCCGCCCCGGACCCCGCTCCTCGGAAGGCATCGCCGGGACGACCGTGGCACCGCCATCCTCGAATTCACCGGAATGCTCCCGGTCCTCCTCTTCATCGGCATGGCAGCCATCCAGCTCGGCATCGTCGGATACACCGCCAACCAGGCAGGCACGGCGGCCCGCGCGGCCGCCCGTACCGAAGCCCTGGAGGCCGGTACCGGCCGGGCCGCCGGACTCGACGCCGTGTCCGGCTGGCTCCAGGGCAACACCACCGTCTCGGTCCGCGGCGGCGACACCGTCAGCGCGACCGCCACCATCGAAGTCCCGTCCGTCCTGCCGGGCTTCCACCTCTTCGGCCCGGTCCACCGCACCGTCGCCATGCCGAATGACGCCACCGCCGCGAGTGCCACAGCCGGGAACGCCACGGCCCGGAGCGACAGGGAGGCACCATGAGCCTGCGGGCCCGCATCGCCGCCCCCGAGGAGCACGGCGGCGGCCGGGAGGACGGCCACCAGGTCGCCGTCTACCGTGCCAAGCTCCTGGAGGAGATCGACCTCGCCGAGATGTCCTCGCTGGCCGCCGCCGACCGGCGCGCCAGGCTGGAACGCGTACTCGGCCACATCATCAGCCGCGAGGGCCCCGTACTCTCCACCGCCGAGCGCTCCCAGCTGATCCGCCGGGTCGTGGACGAAGCTCTCGGCCTCGGCGTACTGGAACCGCTCCTCGAAGACGCCTCCATCACCGAGATCATGGTCAACGGCCCCGACTCGATCTTCGTGGAACGGGCCGGACGCGTGGAGCAGCTCCCGATGCGCTTCGCCTCGACCGAGCAGCTGATGCAGACCATCGAGCGCATCGTGTCGACCGTCAACCGCCGGGTGGACGAGTCCAATCCGATGGTCGACGCCCGGCTGCCCTCCGGCGAACGCGTCAACGTCATCATCCCGCCGCTCTCCCTGACAGGACCCACCCTCACGATCCGCCGCTTCCCCCGCGCGTACCGCCTCCAGGAGCTGATCGCGCTCGGCACGCTGGACGAGCAGATGCTGCTGCTGCTCTCCGCGTTCGTCCGGGCCCGCTTCAACGTGATCGTCTCCGGCGGCACAGGATCGGGGAAGACCACGCTCCTCAACGCGCTCTCCGGACTCATCCCGGACCACGAGCGCATCATCACCGTCGAGGACGCGGCCGAACTCCAGCTCCAGCAGGCCCATGTCGTACGCCTGGAGACCCGGCCGGCCAATGTCGAGGGCAACGGGCAGATCACCATCCGCGACCTCGTACGCAACTCGCTGCGGATGCGCCCCGACCGGATCATCGTCGGTGAGGTGCGCGGCGGCGAGACGCTCGACATGCTCCAGGCGATGTCGACGGGCCACGACGGCTCGCTCGCCACCGTGCACTCCAACAGCGCCGAGGACGCGCTGATGCGGCTGCAGACCCTGGGGTCCATGTCCGAGGTGGAGATCCCCTTCGAGGCGCTGCGCGACCAGATCAACAGCGCGGTCGACGTCATCGTCCAGCTCTCCCGGCACGCCGACGGCTCCCGCAAGGTCAGCGAGCTGGTGCTGCTCGTCAGCCATGGGCGCGAGCGCTTCCAGATCTCCACGGTCTCGCGGTTCCGCGCACAGCCGATGACCGCGGACCGGGTCGTGCACGGCCGGTTCGAGCATCTGCCGCTGCCGCGCAGGATCGCGGAGCGGCTGTACCTCGCGAACGAGGCGCTGCCGCCCGCGTTCGGCGTGGTGGAAGGCGTCGACCCGCTCAACACGAGAGAGGCGAGGTAGGGCAGCACCATGACCAGAGGTGGGGCAAGGCCATGACCAACACCGCTCTGCTGGCGATCGGCGGCACGCTGCTCTGCGGTGTGCTCGCCGTCGCCGGTGTCCATGTGTACGCCAGGGGGAAGGCCCAGCGCGAAGCCCTGGTCGACCGGCTCTCGTACAGCGGACCGCGCCCCGAGGGGCTGCGCGTCCGCCGCTTCGGCGGGGTCGACCGCAGACTCCGCGGGACGGCCTTCGGCAAGCGGCTCCAGCTGCGCCTGTCCGCGACCGGTCTGGATCTGACGGCGGGCGAGTTCGCCGTGTACGTCGTCGGGGGATTCGCCGCACTCTGGCTGATCGCCTCCGCCGCACTGGCCCCGTTCTTCGGTCCGGTCGCCGGGCTTGTCGCGCTGTGGGCGGGCAACACCTTCCTCAACTGGCAGCGCCAGAAGCGCATCGAGGCCTTCATCAACCAGCTTCCCGAGCTGTCCAGGATCCTGGCCAACGCGACCGCCGCCGGGCTCGCTCTCCGTACCGCACTGGGCATGGCGGCGGAGGAGCTGGAGGCGCCCGCGGGCGAGGAGCTGGCGACGGTCACCGCACAGCTGGCGCTGGGCAGGTCGATCGACGAGACCCTGGGCGAGCTGGCCGCCCGGCTGCCCTCCCGGGAACTGGTCGTCCTCGTCACCACCCTGGTCCTCTCCAACCGCGCGGGCGGCACGGTCGTCGGCAGCCTGCGCAACCTCACCGGGACGCTGGAGGAGCGCAAGGAGACCAGGCGCGAGGTCGTGACGATGCTCTCCGAGGTCAACGCCACCGCCTACACCCTGCCGCTGCTCGGCGTGGGCGCCATGATCATGCTCAACTCGATGGACTCCGGCTCGCTGGCCCGGATGACCGGCCACCCGCTCGGCCAGGCGGCCGTGCTCGTCGCGCTCGCCCTGTACGCCGTCGGCTTCATCGGTATGCGGCGCCTCGGCAAGATCGAAGTCTGAGGGGACGGGACAACAGCCATGGTGGGACTGGTGCTCGCCCTCGTACTCGGCGCGGCCGTCGCCGGGATGTTCCTGGGCGTCCGGATGTACCGCTCCGAGGTGAAGGTCCCCAGCGATCTCGCCGTCGCACTCGAAGTCGGCGCCACCCGGGTGGGCGGCGCCGAGGCGGCGGTCGACCGGGCGGGGATGCGCTTCGCGCCCGCCGTGCTCAGGGCGATGGGCCCCCGGGCGGTGGAGAAGAAGCGCCGCAGGATCGACTCGGCGGGCAACCCGGGCGGCCTGACCGTCGACCGCTACGCTGCCCGCCGTGCGGTGTACGGCATCTTCGGCGGTCTCGCGGGCCTCGCGCTGCTCACCAACGGCAGCTGGTTCTTCGCCGTCTTCGCCTTCGCCTACGGGGCGTTCGCCGCCGACGCGACGATCTGGCAGGCCATCCGCAAGCGCAAGGACATCATCGAGCGGACGCTGCCGGACTTCCTCGACGTCCTCGCCGTGGTCGTCAGCGCGGGCCTCGGCTTCCGGCAGGCGCTGGAGCGGGTCGCCGAGAAGTACGAGGGCCCCTGGGCCGACGAACTGCGCATCACCCTGCGCCAGATGGACATGGGCGTCAGCCGCCGCCAGGCGTTCGACGAACTGCGCAGGCGCAATGAGTCCGAGCAGGTATCGCAGTTCGTCAGCGCGCTCCAGCAGGGCGAGGAGCTGGGCGCGCCGATCGCGGACACCCTCATACAGATCGCCAACGACATGCGCCGTACCGACGCCCAGAACTCCCGCCGCCGGGCGGCGAAAGCGATCCCGCAGGCCACAGTGGTCACGCTGATCACCATGGTCCCGGCGACGCTCATCCTGATCGTGACGAACATGTTCCTGGGCTCCACCACCGACTTCGGCTCGCTGTTCGGGAACTGAGCGATGACACCACGGTGGGCGTTGCTGCGGCGGAGGGGGCCGTCGATGCGGAGAGCGCCGTTGATACCGAGAGTGCCGTTGATACGGAGGGTGGGATCCGGCCACTTTCTGTCAGCTGCTTCGAGGCCGCAACCCTTTGTGCCACCCTCTCCCCAGGGATATGACTTCGGGCCGAGTCCGAGGGAGGCGGAGGTCATGCACCGTACCGCCTCCGGCGCGAGCGACCAGCGGTTCGCCGCTGCCAGCGGCACCCGAACCAGCATGAACAGCCGTACAGCGAGAGCGATATGGCTGGGAACGTCCGCGCGGGAGCCCGGCCGCCATGGCTGAATTCCTGCGCGGTGAGGGGAGGCGGGGTGCCGCGCACGGCAGCCCTGCCGCAGAGACGGAGTCGTACGTTCCCGAAGGGGCAGAGCATGGCGAAGGACATCACGCTCAAGGCGTATCTGGCACTCGGCACCTGGCGCGACACGGTCGTCTCCCGGATGCGCAGGCACGCGGGCGACAGCGGCGCGAGCATCGTGGAGTACGGCGGGCTGCTGGTGATCGTGGCGCTGATTGTGGTGGCGGTGCGGGGGCTGGGGCTGCAGGGAATCATCTCGGGCGCGATCAGCAACGCCGTGGCTTCCATCACCGGCGGCAAGTGACGCGACATCACCTGGGGGCCGACCAGGGGCAGACGATCCTCATCTACGTGGTTGTGGTGGGGGGCCTGCTCTTTCTGGCGTTCGCCTACTTCGCCTTCGCTCAGGCCGCGGTCGCCAGGAACGGCGCTCAGTCCGCCGCCGACGCGGCAGCCCTGGCTGCGGCCCAGGACGTACGGAACCAGATGGCCGACGGCCTGACCGGCTCGCTGGGGCAGCAGGACGCATGGGCGGGCTGGCTTCTCGGTGACCACCCTGTCGCCGGTACGGGGAGCGCCGCGGCGGCCCGGCTCGCGGGCGACAACGACGCCACCCTCGACGGGCTCGCGCCGACGACGGTCAAGGGGTACCCCGCCTTCGAGGCGAGCGTCACCACCCGCTTCACCGTCGGCAAGTCCGTCATCCCCGGTACGGAGGGCAGGCACGCCAAGGCCCACGCCGTCGCGATGATCGAGCCGCGCTGCTCCGTCACGCCGTCCGGTGACCCGAAACTCGTCGAATTCGACTGCGACGGCCGGCACTGGGAGATCGACCCGAAGAAGCTCGACACGATTGAACTGCCCCAGCCGAAGGATCTGTTCGCTGTCCGCCTGGCCGAGTGAGGATGAGTAGTAGATGAGCATGCGTCGCACCTTGAAGGCCCGCAGAGCGCTGGCCACCGTGGCAGTCACAGCGGGCCTGGCGCTCACCGTGGCGGGCTGCGGAGGCGACGGCGGCGGCAAGGACCAGTCGAGTGCGTCGTCGCCCGCGACGAAGGACACCGCCGGTGACGGAAAGGCTCAGCAGTCCCCGGCTCCGGCCGGCGACAAGGTCCTGGCCGAGGTGAAGGGTGATGACGGCATCGGGCTCACCGTGACCTCGGCCGTCCGCGACTCCGGGGGCTTCGTCACCATCAGTGGAAAGGTGACGAACGGCAGCGGCAAGATCTGGACTCCCACCTCATGGGCGGGGGACGAAAGCGAGCTGGCCGGCAACTCGGCATCCATGGCCGGTGCTTCGCTGGTCGACCAGACGGGCAAGAAGAAGTACCTCATCCTCCGTGACACGAGCGGTCGCTGCCTCTGCACCAAGTTCGTCGGTGCCTTCCAGGCAAGCGAGGAGCGAACGTTCTACGCCCAGTTCCCCGCCCCGCCCGCCAGCACCAAGTCCGTGGAGTTCCAGATCGGCGACATGCCTCCCGCCACCATCGACATCTCCGACGGGCAGTGACCGATGAGACGACCACGCCGCCCCGCGGCCACCCTCGCCGCCACCCTCCTGCTCACCGGGCTGACCATCACCGGGGCGCATGCCGCCGGTCCCAGCCCCGGCCCCAGCACGCCCCCGGACAGTACGACGTCCTCGCCACCGCCCACCATCGACCCGGCCGCCCCCGGGCTGCGGCTCGGCGACGGCGCGACGCTCGCGGCCTCCCATGTCCTCGACATCAAGTCCGTCGTCGAGGACCTCGGCGGTGAGGAGCGACGTGAGGACACCAACGCCGATGTGACGTTCGCGCTCCAGGCCGAAGTCCTCTTCCCCAAGGACAGCCCCAAGCTCAACCCCGAGGCCAGGGCCCGCATCAAGGCCATCGCCGACGAAGCCCTGGCCCAGCACGCCACCAAGGTGCGGGTCTTCGGGTTCACCGACGACCTCGGCTCGTACGAGCACGGGAAGGTCCTCTCCAAGCGGCGGGCCGACGCCGTGCAGGAGGAGCTGGCCAAGTCGCTCGGCTCCGACGTCACGTTCGACATCCGCGGATACAGCGAGGACTACCCGATCGCCTCGAACGCCACCGAGGAGGGCCGTACGAAGAACCGCCGCGTCGAGATCTCCTTCCCCCGTGGCGAGAAGCCCGGGCCCGGCGCAGGCTCGTAGCTCCGCCGGAACCACGGCGGCAACGGCTTCTGCTGGTGGCCGAATTCGGTTGCCGCGCGTACCGGCGTGCGGGCACTGTGTCGCGAGGCCATTCGGCTCCGGGGCGCGCGATCCGGTGTGTCCGACCCGGGGTGCGATCCGCTTCGTGTTGGGGTCCGGCGCCTACGGGGGTGGGGTCGGACCCCGCGCTCCGCGCGCGCCCGGGCGGTGGCGGCGCGGCCCGACCCGGGGAGATCCCCGTTTCGTATCCCCCGGCCTTCATCATGGACCGGTGATCAGTGTCCTCTTCGCCGTGCTCACCGCGCTCAGTAACGGCGCCGCATCCGTGTTCCAGCGCCGTGCCGCCGCGAAGGTGCCCGACGACGAGGCGATGCATGTGTCCCTCTTCGGGCACCTGATCCGCCAGCGGGTGTGGCTGGCCGGGATCGGCCTGGTGATCGTCGCGGCCGTCTGCCAGGCCGTAGCGCTGGCCACCGGACCGATCGCCGTGGTGCAGCCGATCTTCGTCATCGAACTGCCCGCGACCCTGCTGCTCGCAGGCCACCTCATGCGTGTGAAGCTGCCCCACAGCATCTGGTACGGCGTGGCCGCCGTCACCCTGGGCCTCGCCCTCGGGATGGCCACCGCGGCTCCGGGTGGCGGTGGCGAGAACGTGAGTGGGCTGCGGTGGATCCCGGCTCTCATCCTCACCGGGATCTTCGAGGCGGTCGTGATCGGCGCGGCCCTCAAGACCCGCGGCAACCCCCGCGGGGCCCTCCTCGGACTGGCCGCTGCCTGCGGCTACGCACTCACCGCCGCACTCATGAAGGACGCCATGGCGCGGCTGAGCGACGCCGACGGCTGGGTCGAACTCCTCAAGGCCTGGCAGCTCTACGGCACGGCCGCAGCCGGCGTGGGCGCGCTCTTCCTGCTGCAGAACGCCCTCCAGGCGGGCACCCTGGTCGCGGTCCAGCCGATGCTCACCCTCGGCGACGCACTCATCAGCATTTTGTACGGAGTGACCCTGTTCGGCGAGACCCTGCGTACCGGCTGGTGGCTGGTGCCGGAGCTGGCCGCGCTCGCCCTGGTCGGCCTCGGCTGCGTCGAGCTGGCCCGGTCCCCGCTGGCCTCCGGCAGCACCGGCCCGCCGTCCCGGGTGAAGTGAACGGCGGACCGGGCCCGTTGGGCGTTACGCGGTGCACTCCACCTTGATCGCCGCCGAGGCGTTGTGCGCGTTCGCGCGTGACGACGAACTCCAGTCGTCGCCCCGGTCGTGCAGCTTGACGCTCAGCACGCCTGAGTTGATCTGGTACGAGGGAGCCGCGATCCACTCGCCGCGGTGGCTCACCTGCGTGATCTCGAAATGGCCGAGCTGGGTGTCGCCCGCAGTGCTCGTGCCGTCGTGGACGGTGTAGTACGTGGGCTGGCCGCCGACGTGTCCGACGTTGCTGTCGTTCGGTATGTAGACGCTGACCTTGCAGCTGCCGGACTTCACGTCGCCGGTCCGGAAGTTCCACACCGCGCTGTTGTCGCTGTCGCTGGAGTCACCCGACATGGGAATCGAGCGGTACCAGCCCTCGCAGCCGCCTGAGGCGTACGAGCCGTTGTGAGTGGTCCAGCCCTTCTGGTCGTCGGTGTACTTGCCGCGTTCGGTGTAGGTGACCGAACTGTTGGAGCAGTGCATTCCGCCGATCGCGGAGTAGAGCACCTTGGGGGAGGACGTCGTCTTGTTCGACGTGTTGGAGGTGCCGCTGCCCGACGAGGAGTCGGTCTTCGTGCCGGTCTTCCCCTTGTCCGTGGAGGAGCCCGATCCGGTCGTGCTCTTCGACGAATGGCCGTCCGTCTTGGTGGCCCCGGGGCCGCCGGACGTGTCCGCCGACGCGGCTTCGTGGATGGGCGGAGCGTTCACACCGCCCACCGGGGCCGATCCGCCGGGGCCCTTCGAACCGCCCTTGCCCAGCGGTGCCTTGGAGGCGTCGGACTGCGGTACGTAGCCGTCCGCCCCGGCGCCGGGGTCGGTGTATCCGGCGGCGGTGTTCCTGGTGTTGTGCTTGGGGCCGTCCCCGCCGGTGAACGAGGCGACGACGAAGGGGAGGGAGAGCAGCACCACGCCCCCGATCGCGGCAGCCGCGACCATCGGCCGGGAGACCTTGCCGGGTGTCGATTCGTCGTCCTCCGCACCGGTGCCTCCGGGGCCGTTCCCACCCGCGGCGCTCACGGCTGCGGTGGAGCCGGAGGACGTACGGGTGCGGGTTCGGCTCCGGGTGAGGGTGCCCAGTACGGCGGTGAGTGCCGGTATCCCACGGGACGTCGTGGCCGCGGTGGTCGCGGGCGTGGTGGCGGGGGTGGCCGTGGCTTCCGGCTCGGTGGCGGGGGTCGGCGTGGCTTCCGAAGCCCGTTCCGGAGCAGGTTCCGAAGCTGCTCCGGGCTTCTCCGCTTCCTCCGTCTCCCCGGCCTTCTCCGCCTTCTTGGCCCTCTGCGGTTCGGGCTTCTCGGCGGCCACCGGCTCGGCCGCGGGCGCCGGTTCGAGCGTCGTTGCCTTGCTCTCCGTCACGCGAGTGGCGGCAGGCACCTCCGCGCCGATCACGCCACCGGCGAGCGTCACGGCGGTGGACTTCGCTGTCTCGGCCTCGGCCCTCTTCTCCGTCTCGGTCTGCGTACCCGCTCCCGGCGCCGCCTCCTCGGACGTGTCCGCAGCAGCGGACACCTCGCTGTTCGACTCGGGTTCCGTGCTCGCCATGGCCACCTCGCCTCTCCTGCTTCTCGAACTGCTCGTACTGCTCATGTGCGTCGTTCGCGTGCGTCAGCCGTGCGTCGGTCGTGTACGGCAGTGGTGCCTGTCAGTCGCCCGCGCCGGACAGCGCGGCGAAGATGTCCGTGGACAGTGTCACGGGTGGACCGTCGTCCTCGAACACACCCCCCGGGTAACGCGCGTTCAGCTGCGTCAGCTGGAACTGGACGAACTGCTCGTAGAGGGCCAGTTCCTCCGCCAGTTCCGTGGGCAGCGCCCCCGACCGCCTCGCGAGGTCCCTCTTCAGGAACAGATCGGCCTGGAACTTCCCCTTCTCGCGCGGGTCGAAGTCCGCAGGCACCTGATCGGTGCCGCCGTTCGTCTTCCCGCGCCAGTGGCTCACCAGCTCTCGCAGGCGCTGATCCGTGAAGACGTCCAGGCCCAGGTGCTGCGCCTCCTGGGACCAGTGCACGAAAGAGCGGAACCGCTGCTCCGTGAGATCCGGTGCGCCGCCCAGTAGTTCGTCGGCCGCGGCAGCGAACCGGGCGCGATCGTGGGCGATGCGGACCTCTTCCCGCCGAAGGCGCTCGTTGACCCGGTACTCCTGCGCCACGGCCTCAGGCGAAAGGGGCTGCTGCCAGAAGGACTTGTCCTCGCCCAGGGAGATGACGTCCGCCGTGGGCACCCGGAGGGCGTCCGCCAGCCGTGTCAGGTATCTCGGGTGCACACCCAGCTCGTAGGCGTGGAGTTCCGTCTCGTTCGGGACCTGCGGCAGCGGATGGCGGCGTGAGTCGTCGAACAGCTCCTGGGCGTAGACCCGGTCCATGCCGACCACGTCGGACATCAGGCCCTGCCTGGTGTGCACATACGACGCGAAGTGCCACCACTCGGAGAGCGGCGCACCGATCTCCGACATCCGCCGGACGAGCGCGCTCGTGGAGTACGGCTGGGATTCCAGCCGGGCGGCCAGCAGGTCGAGTGCGTCGAGGGCCGAGCGGAGAGGGGCGGGGCCCCGCAGGGCGACCTTGATACTGGCGAGGGCGGTGGGGTGCAGTCCGAGGGCCTGGGCCGCCACAGCAGTGCGGTCCGTGCCTGCACCCGTGTCGGTGCTCGTGGTCGCGTTCGTGAGCGGGCCGGGCGGCTGCAGGCTTCGGTGCTGCTCCAGCAGCCCCCGTACGCCCGGCTCGTCGAGCAGCCCGGCCGGGGTGTTGCGGCGCACCCACGTCGTCACGTCCGACTTCCAGACCGGGTCCTGCTCGTGGTGCGGCTGCCCCTGCGGGCCCTGCCAGCCGGCTGGCTCCGGTACCGGCGGCAGCGTGGGGGCGACGGTGTTCAGGAAGTGGTACAGGCCGTACGGGTCGGTGGCGTCGACCGCCATCAGGTCCGTCAGGGTGCTCGTGTCCACGTCACCCATCAGGATCTTGAAGATGTCGGAGCGACGCGTGAGCTTCATCGCCGGGTCGGCCGTCGGTGCCAGCTCGATGTCGAAGGTGACCCGGCTGAAGTCGCGGCGCCCGGCCGGGTCGGGGTGGTTGAACTCGGCGGTCAGCTGCTCACGTACCTGCGGCAGCAGTTCGTCGGTCACCCGGCGGAGTTCCGCCGGGTCCAGCGGCGGATGCGGCAGGACCCGGGTCACGCGTATCCCCAGAGCCCCGTCCTGGTGGACCTCCCGCTGGACTCTGAACTCCGCCGCCGTGCCGTTCGGCTTGGTCACCTGGGTGTGCACGGGAGCGGTGACCGCGAGCACCTCGGAAGAGCTGCGCGGTACCGGCGGCTGGTGCGTGGAGGGCCGGACCCACAGCTGCTCGCCGTCGCGGACATGCCCGTGCATCCGGACACCGTTGTAGGTGCCCTCCCACAGGTATCCGCCCTCCGGGACCTGGACCCACGAACCCGAGCCGAGCGCGTTGCGGTGGGCCACGACCATCGCTTCCCACACCTGGTGCGTCGACCAGGAGGAGGGGAAGAGCAACTGGCCGACGGTCGCCGTGCCGTCGGCGCCGAGCACGGTCCCGTTCTCCTGGTCGCCGAGCTGCCATTCGGGCGGGGGCGGGGTGCCGTTGGCGGCGGCCTGTTCTGTCAGCCCCCGCAGGTTCGGGTCTCTGAACCAGACCGTGGCCCACTGGGTGCCGTTCGGGTGGGCGCTCCACAGCGGGTTGATCAGGACGCCCTGGTCGTACTGTGCCTCGACTCCGGCCCGCTCGGGCAGCGCGTAGTGGACGCCAGTCCTGTTGTGGGTGGAGCCGTACGTCACGAAGCGGAGCGTGCCCTCCCCGATCGCGGGTTCGCTGGGCATCCCGGGCGGCGGTGCGAGATGTGCGAAATAGGGGGGAAGTTCGGGAGCCCTGGGCCTTCTGAGGTGGAAGGGCGGCATGAGCCCGGCCTGGTCGGAGTGGGGGGCGAAATCGGTGACGGTCCCCTTGCCGTCGACCGTGCCCGTGATCCGTACGCCCTGGTAGTCGCCGGTGAAGTGGAAGTTCCCCGCTTCGATCCCGGGGGTGTCCGTGGTGGGCACGAGGTGACCGGTGGCCTGTTCGCGCAGATAGACCTGGCGGACGGCGTAGAGGGCCTCTTCGAGGGTCCAGTGGTCGGGGAACATGGTCCGTACGCTGCCGTCGGGGTGGGTGCCCGCCTGGTAGGTGCCGTTCGGGTTGCGTTCCGTGGTGGCCATGGGGCGGAGCCGGTCCGCGGCACCTTGCGGGGCGAGCAGGCCAGGGGTTCCGGTGCGGGGGTTGCCGCGCAGGACCCGTTCCCGTACGTCGAGCGGGATGTCGACGGTGGCCCGCGGCGCCTCGGGCATCGCCGCCCTGATCGCGGTGCCCAGCACCAGCAGGTCGCGGGGCATGAGCCGCAGATACGGCGACCGAACCGAAGGACGCTGGAATCGGGCGTCGGCCGCCGGCCGGCCGAAGAGCGGGTCGACGTAGACGCTGCCCATCAGCGCGTGGTCGTCGTACACCGGCCAGTGGGCGAGCCCCGGGGTGTGGTCCCGGTAGTAGTCCCACAGGCCCATCAGATGGCCGATCTCATGGGGCGGCATGGCCGACTGGGCCTCGACGGTCTCCATGGAGAGGAACCAGTTCGCGCTGTTCGACCGGCCGTTGCCATCGGTATTGGGGTGCACCGCGATGGTGTGGTGCGCCTGCTTCGGGTCGTCGGTGAACTCGGCCCTCACCCGCAGCAGGTCGCCGTTCGGCAGGCGGTGGTCCGGGTCGTTGTAGTACTTCTTGAGACCGCCGACCGCCATGTCCTTGGCGGCCTGGACGACCTCGGGCGTGACACCGCCCTGGGGGTCCAGGTGGATGCGTACGGTGATCTCCGCCTGGGCGGCCCCGCCCGGCAGCACGGTGCGCCGCGCGCTGAACCTGCGGTCCCAGGAGGGCCCCGTGTGGCCCGAACTGTGCATGAACGGGACCGAGGGGCGGTGGATCTCGACGCTGGGAGGCACAGGCACAGGCACAGGCACAGGCACAGGCGCGGGCGCGGGCGGCGGTACGGAATCCGACCGGTGCCGGGTCACGGGTGTCTGCGGGGGGACGGGAGGCGGAGGCGGTGTGGAATCCGAGCGGCCGCGGTTGGTGGGGCGCTGCGGGGTGCCGAGGTCCGGCTGGGGGTTCGTGGGCCGCTGCGGGAGGGCGGTGGGCGCGGACGGGTGGGGCGGCTGCGGGTCCGTGGACGGTGTCACGGGCAGGCCGGCGTCCTTGGCCGCGCCCCCCTCGTACCAGAGGTCCAGCAGCTCCGTCTTGCTCCGGATGTACCGCTTGTACTTGTTCAGCGTCTCCGTCAGTTCCTTGGTCAGTTGCCCCGACTGCCGGGCGAGGTCGGCCTCATGGAGCAGAGCGGCATGCTTCTCCCGGTCCTTGCGCGGGTCGAAGTCCTCGGGCACCGGGTCGGTGCCGTCCTCCGTGTCCTCACGCCAGTGCTCGGCCAGCTCCCGGAGGCGCTCGTCCGTGAAGATGTGCAGCCCCACGTCCGAGACCGTCGACCACTGCATGAAGGAGCGGAACCGCTGCTCCGTGAGGCCGGTGTCGCTGCCCAGGAGCCTGTCGGCGACGGCGTCGAAGCGTGCGTGGTCGCGGGCGAAGTGGAGATCCGCCAGCTTCTGCTGGTTGCGGATCCGGTAGTCCAGCGCCACGGCCTCGGGCGAAAGCGGCTGCTGCCAGCGGAACTTGTCCTCGCCCAGCTTGGCGATGGCCGACGGGTCCACCTGGAGTGCGTCCGCCAGCCGTTGCAGATAGGCCGGGTGCACGCCCAGTGCGTAGGCCTGGTCCGCCGTCTCGTGCGGGACGCGCGGCAGCGGATGGGCGTACGAGTCCCTGTACAGCTTCCGTGCGGAGGCCAGATCCATGTCGAGCATGTCGTTCATCGTGAGCTGCTTGGAATGCAGGTACGACGAGAAGTCCCACCAGTGGGGGAGCGGCGCACCGAGCTCCGTCATCCGCTGGACGAGCGCGCCCGTGGAGTGCTTCCAGGCCTCCATGCGGGCGGCCAGCTGGTCGAGTCCGGTGAGCGTCGGGCCGAGGAGGGCGGAGCCCTGCAGGGCGACCTTGATGCTCGTGAGAGCGGTGGAGGGTACTCCGAGCTCCTTTGCCGCTGCGGCCATGCGGTCGGTGCCGGTGCCGGTGCCGGTGCCGGTGCCTGTGGCTGTGTCCGTCCCTGATTTCGCGTCCGCGTCCGGGTCGGCCTTCGTGAGTGGGCTGGGCGGCTCCTGGCTTCGGTGCTGCTCCAACAGCGCCTGCACGCCCGGCTCTTCGAGTATTCCGGCCGGGGTGTTGCGGTGCAGTGAAGTCGCCACGTCCGACTCCCAGACCGAGCGTCGCGTGTGGTGCGGCAGCCCCTGCGGGCGCTGCCAGCCGGCCGGTTTGCGCGGCAGCGGCGGCAGCAGGCCGACCACGTTGTGCAGGAAGGTGTCCAGGCCCTGCTGGTCGGTGGGGTCGAGCAGCGTCAGGTCCTTCATGGTGCTCGTGCCCGAGGAACCGATCAGGATGTTCATCAGCTCGGGGCTGTACGCGATCATCGTCGGGTCGTCCGTCGGCGACAGCTCCACGTCGAAGGTGACCTGGCTCAGTTCGCGGTGTCCTTGCGGGCTGAGCCGGTTGAACTCGGCGGCCAGCTGCTTCCGTACCTCGGGCAGCAGGTGCTCGGTCAGCTCGGTCCGCCGCTCTTCGAGCATCGGCGGATGCGGCAGGACCCTGGTGACGCGCAGGCCCAGGTTGCCGTCCTGGTGGATCACCCGCTGGATGTTGAACAGCGCAGTAGTGCCGTCGGGCTTGCCCGCGCCGATCTGCAGGGGAGGGGCGACCGCGATGATGTCGGGCGAGCTGTGCGGGACCGGCGGCTGGTGCGTGGAGGGCCGGACCCACAGCTGCTCGCCGTCGCGGACGTGTCCGTGCATCCGGACGCCGTCGTGCACGCCCTCCCACAGGTAACCGCCCTCCGGGACCTTCACCAGCGAACCGGTGTCGAGCGCGTTGCGGTGCGCCATGACCATCGCGGTCCAGAGCTTGCGCGGCGACCAGTCGGAGGGGAACAGCAGATGGGCGGGGATCCCCGTGCCGTCGGCGCCGAGCGCGGTCCCGTGCTCCGCGTCGCCGAGCTTGAAGGGGCGCGGGGGCGGGGCGTTGTTGGCGGCGGCGTGTGCCGTGTGCCCGCGCAGGTTCGGGTCCTTGAACCAGACCGTGGCCCACTGGGTGCCGTTCGGATGGGCCTTCCACAGTGTGTCGATCTGGACGCCCTGGCCACGCTGCGCGGCGGCCCCGTCCGGGCCGGGCAGCGCGTAGTGGACGCCGGTCCTGTTGTAGGTGGAGCCGTACGTCACGAAGCGGAGCGTGCCCTCCCCGACCGCGGGCTCGTTGCTGGTGGGGGCCGGTGGCACGAGATGGTCGGGCGGCACGATGTCGGCCTGGTCGGGGTGCGGCGCGAAGTCCGTGACCGTGCCGGTGAGGTCGGCGGTGCCCTTGATCCGTACGCCCTGGTAGTAGCCGTCGAAGTGGTGGCTTCCCGGCTCGATCCCGGGGGTGTCCGTGGTGGGCACGAGACCGCCGGTGCTCTGCTGGCGCAGATAGACCTGCCGGACGGCGTAGAGCACCTCGTCGAGGGTCCAGTGGTCGGGGAACATGGTCCGTACGCTGCCGTCGGGGTGGGTGCCCGCCTGGTAGGTGCCGTTCGGGTTGCGTTCCTTGGTGGCCGTGGGGCGGGGCCGGTCGGTGGCGCCCTGCGGGGCGAGCAGGCCAGGGGTTCCGGTGCGGGGGTTGCCGCGCAGGACCCGTTCCCGTACGTCGAGCGGGATGTCGACGGTGCCCCACGGCGCGTGCGGCATCGCCGACTTGATCGCGGTGCCCAGTACCAGCAGGTCGCGGGGCATCACGCGCAGATGGGGCGACATCGTCATCGGGCGCGGGAAGTGGTTGTCGACGGAGATCCGGCCGAAGAGCGGGTCGGCGTAGTTGCCGCCCATCAGCGCGTGGTCGTCGTAGACCGGCCAGTGGGCGAGCCCCGGGGTGTGGCGCCGGTAGTAGTCCCACAGGCCCATCAGATGGCCGATCTCGTGGGCCGGCATGTGCGGCTTGGACTCGATGGTCTGCGCGGAGACGTACCAGTTGCCGGCGTCGTCCGGGCCCTTGCCGGTGGGGTCCGGATGCAGCACGACGGTGTGGTGCGCCTGCGCCGGGTCATCGGTGAACTCGGCCTTCACCAGCAGCAGATCGCCGTTTGGCAGGCGGTGGCGCGGCGCGTTGAAGTACTTGGTGAGGCTGCGGGCCGTGACGTCCTTGGTGGCTTCGATGTCCTCCGGGGTGACACCGTCCTTGGCGTCCAGGCGGATGCGTACGGTGATCTCCGAGCGGGTGACACCGTTCGGCAGCTCGATGCGCTGGGCGCTGAACTGGCGCATCCAGATGGGTCCGGTGTAGCCCGCGCTGTCCCTGAGCGCGGCCGTGGGCCGGGGGATCTCGACACTGCCCGGAGTGGAACCGGCGGCGGGGGCGGGGGCGTGCGGGGCGGCAGGGGCGTGCGGGGTGACAGGCGTCTGCGGGAGGTTCGCAGGGGTCTGCGGGGTGACGGGCATCTGAGGGGAGTTTGCAGGGGCGTGCGGGGTGACGGGCATCTGCGGGGAGTTCGCAGGGGTCTGCGGGGGGAGTACGGACGCGGACTGCTCGGTCGGGTGAAGGTGCGGGTGCGGGCCCGTGGACGGTGCCACGGCCGTGCTGTCGCCCTGGAGCACGCCTCCCTTGTACCGCTCGTCCAGCCGCGTCAGCCGGGCCTGGATGTGCTGGTCGTGTTCATCCAGCGCCTCCTCCCGCGCCGGGTCCAGTGCCGGACCCGACGTGTCGGCCGCATGGAGCAGATCGGCGTACTGCTCCCGTTCCTCGAGCGGGTCGTAGTCCTCGGGCACCTGGGTGGTGCCGTCATTCGTCTCCACCCGCCAGTGCTCCACCAACTCCCGCAGACGCTCATCGGTGAAGAGGTGCAGCCCCTCGCTCGCGACCTCCGACCAGTGCATGAAGGAGCGGAACCTGTCGTATACGAGGTCGGGGTCGCTGCCCAGCAGTTCGTCGGCGACCTTCTTGAACCGTGTGTGGCTGCGGGCGAAGCGGGCCGTCTCCAGCGTCTGGTGGTTGTCGATCCAGTAGTTCCGCGCCAGGGCCTCAGGGGAGTGGGGTTGCTGCCGGAAGGTCTCGTACTCACCCAGACCGAAGACATCTGCCGGGGTCACGTGGAGGGCATTGGCCAACCGTTCCAGGTAGTTCGGGTGCATGCCCAGGGTGTAGGCGAAGAAGCGCGTATCGTCCGGGACGCGCGGCTGCGGCTGGGCGCGCGAGTCTTCGTACAGCTTCTTGGCCCTTGCCGGATCCATGACGGCCACCTTGGACATCGAGTGCCCCTTGGTGTGCAGATACGAGGAGAAGCGCGACCACTCGGAGAGCGGCACACCGATGTCCGTCATCTGCTTCACGAGCCGGCGGGTGGAGTTCCCGACGCCCAGCCGGGCGGCCAGCTGGTCGAGTGAGCCTAGGACCGTGTGGAGGGGGTCGGAGCCCTGCAGGACGGCCTTGATGCTGGTGAGGTCGGAGGGCCGCAGTCCGAGGACCCCGGCCGCCGCGGCCAGGCGATGGGGGCTCGGGGCCGCGTCCGTGCGGGTGTTCGTGAGCGGGCCGGCTGGTTCCTGGCCCCGGTGCTGCGCCAACAACGTCCGCACCCCGGGCTCGTCGAGTATCCCGGCCGGGGTGTTGCGGTGCACAGACGTCGTCACGTCCGACTCCCAGACCGATTTCAGGACCGGGTTCTGCTCGTGGTGCGGCTGCCCCTGCGGGCCCTGCCAGTCGGCGGGCCGGTCCGACAGCGGCGGCAGCAGGCCCTGAACGTCGTGCAGGAAGGTGTTCACGCCCGCTTCGTCGATGGAGTCGACCGTCATCAGGTCCGCGAGGAGGGAGCTCAGGTCGCCGTCGGACTCCGCGATCTTGACCAGCTCGGAGTCGGCTCCGAGCTCCATCGCCGGGTCTTCGGTCGATGACAGCTCTATGTCGAAGGTGACCAGGTTCAGTTCGCGGTGCCTGTACGGGGAGAGCCGGTTGAATTCGTCGGCCAGCTGCTCACGGATGTCCGGCAGCATCTCGTCGCGCAGATAGTCGTGGAACTCGTCGGACAGCGGGGGATGCTCCAGGACCCGGGTGATGTGCATCCCCAGGGTGCCGTCCTCGTGGATCACCCGCTGGATGCGGAACGGCACCGGAGTGCCGTCCGGTGCGTTCAAGGTGGTGTGTACGGGAGCGGTGACCGCGAGCACCTTGGCGGACATCGCTGAGATCAGCGGTTGGTCCGTCGAGGGCCGGACCCACAGGTGTTCGCCGTCGCGGACGTGTCCGTGCATCCGTACGCCCTCGTGCACGCCCTCCCAGAGGTAGCCGCCCTCCGGGACCTCCACCCACGAACCGTTGCCGCGCGCGGTGCGGTGGGCCCCGGTGATCGCGTCCCGGAGATCGGGCAGCGACCAGCGGGAGGGGAAGATCAGTTGACCGGTGGCCGTCATGCCGTCGGGGTTGAATACGGTCCCGTTCTCCTGGTCGCCGAGCTGCCATTCGAGGGGCGGCAGGGCGCCGTTGGCGACGGCCTGTGCCGTCCGCCCCCGCAGGTTCGGGTCCTTGAACAGGGCCGTGGCCCACTGGGTGCCGTTCGGGTGCGCGGGCCACAGCGGTTCGATGTGGACGCCGTGACTGCGTTGCGCGTAGGTCCCGGTCTCATCCGGCATCGTGTAGTGGACGCCGGTCCTGTTGGAGGTGGAGCCGTAGGTCAGGAAGCGCAGTACGACATCCCCGAACGCCGGTTCGTCGGAGAGTTCTCGGACGGGTGGGGGTTCGAGGTGGGTGGGGGGCTGTAGTCCGGTCTGGTCGGGGTGGGGTGCGAAGTCGATGATGGTGCCGGTGGTGTCGGCGGTGCCTGTGATGCGGACGCCTTGGTAGACGCCGTCGAATGTCTTGCGGCCCGAGCGCTCGGGGTCGGTGGTGAGGCTGTTGGTCCTGATGTGGTCGAGGTAGACCTGGCGGGTGGCGTGGAGGGCTTCTTCGGGGCTCCAGTGGTCGGGGAACATGGTCTGGTCGCTGCCGTCGGGGCGTTTGCCCGCTTGGTAGGTGCCGTTGGGGTTGCGGGGTCCGGTGGGTTCGGGGCGTACGCGTCCGGAGGGGCCGCGTGGTGCGAGGAGGCCGGTGGCGCCGGTGGTGGTGCTGCCGCGCAGGACGCGTTCCCGTACGTCGAGTGGGATGTGTGCCCTGGCGCTGTCGTGCGGGCCCGTGCCGACACCCGGAGTGTGCTTCCAGGCGGTGTCGACCGCCGTGGAGAGCATCAGCAGATCCCGCGGGGCGATCCGCAGCGACGGCGAGAGCTGCCCGTCGGTGGTCATGTGATCCATGCTGAGCTGCAGGAGCCCCGACTCGTCCATGGTGTAACCGGACATCAGCGAGTGGTCGTCGTACACCGGCCGGAGCGCTTCGCCCTTCGTGGCCTCGCGGTACTGGTCCCGGAAGCCGAGGAGGTGGCCGGTCTCGTGCGCGATGACGTGCGACTTGTCCTTTCCGCTCTGCCCGGACTCCGAGACGTACCAGGTGGCGCTGTCGTCGCGGCCCGTGCCGTCCGGGTCCGGATGCAGCTTCACCTTGCGGTGCGCCTGCGCGGGGTTGTCGACGAACTCCACTTCCACGTGCAGCAGATCACCGTTGGAGAGACGGTGTTGCGGGTCGTTGTAGTACGTGTCGACGCCGCGCTTCGTCATGTCCTTGGCGTTGGCGACGTGGTCCTTGGTGGCGCCCGGCTGCGGGTCCAGATGGATGCGGACCGTGATGTCGGAGCGCACACTGCCGTCGCTCAGCAACGTGCGCTCGACGGCGAACCCGCGTTCCCGGACGGACACGCCGGCACCGCCGGTGTCCATGGTCTCGGGGCTGGGCGGCAGGACCTCGGCTGTGCCCAGCGAACGCACGACGGTGACCGGTTCGGGGCGGGGGGCCGAGGCGGCGGGGTGCGGGGGGATCTCGGCGACGGAGTAGTCGGCGGCGGGGGGCGTGGTGACATCGGCTACGGAGTGGGCGGCGGCGGGCGTCGGGGCGTGGACGGGTGCCGTGGTCCCGTGCGGGGCGGTGTGCGGGCTGGCGTTCGGCGTGTGGAGCGGGGCGTCCGGCGAGTTGTGCGGCTGGGTGGAGGCCGGCTGGGCGGGGTTCGTTCCCGTGGGCAGTGTCAGGGGCGGGCCGTCGCTCTGATACGCGTCCCCCTCGTGCCACAGGTCCAGCAGCGTCAACTGGGTCTTGATGTCCGCTTCGCGCCTGGCCAGGGCCTTCTCCAGTTTTTCGGGCAGCGGTCCCGACTGTTTGGCGAGTTCCACCGTAAGGAGCAGATCGGCCTGGGATTTCCCCGCCTTGCGCGGGTCGAAGTCCGCGGGCACCGGGTTGGTGCCGCTATTCGTTTCCACCTGCCAGTGCCCCACCAACTCTTGCAGGCGCTGTTCCGAGAAGACGTCCAGGCCCAGGTGCGCGACCGTGGACCAGTGCATGAAGGAGCGGAACTCCTCCTCGGTGCGGGTGGATTGGTTGCCCAGTAGTTCGTCGGCGGCGTTGTCGAAGCGTTTGTGGTCGCGGGCGATGCGGGCGTCTTCCCGTCGTTCGCGCTCGCTGTCGAGTTCGGCTCGGAGTTTCTGTCCCAGGGCCTCGGGTGACAGGGGTTGCTGCCAGAAAGGCTTGCCCTTGCCCAGGAGGGCGACGTCTTCCGGGCTCACCTTGAGGGCGTCGGCCAACCGCGTGAGATAGCGCGGGTGCACGCCCATCGCGTGCGCCTGGGCCGCCGTCTCGTCCGAGACGCGCGGTACCGGATGGGCGCGTGAGGCGTCGGGCAGCGGCTGGACCCACATCAGGTCCATGGCGACCACGTCGGACATCGAGGCCCTCTGGGTGTGCAGATACGAGGAGAAGTCCCACCACTCGGAGAGCGGCACACCGAGTTCTGTCATCCGCTTGACGAAGGGGCCTGCGGGCCCGGCATCCAGTCGGGCTGTCAGCTGGTCGAGTGCGTCGAGGGCCGGACGCAGGGGACCGGAGCCCTGCAGGACGGCCTTGATGCTGGTGAGGTCGGAGGAGTCCAGTCCGAGAGCCTCGGCCGCTGTGGCCGTGCGTTCGGGGCCTGTGTCCGTAAGCGCGTTCGTACTTGTACTCGTACTCGTACTCGTACTCGTACTCGTACTCGTGCTTGTGCTCGTGAGCGGGCCGGGTGCCGACTCCTGGCTTCGGTGCTGCTCCAACAGCCCCTTCACGCCCGGCTCGTCGAGGAGCCGGGCCCGGGTGCGGCGGACCGAAGTCGTCACGTCCGACTTCCAGACCGGGTCCTGCTCGTGGTGCGGCTGCCCCTGCGGGCCCTGCCAGTCGGCCGGTAGCTCCGATACCGGCGGCAGCTGGTTGGCCATGTCGCGAAGGAGGCCGGCCAGGTTCACCCGGTCGGTGGGGTCGACCGTCATCAGGTCCGTCAGGACGTCCGGGTCCGTGTTGTCCATCATGATCTGGAACAGTTCGGAGCGGCGTCCGAGCGTCGCCCCGGGGGTGTCGGCCTGTGCCAGTTCGACGTCGAAGGTGACCCAGCTCAGTTCGCGGCGTCCGTCCGGGCCTGGCCGGTTGAATGCGGCGGCCAGTTGTTCACGTGCCTCCGGCAACTGCCGGTTGATCAGCGCGTCGCGCAACCCGCCGTCCAGCGACGGATGCTCCAGGACCCGGGTGATGTGCATCCCCAGGGTGCCGTCCTGGTGGATCACCCGCCGGATACTGAACAGCGCCGTCCCGCCCCCGGGTTTGGGCGCAGTGAATTCCTGCGGTGCGGTGACCGCCAGTGTCTCGGGCGAGCTGTGCGGGAGCGGCGGTTGGTCCGTCGAGGGCCGGGCCCACAGATGTTCGCCGTCGCGGACGTGTCCGTGTATCCGTACGCCGTCGTGCATGCCCTCCCAGAGGTAGCCGCCCTCCGGGACCTCCACCCACGAACCGTTGCCGCGCGCGTCGCGGTGAGCCCCGACGATCGCGTTCCGGAGCTCGGACACCGACCAGCGGTCGGGGAAGAGCAGCTGTCCGCTGCTCGCCGTGCCGTCGGCGCCGAGCACGTTCTCGCTCGCCTGGTTGCCGCGATGCCATTTCGAAGGGGCCGGGGCGCCATTGGTGGCAGCCTGTGCCGTCAGGCCCCGGAGATTCGGGTCCTTGAACCAGACGGTGGCCCACTGGGTGCCGTTCGGGTGCGCGGGCCACAGCTGGTTGATCAGGATGCCCTGGCCGTCCCGTGCGCGGATCCCGTCCTTGCCGGGCAGCGCGTAGTGGACGCCGGTCCTGTTGGCGGTGGAGCCGTACGCCACGAAGCGCAGCGCGACGTCCCCGAACGCGGGATCGGCGTTGGGGTGGCGGGTCGGCGGGGGTTCGAGGTGGGCGGGCGGCAGTAGTCCGCTCTGGTCGGGGTGGGGGGCGAAGTCGAGGATGGTGCCGGTGGCGTCGGCGGTGCCCTTGATCCGTACGCCCTGGTAGACGCCGTCGAAGGTCTGGCGGCCCGAGCGTTCGGTGCCCGGCGTCAGGCTGTTGGTCCTGATGTGGTCGAGGTAGACCTGGCGAGTGGCGTGCAGGGCTTCCTCGGGGCTCCAGTGGTCCGGGAACATCGTCCGGTCGCTGCCGTCGGGGCGTTTGCCCGCCTGGTAGGTGCCGTTGGGGTTGCGCGGTCCGGTGGGTTCGGGCCGGAACCGGCCGGCCGGGCCGCGCGGGGCGAGCAGGCCATCGCTGCCGGTGGTGGTACTGCCGCGCAGGACACGGTCCCGTACGTCGAGTGGGATGTGTGCCCTGGCCTTGTCGTGCGGGCCCGCGCCCACGCCGGTGGCGTGCGACCAGGCGGTGTCGACGGCCGTGGAGAGCAGCAGCAGATCACGCGGCACGACCCGCAGCGTCTGCGAGATCCCCCAGACGGAAGCCATGTGGTCCATGTCGAACTGGATGAGTCCCGCGTCGTCGATGCCGTATCCGGACATCAGCGAGTGGTCGTCGTGCACCGGCCGGGATGGACGGCCCGGCTTGGCCTCGCGGTACTGGTCCTGGAAGCCGAGGAGATGGCCGGTCTCGTGCGCGATGACGAACGACTTGTCCTTCCCGCCCGCCCCGCCCTCCGGGACGTACCAGGTGGCGCTGTTGTCCCGGGCCTTCCCGTCCGGGTCCGGGTGCAGCTTCACCTTGCGATGGGCCTGTGCGGGATCGTCGACGAACTCCAGCCTCACGTGCAGGAGATCACCGTTGGAGAGACGGTGCTTCGGGGCATTGAAGTACGTGTCGATGCCGCGCTTCGCCATGTCCTTGGCGTTCGAGACGTGGTTGTCGGTGGCGCCGGGCTGGAGGTCCAGGTGGATGCGGACCGTGATGTCGGAGCGCACACTGCCGTCGCTCAGCAACGTGCGCTCGACGGCGAACGCGCGCTCCCAGACGGATGCGGCGGACCCGCCCTTCACCATGGTCCGGTTACTGGGCCGCTTGATCTCGGCCGTGCCCAGCGAACGCACGTCGGTGACCGGTTCGGGGCGGGGGGCCGAGGCGGCGGGGTGCGGGGGGATCTCGGCGACGGAGTAGTCGGCGGCGGCGGGGGTCGGGGCGTGGACGGGTGCCGTGGTCACGTGCGGGGCGGTGTGCGGGGCGGTGTGCGGGGACTGCTGGGGCCGGCGCGGGCTCGGGGTCATCACGATGTCCCCGTCCGAGTTCACCGCGTCGTCGCCCATCACGATGTCCTCGTCCCAGTCCGTGTATGTCTGCGCGGCCTGGTGGGCGGGAGGGGTCTGTGCGCCCGGAGTGGCGGGGGTCATGGGGTTCTCGGACCACAGCTGGGCGAGCCGCTGCGCCACCTCGGCGCGGTGATCCGTGACGTAGGGATCCAGCTGAGCCAGGCGCTCCCGCGCCTTGCCGAGCGCCACCGGGTCCTGGGCCCGGCTCGCCTTGACAGCCGCGAACTCGGCCAGATTGCGCAGGTGTTCCACCTCGTACAGATTGCTCCGGAGGTCAGCGAGGTCGAAGCCGGGCGGCGGCGGCACGATGTCCCTGATCGCCGACCAGTTGCCGACCAGGAAGTCCAGCTCGGCTGCGCTGAAGTGCCGCAGACCTTCGAGGGACATCCTGCTCCAGTTCAGGAAGCCGTGATAGTCGAGGTCGCCGTCCTCGGTGTCGTCGCGGTCCTCGCCCAGAACGTCGTCGGCCACCTCGTCGAATCGTTCCCGGTCGATCTCGGCGCGGAGGTCCTCCATCTCCGTGCGGTGGTCGACCAGATACTCCAGCGCCAGCTCCTCCGGGGTGGCCGGGCGCTGCCAGAAGTCGGGGTCCGCGTTCAGCCGGGCGACATCCGGAGGGGACTGCAGGCGCAGGGCGCCGGCGATCCGGGTGAGGGCGAGCGGATGCACACCCAGCTCGTGCGCGGTGGCGTCGGTGACCGCGTCGGTGTCCTCCACGTCGGTGAGCTGCCACTGCTCGATCCGCCGCTGGTTCTCCCGGGTGTCCGGGCCGAGCAGGCTGCGCATGCTCTCACCCTGGCCGTGCAGGAAGGACGACAGGTCCCACCAGTCGTCGGCGGAGACCCCGAGCTCCGACATCCGCCGGACGAACGGGCCCAGATCCGGTCCCGCGCCGAGCCGTGTCGCCAGCGTCCGCAGGGTGTGCAGTGCCGCGCTCGGCGTGGCGGCGTGGTGCAGGAAGGGCAGGGCGCTGCGCAGATAGGCGGGGTGCAGGCCCAATGCCGTGGAGACCGCGGCCAGATGGACCGGGTTGACGGGAGTGACCGTGCTCTTCAGGTCGACCGGGGGGACGGGTGTGACCGGAGCGTTCGGGTGGGTGCCCGGGGCCTGGGTGTGCCCGGCCGTGGGCTGCGGCAGTGCGACGATCTCGGCGCTGAGGACGAGCAGCGAGGTGCTGTTGATGTGGGTGGTGAGCTGCAGGCCCGGCTCCGGCGTCGTGACGATGGAGAGGGTGCCCCGCTGGTGCGGGTCGGGGGTGCGGGGTGCGCTGCTGCGGGCTGCCCGCAGGGCGGCCAGCCGCAGCCGGTCGGCGGTCCAGCCGTCGGGCAGCCGGTCGTCCGGGGTCCGGGTGTAGTCGGATGTGAACGAGTCCTCGGTGAGCGCGGTCAGCGCTGCCTCGGTCGACTCCCTGGTGACGTGCGGGGCGTGGTCCTGGGACCGGCGGGCGGCCAGCAGTTCCAGTACGCCGGGTTCGTCGAAGAGCCCGGCATGGGTGTTGCGGCGCAGGGCGGCCGCGACGTCCGCCGCGAGTAGCGGGTTCGGTGTCCCGCCCTGCTGATCGTGCGGGGCGTTCCAGGATGCGGTGGACTGGGGCGCCGGGCGCCGGTGTTCGAGGACCTGGCGTACCAGATTCTGCCGGCCCGCGTCCGGGTCCAGGTCGAAGCCCAGCAGCTGGGCTGCCGCCTCTTCGGTGCTGCGCATGGACAGCGTTCCGATGTCCGCGCCGTCCTCCGACGGGCCGGTCTCCCTCGTCGGCTGAAGCTCCACGGTGAACCGGGTCTTGGGCAGCCGGCCGTTCTCCTTGGCCTCTTCCCCCGAGTTGTACGTGTCGTCGATGTGCTCCTGCACCGCGTCCAGCTTCTCGCGCAGTTCGGCGAGGGCCTCCGGGCGCATGTTCCCCGAGTAGCGGACGATCCGGGTGAGGTTCAGTCCACGGTCGCCGTTGGTGAACACGACATGTGACACGCGGAAGTCGGCGAGTCCGCCGGAGGCCCTGGCGTAGGTCATCGGGGTCTCGGAGGTGACTGCCGCGATGTCGTGGGCGTGCCACTCCGGGTGCGGCTGGAAGCGGGTCGGACGGAACCAGCGGTGTGTGCCGTCCTTCACCACTCCCTGCATCCGGACGCCTCCTGCCGAGCCCTCCCACAGGTAGCCGCCGTCGGGCAGTACCTCGAAGAGCCCGTCGGCCAGGGCGTTGTTGTGAGCGTCGCGTACGGCCTCGCGCAGGTCACCGGCGGTCCACTCCTCCGGGAACAGCATCCGCGGATTGGTGCCCAGGCCGTCCTGGATGACCGCGTCGGGCGAGCCGCCCTCGCCGATCTTCAGGGTCGGCTTCCCCTGTCCCGTCGGCGGGTTCCGGAACCACACTTCGGCCCGTCGCACACCGTTGAAGTCGGGTTCCGTCAGCTTCTCGAAGATGATTCCGCGGTTCGTCTGGGCCAGTTGGCGCGTCTCGTCGCCGTGGGCGTACTGCACCCCGGTGAGCGTCGAGGGGTCGCCGCGCAGCACGAAGCGCATCGAGGCGTCGCTGAACGCCGGTTCGTCGGAGAGTTCTCGGACGGGTGGGGGTTCGAGGTGGGTGGGGGGCTGTAGTCCGGTCTGGTCGGGGTGGGGTGCGAAGTCGATGATGGTGCCGGTGGTGTCGGCGGTGCCTGTGATGCGGACGCCTTGGTAGACGCCGTCGAATGTCTTGCGGCCCGAGCGCTCGGGGTCGGTGGTGAGGCTGTTGGTCCTGATGTGGTCGAGGTAGACCTGGCGGGTGGCGTGGAGGGCTTCTTCGGGGCTCCAGTGGTCGGGGAACATGGTCTGGTCGCTGCCGTCGGGGCGTTTGCCCGCTTGGTAGGTGCCGTTGGGGTTGCGGGGTCCGGTGGGTTCGGGGCGTATTCGTCCGGAGGGGCCGCGTGGTGCGAGGAGGCCGGTGGCGCCGGTGGTGGTGCTGCCGCGCAGGACGCGTTCCCGTACGTCGAGTGGGATGTGTGCCCTGGCGCTGTCGTGCGGGCCCGTGCCGACACCCGCAGTGTGCTTCCAGGCGGTGTCGACCGCCGTGGAGAGCATCAGCAGATCCCGCGGGGTGATCCGCAGCGACGGCGAGAGGTGGTGGTCGGACGTCATGTGGTCCATGTCGAACTGGACGAGTCCCGCGTCGTCGATGCCGTATCCGGACATCAGCGAGTGGTCGTCGTACACCGGCCGGAACGGCCGGCCCTGCCTGCCCTCGCGGTACTGGTCCTGGAAGCCGAGGAGGTGGCCGGTCTCGTGCGCGATGACGTACGACTTGTCCTTTCCGCTCTGCCCGGACTCCGAGACGTACCAGGTGGCGCTGTCGTCGCGGCCCGTGCCGTCCGGGTCCGGATGCAGCTTCACCTTGCGGTGCGCCTGTGCGGGATCGAAGACGAAATCGATCTTCACATGCAGCAGATCACCGTTCGGGAGACGGTGCTGAGGGTCGTTGTAGTACGTGTCGACGCCGCGCTTCGCCATGTCCTTGGCGTTGGCGACGTGGTCCTTGGTGGCGCCCGGCTGCGGGTCCAGATGGATGCGGACCGTGATGTCGGAGCGCACACTGCCGTCGCTCAGCAGGGTGCGCTCGACGGCGAACGAGCGCTCCCAGACGGACGCTGCGGCCCCGCCGGTGTCCATGGTCAGGTCGCTGGGCGGCAGAACCTCGGCTGTGCCCAGCGAACGGACGTCGGTGACCGGCTTGGGGAGCGGGTCCGGGGAGAAGGGGGACGGGGGGAGTTCGGCGACGGAGTAGTCGGCGGTGAGTGGGGGCGTGGCGGCGGGCTGGTGCGGGGATACGGGTGCCGGGGACTCGCGCCGGCTGGTCTGCCGCGTCCGGAGAGGGGCGTTCGGCGAGGAGTTCGGGACATGGGACGACTCGGTATCCCGGCGGGGGGCGGCCGGCTCCGTCGTCCCGTCGAAGTGCGAGCCGTTCTGGTGCAGGTGTACGGAGAGCGGCGCACCGCTTCCCGGCGGCGGCCGGAACCGGTCCGACCCGCTGGGGTTCGAATCCGACGGCGGGGTGTGCACGGTGAGATCCACGTTGAACGTCCCGGCCAGCAGCGGCAGGAAGCTCTTCGACCAGGGGGAGCCCGCGCTGTGTTCCCACGCGGCGACGGCCGTCTGCACCTCCTTGAACAGGAGGTTCTGGGCCCGGTTCGCGGCGCGTGGGTTGCCCGCGGTGAACGGCGGCAGAAGATCGGGCAGCAGATCGGCGAGCCCGTGCGGGCCCAGATCCCGCACGTGCTGGTGCACGGCCTCCTTCATGCCGAGCGCCAGCGTATGCAGGTCCTGGTGGCTCTCGACGTCGGACGCGGCCGAGGCGGTGGCGCGCAGCCGGTCGGGGGAGTTGACCAGGGCCGTCAGCTTCCGCCCGAGGTGGGGAAGTTTCGCCTTGACCGCTGAAGGGGCGCTGACCAGCAGCGAAGCGAGCTGCGAGTAGCCGTCGTCAGGCACCTTGACCACCGGGCGGGGCGTACCCGGTACGGATCCGTGGTCGGACTCGGCGTCGGAGACCGAGTCCTTGTCCGACACCGAGTGGTTGTCGGAGACCGAGTCCTTGTCGGACACCGATTCGGTGTCGCTGTTGTTGCCGGACGGCGGATCCTGCGGAGGCCGCAGGACCTGGGTCTGGTCCACGTGCCGGTAGTGGCCGTCCTTCAGCAGCAACTCGACGCCGCCGGCGCCCTCGTTGCCGGTCGCCTCGCTCCCGTCGGGCATGAACGTATGGCGTCTGCCCTCCACCATCACCGTCACCGGCACCCCGAACAGCCGGGCAGCCAGCGGCGGGAACAGGTCACCCGCGCTGTCCTTCGCCGCGGCCTTCTCGTCGGCGGGGCGCTCCGTCTGCGACGCGGCGAGGGACGTCCGCTGTTCCGGGGTCAGTACCGCACGGTGGTTCTCGGACGGGGCGCCGGCCGAGTGCGGGATCCACTTGCCCTCGGTGTACTCCCGGCCCTGCGGGTTTGCCGTGTCCAGCAGGCTCTCCAGCCCGGCCTGGCGTATTTCGTCCGGCTCGAACTTGTCGGTGAGGTCCGGGTGCGCGTAATCCGCCAGCGGACCGTCCCCGCTCCCGCGGAGGGTCTCTCCGAACAGGGTGCGCAGCTCGCCCGCCGTCCCGGAGAAGTCGTGGTTCTCCGGGACCGTGATGCCCTGCTGCGTCAGCAGGTTCGGGTCGATCCGGACCAGGTGTTCGGCCAGGGAGCGGAAGAAGCCGTTGCCGTCCTTCGAGGCCGGGCCGACCGGGTGGGTCAGCCCGGACGACACGTCCTTCAGGCTGGTGACCTCCCCGTCGGTGTCGGTGACCTCCTCGTACTGCGCGGCGTGTTCGGGCTTCGCCACGCCGTGGTCGTGCTCCACGGTCTCGTTGTACGCCAGCACCTGGGGCTCGGTGGCGTCACCGCGCTCGCTCGCCGGACGCCGGTGCCAGTCGTTGAGGGCGTCGGCGGCCGACCGCAGCGCGCGGTAGTGCTCGCCCGCGGCCGTCAGCTTCCGCTCCAGCGACTCCAGCTTCGGCCCGACCGTCTCCCGTACCGCGTTCAGTTCGGCGTTCGCCGCGTTCAGGGCCCGCTGCGCCGCTTCCCGCGACTCGGGGGTGGTCGCCGCGTCCAGCCGGTGCTGCGCGTCCTGCACCACGAACGCCAGGTCGGTCAGCGGGCGGTACGTGCTCCAGTACGCGTCGTGGTTGTCCTTCCAGGTCTTCCACCCCTTGGTCACGTCGTCCCACTGCTTGGACAGCTCCGGCGGGTGGTTCTGGTCGGTGACGAGCCCCAGGTCACGGGCCACGTCCTCACGGATCCAGGCGAGCACATCGGTGTCCGCCTCACCGGCCTGGACACCCGGCGGGTCGTAGCCGTTCCAGGTCAGACCGCGGGCTGCCACCTGGCCGACCGAGCTGTCCTGGATGTGGCGGTGCACCCCGGCGACGGCCAGCCACTTGGTCGGCACGGAGAAGAGGAACGCCCGCCCGGTGTCCGGCTTCATATTGATCTTGGCGGCGGTCGCCTCGTTGAACTTGAACTCCTCCGACGAGCCGACGCCGGGCGCGATGACCGGGGTGACCTGGTAGGTCGCCTTGTGCGAGTCGGCCCCGATGGCGTCACCGCCAAGCCCGCGGGTCTTGCCGCCGGCCTCGCCCTCTCCCACGTCGAAACTCTCACCGGTGCCGGTGGCGAACTCCATCCGTACATCGGCCGTCGCGAGGAGCTTGGCCCCCGACAGGTCGAAGGCCGGGTGGAGCTGGAGGGTGCCGGTGGCGCCGCCGACGACGGTGTCGTCGACCAGGCCGAGCGGCTGGTAGCCGTTCTCGGCCAGCGCCGAACCGTCGATGAGCGAACCGGTCAGGGACATCTCGCTGGTGCCGGTCGTCAGCGTGTCGCCGCCGCCCTTGCCGGGCGACAGCAGTTTGACCTTCGAGGCCTTGGCACGGGCCTGGGTCAGCTCGTCGCCGGTGAGCAGCCCCCGGGTCTCGTACCCCTTGCCCGCGTGACCGCCGTTGAGGTGCGGGTTCTCGGCCTTCGCCAGGGTGATGTGGGCCAGATCCTCGACGTTCTTGGAGCCGAGTACCCGGGTGAAGTGCACCCCGTTGCCGGGGACCAGCGCGGCGGGGCGGTTGTCGCCGGACACATGCCGGGCGAGGTGCTCGCCGATCCTGTTCGGCGTCGCGTTGTCCGACGCCCACACCTCCACGGCGGAGGGCGGCGGTGTGTACACATCGCCCTCACGCTCCCCGCCCGGCCTGAGCAGCGCCAGCGGCTCCTGGCTCTTCGCGCTGCCCGCGTCCCAGGTGTGCTCCAGTACGACGTTGCCCTTGTTGTCCAGGACCGTGACCACGATGTCGTACGAGGTGGAGACGGTGGCGAGCGGCCCGGGGATGACCGTCACCTGCGCCACGGTGTCCGACTCCGAGCTGCTCTGGCCGCCGCTCTTCCCCCGCGAGCCACCGGAGTTGAGCAACGGACCGCCCGAAGAACCGTTCGGCCCGGTGACGCGTTCGGTGGCGTTCGCGGAGACACCGCGGGAGCGGTTGACGCCCCGCGACGCGGTGTTGCTGGTGGTGACGGTGTGACCGCTCTCCACATCGCCGAAGCCGAAGTCCTCGACGGTCCGGGTGCCGGGGACCTGCTTCACGGTCACCCGGTACTCCTTGCCCCCGATGGGGAGGCTGTCGGTGAAACCGCGCCAGGGCGCGCGGCCCCGGTACTGCTGCGGAATACCGGCCTCGACCATGGCCTGCCCGTGCCGCTCGGACAGCAGTGTCCTGACGGACTCCAGGCTGTTGCGGGTGAACCTCAGATTGCGCAGGGTGCTCATGAACTGCGCCTGGCGCGCGTCGTGCCCGCTCGGCGCCGACACCGGGGCGACCCCGAGCGGACTCTCCTTGAACCACGGCTGGTGCGACCAGGTCCCGGCCCCGCCGGTGAGACTGGCCACGTGGTCGACACCCGTACGGAACAGGCCCAGCGTGTGCGCCGCCTGTTCGGAGACCAGCCCGCGCCAGGCGTTCGCCTTGTTCACCAGCTGCCCGCTCCACGCCGGCAGCTTCGAGCGGAACGGGGTGAGGACGCCGAGCTTGTCGCCGGACATCTCGAAGCGGTACTCCGCGTCCGTCGTGACCGGAACCCAGTGACCGTTCTCCGGCACGACGTTGACGGACCGGCTGGTGGTCCGGCCGCCGCCCGTCGAGGTCATGCTGGAGCGCTGGTACGGGGTGACGCCGAAGCCGTAACGCGTCGTGGTGGGCGGGTTCGTGTTCTGCGCGGGGAAGTGCCCCGCGTTCAGGTCGAACGACAGCACCCAGCCCTTGCCGTCCCCTCCCGAGACCGCCAGGTCCAGGCTCCGGTTCATCTCCGGCTTGAGATCGACGGGGCCGCCCACGGCGGTCGGATTCCCACGCCGGCCGACGAGGCGTATGTCGCCCGTCGCGCCGTACAGGAAACCGGGGGCGCGCACGTCGTTGAGCTGCTTGCCGGTCGGCGAGAACACCTGGTCGGAGTCAGCGGTCAGCGCCATCGAGCCGAAGGCGTTCTTCATCCGCTCGTGCTGGCTGGTCCCCGCGGTCGTCAGCGTCCACTCACCGCGGGTCGCCCGGTCCGCGACCAGCGGGCCCGCCGACTGGATGTGCTGGTCCGTCGGCACGTAGGTGGTGACGACCGGGATGTTCCTGAGCGAGTCGCCGCGCTGCCATTCCGACGGCACCCACAGGTCCTCGGTCTCGGTCAGCGGGTCCAGCTCCCGGGACGTGGTCTCGCGGTCGTTGGTGTACGGGTTGGCCGCGCCCTCCGCATGAGGGTCGACCTTCGGCATGTACTGCTCCGACAGATGGAGGTTCACGCTGAAGTCCCCGAGGGTGGCCTCGGGACCGCCCACGGTGGCCGGCTCGTGGATCTGGCGGTTCGCCCGGCCGAGCGTGAGGACCCGGAACGGTGTGTGCCACTGGTGTACGCCCACCAGCTGGGCCTTGAACCGTCCGGTCGCCAGGAAGGAATGCATCCCGGCCGGGGTGGCCGTCACGTCCTCGCGGCCGGCCGTCGACATGGTGCCGGTGTTCCGGGTGTGCTGGCGGTTCGCGCCGGCCTTGGCCCCCAGGATGCCGATGTGGTCCGGCGTACCCGTACGGAACGTTTCGTTGGAGCGCAGCTCGACGGTGCCGCCCAGCTGGGCGCCGAAGGTGTGCGTGGTGCTGCGGGAGTTGCCCACGCGCTCAGCGGCGTTGCTGTTCTGGCGGGTCATCCGGTCACGGTCGGTGCCCTGGTAGACCGGCCGGTCGAGATCGGCCTTCAGGTTCAGATCGAAGAAGCGCTGCTTGGTCAGGTTGGCGCCGAACAGCTTGACCGACAGCCCGTCGTGGGCGAGTTCGTTGAGCGTCGTCGCCAGGTTCCGCTCGTCGAACTTGGCCATGATGATGCGGGTGTTCTGCTCGGCCCGCCTCCGCTCGCCGCTGATGGCCTGGGCGAACTTGGTCCAGCCGCCGCGCAGATTGGCCGCGTCGGTACCCGGGCGCGGGGTCACCAGCACCGAGTCGCCGTGCGTCGTGTTGATCCAGTTGAGTACCTGGTCGACGAGTACGTTCGGGGACGCCGGGTCCTCGGAGTGCCGGTCGCCGATGACCAGGTCGGTGGCCCGGGTGTGCGTCAGGTCGTAGTCGCCGTGGCGCCAGTTCGCCGGCAGCGGCGGCTCGCTCCCCTCGGGACGGGTGTGGGTGTCGGGGTCCCAGCCCGCCCGCTCGCGCGCCTCGCGCACCGGCAGCCGTACGAGACTCCAGGTGTCGAGGATCCTCGTCTCCCCCTCGAACGTGACGGGGACCTTCAGCTCCTGGAGGTAGAGGGCCGTGGAACTGCCCTTCACCCGCCCGGTGATCTTGCGGCCCACGTTCCCGCCCTGCAGCGAGACCTCACTGGAGTCGTGGCTGTAGTGCAGGGTGAGCCCGAGCTGCATGAAGATGTGCGGCGCCTGATCGGTCGGGATGGCGAACCGCGAACCGCCGAAGAAGGCCACCACATAGCGCCGGTTGTCCTGGACCAGGACCTCGTTCTTCACGGTGATCGCGTCCGTGATGCGCATCTCGGCGTCGTCCACGGCCTCGATCAGGTGGTGCTCGCCGGATACCGCCTTGCCCACCTGGAAGCTGCCGGCGGACTGGCCGTTGCGCCTGCGCACGTCGAGCGGCGGCAGCGGCCCACGGGCCAGCTCGTCGGACATGCCGTGGAAGCGGTCCGTGCTGAAGTAGTCGCTGAGCTGCTTGTGCTTGTACCCGCCCGGCCTGGCGCCGATCTTCTGGACCGCCCAGTCGAAGAGCGGCTTCACCGGCCCGAAGCCCTCGGTGCTCGGTGAGCCGGGGGGCGAGCCGGGCGGCGGCGTGAAGTTGTGCGGGACGCGCAGCTCCGACTCCTTCGGCACGGCGGAGCCCTGGGACACACGGGTCGTCATGCCGTTCTTGATGCCCGCGCCGAAGGACTCGATCCGCTCGTCCGGGTGGAACTCGACCTGGTAGTAGACGTCCTGGCGGAAGGACTCGCTGCCGCCCGTCGTACGCGTCTCACGCTGGTACGAACGCTGGTCGTGGCTGCCGATGACGTGCTTCTGGTTGTGGATGCCGCCCCCGCGGAGGTCCAGCAGCATCCGGGCGTCGGACGGCAGCGCCCCGGCGGCGAAGCCCACCTGGAGACTGGTGCCCCGGGCCGTGCCGGTGTTCGTACCGGTCTGCTGCTGGAACTGCTGGGATGTGTCCAGCTTGTGGGGGTCGCGGGCCTCGGGGTCCGGATGGTGGGTCCACACGTCGGCGTACGGAATGGCCCGGACGGTCATCACGGTCCGCTTCGCCTTGGTGAGGCTCGTGCCGAGGAAGGGGACGCTGTGCTTGACGACGAACCGGCGGCCGTCGCCGAGGAACGAACCCGGGCGCCGGGCCAGCTCGTCGTCGATCTGCTTGATCACGGAGTCATCGGCCCGGTCGCCCCTGAGCTTGCGGCCGAGCGCGGTGTTGAGCTTGTTGTGGATCGTGCGGCCGATGCTGTCGCCCTGGCGCGGCTGGAGCAGCTTGGTGCTGCTGTGGCCTGCGGCGGCGCCGGTGGGGAGGGGCGCCTCCGGGGGACGGGGATGGGCGGCGTCCTGCTTGACGTACTGGCTCACGTCGTGCTGCCAGAGCGGAGGACGGGCCGCGCCCTCGGCGACCTCCTTGGGGCCGTTCCCGGGGGGCGTCAGGGTTTCGTCGTGATGGGGGGCGTCATCCGGGTTGTCGGCGACGGTCTCGGTGTTGGCCTGGGTCTGAGTCTGGTCGGTGGTCTGCTCGGTGATCTGGTCGTTGGCCTGCTGGTTGGCCTGGTCGTTGGATTGCTGGTGGGACTGACCGTTCTGGAGCTGGTCCGTGTCGAGTGCCGAGGTGTTCTGGTGCTCGGTCGAGACGGTGTTGGTGTGGGACAGCTGCCTCGGAGGGGGCGTCTCCGAAACCGTCTCGTTGACCGTCTCGTCGACATCGGCCGTCTCGTTGACCGTCTCCGTGACGTTGTTCGCCGTCGACTCCGGGGCCGTGGTCAATTCACTGTTCGGCGTCAGCGACGAATCGAAATCGGTGGACGTGGTCTGGTTCGATGTCGGGCGCCGCAGGGGCTTCAGCTCGATGCTGCTGCTTCCTTCGCCGTTGTTCGGCAGCAGGGGCGACTGGTTCGGACGGCGGGGCGGAGGCGCCGCATTGGTCAGGTTGGGCGACGACGAGGGTGTGGACGACAGGTTCGGCGAGTTGGTCGGAGCCGTGTTGGCCGGGGGTACGGAAGTGGCCACCTGTGAGACGGGAGCGATCGGCGTCACCGGGGCATCGGACTCGTTCCGGGAGTTCGAAGTGTCGGTGTGCTGAAGGTCGTTCGTGTGCTGAACGTCGTTCGTGTGGTGGACCGTGTGGACCGTCGTGTCCGAGGAGCTGGTCGGCACAGGTGTCACCGGCGACACCGAGTCGTGGGACGTGTCGTCGGTGGTGTTGCTGTACAGCGAGTCCGTGTCGCTGTGGCTGTACAGGGTCTCCGTGTCGCTCACATCGAGATGGTCGAGGTGCTCGTCCAGCTGCCCGTCCTGGTTCTTGTCCAGGTCCAGGTTCTTGTCCAGGTCGAGGTTCTTGTCCAGGCCCTTGTCGAACCCGCCGTCGAGTGCCGACGTGTTGAAGTGGTGGGACATGGCATGCACGACGGGGTGGACGAGATAGACGTGTCCGCCGTGGCTCAGTCCGCCGGTCAGCATGCCAGCGACGAAGGTGTCCCACGACGTGGTGAAGCCGCCCTGGTAGATCAGGTTGTAGAAACCCTCACCGAGGTTCTGGCCCACGGACTCGACGAGCAGCCCACTGCCGACCATGCCCAGCCGGAACCGCTTGTTGCCCTGGAAACCCATGTGCATCAGGGTCTGGGGCATGTCGTGGGCGAGCGCCTTCAGCGCGTTCTCGTCGAGCTTGCCACTCAGTTCCTTGGTGAGTTCCTTGCTGAGCGCCTCCGCCGCCCCCTTGGTCGGGCCCGCCCAGTGCTTGGTGACGGTCTCGGCCCAGGTCTTGCCGATCTGACGGGACTCCTCCTTCGTCAGCCCGTTGATGGGGGACTTGGCGAACTCCTTGCCCATGTTCTTGATGAAGTTGTCGGCCGTGGCCTTGGCGCCGTCCTTCCCACCGAGCTTGCTGAAGCCCTTGGTGAGGCTGAGGTCGTGGTCGCTCAGCAGCTTGGCCACGTTCTTGGCCAGGTCACCGGCTCCGCCTTTGCCCCCGACCTTCTCCAGGGTCTTGAAGACCGTTTTCAGCTCATTGGTGAGGAGCTTCGACAGGCCCTTACCGAACTTGTTGCCCAGCCACTTGCCGATCCCCGGGGCGAGCAGGCTGAGCGGCCCGGTGACCAGGCCCTGGATCGCGCCGAACTTGACCGCGTCCAGCAGCAGCTTGTTGTCGAAGCCGTCCCGGTGGCCCTGGCCGATCTGGACCATCTGGATGATGCGGTCCATCGCTACGCCCATGCCGACCCCGAGGGCGACATGCATGGCGATCCTCTTGAGCAGCTCCTTGATCAGCATCTTGAGGAACACCCGGGTGAAGAGCGTGCGCCAGCTCAGCCCCTCCAGCAGTGCCTCACCGAAGCCGGGCACCCATGAGAACGCCATGGCGTACATGAACTCGGCCAGCAGCTCGATGAGCTGGGCGAGCATCATCCACTTCGTGTACTCGGCCTGGTTCGCGGTGTCCCGGGCGACCTTCGCCATCTGCTGGGACTGCTCAGCCGCCGCATCGAGGAACGAGCTGTCGCCGCCCGCGATGACCTGGCCCAGATTGAGGAACGCGGTGGCCGCGTCGCCCTCGAAGTTCTCCTTGATGCTCTGGAGCAACTGCACGAGCTGGTCGTCGAGCTGCTTGTAGTCGTTCCCCACGGAGTCGTAGAGATCCGCCGCGTTGCGGAGCTCGTCCTCGTTGGCCTGTGGCCACTTCATGCCCGTGAGGGCATGCATGATCCACTCAATGGCGGGGGAGGGGGTCAGCATCCGTGGGTTCTCACTACTTGGAGTCGTCCGACCAACTGGCCGCGAGTGACTTGGCTTCGTCCTCGACCCGGTCGAACAGGGCCATCACGTCGGATCCCGAGTACCCGACCTGTTCGACCAGGGTCTTGAGCAGGGTCAGCAGATCGTGCAGATGTGTCATGCCGGGGTCGATGGTCTCGTGGTACTGCTTGGCGATCTCGTCGTCCTTGCCGCCACCATCGATATTGATCTTGTCGATCTGGGCCAGGTAGTCGCCGATCTGCTTGATCAGCTCCCCGATCTGCGGGTACTGGGCGAACTGCTGCTTGAGCTGGTCGATGGTGGTGATCTTCTCAGCCATCCGAGGCGCCGCCCTTTCCCTTGCCCGTGCCGTTCCGGCCGGCGCCCGGTGTGCCGCCCGGCCCCTCGGGGCTTGGCCACATCTCCCGCAACGGGCCCATCAGGTCGTCGAATTCGCTGCCGCCCGTCATCGACTTGCGCATGTCGGCGCCCGCCCCCTGGAACGGCAGCATGGCCTCGCGGACCTTCTGCCCGGCCTGCTCCCTGGCCTGCCCGATGACCTTGACCAGCGCCGCACCCAGCTCGGCGGGGGCCATGTCGCGGTACGCGTCCGTATGGAACTTGATCTCCCGCACGTCGCCCTGGGCGCCGGCGACGACCGTCAGCATCCGGTCCTTCGACTGCACGGTGACCGTGTACTTGGCCAGCTCCCGCTGGGTCGCGAGGAGGGAATCGCGGTGCTCCGCGAGCTTTCCCATCATCTCGTCGAGCTGTTCCTGGAATCCGTTACCCATCAGCCGATCACTCCCGGTGCTGCTTCCTGGGAGGTGCCCCAGGTCTCTTCGTCCTCGGCCAGCCAGGTGCGGCGCTCCCGGTCCCGCCCGCCGGCGCCCCCGCCACCGCCTCCGCCGCCCATGGGCGGCATCATTGGCTGGCCGTTGGACGACGTGCGGTTCATCGCGGAGGACTGCCTGACCGCGCTCTCCTCGGCGGCCAGATTGGGCTCATTGGCCGAGGTACGGGTCCGGACGCGCTCCGAGACCGAGGTCTTGGGGTCGCCGATGCTCCGGCTGTTGCCCCGGGGCGGCAGCTCCTCCAGGTTCAGCTTGTTCCTGCCGCCGCCTCCGGTCTTGTTCCCGTATCCGTTGCCGCTGGTCTCGGTACGGGCGTCACCGCGAATCGTGGAGAGGGCCTTCTGGTAGGCCTTCTCCTGCTCGACCTCCTGGGCCTCCTGGGCCTTCCGCTGCTTCAGCTGCTTTTCCTGAATTTCCTGCTGGTCCTTCAGCTGCTGCTGCTGGTTGGCCTTCTGCTGCTTGATCTGCTTATCCGCCAGCGCCTGCTGGTCCTTCAGCTGCTGCTCGCCGGACTTGCTGTTGCTGCCGCTGTTGCCGGTAGTGCTGGGGCCGATGTGGGCGTTGGGCGGAGCCTTGAGGGGCTTGTGGTCGGCGCCCATGAGCAGCTTGCCGTCCGGCCCGGTGATCGTGCCGTCCTTGTTGATGTGGGACCCGGGCGGGATCTGGGCCTCGTTGCCGTTCGCGTCCTTGATGGACTTGTTGTTCTTGTCGAGCAGCGTGTTGCTGCCGTTCCCCGTGTTGGTCTGCGGGGGACCGGTCGTCTTCGACTGCGGCGGCGGGATCTTGAGGTTGGAGTTGGTGTTCGGCGGCCCGGTGACGCCCGACCCCGGCGGCTTGTCACCGCTGTTGGTGTCGGAGCCGGGGGGCTTGTCGCCGCTGTTGGTGTCCGAGCCGGGGGGCTTGTCACCGGTATTGGTGTCGGAGCCGGGGGGCTTGTCACCGGTATTGGTGTCGGAGCCGGGGGGCTTGTCGCCGCTGTTGGTGTCCGAGCCGGGCGGCTTGTCGCCGGGTGGCTTCGGCGCGTTGGGATCGCGGTACGGCGGCATGGTGAGGGCGGCCGGCGGGATCACGTCGATTGCGCCCTGGTAGGCGGTTTGCACGTAACCCATCTGCGTCTTGGCGACGGTGTCCAGCGAGTCCACCACCCCCTTCACCCAGGCGTCCTTCGCCTGCTGCTCCAGCGTGGTCCAGAATTCCGGCATCCCCGGACTTCCGAGTCCCGGCACGTTGAGATGGGCCCAGCCGTTCGCGTCGAATTCCATCGTCGAGGCAGCGAGGGCATTGAAGAACAGGTCGTGGACATGGTGGGCGGGCCAGGCGATGTCGCTGTTGCGGTAGGCGTCTGCCGCGTTGACCAGTGCGGCCATCGCCTCGTGGAGCTTGACACGCGCACTGTCGATGAGAGTCGGGATGTCCCCGTAGTTCACCACCTCCTGGTGGAGGTACGCCACCTGCTGCTGCACGGCCACGAGGACCCGCTTGAAGGCCCCGGCAGCCGTGCCCTGCATCTCGGAGTCCGGCACATCGATGTCTTTGACCCACGACTTGATGTCGGTCTCCACGGACTCCATATGGCTGAGCATGTTGCGCAGCATCATCGCCCCGTCGTCGAAACTGCCCACGCTGATCGAGGAGTTGCCGATCAGGGTGTTCAACGGCGGCCCGATGATGGCCCAGGGTTCGTGGATGAACTTGGACAGCGCGGTGTCCGAGCCATTCGCCCCGACTTCGGGCGTCAGGCTGAACCCGATCTGGTACGTGTACCTGGTGCCGCCGTTCTGCCAGCCCTGCGACCAGGCGTAGTCATAGCCTTTGGGGTTGCCGGCGTCGCCACTGACATCCGAGACGGCCACGTGATCGGGCTTGAACCACGGGTCCTTGGTCACATCCGTGCGGTTGGTCACCTTGGCCAGATCGCCGTCCTTGGGGGCGACGAACGCGAGTGCGTCCTCCCACTTCCGGTCGGGGAATGAGTCCTCCGGCTTCGGGGGGGTGGCCATGGCGGGTTCCTTACGGGTGCGATGCAGGGGGTCGGGCAGTGCGGAGGTTGAGCGGTGGAGGCGCCGGGCCGGCCGGCACCGCCCGACGCCGACATCGAGCGGTGCCAGTGCGACGTACCGGAGTTACGGGTTGGGAGGGGTGGGAGCGCCGCCGAACACCTTGAGGGCGTTCGCCAGCTCCAGGTTCATCTCTGTCGCCGTCAGGGCGGCATCATCCTCGCTGTTCTGGAGAATGGTGTCGACCATCGCCATGTCGATCGAGAGGGTATTGAAACCGTTCCCGAGGACGTCCAGCTGCGCCTTGAGACTGACGCAGAGCTGAGTGAACACCTTGTGCAGAGCCGCGTCGGGGCCCAGGGTGCCCGAGCCCGCCTGGAGACCCTTGTGGACGCCCGACTCGGCTGCGTATTCGGTCAGGGTCTCGTAGTCGGGGCCCGTCTGGATCCAGTTCCGGAGCCCGTTGACCTTCGTGCGGGCCTCACCCTTGAGCCAGCCCTCGGTGACCTTGTAGGTCCCGGTGTCACCGCTGTCGCCGCTGTCGTCCTTGGCCATGGTTTAGAACATTCCCCCGCCGCGCTTGTCACCCGCGACCTGGCCGTCGACCATTTCCTTCAGGGACTGCTGACCCGTGCCGAACTGGGCATTCATCGTCTCGATGGCCGTGTTGGCCTGGTTCTGGAAGTCCGTGTACACGGTCGCGGTCTGACCGGAGAAGGACGCCTTGAGGGGGCCGAGCTGGCTGAGCAGTTCCTGGAGCGCGTTCACCATGTCCGTGTTGGCCTTGACCATGTCGTCGATGGCCGCGTTGGCACGCGCAACTTCGAGTGTGACGTCCGCCATGTCCGGTCGTCCTTTCAGAAGGTGTGGGAGGGGGTGAAGAGGCTGTACTGGCAGGCGAGTCGGTCGAGGATCAGCCGGAGAGGGCCTGGTAGTAGCCCGAGCCGCCGCCGTCCCACGCGCTCGCGTACTGGGCGGCGTCCATCTCACTGCTGTTGTGGATGGTGTCGGCCGCCATCAGCGAGGAGTGCAGGGCGTCGACCTTGCCCTTGATGTCGTTGTACGACTGCATCCACTGCTGGAGCTTGCTGCTGAAGATGCTGGACGAGTCGGCGACGTATGACATCCGTACGTCGTCGTGGATCGCCGACACGGTCGCGCCCGCGCGGGCCATGGTGGCCACGTGGTTCTCCAGGGCCGTGCGGGCCTTGTCGATGTCTGCTTGCTGCCGATTGAACAGTCCAGGCGCGCTGTCGACCATGGTGGTTGCCTCATTCCGGTCAGGATTCGGACATGTGTCGTCACGATACTCATCAGAAGTGCTCAACTGACCCCGCAGGATCAAGATTTGATCTTCACTTGAGCTTCGAGTTCAATTGTTGATGCATCGTTCATTGGATTGTTTCCGGTTGCCCGCAACTCTTTCGTTCCCGGCGTCTTTCGGAACTGATTGGTCGGCCCGTACGATCCCGCCCTGCGCCAGCGCCTGCGGGTCGAGACTCGGCCCGGCCGGCAGCAGGTCCAGCAGCGGCGCGGGCAGCCGTACCGCATCACTCGCCGGGTAGCCGAGCTGCTTGAGGGCGTCGTCGCCGGGCACCGGGTAGGCGGCGCCCGCGTCGGTGACCAGGTAGCGGGTGGAGCCGGTGCCGGCCGTGGAGTGGGCCGTCACCAGGGCGCCCGAGCCCGGTCGCACCCAGACCCGGTCCGCGGCCAGGCACCCTGTCCGTACGCCCGGTTCGGCGTCCGGCGCCCCGCCGGGCACCTGCGTGGCGGCGACCAGTGCCACCGTCGTGGTGTGCCCGGAGCCGCTGGAAGCGACCCGGGCACACACGTCCTGACCTGCGGTGGCCGACACCGGGTGCGGTGCCTTGGCGGGCAGGTCCGCGGCGAGCGCCGCAGCGGCCGACGCCGGGACCTGATGCGCTGCCAGGTCGGCTGCTCCCACCGCCCGTTCGCGCACCACGCCGCCGCCGTATGCCTGTTGCTGGGTGCGCGGGTCGCCGAGCAGCAGCCGGTGCAGGGTGTCGGTCAGCGGTACGAGCCCGTCCTTGCGCAGCAGGTAGTGCTGGCCGCCTTCGGCGGTGAACAGCTGGCCGGTCCGGCTCGCCGCCCCCGCCAGCTGCGGCCCCGCCCCGCCACGGCCCGGCACGTCGGGGGCCGCCAGGTCGGGCCCGGCCACCAGCGAGGTGAGGAAGGCGTCGCCGACCGGGTACGGGGCGGTGGTCCCCGCCCAGCCGAGCGCCGCAGCCGCACCGTGCTTGGTGTCGACCGCGAACCGCCGCCCCTGCCACAGCAGTTGGACCCCTCCGCTGGGTGACGACACCAGTACGCCGTCCTTGGCGCCCAGCCCTTCACCGCCCGGTTCGTCGCCGATCACCACGGAGGTCACCGTGCCGGTGCCGCCGGTCCCGGTGTCCTTGCGGCCCGCACACACCGACCAGGTGCCCCGGTCGAGCGAACCCTTCGGCAGGCCGTCGGGCGCGCCCACGATGCCGAGCGGCGTCCCGCGCGGGGTGTCCCCGAGGGAGGCCGCGGCGACCTGCTGGACGGACAGCTTGTCCCCGGCCAGCAGCCGGGCCGACGCCTCGTTCAGCACCGGGTGCAGTGTGCCGCCGACATAGACGTAACGGGCCCCCGAGTCCTTGACCACCACCAGCGCGCCGTCGGTGCGCCAGGACGTCGCGCCGCCGGGCGAGATCAGCCCGTACAACGTCGTGACCAGCGCGGCGAGGCAGGCGGCCAGCAGGCCCCAGATGATGCCGCGCCAGGTACGGGCGGTCGGGGTGTCGGGTGCGTCCGGCTCGGCGCGCTGCATGCCGGAGGAGAGCCGGCCCATGACGAACAGATGGGCCTGGACCTGGTCACGCCTGGACTGCATGCGGGTTCCTCACTGCTTTGCTTCCTCAGTGTGCTGATCGTGAGTGGGGCCGTCAGCCCCAGATGCCGCGCAGCGTGCCGAACACCCCGGCCAGCAGCAGTGCGAGCGGCAGCAGCACGAGAGCCGTCAGGCTGTGCAGCATGTCGGCCGCGCGGCCCCAGTACGGCACCAGCCTGCGGCCCGGCACGGTCCAGGCGGCGATCACCGTGACCGCCGCCGCGGCCGTCAGGATGCCGGTGACCTCCAGGCGTCCCGGCATACCGGTCCCGACCGCGTCCGTGCAGGCCGCGAGCACCAGGGCGTACGCCCCTGGCACCGCCATGACCAGGCGCTGCCAGGCACCGCCGACGGTCCGGGTGTGCAGCAGCAGCAACAGGCCGAGCGTCACCGCGAGGACCGGCGCGGGCCAGCCGTCGGAGTCCGGCCCGGTGAGCAGCGCCGTCACACAGCCCGCGAGGATCAGCCCGAGCGCGGCGGAGCAGCCGGTGGCGTAGGCGTCGGCGGACCGGGCGCGCGTCCGGACCCGCTCGGCGTTGAAGGGCTCGATGCCCTCCTGGAGTTCGTCGGCGCTGGACGGCAGTGGTGGCAGCCGCAGACCCGCCAGGCGGAAGGCCAGACCCGGTACGAAACTCCCGGTGGCGACCGCGCCCACCGCGAGATATCCGGCGGTGTGCGACAACGGCACCCCGCCGGCGCAGACGATGCCTCCGACCGCCGCGAACAGGGCGACGGTGAAGGCGCCCAGGAACAGCGGGGCGAACGCGCCGACCGCTGCCAGCGCGAGGACCGCGGCTCCCGCCGCGGCGGCGCCACCCGCCAGCAGCCGGGGCCCGAACACGGACTCGCCGTGCCCCGCCGTGGGCAACAGCGCCCCGGCCAGGGCCAGATGCGGCACGGCCATCAGCCCGAGTGCGGCGCCCGCCCCCGCGTCCCCGACAGCGCGCGACGCGGCCGTGGCCCCGGCGAGCAGCAGCACGGCGAGTACGGCGGCAGCGGCGGCCCGCCAGCCGGTGGGTCCCGGCAGCGCGACGGTGAACAGAGCCGCGGTCAGCCCGGCCACGGCGAGACCGATCAGCAGCCGTCTGGTCAGCGCGGGACGCCAGGTGTCGGGCCGGGCCCGCAGCGTCTCGCCGATTCCGTCGACGAGATCGTCGAAGTCGACCTCGGGCAGCGTCTCGTGACGGGCTCGCAGGTACAGCGTCTCGCCGTCGCGCAACTCCAGCGACTGCGGGGTCCCCTCCTCGTCCAGGGGTGCGGCGCCCAGCCGCTGCAGGGTCCAGCCGCCATTCGCGGCCCCCTGCTCGTGCAGCTCCCCGCCGGCGTACTCGACGAGAACGGGGATGAGGTCGGCCAGCGGTACATCGACCGGTATGCCCAACTCATAGGAATTTTCAGGCGCTCTTACGGCTATTCGGCACAATCCGACGGTGGTGTCGCTCACGGCGTTTCGATTCTCTCCCGTCCGGGGGTGCGGGTCGACCCGGGAACGGGGCGAACACTATCGTGAGTTCGAACCGATCATCGGATCAACCACCTGGCCAGCAATGGTGGGTGGTTGAGGGAATTCTTCTGCGGCACAACGGACAACTGCTTCTTATCCGTCCGTTAACCCACAGGTAATTCAACCCAGTCTCCTTGGACCAGGAAGGCCCTGCCCTCTTGAGCACCGTCACGTTCAGGCGCCCGCCGCGCCGGCCGGGCCCGCAGCTGCCGCAGGGCGAGCTGACCCTCCAGGAACCACCCGCACTGCCCGAGTCCCAGAGCGCCATGAGCGGGGTCATCACCTATCTGCCCATGGCGCTCAGCTCGCTCGGCATGGTACTGATCTTCATCAGGCCCGGCGAGAGCAGCGGCATCCTCATGTGGGTCGCCATCGGGATGATGCTGCTGTCCGCGGTCGGCATGCTGATCAGCCAGTTCATCCGCGCGGCCGGAGACCGCAAACGGCGGCTGCGCGGCGAACGGCGCGACTACCTGCGCTACCTCGCCACCAGCCGCCGCCGTATCCGCAAGTCCATCGACGAGCAGCGGCGCGCCGATGCCTGGCACCACCCCGAGCCCGGCTCGCTCGTCTCGCTGGTGCGCGGCGGGCGGCTCTGGGAGCGCCGCACCACACATGAGGACTTCGCCGAGGTCCGGGTCGCCACCGGCACCCGTCAGCTCGCGCTCACCCTCAATCCGCTGTCCACCAAGCCCGTCGAGGACCTCGAACCTCTCTGCGCACACGCGCTGCGCCGCTTCATCCGGGCGTACTCGACGGTGCCGGGGCAGCCGATCGCGGTCCGGATGCGCTCCTTCGCCCGGGTCATCCTGCTGAACGGCAGCAAGGCCGGGGAGGAGACCGGGCCCCAGGGCGCGGACCCCGCCGCGACGGCCGAGCGGAACCTGGAGACCGCGCGCGGCGCCGCCCGCGCCATGGTCGGACAGCTCGCCGTCCTGCACGCCCCGGAGGACCTCGCCGTCGTGGTCGTCGCCGACGGCGGCGCGATCGGGGACTGGGAGTGGGTGAAGTGGCTGCCGCACGCCCAGCACCCGTCCGACACCGACGGCGCGGGCACCTCCCGGCTCGTCGCCGAAGCGGTCTCCGAGCTGGAGTCGCTGCTGGGTGAGGAGTTCGGCGGGCGCCCTGCGTTCGAGCCGGGCGCCGAACCGAGCCGCGACGAGCCGTACACCGTCATCGTCCTGGACACCGCCGCGGTCCCCGCCGGGGCGCGCATCGCCGGGGCCGGGTACCGCAACGCCCTGGTCATCGACGTACGTGGGGCCCTCGACAGCGCCCCCGTACGCGGCACACTCCGCTTCCGCGTCACCCCCGACGACCTCTCGATGGTCACCGCCGACCCGGACGGCAAGACCGTTGAGACGTCCGTGGGCCGTCCCGAGACCCTGGGCCCGCGCGCCGCGCGCGCACTGGCATCGGCCGTCGCCCCGTACCGGCTGGGCGCCACCGCCCGCTCCGAGCAGCCGCTCCAGGAGGACATGGAGCTGACCGGTCTGCTCGGCATCCACGATCTGCACTCCGCCGACCTCGTACGGCTGCACGAGCGGCGCGCCCCCGGCGACCGGCTGCGCGTCCCGATCGGCCTCGCCGCCGACGGCAGCCAAGTGGTTCTGGACATCAAGGAGTCGGCGCAGGGCGGTATGGGCCCGCATGGGATGCTCATCGGCGCCACCGGCTCCGGAAAGTCCGAGCTGCTGCGCACCCTGGTGCTCGGCCTCGCACTCACCCACTCGTCCGAGACGCTCAACTTCGTACTCGTCGACTTCAAGGGCGGTGCGACCTTCCTCGGCCTCGACCGGCTGCCGCACACCTCAGCCGTCATCACCAACCTCGCCGACGAGACGGCGCTGGTGGACCGGATGCGCGACGCCCTGCACGGCGAACTGATGCGCCGCCAGGAACTGCTGCGCAAGGCGGGCAACTACGCCTCGCTCCTGGAGTACGAGAAGGCCCGCGAGGGCGGCGCCGACCTCGCACCGCTGCCCACGCTCTTCGTCGTCGTCGACGAGTTCAGTGAACTCCTCGCCGCCCACCGGGACTTCCTCGACCTGTTCGTCATGATCGGACGGCTCGGCCGGAGCCTCGGCGTGCATCTGCTGCTCGCCTCGCAGCGGCTCGACGAGGGCCGTATCCACCAGCTGGAGTCCCATCTCTCCTACCGGGTGGGGCTGCGGACGTTCTCCGCGATGGAGAGCCGTGGCGTGCTCGGCGTCCCGGACGCGTACGAGCTGCCTCCGCAGCCGGGCAGCGGTCTGCTGAAGAACGACGTCGGCACGCTCACCCGGTTCAAGGCCGCCTTCGTCTCCGGGCCCTACCGGGTCATCCGTCCTGCGGTACGCCAGGCGGTCGTCGCCGGGCAGGTCGTGCCGTTCCAGGCGGGCTGGGTGCCGCCGAGGCAGCTGCCGCAGAGCGAAGTCGACCTGGATGGGGTGACCGCTGAGTCGGCTGCGGCCGAGGAGGCCACCGGCAGCCTGCTCACCATCGCGGTCGAGCGGCTGGAGGAGTCGGGCCCGCACGCCCACCAGGTGTGGCTGCCGCCGCTCGCCGAACCGCCCACACTCGACCTGCTGCTGCCCGCGCCCGGCTCTGCCGAAGCGCGACGCCTGCTCACCGTGCCGGTCGGCATCGTGGACCGGCCGTTCGACCAGCGGCGCGACGAGCTGACCGCCGACCTCTCCGGTGCGGGCGGGCACGTCGGTATCGCGGGTGGCCCGCAGAGCGGCAAGAGCACCCTCGTCCGTACGCTCATCACCGCGATCGCCCGCACCCACACCCCGCGCGAGGTGCAGTTCTACTGCCTGGACCTGGGCGGCGGCGGGCTCTCCGCGCTCTCCGGACTCCCGCACGTCGGCGGCGTCACCGGCCGTCTCGACCCGGAGCGGCTGCTCCGCACGGTCGCCGAGATCACCGGGCTGATCGCCCGTCGCGAGCGGCAGTTCGCCGAACACGGCCTGGGCTCCATGGCCGACTTCCGTCGCAAGCGTGCGGCGGGTGAGTTCGCCGACGACGCGTACGGCGATGTCTTCCTCGTCGTCGACGGCTGGAGCACCATCCGCCAGGACTTCATGGACCTGGTGCCGACCTTCACCCTCATCGCGTCCCGGGGGCTCAACTTCGGCGTCCACCTGATCATCGCCGCGACCCGCTGGGGCGAGATCGGCAGCGCCCTCCGCGACCAGCTCGGCACCCGCTTCGAGCTGCGGCTCGGTGACCCCGTCGACTCCGCGATCAACATGCGGGCCGCGGCGACCGTGCCGAAGATCCCCGGCCGGGGGCTCACCGACGAGCGGCTGCACTTCCTGGCCGCGCTGCCCCGTATCGACGGGGACCCCTCGGCCGAGACCCTCCTGGACGGCGTGGACGCGCTGGTCCGCGAGACGGCCGCCGAGTGGGACGGGCCCAAGGCACCGCCCGTACGGATGCTGCCGCTCACGCTGCCCGCGTCCGAACTGCCCGAACCGGACGGCGACCTGCGCGTCCCGATCGGTCTGCAGGACGTCCAACTGGACACGTTCCGGCACGACTTCGATGAGAACCCGCACCTGGTCGTGGTCGGCGACGCCGAGTCCGGCAAGACCAACCTGCTGGCGCTGATCTGCGCGGCGGTCACCCAGCGGTACGGGCCCGGTGAGGCCCGCGTCATGGTCACCGACTACCGCCGCCGCCTCGCGGGCGCCGTACCGGAGGCACACCGCCTCGGGTACGCCGTCGGCCCGGCCCAGCTCCAGGAGATGGTCAGCGGCTCGGCGCGCGCCATGGCCGACCGGGTGCCGGGCCCGGAGATCACACCGGAGCGGCTGGCGAAGCGCGACTGGTGGAAGGGCCCACGGCTGTTCGTCGTCATCGACGACTACGAGCTGATCGGCAGCGGCGGCCCCGACCCGTTCGCCCCGCTGCTCCCGTATCTCGCCCAGGGCGCCGAGGTGGGCCTCCACGTCATCGTGGCCCGCAGCGCCAACGGCGCGTCCCGCTCGATGATGACCGACCAGTTGCTGCGCCGCCTCGTCGAGGCCAACACCCCGGTGCTCCAGCTGTCCTGCCCGCCCACCGAGGGGCAGATCATCACCGGTACGAAGCCCCGGCTGCTCCCGCCCGGACGCGGTCTGTACATCACGCGCCGCAGCACGGTGCAGCTGCAGACGGCGCTGTGCGACGAGGACGCGGACCGGGAGGCGGCGAAGTAGCCGGCGGAAGCAGGCAGAGAGGGAAGCAGGCAGAGAGGAGCGGGCAGAGAGAGGGACGCGGCGCCGACGGCCGGCGCCTGCGCGCCGTCGTCGGCATGGCAGACGTCGCCTGCCGTGCCACTGGTCACGGCGTACGGGTCAGCTCGCCCCACCCTGGCCGGCGCTGCCCATCGGGCCGACCTTGACGGGGGAGCCGGAGCCGTCGGTGACGGGCAGGGAGGCGGCGCCGGGCCATGCGAGGGAGAACGACTTCGTCTCGTCCGGCGGGGTCACCACAAGTCCGGTGACCTTGACGCCGGAGCCGCCCGTGTTGTTGAGCGGGTAGCTGATACCGAAGTACACCGACTCGCCGCTCTTGAGGACCATGGGGCTGGACGCCTGACCACTGCGCTTGGCCGACACCTTCCCGTAGTTGGTCTTCAGGTCGATGCCCGCGTATCCGGACAGGGCACAGTCCTGGCCGCCGTTCTTGAACCCGACCGTGACCGAGCCCTCGCTGTCGCCGCCGATGGTGCTGTCCGACGCGGTGATGTCCAGGTCGTCGGTGCGGCACTTGCCGACCTTGGCGTTCGTGCCGGAGCCGGTCTTGGCATCCGTACCCTGCTCGCCGGAGCTCTTCCCGGTGGCGTTCTTCCCGCCACCCTGCTCCGAGCCGCCCGAGCCTGAAGTGCCCGATCCCGAACCGCCGGTCGAGGACGTCACGGAGGACTCGGAGGACGTGGACGAGCCGTCGCTCTGTGCCGTGCCCCCATCGCCGTTGCAGGCCGTGAGCGAGAGACCCGCGGCAACGGCCAGGGCGGCGAAGGTGAGCTTGCGAACGCGCATCGTGTGTTCCTCAGTCTCGGTGGAGGTGCCGGCCGCTCGGTCCGTGTCGGTACGGGTGAGCGTTTCTGACCACCAGGACTGACCGGGCCCGGCCGGCCGTTCCGGCCGACTGCCCTCTAAGACACCCCTGTTACACGCTGCGGGACACCACGCGCAGGACCACAAGGCGCGCCCCGCCCCTCACGCACCCGGCCGGCCAGGGGCACCTGCTCCGGGCACCGCCCGCTGGGACAGATCCGTGACCCGGAAGACCTTGACCACAAGGTTCGTCACCGGATCCCGGATCCCGGCCCGCGGATCCCGGCCCGCGGACGCGTGCGATGGGGCGATCACTACCGGGGGCCCAGGCCCATCAGCGTCCCAGGCCCTTCAGCGCACGAACCGCCTGTGTATCGGACTTCGGTCAACGCCCGGCGCCGGCAGCCACCGATTCGATGACGCCCTGCCAGACCCTGCGGTATCCCTCACGAAGCGGCCCACCGACGAGATCGAGGACTTGGAACCCCGCATCGACCAACGGCGCCGCGTCTCCCGACTCACAGAGATGCAGATGCCCTTCGAGCAGGGCGGCCCCATGCTCTCTGTCCGCCTCCAGGAGGCGCCGCGGCAGCCACTTCCCGCTGCCGACCCACGCGCGGTGGTGATCGAAGAGCAGATCTGCGGCAGCGTTGAGGACGAACCCGGCCACAGCCAGGCGCTCCATGGGGTCATCGGCGTCGCCGAGATCGTCCAGAGCGTCAGTCAGCCCGTACCGCTTTGTCTCGACCGCCCCGGGCTCAAGCGCCGGCGGACCCTTGCGGAGATCCGCTTCGGCCAGCGCCCGGGAGCCTGCGGCCGCTCCCTCGTTGTCGACCAGGACAAGACCGGTGGCGTACATGCTCTGCAGGACCGCGCGACGCGAGGCGACGTCTGCGGCGAAGAGATCCACCAGACCGGCACGGGTGTGGATGAACAGCTCCACGACACGCCCCTCGAACCGGAGCGTCTCCCGACGGGTCTCGCCACCGTCCCCGATGTGCACCGCGATGTCCAGGTCGCTGCCGGCGGTCGCCCGCCCCACGGCCGTTGACCCCGCCAGGATCACGGCCAGCGCATCAGGGAAACGGTCACGCACGAGCCGTCGGGCCAGGTCAATCGGGTCCGGATCCATGCCCGTCAGGGTTTCACGAAATCGTTCCCGGGGGCGAAGGGGTTACGTTCGCCGAGGCTGCAGGGGACGTGGTTCGTACGTCAGCTCTCGGGGAGCTGCTGCGGTGCGGGTTTCAGCCCGTCCAGGAGGAGGTCGAGAAGGCGTTCGGCCTGGTCCCGTTGTTCGGGCTTCCCCGAAGTGAGGGCGATGCCGGCGAGGGCGGCGAACATGTCGGGCGGGCGGATGTCGGAGCGCAGGGCGCCGGTGGCGGTGCCGGCTTCCATGAGGATGGTGATGGCGGCCTCGATCATGTCGCGGCTGTGGCCGTACGGGTCGCCTCCCGAGGCGACGACGGCTCGCAGGGCTTCCGCCATGCCGAATTTGGCGGTGACGTAGTCGATGAAACGACGTGTCCAGGCGCGCAGAGCCTCACGTGGCGGCAGCGTCGCCAGGAGGTCGGGGGCGGCGTCGCACAGCCGCTCCACTTCGTTGCGGTAGGCCGCCTCGATCAGGATCTCCCGGGTCGGGAAGTTGCGGTAGAGCGTGCCGGTCCCGACGCCTGCCTCCCTGGCGATGCGTTCGAGGTGGGCGTCCAGTCCCTCTTCGCTGAACACCCGCACCGCTGTGGCCAGGATCTTGTCCCGGTTGCGCTGTGCGTCAGCCCTCAGTGGGCGTCCTGTATCCCGTGCCATCGACGGCTCGCTCCCTCATGCCTGTTTGCGAAGTGGAGGCGTGTCCACTTACAGTGCAGCTAACTGGCGGCGCCTCCACTTCCACTGTAGATGCTGTGGACAGTGCGCTGCGCCCATGCCCATTTTCGGAGCTTCGGAGGATCTCGTGTCGGGAATCGAAGGCAAGGTCGTTGTGATCACGGGTGCCAGCAGCGGGATCGGCGAGGCGACCGCGCTGCTGCTGGCCGAGCGGGGAGCGAAGGTGGTGCTCGGCGCACGTCGGCCGGAGCGTCTTGAGGCGCTGGTCGCCCGCATCGAGAAGGCCGGCGGCCAGGCCGTCTGCGCACGCACGGACGTGAAGCGCCGGGAGGACCTGTCCCGTCTGGTGGCGCTGGCCTCCGACCGGTACGGCAAGATCGACGTACTCGTCAGCAACGCCGGGGTCGGCCTGATCTCCCCGCTGGACGAACTGCGCGTCGAGGACTGGGAGGAGATGATCGACGTCAACCTCAAAGGTGTCCTGTACGGCATCGCGGCAGCGCTGCCGGTCTTCCGGGAGCAGGGCTCCGGCCACTTCGTCAACACCGTCTCCACCGCCGGTCTGCGCATCGTGCCGCTCCAGTCGGTGTACGCCGCCACCAAGAACGCCGTACGTACGATCTCCGAGGGGCTGCGCCAGGAGGCCGGGGGCAGTCTGCGCGTCACCGTTGTCTCGCCCGGGTTCACGCGCACGGAGTTCGGGGATTCCATGGCTCCGGAGATGAAGGCCGAAACCCTCGCCCGCCTGGGCGACATCGCCATCCCGCCGGACGCCATCGCACGCGCGATCGCCTTCGCCATCGAGCAGCCGGACAGTGTCGACGTGGGCGACATCGTCGTCCGCCCCACAGCGCAGAACTAGGGCCTGTACGACCAGGCGCGGCCCGTACGCCCCTTCCGGACCGACCGCTTCGTCGTCACGCCACCGTTGACAACAGCACCCGCAAGCCGATCACGAAGGCCACGGCTCCAAAGACACAGAAGGCGACCATGCCCCCGCCGCCGGAGTGGCCGTCGATGGCCATCCGCTGCGGCTTGGCCGGGTCGTAGAGGACGGTGACGGGCGTGCCGGGGCGGAGGCTGGCCCTCCGGCTCTTCCCGAGCGAGGACCTGACCTCCATCGTCCGGCCGTTGCCGGTCTGGTACCGCACCACGGGGTGGTAGCTCGTCCCGCCTTCACCGGAGCTCCTGGCCAGCCGGACGACCGTGCCGTACGCCCGCGCCCCATGGCGCCGCAGCCAATGCGTCTTGAACAGGATCGTGCCGCCCACGGCCCCGAAGATCAGGCCGAATGCCATGACGGATACCGCTCCTTGTTCGGGACCCATGAACTCTCATCTCCCTCTCGGCTGCGTTCCACGCGGATCGGCCCGGGGCCGGTCCGTCCCCTCACCAAGGACGGACGCGGGACCGGAACGCATGGTTCTCCGACAGCTCTGTGCCGCTGCCGGGGCCGTGCCGGGTGACGCCGGAGTTCAGACCCCCGCGCGCCAGCCCCGGCGCCGTGCGCGCGGGAGTACCGCCGCGAAGAACGCCGTCAGGGCGATGAGCCCCGCCGCGCCGCCGGCCACCGCGACCGCGCCCGTGTGGGCGCTGTCCCCGGCACTGGCCGCGAGCTGCGGTGCGGGCTCGGGACGTGCGGGGCCGGGTGCGGACTTGGGCAGTACGGCCGTCACCGCGCCCGCCGGGTCGACCGTCCCGGCGCCCGTCAGCGAACGGCTGCCCGCAGCCCCCGGGTACGCCGTCGACGTCAGCCGGTCCGTGAGCTGCTGGGTGGTCAGGCCGGGGCGGTAGCTGTCCACCAGCGCGGCCGTACCCGCCACGAAACCGGTCGCCAGGTCGGCCCCGCTGCCGCTGAAGTTCCCGCTGCCACCAGGGCCGATGCTCATGAGGCTGGTGCCGGGGGCGGCGATGTCGGGGGCCGTCGCGGGCGCGGCCTTCTGGTCGGGGCCACCCCCGGGAGCGAGCCCGGCGACGGCCAGCACGCCGGGCAGCGCTGCCGGGTAGGCGGCCGGGGCCGCGCTGCCTGACGAGTCCGTGAACCCGTACGCCGGTGCCACGACCAGCACGTTCTGCCGTACCGCGTCCCGTACGGCCGAGGTGAGCGACGCACTGCCGCGGGTCAGCGCGAGCGGCACATCCACCACCCGCGCCCCACCGGCCACCGCCGCGCGGATTCCGGCGGCCACCTTGTCGACGGTCGCCGCCCCGTCCGCTCCGGTCGCCCGGATGGCGAGGATCCGCGCGTCGGGCGCGACCCCGGCGAAGCCGACGCCGGCCTTCTGGCCGGCCGCGACGATCCCCGCCACGAACGTGCCGTGCCCGATGCAGTCCTTGCCCGCGGTCCCGCCCGATACGACATCGGGCCCGGCTGTCACCCGCCCGGCCAGCGCGGGTGCCCCGCCGGCATCGACCCCGGTGTCGACCACGGCGACGGTCACCCCCGCGCCGCGCGCGGAGGGCCAGGCCCGGGAGGGCGCGATGTACCGCTGCGGCCAGGGCGTCAGGTCGGAGTGCTTCTTCGAGGGCCGGACGCAGCCGCCCGCCTGGGGCGGCGCGGACGAGACGGCGGGCAGCGTCGGGGAGTCGTCGGCCGCGGCGGGAGCGGCCGTCCCCGCTACGGTGGCCGCGCCCGCGAGGAGCGTGACGAGGGCGGCTGTGGCCGGGAGTTGTGCGATGCGGGGCGGCATGCGCATGATCCTATCGACCGGCGGCGCGGGCCGGTCCTCCGTCCTCCGGTCTGCCCGGAGGCGGCGGCTCACACCACCAGGTCCTCCGGCAGCAGCATCCGCAGTTCCTGCGGTCCCGCCTCCGGCATCGTGCTCAGCCGTCCCGCCTGCCGCGTCATCATCGACTCCAGGACCCGCCGCGCGTACCTCGCGTTGCCGAAGTTCTCGTCGCGCGGCACCTCATCGAAGTGCCGCCTGAGCCGCGCCACGGTCTCGGGCGCGCAGTCGTACCCGTCGCGTTCGCACTGGCGCCGCACGATCTCCACCAGATGTTCCGCCGAGTACGCGCCGAACGTCACCCGGCGCGAGAAGCGGGACCCCAGACCGGGGTTGGAGCTGAGGAAGCGGTCCATCTCGCGCTCGTAACCCGCGACCACCACCGCCGTGTCGTCCCGGTGGTCCTCCATCAGCTTCACCAGGGTGTCGACCGCCTCCTGGCCGAAGTCCGAACCCGAGCCGCCCGCCGGGGTCAGCGCGTACGCCTCGTCGACGAAGAGCACACCGCCGCGCGCCCGCGCGAAGACCTCCTGGGTGAGCTGGGCGGTGTGCCCCACATAGCGGCCCACCAGGTCCGCCCGCGCCACCTCGATCAACTGGCCGCGCGGCAGCACCCCGAGCGCGCCGAGCAGCTCCCCGTACAGCCGGGCCACCGAGGTCTTGCCGGTGCCGGGCGGGCCGGTGAAGACCAGATGGTGGCCGACCGAGGGGGCGGGCAGCCCGGCCGCCCGCCGTCTGCGGGCCGTCGTCAGCAGGTTGACCAGGTCCTGCACCTGCGACTTGGCGTCCTCCAGGCCGACCAGCGCGCCCAGTTCGGCCATGATCGCATCCAGCCGCGTGTTGTCCGTGGGCTCGCTCTCACCGGCGCCGATGGCTGCCGCAGCCTGTTCGCCGACGTCCGAGGGGAGCAGGGTCGTCAGGTCCTCCTCGGAGACCTCCGGCATCTCGGAGAGCCGCAACGCCTGCCGGTCGATCAGCTCCTCGAACACCTTGCGGGCGGCGCGCGCGTTGCCGAACGAGGCGTCCTTGTGCATCCGCCCGAAGTGCACGGCCAGCGCCCGCTCGGTGTCCTCGCCCAGCGTGTAGCGGTTCTGCTCGCACTGCTTGCGCACGATGGTGATCAGCTCGGGGACCGTGTAGTTCTCGAACTCGACCGTACGGTTGAAACGCGACGCCAGCCCCGGGTTGGACGCGAGGAAGGTGTGCATCTCGGAGGAGTAGCCGGCCGCGATGACCACCACGTCGTCCCGGTGGTCCTCCATCAGCTTCACCAGCGTGTCGACCGCCTCACGCCCGAAGTCGGCGCCGCCGCCCGAAGGGCCTCCCTGGGTGAGTGCGTACGCCTCGTCGATGAACAGCACACCACCCATGGCCTGTTCGAAGACCTCACTGGTCTTGATGGCGGTGCCGCCGACCACCTTCGCGACCAGATCGGCGCGGGCCACCTCCACCAGATGCCCGGAGCGCAGCACACCGAGCGCCGCGAGGATGCTTCCGTACAGCCGCGCGACGCTGGTCTTTCCGGTGCCGGGCGGGCCCGCGAACACCAGATGGCGGGCGGTGGCCGGGACCGGGAGACCCGCCTCGCGGCGGCGCCGGGCCAGCCGGTTGAGGTTGACCAGGGTGGCGACCTGCTCCTTGACGGCACGCAGCCCGACGAGTTCGTCCAGCCGGGCGAGCGGCCCGCGCGGGTCGCCGGGGGCGCCGTCCGGGGCGTCGCCGTCGCCCGTGACGTCGGGCTCACCGTTGTCCTCGCTGGTCAGCCGGTCGAGTACCAGCTCGCCCTCGGTGGGTGTACGGCGCACGCCCGCACCCTTGTTTCCGGTGATGGTGCACCCCGAGGCGCGTACCCGCAGCCGGCTCACGGTCCGCAGTCCGTCCCCGCCGCCCGCGGTCAGGATGCACTCGGTCAGCTCGGCCGTCGCATCCGCCCCGACACTCGCGCCGTGTCGTCCGGCATTCCCGACCCGGACCCGGACGGCCGTCAACTCCGCCTCGGAACCGTCCACTTCAAGACCATCGCCGCCCGCTCCTTCGACTTCGCAGTCGACCAGCATGACGACGCCGCCCGCCAGGACCGACACCCCGGCCCGCGCGGCGGACCGTACGGCGGTGCCCTGCAGCGAGGGGCGGGAGCCGTCGACCCGGACACCGCAGCCACCGGCCGAGGTCACCGTGGACGCCTCGACCTTCCCGCGCGCCCCGCCGCGCAGCTCGATGCCGTGGCCCCCGGTGTCCGACACCTCGATCCGCCGCAGCACCGGGTCGGCGCCCTCCGCGACGACGATTCCGTGCCCGGCGACACCCGTCACCGTCACCCGGTCGAGCCGGGCGGTGCAGCCGCCGGTGAGTATGACGCCGTCGGCCGCGCCCCCGGCGACTTCCGTACGCAGCACGGTCGTCGACGATCCGTCCTGCACGAGCAGCCCGGCCGACCGGGCCCCGCTGATCCGGGCGTCGGAGACGGTGCCCCGGGAGCGCCCGGTGACGGCGATGCCGTGTCCGCCGGGGCGGTCGATCCGTATCCGGTCCAGCTCGGGGTCGGTCCCGCCGGAGAGGGTGACGCCGTGGGTCGTGGAGCCGGTGGCCGAGCAGTCGGTCAGTACCGTCTGCGCGGCCGTCGATATGTGGAAGCCGATCACACAGTCGTCGACCCGTACGTCCGTGAACCGCGTCGTCGCGTTCTCCTCGACGGCGACACCGGGCTTCACGGTCCGCTCCACCGTGACATCCGTGAAGCTGCCGCGCGCCCGCCCGTTGGCCAGTACGCCGTTGCCACCGGCGTCCCGCACCGTGCAGCCGCGCACCTCGGTGGCCGCGTCGTCGCCCAGCACGATCCCCGAACTGCCCAGCCGTTCCAGTACACAGTGCTCGACGACGCTGGTCCGCGACGACAGGTCGACGATCCCCGCGCCCGCCGGATTGCTCACGGTGGTGTCGCGGATGGCGAGCGAGCCCTCGTCCCTGGAGAGCAGCGCGGCCCAGGAGTTGCCGAGCACCTCGCACTCCTCCAGGGCGGCCTGGCCGTGCGGCACATCCACCACCGGCTCGTCCTCGTCGCCGCCCCCGCCCGCGACCAGCCGCAGCCCGGAGAGCTTCACGGCCTCGGCGAGCACCTGTACGGCGCTGCCGCTGCGCGGCGCGATCTCGACGGTGCTGCCCGGCTCGTGGGCCACGACGGTGACCAGCTTGGTGACGACCAGGTTCTCGTCGTACCGCCCGGCCCTGACACTGATCACCGAGCCGCCGCGCGCCGCGTTCAGCGCCTCTCCGATGGTGCGGTGGTCGCCCGCGCCTGCCGGGTCCACGACGATCAGATGGCGCGCCACAGGGGCTCCCTCGTGCTCGGTACTCCGGTCGGCCGACGGCCGCCCGACCGGACACCATCATGCCAAGGGACCGAGTGTGGTGATCTCCGGCCCGGGGCGTCTTGGCCCGCTCCACCGCTGTCACCGTCAACTAGCCTGCTGACGGCTCAAATCGACGACCGAGGGAGCGCCCATGGCGACCGCCCAGGAGATACCCGACATCCTTTCACCGGAGTTCGCGGCGGACCCGTACCCCGTCTACCGCGCCCTGCGCGAGTCCGTGCCGTTGCTCTGGCACGAGGCCATGCAGAGCTATGTCGTCTCGCGGTACGAGGACGTGGAGCGGGTCTTCAAGGACCGCGACGGGGAGTTCACCACCGACAACTACGACTGGCAGATCGAACCGGTGCACGGCCGGACGATCCTCCAGCTCAGCGGGCGCGAGCACGCGGTCCGCCGAGCCCTGGTCGCCCCGGCCTTCCGGGGCAGCGACCTGGAGCAGAAGTTCCTGCCGGTCATCGAGCGCAACGCCCGCGAGCTGATCGGTGCGCTGCTCGACGGCACCGCTCCGGGCATCGCTCCGGGCACCGCGTCGGGGACCGTGGACCTCGTGGAGGGGTTCGCCACCCGCTTCCCCGTCAATGTCATCGCCGACATGCTCGGCCTGGACAAGGCCGACCACGCAAAGTTCCACGGCTGGTACACGTCGGTGATCGCGTTCCTCGGGAACCTGGCCGGGGATCCGGAGGTCGCCGCGGCCGGCGAGCGCACCCGCCAGGAGTTCGCCGCGTACATGATCCCGGTCATCCAGCACCGCAGGGAGCGCCCCGGCGACGATCTGCTCTCCGCGCTCTGCGCGGCCGAGGTCGACGGGGTGCGGATGAGCGACGAGGACATCAAGGCCTTCTGCAGCCTGCTCCTCGCGGCCGGCGGCGAGACCACGGACAAGGCCATAGCGAGCATCTTCGCCAATCTGCTCGCCCACCCGGAGCAGCTCGCCGCGGTACGGGCCGACCGCACCCTCATCGACCGGGCCTTCGCCGAGACCCTGCGCTTCACGCCGCCCGTCCACATGATCATGCGGCAGACCGCGAAGGAGGTCACCCTCAGCGGTGGCACCGTCCCGGCCGGTGCCACCGTGACCTGTCTGATCGGCTCGGCCAACCGGGACGGCGAGCGGTACGCCGACCCCGACACGTTCGACATCTTCCGTACCGACCTGACGTCGGCCACGGCGTTCTCGGCGGCGGCCGACCATCTGGCCTTCGCGCTGGGCCGGCACTTCTGTGTGGGTGCCCTGCTGGCCAGGGCCGAGGTGTCGATCGGGGTCGGTCAACTGCTCGACGCGATGCCGGACATGCGCTTCGCGGAGGGGTATCTCCCGGCCGAGGAGGGGGTGTTCACCCGGGGGCCGCGGGAGGTTCGCGTACGGTACGGCGCCTGACTCATAGGGCGGCCGGCCCACCGGGCAACCGGCCCCCGGGTGGGACAGCCGCCCGGTGGGCGCGGGCTCAGCCCGCGTTGCCGTACGGCTGGGTGATCACTTCCATGGCGTGCCCCGACGGATCGATGAAGTAGACCCCCCGGCCGCCGTGCAGGTGGTTGATCTCGCCGGGGAAGGGCTGGGATGCCGAATCGGTACCGGGCTGGGATGCTGGATCCGGTACCTCTGTCCCTGTTCCTGTTCCTGTTCCTGTTCCTGCCTCTTGCCCTGTCGTTGTTTCTTCCGCTACCGCTGTTTCTTTTGCTGCTGCTTCTGATTCCGATGATTCCGACACTGTGGAATGCCTCCAACGGGCATCCCACGGGCTACCTGACCGCACGGGTCCATACGTGCGGGCCCCTGCGCCGGGCCGTGCGGACAACTCGGCTCGGGCGGGCGGCGGTTCACATCTGCTCACCGGCTGCTTCACCCAGCCAGGTGAATCAGGGCAAGCATGCACGTTTCTGCACCGCGGTGCTTTTTAGGGTGTGTCACGTTGCCCCGGCCCTCGTCGGCCGGCCGGCCCGTTGCCGCCGACCGAACCGATGCCACAGCGACCGATCGGGGGTCTGTCATGGATGCGAAGGACGAGCACACGGAACACGCAGAGCACGGCCACGCAGAGAAGTCAGAGCACGCACAGCACGCAATGAAGTCGGAGAAGTCGGAGAGGCCAGAGAGGCCAGAGCAAACGGAGCCGTCCGGCCCCGGTCCCGGCCCCGTCGTCCGCAGTTACACCGCGGGCCGTTTCACCGTGGTCGAACTGCGCGGCGAGATCGACCTCCTCGCGGCAGGCGACATCCGTGAGTGCACCGACGCCGCCACCGCGCCCCGGGGCGCGCGCGTGATCGTCGACCTCCGCCCCGCGACCTTCATCGACTGCGCGGCGCTGGGACTGCTCTGCCGCGCCAGGCGGCGGGTGCTCGACCGTGGCGGCTCCATCGACCTGGTCTGCACCCGCGCGCTGCATCTGCGGATGCTGCGGGTCACCGGTCTGGCCCGCTACTTCCCGAGCAGCCCCACCGTGGCCGAGATCTCGGCCTGAAGGATCCGGCCCGCGGCGTCCGCGTCACCCCAGCGGACCGCCGCCACCAGCGCGGTGTGCGGTTCGTCCCCGTGGTTCGGGTCATGACCGCGCAGGCCGAGCAGCGCCACCAGCTCGATGAGCCCCTCCCGCAGCACGGGGACGAAACGGTCGAAGAGATCCGTCAGTACGGGGTTGTGTGCGGCGGCGACCACCGCCGCGTGCAGGGCGATGTCCGCGTCCACGAAAGCCGCGTCGTCCGCTCCTGAGGCCGCGGCCCGACGCCCCTCCAGAGCCGTGTTCATCGCGGCCAGATCACTGTCCGTACGCCGGGCCGCGGCCAGCCGGGCCGCGTGGATCTCGACCATCGACCGGACCTCGTACACATCCGCGACGGCGGCCCTGCGCAGCCGCGTCGGCCAGTCCTCCGCGGCTTCGGTGGCGATGACGAAGACCCCCGCGCCCTGCCGGGACCTGAGCAGCCCCGACCCGGCCAGCGCGCGCACCGCCTCCCGGACCGTGGAGCGGCCGACCCCGAGGGTCCTGGCCAGCGTCGTCTCGCCGGGCAGCTTGGTGCCGACCGGCCAGTGGCCCGACGTGATCTGCGCGCGCAACTGCTCTGCGGCCTGCTCGGCCAGCGGGCTGGGGCGCAGGGAGCCCAGTGGTGGGGGTGATGACACGTACGGCCACCTCTCAGGTTGTCTGAGGAGTTGAGTCGTGGTTACTGTACCCGGCATGAAGCTGCGTGGTCTCCTTCTCGGCCGCCGCAGCGGGGCCTGACGACACGACCGGCACCCCGCTGCGGGGCTCTGCGCTGCCGGTCGTTCCGCAGCACGGCCGGAAGAGCCGAAGAGAAGGAAGCGACCCATGCAGTTCCCCACCCTCCGTACGCCGCGGGGCCCGGTGCCGCCCGGCGCCCCCGGCTGGAACCCGCAGCGCGCCAGCGCCATGCCGTCCCACCGCTACCGGTCCGCCCACGAGCGGGTCTCCGTGCCGCTGGCCGACGCCGACCGCGGCTGGCCCTCGCGCCGGTTCGAGCAGGCTCCGCTCTGGGTGCCCGTCGATCTGCGCGACGGCAATCAGGCGCTCGCCGAACCGATGGACCCGGCCCGCAAGCGCCGGATGTTCGACCTGCTGGTGACCATGGGGTTCAAGGAGATCGAGGTCGGATACCCGTCGGCCAGCCGTACGGACTTCGACTTCGTACGGCAGCTCGCGGAGCCCGGCGCCGTACCCGACGACGTCACCGTCGTCGTCTTCACCGCCGCCCGCCCCGATCTCATCGAGCGGACCTTCGCCTCCATCGAGGGACTACCGCGCGCCGTCGTGCACCTCTACACCGCCACCGCTCCGGTCTGGCGCGAAGTCGTCCTGGGGCGGACCAAGGGCGAACTGGCCGCGCTCGTCAGGAAGTCGGCCGAACAGATGGCCCGGCTCGCGGACGCCTCCGCCGGCTCCGTACGGTTCGAGTTCTCGCCCGAGGTCTTCAACCTCACCGAGCCGGACTTCGTCCTGGAGATCTGCAACGGCCTGACCGAGCTGTGGGACGCCTCGCCGGACCGGCCGGTCATCCACAACCTCCCGGCCACCGTGGAGATCGCCACCCCCAACGTCTACGCCGACCAGATCGAGTACATGCACCGCCACCTGGAGCGGCGCGGCTCGGTCGTCCTCTCCGTGCACCCGCACAACGACCGGGGCACCGGCGTCGCCTGCGCGGAGCTGGCCGTCCTGGCCGGGGCGCAGCGCGTCGAGGGGTGCCTCTTCGGCAACGGCGAACGGACCGGCAACGTCGACCTGGTGACCCTCGCCCTCAATCTGCACGCCCAGGGCATCGACCCGATGGTGGACTTCTCGGACATCGACGAGATCCGGCGCACCGTCGAGTACTGCAACCGCCTCCCGGTGCACGAACGGCACCCGTACGGCGGCGACCTCGTCCACACCGCCTTCTCCGGTACGCACCAGGACGCCATCAAGAAGGGGATGGCCCACCAGTCGGGCCGCGAGCTGTGGACCGTGCCGTATCTGCCGATCGATCCGGCCGACGTGGGCCGCGACTACGAGGCCGTCATCCGGGTCAACAGCCAGTCGGGCAAGGGCGGGATGGCGTATCTGCTGCAGACCGGGTACGGACTCGACCTGCCGCGCCGCCTCCAGATCGACTTCTCGTCGGTGGTCCAGCGGGAGGCCGACGACAGCGGCGAGGAGATCACCGGCAAGCAGCTGTGGGAACTGTTCAGCACGGTGTACCTCGCACCCGGTGAGGACGGGCCGCTGGTGCTCGGCGACTGGCGTACGGCCGAACTGGGCGGGGGAGAGCACGAGTTCAGCTGCACCCTGAACGGTGTGCCGTACCGGGGCACCGGCAACGGGCCGCTCTCCGCCTTCACCGCCGCCCTCGCCCGGGCGGGGACGGAGGCCGGCATCCTGCACTACAGCGAGCACGCCACCGGCGCCGGGCCGGACAGCCCGGCCGTCGCGTACGCCGAGTGCCGGGTGGGCGGACGGACGTACTGGGGCGCGGGACGGGACACCTCCGTCCTGACCGCATCGGTGCGCGCGGTGCTCGCAGCGGTGAACCGCGCCGCGTGGTGCGACGTCCGGCCGGCCGGATAGCGAGAGTGGCCGGATAGCGAGAGTGCCGTACGCCTCGGCCGCCGGGGCCGGCCACGCGTGACGGCCGCACCCGGCAGCACGTAAAACCGCTGGCAGGCCGCCCGCCGGGCCTGCCAGACTTGGTTCCCATGTCCAGGACCTTTGAAGAGCTGGTGGCCGAGGCCGACTCCGTATCCGTCGACGGCTGGGACTTCTCCTGGCTGGAGGGGCGTGCCACCGAGGAGCGCCCGTCGTGGGGGTACGCCCGCGCGATGGGGGAGCGGATGGGCCGGGCCTCGGCCGCCCTCGACATCCAGACCGGGGGCGGCGAGGTGCTGGCCGGGGTGGCGAAGCTGCCGCGGCTGACGGTGGCCACCGAGGCCTGGCCGCCGAACGTGGCCAAGGCCACGGCCCTGCTGCATCCGCTGGGTGCGGCGGTGGTGGCCGACCCGGACGAGCCGCCGCTGCCCTTCGCCGACGGGGCCTTCGACCTGGTCGTCAGCCGCCACCCGGTGAAGGCCCACTGGCAGGAGATCGCCCGGGTGCTGGCACCGGGCGGTACGTACTTCTCCCAGGAGGTCGGCCCGGCCAGCGTCTTCGAGCTCGTCGAGTACTTCCTCGGCCCGCAGCCCGAAGCGCGCAAGGGGCGCGACCCGGAGGCGGCACGCACCGCGGCGCTGGCGGCGGGCCTGGAGGTGGTCGATCTGCGGCTGGAGAGCCTGCGCACCGAGTTCTTCGACATCGGCGCTGTCATCTACTTCCTGCGCAAGGTGATCTGGATGGTGCCCGGGTTCACCACCGAGGCGTATCTGCCGCAGCTCCGGGCCCTGCACGAGCGGATCGAGGCCGAGGGGCCGTTCCTGGCGCACACGACACGCTTCCTCATCGAGGCCCGCAAGCCGCGTTGACGCACCTTTGGCCTCCGGCGCACGGTTCGGTGATGCACCTTTGATCTCCGGCGCACGGTGGCCCCGGCTCCCTCCGGCCCCGGCCAGGGCGACGCCGGACCCCTCATGCGCCGCCCGGTCTAAACTCGGCCGGGTGTCTGCCGCGCTGATCGTCGTACTCGCCGCCTGCTTCGGCGCCGCCGTGGGGACCCTGCTGCCGCGCCCCGCCTACCGCCTCGCGGTGGCCCCCGGGACCCCCTGGCACGGGACCACCCCGTCGGGGCAGCCCATCGCCGGCTGGCTCGGCCCGGCGCGCGGGACCAGCGGCTGGTACGGACCGAGTACACCGGCGACCGCCGCGCTCACCGCCCTGTGCTGCGCCGCCCTCGCCGCGGCGGCGGGGCCCGTCCCCGAAGTGGCCGTCTGGGTGCTGCTCGCGCCCGCCCTCGTCCTGCTGGCCCTGGTGGACCGCGCGGTGCAGCGGCTGCCCGACGTCCTCACTCTGCCCATCGTGGCGGCGACCGCGGTCCTGCTGGGAGCCGCGGCGCTGCTGCCCGGCGCGCGGGGCTCCTGGACGGGCGCCCTGCTCGGCGGACTCGCCCTGGGCGGCGGCTACTTCGTGCTCTTCCTCATCAACCCGAACGGCATGGGCTTCGGCGACGTCAAGCTGGCGGCCGGTCTCGGGGTGGCCCTCGGCTGGTACGGCTGGGGGGTCCTGCTGCTCGGCACCTTCGCCGGTTTTGTCTACGGCGCCCTGTACGGCGTCGGCCTCATCCTGCGGGGGCGTGCGGGACGCAAGAGCGCGATGCCGTTCGGGCCCTTCATGGTGGCGGGCGCGCTCACCGGTCTGCTGCTGGGCGGCTTCGGAGCGTAATCCCTGGCGTCCGGGGGCACGGCGTGGCCCCAACACGACTTATGAAGGGTTATGGTGGAAACCCCCCCTCGGGCCGGTCCGTATCCCCCCCCACGGACCGGCCCGTTTTTTCTGCCCCGCTACGCGGGCCCGCTCTCCCGCCCCGCGCCGCTTCCGGCGGTCAGCTCCGGCCGGCCCAGATGTTCGTGCCCGCGGTGTCGACGGCGAACGAGTCGATCTCGGTCAGCTCCTCGGCGGAGAGCGGGGCCGCCGCAAGCGCCGCCACGTTCTCGTCCAGCTGCTTCACGCTGGAGGCGCCGATGAGCGCGGACGTCATCCGCGGATCGCGCAGCACCCAGTTGAGTGCCAGCTGCGCCAGGGACTGGCCGCGCCGCTTCGCGATCTCGTTGAGCCCGTTGAGCCGGCGTACGACCTCGTCCGAGAGCAGGCCAGGGTCGAGCGACTTGCCCTGAGTGGCACGCGAACCCTCCGGGATGCCCTTCAGATACTTGCCGGTGAGCAGGCCCTGCGCGAGCGGCACGAAGGAGATGCAGCCCATCCCGGCCGTCTCCAGGGTGTCGAGCAGCCCGTCGTCCTCGGTCCAGCGGTTGATCATGGAGTACGAGGGCTGGTGGATCAGGGCGGGGACCCCCATCTCCTTGAGGACGCGGGCCGCCTCCGCGGTCTGCTCGCTGTTGTACGAGGAGACCCCGACGTACAGCGCCTTGCCCTGCTGCACGGCGGAGGCCAGCGCGCCCATCGTCTCCTCGAGGGGAGTGTCCGGGTCGAAGCGGTGGGAGTAGAAGATGTCGACGTAGTCGAGACCCATCCGCGTGAGCGAGGCGTCCAGCGAGGACAGCAGGTACTTGCGCGAGCCCCACTCGCCGTACGGGCCGGGGTGCATCAGATAGCCGGCCTTGGTCGAAATGACCAGTTCATCCCGGTACGGGGTGAAGTCCTGGGCGAAGAGCTTGCCGAAGTTGAGCTCGGCGGAGCCGGCCGGCGGGCCGTAGTTGTTCGCCAGGTCGAAATGGGTGACGCCGGTGTCGAAAGCGCGGCGGAGGATCGCGCGCTGCGAGTCGAGCGTGCGGTCGTCGCCGAAGTTGTGCCACAGGCCGAGCGAGACAGCGGGGAGTTTCAGCCCACTGCGACCGCTGCGCCGGTACTCCATTGAGTCGTATCGGTCATCAGCGGCGAAATAACGAAGAGAATCAGTCACAGGCCCCTCCTTATCACGGACTTGTGACAGGCCGGGTTGGGCTGTCATGACCCCTGCGCAGTACTGTGGCGGCTCGGGCGATTGCCACCGCACGGAGCTCTGGACTCGGTGCTGTGCCGTCCCGGGGGGACGCCCCCCGGGGCCCCAGCCGGAAAAGCACGTCGGGCAGGGCGTCCGGCACGACATCGCGAGGTGAATCGCAGTGAACTTGCGCGACCTGGTGTACGGGCTCTACGCACGTCGGGTGGAAGGCCGCCTCGACCACGACCAGGTGCCCAAGCACATCGGACTCATCCTGGACGGCAACCGGCGCTGGGCCAAGGCGTCCGGAGGCACTGCCGCGCAGGGGCACAAGGCCGGGGCTGACAAGATCACCGAGTTTCTCGGCTGGTGCGCGGAGACCGAGGTCGAGGTCGCCACGCTCTGGCTGCTCTCCACGGACAACTTCGACCGCCCGCAGGAGGAGCTCACCGCGCTCTTCGGCATCATCGAGGACACGGTCAGGGGCCTCGCGGCGGACGGCCGCTGGCAGGTCCACCACGTCGGCGCGCTCGACCTGCTCCCCGGCCACACCCAGGCCGTCCTCAAGGAAGCCGAAGAGGCGACCACGGGCAACACCGGAATACTCGTCAATGTCGCGGTCGGCTACGGCGGGCGCCAGGAGATCGCCGACGCGGTCCGCTCGCTCCTGCTGGAGCACGCCGAGAAGGGCACGTCCTTCGAGGAACTGGCCGAGACCGTCGACGTCGAGCGCATCTCGGAACACCTCTACACGCGCGGCCAGCCCGACCCGGATCTGGTGATCCGCACCAGCGGGGAGCAGCGCCTCTCCGGGTTCATGCTCTGGCAGAGCGCGCACTCCGAGTATTACTTCTGCGAAGTCTTCTGGCCCGCCTTCCGCAAGGTCGACTTCCTGCGGGCGCTGCGCGACTACGCGGCCCGCCACCGGCGCTACGGCGCCTGAGCCTCCCCGGCCCGCGCCCGCCGGGCCCCCGTGCGCTCTCCTCGCGCACCCTTTCGAGTGATGGCCTGAACATTTCGCTTTCCCGGAGTGGACACCCGGTGGCGCGCGGACGTCGCGCCGGTCAGCCGCGGGTGACCGGCGGGTGAAAACCTCCCGGTACGCACCGCCGCTGGCAGGAACCGGTCGTACGCCTTGGCATGGCAGCGGGCGTTCGCGGGAATACCCCTTCCAGGTCGACGTCCGGTCCACGGATGTCGTATCTCAGTGAGCGGCCCGGTCCGCTCGCCCGGGAGGCCCTTTGCACCAGGAAGACCGTGCGGTGAGCGCGGGCGACGTGGAGGGCCGGGTCCGGCCTCCGCGCTGGTGGGGGCCCGCCCCGGTCCCAGCAGCCCGCGACGCCGTCGCTCCCCGACCTCAGGCTTGTGTCCAAAGGGGGTACGTCCTTCCGTGGTGACCAGCACTAAGCGCCGCATGCCCGACAGGCGCACTTATGTTCTTGACACCAGCGTCCTGCTGGCCGATCCCAACGCCATGACCCGGTTCGACGAGCACGAGGTCGTGCTCCCGATCGTCGTGGTCACGGAACTGGAGGCCAAGAGGCACCATCCGGAGCTCGGCTACTTCGCCCGGCAGGCACTGCGCCTGCTGGACGACTTCCGGGTGAGGTACGGACGTCTCGACGCCCCTCTTCCCATGGGCGAACTCGGCGGGACCCTCCGTGTCGAACTCAACCACTCGGATCCCAGCGTGCTCCCGGCCGGCTACCGGCTCGGGGACAACGACTCACGCATCCTCGCGGTCGCGCGCAACCTCCAGGCCGAGGGATTCGACGTCACCGTCGTCTCCAAGGACCTGCCGCTGCGCATCAAGGCCTCGTCCGTGGGGCTCCTCGCCGAGGAGTACCGCGCCGAACTGGCGATCACGGACTCCGGTTACACGGGGATGAGTGAACTGACCCTCTCGCCCGACCAGGTGGACCTGCTGTTCTCCGAGGACACCCTTTATGTACCGGAGGCCGCCGAACTGCCCGTGCACACCGGCATGGTGCTCCAGTCCGAGCGAGGCAAGGCGCTGGGCCGGATCACGGCCGAGGGCAATGTGAAGCTCGTACGGGGCGACCGCGAGGCCTTCGGGCTGCACGGCCGCAGCGCCGAGCAGCGCATCGCGCTCGATCTCCTCCTCGATCCGGACATCGGCATCATCTCGATGGGCGGCAGGGCCGGCACCGGCAAGTCCGCACTGGCGCTCTGCGCGGGTCTTGAGGCCGTCCTGGAGCGCAGGCAGCACCAGAAGGTGATGGTCTTCCGTCCGCTGTACGCGGTCGGCGGACAGGAACTCGGCTATCTGCCCGGCTCCGAGTCCGAGAAGATGGGGCCCTGGGCGCAGGCGGTCTTCGACACCCTCTCCTCGGTGACGAGCCGGGACGTGATCGAGGAAGTGGTCGGCCGGGGCATGCTCGAAGTCCTGCCGCTCACTCATATCCGGGGCCGCTCACTCCACGACGCGTTCGTCATCGTGGACGAGGCGCAGTCCCTGGAGCGGAACGTCCTGCTGACGGTGCTCTCCAGGATTGGCTCGAACTCGCGGGTCGTACTGACCCACGATGTCGCCCAGCGGGACAACCTGCGGGTGGGCCGGTACGACGGAGTGGTCGCCGTCGTGGAGAAACTGAAGGGGCATCCGCTCTTCGCCCACGTCACCCTCACCCGGTCCGAGCGTTCGCAGATCGCCGCACTGGTGACCGAAATGCTGGAGGACGGACAGCTCTAAAGGCTATTGCCAGACATCGGTCCGTACGGTAGTGGCCAGTTGAAGCCGCCCGGCAAGGCGCAGGAGCCTAGCCGGGCGGCTCTCTGTTGCGCAGCAATCTCCAGAAAACTCGTGCGCCAAACGGGGTGTGAGCTTTAACACTCGGCCGACGTTTGCCTTGAAGCGTGGGCTTCGGGCAGAGTCTTGCTTCCGTCAGGCCCCGCATACGGCACACGTTCACCCTCAGGGGTGCAGCACCACACAACTCAACACTTGCCGCCGTATGCCGCCCGAGCACCACGCGGCACTTCCGTAAGGGAGTTGCCCACCGGGTCAGCGCCTCCCGTGACCTGTACGCCAGGGAGGCCCGCGCCAGGGGCACGATTGCGTCCGCGAGGTCACGAGCGGTCGCTGCTGGAAGGAAACCGTGTGAGCCGGATTTCGGTCCGGGGATTCGCGGTGGCGTCAGCCACTGCGGTCACCACCGTAGGAGCAGTTGTCGGCGTCGCATCGGGCAGCCCAATGCCCGCAGGCGACAACATCGATGCAGCCTCCGCCGCGGACACGACGACTCTCGCAGACATTCCTGATGGTCAGCAGGCCCAGGTCGCATCGCTGACGGAGCAGGCAGACACCCAGGCGGTGCAGGCCGACGCGGCAGCGAAGAAGTCAGCGGAGGAGTCGGCCCGCATCCAGGCCGCCAAGGACGCGAAGTCCAAGAAGGAGGCTGCCGACGAGGCAGCCGCCAAGGCCAAGGAGGCCGCGAAGAAGCGCGCCGAGGAGAAGAAGCAGGCAGCCAGCCGCTCTTCCGTCCGCGACGCGAGCAGCTTCGCTTCCCAGGGCTCGTACACGGCCGCACAGGTCCAGGCCATGGCACGGCAGATGATGCCGTCCGACCAGTTCCAGTGCTTCAGCAACATCGTGAGCCATGAGTCCGGCTGGAACTACAAGGCGGTCAACGCCGGTTCCGGTGCCTACGGTCTCGTGCAGGCTCTCCCCGGTTCGAAGATGTCGTCCGCGGGCGCCGACTGGCAGACCAATCCGGCCACGCAGATAAAGTGGGGCCTGAACTACATGAACAGCCGCTACCACAGCCCCTGTGGCGCGTGGTCGTTCTGGCAGGCCAACAGCTGGTATTAGAGCGGCCCGTCCGCTCAACTTCATGGAGCCCCCCGCCGTCCTTCGGTGGGGGGCTTCCGTGCGTGTACGGTCGGGCTCCGGATGAGACGCGCGGTCGGGGGAAGAGGAAGAGGATGTCGAAACTGCCGGACTGGCTGGGGCGCGTGGGCTCTGAACTCACTCACATGGGTGAAAGGTTGGAGGAACGCCGTTCCGCGGACGATGTGGACGGCGTCGCCGGTGTAACGGGGACCGCGTCGCACGGCGGCTCCGGCGGGGCCGGGCATCCGGCACCCGGGCAGGTGCCGCCGCCCCCGGACTACGCGCCGGCCGTCGCGGCCCGCCCCGACCCGGTGGCCGCAGTGCCGTGGGGAATGCGGGTGGCGGCCGAGGCGGGCTGGCGGCTCCTCGTCCTCGCGGGGACCCTCTGGGTGCTGATGCGGGTCATCAGCGCCATCCAGCTGGTCGTCCTCGCGTTCGTCGGCGCGCTGCTCGTCACCGCGCTCCTCCAGCCGACGGTCGCCAGGCTCCGGCGGGCCGGACTGCCACGGGGGCTGGCCACCGCGCTGACCGCGATCCTCGGCTTCGTCATCATGGGTCTGGTCGGCTGGTTCGTGGTCTGGCAGGTGATGGAGAACCTGGACAACGTCTCCAGCCGGGTCCAGGAGGGCATTCAGGAGCTGCGGCGCTGGCTGCTGCACAGCCCGTTCCATGTGACGGACAAGCAGATCAACGAGATCGCCAAGAACCTGAGCGACACCGTCGGCACCAACACGAACGAGATCACGTCGGCCGGCCTCCAGGGCGTCACGGTCATGGTGGAGTTCCTCACCGGGATGCTGCTGGCGATGTTCTCGACCCTCTTCCTGCTGTACGACGGGGCGCGCATCTGGCAGTGGATGCTCAAGCTCGTCCCGGCGCAGGCCCGTCCGGGGGTCGCGGGCGCCGGGCCGCGTGCCTGGCGGACGCTGACGGCGTATGTGCGCGGCACGGTGATAGTGGCGCTGATCGACGCGATCTTCATCGGGCTCGGGCTCTTCTTCCTCGATGTGCCGCTGGCCGTGCCGCTGGCCGTCTTCATCTTCCTGTTCGCGTTCATCCCGCTGGTGGGCGCCGTGATGTCAGGTGCGCTCGCGGTGGTCGTCGCGCTGGTGACCCAGGGCCCGTTCACGGCGCTGATGGTGCTGATAGTGGTACTCGCCGTGCAGCAGATCGAGGGCCATGTGCTCCAGCCGTTCATCCTCGGCCGTGCGGTGCGGGTCCACCCGCTGGCGGTGGTCCTCTCGGTGGCCGCCGGCGGCATGATCGCCGGAATCGGCGGTGCGGTGGTGGCGGTTCCGCTGGTGGCGGTGACCAACACGGTGGTCGGCTACCTCCGCGCGTACAGCATGGAGACCGCGCTGAGGGCCGCACCCCACCAGCAGAACCAGCAGCAGAAGGAGACCCCGACGGCCCCGGCTCCGGTACCGGTGCCCGCGCCGCCGGAGTCCAAGCCCGGGCCCGGTCCGGAGCCGGTGCCCGACGTCCGGGCCCCGGCGCCCGGGACCGAGCTCCCCGAGTGACATCCGGGCCGGAGACGGCGTCCGGAGCAGTGGTGCCCCACGGCCCGAACGGATGAGCAGAAAACCCCGGTGGTGCGTTTCCGCACGTCACCGGGGTTTCGTGTACGCCGTTGCCGCTACTCGGCCAGGACGGCCTCGGCGTCGAGCGTCACGCCGACCGCCTGCAGGACGGAGGCGATCTTGAAGGCCTCCTGGATGGTCTCGCGGTCCACGCCCGCCTTGCGGAGCACCTGCTCGTGCGAGTCGAGGCACTGGCCGCAGCCGTTGATCGCGGAGACGGCGAGCGACCAGAGCTCGAAGTCGACCTTCTCGACGCCCGGGTTGCCGATCACGTTCATCCGCAGACCGGCGCGGAGCGTCCCGTACTCCGGGTCCGACAGCAGGTGCCGGGTCCGGTAGAAGACGTTGTTCATCGCCATGACGGCCGCCGCGGACCGGGCCGCGGTGTACGCCTCGGGGGAGAGGTTCGCCTTCGCCTCGGGCTCCAGCTCGCGCAGTACCAGCGGCGAGCGCGAAGCGATGGCGCAGGCGAGGACGGTGCCCCACAGCTGCTGCTTCGGCAGGTCGCTGTTGCCGATCACCGAACCGAGGTTCAGCTTCAGGTCCTTGGCGTAGTCCGGTATGGCGGACTTCAGTTCGTCGAGTGACATCGTGGAATCAGCTCACTCGCCCGAGAGGAGCGCGACCGGGTCCAGGGTGCTCTCGCCCTTGGTCCAGTTGCAGGGGCACAGCTCGTCGGTCTGCAGGGCGTCGAGGACCCGCAGGACCTCCTTGGGGTTACGGCCCACGGAACCGGCGGTCACCATCGTGAACTGGATCTCGTTGTTCTGGTCGACGATGAAGACGGCGCGCTGCGCGAAGCCGTCCTCGCCCTCGATGCCGAGGTCGCGCATGAGCTCGTGCTTCGAGTCGGCCAGCATCGGGAAGGGCAGGTCGGTGAGGTCCGGGTGGTCCTTGCGCCAGGCGTGGTGCACGAACTCGGAGTCACCGGAGAAGCCGAGGACCTGGGCGTCGCGGTCGGCGAACTCCTCGTTCAGCTTGCCGAAGGCGGCGATCTCGGTCGGGCACACGAAGGTGAAGTCCTTGGGCCACGCGAAGACGATCTTCCACTTGCCTTCGTAGGTCTTGTGGTCGATCTGCGCGAACTCCTTGCCGCTCTCCAGCGACACACAGGCAGTCAGGTCGAACTGGGGGAACTGGTCACCGACAGTGAGCACGTACTCTCCTTGCAGCTTCGGAATTCCCTTTTGGGGCGTTCCTGGGGGGTTGGACGGGTTACAGAGTGACACAGGATCCATTGATCACAGAAATAGCTAGACTTGGTGGTTGTGATCGGAGGTACCTATCAGTGACCCACGTATATACGGGCGGAACCGCCCACAAGGGGAAGCAGCCCACCGTTGCGCAGCTGCGTGCCTTCGCGGCCGTGGCGGAGCATCTGCACTTCCGGGACGCGGCCGCCGCGATCGGCATGAGCCAGCCCGCCCTGTCGGGTGCCGTATCGGCCCTGGAGGACGCCCTCGGCGTACAGCTCCTGGAACGGACCACCCGCAGGGTGCTGCTGTCGCCCGCCGGGGAGCGGCTCGCGGTGCGGGCCGCGGCGGTGCTCGACGCGGTCGGCGAGCTGATGGACGAGGCCGACGCGGTACGGGCGCCCTTCACCGGGGTGCTGAGGCTCGGGGTGATTCCCACCGTCGCCCCGTATCTGCTGCCGACCGTGCTGCGGCTCGTCCACCGCGAGTACCCGGCCCTCGACCTCCAGGTGCATGAGGAGCAGACGTCCTCGCTCCTGGAGGGGCTGGCCGCCGGGCGGCTCGACCTGCTGCTGCTCGCGGTCCCGCTCGGTATGCCGGGGGTCGTGGAACTGCCCTTGTTCGACGAGGAGTTCGTGCTGGTCACCCCGCACGAGCACTGGCTGGCCGGGCGCACGGACATTCCGCGGGACGCCCTGCGCGAGCTGGATCTGCTGCTGCTCGACGAGGGGCACTGCCTGCGGGACCAGACGCTGGACATCTGCCGGGAGGCGGGGCGCGCCGACGGTGTGCCGGTGACGACCACGGCCGCCGGGCTCTCCACGCTGGTCCAGCTCGTGGCCGGCGGACTCGGGGTGACGCTGCTGCCGCGTACGGCGGTACGGGTGGAGACCGGGCGCAACGACCAGCTGGCCACGGCGTACTTCGCGGAACCCGCGCCGATGCGGCGGATCGCGCTGGCGATGCGGGCCGGGGCGGCGCGCCAGGAGGAGTTCACCGCGTTCGCCGCCGCGCTGCGGGAAGGGGTGCGGCCGCTGCCGGTCTGGCTGGCCTGACGGTGCGGGGCCCCGGTGTGTCGGGCCGCGGTGTCGGGCCGCGGTGTCGGGCCGCGGTGCGAGGGCCCGGTGTGTCCCGCGCGGTGCGGGGACCCGCCCCGGTGTGTCCGGCGGGCCCCCGCAGCATGGAACCGCGCCGCTACTCCGTGCGCAGCCCCTCCGGCCGCATCAGCCGCCACAGCGGCGGCAGGCTGAGCAGCGTCACCAGGACGACCACGCCGCCGCCGATACCGGCCATCGCCGCCACCGCAGGCCAGTTGACCGAGACCGGGTGGCCGACCATGTCGAGCAGGACCGCCCCCAGGCCCAGGCCCACGACCGTGGCGAGCAGCAGGCCCAGGGCGACCGGCACGGCCGTCTGCCACAGCACCGACCAGCTCATCGTGGAGCGGCGGGTACCGAAGGCCGTCAGCGCGGCCAGCAGCTTGCGGCGGTCACGCAGCTGCTCCAGGACCGAGACCAGCAGGCTCGCGCCGATCAGCAGGAGCACCGCGGCCGCGCCGATGTACAGCCCCTTGCGGACGCTCGCGAAGCGGTTGTCCTCGTGTGTCTCGTGCAGGGCGTCGGCCGGCGTCAGCGGATTGACCTTCGCCGCGCTGTTACGGACCAGCTCGATGGCATCCGGCTCCGAAGGGTCGAGCGAGATGTAGTCCGTGCTGTCCAGGGCAAGGTGCCGCAGCGCGGGCAGCGCCCCCGGCGTGAGCAGGACGCCCCCTCCGCTGGAGCGGCCGGCCGGGTCGGCCGTGACCTGCACCGTGCGGGTCCTGGCCGGGATGGTCCAGGTGAGGCTGTGGTCGCCCGGCTTACTGAAGGGCGCCTTGATGAACAGCCGTTTGCCGGGTGCGGCGACCTTGGCGACGTTGTCGTCCCAGCCGCCGGTGGCGATGAACGCGTCGCCGTCCTCGCAGGACGGGAGAGCGGCCAGGACCCGGAGCGACGCGCAGTCGCCGGTGTACATATCGCTGGTCTGCTCAGCGTTCTCCGTCCTCCCGGCATTGGCCCGGCCGACCGTGAGCACGCTCCGTACGCCGTGCGTGGAGCGCAGCGCGTCGGCCATCCGGGTCTTCGTGAGGTCGCTCTGGACGATCATCTGGGCACGTGAGGTGTCAGCCCCGGTCTGCTTGCTGTAGTCGCCGTCGATCCCCGCGAACAGCATCTGGAGCGCGATGGCGCCGGCGACCGCGACGGCGATGCCGTTGACGAGCCGGGCGGCGGTACCGCTGGTCATCTGGAGCCTGCGGACGGCCAGTTGCCAGGCGACGGTGGAGCCGCCCAGGCGGTTCACCACGGCCTCGATCAGCCAGGGCAGCAGCGCCGTCACGCCGATCAGCAGCAGCACGCTGCCGCTGATCACCAGCGTGCTGTTGAAGTGGCCCGAGGTGCGGCCCTTGCCCAGCATCGGCACCAGCAGGGCGAGCCCGGCGACCGGCAGCAGCACCCGCCACCAGACCCGGCGGCGGCGCGGGACCGAGGTGCGGACGACACCGAGCGGCTCGATGACCACACCGCGCAGCGCGAACAGCGTGACGGCGACGGCCGCCGCGGGCACCGCGAGCACGACCCCTACGGCCAGCGCCGCACTCGGGTTCACGTCAGCGGGGAAGAGGTTGATCCCCGCCACATCGATGTCACCGACGAACGCCCGGCCGATCAGGAAGAACGCGGCGCCGAAGAGCACCCCGAGCAGGGAGCCCGCCAGCGCCTCGCCGGCCGCGATACGGCGGGTCATCCGGGAGTCCGTACCCACCAGCCGCAGCGCGGCGAGCCTGCGGTCCCTGCTGTCGCTGCCGAAGCGCACGGCCGCCGCGATGAAGACACCCACCGGCATCAGCAGCACCACGAAGGTGATCACGACGAGCAGTCTCAGGACCGGGTCCATGGCGTCGAGGGGCGGCAGATGCGCGAAGGACGTGATACGCCGCACCATGCCGGTTTCGTCCAGGGTGAGGTGGCCGTCGCCCGCGTAGTAGGCCAGTTCGTTCGGGCCGGTCAGGCCGGCGTCGGCGATGGTGCCGGTGATCCGGTACGGGAGGCGCTCACGCAGCAGTGCGCCCTTGTCCGACGCCAGCAGCGTGCGCAGCGCGGGTGACACCAGCATCTCGCCGTTGCCGGGCAGCGCACGCGTGCCGGGCGGCAGCGGTGCGTCGGGGCCCTCGCCGCGCACCAGCCGGCCGCGGACGGCGGTGCCCTTGTACACGGTGTCCGCGACCGCGAGGAGCATGGTGTTGTGGGCGGGCTTGTCGATCATGACCGCACCGAAGTCGTTGCGGTTGTCCTCCCGCGCGTTCCGGGCGGCGAGCGCGCCCGGTATCGCGGTGGTGAACAGCAGCAGCGCCACCCCGAGGCCCACGCCGACCGCGGTCAGCAGGGTCCGGGTCCAGCCCTCGCGGCCCCCGCCGACAGCGAACTTCATGCCCATCGTGAGGTCTTGGGTCGGGCTCATACCAGCTGCTCCAGATCGCGGGACCTGCCGTCGCGTACGACGACCTCGCGGTCCGAGTAGGCGGCGACGCGTGCTTCGTGGGTGACGAGGACGACGGCCGCGTTGGTGGAGCGGGCCGCCTGGGTCAGGAGTTCCATCACGCGCTCGCCGTTGAGGGAGTCGAGCGCGCCGGTCGGCTCGTCGGCGAAGAGCACGCGCGGCCCGGTCACCAACGACCGTGCCACGGCGACGCGCTGGCCCTGTCCGCCGGAGACCTCGCCGGGACGCTTGTGCCCCAGCTCGGCGACCTCCAGGCGCTCCATCCACTCCAGCGCCCTGCGCTCGGCCTCCTTGCGCTTGGTCCCGTTCAGGCGCAGCGGCAGGGCGACGTTCTCCGTGCAGGTCAGCTCGGGGACGAGCTGGCCGAACTGGAAGACGAAGCCGAATTCCGTACGGCGCAGCGCGCTCCGCTCGGCGTCCGGCATCGTGGACAGCTCCTGCCCCTGGTACGTGATGGAGCCCGAGTCGGGGCGGACGATACCGGCGAGGCAGTGCAGCAGCGTCGACTTGCCGGAGCCCGAAGGCCCCATGATCGCGACCACTTCGCCCGCGTGGACGGAGAACGCGGCGCCGTCGAGCGCGGTGGTCGGGCCGTACGCCTTGTGCAGGTCGTCGGCGTACAGCAGCGAACCGGCGGGGGTCACGGGTTTACCTCCTTGGCGAGCTGGCCGAGCCGCGCAGCGGTCAGTTCGAGCCAGCGCAGGTCGGCTTCCAGGTGGAACAGGGCGTGGTCGCAGATCAGTTGGTCGGCGAGGTCCCCGCGGCGCTTGCGGTCGGTGAGGATGCGCATCAGCCGCAGATGCTCCGCGCGCTGGGTGTCCAGCAGATCGGCCGCGGGGCGGCCGGTGAGCAGCGCGAGGACGACCTTGGTGTAGAGCGTCGACTGGAGGTAGGGCTCGGGCTTCTCGGGTGTGGCGAGCCACTGGTCGACGTCGCTGATGCCGGCGTCGGTGATCGCGTACCGCTTGCGCTCGGGACCGCCCCCGGTCTCCATCGCGTCGACCTCGACGAGACCGTTCTTCAGGAGGCGGGACATGGTCGAGTAGACCTGCCCGTAGTGCAGCGGCCGGTCATGGCCGAACTTCTCGTCGAAGGCGCGCTTGAGGTCGTAGCCGTGGCGCGGCCCCGACTCCAGGATGCCGAGCAGAGTGTGGCCGATGGACATGTGCGAGGACCTTTCTGAGGACGGCGTTATTCGGTACGGAGGCCGTCGGGGCGCATCATGCGCCACAGCGGAGGAAGACTGAGCAGGGTGACGAGCAGGATCAGCGCGCCCCCGGCCCCGGCCAGCGGGACGAACCCCCACCAGTCCGTCACGGACTTGCCGACCAGCCGCAGCAGCGCGGCGCCGAGCCCGAGACCGCCGGCGACGGCGAGCGCCAGGCCGAGGACCACCGGGACCGCGGTCTGCCAGAGCACCGACCAGCCCAGGGTGGGCCGGCGGGTACCGAAGGCCACCAGGACCGACAGCAGCTTCCGGCGCTCGCGCAACTGCTCGAGCTGCGACACGAGCATGGAGGCGGCGATCAGCGCCATGGTCGCGACCGCGCCCGCGAGTAGCCCGTTCTCGATGCTCGCGTACTGCTTGTCGCGGTCGACCACCGTGAGGTCCCACACCCGCATGAGCGGGTCGATGCGGGCCGCGGTGTTCCGTACGTACTCCGAGGCGTCCGGCACCGAGTGGTCGACCTCGACCAGGGCGCGGGTCTGGGCCTCCGGGAGCTGAGCCTCGCTGATCGCGGACGGTGTGACGAGGATGCCGTTGCGCTTCTCGCCCATCGGGTCGGTGCGGGCCATGACCGTGGGCGAGTCCTTCGGGAGCGTCCACAGCAGGGGCTTGCTGTCCCGGCCGACGTTGAGCTTGCCGCCCGGCCGTACGGTCTTGTCCACCCAGGCGTTCATCTCCTTCTGCCCCTCGACATGGGCGACGAAGGTGTCACCGTCCTTGCAGGACGGGAGGTGGGCCAGCTCGCGCAGGGTCGGGCAGTCGCCCATGGTGATCATGGTGGTGGGCCAGGGGCCCGCCGCGTTCAGGTCGGGGTCGCCGCCGGGCTTGTCGGCGTAGGACTCGATGGTGCCGATGACCGCCTTGACGCCCTTGGTGCCCTCGAAGGCGTGGATCATCTGCCGGGCCCGTCCGGCGCTGGGATAGTCCGCTTCGACGTGCATCTGGGCGCGGCCCGGGTCCTGGTTGGTGTTCTTGTTGAAGTCGTCGTGCAGCCCGACGAAGTACATCTGGAGCGCGACCGCACCGGCGACGGCGACCGTGATGCCGCTGACCGCGCGGGCCGCCGACCCGCTGCTCAGCTGGAGCCTGCGGGTGGCCAGCTGGAACGGGACGGGGCCGCCCTTCAGCCGGGCGACGACCGCCTCGACGACCCAGGGGAGCAGCAGGGTCAGCCCGGCCAGCACCAGGATCGCGCCGATCGCGACGGGGTACGGATTGACGAGGCTGCTCCCGTCGGTGATCCGGCCCATGCTCAGCAGCACCACGACGCCGGCGACCGGCATCACCAGACGCCACCAGAGGCGGCGCCGGCGGGTGGCGCCCTGCCGGGCGACCCCGAGCGGTTCGACGGTGACCGACCGCATCGCGAACAGCGTGACCAGCACCGCCGAGACCGGCACGGCCAGCGAGACCAGCACCGCGAGTGCGGGGACCGGGGCCAGGTCGGACGGGAACGCGGACATCTTCCAGAGCTGGATGCCGCCGATGAACTGCCGGCCCACGAAGAAGACGGCCCAGCCGAGCAGCACCCCCAGGACCGACCCGGCGAACGCCTCGCCCGCCGCGATCCGCCGGGTCATCCGGATGTCGGCGCCGACCAGCCGCAGCGAGGCGAGCCGCCGGTCGCGGCGGTCGCCGCCGAAGCGGACGGCGGTGGCGATGAAGATGGCCACCGGGGTGAGCAGCACGACACAGCCCAGGATGGAGAGCACGACGAGCTGCGGGGAGAGCGGCGGGCTCAGCGGTCCGCCGCCGAAGTGCGCGATCCGGGCGGCGCCCGTGTGCGTGGTGAGGGTGGAGCTGCCCGCGTAGTAGTACAGCTCGCCCGGATCGCTCAGTCCGGCCTGGCCGATGGTGCCGGTGATCCGGTACGGGATGCGCTCGCACAGCAGTCTGCCGCCGGCCGAGCCCAGCAGTTCCTTCAGGGCGGGCGAGACCACCATCGTGCCGGGGGCGGGGATCGCGCCGATGCCGGGCGGGGTGATCGGGTGGCCGCCGTCCGGGCGGAGCAGATAGCCGGTCACGGAGTTGCCGTGGTACTCGCTCTCGGCATGTCCGTACAGCAGTGTCGTATCGCTGCGCGGGACCGGATCCCCCGCTGTGGAGAAGCTGCGGGCGTCTCCGCGCACCGACTGGACGCTCACCGCGCTGGGCAGTGCGGACGCGGCGAGCAGCAGGGCCACCCCGAGCGCGACGCCTACGGCGGTGAGCGTGGTGCGCGCCCAGGCCTCGCGGCCGCCGGTCACCGCGAACCGGACCCCCATGGCGAGGTCGTTCAGACGGCTCATGCCGCGCTCTGCGCGAGGTGGTCGCGGGACTTGCCGTCGCGTACGACGACCTCGCGGTCCGAGTAGGCGGCGACGCGTGCTTCGTGGGTGACGAGGACGACAGCGGCATCGGTGGAGCGGGCGGCCTGGGTGAAGAGTTCCATGACGCGCTCGCCGTTGAGGGAGTCGAGCGCGCCGGTCGGCTCGTCGGCGAAGAGCACGCGCGGCCCGGTCACCAGCGAGCGGGCGATGGCGACGCGCTGGCCCTGTCCGCCGGAGACCTCGCCGGGTCGCTTGTGCCCGAGCTCGGCGACCTCCAGGCGCTCCATCCACTCCAGCGCCCTGCGCTCGGCCTCCTTGCGCTTGGTCCCGTTCAGGCGCAGCGGCAGGGCGACGTTCTGCACACAGGACAGTTCGGGGACGAGCTGGCCGAACTGGAAGACGAAGCCGAAGTCCGTACGGCGCAGGGCGCTGCGGCCGGTGTCGTTCATCGCGGTGAGGTCGTGGTCCGCGTACCGGATGGTGCCGGAGTCGGGGCTCACTATCCCGGCCAGGCAGTGCAGCAGTGTCGACTTGCCGGACCCGGAAGGGCCCATCACCGCGACGATCTCGCCGGGTGCGATGGCGAAGTCCGCACCGTCCAGGGCGGGGGTCGATCCGTAGACCTTGTGAAGGTCTGTTGCGCTGAGCAACGGAGGCTGGGATGGCATGACCGGGACTATACGCACTCCGTATACCCACTGTGTATACCGGGGGTGCATAGTGCCGGAAAACCAGGACAATCCAGGGTAATCAGGGCGACTTGAAGGGGAGATCGTCCGGGAGTGGCAACCTTGTGGGCTTCCTGCTCGTCGGTTCCCTATGACACAGGTGCTGATTGTCACGTGTGGAAAGGGTCGCTTGAGGTGGTCCCTGTCCCAAGGTGCTCAGGAAGCGGTGTTAGCTTTCGACAGCTGGTGTGGGTGAGAGAAGGCGGAGTCACAGAGCGATGGGCCGTGCGGACGATCGACGAGCCCGGCAGCGCGGGGCGCGCCGGGGCAAATCAACGAAGAGCGGGAAGAGCGGGATACGCAGGCTCTTCACCTGGAAGAAGGTCCTGGGCGGCTTCTTCGTGTTCTGCCTGCTGGTGATGGGCGCGTTCGTCGTGTTCTACATGTACGTGCCGGTGCCGAAGGCGAACGCCGACGCGGAGCTCCAGAGCAACGTCTACAAGCTCAGCAACGGCAAGGTGATCGCCCGCACGGGCAAGGTCAACCGGGAGAAGGTCGACCTCTCCGAGGTCCCGCTGGAGGTCCAGCACACCTTCGTCGCCGCCGAGAACAAGACCTTCTACAAGGACCACGGAGTCGACTTCAGGGGCACCGCCCGAGGGCTCTACAACACGGTCCAGGGCCGGAAGCAGGGTGGTTCGACGATCACCCAGCAGTACGTCAAGAACTACTACCTCAGCGCCGACCAGACGGTCACCCGGAAGCTCAAGGAGCTGGTGGTCTCTCTCAAGATCGACCGGAAGTTCTCCAAGCAGCAGATCCTCGCCGGGTACATCAACACCAGCTACTACGGCCGGGGCGCCTTCGGTATCCAGGCCGCGTCCCAGGCGTACTACGGGATCGACGCCAAGAACCTGAACGTGAGCCAGGGCGCCTATCTCGCCTCGCTGCTCCAGGCGCCGAGCCAGTACGACTGGTCGTCCGCGACCGCCGAGGGCAAGAAGCTGGTCAAGGAGCGCTGGGCGTACACCCTGAACAACATGGTCGAGATGAAGTGGATCGACCCGACCAAGCGCGCCCAGCAGAAGTTCCCGATACCGCAGAAGCCCAAGCCCGAGAGCGGCCTGAAGGGCCAGACCGGGTATCTGGTCAAGGCCGCCAACCAGGAGCTCGAGGCGCAGGGCATCTCCGAGGCGCAGATCGATGCCGGCGGCTGGACGGTCACGCTCAACATCGACCCGAAGAAGCAGGCCCAGCTGGAGAAGACGCTCAAGGACCAGCTGACCAGCAAACTGCACCCCAAGAGCAGCACGGTCGACGCGGACACCCAGGCAGGCGCGGTCTCGGTCAACCCGCACACCGGCGCCATCGAGGCGCTCTACGGCGGCGAGGACTACCTCAAGCACGAGTACAGCAACGCCAAGCGCGTCGACTATCAGCCCGCCTCCACCTTCAAGCCGCTGATCCTGGCGGCAGCCCTGGAGTCCGGCGCCAAGACGCAGGAGGGCCAGCCGATCAAGGCGAATACCGTCTACGACGGTGACAGCCGCCGACCGGTGGTCGACGCCAACGGCAACAAGGTCGGCTTCGCGCCGCCCAACGAGGACAACCAGAGCTACGGCCAGATCACCGTCCAGACCGCTATGAACAACTCGGTCAACTCGGTGTTCGCCCAGATGGGCGTGGACGTGGGCCTCGACAAGGTCAAGAAGCTCGGCGTCGACCTCGGCATGAGCTCCCTGAAGAACGCGCAGGCCGTGCCCGCCATGACCCTCGGTTCCTACGGCGCGAGCCCGATGGAGATGGCCGGGATCTACGCGACCTTCGACAACCACGGCAAGAAGGTCACCCCGACCATCGTGAAGTCGGCCACCCACCCCAACCGGGAGCCGTACAAGCCGCAGAAGGCGATCGGCGACCAGGTGATCAGCCCGCAGACGGCGGACGCGGTCACCTCGGTCCTGACCGGTGTGGTCGACCAGGGCACCGGTACCGTCGTCAAGCGGAAGTCACAGCCGGTCGCCGGTAAGACCGGTACGTCGGACAACAACAAGTCCGCCTGGTTCACCGGCTACACCCCGGACCTGGTGACCTCGGTCGGCATGTTCGGTGAGGCGGCCAAACCGCGCGTGGAGAACGGCAAGAAGATCCAGGCGGGCGCCCAGGTCACCATCAGCGGCGCGGCCGGCAGTGGCACCCGGGTCAACGGTGGTGGCTTCCCGGCCGAGATCTGGGCGGCGTACACCTTCGGCCTCGATATGAAGCCGAGCAAGTTCAGCCTGGACACCGACCAGGGCGCGGCGATGGCACCGACCGCTCCGCCGCCCTCGACCCCGCCGCCGACCCATTCGGCCCCGCCGCCGTCCAGCCCCGCGGCCCCGCCGCCGTCATCGCCGCCGGCGTCTCCGCCGGGCAGCCCCCCTCCGAGCCACACCACGACGAACGGCGGAGCCGGCAACCCCTCCACCGGGGGCGGTACGAACGGCGGCACGTCGACGAACGGCGGAGCCGGCAACCCCTCCACCGGGGGCGGTACGAACGGCGGCACGTCGACGAACGGCGGCGGAGCCGGCAACCCCTCCACCGGGGGCGGTGCGAACGGCGGCTCCACGACCGGCACGAACAACGGCACCACCAACGGTGGGCCGCTGGACTGGCAGGGCTGACGCCGGGCAGTACTGACGCCGGAGCAGCACCGACGCCGGAGCAGCACTGACGACAACGGAGCAGGACCGGGCCCGCGGGCCCGGTCCTGCTCCGTTCCGTTCTGTTCCGGGTGGATCAGCCCGGTTTGGCCTTCGCCGCGATCCGGTCGCCGGTCGCCTTGTCGATGTTGCGCCAGTACTGCAGCGCCCGGTCGAGGACCGGCGCCGAGACACCCTGCGCCAGATGGCCGGCGACGTTGTCCACGAGCCGGGCGCGCTGCTCGTCGTTGAGGACCTGGCGCACCATCGTGCCCGGCTGGCCCCAGTCGTCGTCGTCCCGGCGCAGCTTGTACGCCTCCCGGACCATCTCGCCCGCGCTCTCCCAGCCGGCGGGCTCGCCGTAGCGGGCGGTGTCGGCCGCCGGGCCGCCCTTCGAGTTGGGGGCGTACGGCGCGGACGCCGCCGACGGCTCGTACCGCATGGGCCCGTCCTTCGCGTACGAGTTGACGGGCGAGCGCGGCCTGTTGGGCGGCAGCTGCATGTAGTTCGGCCCGATCCGGTAGCGGTGCGTGTCCGGATACGAGAACAGCCGGCCGAGCAGCATCTTGTCCGGCGAAGGACCGATGCCCGGCACCATGTTCGACGGCTCGAAGGACGCCTGCTCGATGTGGACGAAGTGGTCGTCCGGGTTCTTGTTGAGCGTCATCCGGCCGACGTCGATCAGCGGGTAATCGCTGTGCGGCCATACCTTGGTGAGGTCGAACGGGTTGAAGCGGTAGTCCGGGGCGTCCTCGAACGGCATGATCTGGACCTTGAGCGACCACGTGGGGGCGTTCCCCGACTTGATCGACTCGAAGAGGTCCCGGCGGTGGAAGTCCGCGTCCTGCCCGGCCATCGCGTCGGCGTCGGCCTGCGTCAGGAAGTCGATGCCCTGGTCGGTCTTGAAGTGGTACTTGATCCAGAACCGCTCGCCCGCGCCGTTCACCCACATATAGGTGTGCGAGCCGTAGCCGTTCATATGGCGCCAGGTCTTGGGGATGCCCCGGTCGCCCATCAGCCAGGTCACCTGGTGTGCGGACTCGGGCGAGAGCGTCCAGAAGTCCCACTGCATGTCGTTGTCGCGCAGCCCGTTGTCCGGGCGGCGCTTCTGACTGCGGATGAAGTCCTGGAACTTGATCGTGTCACGGACGAAGAAGACCGGCGTGTTGTTGCCGACCAAGTCGTAATTGCCTTGCTCCGTATAGAACTTGAGCGCGAAACCGCGCGGGTCGCGCCAGGTGTCCGGGGAGCCCATCTCACCGGCGACCGTCGAGAAGCGGGCCAGCATCTCGGTGCGCTTGCCCGGCTGGAAGACATCGGCCTTGGTGAACTGGCTGACGTCGTTGGTCACTTCGAAGATTCCGTACGCACCGGAGCCCTTGGCGTGCACCACCCGCTCGGGGACCCGCTCCCGGTTGAACTGCGCCATCTTCTCGATCAGATAGGCGTCGTGCAGCAGGATCGGACCGTCGGAACCGACGGTGAGCGAGTGCTCGTCGCTCTCCACCGGGATTCCCGCGTTGGTGGTGGTGCAGGTGGCCTTCTTGATTGCCTCGCTCACGAGCGTCTTCCCATCGTTCGAGGGGGTTGAGGTCGCTTCGTCCGCGTGCTCAGTGAACCGCCCCGACACCTGGTCGGCAACATTTGGTTTCCGTTGGGATGACGGGCCCGGACAGCACTGAACCCGGTGGGTCTCCGGAGCTTCCGGAGACCCACCGGGTTCAGCGGCCGGGCCGGGACCCGGCCCGGCCTACTCGGGCGGCGCGGCCGGCACCTGGATCTCGAACCAGACCACCTTGCCGGTGGAGAGCCGGGTGGCCCCCCACCGCCGGGTCAGCCGGTTCACCAGGAACAGGCCCCGGCCGCCCTCGTCGGTGTCCCGGGCCTTGCGCTGGCGCGGCAGCTGCGGGGAGTCGTCGCCGACCTCGCAGCGCAGTACGTCGGTACGCAGCAGCCGTAGCGTCACCGGCCGCTCCGCATACCGCACGGCGTTGGTCACGACCTCACTGACCAGCAGCTCGACCGCGTCCGACATCTCATCGAGGCCCCAGCGCTCCAGCGCTCTGCGCACCAGGCGCCGGGCGCGGCCGGGGGCCTGCTCCTCCGGGTCGAGGAACCAGTACGCGACGTCGCTCGGCGCGATCCCGTCGAAGCGGGCCGCGAGCAGCGCGATGTCGTCGTCCCGGTCGCCGGGACCCAGCATGTCCAGCACTTCGTCGCAGAGGGCCTCCAGCGGCGGCGAGTGGTCAGGCCCCGTCAGCTCGGCGGTGGCCGCGAGCCGCTCCCGCAGCTGCTCGATCCCGGTCCAGACGTCCCGCAGCCGCGACTCGACCAGGCCGTCCGTGTAGAGCAGCAGGGTGGCACCCGCGGGCGCGTCCAGCTCGACCGCCTCGAAGTCCACACCGCCCACCCCGATCGGGGCACCCGGCGGGACCACCAGGACCTCCGCACGGCCGCCCAGATGCAGCAGGACGGGCGGCGGGTGGCCCGCGTTGGCGATGGTGATCCGGTGCGCCACCGGGTCGTACACGGCGTACAGGCAGGTCGCCATCCGGTCCGAGCCGAGCCGCTGGGCCTGTTCGTCCAGATGGTGCAGCACCTCGGCCGGCGGCAGGTCCAGCTGCGCCAGCGTCTGCGCCGTCGTCCGGAGCTGGCCCATGATGGCGGCCGATGTCATGGAGTGCCCCATCACATCGCCCACGACCAGCGCGACCCGGCTGCCGGGCAGCGGAATCGCGTCGTACCAGTCGCCGCCGACCCGCGCGGTCTCGGCCGCCGGCAGATAGCGGGACGCCAGCTTGACGCCGGTCGGCTGGGGCAGCGAGTCCGGCAGCATGGTGCGCTGGAGCTCGTCGGCGATGTACGCCTCGCGCCCGTACAGCACGGCCTTGTCGATGCCGAGCGCGGTGTGGGTGGCCAGCTGGGCGGCGACCAGCAGGTCGTTGGGCTCGAACGGGGGCCGGTCGGGGCGGCGTACGAACACGGCGGCGCCGATCACCCGGCGTCTGCCCCGCAGCGGGGCGAGGATCGTGCGGTGCCCGTTCGGTACGGTCCGGTCGGGCCCCAGCAGCTCGGGCAGCGCGGCGCGGGCCGCGGCGGAGTCCCCGAAGACCGGGCGCACGCCCCGGAGCACTTCGGCGAGTGCGCCCCCGGAGGCCACCTCGCACAGCTGCGCCGCGAGCGGTTCCGGCTGCTCGTCGGAGTCCTCCTCGTCCACTAAACGCAGCCGGTCGGTGCGGCGCAGCCGCAGTACGAACGGGACCACCGGACGCTCGTCGCCCACCGGCAGCGGATCGCGGAGGAAGACGAGTATCGCGTCGGAGAACGTCGGCACGGTCGCTCTGCACAGTCCGAGGACGATCTCGTCCAGGTCTATGCCCCGGGCGATACGCCGGGTGGCAGCCCCCACGAACCGGAGTCTGTCGCCCTCACTGCGTCCGGGTGAGACCGCGGGCGCCGGTGGGGGCGCGGGGATGGCCCCCGCGGCCGCCACGTCGGCGTCCTTCTGCCGGGGGCGAGTGGGTTCGTGCGGCCGGGCAGCCGTGGGCTGCCGGCCTTCGTGGGAGGTGGTGTGCTCCGTCACGCGAGGGATTCCGTCCGTCCGAGGCAGGTGTGCGATGCAACCGCTTCGAGGGGTCGTATACCCGCTGTCATGGCTGCACCCCCCTGTAGTGACATTCGGTCAGTTCAACTGCTGCACGGGTTCGTTGTCATGGGTTCGTGTCATGGGATCGATGTAGGGCGCAGCCTTGCGGAGGACGATCCTACGTTTGATCCCCGGGGGCGCATCAAGGGTCTCACGACGGCACGTACGCGGGCGTGCGGTCCCAGTCGTCCGGAAGGACGGGCACGGTCCACCGCGGATCGGGCCGCCACTCCTCCCAGCCGTCGGTGAACGGAGACCCCCAGGACTCGATCATCCCGACCGCCTCCCGGCCCGCCTGCCGCACCCGCCGCGCCTGCCCGGCGTCCATCAGGCCGACCTGCTGGGCCTGGGCGAACTCGTCCTCGTCCAGCCACTGCCAACTGCGGTCGGGCAGCACGGAGATGTCCAGGAAGTGGTCCTCGGAATCGACGCCGCCCGCCCACCGGCGGTGCGGTTCCTCCAGATTCACGTACCAGCTCTTGAAGCGCCATCCCCGGTCCCACCACAGCCACACGGACCAGGGCTCACGGGGCCGCGCCAGTTTCAGCACACCCATGCCCCACCAGCGGTCGCGCACGACGGTGCGCGGCTTGGTGTACCGGGTGGCGAGCGGCTCCCGGTGCACGGGAGTCCCGTCGGCGAGCGCGGGCTTCATGCACTCGGTGCCGGGTGCCAGCCAGACCGCGAGCAGGTCATCCGTGTCCTGCACGACGGTCACCGGGCGGCAGATGTGCAGGTGGTCGGACGCGTTGCCGCGGTAGCGCCAGAGAATGTGGTCCCCGGGCGTCCAGTGTTGTGTTCCTCCTGCACCTGTCATGCGGAGATCTTAGGAGTACGGACGGTGCGGCGCAGCGATGCGGGTCACCCGGATATCCGGGGCTCCGCCTCCGGGCGGGGCCGGCTCTCACCCCTGCCGGGGCATACCCCGCACCTGTCCACGGCCGCTGTTCACGGCCGCGTCATGCTCAGGACGTCCAGCGCCGCGTCCAGCTGCTCCGCCGTCAGATCGCCCCGCTCCACGTACCCCTCGGCCAGCACGACGTCCCGGATGGTCCTGCGCTCGGCCACCGCCCGCTTGGCGACCTTCGCGGCCTCCTCGTACCCGATGTACTTGTTCAGCGGCGTGACGACCGACGGCGAGGACTCCGCGTACTCCCGGGCCCGCTCCGGGTGCGCGGTGATCCCGTCGACCGTGCGGTCCGCGAGCAGCCGGGAGACGTTGGCCAGCAGCCGCACCGACTCCAGGACGTTCTTGGCGATGACCGGCAGCATCACGTTCAGCTCGAAGTTGCCCGCGGCACCGGCCGCCGCGACCGTCGCGTCGTTGCCCGTGACCTGCGCCGCCACCATCAGCACCGCCTCCGGGATCACCGGATTTACCTTGCCGGGCATGATGGACGAACCGGGCTGGAGGTCGGGCAGCGAGATCTCGGCGAGGCCGGTGCGCGGGCCCGATGCCATCCAGCGCAGATCGTTGGAGATCTTCGTCAGCCCGGCTCCGATCGTCCGGAGCTGGCCGGACGTCTCGACGATCCCGTCCCGGGCGCTCTGTGCCTCGAAGTGGTTGCGGGCCTCGGTCAGCGGCAGCCCGGTCGCCGCGGCCACCTCGGCGATGACGGCGGCCGAGAAGCCGGGCGGGGTGTTGATGCCGGTGCCCACCGCGGTACCGCCCAGGGGCAGTTCGGCGAGGCGGGGCAGCGAGGCGTTGAGCCGCTCGACGCCGTACCGGATCTGCGCCGCGTATCCGCCGAACTCCTGGCCGAGCGTCACCGGTGTGGCGTCCATCAGATGCGTACGCCCGGACTTGACCACCTCCGAGAATTCGGCGGCCTTGCGCTCCAGCGCCCCGGCCAGGTGGTCGAGCGCCGGGATCAGATCACGGGTGACGGCCGCCGTCGCCGCGATGTGGATCGACGACGGGAACACGTCGTTGGACGACTGCGAGGCGTTCACATGGTCGTTGGGGTGCACCGGGCGCCCCAGCCGCTCGGTGGCGAGGGTGGCCAGCACCTCGTTCATGTTCATGTTGGAGGACGTGCCGGACCCGGTCTGGAAGACGTCCACCGGGAACTCGCCGTCCCACCGCCCGTCGGCGACCTCGGCCGCCGCGTCCTGGACCGCCTGCGCGAGATCCCCCTCGATGACCCCGAGCCCGGCGTTGACCTTCGCCGCCGCGGCCTTGATCCGGGCCAGCGCCTCGATGTGCGCCCGCTCCAGGGTCTGGCCCGAGACGGGGAAGTTCTCCACGGCCCGCTGGGTCTGGGCGCGCCACTTGGCGCCGGCGGGGACCCTCACCTCGCCCATGGAGTCGTGCTCGATCCGGTACTGCTCAGTCATCGTCGTACCTCCACATCGGACAGCAACGTCTGACGGGAGGGTGTTCCCGGCCGCGGACAGAACATCACCCCCCACCGCCGTCCGGCCGTGAGGGGTGATCGGTGGTCCTGTGCTGCTATGCCTGGCCGGGGGCGCGGACCGGGATGCTGAGGATAGTGGGGGACTCGGCGGGCGCCTGGAAGAAGTCGTTGCCCTTGTCGTCCACCACGATGAACGCCGGGAAGTCCTCGACCTCGATCTTCCAGACGGCTTCCATGCCCAGCTCCTCGTACTCCAGGACCTCGACCTTCTTGATGCAGTCCTGGGCGAGCCGGGCCGCCGGGCCGCCGATCGAGCCGAGGTAGAAGCCGCCGTGGCTGCCGCACGCGTCGGTGACCTGCTGGGAGCGGTTGCCCTTGGCGAGCATCACCTTGGAGCCGCCGGCGGCCTGGAACTGCGCCACGTACGAGTCCATCCGGCCGGCCGTGGTCGGGCCGAACGAGCCGGACGCGTACCCCTCGGGGGTCTTGGCGGGGCCCGCGTAGTAGACCGGGTGGTCCTTCAGGTACTGCGGCATCTCCTCGCCCGCGTCCAGCCGCTCCTTGATCTTGGCGTGCGCGATGTCGCGCGCCACGACCAGCGGCCCGGTCAGCGAGAGCCGGGTCTTGACCGGGAACTTGGTCAGCTCGGCGAGTACGTCGTCCATCGGCCGGTTCAGGTCGATCTCGACAACGTTGCTGTCCTGCAGGTGCTCGTCGGTGGTGTCGGGCAGGAAGCGCGCCGGGTCGGTCTCCAGTTGCTCCAGGAAGACGCCTTCGGCGGTGATCTTCGCGACGGCCTGCCGGTCGGCCGAGCAGGACACGGCGATGGCGACGGGCAGCGAGGCGCCGTGCCGGGGCAGCCGGACGACGCGGACGTCGTGGCAGAAGTACTTTCCGCCGAACTGCGCGCCGATGCCGATCTTCTGGGTCAGTTCGAAGACCTTCTGCTCGAGGTCCGTGTCGCGGAAGCCGTGCCCGGTGGGGGAGCCCTCGGTGGGCAGCTCGTCCAGGTAGTGCGCGGAGGCGTACTTGGCGGTCTTCAGTGCGAACTCGGCCGACGTGCCGCCCACGGTGATCGCCAGGTGGTACGGCGGGCAGGCGGCCGTACCCAGGGAGCGGATCTTCTCCTCCAGGAACTTCATCATGGACGCCTCGTTGAGGACGGCCTTGGTCTCCTGGTAGAGGAACGACTTGTTGGCGGAGCCGCCGCCCTTGGCCATGAAGAGGAACTTGTACGCGTCGCCGTCGATGGCGTACAGCTCGATCTGCGCGGGCAGGTTCGAGCCGGTGTTCTTCTCCTCCCACATGGTGAGCGGGGCCATCTGCGAGTACCGCAGATTGAGCTTGGTGTACGCGTCGAAGATGCCGTGGGACAGGGCTTCCTCGTCGCCGCCCGAGGTCAGCACGTTCTGGCCGCGCTTGCCCATGACGATCGCGGTGCCGGTGTCCTGGCACATCGGAAGGACGCCCGCGGCCGCGATGTTGGCGTTCTTCAGCAGGTCGAGCGCGACGAACTTGTCGTTGGACGAGGCCTCGGGGTCGTCGACGATCTTGCGCAGCTGGGTGAGGTGGGCCGGGCGCAGATAGTGCGAGATGTCATGCATGGCTGCGGCGGCGAGCGTGCGCAGCGCCTCGGGCTCGACCTTGAGGAACGTACGCCCGTCGGCTTCGAAGGTGGAGACGCCCTCGGCGGTCACCAGCCGGTACGGCGTGGTGTCCGCTCCCACGGGAAGCAGATCGGAGTACGCAAACTCTGGCATGACGGCCATTCCTCACTCGGCAGACGCGGGCTGGCCTCCATCGGCACAGCATTCACCAGCGTAGAACCACCGGAGGGGCGCGCGGTGGTGAGGTAGGACTCACCTCCTGCCAGGGCCTGTCGCCGAAGTGCCGTCGTCGCCCGAGGGCGGGGAGGGGAGACGGAGGGAGACGGTGGCTTCGTCCGAGGCCGAGTTGGGTGGTCCGTGCACTAGTCGCGATCTATCGCGTTTGGGTACGCTGGGCCGGTGGACCTCGAAAAGCACTCCCAGCAGCCGCAGCCCGTCGGCATCCGCGCGTCCGACGCCGACCGCGACCGGATCGCAGACATCCTCAGGGACGCCCTGGCCGAGGGGCGCCTCGACGCCGATGAGCACTCCGAGCGGATCGAGTCGGTCTACCGCGCGAAGACCCTCGCCGAGCTGGAGCCGCTGGTGCAGGATCTGCCCGCAGCCACCACCGGCAGCCGCCCCGACCCCGGCGCCGCGCAGTACGCGGTCCCGGACGACCCGGACACCCCGGTCACCGCGGAGAACCTGGTCGCGGTCTTCTCCAGCTCGACCCGGAAGGGCCGTTGGCGCGTCGGCCGCAGGACGAATGCCTTCTCGCTCTTCGGCAATGTCGAGATCGACCTCACCGAGGCGCTGTTCGAGCAGCGGCTGACCGTCATCAACGCCACCGCGATCTTCGGAAACGTCGAGGTCAGGGTCCCGGAGAACGTCACTCTGCGCGGCAGCGGCACCGGGATCTTCGGCAACTTCGAGGTCGACACGCTCGAATCGGAGAACCCGGAGGCGCCTGTCGTGGTGGTGAACGGGTACGCGGTCTTCAGCAACATCGAGGCCAAGCCGAAGCGGGGCAAGCTGGTGGCGGACCTGCGCACCATGGTCGACAAGAAGCTGCGCAAGCACCTCGGTTAGCAGGCGCCGGGCGGCCCGGGAACGCCGGGCGCTCCGGGCCCGGCACGCGCCGGGGCCGGGCGCCGCCGACGGGTTCGTGACGGCCTGAACCCAGTGCATAGGCGTGCGCACAGCGGGTAGGGACTGCAGCATCGTCTCTCGCTCGCGAAGCCGTCGTCAGGAGTAGACCGTGCTGCATCCGCCGCATCAGTCCTTGCAGGTAGCTGCCGTGCCGCCGCAGCGCGCTCCGGCACGGGAGGATCAGGCAGGGCCCTGGCATTCGGAGGCGGTGTGCCGCCGGGACGAGGCGGGGCTCTTCTTCGCCCCGTCCAAGGAGCCGACGGCCGCCAGACTCGCCCGCGAAGAGGCGGCGAAGCGGGTCTGCGCCCGCTGTCCGGTGCTGGTGGAGTGCCGCGAGCACGCGCTGGTGCAGCCCGAGCCGTACGGAGTGTGGGGCGGGCTGACGGCCGCCGAGCGCCGTGTGGTCCTCGCCCGGCGCAGGCGTCGCGAAGTGGAGCTCAGGAGCACGGTCCAGGACCCTATGGCACAGGCGGGCTGACCGGGCGGCGGGACCGCGTACGTACGCAGGCATCACGCGCACGGGACACGCGTACGTACAAGGCATCACGCGCACGGGACACGCGTACACAGGCATACGGAAGGGGCGCCCCCAGCCGCACACGGGGGGCGCCCCTTCCTGCTCAGCCCTGCTCGGTCCTGCTTGGTCCGGCTCGGTCCTACTTGGCGCGGTCGAAGTCCACCGTGCTGTACGCGCGCAGCTTCGACAGCCGGTGCGTCGAGTCGATCTGACGGATCGTGCCCGACTTGGAGCGCATGACCAGCGACTGGGTCGTCGCGGTCTCGGCCCGGTAGCGCACTCCGCGCAGCAGTTCGCCGTCGGTGATGCCGGTGGCCACGAAGAACACGTTGTCGCCGCCGACCAGGTCGGTCGTGGAGAGCACCCGGTCCAGGTCGTGGCCCGCGTCGATGGCGCGCTGGCGCTCGGCGTCGTCCTTCGGCCAGAGCTTGCCCTGGATCGTGCCGCCGAGGCACTTGATCGCGCAGGCACTGATGATGCCTTCGGGCGTACCGCCGATGCCCATCAGCAGGTCGACGCCGGTCCCTTCCCGTACGGCCATGATCGAGCCGGCGACGTCGCCGTCCGAGATGAACTTGATCCGGGCGCCGGTCTCCCGGATCTCCTTGACGATGCCCTCGTGGCGGGGGCGGTCGAGGATGACCACGGTCACGTCCTCGGGCGAGGAGTGCTTCGCCTTGGCGACCCGGCGGATGTTGACCGACACGGGGGCGTTGATGTCGACGAAGTCGGCGGCCTCGGGGCCGGTGACCAGCTTGTCCATGTAGAAGACCGCGGACGGGTCGAACATGGAGCCGCGGTCGGCGGCTGCCAGTACGGCGATGGCGTTCGGCATGCCCTTGGCGTTGAGCGTGGTGCCGTCGATCGGGTCGACGGCGATGTCGACCTCAGCGCCGGTGCCGTCGCCGATGTGCTCCCCGTTGAAGAGCATCGGGGCTTCGTCCTTCTCGCCCTCGCCGATGACGACGACGCCGTTCATGGAGACGGTGGAGACGAGCGTACGCATCGCGTTCACCGCGGCCCCGTCCGCGCCGATCTTGTCGCCGCGCCCGACCCAACGGCCGGCGGCCATGGCGGCGGCCTCGGTGACCCGGACGAGCTCCAGGGCGAGGTTGCGGTCGGGGGCCTCCGGGGAGACCTCCAGCTGGGAAGGGAGATGATGCTCGGTCATCGGCACGCACCTTTCTGATACGACGACGGCCGTATGTAGAGGGTTCGTTCGATTCTATCGTCCGGCCGACAAAATGAGCACCGGGGCCCACGCATGAGCAGCGTGGCCACCTGAGACCATGGGTCCGTGGCAGGTACGCGAAGCAAGCAGACAGTGCGCGGAATGATCCAGTCGATGGTGGTCATCCTGGCCGCTGTCGCGGTCATCTACGTGTTCGTTCCGCACGGTGGCACTTCGGAGCCGGTGAAGCCCGTCGACTACCGGGTGGAACAGCTCTCGGCGCAGCGCGCGGCACCGTATCCGGTGCAGGCGCCGGTCGGGTTGCCGGAGGGCTGGAAGGCGACCTCGGTCTCGTATGCCCAGGAGAGTGGCCATGCGTGGCACCTGGGGTTCCTGGACCCGGAGCAGCAGTACGTCGCGGTGGAGCAGGGCACCGGGCCGTCGGACAGGTTCGTCGCGACCGTGAGCAAGGACGCGTCGAAGACGTCGCAGACCCAGCAGGTGGGGGGCGAGACCTGGCAGCGCTGGAAGGGCCCCAAGTACAACGCGCTCGTACGCCGGGACCACGGCTCGACGACGGCGGTCACGGGGACGGCGCCGTACGGGCAGCTGGCACAGATGGCGGCGGCGCTGAAGGCCGAGAAGCCGGAGCCCGCTGCGAAGTCGGAGACCGGTGGGAAGGCGGAGACCGCTGGGAAGGCAGGGAGTTCCGCGAAGCAGTGAAGCAGTGAAGCAGCCGGCATGGAGAGGCCGCCGCACCCCAGGGGTGCGGCGGCCTCTCCATGTGCCGTGCGGGTGGCTCAGACGGTGGTGATGACCTCGTCGAGCGAGAGGCGCGGGGAGCGCGGGAACCAGGCGTCGTCGCCCGGCTTGCCGATGTTGATGATCATCAGCGGGGTGTGGTCGTCGTCCAGGAACTCCTTCTGGACACCGGCGGGGTCGAAGCCCGTCATCGGGCCCGCGGCCAGACCGGCGGCGCGCACGCCGACGATGAAGTAACCGGCCTGCAGGGTGGCGTTGAGGTGGGCGGCCTGCTCGCGGGCCGGGCGCTCCGAGAAGAACGCGTCCTTGGCCTGCGGGAAGTGCGGGAACAGCTGCGGGAGCTCCTCGTGGAACTCGTTGTCCGCGGAGAGGATCGCGACCAGCGGGGCGGTGGCGGTCTTCGGCTGGTTGCCCTCAGCCATGTGCTGAACCAGGCGCTCACGGGCCTCGGCGGAGCGGACCAGGGTGATGCGCAGCGGCGACTGGTTGAAGGCGGTCGGACCGTACTTGACCAGGTCGTAGATCGCCTGCACCTGCTCCTCGGTCACCGGCTCGTCGGTGAAGGTGTTCGCGGTGCGGGCCTCACGGAAGAGGAGGTCCTGGGCGGCGGGGTCGAGAACGAGCGACATCTTTCGTACCTTCCGGACATGCAGTGGATCAAGGGATGCTCCGACTGTACGGCCAGGATGTATTAAGATTCAACTAAATCCGCCCCGTCGTGATCGTCCTCACAGCGTGTGGGCCGCCCACAGGGCGTCAAGATCAGGCCAAGAGCGAGGCCGAAGCGGCCAGGGTCAACGCGGCCAAGGCCCAGGCGGCGAAGGCCGAGGCGGCCACGGCCAGGGTCGAGCAACGTTTGCCCGGCAGCTGAGTCCGGCCCCTGAGCCCGCACTCTGAGCGCGCACTCTGAGCCCGGCCCCTGAGCCCGTCACCCGTGAGCGTTACGGGATCCCGCCGGGCGCTCTCATCCCTCGCCCGGTTCCGTACCTTCCCCCAGCGCAGCGTCCAGCCGGGCCCGCGCACCCTCCAGCCAGCCGCGGCACACCTTGGCCAGCTCCTCCCCGCGCTCCCACAGCGCCAGGGACTCCTCCAGGGTCGTCCCCCCGGTCTCAAGACGCCGTACGACTTCGATCAGCTCGTCGCGCGCCTGCTCGTACCCGGGGGCCGTTCCGTCCGTCTTCGCCTCTGCCATCTCATCCACCCTGGTCTCATCCACCCTGATCTCATCCACCATGGTCCCGTCGGCCACATCTACCCGGCCGCATCCACTCCGGCCCGGCCCCGTCCACGCTGAATCTCACTGCTGCGGGCTCACCGTCACGCCCAGCTCGCCCCCGGCGACCCTGGCCCGCAGCGGTTCCCCGTCGGCGACCTCGCCCGGTGCGCGCACCACCGCCCCGTTCTCCCGCTGCAGCACCGCGTACCCCCGCTCCAGCGTCGCCGCCGGAGAGAGCGCCACGACGCGGGCGCGGGTGTGGGAGAGCTCCGAGTCCGCGCGGTCCAGCAGATGCCGCAGCGTCCGCCGACTGCGCTCCACCAGGGCGTCGACGGCTTCCTCGCGCTCCTCGACCATCCGCTGCGGCCGCTCCATCGACGGCCTGGCGAGCGCGGCGGCCAGCCCGCGCTGCTCCCGGTCGAGCAGCCCCTGCACGGTCCGCAGCGAGCGGTCCCGCAGCAGCCGTACGCGTTCCAGCTCCTCCCCGACGTCCGGTACGGCCTTCTTCGCCGCGTCCGTCGGGGTGGACGCCCGGACATCGGCCACCAGGTCGAGCAGCGGTGAGTCCGGCTCGTGGCCGATCGCCGACACCACCGGTGTACCGCACGCGGCCACGGCCCGGATCAGCTGTTCGTCCGAGAAGGGGAGCAGATCCTCCACGCTGCCCCCGCCCCGCGCCACGATGATCACGTCCACACCGGGCAGCCGGTCCAGCTCCTGCACGGCGTCGACCACCTGGGGCACCGCGTGCACCCCCTGCACCGCCACATTCCGTACCTCGAACCGGACGGCGGGCCAGCGCCGCCGTGCGTTCTCCAGGACGTCCCGTTCCGCAGCGCTCGCGCGCCCGGTCACCAGGCCGATCAGCTGCGGGAGAAACGGCACGGGCCTCTTGCGGTCCAGCGCGAAGAGCCCCTCGGCGGCCAGTGTCCGCTTCAACTGCTCAAGGCGGGCGAGCAGTTCACCGATCCCCACCGGCTTGATCTCCACGGCCCGCAGCGACAGCTGGCCGCGCGGTGCGTACCACTCCGGCTTCGCGTGCACCACGACCCGCGCGCCCTCCGACACCACGTCGGCGACCGCGTCGAAGACCTGGCGGAAGCACGTCACGGACACCGAGATGTCGTACGAGGGGTCGCGCAGCGTCAGGAACACCACCCCCGCGCCCGGCCGGCGCGAGAGCTGGGTGATCTGCCCCTCGACCCAGACCGCGCCCAGCCGGTCGATCCACCCCCCGATGAGCCGTGACACCTCGCCGACGGGCAGCGGCGCGTCCGCACTCGTATTCAGAGCCATGTACGCAGGTTAAGCGGTGCCACTGACAGCCCGGCCGCCACGCGCGGCCGGGTACGCCGAGGCCATGGACGCCGAGGCCACGGACGGCCCGGGGCGAGAGCCGGCCGTCACACCTCGCGTCCGGCGCGGCTGCTCCGCTGCACCCCGAGCACCATGAGCCCGGCCACTAGCCAGATCAGCCCGACCCACTGGGCCGTGCTCGTCGCCTCCACGATCACCGCGATCGTTACCGCCGCGCCCAGCACCGGCATCAGCACATGCCGCCACCAGACCGGCGGCCCCTCCGCCTTCCGTACCGCGAACCAGCCCACCACCGACGCGTGCAGCAGCAGGAAAGCGGTCAGCGCCCCGATGTCGACCACCGAAACCAGCCGGTCCAGACCGTCGCCGCGGCGCGCCGCCCACACCGCGGCGATCAGCGTCACCACCGCCGCCAGCAGCACAGCGAGCCGCGGCACCCCGGACGGGCCGTTCACCCTGGAGAGGACGTGCGGCAGCCGCCGGTCGCGGCCCATCGCGAAGAGCAGCCGGCCCGCCGCCGCCTGGCCCGCGAGGGCGGCGAAGGCCGCGCCGATCGCCTTGCTCACGGCGACCAGGTCGTGCAGCCAGCTGCCGACCGACGCGTCCACCGTGTCGTAGAAGGCCGAACCCTGCGCGGCGGGCTTCGCGGCCAGCTGGGCGGAGGACATCGGCTCCAGGACCGCCGCAAGATACGACTGCACGATGAAGAGCACACCCGCGAGCACCAGGCAGAACAGCACCGCCCTGGCGACCTTCGCCGACCCGCCGGTGACCTCCTCGGCGAACGTGGCGATCGCGTCGAAGCCCAGATACGACAGCACCGCGACGGACACCGCCCCGAGTACCGCCGTCAGCGAGAACCCGCTGTCACCGGTGAAGGGCGTCAGCCAGCCGCGCTGGGCGCCGTCCTGGACGAGCACCACGATCGCGGCCACCACGAACACCGCCAGAACACCGATCTCCAGCATGAGCACCGCGAAGCCGACCCGGGCCGCCGCCCGTACGCCCCACAGGTTCAGCGCCGTGGTCACCACCACGGCGAGCGCGGTCCACACCCACCGCGAGACCGAGGGCACCAGCGAGTTCATCGCGATTCCCGAGAAGAGGTACGCGACGGCCGGGATCAGCAGGTAGTCGAGCATCGCCATCCACCCGGCGATGAACCCGGGCCCCTGGCCGAGCCCCTTGCGGGCGTACGCGAAGACCGAACCGGCCAGCGGGACGACCCGCACCATCTGCGCGTAACTGAACGCGGTGAAGGCCATCGCGATCGTCGCCGCGATGTAGACGAGTACGACGGCACCGTGCGACTTGGCATCGAGGGTGCCGAAGATGCCGACCGGGGCCATCGGGGCGATGAAGAGCAGCCCGTACACCACCAGATCCCGGAACCCGAGATTTCGGTGGAGTTCCGGCGCCTTCACTCCACTGCCCGCAGCCGTCTCGTCAGAAGTCATGGCATCAGTCTTCCCACAAGTGCGGACCCCGTCCCACCTGACACGGCCCAAGGCCCGCCCGGCGACGGCCGGCGGGCCCGCCGGCCCACGGCCCGCCGCGGGACAGGCCGTTACGATGGACCGCATGACTGCTACGCCCAGCCCGTCACCCGCCGCCACCCCGACCGGAGACGCCGCGCGAGGCAGCGGCGCCCGTCGAGTCCTGCTGGCCGCCCCGCGCGGGTACTGCGCGGGTGTGGACCGCGCCGTGATCGCCGTCGAGAAGGCCCTTGAGCAGTACGGTGCGCCGGTCTACGTCCGCAAGGAGATCGTCCACAACAAGTACGTCGTGCAGACGCTGGAGAAGAAGGGCGCCGTCTTCGTCGACGAGACGCAGGAGGTGCCCGAGGGCTCCATCGTCGTCTTCTCCGCGCACGGTGTCGCCCCTGTCGTCCACGACGAGGCCGCCCAGCGCAGTCTCGCCACGATCGACGCCACCTGCCCCCTGGTGACGAAGGTCCACAAGGAAGCCGTCCGCTTCGCGAACGACGACTACGACATCCTGCTGATCGGCCACGAGGGCCACGAGGAGGTCGTGGGCACGAGCGGTGAGGCGCCCGAGCACATCACGCTCGTCGACGGCCCCGAGGACGTCGCCAACGTCACCGTGCGCGACGAGTCCAAGGTCGTCTGGCTCTCCCAGACCACGCTCTCCGTGGACGAGACGATGGAGACGGTCGACGCGCTCAAGGAGAAGTTCCCGCAGCTGATCTCGCCGCCCAGCGACGACATCTGCTACGCCACGCAGAACCGCCAGACCGCGGTGAAGCAGATGGGCGCGGACGCCGACCTGGTCATCGTCGTCGGCTCCAAGAACTCGTCCAACTCGGTACGGCTGGTCGAGGTCGCCCTCGGCGCCGGTGCCCGCGCCTCCCACCTGGTGGACTTCGCGGAGGAGCTGGACGAGGCCTGGCTGGAGGGCGTCACCACGGTCGGCGTGACCTCGGGCGCCTCGGTCCCGGAGATCCTGGTCGACGGCGTACTGGAGTGGCTCGCCGCCCGGGGCTACGGCGACGTGGAGATCGTGAAGGCGGCCGAGGAGTCGATCACCTTCTCGCTGCCCAAGGAGCTCCGCCGCGACCTGCGCGCCGAGGCCGCCGACCTGTCGGGCAAGTAGCCGCAGGGGGCAGGGGCGTGACGGGGGCGCCGGCGTGACCGGGGAGCCCGGAATCCGCTCCGACAAGTGACGGAGGGCTCCACGCCGTAACGTGGAGTCATGCAGATCTTCGGTGTGGATATCGGCGGATCCGGGATCAAGGGCGCTCCCGTTGACCTGGACCGCGGAGACCTGGCGCAGGAGCGCCACAAAGTGCTGACCCCGCATCCGGCCACACCCGACGGTGTGGCCGACGGGGTCGCCGACGTCGTCAGGAACTTCGACTGGTCGGGCACGGTGGGGATCACCTTCCCCGGCGTGGTCACCGACGGCACGGTCCGTACCGCGGCCAATGTCGACAAGAGCTGGATCGATGTCGACGCGGCCAAGCTGATCGGCGGCAGGCTCGGTCTCCCGGTGACCGTGCTGAACGACGCCGACGCCGCGGGCATCGCGGAGATGACCTTCGGAGCGGGCCGGGGCCGCAAGGGAACGGTCATCCTGCTCACCTTCGGTACGGGGATCGGTTCGGCGGTCTTCCGCAACGGCGGCCTGGTCCCCAACACGGAGCTGGGCCATCTCGAACTGCACGGCCACGACGCGGAGACGCGCGCGTCGACGAAGGCCAAGGAGGACGAGGACCTGAGCTGGCACCACTGGGCGCACCGGGTGCAGAAGTATCTGGAACACGTGGAGATGCTGTTCTCGCCCGAGCTGTTCATCATCGGCGGCGGAGTGAGCCGCAAGGCCGACAAGTTCCTGCCCCTGATCGAGGGGGTCCGGGCCGAGATCGTGCCCGCCGAACTGGAGAACAACGCGGGCATCGTGGGCGCGGCGATGGCGGCGTCCAGCCGCTGAGCGCGGAGGCCGGGGCACGGCAGACGGGCGGCACGGAGACGGACGGGCGGAGGAGACCGGCGGAGGAGACCGGCGGGGGAAACAGGCGAGGGAGACGACAGCGTCCCTGCCCGACGCCCCCCGCCCGCCCGCCAGTCCGTCCAGCTGCAGCCGGTCCGCCGACCAGGTCAGCGGTAGCGGCGCCGGATCATCCGGACCTTCCGTACGGTGGTGATCACCCCGGCGACGAGCGTCCCGCCGTACAGCCAGCCGGCATTCAGCGCGAGTGTCGTGATCAGGGCGACGATGCGGCCGCCGGCCCCACCGGTGCCCCCGGCGATCGGCAGCGAGCCGAAGGCGAACGAGATCGGCACGCTGATCGGCGCTGTCACCAGGTCGGCGGGGCGCACCCAGAGAGCGGTCAGCGCCGCGACTGGCAGGAACAGCAGCCCGTACATCAGCGGGCCGCCGTCGAACAGCAACGAGTCCAGGCAGCCGAGCAGGAACATCACCGCCGCGCTGAAGATTCCGCCGCCGAGACCGGTCAGCCGGGGGTTGGGGAACCGGCGCAGCGCGATCGCCACCGGAGGCGCCGGGCGGGCGGCCCGCACCGGGGCCGCCCGGTAGACGGTCGCCGGCGCGGGCGCCACGATCCTGCTCTCGGAAGGACCGTCGGCCGGCGTCGTACGAATCCTGGGTCGCTGCTCCACGTGACCAAAGTAGGTCGCAAGGCGGGAGGAATCCGGCGTTGGACACGCGCTTTGGGCGAGCTTGGCGAACAGTTCGATCCGACGGGGCGCCGGGAGCCGCACGACACGCCCGTAAACTGGGGGATCGGCCCACCCCCGGGCCGGTACATCAGCTCTCGCTACGGGAAGTCGCCAACGTGTCGCTCACGATCGGAATCGTCGGTCTGCCGAATGTCGGCAAGTCGACCCTGTTCAACGCCCTGACCAAGAACGACGTGCTGGCGGCCAACTACCCGTTCGCCACCATCGAGCCGAACGTCGGCGTCGTCGGGGTCCCCGACAGCCGGCTGGCCGTGCTGGCCGAGGTCTTCAGCTCCCAGAAGGTCATCCCGGCGACCGTCGACTTCGTCGACATCGCGGGCATCGTCCGGGGCGCGAGCGAGGGCGAGGGGCTGGGCAACAAGTTCCTGGCCAACATCCGCGAGTCCGATGCGATCTGCCAGGTCATCCGGGCCTTCAAGGACGAGAACGTCGTCCACGTCGACGGCAAGGTCTCGCCCAAGGACGACATCGAGACCATCAACACCGAGCTGATCCTCGCCGACCTCCAGTCGGTGGAGAAGGCGGTCCCGCGCCTCACGAAGGAGTCCCGCCTCCAGAAGGAGAAGGTCGCGGTACTGGCAGCCGTCGAGGAGGCCCAGAAGATCCTCGAAGCGGGCACCACGCTCTTCGCGGCGGGCATCACGGCCAACACCGAGAAGGGCCACCTCCTCCACGAGCTGCACCTGCTCACCACCAAGCCCTTCCTGTACGTCTTCAACGTCGACGAGGACGAACTGGTCGACGAGGACTTCAAGAACGAGCAGCGTGCCCTGGTCGCCCCCGCAGAGGCGATCTTCCTCAACGCCAAGATCGAGTCCGAGCTGATCGAGCTCGACGACGCGGAGGCGCTGGAACTCCTCCAGTCGATGGGCCAGGAGGAGCCGGGCCTGGCGACCCTGGGCCGCGTCGGCTTCGCCACGCTGGGCCTCCAGACCTACCTGACGGCAGGTCCGAAGGAGTCCCGCGCCTGGACGATCAAGAAGGGCGCCACGGCCCCGGAGGCGGCCGGTGTCATCCACACCGACTTCCAGAAGGGCTTCATCAAGGCCGAGGTCATCTCCTTCGCCGACCTGGTCGACATGGGCTCGGTGGCCGAGGCCCGGGCCAAGGGCAAGGCCCGGATGGAAGGCAAGGAATACGTGATGCAGGACGGGGATGTGGTCGAGTTCCGCTTCAACGTGTAGCGGCTGACATATCACCACGTCGCTGATCTGGCAAACATGCAGGTCAGAAGGGGCCCGACTCTTCGGAGTCGGGTCCTTTGTTTTTTCCCGTGCTGGGATGGTGCTGGGATAGCTGACCCCTCGTCACCTGTCGTCATACCTGGTCATCCGTACCGTGCTGGGATTGTGCTGGGATGGGATGGGAGCGCCCGTGCTGGGTTTGGGATGTTGCGCTGCCCGATGTGGGAGCGAGCGGGAGAGGCTCCATGTGCACACCTTCTTCACGACTCTGAGGCTCCACGCAGGTCCGGGCGTAGCACTTTTCCTACTCTTTTGACACACTCGGGGGTATGGGTGAGACGACGTACAGCATCGGGGAAGGGCCGGCGACGCGGGTGAGCCTGTCGCTGCCCGAAGGGACCGCAGAGGCGATCCGGGCGCGGGTGGGCAAGCGGGAGTTCTCCGCGTTTATCGCTGAGGCGGTCGAGCGTGAGCTGCGCGGGCAGGTCCTCGACGAGTATTTGGCGGACTACGAGAGCCGCAAGGGGCCGGTCTCCGAGCAGGCTCGTCAGCGGGCACGGCAGGTCTTCGACGAGGTATTCGCCGAGGAGGGCGAGTGGCCCGCCGCAAGCTGAGTCACGAGGGGACGCTGGTCCTCGACAGCGAAGGGCTCTCGAAGATGCTCGCCGACGACGAGCAGGTGGTGTCCCTGGTCGCCGAGGCGCGCTCGCGCGGTATGGAGGTCGCGATCAGTGCGCTCACCATCATCGAGGCCGTTCACGCTCGTACGAACAAGTCCCGCCTGAACTGGGTGCTCTCCGGACTGCGCGTGGTACCGGTGGGCGACGAGGAGGCGAGGGTGGCTTCGAAGTTGCTGATGGATGCTGGTTTGCACGGGCATAAGTACGCGATCGATGCGGCGGTCGCCGAGGCCGCGCTGCGACAGCACCGCCCGGTGGTCATGTTGACCTCCGATATCGACGACATGGTTAAGCTCTGCGGCGATCGGGTCCGGCTCGTGGCGGTCTGATTTCTGCGGTCGGGAGTGGTCCGGAAGGCTCTTGGGTCGGTCTTGCCCCAGACGTCTTGGTTATTGCGCGCTGGATGTGGGTGCGTACGGTTAGGACGCTGAGGACGAGTTCTTCGGCGATCTCGCCGATGGGTGGCTTCCGGTGAGAGGAGGGCTTCGCCTGCGGCCGTGGGTGCGGATACCCGCGAGCAGTGCGTCGGTGATCCGACTCTGCATAGGCGACGGGGCGCGTGTGCCGTCGATCTTGTCGTGATCGGTTCATTTGCCAGAGCGGAGCGCTCGTTTAGACATAGGCTGAGAGGTCTTGTCACAGGTGAGGGCCGGATGTGGCCTGGTCGAGGAGCGGCAGCGTATGAGCGGGCGGGCACGGAGTCGTGAGCAAGTCCCGGAGCAGCTGAAGTTAGCGGCCCGAAGGTCTCCCAACTTCGGGCGGCTCTACGCGATGCAGCCCCTGCTCGCGATCTACGGCTCCCAGGCAGAGCAGTCGGTCTTCACCAACCCCAATGTTTCCTACGTGGCGTCCGGCCAGTTCGGAGAGGTGCTCGCCGAGGAGCTGGTCCAGCGGGCAGGGGTGCGGATCGAAGGGGCCCGTCAGGTCGACCGGCTCGCCGGGCTCCAGCGGGCCGGTCTGCTGCCGGGCCGCACCCGGGACGCCTTCGACACCCTCCGCCGGGGGCGGAACGACGCCGCGCACAACCACCTCTTCGACACCAGCAAGGCCCTCAAGGCAGTCGAACTCTGCTTCCAGCTCGGGCAGTTCTTCTCCCGCGCAATCGACGGCGTCCGGGAAATCTCCGCGTTCGTACCGCCGCGGCTGCCGAGTGACGTGGCAGCCGGGCCCGCCGAGCTCGAGGAGCTCCGCGAGGCGCTCGGCCACCACCAGCGCACCCTCGCCGAGTCCCGCACCCGCCTCGGCGAGGTCGGCGACCGCCTGGAGGCCGAGCAGCGCGGCCGGGAGGAGGCCGAGAAACTAACCGCGGCCGCCGAGCAGGCCCGCGCCGAGTCGGAAGCACTGGCCGCCAGCTACCGGGAGGAGATCGAGCGGCTCAGGAGCGAACAGCGGAGCCGTTACAACCAGGAGCGTCTCAAGCCCCGCCCGGTCGCCGCCGCCGCCCGCGAGGCGATCGTCGCCCGTGCACAGCGGCCCGAGCCGCTCAACGAGGTGCAGGCTCGCGTCCGTATCGACGAAATGCTTGCCGCAGCCGGATGGACCGTCCAGGACAAGGCCGACCTCAACCCGCTTGCCTCCGAGGGCGTCGCGGTCCGCGAGTTCACCCTGGCCACCGGCCGCGCCGACTACGTCCTCTACGTCGACGGCATGATCGTCGGCGTCATCGAGGCCAAGCGTGAGGGCATCGCCCTGGCAGGGGCCCTCGCCCAGAACGAGCGGTACGCGGCCGGTGTCCTCAAGGAGCACTCCCTGGCGGTCTGGCGCGATCAGGAACCGTTCGCCTTCCGCTACGCAACCACCGGTGCAGAGACGTTCTTCGTCAACCTCCTCGACCCGCACGCCCGTTCCCGCCCGGTTTTCGCCTTCCACCGGCCCGAGACCTTTGCTGCCTGGATGAAGCGGGCCACCGAGCGCCCGGACGTTCCCACCTTCCGCGCCGCCCTGCGCACCGGGCTCCCGGTCCTGGAGACCCACGACCTCCGCGTGGCGCAGGAGGAAGCGATCACCGGCCTTGAGTACTCCCTCGGCCAGGACAAGCCGCGCGCCTTGATCCAGATGGCCACCGGCGCGGGCAAGACCTACACCGCCGTCACCGAGGCGTACCGCCTGCTCAAACACGCGGGCGCGGGCCGCATCCTCTTCCTCGTGGACCGGAACAACCTCGGCCGCCAAGCCAAGGCCGAGTTCGACAAGTACCGTGCCCCGGACGAGAACCGTAAGTTCACCGACCTGTACAACGTCGACACGCTCGGCCGGACCGGACTCCAGGAGACCTCCGCCGTAGTCGTCTCGACCATCCAGCGCATGTACTCCCTCCTCAAGGGCGAGCCACTGGAGGACACGGGCGAGGCCGAGGACCGCGAGGACGCCTCCACCCTCGACGAGAACTACATGACCGACCGCCCGGTCAGTGTCGAGTACAACGCGGACGTTCCCATCGAGTCCTTCGACGTGATCGTCATCGACGAGTGCCACCGCTCCATCTATGGCCTGTGGCGCGGCGTCCTCGACTACTTCGACGCCCACCTGGTCGGCCTCACCGCCACCCCCACCCGCCAGACCAAGGGCTTCTTCGACAACAATCTGGTCTCCGAGTACACCTACGAGCAGGCTGTCGCCGACGGCGTCAACGTCGACTTCGACGTGGTCACCATGGACACCTCGGTACGGGAAGCGGGCGGCGCGAAGATCGACAAGGGCACCACGGTCCGTATCCGCGACCGCAAGACCCGCACCCAGCGGTACGAGGAACTGGACGAGGACTTCGCGTACACGGTCGGCCAGATCGGTCGCACGGTGATCACTGAGGACGAGATCAGGGCCGTCCTCACCGCCTACATGAACAACTGGCAGCGCTGGTTCCCGGGCCGTGCCGAACTACCCAAGACGCTTGTCTTCGCGGCGAGCGACGACCACGCCGACGAGGTCCTGAAGCAGGTCAAGGAGGTCTTCGGACGCGGTGACGCTTTCGCTAAGAAGATCACCTACCGGTCCCGGGACAAGGGCGACGACCCTGAGCAGCTCGTCAACGACCTGCGGAACTCGCCGCTGCTCCGGGTCGCCGTCACCGTCGACATGATCGCCACGGGGACGGACGTCCGCGCCCTGGAGTGCGTGATATTCCTGCGGGCCGTACGCAGCCCCGTCCTCTTCGAACAGATGAAGGGGCGCGGCTCCCGCACGATCGACGCCGACGAGCTGAAGGCGGTCACGCCGGAGGCGGCGACCGACCTCGCCAAAGACCGTTTCGTCCTGGTCGACGCGGTGGGCGTCACCGCGTCGCCGCTGGTCGACACCCGGCCGATGCTGCCGCCGGACACCGGTGCCCTCAGCACGGACAAGCTCATGGACAAGGCGGGCAGCCGCTCCCTCACTGCCGAACAGGCCGAGATGCTCGGCCGTCGCCTGGCCCGCCTGGACCGCAAGCTCACCGAGGAGGAGCGTGAGCAGATCAAGCAGGCATCGGGCGGCGTCCCACTCGGCGAGCTGGTTCGCCGCATCTCGGACGCGGTGGATGTCGACACCCAGGACCGTGCGTACCGGGAGGGCGGCGCGGACCAAGCCCGGCGCCTCGTCCAGGACGCGGTCGAGGTCCTGACCACGCACCCGGAGCTCCGCAAGCTGATCGTCGGCATCAAGCAGCAGCACGACTTGACGTACGACGCGACGACCGAGGTCGGGATACGGCTGACGGAGGTCCCGCGAGAAGAACGCGCGGAGAAGGAACTCGGCGAGTGGCGCCAGCTGTTGGACAGCCGTCGGCGCGACGAGCAGGCGGCGGAGGCGATCGCACTCCAGGTGATCCTCGGCAGCGGATCCCGGGTCCGTCCGCAGGAGGCACGGGCCCATCTTCGCGAGCTGCTCGCCACCATCAAGGCCACCAACCGGACGTGGACCCCGAAGGTCATCTGGGACCACTACGACCTGCTCGGCAAGGCGTCGGAATCCCTGTCGAAATCGGCCGGCCTCGGCGATCTCATGAACCTCGTCCGCTACACGCTCGGCGCAGACGACGAACTCCGCCCGTACCGTACGGTGGTCGAGGAGCGCTTCGAGGGCTGGCTGCTGCGGCAGAACCAGACGGGCGTCGAATTCACCGAGGACCAGCTGTGGTGGCTGCACCGCATCAAGGACGCCATCGCGGTGGACGTGGGCATGGAACGCGAGGACTTCAGACACCTCCCCTTCTCGGCGAAGGGCGGCGGTCGCGGCTTCGCGAACGCCTTCGGTGACAAGGACCGGGCGCTGGAACTGCTGGACGAACTGAATCAGGAATTGGCTTGAGTATGGGTGTGGGCGGGTTGCCGGAAGGGTGGGCCTGGGCGGAGCTCGGGGAGATCGCTACGTCCGTCAAGAACGGGATGTACGTATCACGGCCTGGTACGGAGCCGAACGGTACGCCGATTCTTCGGATCGGTGCGGTCCGGCCGATTCGGCTAAGTCTGGACGACTTGCGGTACACGGGGTTGGACTGGCAAGAAGTGCAGGACCAGGCGGGCGATGTGATGCCCGGCGACTTGCTGTTCACTCGATACAACGGAAACCCTGAATATGTTGGTGCGGGGGCGAGGGTTCCCGATGGTGTACCTGAACTAGCGTATCCAGACAAGCTTATTCGGGTACGCGTCCCAGCGGAAGTCGTGAATTCCCGGTTCCTGGCCTATGCGTGGGCCTCGCCGCGTGTACGTGAACAAGTGCGAGGCCAGGTCAAGACATCCGCCGGGCAAGCGGGAATTTCCGGCGCGTCGCTCAAGCGCGTCAGGGTCCCAGTACCCCCGCTCGCCGAACAGCACCGCATCGTCGAGGCCCTCGAAGAGCAGCTCTCCCGGCTCGACGCGGCCGAGCAGACGCTGCGGCTGGCGCGCAAGCGGATCGAGGTTCTACGCAAGTCGGTCTTCACCTCATTGGTTCCCGATACAGCCCCCGCCGGTTGGACAGTTACGACTGTCGGTGAGGCTGGAACTCTGGAGTTGGGGCGAGCCCGGCACCCTGACTGGCATCACGGTCCCGAAATGCGTCCCTACCTGCGCGTGGCCAATGTTTTCGAAGACCGGATCGACATCTCCAGCGTCATGGAAATGGATTTCTCGGGGATCTTTGAGAAGTATCGGCTCCACAAGGGGGACATCCTCCTGAACGAAGGGCAGAGCCCGCATTTGGTGGGCCGTCCAGCGATGTACCGCGGAGTTCCGGAGAATGTTGCATTTACGAACAGTCTGTTGCGATTCCAGGCGGGTCCGGGCGTTCTCCCTGAATGGGCACTCATGGTGTTCCGGCGACATTTGCACGCTCGCAGGTTCATGCGCGAGGTGCGCATCACGACGAACATCGCCCACTTGTCGTCAAAGCGCTTGAAAGTGGTCGAGTTCCCGATTCCCCCTCTGGAGATCCAGAAAGATCTAGTCCAGCGCTGCGAAGAGTTGCTGTCAGGCACCGAGGCGATCGGCCGTGAAGTAGACCGTGCTACTCGGCGGGCAGACGCTCTGCGGTCGGCCCTGCTCCGGAAGGCGTTCAACGGCAATCTGATCCCCCAGAACCCCACGGACGAACCCGCCACCACCCTCCTCGCCCGCATCGCCGCCGAGCGCGACGCCGCCAAGCCCGCCCGAAAAACCAAGCGCGCCGCGCGCCCCCGCAAGACGGCCACCGCAGCCAAGGTGACCGAGGCCGCCCCCGCACCCGCCCCAACCCCCGCCCCCGTCACCACCGTTCAGCAGGAGCTCTTCCAGTGACCGCCCCCGTCCCGACGCCAGACGACGAAGCCGCCCCCTCCGCCGAGGGCGTCCCCCTCACCGAGACGCCCAAGTCGAAGAAGGCCGCCGCGCAGACCAACACCCTGGTCGCCAAGCTCTGGAACTACTGCAACGTCCTCCGCGACAACGGCATGTCGACCATCGAGTACGTAGAGCAGCTCTCGTACCTGCTCTTCCTGAAGATGGTCGATGAGATCGAGGACGACTCGTGGGAGGGCCGCGACCTCAGCGACATCGTTCCGGAGGATTACAACTGGAAGTCCCTCGTCAGCAAGCGCGGAGCGGAGCTCGAAGCGCACTACCGCGCCATCCTGGAGCACCTGGGCCGTAAGCCCCACACCACCATCGGCACGATCTTCGCCGACGCGCAGAACCGGATCACCAAGCCCGCGCTGCTCGAAAAGCTGGTCGTGGAGCTGATCGGTCGCGAGGAGTGGACGGTCACCGGCACCGACCTCAAGGGCGACGCTTACGAGGGGCTGCTCGCCAAGGGGGCGTCCGACACCAAGACCGGCGCCGGCCAGTACTTCACGCCGCGTGCGCTCATCGACGCGATGGTGGACGTGACCCGACCCGGTCCGGACGACACCATCACCGACCCCGCCTGTGGCACCGGCGGCTTCCTGATCGCCGCGCACACGTACATCACCCGGCACCACATCAAGGACATGGACCTTGAGGCCCGCAAGGCGTACGACAGTGGCCGCAAGATCTGGGGCAACGAGTTGGTCACCGGTACCGCCCGCCTCGCCGCCATGAACATGCTCCTCCACGGCATCGGCAAGAGCGACGGCCCGAGCCTGATCGACGTCAGCGACGCGCTCGCCGAGAAGCCGAGCGGGCGGCACGCCTCACTCGTCCTTGCCAACCCGCCCTTCGGACGCAAGTCCGCAATCACCGTGATCGGCCAGGACGGTGACCTGGAGAGGGAGGACGTCCAGTACGACCGCGACGACTTCACCGCCACCACGACCAACAAGCAGCTCAACTTCCTTCAGCACATCATGTCGCTGACCGCGGTGAACGGCCGGGCGGCCGTCGTCCTCCCGGACAACGTCCTCTTTGAGGGCGGCGCAGGCGAGAAGATCCGCCGCAAGCTGCTGGACGAGTTCGACCTGCACACGATCCTGCGCCTGCCCACCGGCATCTTCTACGCGGGCGGCGTCAAAGCCAACGTCCTCTTCTTCGACAAGAAGCCCCCGCGCGCCGACGGCAAACCGCACACCACCGTCACCTGGGTCTACGATTTCCGCACCGGCCAGCACTTCACCATGAAGCAGCGCCCGCTGACCCGCCCCCACCTGGACGACTTCGTAGCCAAGTACAAGGCGGGCGAGCCGCTGGCTGTCCGCGTCGCTGACGAGGACGACAACGGCCCCTGGAAGTCATACACGTACGAGGAGTTGACGGCGCGCGACAAGGTCAACCTTGACATCACGTGGATGAAGGATCCGGCCCTGGAGGACGCGGACAGCGACCTGGAGCCGGAGGTCATCGCCGAGGAGATCGTGCGCGATCTCCAGTCCGCTCTGGCCGAGTTCACGGCCATCGCGAAGTCGCTTGGCGCGGATGTGGACGTACCGGAGGCGGAAGAGGTCTGACGACGGCCGAAGGTTCGTTGTCACCGCGCCGAAGAGCTGCAATGCGAAGTGCCCTGTGGCCTTCGGCGCTTCCGTGCGGCTGCTGGTGGCACTCCGGGACAGCGATGCTGAAGGTTCCTTCGCTAGAACCGTCTCGACGAGGCGCCGGCCCGATGATGCCGCAGCCGCGACAGCCACAACGGCGGACACCCATCGGCAAACCCCGCTACATCCCCTGCGACAGCGCCGATGGCAAATCCTGCTACGTCGTCTACGGCTCCGGCGGTGAACTGGCCCCACGTCTGATCGGCCATCACATGCTCCTGCAACTGGCCATGGTTGCTCGCCCGCCGTCACGGAATCCTGCCGCAAGAGAGTGAAGGGCCGAACCGATCAGATCGAGCCACAAACCGACCGTGATCCGTGAAGCCGCTTGACTGATACCTCTGCGGTACAGGGAACATCAGGAGTTCACGTTCCAAAGTTCCCCGTCCTACCGCGCGCCGCACAGAGGTATGCATGGCCATCGCACATCCTCAGACCCGTCAGTTCGAGTCGTTCGTCACGAACCTGTCGTACGCACGCCAGATGGTGCGAGCCGGGCAGGCGCTGGAGGTGCTCAGCCCCAAGGGCATCGATACCGGCGATTTCTACCGAGCCGCCTGGGTGCAGTCCATCGCTGCCCTCGAACACTGGGTGCAGGAAGAGGTGTTGCGCCGGGTCGCCGAGGAAGCTGCAAAGGACGACCCGGACATGCCGCGGAAGCTCCGTGACTACCCGTTGCCGCTGCACTACCTGGAGAGGGTGCAGCGGGGCGAATCGACCACCGCCGAGGTGGTCGCGGAGCGGGTGCGCCAGGACATCGCCCGCCAGACCTTGCAGAACCCTGATGCCATCGCGAAGGTGATGTCGCTCGTCACCGACGTCAAGGTGTGGCGGGAGGCGGCGAAGTGGGTCAACCGGTGGAGCCAGTACCGCACTTCATACGACGAGAAGCGGCTGCGCGGTCAGTACATCCTGCTGCTCCGCCGGCGCAACCAGATCGCACATGACGCGGATCTGATCGACGGCGACCTGAAGCAGCGCCGCCAGATCAGCGAGGCTGATGTCACGGACGCCCTCAACTGGATCGAGCGGATTGCACTCGCGCTTGCCTATGCGCTGGAGGGGGACGCGTCCAAGACGTCAGGGCATCCGGCTTCGACCGGGGCTTCGGAAGCGCCAGATGGAGATCAGTTGCACATCGCCTGAGTGTTCGTCATCGAGCCCTGCGAACTCGTCCTCGGATCCTTGTGAACCCTCCGGATTAGCCTTTGGCCATGCGACCGCCTCTTGAGAACGTTTTGCGTGATGCGCTCGTACAGGAAGGCCCAAGAACAAGCCCCCCGAGCGGTGCCTATTGTTCGTGGCGTGCACACGGGCGCGGGATGGGCTGTATGTTTTTGGCGGGGCATCCCAGCGGCTTTCTCACAGAGGCCGGCTTTAGGGCGGAAGCTGAAGCTGGCGCGCTACCATCCGCCTGAGCCTGGCTCGGTGTGGTGGCAGGTGGTTCGGGGGAGTAGATGACATTCGCACAACCAAGGCGGGTAGACCTTCCGTCTCCGGCGAGATCGCCGCGGCTGGCGATTCTGCGCCCTGACAACGACTTGCTTGGTCTGCTCGATGCCGATCACGCCAAGGAAAGGTCCTACTCCCAACCCTGCCGTGCCTGGCCTGAGGTTAAGTCACACCTCGCGATCCTGCTTGCTCCTGCCGGCCAGCAGGGTGATGGAGGTGGCGGGGAGCAACCTGAGCGCATCTGGGGGCTGGGAATCGTGCGCCCTGCTCATGAGACCGACCGCGACCGGAAGGTCGTTGTCACCCGTGCGCGAAGCTTTCGAGGCATTGTTCCTGTCTCAGGGCTCTGGTGCGCTGGTGGCGAGCAAGACTCCAGTCTCTCCAAATCGTTACCGGAAAGTGGTCCTGTCACAGTCGACGCCGACACCATATTCGCCAATCTGCGGCGGATTTCCCCTGATGTCGCGGCCGAAGTTCGGAGGCTGATGCCTCTGCTCGACGAAGCCGAAGGATGGAGTGAGGGCGAACTACGATGGCGTGATGAGCGCGACGCTCTGCTGCTCTTCGCCAAGATCGCCGGGTTGGCCCCGAATGACTTCTCGGAGGTACACCTTTGGGACCAGACAGCCGCCCACGGAGCTTTTATCAGCGGGCTCACAGGGACTGCAGTTCAGCCGACGCTTGACGACATCCGTGGATGGGTAGGGGCGAGGTTCAGCGGCATCGGTGAGACCGTCGTCCGAACGTTTGCAAGTGGCGGAGGTAACCGAAGCTACGACTTTGAGGTCACGTCGATAACCGATCGGCGGGTGGCGGATGGTCGGGAGGGCTCCCTCGACGCCTACTACTATCACGTCGAGACCCAGACGCTCGTCATACTACGTTACGTGCGTCCCGACCCGAACGGACTCTTTTCGTCTGACGCCCGGCACAGGCTGGATGAGTTCCACAGTCGTGTTCGTCGTCTCCCGAGACGCGCTCGGCAGAGTGCCGACGATTACAGCTTGCTGGAAGACCCTCTCTTTCTCCGCATTCATGAGCCGGTGCCATTCACCGTGGCTCTGCACCGTACGAGTTCCGGTGCGATTTACCCCTACGACCAAGTCACCGCTGCGATCTCGGCCGCAGGGGAGACCAGTCTCCCCGGCCCACCCGTGGGCGCGCTCACCCGCCACCTGGTGCCGACCGACTTCGCCCGACTGGTGCGCGACGGTTGGCTCGGCGCGCGACGTGTACCCCTCGAGGTGGCCATGGGCTGGGTGGAAGCCACGATCGACACGGCTGGTGTTGCCTTGGTCGTCGTGGACTTCAGTCTCCGGCAGCGTGGCAACGGGTCGGGGATCAAGACGCAGGTCTAGGCGATCAAGAAGACACCACCAGTGGGAAGGCGACCATCAATGGCCACCTCGGGCGCGGACATACCTCGCCAGGTAACGCAGGTGCGCGAGCAGCTGCACGAGACATTTGACGGGGTGATAGATGACAGCGATATTGCCCACTTCCGTGGGGGCAATTACGAACAGCGCTTCCTCTCCCGTGCCCTCGCAGCCCTGGCGGTACGACGCGTGGCCAAGTGCAGCGTGGCCGAGGCAGCCCGGTTCGTGACGGACGGCATCGCGGATCAAGGAATGGATGCCATCGCCCCCCTGCCGGAGAGTGGTCAGGCTCTGCTGGTCCAAGCGAAGTGGAGCGATAAGGGCACGGCGACGTTCGATGTGGATGCGGCCAAGGCGATGGTGGATGGTCTCAACCGGATCGAAAACGAGTTGTACGACCAGTTCAACCAGCGTGCGGGCGCCCTGGCCCTGGAGGCCAGGCCGTTTATCGTCAACGAGAGAGCCATTCTGGTCATCGCGCTGATGGGTACCGTGGAGCCCTCTCCGCCCGCACGCGAGGTTCTCGACAATGCCCTCGAGGAGTTCAACAAGCACGGCGCCCGATTGAGCGTCGAGGTGCTGTACGCCGCGGACTTCCACGATCAGATTCATGCGGACCTTCGGCCGGAGCCGATCCGCCTAGATGTACGTCTTGACGACTGGTACCAGCAAAAAGGACCGCTCGAGGCGTATCAGGGCACGGTCTCCGCCGAGAGCGTCGCTGAGTGGTACGAGACGCACGGTACCGGTCTGTTCGAGCAGAATCTCCGCGCTCCGCTCGGGACCACCGTCACCAATGCGGAGATTGGTCAGACTCTTACGTCCGATCCCACCAGATTCTGGCACTTGAACAACGGCATCACCATGATCTGCGACTCGCTTACGGCGAAGCACGACAGCGCCAAGGCACCGCAGAGCAGGCCGACCACGCTCACCGTGACAGGGGCGAGCATCGTCAACGGTGCTCAGACGGTACGGGCAGTCGCCAGAGCCATGCATGATGACGGTGAGGCTGCGGCCCATGCCACTCTGAGTATCAAGGTCATCAATACATATGAGGACCGGAAGTTCGGCGTCCAGGTCTCGCAGGCGGCGAATCGGCAGAACGCCATTGAACAGCGCGATCACATCGCGCTCGAACCCGTACACCAGGCGATCAAGGCCAACCTGCGCGCCGAGCTGCGCAAGCAGTACGTGATTAAGAGGGGTGAGCCGGTCGCTGCACCCGAGACCGGTTGCTCATTGGACGAACTTGCCCTCGCTCTTGCCTGCCTGCATCCGGATGCAGAACAGTCCGCCCGGGCTGCCAGCTCCACCGAGAATCTTTGGGAGCAAGGTTCCAAGGGCAGCCACACCGTGCTGTTCAAACGCGAACCCTCCCCGCAGAAGGTGTGGCGCTCCGTGCTCACGCTGCGCGCGGCAAGGAGCGCAGTCTACGAGCTGGGCAGTGGGGGGAACAGCCGCGAGGCTGCGACCACGGAGCATGGGAGCTTTCTCGTAACCCACTTGATTTTCCAGCATCTCGGCGCCTCGAGTATTGACGACCCCGACTTCGACTGGGACAGCGAGGTGCTGGAGAAGATTCCTGCCTTGGTACCGGAACTGGTCCGTCGGCTGACCCATCAGATCGTTACTGGTTACGGGCCGCGTCCCCAAATCAGGGCTGCTTTCCAGACCGCGGAGACATGTGCGGAACTCGCGAAGCGTGTCCTGGGCGATCTGGCCGATGGCGTCGCCGTTCCCGAACCTCCCACGAAGGAGCGCAAGCCGCGTCGCCCGAACACCGTGCCGCTCCTGGTCGACCGGCGTGTCATCAAGGATGGAGCCCCCCTCCGGTACGAAGCCCTGAACGAGCCCGAGCGTGACGCCATGGGAGAGTGGCTAGTTGAAGACGAAAGGCGACGCCAGGCGACCTGGGTTAATCACCGGACCAAGCCGATCTTGTGGGCGTACGACGAGCAGCAGTACTCGCCTTCCGGTCTGGTGTCGAAGATGTGGGCGGATGCCGACTGGGACGAGCGCCCCGTGGCCAATCAGGGAACGGCTCGCTGGTATCAGTCGGATGGATTGAGTCTGTGGGATCTGGCTCAGCGCATCCACAGCGAAGAGGCAGAGGATGGGGTCTGACGGCGTGCGCACCGCGCCAGCAGGATGTCAGTAAGTGGAGACCTCTCCGGACTGCTCAGCCGCTTTGGGCGGCCATGGTCACCTCCGAGATCGCATCGGATGGCACGCTCAAGCAGCCGTGCCCGCGTCACCTGCTTCCACTGTTGTGTAGCGTTGGCGGTCCTGAGCGCAGTTGTACTTTGTCGTGAATCCCGTGCTGGGATGGTGCTGGGATGCGCCTGCATTTACGCAGTTCAGAGGGGTTGTGGTGGAGTTCCGCTTCAACGTGTGACAGTCCCGGCTTCCTGGCAGCGGCATGAAATCCCAGGCAGGTGAGCTGTCGCGGACGTGACGGCTGGTTGTTGCGGCGTTCCCTGTGGAAACGTTCGAAGGCCGGGGTGTTGGCGGGTGCCTTTGTGTGTTCCGCGGGTCGGCGGCGTGATGCGGTGGCTGGGTGCGCTGCCTGAGGTCCTGGTCACGTCTTCCCTTCCGGGGCGATCCCTGCTGGGCTCGCGGCCGCTGCGGGTGCTCTTTGCGGCGGTTGCCGGGTCGCTGGCAGACGAAAGGGCGCTGTCAGGGTTCTGGCGGGGGCGGCGGCCGGCGGCTGTGGGCGGTACGTGCCGGAGTGCCGCGGACAGTCCGGCGAATGAGGATGCCTTCAGGCCCGGCGCTCAGGCCAGCAGCGCCGCGGCGAGCGTGCGGGCCCGGTGTGCGGGCGCGGCAGAGCGCTCGCGTAGTGCCATGACGATGGCGCCGTCGACCAGTAGTACGAGGTGCTCAGCCGTGCCGTACGGGTCGGGCCGTCCAGTGGCGTCGACCAATTCCGCCAGGTAGTCGGTGAGTTCAGCCTTGTGGATGGCGGCGGCGCGGTGCGCCGGACTGTCGAGGTCGGCCGTCTCGACCATCGTGGTGATCGCGGTGCAGCCGCGGAAGCCGGGCGCGGCGAAGCGCTCGGCGAGTACGTCGAACACGGCGAGCGGGTCGCCTCCGCGCCGCGCGACCTCCTCCCGCAGCCGGGCCAGCCAGCGTTGCCCGTACTCCTCGACGACGGCGACCACGAGGTCGTCCTTGCCGGGAAAGTGGCGGTAGAACGATGCCCGCCCGACGCCGGAGGCGGCCAGGAGGCGCTCGACGCCGACGGCACGGATGCCTTCCGCGTAGAACAGTTCTTCGGCGGCCTTGAGGAGCCGTTCGCGTGCATGGGTCGGCATGGGGCCAGGGTATCCCGTCTTGACGCCTTACGGAACCGATCGGTACCGTCTCATGCCCCGGAGACGGAACCGATCGGTACCATTTCGGGTCTCGTATTCGGTCCCGATCGGTTCCGTCTTTGAGTGTTCCGGAGCGGGACCCTTCCGCCTCGCACGCGCCTGCCACGGAGGAGCACCAACATGTCCAGCACGGCCTCGAACCCGACGTCCGCCGCGGCCGGACCACCCCCTGACCGCCCGCCGGCCGGCCCGCCCACGCCGCCCACCCCGGCCGAAGGGTGGCGCGGCAACGCAGCCCTGCTCGCCTTCGGCACCTTCGTCGTCGGAACGGACGCCTTCGTCATCGCCGGTGTGCTGCCCGACATCGCGCACTCCCTGGGCCTCTCCCTCGGCGCAGCAGGCCAGCTCGTCACGGTTTTCGCCATCGCCTACGCGCTCGGCTCCCCGCTGCTGGCCGCCGCCACTGCGGGATGGTCACGGCGTGCCGTCCTCGTCACCGCGCTCGTCGTGTTCGCCGTGGGCAACGCCGCAACCGCCGTGGCGCCCGGCTACGTCACCCTGCTGGCCGCCCGCGTGCTCGCCGCGGTGGGCGCCGCCCTCTACACCCCCAACGCCGCCACTACTGCGGGCGCCCTCGCCGGAAACCGACACCGGGGTCGCGCCTTCTCGATCGTCAACATCGGCCTGACCACCTCGCTGGTGCTGGGCGCGCCGCTGGGCACGGTGGTGGGGGAAACGTACGGATGGCGGGCCACCATGTGGCTGGTGACGATCCTGCCGCTGCTGGTCGCGCCGCTGCTGGCGGTGCGCCTGCCGCGGATACGGCTCGCCGCCGGGGCCGGACTGCGGGCGCGGCTGGCGCCGCTGGGCGACCGGCGGGTGCTGGGCGTGCTGGCCACCACCCTCGTCGTGTTCATCGGGATCTACCTCCCCTTTCAGTACATCTCCGCGGTGTACGGGCCCGCGGCGTCGCAGGTCCCGCACGGGCTGGCGATCGTGCTGCTGATCTTCGGTGTTGCCGCCACGGCCGGAAATCTGCTGGCAGGACGGCTCGCGGACCGGTACGGGGCGCAGCGCGTGGTAGTCGCCGTCGCGGCTGCGCTCACCGTCGCCTTCGTCCTGATGCCGCTCACCCGTGGGCAGTTCGTGGCCGCCGCGCCTTTCACTCTGCTCATCGGGTGGCTTTCGTTCTCCGTACTGACGCCCCAGCAGCACCGCATCGTCACCCTCGCCCCGGAAGCCCAGGCGGTGACGGTGTCCCTGAACGCGGCAGCCGTCTACGTTGCCGTCTCTCTGGCCGGTGTCCTGGGTGCGGTCGGTGTGGATACCGGCGGCGCCACACTCCTGCCTGTCGCCGCCGCGGTGTTCACCGCGGCGGGTACGGCTCTGGCCGCAGCAGCGGGACGGCGGCCGGCCTGAGGAGACGGCGGGTGTTCTCCGCGATGAGCTCCTCCCGGACGCCGGTCAGTGGGGCCGCCGCGACCCGTGCGAATACGTCCGGCCGGTGGGAGTGGTCCGGGTCCAGAGCGGCGGCCGGCGGTTCACGGTCGTGGGTGCTGTCCGACAGGGCGGGAGTGTCGTGCACCAGCCGGCGAACGGCCGAGGCGGCCGGGGTCTCGCGGATGACCGTCTTCAACTACGTCCCGGCCATGGAGGACCTCGCGTTTCGCCGGCCTCGACGCCCGTGACGCCGCGATCTGCGCACGGTCACGTTCTCGAAGCCGTGCTGGAAGAAGCCACACCCAGAAGACCGCGACACGCATCGCGGCCCGATCAAGGGAAACACAGATGAACGTCCACGACCTGCCCCTGTACGCCTGCGCCGCCGCTGTGGTCGGCCCGGGGATCAAGGTGCTCACCGCGCCGACCGCCGGAGCTCGGCCCCGGCAGGGCGATGGGCCGCAAGGCGGTCTGCAGGCTCTCCTGAATCCGTGGCGGCAAAGGCCGCTTCCTCTCACCGCGGCGGCGATGGTCGCAGTGATGGTGGGCTTCAACCTCGCGCAGACGGTGTGGCCGGCGCTGATCCCCCATCTGGAGCGCCGGCCCGGAGGGCCGTGGTGGCGGGCCTTCACCGCGCTCTTGATCGAGTCCAGCGGCCCGCTCCAGCTGCTGTTCAACTTGGCGGCCCTGGTCGCGGTCGTCCCGGTCGCGCAGCGAGTCCTGCGGCCCGCGGTGACGGTCTGTGTGTACCTGGTGTCCGGTGTGGCGGCGCAGGCGGTGAGCATGGCGGGCTGGAGCCCGACCGGGGGCGGCAACTCGGTGGCCATCTGCGGCCTGGTCGGAGCCCTGGCAGTGGCATACGCGTTGCGCGGACCGGACGCCGCGCTGCGCCGCATGGCGCTGTTCGTCCCCGCGGCGGGGATCGTGCTGTGCGCGATGGCCAACAACCACGGGGTGGGCGTTCTGGTGGGGTGCGCGCTGGGTGCCGGGCTGACCGCCGTCCGCCGCTCGGGGCATCTTGTCAACACCCCCGCCCAGTAGGCACCCGTCCGCTTCCAGCTCTTACAGGGCGGCCGTTCTCGGGTGGAGGGCATGTACCTGCGCGCACTGGACCGCCGGCCACCGGGCCGCGTTCGGCTGATGCCCGAAGTGTGGCGGGGGTGACGAGTTGCGGAGATGCGGGAACTTCGACAAGCGCGTGCGCGTCCTTCTGCACATGAGCAACCCCGTGTCGTCTCCGCCCCTTGATTCGCCCCGCGCGTCGTTGCTGTGGACGGCGAAAGTGCTGGTCTCACTGGGTGGGCAGGATGACGCACGACCGGTTCCCGAAAAGGAACTGGCAGACATCGCCAGGGGTTTGACCGCCATCGATCACGCCTTCCGGGAGCAGCCGTGCGATCACGGATGGCATCCCTGCGAGGACACCTTCGGCGACCTCACCGATGCCCTGGCAGAAGGCGACACCGACAGCCTCGACGAGACGGAGGAGGATCCCCTCGCCGCCAAGTGTGAGGAGATTACGCAACTGCTGCCGCTGCTCGCCGCGCACGGGCACGCGGCCGACGCCGTCGACGGCTGGGACGGATCAGCCGGGGAGCCCGAGGTGTGGCTCTGCCCGCGCACCGCGGCCGGATTCGCCCGTGCCGCCGGCGAGCTGGCCACCGGTCGGCGACACGCCGACTGGCCAAGGCTCGCCGAGCCCGACCTCGAGCGGATGAGCGATCTGCGGTCCATCGCCTGGGACTATCCCAACTGCGATCCCGAAGTGGCGCTCAGCTCCCTCGGTGACGAGCTGGCCGCCGCCCCCGAGGATGCATCCCGTGCGGGCCTGCTGCTGTGCCTGACGGCGTTGGGTGACTATGCCGGCAGCGGCCGGATAGTCGAACGAGCCACCTTGGACGACATGATCGACGGTTTCGAAGCGGTGATTCCTGCACTGCGGCGGGAATCATCGGCCGCGGACTGCCCGCACGGCCCGCACGGCCATCCCGTGTTCGGTGACGGCGACCCGGCCGACGACATCGCCACCGGCGTCCTGCTGGCCGCGCCTGAGGGCCGCGCCCTGTACGATCTCGCGTTCCGTCGCGGTGCGGTGGTGGCCTCACCGGGATCAGTGCAGTGCCCCGCCTTCCTCCTTCCACTGGCCGAGCATGCGAGGGAACGAACGCGCGCAGACCGCGACCGTCTCTTCGGCCGCCAGGATCTGCGGGACGGACAGGAACAAGGCCCCGATGAGTGAGGGATCCAGCTTTCCGGCGGCGGGCGAGCGGTAGGCGCCCGGGCCGTACCTCCCTGGACGTGCGGAAACTTGTCTGCTCGGTGACGTCCGCCGGTCAAACTGCCTTCACCGGCCGATGCATCCGTCGAGCTGCTCGCGAAGGATGTCCGCATGGCCGGCGTGCCGGGCGGTCTCCTCGATCATGTGCACCAGGATCCAGCGCATCGAGGGGGGGCCGTCTCACGGAGTGAACGCGCGCCCGGACGGTCCAGATCCTCACACCGGTCGATGATTTCGTTGCTCTGCTCGATCGCCGTGGCGTACGCCCCCAGGAGGGCCTCGGCCGTCTCGTCGTCCGCGGGCAGGATCCCGTCGTCCCGACGCGGTCCGGGAGCACCGGCGTAGGCCCAGGAGAACCAGTTGTGCTCCACCGCAGTCAGATGTGTGACCAGGCTCAACAGGCTGGTGCCCGACGGCACACCGGCGGCTCGGAGCGCGGCGTCGTCAGCCCCCGACGCCTTCGCGGCGACAGCACGTCTGAGGTAGTCGAGGAACTCCACCAGCGTCGACTTCTCGTCGGCGTTCAGACCCGGGGGCCGCAGGTCACCACGTGCGCTGATGCTGGTCACGGCACCGTTCTTCCGTTCGTTCCGATCCCCGTCGTGCGGCGGTAACTGCTTCAGGCCAGCCATGTCAGCACCCGCTCCATGCCCGCCTTCCAGTGACGTTCTGTCAGCGTCGCCGCCAGGTTCCCGTCGCCGGTGGCAAGAGCCGCGAGGATCTCCCGGTGTTCGGCGTCGGTATGGGCGCGCTCCGGGGTGTGGTGCATGTAGGCGATCTCGTAGCGGGAGAGGTTGTTGCGCAGCTGACCGGTGAGGGTTGTGAGGTACTGGTTGCCACTGAGGCCGACCAGCACATCGTGGTGGAGGGTGTCCAGCTCGCGCCGCCGTACGGGGTCGTCGCATCGCTCGAGTTCGGCGAGGCGGCACGTCAGCCGGTCCATCAGCTCGTGCGGGAGGGGCTGGGTAACGGATCGCAGGGCCAGCGCCTCCAACGCGCCGAGGACGGGATACAGTTCGCCGCACTCGCGCGCGGTGAGCGGTTTGACCATGAAACCCCGGGCGAGTGCGGAGTCCACCACCCCCTCGGCCTGAAGGCGCAGCAGGGCCTCCCGGACGGGGGTGCGTGAGACGTCCAGGGTGCGGCTGAGAGAGGCTTCGGTGAGTGGGGCGCCCGGCGTGACGTGCCCGCTTGCGATCAGTTCGACGATCCGGGCATAGACGCTCTCCCGGAGGGGCTCGCCGCGCGTGATGGGCTGGTGCGGCGTGGGTGCGGGTGTGGTCATGATTTGTAGGGGCTCTCATCCCGATGGCGTTGTTCGAACTCCGCGCGCATGCACAGACTCTGCGCGTCGGTCATGCGGTCGACGGCCAGATACCCGTCGAGGTGATCGATCTCGTGTTGCAGCAGTTCTCCCAGCTCTCCGTCCGCCCGCACGGTGTGGTGCCGCCCGTCGGGAGACTGGTAGTCCACATCGACCCAGGTGTGGCGGCGGACAGTGCAGAAGAACTGAAGAGAGAAGCTGAGGCAGCCGTCCCACACGTCCCACGTCGACTCGGCGCGGGACGTGATGCGGGGGTTGATGAGCGTCCATGGCTGCTCCAGCCTGCAGTGCACCAGCCGCACGCCGGCTCCGATCTGCGGGGCCGCGATCCCGCGGCCGTAGCCGGTGCGCCGTTGCCAGTCCGCGAGCGTGTCGTCCAGGTCCGTGATCAACGCTGCGGCTGCGGAGTCGAGAGGAAGGGGTATCTCCTGCGCGGGAACACGGAGTGAAGGGTGTCCGAGTTGAAGGGTTTCACGTATCGCCACCCTGCCTATTGTATACGATGAGCATTGCGGTGTCACAGGCCGGCAAGCGGGCGCCCTGTTCCTCAGGAATGCGGGTTCGCGCCAGTGAGGACTGCTGCTGTCCTGTCGGCGGATGTGCCGTGCTGAAGAACTGCGGCGAGCGCGAGAGCTCCGGCCGGCTCCAGGGTCAGGCTCAGATGGGTACGTGCGAGGTCGACCGCGCGCGTGATGTGCGATTCGTCCACGCACAGCATGTCATCGACGACATCGAGCATGGTGCGCACGGCGCCCGGCACCGGTCGGCGCACCGCCACACCGTCGGCGCAGGTGCGCGGGCGGTGCGGTGTGGTGACGGCGGCGCGGGCCTGCCAGCTCAGCGCCATGGCTGGAGCGCCTGCGGCGCACACACCGATGACGCGTGTGTGGGGTGAGCGTGCTTTCGTCCAGGTGCCGATGCCATTGATGAGGGCGCCATTGCCTACCGGGACGAGGACTGAATCCGGTTGGACGGGGGCCAGTTCGAGCGCGATGGTGCCGGCGCCCTCCGCGATGCGGGGCTCATCGCCGTCCTCGACGAACGTGACCCCGCCGTTCCGCCCGGCTTCCTGTTGGGCGTGCGCCTTGGCTTCGTCGAAGTCCTCCCCGACCAGTACCACTTGGGCTCCCAGCCGGCGGATGCGCGTCACCTTGGCCTTGTTGGCGTCGCGTGCGCAGAAGACGGTCACGGGGATCCCGTGGCGGCGTCCTGCCCACGCGAGAGCCATGCCGAAGTTACCGGCCGAGGCGCACTGCACGTGCTGACCCCGGGTCAGGGAACGCATGTAGTAGTCGGCGCCCCTGCCCTTGAAGGAGCGCAGGGGGTTCACCGTCTCCACCTTGACCCACAGAGGGCAGCCGAGCGCTGCGCTCAGTTCGTCGTCCTGGAACTGTGGAGTCCCGCGGAAGAGGGGGTCGATGGTGCGGCTGGCTTCTTCGATGCCTTCTAATGAAACCATAGGATTATCGTATACGATGAACAGGAGCTGTGACAACACACTCAGCCAGCCGACCATCCTCAAGCGCGGGAACCGCAGTGCCTGAGAGGGGACGAACACGCTATGACCGATGAAAACGGTAGGGCCAGGGACGATGCGGACGATGTGGAGGAGCGGCTGCGCGCGGTGTGTCTGGGGCTGCCCGAGGTGGTCGAGGGGACCAATCACCACGGTGAGCCGGCATGGCGGATCCGGCGGCGGACGCTGGCCCAGATCTCGGAGCGGCACCCGCCCGGGCGGCGGAGCTTCTGGGTGCCGGCTCCGGTGGGTGCCAAGGAGGCGATGGTCGCCGCCGAACCCGACCGGTTCTTCTCACCGCCCTACGGCGGGCGCGACTGGGTCGGTGTCTACCTCGATGCGCCGGTCGACTGGGCGGAAGTGCGCGAGCTCGTCGTCGACGCGTACCGGCTCATCGCGCCCAAGAAGCTGGTGGACGGACTGGCGGAGGCGTGACCCTCCGCCGCCGGTGACCGTCCGCCGCCTCAGGCGCGCCGGATCAGCGTGACCCCGTCCCGTACGGTGAGCATCACGGACTCGCACCGCGGGTCGGCGGCGACGGCGTCGTTGAACTGCCGCAGGGCCCGGACGTCGGAATCGGTGCTGTCCGCATCGATGATCTCCCCGCGCCACAGCGTGTTGTCGCACGCGATCAGTCCCCGGGGGGCGAGCTTGGGCAGCGTCGCGGAGTAGTACGTGTGGTAGTTCGGCTTGTCCGCGTCGATGAAGACCAGGTCCAGCGGCTCCTCGATCGCGGCGATCGTGTCGAGCGCGGGACCGACCCGCACGCTGATGACGTCGGCGTAGCCGGCCTCCGCGATGTTCTTCCGGGCGACCTCGGCCCGCTCCGGGTCGATCTCACAGCTGATCACCCGCGAGTCCTTGGGCAGGGCGACGGCCATGGACAGCGCCGAATAGCCGGTGAAGGTGCCGATGTCGAGGACCAGCTTCGGCTGAAGAGTGTGGATGAACATCCGCAGCAGACCGCTCACGAGCTGGCCGCTGACCAAGTGGCCCATACCCAGGTCGTTCCCGGTGACGCCGGTCAACTGGGCCGGGTCCGGGGCCGAATGGGCCTCCGCGTACTCGTCGATGCCGGGCAGGGTGATGGGTGGCAGGGTGAACATCTCTTCCTCCTGGGTGGGGTGGTGGAGGTCGTCGTTCCTACAGATCGGACGGGTCGGGTGAGTCGGGTGGATCAGGTGGGTCGGGCGGGGCAGACAGGTCGGGCGGGTCAGGTCGGGTCGTACGCGCTCTGCCAGCCGTGCGTGTTCGCGTGCAGCCAGGACTCGAAGTCCGCCGGAGTCAGGGCGGACCAGTCGGGGGAATCCGAGATGCGCATCCTCCCCAGGTGCTTGCCGAGTTCGGTGAGGGCGTTGCCGGCGCCGCACCGCGCCGTCTCGAAGGCGGCCAGTGCTTCCGGCCACGTCTTCTGTTCCCGGCAGGCGCGTTCGAGGGCGCAGGCGTCCTGGATCGCCTTCACCGCGCCGGCGCCGGTGTGCGGGCGGGCGATCGCCCCGGCGTCACCGGCCAGCAGCAGGGAGCCCTTGGTGTAGCGGGAGACCGTGTTGTCGTACATGGGGTTGATGGACAGCTCGCGCCGTTCGGTGCGCCGCACCGCTTCGGCCCATAGGGGCGGCAGTTCGCGGGTGATGAGCTCGTCGAGGTAGGCCGCGACGGTCTCGGTGACCTGTCCCCGGGGGATCGGGGCGGCCCCGGCCGCGTAGAGGTCGTCCGGCACGCTGCCGTACAGCGCCCAGTTCTGCCGGAAGCCGCCGGGACCGCCGTCGGGAATGCGGTAGAACACGGCGTGGCCGCCGTGGAAGCCCACCGCCACGAAGTCGTCGAGCAGCGGGGACTGCGGGCCGTCCGCCCCCCGGTCGGCGGGGTAGTCGCCGCGCCACACGGCGTACCCGGCGTACTGCACGGCGGCCTCCGGTGCGACGACCGGCCGCACCGTGGAGCGGTAGCCGTCGGCGCCGACGACGGCGTCGTACGTTCCGGCGGGACGGTCGTTGATCCAGATCCCGACGCCGTCGTCCTGCTGCCGGACGCCGGTGACCATCGCGCCCTCGTGGTAGTCGCGATCCGGCACCTGTCCGCGCAGCCCCCGCCAGACCAGCGCCCAGCTCGCCATGATCGACGGGTACGGCTGACGGCCGACCACCCGGCCCTCGGCCGACCGCTCCGCGCGGGTGAGCCAGATCAGCTCGGGACGTTCCAGCGTCCGCATGCCGGAATCCAGGTATCCCGCGTCGAGCAGCTCACCGTAGAGCGAGGCCGGGAGAGTGATCCCGGCGCCGCGGTCGCGCAAGCCGCCCCGGCTGCGCTCCAGCACGGTGACCTCGCAGCCTGCCCGCGTCAGGGCGACGGCCGTGGCGCAGCCGGCGATACTGCCGCCCACGACGGCGACCCGACTTCCTCGTATGCGCATGGTTGCCTTCTCCTCAGTGGGACATGACGGCCCGGCCCTACGAGCCGGCTTCGGGGTGTACGGGGTGTCCGGTGCGGTGCCAGCGGGTGAAGCCGCCCACGAGGTGGTGTGCGTGCCGGTTCTGCTCCCGGAGCAGCCGGACGCATGCGGCCGAGGTCACGCAGAAGGGCCCGTGGCAGTAGGCGATGATCTCGGCGTCGTCCGGTAGTTCGCCGAGTCTGCTCAGGAGTTGACCGGACGGGAGGGAGAGGGCGCCGGGCACATGCCCCATCGCGTAGTCGTCGCTCGGGCGGACATCGATGACCAGCGCTCCGCCGCCGACCCGGGTGGTCAGCTCGTCCGCGGTCACGGGTTCCAGCTCGCTCAGGTCGCCGAGCTGGTCGTCGATGACGCTGCGCAGGTCGGCCAGGCGCCGCTCGGTGAACTCCTGGAACACGCCGAGGAACTGGGCCACTTCGTCGTCGGCCAGGCGGTACAGCACGCGCTTGCCGTCCTTCCGGCTGCTGATCAGGTGGGCCGAACGGAGCTGCTGCAACTGGGCCGAGGTGTTCTTGAACGGGATGCCGGACTCCTGGGAGAGCTGCTCGACGGTGCGTTCGCGCCCGTCGAGCAGGTCGAGCAGGCGGAGCCGGAGGGGGCTGGCCAGCACCTTGCCGACCCGTGACAGCTCCGCGTAGATCGGGGCGCTCAGCTGCTGTGTGTTCAGTTGCTCTGTGTTCAGTCGCTGTTTCAGCTCGGACATGGCAGACCTATCGTGTGGTGCCGGACCGGGGCGCGGCCGGTTCGAGGACGTGACGGTTGCGCCCGGCGCCCAGGCCGGCGAGCAGTTCGCCGGCCGTGACGACCAGCAGCAGGACGAGCGCTGCCGGGAGACCGGCGGAGGCGGTGATCAGCACCCCGCCGACCAGCGGTCCCAGGATGGCGATGAGGTAGCCGACGCCCTGGGCCATGCCCGAGAGGCCGACGGCCGTGTCGGCGTCCTTGGCGCGCAGCCCGATGAAGGTCAGCCCCAGCGCGAACCCGGCTCCCTGGGACAGGCCGAGCAGCACCGCGGCGATCCACGCGCCGACGGAGATCGGCGCCAGCACGAGCGCGATCAGCCCGCCGGCGTTGAGTACGGCGACGACGACCGCGATGGGCCGCTGGTCGGGCAGCCGCCGGATCAGTACCGGAATCGAGAGCGATCCGGCCACCTGGATCAGGGAGGTGACCGCCTGCACGAGGCCGCCCTCGGTGAGGGTCATGCCCCGCTGGTGACAGATCGTCGGCAGCCAGCCCAGGACGAAGTAGAAGGACAGGCCCATGAATCCGAAGAAGGCGGTGACCTGCCAGGCCAGTCCGTCCCGCCACAGCGCGGCGGGGATCCGGGGCCGCCCGGCGGCCGCGGCGCGCTGCCGCAGGACGGGCAGCCAGGTCACACAGGCGACGATCGCCACCGGGACGGTGATCCAGGCGAGCGAGGCCAGCCAGTGCGTTCCTCCGCCGCCGCTCAGCTTGGGGGCGAGTGCCGAGGCGCCGGCCGCGCCCAGCGTCAGGACGATCGTGTAGAGCGTCATCACCGGCGCGAGCCGGCTGCTGAACCTCCGCTTGATCAGGCCGGGGATGGTGCCGTTGATCGCCCCGATCGCGGCGACCGCCAGCAGTGTGCCGAGGAAGAGCCCGGCCTCGCTCCGCTGCGTACGGACCAGGTTGCCGATGAGCAGCACGACCAGGCCGGTCGCCACCAGACGTTCCTCGCCCATCCGGCGGACCAGCGCGGGGCCGGCGAAGGCGAACAGGGCGAGGCAGACCGTGGGCAGCACGGTCAGACCTGTCCGGCTCAGACCGGAGAGGCCCAGATCTGACGCGATGGGGGTCAGGAGTGCGGATACCGCCGAGATCGGGGCCCGCAGATTCAGGGAAACCACGACCAGCGCGGCCAGCAGCCACCACATCCGCCCGCGCGACGCGGGTTCGTCCAGTGTCTCCGTGGTTAAAGCCGAGGTTCGGGATTGGGACGACACATTCACCACACCCAAGTTCTATAGGACTTTAGAATATGGGAATGCTACCCCCGGAATGGCGGCAGATTGAAGAGGTCCGGCGGAAGGGGCGCGCCGTGCGCGCGCCTAATTTATCCAGGTAAGGCACGGTAAGGCTCCTTTTGGAGGAGGGGCTGGGTGCGTGAGCTGCCGGGGGTCGGGCGAAGGGGAGGTGGACCGGGTGTGAACTGAAGAATCCTCTCGGGCGGCGCCGCTCCTGTCGTGGGTCAGATGGCCGAGGGCGGGTGGGATTTATGGAGGTGTTCGGGAACTTCGAGTTCGAAGGTCCGAAGGCAAGTGCTTTGACGAGGTTTTGAATGCCCGAAATATCATGTTCGATTGCGTTGTATTTATCAGGGGTGCTGCGCATCCTGATTTGGTACTGTGATCGCTGATGTCTGAGCTGTCATCAGGGGGATTGACGTGTTCGATCAAGTGGCTATGAAGTCTGCCCGCACAGATTCAGTCGCCGTACTGATCGCGGGAGACCGTCCGGTATACAGAGCAAGCCTGAGAAGCCTGCTGGACGGTGTCGACGCACTGGAAGTGATCGACGATGTGGACATGGGGCCCGATACCGTAAGCACAATTCACCGCTTATGCCCCGACGTGGTGATATTGCATGTGGCCCCGTCGAGCGCTGCCACCGTCGAAATGATCACCTCCATTGCGGAACACTGTCCGGATACGGCCGTGCTGATCGTGAGCATCGCCCATGACCGGGAGACTTTCCTCGCCGCCATGCGTGCGGGTGTACGTGGCTATCTGTCCCGGGGCGCGCCCCCCGAAAATCTGGTGCTGGCCATCAGGATCGTCCAGTCCGGCGGCCTGGTCTTCGACTCCAGTACGTCGGAGTGGGTCACCGAGCATCTGGCCCAGCCGGCGAGGGTGGTCAAACCCTTCCCGGAGTTGACCGACCGCGAACGGGACGTGCTGGAACTCGTCGCGGACGGCCTGGGTACGGCGGCGATCGCCCATCAGCTCGGCCTGTCCATCAAGACAGTGCGCAACTATCTTTCGCGCATATTCGCCAAGTTGCGCCTTGTCGACCGAGCCGAAGCCGCGGTCCGGGCCAGACAGGCCGGTCTCGGCCACTGAACCGGACGGTGGCTCGGTGGTGGGTGCCCGCCGGTGAGACACCCACCACCGCGGCCGGCCCGTCAGGACGCCGCGCGGATTGCCTTCCGCGCCACGATCACCCGGTTGTAGAGCTCCTCGGGTTCGGTGGCGACGATCTCGGCCCGGTCGAAGCCCGCGTCGAGAAGACAGTCGCGCCAGAATTCCGGTGTGGTGAGGATTTCTCCGTCCTCCCGCAGGAATCGGGGCAGCAGGTCGAGCTGGAGCAGCATGCGTTCGAAGCTCGCCTCCCGCATGTAGTACTTGGCCTTGTCGGTCAGCAACTCCAGGACATCGGTGGCCCGCTCCTTGCTGCCGGCCGGTCCCATCACCCGGCAGAACTGGTCGGCGTTGATGAACACACCCCCCGGGCGCAGCACGCGCAGCAGCTCCGCCGCGGCCTTCGGGTAGGTGTCGAGTTCGAGGTGGTGCAGCGCGAAGCTGCTGATGGCCACGGAGAAGCTGTCGTCGGGGAAGGCCGACAGGTCCTCGGCCGCTCCGTCCTGGAAGGAGACCAGCGGGTCGTCCGCGAACTTGACCACCGCCTCCGCGACCATGGCGGGGGCGGGGTCGACCCCGACGATCCTGGCTTTGGGCAGCGCCGTGCGGCACAGCGACGTGAGCCGCCCGGTGCCCGAGCCGATGTCGAGGATGTCGGTGGTGTCCGACGGCAGTTGGTCCACGGCCGCGGACAGCAGGGCCACATTGGACGCGTCGGTGCTGAGTACCTTGTCGTAGTCGATCTTGACGTTGTTCCAGTGAGTCGTGTCCGATGCCATAACGGTCCACCCTTCATTCGTCCGGTACTTGTCAGTGCCGATACGGTGCGGTCGCTGCGTCACTCAGTGGCGAGGTCGAAATCCGCGCGCCAGCCGAACAGATCGGTCAGCTCCTGGTCATGCGTGCTGAACTCGCCGCGCTCGTCCCGTACGACGTGATCGCGGTGCCGTGACTGGTTGACGACCACGGCGGTCCGCGGTGCGCGATGTCTGGCGTAACTCCTCAGTGCCCCGGGGATGTTCGGGGTGCGGGACAGCAGCCCGCCCAGTACGGCCGCGTCCTCCAGTGCCATGCCCGCGCCCTGCCCGGCACCCGGTGACATCGGGTGCGCGGCGTCGCCGAGGAGGCTGACCCGGCCCCGGCTCCAGTCGGCGACGGGTTCCCGGTCGTTGATGTCGGTGACCACGACCGGCGCGTCGGGATCGGTGCGCCGCACCACGTCCACGATCGCCGGGTGCCAGCCGCTGATCAGGGTCAGGAGATCGGCCCGGGCCTCCTTCGGTGACTTGGCGGGCCAGACACCGGCCGGTGCGGCCACCTTCGCCGTCCAGTACAGCCGTCCGGAACCGATCGGGGCGGCGAAGACACCGATACCGTCCGCGGTCACGATGAACCCGTGCGGGAACTCCGCCGGTAGGGGGGAGCGGCCTCGCAGGGTCGTGTATCCGCAGTAGCGGGGAGACTCCACGCCGAGCAGGTACCGCCGCACCACGGAGTGCAGCCCGTCGGCGCCGATGAGGGCCGCCGCCGTCGTCGGGTTCCCGTCGGACAGAGCGACCTCGACCCTGTCACCCAGGTCGGTGCAGCCGGTCACGCTGATCCCGTGCCGTATCCGTACGCCGGCGTCGGCGGCGTACCGCAGCAGCAGGGACTGCAACGCCGTGCGCAGCAGCGACACTTGCGGCGCGCCGAATTTCCCGGCCAGCTCGCCCACCCGGTCGGTGGCGACGACCGCGCCGCGGGTGTCGACGATCGGACGGACCTCGTCCGGCTCCGGGACGTGCCCGGCGGCCCGCACCGCCGAGGCGAGTGAGGGGTCGATCTCCGCCAGTGCGTGCAGCGCGTTCGGATACAGCACGAGGCCGGCGCCCGCGTCCCGCAGCGTCGCGGTCCGCTCGATGACCGTCGCGGGCTTCCCCGCGCGGCGCAGTGCGATGCCGAGGGCGAGGCCGCCGATGCCGCCGCCCGCGATGACCACGGACTGTTCAGCCATTGCCGCTCCGTCCCTTCTGTCGGTCGAGCGGCGACAGCCAGCGTCCCACCGGGGCGCCGAACGTGTCCCGCTCCCGGTCGTAGGCGATCTGCCCGGACTTGACGGTCACCTGCACCTGGCCGGTGAACGTCCAGCCCTCGTAGGCGGACCAGCCGCACTTGGCCGCGATGTCCTGCGCGGACAGCATCCAGCGGCGGTCCGGGTCGAAGACCACCAGGTCGCCGTCGGCCCCGGCGGCCAGCCGTCCCTTGCCGGTCAGCCCGAACAGCTCGGCCGGCCTTTCCCCCAGGTGGCGCACCAGCCGGCGGACAGCGGTGTCCTGGTCCTCGTCCGGCCAGCGCCGCCGCATCCCGGTCCACACCGCGGTGGCCAGCTCCTGCACGCCGGGCAGCCCCGGCGGCGCTTCGGCGACCGGGAGTTCCTTCTCGGCCGCGGTGTGCGGCGCGTGGTCGCTGCCCAAGGTGGCCACCTCGCCCGCCCGCAGGGCCGCCCACAGCCGGTCCTGGTCCCGCGGGCCGCGGATCGCCGGGGCCAGCCGGGTCCGCGCGCCGCCCCGCACGGTGTCGGCGTCGGTGAACGAGAGGTGGTGGGCGGTGAGTTCGAAGGTGACCGGCAGTCCGTCGGCGGCAGCCGCGGCCACCAGGTCGGCTTCCTCCGCGCTCGACAGGTGCAGGATGTGCGCCATGGTGCCGTGGCGCCGTACCAGTTCCAGCACCCGGACGACCGCAGAGATGGGACTGCTGCGGGGCCGCCACCGCTCGTAGTCCCGGTAGGAGGTGGGGGGACCGCCCCGCCAGGTGTCCAGCAGGTCGTGCAGCCGCTGGTCCTCGGCGTGCAGGACGAGCCGTACACCGGAGCCGGCCGCGGCGGCGAACACCTTGTCGAGGGCGGCGGGATCGCTGAAGACCGTGGGCGCGGTGTGGTGCCCGGCCATGAACACCTTGGCGCTGCGGGCGATCGCCGGATCGAGGCCCGCCAGGACCTCGGGGTGCAGCGGGTCCGCGCCGATGTGGAAGGCGAAGTCGACCAGTGAACGGCCGGTGATCTGCCGGGCCTTGGCGACCACCGCGTCCGGGTGGAGGGCCGGGGGGAGTGTGTTCGGCATATCCATGACGGTGGTCACGCCACCGGCGACCGCGGCGCGGCTGCCGTGCTCCCAGTCCTCCTTGTGCTCCAGACCAGGGGTACGGAAGTGGACATGCGAGTCGATCAGCCCGGGGAGCACGTACCGGCCCGCCGCGTCCAGGACGCGGACGTGGCCGGGCGCGGAGTCGGCGATCCCGAGGATCCGTCCCTCCGCGACGAGCACCACGCCCGGGCGGACGCCGGCCGGGGTCACCAGCCGCCCGTTGACCACCGCGAGCTGCGCGTTCACCCGAGCCATGTGGCGCTCACCAGCTCCCGGCACAGGTCGTTGGTGGGGCCCATGTGGGCGACCGCGCGGGCATCGGCCATCAGCCGGTTGATGCGGTTGGTGACCACGTACCCCGCGGAGCCCAGCAGGCGCGCCACCTCGACGCCCACCTGCTCGGCCGTCTCCGACGCGAACAGCTTGCTGTGGAGGGTGGCCAGGCCCGGATCGGCCGCGTCCCGCCGTCCGGACCGGTCGATGACGGCGCGCGTCGCGTCGATCCGGGTGGCCAGGTCGACGAGCCGGAAGCGGGTGACCCCGTCGGGTGGTTGCGGGCGGCGGTGGACCTGTTCGACGGCGAGGTCCAGCAGCGCCGACGCGATACCGAGGGAGACGGCGCCCAGCGTCGCCCCGGTCCTGCGGACCCCGGCGATGAGACGGGTGGCCTCGCCGACCGGGCCGAGCTGGTCCTCGTCGTCGACGACGCAGTCGTGCAGGGACACGAACCCGGTCGCCGAGCCGCGCATCCCGATCAGGTCGAGGCTCTGGTCGGGGCGTACCCCTTCGTTGCCGGCCGGTATGAGGAAGAACGTCTGGCCGGCCGAGCCGTAGCCGCCGCTCGGCTCGTCCACGCTGTCGGAGGTCCGCGCGAGGATCAGGTAGAGCCCGGCCACCCCGGCACTGGTGGTGAAGGACTTGGCGCCGTTGAGCTGCCAGCGGCCGTCCGGCAGCCGGACCGCGGTGGTGTTCAGGCGCTTCTTGGCCGCGCCCGCGCCGGGTTCGCTCCACCCGGACGCGGCGAGCAGATCGCCCTTGGCCAGTGCGGGCAGCAACCGGGCCTGCTGGACCGCGTCGCCCCACTCGGCGATGCGCGCGCTGACCGCGTAGTGCTGGAACAGCATGATCGCGGCGGAGGGATTGACGCGGGCCACCTGGGCGACGACGTGGTTGATCAGTGTGGCGTCCCCGCCGGACCCGCCGTACGCGGAGGGAACGGCGATGCCGAGCAGGCCGGTCTGCTCCAGCTCGGCCATGAGCGTCTCGTCGGGCCGGCCGCTGGACGCGCTGCGCGCCGCCGCCTCGTCGAGGCGCTCGACGAGAGCGGCCGGCAGTGCGCCTTCGGGGTCGATCACCTGTAGAGCGACAGACATGCGGCGATCTCCTTCGACTGGAGGCCGGCGAGGGGCTCGATCGGAAACGAACCGAGGGTGGTGGTGCGCTTGCCGCGGACCGTGATCCAGGTCAGTTCAGGCTCGCGGGCGCCGTCGCGCACCGTGGCGGTGACGCGTGAGCTCCCACCGGAGGTGACGATGTCGACGGTGCCGTCGGGCATACCGGCCTGCTGCGCCGCGGTCCAGGGCACGGTGCCCTTGATCCGGACGGCAGCGGCGAGGCAGGCGGCCCCGGTCAGCGCGATCGTCGGGTGCCAGGTGGGCACCGAGATCGCGCGGACCGCTAGCTTGCCGCTCTCCGCAGCCATCACCGCGGCCACCTTGGGGAAGGCGCCGTCGGCCGGCCAGCCGAGCAGGGCCGCGGCCGCCCGCCGGATCCGCACCAGCCGGTCGAACAGCCGCTGGTCGTCGGCGAACAGGTCCTCCGTGCGGGACAGCCCCAGGGTGGAGGCCGCCACGAAGGCGTACGGATTGCCCATGGACACCAGCGAGACCGGCACCGGCTCGCCGTCCACCTCGACCGTCGTGGTGGCCGCACCCGCCAGCAGCAGTTCGCTGAGCGGTTTCGGCGCCGGCTGGACGAAGTGGATGTCGAACAGCGCCGAATCCCGGCCGGCCTCGGTGATCTCGCACACGATGTGGTCACCGTTGTTGCGGACCATGACGCGGACCCGCAACCCCGGGCTCAGCCGGGGCAGCGAACCGGACTCGGCACCGGCGACGATGGACGCGAGGATGGAGTGCCCGCACGAGCCGCGCAGGTCGAACGCGGCCGGCCCCAGCGGAAGCGCCTGTACGAACCGGTAGTCCAGGTCGAACAGCGGGTGCTCGGCGGGCTCGACCAGCGCCAGCTTCAGGATGTGCCCGGCGCCGATGTCGTCGAGCCACTTCCGGGCCACGGCGAGCCGGTCGAGTAACGCGTCGTCGGTACGCGGCAGACGGCGCGCGTCGAGGACGAGGGTCGGGCACGGACTCCCGTGCGCATAGACGACGTGCCCGATCATGACGCCACGACCTTGGGTTCCCGGGGCGGTGCGACGGACGGTGCGACGCTGAACTGCTCGCGCCAGATCTCGTAGACCAGCAGGGCCCACAGGGCGAGGGCGGTGGCGTTGCCCGGCCGGGCGGCCTGGTCCGCGAAGAGCCGGTCCACCGCGCGGGGGTCGAGTTCACCGGCCCGCCGCAACCGGTCGCTGGCCAGCAGATCCCTGGCGTAGTCCCAGAGCGGCCAGCCGGGAGTCAGCATGGCCGCGATCGGCAGGGTGAACGGCTGCTTCTCGCGGGCCAGTACGGCGTCGGGGAGGAGGCCGCGCGCGGCGCCGTACAGGGCGCGCTTCACCTCCCCGCCGTGGATACGGTCCCGGTCGGGCAGCCGCACCGCGTGCCGGACCACGCTCTGCTGGCAGAACGGCAGCCGGACCTCGACGGCGCTCGCCATGCTGAGGTGGTCGACCCTCCGGAGGTGGTACGCCGGGAGCCGGTAGCCGATCTCGAACGCGGTGATCCGGTCGAGTACGGTGCCGGGCCCGGACCGCAGCGCGTCGGTCGCCGACCCGGGCAGCGCAGGCACGGAGCCGACCTCGGCGGCGTAGTCCGCGGTGTAGAGCCGCTTGCGCCGTGCGGCCGGCAGGACGGCCAGCTCGTCGAGGTACGCCTCGTACCAGGGCTTGCCCGCCTCGGCGGCCTCCGCCGCGGCCCGCATACGCCGGTACCCGCCGAACACCTCGTCCGCGCCGTCGCCGGTCAGGGCCACCGTGAAACCGGCGTCCCGCACCGCGGCGAACAGGGCGTAGCTGCTCACCGTGATCGGATCGGCGTTGGGCTGCCCCAGATGCCACACGACCCGCGGCAGCAGATCGGGCAACTCCTCGGGCACCAGCTCGACTTGGTGGTACTTGGTCCCGGCGTGGTCGGAGACCAGGCGCGCGAAGTGCCGCTCGTCGTCGGGCCATGAGCCGGTGTAGGCCATGTTGAACGTGTGCAGCCCCGGCGCCTTGCCGGTGGCGAGGGTGGTCACCAGGCTGGAGTCCAGGCCCCCGGAGGTGATCGACGCGACCGGCACATCCGCCTCCAGCAGCCCGTCGACCTCCCGGTGCAGGAGCGCACGCAGGTCGCCGGACGGGGGGCCGGCCTCCGGCCCTGGCGACGGCCGGCGGTGGAAGCGCAGCCCTCCCGTACGGTCGAGGACCGCCGTGACGGCCGGCGGCAGCACCGCGACGTCCCGGAACATCGTCTGCTCGCCGAACGGCGTCTTGGTCGCGAGGTAGGAGTCGAGGCCCGGCGTCCAGATGCTGGTGGACACGTCCGGGAACGCGAGGAGCGCCGGGATCTCGGAGGAGAAGTACAGCGCGCCCCTGCGCTCGTCCCAGTGGTAGAAGAGGGGCTTCATGCCCAAGTGGTCGGTGGCCAGCACCAGCCGCGGTTCGGCGCGCAGGTCCAGTACGGCGATGGCGTACATGCCGTCGAGGTGGTCGACGAACGCGTCCCCGTACCGCTCGTAGAGCGCCGGGAGGACCGATCCGTCGCAGTGGTCGGTGAACCGGTGGCCGAACGCGCCCAGCCGGCTGCGCAGTTCGTCGTGGTTGTAGATCTCGCCGTTGAGGACGACATGGACGGCCCCGGACGCGGAGCGGTAGGGCTGGCGTCCGCCGGCGGGATCCATGACGGCGAGCCGGTTGCTGCCCAGCGACCAGGTGGGGCCGGTCGAGCAGCCCTGGGAGTCGGGGCCGCCGTGACGTTGCAGTTCGCTGACTCTGGCCAGGTCGTCCGACGGTACGACCGAGTTGAAAGAGCCGTAGATACGGCACATTTCGCTACCTCCTGTCCGGTAGGCACGGTGGCCATCGAACCGGGGTGGTGCCGCAGTGTCGTGAGTCATCTGGCCCGGGCGGCGTGGGAACTCCGGGCCGGCCATGAATCCCATAGGGGCCGGGAGGGGTCGGGATATCTGACTCATGGCGATAGGACAACTCACCTGGCAGCGTGCTGGAGGGTCGGCGACGATCAGGCCGCTCGTCGCCCTCTGGCACCGGCGTGCGCCGGGGCGCATCCGGCTCCCGCCAGGAGAGAGCACGAGGCGAACCAACAGCGGAGGTAAGGGATTCAGCAGGCGCAGCACCGCTCATCGAGCCAGGAAGTCCGCAGGACCAGCTGCATCAGCAGCGCCAGTCGCTTCGAGCAGGAAGGCCTCAATGTGAACGCTCAGCCCGTTGTTGGCATGGTCGAGAAGAGTGATGGTGGGGAGTCCGTGACGTCCGCGGCCCTGACCCGGCTGCCGCTCACCGACATCTTGCAGCCTGATTCCCCTCGCCTCTCCGGACTCAACGACGAGCATGCCCGTCTGCTGGCGAACTCCGATGCCGCGCTGCCGCCCATCCTTGTCAACCGCTGCACGATGCGCGTCGTCGACGGCGCCCACCGCCTCCTGGCGGCGAAACTGCGCGGGCAGGAGTCCATCGACGTCGACTTCTGTGACTGCGACAACGACGAGGCGTTCGTGCTCGCCGTCGAGAAGAACGCGACGCACGGGCTGCCGCTGTCGCGGGCCGAGCGCTCGGCGGCCACCGAGCGGATCCTCGGCGCCTACCCGGAGTGGTCCGACCGTGCGATCGCCGCGGTCGTGGGGCTGTCGCACAAGACGGTGGGGTCGATCCGCCGGCGTTTCAGCAAGGACTCCGAGCCGGTCACCCACCGCCGCGGCAGGGACGGCAGGCTGCGGCCGGTCAACGGTGCCGCGGCCCGGGCCAGAGTGAGCAGCCTGCTCGCGGACCGGCAGGGCGCGTCGCTGCGCGAAATCGCACGGGAGGCCGGGGTCAGCCCGGACACCGTGCGGAACGTGCGGGACGACTCGCGCCGGGCCGAGACCCTGACGGCGCACGAACCCCGGAGCGTGCCGGGCCCGGACCACGAGCGGCACGAGGCACCCAAGCGGACCAGCGCCTGCGTCCGGATCCAGGCGTCGGGGCCGACGGACCGGTCCGTACTGGTGCGCAGCCTGCGCAGCGATCCCTCACTGCGGTTCTCCGAATCGGGGCGCGTCCTGCTGCGCCTGCTGGACCTGTACGCGCTGGACCCGGACGACTGGGCCCGGATCAGCGGGGACCTGCCCGCCCACCGGGCGTCCGACATCGCGCAGTTGGCCCGGGAGTGCGGCCGGATCTGGCAGAACTTCGCGGCTGCGGTGGAGCAGCGACAGCGTGAGGCGGTGGAGGCGTAGGGCCGACGCCTTTCGGGTGGATCAGGCCGGGCCCGCGGGGCCCGGCACCTGCATCTTGGCGCGGCGGACCGTCCGCGGCGCCGACAGATGCGGCGGTCGGCAATGGCGCGGGCCGTCGCGAGACAGCGGGACCGGACAGAGAGGAACCAGCAATGCCCCTGGTACAAGTGAACTGGTGGAAGGGCGTCGGAGTGGCCGAACGCCGTCAGCTCGTCGAAGAGGTGACGGAAGCGGTCGCGCGGATCGCGAAGTGCCCCGAGATGGCCGTCACCGTGATCATCAACGATGTCGAGACGGACCACTGGGGCCGCGGCGGGACGCTGGCCTCCGAACTCTGAGCGAACGGCCGGGCCGCACCTGGTCCGGCCGTTCCGCCCCGGTTTCCAGGCGGTCACCGACGGGTCGCTGGGAAGATTCCCCACTTGGACAGCAGGGCGCCGGCGTCCGTCCTGGTTCTCCGTTCTCTCCGTTCTCTCGTTCTCTCTATGGTTTCCCTGTTTCTCCGGCCGGCAACCGGTCGCCAACTGTGCTACGCATAAACGCAACTGACCGTATGCCGTCGTCCGACGGTGATTTCGCCGTGCCATTTTCCGGCAGGGCGGGATGAATTCCCACGGCCGACCGGGAAATACCCTCCCCACGACATGTCTCCGGCCCGGTCTCCGTACGTGTGGAGACCGGGCCGGAGACATGTCGTATCACCGGGGTTTGCGACCCGACTGGACGTTGAGACCGCCACCGGCGGCCAGCCGTACGGGCTTGGCGGGCCGCAGGCCCGCGGCGCGCTGCCAGGAGGCCATCTGCGACGGCGACCAGGTGCCGGACTCGCTGGCCAGCGCGAAGTAGAAGTCCCGCAGTGCGGGCAGCTGCTGGGTCCTTCCCCCTCCGCTGGCGGCGGGGAACTCGGCCATGGTGTAGACCCCGTTGGGGCGCAGTGCTCGGGCCACCTTGGCGGCGAGTTCGCGGTTCTGTTCGTCGCTGAAGTGGTGCGCGACGCCGATGATCACCACCGCGTCGTAGCACTCCTCGCCGAAATCGTCGGTCAGCGCGTTGCCCGCCTGGTGGCGTACCCGGTCGCCCATCCCCTCCTCGGCCAGCAGCGGCGCGGCGTGCCGCACCGCGTCGGGCAGGTCGAAGACGACGGCGCTGAGCGACGGGTGGCGGCGGCACAGCGCGACCGAGTAGGCCCCGTGCGAACCACCGATGTCGAGCATGTCGGTGGCCCCTTCGGGGACCGGAATGGCCTTGGCCACCAGGTCGGTCTGACCGGTGGTCAGGCACTTCATGCCGCGCTGGTAGGAGTCCCACACGTCATCGCTCATACCGGTATGGAAGTCCAGCGGCTTCCCGCTGCGCAGGTACTCGTCGGCCCGCTGCATCAGCCCCAGCTCGTAGAACTGCAGCAGAAGCTTGTCGTTCACCGCGTGCGGGCTCGTGGTGACCAGCCACTTGCGGGACAACGGGCTCAGCTCGTACTGATCGCCCCTGGCGCGCAGATATCCGGACGCCGCCAGCGCGGGCAGTAGCTTCGCGGTGCTGTCGGGGTGCGTACCGCAGCCGGCCGCGATCTTCTCGGCGGTGGCGGGGCCGTCGGCCAGTGCGTCGAACAGGCCGACCTTGACGGCCGCCATGATGACGTGGACGTACGTGCCCGCTACCTGGGTGTCGAGGACGGGCCGCGCGATCAAATTGAACTTGATGAGCAGCCATTCAAGTGGATTGCTTGCCATTAAGCCGAATCGCATGGGCCGAGCATAACGTGGGGTGCCCGGCCGGGTAACTCTTCCGGGTCGGTGAATTTCCGTTCTGCGCAGGGTTGTTCGCGCTATCCCATTCATTTCCGCCGTGCATTTCCGCGCGGCACGGGGAGGCCCTTATTCGGCCACCGGGCTGCGCGACGCCAGCCAGAGGACGGTGCCCGCGCCGAGCACGCCGAAGGCGGCGATGACGAGCCCCGGACGGGCGTGGGACCCCAGCGCCCCCGACACCGCGATGACCACGCCCTGCACCGTCATCAGCCCACTCGTCTGTACGGTGAACAGCCGCCCGCGCAGGGCCGGTTCGCTTTCCCTGAGGATCAGTGGGTCGATGCCCTGGTTGCAGGCGAACCCGGCGCCGGAGAGCAGCAGAAGAGCCCCGGCCAGGGGGAGGGGCGGGTCGAACGCGAAGACGATCAGGGGGAGTTGGGAGAGCAGTACCAGGGGGAGGACCAGCCGGCCGCGGGTCTCCGGGCGTCGCCGGGCCACGAGCAGTTCGCCGAGTACCGTGCCGGCCGCGTAGCCGGTGAAGAGGACGCCGGCCGTGGTGACCGCCGCGTGTGCCTGGGCGGTGTAGGCGACGGCGAGCCCGTCGCCCACCGCGGAGAAGCCGGGGACGGCCCAGGTCAGCAGGATGAGGCGGCGCAGTGGCGGGTGGCCGTACAGATGGCGCAGCCCGTCGGCGGAGGCGCGGACGACGGTACGCAGGGTGCGTTCGCCGTCGGGGTCGGCGGCCGGGGTGGCCCGGGTGCCCCAGCCGATGAGCGCGGCGGACAGCAGGAAGCTGGCCGCGTCGCCTGCCAGCAGCCACAGCGGGCCGACAGCGGCGACCAGGACGCTGCCGAGGGCGAAGCCGGAGACCACAGCGGTCTGGCTGATGGTGCGCAGCAGCGAACGGCCGACCGGGAAGAGGTCGGCGTCGAGCAGCTGGGAGAGGCTGGCCGCGCGGGCTCCCTGGAAGAGCGGGGCGACGAACCCGGTGACGAGGAGGAGCCCGAGCAGTGCGAGGACCGGCAGACCCGGGACGAGCATGGCGGCGATACAGGCGGCGCTCAGCAGATCGCAGCAGACCAGCAGGCGGCGGGGCGGGAACCGGTCGGCCAGGGAGGACAGCAGGGTGCCGGCGACCGCGTAGGGCAGGAAGGAGCAGACCAGCACCAGCGCGGAGAGGAACGCGGAGCCGGTGCGCTGGAAGATCAGGATGGACAGGGCGACTTCGGCGGCCAGGGTGCCGGCCATGGACACCGCGTGGGCGGTGAGCACGACGGGCATGCCGGGGACGCGCAGCACCGCGCTCATTCCGGTGGCGCTTCGGGTGGGCGGTAGCGTCCGGGCCACGTGTCTGCCCCTTGTGATGGGTCCATGGGGTACCTCGTGGGGCCCCGTCAGCCGGGCCCCACGAGGTGTTCCCCGGTTGTGCTCGGGGGTGTTGCTCGGTGCTGGTGTCCGGTGCGCCGGGGGGTGCCCGGTCGCGATCCGTACGGGGCCGGCATCGGGGCCGTCCCCTCACCAGTGGGTTCAGTGGGCGTGACGCATGATGGTCTCCTCTCTGTGCGGGCGGCAGGGACATCGCCGCGGGACCTGCTCGGAGGAAGAGGGCCCGTGACGAGACTCGGGGTGGCGGCCGGGAATCAGAGCACGACGTGGAGCTCGAACATCCCGTGCTCGGTGACGTTGGGCCGGGGGCGCGGCTCGGCGAGGAGGCGCGCGCCGGGGTAGCGGTGTCCGATGGTGCCGAACACGGTCCGGGCGATCACGGTGGCCACCTGGGCGCCGAGGCAGGCGTGCGGTCCGCGGCCGAAGGAGAGGTGGCGGTTGGGGGCGCGGTCCCAGTGCACCGCGTCCGGGTCGTCGAACGTCCTCGGGTCACGGTTGGCGGCACCGAGGAACATGGAAACGATCTGGCCCTTGCGGATCTCCTGGCCGCCGAGCACGGTGTCCTCGACGCAGGCGCGGCTCTCGACGTGCACGGGGCCGGCGTACCGGACGAGTTCGTTGACGGCGAGGTCGGTGTCGACCGGTCCGCGCTGTTCCAGCGGCAGGCGCAGCAGCGCGTGCAGTCCGGTGGTGAGGAAGCGGCTCGCGGTCTGGAAGCCGGCCTGGAGTACGACGCGCAGCGAGTTGTGCAGCACGTTCCGTTCGACGCCGACCTCCTTGGCGCGGCGCACCACGTGGGCGGTGAACCCCTCGGGCAGCGGCGCGTCGATCCAGGTGCCGACCAGCGCGGAGAGTTCGGCACGTGCGGCCACCCCGGGCTCGTAGCACTCGGGCCGCAGGCTGGAGTCCATGCTGTCGACGATGGTGTGCGAGCGGGGGACGAACCAGGACGGGTCGACGTCCGGGACGCCGAGCAGCCCGGTGACGGCGTACAGGGTGAGCGGTTCGGCGATCTTGGTGACGAAGTCGAAGCCGGCGGCGCCCTCGGCCTCGGCGAGGAGCTCGTCGAGCCTGGCGCGGGTGCGCTGTTCGACTCCGTCGAGGCCCGCGGTCCTGAACCCCTCCAGCATCAGGTGCCTGATACGGGTGTGCTCGGGCGGGTCGAGGGTCTGGAGGCTGAGCAGGGAGGGCGGGGTGTCCACCCCCACCCGGCGCCAGTCCTGGCAGAACCGGTCGACGTCGCGCAGCGCGGTGAACGCCTCGTCGTAGCCGGTGATGAGCCAGGCTTCGATGTCCGGGCTCCACAGCACCGGCGAACGTCCGTACCATTCGCGGTAGATGGGGTGAGGGTTCAGCAGCGCGCTCGGTTCGAGCAAGCTCCAGATGGTGGCGTCGGCCATGTGTCTGACTCCCTTCCCGCGTCGCTCCCCGCAGCAGCCCGCTCGTGGTGGCGCCGCGTTCTTGCTTGAACAGAGGGGCGGGAGTGCCGCTGGATACATGAGGGGCGGATTTTTTTCTTGGACCGGCCCGGACAGGACCGGCTGTCCGGCGGTCCGGTGGTTCGCCCGGGTTGAAAGGTCCTAATCGGGATCCGCCTGCGCTTTCAACGTGGCGCGGATGCTCGCCAGAATGCGGCTGCGCGTCGGTCCGATGGAGCCGCGGGCCATCCCGGACGCCGCGGCGATGGCGTCGTAACTGAGCGGGGGCTCCGCGAAGAGCAGCCCCAGCAGCACCTTGTGTTCGTCCGGCAGGCTCCGGACGGCGGCCCGCAGCCGGGCACTGTCCACCCGGGCGAGGGCCTGCTCCTCCGGGGAGGCGGAGGTCAGCGCGGCGGCCACGGTCAGTTCGGCCGGGTCCGACACGCTCAGGGTGCGGCGGCTCTGCCGGGAGTGCTGGATGGCCTCGCGCTTGGCCACGGTCACCAGCCAGGAGGCCACCCGGCCGGGCTGCTTGAGGCTGCCGATGTGCTCGACCAGGCGCTGCCAGGTGAACTGGCAGACGTCCTCGGAGTCCGCGTGGCTGAGCCCGTGCGAGCGCGCCACGGTCCACACCACCGGGCTGCAGAGGCGGACGAGGCGCTCCCACGCGGCGGCGTCGCGTGCGCGGCAACGGCCCACCAGTGCGTCGAAGTCCGTCGTGCCGCGCTGCTCCGGAAGCCCTGCGCCGCCGCTTTCCACGTGCTCGGCCTGACCAGTCCTGCCGCCTCCCATGGAAGCCTCCTTTTGGCCTGTGGGCCGGAAGTCGGTTCAGCTGAGTGCTCTCGAATGCGCCTGTCAACGACGGTTGTTGGGGGGATGCTCCGTACGCCTGTCGCGCGCACCGATGCACGACGGCGGCGCCGCACCGGTACGCGGGGCGGCCCGGGTCGAGTGACGTGGGAAGGAGTCGAGGCCGGCACGGCGGAGCTCGCGGCAGCCCGGGGTGCGGGTGCCCCGCGGGTGCCAATGGGCCTGTGCCGACGGGACATTGGACCACGCGGACTCCGCGGCGGCAGGAGAAGCGCGGCTCCGCGGCCGACGGCAGCCAGCCCCGGAGTCTTCCCTGCCTTTGCGGCGATTTCAACAGGGCTCTGCGCGGATGTGCGGATGTGCGATGTGGGGATGTGCGGATGTGCGGTGCCGGCGAGTGAGGCGCCCCCGGCCGTCGGAGCTCTGACCGCGACCCCGTATCCCCGTACGCGATGGTTGGCAACCTGCACCCTGGCTGCTAGATTGCTAGCATGACTGCTGAGGAGGTTAGGCAGTTCAACGTCTACCTGCCGGTGGAGCTCATCCGGCAGGTGAAGCATCACGCCATCGACCGCGAACTGTCATTGTCGGCGCTGGTTGCCGAGGCGCTGCGTGCTCATCTCGCGCGCCAGGGGCAGAATCAAGACGGAACCGTTTCGCGAGAGGAGTTCTGATATGACGACCCGGGGTGTCGAAGGCGTCTACGTTGAGACCCACAGCTGGGGCAAGACGGCCAAGTTCCTGGAGTCGTTGGGCTACAAGGTCGAGTTCGCGACCGAGCACGGCTCCGGGATGCTCAAGAACGACGACGGGCCGTACTTCGTCGTCGGTGAGATCCCCGAGGACCGCAAGCCGCAGACGCAGCTCATCCTCCGCGTCGAGGACGCGGAGACCTTCAAGCCCGACCCGATCGTCGAGGTGGTCTCCCCGTTCGAGGAGACCCACTACGGCACGCAGCGGATGGTCGTGCGCGACCCGGACGGGCGCGAGTGGACCATCGAGGCGCCGCTCAAGAGCTGAGCGGTCCGCCGCGAGGCGGGAGCGCCCGCCGGCCGCCGACTCCTGGTGGTATCCCCCGACGTGCGGAGTGCTCCCGTCTCGTCGAACGCCCCCGATTCCTTTTGAGGTCGGGGGCGTTCTCTTTTTCCGGCCCGTGAAAAAGGTTGAAACGGTAACGGCTCCGGAAAACGCGCCGCGAACCTGGTGTACCGGCACGGTGCCCCCTTGGTCGCACTTATGCGTGGCGGAAAGTTTTCGAACGGGGTGGCGAATTGCTGAAACGGCTGGAACGGCGGCAAGTGGCCCGCTAGAAATGGCCGACTGCCGACCTTCTGTTGCGTGGCGCCTCTTGTGCGAGGATGCTAGCAATCTAGAGTAGTAGTGGTTCAGAGTCACGCAGTAGTCACGTAGTCACGTATGTAGTCACCGAACGAGATGCGGGGTTATCGATGGTCAGCGAAAAGATCTCGACCAGGGCGGCGGACGCCTCAGCGCCGTCCCCACCGCCGCGGCGCGGTCTCGGCATGTTCGTCGTGATGATCGGCGTGCTCATCTCCGCGGTCGACGGCACGATCGTGGTGCTCGCGCTGCCGGCGATCGAAGAGGACCTGAACATCACGCTGGCGGCCGTCACCTGGGTGGTCGTGGGCTATCTGCTCGTGGTCACCGTGCTCTCCACACAGCTGGGCCGGTTCGGTGACATGTTCGGCCGGGTGCGCATGTACAAAGCCGGCTTCCTGGTGTTCACCATCGGCTCGGTGCTCTGCGCGCTGGCCTGGAACGCGCCGAGTCTCATCGGCTTCCGGCTCCTCCAGGGCGTCGGCGCCGCACTGATCGCGGCCAACAGCGGCGCGATCATCTCGGAGCTCTATCCGCCGCAGGAACGAGGCCGCGCCTACGGCTTCAACGCCTTCGGGTTCTCGTTCGGCTCGGTCCTCGGTGTGCTGCTCGGCGGCGTCGTGGTGACCTATGTGTCGTGGCAGTGGATCTTCTGGATCAACGTGCCGATCGGTGTCCTCGCGCTGGTGCTGGCGCAGCGGGTGCTGCGCGACCACGGCGAGCGGCAGCGCAGGAAGTTCGACTTCGCCGGCATGATCACGCTGGGCCTGGGCCTCTTCGGGGTGCTCTGGGCGATGACCGGCCTGGCATCCGGCCCGCTCGACGGGACCCTGATCGGGTATCTGGTCGGCGGCATCGTGCTCCTGATCGCCTTCGTCTTCGTCGAGCTGAAGCAGAAGGAGCCGACGCTCGACCTGTCGCTGTTCCGCATCCCGACGATGGCGCCATCGCTGCTGGCCTCGCTGCTCCAGGGCGTCGGCAGCTTCGCCGTGCTCTTCCTGGTCATCATGTACCTCCAGGGCACGCGCGGGATGGATCCGATCGACGCCTCGCTGCTGCTGGTCCCGGGCTATGTGGTCGGCGCGGTGGTGGGGCCCTACTCCGGGCGGCTCACCGACAAGCTCGGGTCGGTCATCCCGGCGACCATCGGGCTCGGTATCTCGGTCGTCGCGATGGGGATCTTCGCCCAGATGACCGCGACGAGCAGCCTGTGGCTGGCCGCCATCGGCAACCTCGTGATCATGATCGGGGGCAGCTTCTTCTTCCCGGCCAACAGCACCGCCGTGATGCGGGCGGCGCCGCCCGACCGGCTGGGCATCGCCTCCGGTGTGCTGCGCACCTTCTCCAGCATCGGCATGGTCTTCTCCTTCACCACGGCCATGCTCGTCGCCTCGCACTCCATCCCCCGGAACATGGCGTTCGCCATCTTCGTCGGCACCAGCAAGCTGGACGGCCGGCTGGCGGTGGCCTTCGCCGAGGGACTGAAGGCGGCCTTCTACACCATGATGGGGATCATGATCCTCGCGGCGATCCTCTCGGCCCTCCGCGGCACGGGCCGCAACAAGAGCCGGGTGTAGCGGAACCTGTTGCGCCGCCGGGGACCGCCTCCCGGTCCCGAGTGCCGGGCCTCGCGCGTTCCCCGGCGGCGGGCAGCAAGGCAACTGTCGACCGACAAGTTCGCGGGAGAATGGTGATCAGGACAGCGATGTTGAATTCACCTGGCGTCACGCGTAATCCACCTGACGTCAAACGCACCACCGTGCTGCTCGCAGGTGACCACCCGATCTACCGATCCGGGTTGCGCATGCTGCTCGACGAGGTGGAGTCCTTCCACGTCGTCGGTGAGTCCGGAACAGGTTCGGACGCGGTGGCCATGGCGCACACCCTGCGCCCCCAGGTCGTAGTGATGGACATCGTCCAGCCGGGCCAGAGCATCGCCGAGGTGATCACCCCGATCACCGGCTGCTGCCCGGAGACAGCCGTACTCATCATCAGTCCGCTCGACGAACGGGAGGCTCTGCTCTCCGCGATGCGCGCCGGGGCCCGCGGCTATCTGCTCAACGGCGCCCGCTGGCAGGACCTGGTGCTGGGCGTGGAGATGGTGCGCGCGGGCGGGCTGGTCTTCGATTCCTGCGCCTCCGAGTGGGTACTGGAACACCTCAGCCGGCCGCTGTCGTCCGGAGCGCGCTACCCCGGGCCGGAGAGCGGCCGGTACGACATGCCCCGGCTGGTCCGGCAGTCCGGTCCGGCCGGGCCGGCGGAATCCCGGCTTCCCGGCGTACGCCGCCCATCCGTGCGAGTCGGGGCCCAGCCCGGTACCCGGCTCTGACGGACGGAACGGGAACGCGGAGCGGAGATCCGGGTGTCCGACTGGGCGGAATCCCCGGTCGGACACGCGTACGCGGCCGGCGGCCTGCACGGTAGCGTTGCCAGCACTTTCTCGTCGCACTTCACGAAGGAGCACGGCGATGAACCAGCGTTCCCACGCGTTACGGGTGGCCGACGTGATCGTCGAGACGGAGGACACCCGCTCGTTGGTGTTCGACGTCCCCGACGACCTCGCGGAGGAATTCCAGTACCGGCCGGGGCAGTTCCTCACCGTGCACATCCCCGATGCCGAGCACGGATCCGTTCCCCGCTGCTATTCGCTGTCGAGTTCCCCGCACACCGCGGATCCCTTGATGGTGACGGTGAAGCGGACGCCGGCCGGCCGCGGCTCCGACTGGCTGCTGGGCAGCGTGCGGGTCGGCAGCGTGGTGCAGGTCCAGCCGCCGGCGGGCCGGTTCACCCCCGCGTCGCTCGACGGCGACTTCCTCTTCCTGGCCGCCGGGAGCGGCATCACCCCGGTGATGTCGATCATCAAGTCGGCGCTGGCCGCCGGTTCGGGCCGGCTCACCCTGATCTACGCCAACCGCGACGAGCGTTCGGTGATCTTCGGGGAGCAGCTGGCCGGCCTGGCCGCCGCCCACCCGGACCGGTTCACCGTCCGGCACTGGCTGGAGTCCCGGCAGGGGCTGCCGGACGCGGCCGGGCTGCGGGTCCCGGCCGCACCGTGCCGCGACCGCGACGCGTTCGTGTGCGGCCCGGAGCCGTTCGTGGCCGGTGCGGTCGACGCCCTGGCCGCGCTGGGGGTTCCGCCCGAGCGGATGCACCTGGAACAATTCCGACCGCCGAACCGCACCGCGTTCCCGGAGCCGTCGACCGGCGGAGATCCCTCGGCGCGTACCTCACGGAGCGTCAGAAGCCTGCAGATGATGCTGCCTTGACGCCGGAAGCCGTCCACCGGAGCGGTGCGGACTCCTGCGGACCTCGCGCGGTGACGCCGGGCCGCCGGCACGGCGGGCGGCGACGTCCCGCACCGCCGCTGAACGGCATTTACCTCTATGAGCGGACCCGGATCGGAGATCGGTGATGGCGAAACGGCTGCGCATGCTGCTGCGGATGGGGAACCTGACCCGGACGGGCCAGGTCGGTGACGGCCGGGAGGAGGCGCTCGCCGACTACGTGCTCTCGCACGCGGTCCCCGGGGACGTCGACGACGCGATCCGGCTGATCGACGAGTACGCCTACAAGCAGGCCTCGCTGATCAACGTCGGGGACGAGAAGGGGCTGCTGCTCGACGCCGCGGTGCGGCGGGTCAAGCCCCGGCTGCTGCTGGAGCTCGGTACGTACTGCGGGTACAGCGCGCTGCGGATGGCCCGGGTGATGCCGCCGGATGCCCGGCTCTGCTCGATCGAGTTCAGCGCCGCGAACGCCTCGGTTGCCCAACGCATCTGGAAACACGCCGGGTTGGGCGACCGGGTCAGCGTGCTGCACGGCACGCTCGGGGACGAGGGCCGCACCATCGAGCGCCTCACCGCCGAGCACGGCTTCGGCCCGGGCCGGCTGGACTTCGTCTTCGTCGACCACATCGCCCCGGCCTACCTGCCGGACCTGCAGCGCATCCTCGACCAGCGGTGGCTGCACCCGGGCTCGATGGTGCTGGCCGACAACATGAAGGTGCCGGGCGCCCCGCGCTACCGCGCGTATCTGCGCGAGCGGGAGGGCACGGAGTGGCGCACCCGCGAGCGCCACACCCACGTCGAATACCAGTCGTGGGTCAAGGACCTGGTGCTGGAGTCGGAGTACCTGCCGTCCGAGGTGGCCGCCGCGTCCGGCGGCACCGGCCCCACGCCGGCGTGATGAAGGACGGGCTGCCGGCCGGAGCCGGGAGCCCGCGACCATGAGGCCCCTGAGGCCCAACGGAAAGGAACCATCTGTGACGGCGACGGCGGACAAGACCGCGATTCGGACCGCGTTGTGGCGGGCTCTGCACGTCCAGGCCGACCCCGGGCCGCATGTGTTCGACGACGAACTCGGTGCACAGCTGGTGGCCCCGGGCGACGACTGGCGGTCCCGGCCGGACATGGATCCGGTACGCAGCGCCCGGGCACGGGCGTCCATCGTGGCCCGGGCCCGGTTCACCGAGGACCTGGTAGTCGAGCAGGCCGGCCGGGGCACCGACCAGTACGTCATCCTCGGCGCCGGACTCGACACCTTCGCGCAGCGGCGGCCGTCGGGCTCGGAGGGAGTACGGGTCTTCGAGGTGGACCAGCCGGAGACGCAGGCCTGGAAGCGGGCGCGGCTGAACGAGCTGGGCTACGGGATCCCCGAGGGGCTGAGCATGGTCCCCGTCGACTTCGAGGCGGACGACGACTGGTGGCAGCGCCTGACCGAGGACGGCTTCGACCCCGGCCGGCCGGCGGTGCTGGCCTGCTCCGGCGTCACCATGTACCTCAGCAGGGACGCGGTCGCCGCCACACTCCGCAAGGCCGCGGCCCTCGCCGAGGGCTCCGCCGTGGCCATGACGTTCATGCAGCCGGCCGACATGGTCGACCCGGAGGAGCGGGGCGCACGGGAAGGGGTGGAGCGCGCCGCGCGCGCCGACGGGACGCCGTTCCGCAGCTTCTTCGGTCCGGAGGACATCCTGGCGATGGCCAAGGAAGCCGGGTTCCGGGACGCCGAGCATGTCTCCGCGGGCGATCTCGCCGAGCGCTACTTCGCCGGCCGGGCCGACGGCCTCCGGCCCTCGACCATCGAGGAACTGCTGCTCGCCACCACCTGAACCGCACGGCCGCCGGAGCGCCGGGTGCCGGTGCGCCGGCGGCTGCGGGCGTGATGTGAGACGTAACGGGAACCAGCCTGCGTGCCCTGTCGGACGGACAGGACACGCAGGCTGTTTTCGTGGGGCGCCGGGCCTGCCCGGCGCGCATACGGCTCCGGACCACCGGGTGCGCAGACAACTCCGGGCCTGCCGCAGGTGCGTGGCAGGCCCGGAGTCCGAGGGGGTGTCAGAGGAGTGCGGTACCGGATGGGCGGGGTATCAGCTCTTGCCCTGGACGTACGCGTTCGCGCGGCGCTCGAACTCCTCCGGGCTCACGTCCTCGATACGGGTGGCGAGCGTCCAGCGGTGGCCGAACGGGTCGAGGACCTGCCCGGTCCGCTCGCCGAAGAAGTGGTTCTCGATCGGGCGCTTCTCCTCCGCGCCGGCCTGCACGGCCTGGGCGAAGGCGGCGTCCACGTCCGCCACGAACAGGTACAGGGTGACCGGCGTGCCGCCGAGGACCCTGGGGCCGGGCAGACCGGCCTCGGGGGACTCGTCGGACAGCATCACGACGGTGCCGCCGATCTGGATCTGCGCGTGCGGCACCTTCCCGTTGGGCGCGGTGTACCGCTGCAGCTCCTTCGCCCCGAAAGCCCGGGTGTAGAAGGCGATCGCCTCGTCCGCGTCGGCCACGGACAGGTACACAGTCAGTTCGGCGTAGCCGTCCGGAATCGGCTTGACCACGGTTGACCTCCAAAGATGCATCGGATGCGGGGCGCGGCTAGTGCTGCGGCAGCACTACCGCGCGCCCGCGGTGATCTGGTCGAGCGCGTCGAGGAACGTCCGCAGCTCCTCCTCGGTGCCGAGTGAGACCCGTAGATGACCGGGGAAGCCGAACATGCCGGTGTCGCGCACGAGGATGCCGTGGTCCCTGGCAAGGATGTCCTGGGCCTTGCCGGAGGCGGCGACAGCGACAGCCACGAAGTTGGTGACCGAGGGCAGGTACCGGTACCCGCGGCGGTCGAGCTCGGCGCAGAACCAGCGGCGCCGCTCCTCGCTCTCCTGCCGGACACGGCCCAGGAACTCCTGGTCCGCGAGGGCCGCCACCGCCGCGGCCTGCGCGGCACGGTTCACGCTGAACGGCAGTACGGTCAGCGTCCGGCGCACCTCGGCGATCAGCTCGGCGGGACCGAGCGCATAGCCGATCCGCAGGGCCGCGAGACCGTAGGCCTTGGAGAAGGTACGCAGTGCGAGTACCGGGGTGCCGTCCCGTAGCCGGCTCCTGGCCTGCGGCTGGTCCGTGGGCCCGAACTCGTGGTACGCCTCGTCGAAAACCAGCGGGGTGCCGCTGCCGCGCGCCGCGGCGACCAGCGTGTCGAGCGCAGGCCCCGGCAGCGCGGTGCCGCACGGGTTGTGCGGGTTGCACACATAGCCGATGCCGCATTCGGGGAGCCGCTCCGCGAACGCGGCGGCGTCGGTACGGGGGCCGTCGAGCGGTACCTGGACGGCGCCCCGGCCGATGCGCTCCAGCGCCGCCAGATAGCCGGGGAAGGTACCGGCGGTGACGAGACCGGGGCGCTCCAGGTCGCCGAGGGTGAGCGCGGTCGCCAGCACCAGCTCGTCGCTGCCGTTGGCCACCGCGATCTGCTCCTCGGGCAGCTCCCAGTACCGGCTGAGGCGCTGGACGAGCCCCTCGCGCTCCGGCGACGGGTAGCGGTTGATCCGGTCGAGTTCCCCGGTCACCGCCACGACCGCGGCCGGGCTCGCGCCGAACGGACTCTCACTGAGGTGCAACCGCACCATCGAATCCGCCGACGGCACACTGGTGTTGTAGGTCTGGGCCGCTTGTCGGACCGGAGCACTCATGGACGGACACTCCCGTCCTGGCGGCGCGGCGGCCGGTCTGGGCAACTCACAGGTGATCTCCCACCAGGATCCCGAAGCAGTAACTCCCCACCACAGCCTCCTGGGTGAGGAAGCAGTGCTCGCTGCCGGCCGGTATCCGCATCACCGCCGGTGAGACCAGCGTGTGGCGCACACCGTCGAGCTGGACCTCGATACGGGCCTGGCCCGGCTCGGGCGAGACCAGGAAGTAGAGCTCGTCCACGTCATGGGTGTGCGGAGCGGCGACGGGCTTGCCCACGAGCTTGCTGAGCTCGCCGCCGGCGAGCTGCACCGGCAGCCCGCCGAACATGTCCGCGGTGACGTAGAAGGGCGCGGGCTGGTGGTGCCCGGCGACCGCGAGCGGGATGGGCAGCGCGGTGATGATCTCCGCTTCCGCCACGGTCGCCGGCTCCTGCACCGTCACGACGCCTCCAGGACGAACAGGTAGGTGTGCGGAGCGCCGAACGGCACCGTGCGGCGCAGCCGCATCCCGCCCCGCTGGAAGAGCTGCTCGTACTCCTCACGGGTGTAGATGGGCACGCCCATCAGCGCGTGGGCGAGTTCGAAACCGCTGGAGAAGACCGGCAGCCGGGAGTCCTCGCCCTCGCTGCGCGGCCGGATCGTGGTGTCGGCCAGCAGGAAGGTGTGCGCCTGCGGGAAGGACTTGCGCAGCCGGGGGATGACCTCTTCGCGGCGCTTCGGATCGGCCAGCAGGTCGTGCAGGAACATGAAGCTCATCACGATGTCGGCGGCGCCGCTGCCCTCGACCTCGTGCTCCTTGAAGAGGATGTCGAGTACGTCCGCGCAGACCGGCTGCACGGTGCCGTCCAGGCCGTACTTGGCGACTGTCCCGTGTGCCAGCTCGGTGGCGGGCCGGCTGATGTCGATGCCGATACCGCGGCTGCCGGGCCGGTTCTTGACCAGCCGGGAGACCCGCTCGCTGACGCCCGCGCCCAGGTCGACCATGGTGCGGAAGTCGATGCCTGCGATCTCCTCGTCGAGGATGTGGCGCATCAGCGCGGTGTCCGCCTGGGCGGAGCCGAGCGCGACCATGCCCTCGTCGCGCTGCAGATCGACGCCGAACCGGCGGTCGCCGCGGGCGAGCGGCGCCGCGTTGGCGAAGACGTCGTGGTAACCGCCGACGCCCCAGGTGAAGAAGCCCAGGGCCCGGGCGATGTCCTCGCTGACGGTGGTCGCCTGGACCCGGTCACCGTGGACATCGAGGTACCCGAACGATCCCGCGGCCTGGACGAGCGCCCGGAAGACGGCGCTGTCCAGTGCGTTCTTCTCGCAGAACGCGGAAATGTCGAGCGTCTGCTCTGCTGCCAACTGCTGGAAGACTCCGAGCTGTTCCAGCCCGTGCACCACGTGCGCGCAGATGTATCCGTTGAACGCGGTGTCCGGATTCAACGGGGTCAGCGCCTGGCCTTGCCATTCCGCAGGGAGTGCGTATGCCGACGACAATTCACACCTCTCAGATCTCACCGCGGATACCGGTACACCGGCGGGGGGCGGTGCCGATGACCGCCCCCGCCGGCACCGTCCCGCGGCTGGGGGAGTGGCGGGCAGCGTGGGCCGCCCGCCACGGGGAACGTGCTCAGGCCGGCATCTGCGCCAGGTTGGTGGCGAGGGAGAAGGGGGTCAGGTCGACCTCCGGCTTGACGCCGCGGTGCAGGTCGCGGACGATCCGGCCGGCGGTCGGCGCGTGGGCCAGACCGTGACCGGTGAAGCCCGCCGCGAAGAGGAGCCGCTCGTGCTCGCCCTCGCCCCGGCCCATCAGCGCCGACTTCGTCGGGGTGACGTCCAGCGTCCCGGTCCAGGCGCTGTGCAGCTTGGCGCCCGCCGCCTTGGGGTACCACTTCGGCAGCTCATCGACGGCCGCCTCGAACCACAGGTCCCGCAGCCCCTTCTGCTTGGAGATGCGCTCCAGGCCGACCAGGAAGCCCTTGCCCCGGCCCATCGTCTTCAGGCCGGAGACGGGGTGGAAGGTGAAGGGGGTGTCGACCTCCTCGTCGGAGATCGGGTCGGTGTAGAGCAGCTCGGCGAACTGGCCCCAGACCGGCAGCTCCATGCCGGCGAGCTTGGCGACGTCGCCGCCCCACGGCCCGGCCGCGATGACGATCGCGTCCGCCGTGAACTCCCCTGCTGTGGTGGTCACTTCACCGGTGCGGGCATTGATGCCGGTCACCTCGGTACCGGAAAGCAGCCGGGCGCCGAGCTTCGTCGCCGCGTCCGCGTACCCCTTGACCATCGCTTCCGGCTTGATGCGGTAGCACTCCGGGGACCAGACCGCCGCCTCGATGGTGCTCGCGTCCAGCCAGGGGTTGTACTCGACGGCCTGGGCGGGGGTGAGCAGCTGGACGTCGGCGCCCACCTCGCGGTGGGCCGGCAGCAGCGCCTCGATCTCGGCCGTCTGCTCGGGGCTGGTCAGGATTGTGAGCAGCCCGAGCTTCTTCATCCCGAGGTCGGTGTTCATCGTCGCAGCGAACGAGTTGAAGTCGGGCAGGCTGCGGACGGCCAGTTCGGTGTCGTGCGGCTTCTTGGGGAAGTAGGTGCGGAACGCCCGCGCGGTCTGCGACGTGGTGGCCGTGCCGAACTGGTCCTTCTCCAGCAGGAGCACGTCGATGCCGGCCTTGGCGCAGTGGTAGGCGATGGACACGCCGATCACGCCGCCGCCTATGATCAGCAGTTCGGTGGAGTTCTTCCGGTCAGGCATGCGCACTCCTCGTGATGGTCGGACGGAACGTCCAGGTGTCGCCCCCCAGTTCCCACGGGAACAGCTGCAGGTTCCAGGCACCGAGGGCGTTGGTGTAGGTGGCCATGTGGGAGAGCAGCGCGATGAAGTCCTCCTTGGAGACGGCCTCCTCGATGACGGCGACCACCTCCTGGGTGAGGTCCCACAGCGTGTTCAGCCCGCAGTAGCCGAGGAATTCGGTGGGCTTGACGAGCAGGATCCTGGCCATCTCGACCAGTGCGGAGAGCGGTGCATCGGTCAGCCGGGCGGCCCGCACCAGTCCGGTGTGGGACACATAAGCCAGCGGCCTGGTCTCCCCGTTGATGCAGACGAGCGAGGTCAGTACCGAGCCCTTGGTCCCGGCCCCGCTGTCGAAGCGGCCCTCGTGCGCGGCGATCAGTTCGTCGGGCGGCTCGATCATCACCCGCTCGGTCTCCGCGGCGATCCGCTCGATCAGATCGCGCGCCCGGGCGGACTCCGCCGGCATGCGCTGTACGCCGTGGCCGGCCTCGCCGCCCACCCGCCGCACCTGCGCGAGGATCGGGGCGCCGTTGCCGTGCACGGCGTCCCAGACCATCTGGCCGATCTTCGGCAGCGCGTCGACGTCCTCCGGGACGACGGAACCGATCGGCGCGGTGGGCATGGGTTCCGTCAGGTCGCCGTACTTGATGGTGAGGTGCTGCACCGCGGAACAGAACACGGTGCCGTCGGGCTGGATCTTGCGGTCGACCTTGTAGTCCGGCACGGCGTGCAGGAGGTCGTGCGCCGGCGGAACGTGATAGATGCAGTCACCGGCCACGAGTGCGTGCCCCTGCAGCGTCCGGTACGGAAGCGACGCCCAGAGCGGCTCGACGATCTGGGAGTTGCGGCCTTCGTCGAGAGTGATGCGCACCCTGGCGCCGATCGACTGCCAGGCGATCTCAATTTGGCGCATTATTCCTACCCCGTTCTCCTCGTTCCTCCAATTAAGTGCATGCGTTCAATAGATTTGGAGGATCGGTCGGATAGTGACGATGGGACGTTAGCAGCGGCCGGAACAGCTCGGTAGGGAAAACCGTCCCGGACCCCGAAGAGCTGCTGACTTTGTCACGTCGATATCCCGGCGATAAATTCGGTGTTTGTCAGTCTGCCCGGGCCCCGCTGCGCCTTTGTCGGTATTTCGGGGCCCGACCTGACACAGGCGGGACCGGATTTTTACGCCGCCCCGCTCGCCGCCCCGCCCGCCGCCCCGCTCGGAGCCGGCGCGGACGGCGTGAGCGCGAACGGTGTGAGGTCGGCACCGGGGGAGCGGCCGAGGTACAGATCCCGGATGATCCGGCCGGTGGCGGGCGCCTGGCCGAGATCCTGGCCGGTGTACCCGGCCGCGACGAAGATCCGCTCGTGCGCGCCGCCCGCTCTGCCGATGCACGCCGTCCTGGCCGGGGTGACGTCCACCGTCCCGGTCCACATGGTGTGCAGCCCGGTGTCCTTGAGCTTCGGATACCGCCTGGCCAGCTCATCGGCGGCCTCCTGGAACCACACGTCCCGCAGGTCCTGCCGCCGGGAGATGCGCTCCAGGCCGACCACGAAGGACCGGCCGGCGCCCAGCGTCTTCAGCCCGGACGCCGGGTGCACGGTGAAGGGCGCGTCGAGTTCCCCTTCAGTGAGGACCGGGTCGGTGCGGTACAGCTCGGCGGACTGCGCCCACAGCGGGAGTTCGAGCCCGGCCGAGGCCGCGAGTTCGCCGCTGCCGGCCTCGGCCGCGAGGACGACGGTCTCCGCCGCGAACTCGCCGAGGGTGGTGGTGACGCGGCCGCTCTTCGCGTCCAGCCCGGTCACCGTATGACCGGCCAGCAGCCGGGCGCCGTGTTCCCGCGCGCCTGCGGCATAGCCCCGCGTCACCTTGTCCACGTCGAGGAGATAGGACTGCGGGCACCAGATCGCGGACTCGGCGCCGGCCGGGTCCAGCCAGGGGTTGTACGCGCGGGCCCGGTCCGGGGTCAGCTGTTCCAGTTCCACGCCTGCGGCGCGCTGGGCCGCCAACTCCCGCTCCAGCTCGGCGGCTTCCTGCCGGCCGGTCGGCACCACCAGCCACCCGACGTCCGAGAGCACCAGGTCGGCGCCGCCGGCCGGGGCGAACGCACGGTAGTCCGCGAGGCTGCGCACCGTCAGCTCGGAGTTGTGGACCTTCCCCGGCTGGTACGTGCGTACCGGGCGGGTGGCCGGTCCTGCGGCGGCCTCGGCCGCGTCCGGTCCGAGCAGGATGACATCGATGTCCGCCCGTGCGCAGTGATAGGCGATCGAAAGCGCCGTCACTCCGCCGCCGACGATGAGCATGTCGGTGGTGTTCCGCTGGCCAGGCATATGCGACCCCTGTCGAATGAGAATTTCCCCGGGTAGGGGAGTTGCACAAGGTTGTATTGAGTTACGCAAGGTCGGACCGGTAATCGGTCCTGGCCAGCAAACGCACGAGATTCGCAATGGAGGCGAGCGTGACGTGCCGGTGCCAGCCCGGAAAGGACCGGCCGCTGAAATCCCAGATTCCGACGTGCTGGGAAACCGATTCCAGATCCCGGTCCACCCGGCGTACGAGCCTGGAAAGTTTCAGTACGGTCGCGGCCGACACCGTCGTCAATGTCGTCAGCCACAGTTCCTCGCACACGTTCTCCCCCACCGGGCTGACCGCGATCAGCCGCAGTGGCGCCTCCGCACCCGGGTGGGGGTGTGCGGGCCACTGGACGCCGACGGTGGTGATCAAGTGGCCCTTCTCGACCGCGGGATCGGGGCCGTCGACCGGCCGGCGGCGGAACCTGGCCACCTCCACGATCCGGCGCGCGGTGAGCGGCCCGTGCGTGCGGTGCCCGGCCAGCGCCGGGTCGTTGATCTGCAACGGCATGGCCGCCGGGATCCGTACGAGCAGGGGCACTTCCGCGACGTGCAGCGGCTGGAGGATCTGTACGTGTTCCATGTCGCGCCCGTCGAGCACCACCGGCCGGTCGGGGCCCCCGGTGCGGGCCAGGACGTGCAGCAGGGCGCGGGCCGTGCACTCGCCGAGCGACTCGGCGCTGATGTCGTCGGGCATCCCCGCCCGCGCGCGCCGGTGCGCGTCCTCGACCCAGTCCTTGGGCACTTGCAGGCGCCAGCTCACCGGGGTGCTGGCCGTCTCGGACACCGCGAGGACGCCCACCGCCTGCTGGCCGTTGACGGCCTTTCCCCGGGTCGGGCAGAACCGCCGGCTCACCGCCACCGCCTGCTGGCCCGCCTTGGGGATGAGCACCGGGCGGATCACCCAGGCCTCCGGCTCCATGGTCCGCGCCACGTACCGGGTGAGTGCGGTGCGGACGGGTTCCCAGTTCCAGGTGGAGTCGCTGATGAAGTGGTGCAGCCGCTGGTCGATCCCCGGGCCGTCGACGGAGGCCGCGATGTTCCGGATGCTCTTCCGGCCGGGCGTGCCCAGCAGCCCCCGCAGGTACTGACGGGCCCTCAGCCGCTGGTCGCGCCGGGTGAGCGTGGCGAACAACTCGTCACAGACCCGGTCGAGGAGGATCTCCGTCGCGTCGGACGGGCCGCTGTGCCCCAGCAGGGGTGTCGGGTCGCCCAGGGCTCGCGGTGCCGGTACCGACGGGGCGGGCAGCGCAGCGGCCGGGCTCTCCGGTCCGGTGCCGTAGGGGACTTCGGGTACCTCCCGCAGGCCCCGGCGCAGCCGGTTCAGTACGTCGACGACGGTGCACGGCTCCAGTTCGAATTCCTGCGCCACCTGGTGGACCGGCGTGGAGAGCCGCGAGACCGGTGCCTTCCCGGGGAGTTCGGTGTACCGCGGCGGCGCCGCCGGGCGGGGGCGTTGCAGCGGGACCAGATTGGTCGGCTGCGGGTCGGGGACGTCCAGGAGGCCGCGGAGCGCCCGTACCGTCCTCGGGTCGAGTCCGGTCACCGAGGCGATCGTGGGATCCGGCCAGTGCGGGCGCGAGTTGAGGATCCGGGTGGCCGCGGCGGTGCGGTCGTCGAAGGAGAGGGGCATACCGTGCCGGGCGTTGGACGACACCGCGGCGACGAACGCGTCCTCCTCGTCCCCGTCGAAGAAGACCACCTCGATCGACTGGTCACCGCGCAGTTCCGCGGCTTTCAGCCGGTGCATTCCGTCCAGGATCCGCATGGTCTTGCGGTGTACGAAGATGGGCGGGAGTTTGACCGGTGAAAGAGCGAGCGTGGTGACGTATTCCTTGTTCTCTCCGCGCGCTCTGAGGTTTTCCCCGTGCCGCAGAATACGAATGGGAATCGTGCAGGTCTGCAGGGTCGTTGGCTGCTCGGGTGGTGAAAGGGCCTCACCCGTGCTGTCGACTTGAGTGACCGCAGCTTGTTCCCAGCGCATCGGTGTCCCCTCATCCAGTAAATCCATTTCGGTGTACCTGGAGAAAACGTAATGGTGGGGTGGCCGGCCGGTGCGCCGCACACCCGGCGCGCGAGGGAACTCCGGCACGCAGTAACGGATTTCGAGAGATTCCCCCGGCGGATCCCCGGCTCATGCTGAATAGGCTGATCTTGTCGTCAGGCTATACAAGCCTTCGATGGACAACAAGTGTGTGAGTTGATCACCGCGTCAAGCGCGCTGATGGATTTCTTCTCCCCAGTTGGACGGGGTACCGGAATACCCAGTCGGACGGGAGATGCTGAAATCACGGAATGTGTGGCGTCGGTCGGTCGCCGTTCCGGACGCTACGTCGGCCGGGCCCAGCCCGCAACCAGGTCTTACGGCGGCCCGGGCACCTTGACAGAATTCCCGGAACGGCGATAGAGGCTGCCCGGCACCCTCCCCGGATTCCCTGCCGGGTCACCCCGCGGCCGTAGCCCGCGGCCGACCTGATGTGGAAGCACCTCACCTGACACAGTTCCCCGAGCGCCATTGGCCCCGCCGCGTACGGGCCATAAGACTGAGGCGCAGTCAGCCGGCCACTCGATCGACAGAGCTCGACCGGGCGGCTCCGCGGACGAGGGTGGATTTCGCCGGGGCCCCATGCCCCCCGTCCCCATCAGACCGTGTGCACCTCCCGCCGCCGGGTGGCCGTGCGCGGGCCACATGTCAGCTGCCCGCGCGCAGCCGGACATCCGTCGAGCAAGTCCGGGAGATCACCGTGCTCACTCGTTCATCACCCAAGGACGCACCGGCCGCCGCCGCACGCGACCTGGAGCTGGGTCCGGCGAGGCAGCAGCCCCAGTGGCCCGACGCGGCACTCGTCCGGCGGGTCCGCGGCCAGCTCGCCACCCTCCCGGGCCTGCTCGAAGCCGAGCAGGTGCTCGCGCTGCGCACCCGGCTCGCCGCCGTCGCCACCGGTGCGGCCCAGGTGGTGCAGGCGGGCGACTGCGCGGAGGACCCCGCCGACTGCACCCCCGCCGACATCGCCCGCAAGTCCGGGCTGCTGGAACTGCTCGCGGGCCGGATGGAGGAGAACACCGGCCGGCCGGTGCTGCGGGCCGGCCGGCTGGCCGGCCAGTTCGCCAAGCCCCGTTCCGCACGGACCGAACGGGTCGGCGACCTCGAACTCCCGCCGTACCACGGGCACATGGTGAACGGACCCGAACCCACCCCGGAGCGCCGGCGCCCCGATCCGACCCGGATCCTCTCCGGCTACCGGCTCGCCGACGCCGTCATGCGCTACCTGGGCTGGGCCGACCGGGGCGCGCACCCGCACCCCGGGACCGAGGTGTGGACCAGCCACGAGGCCCTGCTGCTCGACTACGAACTGCCGATGGTGCGCCGCTCGGCGTCGGGCCGGGCGTGGCTGTCGTCCACGCACTGGCCGTGGATCGGCGAGCGCACCCGGCAGGTCGACGGGGCCCATGTCGCGCTGCTCGCGCAGGTCGTCAACCCGGTGGCCTGCAAGGTCGGCCCCACCATGACGACCGGTGAGCTGCTGGCCCTGTGCGAACGGCTCGACCCGAGCCGGGAGCCGGGACGGCTCACCCTGATCACCCGGATGGGAGCCGACGAGATCAGTGGCCGGCTGCCCGCCCTCGTCGCGGCGGTGCGGGCCGCGGGGCACCCGGTGATCTGGCTGTGCGACCCGATGCACGGCAACACCTTCGCCACCCCGGACGGGTTCAAGACCCGGCTCCTGCACCGGATCGTGCAGGAGGTGACCTGCTTCCAGGACGCGGTCGGTGACGGCGGCGGCGTCGCCGGTGGACTCCACCTGGAGACCACCCCGGACGACGTCACGGAGTGCGCCCGGACCTGGGAGGACGTCCCGCACGTCGGGGACAAGTACACCAGCCTCTGCGATCCGCGCCTCAACCCGGACCAGGCCGTCGAGGTGGTCGCGGCGTGGCGGGCGTGACCACCGGCCGGCTCCCGACGGGCCGGCACCGAACGGAACTTCCTCGTGCACACCCAGCAATGGAGGTCTGAACCATGGAGGACGCAATTGCCCTGGTCACCGGGGCAGCGGGCGGGATCGGCGCCGCTGTCGTCCGCGCGCTGGGCCGGCGCGGCGTACGGGTGGCCGCGGTGGACCGGGACGCCGGACGGCTGAACGAGGTGGTGGGGAAGATGGTCGCCGACGGCCTGTCCGTCGAGGCGTTCCCCGCCGACGTCACCCGCGCCGCCGAGGTGGAAGAACTGGTGGACGGCGTGGAGAGCGCGCTGGGACCGGTGGATCAGCTGGTCAACGCCGCCGGTGTGCTGCGCCTGAGCCCGGTGCGCCGGCAGGCCGACGATGACTGGGCCGCCACCTTCGCGGTCAACACCACCGGAGTGATGCAGGTGTCGCGCGCGGTGGTCAACCGCATGGTGCCCCGCTCCCGGGGTGCGATCGTCACCGTTGCGTCCAACGCGGCCGGCACGCCCCGTATGGACATGGCGGCCTACGCCGCGTCGAAGGCCGCCGCGACGATGTTCACCAAGTGCCTGGCCCTGGAGGTCGCCGGCCACGGCATCCGCTGCAACGTCGTCGCCCCCGGCTCCACCGACACCGCGATGCTCCGGTCCATGTGGCACGACGAGACCGGCCCGCAGGCGACGATCGACGGCCGTCCCGACACGTACAAGGTGGGCATCCCGCTGGGCAAGCTGGCCCGGCCCGCGGACATCGCGGACGCCGTGGTCTTCCTGCTCTCCGAACAGGCCGGGCACATCACCATGCACGACCTGACCGTCGACGGCGGCGCCACCTTGGGCGTGTGAGGAACCTTGGGCGTGAAGGAGATGGTCATGGCAGGAATACCCCCCATTGAGCCCTACCCGATGCCGGCCGCGGGCGACCTGCCCGAGAACGTCGCCGGGTGGGAGGCCGACCCGGACCGGGCGGTACTGCTCATCCACGACATGCAGCGCTACTTTCTGCGCCCGTTCCCGGACACCGTCCGCAAACAACTGGTGCGCAACACGGCGCAGCTCCGGGAACACTGCGTGAGCCTCGGCATGCCGGTCGCCTACACCGCCCAGCCGGGCGGGATGACCGACGACGACCGCGGTCTGCTCAAGGACTTCTGGGGACCCGGTATGCAGGTCGACCCCGCCGACCGCCGGATCGTCGACGAACTGGCGGCGGCGCCGGACGACTGGCAGTTCACCAAGTGGCGCTACAGCGCCTTCTTCCGGTCGGACCTGCGCGAGCGCATGGCGCGGCACGGCCGCGACCAACTCGTCATCTGCGGTGTGTACGGACACGTCGGGGTGCTGATGACCGCGGTCGAGGCGTTCACCCACGACCTCCAGACGTTCCTCGTCGCCGACGCGATCGGGGACTTCTCCGCGGACCACCACCGGATGACCCTCAGCTACGCCGCCCAGCGCTGCGCGGTGGTCACCACGGTCAAGGAGCTCTGCGCATGACCGAGCCCACCACACCCGCGGCACAGGACCTGCTCGACCTCGTCCTGTCGCCGCGGCCACCGGCGTTCGCGCTGATCCACCGCCCGGAGCGGACCGACGGCACGGTCCTGGACGTCCTCGTCGGCGAGGTGTCCGAGGTGGCGGCCCTGGCCGACATCCCGCTGCCCGGACGGGCCGCAGGCCCGGGGCACGCCGTGCTGGTGATGGTGCCGTTCCGGCAGCTCGCCGAGCGGGGCTTCGCCTGCACCGACGACGGCGAGCCGCTGCTCGCGATGACCGTCACCGCACAGGCCGCGGTGCCCTGCCACGAGGCGCTGGCACACCTGCCCGACCTGCCGACCCGCCTCTCCGGCGAGCACTTCGACATCTCCGACGACGCCTACGCCGACCTGGTGCGTACGGTGGTCAGCGAGGAGATCGGCCGGGGCGAGGGCGGCAACTTCGTCCTCAAGCGCTCCTACGTCGCGGAGATCACGGACTACACGCCCCGGCACGGCCTGTCGCTGTTCCGCCGGCTGCTCCAGCAGGAGAGCGGCGCGTACTGGACGTTCATCGTGCACACCGGCGACCGGACGTTCGTCGGCGCCACCCCGGAGCGGCACATCAGCGTGCACGGCGGCGCCGCGGTGATGAACCCGATCAGCGGCACCTACCGCTACCCGCCGAGCGGCCCGGACCTGCCGGAGGTGCTGTCCTTCCTCGACGACCGCAAGGAGACCGACGAGCTCTACATGGTCCTCGACGAGGAGCTCAAGATGATGGCCGGGATCTGCGACGGCGGGGGCCGCGTCGTCGGCCCGTACCTCAAGGAAATGGCCCGGCTGGCGCACACCGAGTACTTCATCGAGGGGCGCACCACCCGCGACCCCCGCGAGATCCTCCGGCAGACGATGTTCGCCCCCACCGTGACCGGGAGCCCGCTGGAGAACGCCTGCCGGATCATCAACCGGTACGAGCCGACGGGCCGCGGCTACTACAGCGGGGCCGTCGCACTCATCGGCCGCGACAGTGACGGCGACTGCACGCTGGACTCCGCCATCCTGATCCGCACCGCCGACATCGACCGGGGCGGCCGGCTCCGGATCGGGGTCGGGGCGACCCTGGTCCGCCACTCCGACCCGGCGTCGGAGGTCGCCGAGACGCGGGCCAAGGCCGCGGGGCTGCTCGCCGCGTTGCAGGCCGACCGGCCCGCGCGCCTCGCCGACGACCCGCGCGTCCAGGCCGCGCTGGCCCGCCGCAACACCGGCATCGCCGACTTCTGGCTGACCCACGCGGACCGGCGGAAGAGCCCCTGGCCCGAGATGCGGGGCCGCCGGGTGCTGGTGGTCGACGCCGAGGACACCTTCACCGCCATGCTGTACCACCAACTCGGCGCACTGGGCCTCGATGTGACGGTGCGTCGGTTCGACGACCCGTACACCTTCGACGGATACGACCTGGTCGTCATGGGCCCGGGTCCTGGCGACCCGCTGGAGGCCGGACACCCCAAGATCGACCGGCTGCGCGACGCGATCGGCCGGCTGCTGGCGGAGCGGCGGCCGTTCCTCGCGGTGTGCCTCAGCCACCAGGTGCTCAGCGCCCGGCTCGGGCTCGATGTGATCCGCAAGGAGGTGCCGAACCAGGGCCTCCAGCAGGACATCGACCTGTTCGGCCGCCCGGAACGGGTCGGCTTCTACAACTCCTTCGCCGCCCGCAGCGACGACGACAAGAGGGAGTGCCCGGGGACCGGTGTGGTGGAGATCAGCCGCGATCCGGTGACGGGGGAGGTGCACGCGCTGCGCGGGCCCCGGTTCGCCTCGGTGCAGTTCCACGCGGAGTCGGTGCTCACCGTCGACGGCGTCCGGATCACCGCCGACCGCATCGGTGAAGTCCTGGGGCACTGACGTAAGAAGAAGTCCTGCGGCAGTGACGTACGAAGGGGACGGCGGAAGGGGGCCCGCCCTCGGCGAGGGCCGGGGCGGGCCCCCTTCCGGGGCGGCGTCCGCGGGACGCCAAGCCCTCACTCCTTCAGGGCCCGGTCGACCAACGGCCCGGCGGCGCCCGTGTAGTGGGCCGGGTCGCACAGCCCCTCCAACTCCGCGGCGGTCAGCAGCCCGTCGAGATCCGGGACCTCGGCGAGCACCGCGGACAGGGGGCGGCCGGACCGTTCGGCGGCTGCGGCGGCCTCGGTCAGCAGGTCCCGTGCGGCGGCCCTGCCGAGGGTGCCGCCCAGCACGGCGGCGATCCGTTCCGAGACGATCTGCCCCCCGGTGAGGGCGAGATTGCCGCGCATCCGGTCCGGCCGCACCTGCAGCCCTTCGGCCAGCTCCACCGCCGTGTGCGCCGATCCGCCGGTCAGCCGCAGGCACTCGCGCAGCAGCTGCCACTCCGCGTGCCAGCCGCCGGCCGACCGCTCGTCCTCGACGGACAGGCACTGCGTCAGCCCGGCCGACAGCACCGGGACCTGGAGCGCCGCGCTCCGCATGAGCGTGGCGAGCACCGGATTGCGCTTGTGCGGCATGGCGGACGAACCGCCGCGGCCGGGAGCCCCCGGCTCGGTCAGCTCCGCGATCTCGGTACGGGCGAGGGTCTGCACATCGAGCGCGATCTTGCCCAGCGCGCCGGCGGTGAACGAGAGCACGGCGGCGAGGTCCGCGACCGGGGTGCGCAGCGCGTGCCAGGGCAGCCGCGACCGGGCGAGCCCGGTCTCATCGGCGAACGCGCCGGCCAGGGCGTCGGCGTACCCGCCGGGGTCGGCCGCACCCTCCGTGCCCGCGTGGGTGAGGTAGCCGGCGAGGGTGCCGGCCGCTCCGCCGAGCGCCACCGGCAGACCGTCCCGCAGCACCCGGTCCACCCGTTCGGCGGCGTCCAGCACCAGGCTCCGCCAGCCCGCGGCCTTCAGCCCGAAGGTGGTGGGCACCGCGTGCAGGGCCAGGGTCCGCCCGGCCATCACGGTGTCCCGGTGCCGCCCGGCGAGACGGGCCAGCGCCTCCGCCGTCCGCCCGAGGTCCCGCCGGACCAGGCGCAGCGCCCGGCCGGCGACCAGCATGGCGGCGGTGTCGAAGATGTCCTGGCTGGTGGAGCCCAGGTGCACATACCCGGCGGCGACGGGGTCGTCGGCGGCGACGACCGCGGTGAGCGCCTTCACCAGACCCACCACCGGATTGGCCGTTTCCCTTGCCTGTACGGCGAGTTGGCGCAGGTCGAAGCGGTCGGCCCGGGCCGCGGCGGTGATCGCGGCGGCGGCCGGCGCGGGCAGGGTGCCCAGCCGGGCCTGGGCGCGGGCCAGGGCCGCCTCGGCGTCGAGCATGGCCTGGAGCCACGCCCGGTCGCCGACGGCGGCCTCGACGGGTGTGCCGGCCCGCACGGGTGAGAGCAGGCCGGCATCGGGGTCGGGCGGCGGCGTCGTCATAGGGAACTCCCGTCATATCGGCACGTCATATCGGCACGCCCGTCAGGTCGGTCGGATCGCTCACCTGGCCGGCCGCGGCCGGTTCACGTACCACCGGCGGCACGGCGAGGAGGGCGCGGGCGATGGCGTCGGCGTCGCCGAGGGTCACCGAGTCGACCCCGGGGCGGATACCGGCCGCGGTGACCCAGTGCACCGCCTCGGTGGGGACGCCGTAGGCGAAGCGGCGCGGGTGGGCCTGCCCGCGCGCGTCGAGCAGCCGGTAGGGGCGCTCGGTGACGGCGAGCCCACCGGTCTCGTGGCTGCCGCCGTGGGCGTCCGGGACGCGGTAGGCGGCACACTGCTCGGTGCGCAGCAGATGGAGCAGGAGCGGATCCGCGGTACGGCGGAGGTCGGGGGCGGGCAGCCGGGCCTCGATGAGTACCCCGGACCGCACCGCCGGCCCCGGGGCGAGGGGCGAGTTGGCGACGAAGCCCGGTGTGGCGGTGTCGATGCGCACCTGGGTGCCGGGCCCCAGCAGGTCCAGGACGCCCGCCTCGATCAGGGCGATCATCTCCTCGACGCGTGACACCGGCGGGCCGATGGAGAGGAAGGCGTTGAGCGGGGTGTACCAGCCGTCGAGCTCGTCCCGCTGCGAGTTGCCCTCCAGACCGCCGTGGTCCACCGCGAGCCGGATCTCGTTGCGCAGGTCGCGGAGCACGTCCAGAGCGGCCTTCAGCGGGCCGCTGACGTTGCCCGCCTTCGCCTCCGCCACGTCCCGGGCGAGATACGCCAGCAGCCAGCTCCGGAACTCGGCACGCCCGCCGAACTCCGTACCGGCGCAGGGATTGGCGATCCGCTCCCAGTCCCACCGGTCCGCAGGGGCGATGCCGTGGGCGTCCAGCACCCGGGCCCGCTCCGCCCGGTCGGGCAGCGCCACGTACTGCTCCGAGAGTGCGTCCCCCTCGGCCTGCCGCCCCCGGGACGCCAACAGGGCGCCGTAGTAGACCGCTTCCACCTCCCGGGAGATCAGCGGCCACAGATCGGTGCCGAAGCGGACCCGGCCGCCCGCGCGGGTACGGCTGCGCAGCCCGTCGAGGAATCCGGGTGTCAGCAGCCGGGACCGGTACCGGCCGAAGGCGCCCTTCTCGTTCTCCCCGCGGGCGTGGTGGGGGACCCCGCGGCGGGAGAAGGCGTGGAGCCGGGGCTCCTCCCCGGACGGCCGGTACCGCAGCCGGCCGCCGTCGCGTACGAAGACGCCGCCGCGGCCGGCGGTGAGCAGCGCCAGGTGGTCGAAGAAGTTCAGCCCGAGGCCGCGCAACAGCACCGGGCGGCCCGGCGCCACCGCGTCCAGATCGGTGTCCGCGGGGTTGCCGGGCGGCAGATAGGTGAGGTGATGGATGCGGGCCAGGCTGGCGGTCCGCTCCTCCCGCGGGGTCAGCCGGGCCGGGAGGTGGCCCTGGGCCAGCACCACGGCGTCCAGGTTGTCGAGCCGGGTCCGGTTCTCCAGCCGGACCCCCTGCGCGCCGCCGGGCAGGCCGTGGGTGTCGGCCATGGCCACGGCACGCGACCGGTGCACCTGGACGCGCACCTGCCCGGGGGCGCGGGAGACCACCCGCCGGAAGGCGTCCCGGAGGTAGTGCCCGTACAGGGCCCGGGTGGGGTACGAGTCGGGGCCCAACTGCCGTGCCTCCGCGAGGATGTCCTCCTCGTAGTCGGCAGGCGAACCCAGCAGCGCCACGTCCTGTGCCCAGGTGTGGAGGCTGGGGCCCGGCTCGACCGGCCCGTCGGCCCGCACGCTGGCGTCGGTGTACACGGTGATCTGCGAGGCCACGGTGTTCGCCAGCAGATGCCGGGACTGCCCGGTCCGCCAGACGGCGCCGGCGCCGGGGGCCTCCGGGTCCACGACGTGCACGGTGACCGCGGGGAGCCCCGGGGCGTGCCGGGCGTTGGCGCACAGCCGCTCCAGGACGGACAGGCCGCGGGGACCGGCGCCGATGATGCACAGCTCCAGGTGCCGGCCGGTCACCGGGCCTCCTCCTGGTGGGGGAGGGCGGGTGGTGCGGCGGTGAAGTCCCGTGCGCCGTGCATCCACGCGAGGTGGTCGTGCAGGTCGGCCGGCGACATCCCGGACAGCGCCGCGTTCCTGGCCGCGGCCGCCTCCCCGGCCGGGTGCCAGAGCGCGATGCTGGCGCGGGAGATCCGCTGCACCGCCGCGGTGCGGTCGCGCCGCAGCCGGTTGTACTCCGCGAAGCACCCGGCGAAATCCGCTCCGCCGCCGTCCAGCAGGTCGCCCAGTACCACCGCGTCCTCGAGTGCCTGGCAGGCGCCCTGGGCCGCGTAGTGCAGCATCGGATGGGCCGCGTCCCCGAGCAGGGCGACCGGGCCGTCGGTCCAGTTGTCGACCGGCGCGCGGTCGATCAGCACCCAGGACTTCCAGTCCTCACCGAGGGCGAGGAGCTGCCGCGGTGTCCTGTCGAGCACCATGAACAGGTCGTGGACGACGTGCTCCCCCACCGGGACGCCGGCGAGCGCCCGGGTGGCGCCACCGTCGTAACTGGCCGCCAGGTTCAGGTACTTGCCCCCGGCGATCGAGTAGTGCACGAAGTGGCACCGGGGCCCCGCCCACCACGTCACGGCGTTCCACCGCAGCTGCTCCGGCACCTGGTCCATCGGGATGACCGCGCGGTACACGGTGATGCCGGAGACGCGTGGCGGACCGTCGCCGACCAGCTGTCCGCGGAGCGCGGAGTGGATACCGTCCGCCCCGATCAGCGCGTCGCCGGTGATCCGCTCGCCGCTGTCGAGGACGGCTGTCGCGGATGCGCCGTCGTGCTCGTACCCGGCGACCGACCGGCTCGGGCACAGCTCGACCCGCGCCGCGTCGCGGCAGGCCGCGAGCAGCAGCCCGTGGAGCTCGCCGCGGTGCACGACCACGTACGGGTTGTCGAACCGCTGCCGGTAGCCCTCGGTGAGGGGCACGCTGGTGACGTGCTCACCGGTGACGCCGTCCATCAGCCGCAGCTCGTCCACGTGCACCGCGTGGGCCCGGACCTCGGCGCCCAGCCCGAGGCGGGCCAGGGCGTGCATCCCGTTCGGCGCCAGCTGGAGCCCGGCGCCGAGTTCGGCGAAGTGCTCGGCGCGTTCGAGTACCACCACGTCGTGGCCGCACCGCGCGATGCTCAGCGCGGCGGCCAGCCCACCGATGCCGCCGCCTGCGACGACTACCTTCGCCATGGCTATCGGCCCCGGTTCCCGTTGCTCAGAGCCGCTGCCAGCTCCAGCCGCTTGATCTTGGTGGTGGCGGTCTGCGGCAGGTCGGCCTGGGACCACTGGACAGGCTCGGCCATCGGGGCCAGACCGGCCGTGGCGCGGGCCCACGCGATCATGTCGAGCGGTTTGTTGTCCCGGGTGCACACCACCGGGACCGGCGCGCCGTCAGGGCCGGGCACGATGATGACCTCCACCAGCTCGTCCAGCGCGGAGAAGAGGGCGTCCTCGGCGGCCAGTGTGCTGCCGAAGCCGGGGATGACATCGACCTCGCGGTCGAGCAGGTGCAGACAGCCCCACCGGGTGCGGTAGCCCACGTCGCCCATCCGCCACCAGGTGTCGTGCTCCTGCTGGGCGTACCGCTCGGATTCGCCCAGGTACGTCAGGACCCTGCCGTTGGTGCGGACCTCGATGTATCCGGGGGACGACTCGGACACCGGCTGCCCGTCCTGGCTGACCACCCGGACCGTGGTCATGCCGGGGAACGCGTGCCCGACACAGCGGCCGTCGGCGCCCTTGCCGCGCCAGCGGGTGAAGATCCGTCCGACCACCGGTCCGGCCTCGCTCTGGCCGTAGAGCTGGGCGAAGACCGGCATCCGGTGCCGGGAGGCCCGCAGCATCCGCCGCACGGTCCGGGGGTGGATGGCGTCGAAGGTACTGCTGAAGTACTTCACCTGTGCCAGCGGCCGCCGCGGGTCGTCCGCCAACTCCTCCCACCGCATGAACGTGTTGGGGTGGGCCTCGACCACACCCGGGCGCAGCCGTGCGAACAGGTCGGCGGCCCGCCGCGGGTCGTCGTCGGCCAGCAGGACGAGCGGGAAGCCGCGCAGCAGCGCGATGGCCATCGCGGTGAAGAGCCGGGAGTGCACGAAGGACACATGCATGGCCACCGGGCGCCGCTTGCGGACCGGGGCGACCGCGGCGGCCTGCGGCCGGTAACGGGCCTGCAGCGTCCATCCGGTGTGCACGGCCAGCTTCGGGAGGCCGGTGGTGCCGGACGTGTGAGTGATCAGTGTCGGATGGTGGGCGGACATGGCGACCGGCGCCACCCGCTCCGCACCGGCCAGGTCGTGCAGCCGCAGGGCGTCGGGGTGGTCGCCCGCGGCGAGCAGCACCCGGCGTGCGTGCCCGAAGACCGCGGCGGGCAGTTCGCCGTCCAACTTGGCCTGGTCCGTGACGAGATAGGGCCGGTCGACCCGGCGCACCAGCTCGGCGACGGTCGCGCCGTCGAGCTTCGGCGACAGCAGCACCGGAACCGCGCCGATCCGGGCCACCATGCAGGCCAGCAGGGTGATGTCGAAGCTGTTCGTCTTGTAGACGACCACCCGGTCCCCCGCGCGGACCCCGGCCGCCCACAGCCGGGACGCGAAGTCGTCGACCAGGTCCGCTGCTTCGGCGACGGTCAGCCGGCGGCCCATATCGGGTGCCAGGTCCAGATCGTGGTCGAGGGCCACGACGTTGGCCGGATGGCGGGCGGCCGCCCGGTCGAAGAGCGTGCCCAGCCGGATTCCGTGATTTCCCACTCGTTGCAGCAGCATGTTCCGCCCCTCCGCCCGGTCACGCCTTCTCGACGATTGCCTTGACGCGGCGCAGCGTGACCTGAAGGTCGCCGGCCAGTTTCTCGGTCCAGTCGGCGAAGAACTTCTTCCTGGTGGCCTCGTCCATCTCCGCGGTGATCCCCCGGATCCCCTCGGTCGCGGTGCCCATGCGCAGCCCGTGCACCAGGACGCAGCCGTCGCCGTCCGGCGCGATCTCGTACGACCAGACGCTGTCCTGCGGGGTCCCGGTGCTGTCCCGCATGGCCCAGCGGAAGACTCGTCCGGGCTCGGCGGCGACCACCTGTGACTCGGTGCGCCAGGTGCCGCGTACGACGGGCGCCCACGCGACGACGTCATCGGCGCGCAGGTTCTCGCCGCGGAAGACGGCGCCCACCGTCGCCGGCCGGCCGGACACCCACGCACCGCCCGTGCACTCCGGGCTCCACTCGGTACTCCGCGGCAAATCGCTGACCACCGCGTATACCTCGGCTGGCGTCGCGGCGATCTGTATACGCGCCCGGACATCGAACAACAGCGGGCTCTCGGTATTCGTTGGGGTCATGGGTCCGAATTTCGTGCGGGTGCCGCCGACAGTCAAAGAAGCAGCCGTGGGTGCGTCAAGTCGGCCTCTCCTATACGAGTTGACGAAGCATCGGGCTGTTTTCCCGCGTGCGGTGGCGCCGGTGGGCGCCGGTGCCAGAATCGCCAGCGAGCGATTCGAGGAGGCCCCGCCCGATGGAACGCCGATGGTGGACGCTGCTGGTGGTGTGCGCGTCGATGTTCATGCTGCTGATCGACGTCAACGTGGTCGTCGTCGCCCTGCCGGACATCCAGCACGCGCTCGACGCGGGCTTCGGCAGCCTGCAGTGGATGACGGACGCCTACGCCCTCACGCTGGCCGCGCTGCTGCTCACCGCAGGATTCCTCGCCGACAAGTACGGCAGGCGGCGGCTGTTCGTCATCGGCCTGGTGGTCTTCACCGGCGGCTCGCTGCTCTGCGGCCTCGCGCCGAACGCGTCGATGCTGGTCCTGTGCCGCGCGGTGCAGGGGATCGGCGGCGCGATCCTGTCGGCCACTTCCCTCGCCCTGCTCGCCGGGTCCTTCCAGGGCAGGCAACGGGGGGTGGCCTTCGGTGTCTGGGGCGCGGTCGCGGGTGTCGCGACCGGTCTGGGTCCGGTACTCGGCGGCGTGCTCACCGGCAGCGTCGGCTGGCGGGGGATCTTCCTGGTGAACGTGCCGGTCGGTATCGCCGCGCTGGTCATCACGGTGTGCAGGGTGGACGAGTCCCGCGTCCCGCGGGGCGGCCGGATCGACTGGCCGGGCGTGGTGACCCTGACCGCCGGGCTGTTCAGTCTGGTCTACGGGCTGATCACGGCGAGCGGAACCGGCTGGGGCGGGCACGGCGTGCCCCTCTGGCTCGGCCTGGCGGCGCTCTGCCTGGTGGCGTTCGCGGTGATCGAACTGCGGGTGACGGAGCCGATGTTCAGCCTGTCGCTGCTGCGCATCCCGACCTTTGTCGGCGGCTCGGTGGCGGCCTTCGCGATGAACGCCTCCCTGTACGCGGTCTTCCTCTACCTCGTCCTCTATCTGCAGAACGGCCTCGGCGGCAGCCCGCTGGTCACCGGCGTACGGCTGCTGGCCGGTTCCGCCTTCACCTTCGTCGCCGCCTTCGCCGCCGGCCGGCTGAGCAGCCGGGTGCCGGTGCGGTGGCTGATCGGCCCGGGTCTTGGCCTGGTGGGCGCGGGACTGCTGCTGATGCGGGGCCTGACCGCGGGGTCCGACTGGACCCATCTCATACCCGGGCTCGTCGTCTCCGGCATCGGCGCCGGCCTGGTCAATCCGCCGCTCGCCTCGACGGCGGTGGGCGTTGTGCCGCCGCAGCGGTCCGGGATGGCCTCGGGAGCCAACCAGACCTTCCGGCAGATCGGTATCGCGGTCGGGGTCGCCTGCTACGGCACGGTCTTCTCGGCGTCCCTGCACACGACGCTCCAGCAGCGGCTGGCCGGAGTGCCGGCGCTGCGCGGCCAAGCCGGGCAGATCGCCGGCGCGGTGCACCGGGGAGTCGCCGATCACGCGGTGGCACTCGCACCGTCGGACGTCCGTGGCGTGCTGGCCGACGCGATCCGTACCGGATACGCCGACTCCCTCAACGCCGTGCTGCTCGCCGGCGGTCTGCTGGCACTGGTGGGCGGCGCGCTGGCCACCGTACTGATCCGCAGCCGGGACTTCGCCGGCCCCCAGCCGCCGCGGGCGGAACCGGCGGAACCGGCGGCGCCTGCGGGCAAGCCGGGCACCGGGGTACGAGGGCAGTACAGCTAGGGGCCTGTCGTCAAAGTGCGGCCAGAGCTCAGAGCTCAGAGCTCAGAGCTCAGGGCCCGTCGCCAAGGTGCCGCCAGACCCCAGCTCCGGGCCCCAACTCCAGCCCCTAGCTCCGGGCCAGCAGGAACGACTCGCCGACTTCCGGCAGCAGACCGTCCGGGCGCCCGGTGAAGTAGCGCTCGGTGAGGTCCGCCGTCGACAGGTGCCGCACCTCGCGGAAGCCGGACTCGCGCGCCAGCCGAAGCATCTCGTCGGCGGTGAAGCAGCTGCGGAACCGGATCGGGTGCCGCGGCTTCCCGCCATCGGCGGTGACCGTCTCGGGCGGCAGCAGGAAGGTCATGGCGAAATCGGAGCCCGGGGCCGTCTTCGCCGCCTTGGCCAGGGTGTCCGCGACCGCGTCCTTGGTGAGGTACATGCTGACTCCGGTACTCGCCAGCACCGCCGGCCGGTCCGGGTCGAAGCCGGCCTCGACCAGCCGCTCCCACCAGTCCTCGTCCGCCTCGAAGTCGACCGGCACCATCCGCAGCCACTCGGGTACGCCGTAGCCGAGCTCGCTCAGCCGCTTCCGCTTCCACTCCTGCGGGCCGTACTGGTCGATCTCGAACACCCGCATCTCGGCGGCACGTTCCGGCTGCCGCTGGGCGAAGGTGTCCAGACCGGCGCCGAGGATCACGTACTGCCGCACGCCGTCGGCGAACCGTTCGGCGACCAGGTCCTCCACGAACCGGGCCCGGGCGACGACGCCCGCGCGGAACCCGCTGGTGGCGTTCCTGCCCATGTCGGGGCGGCGGCGCCAGTTCTCGCCCGGCCCGACGAGTTCCAGGCCGATCTCGTCCTCCAGGACATACGGAGGCTCGTCGACCTGGACGTGCATGGCCCGCCACAGGGCCACTCGCGCGGCTGTCGACTCGGGCGCGATGGTTCGCTGGGCAGGCATGACGTACTCGCTCTCGGTTCGGGGTCACCGATCACGTCAGGGCAGGCACCGCGCCCGCGCCGTCCGTGAGGGGGCGGATCCACCCTGCCCGGACGGTGTTCCGGCCGCGCGCACCACCCTGCCGCGTTCACCCGATGGGATGACGCTGCCCGGCTCCCGCGCGGGAGCCGGGCACCGTGAGATCACTTCTGTTCGTCGCGGAGCAGACGCCACACGGCCGTCCCGGTGGTGACGCCGAGCGCGAGAGCGCCCAGCCCCCAGGCGGGACCGGTCCGCTCGCGGCCGAGCGCGCGGTCGACGGAGAGCGACCCCGGGCCGTCCCAGGCCAGGCAGGTCGCGGCCGTGGCCAGCACCAGCGGGTACTCGTAGCCGCCGTTCTCGGCCCACAGGCCCTGCCGCCGGTGCACCGCCGCGGCGTTGACCATCTCCCCGATGAGGGCGGACGCGGCCAGCGGGGTGGCCGTCCCGGTCACCAGGCCCACACCCGCGGCCAGTTCGGTGACTCCGGCCAGGGTGGCCATCACCCGGCCGTTGCGGTAACCGAACGACTCGAAGGTCTCCGCCGTCCGCTCGTGGCCCGCGCCGCCGAACCAGCCGAACAGCTTCCGGCCGCCGAAGCCGATGGCCAGTCCGCCGACGACGCCCCTGATGATCAACCGGCCCGTGCTCGCCATCGTCGTCCTTCCGTGTTCCCGGCCGCGCCGGGAATCGAGGTGTCCGCCGTGCGCCGGCCGGGAAGTGGCCGGAGGCTGTGAGGGGTCCCTGCACTACGAGTGCAAGGACCCCTGAATGCTAATACCCAGGCCTCCGGGCCGCCCGGTGATCGTGGTGTGCGAGTGGGGAGATTCCCCGCTCGCACACCACGGCGGCCACTACGACGACGGCTGGCTCTTCGCCGGGTACATCCCGGTGAGCGGCTTGGTCGGCTGCGGCGGGGCCGCCATTTCCAGCACCTCGGGCGGGAGCGGGATGTCCAGGCTCCGGTCCGAGCCGGCCAGCGCCCGTTCGACCGCCCGGTGGATCTCGCTCTTGTCCGCGCCGAGGTAGAGCCCGGCGGTCAGCCGCACCGGGTCGCCGCTGTAGTAGTTCACGTACTGCATGAGCCGCTGGCCGAACCCGTCGCCTGCCACGTCCCAGGCGAGCTTGAACAGCCGGACCCGCTCCTCCGCCGGGACACCCGGACGGCCCCGCACGAACCGGTCGATGAACGGGCGCAGTTCCTCGTTGGCGAAGTCCCCGCCGGACGGCGCGTAGAAGAAGTTGCCCGCCGCCAGGATCTGGATGACCTCGACCATCCGGCGGTGCGTCGGCGCGGTCTGCATATGGAAGGCCATGATCCCCGGCAGGTACGGCACCCAGGTGCCGTCCGGCAGTGGCGCGGCCATGGCTTCGGCGCCGTAGAACAGCGTCCGCAGGGTGTCGAGCCGGGAGATCAGGTCACCGAGCTTCTCCTGGACATGCAGGAAGTTGTCGATCCCGGTCGCGTCGGCGATCTTTGTCGCGATGCCGCACAGCAGCTCAAGCGAGGCCAGGCTCCGGGCGCCGTTGACCACCAGGACGCTCGGGTCGCTGCCGAGCACCCGGTTGACCAGATCACGGCTGCCGGGCCGGCCGTCGACGACGACCCGGTCCCACGGGACCAGCACGTCGTCGAAGACGGCGATGCAGTCCATCTCCTCGAACCGGCTGCTGAGCGGGTGGTCGAACTCCGTCCGGCCGGCCGGTGCCACCGGTTCGCGGCAGATGAACTTCAGCCCTGGTGTGTCGATGGGGACCGTGAACACCACCGCGTAGTCGTCGTCGCCCGGGGCGATGCCCCCGAAGGGGACGACCACGAGCTCCTCCGCGAACGGTGCCATGGTGCTGAGCATCTTCGCGCCGCGGACGACGATTCCCTCGTCGGTCTCCCGTACCTTCCCCAGGTGCAGGAACGGGTCCTCCTGCTGGGACGAGGTCTTGGACCGGTCGATCGCCGGGTTGATCAGCACATGCGTCATGAAGAGGTCGTTGTCCCGCACCCGCTCGTAGTACCGGCGGGCGTTCTCGCCGAATCGCTCGTCCAGTTCACCGAACACCGGGGCGTTGGTGTTCCAGCCCAGGACGAAGGCGTTCATGAAGTCCGGCGTCCGGCCCATCATCCCGAAGGTGTGGTCGGCGCGGAGCTGGAAGTGCCGCCGCTTGGCGACCAGTTCCTCCTTGGTCCGGCACGGCTGGAACGAGCGCGACAGCCGTTCGCCCGTCGTGGGGGACACATAGGTGCAGACGTCGACGTACCGCGGGTCCAGCTGGAGGTCGTACTGCTCCGCGATGGTCCGCAGCGGGCCGGCGAAGACCGGCTCCTCGGTGACGTGCGCGATGCGGCGGCCGTTGAGATAGATCTCGGGGTTGAGCGACTTCAGGTTGTCGAGGTACTGCCTACCCGTGCGTGCGGGCACGATGTCCTCCTTGTCGGGCGGTGGGTGGGAGTTACGGCTCAGCCGGGGAAGGCGCCCTCGCGCTGGGCGAGGTCCCGGCCCGCAGCGCGGGCCTGTTCCTCGGCGGTGATCCGGATGCGAGAGGCCAGCTCGGTGAACCGGTCCAGCGCCGGATCGAATCCGACGAGGGTCAACTCGCGTTCCACCACGGTGAGTTGCAGATTCCAGACATCGCTGAAAATGCGGCGCATCCAGCCGATGGCGTGGTCCCAGCCGTCCCGCGGGGTCCCCGGCCCGTAGGCGCCGCCCCGGGCGGTCAGCAGCACCGCCGGCTTGCCCGTCAGCGGTTTGTCCCCGCTGGGGGCCATCCGCGGATCGGTGATGACGAGGTCCACCCAGGTCTTCAGGTGCTGGGAGACACCGAAGTTGTAGAGCGGCGCCGCGAGGATCAGGGCATCGGCGGCGATCAGCTCGTCGGCCAGCGACGCGGCCAGCGCCACGGCGTCCCGTTGCTCGGGTGTGTGCCGGTCCGGGGGAGCGAACTGGGTGGCCACCGCGGCGGCCCAGGCGGTCGGCGGCAGCGGGGCCTCACCGAGGTGGCGCCGGACCACCGGCACGTCCGGGGCGGCGGCGCGCCACTCCTGCTCCACGAGGTCGGCGAGCGTGCCGGTGCTGGACTGGGTGCCGAGGATGCTGGTGTCCAGCCGGAAGAGAGACATCACGAACTCCGAGGTCGGGTGGGTGCGGGCGCGTCGGGAACATCAGCCCCCGCCCCTGCGGGCGGCGTCCGCGAACGGCTGGAGGCGGCTGGTCGGTGTTCGCCTGCGCAGGTCGATGAGCAGGGCGATGCGCAGGTCGATGCCCCGTCCGAGAGTCATCGGGAATCCGTTGCCTGTCAATGAAGGCGGGAAATGTTCCAGGGGTTTGTCCGACTGGGAAATTTCCCCAGTCGGACAAGGGGGTCCGGCGCTTCGCTGATCATTGACGATGAACTCACGCGGTTGCCACAATCGTCACGAATCTTGTGCGGGCATGCCGACGTTCGCGTGCCCATATGGAGGTCGCAACATGAAGTTGAGCCCGGATTTTCGCACCGATCTCGCCACGGGGGTGGTGGACCGGGAAATCTACACCAGCGAGAAGATCTTCGCGCTGGAGAAGGAAAGGATATTCGCCCGGAGTTGGCACTATGCCTGCCTCACCCGCGACCTGAAGAAGCCCGGCGATTACTTCACGGTTTCCATCGCCGACCAGCCGGTGCTCGTGATACGGGGCAATGACGGGGAGATCCGCGCGTTCCACAACGCCTGCACCCACCGCGGTGCGGTCCTGACCGGCGAGCGGTGCGGAAACCAGGGCCAGGTCCTCAAGTGCATGTACCACGCCTGGTCGTTCAACCTGAAGGGCGACCTCACCGGCGTGCCCTACGAGGAGGGCTACGGACCGGACTTCGACCGCGGCGCGTACGGCCTGAAGCCGGTGCACTGCGACACCTTCGAGGACCTGGTCTTCGTCGCGCTCCGGCCGGCGGTGCCGTCGCTCACCGACTTCCTCGGCGAGATGAGCGACCACCTCGCGCCGTATGTGCGGGGCATCGAGCCGATCGGCCGCAACAGCTGGATCTACCAGGGCAACTGGAAGTTCTGGCACGAGAACTTCCAGGATGACTACCACGCCGAATTCACCCACCGCAGCATCCGCGACCTGCTGGCCGGCACCACCGCGCGCGGCTGGAACTGGGGCGCGTCGCCGGGGCACTCGGTCCTCCAGTGGGCCTTCCCTCCGCTCGACCCGCCGAAGTACGCCCGCGCCCTCCAGCGATTCAGCGGCGTGGACTTCTCGGACGGCACCATGCCGGTCGGCTGGAGCAGCATGCTCGCCCAGGGACCGCCCGGCCCGCCCGAGGGCTTCGAGGGCTTCGAGGGCGGCGGACCGCCGGAGGGCTTCGGGGGCTTCGAGGGCGGCGGACCGCCGGAGATCCGGCAGGAAGTGCTCGCGCTCTTCCCCAACCTCGACGTCCAGCCCGGCCCCAAGGACACCCCGCGCGGCATGAAGGCGGGGTACATCCAGACGGTCACCCCGCTCAGCGTCGACAGCGCCCGGGTCGACATCACCGTCTACTCGGACATCGAGGACGACGAGGCGACGCGCCAGGAGCTGCTGGAGAACCTCGCCGACACCCAGGGCTCGTGGGGCAAGCTCAGCTGCGACGACACCGAGGCGGCGGCCCGCTGCCAGATCGGTGTGCGCGGTGAGGGCGGCCAGTACAACCTCTTCACCCGCGGGGTCGCGCCCGGCCGCGGCGGTGAGGGCGCCGACGTACGCGACGAGTACTCGCAGCGCGAGTTCTTCCGGGTCTACCAGCAGTACCTCCAGGACGAGTCGTGAGCAGCCCGACGACGGAAGGAAGGCGCGACGCCGCCATGTCCACAGTGGTAACGGCCTCACCCGGCCTGCGTAGCGAGGTCGAGGACCATTACGTGTCCTACGCCCTGACGATGGACGACAAGCGCCCCAATGACTGGGTCGGCCTGTTCCTCGGCACCGGGCTGTACGCCGTCGGCACGCACAACAACGTCTCGACGACCGGCATGTGGTGGTACACCGACCGGGGACTGGGCGCTCTGAAGGAGCGCGCCGCCTACATGAACGGCTATCTGCGCCACAACCCGACCCGGACCCTGCACACCGTCACCAACGTGCGCGCCCGGGAGACCGGGGACGGCCTGATCAAGGCCGAGGCGTATGTCGTCCTGTACGTCACCGACCGCATCGAGATGTCCCGCTTCCATGTCTGCGGTCGCTACGACGACGTCCTCACGCGGACGGACGACGGGCTCCGCTTCGTCGAGCACCGCGTCGTCCTCGACCCCGAGACCCTGCCCGGCAACATGGGCGTACTGCTCTGATGCCGCTGCGCCGGGAGCAGGGCGGGGAGAGGCGGGTGGCGCGCGTCGAGGTGGATCTGACCCGTTGCGCGGGGTACGGCCACTGCGTGGACGCCGCTCCCGAGGTCTTCCGGATGAGCGACGTCGCGGAGGTCGCCGAGGTGCTGCGGTCCGAGCCAGGACCCGAACTGGCCGAATCCGTACGCGAAGCGGCGCGGGTCTGCCCCGCCAACGCGGTGTTCCTCTTCAAGGACCGGTCGCCGGGCCCGGACGGGGGCGAGCCGGCCGGTTGAGCGGGTGACCCCCCGCTGCCTGGGCTCCGCCTGGGCTCCGCTCGATGTCAGCGCGTACGTCATGCCCGATGGCACCCCTTGACCGGGGGCCATCGGGCATTTCGTGTGTCCGGTCGCGGTGCCCGTACCGAAGCCCCCGGGCGCCGTGCCACTGGGCACGGCGGACCGGGGGCTTCGGTTCAGGAGTGCCGGCGCCCCATGCGCTCAGGGAGCCGGACGGCTGTCAGCCGTGTCCGACGACCCGGTCCAGCCAGGACCTGGCCGCCGTCTGGTAGACACCGGTGTTGGGCACCAGGTTCAGACCGTGCCCGGAGTTCGGGAGCAGGAGCGCGTCGAAGCTGGGCGCGGAGCTCCAGAACGGCAACTCCTGGGCGCGCAGGGCCGCCGTCGACGTGCAGTCCTCGTAGCCGGCACCGCACATCAGCGGGTCGTGGTCGCCGAGGGCGAACATGACCGGGACGTTGATCGCCTTGCTGACCGAAGGATCGGTGATCAGCGGGTCGCTCGCCTCGCCGAAGACGTTGGCGTCCTTGAGGAGTTCGTCCGTGGCGAGCACACCCGGGTCCATCGGCTGGTCGGCGTAGAAGATGGTCTTGCGGCTGCCCGGCTTGGTGGTGGCGTAGCCGGCGTCGTACTGGTGCCGGCCGCCGATCACCGGGTCGGTGTTCGGGTCCTGGCCGTTCTCGATGATCGCCTGCGTGCCCGCCGGGTTGTTGTAGTGGCCCAGGGCGGTGACCAGCAACGCGTCGACGTCGTGGTACGTCGATGCCTCGATCTCCGACACCGCGGAGCCGAGGGAGTACCCGCCCATCACCACCTTCTTGAAGCCGGTTCCGCCTATTCGGCCGGCCCGCAGGTCCTGTACGACCTTGTGCAGCTGGCCGGCCTCGACGGTCAGGTTCAACTGGGAGCTCGGCGGGACGGTGCTGTTACCCGCGCCGAGCCGGTCGACGACGAAGGTGGCGTACCCGGCCCGGTTCAGCATCCGGCTGAACGAGTAGGTGTCCGGCTTGTAAGGGAAGTCCCAGTAGTTGTGGTTGTAGGTGGCGCCGTGCACCATCGTCACCACGGTGCTCGGCGACGTCCCGGCCGGACGGCACAGCTCGCCCCACATCTTCCCGGTGCCCGAGCCCAGGGGGACGGTGACGGTGGTGGCCTGGCAGTCCGGGGTGGCCGATCCGGAGGCGCCGGTGGTGGCGGTGGCGGAACCCGCGACGCCCACCGAGAGAAGCGTCACCGCGGCAGATACCGCCGCGACGCGCCGTAATGCGGAGACCGTCCGCTTCTTCATCGAGTTCGTCCTCACTTCGTCGAATCTGTCGTGACTGACGGCAGGTGCCGGCCGGACCGATCGGACCGGTCCGGCCATTGCCGTTATCGCTGTTCCGTATTCGGAGAAAGGGAGGAGACACCCGGAAATGCCTTTCCGGCATCGTGTCTCACAGCGTCGGCGCGAAAACCCCGTCGTGCTGCGCCCATCCGGTCGCGAGCAGGAACGGGGAAAAGGGATCGCGCACGCGTTGATTCCCCCTGGGTCGGCCACCATCGGGCCTGCGATACTGCGCGAGCATAATCGCCCGGTGTCGCGCCCGGATAGCCTTCCCAGTGGTCGAATTTCCGGCTGGCGGGATTCCCCCGCGCCCCCCCCGCAGCCCTCCGCAGCCCCTCAGGAATCCGCGGCCAGGTGGCGCGGGGGACGCCGGTGGCGGCCCTCGGGCTCCGGTACGAGGGCGATGCTGACGCGGGGAACGCGCCGAGCGACCAGCGACACCGACATCGCCCGGGACGCCGTCATCACCAGGATGATCACCGCGACGACCGACGTCACCGCCACCCCGCCCCACGCGATCGCCGGACGGGGGCCCCATGTCTGCGCCACCCAGCTCGCGGCCAGGGTGCCGAGGAACCAGCCCGTCCGGTAGACGAGTTGGAAGATCGCCATCACCCGGCCGCGGAACTGCGGCATCGTCTGGAGCTGCGCCAGGCTGAGCAGACCCGCCCGCAGGACGAGGGAGACCATTCCGACCGGCAGCAGCACGATGCCGAGGGTCAGCAGGGACGGCATGGCCGCCGTGGCGAGTTCGAGGATCCCGAGCAGGAGACTGCCCACCAGCACCGTGCCCAGCACGACGTTGGTCCGCCAGGTCAGCCAGCCCCCGATGAGGGAGCCGACGGAGATGACGGCGAGCAGGATGCCGTACGCCCCTGCCTGCCCCGCGAGTTCACTGGACGTCAGCAGGAGCAGCAGCGAGGGGAGACTCGTACCGAAGAGGCCGACGGTGCCGATGACGAGCAGCAGGAGCGTGAGGCCGGGACTGTGCCGCACGTACCCCCACGCGCTGCGCACCTGAGGCCGTCCGCCCGTACGCCGGGGACGGACGTGGAGTTGTGCCGGGCGGACGAGGAGGAGCGCGGTGAGCATCGTCAGATAGGAGAGCCCGTTCAGCAGCATCACCCCGCCCAGGCCGACCGCCCCCATGAGGGGGCCGGCGAGGGAGGAGCCGACGACCAACGACAGGTTGAGGATGACGTTGTTGAGCGTGACCGCCCGCTTGAGCAGGGCATCGCCCGCGACTTCCGAGACGAAGACCTGCTCCGTCGGCAGACCGATCGCGTTGATGCTGCCGACGCAGAGCGCGCTGACCACGAGATGCCACACCGCGAGCGAACCGCTGCGCGCCAACAGGCCGAGCAGCAGGGCCAGCAGGGCGAGCAGGGAGTGGGTGCACAGCAGTACCCGGCGCGGCGGGAAGCGGTCGGCGGCCAGTCCGCCCACCTGGCTGAACAGCAGCATCGTGAAGATCGGCGCCGCGGTGACGACACCGAGCACCAGCGCGTTGTGGCTGAGCTGGTACGTGAACCAGCCCAGCGCCACGAGCTGGGTGTTGGTGCCGATCTGGGAGACGATCAACCCGGCGTAGTAGAGCCGTGGATTGCGGGTCGCGAGGAGCCCGGTTGTCCCGTTCGTCATCCGGCGACCTGCGCGTACAGGTCGGACACTCCCTCCATGAAGGCGTCGGCGGACAGCCGTTCCTCCGCCAGCGCCCGCACGGCCCGCCGGTCGCTGTCCAGTGCCTCGCGGATGTCCGTCATGACGAGGGACGGGTCGCGGTCGCTGTCGGCGCCGGTGAGGTTGTACCGCAGGAGGGAGGCGATGTTGTCCGCCGTGACGGGGCCGGCGTAGTGGTGGCCCGCGCAGAGGGTCGGAATGCCGGTCGCCATGGCCTCCATCGCACCGCGCCCGAGCGAGATGACCACGTCCATCTCCCCGAGCAGGTTGGGTATCGACTGGCACGGCACGTGGTTGATGAGGATGATCTCGCTGCCGAAGCGGTCGCTCGTGTCCCAGAACCCCGGGCCGTCGCCCGCCACGTACACGAGGAGCTCCTCGCGGTCCATGTTCTCGATGATCCGGCCGAGGAGGGCCTCGCGCCCGGAGTCCATCCGGCAGTAGAGCAGGACCCGCGGCCGCCGCGCGCTGCTCTTGGTGAGGACGGCGGGGAAGCGCTCCAGGTCGATGCCTTGGTGGAGGAGGACCGCCCGGTCCGGGGGAAGGTACTTCTGCTGCAGTGACAGCGCGTTCTCCGTCATGCAGAGGAAGCGCGCGCAGCGCGAGACGAGGTAGTCGGACGAGCGGCGGCCCGCGTGGTGGACGATCCTGAACGCCGGTATGCCCTCGTCGAAGTGCATCAGCATCTCGTCGGGCACTTCGTCGACCAGGATCAGATCGGTCTTGCCCGACGGGTCGATCTCCTCCGTCACGGTGACGGAGTCCATGCCGCGGAACGTCGAGGTCAGCGCGAAGCTGGCGGGGGTGTCGACGATGAGCAGCACGGTGTGGCCCGCTCTGCTCATGGTCCCGATCAGGTCGAGGACGAAGCTTTGCTGGCCGTAGGTGTGGAAGCGCCCGTGCTGGCTGTACTTTCCGTCGTAGATCGCGTTGCTGCCAGTGGCGAGCAGGTAGGTGATGTGCACGCTTCCTCATCGGGTTGCTGAGTGTGTGGGGGGCGTGGACGGTCCCCTGTTCCGGGCACGCCCCGGGGCGGCGGCTCGGTAGTGAGCCGCCGCTCGGTCACGGGCGGTGGTGGCGGGGTGTCCTGTCGGGGGATCAGGCGTCGGCCGCGGTGTGCGGCGCGTGGGAGGAGGGCGCGGTCAGGCGCCCTTCGGGTACTGCTCGAAGCCGAAGCGCCGGTCGAACTCGGCCTGGCGGTCCTTGTCGAAGAAGCGCACCATCTTGACCATCGGTCCCCAGCGCTCGTCCAGGCTCATGCCCTCGATGCTGAATCCGTGCTTGAGCTGGAAGATCATCGCGCTGCGGTTGCTCGGGTGGTGCTCGGACACCACCCGCTCGTATCCGAGCGCCTGCAGGTACTCCAGCAGCTTGACGTAGCAGAGGGCGGCGACGCGCTGTGCGCGGTATTCGGGCAGCATTCCGCTGGTGCCCAGGTAGAAGGTGTCGGGGTCCGCCATCCGGCCCTTCATCCACCCCATCACCTTTCCGTCGCCGTCCTCGATGAGGATCCGCTCCTGGTGGAGCGTCCGGTATTCCGCGGCCAGCTCCTCGGACTTGGGGCGGTACGGGTAGGCGTCCCGGTCGGGGAAGACGGTGGCGTAGATCTGTCCGACCGCCTCCCGGAACGTCGCTTCGTCGACGCACCGGCCGGTTCCGCTGCCCGCGCCCGGGAGCCGCACGGGGAAGAAGCGGTTGCGTATGTCGTCGATGGTTTCGACTGTGTCGATGCTTTCGAGGGTGCTGATGCTTTCGAAGGTGTCGAGGGTGTCGGAAGAAGACATGGAGTTCACTTGAGTCTGTCCTGTGTCATGGACGGGCGGCGCGGTGGCCGCAACGGGCAGGCACGGGACTGCGTGGCGGCGAGCCCGTACGGTGGGAAGGACGGCGTCCGGGGGGCAGAAGGTTCCAGTGGTCGGCCGGTCAGTCGATCAAGGGCCCGGGGAGGGCGGGTTCTCGCCAACTGGGCTGCCGCGCCGACAGGTCGTACGGCACGCCAACTCCTCAACTCCCCGCCTCTGGATGGTGCCCTTCCGTTTCTGGCATCACAGGATCCGATGATCGAAACGGCCGAAAAGTTCACCACCCGGGCCGAACGGTCGCGTCTTTTCCCGCTTTTCCCGCCGGGTGTCCGGGCTTCCGCGGGGCTCCCCGGCGGGCCGCCCGCTCCAGTGAGCGCAGTGCGAGCAGCAGTACGCCGATGTCGTCCAGGTAGACGGGGTCGGGGAGCAGGTCCACCGGGCTGATCGTGTAGATCAGCGCACCCCAGAAGGCGAGCTTGTTCTGGAGGGGGATGCCCGCGTCGCGCAGGAAGCGCCGGGCGCGGAACAGGCGTACGGCGAGGACGACCGTGACCGCCAGCGTCGCCAGGAGTACGAGCGCGACGACTGCCAGCAGCGCTTTCGAGTGGATGTCCATGGGGGTACGGGTACCCGGCGGCCGGAACGCCACGCGGATGCGGGCGCGGAGGCGCAAGGGCGCAAGGGCGCGGCGGTGCGAGGGCGGGGGAGTGGGATACGGGAGAGGGGGATAGATGGACAGGGGAACTTGCAAGGCTGCCTGTCTATCTTTTACGGTGATGTCATGGCCACCTCCCACGACGAACCCAGCCCCGAGCAGATCGCAGCCGAGCTCGCGGTCGTTCTCGGGCACGTCGCGCGGCGGCTGCGGCGGACGTCTCCCGGGCTTGAGCTGACGCAGTCGCAGCGGTCGGCCCTCTCCCTGCTGGACCGGGAGGGATCGATGACCACGGCCGCGCTGGCCCGCGCCGAACTGGTCAGGCCCCAGTCCATGCGGCTCACCGTCGCAGCCCTGGAGGCCCGTGCCCTGGTGGAGCGTGCCCCCGACCCGACGGACGGACGGCAGTCCGTCATGTCGCTCACCGATCTCGGCCGCCGCACGCTCGAAGGCGTACGCGCCGACAAGCAGGGCTGGCTCGCGCTCGCCATCAGTGACGAACTGGACCCGGCGGAGCGGCGCACGCTCGCCGACGCCGTCGCGCTGCTCGAACGGCTGGTGCAGAGGTGACGGACGCGGACATAGGCGCGGATGCGGCCTCCGGCATAGGTACGGGCCGGGACGCGGACCCCCGTCCCGCCACCGGTCCGGCCTCCGTAACCGGCCCCGCCTCCGCCACCGGCCCCGCCCCCGAGGCCGGATTCGGGGCCCGCCTCACCGCCCCCCTGCTGCTCGGCTCGCTGCTCAATCCGCTCAACACCACCATGATCTCCACCGCCCTGGTGTCGATCGGCCACCACTTCGGGATCGGCGCCTCCAGCACCGTCTGGCTGGTGTCGGTGCTCTACCTGGCCAGCGCCGTCGCCCAGCCCGTGCTCGGCAGGCTCGCCGATTCCATCGGTCCGCGCCGGGTCTTCCTCGCCGGGCTCGCGGTCGTGGCCGCCTCCGGGCTCGTCGGTGCTTTCGCACCCGGCTTCGGCTGGCTGATCGCCTCCCGGCTGCTGCTCGGAATCGGCACGTCCGCCGCCTATCCGGCTGCCATGGCCGTACTGCGTTCCGAGTCCCGCAGGCTCGGCCGCCCCACCCCCCGTACCGTCCTGGGCCGCCTCTCCTTCGCCGCGCTCGGCAGCGCCGCCGTCGGCCCCACTCTCGGCGGGCTGCTCGTCGCGACCTGGGGCTGGCGGGCGATCTTCGCTGTCAATGTGCCGCTCGCGTTCGTCGCCTTCGTCTGTGCCATGTGGTGGATCCCGAAGGACGACGGACAGCGGGCGGCCGCGGGCGCCGGCGCGACCCGCGAACCCGCCGGGCTCGACCCGCTCGGCATCGTGCTCTTCACCGGCACCCTCACCGCCCTGGTCTTCTTCCTCCTCGACCTGTCCCACCCGGTGTGGTGGCTGCTCGGCCCCGTCGCCGTCCTCGCCGCCGTCCTCACCTGGTGGCAGCTGCGGTGCCCGGACCCCTTCATCGATCTGCGGATGCTCGGCCGCAACCACGCACTCGCCCGCACCTACCTCCGGCACGGCCTGAGCTATCTCGTCATCTACTGCGTGATGTACGGATTCACCCAGTGGCTGGAGGAGGGCCGCGGCTTCTCCTCCCTGCACACCGGTCTGCTGATGCTTCCCATGTCCGTGGCCGCGCTGGTGTGTTCGCTGCTCGGGGCCCGTACGAAGGGGATCCGGGCCCCGCTCACCACCGCCGCCGTCCTGGTCACGGCGGGCAGCGCCCTGCTGATCCTCGCCAGCGGCGCCACCCCGGTCGCCGTACTGCTCATCACCGGGGCCTGCTTCGGCATCCCGCAGGGGCTGATCGGCACCAGCAACCAGGCCGCCGTCTACCAGTACGCCCCCGCCGACGCCGTCGGCTCGGCCGCCGGCCTCCAGCGGACCGCCCAGTACATCGGCGCCATCACGGCCTCCAGCCTCATCGCCCTCGCCTACGGGCAGCGGGCGAGCGACGGCGGACTGCATCTGATGGCTGCCGTCTCCGTTGTCCTCGGTCTGGTGCTCGTCGCACTGACCGTCTCCGACCGGGCGCTCCGTGCCCGTAACCGAAAGTGAGCCACTCCATGACAGCCACCACCCTCGACACCCGGACCGCGCTGATCCTCGTCGATCTCCAGAAGGGCATCGTCGGCCTGCCGACCGCGCACCCCGCCGCCGAGATCGTCGAGCGTGCCGCGCGGCTGGCCGACGCCTTCCGCGCGCACGACCTGCCGGTCGTCCTCGTACGCGTCACGGGCGGTGCGCCCGGCCGCAATGAGTCGCCCGCCGGCGGCGGCACGCCCCCGGCGGACTGGGCCGAGCTGGTGCCCGAGCTGAACCGGCAGGACAGTGACATCGTCGTCACCAAGCAGACCTGGGGCGCCTTCCACGGCACCGACCTCGACATGCAGCTGCGCCGCCAGGGCGTCACTCAGGTCGTCCTGGCCGGGATCGCCACAGCCATCGGCGTCGAGTCGACGGCCCGCTCGGCGCATGAGCACGGGTACCACGTGACCGTCGCCACCGACGCCGTCACCGACATGGACCCGGAGGCCCACCGCAACGCCGTCGAGCGGATCTTCCCGCGCCTCGGCGAGACGGACACCACCGACGCGGTCATCAAGCTGCTCGGCTGATCACCCGCCCGATCACGCACCGCGGTTGCGGCGCGCCGCCCTTCAACGCGGCTGCGCCGCAGCCGCGTTCGTCGTACCTCACGGCACCACCCGCGCGCTGAACGCCGAACGCCGAACGCCGAACGCCGAACGAAGTCGACCAACTGTGCCCTGCCGACGGAGGGTTTCGCCGGGCACTCTTCATCACTTCGGGTGAAACTCAGGCCCCTGCTTGCGGCCAACAACCCACGGTTGTCACGCTGTTGCGGTCTGTCAACCTGCATGGGGAGTGGCCAGTGACTTTCGGTGAGCAGCCGGCCTATTTGCGCGTCGCGAGTGATCTTCGGCAGAAGATCACCGACGGCTCGCTGCCACCGCACACGAGGCTGCCCTCACAGGCCCGCATCCGCGAGGAGTACGGGGTCTCCGACACGGTCGCCCTCGAAGCGCGCAAGGTGCTGATGGCCGAGGGCCTGGTCGAGGGCCGCTCGGGATCGGGCACGTATGTCCGGGAGCGGCTCGTCCCGCGCCGCATCGCCCGCTCCGGCTACCGGCTGCCCGACGGCGCGACGCCGTTCCGGCAGGAGCAGGCCGACGAGAGCGTGCGCGGCACCTGGGAGTCCAGCAGTGAGCAGGACGTCGCCGACACCGACATCGCGCTGCGGCTCGCCATCCCGTCGGGTGAGCGGGTGATGCGCACGCGGTACGTCTACCGCGACTCAGGCGAAACGATGATGCTGTCCACCTCCTGGGAGCCGCTGGCGATCACCGGGCGTACACCGGTGATGCTCCCCGAAGAGGGGCCGCTCGGCGGCTGCGGCGTCGTCGAACGGATGGCCGCGATCGACATCGTCGTCGACAACGTCGTCGAGGAGGTCGGCGCCCGGCCCGGTCTGGCCGAGGAGCTGCTCGCGCTCGGCGGGGTGCCCGGCCATGTGGTGGTGGTCATCTCCCGTACGTACTACGCGTCGGGGCGGGCGGTGGAGACGGCGGACATCGTCGTCCCGGCCGACCGCTACCGGATCGCGTACCACTTGCCGGTGAAGTGAGCCGCCGGGCCCGGTGACGCCGGGCCGGTCGGTGCCTGGGCAGTTGACGTGGCCGGACCGGTCGATGCCGCTTCCCGGGCGGGAGTTGGGCGGAGCCATGCCCGAATCCGTTGCGGTGCCTGCTCTCTTGGGTAGCTGAAGGGTGTCCGTGGTGCGGCCCGGAGTGGGCCCTGCGGTGGCCTGACGCTCCGTCGTGTACTCAATGGAAATTGCAGAGTGGCTTGATGCGTACCTCTTTGTGAGAATACGTATTCGCTCAGTAAGGGTCAGGCGTACGCTCGGGCATATGCAGACTGCGGTTTCCTGGGGATTAGAGATGGCCTGCACGCCGGCGTACGACGGGGGCACGCGATGACGGACAGCGGGAACGCCATGCTCCTGTGGCAGGTGATACGTGAGGACGACAACGGCAATCGCTATCGCGTCGGAAGGTACGCGACGAGAGACGAGGCACAGCAGACCGCCGACACCCTCGGTGTCAGCGGGCACCGGCAGATGTACTGGATCGAACGCATCGGCCAGAGTGTGCAGTAGAGCGCGGTAGTGGCCCCGCGGCGGGCGTCCGGGTCCTGGTGGGCCGGGGCCCCGCCGGGGTCTCGATAGGCTCGGCCCATGGCTGATCGCGTCGTCGTGGGTGGAGCGTTGTACGACCAGGGGCGGCTGCTCGCCGCGCGCCGCAGCGCGCCGCCCGAGCTGGCGGGCCGCTGGGAGCTGCCCGGCGGGAAGCTGGAGCCGGGGGAGAGCGCCGGGCAGGCGCTGGTGCGTGAGCTGCGCGAGGAACTGGGCGTCGAGACGGAGCCGCTGGAGCGCATCCCCGGCGAATGGCCGCTCGGCCGCGGTCTCGTGCTCCAGGTGTGGACCGCGCGGCTGATCTCCGGTGAGGCGCGTCCGCTGGAGGATCACGACGCGCTGCGCTGGCTCGGACCTGACGAGATCGACACCGTCGACTGGCTGGACCAGGACCGCCCCGCGGTGGCCGAGGCGGCGCGCCGTCTGAGGGCCCGGCTCCAGGGGTGACACGGGGCGGGCCGGCACCTCGCGCATCGCGCTGATGCGCAGGCGCTGACGCGCACGTGCTGATACGCGCCCACTGATACGCACGCGCTCACACTCACGCGCCGGCACCCATAGCACCCATGCTGATACGCCACACGGATATACCCGCGCTGATGTGCGCCGTTCGTGGCCCTGTGCGGCATATGGCACGGCGTAGTCGATATCTGCAAGCGATACAGGGTATGTGCTGGTTAGTAGCTGTTTATCAGCGCGTCAGCGCGTATGTCCGTGGTCGGCCTGGGGAAGTGATCGCTTGATCGACACCGAAGGCGGATGTGCCGAGTGGATCTTCCCCGCCGAGCCCGATGCCGTACGCCTCGCGCGCCGGGCGGTTCGGGACACTCTGCGCACCTGGGAGCTCGACGGCTCGTTCGGTGACGTCGCCATGCTGCTCGTGAGTGAGCTGGTGACCAACTCGATGCGGCACGCGTCCGGCCCGATCGGGGTCAGGGTCGCGCGACTGGATCAAGCCACGCTCCGGGTGGAGGTTTCCGATCCGCTTCCGGATCCGCCCCGTGAGAGGACGGCGGGGCCCGATGACGAGGGCGGCCGGGGGCTGCAGCTCGTGGCCTGTTCGGCGCAGCGCTGGGGGACTGCGCGCGGCAGATCGGGCAAGACGGTGTGGTTCGAGCTGGCTCAGCCTGGTTAGGAGAAGGGTGGGAATCGATCGCGGCCGGAGTGTCCGAAAGTGACTGAGACCGTGCTGTGATCGTGAACGCCGTGCCGCTGGGGTCCGTAGTGCTGAATACTGCGGGTGCCACCTTGGTCGGTTCGGTGCGTGGTGAGCTGGAGGGGACGGTCGCGTGAGCGATATATCCGGTGCGACGGGCGATGTCGTATGGCAGAGCAGTCCGCCCGGTTCGATCTATGACTACATCAGGGTTGCGTCGTTCTCGATCGGGGCCGACGGGCTGGTGGAGCAGTGGAGCAAGCGGGCCGAAGAGCTGTTCGGGGTGGACGCACGCGATGCCGTGGGCGTGGACCCGGTCGAGGTTTTTTTGCCCGCGGAGGTGCGCGGCAGAGGACACGGCAGAGTCAGCGAGATCCTCGACGGCAAGGAGTGGACCGGTCTGGTCCCCTTCCGGATGCCGGACCGCCCGGAGACGCAGGGGCTCGCCGAGCTCTATGTGATGCCCACCGAGACGGCCGACGGCGGAAGGGCCGCTGTCTGCATCATTGTTGATGTCAGGGTGCTGCGGCGGATCGAAACCGACCTCGCGTCCTCGCAGGCCATATTCGGCCAATCTCCGTTCGGCTTCCTGCTCTTCGGTACGGACCTCACGGTGCGCCGGGTCAACAAGCGGTTCGCGGAGCTCTTCGGGGACGAGGTGGCGGAGCACCGCGGCCGTACGGTCCACGACTATCTCGCCCGCGCCGAGGCCGACCGGATGACCGCGGCGCTGAAGCGGGTCCTGGAGTCCGGGCGTCCCGTCACCGACCTCCAGCTGATCGGCTCGGCGCCGGGCAGCCCCGAGCGCAGGCACTGGTCGGTCAACCTCTACCGCGTGCACAGCGGGGCGGGCGTCCCCATCGGTGTCGCCGGTCTGGGCACCGATGTCACGCGCCGTCATGTCGCGGCCCGCGAGGCCGCCAACGCCCGGCGCAATCTCGCCCTGCTCAACGAGGCGGGCTCCAGGATAGGGAACTCGCTCGATCTGGAGACCACCGCCCGGGAACTCCTCGACGTGTCCGTCCCCGGCTTCTGTGACCTGGCGTCGGTCGACCTGTACCAGGGCCTGCTGGCCGGTGACGAGTCCCCGAAGGGCAGCGCGGACGGCAGCGCCGAGCTGCGCCGCGTCGCCTACGCCAGCGCGGTGTCCGACGTCCTGCTGAAGGAATCGGACGACGGGCCGGTGCTCGGCGCCGTCCACCGCTACGCCTTCCACTCGCCGTGTGCGAGCGCCCTGCGCACCGGAAAGGTGCGCTCCGTACCGGGCGCCCCGGGCAGCCACGTACAGTCCACCCTCGCCGTGCCGATGGTCGCCCACGACACCGTGGTCGGTCTGGTGCAGTTCTCCCGTACGAAGGGGAGCGAGCCGTTCGGGGAGCGGGACCGTTCGCTGGCCGTGGAGCTGGCCGCGCGCGCCGCGGTCTGTATGGACAACGCCCGGCTGTACCGGCGTGAACACGAACGGGCCCTGATACTGCAGCGTTCCCTGCTGCCGCCCGGCGATCCCGAGGCGGCCGGGCTCGACATCGCCTGCCGCTATCTGCCCGGCAACACGGCGAGCGAGGTCGGCGGCGACTGGTTCGACGTCATCGAGCTGCCCGGACACCGCACCGCGCTGGTCGTCGGCGACGTCATGGGCCACGGGCTGCGGGCCGCCGTCGCGATGGGTGAACTGCGCACCGCCGTAAGGACGCTGGCCCTGCTGGACCTGGAGCCCGCCGAAGTACTCGAAGCGCTGGACGAGATCGCCCGCGGCCTCGGCACCCCGAGCGGCACCCAGCAGGCCTCGCGCGCCGCGCGCAAGACACGTGAGGCCGACCTCTCCGAGGTCTATCTCGCGACCGCCGTCTACGCGGTGTACGACCCGGTCACCCGGCGCTGTACCTTCGCCAACGCCGGGCATCTGCCCCCCGTCCTGGTCGAACCCGGCGAACAGGCGCTGCTGCTCGACGTGCCGCCCGGTATGCCGCTGGGGGTCGGCGGCGAACCGTTCGAGGAGGTCGAGGTAGAGATCCCCGAGGGCGCACTCCTCGCGCTCTACACCGACGGCCTGGTCGAGTCCCGCGAACATCCGCTGGACGAGGGCCTGAGTGCCTTCCGCGACGCCCTCACCCACTCGGAGCGCCCGCTCGAGGACGTCTGCGACCATGTGCTCAACACGCTGGACACCCAGCACGGCGAGGACGACATCGCCCTGCTGATGGCCCGTATCCAGGGCCTGCCGTCCGACGCGGTCGGCGACTGGCAGCTGCCCCGCGAGCCGCGCTCGGTGGGCCGGGCCCGTGAGCTGGCCCGGGGACAGCTGGTCGCCTGGGGCCTGGAGGATCTGGTCGACACGACCGAACTCCTGGTCAGCGAACTGGTCACCAACGCCCTGCGGTACGGCGAGGGCGAGATCAGGCTCCGGCTGCTGCTCGACCGCACCCTGGTCTGCGAGGTCTGGGACGCGGGCCTGGTCCAGCCGCGCCGACGCCGCGCCCGCGATACGGACGAGGGCGGCCGGGGGCTCCAGCTGGTCGGAATGCTCAGCGCGGCCTGGGGCTCACGGAGGACCCCGCGCGGCAAGACGGTCTGGTTCGAACTGGCCCTGCCGGACGGCGCTCCGGCGCCGGAGCTGAGTGTGGAGCAGCTGCTGAGCATGTACTAGGGCTCGGCGTCCGTCCGGTGGCCCGCCCCGGTCGGTCCTGTTCGGACTCGATGCGTCCGGGCGGGCCGGGGCGGGCCACCGGCGTGTTACGCGTCGTCTGCCGGCGATGGTTCCGGTGTGCCGTGCGGCTGCCGGGCCGTGGCTCCGCGCCGTGGCTCCTCGGGGGTCAGCAGCTCGGCGAGCCGGTGGGTGTCCGCGAGGTAGCGGTCGTAGGGGAAGCCGGCCTTCAGCAGGGCGGTGCGGAGTTCCTCCTCAAGGGGCTTGCCCTCGGCAAGGAAGGTGGCCTGGCCCGTCGGGGTGAGGGTGACCAGCCGGCGGCGCCGGTGCGCGGGGTCGACGCTGACCGTCACGTACCCCTCCGCCTCCAGTGGGCGCAGGGCGCGGCTGACGGCGGGGTCGGACAGGGCCAGGGCCTCGGCGAGCTGGTGCTGGGTGGCGGGTTGGATCTCCTCAAGGGTGCCCAGCAGCCGCAGTTGGCTGTGGGAGAGGCGCTGGTCCGGGCCGGAGCGGCGCCGGGCCGCCTCGCTCATCAGCATGTCCACGCGGTACAGGAGCTCTGCCAGTCCTTCGTCCATGCGCCCACCCTACCGGATACTTGCGCGGTTAATATTAACCATGCAACACTCAAAAGCATGGACACTCTCCCTTACGCCGTGCAGACCACGTTTCCGCTGCTCTTCGTGCTGGTGCCCGCCATCGGAGCGCTGCTGAGCTGCCGCCGCCGCAGCGCGGACCGGTCGGCGGCGGAGATCTGGCAGCGCTGGTGGGCCGTCGGCGCCCTCGGCATCGGAAGTCTCTGGATCACGATCTCGTTCCTGGCCGTCCCGAACGCCATGGCCGACACCATCGGCTTCGCCCACTCGCCGTTCCAGTTCGAGATCGCCTTCGCCAACCTCGGCCTCGCCGTGCTGGGCTTCCGTGGCGCGTCCGCGTCGCCGCGCGAGCGCCTCACCAGCGGGCTGGCGGCAGCCGCGTTCTTGTGGGGAGCCGTGATCGGCCACGTCTACCAGTGGTTCGCCAACGGCGACCACGCCGCCGGGAACACGGGCGGCATCCTGGCCAACGACGTTCTCATTCCCGCCGTCATGATCGCCCTGGCCGCCCGGGACATCCGCCGGGCAGGCTCCGGCCGCAGCCACGGGAAAGCACTCGGGCCCGACGCCTGAAATCCGACGCCTGAAATCCGACGCCTGAAATCCGACACCGGCAAAACGTCCGACAGCAACGCCGGTTCTCCGGTCCGTTCCTGCCGGACCCCCTACTCCGACGCCTCCGATCCCTCCGCCCCCGGGGCCTCCGGCGTCCGTTCCCGCAGGAGCTGGAGGAAGGCGCGCGCCGCCGGTGAGGCCCCGGCGGCGCGCCACACCGCCTGGACCGCCCTGGGCGGCACACCGGTCAGCGCCACCGTGCTCACCGCGGGCATCCGGGCGGCCGTCGGAGCGGAGACGAGGCTGATGCCGAGGCCGCGCGCCACCAGCTGTTCCAGCAGTGCCATCGTGTCGGCCTCGAAGGCGACCGTGCGGGGGACGCCGGCCGCGGCGAAAGCGGCGTCGTTGTGGCGGCGGATGCCCGAGCCGGGCGGCATGTCGACCATGGGCTCCTCCGCCAGCCGGGCCGGGGCGACCCGCGGCGCCCCGGCCAGCCGGTGCCCGTGCGGGACGATGGCGACCAGGTCCTCGTGCGCCAGGACCCGCACGGCGAGCCCGGTCGTCCTCTCCGGCCTGCTGTCCACGAAGGCGATGTCGCAGGCGTGTTCGCGCACCTCGCTCAGCAGGTCCCTGACCATGCGGGCGCGGAGTGTGACGCGTACCGCCGGATACCGGTCCCGGTAGGCGGCGAGCAGGTCGGGCAGGTCCACCGCGGCCAGCGGCGTGATCGTGCCGATGCTCAGCCGGCCGCGCACCTCGCTGCCGCACGCGATCACCTCACTGCGGGCCCGCTCGACGGCCGCGAGCGCCTCCCTGGCAGGCCCCAGGAACACCTCACCGGCCGGAGTGATCTGCACCCGGCGGCTGGTGCGTTCGAACAGCCGGGTGCCCAACTCGTCCTCCAGGCGGGCGATCTGGTGGCTGAGCGCGGACTGCACCACGAAACAGCGGTGTGCGGCGCGGGTGAAACTGCCGGTCTCGGCGACAGCGACGGCGTACGTGAGCTGGCGGAGTTCCATCGATCCATCGTGATACGCGATCGCTGTGATGGCAACCATCTGTTGGACTCATCCTTGCTGCTCAGCCAGCATGAACAGGAGCCGTAACCGCCCCGCTCCGCAGGTGCTCCGAGAGGGCCCGCGTACGAGCACTCCCGGAAGGAAACGGACGTGGCCCCCTCCCCAGCCTCCTCCCCGTCCCCCCAGCCGCTGTCCCCTTCGGACGCCCCGGACCTCCGTCCGGGCACGGACACCGCCGACGGCGCGGGACGCGGCACGCTCCTGCTGATGTCCGTGGCCGTGGGACTGTGCGTGGCGAGCAACTACTACGCACAGCCGCTGCTCGACACCATCGCCCGCGATCTGCACCTGTCGGCCACCGGCGCCTCGCTCGTGGTGACGGTCTCCCAGATCGGCTACGCCCTGGGGCTCGTCCTGCTGCTCCCGCTGGGCGACCTGCTGGAACGCCGCCGACTGGTGTGCGGCCTGACCCTGGCGACGGCGTGCTCGCTGGTCCTGACCGCGATCGCGCCGAACACCGGACTGCTCCTGGCCGGTACCGCACTCACCGGCCTGCTGTCGGTGACGGCGCAGGTCCTGGTGCCGTTCGCCGCGGACCTGGCCGCCCCGCACCAGCGCGGTCGCGCCGTGGGAACGGTGATGAGCGGCCTGGTCCTGGGCATGCTGCTCGCCCGCACCGCGTCCGGCGCGCTGGCCGAGATCGGCGGCTGGCGCACGGTGTACTGGGCCGCCGCCCTGGCGATGCTCGTCCTGACCGCGGCACTCCACCGGGCGCTCCCGCAGTACCGGGGATCCGCCGGTCTCAACTACGGGCAGCTGCTGCGCTCCACCGCCCGGCTGCTGGCGGACGAACCGGTGCTGCGGACAAGGGCGTTGATCGGCCTGCTGGCCTTCGCCTGCTTCAGCGCGCTCTGGACGTCCCTCGCCTTCCTGCTCTCCGGACCCGGCTACGGCTGGTCGGACGCCGAGATCGGGCTGCTCGGCCTGGCCGGCGCGGCAGGCGCGATCGCCGCTCAGCTGGCCGGCCGGCTGGCCGACCGCGGAAGGACCACCCTGACCACGGTGGCGAGCGCGCTGCTGCTGCTCGGCTCCTGGGGGCTGCTGGCGCTGGGGGCCCACAGCCTGGCTGCGCTGATCGCCGGGATCGTGCTGCTCGACCTGGCGCACCAGGGCGTACACATCACCAACCAGTCGCTGATCTACGCCCTGCGGCCGGATTCCCGTGGCCGCATCACCTCCGCGTACATGACGTGCTACTTCGTCGGCGGCGCGCTCGGCTCGGCCCTGGTCGGCGCGGCCCACTCGCACGCCGGATGGAACGGGGTGTGCGTGCTGGGCGCGGTGATGGCCTCCCTGCTGTGCGTGGTCTGGGCGTGGAGTACGCCCACGGTGCAGAACTGGTGGCGCGGCCAGCCCCGGCTGAGGGCGGTGTGGGCGGTCGCCGGGGGCGCGTGCATAGCGGTGTGCGTGCTCCTGCTCATCGCCTTCGCTGTGCGGTTCCGCTGACGGGCTCACCTGCGATGAACTACGGTGCGTAGCGGGGGCGTTACGGGAAGAACCGTCCGAGCGGGACGGGCGCCCCGGAAGGAGCGCCATGCCGCAGCGACGCCTCGTCACCAGCCGCAGCCAGGAGCCGCGTCAGCGGTTCGCGGAGGAGTTACGGAAACTGCGTGTCGAACGCGGGGTCAGTCTGCGGCAGCTCGGTGAGCGGGTCGGCTGGGACTATTCGCTCTTCGGCAAGATGGAGAAGGGCGAGACCCTGGGCGGGCCCGAGGTGGCCCAGGCATTGGACCACTACTTCGGCACGCAGGGGATGTTGCTCGTCCTGTGGGAGCTGGCGATGAGGGACCGTACGCAGTTCCGTGAGCGGTACCGGCAGTACATGGCCCTGGAGTCGGATGCGAGCAGCCTGTGGCACTTTGCTGTGAGCGTCCTGCCTGGGCTGTTGCAGACGCCGGGGTACGCGCGGGAGGTGCTGGCGGCGGGCGGCATCAAGGGCGAGGCCCTGGACCAACAGGTTGAGGCGCGGATGGGGCGGCGGGAACTGCTGGCCGGTGAAGACCCACCGCAGTTCCGGACCATTCTGTCGGAGGCAGTGTTGCGGACGCCGCTGAGAGATCCGAGTCAGTGGCGGCAGCAGTTGGAGTATCTGCTGGAGGTTGGGGACAGAGACGAAGTGACCGTGCAGGTAGCGCCGTTCGGGACAGGACTGCACGGGCTCACCAACACCGATGTGATGTTTCTCCGCCTGCCCGAGGGACGTACGGTGGCCTACGCCGAAAATGGGTACAGGGGAGAACTCATCGAGGAAAGTGCCCCGGTCGAGCGGCTGCAACGTGCGTACGATTCGGTACGCGACCTGGCTCTCTCACCGGCCGAGTCGCGGAAGTTCATTCTGCGCACTCTGGAGGAAGTACCGTGCGATCCCTCGACCTGACCGCAGTGACTTGGCGCAAGAGCAGCTACAGCAACCAGGATGGCGGCCAGTGCCTGGAGGTCGCTGATGACTTCGTCGCCGTCGTTCCCGTCCGGGACAGCAAGAACCCGCACGGACCCGTGATCCCGTTCGGGACGGGCGGCTGGGCGTCGTTCGTCTCCGCTGTCAAAAATGGCGAGTTGCGCGCCTGATCAGAGGCCGCGGTTCATCCGGCCGCGGGTTCCGGCGCCGCCGAAGCGGCCCGGGGCGCCGCCCGCCCCGAGCGGGCCGCCGAGGACGATGCCGCCGAGTACCGCGCCGCCCGGGTCACCGCCGGGCCGGGTTCCGTAGGTCCGTACGTCCTGTTCGGCCAGGTACTGGGCCTGTCCCGCCAGCGCGTCGGCCTGCTGGGCGCTGGAGAGGGCCCGCCGGGGCTCGGCGGCGGCCAGGGTGGCGGACTCCTCCAGGTGGCGCTCGGCCTCCGCCAGCCGGGTGCGGGCCTGGCTGCCGACCGCGCCGCGGCGGGTCGTGGTGTAGTCGGCCGCGGCCCCGGTCCTGGAGCGCGCCGTCAGCGTGGCCGCTTCGAGGAGTTCGGCTGCCCGGCGGGGGCCCGCGCCGGGTGTACCGCCCGCCAGCGCCTTGTCCAGTGACACGTCGGCCTCCCCGACCCGGCGCAGCGCGTCGACCGGGTCGTACGGGCCCGCCGACTGTTCCTGCCGTACGCCCGCCGTGACCGTCTCGGCGCGCGCGATCCGGCTCTGCAGATCGGCCCCGGCGGCCCCGGCCGCGGTGGCCCCCGGCAGGGCGCGGGCCTCCGTCAGGTCCGCATCCGTCTCGGTGAGCGCACCGGTCAGCCGGACCTCCGCCTCGGCCACCTCCCGGGCCAGCCGGTCGACCGCGTCGATGAGCGTGGCCGCCTGGCCCACCGCGCTCTCCGCGGCCCGTACGTACAGCGCGGCCTCCGCGTGCTCCCCGGTGTCCGTCGCCTGCCGGGCCCGGTTGAGGCCGTTGGTCGCGAAGAGCAGCCGGTCCTTGGCCTGTTCGACGTTCCCGGCGACCGGTGCGGACGCCGGTTCCGCGTACCGCTCACGCAGCGCGGTCAGGGTGGACTCGGCTGCTCCGGTACGTCCAGCCGCCGCCCGGAAGGCCGTCTCCGCCGCTGCCAGCGCCTCGGGGGTTTCCGTTTCCAGGGCGCGCAGCCGGTCGAAGTCGTCCGACTCCTCGTCGAGGCGCCGGCCGGCTTCCGTGCACCGCGCGACGATTTCCTCCAGCATCTGCCGCCGGGCCGCTTCGTCCTCGGGATACGAGTCGTCGAGCTGCTGGCGCAGCCGGAACGCCGTGGCCAGCTCGGTCCTGGCATACGTCAGCGCCGCCGTGTACGGCTCCGCAGCCCCTTCCCCGAACCGGGCGACGGCCAGGCCGAGTTCCTCCGTACTCGTCCGGACCGCGTCATCCGTCCCGACCAGCAGCTTCCCGGCCTCCGTTTCGAGCTGTGCCAGTGCGATCCCCTCGGTACCGCTCCAGCCCTGCTGCTGCGCGCTGCCCGCCGGGGTGGTCCTGGTCTCGGCGCGCCGCCTTCTGCGGGTGTACGCGTAGATCGCCAGGCCGCCGACCACGACCACCAGCGCGAGAGGCACCAGCAGGGCGCCGTTGCCCATGCCGACGGTGCTGTGGCCGCCGGGATCGGAGGCACCCGGAGTGATGGCCGGGGTGGGCACGGGCTGCCCGGCGACGATCGCGCTGTATCCGTTCGCGGCGCCGATCGCGGTGCCCGCCCAGTCGTGCTGGGCGAGCGGCGGATCGATGGCCGTACGGGCGACGGCCTGCAGCTGGGCGTTGCTGAACTTGGTGGTGCCGCTCTGTCCCGTGTACGCGTACTGGCGCGCCTGCGTGCCGACCGCCAGCAGGATGTCGTCCTGGCCGAGGCCGTTACGGGTCGCCGTGGCCCGTACCCAGTCCTGCGCGGGTCGCCCGGAGAAGTCCTTGACGTAGACGACGAAGAGCTGGATGTGCCGCTTCTCGTACAGCGCGTCGAGGGCGCGCGCCACCTCGCCCTTACGGTCGCCGAGGGCATTGACCTGGTCGGTGATCTGCCCGTTCGCCGAGAGGACGGGCGGGTCGGCCGCGTGCGCCGCCGGTGCCGGGGCCGCCAGCAGGAGCACCGCCGTGAGCGCCGCGGCCAGCGTGGCGATGACGGCGGCGTGCGGCCGGGCGGAGGGCTCGTACGGCGTCACATTTGGGAGCGTATGGCCGTACTGGGTGCCCCGCGACCGCAGCTACTCTGTGGGGCCTACCGTACGAGCTCGTGGGGGGCATGGGTGCAGGTACGACACTTCGACGTCCGGAACTGGGGAGTCCGGAACGGGGCAGTCCGGAACGGGGCAGTCCGGAAATGGGGCGTCCGGAGCGGAAGAACGCCGCGAGGACCGCGCCGCACCTGGCTCACCTGGCTGAAGCGGACCGCACTCGGGGTCGCCGTACTCCTCCTCGTCCCCGCGCTCACCGCGGGCATCGCGCTGCGCGCGAACTACGCGGGCGACTACCGCGACGGCACCCGCACCCGCGGCCGGGACGCCATCTGGCTCGGCCACGCCTGGGTCGACGGCCGGAAGAAGGACGCCGACGTGGACGCGCTCGCGGCCCGGCTGCGGGGGACCGGTCTGCGGGACCTCTATGTGCACGCGGGGCCCCTGGAGCACGACGGCACCCTGCCGCCCGCCCGCTACACCAGGGCGAAGTGGCTCATCGGCGCCGTGCACCGCGAGCTCCCCGGCGTACGCGTCCAGGCCTGGCTCGGCGACGAGCTGGCCACCGAGGGCCCGGAAGGACTCGACCTCACCCGGGCCGCGTCCCGCAGCGCGATCGTGGACTCCGCGCGCGGGGTCATCGACGCGGGCTTCGAGGGGACGCACTTCGACCTGGAGCCACTGCACTCGGGCGACCGCGACTACCTGGCGCTCCTCGACCGGCTGAGCGCACTCACCAGGGACCGGGGCGTGCTGCTCTCGGTCGCCTCCCACCAGATAGACCCGCTGCCCGCCCTGCACAGCGTCGCGGGCACGCTCACCGGGCACCCCAAGTACTGGTCGCAGAAGTTCTTCGGCGAGGTGGCCCGCCGGGTGGACCAGATCGCCGTCATGTCGTACGACACCGCGCAGCCGCTCCAGAGCCTGTACGGCGGCTATGTCGCCGAGCAGACCACGCTGGCCCTCGAAGTCACCCCGCAATCAACCGACTTGCTGATGGGGCTGCCCTTCTACCACGAGACCAAGCCCGGTCACCTGGCGTCCGCGGAGACGGTCGCGGCAGCGGTGCGCGGGGTGCGGCTCGCGCTCGGCAGGCAGGACCACGACCGGGAGCACTTCGGGGTCGCGCTGTACGTCGACTTCGCGGCGACGGAGGCCGACTGGACGGCGTACCGGAGGGGCTGGAGCTGACGGCGTACCGGAAGGCTGGAAGTGACGGCGTACCGGAAGGAAGGGCTGGAGCTGAGGGTGCCGGAGCGGGGCGGGCGGGGGCACCGGCCCGGACCGCACTCACTCGCGGCGGCGGCCGATCTTGTTCCCCAGCCAGACCAGCGGGTCGTACTTCCGGTCGACGGCCCGCTCCTTCAGGGGGATCAGGGCGTTGTCGGTGATCTTGATGCCCTCCGGGCAGACATCCGTGCAGCACTTGGTGATGTTGCAGTAGCCAAGACCGTGCTCCTCCTGTGCGGTCCGCTTCCGGTCGAGCCCCGCCTCGGCCGCGGCGTCCAGCGGATGCATGTCCAGCTCGGCGACCCGCATCAGGAACCGCGGACCGGCGAAGGCCGCCTTGTTCTCCTCGTGGTCGCGCACCACATGGCAGGTGTCCTGGCAGAGGAAGCACTCGATGCACTTGCGGAACTCCTGCGAGCGCTCCACATCCATCTGCTGCATCCGGTACTCGCCCGGCTTCACCCCCTCCGGCGGTACGAACGCCGGCACCTCCCGGGCCTTCGCGTAGTTGAAGGACACATCCGTCACCAGGTCCCGGACGACCGGGAAGGCCCGCAGCGGGGTCACCGTGACCGTGTCCGTCCGCGCGAAGACGGACATCCGCGTCATGCACATCAGCCTCGGCCGCCCGTTGACCTCCGCGCTGCACGAACCGCACTTGCCGGCCTTGCAGTTCCAGCGCACCGCCAGATCGGACGCCTGGGTCGCCTGGATGCGGTGGATGATGTCGAGGACCACCTCGCCGTCGTTCACCTCGACGGTGAAGTCCCGCAGCTCCCCGCCGTCCGTGTCCCCGCGCCAGACCCTGAAGCGTGCTTCGTACGAACTCACTCGTACAACTCCTCTTCGGCGAGGTACTTGACCAGCTCATCCCGCTCGAAGAGGGCGAGCAGGTCCTGACGGATCGGCACGGTCTGCTTGCGGACCAGCACGATCTGGCCCGCGTCCGGCTCGGCCGGGGCCGGATCGGCCACCGCCGGGCCGGCCAGCCGGCACAGCAGATTGATCCCGCGCCAGCCGCGGTCCATGTCGGGCCAGTCCTCGCGGGTGTGCCCGCCGCGGCTCTCGGTCCGCTCCAGCGCGGCGCGCGCGATGCACTCGCTGACCAGCAGCATGTTCCGCAGATCCAGGGCGAGGTGCCAGCCCGGGTTGAACTGCCGGTGTCCCTCGACCCCGGCCCGGCGGGCCCGTACCCGCAGCGCCGCCAGCTTCTCCAGGGCCTGTTCCATCTCGGCCTCGCGGCGGATGATGCCGACCAGGTCGTTCATGGTCTGCTGGAGCTCCTGGTGGAGGGTGTACGGATTCTCCGCCGCTGCCGACTCGGCCCCGGGGCTCTCGACGTCGGGCTCTGCGCTGAAGGGCCGCAGTGCTTCGGCGGCCGCCGCGTCGATCCGGTCCTCGTCGACCTGCGGCCGTACGGTGAGCGACGCCGAGTGCCGCGCCGCGTGGAGCCCGGCGCGGCGGCCGAAGACCAGCAGGTCGGAGAGGGAGTTCCCGCCGAGCCGGTTGGACCCGTGCATCCCGCCCGCGACCTCGCCCGCCGCGTAGAGTCCCGGCACACCGAGCGCGGCCGCGGTCTCGGAGTCGACCGCGATCCCGCCCATCACGTAGTGGCAGGTGGGGCCGACCTCCATCGCCTCCGCGGTGATGTCGACATCGGCCAGCTCCCTGAACTGGTGGTACATCGACGGCAGCCGGCGTTTGATGACCTCGGCGGACATCCGCGTCGACACATCGAGGTAGACCCCGCCGTGCGGTGAGCCGCGGCCCGCCTTGACCTCGGAGTTGATGGCGCGGGCCACCTCGTCGCGCGGCAGCAGCTCGGGCGGGCGGCGGTTGCTGTCCGGGTCCTCGTACCAGCGGTCGCCCTCCTCCTCGGACTCCGCGTACTTCTCCTTGAAGACATCGGGGATGTAGTCGAACATGAACCGCTTGCCCTCGCTGTTGCGCAGCACCCCGCCGTCGCCGCGCACCGACTCGGTGACAAGGAGACCCTTCACCGAGGGCGGCCAGATCATCCCGGTCGGGTGGAACTGCACGAACTCCATGTTCAGCAGTGGCGCGCCCGCCAGCAGCGCCAGCGCGTGACCGTCGCCGGTGTACTCCCAGGAGTTCGACGTGACCTTGAAGGACTTGCCGATGCCGCCGGTGGCGAGGACCACGCTGGGCGCTTCCAGGACGAAGAACCGGCCCGACTCGCGCTGGTAGCAGAAGGTGCCCGCGACCCGCTCGCCCGTGGCGGGGCCGCTGTCCGGCACGGCCGTCGAGGAGGCGGTCGTGGGGGAGGCGCCGTCCGGCGCGGAGGTGAGGATCCGGGTGACCGTGCACTCCTGGAAGACCTTCAACCGCGCCTCGGGGTCGCCGAATTCGCGCGCGTCCTCCTGCTGGAGCGAGACGATCTTCTGCTGGAGGGTGCGGATGAGCTCCAGGCCGGTACGGTCGCCGACATGCGCGAGGCGCGGGTACTCGTGGCCGCCGAAGTTGCGCTGGGAGATCTTCCCCTCGGGTGTGCGGTCGAAGAGCGCGCCCCAGGTCTCCAGCTCCCAGACCCGGTCGGGGGCCTCCTGGGCGTGCAGCTCGGCCATCCGCCACTGGTTGAGGAACTTCCCGCCGCGCAGGGTGTCGCGGAAGTGCACCTGCCAGTTGTCACCCGAGTTCACATTGCCCATGGAGGCCGCGATCCCGCCCTCGGCCATGACCGTATGGGCCTTGCCGAAGAGCGACTTGCAGATCACGGCCGTCCTGGCGCCCTGTTCGCGGGCGGCGATGGCGGCGCGCAGCCCGGCGCCGCCCGCGCCCACGACCACGACGTCCCACTGCTGCCGGTCGAGCTGAGTCGTCATGCAAAAAACCTCATCTAGAAGAACCTCGGATCGTCGAAGACACCGGAAGCGACCAGATAGACGTAGAAGTCGGCGACCGCGATGCTGACCAACGAAGCCCAGGCGAGCTGCATATGACGGGCATTCAGCGCACTGGCCCAGCCCCAGAGCCGGTAGCGCACCGGATGCCGGGAGAAGTGCTTCAGCCGGCCGCCCACGATGTGCCGGCAGGAGTGGCAGGAGGCGGTGTACGCCCAGATCAGTGCGGCGTTGACCAGGAAGACCACGGAGCCGAGGCCCATATGGCCCCAGTGGTACCGCTCGTCGCGGAAGGTCATCACCGTGTCGTACGTCAGGATCCCGGCGATGATCACGGCCGCGTAGAAGAAGTACCGGTGGATGTTCTGCATGATCAGCGGGAAGCGGGTCTCGCCGCTGTACTTCTTGTGCGGTTCGGCGACCGCGCAGGCCGGCGGGGACGCCCAGAAGCCCCGGTAGTAGGCCTTGCGGTAGTAGTAGCAGGTCAGCCGGAAGCCCAGCGGGAAGATCAGGATCAGAATGGCGGGGGAGATGCCCCACCAGCTGCCGAAGAGGTCCCAGTTCGGTCCGTGCCGCATGGGCACGCACTTCTGCGCCAGGCAGGGGGAGTAGAAGGGCGAGACGTAGGGCGCCGTGTAGTAGTCGGCGTTCGCGAAGGCCCGCCAGGTCGAGTAGACGACGAAGGCGAGCAGTCCGGCGGCGGTCGCCGCGGGTGAGAGCCACCAGCGGTCGGTCCGCAGATGGCGGGCGGCGATGGCGGCGCGCGACGCGTCGTGCACGCCCGTGCCGGAGCGGGGCCGGGGTTCCGTACCTGTTGCCAACGGGGACTCCACTTCGTCGGCCGATCTGGGGTCAGGGGGCGTGCCGGTCGCGAGCGCCGATCCCCTCGTCGTCCACGTAGTCGCCGGCCGCGGAGGACGCGGCGGACGACCAGAGGGCCGCGTCGTACGGGGCGTCGGAGATGGTGACCAGATCGGGTCCGGCCGCGGGGTACGCGGCCGGTACGGCTGCACGCAGCAGGGCGAGGCTCTCGCGCAGATGGCCGGCGTCCGTACGGACCCGGCGGACCTCCAGGCCGCTGCCGAGCCGCTCCTCCAGCAGGCCGAGCGAGCGGACCAGCTCATCGAGAGAGCGCTGTGCAGCGGTCAAATCGTCGTGCAGGGGCATGACTTGCCTCACTTCCGCCGGTGCGGACGGCAAACGATCGCGCGTCGGAGAGTGTCGCGCGTCACATCACGCTTGTGAAGGGATACGGACGGATCCGCCGGAGCCAGGGGTGCGCCCCGGCGGCGCGCGGCGCGTGCGAGCGCCCCCTCATGGCTCGGCGCGGCCCGCACGAGCCTCCCCTCATGGCCCCGGTGGCCCTTGAGAACACCGCGATTGCTCCGCACGGGTGGGGTTCGGGCGGTGTCCCGCCGTGTCTCCCACGGACGGCTCGGGGCCTCCCCTTCAGTGAAGGGGTCATAGGTGTGATCAACATGAAATGCCACCAAACCCGAAGATTCACGTTCAATCCCAGCAGGACTGAGCGGGGTCGGCCCCGGAGGTATCAGCCATGTCCCACGTCGGCGTCCCACACGGGAGAGCGAAGCGTCGCAGCGTCGCGCTCCTCGCCACCGGTGTACTCGCGCTGCCCGTGCTGGCCGGGTGCGGTTCGAGTGATGACCACAGCAGTAACGCGAAGACGGTGGGGCCGGACATCGCGACGGCGTCGCGGGCCCGGGTCGCCGACGGCGGCACCCTGCGCTGGGCGGTCGACGCGATGCCCGCCACCCTGAACTCCTTCCAGGCCGACGCCGACGCGTCCACCTCGCGGATCGCGGGCGCGACGCTGCCCTCGCTGTTCACGCTCGACCGCTCGGGGCGGCCGAAGCTCAACGGCGACTACCTGGAGTCGGCCGACGTCATCAAGAAGGAACCGAAGCAGGTGGTCCGCTACCGGATCAACCAGAAGGCGGTCTGGAGCAACGGCCGGGAGATCGGGGCGCCCGACTTCGTGGCCCAGTGGCGGGCGCTCAGCGGCAGGGACTCGGGGTTCTGGACCGCGCGCAACGCCGGGTACGACCGGATCGAGAAGATCGAGAAGGGCAAGAACGACCTGGAGGTCCAGGTCACCTTCAACAAGCCGTACGCGGACTGGCGTTCGCTCTTCACGCCGCTGTATCCGAAGGAGGTCATGAGCACCCCGGACACCTTCAACGACGGGGCGCGCAAGACGCTCGCGGCGACGGCGGGGCCGTTCGCCATCAAGAGCGTGGACGCGGACGACAAGCAGGTCAAGCTGGTCCGCAACCCGCACTGGTGGGGGCGGGAGGCCAAGCTCGACTCGCTCGTGCTGACCGCCGTACCGGCCGAGGAGCGCACCGCGGCTCTCACGGCGGGCTCCCTGGACCTGGCGGACATCGACGGACAGGGTGCCGGCCGGATCACCCTCGCGGACAAGGACGGCAGCAACGGACAGCCGCTGACCCACGGCCCCGGCAGCGATGTGCAGCCCGCCGACGCCCTGCTGAACTGGGCGGCGGCGCACGGCGCGGACGGCCCGCAGGCCCAGGAGGCCGCGAGCAGGGCCGCCGAGCAGACCCGCAAGGACCGCCAGGAGTACGCGCGGCAGCAGGCGGCCCTGCACGGCTATGTGGTCCGCAAGTCCCTGGGTCCGGCCTACACCCAGCTGGCCATGAACGGCAGTTCAGGCCCGCTCCAGGACGAGCGGGTGCGCAGGGCGGTCGCCAGGGCGCTGGACCGCAAGGAGATCGCGTCCGACGTACTCAAGCCGCTCGGGCTGCCCGCCCTGCCGCCCGGCAGCCATCTGGCGCTGGCGGGCCAGGAGGACTACGCGGACAACAGCGGGGCCGTCGGCGGCCATGACCCCCGGCAGGCCCAGGCGCTGCTGGCCGACGCGGGCTGGACGGCCCAGGGCGCGCGGGAGACGGACCAGGGCACCAAGGCGGGCAGCAAGCCGGACGCATCCGGCAAGCCCGCGGAGTCCGGCAAGCCGGAGGCCTCGGGCCAGCCTGCCGCGTCGGGCAGGCCGCAGGAGTCCGCGAAGCCCCAGGAGTCCGCCCAGTCGCAGGACTCCGCGAAGCCCCAGGCGGCCGGGAAGCCCGCGGAGGGCTTCCTCGACGACTCGAAGGCCGGCGACGAATCGAAGCCGGGCGACGACTCGAAGGCCGGCGGTGACTCGAAGTCCGGTGCCGCGAACGGCGACGAGAAGCACCAGGTGGCAGGCGCGTACGCCCCCAAGGGCACCGCGGCCCCGGCCGCCGCCGCACCGGCCGCGGCGCTCGGCAAGAACGGCAAGTCGCTGACCCTGCGCCTCGTGCTGCCGTCGGGACCCGGCTCGGAGGTGATCAACAGCGTCGGCGCCAAGATCACCCAGGAGCTGGACGCGGTCGGTATCCGTACGGTGGTCAGCAAGGTCGACAGCGCCGGTTACTTCAAGGATCACATCGCGTCCGGCGACTACGACCTGGCCATCTACTCCTGGCCCGCCACCGCCTACCCGGCCACCGACGCCCGGCCGATCTACGCCAAGCCCGCTGTCGCGTCCGACGGCTCGCTCATGGTCGACCAGAACTACACCCGGGTCGGCACCGAGCGCATCGACCAGCTCTTCGACCGCGCGTCCGGCGAGCTGAACGAGAAGGCCGCACGGGACCTGGTGAAGCAGGCCGACGCCCATATCTGGGCCACCGCAGGATCGATTCCGCTCTATCAGCGCCCGGAACTCGTCGCGGCGAAGCGGGGCGTCGCGAACGCCGGAGCCTTCGGTTTCGCCACCCCCGACTATCAGGACATCGGCTTCCTGAAGTCCGCCAAGAGGTCCTGAGCATCTACCGGGACCGACCTCGTAGCCCTGCCGTAATCCCGGATCGCCGCAGGTCATGGCGGTGATCGCAAGCCCTGGCCGGGATCCGGACCCAGCGCCTCCACTTGCCCGCCGGCCCTGTCGGCGGGCAAGCTGGTGTTCCGCGCCGCAGGCCGGCCGGCGAGACCGGTCCCGCCCCCGCACGACCCTTGGTACGCAAGGGCGGGGGGCCGGTAGGCGTCGCCCGGGAAGCCCCGGGCGCGCAGGCCCCGTACCATGGGACTGGCCGTGGCGCGTCCGCCCGGCGGGCGTACCAGGACAGACGCCGCATCCCACGAGCTGAGAGAAGCGCAAGCCACCCATGCCCACGCGCCACGACATCCGTAACGTAGCCATCGTCGCCCACGTCGACCACGGCAAGACCACCCTGGTCGACGCCATGCTCAAGCAGGCCGGCGCCTTCGCCGCGCACGCCGCCGAGCACCTCGACGACCGCATGATGGACTCGAACGACCTGGAGCGTGAGAAGGGCATCACGATCCTGGCCAAGAACACGGCCGTGAAGTACCACCCCAAGGATGGCGGCGACGTCATCACGATCAACATCATCGACACCCCCGGCCACGCCGACTTCGGCGGTGAGGTCGAGCGCGGTCTCTCGATGGTGGACGCGGTCGTTCTCCTCGTCGACGCCTCCGAGGGACCGCTGCCGCAGACCCGCTTCGTGCTCCGCAAGGCCCTGGACGCCAAGCTGCCGGTCATCCTCTGCGTGAACAAGACGGACCGCCCGGACTCCCGGATCGACGAGATCGTCAACGAGACGTACGACCTCTTCCTGGACCTGGACGCCGACGAGGACCAGATCGAGTTCCCGATCGTCTACGCGTGCGCCCGTGACGGCGTCGCCTCGCTGACCAAGCCCGAGGACGGCACCGTCCCGCAGGACAGCGACAACCTGGAGCCGTTCTTCTCCACGATCCTCTCCAGCGTCCCGGCGCCGGAGTACGACGCGGACGCCCCGCTCCAGGCGCACGTCACCAACCTCGACGCGGACAACTTCCTCGGCCGTATCGCGCTCTGCCGCGTCGAGCAGGGCGAGCTGCGCAAGGGCCAGACCGTCGCGTGGATCAAGCGGGACGGCACGATCTCCAACGTCCGCATCACCGAGCTGCTGATGACCGAGGCGCTCACCCGCAAGCCGGCCGAGAAGGCCGGTCCGGGCGACATCTGCGCCATCGCCGGTATCCCGGACATCATGATCGGCGAGACGCTGGCCGACCCGGAGAACCCGATCGCGCTGCCGCTGATCACCGTGGACGAGCCGGCCATCTCGATGACCATCGGTGCGAACACCTCGCCGCTGGTCGGCAAGGGCGGCAAGGGCCACAAGGTCACCGCCCGGCAGATCAAGGACCGTCTGGACCGTGAGCTGGTCGGTAACGTCTCGCTCCGCGTCCTGGACACCGAGCGCCCCGACGCCTGGGAGGTCCAGGGCCGTGGTGAGCTCGCGCTGGCCATCCTGGTCGAGCAGATGCGCCGCGAGGGCTTCGAGCTGACCGTCGGCAAGCCGGAGGTCGTCACCAAGCAGATCGACGGCAAGACGCACGAGCCGATCGAGCGCATGACGATCGACTCGCCCGAGGAGCACCTCGGCGCCATCACCCAGCTGATGGCGACCCGCAAGGGCCGTATGGAGACCATGACGAACCACGGTTCGGGCTGGGTCCGCATGGAGTGGATCGTGCCGTCCCGCGGCCTGATCGGGTTCCGTACGGAGTTCCTCACCCAGACCCGTGGCACCGGCATCGCGCACTCGATCTTCGAGGGCCACGAGCCGTGGTTCGGTGACCTGCGCACCCGCCACAACGGTTCGCTGGTCGCGGACCGCGCGGGCGTCGTGACGCCGTTCGCGATGGTCAACCTCCAGGAGCGCGGTGTCATCTTCACGGAGGCCACCACGGAGGTCTACGAGGGCATGATCATCGGCGAGAACTCGCGCGCCGACGACATGGACGTGAACATCACCAAGGAGAAGAAGCTCACCAACATGCGTGCCGCCTCCGCGGACACCACGGAGAACGTGGTGCCGGCCAGGAAGCTGTCGCTGGAGCAGTCGCTGGAGTTCTGCCGCGACGACGAGTGCATCGAGGTGACCCCGGAGACCGTGCGTATCCGCAAGGTCGTCCTGGACCAGAAGGAGCGCGGCCGCAGCGCCTCGCGCGCCAAGCGCTGACACCTGCTTTGCCGTAGCGCCCGCGTGACGACGGCCTGTGTGACCCCGGTGAGGGGCACACAGGCCGTCGTCGTGTCCGGGTGATGCGGCAGGTGTCAGTTTCCGGAGTTGTCGGCGTCGCCGTTGGCGTCGGCCGAAGCGACGGCGTGCTCGGCGTCGTCGACCTTCTTCTGCATCTGCGGGAGCTGGTCCGGAGCGGCCGGGGAGCTGCTGCTGGATGCGGCCGGGGCCGCCTTGCCCGGCGTGGCAGCGGACGAGCAGGCCGTGGTGGCCAGGAGCGGCGCCGCGACGGCGGCAGCCGTCACCAGTACGGACAGACGTCGGCGGTTCATGCGGTGGGTGCCGCCTTGTCCTTCGCGCCGCCGTTGTTCGCCGCGCACCAGGTGGCGACGGACTTGAGGTCGGGCTGCTTCTCCTTGAGGGTGTTCAGAAGCCCCTCGCGGGCGGTGAGGCGGTCGCCGAGAAACTTGGCGATGGCTGTGTCATCGGCCTTCTTGGCGTCGGCGATGCGCTGTTCCAGGTACGCGAGGGAACCGCGGGTGCCGACGGGGCCCTCCATCCGCTTCAGCCGCCTGTCGATCCGCTTCTCCAGCTTGGGGACCCGACGGCAGAGCTTCTTCGCCCCGTCACCCTTGGGGCCCTTGGCGTGTGCGGCGGCGGAGCCCGTCCTGGCGGGGGCCGTGCTGTCGGCGGCGTACGAGGGCGCCGCGGCTGCCGTCGCGGCGAGGACGAGGCCGGCGAAGGCCGCGGTCATGGTTGCTGTGCGACGCTGCATGAGATGGCTCCACTCTCTTCAACTGCCCGGATACGGCTGAGCCCGCCCCAGGTGTGGGACACAGCGGCGGGCTGCGTGAGAGTGAAGGTAGGAGCCGTTCTTGTGGTTTCTTTGTGAGCCGGATCAGCCGGCTCCCGATCTCGCCGTGGTGCTGCCCGACAACCAGTCCCGGCGCTGCGGCACCACCGCGCCGGGCCCGTCGGGGCGGGCGAGGGAGAAGGTGATCTCGAACCGGGCCCCGCGGCCGGCGGGGCCTTCCAGCACCTGAAGACCCGCGTGGTGCAGGTCGATCTGCTGGGCGACCAACGTCAGGCCCAGACCCGACCCCGGGCTGTCGGAGCGGCGGTGGAAGCGCTGGAAGATCGCCTTCCGCTGCTCGGGCGGCACGCCTGTCCCCTGGTCGTCCACCGTGAGAACGACCGTCGGGGCGCCGCTGTCACCGGCTGCCCGCAGCGCCACGGCCACGTGTGCGCTGCCGTCCGCGGACCGGCCGTGCGCCAGGGCGTTGGCGAGCAGATTGTCCAGCAGTGAACGCAGCCCGGGCTGCCATCCCTGCACCGTCAGACCCGGATCGCTCTCGAACGTCACCTCCGCGTCGGGATGTGTGCGGCGCAGGTCGGACACGGCCGCGTCGGCCAGCTCGGCCAGGTCGACCGGAGTGAACGCGTCCGCCCCGACCAGGTCTCCCTGAGCGAGAGCCCGCAGCATCAACAGCAGCCCCAGCAACCGTGCGTGCCCCCGCCGTAGTTCCGCCACGGTCTCGGCACGGTCGGTGGGATCGAGGTCCTGGAAGGCGTCGAGGATGTCGAGGTTGGTCTGCATGCTCATCAGCGGGGTCCGCAGCTCGTGGGACGCGGCGGCGGAGAACGAACGCGCGGTGGCCAGTGCCTCAGCGGTGCGGGCCGCTTGTTCGTCGTAGCGTGCGAGAAACGTCTGGAGCGTGCGCGCGAGGTCGTCGACTTCGGTGATCCGGGTCGGCGTGTGCTCCAGGCGGGCCGCACTGGTATGCGGGTCCAGGCCGCTGGTGCGCTGCTGCAGGCGCCGCAGCGGTCGCGCCGCTCCGGCAGCCAGGGCCCACGCCAGGGCTGCGGACAGTGGTGCGGCGAGCAGCGAGACGGTGATCACCCGGCTGCGTACGAGCTGGAGCTGCCCCTGGCTCGCGGCCTCGGGCGAGAAGAGCCACAGCGTTCCCCGGACGCCGTCCTGGGGGTCGGCCACGGGGACCGTCAGGGCGCGCCATGTCCTGCCGCGGGAGCGGACCGTGACGGGATGGCCTGTCCGGGTCGGCAGGTGCACGGCGGGGCCGGGTTGCGGGCCGTCCATGACGGTGCCGTCCGGGCCGGTCAGGCGGATACCGATGTCCAGAGCCGAGGTGAACAGCGTGTGCTGGCGGGCCTGTTCGGCGCGCGGGTGGTCCTTGGAGGTGGCGCGGAGCAGACCGCGTGCCGCCGACGCGACACTGTGCGCACGCTTGTCGAGCAGGCGGTCGGCCTGCGTGTGCAGATCCCTGCTGACCAGGCCCACCAGCACCCAGCCCGCTGCCGCCACCAGGAGGGGCACCACAGCCCCCACCACGATCGCGATGCGGGTGGACAACCTCACGACCCGTACCTCTTCCCGCTGCTCCCGCTGCTCCCGCTGCTCCCGCCCATCCCGTCATCGCGCAGCACGAAGCCGACGCCACGCACGGTGTGCACGATGCGAGGGCGTGCGCCCGCTTCCAGCTTGCGGCGCAGATAGCTGACGAAGGTGTCCACCGCGTCGTTGCGGACCTCGAAGTCGTAGCCCCACACCCGGTCCAGCAGCTGTTCGCGGGAGAGGACCAGACCGGCGTTGCGGGCCAGGACTTCGAGCAGTTCGAACTCTCGCCGGGTCAGCTCCACCGGCCTGCCGTCCAGACTGGCGGTGCGCGCCGCGGCATCGAGCAGCAGGCCACCGACGCGTACGGAGCCGGTGGCGGCGGGCGGCCGGCGGCGAAGCAGCGCGTGCAGTCGCAGTACCAGCTCATCCAGGGCGAACGGCTTGACCAGGTAGTCGTCTCCGCCGGCCTGAAGCCCTGCCACCCGGTCCGCCACCTCGTCCAGGGCGGAAAGCATCAGCACCGGTATGTCGTTGCCGGCGGCCCGCAGGTGGCGGCAGACCCCGATGCCGTCGAGGCCGGGCATCGAGATATCCAGGACCACGACATCCGGAGCCTCGTCCGCCACCTTGGCCAGCGCGCTCCGGCCACCGTCCGCCAGGTCGACGGTGAACCCGTTCAACCGCAGGCCGCGCCCCAGCGACCGCCGGATCGAGATGTCGTCGTCCACCAGCAGAACCCGCCCACAGCCGGCTGTCGCACCCATTACCGCCTCCGCCCACCGCCGTACCGACCACCGGAACGCAGTCGGCGTTCCTGGCCCGCCGCCTTCCCGTACCGCCGGGAGCCAGTCCCTGCGCGAAGGGTAGCGAGAGCGATCCAGGCAGCTTCGGCCCCGGCGGCCTCCGTCCGGGACCGCCGTCAGGCCGGGCCGCGGTACTGGTGCATCATCACCGCCGGGTCCGGGGTCCAGTACGCGTGCACGGTGGCCGTCCGGGTCCATCCCAGCCGCTCGTACAGCGCGATCGCCGTGGTGTTGGTGGTGACCACGTCCAGGAGCGGGCGCAGCCCCGATTCCCTTGCCGCACCGGTGAGACGGGCCATCAGCAGCTCACCTATGCGGTGGCCGCGTGCGGCCGGGGAGACGTACAGCCGGTTCACCTCGCAGGTGCCCGCCTTCTCACCCGGCGACAGCACCGCGTGCCCGGCCACCTCGCCGTCGAGTTCGGCCACCCAGGCGCCGAGCAGGCCGTCCGGTGTGATCCAGGCGGCGGGGTCGGCGGGCCAGTGGAGCGGATAGCGGTCCCCGGCGTGCACATCGGCGAGGATCCGGACGCAGGCGTCCAGGTCGGAGTTCCGGCGGAGGCGTACGTGTGCGGTCATCGGGTCATCGAAACACAGAGTGCTTGCGGGGCCTGAGCCCTCCCTGTTGGATGAGTGGATGGCTACCGGCACCGGCACCATCGACGACCACGGTCCGATACGCACCCCGCCGGCACCGGGCGGAACGGTCATCTTCCTGAACGGGACGTCCAGTTCAGGGAAGTCGAGCATCGCCGCCGAGCTGCTGCCGGTCCGCCCGCGGCTGACTGCCTTCCGGCAGTTGCGGGACCGGATGCTGACGCCCGGTGCGCGGAACGGATAGCGCGAGGACGGATAGCGCCGGAACGGATAGCGAGTCCGTCACGCACCGGCTTGAGCCCGTTTTTATGACCCGGCTTTCTGTTTCACCGAGCGTCACACCGCGCCGACTAATCTCCCCGATGTCCGAATTCTGACTGCGGAACGTAGCGCCGCGGCGGCCCGCGTCAGCCGTACAGCGGGGAGGCCGGGCAGTGCCGGTGGCCGCGCGGCGACAGCACAGGACAGCACACAGCGCAGCGCCCCGCACGGCGGTGCGGGGCGCTGTCCGGGCGGGGCTTGGGCGCTCCGGGCCGGACCGGTCAGCGGCCGGGAGGGGACGTAGCCCGTAGCGAGGCGATCAGGCCGCGGCCGTGGGCTCCTCGGGGAAGTGGCACGCCGTCAGGTGGCCGGGCTTGCTGTCCGTCAGCTGGACGAGCGGCGGCTCGTCGGTGGCGCACTTCTCGGTGGCCTTCCAGCAGCGCGTACGGAACCGGCAGCCGCTCGGCGGGTTCAGCGGCGACGGGACGTCACCGACCAGACGGATGCGGTTGTCCTCCTTCTCCGTGCCCTCGTCGGCGACCGTGGCCTCCGGGACGGCGGAGAGCAGCGCCCGGGTGTACGGGTGCCGCGGGGCGCTGTAGAGCGTCTCGCGGTCGGCGATCTCGACGATCTTGCCGAGGTACATGACGGCGACGCGGTGCGAGAAGTGCCGGACGATCGCCAGGTCGTGGGCGATGAAGAGGAAGGAGATCCCCATCTCCTTCTGGAGCTTCTGAAGGAGGTTGACGACCTGCGCCTGGATCGAGACGTCGAGCGCCGAGACCGGCTCGTCCGCGACGATGAGCTTGGGCTCCAGGGCGAGGGCGCGGGCGACGCCGATGCGCTGGCGCTGGCCGCCGGAGAACTCGTGCGGGAAGCGGTTGTAGTGCTCCGGGTTGAGACCGACGATCTCCAGGAGCTCACGGATCCGGTGCTCCCGGCCGCCCTTGGGGTTGATGTCGTTGACCTCCATCGGACCACCGACGATCTTGCCGACGGTCTGACGGGGGTTGAGCGACGAGTAGGGGTCCTGGAAGATCATCTGGATCTCGGAGCGGACCGGCGCCAGTTCCTTGCGGGAGGCGTGCGTGATGTCCTGGCCCTGGTACGTGATCTTGCCGGACGTCGGCTCCATCAGCCGGGTTATCAGCCGTCCGGTGGTCGACTTGCCGCAGCCGGACTCGCCCACCAGGCCGAGCGACTCGCCCTGGTGGACGGCGAAGTCGAGGCCGTCGACCGCTTGGACGTCCGCGACCTTGCGCTTGAACGGGAATCCGCCCATCACCGGGAAGTACTTGGTCAGGCCGGTGACTTCGAGCAGGGGGGTGTCGGTGGTCATGTTCGTTCGTTTCCCTTTGGCTCTGGGTCAGCTCAGCCGGGGCTGGATCTGGTCGGCGAAGATGTCCTTCTTCTGGGCTGGGCTGAGGTGACAGGCGGAACCGCGCCCCGCGGCGAGTTCCAGAGGCGGCCGCTCGCTGGAGCAGATGTCGCCCTCGACCTGGTCCTTGAAGGTGCACCGGGGGTGGAAGCGGCAGCCCGTCGGCGGGTTCAGCAGGCTGGGCGGCGAGCCCGGGATCGGCATCAGCGGGATGTCGACCGGACCCTTCAGGCTCGGCATCGAGCCGAGCAGCCCCCAGGTGTACGGGTGCTGGGGCGCCCGGAGCACCTCACGCTTGGTGCCCCGCTCCACGCAGCGGCCGCCGTACATCACCAGCACGTCGTCCGCGATGTCGGCGATCACGCCGAGGTCGTGGGTGATGAAGACGATGGCCGTGCCGAACTCCTGCTGGAGGTCCTTGAGGAGGTCCATGATCTGCGCCTGGACGGTGACGTCCAGCGCGGTCGTCGGCTCGTCGGCGATCAGCAGCTCGGGGTCGCAGACCAGCGCCATCGCGATCATCGCGCGCTGGCGCATACCGCCGGAGAACTGGTGCGGGAAGTCGTCGACCCGCAGGTCCGGCTGTGGGATGCCGACCCGGGTGAGCATCTCGATCGCCCGCTTCCGGGCCTCCTGCTTGGAGGCACCGGTGTGCTTCCGGTATGTCTCGCCGATCTGCCGGCCGACGGTGTGGAACGGCGACAGCGAGGCCAGGGCGTCCTGGAAGATCATCGCCATCTTGTTGCCGCGCAGCTGCTCCAGCTCGCGCTCACTGGCGCCGAGCAGCTCCTTGCCGTCGAGGGTGATCTCGCCGTTGATCTGGGTGCGCTCTCGGTCGTGCAGGCCCAGGATCGTCAGGTTGGTGACGGACTTGCCGGAGCCGGACTCGCCGACGATGCCGAGCGTCTTGCCCTTCTCCACGTCGAAGGAGAGGCCGTCGACGGCCTTGACTGTGCCGTCCTCGGTCGAGAAGTGGACCTGTAGGTCCCTGACAGAGAGGAAGGGCTGCTGATCGGTGCTCGTCACGAGGACGCTCCAGGAAGTGTTGCGGGGATCGGGGGTGGGGCGGAGACGGCGGGAGCGGGTCAGGCGAGACGGATCCGCGGGTCGATGAGGCCGTAGATGGCGTCCACGAAGATGTTGAAGAAGACGATCGCCGCGGCCGCCACGAGCGTGACGCCCAGGAGCATGGGCAGGTCGCTCGTGTCGACGGACTGCACCGCGAGCCGGCCGATCCCCTGGATGCTGAAGACCTGTTCGGTGATGATCGCGCCGCCGATCAGCGTGCCCAGGTCGATGCCGAAGATGGTGACGATCGGCCCCATGGCACCGCGCCACGCGAAGCGGAAGAAGACCGAAGACCGGGAGAGTCCCTTGGCGCGCGCCGTGCGGACGTAGTCCTCGGTGAGCTGTTCGACCAGCTGCGAGCGGGTCATACGCGTGTAGTTCGCCGTGAAGATGATGGAGAGCACCAGCCACGGCAGCAGCAGCCCGGACGCCCACTTGACCGGGTTCTCCGTCAGCGGCGTGTACGAGGGCTGGTCGAGCAGCCCCATCTGCTGGACCAGGATGAACATCGCGATGTAGCCGACGAAGTAGATCTGCAGCGAGGATCCGAGCAGCGAGATGGAGCTGGCGATCTTGTCGAGCGCCTTGCCCTGCTTGACGGCGGCGATCATGCCGGCGCCGACGCCGATGATCAGGAAGAAGAAGGCGGAGCCCAGCGCGAGCGAGATCGTCAGCGGCAGCCGGTCCAGGATCGTGCCGAGGACGGGCTGGCGGTTGGTGAAGGAGTAACCGAGGCAAGGGGCCGGGCAGTGGCCGTAGTTGCCGTAGTCACGGCCCATGACGATACCGACCAGATAGTGCCAGTACTGGACTGGCATCGGGTCGGCTATCCCCAGGTTGTGCCGGATCTGAGTGAGCAGCTCGGGCGTGCAGGTCTTGCCGCAGGCCATGCGCGCCGGGTCACGGGGGATCGCGTAGAAGAGGTAGAAGACGATGGCGCTGATGACCAGCAGGATGACGATAGCGCCGGTCACGCGGCGGAGAAGAAATCGAAGCATGGGGTCGTGACTTTCCGGGTGGGGCGCCGTCGCCGAGGTGTAGGGAGCGGGGGAGGGCCGGGGGCCGGGGGCGGGCAGCCGATCGGGCCGCCCGCCCCCGGACGACGTACTACGCCGTGGTGTAGATCTTGCAGATCGCCATACCGGTCGCGCCGGCGTCGTAGTACAGACCGCCGATCTTGGAGCCGTGGAACCAGTTACGGATCGGCCAGTAGTCCGGGACGACGGCCGCCAGTTCCATGATCTGGCGGTCGATGGCGCCGAAGGCCGCGTCGGCCTTCTTCTGGTCCGTGATCAGGGCCGCCGCGTCGATTGCCTTGTTGACGCTCGCGTTGTTCAGCTGGGGCCAGTTCGAGGCGCCGTTGGCGATCACACGGCCGTCGAAGGTGGGCTGCAGGGCGGTGTAGCCGCCCGGCCAGTCGGCGGACCAGCCGGCCGCGAACATGTCGTAGGTGTTGTCGATCTGGGCGATCTGTGTGTAGAAGGTGGTCTTGTCGACCTGCTTGGTGATCGGGGTGAAGCCCGCCTTGGTGAGGGCGTTCTTGATGGCCACGGCCGTCTTGACGGCGTAGTCCGACGCCTGGAAGGCGATGACGACCTTCTGGCCGAGCTTGCCGGCCTCCTTCAGCATGGCCTTGGCCTTCTCCGGGTCCCCGGTCGGCTTCTTGCGCTTGCCGTAGAGGTCGAAGTCGGTGTGGCCCGGGGTGAGCGGGCTGATGATCGTGGTGGCGATCTCGGAGGACGCGGTGCCACCGCGGATCAGCTGGCACTGCTGCGACGGCCACGCGTAGTTGAGCGCCTGGCGGACCTTGACGTCCTTGATCCGCGTCGTGTTGATGGCGTAGTAGTACGTCGCGTTGTCGAGGTGCGTGAAGACACGCTTCTTCATCGCCGGGTCGCCGAGCACCTTCTGCATGCGCTCGGGGGCGACCTCGTTGAACATCGACACGGTGTGCTGGTCGTTGCCCTGGTCGGCGATGTAGCGGTCCGTGGACGCGAGCAGCTGGAAGCCGAACTGGAGCTGCCACTTGTCGGGGTACGCGTTACGGATCGGGTCCGTCTTCGGGTCCCAGTGCGGGTTGCGGGAGATCGACATCGACTTGCCCGGCTGACGGCTGTCGATCTTGTACGGGCCGCAGGAGAACGGCTTCTTGTCGTACTCCGCCTTGGTGTCGTGCTTCTTGGGCACGAGAGAGAAGGCGCGCATACCGAGGCACAGGTTGAAGTCGGCGCGGGCCGTGTTCAGGTGGAAGGTGACGGTCTTGCCGCTGATCTCGATGGAGTCGAGGTGCTTGCCCTCGTAGGGGCCCTTGTAGCCCTTTCCGCCGACCAGCCACTGCTGCGGGTAGCGCGGACCGTACGTGATGAAGGTGGCGAAGAGCCGCTCGAAGGTGTGGCGGACGTCCTCGATCGTGACGTCGGAGCCGTCCTCCCACTTGCCGCCGTCCTTCAGCGTGAAGGACCAGGTCTTGCCGCCGTCCTTCATCGTGCCGGCGTCGGTGGCGAGGTCGCCCACCAGGGTGGAGGTGCCGTCCTCGGAGACCTTGTAGCCGACCAGGCCGCGCATGAAGAGCGGGGTGATCCAGCCCTCGTAGCTCGACCAGATCTGCGCCGGGTCCAGGTGGTCGCAGTCGAGCTGGTCCATCGTCCAGATCGTGCCGCCCTTGACCGCGCCCGGAACCTCGGGAGCCGGACCGACGGAGTCGGCCTTGGTGCCTATGACGATCTTGCTGGCCTTGCCCTTGCTGACGTTCGGGGCGCCCTTGTCACCACCGCCACCGCCACCGCCGCCGCTGCTGCATGCGCTGAGGACGGTGGAGCTGGCCGCGGCCACTCCGGTGGCGATGAGGAAGTTTCTACGGGAGAAAGGCATGGCGTATCGGTCCTTGGGATCGGTGGACGAGGCAGGTGCGACAGGCCGGACCACAGCGGCCGGGCTGTTGGAGCGGAGGGTCAGCGCCTCGACTTGGGGTCGAGCGCGTCGCGTACCGAGTCGCCGAGCAGATTGAAGGCGAGCACGAAGATGACCATGGAGATGCCGGGGAAGAGCATGAAGGTGATGTCGTTCGTGTAGTAGGACGAACCACGCGCGATCATGACGCCCCAGTCGGGGGTCGGGTCGATCATGCCGACGCCGAGGAAGGCGAGGCCCGCCTCTGCCGTCACCATGGCGGGCAGGGCCAGGGTGGACTGGATCAGGATCGGCGTCCAGAGGTTCGGAAGCAGTTCCTTGAAGATGATCCGGGCCGGGGACGCGCCGGTCACCTTCGCGGCTTCCACGAACTCGCGTTCACGCAGGGCCAGTACCTGACCGCGCAGCAGACGTGCCATCGATGCCCAGCCGAAGCCCGCGAGGACGATGATCAGCGATATCGCCCGCAGCGAGGTCGGGATGTCGTCGTCCGGGCCGACGAAGAGCCCGTACATCACCGGCATGAAGGCGATGAAGAACAGCGTGGACGGGAACGACAGCAGGATGTCGATGATCCGGCCGATGAGGTAGTCCGTCTTGCCGCCCAGATAACCGGCTGTGACGCCGACGACCACACCGACGATGGTCAGCAGGATCGTGATCGCCGAGGCGATCATCAGCGAGGTGCGGATGCCGTAGAGCAGGAACGTGAAGACGTCCCGTCCGAGCGACGGCTCAAGGCCGAACCAGTACTCGCTGCTGATACCACCGTTGGGCTTCACCGGATAGCCGAAACCGTTGAGCAGCCCGGGGATGTCCTGGCCGTACGTGTCGTACGGGTTCTTCCCGTACAGCTTCGCGATCAGCGGTGCGGCAAGGGCGATCACGAAGAAGAACACGACGATGCAGGCAGACACGAAGCCTGTCTTGTCGCGTTTGAATCGCCGCCAAGCCAGTTGGCTCGGGCTCCGGGCTTCGGCGCCCTTGTTGGGGCTGTCGGGCTGCCGGGACTCCTCAACGATGCCGATGGAAGTGGTGTCCACCGGAACGAGGGGGGCCGGGGATGGCGTGGTCATCGAACTCCTGTCCCCGTACGGAAAGCGGCATCCTCCGGGCAGGAGGAGCTAAGGGGTTGGAACGGACCCAATCAATCGAGTTGACAACGGTCAATGCGCGTAGCAACTCCACACCTGGTCTTTAGGTTATTGACGTTTTTTTGAGAAAGAAAAGGTGCCCTCTGGGTGGACAGGTGATTTCCTAAAACCGCAAATCGTGCGATCGTGGACAGCTGCGTCCGGTCAAAGGTGTGTCCATTTCGTTATGCGGGGCATCCGGGCGTTTCTGGTGACGGATGGACACAGACGGCCGCAGAGAAGGTGCATTGGTACTGCTATCCAGTGATATTGGGCCCTAAGCGTGATTTAGGACCTAGAGGAGGCACTCCATGCGCGGAGCCACACACGCCAAGTGGGCCGTATGCGCGGTCGCCGTCGCACTCGCGGCGACGGCCTGCGGCGGCGGGGGAAGCAGTGGCGGAAGTGGCGGGGCGAACGGTGTCCTCAGCTCCTCCTGGGGCGATCCGCAGAACCCGCTGGAGCCGGCGAACACCAACGAGGTCCAGGGCGGCAAGGTCCTCGACATGATCTTCCGGGGTCTCAAGAAGTACGACCCGAAGACCGGCAAGGCCGAGAACATGCTGGCCACCAGCGTCACGACCAGCGACTCGGTCAACTTCAAGATCACGATCAAGAAGGGCTGGACGTTCAGCAACGGCGAGAAGATCACCGCCAAGTCCTTCGTCGACGCCTGGAACTACGGCGCGGATCTGAAGCACAACCAGAAGGACGCCTACTTCTTCGCCTACATCGACGGCTACGACAAGGTCCACCCGGACTCCGGCAGCGCCACGGCCTCCACGCTCTCCGGGCTCAAGGTGGTCAACGACACGACCTTCACGGTGAAGCTGAACCAGAAGTTCTCCACGTTCCCGGACACCCTCGGGTACCCGGCCTTCGCCCCGCTGCCCACGGCGTTCTACAAGAACCACTCCGCCTGGCTGTCCAAGCCGATCGGCAACGGCCCGTACACCGTGGATTCGTACACCAAGGGCTCGCAGATGAGCCTGCGCAAGTGGGACGGGTACCCGGGCCCCGACAAGGCGCAGAACGGCGGCGTCGACCTCAAGGTCTACACGGACAACAACACCGCCTACACCGACCTGACCGCGGGCAACCTCGACCTGGTCGACGACGTACCCGCCGCGCAGCTGAAGAACGTCAAGGCCGACCTGAACGGGCGCTACATCAACACCCCCGCGGGCATCATCCAGACCCTCGCGTTCCCCTTCTACCGCCCCGACTGGAACACCGCGGGCGCCAAGAAGGTGCGGATCGGGCTCTCGATGGCGATCAACCGGCCGCAGATCACCAAGACGATCTTCCAGAACACCAGGACCCCGGCCACCGACTGGACCTCCCCGGTCCTCGGCGCCAGCGGCGGATACAAGGCCGGGCTCTGCGGCTCCTCCTGCACGTACAACCCCACCGAGGCGAAGAAGCTGGTCAAGGAGGGCGGCGGCATCCCGGGCGGCCAGCTGAAGCTCTCGTACAACGCGGACACCGGCTCGCACAAGGAGTGGATCGACGCCATCTGCAACAACATCAACAACACCCTCGGCAACGACAAGGCGTGTGTCGGCAACCCGATCGGTACCTTCGCCGACTTCCGCAACCAGATCACGGCGAAGAAGATGACGGGCCCGTTCCGGGCCGGCTGGCAGATGGACTACCCGCTGATCCAGAACTTCCTGCAGCCGCTGTACTACACCAACGCCTCCTCCAACGACGGCCACTGGAGCAACAAGTCGTTCGACAACCTCGTCAACCAGGCCAACGCGGAGACGAACAAGGCCACAGCCGTCAAGAAGTTCCAGGATGCCGAAGGCGTGGTCAGGGACAACATGGCGGCCATCCCGCTCTGGTACCAGAACGGCAGCGCCGGCTACTCCGACCGCATCTCGAACGTCGCACTGAACCCGTTCAGCGTGCCGGTCTACAACGAGATCAAGGTCCACTGACGCCTGAGGAAGCACGGCCCGGCGCGCCGCGACGCGCGCCGGGCCGCACACCTTCCCGGAACGACGACCCCCGGAGCCCCTCATGGGACGTTATGTGATCAGGCGTCTGCTGCAGATGATCCCGGTCTTCATCGGCGCGACGCTGCTGATCTTCCTGATGGTGAACGTGATGGGAGACCCCGTCGCGGGACTCTGCGGCGACCGCGCCTGCGACCCGGCGACCGCCGCCCAGCTGCGCAGCGAGTTCGGCCTCGACAAGCCCGTGTGGCAGCAGTACCTGACCTACATGGGCAACGTCTTCACCGGCGACTTCGGCACCGCGTTCAACGGTCAGAAGGTCACCGACCTGATGGGCAGCGCCTTCCCCGTCACCATCCGGCTCACCATCGTCGCCATCATCTTCGAGGTGATCATCGGCATCTCGTTCGGCGTGATCACCGGGCTCAAACGCGGCCGCCCGATCGACTCCAGCGTCCTGCTGCTCACCCTGATCGTGATCTCCGTACCGACCTTCGTCACCGGCCTGCTGGCCCAGCTGCTGTTCGGCGTGCAGTGGGGGCTGATCACGCCCGCCGTCTCACCGCAGGCCCCGTTCAACGAACTGATCCTTCCCGGCCTGGTGCTCGCGTCCGTGTCACTCGCGTACGTCACCCGGCTGACCAGGACCTCGATCGCGGAGAACCGGCGCGCCGACTACGTCAGAACGGCCACCGCCAAAGGGCTCCGCAAACGCCGCATCATCGTCCGGCACCTGCTGCGCAACTCGCTGATCCCCGTCGTGACCTTCATCGGGACCGACATCGGGGGCCTGATGGGCGGTGCCATCGTCACCGAGCGCATCTTCAACATCCACGGCGTCGGCTACCAGCTCTACCAGGGCATCGTCCGCCAGAACAGCCAGACCGTCGTCGGCTTCGTCACCGTCCTCGTCATCGTCTTCCTGGTGGCGAACCTCATCGTCGACCTCCTCTACGCCGTTCTCGACCCGAGGATCCGGTATGCCTGAGCCGCAGAATTCCGACGAAGCCATCTCCGCCGCCGGGGCCGGCGGGGCCACCGACCTCGCCATGAGCGAGGGCGTCACGCTGGAGAACCCGAAGGACGGCGGGGACGGGGGGCCCGAGGAACCGGCCCGCAGTCTCTGGTCCGATGCCTGGCGCGACCTGCGCCGCAACCCGGTCTTCATCATCTCGGGCCTGATCATCGTGTTCCTCGTGGTGATTTCGATCTGGCCGCAGCTCATCACCGACCAGAACCCGCTCTCCTGCAACCTGAGCAAGGCTCAGGACGGTCCCGAGCCCGGCCACCCCTTCGGCTTCACCGGACAGGGCTGCGACGTCTACACCCGTACGGTCTACGGCGCCCGGCAGTCCGTGACGGTCGGTGTCTGCGCGACCGTCGGAGTGGCCATCATCGGCAGCATCCTGGGCGGTCTCGCCGGCTTCTTCGGTGGCGCGGGCGACGCGGTCCTCTCCCGGATCACCGACATCTTCTTCGGTATCCCGGTGGTGCTCGGCGGTCTGGTGCTGCTGTCCGTGGTCACCAGCAGCACCGTCTGGCCGGTGATCGGCTTCATGGTGCTCCTCGGCTGGCCGCAGATCGCCCGGATCGCGCGCGGCTCCGTCATCACCGCCAAACAGAACGACTACGTCCAGGCCGCCCGGGCACTCGGCGCCTCCAACTCCCGGATGCTGCTGCGCCACATCGCGCCGAACGCGGTCGCCCCGGTGATCGTCGTGGCGACCATCGCCCTCGGTACGTACATCTCGCTGGAGGCGACCCTGTCCTACCTCGGCGTCGGCCTGAAGCCCCCCACCGTCTCCTGGGGCATCGACATCTCCGCGGCCTCCCCGTACATCCGCAACGCCCCGCACATGCTGCTCTGGCCGGCCGGGGCGCTGGCGATCACGGTGCTCGCCTTCATCATGCTCGGCGACGCGGTGCGCGACGCCCTCGACCCCAAGCTGCGCTGAGGAGTCCGGACCATGCTGCTCGAAGTACGCGATCTGCACGTGGAGTTCCACACCCGCGACGGGGTCGCGAAGGCGGTGAACGGCGTCGACTACACGGTGGACTCCGGTGAGACGCTCGCCGTCCTCGGCGAATCGGGCTCCGGCAAGTCGGTGACCGCGCAGGCCATCATGGGCATCCTCGATGTGCCACCGGGGAAGATCGCGGGCGGCGAGGTCATCTTCCAGGGGCAGGATCTGCTGAAGCTCAAGGAGGAGGAGCGGCGCAAGATCCGCGGTGCGAAGATGGCGATGATCTTCCAGGACGCCCTCTCCTCGCTCAACCCGGTGCTCAGCGTGGGGGAGCAGCTCGGTGAGATGTTCACCGTCCACAAGGGCATGTCCCGCAAGGACGCCAAGGCCAAGGCCGTCGAGCTGATGGACACCGTACGGATCCCGGCGGCCAAGGAGCGGGTCGGCCAGTACCCGCACCAGTTCTCCGGCGGGATGCGCCAGCGCATCATGATCGCCATGGCGCTGGCCCTGGAGCCGGACCTGATCATCGCCGACGAACCGACCACCGCCCTCGACGTGACCGTGCAGGCCCAGGTGATGGACCTGCTCGGCGAACTCCAGCGGGAGTTCAACATGGGGCTGATCCTGATCACCCACGACCTGGGCGTGGTGGCGGACGTCGCGGACAAGATCGCGGTCATGTACGCGGGCCGGATCGTCGAGACGTCGCCGGTCCACCAGATCTACGAGGCGCCGGCGCACCCGTACACCAAGGGCCTCCTCGAATCGATCCCACGCCTCGACCAGAAGGGCCAGGAGCTCTACGCGATCAAGGGCCTGCCCCCGAACCTGCTGCACATCCCACCCGGCTGCGCCTTCAACCCCCGCTGCCCGCTGGCCCAGCAGGTGTGCCGGACCGACGTACCGCCCCTGTACGAAGTGTCCCCGGAGCGCCGGAGCGCCTGCCACTTCTGGAAGGAGACGCTCAATGCACGCTGAGCACGCGCGGCGCGACACGGCACGTGACGCGGCACGTGAGGAGGCCGAGGCGCTACGCGACCTGATGGAGAAGTCGCACGCGGAGATCGCCTTCCACGAGAAGGAGCCCATCCTCGAAGTCCGCGACCTGTTCAAGCACTACCCGCTCACGCAGGGAATCCTGTTCAAGAAGCAGATCGGCGCGGTCAAGGCCGTCGACGGAGTGTCGTTCGCGCTCAGCCAGGGCGAGACACTCGGCATCGTGGGCGAGTCCGGCTGCGGCAAGTCGACCGTGGCCAGGATGCTGGTCAACCTGGAGGCCCCGACGCACGGTTCGATCCGGTACAAGGGCGAGGACATCACCAAGATGTCCGGGCGCGCCCTCAAGGCCGCACGCCGGAACATCCAGATGGTCTTCCAGGACCCCTACACCTCGCTCAACCCCCGGATGACGGTCGGCGACATCATCGGGGAGCCGTACGAGATCCACCCCGAGGCCGCGCCCAAGGGCAACCGGCGCCAGAAGGTCCAGGACCTGCTTGACGTCGTCGGGCTCAACCCGGAGTACATCAACCGCTATCCGCACCAGTTCTCGGGCGGCCAGCGCCAGCGCATCGGCATCGCGCGCGGCCTCGCCCTCAACCCCGAGATCATCGTGGCCGACGAGCCGGTCTCCGCGCTCGACGTGTCCGTGCAGGCGCAGGTGATCAACCTGCTGGGGCGGCTCCAGAAGGAGTTCGACCTGGCGTACGTGTTCATCGCGCACGACCTGTCGATCGTCCGGCACATCTCCAACCGGGTCGGCGTGATGTACCTGGGGCGGATCGTCGAGGTCGGCTCGGACGCGGAGATCTACGAGCACCCCACCCACCCGTACACCCAGGCGCTGCTCTCGGCGGTGCCGGTGCCCGACCCGGCGGCACGGGACCGGCGCGAGCGGATCATCCTGGTCGGCGATGTGCCGTCGCCCGCCAACCCGCCGTCCGGCTGCCGCTTCCGTACCCGCTGCTGGAAGGCGCAGGAGCGGTGCGCGCAGGAGGTGCCGGCGCTGGCGGTGCCCGAGCTGTTCCGGACCGTGGAGGGGCCGGCGCACCACGACTCGGCCTGCCACTTCGCCGAGGAGATCCAGGTCGTGCCGGACACCGCGGGCGGGCCGGAGGGCCCGACCTGGCCGCCGGACGACACCTCGGGGCCTTCCGGCACGCCGGGCCCGTCCGGTGGTACGCCGGGGCCCTCCGGCGCGACGCCGGCCGGACCGGGCTCCGGCGCGACGCCCGCCTAGGGGCCGTCCTCCGGCGCGACGCCCGCTCAGGGCCCTCGCGAGGCCCGTTCGGGGCCGTCCCTACGAGGGGTCCTGGGCCGCCTCCACCCCGGGTGCGTCCGGGCCGCCCTGGTCCGCCTCCAGCTCCCGCAGCGCCGGGTCGAGGATGATCTCCTCCTCGCGCTCCGTCGTCGGGTCCTCGGGGAAGTGGCAGGCCGTCAGGTGCCCGTCCCGGCTGCCGTCGATCCGTACCAGCGGGGGCTCCTCGGTCGCGCACTTCTCCTGCGCCTTCCAGCAGCGGGTACGGAACCGGCAGCCCGACGGCGGCGAGATCGGGGACGGGACGTCGCCCGCGAGCCGGATGCGCTGGTGGGCCGCGCGCTCCTCGTCGCTGACGAGCGCGGCCTCCGGGACCGCCGAGAGCAGGGCGTGTGTGTACGGGTGGCGCGGCTGCTGGTAGATGGAGTCCCGGTCGCCCACCTCGACGATCTTGCCGAGGTACATGACGGCGACGCGGTCCGAGAAGTGCCGGACGACCGCCAGGTCGTGGGCGATGAAGAGGAACGCGATGTCCAGCTCGCGCTGGAGTTCCTGGAGGAGGTTGACGACCTGCGCCTGGATCGAGACGTCGAGCGCCGAGACCGGTTCGTCCGCGACGATGAGTTTCGGTTCGAGGGCGAGGGCGCGGGCGACGCCGATGCGCTGGCGCTGGCCGCCGGAGAACTCGTGCGGGAAGCGGTTGTAGTGCTCCGGGTTGAGGCCCACGATCTCCAGGAGCTCACGGATCCGGTGCTCCCGGCCGCCCTTGGGGTGAATGCCGTTGATCTCCATCGGGCCGCCGATGATCTTGCCGACGGTCTGGCGGGGGTTGAGTGACGAGTAGGGGTCCTGGAAGATCATCTGGATCTCGGGGCGGACCGGTGCCAGCTGCCTGCGGCCCGCGCGGGTGATGTCCTGGCCCTGGTAGACCAGCCGGCCCGCGGTCGGTTCGAGCAGCCGGGTCAGCACCCGTCCGGTGGTGGACTTGCCGCACCCCGACTCGCCCACCAGGCCGAAGCTCTCGCCGACGTGCAGCGAAAGATCGATGCCGTCGACGGCCTGGACGGCGCCGATCCTGCGCTTGAAGGGAAAGCCGCCCATGATGGGGAAGTGCTTGGTCAGCCCCTCGGCGGAGAGCAGTACCTCACCCTGGCGGGGCGCCTTGTCGCGGGGAGCGGGAATGGTGGCCTCGTGCGCCATGTCGTATCGCTTCCTAGGTGTGGTGCCCTGGCCCCGGCCGGTGGGTCCGGCCGTGGCTTGATCCATCAACTCCCTTGCCAGCGGTGCGATATGGGCTCTTCGTTGCTCCGCCCCCGCTGTCCGGAATCATCGCAGCTGAGCGGAGCGTGGCCCGGCGCGACGATGCGAGTCAAGGGCCTGGCGGCGTCGGGGGCGCAGTCCCCGTGCTTCTTGGGCGAAGGTTTTGCGGACTGATGCGGGTGCGTGCTTGACGTGTTGTCCTGACCGGCGACAAAGGCCGACAAAGCACGATCGAAATGTTTGACATGACGGCAACTCGGCTGTCATGAGACCGATATGCGGAGCCGCCAGGCTGGAGAGCGTACGGCGTGCGGGTGCCGTGGACCGGCCGGGGCGACACCTCGCCCCGGCCGGTCGTGCCCTGCCGGTACCCCGCTCGTATCCCGCTGGTGCCGCGCTCGTTCAGCGGGCCTCGTGCGGTGCCAGGCCCAGGGATCGCCGGATGAAGTCGACCTGGAGCAGCAGCAGATTCTCCGCCACCTGTTCCTGCGGCGTCATATGGGTCACACCGGAGAGCGGCAGCACCTCGTGCGGGCGGCCGGCGGCGAGCAGCGCCGACGAGAGGCGCAGGGTGTGGGCCGCGACGACGTTGTCGTCCGCCAGGCCGTGGATGACCATCAGCGGCCTGGCAGGGTTCTCGGGGGCCGAGAGGCCGTCGTCGGTGACGAGCGCGCTCGCCGCGTACACCCCGGGCTGCTCTCCCGGATCGCCGAGGTAGCGCTCGGTGTAGTGCGTGTCGTACAGCCGCCAGTCGGTGACCGGGGCGCCGGCGACACCCGCGTGGAACACGTCGGGGCGGCGCAGCACCGCGAGTGCGGCGAGATAGCCGCCGTACGACCAGCCGCGGATGGCCACCCGGTCCAGGTCCAGTGGGAAGCCCTGGGCGGCCAGGCCGTGCAGGGCGTCGATCTGGTCGTCGAGCGTGAGCGTGAAGTCGTCCCTGATGGCCTTCTCCCACGCGGGGGAGCGGCCCGGGGTGCCCCGGCCGTCCGCGACGACCACCGCGAATCCCTGGTCCGCGAACCACTGCGACGTGAGGTGCGCGTTGTGTGCGGCGACCACCCGCTGGCCGTGCGGGCCGCCGTACGGGTCGAGGAGCACCGGGAGCACGCCGTCGGATTCCCGGTGGCCGCTGGGGAGCAGGACGGCGCACGGAATTTTTCGTGCGCCCCCCTCGGTGAACTTCACGCGGGGGGTGAGGCCCGGCGTCTCCGCGTAGGAGGCGACCGTCGCCACCTCCTTGCCGTCCCGCAGCACCCGGACGTCCGTGCCCGGCCGCTCCGTACGGGCCGACAGGAGCACCGTGACACCGCCGGAACGCACCGCCGAGTGCACGCCGGGCCCCGCCGAAAGACGCTCCACCCCCAGCTCGTTGACCCGGTAGACATGGATCTCGCCGGTCTCGGGGTCGTCGGCGGCCTCGCCCGCCGAAGCGGAGACCAGCACGTCGTCAACGGAGATGTCCAGCACCGCCCGTACGTGCAACTCCGGTCCTGTGAGCAGCCGGTCGCCGACCGCCAGCACCCGGGCGCCGCCCTCGTCGGCGATCCGGACCAGCCCGCCGGCGGGCGACCTGGCGGGCACCCCGGGGAAGAGGTCGAGCCACACCGGGTCCTCGTCGACATGCAGGGTCCTGGTGGTGCCGGACTCCGTGTCGACCCCCAGATAGCGCTGGCTGCGCTGGTCGCGGGCCTGGACGAGCAGCAGCGGCGCGCCGTCGGACGACCAGTGCACGGCCGCCAGATACGGATACCGGGCGCGGTCCCAGACCACCTCGGTGCGGGTGCCGTCGAGGCCGTAATGGAAGAGCCGCACCTCGGCGTTGGGGGTGCCGGCCGCCGGATATCCGACCTGCGCGGGCTCCCGCTCGGGGTGCGCAGGATCGGCGATCCACCAGCGCTGTACGGCGCTGTCGTCGGCCCGCGCCACCAGCAGGCTCCGCGAGTCGGGCGCCCACCAGAAGCCGCGCGAGCGCTGCATCTCCTCGGCCGCGACGAACTCGGCGAGCCCGTACGTGGTGTGCGCGTCCTCCGGCTCGGCGAGTGCCCTGTCGTCCGCACCGTCCGCCCCCACGATGCGCAGCGCGCCACCGGTCACATAGGCGATCAGGCTGCCGTCCGGGGACGGCCTGGGGTCGATGACCGGCCCCGGAACCGGGATCTCCCGGGTGCCTTCCGCCCGCAACCCGGCCGTGAACAGCCGCCCGGACAGGGCGAACACGGCCAGTTCGGCCGCGTCGTCGACCGCGTACCCGACGATGCCGGCCGAGCCCTCCCTGCTCCGCTCGCGGCGTGCCCGCTCCCGGGCCGAGAGCTGCTCGGCCGCACCGCCGAGCAGTTCCTCAGGGTCGGCGGCGACGCGCTCCTGTGCGCCCTGTGCGAGGTCGAGCACCCAGAGCCGGTTCGCCCGGTCCGTTCCGGTGGGGGAGCGCAGGTAGACGACCCGGTTGCCGTCGGACGACACCGTGAAGGCACGCGGAGCACCGAGCGTGAAGCGCTGGGTCCTGGCGAACCGGCGCGGAAAGGAGTGTTCGTTCGATGTCATGCGACTGAACCTAGAGGACGGGGGGCAGGGGCCGCGGAGCGTCTCCGACGCCGGGCATGTGCCGACCGGTTCTGCCGGGGGCGTACGTCCATGCGCCCCTCGTGCTGCCGTGCATCGATCATGCACGCCGCCGGATAGTTATGATCCGTAGCGCTAGGTGGGTATGAGGCTACCGGCAGTTGTGGCATGCCCTTGGACCGTACGGAAGTGGAGGTGAACCGTCATGGCGCTCTCGATCTCGGCGGTGGTGCTGCTGACGATCATCGTCGTGCTCATGGTCAGGAAGTCGGGGCTCAAAGCGGGGCATGCGGCGGTCTGCGCGCTCCTGGGCTTCTATCTGGCCAGCTCGTCCGTGGCGCCCACCATTCACTCGCTCACGACCAATGTGGCCGGGATGATCGGCGGTATCAAGTTCTGAGGCGCCGGAGACAGCGGGTGGGCGGCCCTGGGAGGGGACGCGGCTCGTAGGCTGTTCCCATGACGGACCTCCCCGACCCGCCGAAGGGCCTCCCCGGCAGGCGCCTGCTCCTGGTGCACGCGCACCCCGACGACGAGTCGATCAACAACGGCGCCACCATGGCCGCGTACGCCGCCGAGGGTGCCCACGTCACCCTGGTGACCTGCACTCTCGGCGAGGAGGGCGAGATCATCCCGCCCGGGCTCGCACATCTGGCGTCGGACCACGAGGACGCTCTGGGAGCCCATCGCATCGGCGAACTGGCCGCCGCGATGCGGGAGCTGGGCGTCACGGACCACCGCTTCCTCGGCGGCCCCGGCCGCTTCCGGGACTCGGGGATGATGGGCGTCGCGCAGAACCACCGCGAGGGCGCCTTCTGGAACACGCCGGTGGATGACGCGGCCGCGTACCTCGTCGAGGTGATCCGTTCGGTACGGCCGCAGGTCCTGGTGACGTACGACACCGACGGCGGCTACGGCCACCCCGACCACATCCAGGCGCACCGCGTCGCGATGCGCGGCGCCGCACTCGCGGCCGAGCCCGCCTTCCGTCCGGACCTCGGCGAACCGCACACGATCGCGAAGATCTACTGGAACCGGGTGCCGCGGTCGGCGGCCGAGGAGGGCTTCGCCCGGCTGCGGGCGGCCGGTGCCGCGTTCCCTGGGATCGCGGATGTCGGTGATGTGCCGGGGGTCGTGGACGACGCGGTCATCACCGCCGAGATCGACGGCACCGCGTACGCCGCCGCCAAGTCGGCCGCGATGCGCGCGCACGCCACCCAGATCGCGGTGGACGGCCCGTTCTTCGCGCTCTCCAACGACCTGGGCCAGCCGCTCTTCACGCATGAGTGCTACGAACTGGTGCGGGGCACGCCGGGAGCGCCGGACGGCGAGCGCGAGACGGACCTCTTCGCGGGCATCGCGGCGGACGGCGCGGCAGGCCCACCAGCCGGCAGCACCGGAGCGGCAACCAGCACCACGGGCAGCACAGGAGCGGACGAATGAGTATGAACCAGGGCTATACAGGCATGGCGGCGCCGCCGAACCCCCGCCGTATCGCTGCCTACTTCGGGCTGGCCGTCCTCGGGGCGCTGACCGGACTCGCGGGCGCGCTCGTGCAGGCGGGCTGGTTCCCCGGCGGCCTGGTGCTCGCCCTGCTGGGCGCCGCTGCCGTCTTCTACGGCGGCCGGGTGGCGACCGGTACGGCGATCGGGGCCGGCGCCCCCGCCGTCGGCTGGCTGGTGGCCGTCATGCTGCTGACCGCCACCCGTCCGGAGGGCGACTTCGTCTTCGGCGCGGGAACGGCCTCGTACGTCTTCCTGCTGGGCGGGATGGTGGCCGCTGTGATCTGCGCCACCGTGCGCAAAGTGCCGCGGCCCGGGCCGGATTCCGCCCGACCTGGCAAGTGATGTGCCGCTTCGCCCGGTGAACCGGGCGCGGCCGCGGGGCTCTCGGAACGTCGCATTCCACTGGGTGGGGGGTGTCATCGCGCCGTGGCCAGTATGGTGGTGCGCGCCGCCGAACCTCCCGCACAAGTAAGAACGGGCGGCGGAGCCAACCGGGAGAACCTGCCTTGAGTCGTGAAACTGACAGTTCGTCCACCGGTCCCCAGCGACGTGGCGGGGCCGCGTACCCCTCGGGCACGCCGCCGTACGGAACCCGCCAGTCTCCGGAGGAGGCCTCAGCGCCGGCCCCCGAGCCGCAGCCGGACGAGCCCAGGACCGAGACCACGCTGACGACGCGTATCCGGATCAACATCCCTGGCTCGCGGCCGATTCCGCCGGTCGTCATGCGGACGCCCATGGGCGAGAGCGAACCCATCGATGGTGCTGCCGGTACTGCCGGTGCCGGCGGTAGCGACCAGGAGCGCACCGCGGCGATGCAGCTGCCGCCCGAGCCCGCTCCTGAGCCGGAGGCCGAGCAGCCGCCGGCCGGGCGGCCCACCAGTGACTGGTTCGCGCCGCGCAAGCCCGCCGCGCCCGCGGCGCCTTCCACGCCGTCCGGGTCCAACGGAGCGGTCGGAACGCCGCGTTCCGCCGCACCGTCGGGCCTGTCGGGCCCGGCAGGCCCGTCCGCACCCGCCGCCCCGCGCGGGCCCGGAGCGCAGGACGGCGGGGCGCCCGGCACCGGCCTGCCCTACTTCTCCGAGCCGCCGCAGCGGAACACCGGCGGACCCGGTGCGCCCGGTACATCAGGTCTCTCCGGTCCTCCCGGTCCTCCCGGAGCCCTCGGCTCGCTCGGGCCGCTCGGTGCCGCCGGGTTCGGAGGCCCCTCCGGGCCGACCACCGGACCCGCCACCGGCACCAGCCCGCTGACGCCGCCGCTCGGCGGCGCCCCGTCCGCTCCCCGGGGCACCGGGACGCCACTGTCGGACGACACCGCCGTACTGACACCGCAGCAGCTCGCGCCGGAGTTCGGCGCCGGCCCCGGCGGCCAGGGCGGCCCGCCGGCCGGCGGTAACGTCTCGGGCTCCACGCTCAGCAGCGGTGTCCCGGTGGCCCCGTCCGAGCGCCGTGCGCCGTTCCCGCCCGGTCCCGGCGGCGGTGCGGCTCCCGGTACGGAAGGCCCCGACGGGCCGGGGCTCTCCGGCGGCCCCGCTCCGTACAGCCCGTCCGAGCACCCCGGCGTGGTCCCCACCCCGGCGCCCGCCCCGGTCCGCCAGGCCGCACCGGCCAGGAAGGGCCGCTCGAAGCTGGGCCTCATCGGCGTCGGTGTCGTCGTGCTCGCCGGTGTGGCGTACGGCGCCGGGCTGCTGATGAACCACTCCGACGTGCCCAAGGGCACCACCGTGCTCGGCGTCGACATCGGCGGCGGCACCAGGGACGAGGCTGTCAACAAGCTCGACAGCACGCTCGGCACCCGGGTCAACTCCCCGATCCAGCTGAGCGTCGACGGCCGCAGGACCGAGCTCAGGCCGGCCACGGCGGGGCTCACCCTGGACACCCAGGCCACCGTGCGCGGTGCCGCGGGCAGTGACTACAACCCGGTCTCGGTGATCGGTTCGCTCTTCGGCGGCCAACGCCAGGTCGAGCCCGTCCTGCCGACCGACAACGAGAAGCTCGGCGTCGCGCTCACCGATCTGGCGGGTGTCTCCGGCTCCGCGTCCGACGGCACGATCAAGTTCGTACCCGGCAAGGCCGTCGCCGTACCCGGCAAGGCGGGCAAGACGCTGGACGTCAACAAATCGATGGTCGCCGTCCGGGACGCGTTCCGCGCGCAGGTCCAGACCGGGAAGCCGCACACCGTCCAACTCCCCGTCGCGGCCAGGCAGCCGACGATCAGCAAGACCGAGATCGACCGGGCCATGAAGGACTTCGCGCAGCCCGCGATGTCCGGTCTGATCACGATCAAGGCGGGTAGCAAGCAGATCCAGTTCGGGCCGGAGAAGTCGCTCCCCAAGATCCTCTCCATGAAGCCCGTCAACGGCCGGCTGGAACAGACCTACAACCGGACGGCCATCACCCAGCTCCTGGAAGGCGTCTTCGACGGCATCATGATCACCAAGGGCGACGGGCAGAAGCACCCGGTCTCGGCGACGGACGTCGCACAGGCCATGCAGACCGCGCTGCTCGGCAAGACGCCCGCGGAGCGCACCGCCACGATCAGCCTCAACCCGAGCTGACCGCGGCAGCAGCGACGTCCCGCCCGGACCGCCCGGCCCCCGCCGACCACCTGACGCCGACCGACAGCGTCACCACATCGGCGGGGGCCGTGCCCGTGTCATGGACTCGGTATGACATCTGTCATCGACGACTTACGACAGGCTGCTCTGCCGCTGGGCCCGTTGCTGAGCGACGCTGTTCCCATGACGAAGACGACAGCACCGCCCACCACCGTGGCGAGCTTCGAGAACGTGAACAAGACCTACGGCGCGGTACACGCCGTGGCCGACCTCACCCTTGATCTGCACGCCGGCGAGACCGTCGCACTCCTCGGCCCCAACGGGGCGGGCAAGTCGTCGGCGCTCGACCTCCTGCTCGGACTGCGCAATGCCGACTCGGGCACCGTCCGGGTCTTCGGCACCACCCCCGAGCAGGCCATCAGGGACGGCCGCGTCGGCGCGATGCTGCAGAGCGGCGGCCTGATGGAGGAGGTCAAGGTCCGCGAGCTGGTCCAGCTGGCCTGCGACCTGCACCGCCATCCGCGCCCGGTCGCCGACGTACTCGACCGCGCGGGCATCACGCAGATCGCCGACCGCATGGTCAACAAGCTCTCCGGCGGCCAGGAGCAGCGAGTCCGCTTCGCGCTGGCGACGGCCGGGGACAACGACCTGATCGTCCTCGACGAGCCGACGACCGGCATGGACGTCTCCGCGCGGCACGCCTTCTGGGCCACCATGCGCGAACAGGCCGACCAGGGCCGTACGGTCCTCTTCGCCACGCACTACCTGGAGGAGGCGGACGCCATCGCCGACCGCGTCCTGGTCCTCCACAAGGGCCGGCTGCTCGCCGACGGCACCGCTTCCGAGATCAAGGCCAAGGCCGGTGCCCGGCGGATCGCCTTCGACCTGGAGGGCACCATCGACGAGGACGCGCTGCGCGGTCTCCCGTTCCTGACCGCCTTCGACGTCTCCGGCCGCACCGTCCGTATCCAGTCGTCCGACGCCGACGCCACCGTCCACGCGCTGTACGGACTCGGGCTCTTCCCCCGCAATCTCGAAGTCGCGGGCCTCGGCCTGGAGCAGGCCTTCGTCGCCATCACCGAGGCCGAGGAGGCCAAAGCAGCATGAGGACCCTGGTCAAGCTCGAAATCATCCGGACGCTGCGGAACCGGAAGTTCATGTTCTTCTCGATCCTCTACCCCTCGATCCTCTACTTGATCATCTCCAGCGGGGCGTCGTCGGGCCGGGTGAGCGGCACCGGCCTCACCCTGCAGAACTTCTACGTGGTGGCGATGGCCTCCTTCGGCGCGCTCACCGCCGTCCTCATGGGCAACAGCGAGCGCATCGCGAAGGAGCGCGAGAAGGGCTGGGTGCGCCAGCTGCGCCTCACCTCGCTGCCGGGCCGCGGCTATGTCCTCTCGAAGATCGGCAGTGCGGCGGTGGTCACGCTGCCGTGCATCGTCGTGGTCTTCATCGTGGCGGCGCTCGCCAAGAACGTACGGTTCGACGCCTGGCAGTGGCTCGCCCTGACCGGGGTCATCTGGGCCGGCAGCCTGGTCTTCGCCGCACTCGGGGTCGCCATCGGGTACATCGCCAGCGGTGACGCGGTCCGGCCGATCACGATGATCATCTACTTCGGCCTCTCCATCCTCGGCGGCCTCTGGATCCCCACGACGGCCTTCCCGCAGTGGCTGCAGAACATCGCGGAGTGGCTGCCCACCCACGCGTACGCCGGTCTCGGCCAGGCCATCGAGCTGGGCAACGCCCCGCACGCCAAGGACGTCGCCATCCTCTTCGTGTACTTCCTGATCTTCGCGGGCGGCGCAGCCTGGCTGTACCGGAAGGACACCCTGAAGGCGTGAACCAGGAACGAGCGGTCGGTATCGGGAAAGTACCGGAGAACACCCGGGAAGCGGCCAGGAAGATGCTCTGGATCGGCATCTGGCTGATCTTCCTGGGCACCCCGCTGAACGCGCTGCTCGACGGCCGCTACCCGGTCGCCGGGCAGGTGCTCGGCTGGACCGGGCTGACCGTCTTCGTCGGCCTGTATCTCGTCATGGTCTTCCGGAACACCAGCCGCACGCTCTCGCCGGGGACGGTCCACCTCAGCCTGGCCGTCCTCGGCGCCCTCGCCATCGGGCTCAACCTCACCCTCGGCTCCCCCTGGCTCGTGCTCTTCGTGTACGTGGCGGTGAACTGCGGCGCGGTCCTGCCGCTGCGCAGCGCGACCTGGGGAATCCTCGGGACCACGGCACTGATGTGCCTCCTCGCGCTCCGCGACGACCATGCACCGGGGCTCGTGGGACCGCTGCTCATCCCGGCGCTGCTCGGCGGGTTCGCGATGACGGGGGTGCGGCAGCTGGTCCGTACGACGGTCGAGCTGAAGGAGGCCCGCGCCACGGTCGCCCAGCTCGCCGCCAACGAGGAGCGGCTGCGGATGGCCCGCGACCTCCACGACCTCCTCGGCCACTCCCTGTCGCTGATCACCCTCAAGTCCGAGCTGGCCGGCCGGATGCTCCCCGATCAGCCGGGGCAGGCGGCCGCCCAGATCGCGGACATCGAGCAGGTCAGCAGAGAGGCGCTGACGGACGTACGGCAAGCGGTCACCGGCTACCGGCGCCCCACCCTGCCCGGCGAACTGGCGGGCGCCCGCACCGCGTTGGCCGCCGCCGGCATCGCGGCCGATGTGCCCGCCGATGTGCCGGACGACTGCTGGACCGGCGACCTGGACGAGGACCAGGAGGCCGCCCTGGCCTGGGCGCTGCGCGAGGGCGTCACCAATGTCGTACGCCACAGCGCGGCCCGGCACTGCACGGTCGTGCTCAGCTCCCGGCAGACCCTCGACGGCCGCCACCTCGAACTCATGGTGCGCGACGACGGCAGGACCGCCGTCGCCGGTCCGCACGGCAACGGGCTCACCGGCCTGGCCGAGCGCCTCGCCAAGGCCGGCGGCACCCTCGGTACGCAGGCCGGTCCTGGCTTCACCCTCACCGCCCGCGTCCCCATAGGATCCGGGGCATGATCAGGCTCTTGCTCGCCGAGGACCAGGCCATGGTCCGGGAGGCCCTGGCCGCGCTGCTCGGCCTGGAGCCGGATTTCGAGGTCGTGGCCCAGGTGGCCCGCGGCGACGAGGTCCTGGCCGCCGCCCGGGCCCACGCCGTGGATGTCGCGCTGCTCGACATCGAGATGCCGGGCATGACCGGCATCGAGGCGGCGGCCCAGCTCCACCGTGAACTGCCCGCGCTCAAGGTCGTCGTGCTGACCACCTTCGGCCGCCCCGGCTATCTGCGCCGGGCCATGGAGTCGGGCGCCCACGCCTTCCTGGTCAAGGACGCCCCCGCGGCCCAACTGGCCACCGCGGTACGGAAGGTGCTCGACGGTGAGCGGGTCATCGACCCCACCCTGGCGGCCGCGGCGCTCTCGGACGGCGCGAACCCGCTGACGGACCGCGAGCGCGAGGTGCTGCGCGCGGCGGCGGACGGCTCGACCAACGCGGAACTGGCCGCGGCGCTGCACCTGTCGCAGGGGACTGTCCGCAACTACCTCTCGACGGCGATCCAGAAACTGACGGCCCGCAACCGGGCCGAGGCGGTGCGGATCGCCCGCGAGAAGGGCTGGCTCTGAGGGGCTGTTCCGCCGCGTCGTGGCCGGGTGCGACGGTGCGACGGTGGAACAGCCCCTCACCCGCGACTCAGTGAGCCGGGGTGCGCCGCTCGTACACCGTCACCCTGCGTCCGCGGTCCTGTTTGTCGGCCACGGGCCTGAAGTACTTCCGCAGCACGGCGGTCTTCGTCCTGTCCCGTGCGCCCGCCACCGGTTTCGCCACCTCCGGTGAGTCCGTCACCAGCAGGATCCACTGCTGGGCCAGCATCGCCGTACGTATCCGGCCGGGGTCGGCCTCCAGGCCCTTCAGCGTCCCGGACTCCTCCGGGCTCTGGACCAGAGCTATGTCCTGCAGCCCCGAAAAGGCGCTCGGGGAAACGGACTTGGTGTCCCGGCGCGCCGACGGGACGAAGAGCACGGCGTTCCCGGTCTGCTTCAGCCGCTGTACGTCCGACGCCACCGCCAGGACGTCGTCCACCCGGCTCGACGGGGACCGCTTGGCCAGCGACTGCGGCAGCAGTGCCACCATCGCCACGGCGATCACCGCGGGGAGGACCCACGACGACGCTCTCGGGTGCCGGGGCCTCACCGCCCGTACCGCCGAGCCGATGCCCGTACCGATCAGCAGCGCGAGACCCAGCAGACTGAAGAGGATGTACCGGTCCAGGAACAGCGGCTGGATCAGCGAGAGACCGATGAGGCCGATCTGCGGCACCGCCAGCAGCGGCAGCCCGACGGCTGTCACCGACAGTCGGCTCGCCCGGGGCCGGTCGAGGAGTACGCAGGCTCCGCCGATCAGCAGCAGAATCGCCGGGCCGATCAGCATGTGCCAGGTCAGCGGCGGTATCCAGGACACCTGTGCGGACTGGCCCCGGCTGAAGAGGATCAACGGCAGCACACAGACCGTGGCGGCCGCTGCGGCGGTGACCCAGCGTGTCCACACCGTGCGGCCGGCCCGGCTCCAGGCCAGCGTCGCCATATGTGCCGGGAGGATCATGAGCGAGAGCCAGTTGAGGAGCCCGCCCAGCAGGACGGTGCCGCCGTAGACAGCCCAGTACGCCGCCCTGCCCCGCCCCTGGAGCAGCGTCACGAGTAGCGCTGTGGAGATCCCGGCCCCGGCCGCGACCAGTGCGTACGGCCGTCCCTCCTGGAGGTAGAACTGCACGGCCGGAAGCAGCCCGAAGGCCATCCCGCCCGCCAGGCCCGCCCACATACCGGCCAGCCGGCGGCCGACGACCGCCACGCACGCCGCCGCCACGCCGGTGGCGAGTACCGAGGGCAGCCGCAGCGTTGTGGTGCTGGGTCCGAAGCACTCGAACAGCAAGTGCATCAGGAGGTAGTAGCACCCGTGGACGACGTCGACGTTCCCCAGCATGTGCCATATCTCGGCCGTGGAGCGCTGGGCGACCTGCCAGGTCGCGGCCTCGTCCCGCCACAGACTGTCCTGTCGCGACAGGCCCCACAGGCCAAGACAGAAGGTCCACAGCATCGGTATCGACCAGACGAGAACGCGGCGACGGTCCGGGCTGCTCGGAGCTGCGGCGGACGCCGGTCCGGCCTCCGGGACGCTGGGCGACGAACGCGATATGTGGGCAAGGGACATGAAGGAGGGCTCCCGGAGCGGCTGCGGCACAGGGCGGAGGGTGAGCGCCGCGAAGGCACCTCCCCGGTACGAATCGTAAGCACTTGCGATATTCGCCTGTGCGGCCCCTGTGATGACAACCCCCGGACGCCGTCCGGCGGATGGTCGGTACGGACCGGAGAAGCGGAGCGGCTACGGGTGCATCCGGGCGCCCTTCAGCACCTTGTCCACCGCGTTGCGCGGTCCGTACACGGCAAGCCCCACCAGATCGAGCTGGTCACGCCCGACCGCCCGGACCGCCGCCCGGTTGTCCCGGTCGTTGCCCGTACGGAACAGGTCGCGGGTGAAGACGGCCCGGGGGAGTGCGCGGGACAGGGCCCGGGAGTGCGCGGTGGTCAGCGTCCGCCCGGCGCCCTCGAAGACCAGCACGGGCTGCCGGAACATCGGCAGATAGGCGGTGTCGTCGGCGTCGGCGTACGGTGCGCCGATCACCTCGGGGACCGTCGGGCCGAGGCCGCTGACCAGGAAAGCGGTGACATTCAGCCGCTGCCAGGTCTCCAGGTCCTCGTGCAGCAGTACGGCGATCTTGGTGTCGAAGCGGACCGGTGCGCCGTCGCGGGCGCTGCTGCCCGCCAGGCCGTCGGCGGCAGGGCCGGGGTCGGGGACAGCGTGGCCGAGGGCAGCGTGGCCGGGGACAGGGCTGTCAGCGGCGGCGGGGGCGGGAGGGTTGTGGCCGGGGGCGGTCTCGGTTCTCATGCTCCGAGACTGCCGAGTGGTCCCGCGCACCGTCTTGTACGTTCTTTGCATGGTGTCCGGGCCGGAGGTCTCCGCGTGGCGCCCGCCCGTGGCGGGTGTCGTGGAGGTCTTCCACGCCCACTTCACCGAGCACGCCTACCCGATGCATGTCCATGACGCCTGGACGCTGCTGATCGTCGACGACGGGGCGGTGCGGTACGACCTCGACCGCCATGAGCACGGCACCCCGCACGACACCGTCTCGCTGCTGCCTCCGCACGTGCCCCACAACGGTTCGCCCGCCACCCCGCGCGGCTTCCGCAAGCGGGTGCTCTATCTGGACATGACGCAGCTGGACGCCGGGTACATCGGCGCCGCCGTCGACCGGCCCGACCTCGTCGACCCGGTGCTGCGCAGCGGCGTCGGCCGGCTGCACACGGCCCTGGCCTCCCGGGGCGACGAGCTGGAGGCGGAGAGCCGGCTGGCCCTGATCAGCGAGCGGCTGCGCGGACACCTGCGGCCCGGCACCGCGGCCCGCCGCCGGGAGGACGACGGCAGGTCCGTCGCGTACCGGCTGCGGGAGCTGCTCGACGAACGGCTGGTCCAGGGGGTGACCCTGCAGGAGGCCGCCGCAGAGGTGCACGCCCACCCCGCCCATCTGGTACGGGCGTTCAGCGGCGCCTTCGGTATCACCCCGCACCAGTACCTGACGTCGCGCCGGGTGGACCGGGCCCGGGGGCTGCTGCTCGAAGGGCAGCGGCCCGGCGAGGTGGCCGTGGCCACCGGGTTCTACGACCAGTCCCATCTGAACCGGCACTTCAAGCGCGTCGTGGGCATCGCGCCGGGCCGCTACGCCCGTAACGGACCGGCCTCATCCGGACGAAAGGAAGGGGCCACCGTCAGTTGAGCATCGCGCGGGCCGACCTCGCCCGTCCGCGTACCGCCTCGGCCGCTCCCGGGTCGACCGCCGCGACCATCTCCGCGTACTCCTCCATCTCCACCGCGCCCCGCACGAAGTCGCCCCGCTCGACCAGGAGCTGGGCGTGCTCGTAGCGCAGCCGCGCCGGGTGGGCGGGCAGCAGCAGGGAGAGTTCGATGGCCCAGAGCTGGACGTCCGTGCGCTCCGGGCGGGCCGCCGCCCAGGCGCGGATGTTGTTCAGGACCCGCAGGATGATCTCCAGTGGGCCCGCCGGGGCGAGCATGGACGGGTCGAAGGGCGCCCCGGTCGCCCCGGCAACCAGGGCGCCCGCGTCCTCGCCGCTCAGCAGCCGGCCGCCCCCGAAGGGATCCACGAGCACCTGCTCGTCCGGCGGGCCCGACGGATCGCCGAAGCCGACCACGAAGTGGCCCGGCAGAGCCACCCCGTACACCGGGGCCCCGGCCCGACGCGCCACCTCGGTCCACACCACCGAGAGCAGGATCGGCAGCCCGCGCCTGCGCCGCAGCACCTCGTGCAGCAGTGAGGACTCCAGCCGCTGGTAGTCGGCCGCGCCCCCTCTGAAGTCGTGCTGTACGCCGAGGAGTTCGCCGAGCGCCACGGCCCAGTCACGGGCTCCGGTCACCCCGAACGGCACCATCCCCGCCAGCCGGTCCAGTTCGATCTGCGCCGTGTCGATGCCGTCCTGGCCGAGCGAGGGATCGGCCTCGGTGCCCACCAGCAGGCACAGCAGGGCGAGATCGGGCCGCTCGGCGCGGGCCTCCTCGGCGAACTGCTGGCGCCAGTCGGTGGATTGCTCGTCCATATCGCTCTCGTACCCGCCTATGCCGTGGGGATGTGCCGGTAGTGGTGGTAACCGTGGTGGGTCCGGAAGCCCATACCGTCGTAGAGCGCACGGGCCCCGGCGTTCTCCTCCTCGACCTGGAGCCAGGCCGCCGAAGCGCCCTCGTCGAGCGCCCGGCGGGCCAGCGCGGTCATGACGGCGCTCGCCAGCCCCTGGCGGCGGGCCGCCGGGTCCACCTCCACCGCCATGAACCCCGCCCACCGGCCGTCGACCACACAGCGGCCGATCGCCACGGGCACCCCGCCGGGACCGGCGACCGAGGCGAACCAGGTCGAAGGACCGCTGCCGAGCACCTTCAGCACGGCCGGGTACGGGGTCGTGAAGCGCTGGTAGCGGGCGAGCCAGGACGCGTCGCAGGACCGGGAGAGCGTGACCCGGGAGACCGTGTCCTCCAGCGGGCGGGCCGGATCGCCGAGCGGGGCCAGCGCCCCGATCCTGACCAGCGCGCTCACCTCGCGGGTCCAGCCGCGCTCATCGAGGGCGGCGGCGAGCAGTTCCTGGGTGCCCTCGTTCCCGGTGGCGACCTGGATGTACGCGGGCAGGCCGCGCTCCGCGTACCAAGTGGTCACCCGCTCCAGCGCCTCGTCCAGCGGCCGGCCCGGATCGCCGAGCGGCAGTACGGAGTTGGCGCGGCGGGTGAAGCCCTCCCGTCGCCCGGCCTCCGCCCCCCGACGACGCGCTTCGCGCGGCGCCTCATCGACTGCGGCCCGCAGCTGCCAGTCGCCGAGCTGTTCGCTCTCCACCGGCTGCCAGGCGCGGGCCGTCGCGCGCGCCAGTTCGGGGAAGGTCGCCGACGGGCCGCGCCTGCGCGCGGGCGCCGATGGCACGACTTTTCCGGCCACGAGCGCCGATTCCGGGATGCGGACCGACACGCCCGACCGCTGTGTGATGGACAGCACACCCGCGTCCCATGATGTGAGAACACCCACCGTGTCGGTGAACTTCGCACCTGGTGCGGCCTCGTTGGCCAGCTGCCTGACTGATACCCGTTTGCCCACGTCAACAGGTGTAATTCGGACCTCGAGCCGTCCGCCGGTAGTGAATTCCACAGCTCTCTCCGCCCCTCCTGTTCGGATCGCGCCCAGGAACGGAGATACTAGGTGCGGGCATCGACGACGCCGCGCTCCCGCGCAGAGCAGCCCTACCGAGGAGGAACGACAGCGTGACTTACGTCATCGCGCAGCCTTGTGTCGACGTCAAGGACAAGGCGTGCATCGAGGAGTGCCCCGTCGACTGCATCTACGAGGGCTCCCGGTCCTTGTACATCCACCCGGACGAATGCGTCGACTGTGGTGCCTGTGAGCCGGTCTGTCCGGTGGAAGCGATCTTCTACGAGGACGACACCCCGGAGGAGTGGAAGGACTACTACAAGGCGAACGTCGAATACTTCGACGAGCTCGGCTCGCCCGGTGGCGCCTCCAAGCTCGGCCTGATCGAGCGCGACCACCCCTTCATCGCGGCGCTGCCTCCGCAGAACGGCTGACCCCGTAGCGACCCGGTCCCGTACGGCACTCTTCGCCGTACGGGACCGCGGCATTTGCTGTGGAGGCCGGTCTGTCCGGGGCTGCCGTGCACCCCACGGCGCCCCGGCCCGCGCAGCCCAAGACCGCGCGGTTCCACGCCCGCGCAGCTCCGTACGTACGAGAAAGTGAAGCCCGTGTCCGCACTCTCATCGCGCCTCCCCGCCTTCCCCTGGGACAAGCTGGAGCCGTACAAGGCGACGGCCGCCGCCCACCCGGACGGCATCGTGGACCTCTCCGTCGGCACACCGGTCGACCCGGTCCCCCTGATCGTGCGCGAGGCGCTCGTCGCGGCGGCGGACTCGCCGGGGTATCCCACGGTGTGGGGGACCCCCGCGCTGCGCGACGCGATCAGCGGCTGGTGCGAGCGCAGGCTCGGCGCGCGCGAGGTCGCACACACCAACGTGCTGCCCGTCGTCGGCTCCAAGGAGCTGGTGGCCTGGCTGCCCACGCAGCTCGGCCTGGGGGCCGGTGACCGGGTGGCGTACCCGCGGCTCGCCTACCCGACGTACGAGGTGGGCGCGCGGCTCTGCGGCGCGGAGCCGGTCGTGTACGACGACCCGACGGAGCTGGACCCCGAGGGGCTCAGGCTGCTCTGGCTCAACTCGCCGTCGAACCCGACCGGCCAGGTACTCGGCCGCGACGAACTGGTCCGGACCGTCGCCTGGGCGCGGGAGCACGGCATCCTGATCGCGAGCGACGAGTGCTACTTCGAGCTGGGCTGGGAGGCCGAGCCGGTCTCCGTGCTCCACCCGGATGTCTGCGGCGGTACGTACGAGGGTCTGATCGCCGTCCACTCGCTCTCCAAGCGCTCCAACCTGGCCGGTTACCGTGCCGCGTTCATCGCGGGCGACGCCGCCGTACTCGGCGAGCTGCTGCAGATCCGCAAGCACGGCGGGATGATGACGGCCGCGCCCGTGCAGGCCGCGGTGGTCGCCGCGCTCGGCGACGACGCCCATGTGACGGAGCAGCGGGCGCGGTACCTGGCCCGGCGCACCGCCCTGCGGACCGCGCTGGAGGCGCACGGCTTCCGGATCGAGCACAGCGAGGCCAGCCTCTACCTGTGGGCGACCCGCGACGAAGAGTGCTGGGACACCGTCGCCCACCTCGCGGAGCTGGGCATCCTGGTGGCGCCCGGTGACTTCTACGGAGCGGCGGGCGAGCGCTTCGTCCGCGTCGCGCTGACGGCCACGGACGAGCGGGTGGCCGCCGCGGTGAAGCGGCTGGGCGAGAAGTAGCCCGCCGGCGGTAACGGTCCGTACGTGGCAGGGGCCCCGGGGAGTGAGCTGTGAACTCCCCGGGGCCCCTGCCTGTCGGCCGAGTGCTGTCGGCCGATTTCTACTGGCCGAGCGGCAGGCCGCCGACCGGCAGCTTGCCCGCGGACGGCAGGGTGCCGCCGGCGCTCTGCGCGGTGCCGCCGACCAGGGTGCCTGCGGTGCCCGCGGTGTCGCCGGCGGCCTTCTGGGCGGCCGGAGCGGCGGTCTTGCCGACGGCGCCGACCGTCCGGCCTGCGGCCGGGACGGTCTTCTTGACGGCCTTGCTGCCGGTGTCACCGGCCATACCGGTGGTGGTCCGGGCCGCACCGTCGACGGAGTTGCCCAGGCCGGCGCCGTCGAGTGCGGTCACGCCGCCCAGGTTCGGGGCCTGCGGGAGTTCCGCGGCGCTTGCGACGCCGGCCGCACCGACCACGGGGGCTGCGCCCGCCGCGATCAGCAGCGCGGTACGGGCGATCCGACGGGTCAGGGAGAGGGACATGGTGCTCCTTGAGCGGGAGGGGACGTGACTGTCCGGCGTTCGGACGCTGTGACAACCGCTCGGGGGGAGGGGGAAGTTGCGGTGCACCAAGGTAAAGAGTCTGCAATGCGTCGCATTATCGGTTTCGGATAAAAACGGACAAACGGTGGCTCGCCGGCGAGGCTGCTGAACCGTCACTCCCCTTGGCCCCCATGGGGTCACCGGAGAACGGGCGAGGGCGCCCGGAGGGGGCGCGAAAGACGTTCCCGGCGGGCCGGGGGAGCCGCTTCCGAGTGAGGGCCCGTGCGTCTGTACGGATCGCTTCCGGCGCTATTTCGTGAGGGTGATACGGACTTCGGCGGCGCCCTGGCCGGCACTCCGCCCCGTCGAAACGGCCTGCGTGGTCTCCGTCCTGCGCCAGGGTGCGTGGCTCGTCGCCGCGGTCCACTCCTGGCCCGCGTAGGAGACCTGCTGGATGTGGAGCGCGGCCGAGTTGGCCACCGCCCAGTACGCCAGCTCCCAGCCGCGCTCCTGGACGGACCCGGCACCGGGCCCTCCGACGGCCCGCGCCGTGGTCGTACTGACCGGCAGCCGCACCTCCGACGGCGCTGACGGCTGCGCCGGCTTCCCGGCGGGCAGCACGCCGCCCCCGAAGTCCCGCTTCAGCGCGGCGCGCACCGCGGCCGGATCACCCGCCACGCTGCTCTTCGTCGCCGCGCAGGAGAACGAGGCGGGCGCCCGGCCGGTCAGCGCGGCCGCGAGCAGCTCGGCGTCCGGCTCGTGCTTCGCGTACGCCTGCGGGAAGCCGCTGCGCTGCACCTCCTGCGCGGCGACCGTCAGCGGCAGCCGCGAGTAGCCGGGGATCTTCCCCAGGTGCTGGTAGAACTTGCCGGCCGCGTAGACCGGGTCCATGACCTGCGCGGCCGTGCCCCAGCCCTGCGACGGCCGCTGCTGGAAGAGGCCGAGCGAGTCACGGTCGCCGTGGTCGAGATTGTGCAGCTCCGACTCCTGGATCGCGGTCGCCAGCGCGATGGTCACCGCGCGCTCCGGCATTCCGCGCGAGGTTCCCACTGCCGAGATCGTCGCCGCGTTGACGGCCTGCTCGGGGCTGAGCCGATAGCTGCTCCCGTTGCCGGCCTGCGCAGTGCAGCGCGGGCCGCTGCTGCCACCGCTGATGTACTGCACCAGGACATAGCCCGCCAGCGCCAGCAGCACGGCGAGGGCGGCCACGATCCGGAAGAAGCGGCCGCGGCGTGGCGCGGCGGAGGGCTGGGGCACGAGGCCCACCGTACTGGAGCCCGGGTTAGGGTCGGAGCCATGTCAGAGACCCCGCTTGACCTCGCACTCGACGCCCCGGCCCTGACCGCACAGCTGGTCGATTTCCCGTCCGTGAGCGGCACCGAGAAGCCGCTCGCCGACGCGGTGGAGGCGGCGCTGAGGGAGCTGCCGCACCTGACCGTCGACCGGTACGGCAACAACGTCGTCGCCCGGACGCACCTCGGGCGCGCCGAGCGTGTCGTGCTGGCCGGACACCTCGACACCGTGCCGATCGCGGACAACGTCCCGTCGCGGCTCGACGAGGACGGCGTCCTGTGGGGCTGCGGAAGCTGTGACATGAAGTCGGGCGTGGCGGTACAGCTGCGGATCGCCGCGACGGTGCCCGAGCCCAACCGGGACCTCACCTTCGTCTTCTACGACAACGAAGAGGTCGCGGCCGAACTCAACGGCCTCAAGCACGTGTCCGAGGCGCACCCCGACTGGCTCGCGGCGGACTTCGCCGTCCTGCTCGAATCCTCCGACGGCGAGGTCGAGGGCGGCTGCCAGGGCACGCTCCGGGTCATCCTGCGCACCAAGGGCGAGCGCTCCCACTCGGCACGCGCCTGGATGGGGTCCAACGCGATCCACTCCGCAGCCCCGATCCTGGCGAAGCTGGCCGCGTACGAGCCGCGCAGGCCGGTGATCGACGGCCTGGAGTTCCACGAGGGCCTCAACGCCGTACGGATCGAGGGCGGCGTGGCCAACAACGTCATCCCGGACGCCTGCACGGTAGTGGTCAACTTCCGTTACGCGCCCGACCGCAGCGAGGAGCAGGCGCTGGCGTACGTGAAGGAGTTCTTCGCCGGCTGCGACATCGACGAGTTCATCGTCGACGACCACACCGGCGGCGCGCTCCCCGGCCTCTCGCACCCGGCGGCGGCGGCCTTCATGGCGGCGGTCGGCGGCGAGGCCCGCCCGAAGTTCGGCTGGACGGACGTCTCGCGCTTCAGCGCGCTCGGCGTTCCCGCGGTGAACTACGGCCCCGGCAACCCGCTGCTCGCGCACAAGCGCGACGAGCGGGTCGACATCACGAGGATCTCGCAGACCGAGGAGCGACTCCGTTCCTGGCTGACTGCCTGAATTTCCCCGTGCGTCACATGTGCGGACCTAGGCTGTCGGGACACGTACAGCGGAGAGGGAGCACAACATGGGCAACCCTGAGGGAGCACCGGCGCCGGAGGAACAGCGGCTCGGCCCGGTGGTGCGCCGCCGGGACCAGGTTCAGCCCGGCACCACCGACCAGCGGCTGCTCGACACCACGGAGAAGGGCCCGGCCGACTGGCTGCACACCGACCCCTGGCGGGTCATGCGCATCCAGTCGGAATTCGTGGAAGGCTTCGGCGCACTGGCCGAACTGCCCAGCGCGATCAGCGTCTTCGGGTCGGCCCGTACCCAAGCGGGTTCGCCGGAGTACGAGGCGGGGGTACGGATCGGCCGCGCGCTGGTCGACGCGGGCTTCGCGGTGATCACCGGCGGTGGCCCCGGCGCGATGGAGGCGGCCAACAAGGGCGCCAGGGAGGCCAACGGCGTCTCGGTCGGGCTCGGGATCGAGCTGCCCTTCGAGCAGGGCCTCAACCAGCACGTCGACATCGGCGTGAACTTCCGCTACTTCTTCGTCCGCAAGACGATGTTCGTGAAGTACGCGCAGGGCTTCGTGGTCCTGCCGGGCGGTCTCGGCACCCTGGACGAGCTGTTCGAAGCATTGACCCTGGTCCAGACCCGGAAGGTGACCCGGTTCCCGATCGTGCTCTTCGGTACGGAGTACTGGGGCGGGCTGGTCGACTGGCTGCGCGGGACGGTGGTGGGCCAGGGCAAGGCGTCGGAGCACGATCTGATGCTGTTCCACCTCACGGACGACGTGGACGAGGCGGTGGCCCTGGTGACCAAGGAGACCGGGCTGTAGGCGCGTTCTCCCGATCGCCGACCGCCGCCAAGGCCTCTCGTCCGGATCACGCCCTGTCGTCCGGATCATGCCGGGCTCGCAGGCCCGGCATGATCCGGACGAGAGGTGCTAGGCGAGCCCCCGCCGCGCCACCGCCGGCGCCCGGTGGCCCGCGATCGTCGCCACCATGTCCAGCACCTGCCGGGTCTCGGCCACTTCGTGCACCCGGTACACCTGCGCCCCCAGCCACGCCGACACCGCCGTCGTGGCCAGCGTCCCGAGCAGCCGTTCCTTGACCGGCTTGTCGAGCGTCTCGCCCACGAAGTCCTTGTTCGACAGGGAGACCAGAACCGGCCACCCCGTCGCGGTCATCTCGTCCAGTCTGCGGGTGGCCTCCAGCGAGTGCCGGGTGTTCTTCCCGAAGTCGTGGCCGGGGTCGATCATGATCCCGTCCGGCCTGACGCCCAGCGAGACGGCCCGCTCCGCGAGGCCGACCGTGACCCGCAGGATGTCGTCCATGACGTCGTCGTACGTGACCCGGTGCGGCCTGGTGCGCGGTTCGGCGCCGCCCGCGTGCGTACAGACCAGGCCCGCGCCGAACCGGGCGGCGACAGCGGCCAGTTCAGGATCGACCCCGCCCCACGCGTCGTTCAGCACATCCGCGCCCGCCTCGCACACCGCCGCACCGACGTCGTGGCGCCAGGTGTCCACGCTGATCACCACATCGGGGTGGCGGCGCCGCACCTCGGCGACGAATCCGACCGTACGCCGGGCCTCCTCCTCGGCCGTCACCTCCTCGCCGGGGCCCGCCTTGACCCCGCCGATGTCGATGATGGCCGCCCCTTCGGACACCGCCTGCTCCACGCGGGAGAGCGCCGGCTCGTCGCGGAAGGTCGCTCCCTGGTCGTAGAACGAGTCCGGGGTCCGGTTCACAATCGCCATGATCACCGGTTCGTGTGCGTCGAACTCGCGCCGTCCCAACCGCAGCATCCGTCTGTTCCTCACCCTCTGAGTTCACCCGCTGAGTCGCCTGCGACCCTAACTGCCGACCGAGGGGCGGGCCGTAACGGCCAGGTGCGCATGGCACGATCGGACCCGGACGGTTCCGTTATCCGGGGAGAGGCTCACTCGTGTTCTGGTTCTTGCTGATCGCGATGGTCGTGGTGGTCGCCGCGGTCACCCTCGCGGTGATCGGCGGCGGTGACGACGCCGTACTGTCCGACGTTTCCCCCGAACTGCCCGTCGATCCGCTGCCCGCCGCACGCCCGGTCGGCCGCGCGGACATCGAGGCGCTGCGGCTGCCCATGGTGGTGCGCGGCTACCGGATGTCCGACGTGGACGATGTACTGGGCAGGCTGGGCGCCGAACTGGCCGAGCGCGACGCACGGATCGCCGAGCTGGAAGCAGCGCTCGCCGGTGCGCGGGCCGCTGCCGTCAACGACGAGGACCCGGGGCGATGAGTTCGGACGCCGTCCCGGGAGCCGACGGGAAGCTGCGCTGCCCGTGGGGGGTGTCCACCGGGGACTACGTCGAGTACCACGACAACGAGTGGGGCCGCCCGGTCCACGGCGACGACGCCCTGTACGAGCGGCTCTGCCTGGAGGCGTTCCAGTCGGGGCTCTCCTGGATCACCATCCTGCGCCGCCGCGAGGGGTTCCGTAAGGCCTTCTCCGGGTTCGCCATCGCCGAGGTGGCCGCGTTCACCGGCGGAGACCGGGACCGGCTGCTCGCCGACCCCGGGATCATCCGCAACCGCGCCAAGATCGACGCGACCCTCGCCAACGCCCGTGAGCTCGCGGGCTGGGAGCCCGGCACACTCTCCGAGCTGATCTGGTCGTACGCCCCGGATCCGGCCACCCGCCGGGCGCCCCGCCGCATCGCCGACATCCCGGCGGTGACAGCGGAGTCCACGGCGCTGGCCAGGGAGCTCAAGAAACGCGGCCTGCGCTTCATCGGCCCGACCACGGCCTACGCCCTGATACAGGCGTGCGGCCTGGTCGACGACCACCTGGCGGACTGCTTCGCCCGGCGGGCCCCCGCGGGCGGCTGACGCGCGGGGGCGGGCGATCCGCGTCGGCGGGCTGACGCGGGCGGCTGATCCGCACCGGCAGCCGACCCGCACCGGCGGTGCTCAGCGCCCCAGATACCGCGGCTTCGTCTTGCCGACGAAGGCCTCGACCGCGATGAGGTGGTCCTCCGACGCCCCCGCACGCGTCTGGAGTTCGTCCTCCTTCTCCAGCGCCTCGCGGAGCGGGTGGCCGGCCCCGTAGGCGAGGGACTCCTTGATCGCGGCGTACGCGACCGTCGGGCCGTCGGCGAGCGCGCGGGCCACGGCCAGTGCCTCCGACGCCAGATCGGCCTCCGGCACCAGCTTGTTGGCGATGCCCAGCTCGTACGCCTCCTGCGCGCCGAACGAGCGCGGGAACAGCAGCAGATCGGCCGCGCGGCTCTGGCCGATCAGCCGGGGCAGCGTCCAGGAGACGCCCGAGTCCGCGGTGAGCGCGACACCCGCGAACGAGGTCGTGAATTTCGCGGTGTCGGCCACGACCCGGTAGTCGGCGGCGAGCGCGAACCCGAGGCCCGCCCCGGCGGCGACGCCGTTGACCCCGGCCACGACCGGCTTCGGCATCTCCGTGAGGGCCCGCACGATGGGGTTGTAGTGCTCCTGCACGGTGGACATGGTGCGCCCGGTGCCCGCCTCGCGGTCGGCCGTCAGCGAGGAGATGTGCTCCTTGAGGTCCTGCCCGACACAGAAGGCGCGCCCGGTGGCGGTGAGCAGTACGGCCCGTACCTCGGAGGCCGCCGCCGCGGTCTGCACCGCGTCGCGCAGCGCGACCTTCGCCTCGGTGTTCATCGCGTTCATCGAGTCGGGACGGTTGATGGTGACCGTCGCGAGTCCGTCGGTCACCTCGTAGAGCACGGTGTCCGCCATGGGGCCCTCCACTGCTGGATGTCGGCTGCTGATGGTGCTGATTCGTCGTCCGCAGCTCAGCATGCCGGAGATCATCGGCGGCGAACATGTGACCTGCGTCAAACAATGCTGGTCAAGAATGGTGGACGAGGCGGCGCAGTATCGCAGGGGGAACGCCGAATTGAGTGGTTTTGGGGAAGTGCGTTGCGCAAGCGATGCAGACCGATGTTGGTCATCGGGTCCTGGGATGCGGGATAATGGCTGGGAAGCAATATGTTCGATGCCGGTGACACCTGGGTTGTCGGCTGCGATGAGCTGGTTTCAGGAAGGGGAACGAGCATGGCGGCCATGAAGCCGCGGACGGGCGACGGCCCGCTCGAGGTGACCAAGGAGGGGCGGGGCATCGTCATGCGCGTTCCGCTCGAAGGCGGCGGACGACTCGTTGTCGAGCTGACTCCGGACGAGGCCGATGCACTCGGCGACGCGCTGAAGAAGGTCGTCGGCTGACGCGGACGCCCCCAATGTTCTCTCCACTGCCCCGGCTCCGGCCGGGGCAGTGGTGTGAGGGGCTCTGAAATCTGTACTTTCCGGGGCTGCCGCTCTTTCCGGGGCCGCCGCGCGGTCAGGCCAGGCGTACGGCGCAGAGCAGCCCGTCGCCGACCGGGAGCAGCGAGGGCAGCAGTTCCTGGCTCTCGCGGACCGTGCGCAGCAGGTCGCGCAGGTGCAGCACTTCGGCGGGCTGGGCGGCGGAGTCGACCGTGCGGCCGTCCGCGAAGACCCCCTCGAAGCACACCAGTCCACCGGGCCGCAGCAGGCGCAGCGATTCAGCGAGCACATCGAGCGACTCCAGCCGGTCGCCGTCGCAGAACACGAGGTCGTACCCGCCGTCCGCGAGGCGCGGCAGTACGTCGAGGGCGCGGCCGGGGATGAAGCGCGAGCGGTTCGCCGCGAAGCCGGCCGAGCGGAACGCCTGCCGGGCGAAGCCCTGGCGCTCGGGCTCCGGGTCGACGGTGGTCAGCACGCCGTCCGGCCGCATGCCCTGGAGCAGATAGATGCCCGATACGCCGGTGCCCGTGCCGATTTCGGCCACCGCTTTCGCGTCCGTGGTGGCGGCGAGCAGCCGCAGCGCCGCACCGGTGCCGGGCGAGACCGAGGGCAGGCCTGAGTCGCGTGCCCGGTCGCGGGCCCAGCGCAGGGCTTCGTCCTCGGCGACAAATGCGTCGGCGAAGGCCCAGCTGGTCTGCCGGTTGGCGGTAATGGCCCTCTCCTGTCCCCGTAGTTGGCGCACTCGTGACTGTATCCGCTGCGCCCGGGAACCCGCAGATGGGACCGGGCGTTGTAGGAGGGCAGGGGGGATGCGGATGTACGAGGATTCCGGCAATCAGTCTTATCCGGAGCTAACGGGCGAGGTGGCTATGGTAGGGGTTCCACTGGACACCACCAGAGCCGACAGGGGAGGTGCGGCTGCGCCCGTGGATCGGGGAGGAGTGCTGCGGCGCTTTCTCAGGTCGGCGGGTGAGCCGAAATCCGTGACCGACATTGCTGACAGCTCCAGCGCTGCTGACTCCGTACAGACCGCGACCTTCGCCTCAGACGCGGACGCGCAGACATGGACTCCGCCCTCGTGGGAGGAGATCGTCAGTACGCACAGCGGCCGGGTCTACCGGCTCGCCTACCGCCTGACCGGCAACCAGCACGACGCCGAGGACCTCACTCAGGAAGTCTTCGTCCGCGTCTTCCGCTCGCTGTCGACGTACACCCCGGGCACTTTCGAGGGCTGGCTGCACCGCATCACCACCAACCTCTTCCTGGACATGGTCCGCCGCAAGCAGCGGATCCGCTTCGACGCCCTCGGGGACGACGCGGCCGAGCGGCTGCCGAGCCGTGAGCCGTCGCCGCAGCAGGTCTTCCACGACACCCACTTCGACGCGGACGTCCAGCAGGCGCTGGACACCCTGGCTCCGGAGTTCCGTGCGGCCGTGGTCCTCTGCGACATCGAGGGGCTGTCGTACGAGGAGATCGCCGCGACGCTGGGCGTCAAGCTCGGCACCGTACGCAGCAGGATCCACCGCGGCCGCTCCCACCTGCGCAAGGCCCTCAAGCACCGTTCGCCCGAGGCCCGTCGCGCAGAGCAGCGCGCGCTGGCCGGGGTGGCACCCGGCCTGGACGGAGAGGATGGGACCGCGTGAGTGGATCCAGTCCGACCCCGGCCGAGCAGCACCTCGGGGACCGGCTCGCCGCACTGGTCGACGGTGAGCTGAAGCACGACGCCCGCGAGCGGGTGCTCGCGCACCTGGCCACCTGTGCGAAGTGCAAGACCGAGGCCGACGCGCAGCGCCGGCTGAAGAGCGTCTTCGCCGAGACCGCGCCCCCGCCGCCCTCCGAAGGGCTGCTCGCCCGCCTCCAGGGACTGCCCGGCGGGCCCGGCGGCGACCCCGGTCAGCGCGGACCTCTCAGCGGCCGCTTCGCCGACGAGTTCTTCGGACCCCGGTCGTCCGACGGGCGCCCGTCGGACCCCCGGATCGACACTTTCGGCTATGTGCCCGTCGGACCGCACGCCACCACGATTCCGGACGGTGGCCCGGTCGGCGGATTCCGGGTGCACCCCGTGGGCCGGAGCGATCAGGAGCGGTCGGCCTGGCGCGGACGGAGATTCGCGTTCGCGGCCGCCAGCGCGTTCTCGCTGGCCGCCATCGCGCTGGGCGGCACGCTGCCGTTCGACGGCGCGGAGTCCCCGGTGTCGCACACCGACGGCCCGCCCAACAACGTGACACCGCTGAGCGCCACGGACCCGGTCGGCATCGGCGCGGCCCTGCACCGCCGCCGCACCGGCGACGGCGCCCAGCCGGCCAACAGCGGGCGGGCCCCGGTTCTGCCCACCGCCTTCGCCGGGCGGCACTCGACGTCCGCATCCGGCGCCCGACAGTCGCTGTACTCGCTCACGACGCCCCTGGTCACCGTCTCGTCGCTGTCCGCCGTACGCCCCCCGATGGCGGCAGCCACCCCGCCCGCGCAGTCGAGCCCCACAGCCACGCCTCCGGCGGTTCTGCCGGCAGCTCCGGGCGCCTCGGGTCTGCCGGCTTCCGCCGGGCACTGAGCGGGCTCCGGCACCTGGAAACCTGGTTGAATCCCTGAAAGGCTGCCCGTCACAGGGCACGCGGAGCGCGGGGCAGGTGCGGGGAGAGCATGGACGACGGGAAGCCCACCGGGCCGGACGTCAACTGGTGGAGCGAGCCCGCGGCGGGACATCCTGCGCAGGGACACCTCAAGCAGGGACATCCGGCGCCGCCACCATCCCCGCAGCCGGGCCTTCCGCCGGAACTGCCGCAGGGCACACCGCCGTTGCCGCCGCGGCCGGCCGACGGGACTTCGGCCGGTGCCGTGGCAGGACACATACCCGGGGCCCTGGCGGGACACATATCCGGGGCCGGATCGCCCCTCCGCGAGCTGCTGCCCCAACCCCAGCCGCCGTCCCAACCCCGGCCCGAGCCGCTGCCCGAGGCACCGCCCCAGGACGAGCCGTCGTCCGGGTCTCTGCCCGAGCTGTGGTCCCGGGTCCAGCCCGAGTCCCGGGCCCAGCCGCTGCCGTCGGCCCGCCCGCTGCCTCTGGCCGAGCCCCCGGCACCTGCGGAGACCCCGGCGGGCGGTACTCACGCGCCGCCCGTACGGAGCGAAGGCCCTGCCGGTCGCCCACGGCCCCTGCATGACCCCGACCCCTACGGCACCCCGCCCTACGGTGGTCCGGGCCCCTGGGCCCCCGCACCGCCCGTCCAGCGGCCCGTCCCCACCCCCGCAGGCGGCACTCCCGTCCCACCGCCCTACACGGGTGCCGCGCAGCCTCCGCAGCACCACACACCGCAGGCGCACCATCAACCCCTCCCACCACAGCAACCGCACCACCCACACCCGGCACAACAGCCGCAGTACTCACAGCAACCGCACCAGCCACAGCAACACCACCCGCAACCACCGCACCAACCGGTACAGCACCCCGCCCAGTTCCCCGTACAGCAGCCCTCGCCGTGGCTGCGCCACGACCCGTGGGGCACGTCCCCGTCACCGCCTCCGCCGCCCGTCGGCGAGAAGCGGCACCGGCGGCGAGCGGTCGTGGTCATGGTGGTGGTCGCGCTGGTCACCGGTGTCATCGGCGGCGGTCTCGGCGCGTACTCCGTGCTGAACGGCTCGTTCTCGGACGTCCGGCTCCCGCAGGCCGGCAAGGAGAGCCCCGCCCGTGCGCCGGGCACCGTGGCGGGGATCGCGGCGAGCGCGCTGCCCAGCGTGGTCACCCTGCATGTGAGGGGAAGCGCCCAGGCGGACACCGGTACCGGCTTCGTCCTCGACCGCGATGGACGCATCCTCACCAACAACCACGTGGTCGAACCCGCCGGCTCCACCGGCGACATCACCGTCACCTTCAGCAGCGGCGAGACCGCCAAGGCCCAGGTCGTCGGCCGGGACAGCGGCTACGACCTGGCCGTGGTCAAGGTCACCGGGGTCTCCGGGCTCACCCCGCTGCCGCTGGGCAACTCCGACAACGCGCAGGTCGGCGACCCGGTCGTCGCCATCGGTGCGCCCTTCGACCTCCCCAACACGGTGACCTCCGGCATCATCAGCGCCAAGGACCGCCCGATCACGTCGAGCAGCGGGAAGAACGACGGCAGCGACGTCAGCTATGTCGACGCGCTCCAGACCGACGCCCCGATAAACCCGGGCAACTCGGGTGGCCCGCTGGTCGACGCCAGGGCCCGCGTCATCGGCATCAACAGCGCCATCCGCGCCGCCGACGGCAGCTCGGACTCCGAGAGCGGCCAGGGCGGCTCGATCGGGCTCGGGTTCGCGATCCCCATCAACCAGGCGAAGCGCGTCGCCGAGGAGCTCATCAACAACGGCAAGGCCGCGCACCCCGTGATCGGTGTCACACTCGACATGAAGTACGCGGGTGACGGCGCCCGGGTGGCGGACCGGGCGAACGACGGCGGCCCGGCAGTGGCGGCGGGGGGCGCGGGGGCCGCGGCCGGTATCAAGCCGGGGGACATCGTCACAGGTGTGGACGGTGAACCGGTGCACAGCGCACCCGACCTGATCGTCAGGATCCGGGCACACCGGCCGGGCGACAAGCTGGCCCTCACCGTCCGCCGGGACAGCCGGGACCGGCCTGTGACCTTGACTCTTGGATCGGCCGACGGCAGATGAAAGACCGGTGGAAGGTACCGTCCGGACGTCTTCGCCGGGTACCGTGGTCGGGGCCCGGACCACACCCCGACCTGCGGGCCGCGGAGAACACCAGGAGCAAAAGTGTTCAATGACGTAGGCCCCCTCGAGATCGTGACGCTCGTGGTCCTCGCCGTGATCGTCTTCGGCCCGGACAAGCTGCCGAAGATGATCCAGGACGTCACTCGTACGATCCGGAAGATCCGCGAGTTCTCCGAGAGCGCCAAGGAGGACATCCGCACCGAACTCGGCCCCGAGTTCAAGGACTTCGAGTTCGAGGACCTGAACCCCAAGACGTTCGTGCGCAAGCAGCTCATGGACGGCAGTGACGAACTCGGGCTCAAGGAGATCCGCAGCAGCTTCGACCTGAAGAAGGAGATCTCCGAGATCACCGACGTGGTGAACGGCAGGTCGAGCAGCGACGAGAGTGACGCGGAGACTCCGGCCGAGATCGCCCCGAGTAGTGCCAATGGCTCATCGACAGGCCCGGACCTGCTGAAGAAGAGTGGCCCTGACCTGCAGAAGAAGAGTGTGACGGTCGACACCGAAGTGCGTCCGCCGTTCGACGCCGACGCCACCTGAGTATTCTCCATCTGTCCGGCAGTGAGGGCGCCCGTGGGGGTGGGCCGCTTCGGACGCTGAGGATCGAGGAGGCGGCCGGCACATGGAGACGACGAGTCGGACAGGGACCCACGCGGTCGACGACTATCTGAGGGCGCCCTTTTCCTGGTACGGACTGGACGAGGCGTTCACCGGCCCGCGGCGGCTGATGCAGGTGGGCGTCGCTGCGGACGGCACGGTCCAGCACGGCTCCCTGGGGCACGGTGACGAGCCCGCTGTGAGACCGGACGCGCAACCGGAGAAGGAACACTTCGCCGCCGTGATCACCATCGCGTCCAGCCCCGTACGGCGCAGCGGGGACGGTACGGGTGTGCTGGAGGCCACCACGGTCTCCTCCGCGGCCTGGCTCGCGGGCTCCGGCCTGCTGGCCTGCACCTGGCCCGCGCACCTGGACCACACCCTGCGCGACGACTGGCTCGACCAGCAGACCGAGGCCGCGTTCGAGCTGGCGGACGACCTGTCGGGCCCGGAGTGGTCGGAGCTGACGCTGCCGGTGGACGGGGTGCCGACGCCGTTCGCCTACCGCGAGACCGAGTTCGGCTGGGTACTGGCCGGGGCGACCGAGACCGGGGTGCACCTGGGGGCGTACGGGCGCGGGATGAGTGCGTACGGGCTGGGCTTCGCCGTGGTCAAGGACATCATCACGTACGTGTGACGCGACAGCGGCCACATCGGGCACCGGTCACGGTAAGTACCGAAGTACCGCGACAGCGGCCACATCAGGCATGGGCCGGGGAATGAACCGCGACAGCGGCACACACCCGGGGGCGGCCGCCGAAGCGGGCCGCCCCCGGGTGTGCTGTGTGTCCCGCTAGACGTGTCCGGCTAGAACTTGTTGCGCGGAGTGACCCCGAGCGACATGCCCGCAAGACCGCGCTGACGGCTGCTCAGCTTGCCCGCGATCGCGCGCAGCGCGGCGCCCGCCGGGGAGTCCGGGTCGGTCAGCACGACGGGCTTGCCCTCGTCGCCGCCCTCGCGCAGCCGTACGTCGATCGGGATGGAGCCGAGCACCGGCACGGTCGCCCCGGTGGTCTTCGTCAGCCCATCGGCGACCCGCTGCCCGCCGCCCGTACCGAAGACGTCGACCATCTCGTCGCAGTGCGGGCAGGGCAGGCCCGACATGTTCTCGACGACACCGACGATCTTCTGGTGCGTCTGTACGGCGATGGAGCCGGCCCGCTCGGCCACCTCGGCCGCGGCCTGCTGCGGGGTGGTGACCACCAGGATCTCAGCGTTCGGCACGAGCTGCGCCACCGAGATCGCGATGTCGCCGGTGCCCGGCGGCAGGTCGAGCAGGAGCACGTCGAGGTCGCCCCAGTACACGTCCGCCAGGAACTGCTGGAGCGCGCGGTGCAGCATCGGCCCGCGCCACACCACCGGGGCGTTGCCCGGGGTGAACATGCCGATCGAGATGACCTTCACGCCGTGCGCCGACGGCGGCATGATCATGTTCTCGACCTGGGTGGGCCGGCCGTCCGCACCGAGCATCCGCGGCACGCTGTGCCCGTAGATGTCCGCGTCGACCACGCCGACCTTCAGACCGTCGGCGGCCAGCGCGGCGGCCAGGTTGACCGTGACCGACGACTTGCCGACGCCGCCCTTCCCGGACGCGACCGCGTACACCCGGGTCAGCGAGCCGGGCTTGGCGAAGGGCACCTCGCGCTCCGCGGTGCCGCCGCGCAGCGAGGCGGCGAGCTCCTTGCGCTGCTCGTCGCTCATCACGTCCAGTTCGACGCTGACCGCTGTCACACCCTCGACACGGGCGACCGCGTCGGTGACGTTGGTGGTGATGGTCTCGCGCATCGGGCAGCCGGAGACGGTGAGGTAGACCGTGACAGCGACCGCCCCGTCCGCTCCGATGTCGACCGATTTGACCATGCCGAGTTCGGTGATCGGACGGTGGATCTCGGGGTCGTTCACTGTCGCCAGTGCTTCACGCACCGCGTCTTCCATAGCCATGCGTCGATGGTACGGCGCTCACAGCGGGCCCGGGAAAGGGCGGTCAGTGGTCGGCTTCGTCACTTTCCCGCGGGAATATCTGACGCCGCTCCGCCATGTCCTTCACCAGGTCCTGGAGTTCGGACCGGATCCAGTCACGGGTGGCGACCTCGCCCAGGCCCATCCGGAGCGCGGCGATCTCCCGGGTGAGGTACTCGGTGTCGGCGATGGACCGTTCGTTCTGGTTGCGGTCCTGCTCCAGATTGACCCGGTCCCTGTCGTCCTGGCGGTTCTGCGCGAGAAGGATCAGCGGGGCCGCGTACGACGCCTGGAGCGAGAGCACCAGGGTCAGGAAGATGAAGGGGAACGGGTCGAAGCGCAGCGCGTGCGGCGCCCAGGTGTTCCACACCACCCAGATGACGATGACGACCGTCATCCAGACGATGAACCGTCCGGTCCCCAGGAACCGTGCGACCCGCTCCGATGTCCGCCCGAAGGACTCCGGGTCGTACTCCGGCAGCCAGCGCCGCTTCGGTGTCAGCGGCTGGTCGAGGCGGCCCCTGGACGTCGGCTCAGCGGTCATCGGCGGCCTCCGCGGGGCGGTCATCCGGGCCGGGGCGGTCGTCCGGGCCGGGGCGGTCGTCGTCCTCGGCGGGCCGGTCGTCCTCCAGCTGCCGGTCGTCGGGCACTCCGGACTCCTGGTGGAAGTCGGTCTCGCGCCAGTCGCTCGGCAGCAGGTGGTCGAGCACGTCGTCGACGGTGACCACCCCGAGCAGCGAACCGCTCACGTCCACGACGGGCGCCGCGAGCAGGTTGTACGCGGCGAGATAGCTGGTCAGCACCGGCAGCGTGGCCTGCGGCGGCAGCGGCGGGAGGTCACTGTCGACGATCGCGCCGACCAGGGTGAACGGCGGATCGCGCAGCAGCCGCTGGAAGTGCACCGCGCCCAGGTACTTCCCGGTCGGCGTCTCGTCCGGCGGCCGGCACACGTACACCTGGGCGGCCAGCGCAGGGGAGAGGTCCTCCTTGCGTACGCGGGCCAGCGCGTCGGCGATCGTCGCGTCCGGGCGCAGCACGATCGGCTCGGTCGTCATCAGACCGCCCGCGGTCCGCTCCTCGTAGGAGAGCAGCCGCCGCACATCGGCCGCGTCGTCCGGCCGCATCAGCGTCAGCAGCCGTTCCTTGTCCTCCTCGGGCAGCTCGCTCAGCAGGTCGGCGGCGTCGTCCGGGTCCATCGCCTCCAGCACGTCGGCGGCGCGCTCCTCCTGGAGCTTGCCGAGGATCTCCACCTGGTCGTCCTCGGGCAGCTCCTCCAGTACGTCGGCGAGCCGGTCGTCGTCGAGGGCGGCGGCCACCTCCGCCCGGCGCTTGGGCGACAGATGGTGCATCACGTTGGCGAGGTCGGCCGGGCGCAGCTCCTCGAAGGTGGCGACCAGGCTCTCCGCGCCCTGTCCCTCCTCCTCCAGCGAGAAGCCGGTGACGCCCGACCACTCGACGGTCAGGGTCTCGCCCTTGCGCCGCAGCGCGCCGGCCTTCCCCTTCCGTACGAAGACCTTGTCGATCTCCCAGTCGCGGCGGGCCGGAAGCTGCTGCACGGACACGTCGAGGACGGTCACCTGCTCGTCCGTCCCGGTCAGCCGCACCCGCCGGTCGAGCAGCTCGCCGAGGACCAGCCGCTCGGTGGGGCGCTGTTCGAAGCGCCGCACATTGACCACTCCGGTGGTGATGACCTGGCCCGACTCGATACCGGTGACGCGGGTCATCGGCAGGAAGATCCGGCGGCGGCCGACCACCTCGACGACCAGTCCGAGCAGCCGGGGCGGGCGGGTGCCGACGCGGAGCATCGCCACGAGGTCGCGTACCCGGCCCACCTGGTCGCCGTTGGGGTCGAAGACGGAGACTCCGGCGAGGTGCGAGACGAAGATCCGGGGGACGCCTGCCGCCATCCGCGCCTCCCCTTCGTACGCTCCGTACGGTGCCCATTTCGTGTCCTTGCGGCGCCTTGTCCGGGCTTCACGTTAGCCCGTCCCGTTCCGGGCCGCCCCGGCAGCGGGTCCGGATGGCTCTGTGCCTGTTCACCGGTGGTACCCGGGTACGCTGCGGTCTCCTGGTGAGGACACTCGTAAGAGAGGCAGTGCACGTGGCTGCATTTCCGCTGGCCGCCCGGGCCCGCAGGGCAGGACTCGCAGGCGCGCTCTGCGCCGCCCTGGCGGTGTCGCTCGCGGCCTGCTCGGGCGATGACCCGGACGCGGGCACCAACGGCGCCGGCAAGCTCTCCGCGAAGGAGATCGAGACCAGGGCGCGCACGGCGGCGGACGCGGCCAAGGCGGTACGGATCGCCGGCACGCTGATCGGCAAGGGCGGCTCGTACCAGCTGAACATGCGGCTCACCGCGGACGGCGGCACCGGCTCGGTCACCTCGAAGAGCAGCACGTTCGCGCTGCTGCGGATCGGCGACGCGCTCTATGTGAAGGCCGGCGCGGGCTTCTGGAAGCAGACCGACGGCAAGGGCGGCGCCGCCGCCGCGGGCAAGCTCGACGACAAGTACGTCAAGGTGCCGAAGCGGGACCCGGCGTACGGGCAGTTCCGCGGGTTCACCGACATGCACACGCTGCTGGACGGGCTGCTGGGGCTGCGCGGCCCGCTGGGCAAGGGCGACCGGACCAAGGTGGGCGGTGTCCCGGCGATCCAGGTCACCGGGGGCGGCGGGCAGGGCGGCACGCTCGATGTGTCGCTGAAGGGGACCCCGTACCCACTGCGGTTCGAGCGGGCGGGTGGCGCGGGCACGGTGCAGCTGACGGAGTGGAACAGGAGCGTCACGCTGAAGGCGCCGGACAAGGGCTACACCGTGGACTACGGCCAGGAGCTGCCCAAGTCGTAAGGCCCAAGTCGTCAGCCCGAGTCGTAAGGCCAAGTCGTCAGGGCGGCCCTACTGGCGGCGCTTGCGCTTGAGCAGCAGCTTCGGGAGGCCCGCCGGGATCTCCTGACGGGTCGTCGCCGGTGTCGGCAGGGGAACGGCGGCGAGCGATCCGTCCGGCAGCTCCGTGCTCGCCTCGTGCGGTACGAGCCGCACCACGCGGCACTCCCGCGCCCAGCGCTCCACCATCGCCTCGCCGTCCGGGGCGTTCAGCCGCTTCCCCTTGAGCTCGGCGACGGCCGCCTCCCACGCGTCCGAGCGGGGCGCGAGCTCCGCCGTCACCGCGCTCCAGGCGACCAGCCGGCCGCCCTTGTCCTTGCTGCGCACCGTGACCTCGGCCGCCGCGCCGTCGGCCAGCCCCGGCAGCGGCTGCTCCCCGGGGCCGTCCCCGACGAGCAACGCGGCACCGTCGTGCCAGACGTGCCAGAGCGCCCGCACCGGTCCGGTACCCCGCACCCAGATGAGGCCGGACTTCTTGGTGGCCTCCTCGACGAGGGCCCGCTCAAGGAAGGTCTGTGTCATGCGCCCAGGATAAGGAGCCCTTGCGCCTGTGCCCGTCCGGGTCGCCCGGGCCAGCGCCGGGTGGCCTTGCCGCAAAGCCCGGGCAGGAAACACAACTGCGCAGGCTTTCGGTGCGGTTGACGGCAGGCCGACGTCAGGACGGTTTCGGTAGACCGCTCATCTTGCCCTTCGCCCACCGGTACACCAGGGCTACCGCCGCGACGATCACTGGGACGAGGGCGTAGGAGGTGGCGAAAGGCGTGACAAGAAGAGTGAGCACGAGTGCGATCACCGCATAGCCGCGTGCACGTCCGGTGAGGAGCCGGGCGCCTGCCGCCGTTCCGATCAGATAGGTGACCAGCACGAGCGATGATGGGATTCCTACGATGTCCTCGGTCCCCCAGCTGCCGAGGTAGCTGACGAGCAGGCCGGCGGCGCCGATCCCGCCCACCAGGAACACCCCGTTCGCCGGCACCTCGCGGGTGCTGAGCCGGCTCAGAGGGCGGGGGAGCCAGCCGTCACGGCCGAGTGCGTATCCCAGCCGGGAAACGGCGGCGATGAAAGCGTTGGTGGTACCCAGGCTGATCACCGTCGCGAGAACTGCCGCTGCGACGGTCGCGCTGAAGCCCAGCCCAGTACCCAGCACTTGGCCGACCGCGATGCGGTCCAGTTCGCTGTTGCCGTAGGTACCGGTGCCGACTACGGCGAAGGAGACGCCCAGGTAGAGCACGATCACTACGACGACCGTGGTCAGCGTGGCCCGGGTCAGGTCTCGCCGGACGTCGCGGAACTCTCCGGCGAGATGGGCGACCGCTTCCCAGCCTGCGAAAGCGAAGAACAGAACGACTGCGGTCCGTGCCACTCCGGACAGGCCGTGCGGGGCGAACGAAGTGAAGGCGTCCGCCTTGACGTGGGGAATCGCCGCAAGCGTGGCCGCCAGGAGCAGGAGCGCCACTCCGCCGGCCAGGCCGAGCTGGACGCGGCCGCTGAGCCGCAGACCCACCAGGTTGGCGCCGACCGCCAGCGCCAGTATGGCTGCGGCGATCAGGAAGGCGTAGGACTGGTTGATCCGCAGCGCCGTGGCGACGTAGTAACCACCGGTCAGTGGCACGATCGTCTGGCCGATCGAGCCGGCTGTGAAATAGAACCAGCCGGCGAGGCCGCCGGCTGTCGGGCCGAAGGCCCGGGTGGCGTATGTGGCGATCCCCCCGGCATCCGGGTACCTGGTGGCCAGGGCAGCGAACGTCATGGCCAACGGCAGCCCGAGGAGTCCCATGAAGAGCCAGGAGAGCAACGACGCCGGACCCGCCATCGAGGCGGCCTGGCCGGGGAGGACCAGGACGCCGGCTCCGAGTACCGCCCCGACGTACAGCGCTACCGCCTGCCCGAAGCCGATGCGGTGGCGCGTCGGCGGGCTGCCCGGCTCCTGCTGCGGTGCCACCGTGGGTGTCTGCTCGGCGGAGCTCACCTCTGTGCCTCCCTGGCGGGGTTCGAAGTCGGCTTGAAGCGCTGCCGGTGACCAGGATGAGGCTTACATCGACACCACGGACAGTGGCATGTTTGCCGGTATGCGCAAACATTTTGCCGCACACAAGGTGGCCGTCGCCGTCACCCCGGGCGCGCCGATCTTCGAACTCGCTGTGCCGTGCGAGGTCTTCGGCATCGACCGGGCGGACCTGGCCGATCCCTGGTACGACCTGCGTCTGTGCGGTACCGATCCGGACACCCCTGTCGCCTGCGGATTCGTCGCTCAGGGGACGGGTGACATGGCCGATCTGGCGCAGGCCGACACGGTGGTGGTCCCCAGCTGCGCGAATGTGCATGAGTCGCCTCCCGCACCACTGGTGGAAGCCGTGCGCGCCGCCCACGCTGCCGGAGCCCGTATTGCCGCGATCTGCTCCGGCGCGTTCGTTCTGGCCGCGGCAGGGCTGCTGGAGGGCCGACGGGCCACCACCCACTGGATGCACGCGGAGGAACTCGCCCGGCGTCATCCCGGGGTCCATGTCGACCCCAGGGTGCTGTACGTGGAGGACGGCGGTGTGTTCACCTCGGCCGGCACCGCCGCGGGTATTGACTTGTGCCTGGAGCTCGTACGCCTCGATCACGGGGTGACCGTCGTGAACGCGTTGGCCCGGCGGGTTGTTACGCCACCGCACCGTGAGGGCGGTCAGGCCCAGTACGTCGAATTGCCCGCTGTAGCGCGCAATGACACTCATCTGGCGCCCCTGCTGGAGTGGGCACGCGCACAGCTCGACCTGCCCCTCACCCTCGACGACCTCGCACAGCGGGCGAACCTCAGCCGCCGCACGCTGGCCCGCCGCTTCGAGGAGACCGTTGAGATGTCGCCCCTGCGCTGGCTCCAGCAGGAGCGCATCCGGCATGCCCAGCACCTGCTGGAGACCACCGCACTGCCTGTCGACCGTGTGGCGGCCGACAGCGGTCTGGGCAGCGCGGCGAACCTGCGGCGCCACTTCACCCGGCAGGTCGGGCTCTCCCCCCAGAGCTATCGCCGCGCCTTCCGGGGGCGGGCGAGCGCCGCGCGGTGTGAGCCGGCCGGCCCGGCCGGCCTGTGATGTTCTTTCAGAGCCAGCCGTTCCGCTTCAGGGTGCGGTGGATGCCCACGCACAGGGCCAGGATCCCCACCATCACCATGGGATAGCCGTACCGCCAGTGGAGTTCGGGCATGTACGTGAAGTTCATGCCGTACACGCCCGTGATCATCGTCGGCACGGCGATGATGGCGGCCCACGCGGTGATCTTGCGCATGTCCTCGTTCTGCGCGACGGTCGCCTGCGCCAGGTTCGCCTGGAGGATCGAGTTGAGCAGGTCGTCGAAGCCGACGACCTGCTCCTGGACCCGGGCCAGGTGGTCGGCGACATCGCGGAAGTACTTCTGGATGTCCGGGTCGACGAGCCGCATCGGCCGCTCGCTGAGCTGCTGCATCGGGCGCAGCAGCGGCGAGACCGCCCGCTTGAACTCCAGCACCTCACGCTTCAGCTGGTAGATGCGCCCCGCGTCGGTGCCGCGCGAAGTCCCTTTCGCGGGCTCGGAGAAGACATCGATCTCGACCTCGTCGATGTCGTCCTGCACAGCGGACGCGACCGCCAGATAACCGTCGACCACCTGGTCGGCGATGGCGTGCAGCACGGCCGACGGGCCCTTGGCGAGCAGTTCGGTGTCCTCCTGGAGCCGGTGGCGCAGCGCGCGCAGCGAGCCCTGGCCGCCGTGCCGGACGGTGATGACGAAGTCCCGGCCGGTGAAACACATCACCTCGCCGGTCTCGACCACCTCGCTGGTGGAGGTGAGTTCGGTGTGCTCGACGTAGTGGATGGTCTTGAAGACGGTGAAGAGGGTGTCGTCGTACCGCTCCAGCTTCGGCCGCTGGTGTGCGTGCACCGCGTCCTCGACCGCGAGCGGGTGCAGCCCGAACTCGGCCGCGATACCGGAGAACTCCTCCTCGGTCGGCTCGTGGAGGCCGATCCAGGTGAAACCGCCGGACTCGTGGGCGCGCTTCAGTGCCTCACGCGGCGTCAGGCACTTCTTGCCCGATTCGCGTACGCCGTCCCGGTAGACGGCGCAGTCCACGACCGCGCTGCTGGCCGAGGGGTCGCGGGTCGGGTCGTAATTGCTGTGCGTGGAGCTGCTCTTGCGCAGGGAGGGACGGACCGCTGCGCGCAGGTCACGGATCATCGACATGGCGGGACTCCTTCACGGAGAGGCCGTCGGCGGGCGTGGCACTGCCCGGAATGGGGGCGTATCGAGGTGTTGGTCTCATACGTCCGCAAAGCGGGCGGAACCGCGGCGTCGCGGTGACGGCGTTCGCTACAGACACGGATCAGACAGAAGCGAGGTGCTCTTCCGGCGTGCGAAATGCCATGAGACTCAGGAGGTTTCCCGGTGTTGGGGCCGGGTATGCAGGGTCTCAGGTCACAGAGAACACGGACAATGCGCGGAAGAGCGGCTTGTACTGCACGGTCGACTCGGATCTCGATCCATCGCAGTCCCACCTCCTCCGGCCGGTCCCCCGTGGGGGACGATGATGCTGCCCTGACCAGCGGCCAAGACTATCAGTCGGCTGAAGCGTCAAGCCCCCACTTTGCCTGTTCGATACGCGCTCTATGCTCGGGCTCATGGCAGATGTTCTCGCTCTGGTCGAAGCCCGGCTGCGTTCAGCGCTGGGCGAGCCGGACGCCCGCGCGGCCGTGACGTTCCTCGGTACGGACCGGATCGAGGTGCTGCGCTTCGTGGATGCCCGGGACCCGGCCGTCGTCCGCTACGCCACGCTCGGGATGTCCGCGCACCCCATGTCCGACCCGGCCGGCCCCTCACCCGACCACCGCCCCTCAACGAGCCGCTTCGCGGCGCCCCTGTCCGTCTCGCTCGCCGACCCGGTGCAGGGGCCGCGCGCGGAGCTGGTCCTCTCGGTGCGTGCCGGACTCGCCGACACCGACAAGGTGCTCCGCCCGCTGGCGGTGCTGGCCGCTTCGCCGGCGGTCGAGGGCGTCATCGTCGCGCCGGGTGCCTCGCTCGATCTCGGTGAACCGCTGTGGAGCGGCGCGCCGTTCAGCTCGGTGCTGGTCGAGGAGCCCGGCGGGCTCGTCGAGGACCTGGAGCTTGACCCGCCGCTGGACCCGGTCCGCTTCCTGCCGCTGCTGCCGATGACGGACAACGAGGCGGCGTGGAAGCGGGTGCACGGCGCCGCGGAACTCCAGGAACGGTGGCTGGCACGCGGAACGGACCTGCGCGATCCGCTGCGCAGGTCCGTTCCGCTGGACTGACCGTCCGGTTCGGTTCCGCCGGACTGACTGTCCGGTCGGTTCCGGTTCGGCCGGACCGGCCCGGCCGGTTCAGTTCACGAAGGCGGACACGCCGTCCTCGGTCGCGTGGACCGGTTCCAGCTCCTCGGCCTCGTGGGTCAGCGCCGCACGCCGTACCCATACGACCAGCGCACCCAGCACCGCGGCGGCCGCGGCCACCACGAAGGGGATGTGGATGTCGGTCCAGCCCTCGATGTGCGGGGCGAGGAAGGGTGCGGCGGCCGCCGCGAACCAGCGGACGAAGTTGTAGCCCGCACTCGCCACCGGGCGCGGCGCGTCCGAGACGCCGAGCGCCAGCTCGGTGTAGACGGTGTTGTTGAGGCCGATGAAGGCACCGGACAGGATCGTGCAGACGATGGCCGTCGTGTGGCTGCCGTAGCCGAGGACCACCAGGTCGGCGGCGAGCAGTACCAGTGAGGCACCCAGCACCTTGAGGGTGCCGAAGCGCTTCTGGAGCCGGGGCGCCACGAGTACGGAGAACACCGCGAGCAGCAGGCCCCAGCCGAAGAAGACCGCGCCCGACTTGTACGGCGTCATGTTCAGCACGAACGGCGTGAAGGCCAGCACCGTGAAGAACGCGTAGTTGTAGAAGAAGGCCGATCCGGCGACGGAGGCGAGCCCGCCGTGGCCGAGCGCCCTGATGGGGTCGAGCAGCCTGGTCTTCCTGGCGGGCCTGGGCTGTTCCTTGAGCAGGAACGAGATGCAGATGAAGCCGATGGCCATCAGGGCCGCGGTGCCGAAGAACGGGTAGCGCCAGCTGGCGTTTCCGAGCAGCGCGCCGACCAGCGGCCCGCAGGCCATCCCGAGGCCGAGCGCGGATTCGTACAGCAGGATCGCGGCGGCACTGCCGCCCGCTGCCGCGCCGACGATGACGGCGAGTGCGGTGGAGACGAAGAGCGCGTTGCCCAGCCCCCAGCCGGCCCGGAAGCCGACCAGTTCACCGACGGAGCCCGAGGTGCCCGAGAGGGCGGCGAAGACCACGACCAGGGCGAGCCCGGCCAGCAGGGTCTTCTTGCCGCCGATCCGGCTGGAGACCCAGCCGGTGACCAGCATCGCGACGGCGGTGATCAGGAAGTAGGAGGTGAAGAGCAGCGAGACCTGGCTCGGTGTCGCCTGCAGGCCCTTGGCGATGGACGGCAGGATCGGGTCGACGAGCCCGATCCCCATGAAGGCCACGACCGAAGCTCCCGCCGTGGCCCAGACGGCCATCGGCTGGCGCAGGATGCTTCCGGCCCCTTCGTCGAACGGATCCTCTCCTGGCATGGGACGCCCTCACTCTCGGTTGGATTCCGGCTCTCGGCCGGATCCTGGCGCTTGATCGCCGCGCCAGATCGTTGTGTTATACACATAATAAGTTAGTGAGGCTAATGAATGCAACATGCATCTAGTTTCCGCACGTGTGCGCGGCGGACGGGTGATCGTCCTTGACGTGATGACCGCCGGGGAGGACCGTTGGGAGGTATGAGGGGCGAACCCAGTTGCCCGAAGTGTGGCGGCCGGGTCAGGGCACCCGGCCTCTTCGCCGACGCGTGGCAGTGTGACGTGCACGGCGTCATCTATCCGCTGCAGCCGGTTCTCCCGCCGAGCGTCGACGCGCTGGAGGTCGTGGCCAGTCGGGCGCAGGTGCCCGTGTGGATGCCGTGGCCGCTGCCCATCGGCTGGCTCTTCACGGGCGTGGTCAGCGCGGGCGACGACCGCAGCGGAGGCCGCGCCACCGCCGTGGCCTGCTCGGGCCCAGGCCCGCTCGAAGGCCCGGGGGAGCTGCTGCTGGTGGCCGAGGAGCTGGGCGTCGGGCTCGGCGCGCGGTACGCGGGCATCGAGGGCCCCGACCCCGGTCAGTACATCGACGTCGGCAAACCCCCGCAGGCCAAGGTGCTCGCCGCGGGCCGCCCCACCCCGCTCTGGCGCATCGAGTCCCCCACCGACCGTGCGGTCTTCGCGGGGGAGGCGCGCGGTCTCTGGCTGTGGGCGATCCTCTGGCCCGAGCAGTCGGGGCTGCTGATGTACGACGAGCTGGTCCTGACGGACCTGCGCGAGGTGGGCACGGAAGTGGAACTGCTGCCGTGCGGGGCGCTCTCCCCGCGCATCCTCGGCTGACGGCGGGCCGACGGGCCTGCCTGGGCCGGGCCCAGTGGTGAGGTGCGGGACGGGGCTGTGCGGCCCCGCGCCGTGATCCGGGCAGGCCGTCCAGGCCCGGCCGGGACCGCTCCGTGACCCGGCCCGGACAACCTCGTACGCCGGTTACCCTTGAACGTCCCCTGGTGGACGGACCGTCTTACGTCCCCGAGCTCCGGAGTCCCGCGTCGTGCGCATCGATCTGCACACCCACTCCACGGCCTCGGACGGTACGGACACCCCCGCCGAGCTGATGCGCAACGCGTCCGCCGCCGGACTCGACGTCGTCGCGCTCACCGACCACGACTCGACCCGCGGTCACGCGGAGGCCCGCGCGGCGCTGCCCGCAGGGCTGACCCTCGTCACGGGCGCCGAGCTCTCCTGCCGGCTGGCCGGCACCGCGGAGGCCGACGGCATCGGCCTGCATATGCTCGCGTACCTCTTCGACCCCGACGAGCCGGAGTTCCTGCGCGAGCGCGAACTCGTACGGGACGACCGGGTCCCGCGTGCGCGCACCATGGTCCGCAAGCTCCAGGACCTGGGCGTCCCGATCACCTGGGAGCAGGTGGCGCGCATCGCGGGTGACGCCTCGCTGGGCCGCCCGCACGTGGCCACCGCCCTGGTGGAGCTGGGAGTCGTCGAGACCGTGTCCGACGCCTTCACCGCCGAGTGGCTGGCCGACGGCGGGCGCGCGTACGCCGAGAAGCACGAACTCGACCCCTTCACCGCGGTCCGGCTGGTCAAGCAGGCCGGCGGCGTCACCGTCTTCGCCCACCCGCAGGCCGTCAAGCGGGGCAGGGTGGTGCCCGAGTCCGTGATCGCGGATCTGGCCGCCTGCGGCCTCGACGGCATCGAGGTCGACCACATGGACCACGACGAGCCCACCCGCGCCAGGCTGCGGGGGCTCGCCGCCGACCTTGGGCTGCTGGTCACGGGCTCCAGCGACTACCACGGCAGCCGGAAGTTCGTGGAGCTCGGGGCGTGCACGACGCATCCCGAGGTCTACGGCGAGATCACCCGGCGCGCGACCGGGGCGTTCCCGGTGCCGGGCGCCGGCGGACACTCCGCCCGGTAACGCGCCGCGCCGCCCCCGGATCGTAAGCGGGTCCGGTGCCCGGCGCCGCCCGCCCTCTCCCGTTCTGTCACCTTCCGGTGTGCCGCTTTCCGGCGGCGCTCCGCGGTGCCACCTCCGTACCGGCCCGCGTCCGCGCTCCGGTACCACCTTCCCCGCTCACTCTCACCACGCAAGCAAGGCCCTCACTGTGTTCGACGTCGCCGTTTTCGGATCCCTCTTTGTCACGCTTTTCGTGATCATGGACCCCCCGGGTATCACCCCGATCTTCCTGGCCCTCACCGCCGGCCGCCCCGCCAAGGTCCAGCGCCGGATGGCCGGGCAGGCGGTGGCGGTGGCCCTCGGGGTGATCACCGTCTTCGGTCTGCTGGGCCAGCAGATCCTGGACTACCTGCATGTCTCCGTACCGGCGCTGATGATCGCCGGCGGGCTGCTCCTGCTGCTCATCGCGCTCGACCTGCTCACCGGCAAGACCGACGAGCCGACGCAGACGAAGGACGTCAATGTCGCTCTCGTACCGCTGGGGATGCCGCTGCTGGCGGGGCCCGGCGCGATCGTCTCGGTGATCCTCGCGGTGCAGCACGCGTCCACCGGGGCGCAGCAGGTGTCCGTGTGGGCCGCGATCGTCGCCATGCACGTGGTGCTCTGGGTGACCATGCGGTACTCGCTGCTGATCATCCGGGTCATCAAGGACGGCGGTGTGGTGCTGGTGACCCGGCTCGCCGGAATGATGCTGTCCGCGATCGCGGTGCAGCAGATCATCAACGGCATCACGCAGGTCATCAAGGCCGGATGAGCGCGGCCGTTCATCAAGGCCGGACGAGCGCGGCCGTCGCCTGAACCCCGTCGCCCGGCCATAACTTCGTCCGGCGTCCGTCCCCCGCCGCCCGGACGCACAGCGCCCCCGTGCATCTGCACGGGGGCGCTTCCTCAGGAAAATCTTCCGGTGTTACGAGGCCGAGGATTCGGCCGGCCGGATGTAGATGCGCTGGCCGATTGCGGCGGCCTGCTGCACGATCCGGTTGACGGAGGCGGCGTCTACGACGGTGCTGTCCATGGCGGAGCCATCGACATCATCGAGTCGCATGATTTCGAAGCGCAAGGCTTCTCCCTTCGTCTGATCCTCCTGCTAGGAGAACTACTGGTGCGGGCTCCCACAGTCTCGTCCCGCGCTGAGTCCGGACGGTTGCCCATCCGTTAAGAGGTGATTGCGTCGTTAGCGTGCAACACGTTCCGTAGGTGACAACGCGTTGCCCCCGGCAAACATTCCCTACGCTAAATAAAATTTTCGGCAGCCTAACGACCGATGGGTCGGGCCGCAGGTTGTGCTCACTCCGTGACGCCACAGAGAATGAACCTCGTATGAACGATCCAGATATCAGCGCCCAGCTGGAGCGCACCAACGCGCTCCTCCAGCGCGTGCTCTCCGAGGTGTCCAAGACACCCTCCACGCACGCGATCTTCGTCGACGCCGGATATGTGTACGCAGCCGCCGGCCTGCTGGTCACCGGGAATGAGGACCGCAGATCGTTCGACCTGGACGCGGAGGGCCTGATCGAGGCGTTCATCGACAGGGCGCGGACCATCTTCGCGGACAGCCGGCTGCTCCGCGTGTACTGGTACGACGGCGCCCGGCGCCGTATCCACACCCCCGAGCAGCAGTCCATCGCCGAACTCCCGGACGTCAAGGTCCGCCTCGGCAATCTGAACGCCAACAACCAGCAGAAGGGCGTCGATTCCCTGATCCGCACGGATCTGGAATCGCTCGCCAGGCACCGCGCGATCAGCGATGCCGCGCTGGTCGGCGGCGATGAGGACCTGGTCTCCGCCGTCGAGGCCGCGCAGGGGTACGGGGCGCGGGTCCACCTCTGGGGCATCGAGGCGGGGGAGGGCCGCAACCAGGCCGAGCCGCTGCTCTGGGAGGTCGACAGCCAGCGGACCTTCGACCTGGACTTCTGGAAGCCGTACGTGGGGCGCCGCCCGGTCACGGTGTACGAGGAGGGGACGCCGCCGCCGTCCCGCGAGGACGTCCGCTTCGTCGGTGCGCAGATCGCGGCGACCTGGCTCTCCGAACGCGGCCGCCAGACGCTGGCCGAGCTGCTGCCGGGGCGCCCCTATCTGCCGGGTCCGGTGGACCAGGATCTGCTGGTCGACGCGGAGCGGCTGCTCCAGCGGTCGCTGCGCGGCCACGGCGACCTGCGGCGGGCGCTGCGGGACGGCTTCTGGAACCACCTTCAGTCGCAGTACTGATCAGCCGCAGTACCGATCAGTCGCAGTGCCGGCCCCAGAACGCGGTCAGGACCTCGGCCGTCCGCTCGGGCCGGTCGGTGTTGGGGGAGTGTTCGGCGCCGGCGATGACGCTCCGTACCGCCCCGAGCCGTACGGCCATCTCGTCCAGCAGCGGCACCGGCCAGGTGTCGTCGCTCTCCCCCGACACGACATGCCGGGCGAGCGGGAGGGCGGCGAGCTCGTCCACCCGGTCCGGTTCGGTCGCCAACTGCCGCCCCGTTGCTATGAGCTGGGCCGGATTGTGCATCAACCAGCGTCGGCGCAGGGCCGGTTCGCCGTCCGTTTCGGCGTCCTGCGGTGGACCCATCGCGCGCATCGCCTCCCACACCTGTCCCATCTCCCACCTGGCGAGCGCGTCACTCAACAGCTCGATCTTCTGCTGCTGGGCGGCGGTGACCTCTGCGGGGCCGGACGAGATCAGCGTCAGCGACGCGAACGGCGCCGGGTCGAGCAGCACCGCCGCACGGGCGATCTGGCCGCCGAGCGAGTGCCCGACGAGATGGACGGGGGTGCCGACCGCCGCTGCCTGAGCGAGTACGTCCCGGGCCAACTCGCCCTGTGCGTAAGCCTCTTGGTCGTCGGGACCAGGGGTCTCGTACTGCCCGCGGCCGTCGACGGCGACCACACGGTAGCCGGCGGCGGCGAGCGGTTGAAGCATCGCGGTGAAGTCCTCCTTGCTCCCGGTGAACCCGGGGAGCAGGAGGACGGTGGGCCGGGTACCCGGGGCAGCGGACCCGGCGGCGGGAGTCACCAGCGATGCGAAGGTGCCGCGGGAGGTCCGCAGGGGGCCGGCGTGAGTGCCGGGGGGCGGCGCGAAGGAGAGGGGCCTGCTCATGCCACGAGGCTAGCGTCTCCGGCAGCGCCGTTCCCCGGAGCGGCCGGAAGCCCTGGAGAGGCCGGAGCCCTGGAGAGGCCGGAGCCCTGGAGAGGCGGGAGCCCTGGAGAGGCCGGAGCCCCGGAGCCGGACGCACCGGTGGCCCGGACCCCGCTCACAGGGTCCGGGCCACCGGCGGTCGGTCTCAGCTCTCGGGCTGTGCCGCCTTCGGCGCCCTCGTGCGGCGGCGCCTCGGCTTCGCCTCAGCCGTCTCCGGCTCGGCCGCCGCGGCTGCCGGAGCCTCGGCCTCGGTGGCCTTCGTACCGGTGGCCTTGGCCGTCCGGGTCCGGGTCCGCTTCGGCTTGACCACGGCAGGCGCGTCGGCGCCGGCGGGGTCGGCCACCGGTGCGGCCGGAGCCACCACAGCTGCCTCGACCACGGCGGTCTGCGTGTCCGCGCTGCTCGACCGCGTACGACGGCGGCGGCGCGGTGCGCGTACCTCGTCGGCGCTGTCGGCCTGGCCCGCCGGGGCGGACCGCTCGGTCACGGCCTCCGCCGCGGGTGCGGCGGCGCCGGACTCCGTGAGCGGTGCGCCGTTGCGGGTGCGCCTGCGCTGGCGGGGCGTACGCGGGGCGCGCTCCTCCTTCACGGCGGGCGCGGGCACGGACGCCTTGCGGCCACGGCCACCGGTCTCGCCCAGGTCCTCGACCGCTTCCGCGCCGAGCCCGGCACGGGTACGGTCCGCGCGCGGCAGGACACCCTTCGTGCCGGTGGGGATACCCAGCAGCTCGTAGAGGTGCGCCGAGGTGGAGTAGGTCTCCTCCGGCTCGTCGAACGGCAGGTCCAGCGCCTTGTTGATCAGCTTCCAGCGGGGGATGTCGTCCCAGTCGACCAGGGTGATCGCCGTACCCGACTTGCCCGCGCGGCCGGTGCGGCCGATGCGGTGCAGATACGTCTTCTCGTCCTCGGGGGACTGGTAGTTGATGACGTGCGTCACATCGTCGACGTCGATACCGCGGGCGGCGACGTCGGTGCAGACGAGAACGTCCACCTTGCCGTTGCGGAAGGCGCGCAGTGCCTGCTCGCGGGCGCCCTGGCCGAGGTCGCCGTGGACCGCGCCCGAAGCGAAACCGCGGGTGGCGAGCTGCTCGGCGATGTCGGCTGCCGTCCGCTTCGTACGGCAGAAGATCATCGCCAGACCGCGGCCGTCCGCCTGGAGGATGCGCGAGACGAGCTCGGGCTTGTCCATGGAGTGCGCGCGGAAGATGTGCTGCGTGATGTTCGCGACCGTCTGGCCCTCGCCGTCCGGCGAGGTGGCGCGGATGTGTGTGGGCTGCGACATGTAGCGGCGGGCCAGGCTGATGACCGCGCCGGGCATGGTCGCCGAGAACAGCATCGTCTGGCGGCGCGCCGGCAGCATGCTCATGATGCGCTCGACGTCGGGGAGGAAGCCCAGGTCCAGCATCTCGTCGGCCTCGTCCAGGACGAGCGCGCGGATGTGGCCGAGGTTGAGCTTCTTCTGACCCGCCAGGTCGAGCAGCCGTCCCGGGGTGCCGACGATGATGTCGACGCCCTTCTTCAGCGCTTCGACCTGCGGCTCGTAGGCCCGGCCGCCGTAGATGGCGAGCACCCGGACGTTACGGACCTTGCCGGCGGTCTGCAGGTCATTGGTGACCTGCTGGCACAGCTCGCGGGTGGGGACGACGACGAGCGCCTGGGGGGCGTCGGTCAGCAGCTCGGGCTTGGCCCGGCCCGCCTCGACGTCCGCGGGGACGGTGACGCGCTCCAGGAGCGGCAGTCCGAAGCCGAGCGTCTTGCCGGTGCCGGTCTTGGCCTGGCCGATGACGTCGGAGCCGGAGAGCGCGACGGGAAGCGTCATCTCCTGGATGGGGAAGGGGGACGTGATGCCGACGGCTTCAAGGGCTTCGGCGGTCTCGGTGAGAATACCGAGGTCTCGGAACGTAGTCAGGGTGCTGCCTCTTCTGTGAGACGCGGACCGAGGCGAACAAGGGGGTCGTACCGTGCCGACTGGCGCGGGACCACTGCCTTCGCTCAAGCGCTCGTGCCGCTGAGGGGGCCCCTCACATCGAATTGGTGAGGGCGGTCAGATGGAGCCGATCGGGCCACCGACCGGGCATCCTCATTGGGATGACCCACCGAACATGCTGAACATTCGACAGGCGCATTACCACTGTACCCCCAAATCCCGCAGGTGCGTTGGGTGAATTCATCAGGAGACCAAAGCCACAGTGGTCCTCCGCACCCGCAGTGGCCTCTCCCGGCACCGCGTTCCCCCCGGTCACAAGGGCCCCGGACCGCTCTCGGTCTGACTGTCCGCCCGATTTTCACCGGGGGCGCACGCACACCTCACACACATCCCGGCCCCCATCCCGCCGGGGCTGCGCTCGGCAATTCATCCCTGGCGGACGGAGCGCTATTGTGCGGTCCATGCAGACGCCTGACACCGCCAAGGAACAGACCGGTATCGCCGCGCAGAACTGGGACACGGCGTCGGCCGACCCGAGGTACCACGCCGCGGTCGTGGACCTGCTCGGCGCGCTCGCGTACGGCGAGCTGGCTGCCTTCGAGCGCCTCGCCGAGGACGCCAAGCTCGCGCCGACGCTGGGTGACAAGGCGGCCCTGGCGAAGATGGCGTCCGCCGAGTTCTCCCACTTCGAGCGGCTGTCCGACCGGCTGGCCGCGATCGATGTGGAGCCCACGGCGTCCATGGAGCCGTTCGCCCAGGCCCTGGACGACTTCCACCGCCAGACCGCGCCGTCGGACTGGCTGGAGGGCCTGGTCAAGGCGTACGTCGGCGACTCGATCGCGAGTGACTTCTACCGTGAGGTGGCGGCCCGGCTGGACACCGACACCCGCGAGCTGGTGCTCGGTGTGCTCGACGACACGGGCCACGGCAACTTCGCCGTCGAGAAGGTACGCGCGGCGATCGAGGCGGAGCCCCGGGTCGGCGGCCGCCTGGCGCTGTGGGCCCGCCGGCTGATGGGCGAGGCCCTGAGCCAGGCCCAGCGGGTGGTGGCCGACCGGGACGCGCTCTCCACGATGCTGGTGGGCGGCGTCTCCGACGGCTTCGACCTCGCGGAGGTCGGCCGGATGTTCACGAGGATCACCGAGGCCCACACCAAGCGGATGGCCGCACTGGGCCTGGCTGCCTGACCGGAGAACCCGGCCCGCGCAACCAGGCTTTTCCGGGCCTGGGCGGACACGCCGTCCAGGGAGTCCCGGCTACACCGCCGCAGACCGTCGGATCCGGTGGACCGGGCGGAGCAGCAGGGAGAGCACCACCGCTCCGATCACCACCGCGCCCAGCAGGACCACCGGGCCGTGGCCGGGGCCGAGTGCCGAGCGGGTGAGGAAGGCGCCGAAGAGGGCGCCGACCGGGCCGGTGGCCAGGACCACGTGCCGGGACGGCAGGCGGGTGGGCAGCTTCCGTGTCGCGTACCAGGCCAGCGCCAGGCCGAGCAGTACTGATGCGAGGGCTTCCCAGAGCATGTCGTCCCTTCCGCGCGCCGCTGTGAGTCAGGTGTGAGCTGACTGATCCTTTACTGATGTCGGTCTTACCCGGTGGCCCTGGAGCGCAATCCTGGGCGCCGCCGGACCACACGCACGGGAACGGCCCGGCGGTCGTGTTGACCGCCGGGCCGTTCCCGTCGTTCGTCCTGCTGCTGTGGTGCCTGCGGAACTCTGCCTACAGAGCGCCGAACCCGACCCGGCGGGCCGCGGGCTCGCCGAGCTCCACGTACGCGATGCGGTCGGCAGGTACCAGGACCTTGCGGCCCTTGTCGTCCGTGAGGCTGAGCAGCTGCGCCTTGCCGGCCAGCGCGTCGGCAACCGAGCGCTCGACCTCCTCGGCGGACTGCCCGCTCTCCAGAACGATCTCCCGGGGTGCGTGCTGAACCCCGATCTTGACCTCCACGGCTATGTCCCTCCGACGGTCGTGCGGTGCGCGGTCAGCCGCGCCGTACGCAGCACACATTAGCCGGGCCCGGCGGCCCGTAAGACGTCAGCACCGCACGCCGGCAGCGAACACGGGGCCCGGCCCGGGTCAGCTCTGGTCGCTGCCGTGCAGCGGGAAGCCCGCGATGCCGCGCCAGGCCAGCGAGGTGAGCAGCTGCACCGCGGTGTCGCGCGGGATGCCCGACTCGCTGGAGAGCCAGTAGCGGGCCACCACCTGGGAGACGCCGCCGAGAGCCACGGCCAGCAGCATCGACTCGTCCTTGGAGAGCCCGGTGTCCCCGGCGATGACGTCCGAGATCGCCTCGGCGCACTGGAGCGAGACCCGGTCGACGCGCTCGCGCACGGCCGGCTCGTTCGTCAGGTCGGACTCGAAGACCAGCCGGAACGCGCCGCCCTCGTCCTGGACGTACACGAAGTAGGCGTCCATCGTCGCCGCCACGCGCAGTTTGTTGTCCGTGGTCGACGCCAGGGCCGTACGGACCGCCTGGAGCAGCGACTCGCAGTGCTGGTCCAGCAGGGCCAGGTAGAGATCGAGCTTGCCCGGGAAGTGCTGGTAGAGCACGGGCTTGCTGACACCGGCACGCTCGGCGATGTCGTCCATCGCCGCAGAGTGGTAGCCCTGCGCGACAAACACCTCCTGGGCGGCGCCCAGCAGCTGATTCCGTCGTGCGCGGCGCGGCAGCCGCGTACCCCGCGGACGTGCTGCCTCGGTCTGCTCGATGGCTGTCACGCCGCCTCCCAATGATTGAACAAGCTCAGTTGAACAAGCACACGCTGGTGCGTCGCTGCCCGCCATCGTACTTTTGGGTAACCCGGCTGTGTGTGGTGCGGACGCAGAATTTCACGGACCGGACCGCTGGGGAAGCGGTGTCAGCGGTAGTCGTCCTCGTCGACGGGGACCACCCGGGCCTGCTCGCTGGCGTCGGCCTCGTTGGCCTTCGCGGGATCAATGCCGGTCAGCGGGTCGTCCTCCTGCGGAGTGAGATCCTTCCGCTGCTCCGCGGTGTCGGCCGGATCGGCCTCGGGGTCGTGGTTCTCCGGGTCCGTCCCGGGGCCCGCTGTGTTCCTGGCGTTCCCGGCGTTCTCGGCATCGGAGTAGCGGGGGTCAGCCCTGTCGCTCGGCTCGGTCGGCATGATTGCTTCCCTTCCCTCTCTACCGAGAGTAGGAGCACGCGCCCCGTAGCGCGATGTGTCTGTGACGGCGAACACACGGATACCCGTGTGATCGTCTCGTAACATCGCCTTATGTCTTCGACCGAGCTGCCCGGAATCGCGGCCGCCGTCCCGGCCACCGGGGCGAGCACCGTACGGATCGCGGCGGGAGAGGCCCTGCGGACCGTCACGCTGCCCGGGCTGACGCTGACCGTGCGTTCCCGGCCCCCGGCGCGTGCCGGGCTGCCGCCCGCGCTCCTCGTGCACGGGCTCGGCGGCTCCTCGCAGAACTGGTCGGCGCTGATGCCCCTCATCGACGACATCGTGGACAGCGAGGCGCTCGACCTGCCCGGTTTCGGCGACTCGCCGCCGCCGGACGACGGGAACTACTCGGTCACCGGGCACGCACGTGCGGTGATCCGGGTGCTCGACGCGAGCGGCCGGGGCCCGGTCCACCTCATCGGCAACTCGCTGGGCGGCGCGGTCACCACCCGCGTCGCCGCGCTCCGCCCCGACCTGGTGCGCACCCTCACACTGATCTCGCCCGCACTGCCCGACCTGCGCGTCCAGCCCACGGCCGCGCCCACCGCGCTGCTCGCGGTCCCCGGGGTCGCCGGTCTCTTCCAGCGGCTCACCAGGGACTGGACACCCGAGATGCGCACCCGCGGCATGCTCGGGCTCTGCTACGGCGACCCGTCGCGCGTGAGCGACGAGGGCCTGCGCAACGCGGTCGAGGAGATGGAGCGGCGCCTGCAGCTGCCGTACTTCTGGGATGCCATGACCCGGTCGGCACGCGGCATCGTCGACGCGTACACACTGGGCGGGCAGCACGGGCTGTGGCGTCAGGCGCAGCGGGTGCTGGCCCCTACGCTGCTGGTGTACGGAGTCCGGGACCAGCTCGTCTCGTACCGTATGGCCCGCAAGGCGGCTGCCGCGTTCCGCGGATCCCGGCTGCTGTCGCTGCCCGATGCCGGGCATGTGGCCATGATGGAGTACCCGGAGCTGGTCGCGACTGCCTTCCGGGAGTTGCTGGACGACAACAACAGCAGTGGGAGCTGATCCGGGGAGTGGGACGTCACAGCCGTCGGGACGGTGCACCGCAAGGTGTGCCTCAAGGTGCGCCTCAGAGTGCGCCTCAGCGCGTGGAAGACATCTCCGGCGATACCGCCGGTGACGGCGGGGGCCCCGGCGCCCAGGCGCGTGCGGGGACCGGGCGTCGCAGGAGGACCCCCGGCGAGGCGGCGCCGCCGCAGGTGCGCGGCGGCCATCCCCAGCAGCCCGAGTGGGACGCGCCGGGTCCCGAGCGGTACGGGTCCTGGCAGGGCGTCCAGCCGCGGCGCCCCCAAGTAACCGGCCCCCGCAAGGAGTTCGTCGACGCCTTCACGGATCTGGCCGGTACGGAGCCGGGTACCGGCGGCGCTGCTGCCACGGCGACCGGTACCGACACCGGCGCCCCCGCGAGGGGGACCGGCAGTACCGGCGCTGCCGCCGGTTCCACCCTGGTCGCCAGTTCGAGGACTCTCGATACCTCCGGGCCGCCCGACAGCTCCGGGACCCTCGACGGTTCCGGCGTCAGCGGCGACGGAACCGGTGGCACCGGAACCAGTCAGGACAGCGCCGAGGGCAAGGGCGGCAAGGGCCGCACCTTCGCCGGGATCGCCGCTGCCGCCGTGATCACCGTCCTCGCGGTCGTGGTCGCAGGCCAGGTCATCGGCGGCGGCGACAGCCACAGCGACACCCGGGCCACGGGTACGGGCAAGCGGGCGGCCGGTGAAGGGGCCGCCTCGCGCGGCGACAACCGGGTGAAGCCGAAGGTCGCCCCGGCGCCGCTGACCTACACGCAGAAAATGTCCAAGCTGTATCCCCTCTCCCCGAAACTCAAGGCGTCGGGTGATTTCTCCGTGGTCGGGGGATCGGCCAAGGCGCCGGGCCATGGGCGCACATACCGCTACCAGGTGGAGATCGAGAAGGGAATGGGGCTCGACGGCACGCTGTTCGCCGACGCGATCCAGAAGACCCTGAACGACAAGCGGAGTTGGGCGCACAACGGGGCCAAGACATTCGAGCGTATTTCCTCCGGGCACCCGGATTTCCTGATTACGCTGGCAAGTCCCGTCACCACCGCCGACTGGTGCGCCAAATCCGGTCTCGACACGCTCGAAGAGAATGTGTCCTGCGATTCGGCTGCCACCGACCGGGTAATGATCAATGCCTATCGCTGGGCCCAGGGATCGAAGACCTACGGCGACAGCAAGATCTACTCGTACCGGCAGATGCTGATCAACCACGAGGTCGGCCACCGGCTCGGCCACAACCATGTGAGCTGCAAGACCCCGGGTGCGCTCGCGCCGGTCATGCAGCAGCAGACCAAGTCGCTGGACATCGACGGGATCAAGTGCCGGGCCAACCCCTGGGTGTATCCCACTGGCTGAGACGGCCGTCTCGCCCCGGCGTCCATCCACGTTGACATCAGTCGGCGGGTCGTTCATATTTCTCGGCATGTCGCGCCCCGAGTCCCCCGATCACACCGCCTTTGAGCTGGTGCTGTTCGGCGTGACCGGGCACTGCGTCGCCGACATTCTCTGTCGCTGACACCGCCTGCCCCGGCGTGTGTCGGCCTTTTCCCCTGCCGCGCCCGGGCCTCTTCCACCCGCAGGCGCGGCATTTTCTGTCTTCCCCGGTGCTCTCTTCCGGCGCTGCTGCCTGTGCGGACCCCTGTCACTTTCCGCGTTCAGCACACCGAGAGGTGCTTCTCCGATGCGTCATCTGTCCCCGCGCACAGCGTCCGTGGCGGCCGCGAGTCTGGTTCTGGCCCTGGGCGCTGCCGCCTGCGCCGGGCCCAAGGACAGCGCCGCCGCCACGTCCGGAGCCCAGGGCACGCCCCACAAGGGCGGCAAGCTCACCGTCCTCAACAGCGCGCCGCAGGAGGACTTCGACCCCGCGCGCCTCTACACATCGGGCGGCGGCAACGTCCCCTCGCTGGTCTTCCGTACGCTCACCACCCGCCACCGCGCCAACGGCGCCGACGGCGCGAAGGTCGTCCCCGACCTCGCGACCGACACCGGCAGGCCCAGCAAGGACGCCACCGTCTGGACGTACACCCTCAAGAAGGGGCTGCGGTACGAGGACGGCACCCCCATCACGTCCGGGGACATCAAGTACGGCATCGAGCGGTCCTTCGCCGCCGAACTGTCCGGCGGGGCGCCCTATCTGCGCGACTGGCTCATCGGCGGGGCCCAGTACCAGGGCCCGTACAAGGCGGGAGCCGATGGGAAGAAGGGCAAGGGCCTCGACGCGATCGTGACGCCCGACGACCGCACCATCGTCTTCCATCTGAACAAGCCCGAGGGCGAGTTCCCGTATCTGGCGACACAGACCCAGACGACCCCCGTACCGAAGGCCAAGGACACCGGCACCAAGTACGAGGAACACCCGCTCTCCTCGGGCCCGTACAAGGTCGTCAAGAACGAGAACGACGGTGAGCGGATCACGCTCGCGCGCAACACCCAGTGGTCGGCGAAGACCGACAGCGAGCGCAAGGCCTACCCCGACACCATCGACGTCCGCTCCGGGCTCGACTCCTCCGTCATCAACCAGCGGCTCGCAAGCTCCCAGGGCGCGGACGCCGCCGCCGTGACCACCGACACCAACCTCGGCCCGGCCGAGCTGGCGAAGGTCACCGGCGACAGGAAGCTCGCCGCGCGCGTCGGCACTGGCCACTTCGGCTACACGAACTACATCGCCTTCAACCCGAAGGTGAAGCCGTTCGACAACCCGAAGGTGCGCCAGGCCATCTCGTACGCGGTGGACCGCTCCTCGGTGATCAACGCGGCGGGCGGCTCCGCGCTCGCCGAGCCCGCCACCACCTATCTGCCCCACCAGAAGTCCTTCGGCTACACGCCGTACGACCACTTCCCGGCAGGCGCCACCGGCAACCCGGCCAGGGCGAAGGCGCTGCTGAAGGAGGCCGGCTATGCCAAGGGCCTGACCGTCACCCTGACGCACTCCAATGCCAAGGACTTCGAGACCAGCCCGGAGATCGCCACCGCACTCCAGGAGTCCCTGAAGAAGGCCGGTATCACGGTCAGGCTCCAGGGCCTTGAGGACAACGACTACAAGGACAAGACCAAGAACGCGAAGACCGAGCCGGGCTTCTTCCTCGCCCACTGGGGCGCCGACTGGCCGTCCGGCGGCCCCTTCCTCGCCCCGATCTTCGACGGCCGCCAGATCGTCAAGGACGGCGCCAACTTCAACACCGGCTTCCTGAACGACCCTTCGGTCAACAAGGAGATCGACGCGATCAACAAGCAGACCGACCTGAAGGCGGCGGCCCGGCGCTGGGGCGCGCTCGACAAGAAGATCGGTGAGCAGGCGCTGACCGTGCCGCTCTTCCACCCGGTCTACAAGCGGCTCTACGGCCAGGACATCAGGAACGTCGTGATCAGCGACTGGACCGGCGTGCTGGACATCTCTCAGGTGGCGGTCAAGTAACCATGACGGAAGCCCTGTTGGCCAAGGAAGCGGGGACCGCGGCCGCGGTCCCCGCCTCCGGGGCCCGTCAGTTCTGGCGGCGGCTGCGGGGACAGCGCGCCGCCACCGCGGCGGCGGTCGTCGTCGCCCTGCTCGTCCTGGCCGCGCTCGCCGCGCCGCTGCTCACCGCCCTGGAGGGCCAGGATCCCAACGTCTACCACCCGGATCTGATCGACTCGGCGCGCGGCGGCGTCCCCGTCGGTCCGCTCGGCGGCATGAGCGCCGAGCACTGGCTCGGCATCGAACCGCAGACCGGACGCGACCTCTTCGCCCGGCTGGTCTACGGGGCCCGGGTCTCGCTCTCCGTCGCGTTCGCCGCGACGCTCGTACAGGTGCTGCTCGGCGTCGCCTTCGGGGTCGCGGCGGGACTCGGCAACAAGCTCGTCGACAACGTCCTCAGCCGGATCACCGACGTCGTCGTGGCGATGCCGCTGATGGTGCTCTCGCTCGCGCTGATGGCGATCGTCCCCGACACCTTCCCTCGTCCGGTGCTGGTCGCGCTCGTCATCGGCCTCGTCGCCTGGGGCGGTACGGCGAAGATCGTCCGGGCCGCGACACTGAGCCTCAAGTCGCTCGACCATGTCGCGTCGGCCCGGCTCAGCGGCTGGAACCAGTGGCAGATCGCCCGCCGCGAACTGCTGCCGTCGCTGGCAGCGCCCGTCATCACCTACGCCGCGCTGCTCTTCCCCAGCAACATCTCGGCCGAGGCCGCGCTGTCCTTCCTCGGGGTCGGCGTCAAACCGCCCACCCCGTCCTGGGGACAGATGCTCACATCGGCCGACGTCTGGTACCAGGCCGCGCCGCAGTATCTGCTGCTCCCGGCCGGGATGCTCTTCCTCACCGTCGTCTCGCTGACCGTGCTCGGCGACGGCGTACGGACCGCACTCGACCCGCGGGCCGCCTCCCGGCTGCGCATCGGCACCGGACGCAAGCGCGAGAAGGGAGCGGCGGCGTGAACATGACGGGCTTCCTGCTGCGGCGCCTCACCGGCGCCGCCGTCACCCTCCTCGCGATCTCCGTGATCATCTACGCGGTCTTCTACGTCGCACCGGGCGACGTCGCGCAGATCACCTGCGGTCCGCGCTGCTCACCGGTCCAGGTGCACCAGGTCAGCGAGCAACTGCGGCTCGGCGACCCCCTCTATGTGCAGTACGGGCACTTCCTCCAGGGCATCTTCGCCGGGCGGGACTTCTCCACCGGCACCTCGGTGCTGCACTGCAACGCGCCCTGCCTCGGCCTCTCGTACCGCACCGACCAGCAGGTCACCCAGCTGATCCTCACCAAGCTGCCGGTCACCGCCTCCCTCACGCTCGGCGCGATGGTGATGTGGCTGATCCTCGGGGTCGGCACCGGCGTGCTCTCCGCCTGGCGGCGCGGGCGGCCCACGGAGCGGCTGCTCACCGGGGTCACCCTGGCCGGTACCGCGACACCCGTCTTCGTCATCGGCCTGGTGCTGATGATCGTGGTGTGCGGGACGCTGGGCTGGCTGCCGTATCCGCAGTACGTGCCGTTCTCCGACGACCCGCAGCAGTGGGCGTGGAACCTGCTGCTGCCCTGGCTCTCGCTCGCGCTGATCGAGTCCGCCAAGTACGCACGGCTGACCCGGGCCTCGATGCTGGAGACGCTGGCCGACGACCATGTGCGGACCTTCCGCGCGTACGGGGTCAGCGAGCGCCGCATCATCGGACGGCACGCGCTGCGCGGGGCCCTCGCTCCTGTCATCGCGCTCAACGCCAATGACTTCGGCTCGATGTTCGGGGGCGCCGTACTGACCGAGTCGCTCTTCGGCATCCCCGGGATCGGGCGCGAACTCGTCCACGCCGTCAATGTGGTGGACCTGCCGGTGGTGGTCGGCATGGTGCTGGTCACCGGCTTCTTCGTGGTACTCGCCAATGCCGCAGCGGACGTGCTGTACGCGGTGGCCGACCGACGGGTGGTCCTGTCATGAGCGCTGGTTCCGTCACGAGTCCTGCCGTGAGCCCCGCCGTGAGTCCTGCCACGAGTCTGGTCGATGTCAGGGATCTCTCGGTCACCTTCGACGGGTCCGTACGGGCCGTCGACGGGCTGTCGTTCACGCTGGAGGCGGGCGGCGCGCTCGGCGTCGTCGGTGAGTCCGGCTCCGGCAAGAGCGCGTCCGCCTACGCCCTGCTCGGGCTGCACCGGGGGAGCGGCGCGCAGGTCACCGGGTCGGTGACGGTGGCCGGGGTGGATGTGCGGACCGCGTCGGACGCGGAACTGCGCGGACTGCGCGGCGGGAAGGCCGCGATGGTCTTCCAGGACCCGCTCTCCTCACTGGACCCCTACTACGCGATCGGCGACCAGATCTCCGAGGTGTACCGGGTCCATGTGAAGACCTCACGCCGGGCCGCCCGCGCGCGGGCGGTCGAGGTGCTCGACCGGGTGGGCATCCCGGATGCCGCCCGGCGCGCCAGGTCGCGCCCGCACGAGTTCAGCGGCGGGATGCGCCAGCGGGCACTGATCGCGATGGCGCTGGCCTGCGAGCCGCAGCTGCTGATCGCGGACGAGCCGACGACCGCGCTGGATGTCACCGTGCAGGCGCAGATCCTCGATCTGCTGCACGGGCTGCGGCAGGAGACGGGGATGGGGCTGCTGCTCGTCACCCATGACGTGGGTGTCGCTGCGGGGTCGGTCGACGAGGTGCTGGTGATGAAGGAGGGGCGGGCGGTCGAGCGCGGGCCGGTGGCCGGGGTGCTCGGATCACCGCGCGAGCCGTACACCAGGGCGCTGCTGGCCGCGGTGCCACGGGTGGAGGCTCAGCAGCGTGTGCGAGCAACGGACGCGGAGGCTCAGCAGGATCACCAGGATCAGCGGGCTCAGCAGGATCAGCGGGCTCATCGGGTGGAGGCGCGGCCGGTGCGCGTACCGCGGGGGGAAGGCCGGCGGGTGGCAGCCGGTGGTGTTCCGGAGCGGGTGGCCGCCGGCGCCGGGGACCGCCCGCTGGTCGAAGCCGTCGACGTACGGCGGGTGTTCGGCCGGGGCAGGTCCGCGCTCGCGGCCGTCGACGGGGTGTCCCTCGCCGTCCACCGCGGCGAGACCCTGGGCATCGTCGGCGAGAGCGGCAGCGGCAAGACGACACTCGGACGGATGCTCGTCGGGCTCCTGGAGCCCACATCGGGGCGCCTGCACCGGGCCGGCCGGGTGCAGATGGTCTTCCAGGACCCGGTGTCCTCGCTCAACCCCCGCCGCTCCATCGGCGAATCGGTCGCGGACCCGCTGCGGGCGCGCGGCGACCGGGACGAGTCGCTGATCCGGGACCGGGTCAGCGATCTGCTGGGCCGGGTCGGTCTGGACGCCGCCCAGTACGGCCGCTATCCGCACGAGTTCAGCGGGGGCCAGCGCCAGCGGGTCGGGATCGCGCGGGCGCTCGCCGCCGAGCCGGAGCTGATCGTCTGCGACGAGGCGGTCTCCGCGCTCGATGTCACGACCCAGGCCCAGGTCACCGCCCTGCTGGCCGAGTTGCAGCGGGAGCTGGGGCTCGCCCTGGTCTTCATCGCGCACGACCTCGCGGTGGTACGGCAGGTCAGCGACCGGGTCGCCGTGATGCGGCAGGGCCGGATCGTCGAGGAGGGTGAGGCGGACACCGTGTACGGCGCCCCGCAGGACCCGTACACCAAGCAGCTGCTGGCCGCCGTCCCGACGCTCGACCCGGTGCTCGCCGCGGTGCGCCGCGCGGCCCGTACGGAGCTCGCTCCGGCCTGACCCCGAGTGACCGAAAGGCACCGTAGCGCCACAGAACGCTATCGGTGGGAGAAAGTTACGACGGTTCACCCCTTCTGGTGGCGCGATGGACAACCGTCCATCGCGCCACCTCTCTGTCCGCTTACGGTCGTCCCGCTGTGAGTCGCCGTCACCATCGGCGGCCGCCTGAAGGGAGAGCGGGGGTGTGCTCGTGCGGACAGGACTGCTTACGGACGGTGGTTATCCGTATGCGACAGGTGAGTCACGGCTCTGGTGCGACCGGCTGGTGCGCGGTCTCGATCAGCACGAGTTCGATGTCTACGCCCTGAGCCGCAGCGCGCACCAGGAGGCAGCCGGCCGGGTCGAACTGCCGCCCCAGGTACGGCGGGTGCGCACCGCCCCGCTCTGGACGGAGCCCGTGGCGGGCCGCCCCTACGGGCGCCGCGACCGGCGCCGCTTCGCCGGACACTTCGGCGAACTGGCGGCCGCCGTCAGCGCCGGCGGACCGGACTTCGCGGCCGGTCTCTACGGCTTGGCCGAACTGGCCAGGGAACGCGGCGGGCTGCATACGGCACTCCGCTCCGAAACCGCCCTGCGCACCCTGGAGTCCGCCTGCCGCGCGCCCGGCGCGAACCGCACCGTGCAGGCCGCCGGGGTCCCCGACCACCTCGTCTTCGCCGGTCTCGTCGAACGCGCGCTGCGGCCGCTCTCCCTCGACTGGTACACCGAGGACGGCCTGGGGGCGGTGGACCTCTGCCACGCCACGGCGGGCGGCACGGCCGCGCTGCCGGGGCTGCTGGCCAAACGCTTCTTCGGGGTTCCGCTGCTGGTCACCGAGTACGGGGTCCAGCTCCGCTCGCACTTCCTCGCGGGCGGCGACCGGAGCGCGCCGGTACGGGCCCTGCTCGCCGCCTTCCACCGCGCACTCGCCGCCGAGGTGTACGGACAGGCCGCGGTGATCACACCCGGCAACACGCACGCGCGCCGCTGGCAGGAGAAGTGCGGCGCCGACCCCGCGAAGCTGCGCACGGTCTACCCCGGCATGGAGGCCGCACGCTTCGCCGCCGTGGGCGACGGCTTGGACACGGGCGACCCGGCGACCCTGGTCTGGGTCGGGCGCATCGAACCCGCCAAGGATCTGATCTCGCTGCTGCACGCCTTCGCCGAGGTGCGCAGGGAGGAGCCGGGTGCGGTGCTGCGGATCGTCGGAGCCCCCGCAGAAGGCCCCGATGGCGCCGCCTATCTCGCCCACTGCCGGGCGCTGGCCGCGCAGTTGTTCCCCGACGAGGCGGCCGGCGCGCACGCCGTCGGCTCCAACCCCGTGGCCTTCGACGAGATCGGCGGCCCGGAGACCCCCGAACTCGCCGACGCCTACGCGGGGGGCGCGGTCGTCGTGCTCTCCAGTGTGGTGGAGGGGTTCCCGGTGAGCCTGGTGGAAGCGATGTTCTGCGGCCGGGCGACGGTCTCCACGGACGTCGGGGCCGTGGTCGAAGTCATCGGCGGTACCGGGCTCGTGGTGCCGCCGCGCAACCCCCGGGCCCTGGCCGACGCCTGTCTCGCGCTGCTGCGCGACCCCGCGCGCCGGGAGCGGCTGGGGGCGGCGGCGCGTGCGCGGGCGCTCGAACTGTTCACGGTCGAACAGAACCTCACGGCATTTCACGGCATTTATCTCGACGTGATCTCGCACTGCCCGGTCCGGCGTGCGCCGGAGCACGACACCGGGGAGCCGAGGCCGTTCGCGTATCCGGCGGAGTCGCATGTCCCGGGGAACTGGACGGCGGGGGGCGGTGGCGCTTCCCATACGCCGAGCTGGGCGGAGCCGGAGCCGGGGCCGGGTGCTGGTGGCGCGCGCTCTGGTGCTGGTGGTGGTGCCGATGGTGTGCCGGGTGCTGTGCAGGCCGGTGCCGTGCCGGTGTCGCGGGCTGCCGGTGCGGCGGCCGCGATGGGGGAGGGCAGCCGATGAGCGGGGGCGTACGCCGGAGCGCGTTTGGCTGCGGCGGCACCGCCGGTACGGATCCCCGCACGCCCTGGCCGCCGCTCCGGCGCACGCTCCGGCTCAGGTCCAGCCCCGAGGGCGCACCTCGGCGCGGGCCCGCTCCCGCACCCTCCGGTCTCCCACTCCGGCCCCCACGCACCTGCCAGCGCCGAGAGGTCGCCGTATGAGCACCCCCCGTACCACCGGACCGCAGTCTTTTGACGGGCCGCAGTCTTTTGACGGGCCGGAGCCTCTCGGCGGGCCGCAGTCTCACGATGGACCCCGGTCTCTCGGCGGGCCTCAGCCTCTCGACGGACCGCGTCCGCCCGTCGGCGCCGATGCCTGGGACGCCCGCTCCGAAGCCGTGACCGGCGAAGCAGCCGGGCTGCCGGAATCCCCGGTGCGCAAAGGCGTACGCGGTCCCGCCGACCCCGTACGGGCGCTGATGCACCGGCACCGCGAACTGTGCGAGCAGGCCGTCGACCCGCTGGAGATCGCCGCAGGTCTCGAAGCGCACGGGATCACCGACCGGACCGCCGCCCGCTTCCGGCACCGGGACGTCTTCTCGCTCGCCGACGAGCTGTACGCCCGGGTCCCCCGGGGCGCGGAGGCCGACGGTGCCGAACCGGCGCGCACTCCGGCCGCCGTTCCGCGCGCCCCCTTCGACGGACTGCTGCCCGGCGCCTGCGCCGTCGCGACAGCAGTCGGTGCCGGACTGACCCACGGCGGCGGCAGGCTCGCGGCCGTGGCGGCCGGTACGGCCCTCACCGGTCTCGCCCTCGCCGTCACCCTGCGCCGGGGCCCGCTCCGTGCCGGGGGGCGTACGGTGCCGGCCGCGCGCCTGTACGTCTGCTGGCTGATCGGCTACGCGCTCTGCGGCGACGGGCTCCTCGACCAGTTCCAGCGGGGCGGCCCCGACGGTCCGTGGCCGCTGTCCTGGATCGCCGTAGTGGGTCTCGCCGTGGCCGTCGCACCCGCCGCCTGGTGTGCCCGGCTCTTCGCGCAGCTGACCGGGCGGAAGCTCGCGGCCAGCCGCGGCACCGCCGAGTTCGCCGCGCACACCAGGCCGCTCGTGGCCGCCGTCACCCTGCTGTACGCGGCCGTGCCCGCAGCCCTGCTGTTCGTCCCCGGCTTCAACCCGGGAGCGGCGGCCCTCGCCGTGCTGCTCCTCCTCTCCCGGCTGCTCACCGTCCACGGCCTCCCCGACGGCGCGGCCGCCGCGCTCGCCACCGCCTGCACGGGAGAGGCGCTCGCCCTGGCGTCCGTCCTCATCGGCCGCCTCCCCGGCTGCCGCTTCATCTCCGCGCCCGTCGACGCCCTGGGCGCGGCGGCCGTACCCGCCGTCGTCTGCGGAGCGGTGGCGCTCGCCCTGCTGGCGCACGCCACCGCCGCGCTCTCCCGCGCCTCGGCGCACACCTGAAGCGGCGGCCGGCCACCCGCCGGACCGCCGCCCCCGAAACTCCCGCGGAGCCGACGCCGCGGGCCGACCACCCGTAACACTCAGAAGGAGAACGAAAAATGAGCCCCGACCTTCCAGCACCGTCCCGTCGGTATCGAGAGGCGGCCGCGCGATGAGGGTGCTGCTGCTCGGAGCCAACGGATACCTCGGCCGCTATGTGGCCGACCGCCTGCTCGCCGACCCCGCCGTGCACCTCACGGCCCTCGGACGCGGTGACGACGCCGACGTCCGCTTCGACCTCGCCAGCGGCAGCCCGGGAGCGCTCACCCGCTTCCTGGACGCCGTCCACCCCGGGGTCGTCATCAACTGCGCCGGAGCCACCCGTGGCGGCGCCCGCGATCTGACCCGGCACAACACCGTCGCCGTCGCCTCCGTCTGCGAGGCGCTGCGCCGCAGCACCTGCAACGCGCGGATGGTGCAGCTCGGTTGCGCCGCCGAGTACGGACCGAGCCAGCCCGGTTCGTCCACCGCGGAGGACGCGGTCCCGCGCCCCGGCGGGCCGTACGGGGTCTCCAAGCTGGCGGCCAGCGAGCTCGTGCTCAACTCGGGCCTCGACGCGATCGTCCTGCGGGTCTTCTCACCGGTCGGCCCCGGCACCCCCGCGGGCTCCCCGCTGGGCCGTCTCGCCGAGGCGATGCGCCGTGCGATGCAGGCGGGGGACAAGGAGCTGAAGCTCTCCGGGCTCGGCGTCCAGCGTGACTTCGTCGACGTACGGGACGTGGCGCGCGCCGTCCACGCCGCGTCGCTCTCCGCGGCCCAGGGCGTCGTCAACATCGGTACGGGCCACGCGGTGAAGCTGCGCGACGCCGCCGCAGTCCTGGCCAGGGTCGCCGGATTCGGCGGCACGCTCCACGAGCTCGACGCGCCCCAGCACCGCCACTCGGGCCTGGTCTCGCCGCGCCCGTCCGAGCCGGTCATGGATCATCTGGCCGCGCCGTCCCCGTACCCGGACGGCTGCGGAGGCTGGCAGCAGGCGGACGTGCGCACCGCCCGCGACCGGCTCGGCTGGCGCCCGCGCATCAACCTGGAGGAGTCGCTCGCCGACATCTGGATGGAGGCGGCATGCCGCATCTGACCCCGGGCGCGACCCTCTCGGCCGAACTGGGCTTCGGCGTGCCGGGGTACGCGCACCCGCTGGTCGCGCCGGTCGAATGGGCCGAACTGGCGCGCCCGGGCACGCCGTTGCACTGGGTCGTCCTCAACGTCGACAACGGCCCCGGCGACCGGCCCGACCCGCACTGCCTGGCGGCGGCGGGCCGGCTCCGCAACGCGGGGACGCGCGTGCTCGGCCATCTCGACATGGCCCACGGCACCCGTGCCTTCGGGGAACTGATCGCGGAGGCCCACCGGTTCGCCGACTGGTACCGCACCGAGGGGTTCTTCCTCGACCGGGCCCCGGCCGACCGCGCCGACCTGCCCGAGACCCGGCGGATCGCGGACGCCCTCAGGTCGGTGACGGGGCCCGGCGGCCGTCTCGTGCTCGGACACGGAGTGCATCCGTACCCCGGATACGCCGAGACCGCCGACCAGTTGGTCACCTTCAGCGGCCCCTGGACGGACTACCGCTGGTCGCAGGTGGCGGAGTGGACCGCCGATTACGACCCGTCGCGGTTCGCCCACTTCGTGCACGGCGTCCCGCGCACACACCTGGAGGAGGCCGTCCGGATCGCCCGCTGGCAGGGGGCGGGCACGATCTTCTTCACCGACCGGACGGACCGGACCGACCGCACCGGCGGGACCGATCCCGTGGACGGGGCCGACGGCTCCGCCGCAGGCCGGCCGGAGGAGAGCGCGCCGTTCGAGGCGCTGCCCGGCTACTGGGACGAAATCGTCTCGCGGATCGGACCTGGTGTCTCGGAATGAGGAGGGGCGTGGCAGTGTTACGGAAGAACCATCGTACGTAGATACCGACCAACGGAGTCCCCGTGTCGCTGCCACCCCTGGTCGAGCCAGCTGCTGAACTCACCGTCGATGAGGTCCGCAGGTACTCCCGCCACCTGATCATCCCCGACGTGGGGATGGACGGGCAGAAGCGGCTGAAGAACGCCAAGGTGCTCGCCGTGGGCGCGGGCGGCCTCGGTTCGCCCGCCCTCATGTACCTGGCCGCTGCCGGTGTGGGCACGCTGGGCATTGTGGAATTCGACGAGGTCGACGAGTCGAACCTGCAGCGCCAGATCATCCACAGCCAGGCCGACATCGGCCGTTCCAAGGCCCAGTCGGCCAAGGACACGGTCCTCGGGATCAACCCCCTGGTGAATGTGATCCTTCACGAGGAGCGGCTCGAAGCCGAGAACGTGATGGACATCTTCTCCCAGTACGACCTGATCGTGGACGGCACGGACAACTTCGCCACCCGCTACCTGGTCAACGACGCGTGCGTGCTGCTCAACAAGCCGTACGTCTGGGGCTCGATCTACCGCTTCGACGGCCAGGCGTCGGTCTTCTGGTCCGAGCACGGTCCCTGCTACCGCTGCCTCTACCCGGAGCCGCCGCCCCCCGGCATGGTCCCCTCCTGCGCCGAGGGCGGCGTGCTCGGCGTGCTCTGCGCGTCGATCGGCTCCATCCAGGTCAACGAGGCGATCAAGCTGCTCGCCGGCATCGGTGACCCGCTGGTCGGGCGGCTGATGATCTACGACGCCCTGGAGATGCAGTACCGCCAGGTCAAGGTCCGCAAGGACCCCGACTGCGCGGTCTGCGGTGAGAACCCCACCGTCACCGAGCTCATCGACTACGAGGCCTTCTGCGGCGTCGTGTCCGAGGAGGCCCAGGAGGCGGCGGCCGGTTCGACGATCACTCCCAAGCAGCTCAAGGAGTGGATCGACACCGACGAGAAGATCGAGATCATCGACGTCCGTGAGCCGAACGAGTACGAGATCGTCTCGATTCCGGGCGCGAAGCTGATCCCGAAGAACGAGTTCATCATGGGCTCCGCCCTGTCGGACCTTCCGCAGGACAAGAAGATCGTCCTGCACTGCAAGACGGGTGTCCGCTCGGCCGAGGTGCTGGCCGTGCTGAAGTCCGCGGGCTTCGCGGACGCCGTCCACGTGGGCGGCGGCGTGATCGGCTGGGTCAACCAGATCGAGCCGGAGAAGCCGGTCTACTAGACCGCGGCACCACCGCGTCGGAGGGGCGGCCCGCACGGGATGTGCGGGCCGCCCCTTCTGTGTGTGCTCAGGCTCTGCGCGCTCAGGCTCTCTGCGCTCCGGGAGCCGGCCCGTGCCCCTGTGCTGCCCCCGGGTCGGCGCTACTGTGTGGGAGAGGGACGACAAAAGCAACATAGCTCGCATATTAGACCAGATGGGATCTGTCCATGCCGCTCGCCCGCAGCCTCACGCGTCTGCTCGTGGAGCGGGACACGACGCGGAGGGAGCGCGCCGCGTTCCTGGTATTTCTCCTCGTGGTGCTGGCCGCGATCGTGGGCGTGGAGTCCGTCACCCCCGGCGACCTGCGGGTGGTGCTCTTCGCGAGTCTGGTCCCGCTCGTCGGGGCCCTCGTGCTGAGCGTCCTGGCGACCGCCGCGCTCGCCACCCTCGCCGGTATCAGCATCGCCGTCTCGTACCCCCTGTTCGCACCGCACGAGCGCGACCCCGCGCAGATGGCCGTGGTGCTCGCCGCGACCTGGACGGTCGGGATGCTCGCGCTGCTGATCGCGCGGCTCGGCTCCCAGCGGCAGTCCCTCCTGGAGCGGACCCGCGGAGCCGCCGAGGCGGTCCAGCTCGCGTTGCTGCGGCCGTTCCCGCTGCGTACCAAGGACTTCGAGGCATACGGGGTCTACCTCGCGGCGGAGGAGTACGCGCGGGTCGGCGGCGACCTGTACGAACTGATCGAGTCGCCGTTCGGGACCCGGGTGCTCGTCGCCGATGTGCGCGGCAAGGGGCTGGACGCCATCAACGCGGGCGCGGCTGTGCTCAGCGCGTTCCGGGTGGCGGGGTACGAGGAGCCGGGCCTGTCGGACCTGACCCGGCGCATGGAGAACATACTGGACCGCTACAACGAGTACGCCGAGACCATCGGCCAGGAGCCGCGCCATGTCACCGCGCTGCTGGTGGAGTTCGCCCCGGACCGGCAGCGGATGCGGCTGGTGAACTGCGGTCATCTGGAGCCGTTCGCCGTCTGCGACTCCGGTGCGCGGCAGATCGGTCTGGGCGAGGCCGGGCTGCCGCTGGGGCTGGGCTTCCTGGTCCCCGATGAGGAACGCGCGCGGGCCGTGGTGGAGACGCGGCTGCCGTACGGGGCCCGGCTGCTGCTGTTCACGGACGGGGTCACGGAGGCCCGGGACGGCCACGGGGTGTTCTATCCGCTGCCCCGGCGGCTGGAGGGCTGGACCCGCCTGGAACCGGCCGCTCTGGTACGGGAGATCGAGCAGGATCTCCACCGGTACGTCGGCGGGCGGCTCCAGGACGACGCGGCGATCATGGTGATCACCGCCCGCTGAGCCGGTCCGGGGCACGGGGTGACAAGTGGGCTGGGGCGGGCCGCACTTCGGGCACCGTGCCCGCCGCGCCGGGACATTTGTCCTGCCGGAGTACGGACGGTTCGCTCTGCCGCCGGAGGCGCCCGGCGCGGGAAGCTTCTCGTGTCGGAAAACGAAGCCTCAGGGGGAACCGGAAATGACCGCAGTGAGCACGGAGCAGATCACCGCACAGAGCACGTCGAAGATCACCGCACAGAGCACCGGACGGGACACCGGAATGGTCATGGCGCCGAGCGCCTCCGCACCGGTCACCGCAGCGGCCCCGGTGGAGATCAAGCCGCTGCCCAACTGGTACTTCCCGATCGTCGGCACCTTCGCGGGTGTCTTCGACATCGCCCGGGCCTACCCGGTCGCGTACTGGCTGATCCCGGTCGTCGCCGTGCTGAACCTGACGCTCTCGCTCACGGTTCTGCGGACCCGGATGCGCTTCATGCGGGCGCTCTGGAAGAACAAGCGCACCCGGCTGCTGGCGGTGGGCCTGGTCGCGCTGCGGTTCGCGGTCCGCGGTGCGCTGGGGCTCGCCGGATTCGCGGTGGGCGCGGCCGTCGGCAGCGTACTGATCGGTGTGGTGATGGCCGTACTGGGCACGGCGATGGCGTGGGGCGACCAGTGGCTGATCCTGCGGACGCTGGAGCGGACCCGGACGCAGGGCACCGCCTGAACGAGGGGGCCAGGCCGTGTCCGCCTAGAGAGCCCCTCTGCGCGTCAGATAGTTGAAGCACAGCCAGCCGGGCAGCACCGGAAGCCAGAAGGTCAGCAGCCGGAAGAGCAGCACGGCGGCAGCGGCGGTCCCCGGGTCGACACGGGCGATGATCAGCGCACCGGTCAGTGCCGTCTCGACGGCCCCGACCCCGCCGGGGGTCGGTACGGCGGAGCCCACCGCGTTCGCGGTCAGGAAGACCACCGCGACGCTGGCGTAACTTATGGTCGAGCCGCCGCCGAAGGCCCGGATCGAGGCGTCGAGGCACATCACGAACGTGCCGGTGAGCAGCAGCATCCCGCCGATACCGGTGAGCAGCTTGCGGGGCTGCTGGAGCACGTCCAGCATCCGCGGCACCACCCCGGCGAACAGCGAACGCACCCGCGTGACAACGAACTTCCGCAGGAACGGCACCGCCGTCACCACCAGGGCGAGCACCGCGGCCGTCAGCAGACCGGCGATCACCGTACGGGACGGGGTCAGAGACGGGGTCTGTTCGGTGCCCGTCACATAGCCGAAGATCATCAGCAGCAGGATGTGGCTGGCCAGCCCGAAGAGTTGCGAAGCGCCGACACTGGCCACCGCGAGCCCGGGGCGCACGCCGGCGCGTTGCAGGAAACGGGTGTTGAGCGCCACTCCGCCGACCGCCGCGGGCGCCACCAGCTTCACGAAGGACCCGGCGACCTGCGCCGACACGGCCCGCAGGAATGGCACCTTCTCCGGCACGAAGCCGAGCAGGCTCATCGCCGCCGCCACGTAACTCACCGCGGAGAACAGCACCGCCAGCGCGACCCAGCCCCAGCGCGTGGTGGTGATCAGCTGGTGGTACGGGATGTTGGCGAGCTGCGAGAGCAGGAAGTACGCGGCGACGGACCCGGCGATGACCGTGAACAGGGTGCGGACCTTGACGCGTTCGAGCCGTACCGGCTCGGCGTGCGCCTGCGGACGGACCAGCAGCACCTGGTGGCGGATCTGCGAGAGCAGGTCCTCCTCACGCGCCTCGTCCAGCGCGTCGTCGATGGCCTCCTTCTCGGCCTTCTTCTCGGCACGTGCGGCCTTGCGGCTGTCGCCCGGCGCCTCGGGCCCGGCCTTCGCCCGCTTCGCCGACTCCGACGCCTCGATCACGGCTTCGCGCTCGCGCTTCGCCCGCTCGCGCGCCAGCTGGCGCAAGGTCGCCCGGGTCGACCGGCTCAGCGCCAGCGGCTGGAGCAGCGGCAGGCTGTCGGCCACCTTGTCGGGACCGATGACCGCCACGGCGGACGCGACCGAGCGCTCCGCCCCGGCCCGCAGCCCCAGCGTGGTGAGCAGCTGCGCGATGTCCATGCGCAGCACGATGTCGCTCGCCGCGATCTCGCCGCCGCGCAGATCGGTGAGGATCAGACGGCCCGACCGGTCCACCAGGATCGCGTCACCGACGAGCCTGCGGTGCGCGATGCGGCGGGACTGCAGAGCCTGCATCTGGCGCCAGGCGTTCCGCATCAGCTCGTCGGTGATCTCCTCGTCGGGCAGCGAGTCGAGGGAGCGGCCGCCGGTGTGCTCGTACACGAGCATCACCGCGTCGGGGCCCAGCTCGGACGTGGCGATCAGCTTCGGCGCGTTGGCCCCGGCGGCGATGGCGGCGTACGCGAGGAGCGCCTCCTGCTCCAGGGCCTGGCGCAGCGACTGGATGGAGCGGCCGGTGGAGATGGACCGCAGGGTGAGGCGGCGCCACACCCGGTAGAAGAAGCCCTGCGCCTGCTGTTCCCGGTCGACGACGGTGACGTCCAGCGGCCCGCCGTCCTCCAGCGTGACGAAGTAGCGGCGGCCCCGGTCGCCCTGCTCGGCGGAGTCGGGGATGTCCTCGGCGCGCATCGCGCTGACCGGGTTGAAGCCGACGTGCCGCAGCCCGGCGAGCAGCTGGCGGCCGGTCGGGCGGACGTTGGGCGAGCCGACGGCGTACAGCGTGCCGTAGGCGACGGTCCAGCCCAGCAGGATCGTCACGATGATCGAGAACGGGGTGGTCTGCCGGCCGACCAGCACAGCGAAGGCGTTGACCAGCAGCACCACCCAGAGCGCCACCCGCCAGCGCGGTCTGCGGGCCATGCCGACCGCCGTCATATAGGCGATGACGGGGGCGAGATAGCCGTGCACGGGGTCGGTGAGCGTGCCGTTGGCGAGGGACTGGGTGAGTGCCTCGGTGATCGACTTGGGTGCGGCCTTGGCGACCCAGAGGTCGGTGGCGAGCGCCGCGCCGTGGGCGAGTACGGCGGCCAGCACGCCGTCCGCGATCCGCAGACCGTCGCGTTTGACCAGCCGTTCGATCGCGAAGGCGACCGGCAGGATCAGTATGGCGATGGACGAGAAGAGCCCGGCGAGCTTGAGGAGCAGATCGGGTGTCTGGACGGTGCCGTTGTGGATGTCCTGGGCGAGCCCCGATGTCGTGCCGTGGGCGAAGGCGGCGATGGCGAGGACCAGCGCGATGGCCAGGATGCCGGTGAGCAGGCGCAGCAGATCGGACGGGCGGTGCACCCGGGCGGCGAGCAGCGGCTCGTCCCCGGAGACCCGGTCGATGGGTGTCGCCCCACCGAACTCGGGCGGTGCGGCCGGGCCGGGGTGTGATCCGGTCGCGGGCTGTGATTCCGGCCCGGATTCCGGCCCGGGACGGGCGCCGGTGGCGGGCTGCGAGCCCGGCTCCTGGCGCGAGCCCGGCTCCGGCTGCGAGCCCGGCTCCGGCTGTGATCCGGGCCCGGTTTCCGTCCCGTCGGCCGCGCCGGGGTCAGCCCCCGGCCTGCCCCGGCCGCCCGGGCCGTCGCCCGGCCCCGGGCCCGGCTCCGGTCCGCCCGGAGGGGTTTCGGAGTCGGGGGCGTTCGCCGCCTCCGGTGGCTCCTGCACGCCTGGCCCCTCCGTCGGTTCCTTCTTGTCTCGTATCACTGCGCTCCACCTCGGGGTGCTGGGCCCGCGGGCAGAGCGGCTGGGCGCTGCTCGCGGGAAGCCCGGCCACCGCCCGGACGATGGTGGCATGTCCGGGCGGCACGGGAGGGCATCAGGGCCCCTTTGCGGAAAATGGCCCGCTCTGGGGCAGGCCCGGCGCGTTGTCGGCGCTGTGGTGCAGGATGGACCGGGTGAGTGCTGAGCTGCCGGAGTACGCGGAACGGGTGCTGGACGTCGCGGAGCTGATCCCGCCCGGCCGCGTCATGACGTACGGGGACATCGCCGAATGGCTGGGGGAGGGCGGCCCGCGCCAGGTGGGCCGGGTGATGGCTCTCTACGGCGGCGCAGCTCCGTGGTGGCGTGTGGTGCGCTCGGACGGTGCGCTGCTCGCGGGCCACGAGGTGCGGGCGCTGGAGCACTACCGCGCGGAGTCCACCCCGCTGCGGGACGCCTCGCGGGCCGCACGCGAAGCGGACGGCCACCTGCCGCGCCTGGACATGCGGCGGGCGCGGTGGGACGGCGGCGACGGGGCTCATGTCTGACAGCTTCCGCCATTCGGCCCTCCCACGGGTGGTCTGAGACCCGTACGGAGTACAGGCCCCGGCCACTGTCGTCCTTGTCACAGCTGTCCCGGCCACTGCCGTCCCGGTCGCCCTGCCCGGCGGCGTAGCGTCGGCGGGGCACCGCGGGCAGGGCGGCACACACTCCGCACCCGTTCTTCCCCTCCGCACATCCACGCACCCCTTCCAGGACCGGCGATCCACGTGAGCACCTCCACTTCCCACCGGGTACGGCAACGGGCCCCGGGCGCGTACCGACTGGTGCGCACCCCGCCGGGCACCGTGGATCCACCCGTACTGGACGCACGGCAGCGTGCGGTGGTTGATCACCGCACCGGACCGCTGCTGGTCCTCGCCGGGCCGGGCACCGGGAAATCCACCACGCTGGTGGAGGCCGTCGCCCGGCGCATCGCCGAGGGGACGGACCCCGAACGGATTCTCGTCCTCACCTTCAGCCGCCGGGCCGCGGTGGAACTGCGCGACCGGCTGGCCGTACGGATCCAGGGAAGCGGGCCCGTGCCGCTCCCCGACGCCGGGGTGCCCGCCGCCGGATCCAGGATCGGCACGTACGGCCCGCAGGCGACCACCTTCCACTCCTTCTGCTACGCCCTGGTCCGCGCCCACCAGGACGCCGACCTCTTCGCCGAACCGCTGCGGCTGCTGTCAGGACCCGAGCAGGACGTCGCGGTACGGGAGCTGCTGGCCGGACAGCTCGACCTGGGCCGGATCCGCTGGCCCGACGAGCTGCGGGCCTGCCTGACGACGCGCGGCTTCGCCGACGAGGTGCGCGCGGTGCTCGCCCGCAGCCGGGAGCTGGGCCTCGGCCCGGAGACCCTGGCCGCGTTCGCGGACCGCACGGGCCGACCCGACTGGCACGCGGCGGCCGGGTTCCTCGCCGAGTACCTGGACGTCCTCGACGCGCAGGGCGTCGTCGACTACGCGGAGCTGGTGCACCGCGCGGTGCCGCTGGCCGAACGCGCCGACCTCCGCTACGACGCGGTCTTCGTCGACGAGTACCAGGACACGGACCCGGCCCAGGTCCGGCTGCTGCACGCGCTGGCGGGCGGCGGCCGGACCCTGGTCGCGTTCGGCGACCCGGACCAGTCGATCTACGCGTTCCGCGGCGCCGACGTGAACGGCATCCTGGACTTCCCCGACGCCTTCGCCCGTACCGACGGCCGCCCGGCCCCCGTCGAGGTGCTGACCACCTCACGCCGCTCAGCCGCGGCCCTGCTGACGGCGACCCGGCTGCTCACCCAGCGGATGCCGCTGCCCCGGCTGCCCGCCGCGAAGGTCCGCGCGCACCGGGAGCTCTCGGCGGTACGGGCCGGGGGCCGGGTCGAGGCGTACACCTATCCGACGGCCGGCACCGAACTGGACAACATCGCGGACATCCTGCGCCGGGCCCACCTGGAGGAGGGCGTGCCGTGGAACGACATGGCGGTCCTGGTCCGTGCGGGTGGCCGCTCGATCCCGGCGGTGCGCCGCGCGCTGACCTCGGCCGGGGTCCCGCTGGACATCGCGGGCGACGACGTACCGCTGCGCCACGAGCCCGCGGTCACCCCGCTGCTGACGGCGCTGCGGGCGGTGGCGGAGGCGGCGCTGGACAGGACCGGCGCCGGCTCTCGTACCGGCCCCGACACGGGCGACGAGGGCCCGCCGGCCGACGCCCGCGCCGCCCGGCTGACCACCGATGCGGCCATCGCGCTCCTCACCTCACCGCTCGGCGGCATGGACACCGCCGACCTGCGACGGCTCGGCCGCGCCCTGCGCGACGAGGAACGGGCGGGCGGGAACCGGCTGCCCGCGCCGTCCGACGAACTGCTCGCCCGCGCGCTGGCCGAGCCCGGACGGCTGATCGCGCACGACCCGGCGTACGCCAGGGGCGCCCAGCAGCTGGGCAAGCTCCTGACCAGGACCCGCGCGCTCCTGGAGAACGGCGGCACCGCCGAACAGGCCCTCTGGGAGCTGTGGAGCGGCACCGGCTGGCCCCGGCGCCTGGAGCGCGCCACGCTGCGGGGCGGCGCCGCCGGGCGCAACGCCGACCGGGACCTGGACGCCGTCTGCGCGCTCTTCGACACCGCGGCCCGCGCCGAGGAACGCACCGGCGGGCGCGGCGCGCTGAACTTCCTCGAAGAGGTCGACGCCCAGGACATCGCCGCCGACACCCTGTCGAAGCGGACCGTGCGCCCCGAGGCGGTCCAGCTCATGACCGCACACCGCGCCAAGGGCCTGGAGTGGGGCCTGGTCGTCGTCGCCGGTGTGCAGGAAGGGCTGTGGCCCGACCTCAGACGGCGCGGCTCCCTGCTGGAGGCGGACCGGATCGGGCGCGACGGGCTGGCCGAACCGCTCAGCCCCGGTGCGCTGCTCGCCGAGGAACGCAGGCTCTTCTACGTCGCGGCCACCCGCGCCCGCGACCGGGTCGTCGTGACCGCGGTGAAGGCGCCGGCCGACGACGGGGACCAGCCGTCGCGCTTCCTCACCGAGCTCGGGGTGGAGCCGAAGGACGTCACGGGCCGCCCCCGGCGCCCCCTCGCGGTGGCCCCGCTGGTCGCGGAGCTGCGCGCCACGACCGTCGACCCGAAGGCGTCCCCCGAGCTGCGCGAGGCCGCCGCCCACCGGCTCGCCCGGCTGGCCGCGCTCGCGGACGAGGAGGGCCAGCCGCTGGTGCCCGCCGCGCACCCGTACCGCTGGTGGGGGCTGTACGAGCCGACGCACTCCGCGGTCCCGGTGCGCGACCCCGCGCAGCCGGTCGCGCTCTCCGGCAGCGCGCTGGACCAGCTCGCGCACACCTGCTCGCTCCAGTGGTTCCTGGGCCGCGAGGTGAAGGCGGACGCGCCCGCCACCGCCGCGCAGGGCTTCGGCAACGTGGTGCACGTCCTCGCGGACGAGGTGGCGTCCGGGCGTACCCCCGCCGACCTGGCCGTCCTGATGGAACGGCTCGACTCGGTCTGGAACTCGCTCGCCTTCGACGCCCCCTGGAAGTCCGGCCAGGAGAAGGAGAACGCCCGCGCCGCGCTGGAACGCTTCCTGCGCTGGCACGTCATGGACCGTGCGGGCCGCACCCCGGCCGCGACCGAGCACCCCTTCGACGTGACGCTGGAGGCCGGTGAGTACCAGGTCCGGATCCGGGGCTCCATGGACCGGGTCGAGCAGGACGCGGAGGGCCGTGCGTACGTCGTCGACTTCAAGACCGGCAAGCAGGCGCCCACGAAGGACGAGGTGGCCCGCCATCCGCAGCTGGCGGTGTACCAGCTCGCGGTGCGCGAGGGCGCGGTGGACGAGGTCTTCGGCGGCCGGCGCCCCGACGCGGGCGGCGCCGAACTCGTACAGCTGCGGCAGGCCGCCGCCAAGAAGGAGGGCGGCGACGCGCTGCCCAAGGTCCAGTCCCAGGAACCGCTCGCGGGGGAGTGGGTCGGCGATCTGCTGGCCACCGCCGCCGGAAAGGTGCTGGACGAGCGCTTCACCCCGACGACGGGCAGCCACTGCACGCACTGCGCGTTCCGCGCCTCCTGCAGCGCCCTGCCCGAGGGCCGCCACATCGTGGAGTGACGGGCACCGGGCTGTGCTGCCCGGACTGAATGTCACAGGGCGCCGTTAGCCTTTCTGAGGTGACCCCGCGTATCACCGACGCCGAGCAGCTCAAGGAGCTTCTCGGCATCCCCTTCACCCCGGAGCAGACGGCCTGCATCACGGCGCCGCCCGCCCCGCAGGTCATCGTGGCCGGAGCCGGTTCGGGGAAGACCACGGTGATGGCCGCGCGGGTGGTGTGGCTGGTGGGGACCGGGCAGGTCGCGCCGGAGCAGGTGCTCGGGCTGACCTTCACCAACAAGGCGGCGGGCGAGCTGGCCGAGCGGGTCCGCAAGGCACTGGTCCGCGCCGGCGTCACCGACCCGGACGCCATCGGTACCGGCCCGCCGGGATCGTCGTCCGGCCGCCACCCCTCCGTGCCGACGGAGAGCGCCGACCCGTACTACTCGCCGGGCGAGCCGCGCATCTCGACCTACCACGCCTTCGCCGGACAGCTGCTCACCGACCACGGGCTGCGGATCGGTCTGGAGCCGTCCTCCCGGCTGCTCGCCGACGCCACCCGCTACCAGCTGGCCGCGCGGGTGCTCAAGGAGGCGCCGGGACCCTATCCGGCGCTGACGAAGTCCTTCTCCTCGCTGGTGAGCGACCTGCTGGCGCTGGACGGCGAGCTGGCCGAGCATCTGGTGACCCCGGAGGCGCTGCACGCGTACGACGCCGGGCTGCTGGCCACCCTGGAGGGCGTCCGGCTCTCCAACGCGGAGCTGCGCAAGGTCCCGGAGGCCGCCGGGGCCCGTCGTGAACTGCTCGACCTGGTGAGCCGCTACCGCGCGGCCAAGCGCAGCCGCGATCTGCTCGACTTCGGTGACCAGATCGCGCTCTCCGCCGAACTGGCGCTGACCAGGCCCGAGGTGGGCACCATCCTGCGCGACGAGTTCCGGGTGGTCCTGCTCGACGAGTACCAGGACACCTCCGTCGCCCAGCGGCTGCTGCTCTCCGGCCTCTTCGGGGGCGGCAGCGGCCATGCGGTGACCGCCGTGGGCGACCCCTGCCAGGCGATCTACGGCTGGCGCGGCGCCTCCGTCGCCAACCTGGACGACTTCCCCGAGCACTTCCCGTACGCCGACGGGAGCCCGGCCACCCGCTTCTCGCTGAGCGAGAACCGGCGCAGCGGCGGCCGCCTCCTCGACCTGGCCAACGGCCTGGCCGCGCCGCTGCGCGCGATGCACGCGGGCGTCGAGGCGCTGCGCCCCGCGCCGGGCGCCGAGCGGGACGGCATGGTGCGGTGCGCCCTGCTCCGTACGCACGGGGAGGAGATCGGCTGGCTGGCGGACTCGATCGCGCATCTGGTGCGTACGGGCAAGGACCCGGGCGAGATCGCGGTGCTCTGCCGTACCGCCGGTGACTTCGCGGAGATCCAGGGCGCCCTGGTGGCGCGGGACGTGCCGGTCGAGGTGGTCGGCCTCTCGGGACTGCTGCACCTGCCCGAGGTCGCCGACCTGGTCGCGGTCTGCGAGGTGCTCCAGGACCCGGGGGCCAACGCGTCGCTGGTCCGGCTGCTGACCGGGCCGCGCTGGCGGATCGGCCCGCGCGACCTGGCGCTGCTGGGCCGCCGGGCGCGGCTGCTTGTGCGGTACGACAGCGCGGCGGGCGACGAGGGGCCCGACCCGGACCAGCGGCTCGCCGAGGCAGTCGAAGGGGTCGACCCGGCAGAGGTGGTCTCGCTGGCGGACGCGCTGGACACGTTCCTGACCGGTGGCGCGGACCAGGGTGGCGTGGACGTGACCGGCGGCGGCCGGGCGGACGACGGGCTTCCGTTCTCCGCCGACGCCCGGGTGAGGTTCGCCCGCCTCGCCGCCGAACTGCGCGATCTGCGGCGCTCGCTGGCCGACCCGCTGATGGACGTACTGCACCGGGTGCTCGCCACGACGGGCCTGGAGGTCGAGCTCTCGGCCTCCCCGCACGCCCTGGCCGCCCGTCGGCGCGAGACCCTCTCCCACTTCCTGGACATAGCGGCCGGCTTCGCGTCCCTGGACGGTGAGGCGAGCCTGCTGGCCTTCCTGGCCTTTCTGCGGACGGCGGCCCAGTACGAGAAGGGCCTGGACAACGCGCTGCCCGGCGGCGAGAACACCGTGAAGGTCCTCACCGCGCACAAGTCCAAGGGCCTCGAATGGGATGTGGTCGCCGTCCCCGGCCTGGTGGCCAGGCAGTTCCCGAGCGAGCAGTCCCGTGAGTCGTGGACGGCGCAGCCGAAGGTGCTGCCGCACGCGCTGCGCGGCGACGCTGCGACGCTCCCCGGGGTCGGGGCGTGGGATGCCAAGGGGCTGGCCGCGTTCAAGGCGGCGATGAAGTCCCACCAGCACACGGAGGAACTCCGCCTCGGTTACGTCACGTTCACCCGCCCCCGCTCGCTGCTGCTCGGCTCGGCCCACTGGTGGGGCCCGAGCCAGAAGCGCCCGCGCGGCCCGTCGGACTTCCTGCTCGCGCTCCAGGAGCACTGCGCTGCGGGGTACGGAGAGACGGAGGTCTGGGCGGACGCCCCGGAGGAGGACGAGGAGAACCCGGCGCTGCGGGACGCGGCGGCGGACCATGCCTGGCCCCTGCCGCTGGACGAGACGTCCCTGCACCGCCGCAGGGCAGCGGCCGAACTGGTCCTGGACCAGCTCAACGACATGGCTGACCAGGATCACCTGAACGACCAGGATCATCTGAACGACCCGGACCGCCTGAACGACCCGGACCACCCGGACCACTCCGTGGCACCCGGCCCGTCCGACGACCCCGGCCCGCACGGCATTCCGGCCTCCGCCCCCCTGCCCGTGCCCCACGCCCGGGCCCCGCTCACCCCCGAGGACGCCCGCACCATCACCTCCTGGGACCGCGATCTCGACGCCCTCACCGCCGAACTGCTGCGCGCCAGACACACCGTGCGCGACGTCCCCGTACCGCTCACCCTCACCGCCACCCAGCTGCTGCGCCTCGCCGAAGACCCCGACGCGTTCGCGCACGAGCTGGCCCGCCCCATGCCGCGCCCCCCACAGCCCGCCGCCCGCCGCGGCACCCGCTTCCACGCCTGGGTCGAGTCGCGCTTCGAGGAACTGCCGCTGCCCATGCTCGGCCCCGACGAGCTGCCGGGGGGTGACGACGACGAACCGGAGATCGCCGACGAGCGCGATCTGGCCGGACTGAAGGCGGCCTTCGAGCGCACCCCGTACGCCGGGCGCACGCCTCACCGGGTCGAGGCCCCCTTCACGCTCACCCTCGCCGGCCGGGTGATCCGCGGCCGGATGGACGCCGTCTACCGCACCTCCCGCGACACCTACGAGATCGTCGACTGGAAGACCCACCGCGCCCACACCGCCGACCCGCTCCAGCTGGCCGTCTACCGTCTGGCCTGGGCCGAGCAGCACCACATCCCGCTCACCTCGGTCACGGCCGCGTTCCTCTACGTACGGACCGGCGAAGTGATCAGGCCCACACCGCTGCCGGGCCGGGCCGGTCTTGAGCAGATCCTGCTGGGAGATCCACCGGGCGAGCCACCCCGACCGGCCGGTTAGGCTCGACAGCATGAGCGACACCCCGGACAGCGCTGTCCGCACGTACATAGACCAGCACCGTGGGCCCTTCCTCGAAGACCTGGCCGACTGGCTGCGTATCCCCTCCGTCTCCGCGCAGCCGGATCACGCAGCCGATGTACGCCGCAGCGCCGACTGGCTGGCCGCCAAACTCAAGGAGACAGGCTTCCCGGTCACCGAGATCCTCGATACGCCCGGTGCCCCCGCGGTCTTCGCCGAGTGGCCTTCGGGCGACCCGGAAGCGCCGACCGTCCTCGTCTACGGTCACCACGACGTCCAGCCCGCGGCAGTCGACGACGGCTGGCACACCGACCCCTTCGAGCCGGTCGTCAAGGACGGCCGGATGTACGGCAGGGGCGCAGCCGACGACAAGGGGCAGGTGTTCTTCCACACACTCGGAGTCCGGGCCCACCTCGCCGCCACCGGCCGCACGGCCCCCGCCGTCAACCTCAAGCTGCTCGTCGAAGGCGAGGAGGAGTCCGGCTCCCCGCACTTCAGGGCGCTGGTCGAGCAGCAGGCCGAGCGTTTCGCGGCCGACGTGGTGATCGTCTCGGACACCGGTATGTGGTCCGAGACGACCCCGACCGTCTGCACCGGAATGCGCGGCCTCGCCGAGTGCGAGATCACCTTCGAGGGTCCCGACCAGGACATCCACTCGGGCTCGTTCGGCGGCGCCGTCCCGAACCCGGCCACCGCGGCGGCCCGGCTGGTCGCCGCGCTGCACGACGCCGACGGGCGCGTCACCGTCCCCGGTTTCTACGACGGTGTCGCCGAGCTCACGGACGCCGAGCGCGAGCTCTTCGCGGAGTTGCCCTTCGACGAGGCCGAGTGGCTGCGTACCGCCAAGTCCCGTGCGGCGGCCGGTGAGCGTGGCCACACCACGCTGGAGCGGATCTGGGCCCGCCCCACCGCCGAGGTCAACGGCATCGGCGGCGGCTACCAGGGCGTGGGCGGCAAGACGGTCGTCCCGTCGTCGGCCATGGTGAAGCTCTCGTTCCGGCTGGTCGCGGGCCAGGACCCGGTCCGGACCGAGAAGCTGGTCACCGAGTGGGCGGCCGGCCGGGCGGAGCCCGGTATCCGCCAGACGATCACGTTCAGCGCCGGCACCCGCCCGTGTCTGACCCCGCTGGACCACCCGGCGCTCCAGTCGGTCGTACGGGCCATGGGCCGGGCGTTCGGCGAGAAGATCCGCTTCACCCGGGAGGGCGGCTCGGGCCCCGCCGCCGATCTCCAGGACGTCCTCGGCGCCCCGGTGCTCTTCCTGGGCATCTCTGTGCCGTCCGACGGCTGGCACGCACCGAACGAGAAGGTCGAACTCGGCCTGCTGTTCAAGGGCGTGGAGACCACCGCCCATCTGTGGGGCGATATGGCCGCCGCCCTGCGATGACAACGCTGAACCGAACCACCCAGTCCATGAGGGGGAGTTGGAAGCACCTGTGAGCAACTTCAGTAATGCCACCGAGGGTCACGCGAGCGAAGGCGGGACCACTGATGGCCGGGCCACCGACGGCCCTGCCGCCCGGACCGGTTCCGCCCGGACCCCTGCCGCCCAGACCCCTGGCGCCGAGCCCGGTACCGCCACGGATCCGCACCGGCCGATCGGTCTGACGGACCCGAGCGGCATCGACCGGGCCGCCCACCACCGCCTCGACGAGGCGTGGCTCGCGGCGGCCTGGAGCCACCCGACGACCCGGGTGTTCGTGGTCTCCGGCGGTCAGGCGCTGATCGACGAGACGTCCGACGGCCGTACCGAACTGCTCAAGACCCCGTCGTTCGAGGCCCCTCTCACCGAGGAACACCGCTACTTCCTCGGCACGGACGCGGACGGAGTCCGGTACTTCGCGCTCCAGAAGGACACCCTCCCCGGCCGGATGGACCAGTCCGCCCGGCCGGCCGGGCTGCGGGAGGCGGGGCTGCTGCTCTCGCCGCTCGACGCCGGACTGCTGGTGCACGCGGTGGCGCTGGAGAACTGGCAGCGGCTGCACCGGTTCTGCTCCCGCTGCGGCGAGCGCACCGTCATCGCCGCCGCCGGTCACATCCGGCGCTGCCAGGCCTGCGGGGCTGAGCACTACCCGCGTACCGACCCGGCCGTGATCATGCTCGTCACCGACGAGCACGACAGGGCGCTGCTCGGCCGGCAGGTGCACTGGCCCGAGGGCCGGTTCTCCACGCTCGCCGGTTTCGTCGAGCCGGGCGAGTCCATCGAGGCAGCGGTGGGACGCGAGGTGTTCGAGGAGGCGGGCGTCACGGTCGGCTCGGTCCAGTACATCGCCAGCCAGCCCTGGCCCTTCCCGTCCAGTCTGATGCTCGGCTTCATGGCGCAGGCCACGACCTCCGAGATCACCGTGGACGGCGAGGAGATCAGCGAGGCCCGCTGGTTCTCGCGGGACGACCTGCGGTCGGCGATCGAGTCCGGGGATGTGCTGCCCCCGGCCGGTATCTCGATCGCGGCCCGGCTGGTCGAGCTCTGGTACGGCAAGCCGCTGCCGAAGCCGCTGGTCTGACCCGGCAGGAGTCAGGAGTCCTGACCCGGCAGAAGTACGGAGCGGCCCCGCAAGGGGACGGCCTCAGTGGTCCAAGCGGCCCACCGGGATCCACCCCGGGGTGTCGTCCTCGTTGCGGGGCTGCAGTTCGACTTTGATGTGGTGGGTGTTGTCGCGGGTCACCGACCCGCTGCCGCCCACGGTGACCACGCCGATCCGCAGCTTGCCCTCGCCGCCGGCCTCCCGGCCCACCTGCACCGCGATCTCCAGCGTCACCCGCTCCACGCTCAGGCGCAGCGTGCTGTCCCCGATCCGGCGCTGCGCCTCGGCCAGCTCGGACCTGACCTGGCTGATCAGATCCGCCAGACCCGCCACTGGTGCGGCTCCCGTCCCGTCGTTCATTGCTCCCCCTTGTGCAGCCCGGGTCCCATTGTCGCGCCCTGCCCCTACTCTGGGGAAGCATGGAGGGGGAGCCGATACGGTTCAACACGCTTATGGATCAACAGAGTTGGCGGCTGCGACTGCGTGCGGAGCCGGTCGGGGGCGAGCCGGGGGACGTGCTCGGCGCCGGGGTCCTGCTCGGCCGGGACCTGGTGCTGACCTGTGCCCATGTGGTGCCGGGCCCCACCGAGCCGGTACGGGTCGAGTTCCCTGTCCTGACCGGCGGGCCGAACGGAGTGTCGCGCTCGGCGCGGGTGGTCGAAGGGCACTGGGTGGAGCGGTACGGGCGCGATGAGGGTGATCTGGCGCTGCTGCGGCTCACCGAGCCCGCCCCGGTGACCTCCACGGCCGTACTCCACCGCGACCCCGTCCCGTACGACACCCGGGTGACGGTCGACGGGTTCCCCAGGCACCGCTCGGGCGGCCTCTGGGTGGACGCCCTGCTCAAGGGGCCCGGGGGCCACGGCGACGAGTGGGTGCAGATCAACCCGGTCGACTTCCACGACCCGGACCCCCGCGGCTTCAGCGGCGCCGGAGTCGCCGAGGCCGGGACCGGCCGACTGCTCGGGATCATGGTCGCGGTGTATGACACCCCGGCCGACCGGAGTCCGTTCTTCCACTTCTATATGATCCCGGCCGCGACCATCGCCGGCCATCTTCCGCTCGTCGCGGAACACCACATGACGGGCCCCCGAGTCATCCCGCCCCAGCTGTCGGTGGCACCGGGAGACCAGCGGACCGGCCGCCCGCTGGGCCTCCAGCAGACCCTGACCTGCTGGCTGAACGGCGACGACGGCAGCTGGGACATCGAGACCGTCTTCCTGCGCGAGGACGACAAGGAAGCCGATGTCGCGCTCCGGACGACCCTGGGCCTGGCCGACCGTGAGCGTTCGCCCGGGCTCTCGACCACGGCGAGCAGCCGGCCGGGCGGTCCAGCGGTTCCGCGCCGCGGCAGCATCAGCCTGGCGGTGGCCGCGGCGGGGCGTTCCCGGGACCAGCTCGCCCGGGACCTGGAACCGCAGCCACCACGGCAGTTGACCTCCGTCGTCGTCTCGCTGCCCGACCGGGCTGCCGCGGACCCCGGCGAGACGGCCGGACTGCTGCGCCGGCTGGCGGGCCGCGGGGCCAGGCTCCTGCTCGTACTGCACGGCCCGGCGCCCGTACTCACCGGTGAACTGCTGCCCGCCGGACGCGCCGCGCAGTGGCTCGAGCGGCTGGCGGACCGCGCGGACCGGCTCTCCGGCACCGAACGCACCGTCAGGGACCTGTTCCGGAGGCTGGAGCCGCGCGTCACCGGGCTGCCGGCACCGCCCGCACGGCACGGCGCCCGGGCCCAGCTGTGGACGACGCAGCTGGCGGCCGAACTGGAGCGGACGCGGGAGCAGGAGGGGGTGCCCTCCGGGAGTGAGGCGGACGTGGCCGCGCTGCTCCAGATGCTGTCGTACGCCGAACAGTCCGTTCTGGGTGCGCTGTTGCGGGCGGAGGACGTCGAACAGCGGCTGCGCGCCGCCCTCGACCGGATGCTGGACCTGCGTGGTCTGCTCGCCGCCGAGCAGGCCAGGCTCGCCGACCATCAGCGGGCCGAGGACGCCGTGGCGGTGGACCAGTACCGGCGGGCGCAGCAGTTGCTGACGGAGGGGCCGAGCAGCCTCGACGACGTGGAGCGGGCGGTGACGGCGTTCGTCAGGACCGTGCACGCGCGGCTGGACGGCGGCCCAGGCCCGGAAGGAGCCCCTCGGCCGGGTGACGGCGGCGACCGAGGCAACGGCGACAGCGACAGCGACAGCGACAGCGACAGCGACGACGGCGACGACGGCACGGCTGCCGCTGCCGCTGCCGGAGAGGAGCGGACCCGTTGACCCCGTGCCCCCACCCCGGCTGCGGCAGCCGGGTCACCCCCGCCGGCTACTGCCAGCGCAGCGGCAGACGCATCGACTCCGCGACCGGCCACCATGCCGGAGCCGCCCGGCCGCCCGGCCCGCGCCCGGAGCGGTCCACGGCCCCGGCCGACGCCGCTGTGCTGCTCCCACCGCCGGAGAAGGACCACGACCCGCTGGTACTCCCCGAGGTGCGGCCGGTGGCGCCGGTGGCCGTTCCGTACGACACCGGCCGGCTGCGGAGGCTGGGCCTCGGCCCCGGCCGGATGCTCGCCGGGCAGTACCGGCTGATCAGGAGCATCGGGTACGGGGGCATGGGCGAAGTACATCTGGCCGAGGACACCCGGCTGGAGAACCGGCCGGTGGCGGTCAAGTTCCTGCACCAGCAGCACGACGAGGACGACGGGGACTCGCCCAGCGCGCGCCGCGGGGACATCAGGCTCAACGAGAAGGCGATGCGCAGCGAACGCCAGGAGCTCGTCGCTCTCAACCACCCTGATCTCATCCGGGTGTTCAACTACGGCAGCCACGACCCCGCGGGCGAGTTCCTGGTGCTCGAATACGCGAACGGGCTGACGCTGGAGGACGTCAGGGTCCGGGTCGTCAACGATCCGGGCGCCTTCGGCGGAGTGCGCTTCCACGAGTTCGTGCTCGGCTACGGCATCCGCATCCTGAACGCCCTGAGCTATCTCCACCAGCAGAAGGGCAAGGTGTACGGCGATCTCAAACCGCACAACGTCATGCACTGCGGCACCGAGATAAAGATCGTCGATGTGGGGAGCGTCCGTCAGGAGCTGGCCGAGGGACCGGTCACCCCCGGCTACTTCGCGCCGGGCGTCGGAGCGGACGGGGAGTCCCGCTTCCAGGACGACCTGTTCAGCCTCGGCGTGACCCTGCGCGAACTCAGCGCCGCCGCGCCGCCCGCGCAGGGCCTGGGGCCCGAGTCGCTGCGCCGGGCACTGGACCGCGCCACCCATGCCGACCGCAGGGCCAGATTCGCCACCGCCGACGAGATGGCGCTCCAGCTCCGCGGGGTGCTGCGCGAACTGCGCTCCCTCCGTACGTCCCAGGAGTCCTTCGAACCGTCCCCCGTCTTCGTCCAGTCCGCCCACGCCCTCGACGGCGCGATCGGCTCACCGCCCCCGCTCGGCCACTGGGCGAGCGGGGCGCCCCCGGCCCCGCTGGGCCCGGTGCCGCCGGAGCCGGGCGAGATGGCCTGCGGACTGCCCGTACCGAAGCCCGACCCGAACGACCGGAACGCGCCCCGGCTCGGCCGGCTCGCCGAGGACGACGCGACCGCGCTGCTCCAGCGCACCAGCGGCTGGGAGCCGTCGGCCGAACTCCATCTGCTGCGCTGCCGGCTGTACCTGGCGCTGGCGGTCGCCGCCGACGACACCCGGCCGTTGCGGCGGGCGTACGCGGAGGTCAGCCGGGCCCGGCGCGCCATCGCCCCGGGCTGGGCCCCGTACGACTGGCGGATCGACTGGCATCTGGGCCTGCTGGCGCTCGCGGCCGGGGACACCGACGGCGCGGGCCGGCGGTTCGACGCCATCTACCACGCGATCCCCGGCGAGTACGCGCCCAAGATCGCGCTCGGCTACTGCGCGGAGCGACGGCGGGAGTGGCCGCAGGCGCTGCGGCTCTACGACGCGGTCCGCCGCCGGAACCACTCCCTCGGCGGCGCGGCCTTCGGGTGCGCCAGGGTGCTGCTGGCCGCGGCGAACGACACGTCGGCGGGTGCCACCGGTACGGAGGGTGGCACTGGTACGGAGGGTGGCACTGGTACGGAGGGTGCCACCGGTACGGCGAGCGTCACCGGCACGGCTGGCGGCACCGGTACGGCAGCGGGCACCACCGGCACCGTGGCCGCGACCGGCACCGCCGACCGGGGCGAAGGGCTGGCCGGTGCCCTGGCCGCGCTCGAACTCGTACCGGCGCACTCGCGCCATCTGACCGCGGCCAGGACCGCCATCGTCCGGATCAAGGCGGCCCGGGCACGGAACTCGCCACCCGACGACGACGCGCTCAAGGACGCCCTGCACCGGCTCGGACCGCTCTTCCACGAGCACGGCCTGACGGACCACCGGGGCCGGCAGCGCCTGGAGACGGAGCTCTGGGAGACGGTCATGGCACGCGTTCCGCACCGGCCGCTGGCCGAGTTCACCGCGGAGCTCGACAGCCGCCTCACGGCTCCGGAGAGCCCGCAGGAGCTGGCCGAGATGCTCTCCCTGCTCTACCGCGGCCTCGCCGACCAGGCCAGACGCTCCGACCTGCCGGACAGCAACGAGATCGCGGAAGCCCTCATCGACCGGGCCAACAGCGTCCGCCCGCTGGGCTTCCGCCACGACAGGAGGCACCCATGGCTGGGGAAGGCACACCGGCAGCGCATCCGGGACCGGTTGAGCCTCCGGTCCTCCTCGAAGTGAGCCAGGTCCCCGAACTGCCGGTGCCCGACCCGGGACACGAGGCGCGGATGTACGCCGTCGTCACCGTGACCGTCCGGCGCCCGGCCGGCCCGGACACCCGGCGGGCACCGGCGCCCGACCAGGGACCGCGCCACGCGGTGGTGTTCCTCATCGACCACTCGTCATCGATGGTGAACCCGCCCACCCGGATGGCGACCGCCAGGAACGCGGCGGCCGCCGCCGTACAGGCCGTGCCCGACGGTGCGTACTTCGCGGTCGTCGCGGGCCGCGACCGGCCCGCCACCGTCTACCCGGAGCAGCCGCCCGGCGGGCGCACCCTCGCCCTCGCCGACGACATGACCCGGCGGGCGGCGGAGGACGCCCTGCGCGCCTGCCACCCGGGCGGCGGCACCGCGATCGGCAGCTGGCTGGGGCGGGCCCGGGAGCTCTTCGCCGGACTCCCCGGCGGCGGCGCCGACTTCGTACGCCACGCCCTGCTGCTCACCGACGGCAGGAACGAACCGGGCTACGAGTCCCGTGAGGAGCTGACCGCCGCGATCGCGGACTGCGCCGGGCAGTTCACCTGCGACGCGGTCGGTATCGGCGACGGCTGGGACACCGGTGAACTGCTCCTGATCACCACCGGTCTCAACGGCACGGCGCACGCCTTCGAGGAGTCAGACCCGACCGGCCCGCTCCCCGCCAGGCTGCACGACCTCACCAGACAGGCGGCGGAGCGCGACCTCACCGGACTGCGGCTGCGGCTCTACCGCAGTGACAACGCCGAACTGCGCTCCTTCGCGCAGGTCCATCCGACGCGGCGGACGCTGCGGCCGGTGGAGGAGACCGAGTTCCTGCGGGAGTTCGCCACCGAACCCTGGGGCGACGAGACCCGCTCGTACCTGCTCTCGCTCAGCGCCCGGCACACCGCCGGGGCCGGGGGCGCGGAGCTGATGCTCACCGAGGTGGAGCTGGTACGGGACGCCGCTGCCCGGCCCACCGTCGAACTGCCGCCGTCCCGGCCCGTGGTGGTCCGCTGGTCGGGCGACCACGGGCTGTACAGCAGGGTGCACCCCGACGTCGGCCACTTCCTGCACCAGGAGGACCTGGTCCGGTACTTCGAGGAGGGCTGCGCCGCGCTGCGCGCCCAGGACGACGGGACCGCCCGCCGGGCCCTCGGCCGGGCCTGGCAGCTCGCGGTGGAGGTCGGCGACGACGCCATGCGGGAGCACCTGGAGAAACTGGTCGAGCCCCGTGCGGACGGTGCGGTGGAACTGCACGCCCGCATCAGACGGTTCGACATCGAGACCGCCCGGATCCGCACCAGCTACACGAAGAGCCACCGGTGAGGGGCGCGGGCCCGGCGGCCCCGGCACTCGGGGCGCTGCGCCGTCTGCTCTGCCTGGCCCCCGTACCGGCCGGGCAGAGCCCCGCCTTCCTCCGCGACCGGCTGATCGCGCTGCCCCTGCTGACGGTGATCGCGTTCGGGTCGCTGTCCCTGGCGTACGGGGACGTGCACGGCGACTCGTCCCGGATCGCCGACCGCACAGCCCCGGCCCTGGTGGAGCTGACCCGGGCCGAAGTCGCCCTGGACCAGGCGCAGAAGGAAGCCGACTCGGTCCTCCAGGGGCCGGAACTGATCGGACTCGGCCAGACCTATCCGACCCTGATCACCAGGGCCACCCAGAACCTCAACGAGGCCGCCCAGTCACCGGCGCTCAGCGCATCCCAGCGGCAGGGCCTCCAGGTGGTGTCGGGGCTGGTGGTCGACTACAACGGCTACATCGGCACCGCCGACCGCAACCGGGACGACCCCACGCTCAAGAAGGCGTATCTCTCGTACGCGCTCAGCATGCTCTGCGAGACGACGGACGGCGGCACGGGCGGCCGTGCGGACGGCGCCGGTGGCACGGGCGGCACGAGCAGTACGGGCAGTACGGGCAGCGGCGGTGGCGCGGGCACCCCGGCGGGCTGCGCCGACCGCACCGTACGCGGATACGAGGCGACCACCATCCAGGACCGCATCGGCTCGCTGGAGCGGAGCCTGCGCGCGGACCTGGACCACGAGGCGGGCTGGGACACCGGTCCGGTGATCCTCGCCGCCGTCGCCTGCGCCGCGTACGCCCTGCTGGCGGTCGGCCTGTTCCGGACGCTCACCTTCCTGAAGGCGCGGTTCCGGCTGCTGAGCCTGCCGCTGGCAGCGACCGTACTGCCGCTGCTCGCCGTGCCGGTGCTGGTACTGGGCACCGTGCAGGTGCAGCACGGACAGGCGGACGTGCGGCGGATCGCCGACGGGGAACTGGCCCGGGTGTCCTCCGCCGCACCGGCGGTCCAGCTGTCACGGACCGCCGGCACGGCGGCCGCACCGGGCTCGATCGACGAGCTGCAGCAGCGGATCGCCGGCGCGATGCGCCGGGCGCACAGCGCGGGCTGGGCGTCGGTGACCGGGTTCATCCTGCCGGCCGGCCTGCTCGGCGCAGCGGTCACCGGCTGGGCGCTCCTGGCCTACCGGCGCGACTACGTACGGGTCCCGAGGCGGGAGGACTACCGGTGATGCGGACGAATCGCGGCACCCGCAGGGGACCTTCCGGCGGGGGCGCGGGCCGGACGCCTGCGGCGAGGCGCGCCGGGACCGGCCCGCGCCCTCGGCGCGGTCTGCGGCTGCTGCTGGCCGCCACGCTGACCGTGCTCGGCGCCGCGCTCAGCGGCGGCTGCTCCGGCGGCGGGAAGCAGACGGTCGTCGTACTCGGACCGTGGACGGGGAACGAAGCGGCCGCCTTCACCAGGACGCTGGACCTGCTGGACAACGGCACCCCGTACACCTACAGCTACCAGGGCACCAGCTCGCTGCGCGAGACGCTGGTCGCGCAGCTGGAGGCGGACGCGCCGCCGGACGTGGCGATCCTCAACAGCCAGGGCGAACTCCAGGAGTACGCACGCGAGGGGGCACTGACCCCGCTGACCGGGGACCTGGCGAGCAGGGCGTACCCGCCCTGGGCCCCCGAACTGGTCGTCAACGGCGCCAGGCACACCTACTGGGTCCCGCTCAAGGTCGACATCAAGAGCCTGGTGTGGACCAGGACGACCCAGCCGGTCAGGCCGCACAGCTGGTGCCTCGGTATGAGCGCACAGGCCACCACTGGCTGGCCGGGCACCGACTGGATCGAGGACATCCTGCTGCACAGGTCCGGTCCCGACCGGTACGAGCAGTGGGCCACCGGCCAACTGCCCTGGACCAGCCGCGAGGTGCGGGACGCGTGGAGCACCTGGGCCTCGCTGATGGCCGGGCAGAACACCAGGAGCGCGCTCGACATCCCGTACACCGGGGTGGGCGGCAAGGGGCTGCTCAACTCCGGCAGCTGCACGGAGGAGCACGCGGGGACCTTCATCCGCTATCTGTACGGCCCCGACATCACATTCAAGCCGTCGGCCGACACGATTCCCGGGCTGGGCCGCAACAAGGACGCGTACGAGGTGTCGGCCGACATGGCCGCGGTGTTCCGCGACAGCCCGGCGGCGATGCAGCTGCTCGGCAAACTGGCCGGGCCCGAGGGGCGCAGGATCTGGCTGGCCCAGGCCGCACCGAAGCTGAAACCGCACTTCCCCAGCGCGTCGGACCCCCAGCCCACCGACCTGCTCGGCCGCAAGGCGGCGACGCTCCTCACCGGTGGAACGAGCGAGGCGCCGACGCACAAGCTGTGCTTCGACGCCTCGGACGCGATGCCGCCCACCCTGCGCGACGCCTTTCAGCACGCGGTGCTGAAATTCCTCAGCACACCCGACAGCGCCACCGAGAACAGACTGCTGACACAGCTCGAACAGGAACGCCTCAGGCTGGCGGGCACGGACCTGTTGCCGGGCGTGTGCGGGAGCCCGGCGACCTAGAACCGGCAGCCTTCAGTACCGGCAACCTCCAGTACAGGCAACCCAGCACCGGACAGACCTAGGCGAGCTTCTGCTTCACCTGGGCCAGCGAGGGGTTGGTCAGCGTCGAACCGTCGGGGAAGAGGACGGTGGGAACGGTCTGGTTGCCACCGTTCGCCTTCTCCACGAAGGCCGCGGAGTCGGCGTCGTGCTCGATGTTCACCTCGGTGTACGCGATGCCCTCGCGGTCCATCTGGCCCTTCAGCCGACGGCAGTAGCCGCACCACGTGGTGCTGTACATCGTCACAGTGCCCGGCATGTCTCTCGCACTCCTCTACTACTGCTTCGCCCGCAGCCATATGTGCCGCTTCGTCCGATATATAAGGATTCCCGGGGGTCGGCCCCGGGAAGTCACATGGCGTAGAACGTAAGTGACCCGTCCACCATTCCCGCCGTTCCCGCCGTTCCGCATTAGTACGACTGCGACCGGTCCCCTGTGGACAACGGACCCGCCGGTCTCATGGGACCTGGCAGCATGGCGGGGTGACAGCAGCAACGCACGCCTCTCTCTTCCCGCAGGTTCCGGACTCCGCCGACGCGGTGCTCGAAGGTCTCGACCCCGAGCAGCGCGAGGTCGCGACGGCCCTGCACGGTCCGGTGTGTGTGCTGGCCGGAGCCGGTACGGGCAAGACGCGCGCGATCACGCACCGCATCGCCTACGGGGTGCGCGCCGGGATCCTGCAGCCCTCCACGGTGCTCGCCGTCACCTTCACCAACCGCGCGGCCGGCGAGATGCGCGGGCGGCTGCGCCAGCTCGGTGCGGGCGGTGTCCAGGCGCGCACGTTCCACTCGGCGGCGCTGCGCCAGCTCCAGTTCTTCTGGCCCAAGGCGGTCGGCGGCGAGGTGCCCCGACTCGTCGAGCGCAAGGTCCAGCTGGTCGCCGAGGCCGCGGCACGCTGCGGTGTCCGGCTCGACCGCAACGAGCTGCGGGACGTGACGGGCGAGATCGAGTGGTCCAAGGTCACCCAGACCGTGCCCGCCGACTATCCGGCGGCCATCGCGAAGTCGGCCCGCGAGGCGCCCCGGGGCCCGGCCGAGATCTCCCAGATCTACGCGATGTACGAGCAGCTCAAGCGCGACCGCGGAGTGATCGACTTCGAGGACGTGCTGCTGCTGACCGTCGGCATCCTCCAGGACCGGCACGACATCGCCGACCGGATCCGCAGCCAGTACCAGCACTTCGTGGTCGACGAGTACCAGGACGTCAGCCCCCTGCAGCAGCGGCTTCTCGAACTGTGGGTGGGCGACCGGGAGGATCTGTGCGTCGTGGGCGACGCCAGCCAGACGATCTACTCCTTCACCGGGGCCACCCCCGACCACCTGCTCAACTTCCGGGTCCGCCATCCGCAGGCCACAGTGGTGAAGCTGGTCCGGGACTACCGCTCGACACCGCAGGTCGTCCACCTGGCCAACGGGCTGCTGGCCCAGGCGCGCGGCCGCGCCGCCGAGCACCGCCTGGAGCTGATCTCGCAGCGCTCCCCGGGGCCCGAGCCCGTCTACAAGGAGTACAGGGACGAACCCACCGAGGCCGAGGGCACCGCGCGCCGGATCCGGGACCTGATCGCCGCGGGCGTCCCCGCGTCCGAGATCGCCGTGCTGTACCGGATCAACGCCCAGTCCGAGGTCTACGAACAGGCGCTGGCCGACGCGGGGGTGCCCTACCAGCTGCGCGGAGCCGAGCGGTTCTTCGAACGGCCCGAGGTGCGGGAGGCCGGCGTCGCGCTCCGCGGAGCCGCCCGGGCCGGCGGAAATGACCCGCTGCTCGACGACGCGGTGGATCTGCCGTCCCAGGTGCGGGCGGTGCTCGGCACCAAGGGGTGGCGGGCGGAGGCCCCGGCCGGGTCCGGGGCGGTCCGGGACCGCTGGGAGTCGCTGGCCGCGCTGGTGCGTCTGGCCGAGGACTTTGCCAGGGCCAGGGAGGGAGCGACCCTCTCGGACCTCGTGGCCGAGCTGGACGAGCGGGCGGCCGCGCAGCACGCCCCGACCATCCAGGGCGTCACCCTGGCCTCGCTGCACTCGGCGAAGGGCCTGGAGTGGGACGCGGTGTTCCTGGTCGGGCTGACCGAGGGCATGATGCCGATCACCTATGCCAAGACCGATGAGCAGGTCGAGGAGGAGCGCCGGCTGCTCTATGTGGGCGTCACCAGGGCCCGGCTGCACCTCACGCTCTCCTGGGCGCTGTCCAGGTCGCCCGGTGGCAGGGCCTCCCGCCGCCCCAGCCGCTTCCTCAGCGGGCTGCGACCGGGCTCGGCGGGCGGTCCCGCCGCCGGACTGCGCGGCGGCGCCGGTGGCGCGGGCGGGATCGAGCGGGGCGCGGCGGTCCGCCGCAAGCACCGCGGGCCGGTGCGGTGCCGGGTCTGCGGCAAGAGCCTGACCGACGGCGGCGAGATGAAGCTGATGCGGTGCGAGGACTGCCCCTCCGACATGGACGAGGCGCTGTACGAGCGGCTGCACGAGTGGCGCTCGGTCCAGGCGGTGGAGACGGGACAGCCCGCGTTCTGCGTGTTCACCGACAAGACCCTGATGGCCATCGCGGAGGCCGTGCCGTCCAGCGAGACCGAGCTGACCCGGATCGCCGGCGTCCCGGCCCGGAAGATCGCGCGGTTCGGGGCCGATGTGCTGAAGATCTGTGCAGGCCAGGAGCTTGCGGGCGACGACGGGGAAGACTGACCGAAACTCGTTGAAAAAATAGTTTGCGCACGCCCCGGGAACCCCCTTAGGTTCTTAACCACGGGAACAGCGACTTCTCTGAAGCCCTGGTTCCGTGCTGTACTTCACTACAGCTGTACCTGACCTACATACGAATGGGACGAGGCCCCCGGGCCCAGCTCCCCGAGACGCCGAGAGGAGGCGAGACCAGTGGCAACCATCACGAAGACCAAAATGACCGACCGCTCGGTCGTCGTCACCTGCCTGCTCGGCTCTTCTCTCCGTGGAACCGGTCTGTCCGGCGTCTCTGCCGTCAGCCCTGTTTCCCTGGCGAGCCTTCCCATTCGGGACCGTAATGAGCGACCGACCCAGGCACCGGAAGCAGCAGTAGCAATCGCGGGGATGCCGTCCTATGCGTTTGCGGCAGCCGGTGCCGAGTTCGGGACGCAGGCAACGCAGCATCACACGATGTGGGCCTTCCGTGGGCTCGAACCCTGGAGTGATCCAGTCTGATTCAGCATCAGGCAGGCGCCTTCAGGGCCGCGGAACCCCACCCGGGATCCGCGGCCCTTTTGTTTGTACTGGGCCACCAGACGACCTTCGGTCAAACAGACCGGAACGACCAGACGAGGAATGAAACCACCGTGCAAATCGAAGCGCACGCCCCGTCCGTACCGCCCTCACAGACGCTCTCGCCCCCTGTTGCCCCGGAGGATCCCACCGTGTTCCCGCTCACCGCGCTGACCGTTCTCGACGACGCCATCGAGAACCTCGATGTGCCCGTTCCCTGCCGTGCCTACGACCCGGAGGTCTTCTTCGCCGAGACCCCGGCCGACGTCGAGTACGCCAAATCGCTCTGCCGTACCTGCCCGCTCGTCGAGGCCTGCCTCGCCGGCGCCAAGGAGCGCCGCGAGCCGTGGGGTGTCTGGGGTGGCGAGCTCTTCGTCCAGGGCGTCGTCGTCGCTCGCAAGAGGCCGCGTGGCCGTCCGCGCAAGAACCCGGTCGCGGCATGAAACTCACCGGCCCCGGAACGATTGACCGCCCCCACAAGCTCGATCCCCAGAAGCAGGACCCGATGACCACTTCCACCAGCGAGCCGTCCGGCTCCGCCACACCAGTCGTCACCACCATCGGCGCGACCGCGTCGCGTCAGAACAGGACCCGTGAGATGCAACTCATCCCAGAAGCCATGGCTCGTGCTCATATGCACGAGCGCCGCAGGGAGGCCGACGTCGAGCGTCAGGCCCTGCGCCTGATGACCGCCCGCCGTATGCAACGCCGCGCCGAGCGCGTGTCGTTGCGCGCCCGGCGTGCGCTGGCCATGGCCGTCATGCAGTAATCAGGCGTAATGCAGTAACAGGCGCCACGCAGTACCAGGTGTCATGCAGTAGCAGGTGTCATGCAGTAGCAGGCGCCACGCAGCAACAGCCGTCGTACAGCGGCGAAGAAGGAACATCGGGGGCCGGTCGGCGCGACCGGCCCCCAGGTATGTCCGGTCGGGCCACAGGTATGTCCGGTCCGGCCCCGGGCAGGTCCGGGAGTCGCCGATACCGGTCCGGTCAGGCATGCGCCTGGGCGGGAGGCAGTTCCTCCTCAGGGACTGCGTCCGTGGCCTGTTCCGGGAGTTGCCCTGCGACCTGATCCGGGAACTCGGCTTCCGTGGTCTCCGGTAGGAACCCCGGCAGCCAGGCTTCGAGTTCGTCCCGGAGCCGCACGGTCGCACCCAGCTGGCAGAGCACCCCGATGGTGCTCAGTGTCACCCGGTGGATCAGCAGATAGGACGGCGGCAGATTGAGCTGCTTGCCCAACTGGTGGGCGGGGGAGCGGGGATCGGCGATCCTGGCCGCCTGCGCCCGCATCCACCCCCGGCTGAACGTGAATTCGTCGGCCTGCACCGGCTCGATGATCGGTACCAGATACTCCAGCACCGCCTCCGGATCGAGATCGATGGACTCCTTGACGAACCCCTCCTCGCACAGCATCTCGTAGACGGCGGAGGCCTCGCCCTCGATGGTCATCCGCAGGGCGTGCCCGATCGTGGCGGGAAGCCCGCCCGGCAACCGGTCCACGGTCCCGAAGTCGAGCACCCCCAACCGCCACCGCGCCGCGTCCCCCTCTGCGGTACCCCCGTCCTCAGCGGTCCCGTCACCGTCCTCCTGGACCGCGTCCTCCGTGCCCCCGTCCCCAGCGGCTCCGTTCCCAGCGGCTCCGGCCTCCTCGGCGGGCAGCAGTCGGAAGTTGCCGGGATGCGGGTCGGCGTGCAGCAGTCCCGTGCGGGCCGGGCCCGAGAAGAGGAACCGCGCGAGCAGCTGCCCGGCCCGGTCCCGCTGTTCGTCCGTGCCGTCCGAGATCACGTCGGCCAGCGGGATTCCGTCGATCCACTCGGTCACCAGCACCTGGTCGCTCTGGTGGACCACATCGGGCACCACCACGTCCGGATCCCCGGCGAACTCCTCCGCGTGCTCCCGCTGCGCCTCCGCCTCCAGCTCGTAGTCCAGCTCCTCCGACACCCGGTCGCGCAGCTCGGCGATGAGCGGCTTGATGTCCATGCCGGGGATCAGCGGCCCGAGCAGCCGGGCGAAGCGGCTCAGCTGGGTGAGATCCGACAGCAGGGCCTCACCGGCCCCCGGATACTGCACCTTGACCGCCACCCGGCGCCCGTCGTGCCACACCGCGCGGTGCACCTGGCCGATGGACGCGGCAGCGGATGGCTTGTCGTCGAATTCGACGAACAGTTCGCGCCATTCCGTGCCCAGCTGAGCCTCCAGCACGCCATGCACCGTCTGCACCGGCATGGGAGGGGCGGATTCCTGGAGCTTGGTCAGCGCCGCCCGGTAGGGCCCCGCCACCTCCTCGGGCAGGGCCGACTCGAAGACCGACAGGGCCTGGCCCATTTTCATGGCCCCGCCCTTCAGCTCGCCCAGGACCTTGAAGAGCTGCTCGGCCGTGCGCTGCTGCACCTCGCGTGCCACGATCTCCGCGGATCTGCCGCCGATGCGCTTGCCCAGGCCCCAGGTGGCGCGGCCGGCGAAACCGAGTGGGAGTGCCGCCAGCTTGGCGGTACGTGTGACCGCTTTCCGGGGAAGATCAGACATGCGCCCCTCCAAATCCCAGACTGCCGTGGAGCGTACGGCGGTTACCCGGCCATTGTGTCGTGCGGAGCCCCGGCCGCCGAGGCGCGCTCCCCTTCAGTCTGCCCACCCGCACCACAACGGCAGTCGGGATGGGGTGCGATACGGGCCGATCGCCAGTCGAGCAGGGGCAGGGACGCCTCCCACCGCGATCCGGTCGACGCCGGCAGCTCGCCGTCGAGAAACGCCAGTACGTGCGCTGCTGCCAGCCCTGCCACCGCTGTGGCCAGGCCGAGATCGCACGCAGGCACGGAGCCGCGCCTGCCCGAGCGCCACTGCGCGACCATCCGTGGCCAGCCCGGATCACGCTCGCCCCGCCGCAGCGCCAGGCAGCCCGAGCACGCTGTGCCTCCCGGCAGGACGAGCGGCCCCACCACTCCCGTCCCTTCGAGCACACCCGCATAGAGGTGAGGCGTGCCCGATGTGATCCACTCCGCGGAGAGTGCCGGGTCGGGCACGTAGGCATCGAGTCCGTCACGTGGTGCGACGACGATCAGGGACAGCCCCGGTCCGCCGTCGCCGCCCGGTGCGGCGGCCGAGGCCCGTGGTGGCGGCCCGGGCGCGACACGCCGGACCAGCTGACGCGCCGCCGAGTCCCGCCGCTCCCCGACGGCCTCGGCCGGAAGGCCGCCCGGTGCCACGTCCCCCGGGGTGACCGAGCCGCCGTCCAGCACCTCGACCCGCCCCACCCCGGAGGCCGAGAGCAGCCCCGCCACAGTGGCCCCGACCCGGCCCGCACCCCGCACCTGGACCTGTATGGCCCGCCGGGCCGCGAGGCGGGCCGTACCGCCGCCCGGTTCCGGATGGACCAGCGAGAGTGATGCCAGATCGGGGCGGAGCCGGTCCAGGGTGCCGGGCCGTTTCCGTAACGCATCGACCGCCGCGCCCCCGGCTGTCGCATCGTCGATCAGCCCCGCCTTCGCCAGCCGGGCCACCAGCTCGTCCGCCTGGCCGTCCGGCAACCGCATCGCCCGTGCCTCCTCCCGCAGCAGCTCCATCCCGCGAGTGCCGTCCAGCAGCCCGAGGAGGCAGCCGGTCGCCGGGTCCACCGGGCCGAGCACCACCGCCTGTGCGGGAGTCACCCCGAACTGCACGGCCTGCCGGTCCCGCCATGCGCGCCGCAGCGCGGGCTTCACCATCGGATGCATCGCACGCCCCCCGTTTCCTTTTCCGTGCCTGTGCCTGTGCCTGTGCCCGTTCACGGTCCGCCGGGCTGCCCCAGCGGCTCTGTTGTCAGAATGCCCTCAGGTCGCGGACGGTGCGGAAAGTTATCCACAGGGCCGGTGGGCTGATCATTCGAATGCTGCACTCTGTGGAATGGATCAAGGTTCAACCGCCAAGGGCACGGGACTTCCGCCACTGACAGCGGGTAACGTCGAGGCGTGCCCGTCGACCCTCTGCACACCGCCGGAAATCCACCGCGCAGCGCGAAGAGCCAGCCGCCCCGCGGCCCGGCGACGAGCCCGGTGGAGGTCCGCAGGAGTTCCCGGCGCAACAGAACGGTCTCCGCGTACCGGGAGGGCGACCGCACCATCGTGCTCATCCCCGCCCGGATGTCGGACGCCGAGGAACGGCGCTGGGTCACCGTGATGCTCGACAAACTCGCGGCTCAGGAGAGCAAGCGCGTCCTCGGTGACACCGAGCTCGCCGACCGCGCGGCGCGGCTGTCCGAGCAGTACTTCGCGGGCCGGGCCCGCCCCGATTCCGTGCGCTGGGTGACCAACCAGAACACCCGGTGGGGCTCCTGCACCCCGGCGGAAGGCAGTATCCGGCTCTCGCACCGGCTCCAGGGCATGCCGGAGTACGTCGTCGACTATGTGCTGCTCCACGAGCTGGCCCATCTTCTGGTGCCCGGGCACGGGCCCAGTTTCTGGCGGCTTCTGGATGCGTATCCGCGAACCGAGCGGGCCCGGGGCTATCTCGAAGGGGTGGTGGCCGCCGAGCGGCTGCCGCATCTGCCCGCCGCCCGCGGGGAGTGACAGCGCCGCTCGCCCCGGCGCCCGTGACCCCGGGGTGACGCCCGCCGCCATCCACGAGTGACCAGGGCGGCTTCGTACCGGCTGCCCCGGCGACTCTGTACCGGCTGCGTACCGGGTCCGTCCCGGCTTGGCCGGATGTCGGTCCCAGCCGTTAGCCTGGCGCGACGGAATCATATTCGGGATGGGGGACGGTCGTTACGTATGGCCAGGCAATTCCAACGCGGCCACAAGGCCAAGGTCAGTGACCTGACAGCGGGCACGGATCTGTATGTGGGTGTGCAGATCGCGGGCGCCGGACTGACCTTCGACATCAGCTGTTTCGGACTCGACGCCGACGAACAGCTCTCGGACGACCGGTACTTCATCTTCTTCAACCAGCCGAAGTCCCCGGAGGAGTCGATCCAGCTCCTCGGCGCACAGGCCGGTGACACCGAGTCCTTCCGGGTCACGCTCGACCGCATCCCCGCGAGCGTCCAGAAGCTCTCGTTCACCGCGACGCTCGACGGCGCAGGCCAGATGTCGCAGATCGGGCCCGGGTACATCCGTATCGTCGCCGGTGGCGAGGAGGTCGTCAGATACGCCTTCACCGGCTCCGAGTTCACCACCGAGCGCGCCGTCATGCTGGGCGACTTCTATCTGAAGGATGTCTGGCGGTTCGCCGCCGTCGGCCAGGGCTTCGACGGCGGACTCGACGCGCTGCTGCGGAACTTCGGCGGTGAGGTCGCCGAAGAGGAGCCCGCCGCACCGCAACAGGCCGCCGCCCCACCCGCTTTCGCCGCGCCCGCTTTCGCTCCGCCCGCCGCCGCTCCCGACCCGGCCCCCTCCTTCGGCGCACCGGCCGCTCCGCCCCAGGCCCCGCCGGCTCAGACACCCCAGCCCGCACCCTCGTCCGGGGGAGCGGCGACCCCGCCTCCGCTGCCGACACCGCCTCCACTGCCTGCCCCGGCCCCGCCGCCGATCCACTCGGCGCCCACCATGGCCGCGCCGATGCACCTGCAAGGGGCCGCCCCGCCGCCCGCCCCTGCTCCGTACGCGCAGCCGCCCCAGCTTCCGCAGCAGCAACAGCCGCCGCAGTTCGGCCAGTTCCCGGGCCAGGCCCAGCCGCCGGGCGCCCCGGCCCCGTACGGAGGCCCCCCGGGCCAGCCGCAGGCCTACGGCCAGCAGCCGCCCCCCGGGCAGCCCGCCCCGTACGGACAGCTCGCCCCCTACGGGCAGCATCAGCCGACCCTCGCGGGCCCCGGGCTGCAGGCCGCCTTCGAGAAGTACCGCGAAACGGACACGGGTCAGCGCTGGACCCCGCAGAACAAGTACCTGATGCGGGCCGATCTGACCGTCAGTGACACCCCCGTCCTCGCCCGGCAGGGCAGCATGGTGATGTACCAGGGCAAGGTCGACTTCAGCTACAAGGGAGCCGGCTTCGCCGGGCGGATCGTGGGCCATGCCACCGGCCAGGAGATGCAGCTGATGCGCTGCACCGGCCGCGGTCAGGTCTTCTTCGCTGAGAACAGCACCCATCTGCACCCCATCGAGCTCCAGGGCGACGGCATCTGCGTCTCCGCGGAGAACGTGCTCGCCTTCGACGAGACCCTGCAGTACGAGGTCCGCAGGATCGAGGGCCACGGCATTCCCGGCGGGGCGCTGTTCACCATGCAGTTCCAGGGCACCGGCACGGTGATCGTCAAGACACACGGTGTGCCGGTGGTCCTGCCGGTCACCCCGACCACCTTCGCCGACTGCAACGCGGTCGTCGCCTGGTCGTCCGCCTCGCAGGTGATCGTCTCCAGCCAGGTGCGGCTGCGGCAGAACGCCTACGCGGGCGACAGCGGCGAGAGCGTGAACCTCCAGTTCCGGGGCGCCCCCGGGAACTTCATCATCGTCCAGCCGTACGAGGTCTGAGGGAGCCCGTCATGAACCAGCAGCTCGCGGGCTACGCCCCGACCCCCGTCACGGCCCGCATGGAGAACCACGGCAGCAAGATGCTGAAGGTCGCCATGCAGACAGGCCAGGACCTGCTCGCACGGACCGGATCGATGGTCGCGTACGAGGGCTTCGTACAGTACGAGCCGAATCCGCCTGCCGTCCGCCAGATCGCCCGCGACTGGATCACCGGCGAGGGCGCTCCGCTCATGAAGTGCTCGGGCGACGGCCTGCTCTACCTCGCCGACTACGGCGCGGATGTCGTCATCATCAACCTCGACAACGACGCGCTGTCGGTCAACGGCAGCAATCTGCTCGCCTTCGACGCGAGCCTCACCTGGGGTGTGGAGCGGGTCAAGGGCATGGCGAAGTTCGCCGGCCAGGGCCTGTGGAACATCCAGGTGTCCGGCAGCGGCTGGGTCGCCATCACCTCGCGCGGCACCCCGATCGTCGTCGACTGCGGAAGGGGCGAGGACGAGACGTACGTCGACCCGGACGCCCTGGTCGCCTGGTCGCCGAATCTCAAGGTGAAGGGCAAGCGCAGCTTCAAGGCCGGTTCGCTGATCGGGCGGGGCAGCGGGGAGGCGTACCAGATGGCTTTCTCCGGGCAGGGCATCGTCGTCGTACAGCCCAGCGAGGACAGCACCGACCGTCTGCGGATCCGGAACTGAGGGGAGCCAGAACACCATGCAGAGCCCGCTTTTCAGCTATACGGAACAGCAGACCCAGGACCGGTACACGGTGCAGAACCCGCAGTTGCTGCGGGTCGCGCTGACCGGGCACGACGACGTACTCGCCCGCAAGGGCGCCATGGTCGCGTACCAGGGGTTGATCGAATTCGACGGTGAGTACCAGTCGAACCAGCAGCAGCGCGCGCGGGCGTACACGGGCGAGGGGCTCGACCTGATGCGCTGCCACGGGCAGGGCACGGTCTACTTCGCCAACCTGGCGCAGCACGTGCATCTGGTCGACGTCGACCAGGACGGGCTGACGGTGGACAGCGCCTATGTCCTCGCGATGGACTCCAGCCTGAACCACACGGTCGTCGCGGTCGACAGCCAGTACGGCATCTCGGGATCGGGCAAGTACCAGCTCAACATCACCGGCCGGGGCAGGGTCGCGCTGATGACCTCCGGGCAGCCGCTGATGATGCAGGTCACGCCGGACAAGTACATCAACGCCGATGCGGACGCGGTGGTCGCCTGGTCGTCCGGTCTGCGGGTGCAGATGCAGGCGCAGACGCACTCGTCGGGGGTACGGCGGCGGCGCGGCAGCACCGGTGAGGGCTGGGAGCTCAGCTTCCTGGGCCAGGGCTTCGCGCTCGTCCAGCCCAGCGAGGTGATGCCGCCGCAGCACGCGAACATCGGGGACGGGGTGCTGGCGCAGTTCGGCATGGGGCAGCAGGGCGCGCACGGCCAGAACCAGGGCAACGTCTGGAACTGAGCACCGCGGAGGACGCGAAGAACGCGAGGACGCGAGGACGCGGAGAACGCGAGGACGCGAAGAACCGGACGGGGGCGGTCTCCTCGGAGACCGCCCCTCATCCGTCAGTGGCTGCCGGCGCGGTTCAGAACGTCGTAGTGCAGCTCGTCCCTGCTCAGACCGCCGCTGCTCAGAACGTCGTTTTTCCGAGTGCCGTGCGAGCGGCGTCCACCAGCTGCCGGACCGACAGGTCGGCGACTGCCGCGACCTCGTCGTAGGCGAACCACCGCAGGTCCAGCGACTCGTCGCTGATCAGTTCCACCGCTCCCGGCGGGACCAGGGCCGCGTACTGCACATCGAAGTGCTGGGTGCAGGGCGGCGGAATCGGGTGCCGGTCCAGCCGCAGCGGGCCGCCGGGCAGCAGCGTCAGTCCCTCGATGCCGGACTCCTCGGTCGCCTCGCGCAGGGCGGCTCCCGCCACCGTCGAGTCGCCCGGCTCGCAGTGCCCACCCATCTGAAGCCACATCCGCAGCTTCCGGTGCAGGGTGAGCAGCACCTGCCCGCGCTCCGGGGCCAGGACCAGAGCGCTCGCGGTGAGATGCCCGGACCCGCAGGCCTTCCACATCCCGTCCGGGTGGGCCGACAAATGTTCCAGATAGCTCTGGCGCAGCTCGTCCTGGCCCTGGTGACCCTTCAGTACGCGGACCGCGTCGTCCTGCAGGGTGCCCTGGTGAGTCACTGGCCGGAGTCGTCCTTCTTCTCGTCGTTGTCGTCCTTGGTGCCGGGCTTCTCGCCGGTGCTGTTCTCCGGTCCGGCGTCCGTGTCGCCGCCGTCCTTGGTCAGATCGGTCTTGCCGGTACCGGCTGTGCCGCCTGCGGCCTCGCCGAGCATCTTGTCCAGCTCGGAGAAGTCCAGGTGCTCGTGGTGGACGAAACCGTCCGGGTCGTCCAGGTCGGAAGCGGTCGGCAGCATGTCCGGGTGCTCCCACAGGCCGTCGCGGCCGTCGACACCCCGTGCGTCCGTGAGCGAGGCCCACAGCCGCGAGGCGTCCCGCAGCCGGCGCGGACGGAGCTCAAGGCCGATCAGTGTGGCGAAGGTCTGCTCGGCCGGACCACCGGACGCGCGGCGCCTGCGCAGCGTCTCGCGCAGCGCGTCCGCCGAGGTCAGACGGGACTTCGCGGCCTCGTGGACCACGGCGTCCACCCAGCCCTCGACCAGCGCGAGCGCCGTCTCGAGGCGGGCCAGCGCGGCCTTCTGCTCCGGGGTGTCCTCCGGTTGGAACATGCCCTGCTGAAGGGCTTCCTGCAACTGCTCGGGGTGCGAGGGGTCGAGCTGGCCGACGACGTCCTCCAGCTTCGAGGTGTCGACCTTGATGCCGCGGGCGTACCCCTCCACCGCGCCGAACAGATGCGAGCGCAGCCACGGCACGTGCGCGAAGAGCCGCTGATGGGCGGCCTCGCGCAGCGCCAGATAGAGCCGCACCTCGTTCTTGTCGATGCCCAGGTCCTTGCCGAAGGCCTCGATGTTCAGCGGGAGCAGCGCCGCCTTGCCGGCCGGGCCGAGCGGCAGACCGATGTCGGTGGAGCCGACCACCTCACCCGCGAGGACACCGACGGCCTGCCCGATCTGCTGGCCGAACATGGCTCCGCCCATGGACCGCATCATCCCGAGCAGCGGGCCCGCCATGGCCTGCATCTCCTCGGGCAGCACACCGCCCATGGCCGCGCCGACACGCTCCGCGACCGGGTCGACGAGTTCCTTCCACACCGGCAGCGTCGCCTCGACCCACTCGGCGCGGCTCCACGCGACGGCCGTACCGGCCCCGGAGGGCAGCGAGGTCACGCCGTCCAGCCACAGATCGGCCAGGCGTACGGCCTCCTCGACCGCCGACCGCTCGGCCGGGCCCACACTGGTGTCCTTGGTGCCGTCGGACGTGCCCTGGGCGACCGTCTGCCGTGCGATGTCCTTGGCCATGTCCCAGTTGACCGGGCCGCCCTCGTAGCTCAGCATCTGGCCGAGCTGCTGGAAGGCCGCGCCGAGGTCGTTCGGGTTCATCGAACCGAACATCGCCGCGAACGGATTGTCACCGCCGCTGCCGGGACCGAACCCGAGTGGATTCTGCGGGGAGCTTCCGCCGCCCTGGCTGCCCTTGCTCTTGCCCTCGTCGCCGTCCTCCGGCTCCTCCGGCGGAAGGCCGAATCCGAATGGAGTGTCACTCACGGGTTTCCTCGGCTCGTAGGGCCGTCGGCCGACTGGCCGACAGCGATTGCCCGACAACACCACCCAGGGTAGAGGGTGACCGCCCGGTCAAGCCGGGTCCGACCGGGCGGCTGTCCACAGACACCGGTGCCCGATGAGGGCTCAGTGCTTGGCTGACGCATGGGCTGCGGCAGGATGGACGCCACCTGGTCCGTACGTGTCAGTTCGCGTACGTACTGAAGACAACCGCTGGAGACGCCCGGTGAGTTCCCCAGATCCGCAGGTTCGCGCAGCGCGAAACCTCTCAACCAAGCCCTCCCGAGGACCCGTCATCGCGGTCACCGGAGCCGCCTCCGGTATCGGTGCCCTGCTGACCCGGCGGCTGGCCGAGTCCGACGAGGTCAAGCGGGTCGTGGCCATGGACGAGCGGCGCGGCGACGTGGCCGAGGCCCACTGGCACATCCTCGACGTCCGCGACCCGGCGATCGCCGAGAAGCTGCGTGGCGCAGACGTCGTGGTGCACCTCGCGCTGGACCTCGATCTGGAGACCGACGCGGCCGCCCGGTCCGCCTACAACGTCCGCGGCACCCAGACGGTCCTGACGGCCGCCGCTGCCGCCGGTGTCCACCGCGTGGTGCTCTGCACGTCGGCGATGGTCTACGGCGCGCTGCCGGACAACGACATCCCGCTCTCCGAGGACGCCGAGCTGCGGGCGACCGCCGAGGCCACCGGCGTCGGTGACCTGCTGGAGATCGAGCGGCTCGGCCGCCGCGCGCCGCGTGCGCACCCGGGTCTGAACGTCACCGTGGTCAGGCCCGCGGTCCTGGTGGGCGGTACGGACACCGCGCTGACCCGCTACTTCGAGTCCCCACGTCTCCTCGTGGTCGCGGGAACGCGCCCCACCTGGCAGTTCTGCCATGTGGACGACCTGGTCAGCGCGCTGGAGTACGCCGCGCTCGAAAAGGTCGACGGGGAGTTCGCGGTCGGCTGCGACGGCTGGCTAGAGCAGGACGAGGTCGAGGAGCTCAGCGGTATCCGCCGGATGGAACTGCCGTCCGCCGTCGCCCTCGGCGCCGCCGCCCGGCTGCACCGGATCGGTCTCACCCCGTCGCCCGCCGGTGACCTGGCGTACACGATGCACCCCTGGGTGGTCAGCGTCGGCAGGCTGCACGACGCGGGCTGGCGGCCCCGGTGGACCAACGAGGAGGTCCTCGCGGAGCTTCTGGAGGAGGTCGCCGGGCGGCACACCGTCGCCGGCCGCAGGCTCGGCCGCAAGGACGCGACGGCCGCGGGTGCGGCAGGCGCGACGGTCGCTCTGCTCGGTACGGCGGCGCTGGTGCGCCGGGCACGCCGGGCGCGGCGGGGCCGTATCTGACGGTGCGGTGCCCGCGCCCCGCCCGCGGCCGGGCCGGCAGGCAGGCCGTCCCGCGGGCACCACCTGTAGGACGCTCCAATGGGCACGCGCCGCTACCGGTCGAAAGCGCCCTTACGTGCTGTCGGCCCCGTACGGCACCATTGACGTCATGGCACTCACCGACGACCACCCCGGCGAACACGCGGCTCAGGACCCCATCCGGCTGCTGGCGATCCGTGACACCCCGCTCAGCATCGACGAGGTGTTCAAGGCCGTGGGCGACGAGGCGGCAGGCGGCACGGCGCTCTTCGTCGGCACGGTGCGCAACCACGACGGCGGCACCGATGTCGACGCCCTCGGTTACTCCTGTCACCCCTCCGCCGAGGACGAGATGCGCCGGGTCGCCGAGCGGGTCGCCGAGAAGTTCCCGGTGCGGGCGCTGGCCGCGGTCCACCGGGTGGGCGATCTCGGGGTGGGCGACCTCGCCGTGGTGGCCGCTGTGTCGTGCGCGCACCGCAGCGAGGCGTTCGAGGCGTGCCGGATGCTCATCGACGATCTGAAGCACGAAGTGCCGATCTGGAAGCATCAGACGTTCTCGAACGGCACGGAGGAGTGGGTCGGCATCTGACCCCGTTCATCTGACCCCGTTCATCTGACCCCGTTCATCTGCCCCCGTTCAGGGGCCGGGCCGCCACTATCGGGTGACTCTTTCCGCCATGTGATCGATTTGCGTAACCGGACCCCTGCCGCGAGCGTTGGATCGGCAGATGGCTAATCTGCTGATCAGTCGATTCGCGACTGTTCACGGGGGTCCGGAGGTCGGTATGGGTGCACTCGCCTGGCTGCTGATTCCGCTCTTCGCTGCGGTCGGAGCCGCCCTGTGGGGCAAGTGGGCCGCGCGGCAGCGCAAGGCCGGTGACGGCGCCGAACTCGCCGGTTACGCCCGGTTCCGAGAGGCGATGGACAAGGCGGACGCCGGGTCCGACACCGTCTGACCTCCCTGGTGGCGCGGCCTGGTCCGGCCCGGTCGGGATCCGCTCCCCGGCCCCGAGCGGTGCGTCACAGACTGGTCCCGTACTGTCGTTCCATGCCACGCCGCACCCTGACGCTGCTCACGTCCACTCTTGTGCTGATCGCGCTGCTGTGCGGTGGAGTGTTCCTCACCGTCCCGTACGCCGAGATGGGCCCGGGGCCGACCGTGAACACACTCGGCAAGGCGGGCGGCCAGCCGGTTCTGCAGATCTCCGGCCACAAGACGTACCCGACGAGCGGCCACCTCAACATGGTGACGGTCAGGGTCACGCGGTCCGACTACCGGATGAACCTGGTCGAGGCGGTCTACGGCTGGCTCGCGCACGACAGCTTGGTCGTTCCGCACGACACCCTGTACCCGCAAGGCACGACCGAGCAGCAGTCGACCCAGCAGAACGCCGAGGAGTTCAGCCAGTCCCAGGAGAACGCCAAGGTCGCGGCCCTGGACGAGCTGGGTATCCCCGTGAAGTCCCGGACCGTGGTCTCCACGGTGGTCAAGGGCAGCCCCGCGCAGGGCAAGCTGCACGCGGGCGACGTGATCAAGGCCGTGGACGGCAAGGCCGTGACCGAGCCCGGTGACGTGGCGAAGCTGGTCACCCAGCACAAGCCGGGCCAGTCGGTCGTCTTCACCGTCGTGCCGGCCAGTACCGCCGCGGCCGCGGAGAAGGCGGGCGCCGAGCCGAAGGGCACGAAGAACGTGTCCATCGTCACCGAGAAGGCCCCCGCTCCGGACCCGGGCCGGGCCATCGTCGGCATCACGGCGGGCACCGACCACACCTTCCCGTTCCACATCGACATCAAGCTCGCCGATGTGGGCGGCCCCAGCGCCGGGCTGATGTTCTCCCTCGGCCTCGTCGACAAGCTGACGCCGGGCGACCTGACCGGCGGCAAGTTCGTCGCGGGTACGGGCACCATCGACGACAAGGGCGTGGTCGGGCCGATCGGCGGCATCGAGATGAAGCTCGTCGCCGCGCGTCAGGCGGGCGCCCAGTACTTCCTGACGCCCAGCGACAACTGCGCTGCCGCGGCAGCCGACACCCCCTCCGGCCTCACCCTGGTGAAGGTGAAGGCGATGAAGGACGCGAAGCAGGCGATGGACAAGATCCGCGCCGGGGACACCGCCGGGCTGCCCAGCTGCTCTGCCAAGTAGCCAAGTAGCCACGTAGCCACGCAGGCTGTGTGCGTACGCGCGTGAACAGGCGCGTACGCACACAGTCGCATGGCCTCGTGGCGGAGCGGCCCGGCCGCCCCGTCCGGCCGCTCAGGCCTCGAACGTCACCGAGAGCGCCTCGGCGAGGCCGGGGACCAGCTCCGATCCTGTGAGCACCTCGTTCGGCGAGTCCTTCGCGCGCAGCCGCAGGGCCGACTCCCGGGTGCCGTCCCGCAGTACCGCCACGGTCATCCGCACCTCCTGCCGGTCCGGGTGCTGGGCCACCCAGGCCGTCAGCTGCGCCTCGTCCATCCCCTCCGGTACGGACGCCTCCGCCGACGGCGGCAGCATCAGCCGCTCCACCGTCATCGCGCAGCCGGCCACCGCGTCGGGCCAGGCGATGGTGGCGAGGAACTCGTCGAGCGGGGTGGTGTCCGGGATCTCGTCCTGCTCGACGGGGGTCAGCGACGCGGCGGGCTCGCCGTCGTCGAGACCGAGCTGGGCGGCCAGGCCCGGTTCCTGGGTACGGAGCTTCGCGGTGTCCACGAGTGCGAAGAGTCGGGCGGGCTGGTCCCAGCCGAGACCGGACGCGTACTCGTCGATTTCGAGTACGGCCACGGTGAGCGGACTGGCGGCCATCGGAGGGCCTGAGGGCGAAGAAAGGTTGGGCATGGGCAATATCCTGCCCTCTTCCACCCCGGGAACGGGAACTGGGTAAAGCCTCAGTAAGTTGCATGAGTGGGCCCTACGATCGCGGGGCCTGCTCCACACAACCGCAAACTTCGAGGTGCGCACGTTGGCTTTCCAGATGCCGGACCGCGGCGGAGGCCCGACCGGGCCACGGATCAGGGTGGGACGGCCGTCCCGCCGCGCCCGGACCCTGCTGATGACCCTGGGCGTACTGATCGTCCTGGCTATGGCGTTCATCATGTTCGCCGGGTTCTGGACCGACTGGCTCTGGTACCGATCCGTCCACTACTCATCCGTCTTCACCACCACCCTGTGGACGAAGATCGGGCTCTTCCTCGTCTTCGGCGTGCTGATGGGGGCCGCCGTCGGCCTCAACATCTGGCTGGCGCACCGGCTCCGGCCGCCGCTGAGCGCGATGTCGCTGGAGCAGCAGAACCTCGACCGCTACCGGATGGGCATCGCCCCGTACAAGAAGTGGCTGCTGCTCGGGGTGACGGCGGTCGTCGGGCTGATCGCGGGTGCCTCCGCCTCCGGGCAGTGGCGCACCTGGCTGATGTTCGTCAACGGTGTGCCGTTCGGTCAGAAGGACCCCCAGTTCAAGCTGGATGTGTCGTTCTACACCTTCGATCTGCCCTGGTACCGCTTCCTGCTGGGCTTCGGCTTCGCCGCCGCGGTGCTCTCGCTGATCGCCGCCGCACTGGTGCACTACCTGTACGGAGGGCTGCGCGTCACGAGCCCCGGCGCGCGCGCCACATCGGCGGCCACCGGCCATCTGTCGGTGCTGCTCGGCATCTTCGTGGCGTTCAAGGCCGTGGCGTACTGGCTCGACCGGTACGGACTCGCGGTCAAGTCCAGCGACTTCAAGGCCACGGGCAACTGGACGGGCCTGCGGTATGTGGACGCCAACGCCTATCTCCCGGCGAAGACGATCCTGTTCTGCATCGCGGTCATCTGCGCCCTGCTGTTCTTCGCGACGCTCTGGCGCCGCACCTGGCAGCTGCCGGTGATCGGCTTCGGTCTGATGGTGCTCTCGGCGATCCTGATCGGCGGGCTCTACCCGGCGATCGTGCAGAAGTTCACGGTCCAGCCGAACGAGCAGGCCAACGAAGCGCCGTACATCAAGAAGAACATCAAGGCCACACGCCAGGCGTACGACATCGACAACACCCACGTCGACCAGTACTCGGGCAAGAGCAACACCAAGGACACGACCAAGCAGCGCAACGACGCGAACTCGGCGGCCAGCTACCGGCTGAACGACCCGAACGTCGTCTCGCCGACCTTCCAGCAGCAGGAACAGAAGCGGAAGTACTACGGCTTCCCGGCGACGCTTGACGTGGACAGGTACAACGGCCAGGACACGGTGATCGGCCTGCGTGAGCTGAACATCGCGGGCATCCCGAAGCACAACTGGATCAACGACCACTTCACGTACACGCACGGCTACGGCGCCATCACGGCCAAGGGCACGGCGACGGACAGCAACGGAGCCCCGGTCTTCACCGAGTCCGGCCTGCCGACCTCGGGCTCTCTCCCCGCCTACCAGCAGCGGATCTACTACGGCGAGAAGACCACCCAGTACTCGATCGTCGGGGGCCCGCAGAAGGAACTCGACTACGAGAACAACGGTGAGAAGAACACCAGTTACACGGGCAGGAGCGGGGTGGACATCTCCAACCCGCTGAACCGCGCCGCGTACGCGGTGGCCTTCAACGAGCCGCAGATGCTCTACTCGGGAGCCATCGGCAAGGGTTCGAAGATCCTCTACAACCGCACGCCGAAGCAGCGCGTCGAGGCGGTCGCCCCCTGGCTGACCATCGACGGCGACTCCTATCCGGCGGTGGTGGACGGGAAAATCCAGTGGGTCGTCGACGCGTACACCACCACCAACGGATATCCGTACGCCTCGCGTACGACGCTGGGTGACAGCACGGCCGACTCGCTGACCGACAACCAGCGGTCGGTGGTCGCCCAGCAGAACCGGGTCAACTACATCCGCAACTCGGTGAAGGCCACGGTCGACGCCTACACCGGCCAGGTGAAGCTGTACCAGTGGGACACCAAGGACCCGGTTCTCAAGACCTGGATGAAGGCGTTCCCGAACACGGTCGAGCCGAAGGCGGACATCCCGGCCGACCTGAAGGCGCATCTGCGTTATCCGCAGGACATGTTCAAGGTGCAGCGGGAGCTGCTGGCGCGCTACCACGTCACGGATCCCAAGCAGTTCTACAGCGGCAGTGACGCCTGGCAGGTGCCCAACGACCCGACCACCAGGGACAACAGGGCCGTACCGCCCTACTATCTGTCGCTGAAGATGCCGGGCCAGAAGGGCGACAAGCAGCAGTTCTCGCTCACCACGACGTTCACCCCCAGCGGGCGCCCCAACCTGGGCGGCTTCATGGCGGTGGACGCGGACGCCGCGAGTCCTGACTACGGCAAGATCAGACTCCTCAGAGTCAACTCCGAAGTGCCGGGCCCCGAACAGGTGCAGAACAAGCTCAACGGTTCGTCGGATGTCGGCACGTTCGTCCGGGACATGAAGGGCGCCGACTCCGACATCGAGTACGGGAACCTGCTCACGGTGCCGCTGGACGGCGGGTTCCTCTACGTCGAGCCGGTGTACGCCCAGGGCAACAACGCGCACTATCCGCTGCTGAAGAAGGTGGCCGTCTCGTTCGCGGACGCCGACTCACCGGACGGGGACACCACGGCGTTCGAGAACACCCTGGGCCAGGCGCTGGACAAGGTCTTCGGGGTGACAGGTCAGGAGACGAACCCGCCGCCGACCGGCAACACCACGAGACCGCCGGCGAACGGCACGGTGAAGAAGGCCATCGCCGACGCCCAGCAGGCGTACGAGGACGGTCAGGCCGCGCTGGCGAAGAACCCGCAGGACTGGACCGCCTACGGCAAGGCGCAGAAGGACCTGCAGGACGCCCTCCAGCGGGCCTCCGACGCCGGGGCCAAGGTCAAGCCGAGCGGCAAGACCGGCTGACCGCTGTCCGGGCCCGGGCCTGATCGGGGGGTAAAAGCCCTGATCAGGCCCGATCGCGGGCCGGTAAAGCAGCCCTCCGTGCCGTGGTACGGTTGCAACACAACGGCGCGGGGTGGAGCAGCTCGGTAGCTCGCTGGGCTCATAACCCAGAGGTCGCAGGTTCAAATCCTGTCCCCGCTACTGAAGTCGAAGGCCCGGATCTCGAAAGAGATCCGGGCCTTCTTCATGCGTGTCCGAGGCGGCTGCCCGGTTGCCCGTACGTGCGACTCCTGTGAAGAAGGCGTTGCCTACGGGAAGTTGGGACTCGTTCATGTTTCACTTACCGCGCTACGGGAAGTCGACAAAGCGCTGTAGTGACCTAGTCGACTGCGATATACCAGGTGTGCGCGAGTTGCACGTAGTGGGACGATGGTGCTTATGGGGGACAGGGCAACTCTGTTGGAGACAGGGCGGTTTGTGCAGAAGCACGCCGAAGACGGCCACGACGGCGTCGACGTGGAGGAAACGGCTGACGCCGAGACGGAGGCACGGCACCGGAGCGGTGCCGAGAGCGGTGAGACCGCGTCGATGAGCGTACTGGGTGCGCTGCTGCTGCGCCGAGGGGACCTCGACGGCGCGGAGCGCTGGCTGCGCGCCGCCACCGGGGAGGGGGACCGGGCCGCGGCCAACAACCTGGGCGTGCTGCTGCACCAGCGCGGCTACGCGGACGAGGCGGCCGGCTGGTGGCGCATCGCCGCTGTCGCGGGCTCCGCCGCAGCGGCCCACGCGCTGGGCAGGCACCACCGGGAACGCGGCGACGAGCCGGCCGCCGAGTACTGGCTGCGCCAGTCCGCCGAGTCGGGCCACGCGCTGGGGGCGTACGCCCTGGCGGACCTGCTGGAGCACCGCGGTGACATCGGCGCGGACCGCTGGCTGCGCGCCGCCGCCGAGCAGGGCCACCGGGAGGCCGCGTACCGGCTGGCGCGCGCGCTGGACCGGGCCGCCACGGGCAAGGCTCCGGCGGCCGAGGCCGAGCGCTGGTACCGGCAGGCCGCCGCGCGCGGTCACCGGCGCGCCGCGCTGCACCTCGGCGTGATCCTGGAGAAGCGCGGCGACCTCAAGGAGGCCGGCCGCTGGTATCTGACGTCCGCAAAGGACGGCGAGGCCCGCGCGGCCTGCGCGCTCGGCTTCCTGCTGCGCGACGCGGGCGACGAGGAGAGCGCCGCCGTCTGGTGGCTGCGCGCTGCCCAGGACGGCGACGGGAACGCCGCCAACGCGCTGGGTGCGCTGCACGCCGCCCGCGGCGAGAAGCAGACCGCTGAGCGCTGGTACCGGGCCGCCATGGACGCGGGCGACGTCAACGGCGCGTACAACCTGGCGCTGCTCTGCGCCGCGCAGGAGCGGACGGCGCAGGCCGAGCAGTGGTACCGCCGCGCCGCCTATGCCGGGCACCGTGAGGCGGCCAACGCGCTCGCCGTCCTGCTCCTGCAGAACGGCGACCCGGCCGGCGCCGAGCCGTGGTTCTCCAAGGCGGCCGAGGCGGGCAGCGTCGACGCCGCCTTCAACCTGGGCATCCTGCACGCGGGACGGGACGACGACCGCGGCGCCTTCGTCTGGTATGAGCGGGCGGCGGCCGCCGGGCACACCGAGGCCGCGCTCCAGGTCGGCATAGCGCTGCTCAGGGACGGCGAGGAGCACACCGCGGAGCGCCATCTGCGCTGCGCGGCGGGCGGCGGCAGTACCGAGGCGGCCTTCCGGCTCGGTGCGCTGCTCGACGCCAGGATGCCGCCGCCGGGCCCGCCTGTGCTCGGCGAGCCCGTCACCGAGAAGAGCGAGTGCGAGGAGTGGTACGAGCGCGCCGCCGAGCAGGGGCACCGCCGTGCCCAGGTCCGGGTCGGCATGCTCGCCGCCTCCCGCAACGACGTCGAGGCGGCGGCGGGCTGGTACCGCGAGGCCGCCGAGGCGGGCAGCCGCAACGGTGCCTTCAACCTCGGGCTGCTGCTGGCCCGCGAGGGCAACGAGCGTGAGGCCGGTCTCTGGTGGGCCAGGGCCGCCAACGCCGGGCACGGCCGGGCCGCCCTGCGCCTCGCGCTGCTCGCCATCCGCCGGGGTGAGCTGGGCGAGGGGCAGAAGTGGTGCAACCGCGCCGTGGAGCTCGGCCCCGCCGAGGTCGCCGAGCGTGCGGCGCGGCTCAGCGAGGCCCTGCGCCAGGAGCTCACCGCGTAACAGCACGGCCGGCCGTGCGCGTCCCACAGTGCGGCCGGGCGTGCGCGGCGGCCGGGCGTGCGCGTTCCGGCGGGGTGGTGCGCGACCGGTGCCGTCCTGCCCGTGGGAACGGATTTGCACTGGTCGTCCGTTCCCACGTAGAGTTACAAACACAACGGCGCGGGGTGGAGCAGCTCGGTAGCTCGCTGGGCTCATAACCCAGAGGTCGCAGGTTCAAATCCTGTCCCCGCTACTGAAGACCGAAGGCCCGGACTCGGAAGAGTCCGGGCCTTCGGCATGTTCGGGTGCCGGCCCCGTGTATGAGGACTCCCGTGTATCAGGACTTGTGGCCCACCGCCTCCGAGTACAGCGAGCGGTCCACCACCTTGTCCTCGGGCAGCGGGTCCCCCTGCTCGACCCCGGCGTCCCGGTACGTCTTCTGCAGCCGGTCCGTCGTCCCCTTGCGGATCTCCCAGTCCATCCGGAGCGACGGCGTCGAGGTCAGCACCGACTTGTCGGTCTTCAGCAGCTTGGCCAGCGAGGCCGTGAAGCCCTTGTCGGCCTTGTAGTCGCCGGCGAAATACGTGTTCACCGTCCGGATGTACGCCCGCAGGAAGGCGACGCCCGCGTCCGGGTCCTTGGCCAGCAGGTTCGGGCCGAAGAGCAGCCCGCCGAGCGGTTCGCCCTGCGGCTGGCCGCCCAGGAAGGTGTACTTGGGGTTCCCGTCGACCTTCCGCCAGACGGGGTCGAGCAGCCAGGCCGAGTCGACTCCGCCGTTCTGCAGCGCTGTCAGGACGTCCGCCGAGCCGAGCTGCTGGAAGCTGATCGAGTTCAGTCCGCCCCCGTGCTTCTGGAGGGCCTTCTCCATCGCGTAGGTGACGACCGACCCCTTGCCGATCATCGTGCCCATCCTGCTGCCCTTCATGGTCACCGACGAAGGGGTCTCACCGCTCTTGAGCCGGGCCCACAGGCCGCTCTTGGACGCCGGGTCGGGGGTGAAGTTCCCGGCGACCCACTTGATGTCGAACCCGCCTCTGATGCCGTTCATCACGGCTGCCTCGGGCGCCGCCCACTGCGCGTCGATATCGCCCTTGGCGAGGAGCGGGAGCCCGTCCGGTGTCGGCAGCACCTTCAGCTGGACGTCCAGTCCCTCCTTCTTGAACTCGCCCTTCTCCACGGCCACTTCGAGCGGTGCGACGTACTCCGCTGCCAGCGTGCCGGTCGCCACGACCAGCTTGCGCTGCTTCGCCAGCGGCCGGGGGGCGGGCGCACCCTTCACGCAGCGGGCCGGTGCCCGGCCGGGGGCGAGATCGGCCGGGTCGGTCCACCCCTTGGCGCAGCCCGCGACGGCTCTCACCGGGCGGGGCTTCGCTGCGGGTGCCGAGCCGCTGTCGTCGTGTTTCGCACACCCGGCGGCGGCGAGCAGGGAACCGGCGGCGAGCAGGGTCGTGCAGAGCGTGCTGATACGCATGGAGCCTCCGTACGTACGGACATGGGGGCTGCGGGGGGTCCCGTCGGTGGACGGACCGGTGTTGAGGACTGGCTCAGGACTGGCTGCGGCCGCGGTCGCGCGGGGCCCATGGAGTGAGCAGCCGTCCGGCGATCCGCACCAGCTCGGAGAAGAGCACCCCGAGGACGGCCACACAGACGATCCCGACGAACATCACGTCGTTCTGGAAGAGCGCGCGGGAGTCGAAGATCAGATGCCCGAGGCCGTTGGACGCCGCGATCTGCTCCGACGCGACGATGACGAGCACCGCCACCCCCGCCGCGATCCGGGCCCCGACGAGCACCGCGGGCAGCGAGGCGGGCAGCAGGACGTGCCGGAACATCTGCCACGGTGACGCGCCGAATACCTGCCCGGCATCGCGATGGCCTGCGGGGACGGCGAGCACCGCGGCCATCGTGGAGATCCAGACGAAGAAGAAGACCGTAGCGGCGACCAGCGCGATCTGCGGGCCCTCGCCGAGTCCGAACATGTTGAGGAAGACCGGCAGCAGGGCGAGCTTCGGGACCACGTAGAGCGCGTCGAGCAGTGGTTCCAGGGCCGCCCGTACGAGCGCGAGCGACCCCATCAGCAGGCCGAGGACGTATCCCGACACGGTGCCGATCGCATAGCCGCCGAGCACCCGCTTGAGGGTGGCCCACACATCCGGCCAGAGTGCGCCCTGAGCGGCGCGGTCCCAGCCGTCGGAGAGGATGGTGGAGGGCGCCGGGTAGACCCGGTCGTCGATCCAGGACCGGTCGGCCGCCAGCTGCCAGAGCAGGACCAGGACGACGGGTACGGCGACGGCGAGTGCCAGTTCCAGAGTGCGGCGCCTGCGGTGCGTGCGTACGGGGTGCAGCTCCTGCGGGCCCGGCCGTCTGACCAGCAGCCCGTCCTTCGGTGCCTTGACCGCGGTGCTCATGCGGGGACCGCCTCTCCGCGTACCTCGCCGCGCAGCAGCTCCCACAGCTCGGACTTCAGCTCGGTGAACTCGGGGGCCGACCGCATGTCGCCGGTCCGGGGCCGGGGGAACGGCGGCCGGCGCTCGGCGATGATCCGGCCGGGGCGCGCCGACATCACCAGGACGCGGTCGCCCAGGACGATCGCCTCTTCGAGGCTGTGGGTGATGAAGAGGGCCGTGGTGCGGGTGGTCTGGGTGAGTTCGAGCAGTTCGTCCTGGAGGATGGTGCGCAGCTGTGCGTCCAGGGCCGCGAACGGCTCGTCCATCAGCAGGATCTCGGGCTCCACGGCGAGGGCGCGGGCGATGGCGACGCGCTGGCGCATACCGCCGGAGAGGGCTGCGGGGTAGGCGTCGGCGAAGTCGGCGAGGCCGATGCGCGCCAGCCAGTCGCGGGCGCGGCGGTCGGCATCCTTGCGCGGGACGCGCTGGATGTCGAGGCCGAACCGGACGTTGGCCAGGACGTTCTTCCAGTCGTAGATGCCGTAGTCCTGGAAGATCATCGCGGCCGGGCGGGCGGACGAGGTACGGATGGCCAGCTCGCCGGTGCTGGGCCGCAGCAGCCCGGCCGCGATCCGCAGCAGGGTGGACTTGCCGCAGCCCGAAGGGCCGACGATGCAGGTGAACTCGCCGGGGGCGATGTCCAGATCCACCGGCCCGAGTGCGTTCAGGGCGGTGCGGCCGCGGCCGAAGGTGCGAGTGAGGGACTGGACGTGGAGTTTGGCGGATTGGCCGGGCGCCGGTTCGGGGGTGAGCGGGGCGTGCGGGCTGTGCGGGGCGAGCGGCGTGAGTGGGGTCGGGTGCGGGTCTCCCACGGGGTGTCTCCTTACGGAAGGGGACGGGTGATCGCCGCAGGATATGACGGGTAGTCAGATACTGGAAGAGGTGTGCACACGACCGAGCCCCGGGGTGCTCACCCCGGGGCTCGGCTGGATGTACGGGTCAGGCTGCCGCGCAGGCCGGGCAGATGCCCCGGTATGTCACCTCTACGTCGGAGATCGTGAAGCCGAAGCGCTCCGCGTCCGGGAGGTCCCGCAGGGGGTTGCCCGCGGGGTGCACGTCGCGGATGGAGCCGCACTGGGCGCAGACCAGGTGCTGGTGCGGCCGGTGCGCGTTCGGGTCGTAACGCTTGGCCCGGCGGTCCGTGGAGACCTCGATCACCTCGCCGAGGACGACCATCTCGCCCAGGGTGTTGTAGACCGTCGCCCGGGAGATCTCCGGCAGTCTCGACGCGGCGCGCGCGTGCACCTCGTCGGCGGTCAGATGAACGTGGTCCCCGTCGAGGACCTCGGCCACGACGCGGCGCTGGGCGGTCATCCGCCAGCCGCGCTCGCGCAGGCGTTCCAACAGGTCACTCATAAGGCCCAGCCTAACAGGAGAGGGGTCGAGTCCCGAACGGATGTGACTTTGGACTGTCACTTGACTTGGACAAAGTCCATCTTAGGATGGGGAAGGCACAGGCCAAGGGACAGGACCCAGCAGGTATGACGCAGGAGGCGCTCGTGACACCGCACGCGACACAGGGACCACTCACCACGGAGACCGGGGCTCCGGTGGGCGACAACCAGAACAGTGAGACCGCGGGCGCCGGCGGTCCCGTTCTGGTGCAGGACCAGCTGCTCCTCGAAAAGCTCGCGCACTTCAACCGTGAGCGCATCCCGGAGCGCATCGTGCACGCCCGCGGCGCCGGCGCGTACGGCACCTTCACGCTGACCCGTGACGTCTCGCAGTGGACGCGCGCGAAGTTCCTCTCCGAGGTCGGCAAGCAGACCGAGACCTTCCTGCGCTTCTCGACCGTGGCGGGCAACCTCGGCTCGGCGGACGCGGTGCGTGACCCCCGCGGCTTCGCGCTGAAGTTCTACACGGAGGAGGGGAACTACGACCTGGTCGGCAACAACACGCCCGTCTTCTTCATCAAGGACGCCATCAAGTTCCCCGACTTCATCCACACCCAGAAGCGCGACCCGTACACCGGTTCGCAGGAGGCCGACAACGTCTGGGACTTCTGGGGTCTCAGCCCCGAGTCGACCCACCAGGTGACGTGGCTCTTCGGCGACCGCGGCATCCCGGCGTCGTTCCGCCACATGAACGGGTACGGCTCGCACACGTACCAGTGGAACAACGCGGCCGGTGAGGCCTTCTGGGTCAAGTACCACTTCAAGACCGACCAGGGGATCAAGAACCTGGGCGCCGAGGAGGCCGCGCGCCTCGCGGGTGCGGACCCGGACAGCCACCAGCGCGACCTGCGTGAGTCCATCGAGCGCGGTGAGTTCCCGTCCTGGACCGTGCAGATCCAGGTGATGCCGGCAGCCGACGCGGCCAACTACCGCTTCAACCCGTTCGACCTGACCAAGGTCTGGCCGCACGAGGACTATCCGCCGGTCGAGATCGGGAAGCTGGAGCTCAACCGCAACCCGGAGAACATCTTCGCCGAGGTCGAGCAGTCCACCTTCTCGCCGGCCAACTTCGTTCCGGGCATCGGTCCTTCGCCGGACAAGATGCTCCAGGGCCGTCTCTTCGCGTACGGCGACGCGCACCGCTACCGCGTCGGCATCAACGCCGACCACCTGCCGGTGAACCGCCCGCACGCCGCCGAGGCGAACACCAACTACCGGGACGGCGTGCTGTACGACGGCCGTCACAAGGGCGCCAAGAACTACGAGCCGAACAGCTTCGGCGGACCCTTCCAGACGGACCAGCCGCTCTGGAAGTCCACCCAGGTCAGCGGTGCCACGGGCAACCACCCCGCGCCCAGCCACGCGGAGGACGACGACTTCGTCCAGCCCGGCAACCTGTACCGCCAGATGACAGAGGACGAGAAGGGCAGGCTCATCGAGAACCTGGCCGGCTTCATCTCGCAGGTCTCGCGCGACGACATCGCCGAGCGCGCGGTGAACAACTTCCGCCGGGCCGACGGTGACTTCGGCAAGCGGCTGGAGGCGGCGGTCCAGGCCCTGCGCGCCTGAACTGCGGCGGCCGGCCGGTGCCCCGGCTGAGCAGCGAGCCCGATGAGGGCCGGATCCCCGTGGGGGTCCGGCCCTTCTGGCTGTGCGGGGCGGGATCGGGCGGTGCGGGGTGGGTCAGGAGGAGACCAGCGCCGCCGCTTCGCGCCTGTCCGGCGTCCAGCAGCGGATGATGTCGCGCACCGACACGATGCCGACCGGGCCGACGCCGTCGAGCACGATCAGATGGCGGAAGCCGCCGTTCGACATCGCCTCGGCCGCTTCCTCCAGCGTCCAGGAGGGTGCGGCGAAGACGACGTCCGTGGTGGTGTGGGCGCCCGCGGTCTCCCGGTCGGGGTCCAGGCCGCCGCCGACGGCGTTGAGGATGTCGCGCTCGGTCAGAATGCCGACTCCGCAGGTGTCGGGGTCGAAGACGACAGCCGCGCCGATACGGCGTGCGGACATCAGAGCGGCGGACTGTCGGAGCGTGTGCGCGGGGCCGATGGTGAGGACCACCGTGCTCATGGCGTCGCGGACGAACATGGCGAGTGCCACCTCCTGGGGAATCCAGCATGCGCGTGAATTCACAAGTTCACAAGTGGGGGGACTCTCAGAGTCGCATCAGCTCATGAACCCGGCAAGGGTCCGGGAGGGTGAAGTCCTGGGCGGTTGTTCGGCGTTCAGTACCGCTGGTTGAGATAGCCCAGCAGATCCTGGTGGAGCAGCCCGTTCGACGCGGCCGCGTTGCCGCCCTCGACCCCGCGCACCCCGTCCAGGCTGGTGAACTCGCCGCCGGCCTCCTGGACGACGATGGCGGTGGCCGCCATGTCCCAGAGCGACAGCTCCGGCTCGGCGCAGATGTCCACCGAGCCCTCGGCGACCATCATGTACGGCCAGAAGTCCCCGTACCCCCGGGTCCGCCAGCAGTCCCGGGTCAGGTCGAGGAAGCCGTCGAGGCGCCCCTGCGCCTCCCAGCCGCTCAGCGATGCGTACGCGAACGAGGCGTCCGAGACCTTGGAGACCTTGGAGACGTGCAGCCGGGTGGCCGAGGTCAGGCTGCGTCCGGTGTACGCGCCGCCGCCCTTCGCCGCCCACCAGCGGCGGCCCAGCGCGGGCGCGGAGACCACGCCGACCACCGGTTCGTGGCCTTCGTCGCCCGCCACGGCCAGGGAGATCAGCGTGGCCCAGACCGGGACCCCGCGTACGTAGTTCTTGGTGCCGTCGATCGGGTCGATGATCCAGCGGCGGGGGCCCGTGCCCGACAGGCCGTACTCCTCACCGAGGATCGCGTCGCGGGGCCTGGCACGCTGGAGCTGTCCGCGGATCAGCTCCTCGGCGCCCTTGTCGGCCTCTGTCACGGGGGTCATGTCCGGCTTCGTCTCGACCTTCAGGTCGAGGGCCTTGAACCGGTCCATGGTCGCCGCGTCGGCGGCGTCCGCGAGGACATGGGCGAGGCGCAGATCATCGTGGTAGTCGGGCATGGCGTCACAGTATCCACCGGGCCCCCGATCGAGCCACAGGGCCCTGCCGGCCGCGCTGCCGCGCGAGGTATTGACACTCCAGTGGCCCGCGTCAACTCTGAGCGCAGTGCCGTACCGCTCTGAGTGCGGAGCCGTACCGCCCCCGGAGGCGACGATGCCCGCAGCGCGCGAATCCCTGCTCGACTCCGCCCTCGCGGCCCTCACCGACCGCGACTGGTCCGTTGTGCGCATGGTGGATGTGGCGTCGGCGGCGGGGGTCTCCCGGCAGACCCTCTACAACGAGTTCGGTTCCAAGGACGGCCTGTTCCGCGCCCTGGTGCGGCGCGAGGCCGACCGGTACCTCGCGGGCGTGGACCGTGCGCTGGCCGGACCGGCCGCGGAGCGCGAGCGGATGGTGGCTGTCGCCGAGTGGACGGTCGCCGCAGCCCGCTCGCACCCGCTGGTGCGGGCGCTGCTGACCGGCTGCTGGTCCGGGCGGCTGCCCGCGCCCGGCCCCTCGCCCCACCGGGCCGGGCGCCCCGCCGCGCCGTATGCCCCCGCGCAGCGCCGTGCGGACTCGGGGCCGCCCGCCCCCGGCGAGCTGATCGCGGCGGTGCGGCACCGGGCGGCCCTGGTGCTGGCGGCCGGGCATCTCGACGAGGAGGCGGCCGACCTCGTGTACCGCTGCGAGGTGGCCGTACGCCTCGCGCTCTCGCACATCGTCGCACCGGGTGATCTGACCCTCGGCCACCTGGTGCGCGACGCGGTGGTGCGCGCGGCGTGAGCGGCGCGACTACTTCTTGAGCCAGCCGACCTTGGTGTAGTCGAGGTCCGCGAGGCCGGAGGCGCCGTAGTTGGCCAGGCCCTTGCGGACGGCGTCGATCTGCGGGCGCTGGTACAGCTCGATGGAGTGGCCGAGCTTCCAGATCTCCGCGTCGGCCTCGTTGTAGAGCTTGACGGCCTGGGCGTGGTCGGTGGCCTCACCGGCCTGCTTCATCAGCGAGTCGATCTTCGGGGAGCCGACCGAGCCGAAGTTCTGGAAGAGGTTCTTGCCCTTCGGCTGCTGGAAGACCGGGTAGATCCTGCTCGTGTAGACCTCGTCGACGTTGCGGAAGCTGGCGAGGTCGAAGTTGCCGGTGTTCACGAACTTGGTGAAGTAGTCGTTGGCCGGGACCTTCTTGATGTTGACCTGGACGCCCACCGCGGCGTACATCTGCTGCACCAGTTCGGCCTGGTCCGTCTGCGACGAACTGCCGCCCGCGCTCAGTACGTAGTCGAGGGTGAGCTTCTTGCCGTCCTTGGTGCGCGGCTTGCCCTCGCCCGCGCTCTTCCAGCCCGCCTCGTCCAGCAGCTTCTTCGCCTTCTCGGGGTCGTACTTGTCGAACTCGCTGCTGTTGTCCTGGTAGCCCTGCTGGTTGGGCATGTAGAAGTGGTTGTTCAGCGGCTTGAGTTCGAAGGCGAGGTCCTTCGCGAAGCTGGCGTTGATGCCCTTGCGGTCGGTGGCCGCCTGGAGGGCGTTGCGCACCTTCACGTCCTTGAGCGGGCCGCGTCCGCCGTTCAGCGTGATGTGCACCTCGTCCCAGCGCGCTCCCCGCCGGATGTCGGTGTCCGGGTCCTTGGCCAGCCGCTTGTAGTCCTCGGGCAGCAGCGCGGGGGCCTCGTCCACCTCCTTGTTGAGGTAGGCCTCCGTGTTCGCGCTGAGGTCGAGAACCCGGTAGACGATCGAGGCGAGCCTGGGCTTGTTCCCCCACCACTTGGGGTCCGGGACCAGGGTGACGGTCTGTCCGGTCTTGTCGTACGAGCCGACCTTGAACGCGGCGCCGGTGACCGGGGCCTTCTGCGTCCAGCCCGTGTTGAACTTCTGCGGGGTGTCGATGTACGCGGCCGGATACAGCGGGTCGAAGAGGCGCTGCCAGTCGGCGTACGGCGTGGCGAAGGTGATCTTCACGCCATGGGCGTCGGCGCCCTGCTCGACCTTGGATATCTGGCTGTATCCCGTGGTGTCCGCGGCCTCGTACGCCTTGTCGGTGCCGTTCAGCGCCTTCCACTGGGCATGGAAGTCCTTCCAGCTCAGCGGCTTTCCGTCGGACCACTTCGCCTTCGGGTTCAGCTGGTAGGTCACCACCTGGGGGCTGGTGGACGTGACCTTCGCCGAGACCACGAAGTTCGGGTTGGGGTGGCCGACCCCCTTGGCGTCCAGGTCGAACAGGTCGGGCAGGATCGCCGCGGCGAGGTCCGCGCCGTCACCCTGCTGGCCGTCGACCTGGTTGACGTTGTACTGCGCGATCCACTGGTCGATCCCGAACCGCAGCGACCCGCCCTGCTTCAGGTCGCTCACCGGATGCGCGTTGATGCTCTGGCCGTCGACCTGCGGAGCGGCCTGCTTCTTGGCCGAGTCGCCTCCGTCGTCGGAAGAACTGCAGCCCGCCACCGCCAGGGTGGCCGACAGTGCTGCGGCGATGGCGACAACGCTGGTTCTGCGCATCGGTGTTCTTCCTCCGGTTCAAGGTGACCTGATCGAGGCCACAGGCTTCCGAGACGGTAAGGCGATCCTGTTGTGCAAGGGGAGACCAACGGTGATGCTGTTATGCATTCTTTGCATGCGCGCAACAAATTATGGTCAAGCTGGATCAACAAGCCGACGAAAAGCACCCGATACATAGCACCGGGCGATCGGAAACCGATCAACACCGGACAAAGGTACCCATGGGGCCTGCCGCGGCCGTGATCCCACGACGATCTCCAGCGCCCGAACCCAGCGGAGGACCAACACCCGTGGCCGCCTTCCTGGCCAAGCGACTCGGCTACTACGCCGTCCTGTTGCTTGTCGCCATCTGTCTGTCGTACCTGCTGGCATCGCTCGCGCTCGATCCGCGCGCGTACTACGAGGGGCGTCAGCCGCCCCTCTCGCCCAGCGCCGTCGACCACCACCTCACCGTGCTCGGCGTGAACGACCACATGCCGCTCCTCACCCGCTTCACCAGCTGGGCCGGACACGCCCTGCGCGGTGATCTCGGGCAGACCATCGACGGGACCTCCGTGGACGCGGAGTTCGGCCGCCGGATCGGGGTCAGCCTGCGGCTGCTGCTCCTGGGCAGCATTCTCGGCACGGTCATCGGCGTCCTGGCCGGGGCCTGGACCGCCGTACGCCAGTACCGGCTCTCCGACCGCGTGGTCACCCTGATCTCCTTCGTACTGCTCTCCACACCGGTGTTCCTGCTCGCGGTACTGCTGAAGATCGGCGCGATCTGGTTCAACCAGAAGACCGGCACCGACGTCATCGAGTTCACCGGCGAGAAGACCCCCGGTCTGGACTCCGGTTTCCTGGCCGTACTGAAGGACCGGTCGGTGCACCTGCTGCTGCCGACCGTCTCCATCGCGCTCGGCACCATCGCCAGTTACAGCCGCTACCAGCGCTCCACGATGCTCGACGTCCTCGGCTCGGACTATCTGCGCACCGCCCGCGCCAAGGGCCTCAGCCGGCGCACGGCCCTGCTCAAACACGGGCTGCGGACCGCGCTGATCCCCATGTCGACGTACTTCAGCTTCGGGTTCCTGGCGCTGTTCACCGGTGCCACCTTCACCGAGACGATCTTCGGCTGGCACGGCATGGGCGAGTGGTTCGTCTCCTCCATCGGCAAGAACGACGTCAACTCGGTCGTCGCCGTCAATGTGTTCGCCGCCGTGCTGGTGCTGCTCTCCGGCTTCCTCGCGGACGTCCTGCACGCCGCACTCGACCCGCGCATCCGGAACGCCTGAGGAGTACGGACACCATGACCGCTGTCATAGAGACCGCCGCCGCCGACGCGGCAGGCCAGGGTGCGGAGCCGATACGTCCCGCCGGGCGTGCCGGTGTGGTGCTGCGCCGTTTCGTACACAACCCGGGTGCGCTCGCCGGAGGTGTCGTCCTGCTGCTGCTCTTCGTGCTGGCCTTCGCGGGCCCGCTGGTCAGCCGCTGGGACTACAGCCACATCGACTACACCGCACTGCGGCAGGGCCCGAGTGCCCGGCACTGGTGGGGCACCAACCGCATCGGGCAGGACGTCTTCGCGCAGACCATCCGGGGGCTCCAGAAGTCCCTGCTGATCGGCCTGCTGGTGGCGCTGTTCTCCACCGTCCTGGCCTCGCTGACCGGTGCCTGCGCCGGGTACTTCGGCGGCTGGACCGACCGGATCCTGATGTTCTTCGTCGATCTGCTGCTGATCTTCCCGTCCTTCCTGATCATCGCGATCATCTCGCCGCGGCTGCAGGACGGCGGCTGGTTCGCCTTCGTCGGGCTGCTCGCCGTCTTCGGCTGGATGATCACCGCACGGGTGGTCAGATCGATGACGCTGTCGCTGAAGGAGCGTGAATTCGTGCGCGCCGCGCAGTACATGGGCGTCGGGCCGTTCCGGATCATCTGGCGCCATGTGGTGCCCAACATCGCCTCCTTCCTCATCATCGACGCGACCGTCGCGGTGGGCGGCGCGGTGATGAGCGAGACCGCGCTGTCGTACTTCGGGTTCGGCGTCCAGTCGCCCGACGTCTCGCTGGGCACGCTCATCGCCTCCACGACGGGGGCGGCCGTGACCTACCCCTGGATGTTCTTCTTCGCAGCGGGGCTTCTGATCATTTTCGTACTCGCGGTGAACCTGGTGGGCGACGGGCTGCGCGACGCGCTGGACCCGACCTCGCGCCGGCGCCGCAGCCGCAAGGGGGCAAAGCGATGACCTCGGAATCCCGTACCCCGGTATCCGACACTGCTGTACGTGACACATCGGCACCCGGTACCCCGGTACTCGAAGTGAGCGGCCTGGAGGTCGACTTCGACGGCACTCCCGCCGTACGCGGTGTGAGCTTCTCGCTCCAACGTGGCGAAGTGCTGGGCCTGGTGGGGGAGTCGGGGTCGGGGAAGTCCGCGACCGCCCTCGCCGTACTCGGACTGCTGCCCGGGAACGCGGCCGTACGCGGATCGGTCAGGCTCGACGGCACGGAGCTGGTCGGCGCGTCCGATCGCGCGCTGTCCGCGGTGCGCGGCAGCCGGATCGGCATGGTTTTCCAGGACCCGCTCTCCGCCTTCACCCCCGTCTACCGGATCGGCGACCAGATCGCCGAGGCGGTCCGCGCCCACCAGGACGTTCCGCGTGAGGCGGCCAGGGCGCGCGCCGTCGAACTGCTCGACCTCGTCGGCATCCCGGAGCCCGCGCTCAGGGCGCGGTCGTATCCGCACGAGTTCTCCGGCGGGATGCGCCAGCGCGCCATGATCGCGATGGCGATGGCGAACGACCCCGACGTGATCCTCGCCGACGAGCCGACCACGGCACTCGACGTCACCATCCAGGCGCAGGTGCTCGATGTGCTGCGCACCGCGCAGCGCGAGACCGGCGCCGCGCTGGTGCTGGTCAGCCATGACCTCGGGGTGATCGCGGGCGCGGCGGACCGGGTGGCGGTGATGTACGCGGGGCGGATCGTGGAGAGCGCGCCGGCCGAAGAGCTCTTCGAGCGGCCCCGGATGCCGTACACGCTGGGCCTGATCGGCGCGGTGCCCCGGCTGGACACCGCAGGTGAGGTGCTGGTGCCGATCCCCGGTTCACCGCCCACGGCCGGGAGCACAGGCCCCGGCTGTCCGTTCGCGCCGCGCTGCCCGCTGGCCGGGGAGCCCTGTCTGACGGAGGAGCCCGCCCTGCGGACCGTGGACGGGCACGCGGTCGCGTGCGTACGGGCCGACGAGATCGCGGCGAAGCGGCTGCGCCCGCTCGATGTGTTCCCGGTCCCGGACATCCCGCCGGCGGGCGAGGCGGCGGCTTTGGAGACCACCGGTACCGAGCCCGCCACCGTGCTGAGCGTGCGCGGGCTCGTCAAGACGTTCCCCGTGCTGAAGGGGAGCGCCTTCAAACGGCGGGTCGGCACCGTGCACGCCGTGGACGGGGTCGATCTGCGGATCAGCCGCGGCGAGACCCTGGCGCTCGTCGGGGAGTCCGGTTCCGGCAAGTCCACCACGCTCTTCGAGCTGCTCAACCTGGTCCGCCCCGAGGGCGGCGAGATCGAGCTCTTCGGGCAGTCGCTCGACGGGCTCGGCGCATCCGCCCGCCGGGCGCTGCGCGGGCAGGTGCAGATCGTCTTCCAGGACCCGATGGCCAGCCTCGACCCCCGTATGACGGTCGGCGACATCGTCGCCGAGCCGCTGCGCGCCCAGGGCACGGACCGCAGGACGGCGGCCGGGCACGTCCCCGGACTGCTCGGACAGGTCGGCCTCGACCCGGCGCACGCAGCTCGCTTCCCGCACGAGTTCTCCGGCGGCCAGCGGCAGCGCATCGGTATCGCCCGCGCCCTGTCCGTCGGGCCGAAGCTGCTGGTCCTGGACGAACCGGTCTCCGCGCTCGACGTGTCCGTACAGGCGGGCGTCCTCAACCTGCTGCGACGGCTCAAGTCCGAGCTGGGTCTCGCCTATCTCTTCGTCTCGCACGACCTGTCGGTGGTGCGGCACATCGCGGACCGGGTGAGCGTTGTCTACCTCGGGCGCACCGTCGAGTCCGGGACGGTCGACGAGGTCTTCGAGCGGCCCCGACACCCGTACACCCAGGCGCTGCTCTCCGCCGTGCCGCTGCCCGACCCGGTGCGCGAACGCGAGCGGCAGCGCACCAGGATCCTGCTGCCCGGTGACCCGCCCAGCCCCACCCACCGCTACGAGGGCTGCCGCTTCCGGGCCCGCTGCCCGGTCTTCGCGGGGCTCGGCGCGGACGAGCGGGCGCGTTGCGAGAACGAGGTGCCGGCCGACCAGGAGCACGCGGCCGACCATGTGGCGGCCTGTCACTTCCCGGCGGTGCGCGAGGTGGTGTGAGCCGGCCGGACAGGTCTCAGTGCGCCGACCCGGAGATCTGAAGCCCGATCACGCCCACGATCACGAAGGCGATCGAGACGAGCTTCAGGGTCGAGACGATGTCGCCGAGGAAGACCATCCCGTAGATGGCGGTGCCCGCCGCGCCGATGCCGGTCCACACGGCGTAGGCGGGCCCGACGTCCAGCTTCCGCAGCGAGAGCGTCAGCAGCCCGAAGCTGCCCAGCGCGAAGGCGGCGAAGGCGACCGTCGGCCAGAGCCGGGTGAATCCGTGCGAGAGCTTGAGACACACGGCGAAGCCGGTCTCCAGCAGTCCCGCGACCACGACCAGCAGCCACGCCATTCAGTGCCTCCCCTTGGGGCCTGTCGTCCGGATCATGCCCCGCTCGGCCTCATATGCAGCGATTATGCATTCAGCCAGGTCGGCCGGGCGGCAAACCCGGTGGATCAGTCGCCCTCGCGCCGCTCCCGGGTCGCCAGCAGTCTGCGCAGCGAGTCCAGCCGCGCCGGGTCGGCGTGCCCCCCGGCCACCCAGGCGTCCAGGGCGCACTCCGGCTCGTCGTGGCTGCAGCCGCGCGGGCACTCCTCCGTACCCGGCACCAGATCGGGGAACGCGAGGATGACCCGCGACGGGTCCACGTGGTGCAGCCCGAAGGAGCGCACCCCAGGGGTGTCGACGACCCAGCCGCGATCGTCCGGCAGCGGGAGGGCCAGGGCCGAGGTCGTGGTGTGCCGGCCGCGGCCGGTGACCGCGTTGACATGGCCGGTGCTTCGCCGCCTGTCCTCCGGTACCAGCGCGTTGACCAGGGTCGTCTTGCCGACGCCCGAGTGCCCGACGAACGCGGTGACCTTGTCGTTCAGGAAGTCCCTGACCCGGTCGGCCGCCGTCCCCTTCGCCAGCTCGTCGCGGCTGGTCACGACGTACGGGATGTCGAGCGCCCCGTAGGAGGCCAGCAGTTCGTCCGGCGAGGCCAGATCGGACTTGGTGAGGACGAGCAGCGGCGAGAGCCCGCCGTCGTACGCGGCCACCAGGCAGCGGTCGATCATGCGGGGGCGCGGTTCGGGGTGGGCCAGGGCGGTGACGATCGCCAGCTGGTCGGCGTTGGCGACGACGACCCGCTCGAACGGATCGTCGTCGTCGGCCGTGCGGCGCAGCACCGACGTCCGCGGCTGGATGCGCACGATGCGCGCCAGGGTGTCCTTGGCGCCGGAGAGATCCCCGACGATCATGACCTGGTCGCCCACCACGGCGGCCTTGCGGCCCAGCTCACGGGCCTTCATCGCGGTCACCGCGCGCCCCTCGACCAGACAGGTGAGCCGGCCGCGGTCGACCGTGAGGACCATGCCCTCGGCGGCTTCCTCGTGCTTGGGGCGGATGTTCGTACGGGGGCGGTTGCCCTTGGGGTTGGGGCGGACGCGGATGTCGTCCTCGTCGGGGTTCTTGCCGTATCGGCGCATCGCGTCAGGCCTTGAGCATTTCGGTCCACATCTCAGTGAAGTCGGGGAGTGTTTTGGCGGTTGTCGCCACATTCTCGATCTTTACGCCGTCGACGGCGAGCCCGATGACCGCGCCGGCCGTGGCCATGCGGTGGTCGTCGTACGTGTGGAAGACGCCGCCGTGCAGCGGGCGCGGGCGGATCCGGAGCCCGTCGGCGGTCTCGCTGACATCGCCGCCGAGCCCGTTGATCTCCGCGGTCAGCGCGGCCAGCCGGTCGGTCTCGTGCAGCCGCAGATGGGCCACGCCGCGCAGCGTGGACGGCGAGTCGGCGAGGGCCGCGACGGCCGCGATGCCCGGGGTGAGCTCGCCGACCTCGCTCAGATCCACGTCGATGCCGTGGATCCGGCCGGAGCCGGTGAACACCAGGCCGCCCTCGGTCAGTTCGCAGCCGCCTCCCATCGCGGTGAAGATCTCCCGCAGCGCGTCCCCCGGCTGCGTGGTGCGCGCGGGCCAGTCGGGGACGGTGACCCGGCCGCCGGTGACCAGGGCGGCCGCCAGGAACGGCTGGGCGTTGGAGAGGTCGGGCTCGACGGTCAGGTCCCGGCCGAGCAGGGCGCTCGGGGAGACCCGCCAGACATTCGGCTCGCCGCCCGTCTCCGGCTCGTCCACCTGGGCGCCGACCCCGCGCAGCATGTCCACGGTCATCCGGATGTGCGGCAGCGAGGGCAGCGTGGCACCGGTGTGCCGGACCTCGACGCCCTGGTTGAAGCGCGGCGCCGAGAGCAGCAGCGCCGAGATGAACTGGGACGAGGACGACGCGTCGATCTCGACACGGCCGCCGTCCAGCGCCCCGCCGCCGTGCACCGTCAGCGGGAGCGCCCCGCGCCCGTCGTCGTCGATGCGGGTACCCAGCGCGCGCAGCGCGTCGACGACGCCGTGCAGCGGGCGTTCGTACGACCGGGGGTCGCCGTCGAAGCGGACGGGGCCGTCGGCGAGCGCGGCGACCGGCGGCAGGAAGCGCATGACCGTACCGGCGTTGCCGACGTCGATGGTGGCCGGGCCGTGCAGCCCCGCCGGGATCACCCGCCAGGCCTCGCCCGTACCGCCCGTCGCGTCCACAGCGGCCGAGCTGGACGACACGGTCTCCTCGATACGGACGCCGAGCGCCCGCAGGGCGTCGGCCATCAGGAGCGTGTCGCGGGAGCGCAGCGGGCGGCGCAGCCAGCCCGGTTCGGCGGCCAGGGCCGCCAGCACGAGTCCGCGGTTGGTGACCGACTTCGATCCGGGCACGGTCACCGTCGCGTCGACGGCTCCGGACGCGTACGGGGCGGGCCAGTGAGCGGTGTGCACGGAACTTTCGGTCATGCCCTCACTTTACTGATGGCCGGACGGCCGGGGAGCCGCCCGCCTCACAGGCCCAGCAGCCAGCGCCCGCCGCCGATGAGCGAGCAGAGCGAGACGAGGTGGAAGACCAGCAGCCACACCGTCGGCGGGAGATGGGTGAGCCGGCCGAGCTGGTCGGCGTCCGAATCGCCCGCATGGCCGCGCACCCGCTTGCGCTGGAGCTCGAAGGCCGGGCGCACCCCGCCGATGAGCAGGAACCAGACGGCCGTGTACGCGAACGCCGCCTGCACTTCGGCGCTGGTCAGCCAGGAGATCAGGACGAACGCGGCGCCCGTGACGATCACGGTGAGCGCCCCGTACGCGTTGCGGATCATCACCAGCATCGCGAGAAGGAGGACGCAGGCGGCCCAGAGGAAGAGCGTGATGTGGTCCGCGGCGAGCAGCCAGGCACCGCCGAGCCCCAGCAGCGGCGGCGCCGTGTATCCGGCGCCCGCGGTGAGGATCATGCCGAGGCCGGACGGCTTGCCGCGGCTGACGGTGAGGCCACTGGTGTCGGAGTGCAGCCGGATGCCGTCCAGACGGCGCCCGGTGACCAGGGCGATCAGCCCGTGCCCGCCCTCGTGGGCGATGGTCACGGCGTTGCGGGTGAGCCGCCATATGCGGTGCGGGAGGACCGCGAGCAGTGCGACGACGCCGGTGACGATCACCAGCCACTGGTCGGGGTCGGACTGAGCGGCGAAGACGCGGTCCATGGTGGGGAGGGGCTCCTCGGGAGATGGGGGGCGTGGCAGTCTGGCACATATGTGCGGACGGTTTGCAGCGAGTCGTGGACCTGAGGATCTCGCAGAGGTCTTCGGGGTGGAGAAGGGGGACCCCGCTGAGACGGTGGCCCCGGACTGGAACGTGGCACCGACGAAGACGGTCCAGGCGGTACTGGAGCGTCCCTTGAAAGACGCGGCATCGCGCCGTCCGGTTCGCCAGCTCCGGAATCTCAAGTGGGGACTGGTCCCGTCGTGGGCGAAATCGCCCGAGGGCGCCGCCCGGATGATCAACGCACGGGCCGAGACGGTCCAGGAGAAGCCGTCGTTCCGCCGGGCCTTCACCGCGCGCCGCTGCATCGTCCCCGCCGATGGCTATTACGAGTGGATGACCGAGCCGGACGAGCGGCAGCTCGAGGTCGAGGGCAAGAAGAAGCGGGCACGCAAGCAGCCCTACTTCGTGACGCCCGCCGACGGTTCGGTGATGGCCTTCGCCGGTCTGTACGAGTTCTGGCGGGATCCGGCGCTGCCCGGCGACGACCCGCAGGCATGGTGGGCGACCTGCACGATCCTCACCACCGAGGCGGAGACCACCCCGCTCGCGCTTGCCGGGACGGGACAAGGGCAGGGACAACAAGGACAGGGACAGGTACAAGTGCAGGGACAGGCGGCGGGGGACGAGGGCGCGGCCCCGCGGTCGCTGGCCGCGATACACCCCCGGATGCCGCTCGTACTGCCCCCGGACCGCTGGGACGACTGGCTGGATCCCGCACACACGGACCCGGCCGGGCTGACCCCGCTGCTCGATCCGCCGCCCGCCGGACTCGTACGGGCGTACCCGGTGTCGACGGCGGTCAGCAATGTTCGCAACAACGGCCCGGAGCTGCTGACCGCACTGGAGGGCCCCGAGGAGGGCACACTCTTCTGATGTGACTCAGAGCATGATCGTGGAGAGTGTCGACACCCCCGCCGGTGAAGCCCGCATCACCTGGCATCCCGCCGCCCGCCCGCACCTCGTGATCGCCCTCGGCCATGGCGCCGGCGGCGGTATCGAGGCGCGCGACCTCCAGGCGCTGGCCGCCGCGCTGCCGCCGCTCGGGGTCGGCGTCGCGCTCGTCGAGCAGCCCTGGCGGGTCGCCGGCCGGAAGGTCGCGCCCGCGCCGAAGACCCTGGACACCGGGTGGCGCGCGGTCTGGCCCGCGCTGCGCAGACCCGGACTGCCGGTGGTCGCGGGCGGGCGCAGCGCCGGGGCGCGGGTGGCCTGCCGGACCGCGGGGGAGCTGGGCGCCCGCGGTGTCCTGGCGCTGAGCTTTCCGCTGCACCCGCCGGGAAAGCCGGAGAAGTCCCGCCAGAAGGAGCTGACCGGGACCGGGGTCAGCACCCTGGTCGTACAGGGCGCCAAGGATCCGTTCGGGAAGCCCGCCGAGTTCCCGGGCGCCGCCGGATTCGCCGCGGGGGACTTCGAGCTGGTGGAGGTGGCGGACGCCGACCACGGCTTCGCGGTGCCGAAGCGGGCCGCCACCAGTCAGGAGCAGGCGCTCAGGACCATCACCGACGCGGTGGGCGGCTGGGCCGTGCGCCTGCGGGAATGCTGAGTCGGGGAGCGCTGTTGTGGGGAACATCGGTGCTGGACACCGGTACACACAAGCTTGTACGTGGAGAGGGAGTCCGTCGCATGGGTTCGACCATCTGCCCGCGCCGCCCGAACGCCGCTGACCTGGAGTGGACCGTGCTTTCGGCAGCGCAGGGCGCTCCTTCCCGGGCGGCGGGCGGACCGGATCGTCGTCTATCCTCCGATTCGAGTGGGTCCGCATTCGGATCCGCCAAGGCGTTGGAGGAGGTGGGTCCGGTCACTGGGACCGACACAGGGACCGAAGACGGCCATGCGGAAGAGACGGCCGCGGAGCGCAATGCCCGCTTCGAGCGGGATGCCCTCGGCTACCTCGACCAGATGTACTCGGCCGCGCTGCGTATGACGCGCAATCCGGCCGATGCCGAGGACCTGGTGCAGGAGACCTACGCGAAGGCGTACGGCTCGTTCCACCAGTTCCGGGAGGGGACCAACCTCAAGGCGTGGATGTACCGCATCCTCACGAACACGTTCATCAACTCGTACCGCAAGAAGCAGCGTGAACCTCAGCGCAGTGCCGCCGAGGAGATCGAGGACTGGCAGCTCGCCCGGGCCGAGTCGCACATGTCCACGGGGCTGCGCTCCGCCGAGTCGCAGGCGCTCGACCACCTGCCCGACTCGGACGTGAAGTCCGCGCTCCAGGCGATCCCCGAGGAGTTCCGCATCGCGGTGTATCTCGCCGATGTCGAGGGCTTTGCGTACAAGGAGATCGCAGACATCATGGGGACACCCATCGGGACGGTCATGTCCCGGCTGCACCGGGGCCGCCGCCAGCTGCGCGGCATGCTGGAGGACTACGCACGCGACCGCGGGCTGGTCCCCGCGGGCGCCGGAGAGTCGAACGAAGCGAAAGGTTCGGGCTCATGAGCTGCGGAGAGCCGCACGAAACGGACTGCTCCGAGGTCCTGGACCATCTTTACGAGTTCCTCGACCACGAGATGCCGGACAACGACTGCACCAAGTTCGAGGTGCACTTCGAGGAATGCTCCCCGTGCCTGGAGAAGTACGGCCTGGAGCAGGCCGTCAAGAAGCTGGTGAAGCGCTGCTGCGGCAGTGACGACGTACCCGCGGACCTCCGGTCCAAGGTCATGGGACGCATCGATCTGATCCGCTCGGGGCAGGCGGTGTCCGACCAGGACATCACCGTCACCGACCGGTCGGCGGCCGCCCAGGAGTGACCGGCCGCCGGGACGGCGGCGCCGCCCGGCCGGGCAACCGGCGCACACGGACACAGCGGGAGCGGGACCGCGGCGCATGAGCCGCGGTCCCGCTCCGTGTCGTGATGCGCCCGCCCTGTGGCCGCCCCGTTTCCGCCCCGGGCTGTCACCCGATGGGCTGCTGATCCGCCGATGCGGCCCCCCGGCCGCCCGCCCGCGCCTATTCTCCCCAACCTGTACGGACGCCGGAGCCGTACGGATCCCGGAGGAAGGGGCCGCCATGCGGGCACTGCCGCGGACCGCGCGTGCCTGCATCCTGTGCGCGGTCCTGGGCGCCGCCGGCTGTGTGCTGCCCGCCGTCACCGACCCCGCCACGCCCTGGACGGCCGTGGCCCTGCTCGCCGCCGTGTACGCCGGATGCGAGCTGCTCGCCCGCAGGTCGCCGGGGGCCGGGTCGTTCTTCGCCGTACTCCTCGCCGCCGCGCTGCTCCTGCCGCCCGCTGCCGCCGCCCTCACCGCCGTGCCCGGGGCGCTGCTCGGCGCCACCGAGCACTCTCCGTACGGCGTCCGGCGCGTCTGGCACGCCGCGCAGCTCGCCATCGCCGTACGGGCCGCCGCGGAAGTCGGGGGTTCCGCGCTCTTCGGCGGGGAGCGCGGTACCCCCGGCCTCCCGTACGCCCTGCTGCCCGCCCTCGCCGCCGCGCTGGTCCTCTGCCTGGCCCTGACCGCACTGGACGGCGCCGTACGGGCCACCGCCGAGCGGCTGCCCGTCCGCACCGCACGCCGGGCGCTGCCGCGCTCACTCGCCCCGTACACCGTGCACGGGCTGGCCGGGCTCATGATGGCGGTTCTGTGGCGCAGCCCCTTCGGGCCGCCCGCCGCCCTCTTCGTACTGCTGCCCATGTACATCTCCAGCTGGGTCTTCGCGCAGTACCACCGCGAGCGCGCCGCCCACCGGGCGACGATCCGGGCGCTGGTCCAGGCCGTCGACATCAAGGACCAGTACACCCGCGGCCACAGCGAACGCGTCGGCCAGGCATCCGCGATGATCGCCGGGGAGCTGGGCATGGCCGGGGACCGGCTGGAGGCGCTGCGCTTCGCCGGGATCCTGCACGACGTGGGCAAGCTCGGGGTACCCACCAGGCTGCTCAGGAAGGACGGGCCGCTGACGCCCGACGAGCGCCGCGTCATCGAGCTGCACCCCGAGTACGGGCACGAGATGGTCCGCGGCATCGGCTTCCTGGGGGAGGCCAGGGCCGCCATCCTCCACCACCACGAACGGCTCGACGGCTCCGGCTACCCGTACGGGCTCTCCGGGCAGCAGATCCCCGAGTTCGCCCGGGTCGTCGCCATCGCCGACGCCTTCGACGCCATGACGTCCACCCGCTCCTACCGGCGGGCCAGACCCGTCGACGCCGCCCTGCGGGAGCTGCTGCGGTGCGCGGGGACGCAGTTCGACCCGCTGATGGTCCAGGCTTTCGTACGGGCGCTGGCCCGGCACGGCTGGCACCCCGCCGTCACCGCCGACGAACCGGACGCCTGCCCGCACGGCGAGGTACCGCCCGCCCCCGCCCGGGCCGCGGCGCCCGGCCCGCCCGCCGATGTGGAGCATCCCGCGTGAGCGCCCGTACGCCCTGCCCCGTGCGCCTCGTCCACGGAGCCGCCGCCCTGGTCGCCGCGGCCGGTCTCGGCTGGACCCTCTGGCACGGCGTCGGCGACGCGGACACCGCGCTCGCCTTCGGGATACTCGTCGCGGCGGGCGAACTCACCCGCCGCACCGGCCCCGGCAGCGAGCGCGAACCCGCCCCGCTCGGCGCCGCCGGAGCCCTCGCCTACGCACTGCTCGGCCAGAACGGCGGCCACCCCACCGTCCACGGCGTCCCCCAGGTCGTCGCCGTCGTCGTGGCGGGCACGCTCGCCGGCACCGCCCCGCACGTCGCGCGCGGCCGTGGTCCCACCGCCGACCAGATGGCCCGCCGGATGCTCACGGTGGCCTTCGCCGCCGCCTGCTTCCAGCCCCTGTGCGGCCCGGGGCGGACAGCCGCCTGGGCGGTGCGCGGCCCCTGGTACGCCGTCGTACTGCTCCTGCTGCTCGGCCTCACCGCCCTCTGCGACGCCGTCCTGGCCGCCGCGATGGCCCACGCACGCACCTGCTGCCCGTCCCCGGGCTCCGGCCCCCGCTCGACCGGCGGGGTCCCCATCGGGCCGCTGCTCCGCGACGAACTGCGCGCACTCGCGGGCATCGGCTCGGCCGTCTGCGCCACCGGTGTCGTGATGGCGCTCGGCGTCGCGGTCGCCGGTCTTTGGGCGCTGCCCGTGTTCTCCGTACCGCTGCTGCTCACCCAGCTCTCGCTGCGCCGCCACGCGCTGGTCCGCACGACCTACCGGCAGACCATCACCTCCCTCGCCCGCGCCACCGAGATCGCCGGATACACCCCGCACGGCCACGCCCGCAGGGTCGCCGGGCTCAGCCGGGCCGTCGGCCGCGAGCTGGGGCTGTCCGAACCGGTACTGACCGTCCTGGAGTACGCGGCCCTGATGCACGACATCGGCCAGCTCTCCCTCGTCGACCCGGTACCCGGCGGCGCCACCGCACCGCTGCCGCCCGCCGAGCAGCGCAGGATCGCGCTGCTCGGCGGCGCCGTGGTCCGCCAGACCGGGGTCGACGCGAAGGTCGCCGTGATCGTGGAGCGGCAGGCGGATCCGTACCGGGAGCAGCCGCTCACCGCCCGGATTGTCCGGGCCGTCAATGCGTACGAGGACCTGGCAGGGGAAAGTGAAGGAGTGAGAGGTGCGGGCGGACCGCTCGGTGCGCTGGAGCGGCTGCGTCTGGGGACCGCCCACGACTACCAGCCGGAAGTCGTGGAATCCCTGGCCCGTGTGCTCTCCCGGGGCGGTGTCGCCTGACGGTGTCCCGGGGGCGGAATCCGGGCCCCGGAGCGGGTAACCAGTGGGTAATGAGCGCCGCTCCGACCGGGCATGGTTGGATGCGAAGAGAGGGCGTCCGGGGGAATCGGAGCCCGGGAAGCAGAGACCTTCAGCTACCGGCAGGCGGGAATCGTGAGGATCTTCGGGAAGGTACGGCATCGGCCCTCCGCATCCTGGCGGCAGGCCACGGACCGCGCGTTCACGCTGATCGGCGACGGTCGGTACGACGACGCGGGAGCGCTGCTCACCCGCGCGGCCGATCTCGAACCGTGGCTGTCCGAGTCCTGGTTCAATCTGGCCCTGCTGCACAAGTTCCGGCACGACTGGGACCGGGCGCGGACCGCGGGCCTGCGCGCCGTGGCGCTCCTGGACCGCGAGGCGGGCGCCCCGGACTGGTGGAACGTCGGGATCGCGGCCACAGCGCTGCAGGACTGGCCGCTGGCCCGCCGGGCCTGGCAGGCGTACGGGCTGCGGGTCCCGGGCGAGCCCGCGGCCAGCGGTGAGCCGGTCGGTATGGACCTCGGCTCGGCCGCCGTGCGGCTCTCCCCCGAGGGGGAGGCCGAGGTGGTCTGGGGCCGCCGGCTCGACCCCGCCCGCATCGAGGTGCTCTCCATCCCGCTGCCGTCGTCCGGCAGGCGCTGGGGCGAGGTCGTCCTGCACGACGGCGTCCCCAACGGCGAGCGCGTCACCGCAGCGGGCCCCTCCTACCCCGTCTTCGACGAGATCGAGCTGTGGGCGCCCTCGCCGGTGCCGACCTGGGTGGTGCTGCTCGAAGCGGCGACCGAGGCCGACCGGGACGCCCTGGAGCAGCTGGCGGCCGACGCCGGGTTCGCCGCCGAGGACTGGTCGTCCTCCGTCCGGCTGCTCTGTCGCGCCTGCTCCGAGTCGCAGATGGAGAGCGACGAGAGCGAGGGCGAGCAGCCCCCCGACCCGCACGACCACAGCGAGCCCGGCCACCCCGGCCCGCTCGGGTACCGCACGGCGGGCGGGCTCTGGGTCGCGGAGCGCGAGTGCGGCATAGCCGCCCCGGCGGGACTGGTGCGCGGACTGCTCGACGGCTGGGTCGCCGACAGCCCCGACAGCCGGGAGTGGCGGGACCTGGAAGAGGTCTGCTGAGCACGCTTCCTCTTGCCGGCCGCACCCCAACGGACGGTCGGTCTAAGCTGTACGGGATCGATCCGGGTTTTTGAGGAAGGCGTACGGCGGACATGTCGCAGGAGCAGACGGACCAGCAGGTAAATGACGGTTTCGTCGTGGACACCGAGGACTGCGAGGAGCGCGAGGAGGCCCACCGCGCCCGTGGCACCGCCCGTCCCATCACCGTCGTGGGCAATCCGGTGCTCCACCGGGAGTGCAAGGACGTCACGTCGTTCGACGCCGAGCTCGCCCAGCTGATCGACGACATGTTCGCCAGCCAGAAGGCCGCCGAAGGCGTGGGCCTGGCCGCGAACCAGATCGGTGTCGACCTCAAGGTCTTCGTCTACGACTGCCTCGACGACGACGGCAATCGCCATGTCGGAGCCGTCTGCAACCCGGTGCTCGCCGAGACCCCGGCCGACCGCCGCCGGCTCGACGAGTCCAACGAGGGCTGCCTCTCGGTCCCGACCGCGTACGCCGAGCTGGCCCGCCCGGACTACGCGGAGGTCACCGGACAGGACGCCGAAGGCAACCCGGTGAAGGTGCGCGGCACCGGCTACTTCGCCCGCTGCCTCCAGCACGAGACGGACCACCTGTACGGCTACCTGTACATCGACCGCCTGTCCAAGCGCGACCGCAAGGACGCGCTGCGGCAGATGGAGGACGGCACGCCGCGCTACGAGACCATCCCCAACCTCTGACCTCACCCGGCGGGCCCGGGCCCGGTCAGGCCGCGCCGACCGGGCCCCGGAACGTCCGCCGGTAGGCGTTCGGGGTGGTGCCGAGTGTACGGAGGAAGTGGTGGCGCAGCCCCGCACCCGTACCGAAGCCGACCCGGCCCGCGATCGAGTCCACCGTCTCGTCGGACGCCTCCAGCAACTCCTGGGCCAGCAGCACCCGTTGACGCAGCAGCCAGCGGTACGGCGTCGTCCCCGTCTCCTGCTGGAAGCGGCGGGCGAAGGTGCGCGGTGACATCAGGGCGCGGGCCGCCAGCTGCTCCACGGTCTGCTCCTCGTTCAGATGCTGTTCCATCCAGCCGAGTACACCGGCGACGCTGTCCGCCCGCTCCGGGCTCACCGGACGCTCGACGAACTGGGCCTGGCCGCCGTCGCGATGGGGCGGGACCACCATCCGCCGGGCGATCCTGTTGGCGACGTGCGGCCCGTGCTCCTTGCGGACGATGTGCAGGCAGGCGTCGATGCCGGCCGCCGTCCCGGCCGATGTGATGACGGACCCCTCGTCCACGTACAGCACATCGGGTTCGACCCTGGCCAGCGGGAAGGCGCGGGCCAGCTCGTCCGCGTGGCGCCAGTGCGCGGCGCAGCGGCGGCCGTCGAGCAGTCCCGCCGAACCGAGCACGAACACACCCGAGCAGACGCTGAGCACCCGGGCGCCGCGGTCCACCGCCCGGCACAGCGCGTCGAGGAGGGCCGGCGGGTAGTCGCGGTTCCCCCGGGACTCGGCGGCCGGCACCGCGATCAGATCGGCCTCTTCGAGGCGTTCCAGGCCGTGTTCGGTGCTGAGCGTGAACCCGGCGTGCGTCTCCAGTACGGGCCCTTCGGCGGACGCCACCGCGAAGTCGTACACCGGCAGCCCCTCGTCACTCCGGTCGAGGCCGAACACCTCGCAGACCACGCCGAGTTCGAACGGATTGACGCCCTCCATCAGGACCACGACGACGTTCTTCATCATGGCCCCAGTGTGGCAGCAATTCGACGGTGCATGTCAGTCCTGCCACTGATTTTCCCGGGCGTCCGGCGCCACAGTTGACGCATGAACACATTCCTGGACTACCTGACCGTGCTCGCCGTCTTCGTCATCCTGGCGCTGCCCTCACTGATCTGGCACGCCTACGAGCGCCGCATCGACCGCCAGCTCGCCCAGCGCCGCCCCGACCCCGGACCGTGCTTCACCGAGCGGGAGCCGGGGGGTTGCGCACTGACACTGACCCCCCAGCCGTAGTTGCCCTCGAACTGCCCGGAGCGGCTCGGAACCGGTCCGGCTCGGAACCGGTCCGGCTCAGAACCGGTCCGGCTCAGAAGTCGTCGTCGAAGGAGACCGAGCCCTCGACGGCGACCTGGTACGCCGAAGGGCGCCGCTCGAAGAAGTTCGTCAGCTCCTGCACGCCCTGCAGCTCCATGAAGGAGAACGGGTTCTCCGAGCCGTACACCGGAGCGAAGCCCAGCCGGGTCAGCCGCTGGTCGGCGACGCACTGGAGGTACTCGCGCATCGACTCGGTGTTCATCCCCGGCAGCCCGTCGCCGCACAGGTCCCGGCCGAACTGCAGCTCCGCCTCGACCGCCTCGCGCATCATGTCGGTGACCTGCTGGCGCAGCGCGTCGTCGAAGAGCTCGGGCTCCTCCTTGCGGACCGTGTCGACCACCTCGAACGCGAAGTTCATGTGCATGGTCTCGTCCCGGAACACCCAGTTGGTGCCGGTCGCCAGACCGTGCAGCAGCCCCCGCGAGCGGAACCAGTACACGTACGCGAAGGCGCCGTAGAAGAACAGCCCCTCGATGCACGCGGCGAAGCAGATCAGGTTCAGCAGGAAGCGGCGGCGGTCCGCCTGCGTCTCCAGCCGTTCGATCTTTTCCACGGAGTCCATCCAGCGGAAGCAGAACTGCGCCTTCTCGCGGATGGAGGGGATCTCCTCGACCGCGTCGAAGGCCGCCGCGCGGTCCTCCGGGTCGGGCAGATAGGTGTCGAGCAGCGTCAGATAGAACTGGACGTGCACGGCCTCCTCGAACAGCTGGCGCGAGAGATACAGCCGCGCCTCGGGGGAGTTGATGTGCTTGTAGAGCGTCAGCACCAGGTTGTTGGAGACGATCGAGTCGCCCGTCGCGAAGAACGCGACCAGTCGGCCGATCATGTGCTGCTCACCCGGCGAGAGCTTGGCCAGGTCGGTCACGTCCGAGTGGAGGTCGACCTCCTCGACCGTCCAGGTGTTCTTGATCGCGTCGCGGTAGCGCTCGTAGAAGTCCGGGTAGCGCATCGGACGCAGCGTCAGTTCGAAGCCCGGGTCGAGCAGGTTCTTCGCGGGCTTCTGGATTTCGTCGCTCATTACTGGCAGGCCTCGCAGGACTCGGGGTTCTCAAGGGAGCAGGCGATGGCGTCCGCGTCGGCGGCGGCCGGATCCTGCTGTGCGGGGATGGGGACGGGCACGGCGGTGGAGCGCGCCGCCCGTGCGATACGCGTCGCCGGACGCGAACGCAGGTAGTACGTGGTCTTGATGCCCTGCTTCCACGCGTACGCGTACATCGAGGAGAGCTTCCCGATGGTGGGCGTCTCCAGGAAGAGGTTCAGCGACTGGCTCTGGTCGATGTACGGAGTACGGGCCGCCGCCATGTCGATCAGACCGCGCTGCGGGATCTCCCACGCCGTGCGGTACAGCGCCCGGACCTCCTCGGGGATCCAGCTGAATCCCTGCACCGACCCGCTGGCCTCGCGCAGCGCCTCACGGGACTGCGCGTCCCAGACGCCCAGTTCCTTCAGCTCGTTCACCAGGTACGCGTTGACCTGGAGGAACTCACCCGAGAGCGTCTCGCGCTTGAAGAGGTTGGAGACCTGCGGCTCGATGCACTCGTACACCCCGGCGATCGAGGCGATGGTCGCCGTGGGCGCGATGGCCAGCAGCAGCGAGTTGCGCATCCCGGTCCTCGCGATCCGGGCGCGCAGCGCGTCCCACCGCTCCGGCCAGGTCAGCTCGGTCGCGTAGTGGTCGGGGTGCAGCACACCGCGCGCCGCCCGGGTCTTCTCCCAGGCGGGCAGCGGGCCGCTCTTCTCGGCGAGGTCGCAGGACGCCTCGTAGGCGGCGAGCATGATCCGCTCGGAGATCCGGGTGGAGAGCGCCTTCGCCTGCGGTGAGTCGAAGGGCAGCCGCAGCTGGAAGAAGACGTCCTGGAGCCCCATCAGGCCCAGGCCCACCGGCCGCCACTTGGCGTTGGAGCGGCCCGCCTGCTCGGTCGGGTAGAAGTTGATGTCCACGACCCGGTCGAGGAAGGTGACCGCGGTGCGGACGGTCGCGTCGAGGCGCTCCCAGTCGAGCGAGCCGTCCGAGACGAACGCGCCGACGTTGACCGAGCCCAGGTTACAGACCGCGGTCTCGCCGTCGTCCGTCACCTCCAGGATCTCGGTGCACAGGTTCGACGAGTGGACGACCGAGCCGGGCTCGGCCGTCTGGTTGGCTGTACGGTTCGACGCGTCCTTGAAGGTCATCCAGCCCTGGCCGGTCTGCGCGAGGGTGCGCATCATCCGCCCGTACAGCTCCCGTGCGGAGATGGTCTTCCTGGCCAGCCCGTCGGCCTCGGCCTTGCGGTAGGCGGCGTCGAAGGCGTCGCCCCAGAGGTCGGTCAGTTCCGGCACGTCGGCGGGCGAGAACAGCGACCAGGTGCCGTCCGCGTCGACCCGGCGCATGAACTCGTCGGGCACCCAGTGGGCCAGGTTGAGGTTGTGCGTACGCCGGGCGTCCTCACCGGTGTTGTCGCGCAGCTCCAGGAACTCCTCGATGTCCGAGTGCCAGGTCTCCAGGTAGACGGCGGCTGCGCCCTTGCGCCGGCCGCCCTGGTTCACCGCGGCGACCGAGGCGTCCAGGGTCTTGAGGAAGGGGACGATGCCGTTGGAGTGCCCGTTGGTGCCGCGGATCAGCGAACCGCGGGAGCGGATACGGGAATACGAGAGGCCGATGCCGCCCGCGTGCTTCGAGAGCCGTGCCACCTCGTGGTAGCGCCCGTAGATCGAGTCCAGCTGGTCGAGCGGCGAGTCCAGCAGATAGCAGGAGGACATCTGCGGGTGGCGGGTGCCCGAGTTGAAGAGCGTGGGGGAGGAGGGCAGGTAGTCGAGGCGGCTCATCAGCCCGTACAGCGAGGCCACTTCGTCCAGGGCGGCCGCGGACTCGTCGGCGGCGAGACCGCAGGCGACCCGGAGCATGAAGTGCTGGGGCGTCTCGATGACCTGGCGGGTGAGGGGATGGCGCAGCAGGTAGCGGCTGTAGAGGGTGCGCAGCCCGAAGTACCCGAAGCGGTCGTCGGCCCCGGTGTCGATGGTCGCGTCGAGCCGCTCCGCGTGGAGCCGTACGAAGTCGGCCGTGCGGTCGGCGATCAGGCCCTCGCGGTGCCCGGTGGCGACCGATGAGGAGAACGACACCGCGCCCTGTCCCGCCGCCTCGTCCGCGATGGTGCGGGTGAGCAGCCTGGCCGCGAGCCGCGAGTACGCGGGGTCCTCGGAGATCAGACCGGCTGCCGCCTCGGTGGCCAGCTCCCGCAACTCGGCCGCGTCCGACGCCGCGTTGCGCCCGCGCAGGGCGGCCGCGGCGACCTTGCCGGGGTCGGTGTCGGTGAGATCGGCGGTGAGGTCGGTCAGGGTCCGCAGAAGTACGGTTCCCGGGGCGTCCGCCACCTGCTCGGAGACAGGTGCGGTGGGCGCGATGGTCACGGTGCGCTCTCCCTCGCTCGGCTGGGGGCCGGCGGGGGCACGGGTGCGTACGGGCACAGCAGAGCAGCACACCGCACAGCATCCGCAGGCCCAACCGCGAGGCCCGGACGATTCCCATCCGGTTCGGTCGAGCCGGATGCGCCGTCGACAGGTCCTCGGACTCCACGGTGCGCGAAAGCGCACTGATCACACCGTTGCGGGACAGTTCCGGATTCGCACCGGATTCCCCTGCGGCGACAGCGAGCATGAGCATACATGTGGGGTGCCCGTCGGAAAGCACCCCCCATATGTTGTGTCGTGGAGGGCGGAAGGGAGGGGCGGAGGGGCATGACGAAGGGCCGCCGCAGCCCCCTGGGAGGGAGGTGCGGCGGCCCCTGGCGGAGCGTGCGGCCCAGTGTGCGGCCGGTGGCTAGTGGGCGGCCGGGGCCGCCTCTGTGGCCGGCGGGAGCTCCACCTGGACGCCCTCGTCACCGGCGTCCGCCGTGTAGTCCTCCGGGGAGGTCTCGTCGATTCCGGCCGGTGCCTTCAGCGCGTTGAGCACGAGGGTGAGCACCAGCGTCACCACGACGTTCAGCACGAACGCCGTCAGACCGATGTAGCCGATCTGGCCGATGCCCGGGATCTCCTTGGAGGAGCCGCCGAAGTGCGCCTGGGTCGGGCTCGCCACACCGTACGCGGCGAGCGTGCCGTACACCATGCCGACCGCCCAGCCCGCGAGCAGCGCCCAGCGGTGGAACCACCGGGTGAAGAGCCCGCCGACCAGCGCCGGCATCGTCTGGAGGATCCAGATACCGCCGAGCAGCTGGAAGTTGATCGCCACCGTCGGGTCCATGGCGAGCACGAAGATCAGCGCGCCGACCTTCACCACGAGCGAGACCAGCTTGGAGACCTTGGCCTCCTGGGCGGGTGTCGCGCCCGGTTTGATGAAGTCCTTGTAGATGTTGCGGGTGAAGAGGTTCGCCGCCGCGATGGACATGATCGCGGCCGGCACCAGCGCACCGATGCCGATGGCCGCGAAGGCCACGCCCGCGAACCAGTCGGGGAACATGTTCTCGAACAGCTGCGGGATCGCCAGCTGGCCGTTCTTCACCTTGATGCCGGCGGCGATCGCCATGAAGCCGAGCAGCGCGAGCAGCCCCAGCATCAGCGAGTACAGCGGCAGGATCGCGGTGTTGCGGCGGATCACGTTGCGGCTGCGCGAGGAGAGCGTCGCCGTGATCGAGTGCGGGTACATGAACAGCGCGAGCGCCGACCCGAGCGCCAGCGTCGCGTAACCCCACTGACCCGCCGCGCCCGGTGCGAGCGCCCCGCGCGGCTTGCCCGTCGCCGGGTTGGTCTGCGAGAACGCGTGGCCGGCCTTGGCGAAGATGTCGTCGAAGCCGCCGAGCTTGATCGGGATGTAGATGATCGCCACCAGGATGACGATGTAGATCAGGCCGTCCTTGACGAACGCGATCAGGGCGGGGGCCCGCAGCCCCGACGAGTACGTGTACGCGGCGAGCACCGCGAACGCGATCAGCAGCGGGAGGTCCTTGATGAACCAGTTGCTGCCCTCGCCGCCGACGCCCATGACGTCGAGCACGGCCTGGATGCCGACCAGTTGGAGGGCGATGTACGGCATCGTGGCGAGGATGCCGGTGACCGCGACGGCCAGCGAGAGCCCCTTCGAGCCGAACCGCCCCCGGACGAAGTCCGACGTCGTCACGTACCCGTGCTTGTGCGAGACCGACCAGAGCCGCGGCAGGAAGGTGAAGATCAGCGGGTAGACCAGGATCGTGTACGGCACGGCGAAGAACCCGGCCGCGCCCGCAGCGTAGATGGCCGCGGGTACGGCGACGAAGGTGTACGCCGTGTAGAGGTCGCCGCCCAGCAGGAACCAGGTGACCCAGGTGCCGAACGACCGCCCGCCCAGGCCCCATTCGTCGAGGGTGGCAGCGTTGTCGGCGCGGCGCCAGCGGGCGGCCAGGAAGCCGACGACCGTGACGGCCACGAAGAAGAAGATGAAGACGCCGAGCGCGACGCCGTTCACACCGTCCTTCATGCGGACGCACCCCCCTTGCGGGCGCGCTGGTCACGCTGCCACAGCTTGTACGCGGTCATCGTGAGCGCCGTCGAAATGAGCACCCAGAGCATCTGGTACCAGTAGAAGAACGGGATGCCGATGAAGGCCGGGTCCACCTTCGCGTACGAACTCACCCAGAGCATGGCGACAAAGGGTGCGATCAGGCATACCGCGATGATCACGCGCACCGGCGTGATCACGGGTCTTTTCTCGGGCATGGTGCGGTCCGTCCCCTCACTGAGCACCTGGTACAACGCGCAGGAAATCTAGGCGAGGATGCTCATTCGACGTAACCCCTATCCGCATACCGGAATGGCAACACCGGTCATCCTGGGGGATTTCGGCGGAGAGTGCCGATTCCGCAGGTGCTGGGCTGCGCCGGACCAGGCCCGCGAGTGTCCCCTCACCGGGACCGCCCCGCCGCCTCAGTCGGTGGGCCGCCGCAGCCTGGCGACGAACTTGTAGCGGTCGCCGCGGTAGACCGAGCGCACCCACTCCACCGGCTCGCCCCGCTCGTCGACCGAGTGGCGCGAGAGCATCAGCATCGGAAGCCCCACGTCCGTACCGAGCAGCCCGGCCTCCCGCGGGGTGGCCAGTGAGGTCTCGATCGTCTCCTCGGCCTCGGCCAGCCGGACGTCGTACACCTCGGACAGCGCAGTGTAGAGCGAGGCGTACTTCACGAGCGATCGGCGCAGCGCGGGGAAGCGCTTGGCCGACAGGTGCGTCGTCTCGATGGCCATCGGCTCACCGCTCGCGAGCCGCAGCCGCTCGATGCGCAGCACCCGCCCGCCGGCCGTGATGTCGAGCAGTCCCGCGAGGGTGTCGTCCGCGGTGACATAGCCGATGTCGAGCAGCTGGGACGTGGGCTCAAGACCCTGCGCCCGCATGTCCTCGGTGTATGAGGTGAGCTGCAGGGCCTGCGAGACCTTGGGCTTGGCCACAAAGGTGCCCTTGCCCTGGATGCGTTCCAGCCGGCCCTCCACGACCAGCTCCTGGAGCGCCTGCCGCACGGTCGTGCGCGAGGTGTCGAACTCGGCGGCCAGCGTCCGCTCCGGTGGCACCGGGGTGCCCGGCGGCAGGGTCTCGGTCATGTCGAGCAAGTGACGCTTGAGCCGGTAGTACTTGGGCACCCGGGCGGTACGTCCGGGCGCCGCGGTCTCCGTCTCGGCTGTCCCCCCGCTGGTGCCCATGGCCTGCCTTCCCGAGTGCTGCGCTGCTGCCGTCACCGGCTCCTCCGTCTGTCGCGGCTCACATGGTGGCACGGTCCGGTCACGGGACGACGCCCTCCCTCAGGTGTCGGTCCGATAACGGACACGACAGCCTTTCTTATACACCCTTGACACCCCAATAGGTCTAGGCCAAGCTCCCGGTACTGGTCTAAACCATTAAAGACCAGGTCCCAGCCCCACGGGCAGTACCGGTCGCACTTGTTGCGGCAGAACGGCGTTCTCGGGTGGTGGGGGGAAGTGTTTTTTGCATCCCTGAGGAGGGTGTCGTGAAGCGCGGACTCATCGCGGCGATCGGTGTGGCGGCAATGCTGGCAAGCGTCGCGGCCTGTGGCTCGGACAGTAAGGACAGCAGCAAGAAGGCGGGGGCCGACGGCTACAAGGGGCAGACCCTGACCGTCTGGGCGATGGACGGCTCCACGCCTCCCGGCTGGACCAAGAACCTCCAGGCCGCCTTCAAGAAGAAGACCGGCGCCACGGTCAACTTCCAGACGCAGAAGTGGGACGGGATCCAGCAGAAGATCACCACCGCCCTCTCCGAGTCGACCCCGCCGGACGTCATCGAGGTCGGCAACACACAGACCCCGGCGTACGCGGCGACCGGCGGCCTCGCCGACCTCAGCGACCTGAAGAGCGAGATCGGCGCCGACTGGACGCCGTCGCTCAGCAAGTCCTCGGTCTACCAGGGCAAGTCGTACGCCGCGCCCTGGTACTTCGCCAACCGCGTGGTCATCTACAACAAGAAGGTCTGGGCGGACGCCGGCATCACCGGCACCCCGAAGACCCGCGCCGAGTTCTTCAAGGACCTCGACGCGATCAAGAAGAAGGGCAAGGCCGAGCCGATCTACCTGCCCGGCCAGAACTGGTACTTCTTCGACGGCCTCACCATCGGCCAGGGCGCGGACCTCGTCAAGAAGGACGGCGACAAGTACGTCTCCAACCTCGCCGACCCCAAGGTCTCCGCCGCCATGGAGCTCTACAAGAAGTACCAGTCGTACTCCCAGGCGCCCAAGGACAAGGACGAGGCCACCCCGCAGCAGGCCCAGGTCTTCGCCAAGGGCAACGTCGGCGCCTTCATCGGCATGGGCTGGGAGGCCGGTACGGCCATCGCGGCCAACAAGAAGATCGCCAAGGACATCGGCTACTTCACCATCCCCGGTGAGACGGCCGCCAAGCCCGAGGGCGTCTTCCTCGGCGGCTCGAACTTCGCGGTGGCCGCGGCCAGCAAGAAGCAGGACCTGGCCAAGGAGTTCCTGAAGATGGCGCTCGGGGACAAGTTCGAGGGCGCGCTCGCCAAGGAGAGCGGCATCATCCCGAACAAGGAGTCGCTCAACTCCAACCTCAAGGGCAATGCCGCTGGTGAAGCCGCTGCCCCCGCCGCCGCAGTCGGTGGCACCACCCCGCTCATCCCCGAGTGGGCCGCCGTGGAGAACGAGCCCAACCCGATCAAGAACTACATGACCTCGGTCCTCTCCGGGAAGTCGCCGGCCGCCGCCGCGTCCGCCGTCGAGGGTGAGATCAACAAGCGCCTGGCGCAGAAGAACTGACCGCAGACGCCGGGGCGGGCCACCGCCCCGGCGTCCCCGCGTGGATCTCGACCGTACGGCTCAAGAAGAGATGGCGAGCATGTCAGTGCAGACCGAACAAGCGGACTCGGTCCCGGAGGCCGGCCCCCGCAAGGAAGACGCGCCACCCGGCGGCCCGGCGGCGGCGCCCAGGAGGAGAGCCGGGAGCGCGGGCCCCTATCTGCTCCTGCTGCCCGCACTGCTCGCCACCGTGGTGCTGCTGGGATACCCCCTGGTCAAGAACGGCATGCTGTCGTTCCAGAACCTCAACCCGCGCCAGCTCATCCTCCACCTGACCGAGTGGAACGGCTTCTCCAACTACCAGGACGTCCTGGGCGGCTCGGACTTCTGGAAGGTCGTCGAGCGGTCGGTCTTCTTCACCGCCGCGAACGTCGTACTGATCATGGTCCTCGGCGCGCTGACCGGCCTGCTGCTCGCCCGCCTCGGCAAGAAGATGCGGCTGCTCCTGATGCTGGGCCTGGTGCTCGCCTGGGCCATGCCGGTCATCGCCGCCACCACCGTCTACCAGTGGCTGTTCGCCCAGCGCTTCGGTGTCGTCAACTACGTACTCGACACCCTCGGCTGGCACTCGATGGCCGACTTCAACTGGACCGGCAGCCAGTTCTCCACCTTCTCGGTGGTGACCCTGCTGATCGTCTGGCAGTCGATCCCCTTCGTGGCGATCAACCTCTACGCCGCGTCGACCACCATCCCGAAGGAGCTGTACGAGGCCGCGTCGCTGGACGGCGCCGGGACCTGGAAGAGCTTCACCTCGGTGACGTTCCCGTTCCTCAAGCCGTTCCTGCTGGCCACGACGTTCCTCGAAGTCATCTGGGTCTTCAAGTCCTTCGCCCAGCTCTTCGCGATCAACGGCGGCGGCCCCGACCGGCTCACCGAGACGCTGCCCGTGTACGCCTTCGTCGAGGGCGTCGGGAACCAGCACTTCGGCATGGGCGCCGCGATCTCGTTCCTGACGATCATCGCGTTGCTCGTGCTGACCGGCTACTACCTTCGCACCGTACTGAAGCAAGAGGAGGACGAACTGTGAGGCGCTCACTGTTCAGCCGGTTCTGGCCCAACGCAACGGCGATCATCCTCTTCATAGGCTTCGCCTTCCCCGTCTACTGGATGTTCAGCACGGCCTTCAAGCCGACCGGCGACATCATCACCGACACCCCCGTGTGGTTCCCGACGGACTTCACCTTCTCGCACTTCAGCAAGGTCCTCAGCGCGGACCACTTCTGGACGCTGGTGCGCAACTCCGTGGTGGTCACGGTGGTTTCGGTGCTCTCGTCGCTGGTGATCGCGCTCCTCGCGTCGTTCGCCATGGCGCGGATGCGCTTCAAGGGCAAGCGCGGGGTGCTCCTGACCTTCATGGTCGCGCAGATGGCGCCCTGGGAGGTCATGGTCATCGCGGTCTACATGCTGGTCCGGGACGCGGACATGCTGGACAGCCTGGTCCCGCTGACGGTTTTCTACATGATGATGGTGCTGCCCTTCACGATCCTCACGCTGCGGGGCTATGTGGCCGCGGTGCCCAAGGAGCTGGAGGAGTCCGCCATGGTCGACGGCTGTACCCGCCCCCAGGCCTTCATGAAGGTGATCCTCCCGCTGCTCGGCCCAGGGCTGATGGCCACCTCGCTCTTCGGCTTCATCACCGCGTGGAACGAGTTCCCGCTGGTGCTCATTCTCAACAAGGACATCGGCTCGCAGACGCTCCCGCTGTGGCTCTCCCAGTTCCAGACGGCGTTCGGCGACGACTGGGGTGCGACCATGGCGGCCTCCTCGCTCTTCGCCATCCCGATCCTGGTCCTCTTCGTCTACTTGCAGCGCAAGGCGGTCAGTGGTCTCACCTCCGGTGCAGTGAAGGGATAACGGCGCTCCATGACCACCATCACGACGGGCACGGACAAGCTCACCCGCGACGCCCTCGCCGTCCTCCAGCCCGGCTTCGCGGGCACCACCGCCCCCGACTGGCTGCTGCGCAGGATCGGCGAAGGGCTCGCATCCGTCGGCCTGTTCGGCCGCAACGTCACCAGCGCCCCCCAGGTCGCCGCGCTCACCGCCCAGCTGCGGGCCGAGCGGGACGACGTCCTCGTCGCGATCGACGAGGAGGGCGGCGACGTGACCCGCCTCGAAGTGCGCACCGGGTCCTCCTTTCCCGGCAATCTCGCGCTCGGCGCGGTCGACGACCCGGAGCTGACCCGGGCCGTCGCCCGTGAGCTGGGCCGGCGGCTGGCCGACTGCGGGGTCAACCTCAACTGGGCCCCGTCCGCGGACGTCAACTCCAATCCGGACAACCCGGTCATCGGCGTACGGTCCTTCGGCGCCGACACCGCGCTGGTCGCCCGGCACACCGCCGCGTACGTCGAGGGGCTGCAGGCCGCCGGAGTCGCCGCCTGCACCAAGCACTTCCCGGGCCACGGCGACACCGCCGTCGACTCGCACCACGCCATGCCCCTGATCGACGTGGACCTCGCGACGCTGCACGCCCGCGAACTCGTGCCCTTCAGGGCCGCGATCGCCGCGGGTTCCAAGTCGGTCATGAGTGCGCATATCCTGCTTCCCGCACTCGATCGCGAGCGCCCGGCGACGCTGAGCCCGCAGATCCTCACCGGGCTGCTGCGCCACGAACTCGGTTACGAGGGGCTGATCGTCACCGACGGTATGGAGATGCGTGCCATCGCGTCGACGTACGGGATCGAGCGCGGCAGCGTCCTCGCCGTCGCGGCGGGCGCCGACGCCATCTGCGTGGGCGGCGGTCTCTCGGACGAGGGCACCGTACTGCGGCTGCGTGACGCCCTGGTGGCGGCGGTACGGACGGGCGAACTGCCCGAGGAACGGCTGGCGGACGCCGCCGCGCGCGTACGTGAGCTCGCGGGGTGGACCCACCGGGCCAGGGGGGCTTCGGAGCCGGGCGCGGCGTCGCAGGAGGGGACCGCGCCCGGCTCCGGTATCGGGCTCGTCGCGGCCCGCAGGGCGCTCCGCGCCACCCCGTCCGACCACCGGCCGCTGACCACCGCCCCGTACGTCGCCGCCTTCACACCGGGGGCGAACATCGCCGTCGGCGACGAGACCCCGTGGGGCATCGCCGCCGAGCTGGCCGCGCTGCTGCCCGGCACCGGGACCGGCAGGTACGGCGCGGACAGCGCACCGGCCGATGTGCTCTCGGCCGCGGGGGAGCGCACGATCGTCGCGGTCGTCCGCGACGCCCACCGCCACCCGTGGATGACGGAGGCGCTGGACGCGCTGCTCGCGGCCCGCCCCGACACCGTCGTGGTCGAGATGGGCGTGCCGCGGGCGGAGCCGCGCGGGGCGCTGTATCTGGCGACCCACGGCGCGGCGCGGGTCTGCGGCCGCGCGGCGGCCGAGTTCATCACGGGCGCCGGACGGTAGCGAACCGGGCGGAGCGCAACGAACCGGCGGAGCGGAACGAACGAAAGGGCCGGACACCCACGGGGTGCCCGGCCCTTTCGCTGCTCGGATACCGCTACAGGCCCTGCCACTCCGGCTTCGACGCGTACGTCGCACGGAAGTAGTCGGCCAGCTTCAGCTTGGACGCGGCCGCCTCGTCCACGACGACCGTCACGTGCCGGTGCAACTGGAGCGCGGAGGCAGGCACCACGGCGGCCACCGGCCCCTCGACGGTCTGCGCCACGGCCTCGGCCTTGCCCTCGCCGGTGGCCAGCAGCACCACATGGCGGGCCTCCAGGATCGTCCCGATGCCCTGGGTGACGACGTGGTGCGGTACCTGGTCGATGTCACCGTCGAAGAACCGGGCGTTGTCGACCCGGGTCTGCTCGGTGAGCGTCTTGATCCGGGTACGGGAGGCGAGCGAGGAGCAGGGCTCGTTGAAGCCTATGTGCCCGTCGGTGCCGATGCCCAGGAGCTGGAGGTCGACCCCGCCGGCCTCGGCGAGCGCCCTGTCGTACGCCGCGCAGGCCGCCGGAATGTCCTCGGCCGAGCCGTCGGGGCCCATGAAGGAGGCCTCGGTCAGCCCGAGCGGCTCCACGACCTCGCGCAGCACCACCGAGCGGTACGACTCGGGGTGCCCGGCCGGCAGCCCCACGTACTCGTCGAGCTGGCAGATCCGCGCCCGCGCCGCGTCGACGGCCCCCGCGCGCACCTTGTCGGTCAGCGCCTCGTAGACGGGCAGCGGGGTCGATCCGGTGGCGACACCGAGCAGAGCGTCGGGCTTGCGGCGCAGCAGGCCGGCGATGGCCTCCGCGATGACTTCGCCGCCTGCCTTGGCGTCCGGGACGATGACAACTTCCACGCTGGGCCTGCCGATCTGGAGAGTGCAAACATGTGGTATAGACCAATCTAGCAGAGCGCGCCTTTCCCGCCAGGGGTTCCCCCTGCCTCATGTCCTCATCTCATGTTCGGCTGAAGGCGCGTGGACCGCATGTGGATCGCGGCGCTCCCGTGCACGCTCTCGAACTGCTCGCGGAGACCGCGATGCGGGCCTGGCCCGGGCGGGGTGCGGGTGTCGTGGCGGGGTGAGCCGCCCGGCACCGCCCCGGAAACGACTGTGGGCCGCGGCGCCGGTGTGGTCGGGACCCTCGGCCCGGCCGTACGGCACCGCAGCCCTCAGCTGCATCGGCCGTCAGGTGTGCGGTGCCCGGCGGCCGTGGGGAGGACTTGGCGCAGTCAGGGCAGAGAGCGCCTCGTACCTCGTCTCCACTCTCCTGTGCGGGGAGAGCAGAAGTCTTTGCACGCACATTGTGGACTAGACCATTCTCCTCTGTCCATGCGTACGGCAGAAAGAATCCGGCGGGTACGCTCACACACGTGCCCTCCATGAACGATCTCGTACGCCAGCACACCGCTCTGAGCGACACCGACCTCGAGTGGCTGCACCTGCTGGTCTCGGAGTGGCAGCTGCTCTCCGACCTGTCCTTCGCCGACCTGGTGCTGTGGGTGCCCACCCGCGACGGCACCCGCTATGTCTCCGTGGCACAGATGCGGCCGAACACCGGCCCCACCTCCTATCAGGACGACATGGTCGGCCATCTCGTTCCACGTGGCCGGCGTCCGCTGCTCGACGCCGCTCTCGACGAGGGCCGGATCGTGCGCGAGGGCGACCCGGAGTGGCGCGAGGAGGTGCCGGTACGGGTGGAGTCCATCCCCGTACGCCGGGAGGGCCGGGTGCTCGGAGTGATCGCCCGCAACACCAACCTGCTCACCGTCCGCACCCCGTCGCGCCTCGAACTCACCTACCTCCAGTCGGCGTCCGACCTGGCCCAGATGATCGCCGCGGGGTCGTTCCCCTTCCCGGGCCAGCAGGTCGACATGGACGCGTCCCCCCGGGTCGGGGACGGGATGATCCGCCTCGACGCGGACGGGGTGGTCCTGTACGCCAGCCCCAACGGCCTCTCCGCCTATCACCGCCTCGGGCTCGCGTCCGACCTGGTGGGCCAGCACCTCGGCCAGCTGACCACCGACCTCGCGCCGTCCCGCGGCCCCGTCGACGAGGCCATGGTCAAACTGGCCAGCGGCTACGCGCCGAGGGAGACCGAGGTCGAGGGGAACGACGGGGTGATCCAGCTCCGCGCCATCCCGCTCTCCCCGAAGGGCACCCGGATCGGCTCGCTGGTGCTGCTGCGGGACGTCACGGAACTGCGCCGCCGCGAACGCGAGTTGATCACCAAGGACGCCACCATCCGGGAGATCCACCACCGGGTGAAGAACAACCTCCAGACGGTGGCGGCACTTCTGCGCCTCCAGGCCAGGCGGATGGACTCGGACCGCGGCAGGGAAGCGCTCAACGAGGCGGTGCGGCGCGTCGGTTCCATCGCGATCGTCCACGAGACGCTCTCGCAGAACCTGGACGAACGCGTCGAGTTCGACGAGATCGCCGACCGCGTCATCGCGATGGTGTCCGAGATCTCACCGGGAAAGGTCGACTGCCGCCGTACCGGCCGCTTCGGCATCCTGGACGCCGAGGTCGCCACCCCGCTCGCCATGGTGCTGACCGAAGTCCTGCAGAACGCGCTGGAGCACGCCTTCGGACCGGGCGAGCTGGGCACCGTCGAGGTCTCCGCCGTCCGGGGCGGGCTGCGCGAGGATGCCAGGCTGCTCATCACGGTGCAGGACGACGGCCGTGGACTGCCCGACGGGTTCGACGCGAAGACGGCGGGGAACCTGGGGCTCCAGATCGTACGGACACTGGTGGAGGGGGAGTTGGGCGGCTCGTTCGACATGGTCCCGGCTCCGGAGCGCGGCACCCATGTGGTGCTCGACATACCGGTTCCGGGCGACGCGTAGCCCCTTCCCCTCCCAGCACAGCAACGAGCCCCGGACCGAAGTGGTCCGGGGCTCACTGTGTGCTGGGGGAGAGGAACTCTCCCGGCGTTCTCTTACTGCGTGCGCATCGGGGGTACTGCGCGCTGCGTTTCGGGGGCGACGGTGGTGCGTACTCGCTGTACGCGCGCCGCCTGGCTCAAGCTCGTGAACAGGGTGGTCAGGCGGTCGCGTTACGCGCCCGGTTGCGAGCGGCACGGCGCTTCATCGCGCGGCGCTCGTCCTCGCTGAGGCCACCCCAGACGCCGGAGTCCTGGCCGGACTCGAGCGCCCACTGCAGGCACTGCTCCATGACGGGGCAGCGGCGGCAGACGGCCTTGGCTTCCTCGATCTGCAGCAGCGCGGGACCGGTGTTGCCGATGGGGAAGAACAGCTCCGGGTCTTCCTCACGACAAACGGCGTTGTGACGCCAGTCCATGGCTGCTACCTCTCTTAGGGTGTTACGTGTGGGTGCTTGTGAATGTGAACGCTTTCACGAATCCCCCGACAAGTGAAGGGCCTGCTTCCAGATGACCTGGTTGCGGTCCTGTGTGTTGAGGAGGGGTTCTGGCTTTCAGGGAGGCCGGTGTTGCGGGCCGTCCCGAGCGCCATGTAGAGATTCGCAAACCTCGGCGGCGGATACAACCCCTTCTGGAAAGTTTTTTTTGATTCCTCGGTGTCGGCTAGGTCACAGCCGTACTTCCATGGGGTGGATCCCAGCCCAAACGTTCGAGTTAAAGGACTTTGGGTCCTTCCACTCACACAATCACACGCAGTGCACGGCGTACGCCTGTGAACGTCACGCTGGTACGCAGTCCCAGGTGGTCGCCGTCCATCTGGAAGGGGAGCCGGACCTTGGAATGCAAGGAGAAGTCCGTCAGGTCGTGCAGCGAAACCGCGTGCTTTCCGTGGGGGCCTCGTTCGGGCGTCGAAGTGAGCAATTGAGTAGCGAAACGTGCCACATGAGCGGGTGACATTTTCGACAGTCCCAGCACATCGAGCGCGGTGTCGAAGGAGGCCTCGGGGGAGGCGTACATCGGGCGATTGCCCAGGTAGGTATAGGGAGAGGTGTTGCAGATTATGGACATCACGAGGTCCGTGATCGGGTCCTGGCCCGGGCGTTCCAGAGTGATCGCGCCATGCCTGCGGCTCGGCTCCTCCAGGAACTGGCGGACGACCTGACGCACATAGAGGGCGTGGGTGGACCGCTTTCCGCGTTCCCGCTGCTGTTCGACCCGGCCGACGACACCCGCGTCGAACCCGAGTCCGGCACAGAACGTGAACCAGCGCGAGGGGACCCCCTCGTCCGCCGTGCCCGGGGTGCCGGCCGCCAGGCCCAGGCTCACCGTCCGCTCGCGGCGCTCACGCAGCGCGTCCAGAAGGGCGCCGGTCGCCTCCACCGCGTCGTTGGGCAGGCCGAGCGCGCGGGCGAAGACATTGGTGGAGCCGCCGGGGACGACCGCCAGGCCGGGCAGCCTGTCGGGGTCCGGCCCGTGGTGGAGGAGTCCGTTGACCACCTCGTTGACCGTGCCGTCGCCGCCGAGCGCGACGACCAGGTCGATGTCGTCGCTCTCCGCGGCCCGCCTGCCCAGGTCACGGGCGTGCCCCCGGTACTCGGTCGTGACGGCCTCCAGCTTCATCTCGCTGGCGAGTGCGTGGAGAAGTACGTCACGTGTGCGGGCACTGGTGGTGGTTGCTGCCGGATTGACCACGAGGAGTGCGCGCATGACCAGAAGATTACCTACCGCTTGGAACCGGGCCCAGCCCCGGCCTCGATCCCGCCCCGGGGGTGCCCGCTACCCTGCAGGGGTGAGTACCGACCAGACCGCAGAGCAGCCCAGCGGACCCCGCCCCACCCGTCTGACCACCGCCGCGGCGCTGGCAGCGCTGGAAGGGGCGGCGCTGGCCGCCGGGGGGCTCTACGTGATCGGCAGGGGCGTGTTCGGCGGCGACAGCCCCGGGCAGTCCGCACTGGCCGGCCTGACGCTGATCGTGCTCGCCCTCATCCCGCTGATCGCGGCCCGCGGGCTGCTGCTCCGCCGCAGCTGGAGCCGGGGCCCCGCGATCGTCACCCAGCTCATCGCGTTGCCCGTGGCATGGACACTGCTCTCCGCGCAGGGCGTGCTGATTCCGGCGGGTGCGGTGCTCGCGGTGGTGGCCCTGGCGGCGCTCGTCCTGCTGGTGAACCCGACGACGGCCAAGGCGCTGGGAATCAGGAGCGCGCGGGGGGCCTAGGGGCCTGGCCCCCCGGCTGCTGTGTCCGCTCCTCGGTGAGTGTGTCTACTCCTCGACCAGCAGGCGCTCCCGCAGCTGCGCCAGTGTCCTGGCCAGCAGCCGCGAGACATGCATCTGCGAGATCCCCACTTCCTGGGCGATCTGCGACTGCGTCATGTTCCCGAAGAACCGGAGCAGCAGAATCCGCTTCTCGCGCGGGGGCAGATCCTCCAGCAGCGGCTTGAGCGACTCGCGGTACTCGACGCCTTCGAGCGCCTCGTCCTCCGAGCCCAGGGTGTCCGCCACCGCGGGCGACTCGTCGTCCGTGTCGGGTACGTCCAGCGAGAGGGTCGAGTAGGCGTTCGCGGATTCCAGGCCCTCCAGGACCTCTTCCTCCGAGATGCCAAGCCGCTCCGCCAGCTCATGGACCGTGGGCGCCCGGCCGTGCTGCTGGGAGAGCTCCGCCGTGGCCGTGGTCAGCGACAGCCGCAGCTCCTGGAGGCGGCGCGGCACCCGGACCGCCCAGCCCTTGTCGCGGAAGTGCCGCTTGATCTCGCCGACCACCGTCGGTGTCGCGTACGTGGAGAACTCCACCCCGCGGTCCGGGTCGAACCGGTCCACCGACTTGATCAGGCCGATCGTGGCGACCTGGGTCAGATCGTCCAGCGGCTCTCCGCGGTTACGGAAGCGGCGGGCCAGATGCTCGACCAGCGGCAGATGCATCCGCACCAGCCTGTTGCGCAGTTCGGCCTTGGCGGGCGAACCGTCCGGGAGCTCGCGCAGCTCGATGAAGAGCGCCCGCGCCCCGCTGCGGTCCCGCGGGTTGTGCTGCTCGTGGTGCTCGTGATGCTCGCTCATGAGGCCCGCCTGATCCGCCGACTCCAAAAGGCCTTCCACCGGATGCGGCCGGGCCTGTTGCTCCGGGATGTCCCCCGTGCCCAGCGCCCGCGCGCCGCGCTCGTCGTCCCGCACCGGTCCGTCCCCGTTCACGCCGGTCCAGGTCCAGCGCCGCGCTGTTTGTACAGACTGATGCTGACCGTGCGGTCGTCGGCCACCGTCGACTCGACCTTGCCCGCCAGTGCCGAGAGCACCGTCCAGGCGAAGGTGTCGCGCTCCGGTGCGCGGCCGTCCGTGGTGGGTGCGGACACCGTCACTTCGAGGGAGTCCTCGATGAGACGGAACACGCAGCTCAGTACGGAGCCGGGCACGGCCTGCTGAAGCAGGATCGCGCAGGCCTCGTCGACCGCGATGCGCAGATCCTCGATCTCGTCGAGGGTGAAGTCCAAGCGTGCTGCGAGGCCGGCCGTGGCCGTACGCAGCACAGACAGGTAGGCACCCGCAGCGGGCAGCCGGACTTCCACGAAGTCCTGGGTCCCGGGCTCGCCTGCGATCTGGGACACCCTCACCTCCAAGGTGGCACAAGCTCGTTCATGGTCGGGGAAATTCTGCTCCCGCAACCGTGCGTGACATGGTCGCTTCCTGACGCCGTGACGCTATCGCGATCCATGGTTCCCTGTCGCCAGGACCCCCACCCCACGACTGTCACTCATGGTAAGCCCATGAGTACGTACGGTCGCCAGGGGTGTGCACATCCGATTGCGGCGCTGTGATTCTCCGGAATGTCCGGCGGCTCCGCGGGGTTCCCCGGGTGCTTCGGCCAACTGGAAAGACGCAGCGAACGGTTGACGTACCCAGAGTCAGACGATCGAACCGTCGACAAAGCACCACCGCCAGCTCTCTCCCGGCTCGAAACTCCGCATCACCGTGTGCCCGGTCTCCTTGAAGTGCCCGGTGGCGTGCTGGTACGGGGACGAGTCGCAGCAGCCCACGTGTCCGCACACCAGGCACAGGCGCAGCTGTACGGGATGGCTCCCGATGGCCAGGCACTCGGGACAGGTGTCACTCAACGGGACCGGCTGGGGGCGCGGCAGTTCTGCAACATGCTGGCACTCGCTCATGATTGCCAGGTTACGACGGACCAGGACCGAGGGCGGGGAGACCCCATGGACGCATTGCCGCTGGTGGCACTGGTGGCGGGCAGCGCGGCGGTGGCGGGTGTCGCACGCCGGACACCGGTGGCGGCGCCGCTGCTGCTGGTCGCGGTCGGGCTGGGCGCCGCGTATCTGCCGTGGGTGCCCGAGTACACGCTGGATCCCGGGGTCGTCCTGCCGCTGGTGCTGCCGCCGCTGCTCCACACGGCGGCCGTCGACTCCTCGTACCTGGATCTGCGGGCCAATCTGCGGCCCGTCGCGCTGCTCTCGGTCGGCTATGTGCTCTTCGCGACCGTCGCGGTGGGCTGGCTCGCCTATCTGCTCGTGCCGGATCTCCCGCTCACCGCGGCTCTGGTGCTCGGTGCGGTGATCGCGCCGCCCGACGCGGTGGCGGCCACGGCCATCGCCCGGCGCCTCGGGCTGCCCTCCCGCCTCACGACGGTCCTGCAGGGCGAATCACTCGTCAACGACGCGACCGCGATCACCGCCTACAAGGTGGCGCTCGCGGCCGCGGTCGGCGCCGGGGTCTCCTGGGCGGAGGGGTTCGGGGAATTCGCACTGGCGTCGGTCGGCGGAATCGGCGTCGGCCTGGTCCTGATGGTGCCGCTGCACTGGCTGCGTACGCATCTCAAGGAGGCGCTGCTGCAGAACACCCTCTCGCTGCTCATTCCGTTCGTCGCCTATGCGGCGGCGGAGCGGGTGCACGCTTCGGGGGTGCTCGCCGTGGTGGTCGTCGCGCTCTATCTGGGACACCGTTCCTGGCAGGTCGACTTCGCCACCCGGCTCCAGGAGGAGGCCGTTTGGAAAATGGTCTCCTTCATTCTGGAATCGACGGTCTTCGCGCTGATCGGACTGCAATTGCCCTTTGTGCTCCGGGGCCTTGGCACTTACAGCGGAGGGGAAGCCGCCTGGTATGCGGCGGCCGTTTTCGTGGTGGTCGTGGTGGTGCGCTTCGTCTGGGTCTTTCCCGCCACATTCCTGCCGCGCATGATCTCCAGCAGGATCCGGGAACGCGAACCCGATACGGACTGGACCGCGCCGGTCGTCGTCGGCTGGGCCGGAATGCGCGGGGTGGTCTCGCTCGCCATCGCCTTCTCGATCCCGCTGACCGCGCACGGTGCACCGTTCCCGGCCAGGAACCTGGTGCTCTTCCTGACCTTCACGACGGTGATCGCGACCCTGGTCGTCCAGGGGCTCTCGCTGCCGCCGCTGATCCGGCTGCTGAGGATCCCGGGCCGTGACACGCACGCCGAGACGCTCGCCGAGGCCCAGGCCCAGAACGAGGCGTCGCAGGCGGCCGAGAACCTGCTGAACTCGATGCTCGCCGACGAGGACAACGAACTCCCGGAACCGCTCGCGGACCGGCTGCGCACCGTGATGGCGCGGCGCAGGAACGCGGTCTGGGAGCGGCTCGGCACGGTGAACGAGCACACCGGCGAGAGCGCCGACGACACCTACCGGCGGCTCGCACGGGCGATGATCGGCGCCGAGCGTGAGGTCTTCGTGGAGCTGCGCGACCGGCGGAGCATCGACGACGAGCTGCTCAGGACGCTGCTGCGCAGGCTCGATCTGGAGGAGGCGGCCGCCTACCGCGAGGAGGAGGCGGGCTGACCCGTGATGACGGCGGCGATCCGGGTGCCAGGCGGGAAGGCACCTTCGGCGGCCAGCTGCGTCAGCCCGTACAGCATCTTGGCGACATAGACCCGCTCGACGCGGAGTCCGTGCAGCTCCTCGAACCCGGCGGCGAAGGCTTCGAGTTCGGGTGCCGTGCGGGCGTACCCGCCGAAGTGGAAGCGGTCGTCGAGCCGCCAGTCACCGGTCCTGGCCCCGAAAGCGGCCTGCTGGAGCGCCGCGACCTCGGTGGCGAGGAAGCCGCCCTTCAGGACGGGGAAGCCGATGGCGCGCTGGTCCGCGGTGAGGCCGGCCGCCAGTCCCGCGAGGGTGCCGCCGGTGCCGACGGCCACCGCGACGGTGTCGGCGAGCCCGTGCAGTTCCCGGCCGAGCGCGCCGCAGCCGTGCACGGCGTCGGTGTTGCTGCCGCCCTCGGGCACCACGTACATCCCGGTGGTGTCGAGACCGGCCGGTACCGCCTTGGCGCGGTAGGCCGCGCGGTCCACGAAGTACAGCCGCATACCGTCGGCCGCGCACTGCGCGAGGGAGGGGTTGAGCGGGCGGTGGGCCAGCTCGTCCCCGCGTACGACGCCGACGGTCGGGAAGCCGAGCAGCCGGCCCGCGGCGGCGGTGGCCCGCAGATGGTTGGAGTACGCGCCGCCGAAGGTCAGCACGGTCCGTCCGGCGGCTGCCGTCAGATTGGGCGCGAGTTTCCGCCATTTGTTGCCCGGCAGATCCGGGTGGATGAGGTCGTCACGTTTGAGCAGCAGCTGTACGTGGTGCCGGGCGAAGCGCTCGTCGTCGAGCGGCTCCAGCGGCGACGGCAGCAGCGGCCGCAGCGGTCGCAGCCGGTCGTGGCCGGAGACTCCAGGGGACATGGGGCCATTGTCCGTCCCCGGGGTCCGGCGCGTTGTCCGCCCCCGGAGGTCCGGGCGGACAGGGCCGGTCCGTCCGTCAGCCCGCGGCGAGCCAGAGGTCCGGGCCGAACACCTCGTAGTGGATGTCGGCGGCCCGCACGCCACCGGCCAGCAGCTGGGCCCGTACGGAGCGCATGAAGGGCAGCGGTCCGCAGAGGTACGCGCGGGTCCCCGGCGCGAGGGGCAGGACGCTCAGATCGACCAGGCCGGTGCGGTCGGCCGGGTGCCCGGGCGCGGGGTGCTCGTACCAGAAGTGTGCGGCGGCATCCGGCAGCTTCTCGGTGAGGAGGGCGTGTTCGGCGCGCAGCGCGTGATCCGCCGGGGTGCGGTCGCCGTGCACGACGGTGACCGGGGCGGGGTGCCCGGTGTCCGCGAGGTGTTCCAGCATCGCCAGCATCGGGGTGCAGCCGATTCCGGCCGACGCGAGCACGAGCGGGGCTTCCGCCGCGTCCGGGCCGATGACGAGATCGCCGTACGGGAGCGAGACCCGGAGCCGGTCGCCGGCCCGTACATGGGTGTGGAGGTGGTGCGAGACCTCGCCGTCGGGGGAGGCCGCGTGGCTGTGCGGGGAGGCGCCGTCCGGGGAGGCGCCGGCGGGGGAAGTGCGGCCGCTCACGCGCTTCACGGTGATCGAGTGGAGCTGTCCGCCGGGGGCGCCGGAGAGGCTGTACTGCCGGATCTGGCGGGCCCCGTCGGGGAGCCGGACCTGGACGGAGACGTACTGGCCGGGCCGGAAGTCCGGAGCGGGCGAGCCGTCGGCGGGGCGGAGCCGGAAGGTGGCGGTGTCGGCGGTCTCCTCGGTCCTGGACACCACGTCCCACTCGCGCCAGACGTCGCCGGCGACGGCCTGCCGCTCCGCGTAGAGCCGGGCCTCCAGGGCGATCAGGGCGTTGGCCATCAGCCAGTAGACCTCGTCCCAGGCGGCGGCGACCTCCGGCGTGACCGCGTCGCCCAGCACCTCGGCGATGGCGGCGAAGAGGTGCGTGTGCACGACGGAGTACTGGGCGGGCGTGATCCCGAGTGAGGCGTGCTTGTGGGCGATACGGCCGAGCATGACGTCGGGGCGGGTGTCCGGGTGCTCCACCAGCTGGGTGGCGAAGGCGGCGATGGAGCCGGCGAGTGCCTGCCGCTGGGCGCCGGATGCCTGGTTGCCGCGGTTGAAGAGGTCGCGCAGCAGCTCCGGGTGGGCGTCGAACAGCTTGCGGTAGAAGAGGTCGGCGATGTCCCCGATGGCCGCGCCGACGGCGGGGAGGGTGGCTCGTACGGTGGCGGTCGACGGCTCGCTGAGCATCGGTGACTCCTGGTTCCTGCTCTGGTTCCAGCTCTGGCTCTGGCTCTTGAATTGGTATGTGGGATGCGTATTTTTGGCTACGGGTGGGCTGCGGGTGGATGTGGTGGTTTGCGGTGGCTGCACCGGTTTGTGCGGGCCGGTGCCGGTCGATGCCGGTCGATGCCGTCCAGGGGCTGTGTGGGCTGTCGCCTGCGGGGTTGGCGCGGTGCCGGCGGGTCAGCCGTCGTCGGGGCGGCTGCCGATGCCGATCAGCAGCGGCCCGGTGGGGGAGGCGACCAGGTCGGCGATGGTGAGCGGATCCAGTGCCACGTAGAACGCCTCCTGTGCCCGGCTCAGGGCGCCACGCAGCAGACAGGCCGAGCGGAGCGGGCACGGGGCGGTGCCCTCGCACTCCACGACGTCGCCGGGCCCTTCGAGCTCGCGGACCAGTCCGCCGATGGAGGCGGAGCGGCCTGCTCCGGTGAGGCTGAGGCCGCCGCCGCGGCCCCGGCGCGCCTCGATCAGGCCGAGGTGCTGGAGGCGGGCGACGATCTTCGCGGCGTGGCTGTACGGCACGCTCATGGCCGCCGCGACCTCCCGGGTCGCAGGCGCCTCGCCTTCCTCCGTGACGGCGAGGCGCATCAGTACGCGCAGTGCCACGTCGGTGAATCTCGTCAGCCGCATGGGCGTCACGTTAGATAACTTGCATAGAGGATGCAAGTTATGACCGTCCTGGACAGCAAACGACAACGTGCCCAACTCAAAGCCCTATTAGTCACACTCTTTTGTGTAATGGCGCGCCGCCGGTTCCCACTGAAAGGCTCTGCAGGCACGTCAGTCGAAGATCGAAGGGGCGCCAGATGTCCGTTGGTGAAGAGGTTCGCGACACGCAGGCACCGCCGCAGCAGAGTCTGGGCACGGCAGCTGCGCGGAACCTCGCAACGACCACCAAGTCCGCACCGCAGATGCAGGAGATCACCTCACGGTGGCTGCTGAAGATGCTCCCGTGGGTTCAGGTGCAGGGTGGTACGTACCGGGTGAACCGACGGCTGAGCTACTCGGTCGGTGACGGCCGCGTGACGTTTGTGCAGACCGGCGACCGTGTCCAGGTCATCCCGGCCGAGCTCGGTGAGCTGCCGGCCCTGCGGGACTACGCGGACGAGGCGGCCCTTGCCGAACTGGCGCAGCGCTGCACTCAGCGGGAGTTCGCGGCGGGCGATGTGCTGGCCGCCGCGGGGGACAGGGCGGACCGGGTGTTCCTGCTCGCACACGGCAGGGTCCAGAAGGTCGGCACCGGGCCCTACGGGGACGAGACCGTCCTCGGTTCGCTGGCCGACGGGGCGTACTTCGGCGACCAGGCGCTGCTGGACGAGGGTGCCACCTGGGACTACACGGCCCGCGCCGACACCGCGTGTGTCGCACTTGAGCTGACCAGGGCGGACGTGCTGAACCTGGCGGAGCGCGCCGACTCGCTGCGCGAGCATCTCGCGGGGCTGACATCGCTGCCCGCACAGCGCACCAACAGCTATGGCGAAGCGGCGATCGACCTCTCGGCGGGCCATGTCGGTGAGGCGCTCGTCCCGCACACGTACGTCGACTACGAGGGCGCGCCCCGCGAGTACGAACTGAGCGTCGCCCAGACCGTGCTGAAGGTCCACAGCAGGGTCGCCGACCTCTACAACCAGCCGATGAACCAGACCGAGCACCAGCTGCGGCTCACTGTCGAGGCGCTGCGGGAGCGCCAGGAGCACGAACTGGTCAACAACCGCGAGTTCGGCCTGCTCCACAACTGCGACTACGGCCAGCGGCTCCAGCCGCACGACGGAGTGCCCAGCCCGGACGACATGGACGAACTCCTCTCGCGCCGACGCGGATCGAAGCTCTTCCTCGCCCACCCGAAGGCCATCGCCGCTTTCGGCCGCGAGTGCAACAAGCGCGGCCTCGTACCGGAGAGCGTCGACATGGGGGGCCACCATGTGCCCGCCTGGCGCGGGGTGCCGATCTTCCCGTGCAACAAGATCCCGGTCAGTGACGCCCGCACCACGTCGATCATCTGCATGAGGACCGGCGAGTCCGATCAGGGCGTCATCGGGCTCCAGCAGAGCGGTATCCCCGACGAGATCGAGCCGAGCCTGTCGGTCCGCTTCATGGGCATCGACGAGAAGGCGATCATCTCCTACCTGGTGACGGCCTACTACTCCGCGGCCGTGCTGGTGCCCGACGCCCTGGGAGTGCTGGAGAACGTCGAAGTCAGCCGCTGGCGGTGAGGCGACGCCCCGGACCGGCCGGCTCCGACGGTGCTCAGGCGCCGCGGGGACCGGTACGTCCGGGGCGTCCGTGGCGACCGAGCCGTACGCACGCCGCAGAGGAAGCGACCATGACCACGATCAGAACGGACGCCGCGACCGAGGGACATGAGGCCGCAGCGCTCCTGGAACGCACCCGCACCGTCGTCGACCCGGAACTCCGCTCCGCGCTGGAGTCCCTGCCCGGCCCCATGCGGAACATCGGGATGTACCACTTCGGCTGGGAGCAGTCGGACGGCTCGCCGACCACGGGACAGGCGGGCAAGGCGATCAGACCCGCGCTCGTTCTCGCCGCCGTCCAGGCGCTGAACGGAGATATCCGGCAGGCGGTACGGGCGGCCACCGCCGTGGAGTTGGTGCACAACTTCACCCTGCTGCACGACGACGTCATCGACCGGGATGCCACCCGGAGGCACCGGGCGACGGCCTGGACCGTCTTCGGCATACCCGACGCGGTGATAGTGGGGGACGCGATGCAGGCACTGGCTCTGCGGCTGCTCGCGGAGGACCCGCACCCCGCGGCGAAGGCGGCCACCGGGCGGCTCACGGCCTGCGTCATCGAGCTCTGCGCGGGGCAGCAGGCGGACTGCGCCTTCGAGGCCCGTGCGGAGGTCACGCTGGACGAGTGCCTGGTCATGGCCGAGGCCAAGACCGGGGCACTCCTCGGCTGCGCCTGCGCGATGGGTGCGCTCTACGCGGGCGCCGGGCCCGAAGCGGCAGCGGCGATGGACGCGTTCGGCCGGGAGGCCGGGCTCGCCTTTCAGCTGATCGACGACCTGATCGGCATCTGGGGCGAGCCGTCCCACACCGGCAAGCCGGCGGGCGCGGATCTGGCCGCCCACAAGAAGTCGCTGCCGGTGGTGGCCGCGCTGAGCTCGGGTACCGGGGCGGCGGCTGAGCTGGCGGAGCTGTACGGCGGACCGCTCGACGAGCACGGCATCAGGCGGGCCGCCGACGCGGTCGACCGGGCCGGTGGCCGGGACTGGGCGCAGGCCGAGGCGGCCGACCGGATGGCCAGAGCCGTGGGTCATCTCTCCCGCGCGGTTCCCGACCTGGCGGCGGCGGGAGGTCTGCTCTCCCTCGCGGAGTATGTGACGCGGCGCAGCCGCTGAGCCGTACCGCTGCACTGCTGTGCCGCTGCACTGCCGTACTGCTGTGCTGCCGTACCCGCGTACCCCTGTACCGCCCATGGTCCGGTCCGGCCAACTCTAGTATCACGTACGCGAGTTATCGATGGCTCATCCATCCATCGAGCGAGCGGGCACGCAAGCAAGCGAGCAACGAGCGAGCGAGCGACGTGAACGGCGAGAGAAGAGGGACCGGACCATGGGCGTGGCGATACGACAGGCGGGCGAGGCCGACCGCGAGGTGCTCGTACGGCTTCTCGATGAGGCCTTCATGCGGGACCCGGTGAGCAACTGGGTGTTCCCCGACGAGGCGCACCGCAGGGATGTGCACGGCAAGTTCCTCGGGGTCTTCATCGACGTGGCTCTCGCCGAGGGCTGGGTCGACCTCGCCGAGGACCACACGGCGATGGCTCTCTGGCTGCACATTCCGGCCGGCGAACCGGAGGAGGAGGACGACACGCCCGCCCGGATGCGGGAGGCCGCCGACCCGGACAACGAACGGGCCGAACTGGTGGGCCGGTTGACGGGTGAGCTCCATCCGCACGACCGGGCGCACGCCTACCTGCTGATGATCGGTGTGACACCGGAGCGGCAGGGCGAGGGCCTGGGCACCACGCTGATGGCCCCCGTCCTTGAGCGCTGCGACCGGGAAGGGATCCCGGCGTATCTGGAGGCGAGCAGCGCGCGCAGCCGCAGGCTGTACGAGCGGCTCGGGTTCGTGTTCACGGGCACCGCGGTCCAGCTGCCCGACGGCCCGCAGATGTGGCCGATGTGGCGTGAGCCGCGCAGCTGATCCCCCGGGCGGCTGATCCTGGGCGGCGGTACGCCGAGGCGGCGGTGCGCCGAGGCGGCGGTGCGCCGAGGGGCGGGGCTGCTCACCCGTTCGGTGGTCCGGCCGATCACTCGTACGTGCCCTCGTACGTGCGCTCGTCGGGTGGTGCGGGCGGGCGCAGTCCGGCACCTTTCGGGCCGTCAGGAAAGGGATGCCAGGCGCGAAGTGCACCAGGAACCAGTAATTCCGGACTTGATCACTCTTGGTGACGCCGGGCTGGTGGCGGCGCTACAGTCGCGCTCATGACACCACAGTCATGGGCCGGCTGGTACCGGGACAGCCATGGATCAGATGCCCTAGTGATCAGTGCCGTTGAGCGTCAACTCCGCACCCGGATCAGGGGAGTCGACTACGCCGGAGCTTCGTTCGACTCGTTCACGCCGGTGGGCGACGTACCGGAGGGGGCCGAGCCGTTGAGCGACTGCGTCCTGGAGTGGGACATGCCGCTCCCGGTCGTGGCCGGTGACAGCACGGCCCAGCAGGCCACGCTGAGCTGCCTGCTGGCCCTGCGCCGCCCGGCCACCGATCTCGGCGTGACACTGCACTACGGCGGCACGAGTTACGTATCGGGCAACGATCAGGGCGACTTCGGCGCCGCGGTCGCCCTGATCCAGCAGCAACTTCCGCCCGGTTCCACGCTCCAGGCGCCCTTCTCCGCAGCCGTCTAGGCCGTCACCGCCCCACCCGTCACCGCTCAACCCGTCACTCTCCCGTCAACCCCGGTAAGCGGCCCTCATCGGATCGGCACTCATGCTCATGTGCCGGTGAGGAGCCGCTGCTCGTTCCGTCGGAACGGCCCGCTCTCTCCTCGACCAGCCCCCCTCGGCACTCCCTCCCCTTGACGACCCGCTGGGTCATTGTTCTACTTGAATGCAAACAATGGGGGGAATGATGGAGAACGCCACAGGGGTCCCGACCACTCCCGGCCGCATCCGGCGCGCGGTAGTCGCCGGGCTGCCCTTCCTGCTCGCGTACGCCGTCGATCTGGCGGTCTTCATCCAGCTGCGGGACCGGCTGCCGCACCGTCTGGCCAGCCACTTCGGGAGCGGCGGCCGGCCCGACGACACGGCGGGGCACCTGGAGTACGTACTCGTCACCACTGGCCTGCTGATCGGCCTCGGGGTGGTCTGGATGCTGATCGCCCGCGGGGTGCGGGGCCTGATCGTCACGGGCTGGGCGCTCGCCGGCTTCATCGGTGCGCTGATGGCCGGGATCCTGTACGCCAACCTCCACACCCCGGTCGACTTCCCGTTCCGGCGGTTCGCCACCGCCGCCGGGGTGGCGGTCCTGGCGGGCGGGGCCGGCTGGTGGCTGGCCCGTTTCGTACCGGCCGTGCTGCCGCCTCCCGCCGAGGGGCCCGTCGAGCGGATCGACCTCGCGGCAGGCGAGACCGCCGGCTGGGCGCGCCACGCGGGCGCCCGCCCCCTGCTGGTGCTCGCGGTGGCCGTCGTCGTCACCGGAGTCGTCGTGCTGTCCGTCTCCGGCCCGCAGGCCGCCGTGGCCCCTGTCGTGGTCGGCCTGGTGCTGATGGCCTTCGCCAGGCCGTACGTCACCGTGGACCGCAGGGGCCTGACCATCTCCACCGGCTGGCTGCCCTGGCCGCGTATCCGGATACCACTGGACCAGGTCGAGCAGGCGACCAGCCGCGATATCGACGCCCTGAAGGACTTCGGTGGCTGGGGCTACCGTTTCCGCGCGGGCCGCTCCGGGCTGATCCTCCGGTCGGGGGAGGCCATCGTGGTCCGGCGCAGGAGCGGCCGCGACTTCGCCGTCACCGTCGACGGCTCGTCCGACGCCGCCGCACTGCTCAACACCCTGGCCGAGCGGCAGGAGAACCGCTGATGCTCTTCCGGATCGACCCGTCGTCCGCGATCCCGCTCGGGGACCAGATCGCCGCGTGTGTCCGGGGCGCCGTCGCGGACGGCCGGGTGGACGCGGGCGAGCGGCTGCCCGCCGCCCGCGTCCTCGCCGACTCGCTCGGGGTCAACGTCCATACGGTGCTGCGCGGTTACCAGCGGCTGCGCGAGGAGGGCCTGATCGAACTGCGCCGGGGGAGAGGTGCGGTGGTCGTCGGGGGGCCCTCCCGGGCGCGGGCGCGACTGCTCGTACGGGTACGGGAATTCGCCGCGGAGGCAAGGGAGCTGGGCCTCACGGACGAAGCCGTACTGGCACTCGTACGCGAGGCTCTGTAAGGCCGCGCAGCGGCGGCCCGTCGCCACTGCGGCGCCGCACATCCACTGCCGTCTGCTGGTCCCGCGCAGTCTGTCGGGCCCCGGCGGGGTCCCGTTCAAGGTCCAGCACTTACCGTCTTCCTCAGAACGGCGAATGTTCAACCACCTTGTGCGGACTACCCGTACGGCCACCCCTTGCGGTCACCTTGCACGGCTGCCCGATACCCGACGGGCAGCCCGGAACGGAGCAGCCATGAGTACCCCGAGCGATCCGGCCACCCCGGAGGCCGCCACGGCACTCTCGTCCGACACTGTCGCCGAGACCCGGCAGGACCGTCTACAGCGGGGGATGGGGATGCTCGACCGCGTCGTCGGTGAGGGCGGTCGGCAGGTCATCGACTCCCTGGCCGACATCTCACCCGACCTGGGGCATCACATCGTCGCCTGGGCCTTCGGCGACATCTACAGCAGGCCCCAGCTGGCGCTGCGTGACCGGCAGTTGGTGACCCTGGGCATGCTCACGGCCCTCGGCGGCTGCGAACCGCAGCTCGACGTCCACATCAACGCCGCGCTCAACGTCGGCCTCAGCGCGGAGGAGATCATCGAGGCGCTGCTGCACTCCGCGGTCTACTGCGGGATGCCCAAGGCGCTCAACGCCACCGCCGTGGCGAAGAAGGTGTTCGCCGAACAGGGCCTGCTCACCGAACCGGAGAAGCCCGGCGGGTCGGCGCACAGCGTTCCGGAGCAGCGTTTCCCCGGGCAGGGCGGCACCGGTAACGCATAGCGTTGGCGCATGACCGAACTGCTGCACATCACCGAGCGTTCCCTGTGGGAGGCGGCCCGCGCGGTCGGCACGTACGAGATGTCGACGCGCGGCCGCACCCTCCAGGAGGAGGGCTTCATCCACTGCTCGACGCGCGGCCAGCTCGTCGCGGTCGCCGACTTCCTCTACGGCGCCGGGAGCGGGACGGAGGGCGACGGCGGCCACGGTGAGCTGGTCGTGCTCGTCATCGACAGCGGCCTGCTCTCCGTACCGCTGCGCTACGAGTTCCCCGCGCCCGGCGCCGACGCCTTCCCGCACATCTACGGGCCGCTTCCGGTGGAGGCGGTCACCAAAGTCGTGCCCTGGCAGGACGGTTACGCGCTCGACTGGTCGGACGGGACCTGGCTCAACCCGCCCGCGCACACCGCGACCGACGGCGCGGAGCTGGTGGTGACCACCCGCGACAGCACCGACTTCTGGCGTACGACCAGCTACGGCTTCGTCCGTGACGACGGGCACGCGCTGCTGACCGAGCTGAGTGCGGGATCGGCGGTCGAGGTGACCTTCCTGGCCGATTTCGACACGCTCTACGACCAGGCGGGCGTCCTTGTCCGCACCGACGAGGAGAACTGGATCAAGGCGGGCGTCGAGATGACGGACGGCGCACCACAGGTGGGCGCGGTCGCCACCCGCGGTGTGTCGGACTGGTCCATGGCGCCGGTCCCGGAGTGGGCGGGCCGGCCGGTCACGGTCCGGGCCAGCCGCTCGGGGGACGCGGTGACGGTGCGGGCGCGCGCCGACGGCGAGCCGTGGCGGATGATCCGGCTGACGCCGCTCGACCCCGCGGCGAAGGCGTCGGCGGGCCCGTACTGCTGCTCACCGCAGCGGGCGGGGCTGCGGGTCCGCTTCACCCGCTTCGCGGTCGGCCCCGCCGACCGGCGGCTGCACGGCTGACGGTGACGGCTGACCGCTGTCGGCGCGAACGGGGTGTGCGGGACGTACAGGATGTACAGGACGTACGGAGAGGCTGACGCCCGCGGCCAGCAGGCAGACCGCCCCGCACCCCGCGAAGAACACCCCGGCGCCCCAGGCGGCGGCGACCAGACCGGCGAGCGGATACAGCAGCGGGCTGAGCCCCACCGTGCACAGGCTCGTGAGCGAGGAGACCCGGCCCAGAAAGCGGACCTCGGTGCGTTCCTGGAGCAGCGCGTTGCTCACCACCATGGCCGCACCGCTCGCCGCCCCGAGCAGCGCGCCCACCGCCACGGCCGGTCCGGGCCCCGGCACCCGGCCGACGGCGGCGACCAGCACGGCGGTGAGGAGCAGCGCGCAGAACAGCACGGCACGTGCGTACGGGACGCGGCGCACGGCGGTCAGCAGGAGGCCGGACGCGGCGCCGCCGACGGAGAAGGCGGTGAGGATCCAGCCGAGCGCGCCCGCACCCCAGCCGCGCTCGTCGGTGAGCAGCAGCATCCCGGTTCCGACCGGCCCGCTGAAGCACATCTCGCCGAGGCCGATGACGAGCACCAGCCGGCCGAGGTGCGGGTTCTCCCGCAGGTAGCGCAGGCCGGCCCGGAAGTCCTGCCCGGCGGTCGTGCGGCCGGGCCCGGCCGGGGCGTCCGGTACCGGGCGTACCCGTACGGCGATGAGCAGCACCAGCGATCCGCAGAAGAGCAGCCCGGACGCCCCGAAGGCACCGGCCGCACCGCCGGCGGCCAGCACCAGGGCACCGGCCGTCGGCCCCACGGCGTTGCTGAACCGGACGGACAGGGTGCGCATGCCCTGCACCCGGGCGAGCTGGTCCGGGCCTGTGAGCTGCGGCGGCAGCGCCCCGACAGCGGGCATGAACAGTGCGTCCACGGTGCCGAAGACGACCGCCAGGACGTAGAGCAGCCAGAGTTGGGTGCCCGTGAGCCAGGTGAACGCGGCGGCGGTGAGGATCACCACGCACCGCACCAGATCGCTGCCGACGACGACACGGCGCGCCCCGAACCGGTCGGCGACGACACCGCCGCCGAGCATCAGCAGGGCCCGGGGCACGGCTCCGGCGGCCAGCACCGCACCGGCCTGCGCGGGGCCCGCGGTACGGGTGGCCGCCCAGGTCAGGGCGAGAAAGTAGGTCACATCGCCGGTCACGGACGCGGTGTAGGCGCCCAGCCAGCGCAGGACGTTGGCGTCCCGGTGGGCGGCGGTGATCAGCGGTCGCGCGACCGTCATCAGCGGTCGAGCAGCGGGAACGACTGCAACTGGACCGAGACGGGGGTGGGGACGGGGACGCCGACTTCTTCCGTACCGTCCGCGCTGTCCCCAGTATCCGAATCGTCTGCGCTGTGCTGCGGCTCACGGGGCCCGAGCTGCCGGTATCGGCCGACGACTTCCACCAACTCGGCTTTCATCGCGTTGAGTTCGTCCGGCGTCAGATGCAGGGTGTAGTCGCTGAAGACCGAGGCGGCGTACCAGTCGTCGGGCAGCAGCGGCACCGTACCCGCCAGCCTGCGCAGCCGGTCGCTGTAGGCGAGCAGCAGGGACTGGGCGTAGGCGCGGCTGTCCGCCTGCTCCGACGGGCTGTTGGCGCCGGGATCGTGGAAGGAGGTCCGGTGCCGCGCCTGCCACCAGCGGTCCCGGCGGGTGCCGCGCCCGCGGTCCTCCTCGATCAGCCCGCCAGCGGCCAGGCGGCGCAGATGGTAGCTGGCCGACCCCGGGTCGAGCGCGAAGTGCGCGGCGAGCTGCCGTGCGGTGGCGGGCCCGTACTGCCGCAGCCGGCTCAGCAGATTCAGCCGCACCGGATGGGCGAGAACCCGCAGGGCAGCGGCGTCCAGCGTGACGTCATGCGCGGGACCGGGTGCGAGGGGGTCGGGCGCCGGCGGGGCGGGTGCTTCGGCCATGACAACACCGTAGAAGCAGAAGAGTCATTCCGGAAGACTCCTTCTGCATCTGCTCGTTCACGTGTGCGTGCCCTGGTCCACGGCATAGGCTCCCGCCCCATGAACGGACACATACCTTTCCAGCGGCTGCACAACTTCCGTGACCTGGGCGGCCGTCCTGCCGAAGCCGGCAGCACCGTACGCACGGGGCGGCTGTTCCGCGCAGACTCGCTGGCCAAGCTCGGCGGTGCGGACTGGGAGCGCTTCCTCACCCTGGATATCGGCACCGTCATCGACCTGCGCTACTCCTGGGAGATCGACGCCAAGGGCCGCGTCCCCGAGCACCCGTCGTTCACGTACCACCACCTCAGCGTCGAGCACCGCCCCTATGACCAGCCGAGCCTCGGCCCGGAGGTCGCAACCGGCCCGTACCTCGCCGAGCGGTACCTGGAGGTCGCCCACGACGGCGTCAGGGAACTGAGCCGGGCCATCGAGGTGATTGCCGCCGCCGGGGACCGCCCCGCCGTCTTCCACTGCACCTCGGGGAAGGACCGCACCGGCCTGCTGGCGGCGCTGGTGCTGACGCTTCTGGGGGTGTCCGAGGCCGACATCATCGAGGACTTCGCCCTCACCGGACTGGCCAGCGAACGCCTGCTCGCCGACTGGCGGGCCGAACACCCCGAGCGGGGGCCGGTCTGGCCCGGATACGGCCGCGCGCCCGAGGACGTGATGCGCCTCTTCCTGGCCGCCCTGACCGAGCGGTACGGGTCCGTTGGCGGCTACATCGCCGACCAGCTGGACCTCGCGGACGGCACGGTGGCCGCGCTGCGACGGAACCTGCTGGAACCTGCTCCTGCGGGATCCTGAACGACCGTGGGGCCCGACCGGTTGTCCCGGTCGGGCCCCACAGCTTTCTGCTCCGGTCCGCATCGCGGACCGTCGGGTGCGAACACCGCGGTCAGGCCTTCTTGGTCTCCCAGAAGATCTTGTCGATCTGGGCGATGTAGTCCAGCGCCTTCTGGCCCGTGGCCGGGTCAGTCGAGCCCTTGGCCGCCGACAGCGCCTTGAGGGTGTCATTGACGAGCTGGTGGAGCTCGGGGTACTTCTCGAAGTGCGGCGGCTTGAAGTAGTCGCTCCACAGCACCGATACGTGGTGCTTGGCGAGCTCCGCGCGCTCTTCCTTGATGACCGTGGCGCGGGCCCGGAAGTGCGGGTCCTCGTTGGCCTGGTACTTCTCCTGTACGGCCTTGACCGACTCGGCCTCGATGCGGGCCTGGGCCGGGTCGTACACGCCGCAGGGGAGGTCGCAGTGGGCGCTGACCTTCACCTTGGGGGCAAACAGGCGGGAAAGCATGGAGCTGTCCTTCCTCGTGATCGTCTTCTCGGGTGGGACATTACTCCGTGAGAGGCCTGATTTCGCGAGTGCCCCCTGGTGCTTAGGACAAAAGTCCAGGGTCAGTATGGGACTGGTGGACGATCGGACCGGGAGGTGCCGGATGACGGATCAGGGGCGGGAGACGCGGGCTCCGTTGGGTTTGGCGGAGGTGACGGGGCCGTCCATGGTGCCCACCCTGCTCCACGGTGACCAGCTGCTGGTGCACTACGGCGCCGGTCTCAGGCCCGGTGACGTGGCTGTGCTGCGCCATCCGCTGCAGCAGGATCTGCTGATCGTGAAGCGGCTGATCGAGCGGCGTGAGGGCGGCTGGTGGGTGCTGGGGGACAACGCGCACGCCGAAGGCGTGGACAGCCGCGCGTTCGGCACCGTTCCCGAGGAGTTGCTGCTCGGGAGGGTGCGGGCCAGATACCGGCCCATCATGCCGGGCCGTCAGCGCTCGGCCGCTGTGGTGCTCTCCTGGCTGGCGTCGGCGGTGCGGCCGGTGCTGGCGGACCGTGACGTCTCCAGACGCTTGCGCGCGCGGTAGGCGGCCACGTTGGCGCGGGTCGCGCAGCGGTCCGAGCAGTAGCGCCGGGACCGGTTTGTCGATGTGTCGAGATAGGCGTTGCGGCACGGCGCTGCCTCGCACAGGCCGAGCCTGTCCACCCCGTACTCGGTGAGATGGAAGGCGAGCCCCATCGAGGCGATGGCCGCGTAACCGGACGTCGCGTTGGACGGGTGGTCGGCCAGGTGCATGTGCCACAGCGGCCGGTCGTCGTCGTCACGGTGGTCGTGGCCCGAGATCTGCGGCGAGACCGGGAACTCCAGCAGCAGGGAGTTCAGCAGGTCCACCGCGAGCGTCTCGTCCCCTTCGTCCGCCGCCTTGAACACGGCACGCAGCCTGCCCCTGACCGAGCGGAAGCGGGTGACGTCGGCGTCCGTGGCGCGCCGGGCCGCGGACGCGTTCGTGCCGAAGAGCTCGCGTACCGCTTCGACCGAGGTGAGGGAGTCCTTGTTGCGGGCCGGCTCCTCGGTGTTCACCAGGCGCACGGCGTAGTCCGAGTAATAGGCCAGTTCCACTTGTAGTCCTTACGGAGGCGGTCTAGTGTCGACGAGCGTGTGGCCGTAATGGCTGCTTACGATTCGAGGGTATTACTTGGGTGGAGGAAGCAGTGGCGGAGTCGGTGGCGGGTACGGACTGGCAGTCCTGGCAGGAGAGCTGGGACCGGCAGCAGGAGTGGTACATGCCCGACCGTGAGGAGCGGTTCCGGGTGATGCTGGACATGGTGGAGGCGCTGGTGGGCCCTGCTCCCCGGGTGCTGGATCTCGCATGCGGTACGGGAAGTATCACGGATCGGCTGCTGAAGCGGTTCCCCGGAGCCACCAGCACGGGCGTGGATCTCGACCCCGCGCTGCTCGCCATCGCGGAGGGCTGCTTCGCCGGTGACGAGCGCGTCACCCTGGTGGCCGCCGATCTCAAGGACCCCGGCTGGACCGGGCTGCTGCCGCACCAGGAGTACGACGCGGTGCTCACCGCGACCGCGCTGCACTGGCTGCACACCGAGCCGCTGGCCGCGCTCTACGGGCAGATCGGCTCCCTCGTCGTGGACGGAGGCGTGTTCATGAACGCCGACCACATGATCGACGACGAGACGCCGCGGATCAACGCGGCCGAGCGCGCCCACCGGCACGCCGCCATGGACCGCGCCAGGGCGGCGGGCGCCCTCGACTGGGCGGACTGGTGGGCCCTCGCCGCCAAGGACCCGGTCCTCGCCGGACCGACCGCCGAGCGGTACCGGATCTACGGCGAGCACGCGGACGGGGACATGCCGTCCGTACGGTGGCACGCGGACACCCTGCGTGCGGCGGGCTTCGCGGAGGCGCGTGGCGTCTGGGCCTCGCCGTCCGACACCCTGGTGCTCGCCGTGAAGTAGGGCGCCGCCGGCCGGAGAGCGACGTACGGGAACAGGTGAAGGGGGTACGGGCGCGTCGGCCCGTACCCCCTTCACATACGCCTGGTGCGACTCACGTACGTCTGGTTGCGACCGCTCACAGCACCTTCGACAGGAACGACTTCGTCCGGTCGTGCTGCGGGTTGGTCAGGACGTCCCGCGGGTGCCCCGACTCGACCACCACGCCGTCGTCCATGAAGACCAGCGCGTCGCCGACCTCCCGGGCGAAGCCCATCTCGTGGGTCACGACGATCATCGTCATGCCGTCGTCCGCGAGGCCGCGCATCACGTCCAGGACGTCACCCACCAGCTCCGGGTCGAGCGCCGACGTCGGCTCGTCGAAGAGCATCAGCTTCGGCTCCATCGCCAGCGCACGGGCGATGGCCACCCGCTGCTGCTGGCCGCCCGAGAGCTGCGTCGGGTAGCTGCCCGCCTTGTCGGAGAGCCCGACCCGGTCCAGCAGCCGCTCCGCGCGGGCGCGCGCGACGGCCTTGGTCTCACCGCGCACCTGGACCGGTGCCTCCATCACGTTCTCGATGGCGGTCATGTGCGGGAAGAGGTTGAAGCGCTGGAAGACCATGCCGATGTCCCGGCGCTTCAGAGCGACTTCGCTGTCCTTCAGCTCGTAGAGCTTCTCGCCCTTCTGGCGGTAGCCGACCAGGTCCCCGTCGACGTACAGCCGTCCGGCGTTGACCTTCTCCAGGTGGTTGATGCACCGGAGGAACGTCGACTTGCCGGAACCCGAAGGGCCGATGAGGCAGAACACCTCGCGCGGGGCGACCTCGAGGTCGATCCCCTTGAGTACCTGAGTCGGTCCGAAGGACTTGTGGACGTCCTCGGCCTTCACCATCGCCGTCATGCGGACACCCCCGAGCGGTTGCTGAAGGAAGCCAGGTTCGCCTTGATCCGCTGGAGCGGGGTCAGCGGCAGGCTGCGGCTGGAGCCGCGCGCGTAGTAGCGCTCCAGATAGAACTGGCCGATGGAGAAGATGGTCGTGAGCACCAGATACCAGGCGGCGGCCAGGAACAGCATCTCCACCGCGGCCCCGGATGTCTGCCCGATGTCCTGGGCCGTCCTCAGCAGTTCGTAGAACTGCACCGCGGCCACCAGCGAGGTGGTCTTCAGCATGTTGATGACCTCGTTGCCGGTCGGCGGCACGATGACCCGCATCGCCTGCGGGACCACGATCCGCCGCAGCGTCCTGGCATGGCTCATGCCGAGCGCGTGCGCGGCCTCCGTCTGGCCCTCGTCGACCGCGAGCAGCCCGGCCCGGCAGATCTCCGCCATGTACGCGGCCTCGTTCAGGCCGAGACCGAGCAGCGCCGTCAGCAGCGGCGTCATAAAGCTCGACCAGTAGTCCTTGTAGATCGGACCGAGGTTGATGTACGTGAAGACCAGGCCCAGGTTGAACCAGACCATCAGCTGGACGAGGACCGGTGTGCCCCGGAAGAACCAGATGTAGAACCACGCGATCGACGACGTCACCGGGTTCTTCGACAGCCGCATCACCGCGAGGATGATGCCCCCGACGATGCCGATCGCCATGGAGAGCACGGTGAGCAGCAGCGTCTGGCCCACACCGTGGATGATCCGGTGGTCGAAGAAGTAGTCCGGTACCGCGCCCCAGTTGATCTTGCCCTGGGAGAACGCGTAGACGATCGAGGCCAGCAGGGCCACGGCGACCACCGCGGCGACGTACCGTCCGAAGTGCCTGACCGGGATGGCCCTGATGGCTTGCGGTCCGGCGGGCGGTGCGTCGACCGCGCCGCCCACCTTTTCCATGTCAGCAGTCATAGGTGATACCTCTCAGCGCCGGCGTCCGGTCAGGATCCGCCGTTGACCTTGGCCGTGGTGACCGCGCCCTGCTGGGCGCCCCACTTCGCCAGGATCTTGTCGTACGTGCCGTTCTTGATGATGGCGTTCATAGCCTGCTGGATGGCCTTGGTGAGCTGGTCGTTCCCCTTGGCGACCGCGATGCCGTACGGGGCTGCCTGGACCGTCGGGCCGACGATCTGGAAGTCTTTGCCGCCGCCCGAGGTCTTCACCGCGTACGCGGCGATGGGGGAGTCGGCCGATCCGGCGTCGGCGCCGCCCGAACGGAGCCGGGTCTGGGCCTGCTGGTCGTCGTCGAAGGCCTGGATGGAGAGCTTCTTGCCGGCCGGACACTTCTTCGCCTGCGCCTTGGCGAGGTCGTTGGAGACCGTGCCGCGCTCCATGACGATCGTCTTGCCGCAGAGGTCGGTCCAGTTCTTGATGCCCTCGTCCTTGCCCTTCCGGGTGTAGATGGAGACGCCGGCGCTGTAGTAGTCGACGAAGTCGACGCCGGTGCCGACCTTCTTGCCGTTCTCCACACCGTTCTGCCGGTCCTTGGTGTCGGTCATCGCCGACATCGCGACGTCGTAGCGCTTGGCGCGCAGACCGGTGACCAGGGTGTCGAAGGTGCCGTTCTCGAACTGGAACGACACCCCGAGCTGCTTGCCGAGCGCCGCGCCCAGGTCGGGGTCGATCCCGGAGACCTTGCCGGAGCTGTCCTTGAACTCGACGGGCGCGTACGCGATGTCGGAGCCGACCTTGACGGTGCCCTTGGCCCGGATGGCCTGCGGCAGCAGATGCGCGAGCGGTGCGGCGGACGAACCCGTGCTGTCGTTCTTGGTCTGGTCGCCGCAGGCGGTCAGCAGCAGTGCGCCGGCGACCGCGATCGCGCCGACCGCGGCTGTCCGGGACTTCATTGCGGCCGTGCGGCGCGTGGAGCGTGCGGTCATGGTGGTGGTCCTCCGGCGGATCGGACAGCTGGCGCCGCGGCAACGGTGTTCCGGTGCCACGACCATGTGTGGATGACGGCATCTTGCCAGCCGCACTGGCCCAATCAGGGGGCCGGGCATGTCAAAATCGGGTAACGGGTCACCCCCGTTCTCCACTTGGCCGGTACGGCACGACCGGACCATCTGCTGGCAAACGCGCCTTCCGCCGGAGGATCTCCGGTCTGCCCCGCGCCGTTCCGGGGCGCGTCTCGAAGGATGGACTTGTACCGTGGAAGCGGGCCCACCTGCCCGGATATCCCGCTATGAGCCATCTCACCGCGTCGGTGCGGACTCGATATGGACTCGTCCGATGTGCGGTCCATCCGGTAGAACAGACGGTTACACCCCTCATCCGGGGCTCAGGGCGCGTGTGCGGCGCGCCCGCGCGTATGTACCTCCCCCCGCCCGGCGGGCCAACCGGCCGTGCGGGGCACATACGCGGTGCCCGCCCACCCCTCCTCAACCAGGAGTGGCCACCCTCAACTGATGAAGACCTAAGGGGTAACAACCAATGGCAGCGGAGATCGTCAATCCTCGCAGCGAAAGTTTCAGCACTTCCTCGCAGGACGGGGAGCCCTTCGACCCGGTGTTCGCCCTGCATCGCGGTGGCAAGATGGCCATCCAGGCCACGGTGCCGGTGCGCGACCGGGACGACCTGTCCCTCGCGTACACGCCCGGAGTCGCCAAGGTGTGCAGCGCCATCGCCGAGCAGCCGGAGCTCGTCCATGACTACACCTGGAAGTCGCAGGTCGTGGCCGTCGTGACGGACGGTACGGCGGTGCTGGGGCTGGGTGACATCGGCCCGGAGGCATCCCTTCCTGTGATGGAGGGCAAAGCCATCCTCTTCAAGCAGTTCGGTGGCGTCGACGCCGTTCCGATCGCGCTGGCGACGACCGACACGGACGAGATCATCGAGACCGTCGTGCGGCTCGCCCCGTCCTTCGGCGGCGTGAACCTGGAGGACATCTCCGCGCCGCGCTGCTTCGAGATCGAGCGCAGGCTCCAGGAGCAGCTGGACATCCCGGTCTTCCACGACGACCAGCACGGCACCGCCGTCGTCACCCTGGCGGCCCTGCGGAACGCGGCCACCCTCACCGGACGCTCGCTGGGGCAGCTGCGCGCGGTCATCTCGGGTGCGGGCGCGGCGGGTGTCGCCATCGCGAAGATCCTCATCGAGGCCGGCATCGGCGATGTCGCGGTGTGCGACCGCAAGGGCATCGTCTCGGCGGACCGCGGGGACCTGACCGAGATCAAGCGGGAGGTCGCGGGCTTCACCAACAAGGCGGGCCTGACCGGCTCGCTGGAGACCGCGATGTCCGGTGCGGATGTCTTCATCGGGGTTTCGGGCGGTACGGTCCCCGAGCCCGCGGTCGCCTCGATGGCCGAGGGCTCGTTCATCTTCGCGATGGCCAACCCGAACCCGGAGATCCACCCCACGGTCGCCGCCAAGTACGCGGCGGTCGTCGCCACCGGGCGCAGCGACTTCCCGAACCAGATCAACAACGTGCTGGCGTTCCCGGGCATCTTCGCCGGGGCGCTCCAGGTGCGGGCCTCGCGGATCACGGAGGGCATGAAGCTCGCCGCGGCCGAGGCGCTGGCGGCCGTGGTGGCCGATGAGCTGAGCGCGGACTGCGTGATCCCGTCGCCGTTCGACGAGCGGGTCGCTCCGGCGGTCACCGCGGCGGTGGCGGCAGCGGCCCGCGCGGAGGGCGTGGCCCGGCGCTGAGCCGCCCCGGGGAGTGAGGGGCCGGCCGGCCCCTTCACCCCGGACCAGTGCAGGCAGCGTCACACCTGTGGCCGGTTCCGTACGGAACCGGCCACGCCTATGGTCGGGACATGTTCGCCGCCTACGCAGCCCGCATCGATCGCGACCACCCCCTCAACGGCCTTGAACTGGGGGAGCGTCCGGCCCCCGTGGCCCGGCCGGGCTGGACGACCGTCGACGTCAGAGCCGCCTCCCTCAACCATCACGACCTCTGGTCGCTCCGCGGTGTGGGGCTCGCAGCCGACAAGCTGCCGATGATCCTCGGCTGCGACGCCGCGGGGACCGACCAGGACGGCAACGAGGTCGTCCTGCACTCCGTCATCGGGCAGAGCGGGTACGGGGTCGGGCCGAAGGAAGGGCGGTCCATCCTGACGGAGAAGTACCAGGGCACGTTCGCCGAGCGGGTCACCGTCCCCGAGTGGAATGTGCTCCGCAAGCCGAAGGAGCTGAGCTTCGAGCAGGCCGCCTGCCTGCCCACCGCCTGGCTCACGGCGTACCGGATGCTCTTCACCAACGCCGGTGTGCGGCCCGGCGACTCCGTACTCGTCCAGGGTGCGGGCGGCGGTGTGGCGACGGCCGCCATCGTGCTGGGGAAGGCGGCGGGCCTGCTCGTGTACGCCACCAGCCGGGACGAGGCCAAGCGCCAACGGGCCGTAGAGCTCGGCGCGGTGGACGCCTTCGAGCCGGGTGCGCGGCTGCCCCGGCGGGTGGACGCCGTCATCGAGACGGTGGGGGCCGCCACCTGGTCGCACTCCGTCAAGTCGCTCAAGCCGGGCGGCACCCTGGTGATCTCGGGTGCCACCAGCGGCTCCGATCCGGTGTCGGCCGAGCTCACCCGGATCTTCTTCCTGGAGCTGAGGGTCGTCGGCTCGACCATGGGGTCCAAGGACGAGCTGGAGGACCTGCTCTCGTTCTGCGCGGCCACCGGGGTACGGCCCGTCATCGACGAGGTGCTGCCGCTCGACCGGGCCCGCGAGGGCTTCGAGAAGATGGCGTCGGGCGAGCTCTTCGGCAAGGTCGTGCTGACCGGGGCCTGACCGGGCCCGGCGGGCCGCCGTCCCGCTCCTCACCGGTCGGCCCGCCCCTGGCGGCGGTCAGCCGGTGACGACGAGGAACTCGCCCTGCGGGTCGTCCGTTCCCTCCGCCAGCGCCTGCCGCAGCCGCCGCAGATGCCCGGCCGTGAGCTGGAGCGGCGGCTCGTCCGGCTGGTATGTGGTGCCGCGCGGGTAGTCCTCGTGCGGCGTGGACGTCATCTCGATGTGGCAGCCGAGCACATGCGTCACCGGGTGCTCCTCGCAGAACGCCAGCAGCCGCTCGACCGTGGCGGTGAAAGCCGCCTCGTCGGCTACGTAGATCCGGCCGGGATAGAGCGAGTCGCCGGTCAGCAGCAGTCCGGTGTGCCGGTCGTGGAAGACGACCGCCGCACTCTGGTGGCCGGGGCCGGGGATCAGATCGAGGATCCGCCCACCGAGGTCGAGTTCGCCCTTCCGGTGCGGCCAGTCGGTCAGCCCGAATAATGTGGCGACCGATCCCTGGTCCTTGCCCACGACGGTGGTCAGCGGCCGTCCGGCGAACTGCGCGTCGCCCGCCACGTGGTCGCCGTGGCCATGTGTGTGGGCGACCAGCAGCCCGTACCCCCCCGCGTCCCTCGCGCGGATTGCGCAGCAGCCACTGGCTGATCAGTGCGTCGACGGTGGCGCGCAGCGGGAAGTGCGCCGGGTCGGCCGAGGCTCCGGTGTCCAGGAGCAGCGCCCTGTCGTTCCCGAAGAGCAGGAAGAGGAAGGGCGCTTCGAAGTGCACGGACTTGTTCTGCCGCAGGATCAGGGTGTGTTCGGAGTATGCGTGGACCTGGATCTCCGGCGCGGAATCGTGCTTCGGGGAGGGCCCGCCGTGGTGCCAGTCGACGTCGAGGCTGCCGGATACGGGTGCGCCGTGGAGGTAGTCGATCACGGTCGGCACCGTACTCCCGTCCGCCGCCCGGGTCTTCCGGAATTCCGGGGTGGACCGGGCCGTCCGGATGTCAATGAAGGTTGACAGTATTCAGGGTGTCAACGTAAGTTGACATCATGACCGAGGCAACGGAACTCGCCGCCCGGGCGAGCGACAGTGACCCACGCGTCGGGCTGCGGGCGGTGGCCGCGCTGCGGCGGCTGCTGGAGCGGCTCGAATCCGTACAGGTGCGCAGCGCCCGCAACCAGGGCTGGTCGTGGCAGGACATCGCCGCGGAGCTCGGTGTCAGCAGGCAGGCAGTCCACAAGAAGCACGGGAGGCAGTGATGTTCGAACGCTTCACGCAGGGGGCCAGGGACGTGGTCAGCGGTGCGGTCGGGTACGCCGGGCGCGCGGGCGAGCCCCGGATCACCGAGGAGCACCTGCTGCTGGCGCTGCTCGACGCGCGCGGTACGAAGGCGTCCTCCGTCCTCTCCTCGCTCGGGGTCACCGGCCGGCGCGAGCAGGTGGCCGGGGCGCTGGCGGACGCCCGGCGCCGGGGCGGGATCTCCCGGGCCGACGCGGATGCGCTGGCGGGTCTCGGTATCGACATCGACGAGATCGTCGGGCGGATCGAGGAGGAGCACGGGCCGGACGCGCCGGCGCCGGGCCGGACCGGGGCCAGAACGCTCCGCCGGACCCTCGCGCCGGGCGCGAAGGAGACGCTGCGGATCGCCCTGCGGACCGCGGTGGCGCACCGGGAGCGCCATCTCGGCGACGAGCACCTGCTGTTGGCGCTCATCGAGCGGGGCGGGGTGGCCGCGGACGCCCTGGCGGCGTGCGGGGTGTCGTACGAGGACGTGGAGCGTGTGCTGCGGGTCGGCGGCCTGCCCGGCGCGGCGTGACGGAACGGCGCCCGCCCCTCCGGCGGTTGCCGGGGGAGCGGGCGCTCGGGCCTGGACTCTCTCGTCCCCGGCCTATGCCCCGGGGCCGCGCAGTGCCGCGCCGATGTGGGCTGCCGCCGCCGACAGATGCCGCCTGGCGTCCCGGAGCTGGCCGTCCGTGACGCCGTGGTCGCGGGCCGCGTCCCGGATGTCGTCGCGGAAGCGGTCGAGCAGCCGGTCCAGGTCGCGGGCCGGGTTGCCGGACGGCTCCTCGTGCGCCCACTCCGGCTCGGGCGCCGGGTGGCCGTCCCCCTTGTCCAGGTCGATCCTGCCCAGGTCGACGGGGACCGCGGCGTCCGGGCCGGCGGTCGCTTCCGTACCGGAGCCGGAGCCGGAGCCGGGATCCGTGCCCGTGCCGGCCGTGGTGTGCGCACCGGAGTCGGTGTCCGTACGGGTTCCCGCCACCGGCTCCGCGGTCCGTCCGAAGCGGCCCAGCTCCCGGGTGAATTCGGCGAGACCTTCGCGCACCCCGGCCGGCCAGTCGCCGCGTGCGAAGTGGTCCTGGACCTGCTCGGCGACCCGCTGCAGCTGTTCGCGGGCGTAGTCCTGGGCCTCCCTGGCCTGGCGGCGTGCCTGCTGGGCGTCCTCGCGGGCGCGGCGCGACTCGTCCTTCGCCCGGCGCGCCTGCTCCTTCCACTCCTGCTTGGCGCGCTTGAAGTCCTCCTTGGCCTGGCGCCAGCCCTCCTTGTCGGTCCAGTTCCCGTCGAGGAAGTCGGAGGCGTCAGGGAATCCGGGGAACGGCTTCCCCGCGCCGGAGCCGCCGCCCGCGCCCGCCGTCCGGCCACCGCCCGCCGTACCGGCCGAAGTCCTGCGTGCCTCCTTCGCGGCCTGGCGGATCTCGCGCCGCAGGTCGTTCGCCGAGCCGCTGACGTCGGCCCGGATCTCCGCGGCGAGCTCGGAGACCGACTCGCGGATCTCCATCTCCAGGTCGGCCAGTTCGCCGCTGCGGCCCGCCAGTTCGGCGCGCCCGGCCTCGGTGATCGAGTACACCTTCCGGCCGCCCTCCGACGCGTGGGTGACCAGCCCCTCCGCCTCCAGCTTGGCGAGGCGCGGATACACGGTGCCCGCGCTCGGCGCGTACAGCCCCTGGAAGCGCTCCTCCAGGAGTCTGATCACCTCGTAGCCGTGGCGCGGGGCCTCGTCCAGCAGCTTGAGGAGGTAGAGCCGCAGTCGGCCGTGGGCGAAAACGGGGGCCATGTCAGAGCACCTTCTCGGCGATGTCGTCCTGTGCGGGCCTGCGCAGCAGGGCGATGGCCCCGCTCACGGTGGTCGCCCGGAGGCTGCCGGTGCCCGCGCCGAGGGTACCGGTGATCTTCTTGGCACCCCACTGGCCGCTGACCCGCAGATCCTCGAAGGCGTTCGACACGGCGCCGCTCGTGGTGTTCGCGCTGACCTTGGCGTCCGCCAGCGGGGCCAGCCTGATGGCGACCTCGCCGGAGACGGTGGTCAGGGCGATGTCGGTCGGCCCGCCGGTCGCGTCGAGGTCGACGACCATGTCGCCGCTGACCGATTCTCCCCGTACGGACGAGCCGGCCCCCTCGATCACGGTGAGGTCCCCGGAGACCGAGTGGAAGCGCAGATCGCCGCTGACGGCCTGGGCCTCGACGTTCCCCGACACGGTCTCGGCGAGAACGGTGCCGGAGAGGCCGACCAGGGCGGTGTCGCCGGAGACCCCGCGGACCTCCGTACGTCCCCGGACCCCGGAGACGACAGCGCCCGCACCCACCACGCCGACCTCCACCCGTGCCGACGCGGGTACGGCGACCGAGACGACGGCGGTGCGCTTCCAGCCCTTGCGGTCCAGCCACTTCAGGAAGCCCTTCCAGGGCAGGTCCTCGTAGGCCACGGTCAGCGTGCCGTTCTCCAGCGTCACTTCCAGCGGCGGCCCGTCGATCCCGGAGATCTCCAGACGGGTGCCGCCCTGCTCGTTCAGCACCGCGTCGTCGGTGCCCACGACATTGACCGTGCCGTTCACGATGCGCACGTTCAATGCCGTCACTGGTTCGTCGAAGGAGAGCTTCCGCGGCTCCGACACTGACCTCTCGGACATGGGACTGACCTCCACGGGTCGGATGCGACGCAACATATCGCGTCTTCTGCAGAACACGATATATCGCGGATTGGCGAAGTCAAGTGCGCAGGTGGAATGCGTGGATCTGTCCTAGCGTGGGGCCATGTCAGAGAACGCCACAGGTGCCCTGCTGCTCTGCCGGGCGGAGCCGGCCGCCGTACGGGCAGCGGCCCACGTGCTGGGGGAGCAGCTGCTCCTCGCCCCGGCGGGCGAGCGGTGGAGTGTGCTCGTCCCCGAGGGGAAGCCCTGGCTGCACGGGGAGGAACCGGTCGACCGGGTGGCCGGTGGCTGGGTCACCACGCTCGCGGTCTCGTCGGACTGGCCGGTGCTCGCCCTCTGGTGGGACTGCGACCGGGCGGGTCTCACGCTGGCCTCCGGATTCCGGCGGCCGGTCGGCTATGTCTGGCGCGCGGACGGTACGCCGGTCGGTGAGGACGGGGCGATGCGCACGTTCGGCGCACGGCTGCGGCTCGATCCCGTACTGGATCTCCAGGCGCTGACCGAACTCACCCTTCCGGACCCGCTCGCCGACTCACGCTCCCGGCTGACCGGTCTCACCGCGGTCCTCGTCCGGGCCGGCCTCGCCCTGCCCACCGGCCTCACCCCCGGCGACCCCGCCGACCGGCTGCGCGAGGTGGCCAGGGTCCACCCGGCCACCGGGCGGATCGATCCGACGGGCCTGCGGGAGACCGTGCGGGCGGAGCTCGCCGCTTTCGAGGACAGTGCGCTCGGCCCCTGGCTGCGTGGCCCGCGGGCCCGCGCGCTCGGTGCGGTCCAGCTGGCGGCCGGTGTCCCGCTCGCGCTCTGGGGCTTCAGCCGCCGCAGGGGAGGCTGGACGGTGGCGGCCGCACTGCTGATGGCGCACGGGGTGCTGGGCCTGGCGTACGACCGGATGCGGGCGGGCGCCTGAACCCGGGGCCGCCGGGCCGCTCGCCTGCCGCTCCGTTACGCGGGGGCGCCTCACGCGTCGGCGCCTACGCGCGGGCGCCCGCGAGCCCGGCCTGATCCAGACGGAAGTCCCTATGCGTCGTCGTCCTCGTCCTCGTCGTCCAGCCGGGCCAGCCAGGTCGCCAGGCGCTCGACCGGAACTTCGAAGTCCGGGTTCAGGTCGACGAACGTACGCAGCTGCTCGGCGAGCCACTCGAAGGTGACTTCCTCCTCGCCCCGCCGCTTCTCCAGTTCCTCGATGCCGCGGTCGGTGAAGTACACGTGTCGCTCCTGTTGCGTTCCGGATGTTCCCTTTCAGATTATGCGCGGCGCCCGTCCGTCCGCTGCGTGGCGGGTTACGGACTCCTCCGCAACCGGTCGGGCCAGTACCCTCGTCATGGTCCAAGTAACCTGTTGGTGAGGTGACTTGAGCGATACGGGGGAGTCATGGCGGCCGAGGTACAGGAAATCGTCCTGCCGGGAGGTGCGGTCGTGCACGCCCGGCTGACTACGTCCGGCGCGCACGGCGACGGATACGAGGACGTCGGCGTCGCGGAGGTGCTGCAGAACCGGGTGGACGACCTCCGGCGGGTGATCGCCGGCGTCGGAAGCTCCGTGCTGGACGCCGCGCGTGCCGCGTGCCCCGACGAGGCCACCGTCACGTTCGGCCTTGAGTTCAGCGTCAAGGAGGGGAAGGTCATCTCCGTCCTGGCGGGGGCCGAGGCGAAGACGGCCCTCCAGGTGTCCCTCACCTGGAAACTCGCCGGGAATCCCGCGCAGCAGCCCGCCGCGGCCGCACAGCAGCCGGACGCACAGCAGCCCCTCACGCCTCCGCCCGCCGCGCCCCGGCCCGCCGATGAATGAGCCCGACCCCGTCGTCAACTCCCTCACGGCTGCCGCGACCGTCCAGCTGCTGCCCGCCGACGGCGCCGCCGCCGACTTCTGGGGCAGCGGCTTCTTCATCGCCCCCGGCTGGGTGCTGACCTGCGCCCATGTGCTGCGCCCGCATCTGCCGACCGGGCCGGGCGGGCACCTCGCGGTCCGCGGCGACGGCTTCAACGACGGGATCCCGGTCCCCGCCGAGGTGGTGGCCTGGCAGCTGGCCGAGAACGAGGGGGCCGTGATCCCGCCGGAGCGGGACCTCGCCCTCGTCCGGCTGCTGGACCCGGAGACGGAGCACGAGTGTGTGTGGTTCACCGACCGTGACGTACGGCCGATGCACACGGTCGTCGTACACGGCTACCGGCCGGAACCGCAGACGGCGCCCGGGGGCGGCCCGGAGTCCTTCGTGGCCAGGGCCGGTATCAACGTGCTCAGTGGGACTCACGGACTGCTGATCGAGCCCGGCGCCGAGTACCCCAAGGGCGTGTCCGGCGGCCCGCTCCTCGACCCGGTCACCGGCGAGGTCGTCGGCATCATCAAGTCCCGCCGGAAGGACAAGGAGGGCGGCCTCGCCGTCGCGGCCGGGGCGCTGCGCGGATTCGGCGACCGCTACCGGGAGGTGATGGCCGCACACGACCGCTGGCACGCGGCACGGACCGGGCGCCACACCTGGACCGCCCGGCAGCCCGTGACGGGCTCCGCCGGGCCCGGCGGAGGCGGCGACTGGACCCCGCGCGACCGGCGCGAGGCGCTGGCCCTGCTCGCCGAACTGCCCGGCCCCGCCACCGGAGCGCCCGTCGGGGCCATCGCGGGCAAGGCCGCCCGCGGCCTGCTGCCCCCGGCCAGGGCCGTACTGCGGAGCTGGCGGGACGGCCACGGCCTGCTGTACGACGGCGACCAGCCACTCGGCCCGCTCGTCCAGCTCAGCTACCTCCGGCTGGCCGCCCAGTACGTCGGGGCGCGCGGTGGCGCGACCGGCCCGCTCTCCGACTGGATCGACCGCAGGCTGGAGCAGGTGGCGGACCCGCTCCTGCACGAACTGGTCACCGGGGTCAGGCTGCCGCCGGCGCTGCTCCCCGACCCCGTGCGTCCCGAACGCATCGTCCTGCCGTACCCGGGCCCGAAGGAGGGGCCGGTGGTCACGGTCGTGATGGATCCGCTGCACGACGACCCCGCCCTCTTCGAGTGGACGATCCACCTGTTCGGCGGGGAAGGGGGCAGCGAGCAGATCGGTGCGTACGAGGGGCCGGCGCCCCGCAGGCACGGTGGCGACGCGGTCTGGCACAACCACCAGACGCTGCGGCGCAGGCTCCATGAGGTGCTGCACGCCGAGGACCCCGACGAGGACCATCCGGTGCCGGTGGAGATCGCCCTGCCGCTCAGCCGGTTCGACACCCCCGTCCACCGCTGGCAGCTCCACGACGCCCCGCCGATGGGCGGACCCACCCAACTCGGGGCGCAGCGCCGTCTGGTGGTGCGTGATCTGGGGCGCCGCGGCCGGTGGCGGGACGAGGCCGGGCGGGAGAGCCGCTGGCAGGACACCGCCGGGGCCCAGCGGCTGACCGTGGCGCGGATCCCGGAACCGGGTACCGCGCAGCGGCCCGCGTACTACGAGTCGCTCCCGGCCGGCGCCGTCCCCGTGCTGTGCCGCCCCGCGGGGCAGGGCGCCGGAGCCGCCGCCCTGGAGCTGACGCTGCGGGCCGGTCACGGCATCGCGCTCTGGCACATCGGCCGCGGCGGCGGGCACAGTTGCGGGGAGGGCTGCGACGAACTGCGGGCGCGGGTGCAGAAGTTGTTCGACGCGTCCGGCACAACGGCGGAACTCCCGGACCGGCTGCGCCATCTGCGGGAGGACATCGACCGCCGGCACCCCGAGACCCACTGGCCGGAACCGCTGATGCTGCTGTACGACGATCCCGGGCGGCCCCTGCCCACCGACGACGAACACACCCTGGACTCCCCGTGACCGTTCCCCGGCGGAGTCCCACCCGGAAGCAATGGCCTGAAAACGACTTTGACGATGCGCCGGACGGGTACGTATCCCGGGACGCCCGGCGCCGATGAGGAGCGAACCAGCGATGAGCGAATGGTTCATCTACCGCGGCACCGGTGACCCCGATCCCGAGCGGATCGACCGGAGGCCCGCGCCACCGCCCTGGCGCGACTTCGGCGCCCCGCCCATCGGATACCGGGTGCCGGAGGCCGACTCCGCGACCACGCGGCGGCTGGGCACCCGGGCCGTCCCCCTCGCGGTGCCCGGCAGCGAGGCGCTGCGGCTCATCAACGCCGCGCTGTATCTGCGCCGTCCGCTGCTGATCACCGGCGAGCCGGGCTCGGGCAAGAGCACGCTCGCCCACGACCTCGCCTTCGAACTCGGCCTCGGCCGCGTCCTGCAGTGGCCCGTCGTCAGCCGCAGCGAACTCCGCGACGGCCTCTACTCGTACGACGCCATCGGCCGCCTCCAGGACGCGCAGCTCGCCCGGCTGGAGGGCGGCGAGGGCGGCCCGGACGGCGGCCCGCACCCGGCCGGGGACATCGGGCGCTATCTGCGGCTCGGCCCGCTCGGTACCGCGCTGCTCGCCGCCGAACGGCCCCGGGTGCTGCTCATCGACGAGCTGGACAAGAGCGACATCGACCTCCCCAACGACCTGCTCAACGTGCTGGAGGAGGGCGAGTTCACCCTGCCCGAGCTGGAGCGGGTCGCCGACCGGCCGGGGCAGCAGACCGTCCAGGTCCTCACCGACGACGGGCTGCGCGCCCCCGTCACCGGCGGACGGGTGCGCTGCCGGGCCTTCCCGGTGGTCGTCATGACCAGCAACCGCGAACGGGACTTCCCCGCCCCGCTGCTGCGCCGGTGCATCCACCTGGACCTGGCCGCGCCCCGGGACGAACGGCTCGCCGCCATGGTCCAGGCACACTTCGGTGCCGGGTCCTACGACGAGTACATAGGCCTCGTCGACCGGTTCGTCCGTACCGAGGCGGACGGCGGGGTGCGCCCGACCGACCAGCTGCTGAACGCGATCTACCTCGTCCAGCACACCGCGGGCCGCCACCCCGCGGACCAGGATGCCGTCGCCGATCTCCTGATGCGGCCCCTCGACAACGGACCGAGGTGACCCGGTGGGCGACGGGCGGGACGAGAGCGGCCGGGGTGTGGCACTGACCACCCTGGTCGCCCGGCTGCGGGAGTCCGGCCGCGATGTCGACGCGCGGGAACTCGCGGACGCCCTGTGGCTGGCCGCCCGCACCGGAGCCCCCGTCCCCCCTGGGCCCTGCCGCCCGGCCGGCCCCCCGCAGGAGACCCCCGCCACCCCGCCGGCCGCCGCCACCCGCCCCGTCGAGCCGCCCGATGACACACCCGGCGCGCCCGCCGCCCTGCTGACCGCGCCGGACCCGGACGGCGCGCCCGCCGCCGTGGAGACTTCGCCGGTCCTGGTGCCCGCGGCGCCCGCGCTCGCCGATCCGCACGCACTCCAGCGCGCGTTACGGCCGCTGAGCCGCTACCGGTCACCGGCCATGCCGCAGGGCCGCACCCTCGACGAGGAGGCCACCGCGGGCCGGGCCGCCGACACCGGGCTGGTCATTCCCGTACTGCGCGCCGCGCGGCGGCAGAAGGCGCGGCTGCTGCTCCTGATGGACGTCTCCACGTCGACGGTCGCCTGGGAGAGCGCGCTGGAGGAGCTGGCCGGCATCTGCGCGGGCGCCGGGGTCTTCCAGGACGTCCAGCTGCGCTATCTGCACCCGGACGGCGAATCGGGCGCCGGATACGCGGCCGGGCGCGTCCCGGCGGGCCCGCTGCGCCGCGCCGCCCAGCTCGGCGACCCCACCGGCCGCCGCATCATCCTGCTGCTCTCGGACTGCTCAGGACCCATGTGGCGGTCCGGCGTCCTGCAGCGGCTGCTGTACCACTGGTCGGCCACCACCCCGGTCGCGGTCGTCCAGCCGCTGCCGCAGCGGCTGTGGCGGCGTACCCATCTGCCCGCGTACGGGGGAGTGCTGCGACGGCACGAAGGCCCGCTGGGGCGGCTGGAGTTCAGCGCCGCGCCGCGCGGTGCCGACCCGCGCGACGGCAGACCGGTCCCGGTGCTCGCGCTGCGGCGTACCTCCGTGGAGGGCTGGGCCGGGCTGGTCTCGGGCGCCACCGGCCAGTCGGTGTCCACCGCGGCTGCCTGGGTGCGCCGCGACCAACCGCCCTCCCGTGCACCGGTACGGGCCGAGGCCGCGCTCACCGGGCAGGAGCGGGTCGGAGCGTTCCGGCGGACCGCGTCCCCCACCGCGCAGCGGCTGGCCGAGTATCTGACGGCGGTGCCGCTGGTGCTGCCGGTGATGCGGATCGTCCAGCACACGATGCTGGCCGGCACCGGGCCCGAGGCGCTGGCCGAGGTGCTGCTCGGCGGCATCGTACGGCGCGCCGAGCGGCCCGACATCGGCCCCGCGGACGGTCCGTACTACGAATTCCTCGACGGGGTGAAGGTGTTGCTCGCCGCCCGGCTCGACCGGGGGGACGAGCGGCTCGTGCTACGGCACAGTTCGAGCTACGTCCAGCGGCGCTTCGGCCGCAGCGCGCGCAACTTCCCCGCCATGGCCGCCGTCGCGCTCGGCGAGCGGCTGCCTGTCCCGGCGGGCGGCGGCGCGATGCCCGCGGGGCTGCGGGTCTTCGCCGAGGTCGCGGCGGACACCATCAGACGTCGCGGCGGCCCTCCCGTCCCGCCGCCCGATCCCGGCACCCCGGGAGAACTCGCCGCGCGCGCGGGTGAGTTCGCCCGGCGCTACGAGCGGTACGGCGGCGTACGGGACCTCGACAGCGCGATCGGGCTGCTGCGCCTGGCCGCCGCCGGGGAGCGGCGCGGCGATTCGCTGCCGGCCCGCCGGGCGGAGCTGTCCCGGGCGCTGCTGCTGCGCTGGCGGCTGCGCGCGCTGGACGAGGACCTGGCGGAGGCCTGGGAATCCGCGAAGTCCTCGGACGGGTTCGCGGCAGCCGAGGTGCTGTACGCCATGGCGGTGGCGGCCGATGAAGGCCAACTCGGCCAGGAGCTGGCCGGGAACGTACTGCGCGAGACCCGCGGCCCGTACCCCGTCGACGCCCGTCCCGGCGACGCGGACACCGTGGCCGAGCTGCTGAGCGCGGCGTCCGACCGGCTCCGCGGGCTGACCGAGGCCGTACAGCCGTCGGAGGAGTGGCCGGCGGCCGCCGCACTCCACATCGAGGTGCTGCGGCGGCTGTCCAGGTCGGGCGGCCCGGCGGTGGACACCACGCCCCTGTACGCGGCGGCGGCCCTCGCGGAGCGGCTCGCGGACACGGCGGACCGGGTCGGGGACCGGGTGCTGCACGGCACCCTGGAACTGGATCTGGCCCGCCATGTGGTGAGCGACGACGTCGTACGGCACTACGCGCTGCGTGCGTTGCGCGCGCTGCGCCCCGCGGCGGCCGAGGCCACCGGGGGCGCCGAACGGGCCGACATCTGGCTGAAGATCGCCAGTGCGCTGGAGCTGGCCCAGCTGGAGGGCGGCGACGTGTCGTGGCGCTGGGAGGTGCTGGACGCGCTCGCCGCGGCCCTGGCGGCGGCCGACGACGACGCCGTACGCCACTCCTGCCACCAGCGCATGGGGGACGTGCACTGGCAGGGGCACATCGACCCCGCCGCTCCCGGGGTCCCGGAGAGCGGCCATGGGGAGAGCGCCCGCCCGGAGACCAGCCATCGGGAGAACGCCCGCCCCGGGCGCGGCCACGAGGACGGCCCGGGAACGGCCCCCCGGCCCGCCACGCACCTCGACGGCGCCATCGAGCACTGGACCGCCGCCCTCGCCACCGGGACCCCGGACCGGCCGGCCAGGCTTCTCACCCGGCTGGGCCGGGCGCTGGGACAGCGTGCCGAGCGGGACGGCACGCCCGCCGAACTCGACACCGCCGTACGCCGGCTGCGCGAGGCCGTCGACGAGACGGCCGAGTCGGACCCCGAACTGGCCGCGCGCCGGGCACTGCTCGGGGCGCTGTATCTGGCGCGCTACCGGGCCACCGGCGGGCTCACCGACCTCTACGAGGCCGACTGGGCCCACGGAGCCGCCGCGCGAGGGGCCCCCGACCCGTACGCGGCCTCACGTGCCTGGCAGGCCCGGGGCGATATCGCGGTGCTGCTCGCCCGGCACACCGGCACCCCCGACCGGCTCCAGCAGGCCGCCGAGCACTATCTGCGCGCCACCGACGTGGACGACGACGGGCGGGCCGGCGCGGCGCGGGCGGCGCGCGCCGCTGTGCTGGAGGAGCTCGCGGGGCCACTGGAAGCCCTCCGTGAGTACCGGGCGGCCCTGGCGCTGCTTGAGTCCGCCGGGCCCGCCGGGGACAGCGCCGCGGCCGGTGTCCGCGACGCCGTCGCCCGGCTGACGGACGGGGCGGCCGGCCGTTGACCCAGGACACCGAAGCGCTGCCCGGCGACCCGCTGCCCCGGCTGACCCCGCCGCGGGACACCGCTCACCCGGTGCTGGCGGCCGTACTCGCCGAGACCAGGCAGCGCGACCCGCGCGAACCGCTCATCGCCTACTACGAGGACGCGCCATGACCCCCGCGGTCCGCGACCGGACCGTCGTCCAGCGGCCCGTGCCCTTCCGGCAGTTCGTCCTGAAGGTGCACAGCCGCTGCAACCTCGACTGCTCGTACTGCTACGTCTACCGCGGCCGGGACAGCAGCTGGCGCGACCGCCCCCGCCGCGCCACCGGTGAGACCGTCCGCAGGACCGCCGCGCGGATCGCCGAGCACGTCACCGCGCACCGGCTCCCCCGTATCCGGATCGAACTGCACGGCGGTGAACCGCTGCTGTCCGGGCCGGGGCCGGTGATCGAGTACACCCGCGCCGTACGGGACGCGGTGCCCGCGGGGTGCGAGGTGACCGCGACCGTACAGACCAACGGGACCCTGCTCACCGCCCGTACGCTCGACGCGCTCGCCGCCGCCGGAATCCGCGTCGGGCTCTCCCTCGACGGCGGCAGCGCCGCACTCAACTCCCGCCGCCGGGACCACGCGGGCCGCCCCTCCTGGCCCGCCGCCCACCGCGCCGCCCGGCTGCTCGCCGAGTACCCGCACCCCGGAACCTACGCCGGGATCCTCTGCACCATCGACCTCGCGGCCGACCCCGTCGAGGTGTACGACAGCCTGCGCGCGCTGCGCCCGCCGGGGCTCGATCTGCTGCTGCCGCACGGCAACTGGTCCGCGCCGCCACCGGGGACCGAGCCGGGGACACCGGGCCGGCACCGGCCGCACCCCGCCCCGTACGGCCACTGGCTCGCCACCGCCTTCGACCGCTGGTGGGACGGCGGGCCCGGCCAGCCGCGCATCCGGCTCTTCCACACCCTCGTCGCGCTGCTCCTCGGCGAACCCGCGGCGGCCGAGGCGGTGGGGCTGGCCCCGCTGGCCGTCGTCGTGGTGGACACCGACGGAGCCATCGAGCAGGTCGACGCGCTCAAGTCCGCCTACGAGGGTGCCCCTTCGACCGGACTGGACGTCTTCAGCGACCCCTTCGACACCGCGCTCGCGCACCCCGGGATCGCCGCCAGGCAGCTCGGAGAGAAGGCGCTCCCCGGAGTCTGCCTGAGCTGCCCGGTGCTCCGGGTGTGCGGCGGCGGCAACTACATCCACCGGTACGCGGCCGGGGCCGGCTTCCGCCATCCCAGCGTCTACTGCGCCGATTTGGAGTACCTCATCCGGTATATCGCCCACCGGCTGAGCGCTTTCGTCACGTGACGTATCGTGGCGCCGACTGGCCGTCAACATGGCGACTTCTGTTCACACTTGAGTGGTAGGTGCACGACAGTGACGCAACTGGTTGAGGGAGTGACGATGGCGGAGCCGACTCCCCACGTCACGGTGGTCTTCGCCGGGCAGAGCGAGCCCTGGGCCCACTGGATCGCCCGGCAGCTCACGGAGGTGGGGACCGCCACCGCCCTGGTCCGCTGGAACCCTGCCCGGAGCTCCCCGACAGCCGACGCACTCACCGGGATGCTGACCGCGCCCGGGCGGGTCCTGCTCGTCATCGACGACTGGTTCGAGCGGTTCGACGACGGCCTCCGCACGGGGTGGGCCGACGCGCTGCGCCAGATGCTCGCCGACCACCCCGACCGGATCGCCGGAGTCAGCGTCACCACCCGCCCGCTGCCCGAGGCGATCATCGCCCTGGGCCCGGTCGCGCTGCGCGGCCTGAGCGCCGACGCGGCCCGCAGGCGGGTGCTCGAAGTCGCCGGCACGTCGGACGGTGCGGTCCGCCCGGTCACCCTGGACCGCGTCCCGCGGTTCCCCGACGACCCGCCCGACGTCCAGAACGTACCGCGCCGCAACCGCAGGTTCACCGGCCGCGGCGTCCTGCTCGACCGGATCCACGACAGCTTCGCGGCCGGCCGCGGCGAGGGCGCGGTCTTCGCGCTGTGCGGCCCCGGCGGGATCGGCAAGACCCAGATCGCGCTGGAGTACGTCCACCGCTTCAAGGGCGAGTACGACATCGTCTGGTGGCTGGACGCGACCACCACCGGCACCGCCCGCGAGCAGCTCGGCACCCTCGCCGAAGCACTCGGCGTGGGAGTCGGCAGCAAGCTCGACCAGTCCATAGCCGCGGCCGCCGGAAAGCTGCGCGCCACCGGGGACAGCTGGCTGATCGTCCTCGACGGCGCCGGAGATCCGGAGAAGCTGGCCGCTCTGCTGCCCGAAGGGGCGGGCGACGTCCTGGTCACCACCAACCACCAGGAGTGGTCGGCCCTGGCCGAGCTGTTCCAGGTGGAGCACTTCGAGCGCGAGGAGTCCGTCGCCTTCGCCGGCCGCCGCTCCCAAAGGCTCTCCCCGTACGAGGCCGGGCTGCTCGCCGAAGCCGTCGAGGACCTGCCGCTGCTGCTCGACCAGACGGCGGCCTGGCTCGACATCAACCCCACCGTCGACATCCCCGAGTACATCAGGGAGCTGACGGAGAGCAACCCCGACCGCTTCGGGGTGCTGGCCTCCCAGGACTACCCGGTCTCCTTCCAGATCGCCTGGGCCAGGACCCTCGGCAGCCTGCGCGAACAGGACCCGGGTGCCTGGAAGCTGCTCAATCTGCTCGCCCGCTTCTCGCCGGGGACGCTGCCGCTGCGGCTGCTCCAGTCGGCGCGCGCCGCCGACCTCCCCAAGCCTCTCGACCGGGTCGTACCGGAGCCGAGCAGCTGGAACTCCGCGCTGCGCAAGCTCTCCGAAGTGACCTCCATGCGGCTGGAGTACGACCCCGTCCCGCGGATGGGCGGCTCCGTCACCGTCTCCGCCCTGCGGATGCACCGGATCTTCCACTCCTTCGTACGGCACGCCCAGACCCCCGGTGAGCGCGCCGAACTGACCGGGGCCGCACTCAAGGTGCTCGTCACGGCCGACCCGCGGGACCCGGCTTCGTCCCGCAACTGGTCCCGCTACGCCGAGCTGATTCCGCATCTGGAGATCGCGGGCGCCCTGGAGTCGGCCGACGACGACGTGCGCAGGCTGGTGCTCAACTGCATCGAGTACCTGCGGATGCGCGGCGAGTACGAGGAGGGCGGGCGGCTCAGCCGGGCGGCCGTCGAGCACTGGGAGCCGGTGTCCGGCGGCACCAGCACCGCCGTCCTGGTCGCCGTGCACCAGCGCGCCAACATGGAGCGCAGGCTGGGCCGTTACGCCGAGGCCGAGGCGGTCGGACGGCAGGTGCTCGAACGGCTGCTGAGCAGCCCCGGAGCCGAACCGATCGAGGTGATCAGGGCCAGGGACGGGCTCGGCGGCACCCTGCTCGCGCTCGGCCGCTACGACGAGGCCAGGACGCTCTTCGAGCAGGCGGACCGGGAAGCCGTCACCTCGCTGGGCGACGCCGAGGTGCCGCGCACCCTCTCCATACGGAACAACCTGGCCGAGGCGATGGGCCTGCAGGGCAAGTACCAGGCGTCGCTGGACCTGCACCGGGACATCCTGACCGCGCGGGTCGCCCTCCTCGGCGGCCGCAATCCGCTCACCCTGCACTCGGCGCTGCGCACCGCGACCATGCTGCGGCTGCTCGGCCGCTACCGGGAGGCCCTGGAGATCCAGCAGCACAACTCACGGCTGCACGGCCAGGAACTGGACCGCAACCACGGGCAGACCTTGAACGCCGACCACAACCTCGCCCTGTGCCTGCGCCGCGACGGGAAGCTGCTCCAGGCCAGAGCGCTGCTGCTCAGCGTCCGCAAGCGCCGGGTCGCCCGGCGCGGCCGCCGCCACCCCGACACCCTGCGGGCGGGCGCGGACTTCGCGATGCTGCTCCGCGAGGCGGGCGAGTTCCGTGAGGCCTACGACCTCGCGGACGAGACGGCCTCGCTGTACGCGCTGCAGCTCGGTGAGCTGCACCCGTACGCGGTGGGCACCCGGGCCAACCTGGCGCTGCTGCAGGGCGACGCGGGGGACCACGACGGCGCCCTGGAACTCGCCGAACAGACCCTGCGGCAGATGACCGGTGCCGTGGGTGCGGACCATCCGTGGACGCTGGGCTGCGCCTTCAACACCGCGACGGCCCGGCAGCGGGCGGGAGACGCCGAAGGCGCCGTACGGCTGGGACACGACCTGGTGGACCGGGCCGAGCGGACACTCGGCCCCGGGCACCCGCTGACCACCACCGCCCAGACCGCGCTCGCCCGTGATCTGCGGGCGGCCGGCGAGACGGCGCGCGCCGGCCGGCTGCACGCGGAGGCACTGGCACGGATCACCGAACTGCTCGGGGACGACCACCAGCACACCCGGAGCATCCGGGACGGCGCGGTCCGGTACTGGGACTTCGAGCCGCAGTTCGTCTGAGCCGCGAGCCACCCGCGGGACGCCGTGGGGCCGGTACGCCGTGGGGCCCGTACGCATCGTGTGATGCGTACGGGCCCCACGGGGTGAACCTGCCGGTACCGCCTAGGCCTCGAAGACCTCGGCGACCAGCTGGGCCTGCTCGGCCTGGTGGCGCTTGGCGGAGCCGACCGCGGGCGAGGAACCGTGCGGCCGCGAGATGCGGCGCAGGCGCTCACCGTGCGGGACGTCGGCGCCGACCGCCAGGTCCAGGTGGTCGATCAGGTTGAGCGCGATGAACGGCCACGCACCCTGGTTCGCCGGCTCCTCCTGCGCCCAGAGGTACTTCTCGGCGTTCGGGAACTTGGCGATCTCCGCCTGGAGTTCGGCACCCGGCAGCGGGTACAGGCGCTCAAGACGGATGATCGCGGTGTCCGTGACGCCGCGCTTGGTGCGCTCCGCGTCCAGGTCGTAGTAGACCTTGCCGGCCGTGAAGACGACCTTGCGCACGGCGCTCGGGTCGACGCTGTCGTCCCCGATGACCGGACGGAAGCCGCCCGTGGTGAACTCGTCCGCCTTCGACGCGGCCGCCTTGAGGCGGAGCATCGACTTCGGGGTGAAGACGACCAGCGGCTTGTGGTGCGGGTTGTGCACCTGCCACCGCAGGAGGTGGAAGTAGTTCGACGGGAGCGTCGGCATGGCGACCGTCATGTTGTTCTGCGCGCACAGCTGGAGGAAGCGCTCCGGGCGGGCGGACGAGTGGTCCGGGCCCTGGCCCTCGTAGCCGTGCGGGAGGAGCAGGGTGACGCCGGACGTCTGGCCCCACTTCTGCTCGGCGGCCGAGATGTACTCGTCCACCACGGTCTGCGCGCCGTTGACGAAGTCACCGAACTGCGCTTCCCACATGACCAGCGACTCCGGGCGGGCCAGCGAGTAGCCGTACTCGAAGCCCATCACCGCGTACTCGCTGAGCAGCGAGTCGTAGACGTTGTAACGCGCCTGGTCGTCGGAGAGGTAGAGCAGCGGGGTGAAGTCCTCGCCGGTCTTGCGGTCGATGAGCACCGCGTGCCGCTGGCCGAAGGTCCCGCGGCGCGAGTCCTGGCCGGAGAGGCGCACCGGGGTGCCCTCCAGGAGCAGCGAGCCGATGGCGAGGGTCTCGCCCATCGCCCAGTCGATCGTGCCCTCGTCGATCATCGCGGCCCGGCGCTGGACCTGCGGCAGCAGCCGCGGGTGCACGGTGATCCGGTCCGGGATGTTGACCTGCGACTCGGCGATCCGCTTCACGACCTCCTGGGAGATCGAGGTGTCCACGGCGACCGGGAACTCGGCCTGAGGGACCGGCACCGTCGCCTCGGCGGGCTCGGATGTGGCCTCGCGGACCTCCGCGAAGACCTTCTCCAGCTGGCCCTGGAAGTCCTGGAGCGCCTGCTCCGCCTCTTCCAGGGTGATGTCGCCGCGACCGATGAGGGACTCGGTGTAGAGCTTGCGCACCGAGCGCTTCTTGTCGATCAGGTCGTACATCAGCGGCTGCGTGAACGAGGGGTTGTCGGCCTCGTTGTGACCGCGGCGGCGGTAGCAGATCAGGTCGATGACGACGTCCTTGTTGAACGCCTGGCGGAACTCGAACGCGAGGCGCGCGACGCGCACCACGGCCTCCGGGTCGTCGCCGTTCACATGGAAGATCGGCGCCTCGATCATGCGGGCCACGTCGGTGGCGTACATCGACGAGCGCGACGACTCCGGGGCGGCGGTGAAGCCGACCTGGTTGTTGATCACGATGTGCACGGTGCCGCCGGTGCGGTAGCCGCGCAGCTGCGACATGTTGAGCGTCTCGGCGACGACGCCCTGGCCCGCGAAGGCCGCGTCGCCGTGCAGCGCCACCGGGAGCACGGTGAAGTCCGTGCCGCCCTTGTTGATGATGTCCTGCTTGGCGCGCGCGATGCCCTCGACGACCGGGTCGACGGTCTCCAGGTGCGACGGGTTGGCGGCCAGCGAGACCTTGATCTGCTCGCCGTCCAGACCGGTGAAGGTGCCCTCGGAGCCGAGGTGGTACTTCACGTCGCCGGAGCCGTGCATCGACTTCGGGTCGAGGTTGCCCTCGAACTCGCGGAAGATCTGCGCGTACGACTTGCCGACGATGTTGGCCAGCACGTTGAGACGGCCGCGGTGGGCCATCCCGATGACGACCTCGTCGAGGCGCGACTCGGCGGCCGAGTCGATGACCGCGTCGAGCAGCGGGATGACGGACTCGCCGCCTTCGAGCGAGAAGCGCTTCTGGCCGACGTACTTGGTCTGCAGGAAGGTCTCGAACGCCTCCGCCGAGTTCAGCCGGCGCAGGATGCGCAGCTGCTCCTCGCGCTCGGGCTTGGCGTGCGCGCCGCGCTCGATGCGGTCCTGGATCCACTTGCGCTGCTTGGGGTCCTGGATGTGCATGAACTCGACGCCGGTGGTGCGGCAGTACGAGTCGCGCAGCACGCCCAGGATGTCGCGGAGCTTCATCATCGACTTGCCGGCGAAGCCGCCGACGGCGAACTCGCGCTCCAGGTCCCAGAGGGTGAGCCCGTGCTCGATGATGTCCAGGTCGGGGTGCTTGCGCTGCTTGTACTCCAGCGGGTCGGTGTCGGCCATGACATGGCCGCGGACCCGGTAGGAGTGGATCAGCTCGAAGACGCGGGCGGCCTTGGTGACGTCATTGTCGTGCGAGACGTCGATGTCCCGGAGCCAGCGGACCGGCTCGTACGGGATGCGCAGCGCCTCGAACAGGTCGTCGTAGAAGCCGTTCTCGCCGAGCAGCAGGTTGGCGAGGATCCGCAGGAACTCGCCGGACGCGGCGCCCTGGATGACCCGGTGGTCGTAGGTCGAGGTCAGGGTCATGACCTTCGAGACGCCCAGCCTGTTCAGGGTGTCCTGCGAAGTGCCCTGGAACTCGGCCGGGTAGTCCATCGCGCCGACGCCCATGATGAGGCCCTGGCCGGGCATCAGACGGGGCACGGAGTGGACGGTGCCGATACCGCCGGGGTTGGTGAGCGACGCGGTGACCCCGGTGAAGTCGTCCATCGTCAGCTTGTTCGCGCGGGCGCGGCGGACGATGTCCTCGTACGCCTGCCAGAACTCGAAGAAGTTGAGCGTCTCGGCCTTCTTGATGGCCGCGACGACGAGCTGGCGGTCGCCGTTCGGCTTCACCAGGTCGATGGCGAGGCCGAGGTTGACGTGGGCCGGCTTGACCAGCGTCGGCTTGCCGTCCTTCACCGCGAAGGAGTGGTTCATCGACGGCATGGCCTTGAGGGCCTGCACCATCGCGAAGCCGATGAGGTGGGTGAAGGAGACCTTCCCGCCCCTGGCGCGCTTCAGGTGGTTGTTGATGACGATGCGGTTGTCGAAGAGCAGCTTCACCGGGACCGCGCGGACGGACGTGGCCGTCGGCAGCTCCAGCGAGGCGTTCATGTTCTTCGCGACCGCGGCGGACGGGCCGCGCAGTGTCACCAGCTCGGGGCCGGCCGGCGCCTCGGGCGCCTCGGGCGCGGCGGCGGGCTCGGCCTTCGCCGCGGGCTTGGCGGCGGCCGCGGGCTTCGCGGCGGCAGGCGCGGCCGGAGCCGGGGCCTGCGGCGCTGCGGGCGCGGCAGCCGGAGGCGTGACGGGCGCTGCGGTGGTGGGAGCAGCCCCCGCGGCTGCGCCACCGTGCGCGGCGGCCGCCCGGCCGCTCTCGCCCGACTGGTGTGGAGGGTTCGGGCTCACCGGTTCCGCACCCGCGGTGGGAGCACCGGCAGAACCTGGCTTGTAGTCGGCGAAGAAGTCCCACCAGGCACGGTCAACCGAATTCGGGTCCTGGAGGTACTGCTGGTAGATCTCGTCGACGAGCCACTCATTGGGACCAAAAGCGTCAGCAGGACTCTTGTCCTGCCCCTCCTGGTCGGTCGAGATGCTCGAATTACTGGGGGACTGAGACGACACGGCGTTAACCGCCCTCTTCCGCTTCACAAGGTGATGGACAGCGGAAATAAAGGCTACGCCTCCCCGGCCTGGAGGCGCAGGCTGGGCGGTCCAACGTCGTGTAAGTCACACTCGAAAGCTGGTTTCACGGCTTGAAATGGCGGGAAACAAGCGTGGTTCCGCGTTATGCGGGTATGGCGCATCACAGCTGCCGCCCCTTGGCCGACACCCTCTGACGCGCCTACCCGCGGGTTCTGTACGGAACGCGGGCTTCCGCTGAAGACTTTACGTCAACTTGGTGTTCTCGATACGCCCGGAAGAGTGACGCGTATCCGGCAACCACGGGACGATTCGGCCACCCCGATCCGCCCGCCGTGCAGATCGACGGCCCAGCGGGCGATGGCCAGACCGAGCCCGGTACCGCCGTCGCTGCCCGGGCCGTGCGGGGACGGGGCGCGGCCCCGGTTGAAGCGCTCGAAGACCCGGTGCCGCTCGGCCTCGGGGATGCCCGGGCCCTCGTCCGTGACCTCCAGGTCCAGCGACTCCGGCTGCTGGCCGCGCCGGGCCCGTACCGTGACCCGGCCGTGCGGCGGGGAGTGCTTGACCGCGTTGTCGATGAGGTTGGCGACCACCTGGTGGAGCCGCTCGGCGTCCGCGTGCGCGGTCAGCTCGGGCGGCGAGACATCCAGATGGAGATGGACGTCCGTCCGGGTGTGCTGGCCGCCGGAGCCCGAAGCGCCCGCGCGCTGCGCGGCTGCCAGGTTCGCCTCCTTCAGCACGCCCGAGAGATACGGCCACACCTCGAAACGGGCGGCCTTGAGCGGCACCACGCCGTTGTCCAGGCGGGAGAGGTCGAGCAGCGTCTCGACCAGCCGGCCGAGCCGCTCGGTCTGCTTGAGCGCGGTGCGCATCGTCTCGGGGTCGGCGGCCGACACCCCGTCCACGACGTTCTCCAGCACCGCCCGCAGGGCCGCGATCGGGGTCCGCAGCTCATGGGAGACGTTCGCGACCAGCTCCTTGCGGTGCCGGTCCACCGCCTCCAGATCCTCGGCCATCCGGTTGATGGTCGTGGCCAGGTCGCCCAGCTCGTCCCTGCGGTCGGCGCCGCTGACCCGCCGGGTGTAGTCACCGTGCGAGATCGACCGGGCCACGGTGTTCATCTCGTCCAGCGGCGAGGTCAGGCTGTGCGCCACGAACTGGGTGATCAGCATCGAGGCGATCACCGAGAACACCGTGATGAACCGCAGCTCCGTCTTCGTGCGCAGCGCCACCAGGAGCAGCCCCGTGGTGATGAAGACCGACACCACCACGAGCGTGCCCAGCTTGGCCTTGATCGAGACCGGGAAGGGGCGCTGCCGGTTCCACGGCCGGGGCCGGGCCAGCAGCCGGCCCAGATCCCGGCCCAGTTCCCGGCCCAGGTCCCGGGGCCGGACACCGCTCCAGGTCCGCCCCCACCGCGGACCGGTCATGGTGCCGGGGTCTCCAGCGCGTACCCGACACCGTGCACCGTACGGATGCGCTCCGCCCCGATCTTCCGGCGGAGCGCCTTGATGTGGCTGTCCACGGTCCGGGTGCCGGACGCGTCGGCCCAGTCCCAGACCTCGGCGAGCAGCTGCTCGCGCGAGAGGACGGCACGCGGGGTGTTCGCCAGGCAGACCAGCAGATCGAACTCGGTGGGCGTCAGATGCACGTCCTCGTTGCGCACCCGCACCCGCCGCTGCGCGTGGTCGATCTCCAGCTCGCCGAGGCGCAGGATGCCGCTGCGCGGCGTCGAGGCGGCGATGGTCGCCCGCTCCACCCGCCGCAGCAGGACATGGACGCGCGCCGCCAGCTCGCGCATGGAGAACGGCTTGGTCATGTAGTCGTCGGCGCCGACACCGAGCCCGACCAGCATGTCGGTCTCGTCGTCGCGGGCCGTCAGCATCAGGACCGGCACCGGCCGCTGCGCCTGGACGCGGCGGCAGACCTCAAGGCCGTCGAAGCCGGGCAGCATCACGTCGAGGACCATCAGGTCCGGCTGCCAGCCCTGGGCCGCGTCCACCGCGGCCGGGCCGTCCGTTGCCGTCTGCACCTGGAAACCCTCGGCCCGCAGCCGTGCGGCGATGGCGTCGACGATTGTCGGGTCGTCCTCGACCACCAGCACCCGGCGCTGGGCGCCCGGGGTGGCCGCGACGCCGTTGTGGGTGGTGTGTGTCTGCTCCATCGCCCGCCCCTGGAAGTGCGCTCTCGAATGTACGTTCTGCTGCGTACGCGGCTGTGTCCCAGCTGCGTTCTTGGACAAAGCGTCCAGATCTCATCTGCCGGTCAGCAGACTAGATGCCCGGACGCCGTCCCGGCTACGCAGGGCGAACACCGAGATGGACCACGTCAGGCACGCCCCGGGCAACTGGGATCTCTTCGGTCCTTACCCCACTGAATCCGGCATTCCGCAAGGCTTCCTCAAAAGTCGCCGATGGCTGAGCCGACCAGACGGCCAGGATTCCTCCCGGTTTGAGCCGTTCCATACAAGCGGTGAGGCCGTCCGCGGTGTACAGCCCGCCGTTGTCGTCGGTGACCGTCCATCCTGGCCCGTTGTCGATGTCCAGGCACAAAGCGTCATATGCCGATGTGGATCCGCGCATGTGTGCGACCAGATCGGTGGGCAGGATCACAGTCCGGGGATCGGCGAGCGCCGTTCCCGAGATCCGGGCGAGCGGACCCTCCAGGTGCCAGTCGATGACGGCCTGCTCGCGTTCGACGACCGTGATCCGGCCCCAGCGGGGGTCCGCAGCGGCGTGTGCGAGTGAGAATCCGACGCCGAGTCCGCCGATGAGCACGGAGGGGCGGTCGCGGCCGGCCGGCAGTGCGGCCAGTGCCGCGTCGATCAGCAGCCGCTCCGAGCGGCCGTCCGATGTGTCCATCAGGAAGCACCCGTTGGCGATGATCTCGAAGTGCTCCCCGCGCTCGCGCAGCACGACCTCGCCGTACGGGCCCTCGCGCCGGTCAAGCGTGCGTACGTCGCCGATGTCGCTGATGTCGATGGGGGGTCTCCTCCCGGGCCGGCCCCGGACGCCACGGGGGGTGCGGGGGTTGCTTCGCGTGGTGGATGTCATAGGCGCCGTCGGAGGCTATCCCGGAGAGTGAACGTTGGGGGAGTGAGTCGAACGGACAGACCGACGGCCGACGGGACAGACAGAGTGCACCACACGCAGCGGACGCGACGCCCGGCCGGTGGCCCGGGCCGGGCCCTGCTGCCCTTGCTGCGCCTGCTGCCCACCCCCACCGGAACGCCCTTCACCTTCGTCTACGTCCTGGTGCTGGTCGCCACCTCGCTCTTCGCCGAGCACGCCGACCCGCACACCGTCACCGCCCTGCTGCGCGACTCCAGTACCGACATGGCCCATCTGGCCCGTACCCCGCTGCTCGTCCTGGTGGGCAGCGCCCTGTGGATAGCCGGCGGCCTGCTGTCGGTGTCCGCGGCCGGCTTCCTGCTCGTCCTCACCGCCCTGGAGCGCCGAATAGGCGCGCTGCACACCGGCGCGGTGTTCCTGACGGGGCACGTCCTGGCGACTCTGGCGACCGAGATCCCGGTCGGTGTCGCGGTCGCCGCCGGCCATCTCCCCGACTCCTCGCTCCACCGTTTGGACTATGGCATCAGCTTCGGACTGATGACCGGTGTCGGGGCCCTGGCCGGGCTGCTCCCGCCACTGCTGCGCTGGCCCCTCCTGGGGGCCGTCGCCACGGCGCTCGTCCAGGCGCTGCTGGCCCTCGGCGACCCTCTCACCGACTGGGGCCATCCGCTGTCGCTCGCCATCGGGGTGGCCTGCTGGCCGCTGGTGCGCCGCTGGGCCGCCGCCAGGACCGGCCGCACATCCCGGGCGGCCACGGCACCCGCTCCACTCGCAGGGTCCGAGCCGTCCGTACCGGTCGGCGCGAGCCCCTCCACGGGCGAGCCCGGCAGCCCCGCCGACGCCTCGGCTCCGGCCTCCTGACCTGGTGGCGGACCCGATCGCTGAGAGCGAACGGCCGCCCGGGAACACCAGCGCCCCTCTCGGCATTGAGTCTGCATAGCTCAACTTCACTGCCTAAGGGGAGATCATGGCTGACACGTCCACACCGCTCACCCTGCCCGTGCTGCCGCTCGACGACGAGGTCGTGCTGCCCGGAATGGTGGTGCCGCTGGACCTTTCCGACGCGGACGTAAGCGCCGCCGTGGAGGCCGCCCAGGCGTCTCCCGCCCGCTCCAGCGGCAACAAGCCGCTGGTCCTGCTCGTTCCGCGGCTCGACGGCAGTTACGCGAGCACCGGCGTCCTCGGCACCGTCGAACAGGTCGGCAGGCTCTCCGACGGAGACCCCGGAGCCCTGGTCCGCGGCCGGGGCCGGGTCCGTATCGGCGCCGGCACCACCGGTCCGGGCACCGCGCTCTGGGTCGAGGGGATCCACGTCGACGAGACCGACCCCGAGCCGCTGCCCGGCGCCGTCACCGCGCTGGTCAAGGAGTACAAGGCGCTCGCCACCGACTGGCTGAAGAAGCGCGGAGCCTGGCAGGTCGTCGACCGCGTCCAGCAGATCGAGGGCGTGTCGGCCCTCGCGGACAACTCCGGCTACTCGCCGTTCCTCACCCTCGCCCAGAAGACCGAGCTCCTGGAGACCGCCGACCCGGTGGCCCGGCTGAAGCTCGCCGTCCAGTGGCTGGGCGAGCACCTCGCCGAACAGGACGTCGCCGAGTCCATCGCCAAGGACGTCCAGGAGGGCGTGGACAAGCAGCAGCGCGAGTTCCTGCTCCGCCGCCAGCTGGAGGCCGTACGCAAGGAGCTCTCCGAGCTCAACGGCGAGGCGGACGACGAGTCCGACGACTACCGGGCCCGCGTCGAGGCCGCCGCGCTCCCCGGGTACGTCAGGGAGGCCGCGCTCAAGGAGGTCGAGAAGCTGGAGCGCTCGTCCGACCAGAGCCCCGAGGGCTCCTGGATCCGGACCTGGCTGGACACCGTCCTCGAACTGCCGTGGAACGAACGCACCGAGGACGAGTACGACATCAGGGGCGCCAAGGCCGTCCTGGACGCGGAGCACTCCGGCCTGGAGGACGTGAAGGAGCGCATCACCGAGTACCTGGCCGTACGCAAGCGCCGTGCCGACCGCGGCATGGGCATCGTCGGCGGCCGGCGCGGCGGCGCCGTACTGGCGCTCGTCGGCCCGCCCGGGGTCGGGAAGACCTCACTCGGCGAGGGAGTCGCGCACGCCATGGGCCGCAAGTTCGTCCGCGTCGCGCTCGGCGGCGTACGGGACGAGGCCGAGATCCGCGGACACCGGCGTACGTACGTCGGCGCGCTGCCCGGACGGATCGTGCGGGCGATCAAGGAGGCCGGCTCGATGAACCCGGTCGTCCTGCTCGACGAGATCGACAAGGTCGGCTCGGACTTCCGGGGCGACCCGGCGGCCGCCCTGCTCGAAGTGCTCGACCCGGCCCAGAACCACACCTTCCGGGACCACTACCTGGAGGTCGAACTCGACCTGTCCGATGTGGTGTTCCTGGCCACCGCGAACGTGCTGGAAGCCATCCCGGAGGCGCTGCTCGACCGTATGGAGCTGGTCAGGCTCGACGGCTACACCGAGGACGAGAAGGTCGTCATCGCCCGCGACCACCTGCTGCCCAGGCAGCTGGAGCGCGCGGGTCTGGAGCCCGGCGAGGTGGCGCTCGACGACTCCGCGCTGCGCAAGCTGGCGGGGGAGTACACCCGCGAGGCGGGCGTACGGAACCTGGAGCGGGCCGTCGCCAGGCTGCTGCGGAAGGTCGCGGCCCAGCACGAGCTGGGCGAGCAGGAGCTGCCGCTGACCGTCACCGACGCCGGACTGCGGCCGCTGATCGGGCGGCCCCACCATGTGCCGGAGTCCGCGCAGGACCCGGCGGAGCGCCGTACGGCGGTGCCCGGTGTGGCCACCGGACTCGCGGTGACCGGCGCGGGCGGCGACGTCCTCTTCGTCGAGGCGTCGCTGGCCGACCCCGAGACCGGCGCGGCGGGGCTGACCCTGACCGGCCAGCTCGGCGACGTCATGAAGGAGTCGGCGCAGATCGCGCTCTCCTTCCTGCGCTCGCGCGGCGCCGAACTGGAGCTGCCCGTCGCGGATCTGAAGGAACGCGGAGTGCACATCCACTTCCCGGCGGGCTCGGTGCCCAAGGACGGCCCGAGCGCGGGCATCACGATGACGACGGCGCTGGCGTCGCTGCTCTCCGGCCGGCAGGTCCGTACGGACGTGGCCATGACCGGTGAGGTGTCGCTGACCGGGCGGGTGCTGCCGATCGGCGGTCTGAAGCAGAAGCTGCTGGCCGCGCACCGGGCGGGCATCACGACCGTGGTGATCCCCAAGCGGAACGAGGCCGATCTGGACGACGTGCCGGCCGAGGTGCTCGACACGCTGGAGGTGCACCCGGTGACGGACGTACGCCAGGTCCTGGAGATCGCGCTGTCCCCCGCGGAGGTACGGGTTCCGGCGGCCGCCTGACGGCCCGGTGCCGTACTGGAGAACGGCTGAAGGAAAACGCAGGGCCCCCGGCAGCACTCCGGGGGCCTTGCGCTGGTCACGGTGCGGTGCGCGGGCGTCAGCCGTTGGCGAGTGCCTGGACCCGGTCCAGCGCGCCGTTGAACTTGTCATGGTCGCCGACCGTCGGTCCGGTCGAGGTGTACTGCCACATCGTCTGGTAGCCCCAGCCGGCGGGCAGCGCGCCCGGCGCCGAGTCGTAACGGGCGATCCAGAGCGGGTTGGTGGCCCCGAAGCTGCTGTTGTTCCCCGTGCACTGCGTCCACCAGCTGGTCGCGGTGTAGATGACCGCGTCGCGCCCGGTGAGCGACTTGTAGGTGTTGGCGAAGTCGTGGATCCAGGCGACCATCGATGCCGCGCTCAGGCCGTAGCAGGCGTCGCCGTACGGATTCCACTCGATGTCCAGCACACCGGGCAGGGTCTTGCCGTCGCGGGACCAGCCGCCGCCGTGGCTGACGAAGTAGTTCGCCTGGTTCGCACCGCTGGAGTCGTTCGGCGTCGCGAAGTGGTACGCGCCGCGGATCATCCCGACGTTGTACGAGCCGTTGTACTGCTGGGCGAAGGAGGGGTTCGTGTAGTAGTTGCCCTCGGTGGCCTTGGTGTAGGCCCACCGCACGCCGCTGCTCCACAGCGTCGCCCAGTTGACGTTGCCCTGGTAACCGGAGACGTCGACGCCTTCGGTCTGGACCGCCGAACCGGTGTTGCGAGGGGTGCCGCCCCGGCCGTCGTGGGCGATGACGCCCATCCCCATGGTGGCCGTGCCGCGGGCGGGGGTGTCGGCCGCGGAGGCCGAGCCGGGCAGGGCCAGCAGGGAGGTGAGGAAGGCGAGAAGGATCCCGACTGCGGCGATACGTCCGCGTCGGGCCGTTCCGGATCTGAGCACGGGCATGTGCGTGCCTCCGAAAGGCTCGGTGGGGGAGCTGGGAGAGCTCAGTCATCGCCGGCATGTCGTGGTGTGGACATGTCAGCGATGTCGACGCTACGCACGTAGACCCGTGCGGCGGAAGGGGGCCTGGGTGCTGCCGTTGGTCTACTCCTGCGAAATACTGGCCCAGCTGCGGCGATGGCAGACGCTGAAAGAAACTTTCAGGATCGGGAAAGCTCGTAAGGGGTGCTGACGTGCACGACAGCGGTACTGAAAGTGAACTCCCCGTCCCGCCGGGGAATGGTGTGGACCATGAATTCCTGGCGCTGGAACGGGAGTTGGCCGTCTTTCTGCGCCGTGCGCGGGCCTCGTCCGGCGAGATGTCGCGCGCCGTCCACCCTGATCTGGAGGCCGCCGCCTACGGGCTGCTGGTCTGCCTCGACGAGTGGGGCGGGCAGCGGGCCACCGACCTGGCCGCCTACATCGGAGTCGGCCGGGCGACCATAAGCCGTCAACTGCGGTCCCTCGAGGTCCTCGGGCTGGTCACCCGTGAGCAGGACCCCGGCGACGGCCGCGCCTTCCTGGTGCAGCTCACCGGCGAGGGGCGCGAACGGATGCGGCGGGTGCGGGACGCGCGCCGGGCCGAGTACGTACGCAAGCTGGACGGCTGGGACCGGACCGAGGTCGCGGAACTGGCCCGTCTGCTGCACCACTTGAACGCCCGCGCGGAGAGCTGAACCGGGGGGTGGGGGCCGGGTCTGCCCGGGTGGCCGGCCGACTGGCACCGAGCCGGGGCCGAAGGCTCTGCGCGGCCCGCGGAGGGACCCCCGCAGCCCCACCCGGATCCCCACGCCTCACCCGTATCCCACAGCCCCACCCGGACCCCTACAGCTCCAGCAGCACGGCCGACGCGTCGTCGTGCGTCTTGCTGTTCCGCAGGAACGCGCGGTCCGTGTCCGCGTCCTCCAGCGCCCGCACCCGCCCGATCAGCGCCTGCGGACCCTCCTTGCGCAGCACCGCCAGGCACTCCGCCCAGTCGCCCTCCCGGAAGACCTCGACCCACCGGCTCGCGCCGTCGCTGAGCGCGGCCAGTGCCCGTACCTCCGCCAGAGGCGTGCGCCCGGTCACCGCGCGCTCCGCCACCGCCGGATCGGCGGCCGCCGTGAAGAACCCGCCCTCCTGGTTCCGTGCCGCGTCGGCCGTCGCCTCGGTCGCCAGCACCTCGCGCGGCAGCCGGTCCAGGCGGTCGTCCAGCACCGCCCGTACGGCCCCCGACACGTCCTCGACCAGCAGGACCGAGTCGGACAGCACCAAGTGCTCGACGGTCTCGGCGGACCAGCGCGCCATGACGACGGTTGCCTGCGGGGTGCGCACGTGAGAAAGGTCACAGATTGAGCTGTGCGCTTCGGCGGTAAGGCGAATCGCCTCCGCAAGTACCTCACGCAGACTCATATCCCCCCGCGAACCGGACAGTTCGACCAGAGAACCGCCGAGCCGGGCGGTGAACCACGGCACGCCGTGTACACATCCGTCGGTCCCCGCGGGCGGAGTCACGCCGTCCAGCAGTACGAGCAGCCCGCCCCGCCCCGAGGCAGGCAGGACGGCTCCGGTCCAGTCCTCGTTGGGGCGTTCGGGGGTGCCGGGGGTGGAGGCGAGTTCGATCCGCATACCGGTCAGTCTGCCCGATGCCTTCACGAGGGGCGCACAGGCACGGTCGAAAGGTACGGACCGCCGTGCGGGCGGGGGAACTTGGCACGGAATGTACGACTCCGTAACTCCGTCGGCCCTCTGCGGGCGGGCATCCTGCCAAAGCCGGTCCGGAAGTTCCAACCGGCGCTCCGCGTGCGCCCCGCGTGCGCGGGTCGCAGAGTTGTTCGCCAACTTGCTGTTGATGTTCACTCGTTCAGGTGGCTGACCTGGTGATGCGCACTCCCCTCCCAAAACCACTGGAATGGTCAGAAGCCGTACCAGAGGTGGGAGTGCATCCTTGTGATCAGTCATCATCTCGGCGTCATGCGTGGACGAGTCAAGATTGTGAGCACCGGTGCAGAACAAGCGGCTTCGGGGCAACAGAGGCGTGCCACCCGAGCGCACCACCCGGGTACGCAGGCGCCTGGTCGCGGGTGTGGCCGTCGTCGGCCTCGCGGTCCTCGCGGCCGGCGCTCCGGCGGTCTACAGCGCGTCGGCCGAACTGACCGACGCCCAGCGTCTGGTCACCCTCTCCGACCTGGACCAGCAGACCGTCTCCCTGGCGCACGACCTCGCGGACGAGCGGGACGACGTCACGGTCTACATCGCGGGCGGGCGCGCCAAGAAGGACAGACTGGCGGCCGACCGGGCCACCCGTGTCGACAGCGACATCGAGGAGATCGGCGCGTCGGCACCGGCCGCTCTCCGGCATGAGCTCGCCACCCTCCCCTCCGTCCGCAGGACGGCGCTGACCGGTAAGAGCACCGCGCTCGAAGCCAACAAGGCGTACTCCGACCTGATCGAGAAGGTCCAGGAGATCTCCGGCCAACTCGCCGACCGCACACCGCCCGAGGACGCGGCGGCCACCCGCGCCGTGGCCGACCTCGGCCAGGCGGTCGGGCAGGCCTCGCAGACCCGCGGGCTGCTGCTCGGGGCGCTGGCCGTCCCGCGCCCCGTCACGACCTCCGTGTACGACCCGGTGACCGGCACCTACGTCCAGTCCGGCGGCAACGGCGGCGCGGACGGCCGCACCCGGGACGCGCTGAGCGCGGCGGCCCAGCAGGCCAGGGTCCGCGAACTCGCCGCCCTCGCCGACTTCGACCAGGCCGCCGGCCCGGCCGACCAGGAGTCGCTCGCCTCCACGGTCTCGGGACCGGAGGTCAGCACCGCCGAGAGCTATCTCTCGCGCCTGGCCGACCAGCCCACGCTCTCCGCGTCCGACCTCAAGACCAACCCGGTCAAGGCGGGCGCCGCACTCGCGGCACGCACCGATCAGATGCGCGGCGTCGAGGCCTCGCTCGGCATCCGGCAGGCCAAACGGACCGCCGCGCTCCGCGACGACGCCGTGACCGCTCTCGAACTGCGCATCGCCCTCGCCGGATTCCTGCTGCTCCTCACCATCGGCGTCGGCGCCGCCGTCGCCCGTACGCTCACCCGCCCGCTCGCGGTGCTCCGGATCGGCGCCGCGCGCCTGGCCGGCGCCCCCGAGTCGGAGGAGCCGATCGTCTTCACCGGCCGCAACGACGAGTTCGCCCAGGTCGTCCGGTCCATCAACGCCCTGCACACCAGGGTGGTGACCGCGGACGCCCGCGCCGAAGCCCTCGCGGGCGACCGGCGCGACCTGCGGGGCAGCCGGGACCGGTTCGACGCCGAGCGCGCCATGCTGGAGGCGGACACCGCCGAGGTCACCGCCCGCCTCGACCGGCTGCGCCACACCGTCCGCGCGACCTTCGTCAACCTGTCGCTGCGCTCCCTCGGCCTGGTCGAGCGTCAGCTCACCGTCATCGAGAGCCTGGAGGAGCGCGAGCAGGACCCCGAGGCGCTCGCCACCCTCTTCAAGCTCGACCACATGGCGACCGTGCTGCGCCGCCACAGCGAGAACCTGCTGGTCCTCGCGGGCACCGAGCACGGCCACGGACAGGGCGCGGGACCGGTACCCCTGGTGGACGTGCTGCGTGCCTCGGTCAGTGAGATCGAGCGGTACGAGCGGGTCGCCATCCAGTCCCTGCCGCCGCACGCCCAGATCGCGGGCTTCGCCGCCGACGACATCAGCCACCTCGTGGCCGAACTGCTGGAGAACGCCACCGCGTTCTCGCCGCCGGAAGCCCATGTCCAGCTCTCCGGCTGGCTCCTGGAGAACGGCGAGGTGATGCTCTCCGTCCAGGACGAGGGCATCGGCATGTCGCCCGGCCGGCGCACCGAACTCAACGCGCTTCTCGCCAACCCCGACGCCTCCCGTCCCGGCGCACCCGGCGACGAGCAGTCCGGCCTCGGCCTCCACGTGGCCTCGCTGCTGGCCAGGCGGCACGGCGTACGGGTCGAGCTGCGCGAGCAGAAGCAGGGCGGGGTGGCCGCAGTGGTCGTGCTGCCCAGCGCGCTGCTGCCGGACGGACCCCCGGTCCCCCCGCCGCACTTCGTCCCCGAATCCGGTACGGCACCCGCGATCAGCCTGCCGGGCTCGATGGCCGAGTCCAACTCCAACACGATCCCGACCAGGTCGCGTTACGAGATAGGGCCCGAAGCCCACGAGCGCACCGCCGACGAGGTGGACGAGCCGACCTTCACGATGCGGCGCCCCAGCCCCGTACCGGAGCCGGAACCCGTACGCGGGCCCGCACACGAGCCCGCGTACCGGCCCGGCCCGGCGGCCGCCGGACCCGACCCGGACCCGGCCACCGGCGGTATCCCGGAGCAGGGGGCCGGGCGCATCACCGACAAGGGGCTGCCCAAGCGCGTCCCCAAGGTCACCAAGCCCGCGGACACGGCCCCGAAACAGCGCACCAGCAGGGTGGACGCCGCGGCCCTGCGCAGTAGGCTCGGCGGCTTCCACCAAGGAGCGAAGGACGGCCGCAAGGACGTCGAAACAGAGATCTCGGAGCAGAGATCGGATGTTGTACGTACCGATGACGCGGGGGACAGTGTCGAGGAGGCACGCAGTTGACTGCGCCCAGCACATTCGGACTCAGCAGTGAAGCCCGGAACCTGCACTGGCTGTTGAAGAATCTCGTGGAGGAGGTCCCAGGGCTCCGTTCCATCGCCGTCGTCTCGTCCGACGGGCTGATGCTGCTCTCGTCGGACCCCGGGGTCTCGGCGGCCGGTTCGGTCCCGGTTGTCCGGCAGGGCGGCCCCAAGGGGTCGGCCGCCGACCTCGCCACCATTGTCTCCGGCATCGGCAGCCTCACCATCGGCGCCGCCAAGCTGATGGACGGTGGCAGCGTCAAGCAGACGATGGTCGCGATGGAGGAGGGCAGCGTCTTCGTGATGTCCATCAGCGACGGTTCACTGCTGGGCGTGCACGCCACACCGGACTGCGACATGAGCGTCGTCGCGTACCACATGGCCCTCTTCGTCGGCCGTGCCGGTCATGTCCTCACCCCCGAACTCCGCAGCGAGCTGCGCAAATCGATGGAGAGCGCCCAGTGACTCCGGCCCTCCCGGCCCGCAACCCGGATCGCCGCCCCGCGCGAGTACGCCCGTACTCACTCACCGGCGGCCGCACCAAGTTCGGCCACATCCTCTTCGTTGAGACCTTCGTGGCCGCGATCGAAGCATCCCCGGAGCGCCCGGAGCTGGCCAACGGCCCCGCGCGCCTCATGCCGGAGATGCGCGCCATCGTCGAGATCTGCCGCCGGATGCGTACCGTCGCGGAGATCTCGGCGCTGCTCAAGATGCGGCTGGGGGTCGTCCGCGTCCTGCTCAGCGACCTCGCAGACCAGGGAAAGATCCGTGTGTACGGTACCGGGCACGGCGAAGGCCAGCCCGACCGCGCCTTGCTCGAAAGGGTGCTGAGTGGACTCCGCCGTCTCTGAGACGCTGATCCCCGCCGAGGCCGATGAGTCCGTCCAGGCCTGGCAGAACGACCGCACCCGGGCCCCCATATCCACCAAGATCGTGGTGGCGGGCGGCTTCGGCGTGGGCAAGACGACCTTCGTCAGCTCGGTCTCGGAGATCACCCCGCTCCAGACCGAGGCCCTGATGACCCAGGCGAGCGAGGAGACCGACGACCTCAGCGCCACGCCGGACAAGGTGACCACCACGGTCGCCATGGACTTCGGCCGGCTGACGCTCGACGACGACCTCGTGCTCTATGTGTTCGGCACGCCGGGGCAGCAGCGCTTCTGGTTCATGTGGGACGACCTGGTGCGCGGCGCGATCGGCGCGATAGTCCTCGCCGACACCCGCAGACTCGCCGACTGCTTCCCCGCTCTCGACTACTTCGAGAGCTGCGGGCTCCCGTACATCGTCTCGGTCAACCACTTCGAGGGCACCCCCGACTTCGAGGCGCAGGACGTGCGGGAGGCTCTGACGATTCCCCCGCACGTGCCTGTACTGATCATGGACGCGCGTAACAGAATGACGGTGGTCGAGTCCCTGTTGGCCCTGGTGGGCCACGCACTCGACGCCACCCCCGAATAGGAGAACAACCCGCCATGCGGAAGATACTCATCGTCGGAGCCGGCCAGTCCGGGCTCCAGCTGGCTCTCGGCCTCCAGTCCCAGGGCTACGAGGTCACGCTCATGTCCAACCGCACGGCCGACGAGATCCGCTCCGGCAGGGTCATGTCCACGCAGTGCATGTTCCACACGGCCCTCCAGCACGAGCGCGACCTCCAGCTCAACTTCTGGGAGTCCCAGGCGCCGAAGATCGAGGGCCTGGGCGTCTCGGTCGCCGCGCCCGACTCCTCCCGCGCCATCGACTGGGTCGGCAAGCTCGACGGTTACGCCCAGTCCGTCGACCAGCGCGTGAAGATGGCCGGCTGGATGGAGTCCTTCGCGCGGCGCGGCGGCCAGTTGGTCATCCACGGCGCGGCAGTCTCCGACCTGGACTTCTTCGCCCGGACGTACGACCTGGTGATGATCTCGGCGGGCAAGGGCGAGCTGGTCTCGATGTTCGGCCGGGACGCGGCGCGCTCGCCGTTCACCGTGCCCCAGCGCGCGCTGGCGGTTTCGTACGTGCACGGCATGGGCGTACGCCCCGAGCACCCCGACTTCGACGCGGTGCGCTGCAATCTGGTCCCCGGCGTCGGCGAGCTCTTCGTGATGCCCACCCTCACCAACAGCGGCCGCGCGGACATCCTCTTCTGGGAGGGCGTGCCCGGCGGCCCGCTGGATGCCTTCCAGGGCATCAAGGACCCCTCCGAGCACCTGGCCCTCACGCTCGAACTGATGGAGAAGTTCACGCCCTGGGAGTACGCGCGGGCCACCAAGGTCGAGCTGACCGACGCGGGCGGCACCCTCTCCGGCAGGTACGCCCCCACGGTCCGCAACCCCATCGGGCGGCTGCCCGGCGGCGGTCTGGTCCTCGGCGTCGCCGACGTGGTCGTGGCCAACGACCCGATCACCGGCCAGGGCTCCAACTCGGCGTCGAAGTGCGCGGCGGCCTACCTCGGCTCCATCGTCGAGCGCGGCGACCAGCCCTTCGACGAGGCGTGGATGCAGCAGACGTTCGACCGCTACTGGGAGACGGCACAGCACGTCACCAAGTGGACGAACGCGATGCTGGGCGTCCCTCCGGAGCACGTACTGAACCTCATCGGGGCGGCGGGCCAGCTCCAGCCCGTGGCGGATCGTTTCGCCAACGGGTTCAACAACCCCGCCGACTTCGAGAACTTCTTCTTCGACCCGGAGAAGACGAACGCGTACCTGGCCTCGGTCACCGGAGCCTGAGGCCAGGCGCCGGGCGTTCAGGCGTCCGGCGTTCAGGCGTCCGGGCGGACCGCGCCGAGGATCGGGTTGGCCGCGATGGGGGAGACCTTCACGTCGGCTCCGGGGCGGGGTGCCTGGACGACCTTGCCGCCGCCGATGTACAGCGCGACATGGGTGGCCTTCGGGAAGTAGACGATCAGGTCACCCGGGCGCAGTGACCGCAGCGAGACCCTGGGCAGCCGGCGCCACTGCGCCTGGCTGGTCCGGGGAATCGTGCGCCCGGCGTGCGCCCAGGCACGCCAGGTCAGCCCCGAGCAGTCGAAGGAGCGGGGGCCCTCGGCGCCCCAGAGGTACGGCTTGCCGACCTGGGCGAGTCCGTACGCCACGGCCCGGGTGCCGCGCTTCGACGCCGAGGCCTGCGGTCCGCTCAGCGCCCCGGAGGCGTCCAGCGCGCCCTGGGCAGCGGTCGTATCGGCGGCGTCCTGCGCCTGTACGTCGGAGACCTCGCCCGGGGAGAGCCCGGCGAGCAGTGCCTCCGCCTCGCGCAGACGGGCCTGGGCCGTCCTGTACTGCTGCTTCTGCCGGGCGACGAGTGCCTGCTTCTTCTGCAGCGCGGCACGTGACGCGGTGTCGAGTGCCCCGGCGTGCGCCTCGGCCTTCTCCAGCCGGCGGGCCTTGGCCATCAGATCGGCCGATGCCCGCCGGAACTGGTGGCCCGCGTCGAGAGCCTGCTGGGGGTCGCCGCCCAGCATCAGATCCAGATAGGGGGACAGCCCGGACTGCTCCTGGTACTGCTCGCGCGCCAGCCGGCCCGCGGCGTTACGGCTCTGGGCGAGCTCCATCCGCGCCTTCACCAGACCGGCCCCGACGCTCTTCGCCTTGACCTGCTGGCGCTTGAGCGCCTCCGTGGTGGCGCGGTAGGTCTGCCCGGCCTGCTCGGACTGCTGGTAGAGGGTCCGGAGCCGGGTCAGGGTGGCCTCGGCGGGGGTACGGGGAGCGGCGGGCGCGGCAGCGGGCGCGCCCGGTGCCGGGTCGGTCCCTCCGGGGGCGGTCGGGCCCGGGTCCGCCGCAGTGCCACCGGGACTGGTGGGACCAGTGGGACCGGTGGGACCGACAGGAGTTGCGGGGCCGGTGGGGGCGGGCGATGCTGCCGGGCCCGGTTCAGGGACGGGGCCGTGGAGGCCGACCGGAACGGCGAGTGCGGGGGTCGCACCGACCACCACCGTGGCCAGTGCCGTCGTACAGATGAACCGCAGCAGTCTGCCTGACACCACAACACCTCTGCTTCCGGGGCGGACCGTCCGCCCCGGGCCGAGCATGGGGCGAAGCCGTCGTTGTCACCTCCGGGGTGGGCGGATCGGCTCAATCCCGTCACCCATACAGGGCGGAACGGTTGCGGGGCCCGCCGCCTGACTTGGTATCAGGCGCCTTGTCCGGCGTGCTGCCCGGCTTCAGGCCTCCCCTCCGGCGTCACGTCTCTGCTCCCGGTCTCACGCCTCCGGTTGCCCGTCCGGTTTCGACCAGGGCCACTTCAGGGTGCGGGGCCGGCCGTCCGGTGCGTACACGTACTTCCAGCCGCGCTGAATGCCGAGACGCCTGGTATGGCCGGCCGGGGTGCGGACATAGACCAGTACCGTCGGCGGCCCGCCCCCGGCGTCCGGGACGGGAACCTCGTACACCTTGGGCGGGTGGCCGGTCGGGCCGAGCAGGACGGGCAGGATCCGCCCGTCCAGCGGACCGCCCTCGAACAGGGTCTCTTCGCTCTTCACCGGGCCAGTCTGACGCAGGCCGTACGCCGGCCCGCCCGGCGAGGCCACCGGCGCAGTCCCCCTCAGCCGCCGCCCAGCAGCCGCGCGGCCTCGTCCACCACGGGCAGCAGCCGGTGGGCCAGGGCTCCGACCGCGCCTTCGGGCCGTTCACCGGCCAGCGCGGTCCTGACGGCCGCCGCGGTCTGAGGGTCCGTCCCGGCCGTCGCCGCGAGGAGCGCGATGAGATGGTCGATCAGCCAGTCGCGCAGCTCGCCGACGGGCGGCTGCTTCTCCTCGTCCAGCCAGATCAGCGAAGCGGCCTCGACGGCCGCGATCCAGGTCCGCACCATCATGCGCAGCCGCGGACCCGGTGTGCCGACTCCGAGGTGGACGAGGATCTGCTCGGCCGCGGCCCGCCGCACCTCGTCCACGATCGCCCCGGTGCGGGATGTCTCGGCGACGGTGCCGCCCTGGAGCAGCGCGGAGAACCCGGCGTCGTGCTCGTCCACGAAGGCGAGATAGCGGTCGAGCACCCGGGCCAGCCGTACGGTGAGCGGGCCGGTCTGCGGCTCGGCGAAGCAGAGTTCGAGCTGGTCGGCCGCCGAGCGCAGCGCCTTCTCGTACAACTGCTGCTTCCCACCGGGGAAGTAGCGGTAGACGAGCGGCCGGGAGACCCCTGCCGCCTCGGCGACGTCGTCGAGCGAGACCTCGTCGGGCGCCCGGTGCGCGAAGAGCGACAGGGCCGCGTCGAGGAGCTGGACACGGCGCTCCTCGACGCTGAGGCGTCGGTACGCGGGGATCGCTGCGGGGGTCATGACCGCAGCGTAATCCCGGTGTTCACGACGGGGCACGTTACGGGGAGTGCCCCGGATCCGGCCGCCGCGGCGCCACCGCCATACTTCGACTGGTCACACCGCAGTTCCGGCCCGTGTCCTCCTGGGCGCTCTCCCGCCCGAACCTGAAGGGAACCCCCACGTGTCCTCGGCTCTTCCCGTCCTCACGCACACCTCCGTCGTCGTCATAGGGGCCGGTCCCGCCGGGCTCGTCGTGGCGAACCGGCTGCAGGACAGCGGCGTCGACTGCGTGCTTCTGGAAGCGGAGAGCAGAGACTTCATCGAGCGCCGTCCGCGTGCCGGGTTCATGGAGGAGTGGGCGGTACGGTCGCTCGCCGGGCACGGCCTCGCGGAGCGGATCCTCGTCCAGGCCGAGACCCAGGGCGAGTTCGAGTTCCGGTTCGACGGCGAGCGGCACACCGTGCCGACGGCCGAGCTGTCCGGGCGGCGCCACTTCGTCTATCCGCAGCCGCAGTTGGTGACCGACCTGATCGCCTCGTACGCGGACAAGGGCGCGGGCGACGCCCGCTTCGGCGTCCGGGACGTACGGCTGGACGGCATCGGCGGCGACCGGCCGGTGATCTCCTACACCGATCCGCTGACCGGCTCCCGGCACCGCGTCGTGTGCGACTACGTCGCGGGCTGCGACGGCGCGCGGGGGGTCGCGAGGACGGCGATACCCGACGGCCAGGTCACGGTCAGCCGCCGCGACGACGGGGTGGCCTGGCTGGCGCTGCTCGCCCAGGCACCGCCGTCGGCGGACGGCGTGGTCTTCGGCATCCACGAGCGCGGGTTCGGCGCCCATATGGCCCGCAGTCCCGAGGTCACCCGCTACTACCTCCAGGTCCCGCCCGGTGACACCCCGGAGGACTGGCCGCACGAGCGCGTCTGGCACGAGCTGCGGACCCGCCTCGCCGCGGAGGGTTCTCCGCCCCTCACGGAGGGGCCGCTCGTGGAGAAGGTGGTGCTGGACATGCACAACTACGTGGTGGAGCCGATGTCCTACGGCCGCCTCCACCTCGCGGGCGACTCGGCGCACCTGATCGCACCGATCGCGGCGAAGGGGATGAACCTCGCGATCCACGACGCGCTGCTGCTCGCGGACGCGCTGATCGCGGCCGTCCCGGGCGAGGGCGGCACCGGCGACGACGGCGGGCTCGCGGGATACTCACAGGCAGCCCTGCGGCGGGTCTGGCAGTACCAGGAGTTCTCGCAGTGGCTCTCGGACGTACTGCACGGGGCGTCGTCCGGCGACCGCTTCCGGGCGGGCACCGCGCGGGCCCGGCTGCGCCGGCTCCTGGAATCGGACACGGCGGCCAGGGCGTTCGCGGGGCCCTACATGGGGGAGGAAGGCGGACGGTGACCCGGCTGTGGGGCGACCGCGCTGTGTGGAGTGCCTGCGGAGGCCGTCAGTGAACCTGCGTCATTCAGTGCGTGCGGTCGTGCTCGACGAGGACGACCGCATCCTGCTGTGCCGATTCGCGATTCCAGAGCCGGCGGGAACGGTGGTCTGGGCAGCTCCCGGCGGAGGGATCGAGCCCGGCGAGACACCGCTTGCCGCGCTGCGCCGCGAACTGCGGGAGGAGGTGGGCCTTGCCCTCGGGGCCGATCCGTCGCACGTCTGGCACCAGGAAGTCGTGGCTGCTCATGCCGCAGGCTACGACGGGGTCATCAACGACTACTACCTCGTGCGCACCGCCACGTTCACACCGCGAGGGACTCTGTCCGATGAGCAGCTTGCCGCGGAGAACATCAGCGGTCTGAAGTGGTGGCACCCGCGTGAAGTCGCTTCCTACGCAGGTGCCGACCTCTTCTCCCCCCGCGACCTCGCGACTCCTCTGACGGCGCTGATCACCTCTGGTGTTCCAGCAGGGCCAGTGCGGCTGGGCCTCTGATCGGACGGCTCGCCCGTGTCTCCCTCTGGGAGACAGGGGCATGTGGTGGGCGGCGATCAGGATGCCGGGCCGCCGCCCGCGCCATACGCTCGGCATATGTCCGATTTCATCTCCGAAGGCATGTCGGCCGAGGACCTTCCCGCACCCGCCGAGGGCCTGGTGCTCACGCACTTCCTCACGGTCAGCGACGTCCCCCGCTCGCGGGCGTTCTACGCCGCCGTACTGGGGGGAAAGGTGGTGCTGGATGAGAACCCCTGCATCGTCAAGGTCGCCAACAGCTGGATCATCATGAACCCCGGCGGCGGGCCCACCGACGACAAACCCGACGTCGTTCTGCGCACACCGGACGACCCCCACACCGTCTCCAGCTTCCTGAACGTACGGGTAGCGAACATCCAGGAGTTCTACGAAGCGGCCCGCGCCCAGGGAGCCGAGTTCCTCACCCCGCCCATCGACCGGCTTGCCGAGCTGCGCTGCTACATGCGCGACCCGGACGGCTACCTCATCGAGGTCGGACAGTCCACCGGCCTGCTGAAGGGCATCCTGGCACGCACCGACAAGCAACCCGACCGCTGAACGGCGTTTCACGAGAGAGGCATCCCTCATGGCACAGGAGCAGATCCCAGGTCTCGATCCGACCGCGACACCCAGCGGGACCGGGTGCGCGGACTGCTTGGCGGGGGACGGGCCGGGATGGTGGTTCCACCTGCGGCGCTGCGCCGCCTGCGGGAACATCGGATGCTGCGACTCCTCGCCCGGGCAGCACGGCACGCAACACGCGCGCGAGGCGGGACACCCTCTGCTGACCAGCTTCGAACCGGGTGAGGACTGGTTCTGGAACATCGAGACCGATCAGTACTACGAGGGGCCGGAGCTGGCCCCGCCCACCGCGCACCCCGCTTCGCAGCCCACTCCGGGCCCCCGGGACAAAGTCCCTGGGGACTGGGAGCGACAGCTCCACTGACCGCGCCCGGCCGTTATCAGGACGGCGTGGGGGGCATCGAAATCAGACCGCAGACGTGCTGCTCACCGTTGGGCCGGTGGCCCGCCCGGGCTCAGTCGATCGTCTTGATCACCCGGGCGGGGACTCCCGCGACCAGGGTGCCGGCAGGAACATCACGACTGACCACCGCACCGGCGGCGACCACCGCACCGGCACCGATGGTCACTCCTTGCAAGATCACGGCGGACGTCCCGATCCAGACGTCGTCCTCGATGACGATCGGGGCGAAGGAGAGGTACTCGCGACGCTCGGCAAGCGGCAGAGGGTGCCCGCCGGTGATGAGGCTGACCTTCGGGGCGATCATGACTGCGTCGCCGATGCGGATCCCGCCCTTGTCCATGAACGTGCATTCCTGGTTGACGAAGACGTTCTCCCCAAACGTCGTGTTCAGCCCGTGCTCGGTGAAGAACGGCGGGTAGATCGTCACGGACTCCGGGAGCGGGCCACCGAACACAACAGAAAGTAGTTCTGCACGGCCTTCGGTGTCGCTGAACGGCAGCACGTTCAGTCGGGACGTCGCGTCGGTCACCTCCACGATGCGCTCCGCATGGCGCGCGAACTCGGTTGTCCTGACGTACATGACCTGCTCTGTGCGGGTAGACATGCGGCGATCCCACCACCCTGAAGAGCGCGTGATCAAACAACCGCCCCATCCACCGGACACAACCACTCGTTGTGGAAGTAAATTGAGGATGTGGATGTTGAAGCCCTACGGACGTTCGTGGCCGTCGCCGGGACCGGCCAGTTCCAGGCAGCGGCGGACGAGCTCGGGATCAGCCAGCAGGCGGTCTCCAAGCGGATCGCGACCCTTGAGAGACACCTGAAGGTCATGCTCCTGGTGCGAACCTCGCGAGGCTCCCGGCTGAGCCTGGACGGGCAGGTCTTCCTGCCGCACGCCAAGAAGGTCCTTGCAGCCGTCGAGCAGGCCGAGCAGGCCGTACGCCCCGGCAGCCGGCCCTTGCGCGTCGACGTCCTCAACCGGCGCATCGCTCCGGCCCAGGCCGTCTACCGGTTCTACCGCCCCCACCCCGAGATGAACCTGGACGCGGTCACACTGAGCAACGAGAACGCCGCCCGGGCCGCCCAGGCGGTGCTCGAAGGAACCGTCGACGCGTCCTTCCGCGCCCTGCCGGCAGACCAGGTCCCAGCCGGGATCAGCGCCGAACGACTCCTGGACGCGCCCCTGGAGCTCCTGGTCGGGCCCGGCCACCCCTTGGCGAACGCGCCTTGGGTCAGGCCTGCGGACCTGGCCGGCCACCGCATCTGGATCCCTGGGATCCGTCCAGGCACGGAGTGGGCGGCGTTCTACCAGGCGCTGTCCGAGGCCTTCGATCTGAGCATCGACGCGCTCGGCCCCAACTTCGGTGACGAGGCCCTGATGGACGCGCTGGCCGACTCGGCCTCGCTGGCCACCCTCGTCGGAAGCGGGGACCGGTACCTGTGGCCCCAGAGCCACGACCTGCGGCGCATCCCCTTGCGCGAACCGACCCCGGTGTACACGCACATGCTGTTGTCCCGGGCCGGAGACCAGCACCCCGTGCTGACCGCGCTACGCGACCATCTGCGCACGTCAGGGCCGCGCACCCCGGACGACGTGTGGGTGCCGGACTGGATAGACCGTTGACCGGACGATTCAACAGTCACGCCCTGGCGACATATTTCTCGTGAACATCCGCGGGCCTGGAGACACAACTGCTGCCCGTGCTCGCAGATAGTCACTGTCGCTGAACCAGGCCACCCAGGCCGGTCACCGACCTCTCGGCGACACGCAGTACGGCTGTACGGCTTCGGCTTCCCCGCATACCGCCGGTCAGAGCGATGCCGGCCAGATGGTCGGTGCCGTGCCGGTAGGTGTCAGTGATCGGCTCCGGGCAATCGCCGTCCGTGCCGGGGTCGGTGGCGAGAGCGGTCAGAGGGGCACGCCCGTCATCGTACGAGGGCTGCGGGAAGCGTGCTTGGCGCGGTCAGCCCCCGGGCCGCGGCTCAGACCAGCCGTCAACACATCCAGGCCCTCAGCGGGTAGGAGCCGGAGCTTGCCCCCGAATTCCGGCTACTTGCCGGAGGGCTGCACGCTGCTCAGTAGTGCCAGCGGTTGGCAGAGCCCTGGTAGCCGCAAGCGATCTTCCGGCCTGCCGCATCTGTGGTTGTCGCGCCCACGTCCGCGCTCCGGCAGAACTGGCCGGCGCGGTAGCAATTGCCCGCGTTGGACCGGATGCTGCACAGCTCAGTCTTGGTGGAGCTGCCGCCGGTCGACGTACTCCCGCCCGAGCTGGAGCCGGAGCTGGCCGACGAGTGCGACCCGCCGCTGCTGGACGCACTACCCGATGAGGCGCGCGGTGGGTGCGCGCACGACTCGCCCGACTCCACGACCTTGAACGCGAGCTCCGTGGTGGTGCTGTATGTACCGGCCGAAGGTGTCTGGGTGCACACCTTCCAGTTGGAGGTGTGCACCACTGAGCGTCTCAACTCGCTCGCGTCCGCGTACGCCACAGACTTGACGTGGTGCCCGTGGGCGTCTGCCACGGCTTTCTGAAGGTTCCAGTCAGTGTGGTCGCCCACCGTCTCCCTGGCAATCGGCTTCGTCGAAGGAGCCGTGGGCGAGGGGGAGGTGGGCGGGGGCGTTGGAGAAGCGATGTGCGGGGAAGCGGATATGGTCGCCGAACTTACGTGGCCGGCCGCTGACTTGTTGTTCTGCTCCCCGGTTGAGCATGCCGCGACGCCCATGGACAGGGCCACCACCCCGACCATCAGCCGCCCGGGGAGCCGGAGTCCCATTTTTCTGCTTTTCCCCCTGCCCTGCGCACCCTTGGATTCCCCCGGTCTCAGTGCGTTCCTGAGAGACATGCAACCCCCACCTTGTTCTTGTTCTCGCTTGTCACCCCGAGGCAGAGTAGAGGAGATTTTAAGGATGTTGTGTATTTCTCGTGAAGCTCTATGTTCTTGGCTACCCTCAAGGCGGGTGCGTAGAGCTGCAGGCCGTGACGATCCGGCGGATCGCCGCCGAGATCGGCTTCAGCGCCCAAGAGTGCTCGCGTTCACGCGGGACGCCATTGCGACCTGCTGTGGGGTTCGTCGCACGGTCTCGCTGACATCGGGTCGATCGAGGGCGTCGGGTTCGATCCCGCCCTGCAGCTGGCCGATCGGGAGGTGCCCGCGGTGCTCGGATACTGGTCCGGCCCGCCCGCACGCCCCGAGAGCGCCACTCCCTCGTCAGCTGTCGGCCCATCGGTCGAATGAACCGTCAGGAGGGATGTGATCTATGGCTCCACGCCTGCTATGCGGGACCCGGCCCTCGCGCGGTTGGTGGCCCAACTGTCCACCTCCAGCGGCAACGGCGCCCCGGCGCGCCCCCCCGCCCGGCCCGGGCGGTCCCCGTAATGCCACTTGCGCGACGCCCGAGCGGGTCGTGGCATTGGGCAGGGCGCCCCGGTGCTCTCCTCGCGGTACGACGGCAGCAGTCCGTACCCCGCCTCGCCGCGGGCCTCACCCGCTCGCCAAGCCCACTCGCCAGGCCCGCCCGCCCCGCTACTTCGCCAGCAGCCCCGAACTCACCCACAACTTCCGCCCCGCGCCCCGCAGTACGCCGATGTCGTCCAGGAAGTCCGTCAGGCGCTTGGCTCCGCTCTGCATGACCTCCGCGCGGTGGCCGCTCGCCTTGACCTGGGCGACTGCCTCGCGGCGGTCCAGGCCGGTGTTCGTGTACACCTGGGGGTTGATGAAGCAGGTGGAGAAGACCCGCGCCGCCTCACCGCAGCTGAGCCTCGTGAAGTGCTGTTCCCAGCGTGGCGCCGTGACCATCTGGCGGCGCAACTCCTCACGCGCGTAACGGACATGACGTGCCTCTTCGACCACATGGATCCGGGTCACCCCGCGGACCAGGGTCTGTACGCGCTCGTCGGGGAACGTCAGCCGCTGCATGTAGTCGAGGATCTCCTCGCCCAGCAGGGTCGCCGCGAAGGAGCCCGGGGTCGTCGAGACGGTCTTCAGTACCCGCGCCAGGTTGTGGTACATCCGCGGCACCGGGTACGACGGCGCCCCGCCCTTCTGGATCATCCTGGCGAACATCATCGAGTGCCGGCACTCGTCGGCTATCTCGGTGAGCGCGTACCGCACGTGATTGCTGGTCACCGACTTGTCGTAGATGTGCCGGACGAGCAGCTGCATCAGGATGATCTCGAACCAGATGCCGAGTGAGGCGAGCGAGGCTGCTTCGTGCCGGGCGAGTTCCATCCGCTGGTCCTCGGACATCTTCCGCCAGAGCGGGGTGTCGTAGAGCGATACGAGCTCCGGCGGCCAGAACCACTTGCCGTCCTCGATCGGCGCCACCCAGTCCAGTTCCTTGTCCGGGTCGAAGGAGTGCTTGGCGGACGATTGGAGGAGGCGCTCGGCCACTTGTTCGCGGTCCCTGAGCAGGCCGAGGGCGTCACGGAGCACTTCGCGTTCGGTCGCTGTCGTCATCTCTGAGGTACCTCGCGCTTGGGGTTACCGGTGGTCACCTCTTATGAGACTGCGTGTCAGTAAGATGGTCAATCCCTTGCACGCGACTTGTTGACCCGGCGTCTACCAACGTGTGAGCCTGCGAGGTATGTCGACGCATGAGCTCTATACCAAGGGACCGGCCGAGTCCAACTGGCAGATACCCGCGTCGGGTTCGGCCCGATTCAGCTGGGAGTACGACGAAGGGCGCGACCGTCTCCTCGCCCTGTACCAGAAGGGCAAGGACAAGCAGTGGGACGGCGCGAAGCGCATCGACTGGTCGCTCGAAGTGGACCCGTACGACCCGCTCGGTACGCCCGACGAGGCGATGACCCTGTACGGGACGCCCCACTGGGCGAAGATGACCGACCGCGACCGGGGCGAGCTGCGCAAGCACTACACGTCCTGGCAGTTCAGCCAGTTCCTCCATGGTGAGCAGGGCGCGATGGTGTGCGCGGCCCGGATCGTGGAGTCCGCGCCCGACATGGACGCCAAGTTCTACTCGGCCACCCAGACCATGGACGAGGCCAGGCACGCCGAGATATACGGCCGCTTCCTGCACGAGAAGATCGGGATGCTCTACCCGATCAACGACAACCTCCAGGCCCTCCTCGGCGACACCCTGCGCGACTCCCGCTGGGACATGCCGTACCTGGGGATGCAGGTCCTCATCGAGGGGCTGGCGCTCGCCGCCTTCGGCATGATCCGCGACACCACCGACAAACCGCTGCCCAAGCAGATCCTGGCGTACGTCATGCAGGACGAGGCCCGCCATGTGGCCTTCGGGCGGATGGCGCTGCGCGACTACTACAAGCAGCTCACCGACGCCGAACTGCGCGAGCGCGAGGAGTTCGTGATCGAGGGCTGCTACCTGATGCGCGACCGGCTGCGCGGTGTGGAGGTCCTGGAGAACTTCGGTATCGCGCGCAAGGAGGCCGAGGAGCTCTCGGAGCAGTCCGAATTCCTGACACTCTTCCGGCAGTTGCTGTTCAGCCGGATCGTCCCCTGCGTCAAGGACATCGGTCTCTGGGGCAAGCGGCTGCAGAAGGCGTACGTCGACATGGGCGTCTTCGAGATGGGCAACTCGAATCTGGACCTGCTGATGTCGCAGGACGAGGAGATAGCCGAGCAGCTCGACCGGGAACGGTTCGCGCAGGAGGAGCAGGAGCGGGTCGCCGAGGTGCAGTCGGCCATCGCGGACGGAGCCTGATACGCGTGGAACGCCTCCGGCGCCCGTGACGCCCGTGATGCCTGACACGCTTACGGGTCCGGGCCCTCCAAGCCCTCGAGGTCGTCGAGGTCGTCCAGATCCACGGACCACTGCTGGGGCTGTGCCTGCGGTCCGGTGAGGAGCTGCTCAGCCCAGATGATCTTTCCGTGCGGCGGATACCGGGTGCCCCAGCGCTCCGCGAACTGCGCGACGAGGTAGAGCCCGCGCCCGCCCTCGTCCATCGCCGCCGCCCGCTTCAGATGCGGTGAGGTACTGCTGCTGTCCGCGACCTCGCAGGTCAGGGTCGCACTGTGGAGCAGCCGCACCCGGATCGGGGCGGTGCCGTAGCGGACCGCGTTGGTAAGCAGTTCGCTCAGGATGAGCTCGGTGTTGAACGCGATCTCGTCCAGGCCCCATTCGCTGAGCCTGCGGGCCGCCTGGGACCGTACGGTGGCGACCGCCGCCGGATCGGCGTCTTCTGCGTCCAGTTCCCAGTCCGCGACCGACGACGGGTCGAGCAGCCGGGTCCTGGCCACGAGGAGGGCGACATCGTCCTCCCGGTGCGAGGGCGACAGCGCGTCGAACACGCTCCGGCACATCTCGCGAGGCTCCGTGTCGAGCCCGGCCTGTTCCTCCAGGGCGGTGCGCAGCAGCTCAAGGCCCACATCCATGTCCCGGCCCCGCTCCTCCACCAGGCCGTCGGTGTACAGCACCAGGCTGCTCCCGGCGGCCAGGTCGAGCACTGCGGTCTCGAAGGGCAGGCTGGCGGTGCCCAGCGGCGGGCCCAGGGGGACGGCCGGGAACCGCGCCGTTCCGTCGGGGTCGACGAGCGCCGGTCCGAGGTGGCCGGCGCTGGCCACCGTGCAGCGGCCCGACACGGACTCGTACACCGCGTACATACAGGTGGCCCCGGTGACGACGGTGCCGTCGCCCAGCGAGCTGTTCCCCTCGTCCATGGAGTGGACCAGGTCGTTGAGATGGCCCAGGATCTCGTCCGGGGACAGGTCCAGCGAGGAGAAGTTGTGGACCGCTGTACGGAGCCGGCCCATGGTCACGGCGGCGTGCAGGCCGTGCCCGACGACGTCGCCGATGACCAGCGCGACCCGGGCGCCGGGCAGCGGGATGACGTCGAACCAGTCACCGCCCACCCCCGCGCGGGCGGGAACGTAGCGGTGGGCCACGTCCAGGGCCCGGTTCTCCGGCAGGTCGTGGGGGAGCAGGCTCTGCTGGAGGGTGACCGCCGTGGTGTGCTCGCGGGTGAACCGGCGGGCGTTGTCGACGCTCAGCGCGGCTCGCAGGGCCAGCTCCTCGGCGAAGGAGAGGTCGTCCTCCTCGTACGGGTCACGCTCCAGGGCGCGCCAGAAGCTCACCAGACCCAGCACGACCCCGCGCGCCGTGAGCGGCATCCGGATCAGCGAGCCGAACCCCTCGGCGACGGCGCGCAGACCGCCGGCCGGGTCCTGCTGCCGCCAGTCGTACGTACCGGGGAGATCGGCCTCCAGCGTGGGCTCACCGGAGGCCAGGTACTGCGCCAGCGGGGTCCCGGGCTCCACCTCGATCCGGGTGCCGGCCGGGTCCAGCGCTTCGCTGTCGCGGACACCCCGCACGGCGGCCCGCCGCATCGTGGTGAAGGCGCCGCCCGGCTCCCCGCCGGACAGCACGGGCTCCGTCAGGTCCACCGTGACGAAGTCGGCGAACCGCGGCACGGCCACTTCCGCCAGCTCCTCGGCCGTCCGTACGGCGTCCAGCGAGGTGCCGACCCGCCCGCTCGCGTCGTACAGCAACTGCAGCCGTTCCCGGGCCACTTCCGCGCGGCCGGTCAGAGCGCGCAGCTCGGTGGTGTCCCGCAGGGTCACCACTCTGCTGCCGAGTCCGGCCCGCGTCCGGATGAGCCGCATATTGACCGCCAGCAGCCGGTCCCCGGTCAGGTGTACGGCGTCGGTCACCGCCTCGCCCCGGGTCAGCAGCCGCTCCGTGGCCTCGCCGAGTCCGAGGTCCGCGACCCGGCCGAGCTCGGCATCGGGCGGCAGCGAGAGCAGCCGGCGTGCCTCGTCGTTCGCCAGCAGGACCTGTCCGTCGCTGCCGATGATCAGCACGCCCTCGCGCACCGCGTGCAGAACGGCGTCGTTGTGCTCGTACATCCGGGTCATCTCGGCAGGCCCCAGACCGTGGGTCTGGCGGCTGAGCCGACGGCTGACGAGCGCCGCCCCGACGGTGGCCACAGCGAGTGCGGCCGCGGTGGTGCCGAGGAAGAGTGGCAGCCTCCGGCTGACCAGGTCCGTCACATTGCTGATCTCGATTCCGGCCGCGACCAGGCCGACGACGTGGCCGCCCGCATCGGTCACGGGGACGACGGCACGCACGGCGTCGGACGGGGCCCCGTAGAAGATCTCGGTGAAGGAGTGCCCCGCAAGGGCCCTGCTCAGATCACCCATGGAGCGCTTGCCGATCAGCCCGCGCTGGGGGTCCGTGATGCGGATCCCCCGGGTGTCCGTCACGGTGATGAAGTCGATCCCGGCCCCTTTGCGGGCGCCCTCCGCCAGCGGCTCCAGCGCGGCTGTCGGATCGCGTGAGCGCAGTGCCCGCGGCAGCCCGGGAGCGTGCGCGAACGCCTCGGCAGCGGCCAGTGAACGGCTCCGCGCCGTGTTCACGCTGTCGGACCTGGACTGCAGCACCAGCACCGCCGCGGCGGCTGCGACCAGCAGGACGATCAGGAACACCTGCATACCGAACACCTGCATGGCGACACTCCGGCGCAGCGCCCAGCGGGACGGGTGCGGCACGGGGCTGCGGCGGTGTGCGGTCACTCTCGTTTCATAGCATTGATCCCTTAGTGGGGCGAAGCGGACCAAGTGCTCCTGTCCATGATCGTCTCGGCCGCCCGGGCCATCTCCACCAGCGAGGCGTCCTGCCCGTGCGCCGCCACGATCTGCAGCCCCACCGGGCACCCGTCAGGGTCGAACCCCGCAGGGATGCTCGCCGCCGGATGGCCGCTGAGGTTGAAAGCCCAGGTCAGCGAGGTCGAGTACCGCTCGCCCGGCCCTTCGTGGCCATGCGGGCGGTTCGGCGTCACCGGTGTGAGCAGCAAGGGGGCGCGGGCGAAGAGGGACGCCAGCCGGTGGTCGTTCTCCGCACGGACGGCCGTGGCCAGGTCCGGCTGCCCGCCGCGCACCGCAAGCCAGGTGTCGCACGGGTCGAGCAGGTCGTACGAGGTGGCGTCGAGGCGTACGAGACCGGCCGCCGCCATCCGCTCCGCCGCCCGCCGCGCGACCCGTTCCACCTCGTCGTCCACCGCGGCGAAGCCCAGGTCGGGCGACCAGACGGCGGGCACCGGGAACTCCGGCAGGGACGGTTCGTACCGGCCCGTCACCGCACGCAGATACGCCTGCGCCGTGGCGGCGTCCGCCGCCAGGACGCCCGCCGACGCCAGCCCGGTCCTGTCCGGCGACGGCAGCAGCCCCGCCGTCGTCCTGAGGCCCAGCACGCCGCACCACGCGGCCGGTATCCGCACCGATCCCGCGCCGTCGCTCCCGGTGGCCAGCGGGATCATGCCGGTGGCGACCGCCACCGCCGACCCGGCCGACGAACCGCCCGGGGTGCGGTCCGGGCGCCATGGATTGCGGGTGGGGCCGTGTGCGCCGAGGCCCCAGGTCTGCCAGTGCGTCCCGGGCCCCGGCACCGCCGTCGAGCCGACCGGGACGGCGCCCGCGGCCCGCAGCCGCCGGGCCGCGTACCCGCGGATACCGGACGGGCCCTTCACCGCGAACGGGACCCCGGGGAGAGGCGCTCCGGTGGGCGGTGGCCCGTCGTCCCCGGGGTGGTCCGGCGGTGGGCCGTCCGGCGCCGCCTCCGGCCAGACCTCGGTGAAGGCGCTGAGCGCGGGGTCGAGCCGCGCGATCCGCCCGAGCGCTTCCGACACCGCCACGTTCGTCGGCCCGGTCACCGGCACCACCTTCATCTCTCCTACGGAGCGATCGTGCGCAATTCCTAATGGGCAGCCGAGTCGTCGTTGGGTGTCGGACGGCCAATCGTTGGCAGCCACAAGCGGCAGAAGGTTGAAAGCCACACCCGACACCCCTGGGCGGGCCAACCATACGAAAGGCTGGCCCAGACCCGTGCAACAACGTAGGAAAAGGTTGAGCATCTGCCATCGAAAACTCGGGGGATGATACGGCGCAGGTCAGCTTGCTCGTGGCGTGACCAAGATCAGGTTGAAGGCGTTCTTATGAGCGGTACCGCCTTCGGCGCCGACACGAACGAACCGCAGGCCTGGGACTTCAACGACGTACTGCGCTGCCCGGCACGGCTCCTGCCTGGGCAGTGGCGTCTGACGCTCATGCAGCTCACCGAGGTGCAGAACCTTCTCGCCCGCGAGCTGGCAATGATCGAGTTCAACCCACGCCACCCCAAGATTCTGGCTCGGGGACTCCATCTGCAGCCCGGCCGTGCAAGGTCGGCACGGTGCAGCGGCACGTGGGCATCCTGCGCGCGATGGCTCTGTTCGAAGCTGGCGAAGGTCTGCCCGAGGACTTCGGCCAGTGGTCAACGGCCGACTTCGCATTCCGGTGTGGCTGGCGAACGACATGACGCGGAACAAGAACGCCACCACGTCAGCGAACTGGTCCGTGCTGGCCGCGATGGTCGGCGTCGCGCAGCCCACCACCGTCTTCCCTGCAACCGCACCGCACGGACGCCAACTGCGCGCGTATGTCGAGGAACTGGTCGCCGAGGGGCGTACGCAGAGTGGTCTGCTCGGCGACCTCACCCAGGTCGACCGGCCGGACGGCACCGCGGGATCTTGGCGCAGGAGCCTGTATCCGCAGCGCCTCTGGATCGAGTTCACCGCGCTGCGCAATGCGGCTCCGGTGTTTGTCACCGCGCTGTCGATGATGCGGGACAGCGCGGTCCGGGAAATCCTCAAGGACTCGGTCGTCGAGCACTACGGCAGCCCGGCGGTGAAGTCGACGCTGCACAAACTCAACCCCAACCTGCCCGTCAAGCACTGGTGGATCATCGAGCCGGTCGCCCAGGCCGTCCAGACGGCCGCCGAGCTCTCCGTACACGACACGCTCGCCTTCGCCTCGGTACAGGCCAAGTCGCCCATCGCCCACCTGGACAGCTGCCAGGCGATCATGAGCTTCGTCCAGCACGTCAATCGCCACCGGTACATCACCGGTCTGCCGGCCATTCCCGAGCAGAGGCTGAGCCCTCACATGTTCCGACGCACCATGGCCATGCTCACCCGGGACTTTCCGGGATCGGAGATCGCCGTCGGAATGCAGCTCAAACATGCTGCCACGCGCGCGCTCGCCAACACCACCACCCAGGGCTGCACCGAACCGTCCCCGGCCTGGGCCGGCCACCTCACCACCGCCATCAGCAGCGCCGCTTCGAGCAGCTCAGGGAGCTCTTCGACGCCGACGGACGACGCGAGAACATCGGCTACGGCCCCGGCCCTGTACGCCGAGAACGCGGCTCTCCGTGAGCAGACCTCGAACCAGTCGGCGATCGTCGTACCACTTAGAGATTCCGCGGGTAGAGGACAAGGCGTCATGGTCGGCGGGCTGGCCGTGCGTCCCAGCGTTGGCTGGTCCAGGCTTCGCGGATGAGGCGTCGGATCACGATGATCGCGGTCATCAACGCGGGCAGCGCGTTGATGACGACCGCTCGACGTTCCGTGCAGGAAAGGGTGAAGTTGAAGCCGCGGCTGTACCAGGAGTTGGTGCGCTCGACGACCCAGCGGCGAGTGTGGTTGATCGGGATCACGACGCCCTTGGGCTGGATCCGCCACTCGCAGCCGAGATCGGTCAGCAGTTTGCGGGTGACCGTGGTGTCGTAGCCCGCGTCAAGGTGCACCATGATCTGCTCGGGCAACGCGAGCTCGAAACGCGCGAGCTTCTCCAGCGTCGGGCGCAGCAACGGGGAGTCATGCCGGTTCGCGCCGGTCACGACACAGCCCAGCGGGATCCCGCGTCCGTCGGACATCCGCGACCACTTGATCCCGAGTTTTCCTCGGTCAATCGGTGATTTCCCCACGACCTCGCCACGGCGGGGCGCTTTGGTGATCTGCCCGTCGACGGTGATGTCGGCCAGGTCCAGGCCCACGACACGGCCGTAGGTCTCCAGCACGATCTGCTCCAGCCCTGCGAAGACACCGGCCGCGATCCACTCGTTGCGTCGGGTTCTCATCGTGGTTGCCGAGCACGATTGATCGGCGTGCTTCTCGTACGAGCCGCCGAAGACGAGTTTCGCGACGAGCTTGTCGAACACGATCCGGTCCGGGAGCCGTGGGTTGTGACAGCCCCACGGATGTGTTTCGAGATGCGGTGGCAGGAGGGCTCGAACTGGGCCCACAAGGGCTCGATTGCCCATGCTTCGACGACGGGCACCGGTGCTCCGTTTTCAGATGTAGAGATGTAGGAGTCCCACGTCGAAACGGATCCCGGTGCCCGCGCAGCCGATGGACGTCAGCTACTTCGGTGACCGCGGGCACGTCCCGCTGCGCGTGGCCCTGCTGCTGGCCGAGGTGGCGGGCATCCTGCTTACCGCGCCGGCGGGCAGCGCGCGGATCATGCAGTTGCGCGCGACCGCCCGCACGTACCGCCGGGCCCACCACAGGGCTGTGAAGGCCGAGGCCAAGGACTCGTCGAAGGCCCGGCGGTAGCCCGGGCTACCGGGAGCCCGCCACAGGGCGCGACTTGTAGAAAGACTCCTCCAGGTAGGCGACCTCGTGCGGCTGGTAGGGCTCCTCCAAGTAGGCAGCCTCGTCTTCGTCGAGTTCGACGTTCACCGCGGCGAGTGCGTCGGCAAGCTGGGCCGGCTTGGTGACCCCGACGATGGGCGAGGTCACCGCCGGTTTGCGCATGACCCAGGCCAGGGCGACCTGGGCCGGGGACAGACCCCGCTTGCCCGCGATCTCGTGGACGCGCTCGGCCACTGCCTGGTCCCCGTCGCGGTAGAGGATCTTTCCGCCCTCATCGGTCCTGGCACGCGCCGTGGCGGTGTCCCGGACCCGCGTCAGCCTGCCCCGCGCCAGCGGGCTCCACGGAATCACGCCGATGCCCTGGTCGGCGCAGAGCGGGAGCATCTCCCGCTCTGCTTCTCGGTGGATGAGGTTGTAGTGGTCCTGCATCGACACGAACCGGGTCCAGCCGTTCAGGTCAGCCAGGTACAGGGCCTTGGCGAACTGCCAGGCGTACATGGAAGAAGCTCCGATGTAGCGGACCTTCCCGGACTTGACCGCGTCGTGCAGCGCCTCGAGGGTTTCCTCAATCGGGGTGTCATAGTCCCAGCGGTGGATCTGGTACAGGTCGATGTAGTCGGTCCCCAGTCGCTTCAGGGAGGCGTCGAGCTCGGCGAAGATCGCCTTGCGGGACAGCCCGGCGCCATTCGGGCCGGGGCGCATCCGCATCCAGACCTTGGTGGAGAGAACGACCTCCTCGCGCCGGGTGAAGTCCTTGACCGCCTGGCCGACGATCTCCTCGCTGCTTCCGGCGCTGTACCCATTGGCCGTGTCGAGGAAGTTGACGCCACCTTCGAGGGCTTGCTTGATGATGTCCCGGCTGGCGTCCGCGCCCAGCGACCAGGGCTCGCCGCCCCGGTCCCGCTCGCCGAAGCTCATGCAACCGAGGGCGATGGCGGAGACTTCCAGTCCGGTCGTTCCGAGTTTGATGTATCGCATGCGCCGAACCTAGGAGTTGGAGTGCGCACTAACGCAAACTCGGAGGCGTGGGCATTCCGCTGGTCCGGGCGGCGGTATCGCAGCGCTCGCGAGGGCGCCCCTACCCGCGGAATCTCTTACGCCACGACGGTGATCCCGCTCGTCAGCAAGCTCAGATGGAGACGCGCCCGCTGTCTCGTGAGACATCTAAAGATCTGGAGAACCGGGGTGTCAGTGTCCCAGCGCCGCCCGCATGACCGCCCGTGCGATCGGGGCCGCGAAGCCGCCGCCCGTGATGTCGGCACGGTGGGCCGACGCGTCCTCGACGACCACGGCCACCGCGACCGCCGGCTGGCTCGCGCCGTCGGCCTTCGCCCAGGAGATGAACCAGGCGTACGGCGTACCGGCGTTGTTGACCCCGTTCTGTGCGGTGCCGGTCTTGCCGCCCACCGTCGCGCCCGGGATCGCCGCGTTGGACCCGGTGCCCTGGGTCACGACGTCGACCATCATCTGCTGGAGCTGGACCGCCGTGGAGGCATCCATCGCCCGGCGGTAGGACTTCGACCCGGTACGGCTGACGACCCGGCCGCCCTTGGCCCGGGTCTCGTCGACCAGATGCGGGTACATCAGCTCCCCGCCGTTCGCGACGGCGGCCGAGACCATCGCCATCTGCAGCGGTGTCGCCGAGGTGTTGAACTGCCCGATCGACGAGAGCGCCAGCTGGTCCTTGCTCATGTCGGTGTCGAAATTGCTCTTGGCCACCCCGGAAGGGATCCTCAGACCGGTGTCGTTGAAGCCGAACTTCCCGGCCGCGTCGGCCATTCCGCTCAGCCCGACCTCGACTCCGAGGTTGGCCATCACGGTGTTGCAGGAGACCTCGATGGCGTACGCGAGCGAGGCGTTACCGCAGCCGCTCGCCTCGTTCGGCAGGACGGTCGTGGTGTTGGGGAGGGTGTACGGATCGGGGGTGTCGGTGTCCGCGTTCATATCGGTGACCACACCCGAGTCGAGGGCGGCCGCCGCCGTCACGATCTTGAAGGTCGAACCGGGCGGATAGGTCTGCCGGATGGCCCGGTTGACCATCGGCTGGTCGGCGGAGCCGGTCAGCCGAGACCAGGCGCCGGTGACGGCCGGGCCGGTGCCCGACAGGTCCCCCGGATCGTACGAAGGGCTGCTGACCAGCGCCAGGATCTTCCCCGTTGACGGCTCGACCGCGGCGACCGCGCCGCGCCTGCCGCCGAGCCCGTTGTACGCGGCCTCCTGCACCGACGCCTTGATGGTGGTGGCCACGCTGCCGCCCGGCTGCTGTGCGCGGGTCAGTTCGTTCCAGAGCGGGAAGGGGGTGAGCATCGAGTCGGTGCCGGACAGGATGCCGTCCTCGGCGTTCTCGATCAGGGTGGTGCCGTAGGTCTGCGAGGCGTACCCGGTGACCGGCGCGTACAGCGGGCCTTCGCGGTACGTGCGCTCGTACCGCAGCTGCTGGCCGGTGTCCTTCGATCCGGTCACGCTGTGCCCGCCGACCAGGATGTTGCCGCGCGGCTGGTGGTAACGGGCAATGGTCTGGCGGCGGTTGGCCTGGTTCTTGTCCAGCGAGTCCGCCTGGAACACCTGGACTCTGGCGGCGTTGGCCAGCAGCGCGACCAGGAGCAGCAGACAGCAGGCGGCGGCGCGCCGGATGTAGCGGATCACGACTCGTCCTCCACGATCGGCGCGATGATCCCGGTCTCCACGAACTCCGGATCCGGTCTGCGAGCGGAGTCGCTGATCCGGATGAGCAGCGCCACGATCACCCAGTTGGTGACCAGCGAGGAGCCGCCCTGGGCGAGGAAGGGCATCGCCATACCCGTCAGCGGGATCAGCCCCATCACCCCGCCCGCGATCACGAACACCTGGATCGCCAGGATCGAGGAGAGACCGATCGCGAGCAGCCGGCCGAACGAGTCGCGGAGTGCGAGCCCGGCCCGGTAGCCGCGGGCCACCGCCAGGGTGTACAGCAGGAAGATCGCCGAGAGCCCGGCGAGACCCAGCTCCTCGCCCGCAGTGGCCAGGATGAAGTCGGACTTCACCGCGAAGCCGATCAGGATCGAGTGGCCGAGCCCGAGTCCGGTGCCGAGGATGCCGCCGGCCGCGAAGGCGAAGAGCGACTGGGCCAGCTGGTTGGCGCCCTGGCCCGCTTCGATGGAGGCGAAGGGGTGCAGCCAGTCCTCGACGCGGCCGCGGATATGGGGTTCGAGACTGCCCACGACGAACGCGCCGAACGCGGCCATCACCATGCCGATGGCGATCCAGCTGAGACGGCCCGTCGCCACGTACAGCATGATCACGAACAGGCCGAAGAAGAGCAGCGAGGTCCCGAGGTCGCGCTCCAGGACGAGGACGCCCACACTGATCAGCCAGATCGCCAGCACCGGTGCCAGCACGCGCATGGTGGGCAGTTGGAGCCGCCAGATCCTGCGGCCGGTGTACGAGAGCGCGTTGCGGTTGGCCGAGAGGTACGCGGCGAAGAAGACCGCGAGCAGGATCTTGGCGAACTCCCCGGGCTGGATGGAGAAACCGCCGACCCGGATCCAGATCTTCGCGCCGTTCACCGCGGGGAAGAAGATCGGGATGATCATCAGGACCAGGGCGGCGGCGACCGAGAGGTAGGCGTACTGCTGGAGGATCCGGTGGTCGCGCAGGAAGAGCACGCAGCAGATGAAGAGCGCCACGGCGAGCGTGGACCAGATCAGCTGGGTGGGGGCCGCGCTGTTGCCGGGGGTCGCCAGGTCGAGGCGGTAGATCAGCACGAGGCCGATGCCGTTGAGGAGCACCGCGATCGGCAGCAGCAGCGGGTCCGCGTACGGGGCCCGGAAGCGGACGGCGAGATGGGCGAGGAGCGCCAGCAGGCCAAGACCCGCACCGTAGTTCAGGGTGTCCGCCGGTACCGCGTCGTTCTTGGCGAGTCCCACGTTGATGTAGCCGTAGACGGAGATCAGTACGGCGCCGATCAGCAGCACCAGCTCGACGCCCCGACGCTTCGGCAGACGTAGTTCGGGCGGGGGAGCGTCCGCCGTCGTTGCGGTCATGCCAGGAAACGTAGCAAGACGCTGACGCTATGTCCGTTAATGTCTCAGTGAGCCGATGGGGAGCCCGGTGCCGCGCGTGGCGGGGGCGGCGACCGGACATTGCGGGACGACCCCGGTGTGACGCTGTGTCAGGGCCGCCCGGACCGGCTGCGCCGACCGCGCGGGCCTGCGGCACGGCTCACCGCTGGTACGGGTTCTGCCCCTGCTGCTGCGGCGCGGGCTGACCGTACCCCTGCTGCGGGCCCTGCGGCTGGCCGGCGCTCTGTGCGAGAAGCTGCTCGGCCTGCTCCTTGGTCGCCCGGTTCTCGACACCGCAGAAGGTGCACTGCGTCGCGTACTTGGTGGAGAACGGGAAGAGCGGCACGAAGAACAGCGTGAACTTGGTGACGCGCTTACGGAGCGTGTGTGCGGACGGATTCCCGCACTGTCCGCACACCAGCGTCAGTATGGCCAGCTGGTAGAGATAGCCTCTGCTGCCAAAAATGATCATGATGGGTCCCCTCCGGGTCGGTAATCGCGGTACACCGTAACCGGGTTCTTGCCCTTGCGGTGCCCGGGCTGTTCCCATGGTCGGGGCGGGGTGATGCGGTATGCCGGAACTCAGGGTGACACCAGGGCGGTACCAGGGCCGGACACGGCTGTACGTCACGCTGCCGGGAGGCCCGGCCGCTGCCTGGTACGACCGGGATTCGGGGCAGGTCAGCCTGGTGCTGGCCGAGTACAGAACCGAGGTGCTCGACGCCCTCGCGCCGTATCTCAGCGGGGAGCTCTCGATCGGCCCGCCGCCGGTCCCCACTCCGGCGGAACTCGCGCTGCTCACCCTCCATCCCGACGACGACCTCGCGCCCAACCGGCCCGGCGAGGCACTGCACACCGCACTGGCGGGGATCGCCGTCTCCCGTTTCCGGCCGGCTCCCCGGCGCGCCGCGCTCAACGCGCTCGCCGCCCAGGAGGCGCTGGGGGCCGAGCTGGACACGCTGGAGGGCGCGGGGTGGCGGGTGCTGCACTCGGTGCCGCTGCCCGGCGGCGGGCATATCGGCCATCTCCTGATCGGCCCGGCCGGGGTGTTGTCCGTGCGGACCCTGAACGCCCGGAAGCGGACGGTCCGGATCGCGGATCCGCTGGTCGCGGCCGGGCGCGGACAGCCGGAACCGCAGCTGCGCTGGGCCCGCCACGAGGCGGAGCGGGCGTCGCTCGCCCTGGCCACGGCGGTACGTCCGGTGCTCGGGATCGTCGGCGCTGCACGGGTGGAGCCGGCGGCGCGGGCGGAGCCGGTGGCGGGGGGCGCCGGAGGGCGTGGCGGGCCCGGCGGCCACGGAAGCCGCGGCGGTCACGGAGGCCCTGGCGGGCCCGGTGCGCGGCCGGATGAGGCGTGGCTGCTGCGGGAAGGCGGGCAGGTGGGCGTACGGCTGCTGCGGGACGGCGAGGTGGGCGCGCTGGCCGGGCTCGGCGGCGTACTCAAGCCGGCTGACGTCGAGTCGCTGTACGCGACGGCCCGCGACCGGAGGACCTGGCTGCGGGTGTGACCGGGCAGGGGTCGCGAATTGCGGGGCGGGGTTGCGTGGCGGCCGGACCGCCGGACTGCCGGGTCAGGCGCGGGGGAGTGGTCTGGCCCGGTTGAGGTTGATCAGCGGGCCCAGCAGATCGCCGTACCGCTGGAGCCTGGGGCCGATGTCGTCGATCCTGAAGACCAGGTCGGCGGGGGACCCGCACCCCTCGACCTCCTCCCAGGTCACCGGCGTGGAGACGGTCGGTTCGGCCCGTGCGCGCACCGTGTAGGGCGCCGCTGTGGTCTTCGCCGCCGCGTTCTGGCTGTGGTCCACGAAGACCTTGCCCGGCCGCAGCGCCCGCTTCATCCGGTGCAGGGCCAGACCGGGCAGGGCGGCCTCGGCCTCGACCGCGAGCTTCCTGGCGTACGCCGACACCGCGTCCGAAGGCGTCGGCTCCAGCGGTGCCAGCAGATGGAGCCCCTTGGAGCCCGAGGTCTTCGCGTACGCGGTCAGCCCGTCGGCCGAAAGCCGCTCACGCAGCCACAGCGCCACCGTGCAGCACTCGACGGCGGTGGCCGGGGCGCCGGGGTCCAGATCGAGGACGAGCCGGTCGGCGAGGGCCGGTGCGTCGGCCTGCCACTGCGGTGTGTGGAACTCGACCACCAGATTGGCCGCCCACATCAGGCTCGAAAGGTCCTGCACCAGCACCTGGCGCGCGTCCCTGCTCCTGGAACGCGGCACCTCGGCCGTATGCACCCAGGAGGGGGTGCCCGGCGGCACGTTCTTGGTGAAGAACAGCTGGCCGCCGGGGCCGTCGGGGTACCGCAGGAAGGAGACCGGGCGGCCGTGCAGATGGGCCAGGAGTGCCCCCGCCGTGCTGGCGCAGTAGTGCAGGACCTCGCCCTTCGTGGTGCCCGTGGCCGGATAGAGGACCTTGTCGAGGTGGGTGAGCGGCAGGCGCCGCCCCTCCACCTCGGTGATCGGCGACATACATCGAGAATCCCATGAAACCTGTCGAGAATCCCTTGAAACATAGGGAATGCGGGGAATGCGGGCAGTGCGCTCCCGGCCGAGGTGAACGGTCAGAGGCCGAGGCGAACGGTCAGCGGCCGAGCGCCGTGGCCAGGGTCTGCGGGTCGGGGCGCGTCCCCGCCCAGGCGATGTATCCGTCGGGGCGGACGAGCAGGGTGGTGGCACGGTTGTCCGTCCAGTGCGCGTGGACGAGTGGGCCCGGCCCGGTGTGTCCGGGGGCGTCCGGCGGCGTGATCAGGACGAAAGTGCCTTCCCGTAACAGCTCCAGCAGGTGCCCCTCGGCCAGGCGCAGGACGGGTGCCCGGGTGCCCGTCAGGGGGTGGCTGCCTTTGGGGGCGGGGTACGAGATGCCGATGCCGGAGAGCCTTCCGATGACCTTGTCCGAGGCCGGCCGCACCGCGGAGAGCAGATGGGCGAGGGCCGCGCGCACGGTCCGCTGCCAAGGCGTCCTGGCCATGGCGAGTCGGATGATCGCCCCACTGGCTCGCAGCACCTGCGTTCCGACCGGGTGCCTCTCCGTGTGGTAGCTGTCGAGAAGCTTCTCGGGGTCGGCGGACTCCCCGCGCAGGACGGCCGCGAGCTTCCAGGAGAGGTTCGCCGCGTCCTGGAGGCCGGTGTTCATGCCCTGGCCGCCTGCCGGGGAGTGGACGTGGGCGGCGTCGCCCGCGAGGAAGACCCGGCCGGTGCGGTAGGCGGGTACCTGGCGTTCGTCGCTGTGGAAGCGCGAGAGCCAGCGGGCGTCGTGCATCCCGTAGTCGGTGCCGAACGCGAGGCGGGCGATCTCACGCAGCTCGTCGAGTTCCACGGGGTCGCTGTCGTCGGCCTGCCGGGCGCGGTCCCAGCCCATGACGCGGTACCAGCCGTCGCCGAACGGGGCGATGAAGGCGAAGGCGTCGCCCGCGCCGTCCACCGTGAGCAGCTCGGGGGGTGTCCCGGTGAGCCGGACATCGGCCAGGACGATGGACCTGATCACGGACTCACCGGGGAACGGCAGCCCGAGAGCCCGGCGAACCGCGCTGTGCACCCCGTCCGTTCCCGTGAGATACCGGGCCTCGATGGTGGAGCGGACCCCGTCGGCGTCACGTAGGTCGGCGGTGACGGTGTCAGTAGCGGCGGACTGGGTGAGGCCGGTCAGTTCCGTTCCGTAGCGGAAGTCCACGCCGGCGTTGAGCGCACGGGCCTTCAGCAGGTGTTCGACCTCGTACTGCGGGGTGATCAGGAGGAAGGGGAAACGGGTCCGCAGCCGGGTGAGGTCGAGCGAGACGCGATTGAAGAGGCGCATCCGGTCCATGCGGGCGCCCGTCCTGATCAGGGCTTCGGCGAGACCGCGCGCGTCGAGCAGCTCCAGGGTGCGGGCGTGCACGGCGAAGGCGCGGGTCAGATTGCCCGTCTCGGGCGGGCGCCGCTCGATGACGGTGACCGACAGCTGCTGGGCTGCGAGGTCACCCGCCAGGAGCAGCCCGGTCGGGCCGGCGCCCACGATCAGTACGTCGGTGGTATCCGTGCGGTTTGCTTCGGTGCTGTGCGTGTCCGTCATGACGGCCTCCGAAGAGCACATGCCTGCTTCCGTTGGCCAACACCTGTGGGCCAACGCTTGTTGGCAAGGTTAGGGCGGGGCGGGATGGCATGTCAACGCTTGTTGGCCTACGCTTGTTGGCATGTCTGCTTCCTCCGCCCCGCGCCGGTCTGCCGCCACCACCAAGGCGGTGATCCTCGAAGCCGCCCGGGAGCGGTTCGCCGCCGACGGATACGAGCGCGCCACGATCAGGGCCATCGCCCGCGACGCCCGGATCGACCCCTCGATGGTGATGCGTTACTACGGCTCCAAGGACGGGCTGTTCGCCGCAGCGTCCACGATCGATCTGCGGCTGCCCGGCCGGGGCGCGCTGCCCGCCGACCACATCGGTGCGATCCTCGTCGGGCACTTCCTGGACCGCTGGGAGCGCGACGATGTGCTGATGGCCCTGCTCAGGGTCGGCGTCACCAACGAGGCGGGGGCCGAGCGGATGCGGGCCGTCTTCGCCGAGCAGATGGGCCCGGTCGCTGCCGGTGTCTGCCCCGACCCCGCCGACGCCCCCCGCCGTGCGGCACTCGTCGCGTCGCAGATCCTGGGCATGGCGCTCACCCGGTACGTCCTGCGCATCGAGCCCGCAGTGGCGATGTCCCACGACGAGATCGTCGACTGGCTCGCACCGACGGTCCAGCGCTATCTGACGTCCGAGCACCCGTAGGCGCGTGCGGGACCTCGCGGACACGGCCTGCGGACAGGCCGGGCCCGGTGCGCGCCACCCATGGAGTAGCCCCGCAGTGAGCCGGTGGCAGAGAAGCCGCACTGTGAGCCGGTGGCAGAGAAGCCGCACTGTCGGGAGACTGGTCAGGGAGGGCAGAGCCGTACTGACGGACAGGAGCCATCGTGCGATCCATCTGGAACGGGGCCATCTCCTTCGGCCTGGTCAGCATCCCGATCAAGCTGGTGAACGCCACCGAGAACCACTCGGTCTCCTTCCGCCAGATCCACACCGCCGACGGCGGCCGTATCCGCTACCGGAAGGTCTGCGAGCTGGACGGCGAGGAGCTGACAGCCGACGAGATCGGCAAGGCGTACGAGGTCGACGACGGCTCCATGATCCCGATCACCGATGAGGACCTGGCCGCACTGCCGCTGCCGACCGCGAAGACGATCGACATCGTGGCGTTCGTACCGCTGGACTCGATCGACCCGTTGCAGATGGGTGCGGCCTACTACCTCGTCGCCGGCGGGCCCACAGCCGCGAAGCCGTACACCCTGCTGCGCGAGGCGCTCAAGCGCAGCCGCCGGGTCGCCATCGCCAAGTTCGCGCTGCGCGGGCGGGAGCGGCTGGGGATGCTGCGGGTCGTCGGCGACGCCATCGCGATGCACGGCCTGCTCTGGCCGGACGAGATCAGGTCGTACGAAGGGGCTGCCCCGGAAACCTCCGTCACGGTGCGCGACGCCGAACTCGACCTGGCCGACACCCTGATGGACACCCTGGGCGAGGTCGAGATGGACTCGCTGCACGACGACTACCGGGAGGCGGTCGAGGAGCTGATCGCCGCGAAGACGTCCGGCGAGGAGACACCCGCCCAGCCCGCGGCGGACGCAGGTGCGGGCAAGGTCATCGACCTGATGTCGGCGCTGGAGAAGAGCGTGCGGGCGGCCAAGTCCTCGCGTGGCGATGAGGGCGAGGAGGGCGAAGGCGGAGCAGAGGCCGGGGCCGGGGAGGGCGCCGAGGTCCGGGAGCTGCGGCCGGGTGGGAAGCGGAAGGCGGACGCGGAGAGCGGGGGCGAGGGTACGCAAGCCTCGTCAGGGTCCACCAAGTCCGCCCCGAAGAAGGGCACTTCGGGCCGGGCGGCCCCGAAGAAGACCGCTGCGAAGAAAACTGCGGCGAAGAAGGCCACGGCGAAGAAGGCCACGGCGAAGAAGGCCACGGCGAAGAAGACCGCAGCGAAGAAGAGTTCAACGGGCAGGACGTCGGCCAGGAGCGGTACGTCCAAGAAGACGGCAGCAGGCAGCGAGGCATCGGGGACGCGCGGAAAGAAGCGCGCATCGGCGTGACATCTGGCGCCATAAGGCCGCTGATGTCCGCCGGTCTGAAGCCCTGGCTCGTCAAGAGCAGCCCGGACAAGGCGGCGGCGTGGGAACGGCTCTTGGCTCGTGATCATGGGCTGCTGCGTGGTCCTGGCCATGCTCGTCCGCGGCGCCATCGCGGCGGGCCCGATGGGGAGGCTGGTGGCGGCGGAAGTGACCGCCCGCTCTGCCAAGTCTGCGGATGCCAAGCATGTGGCCTGAGTCATAAATAGAATATGTGTACGGTTTGCGGCAGGGTCGTGCGCCCAGCGCCCGCGCCCCCGTCGCGTCCCTGGAGCGCCGGATCGCACACCACCTGACGTGCTTCTTCACTGGAGGCTCCGGATTTCGCGCCCGCGCACCGCCGCCCGTGACTCCTGGGGTGCGAGGGGTGGAGGAGGGCGTACCCCCAGTCCTGTCGGCGGATCTTCCCGCCGCCCCGAAATGTGGATGCCGCCTACAAGAGTTAGATTGCTTGCGTCAACTAACGACCCGTGTCCACCGGTGTCGGCGGGCAGGGGTGCGCGCAGAGGGGAACGTGCATCGTGGGCATGACCGGTCGAATACCCATACCCGCAGAGTCGTCGCCCCCGGCCGGACCGGGGGAGCGCTACAAGTGGATCGCGCTGTCGAACACCACGCTCGGCGTACTGATGGTGATGATCAATCAGTCGATCGTGCTGATCGCGCTTCCGGACATCTTCCGCGGCATTCACCTTGACCCGCTGGACTCGGCGAACACCAGCTATCTGCTCTGGATGCTGATGGGCTTCATGGTGGTCACCGCGGTGCTGGTGGTCACCTTCGGCAGGCTCGGCGACATGTTCGGCCGGGTCCGTATGTACAACCTCGGCTTCGCCGCCTTCACGCTCTGCTCCATCATGCTCTCGGTCACCTGGATGGACGGCAGCGCGGGCGCGCTCTGGCTCATCGGCTGGCGCATCGCGCAGGGGGTCGGCGGTGCGCTGCTCTTCGCGAACTCCACGGCGATCCTGACCGACGCGTTCCCGGCCAACCAGCGCGGTACGGCGCTGGGCATCAACTCCATCGCCGCGATCGCCGGTTCGTTCCTCGGGCTGATCCTGGGCGGTGTGCTGGCTCCGGTGAACTGGAAGATGATCTTCCTGGTATCGGTGCCGTTCGGCGTCTTCGGCACCATCTGGGCCTATGTGAAGCTGCACGACACCGGGGTGCGGGCCAAGGCGCGCATGGACTGGTGGGGCAATGTCACGTTCGCCGTCGGGCTGATCTCGGTGCTGGTCGGCATCACGTACGGCATCCAGCCCTACGGCGGCAGCACCATGGGCTGGCTCAACCCGTGGGTGCAGGCCGCGCTGATCGGCGGGGTGGCCGTGCTGGGGGTGTTCGTCTGGATCGAGACGCGGGTGGCCGAGCCGCTCTTCCGGCTCTCGCTCTTCCGCCTGCGGGCCTTCACCGCGGGCAACATCGCCAGCCTGCTGACCGCGCTGGGGCGCGGCGGCCTCCAGTTCATGCTCATCATCTGGCTGCAGGGGATCTGGCTGCCCCTGCGCGGCTACAGCTTCGAGCAGACCCCCCTCTGGGCGGGCATCTACATGATCCCGCTGACCGTCGGCTTCCTGCTGTCGGCCCCGCTCTCGGGCTGGCTGTCCGACCGGCTCGGGGCGCGGCCCTTCACGGTCGGCGGTGCGCTGCTCACCGCGGTGAGCTTCCTGGCGCTGATGACGCTGCCCACCGACTTCCACTACTGGATCTTCGCGCTGCTGCTGGTGGTCAACGGCGTCGGCTCCGGCCTCTTCGCCTCACCGAACCGGGCCGAGATCATGAACTCCGTCCCCGCCGATTCCCGCGGCGCCGGATCCGGGATGACCGCGACGTTCCAGAACTCCGCGATGGTCCTGTCGATCGGTATCTTCTTCAGCCTGATGATCGCGGGCCTCTCGCACACCCTGCCGAGCGCGATGCACGACGGTCTGGTGTCGCAGGGCGTCCCCGGCGCCGAGGCCACCCAGGTGTCCCAACTCCCGCCGATCGCCGTCCTGTTCGCCGCCTTCCTCGGCTACAACCCCCTCCAGCAGCTCCTCGGGGACCAGCTGACCAAGCTGCCGGACGGCGGCAAGCACCTCACCAGCAAGGAGTTCTTCCCGCATCTGATTTCCGGCCCCTTCCACCAGGGCCTGGTCATCGCCTTCTGGTTCGCGGTGGCGGCCTGCCTGGTGGCCGCGCTCTCGTCGCTGCTGACGGGCAGGGTGGGCCGCAAGCACCGAGTGCTGTCGCCGGAGTCGCTGGGCTCCGAGATGGCCGGTGTCTCCGGAGGCGCGGGCCTGGGCCTGAGCGAGCCGGTCGTACCGGACGGGGAGGGCGTCCACCCGGCGGATCCGGGACGAGGGGCCGCCTCGGCGGGACGCAGCGGTACGCCGCGCACTTAGCCGACAGCCGACAGCCGACAGCCGACAGCCGGGGGCCCGCTCGACGACCGGGCCCCCGGCGAACCGCAGGGCGGCTGTCGCGGCAACCGCAGGACGGCTGCCGCGGAGCGATCCCTACGATGTCAGTCACCGGCCGAACTGGGGGGCCGGGAACGGGAGATCGGGGGGAACCATGGGATCCAAGTGGCGCGGGGAAGGCCCGGACATCGGGGAGCAGCACGGCTGGAACGTGCTGGACGACCACCTGCTGTACACCTGCGGCGTGGTGCACGACGTCGCAGCGGGCCGTATCGGCGAGCGCGCGCCGATTCCCACCAGGGCGCGGCTGCACCAGGGCGAACTGTCCCTGGCGGTGGGCCCGGCCGCCCGCTCGACCTGGCGGGCCCTGGGCAACGGCTCGTACGTGAACAGCAGCACGGTCGCGTTCGGCTCGGCCTCCTTCGTGATCGGCAGCATGGTCGGTTCGGCGGTGGGCAACGCGGCCCGCAGGAACAGGGCGATCTCCGACGCGCAGCCCCGCTGGCTGCCGGACGGCCCCGGCGAACTCACGGTCACCGACCGCCGCGCGGTCTTCGGCCAGCAGCAGAACCCGCTCGATCTGGGCTGGACGGGCCTGGACTCGGTGGAGCTGATAGCGCCCGAGATCGTCCAGTGCAGCTTCCAGGACACGTACGGCAAGGGCTATATGACCGTACAACTGCACACGCTCTGGGCCTCGTTGGTCTTCGTCCTGGCCGCACGCACCGCCTTTCCCGCGCACCCCCGGCTGCTCCAGGGCGACTGGCTGCCCCCGGGCTTCGAAGCACGCTGCGCGGCCATGGGGCGGCACTGCCCGCAGGTCCGGTGAGTGGCGGCTGGGAGGCGCTCCAGGTGGTCGAGGGGGTCACGCGCGAGGGGCTCCCGCAGTAGCGTCTGTCGGCATGGTGGATCTCGACGAGCGGTACGGCGAGGGCTGGTGCGTCACCCTGGCCCGGCGCCCGGTGACGGAGACCCTCGCGCTCATGGGGGTGGAGCCCGGCAGCCAGGGCGATGTGGACGCCCTCGACGGCGAAGGCGCGGAAGCCGACCCGCCCGCGCGGCTGACCGCCCGCGCGTTGCCCGGCGGGTGGTCGCTGGTGGTGGAGACCTCCGGCATGACGGGCTGGGCCGGCACCCGCAGCGAGGTGCTGGAGGCGCTGTCGGCCGCCGGCGGCGCGGCCTGCTCGCTCACGGCCGGCCCGGGGCAGGACGAGGTCCTGTACGCGGAGGACGGCCGGATGCTCATCTGGTTCGAGCCGGTCACCGCGAGTCTGGCCGGCGAGGGCGCGGACCGTTTCCGGGGCCCCCTGGAGCGGGCCGGGTTCCTGCCGGACGCCGACGGACGCCTCGACGCCGCCCTGGAACCACTCCCGGGGTCGCAGCTCCTGGTGATCGCGGTGGAGATCGTCGCAGGTCTCCGGCTCACGGCCGAGGCGTTCGAAGGCCCTTGGCGGGGCGGCGTATCGGAACTCTGACCTTTTCGGTCAACTTCCCCCGTGCGGAGGCGGCTTGCTCCCCGGGATGCGTACCGGCCCACGTGTGCCTTCATCAAGCCTTCACTTGACATGCTCACGACCTAACTGACTCAACCGGCTGTTGCCGCACCCCGACCCGAGTGCTAGCCCCTGCACCGGCCTCTCCGCCGCGCCTAACGTGCCCCATGACTCAGCACCAGCTTCTGGTCAGTACATGGGGGAACACATGAGACACCGGAACCGCCGTCACTTACTCCGATCGGCAGGGGCGGCGCTCGCCGCCGGGGTGCTGATCGGGGTGACTCCCACGACGAGTTCGGCCGCACCGGCTCCGGACGCCGGACATCGGTCCCGTACGGACGCATCGGCATCGGCGTCGGCATCGCCGTCAACACCGGCCGCGCCATCGGCCGACCAGGCCGTCACCGTGAACGTCGGTATCTCCGCCGCGGACCTGGACCGCCTCCACAAGGGCGGGAAGCCGAAGGGGGGCCTCAAGACCGTTCCGCTCTCCTCGCCCCGGAGCGCACTCCCGAAGGAGACGTTCCAGCAGGCGGCCCAGGCCGCTCGCGCCCGGATCAGGAGCCAGGTCTCCAGCCGGCTCACCGACGTACCGCCGTCGTCCACGCCTCCGGCACCGATCAAGGACGACCCGAACGCGGAACTCCTGGCCAAGTGCCTCGACGGCAGCGAAAGCGGCGCGTACGGCCACTACATCAACCGGTACGCCTTCTGCCTGAGCCAGCGCGTGACCGTGCGGTACTACGTCATCCACTCGGACGCGCCGCCGGAGTACCACGCGACGACCCGTTTCACGTACCAGCTCTTCGCTCAGGGCGACAACCACTACCGGCACATCCGGGTCTGGGGCCGTATGAAGCAGGGCTCAGCCGACTACGACTGGCCCTGGTGGGACGACCTGTGGCAGACCCCGAAGATCGTGCAGCTCTCCATGTCGGGGGAGTGCGACGGGGCGGAGCTGGAGTGCAGCGGCACTTCGGGAACAGTGACGCTGCCGTTCAACGTCTGGGACCACGACCCGGCCTGGTACCACTTCGACATCGCGGACTCGTCCGACACCTACGGTTCGGCGCAGGGCCGCGACAAGATCGCGTACCACCGCTGGTTCCTTCAGTTCACCTCGCAGGGCGAGGGGTACAGCACGCTGGTGCCCGGCCGCGGGGCGGCCACCCGGATGCGCTGCGACTCGGCGACGTACATCTCGGCGGGTCAGCAGAGCTCCTGCCTCTTCTCCGATTCGCTGCCGGTGCTCAACTACTACGCGACGCCCGGCTCCCCGACCGAGATGGTCGCCAAGCACATCGGGGATGCCCAGTACCACCCCGAAACCACGTACCCGCTCACGGCTCCGCCCGGTACACCGAACCCACCCGCCAAGCAGATTCCCGGCGGCGTACTGAACGCGCCGCTGCACCGCATCAAGAACACCGACGCCGGCTGGAAGGACAACCAGCGCCACAAGGACATGGCCTGCACCGACACGGGTGACTACAAGGGCCTGGGGCTGCCACCGGACAAGCGGCCGGACAAGACCAAGCAGGAGCAGTGCGACGAGTATCCCTTCCGGGCCACACTCGAAGGTGCGGCGAACCCGAACTGGGACTTCTCGGTACGAGCCGTGCCCCGCTCCGACAACGCGAGCGCGGGAAGCCGCCTGAAGCTCTACTACCTCCACGAGCGGATCCTGTCCTGGGACCCGACGCTGCCTGACCCCGCCGACTCCAACGACTGGTACTGGGTCAACATCAACTACTAGACGTCGACCCCTGGACGTCGGCTACTGGGCATCGACCACGGAGCCCGGCAGTGCGCAAAAAAGGCTCTGGCCAGCATTTCTGCTGGCCAGAGCCTGATTCCGGAAGTGCCCCCGGCAGGATTCGAACCTGCGCACCCGGCTCCGGAGGCCGATGCTCTATCCCCTGAGCTACGGGGGCGTTGTCGCTGCGTTAAGCGGCGACGGGTAGAACCCTACCAGCTCAGCGGGGGTGACCATGAACAACTTTGTGCGGCGGCCGGCGTTCGGTTCCCGCACGGGGTGGAAGTGGTCAAAACCCGGACGCGGTGGTGGCCGTGGTTCTACGCTCGTGGGTGTGTCAGGCACGTACGGCAGGGTGCTCGTTGTCGACGACAACAAGGTCATCCGGCAGTTGATCAGGGTCAATCTCGAACTGGAGGGCTTCGAGGTCGTGACCGCGGCCGACGGTGCCGAATGTCTGGAAGTCGTCCACCGGGTCTCCCCCGATGTGATCACCCTCGACGTCGTCATGCCGCGTCTCGACGGTCTGCGCACCGCCGCCCGGCTCCGTGCCGACCCGCGGACCAGCCGGCTGCCCCTCGCGATCATCAGCGCGTGCTCGCACCAGGAAGTGGAGAGCGGGCTCGCCTCCGGCGTCGACGCCTTTCTGGCCAAACCCTTCGAGCCCGCCGAGCTCGTCCGGCTCGTGAACCGGCTGATGTGCCAGCGGTCGCACGCCGGCCGGCAGGACCGGAGCAACCCCGGCGGCAGCAGGCCCGCAGGGTGGGCCGGGAGCACCCTCGGCTGACCGGATGGCGAAACCGGTTCGCGGAGTGGCCCCCCCTCTCCCATACGCTGGACCTGTGACCCCAGCCGAGCTCTCCTGTACCGTCGCGCGCGCCGTGCGCCGCGCGGTCGACGAGGGTGCCCTGTCCGTGCCCGTCCCCGAGCGGGTCAGAGTCGAGCGGCCCAGGCCCGGCGGGCGCGGCGACTACGCGACCAGTGCGGCGCTCCAGCTGGCGGGCCCCGCCGGGATGGCACCCCGCGCGGTGGCCGAGGCCCTGCGGCAGCGGATCGCCGGTACCCGGGGGATCGAACGGGTCGAGATCACGGGGCCCGGCTTTCTGAACTTCACGCTGGTGCCGGACGGCTCCGGCACGGTCGTACGCACCGTCCTCGCGGAGGGTGCCCGGTACGGGACGGGCGGAAGGGGGACGGAGCCGGACCACGCGGCTGCCCCGGCCGGCCCGGCCCCCAGGACGCCCGCGGCCGACCACCCGCGCCTCGACGCCGCCCGCTGGGGCGCCCTCTTCGGCGGCGGTGGTGATGAGCTGCTGGCGCGGCGCGAGAGCAATCCGCTGTTCCGGGTGCAGTACGCCCACGCCCGCAGCCGCGCCCTGCTCCGCAACGCCCGCGACCTCGGCTTCCGTGCCGCGTACGGGACCGAGTACGACGCGGCCTGCGAGCGGGGCCGCGAGGCCGCGGCGCTGGTCGCCGCCCTCGCCGACTACCCCGCGGCCGTCGAATCCGCGACCGGCCCCGGCAGGACCACCCCCACGACCCCTGCCACCCCCGCGTCCTTCGGTGCGGGTCACCGGATCGCACGGCAGCTCGTCGTGGTCGCCGATGCCTTTCTGGCGTTCCATGTCGCGGTGCTCCCCGTCGGGGACGAGAAACCCTCGGCCGCCCACCGCTCCCGGCTCGCCCTCACCGAGGCCGCCGGGACGGTGCTGGCAGGCGGCCTGTCCCTGCTCGGTATCAGCGCACCCGAACACATCTGAAAGAGCGAAGAGATGAGCCGTTCCGCACACCCCGCAGGCCCCCGGCACGCCGATGTCTACACCGAGGGCCACTACTCCGCCCCCGCCGAAGACCTCAACTCCCTGGACGAGAAGGTCTGGTCGCGTACGGTCGGCCGTAACGCGGACGGTGTCGTCACCGTCGGCGGCATCGAAGTGACCCGGCTGGCCGAGGAGTTCGGCACCCCCGCCTACTTCCTCGACGAGGCCGACTTCCGGGCCAGGTGCCGGGCCTGGGCCGACGCCTTCGGGCCGGACGCGGACGTGTTCTACGCGGGCAAGGCCTTCCTCTCGCGCGCCGTCGTGAAGTGGCTCCGGGAAGAGGGGCTCAACCTCGACGTCTGCTCCGGTGGCGAGCTGGCCACCGCGCTCGCCGCGGGGATGCCCGCCGCGCGTATCGCCTTCCACGGCAACAACAAGACCACCGAGGAGATCGAGCGGGCCGTCGAGGCCGGAGTCGGCCGTATCGTGCTCGACTCGTTCCAGGAGATCGTCCGGGTCGCCCACATCGCGCAGAGCCGCGGACTGCGCCAGCGGGTCCAGATCCGGGTGACGGTCGGCGTCGAGGCGCACACCCACGAGTTCATCGCCACCGCCCACGAGGACCAGAAGTTCGGCATCGCACTCGCCGACGGTATGGCCGCCGAAGCCGTCCGCAGGGCGCTCAAGCTCGACGGGCTCGAACTCATCGGCATCCACTCGCACATCGGCTCGCAGATCTTCGACATGGCGGGCTTCGAGGTCTCCGCGCGCCGGGTCGTGCAGCTCCTCGCCGAGGTGCGCGACGAACACGGCGTGGAGCTTCCCGAGATCGACCTCGGCGGCGGTCTCGGTATCGCGTACACCTCGGAGGACGACCCCCGCGAGCCGCAGGAGATCGCCAAGGCGCTCGGCGAGATCGTCACCCGCGAGTGCGAGGCGGCCGGTCTCGCCACCCCGCGCATCTCCGTCGAGCCGGGTCGCGCCATCGTCGGGCCCACGGCCTTCACGCTGTACGAGGTCGGGACCATCAAGCCGCTCGAAGGGCTGCGCACCTACGTCAGTGTCGACGGCGGGATGTCCGACAACATCCGTACGGCCCTCTACGACGCCGAGTACAGCGTGGCCCTGGTCTCCCGCACCTCCACCGCCGAGCCGATGCTCGCCCGGGTGGTCGGCAAGCACTGTGAGAGTGGCGACATCGTGGTCAAGGACGCGTTCCTGCCCGCGGACCTCGCGCCGGGCGATCTGCTCGCCGTCCCGGCCACCGGCGCGTACTGCCGCGCCATGGCGAGCAACTACAACCACGCGCTGCGCCCGCCCGTCGTGGCCGTCAGGGACGGCGAGGCCCGGGTGATCGTCCGGCGTGAGACGGAGGAAGATCTCCTGCGCCTCGATGTCGGCTAGTGAAATAGTCATCTCAGAATCCGGACGGGGGACAGAAACCCCCGTCCGGTGAGTGAGACTGGTCCAACCGTAGAAGTATGAGAAGTGAGGTCGGATGATGCGTACGCGTCCGCTGAAGGTGGCGCTGCTGGGCTGTGGAGTCGTCGGCTCAGAGGTGGCGCGCATCATGACGACGCACGCCGACGACCTCGCGGCGCGCATCGGCGCCCCCGTCGAGCTCGCCGGTGTGGCCGTCCGCCGCCCCTCCAAGGTCCGTGAGGGCATCGACCCCTCGCTCATCACCACGGACGCGATGGCCCTGGTCAAACGCGGGGACATCGACGTCGTGATCGAGGTCATCGGTGGCATCGAGCCCGCCCGTACGCTGATCGCCGCCGCCTTCGAGCACGGCGCGAGCGTCGTCTCGGCCAACAAGGCGCTGCTCGCCAAGGACGGCGCCGCACTGCACGCGATCGCACAGGGGCACAGCAGGGACCTCTACTACGAGGCCGCCGTCGCCGGCGCGATCCCGCTCGTACGCCCGCTGCGCGAATCGCTCGCCGGCGACAAGGTCAACCGCGTCCTGGGCATCGTCAACGGCACCACCAACTTCATCCTCGACAAGATGGACACCACCGGCGCCGGCTACTCGGAGGCGCTGGACGAGGCCACCGCGCTCGGTTACGCCGAGGCCGACCCGACGGCCGACGTCGAGGGGTTCGACGCGGCGGCCAAGGCCGCGATCCTCGCCGGAATCGCCTTCCACACGCGCGTACGTCTTGACGACGTCCACCGCGAGGGCCTCACCGAGGTCACCGCGGCCGACATCGCGTCCGCCAAGCGCATGGGCTGCACCGTCAAGCTGCTCGCCATCTGTGAGCGCGCCGCGGACGGCAAGTCCGTCACCGCCCGGGTCCACCCCGCGATGATCCCGCTCAGCCACCCGCTGGCCTCGGTGCGCGAGGCGTACAACGCGGTGTTCGTCGAGGCCGAGGCCGCCGGGCAGCTGATGTTCTACGGCCCCGGCGCCGGCGGCTCACCCACCGCGTCCGCGGTACTCGGCGACCTGGTCGCGGTCTGCCGGAACAGGCTCAACGAAGCCACCGGGCCCGGCGAGTCGGCGTACACGATGCTGCCCGTGAGTCCCATGGGCGACGTCGTCACGCGCTACCACATCAGCCTCGACGTGGCCGACAAACCGGGTGTTCTCGCCCAGGTGGCCACGGTCTTCGCCGAGCAGGGCGTATCGATCGACACGGTACGTCAGAAGGGCCGAAATCCAGGCAGCGATGACGAAGTCACCATCGAACAGGGTGGCGGCGGGCGACGGGCGGGCGGAGGCGGCGAGGCATCCCTCGTCGTCGTCACCCACCGCGCGCCCGACGCCGCCCTTTCGGGGACCGTCGAGGCGCTGCGCAAGCTCGACACCGTGCTCGGTGTCGCCAGCATCATGCGTGTTGAAGGGGAGTAAGGACCCATGACCACCAAGGGCACCCACCAGTGGCGCGGCATCATCGAGGAGTACCGGGACCGCCTCCCGGTCACGAGCACGACGCCGGTCGTGACACTCCGTGAGGGCGGTACGCCGCTCGTCCCCGCGCAGGTCCTTTCCGAGCGCACCGGCTGCGAGGTGCACCTCAAGGTCGAGGGCGCCAACCCCACGGGGTCCTTCAAGGACCGGGGCATGACCATGGCGATCACCCACGCCAAGGAACAGGGCGCGCAGGCCGTCATCTGCGCCTCCACCGGCAACACCTCGGCCTCGGCCGCCGCCTATGCCGTACGGGCCGGAATGGTCTGCGCGGTCCTGGTGCCGCAGGGCAAGATCGCCCTCGGCAAGATGGGGCAGGCGCTGGTGCACGGCGCGAAGATCCTCCAGGTGGACGGTAACTTCGACGACTGCCTGACGCTGGCCCGCTCGCTCTCGGACAACTACCCGGTGGCACTGGTCAATTCGGTCAATCCGTCCCGTATCGAAGGCCAGAAGACCGGGGCCTTCGAGATCGTCGACGCGCTCGGCGACGCCCCCGACATCCATGTGCTGCCCGTCGGCAACGCCGGCAACATCACGGCGTACTGGAAGGGTTACAAGGAGTACGCGGCGGACGGCATGGCCACCCATACCCCCCGGATGTGGGGCTTCCAGGCCTCCGGCTCCGCCCCCATCGTGCGCGGCGAGATCGTCAAGGACCCCTCCACCATCGCCACGGCGATCCGGATCGGGAACCCGGCCTCCTGGCAGTTCGCGCTCGACGCGCGCGAGGAGTCGGGCGGCTTCATCGACGAGGTCACCGACCGTCAGATCCTCTCCGCGTACCGGCTGTTGGCCTCGCAGGAGGGTGTCTTCGTGGAGCCCGCGTCGGCCGCTTCGGTCGCCGGTCTGCTGAAGGCGGCCGAAGAGGGCAAGGTCGACCCCGGCCAGCGGATCGTCTGCACGGTCACCGGCAACGGCCTCAAGGACCCGGACTGGGCGGTCGCGGGAGCCCCGCAGCCGGTCACCGTGCCGGTCGACGCGGTGGTGGCCGCCGAGCGGCTGGGCCTGGTCCCGTAGCATCCGGCCCACCCGGGGCCCGTCCGTCAGGACCGGGCCCCGGGCTGTGCTCCGGGTGTGCCCCGGCTGTGCCCCTGAGCTGCCGCATCACCCGCAGGACGGGCTGTCCGGCGGCCCGGTCCGGCCTGGAGCGCATGGGTAGCGTGCGACACGCATCGTGCGCCTCCTGTGCGCCCTATGTCGCGACAGAACCTTCCTTCGATAAGCTGTAGGCAACCCACCCCGCCGCATGTGCCGCGGTGTTGCTGCTGTGATGGCCCGCAGGTGCCCGTTCGGCCTGTCGGGGTTGTCCGGTCCAGGGGCTCCGGGGGAGTGTTCTCCCGGTAAGCACAGCCGAGTTCCCCGTAACAATCCCGCGGTCGAAACCAGACACGCAGTCTCACAAGGAGAGTCGTCAGAGCGATGGCCGGTCCCGCGTTCCGTGCCGCCGCCGTCCGGGTGCGCACCCCTGCCACCAGCGCCAACCTCGGACCGGGCTTCGACGCCTTCGGTCTGTCGCTGGGGCTGTACGACGACGTGGTCGTCCGGGTCGCCGACACCGGGCTGCACGTCGACATCGCCGGCGAGGGCGCCGAGACGCTCCCGCGCGACGAGAGCCATCTGCTCGTACGGTCGCTGCGCACCGCCTTCGACCTGCTCGGCGGGCAGCCGCGCGGCCTCGAAGTCGTCTGCGCCAACCGCATCCCGCACGGCCGCGGCCTCGGCTCCTCATCCGCCGCCATCTGCGCCGGTATCGTCGCCGCCCGCGCCGTGACCATAGGCGGGGCCGAGAAACTCGACGACGAGGCCCTGCTCGAACTCGCCACCGAGATCGAGGGCCACCCCGACAACGTCGCCGCCTGCCTCCTCGGCGGCTTCACCCTGGCCTGGACCGACGGCGGAACCGCCCGCGCCATCAGGATGGATCCGGCGGACTCCATCGTTCCGGTGGTCTTCGTCCCCGGCAGGCCGGTGCTCACCGAGACGGCCCGGGGCCTCCTGCCGCGGTCCGTCCCCCATGTGGACGCGGCCGCCAACGCGGGCCGCGCGGCCCTGCTCGTAGAGGCGCTGACCAGGCGCCCCGAGCTGCTGCTGGCCGCCACAGAGGACCGACTCCACCAGGAGTACCGTGCTCCGGCGATGCCCGAGAGCGTGGCCCTGGTCAACCGACTGCGGGCGGACGGCGTCCCCGCGGTCATCTCCGGCGCGGGCCCCACGGTGCTCGCGCTGGTCGAGAACAGTGCGGCCGACAAGGTCGCACGCCTGGCCGGCGAAGGGTGGGCCGCCAACCGGCTGCCACTCGACGCCACCGGTACGAGCGTCCTGCCACTGGGTACCTAGACGCCGTCCGGTTGCCGGTGACGGAGAGGGGGAATATTTGTTGGACCCGGTAGTGTTAACCTCAAGTCTGCACTCGACGTCTTTGTGGCGCGGTGCTCAGTGTCCCCATCAGGGACCGCCTTTTCTTCCGGGAGCCTCCCCAACTGCCTGACAGCCTGCCTGAGCAGTTTCGAGCACGCTCCGGAACCGGCCTCTGCCGGACCCCATGCACGTCTTGCCCTCCGCCGTTTCCCGGCGGACCACCGCCCCGGCGTCGGTTCGCGATCAGTCAAGATCAGAACCGCAGTCGGACAGCACAACCGGTCGCCGAGCCAGACAGGCCGACGCCCGCTCCAGGGAAGGACCCTTCGTGAGCGACACCACCGATCTGATGGGCGTGACTGCCGACAACTCTGTCGAGGCCGCGTCCGCCGCCGGTGCTGCCACCGGCAGCACCGCACGGCGCCGCCGCTCCGGCACCGGCCTCGACGGCATGGTCCTGGCCGAGCTGCAGCAGGTCGCGTCCGGCCTCGGCATCAAGGGCACTGCGCGGATGCGTAAGAGCCAGTTGATCGAGGTCATCAAGGAGGCGCAGGCCGGTTCGTCCGCGCCGAAGAGCGCCAAGGCCGATGCAGGCGGCTCCGACGCGGCCGAAACCAAGCCGAAGCGCCGTGCCACTTCCAAGTCCCGTACGGGTGACGAGCCCGCGGCGGCCGGGAAGTCCGCTGCCCAGCAGCAGATCGACATCCCCGGCCAGCCCGCCAACGACGACCAGCCCGCCGGTGAGCGGCGCCGTCGCCGTGCCACCGCACAGGCCGGCAGCCCCGAGCCCGCGGCTTCCGCCGCCGAGACCAAGGCTGTCGGAACCAAGGCCGTCAAGACCGAGGCCGAGACGCAGTCCGTGGCCACCGGCGTGAAGACCGATGCTCCGGCTGACGCCAAGGACTCCAAGGAGGCCAAGGCGGAGGCGGCCACCGACACCGCCGAGGGCCGTCGCGGCGACCGCCAGGACCGCGGCCAGCGCGGTGACCGGCGTGAGCGTGGCGACCGCGGCGACCGCCAGGAGCGTGGCGACCGTCAGGACCGTGGCGAGCGCGGCGGCCGTGACCGCCGTGACCGCGGCGGCAAGGGCGACGACCAGCAGGGCGGCGGCCAGCGCGGCCAGCGCCAGGGCAGCCAGGGCAACGGCCCCCGCGCCGACGAGAACGAGGACGACTTCGACGGAGGCCGCCGCGGCCGCCGTGGCCGCTACCGCGACCGCCGTGGCCGTCGCGGTGAGCGTCAGGAGTTCGGTGACGCTCCGCAGGTCGCCGACGACGACGTCCTGATCCCCGTCGCGGGCATCCTGGACATCCTCGACAACTACGCGTTCATCCGGACCTCCGGCTACCTGCCGGGCCCCAACGACGTGTACGTCTCGCTCGCCCAGGTCCGTAAGAACGGCCTGCGCAAGGGCGACCACGTCACCGGGGCCGTACGCCAGCCCAAGGACGGCGAGCGCCGCGAGAAGTTCAACGCGCTCGTCCGCCTGGACTCGGCGAACGGCATGGCGGCCGAATCCGGCCGCGGGCGCCCGGAGTTCCAGAAGCTGACCCCGCTGTACCCGCAGGACCGGCTCCGTCTGGAGACCGACCCGGGTGTGCTGACGACCCGGATCATCGACCTGGTCGCGCCGATCGGCAAGGGCCAGCGCGGTCTGATCGTGGCCCCGCCGAAGACCGGTAAGACCATGATCATGCAGGCCATCGCCAACGCGATCACGGTCAACAACCCCGAGTGTCACCTGATGGTCGTCCTCGTCGACGAGCGTCCCGAAGAGGTCACCGACATGCAGCGGTCGGTGAAGGGCGAGGTCATCTCCTCGACCTTCGACCGGCCCGCCGAGGACCACACCACCGTCGCCGAGCTGGCCATCGAGCGCGCCAAGCGCCTCGTCGAGCTGGGGCACGACGTGGTCGTGCTGCTCGACTCGATCACCCGCCTGGGCCGTGCGTACAACCTGGCGGCCCCGGCCTCCGGGCGCATCCTCTCCGGTGGTGTCGACTCGACCGCCCTCTACCCGCCGAAGCGCTTCTTCGGTGCCGCGCGGAACATCGAGGACGGCGGCTCGCTGACCATCCTCGCCACCGCGCTGGTGGAGACCGGCTCGCGCATGGACGAGGTGATCTTCGAGGAGTTCAAGGGCACCGGCAACATGGAGCTCAAGCTCGACCGGAAGCTCGCCGACAAGCGCATCTTCCCCGCTGTGGACGTCGACCCGTCCGGTACGCGTAAGGAAGAGATCCTCCTCAACGCGGAGGAGCTCGCCATCGTCTGGAAGCTGCGCCGGGTGCTCCACGCGCTCGACTCGCAGCAGGCGATCGAGCTGCTGCTGGACAAGATGAAGAAGACCAAGTCGAACGCCGAGTTCCTGATGCAGATCGCCAAGACGACACCCTCGTCCGGCAACGGCAACGACTGACCTTCCGTCACGGAACGTCAACTGGCCCGCCACGTCACGGAAGTGACGCGGCGGGCCAGTCGCGTGAGGCGCCCCGTCCGCCCGCACGCCAGGTCTTCACGCACGGTCTCCACGCGCGGCCTCCACATACCGCTCACGTGCTGCTCACCCGCCTGTCGCACCGCTTCCCGGCCCGCAGAGATCTTCGCCACAGCGCACGCCCCGCACCGGCTCACGACAGCCTGCCGCACCGGAGAGAAAACCCCAGGTGAGGGCCGCTTTTACGCCGAGAACCCGGCTACCGTCCGTGACGCCGGGGCCGTGCAGGGGTCACAGCGCGTTGTGCAACTCTTTCGCGAGAAACGTCGTCTCACAAGTGATGACAGACCGCGCCTGAACTTCGGGACAGGGGGTAGCGGGACCACCGAGAGAGCTGGAGGGGACATGGGCGACCCGCAGAAGGGCAGCCGAATACGGGGCAGCGGCAAACGCCGCAAGGGGACCTCGTCGCGCCGTAAGGCGCTGGTGATCACGGCATGGGTCGCGGCCGGAGTGGTCGTGCTCGGCGGCGGTGGCCTCGGCTTCCTCTACTTCAAGCTCGACGGCAACCTCAAGAGCGTCGACATCAACGCCCAGCTCGGTGCCGACCGCCCGCACAACGTCGACAACGGTTCGATGGACATCCTGGTGCTCGGCTCCGACTCACGGGCCGGCGCCAACTCCAAGTACGGCAAGGACGAGGGCGGCGCGCGCTCGGACACCGCGATGGTCGTCCACGTGTACAAGGGCCACAAGAAGGCCAGCGTGGTCTCGATACCGCGCGACACCCTGGTCGACCGCCCCGACTGCACCACCTCCAAGGGCGCGGACGCCCCGGGAGCCAAGCAGGCGATGTTCAACACGGCGTACGAGAGCGGCGGCCCGGCCTGCGCGGTGAAGACCGTGGAGAAGATGTCCGGGATCCGGATGGACCACTATCTGGAGGTCGACTTCGCCGGCTTCCAGAAGCTGATCGACGACCTGGGCGGCGTACCGGTCACCACCAGCAAGGCGATCAACGACGACAAGAGCCATCTGCACCTGTCGGCGGGGTCCCACACCCTCAACGGGCAGGACGCGCTCGGTCTCGTACGGACCAGGCACGGCGTCGGCGACGGCAGCGACCTCGGGCGAATACAGCTTCAGCAGGCCTTCATCAAGGCGCTCATCACCCAGGTCAAGCACGTCGGGATCTTCAGCAGCCCCGACAAGCTCTACAGCCTCGCGGACACCGCGACCAAGACCGTCACCACCGACTCCGACATCAACTCCGTGAAGAGCCTGGCGTCCTTCGCCGACGGCCTCAAGGGCATCGGTGCGGGCTCCACGAAGATGGTGACGATGCCGGTCGAGTACGACCCGGCGGACCCCAACCGCGTCATCCCGCTGGAGGCCGAGTCCCAGCAGGTGTGGGCCGCGCTGAAGCACGACAAGCCGATTCCGGCCTCCGCGACCAAGGGCTCCGCGGGCGACAAGGGCGAGGCGGGCAAGGTCGTCACGGGCTCGTGAGCAGCCGGGCGGGCCGGGTGACGCGGCGGCGGGCGGAATAGATCCGGTCCACCCCGGGTTCACCGACTGTCCGAAATTTTGACGGGCGGGCCACTCCTGGCAGACTGGTCCGCTGGCCCCGGTTCACGTACGGACAATTCCGCCCGCACGACCCGGCGCCCTCCCGAAACTAGGAGTCACCTTGAAGCGCGACATCCACCCCGAGTACCACGAGACCCAGGTCAGCTGCACCTGCGGTGCCTCGTTCACCACTTACAGCACCCTCGCCGAGGGCACCATCCGTGCCGAGGTCTGCTCCGAGTGCCACCCGTTCTACACGGGCAAGCAGAAGATCCTCGACACCGGTGGCCGTGTGGCCCGCTTCGAGGCCCGCTTCGGCAAGAAGGCCGCGGACTCCGCCGCCAAGTAGCGAGCTACTGCGCCGGTCCACGGACGCTCCTTCCCGGAGCGCCCGGACCGGCGCTTTTGCCGTCCTGGAAGCGCCCTTCTTGACGTACGAAAGCAGGAAACCCCCGATGTTCGAGGCGGTCGAGGAACTGATCGGCGAGCACGCCGGTCTTGAGGAACAGCTCGCCGACCCGTCGGTCCACGCCGACCAGGCCAACGCGCGCAGGCTCAACAAGCGCTACGCCGAGCTGACCCCGATCGTCTCCACGTACCGTTCCTGGAAGCAGACCGGGGAGGACATCGAGACGGCGCGTGAACTCTCCTACGACGACCCGGAGTTCGCAGCCGAGGTCAAGGTGCTCGACAAGCAGCTCGACGCGCTGACCGAGAAGCTCCGGCTGCTCCTGGTGCCGCGCGACCCCAGCGACGACAAGGACGTGCTCCTCGAGGTCAAGGCGGGCGCGGGCGGTGACGAGTCCGCGCTGTTCGCGGGCGACCTGCTGCGGATGTATCTGCGCTACGCGGAACGCGTCGGCTGGAAGACCGAGATCATCGACGCCACCGAGTCCGAGCTGGGCGGCTACAAGGACGTCCAGGTCGCGGTGAAGACCAAGGGCGGCAACGGCGCGACCGAGCCCGGCCAGGGCGTCTGGGCGCGGCTGAAGTACGAGGGCGGTGTGCACCGGGTGCAGCGCGTGCCCTCCACCGAGTCGCAGGGCCGCATCCACACCTCGGCCGCCGGTGTGCTCGTCACGCCCGAGGCCGAGGAGGTCGATGTCGAGATCCACTCCAACGACCTCCGGATCGACGTCTACCGCTCGTCGGGCCCCGGCGGGCAGTCGGTCAACACCACCGACTCCGCGGTGCGCATCACCCACCTGCCGACCGGTGTCGTCGCCTCCTGCCAGAACGAGAAGAGCCAGCTCCAGAACAAGGAGCAGGCCATGCGTATCCTGCGTTCCCGGCTGCTCGCCGCCGCGCAGGAGGCCGCCGAGCAGGAAGCGTCCGACGTGCGCCGCAGCCAGGTCCGTACCGTCGACAGGTCCGAGAAGATCCGGACGTACAACTTCCCCGAAAACCGGATCTCCGACCACCGCGTCGGCTTCAAGGCGTACAACTTGGACCAGGTGCTCGACGGCGACCTGGACGCAGTGATCCAGGCGTGTGTGGACGCGGACTCCGCGGCCAAGCTCGCCGCCGCCCAGTAGTAGCCGGCCCGTACTGGAGAACCGCATGAACCTGCTGCTTGCCGAGGTGGCCCAGGCCACCCAGCGGCTGGCCGACGCCGGCGTGCCCTCCCCGCGCTTCGACGCGGAGGAGCTCGCCGCCTTTGTGCACGGTGTCAAGCGGGGCGAGCTCCACAACGTCAAGGACGCGGACTTCGACGCCCGCTACTGGGAGACCATCGCCCGCCGCGAGGCCCGCGAACCGCTCCAGCACATCACAGGGCGTGCCTTCTTCCGCTATCTGGAACTCCAGGTCGGACCGGGGGTGTTCGTGCCCCGCCCGGAGACCGAGTCGGTCGTCGGCTGGGCCATAGACGCCGTACGCGCGATGGACGTCGTGGAACCGCTGATCGTCGACCTCTGCACGGGCTCCGGCGCCATCGCGCTGGCCATGGCCCAGGAGGTGCCGCGCTCGCGCGTGCACGCCGTGGAGCTGTCCGACGACGCGCTGCGCTGGACCCGCAGGAACGCCGAGGGGTCCAGGGTCACCGTCCACCAGGGCGACGCCTTCAGCGCCCTGCCCGAACTCGACGGCCAGGTCGACCTGGTCATCTCCAACCCGCCGTACATCCCGCTCACCGAGTGGGAGTACGTCGCACCAGAGGCCCGTGACCACGACCCGGAGATGGCCCTCTTCTCCGGCGAGGACGGCCTCGACACGATCCGCGGTATCGAGCGCACCGCCCACCGTCTCCTCGTGCCCGGCGGCGTCGTCGTCATCGAGCACGCCGACACCCAGGGCGGCCAGGTCCCGTGGATCTTCACCGAGGAACGGGGCTGGGCCGACGCGGCCGACCACCCCGACCTGAACAACCGGCCCCGGTTCGCCACGGCCCGCAAGGCCCTGCCGTGACCATCGCAGGACCGGTTCCGCACCAGATTTCTCAGGCTCAGGCTTTGCTCAGGGAGGCTCGCTAAATGGCACGGCGATACGACACCAACGATGCGACCGACCGCACCACCGGTCTGCGTGAAGCCGCGTCCGCCGTCCGCCGGGGCGAGCTCGTCGTACTTCCGACGGACACCGTGTACGGCATCGGCGCGGACGCCTTCAGCTCCGAGGGCGTCGCCGATCTGCTGGACGCCAAGGGGCGCGGCCGCAATATGCCCAGCCCTGTCCTCATCGGCTCCCCGAACACCCTGCACGGCCTGGTCACGGACTTCTCCGAGCAGGCCTGGGAGCTGGTCGACGCGTTCTGGCCGGGCGCGCTGACGCTCGTCGCCAAGCACCAGCCGTCGCTGCAGTGGGACCTCGGGGACACCCGCGGGACCGTCGCCGTACGGATGCCGCTGCACCCGGTCGCCATCGAGCTGCTCACGGAGGTCGGCCCGATGGCCGTCTCCAGTGCCAACCTGACCGGCCACCCGGCGCCGGAGGACTGCGACGCGGCCCAGGAGATGCTCGGCGACTCCGTCTCCGTCTACCTGGACGGCGGCCCCACCCCCGGCAACATCCCGTCGTCCATCGTCGACGTCACCGGCACGGTCCCCGTCCTGCTCCGTGCGGGCGCGCTCTCCGCCGAGGAACTGCGCAAGGTGGTACCTGACCTTGAGGTGGCCAATTGACAGCCCCTGAGGGGCGTGGCATAGGCGCGTCCGCCTCCGGCGGCACGTTCAGGATCCTCCACGTCAGTACCGGCAACGTCTGCCGCTCGCCGATCACCGAGCGGCTGACCCGCCATGCCCTGTCGGACCGCCTGGGCACCGGGCTCGCCGACGGCCTGATCGTGGAGTCCGCCGGCACCTGGGGCCACGAGGGCGCCCCGATGGAGGCCAACGCGGCGACCGTGCTCGCGGACTACGGCGCGGACGCCGGGGGCTTCCTCGGCCGCGAACTGCTGGACGACCACGTGATCCGCGCCGATCTGGTCCTCACCGCGACCCGCGACCACCGGGCACAAGTCATCTCGATGGGTCACTCGGCGGGGCTGCGGACCTTCACGCTGAAGGAGTTCACCCGGCTGGTGCGGGCCATAGACCCGGCGACGCTGCCGGACCCGCTCGACGAGGGCGTGGTGGAGCGGGCGCGGGCGCTGGTCCGGGCCGCTGCCGCGCTGCGGGGGTGGCTGCTGGCGCCGACCGTCGAGGCGGACGAGGTGAACGACCCGTACGGGGCGCCGATCACGTTCTTCCGCTCGATCGGTGACGAGATCAACCAGGCGCTGGACCCGGTGGTCACGGCGCTCACGGGGGTCGCGGCGCCGCACTGAGCGCGCGCCGCGGCGGAGCCGTCCGCCGTACGGCAGAACACCGGCAGGCGCCCCCGCGCGGCCCGTCCTACATTGGACGGGACGCCGAGGAGCCCACGATGCCGGTCACCACCCCTGCACCCCACCCCGCGGGCACCCACCCCGCCGGCTTCGAGGCGCTGCGCAGGCAGGACCCCGAGATGGCCGATGTGCTCCTCGGTGAGGACGAGCGGCAGGCCACCTCGCTCCAGCTGATCGCAGCCGAGAACTTCACCTCGCCCGCCGTGCTGGCAGCGCTCGGCTCCTCGCTCGCCAACAAGTACGCCGAGGGCTACCCCGGCGCCCGCTACCACGGCGGCTGCGAGCTGGCCGATCTCGCCGAGCGGATCGCCTGCGAGCGGGCCACAGCGCTCTTCGGGGCCGCCCACGCGAACGTCCAGCCGCACTCCGGCTCCTCGGCCGTCCTGGCGGCGTACGCGGCCCTTCTGCGCCCCGGTGACACCGTGCTGGCCATGGGCCTCCCGCACGGCGGCCATCTCACCCACGGTTCGCCCGCCAACTTCTCCGGCCGCTGGTTCGACTTCGTCGGGTACGGCGTGGACGCGGAGAGCGGGCTCATCGACTACGACCAGGTACGGACACTGGCGCGGCAGCACCGGCCCCGGGCGATCGTCTGCGGCTCCATCTCGTACCCACGCCACCCCGACTACGCGGCCTTCCGGGAGATCGCCGACGAGGCGGGCGCCTATCTCATCGCGGACGCCGCCCATCCGATGGGCCTGATCGCCGGGGGAGCGGCGCCCAGCCCCGTGCCGTACGCCGATGTGGTCTGCGCCACCACCCACAAGGTGCTGCGCGGTCCGCGCGGCGGTCTCGTCCTCTGCGGGGACGAGCTGGCCGACCGGATCGACCGGGCCGTCTTCCCCTTCACCCAGGGCGGCGCCCAGATGCACACGATCGCGGCCAAGGCGGTCGCCTTCGGCGAGGCCGCGGCCCCGGCGTTCGCGGCGTACGCGCACCAGGTGGTGGAGAACGCCCGGGTGCTCGCCGCCGGGCTGGCAGCCGAGGGTTTCGCGATCACCACCGGAGGGACCGACACCCACCTGATCACCGCGGACCCGGGGCCGCTGGGCACCGGCGGCGGGGCAGCCCGGGCCCTGCTGGCGGCGGCCGGGATGGTCCTGGACACCTGTGCGCTGCCCTACGGTGACGAGCGGGGCATCCGCCTGGGCACCGCCGCCGTCACCACCCAGGGCATGGCGGCGCCGGAGATGGCGGAGATCGCCGGGCTCTTCTCGGCCGCACTGCGCGAAGAGCGGGGGACCCGTGAAGAAGTCCGCGAACTCGCCAGGAGGTTTCCGTCGAATTCGGGCTAGAGCGGTACTCGTGCAACCATCGGAGCTACCCGTGTGTCCTCAACCTTATGCAGGCCGAAGCTAAGGTGTGGGGCTGAGATGGCCAGCGATATCTGTGGGGCAGCCCGTGCGTGAATACCTGCTGACGCTCTGCGTCACGGCCGCGGTGACGTATCTCCTGACCGGGCCGGTGCGGAAGTTCGCCATCATGGCCGGGGCGATGCCGGAGATCCGGGCCCGTGATGTGCACCGAGAACCGACGCCGCGGCTCGGCGGCATCGCCATGTTCGGCGGCCTCTGCGCCGGGCTGCTGGTAGCGGCCCATCTGCAGAACCTCGGCAACGTCTTCACGCTGTCGAACGAACCGCGCGCGCTGCTCTCCGGCGCCGGACTGATTTGGATCATCGGCGTCCTGGACGACAAGTTCGAGATCGACGCCCTGATCAAGCTCGGCGGCCAGATGATCGCGGCAGGCGTGATGGTCATGCAGGGTCTGACGATCCTGTGGCTGCCCATCCCGGGCGTCGGCACCGTCTCGCTCACCCAGTGGCAGGGCACGCTGCTGACCGTCGCACTGGTGGTGATCACCATCAACGCCGTGAACTTCGTGGACGGCCTGGACGGTCTCGCGGCCGGCATGGTCTGCATCGCGGCGGCTGCCTTCTTCATGTACGCGTACCGGATCTGGTACGGGTACGGAATCGAGGCGGCAGCCCCGGCGACCCTCTTCGCCGCCGTACTGATGGGGATGTGTCTGGGCTTCCTGCCCCACAACATGCATCCGGCCCGGATCTTCATGGGCGACTCGGGATCGATGATGATCGGCCTGGTGCTGGCCGCCGGTGCCATCTCGGTCACCGGCCAGGTCGACCCGGACGCGATGAGCCTCAACCTCGGTGGCGGACGTGAGGCCACTCACGCGATGCTGCCGGTCTTCATCCCGCTCCTGATGCCGCTGACGATCATCGCGGTCCCCTTCGCGGACCTGGTGCTCGCGATCGTCCGGCGTACCTGGAACGGACAGTCGCCGTTCGCCGCCGACCGCGGCCACCTCCACCACCGGCTCCTGGAGATCGGCCACTCGCACAGCAGGGCGGTGCTGATCATGTACTTCTGGTCGGCGCTGTTCGCCTTCGGCGCCCTCGCCTACTCGGTGCGCTCCTCGTCCACCTGGATCCTGCTGGCGGTCGTCGTGCTGAGCGCGGTCGGTCTCGCACTGCTGCTCATGCCGCGCTTCACCCCGCGCGCTCCGAAGTGGGCCCAGGGGTTCGTCCCGCCCCGTTACCGCGGGCGCCGTCGCGCGGCCGCCGAAACGGAACCGGAGACAGTCGGCGCAGCGAAATGCGACGAGTCGGGCAATTCACTTGAAATGGAAGATCCCGCCCCGGATATCGATGTGAACGGAAGCGAACCGATTCCCGCAGGCGTCAACGGGGCGACCGCAATTGGTCCCCGATCCGGGCTTCCCGATCGGCGCGAGGCCGGAACGTGGCGTTGAGTATTTCGCTCAACAGCCCCCAATATCAGGCAAACCAGCGGCCCGCATGCACACACGCGCGGGTTAACTCTCATGTGTGACGGGCAGCACACTTCCATGGTAAAGACCTCATCAAATAGTTTGTGATAGCGTTCACTACCACCGGTTGGAGCACTGAAAGGCCTTGGTAAGAAGGCCTTTTGGACCGAGCCGCAGCTGTCTTCCGGCGCATCTCCCGGCGCTAACCTCTGATCGACGTAAGACCATCGACGAGTCGCCGTCAGTCACCACATGCATATCCACCCCCAACTCCTTCTGGAGCTGTTCGCATGCCGTCCAACGACGCCCGGATCCTCCGGGGCTCGACGATCATCGCTGCCCCTGTCGGTATTGTCGCCACCGTTGTCAGTGCCCTCGTCGCAGGCGAGAAGGGCCTGATCGGCGGAGTGGTGGCACTGGCCGTCGTCGGTGTCTTCTTCGTCGCCGGTTTCGCCGCCCTGATGCGCATCACCCGGGACAAGCCCCAGGTGGCGATGACGGCCGGACTGCTGGTCTACGCCGTGCAGATCCTGCTCATCGGTGTCTTCGTCATCGCCTTCGGTCACACGACACTGTTCAACGGCCGCGCGTTCGCCCTCACTCTGCTGGTCACCGCACTGGCATGGGTGGGAGGCCAGGTTCGTCACAGTCTCACCAGCCGCATGCTCTATGTGGACCCCGAGCCTTCCGTTCCCGCCAAGGGGACGGCGGACCTGGCGAAGACGGAGTCCTGAGCATGTGTAGGGGGGGCCTAAAGGGAGTTCGTCCCGGTCTGCTATCGTCCGGAATCGCTTCCAGTGAAGGCCCCTCCCGCTTGATGAGCGGAGGAGGACGCAGCCCTCACGACCGGCGGCGTACTCGGCCCGGCAGCTGTGAACACGGCGCGGAACCCGGGATGCCCGGTCCTCGGTGGATGCTTCCAGCGGACCGCGGAGGCACCGCCACACCACCACGTCCCCAGTGCCGAAAAGCGGCTCCAGCAGCCGCGCTGACACACAAGGTTGCCGTTACTTATGCGTCACGACGAAGGAGTCACGGGTGAGTGCCCAAACGCTGCTCGCTGAAAGCGGGTGCCACATCAATGCGGACTGCGCGTTCCCGGCGCCGGGCCTCCACTCGTTCGACTTCAAGCCGATCTTCAGCATCGGAAGCTTCGACTTCACCAAGCCGATGCTCCTCGCGATCATCTGCATGCTGCTCGTTGTCGGCTTCTTCTGGGCCGCGTTCAACAAGCCGAAGCTTGTGCCCGGGAAGCTGCAGTTGGTCGGCGAGATCGGCTACACCTTCGTGGCCCGTAGCATCGCGCGGGAAGTGATCGGCAAGAAGGGCGACAAGTACGTCCCCTTCCTCACGTCGATCTTCTTCTTCGTGTGGATCATGAACCTGATGTCGGTCATCCCGCTGGCGCAGTTCCCCTCCACGGCGCGCTTCGCGTACCCGGTGGTGCTCGCGCTCCTGGTGTGGGTCACCTACATGTTCCTGACGTTCAAGAAGCACGGTTTCGCCGGCGGCATCAAGAACCTGGTGTGGCTCGAAGGGCTTCCCAAGCCCATCGCGCCGCTCATCGTGGTCCTGGAGTTCCTGCAGAAGGTCATTCTGCAGCCGTTCACCCTCGCGGTGCGGCTGTGGGCCAACATGTTCGCCGGACACATGCTGATCGTCATGTTCAGTGTGGCCAGCTGGTACCTGCTGACGCCGTCGCTCCTGTCGGCCGTCGCGGGCGGCTCGTTCCTGCTGGCGCTCGCCATGACCGCCCTTGAGGTGCTGATCCAGTTCCTTCAGGCCTACATCTTCACGCTGCTCGCCTCCATCTACATCGGCGGAGCGCTCGAAGAGGGTCACTGACCCGTCTGCCCGTCCCACAGCCCTTCCGCTGGGAATCCTCCCAACGGTCCGCATCACATAGGAAGACCGGAAAATGTCTGCCGACCTTGTTAACCTCGCCGCTTCCACCGTCCCCGGCCGCATGGGCGCCATCGCCTATGGTCTCGCCGCGATCGGCCCCGGCATCGGCATCGGCGTCGTCTTCGGCCACTCCATCGAGGCCATGGCCCGCCAGCCCGAGGCCATGCCGATCATCCGCACCAACATGTTCCTGGGCTTCGCCCTCTGTGAGGTGCTCGCGCTGCTCGGTCTGGTCGTTCCCTTTGTCTTCAGCAGCTGATCTGAAGCAGACCGGTAGCCACATTCGACGAAAGGTTCAGACATGATGCTCTTCCTGGCGGAGGGGGGCTCCGAGAACCCGCTCATCCCCGATACGGCGGAACTGATTGTCGGCCTGCTCTGCTTCTTCATCGTCTTCGGCTTCCTCGGAAAGAAGCTTCTGCCGAACATCCAGAAGACTCTGAACGAGCGGCAGGACGCGATCGAGGGCGGTCTGGAGCGGGCGGCCGAGGCTCAGGCCGAGGCGACCCAGACGCTTGAGCAGTACAAGGCCCAGCTCGCCGAAGCCAGGCACGAGGCCGCGCGCCTCCGCCAGGAAGCGACCGAGCAGGGCGCCACGATCATCGAGGAGATGCGGGCGGAAGGCCAGCGGCAGCGCGAGGAGATCGTCGCCGCGGGTCACGCCCAGATCGAGACGGACCGCAAGGCCACGGCCGCCGCGCTCCGTCAGGACGTGGGCAAGCTCGCGACCGAGCTGGCCGGAAAGCTTGTCGGCGAGTCCCTTGAGGACCACGCCCGGCAGAGCCGTACGGTCGACCGCTTCCTCGACGACCTCGAGGGCAGCGCTTCGAAGGCCGAGGCCGGACGATGAACGGTGCGAGCCGCGAGGCGCTGGCCGCTGCACGTGAGCGTCTCGAGGCGCTGACCGACACCCCGTCGGTCGACGCCGCGCAGCTCGCGGACCAGCTGGCACAGGTCACCGTGCTGCTCGACCGCGAGGTGACCCTGCGCCGGGTCCTCACCGAGCCGGCGCAGGAGGGCGAGGCCAAGGCCGAGCTGGTGGGACGGCTGCTGGCCGGACAGGTGGACGGCCCCGCCGCCGACCTGGTCGCCGGTATGGTCCGTTCCCGCTGGTCGCGTTCGCGCGACCTGGTCGATTCGCTGGAGGAGCTCGCAGCCACCGCCGATCTGGCCGCGGCCCAGCAGTCCGGTGCACTGGACGACGTCGAGGACGAACTGTTCCGGTTCGGACGGACCGTCGAGTCGAGCACCGCACTGCGCTCCGCGCTCACCGACCGTGCGGCGACAGCCGCTGCCAAGACGGAGCTGCTGCGCAGCCTGCTCGGAGGCCGGGCCAACCCGGTGACCGAGCGCCTGGTCGTGCGTCTCGTGACACACCCCAGGGGACGTAGCCTGGAAACGGGTCTGCAGACCCTGTCCAAGCTCGCTGCCGCACGCCGGGACCGTGTCGTCGCCGTTGTCACATCGGCGGTGCCGCTCACCGACGGGCAGAAGCAGCGTCTCGGCGCCGCGCTGGCGAAGCTTTACGGCCGCCAGATGCACCTGAACCTGGACGTGGACCCCGAGGTCCTCGGCGGGATCTCGGTGCGGGTCGGCGACGAGGTCATCGACGGCACCATCGCCGAACGCCTCGACGAGGCGTCCCGGCGGCTCGCCGGCTGACCACCGTCGGCACAACTGCAGAACAAGAAGAGCGGCCCGGTTGGGCCGTGCAGAAATTGCAGAAGATTCCTGGGGGCCGCCCCCAGACCCCCAAAGACTTCAGGCCCAACAAGGAGAGCAGGGAACCCAGATGGCGGAGCTCACGATCCGGCCGGAGGAGATCCGGGATGCGCTGGAGAACTTTGTCCAGTCGTACAAGCCGGACGCGGCCTCGCGCGAGGAGGTCGGTACGGTCAGCGTGGCCGGCGACGGTATCGCCAAGATCGAGGGTCTTCCCTCGGCCATGGCGAACGAGCTGCTGAAGTTCGAGGACGGCACGCTCGGTCTTGCGCTGAACCTGGAAGAGCGCGAGATCGGTGCTGTTGTACTCGGTGAGTTCAGCGGTATCGAGGAGGGCCAGCCGGTGCAGCGCACCGGTGAGGTGCTCTCGGTCGGTGTAGGCGAGGGTTACCTCGGCCGCGTTGTCGACCCGCTCGGCAACCCGATCGACGGTCTCGGCGAGATCGCGACCGACGGCCGCCGTGCGCTGGAGCTGCAGGCTCCCGGCGTCATGGTGCGTAAGTCGGTGCACGAGCCGATGCAGACCGGCTACAAGGCTGTCGACGCGATGGTGCCGATCGGCCGTGGCCAGCGTCAGCTGATCATCGGCGACCGCCAGACCGGCAAGACCGCCCTGGCCGTCGACACGATCATCAACCAGCGCGACAACTGGCGCTCCGGTGACGAGAAGAAGCAGGTCCGCTGCATCTACGTCGCCATCGGCCAGAAGGGCTCCACCATCGCGTCCGTGCGCGGTGCGCTGGAGGAGGCGGGCGCCCTGGAGTACACGACGATCGTCGCTGCTCCGGCTTCCGACCCGGCCGGCTTCAAGTACCTGGCTCCGTACACCGGTTCGGCCATCGGCCAGCACTGGATGTACGCGGGCAAGCACGTCCTGATCATCTTCGACGACCTCTCGAAGCAGGCCGACGCCTACCGCGCCGTATCGCTTCTGCTGCGCCGCCCGCCGGGCCGTGAGGCCTACCCGGGTGACGTCTTCTACCTGCACTCCCGTCTGCTGGAGCGCTGCGCGAAGCTCTCCGACGACATGGGTGCCGGTTCGATGACGGGCCTCCCGATCGTCGAGACCAAGGCGAACGACGTGTCGGCGTTCATTCCGACCAACGTCATCTCCATCACCGACGGTCAGTGCTTCCTGGAGTCCGACCTGTTCAACGCCGGCCAGCGGCCCGCGCTGAACGTCGGTATCTCGGTCTCCCGTGTCGGTGGTTCGGCTCAGCACAAGGCCATGCGCCAGGTGTCCGGCCGACTCCGTGTGGACCTCGCCCAGTACCGCGAGCTGGAGGCGTTCGCCGCCTTCGGTTCCGACCTGGACGCGGCCTCCAAGGCCTCGCTCGAGCGCGGTAAGCGGATGGTGGAGCTGCTGAAGCAGGGCCAGTACCAGCCGATGCCCGTCGAGGAGCAGGTCGTCTCCGTCTGGGCCGGTACCACCGGCAAGATGGACGACGTACCGGTCGAGGACATCCGCCGCTTCGAGGAAGAGCTGCTGGACCACCTGCGCCGCGAGCGCAAGGAGCTCCTCACCTCCATCCGCGAGGGCGCCAAGATGTCGGACGACACCGTGACCGCGATCGGTGATGCCATCGCCGGGTTCAAGCGGCAGTTCGAGACCTCGGACGGCAAGCTCCTCGGCGAGGACGCGCCGGCCGTCAGCGTCTCCAAGTGACGACGGAAGGGACCTGACTCATGGGAGCCCAGCTCCGGGTCTACAAGCGTCGCATCCGATCCGTCACCGCGACCAAGAAGATCACCAAGGCGATGGAGATGATCGCCGCCTCGCGCATCGTCAAGGCGCAGCGCAAGGTGCAGGCATCGATGCCGTACGCGACCGAGCTCACCCGTGCGGTGACCGCGGTGGCGACCGGCTCCAACACGAAGCACGCGCTGACCACGGAGGCCGAGAACCCGACGCGGGCCGCAGTTCTGCTCATCACGAGCGACCGCGGTCTGGCCGGCGGGTACTCCTCCAACGCCATCAAGGCGGCGGAGCGGCTCACCGAGCGGCTCCGCGGTGAGGGCAAGGACGTCGACACTTACGTCGTCGGCCGCAAGGGCGTCGCCTACTACGGCTTCCGCGAGCGCAAGGTCGTGGAGTCGTGGGGCGGGTTCACCGACAACCCGACGTACGCGGATGCCAAGAGCGTGTCGGCGCCGCTGATCGCGGCGGTCCAGCAGGACACGGCCGAGGGCGGTCTGGACGAGCTCCACATCGTCTTCACCGAGTTCCAGTCGATGCTGACGCAGACGCCGGTCGAGAACCGGCTGCTGCCGCTGAGCCTGGACGAGTCCGCCGAGCAGTCGGACAAGAAGGCCGAAGCGCTTCCGCTGTTCGAGTTCGAACCGTCGGCGGAGGGCGTTCTCGACGCGCTGCTGCCGCGTTACGTCGAGAGCCGTGTCTACAACGCGCTGCTGCAGTCGGCTGCTTCCGAGCACGCCGCCCGCCGCCGTGCGATGAAGTCGGCCACCGACAACGCCGGGGACCTCGTCAAGAGCCTCTCCCGGCTTGCCAATGCGGCCCGCCAGGCCGAAATCACCCAGGAAATCAGCGAGATCGTCGGTGGCTCAAGCGCCCTGGCCGACGCGACCGCGGGGAGTGACAAGTAATGACGACGACTATCGACGAGGCGGCGACGGCCGCCGCCGCCACGGGCCGCGTTGCCCGGGTCATCGGCCCGGTCGTCGACGTGGAGTTCCCCGTCGACGCGATGCCGGAGATCTACAACGCGCTGAAGGTCGAGGTCGCTGACCCGGCCGAGGACGGCAAGCTCAAGACGCTGACCCTCGAAGTCGCGCAGCACCTCGGTGACGGCGTGATCCGTGCGATCTCGATGCAGCCCACCGACGGCCTGGTCCGCCAGGCCCCGGTGGTCGACACCGGCAACGGCATCACGGTGCCGGTCGGTGACATCACCAAGGGCAAGGTGTTCAACACCCTCGGTGAGATCCTGAACCAGCCCGAGGCCGAGTCGGAGATCACCGAGCGCTGGCCGATCCACCGCAAGGCCCCGGCCTTCGACCAGCTCGAGTCGAAGACCAAGATGTTCGAGACCGGCATCAAGGTCATCGACCTTCTCACCCCGTACGTCACGGGCGGAAAGATCGGTCTGTTCGGTGGTGCCGGTGTCGGCAAGACCGTGCTGATCCAGGAAATGATCTACCGCGTCGCCAACAACCACGACGGTGTGTCGGTGTTCGCGGGCGTCGGTGAGCGTACCCGTGAGGGCAACGACCTCATCGAGGAGATGGCCGAGTCCGGCGTCATCGACAAGACGGCGCTTGTCTTCGGTCAGATGGACGAGCCCCCGGGCACCCGTCTCCGTGTCGCGCTTGCCGGTCTGACCATGGCGGAGTACTTCCGCGATGTGCAGAAGCAGGACGTGCTCTTCTTCATCGACAACATCTTCCGTTACACCCAGGCCGGTTCCGAGGTGTCCACCCTGCTCGGCCGTATGCCGTCCGCGGTGGGTTACCAGCCGAACCTGGCTGACGAGATGGGTCTGCTGCAGGAGCGCATCACCTCGACCCGTGGACACTCGATCACCTCGATGCAGGCGATCTACGTCCCCGCGGACGACCTGACCGACCCGGCGCCGGCGACCACCTTCGCCCACCTGGACGCGACGACCGTGCTGTCCCGTCCGATCTCGGAGAAGGGCATCTACCCGGCGGTCGACCCGCTGGACTCGACGTCCCGCATCCTGGACCCGCGTTACATCGCGAAGGACCACTACGACGCCGCTCTGCGCGTCAAGGGTGTTCTTCAGAAGTACAAGGACCTCCAGGACATCATCGCGATCCTCGGTATCGACGAGCTGGGCGAGGAGGACAAGCTCACTGTCCACCGTGCCCGGCGTGTCGAGCGCTTCCTGTCGCAGAACACCCACGTCGCCAAGCAGTTCACCGGCGTGGACGGTTCGGACGTGCCGCTCGACGAGTCGATCACCGCGTTCAACGCGATCTGCGACGGGGACTACGACCACTTCCCCGAGCAGGCGTTCTTCATGTGCGGTGGCATTGAGGACCTCAAGGCCAACGCCAAGGAGCTCGGCGTCTCCTGAGTCGCTGCCCCATGTGAGTCATCAGACTCCCGGAGAGGGGCGGGTGTGTCCCGCCCCTCTCTGTACGCCCATTAGACTTTGACCCAACACCCGGCAGCAGTGCCGGGTGGTGACCCGAGGAGCCTCCTTTGGCTGCTGAGCTGCACGTCGAGCTGGTCGCGGCGGACCGTAATGTCTGGTCCGGCGAGGCGACTCTCGTTGTCGCGCGCACCGCGTCCGGCGACATCGGGGTCATGGCCAATCACCAGCCGCTGCTCGGTGTGCTGGAATCGGGCCCGGTGACCATTCGTACGAGCGAGGGCGGGACGGTCGTTGCCGCTGTGCACGGCGGTTTCCTCTCGTTCGCCGACAACAAGCTTTCGCTGCTGGCCGAGATCGCGGAGCTGGCGGACGAGATCGATGTCCAGCGCGCCGAGCGTGCGCTGGAGAGCGCGAAGTCTGAGGACGACGCCGTCGCCGAGCGGCGCGCCGACGTCCGACTGCGTGCGGTGACGGGGAACTGACGCCTCCCACCGAGATTTGACCTCAGCCGCGGCCCGTCCGGAACCATCCGGACCGGGTCGCGGCTGAGGCGATGCAGAACCAGTTCCCTTACGGTATGAGGCGAGGAGGTCGGTGTAGATGATCCTCGCTCTGCTTGTGTGCGGCCTGGTCGTCGTACTGGTAGCGGTGGGACTCTTCGTCTTCGGCCTGCGACGGCGGCTGATCCAGCGTTCCGGGGGCACCTTCGACTGCAGTGTGCGCTGGGACCTTCCGGAGAAACCGGATGTGTCCGGCAAAGGCTGGGTGTACGGGGTGGCCAGGTACAGCGGCGACCGCATCATGTGGTTCCGCGTCTTCTCGTACGCCCCGCGCCCGCGCCGCACTCTGGAGCGCCAGTCCATCGAAGTCGTCTCCCGGCGTACGCCGGAGGGCGAGGAGGAACTGGCGCTCCTTTCTGATGCGATCGTGCTGCGATGTTCGCACCAGGGCATCCGGCTCGAACTCGCGATGAGCGAGGACGCGCTGACGGGCTTCCTCGCCTGGCTGGAAGCGGCACCGCCCGGCCAGAGAGTGAATGTGGCTTAGCTCAACTGGCTTACGTAGGAGGCCGGTTGGTCAGCCCCGGCCCGCCTACCGCTCGCCGCCCGGCACCCACAAGACATCCCCGATCTCCTTGTTCGCTGTGCGCGCCAGGATGAACAGCAGGTCGGACAGCCGGTTCAGATAGGTCGCGGTGAGCACGTTCATCACCTCGCCGTGCACCTCCAGTGCTGCCCAGGTCGACCGCTCGGCCCTGCGTACCACCGTGCACGCCTGGTGCAGCAGCGCCGCCCCGGGCGTCCCGCCGGGCAGGATGAAGCTGCGCAGCTTCTCCAGGTCTTCCAGGAAACGGTCGCAGTCGGCCTCCAGCTTGTCGACGTACGACTGCTCCACCCGCAGCGGCGGATACTTCGGGTCCTCCACCACGGGCGTGCACAGGTCGGCCCCCACGTCGAACAGGTCGTTCTGGACGCGGACGAGTACCTTCACCACCTCGTCCGGCAGGCCGCCGAGCGCGACGGCGGTACCGATGGCCGCGTTGGCCTCGTTGGCGTCGGCGTACGCGGAGATCCGCAGATCGGTCTTGGCGGTCCGGCTCATGTCACCGAGCGCGGTGGTGCCCTTGTCGCCGGTACGGGTGTAGATGCGCGTCAGATTGACCATGCGGCCGAGCCTATCCGGGCGCGGTCAGCCGCCAGCCCTGCGGAAGACACGTGTGCCCACCGTCACGGCGCCGCGCGCCTCCGGGCCAAGGATGCGTTTCCCCTCCCGGCCGAAGCCGGGGATACCCATGCAAGACCAGGGATGGAAGAGGTCCTGGGGGAGAAAGTGCTCAACTACGCAGTAAGGGCCTGAGGATGACGCCTCGGAGTGTGATGTCCGCCATGTGGGACGTGACGCGCATCTCTTAGCCACCACAAGGCGCCCCGCTCCCTATAGCCTCCGCCCCAGAGCCGTTTGCAGAAAGCCGTTTGAAGGGGTGTCAATTGGCCAGGAAGCTCGCTGTCATCGGAGCCGGACTCATGGGTTCCGGAATTGCGCAGGTGTCGGCCCAGGCCGGCTGGGACGTTGTTCTGCGCGATGTCACCGATGCGGCCGTGACCCGCGGTACCGATGCCATCAAGGCGTCCTATGCGCGGTTCGTCGCGAAGGGCAAGCTGGAAGCGGCCGACGCCGACGCCGCGCTCGCACGGATCACCACGACCACCGATCTGGACGCGGCCGCCGACGCCGACATCGTCGTGGAGGCGGTGTTCGAGAAGCTTGAGGTCAAGCACGAGATCTTCCGTGCCCTCGACAAGCTCGTACGGGAGGACACGGTCCTCGCCTCCAACACCTCGGCGATCCCGATCACCAAGATCGCGGCGGTGACGGAGCGCCCGGAGCGGGTCGTCGGCGCGCACTTCTTCTCGCCCGTCCCGATGATGCAGCTGTGCGAGCTGGTCCGCGGCTACAAGACGAGCGACGAAACCCTGGCCACCGCAAGGGAGTTCGCCGAGTCCGTCGGAAAGACCTGCATCGTCGTCAACCGCGATGTGGCGGGCTTCGTCACCACCCGGCTCATCTCCGCGCTCGTCGTCGAGGCGGCGAAGCTGTACGAGTCGGGCGTGGCCACCGCCGAGGACATCGACACCGCCTGCAAGCTCGGGTTCGGGCACGCGATGGGCCCGCTGGCCACCGCGGACCTGACCGGCGTCGACATCCTGCTGCACGCCACGGGCAATATCTACACAGAATCCCAGGATGAGAAGTTCGCTCCGCCGGAGCTGATGCGCCGAATGGTCGACGCGGGTGACATCGGCAGGAAGAGCGGGCAGGGGTTCTACAAGCACTGAATCGCACAGCTCGCCCTGCGATCACCTGGTTGGGTGAATTCGGTATCGGTTCGCTTACGGACGGCAACTTCTTTCCCGGCGGGGCAGTCAGTTCAGTGACAGACGTGAAAGACGTGACGGAGTCCGAGAACTCCCGGGGAGCGCATATGCATATCAGGGGCGACCACGTCGAGCTGGTCGTCGGGGGCCGCCTCGACGTTCGCAGCGCGGCGGACGCCCGTACGGTCCTGCACTCGGCTGTCGACGACGGTGTCGGCGATCTGGTGCTCGACCTGACCGAACTCGATTCGTGGGACGCCACCGGACTCGGGGTGATCATGGGCGTCCACCGGCGCGCCGGGAGATGCGGCCGCCGGCTCGTCCTGCGCGGGGTGCCGCCGCAGATGCAGCGCCTCCTGGTGGCGACCCGGCTGCACCGCATTCTGGCCATCGAGGGCGGGATCGCCGCCGAGTGCCTGCCCCGCGTCTGACGGAGCCCGTGTACCACTCCTGCGGTCCTGCGGGGACCGTCCCCCGGCGCCGGGGGACCCCGAGTGGTGACGGATACTGGCCGAAGGTTTAGGGTTCGGTCGCCTACTGATTGACGAACCCATGTGCGGTAGGCACCGGACCAGAAGCGACAGCGTGGTGTGCGAGGCCGGGAAGGCAGACCGCGCGCAACGCCAGCTGGGGGCTTTCACCTATGGACCCGATGAACAGCAGACCGGACGAGTACGGCCAGGATCCCGGCCGCCGTCCGGCGTGGCCCGGTGGTCCGGCCTCGCCCAGACCGCCGCGGGACCCGCTCGCACCCGACCTCGCGCAGCAGGCGCCCGCCCGCGCCCGTACCGTGCGGCTCGTCACAGGTGACTTCCTGGTCACCGTGAACCCGGTCGACGGCAGTGAGATTGAACACTGCCCGCCGGGCGAACACCCCGGCGCCCCGGAGCGGTACAGCCCCGAGGAGCGTACGGGCCTGCTGCGCGCGGCGGGCCCGCCGGTGCCGCCGGGGCCAGCAGGGCCCGAACTCCCGCTGCTTGAGCGGCAGGAGGAGCACGAGCGGCTGGTACGGCTGCTGGCGCGCGGGCGGTCCGTACGTCTGACGGGCCCGGCGGGCTCCGGGCGCACCTCGCTGCTCGACGCCGTGGCCCGGGACTGCTCGGGTTTCGCGCCCGACGGGGTCGTCAGGCTCTCCGGGTACCACCGCACCGCCGCCGACCTGCTGTACGGGCTCTTCGCCGCCGTCTACCGCGCCCCCCTGCACCGGCCCGACAGGGCCGAGCTCCTCACCTTGGTCAACGGGATCGGCGCGATCGTCGTCCTGGACGATCTGGAGCTCGGCGGGGCCGCACTGGAGGAGCTGCTCGACGCCACCCCCGAGTGCGCCTTCCTGCTCGCCGCGACCCCGGAGGTGGCCGCCCCGCTCCCCGAGTCCCACCTGGAGGAGGTCTTCCTCGGCGGTCTCGGGCGCAGCGCCTCGCTCGACCTCCTGGAGCGCGCCGTGGAACGGCCGCTCACCGAGGAGGAGTCCAACTGGGCGGGCGACCTGTGGTTCGAGTCGGAGGGGCTGCCGCTGCGCTTCGTCCAGGCGGGGGCGCTGCTGCGCCAGCGCGACCTGCTGCGCACCGGCCCCGACTCCTTCGGCGCCTACCCGGGCCCCAGTGACGACGACGCCGTCGCGGGCGGCCCCGGCGGAGCCGCCGGCCCGTCCGGCGACGCCACCGAGGTGCCGCTGCCCACCCTCGGCCAGGGGGCGGCACCCGCCCAGCTGCTCGCTGAGCGGCTCAGCGACGCGGCACGGGCCACGCTGGCCTTCGCCGTGGCGCTCGGCGGCGAGGTGCCGCACCAGGCCCATCTGCCGGCGCTGGTCGGCGACACCCACGCCGACGCGGCGATGGGGGAGCTGGCCGGGTCCGGGCTGCTCTCCCCGGCCGGTTCGCACTACCGGCTGGCCGCCGGCGTCGTCCAGCAGCTGGAGGCCGGCGGGTACGCCGACGACTCCGCCGGGCACGCGCTGACCACCGCCCAGCACTACGCCTGGTGGGCCGGGCACCCCTCGGTGGCACCGGAGCGGGCGGCCGCCGAGGCCGACGCCGTCCTCGCGGCGATGAGCGCACTCGTGCCCGGCTCGGAGGCCGGACACCCCAGCGCCGCCGTACTGCTGGCCCGCAGCGCCGCTCCCGCCTTCGCTGCCGCACTGCACTGGAGCGCCTGGGAGCGCGCCCTGCGGACCGGCCAGGAGGCGGCCAGGCTCTCCGGCGAGGTCGCCGAAGAGGCTTATTTCCACCATGAGTTGGGCGTACTGGCGCTCTGCACCGGTAACCCGGACCGGGCGCTGGCCGAGCTGGAGGCCTCCATAGCGCTGCGCGGTGCGCTGGCCGACAAGGCGGGTACGGTCGCGGGGCGCAGGGCGCTCGCGCTCATCGCCGACCGCTCGGGAGCCGCATCGCTGGGCGGCTATGTGCCGGGCGCCCCGGGCGACACCCCGCCGCAGGGGGCCGAGGTGCTGCCGCCCGCGCCCGAGGACGTGGCCCCGCTGCCCGTGGGCCCCGGCGCGGCGGGCGCGGTCGTCTCGCTCTCCCCGGCGCCCCACGACCACATCACACTGGTCACCCAGCAGGTGCCCCCGGCGAGCGCCGCTCCGCACACCCGGCGCCGTACGGTCCTGGGAGGCGCCCGGCGCAATCTGGTCGCGGCCGGAGCCGGGGTGCTGCTCGCCGGAGTGCTCGGCACCGTGGTGACCCTCGGAGCGACGGGCAACAGCGACTCCGGGCCCGGGGACACGCCCGGCCAGTCCGTCAACGACGGCAGCGGCAAGGACGGCATGAGCGCGGACGAGCCCACCCGGAGCACGCCGGGCACCTCGGACGGCTCGACCGGCAGTACCGCCGCCCCCTCCACCCCCGCCGGCCCGAGCGCCACCAGCAGCGACCGGCCGTCCGCGAGCAGCACACCGTCGGACGGCGCGTCGACACCGGGCGACAAGCCCTCGTCACCGTCGGGCAAGCCGTCCGACTCCAGCGGGAAGCCGCCCACGCAGCCGTCGACGCCGCCGGCCAAGCCCTCGCACTCGCCGCCCAGCAGCCCGTCCACGTCGCCGAGCGGCCCGGGCAGCCCGACCCCCAGCCCGTCGGACTCCACGACCGAGGACCCGCCGCCCGCCAATTCGCCCTCGACCACCCAGAGCGCCATGCGGCCCTCCACGGCCTCCAGCGGGCCGGTGGACAGCGGGAGTCCGTCCACGCCTCCGGGGGACGCCTCGGCGTCCGCCTCGTCTCCCTCGGCAGGCTGAGGCTCACCCGGCACCCAGTCGGCACGGCACGGCTGACACGGCACGGCACACAGCGGAAGGCCCCGGCGGACATCCACCGGGGCCTTCCGTTCGGCTGGTTCAGCTGCTTCACCAAGTTCAGCAGATTCAGTTGTCTCGGCCGGGCCGGCTGTTCCCGTTCCTCAGAAGAGCCGCAGCTTGTCGTCCTCGATGCCCCGCATCGCGTCGTAGTCGAGCACCACACACTCGATCCCGCGGTCCGTGGCCAGCACCCGGGCCTGCGGCTTGATCTCCTGCGCCGCGAAGACGCCCTTCACCGGGGCCAGATGGGGATCCCGGTTCAGCAGCTCCAGATAGCGGGTGAGCTGCTCCACGCCGTCGATGTCGCCACGCCGCTTGAGCTCGACCGCCACGGTCCCGCCCTCCGCGTCCCGGCAGAGGATGTCCACCGGACCGATCGCCGTCATGTATTCACGCCGAATCAGGGTGTGGCCCTCACCGAGGGTTTCGATGCGGTCGGCGAGGAGTTCCTGGAGATGCGCCTCGACGCCGTCCTTGATGAGCCCCGGGTCGACCCCCAGCTCGTGCGAGGAGTCGTGGAGGACCTCCTCCATCGTGATGATGAGCTTCTCGCCCGCCTTGTTCACGACCGTCCACTGACCGGTGTCGTCCCCTGTCCCCTCCTTCAGAGTGCAGGGCGGAGACATCCAGTTGAGGGGTTTGTACGCCCTGTCGTCCGCATGGATCGAGACGCTTCCGTCGGCCTTGACCAGGATCAGGCGCGGAGCGGACGGCAGATGGGCGGTGAGGCGGCCCGCATAGTCGACGGAGCAGCGGGCGATGACGAGACGCATGGTCGGCAACGCTACTCGACATTGCCGCTGGTACGCGATTCGCCCTGAACAACCCTCTTCGTTATTGGCCTGTTGTGTGCCCATTCTCCTGGTGCGGGGGCCTGCGCACGCATACCGTGGAAGCAGGAGGTTGTCGCGCGTGTACTCTGCGTCGCGATTCTCCGGCCCTGCCCGTAAGGCCCCGGCTACTCCGGGGCCGCGAGAGGAGAACCCATGTCGCTCGACGTCTCACCGGCCCTACTCGAACAGGCCGAGCGAGGCGAGGTCGATGAAGCCGACTTCATCGACTGCGTCCGGACCTCCCTGCCCTACGCATGGGAGATGATCAGCTCTCTGGCGGTCCAGCTGAAGGTCGACGGCGGCGAGTTCGCCGACAACCAGACGCCTCCCCCCAATGAGCAGGCGCGCGGTCAGCTGCTGCGCGCACTCGCGAGTGACGCGATACGTGGAGCGCTGCAGCGGCATTTCGGGGTGCGCCTGGCATTCCAGAACTGCCACCGTGTGGCGGTCTTCCCGCTGGATCCCTCGGTCGATGAGCGGCTCGGCCGCTTCACCTCGATCAGGGGCCAGCTGCTGAACCAGTCTCCGGAACTCAGGGACTGCTGACGCGCCGGGCTGCCGCTCCGCACCACTGGAGGTGTCTTGGCTGCCGGAGCGGCAGCGCCCGGTTCCACTGGATCAGTGCAACCTCGGGAGGACTTCGGCTCCGATCAGCCGGAGGTTGTCCTCGGTGGCCGCGACATCGCCCGAACCCTCCACAAGCATCGCGAACCGTGTGATGCCGGTCCTCTCCGCCGTGGCCGCGAGCCGGTCGGCAGCCAGGCGGGGAGGGCCCACCGGGTGGATCCCGCAGAGCATCTCCGTGTACGCGACCGGGTCCCGCATCGCACGGTGCCTGCCGTCGACGGTCACATGGGCGTCAAGTCCCTGTTTGAGCCAGCCCGGCATCGCTTTCACCAGAGTCTCCGTCGCCTCGGCCCGGCGGTCCGCGATCTGCGCCACCCCGGCCGCCACATGCCCGGCCTCCGCCACGTTCCCGGCCGGAACTCCCGCTGCCCGCGCGTGCGTTCGCCACAGGGAGACCATTTCGGCCTTCTCCTCGTCGTCCGAGTGCATCCCGAGCAGCATCGGCAGCCCGCGCTCGGCGGCGAGCCGCACGCTGGCGGGCGAGGTGCACGCCACGATGACCTCGGGCCCCGGCACTTCACCGCACCGCAGCTCCTGCGGCCTTGGTACGACCGGGACTTCGCGGAAGCGGAAGCGCTCCCCGCCGGCCGACACCCGGGACTCGCGCAGCCACCGCAGCAGCAGATCCAGCGACTCCGGGAAGCCGCTCTCGTACGCACCGAGCCCCGCGCCGAAGACCTCCAGGTCCACCCAGGGCCCGCCGCGTCCCACACCGAGGCTGAACCGCCCGCCGGATGTGATGTGCAGCAGCGCCGCCTGCTCGCCCAGCGCGACCGGGTGCACGGTCGGCAGTACGCTCACCGCCGTACCGACCTGGATCCGCCGGGTGCGGCCCAGCACCAGCGCGGCCAGCGTCACGGCCGACGGGCACACGCCGTACGGTACGAAGTGGTGCTCGGCCAGCCAGACCGCGTCGAGCCCGGCCTCCTCGGCCACCTCGGCCGACTGCACCGCGCGGTGCAGTGCCTCTTCCTGCCCCTGCCCCGGGAACTGGGCTGCCAGTACAAATGCCCCAACACGCATCGCCTACTGCCTCCTTGCGGCGCCGACGCGACTCTCCCCTTACTGGCAACAACGCCTGACACGTGCCAAAGGCACGGCCCATCGCAAAGCTGTTGTGATTTTCCGGTAAGCAGGGCCTCAGGGCTTTCACGTTCTCACGGTGAGCGGTACGGATGTGGCGTTCCGCTGCCCGTAGGCTGGACTGAGCGAGAAACTGTCCGCTCTGCCCCGTGAGGTGTTACGTGTCCCCGCGCCGCAACCGCCCCCGTGGGGGCGAGAAGCCGAGCGAGTCCGTCGGCGGGGGTGGGGGGCCCGACCGCTTCGGTCTTCAGGCCACCGAGTCCTGGCAGGGCGAGGAGTGGTCGGTCCGCATGGTCAGCGGGGCGAGTGCGCAGGGCAAGCGGTACCGCTGCCCCGGCTGCGACCAGGAGATCCCCTCGGGGGTGCCGCATGTGGTGGCCTGGCCCGAGTACGGCGGGGTCGACGACCGCAGGCACTGGCACAAGGCCTGCTGGAACGCCAAGGACCGCCGCACCTCCCGGGTGCAGCGGTCCCGTAACGCACCGAAATACTGACTCGCCCACCGGCTGAGTGTCCGGCCGGCCGTCTCAGACGTCGCGGCTGCTGAGCGCGGCGACCGCGCCCCCGAACACCACCGCCGTCACCCCGAGCAGGATCCACAGCGGGTCCCAGCCGGACGGTCCCGTACCACTGGAGACCGAGGTGCTGTAGAAGGCGCTGAGCTGGTTGGGGATCGAGTACTCGAAGAGCTTCTCGCGCAGGCCGGACAGCGACCGCGCGAACATGAACAGCGCCAGCACCAGCGGGAGCAGCAGCACCCCGAGCATGATCGTGATCGCACCGGCCGAGTGTCGGATCAGCGAGCCGACAGCCAGCGCCAGCAGGCCGAGCAGGGCGACATAGAGACTGACGCCCACCGTCGCACGGATCCACTCCGCGCCGTCCGGTGTGCGGGCGCCGGTCCCCTTGAGCACCGCGTACTGGAACATCGCGACCAGCGCGGTCGTCACCAGCAGGATCACGAACGTCAGCAGGAAGAAGACGATCGCCTTCGCCGTGAGCACCCGCGCCCGGCTCGGGCAGGCGGTCAGGGTCGTACGGATCATGCCGGTGCCGTACTCGGACGCCACCGTCAGCACGCCGAGGGTGATGACGCACATGGAGCCGAGCAGCACGCCGAAGAACCCCATGCTCAGCACCGGGGTGCCGTTCATGGTGGAACCGGACGACCTGACGGCGACCGTCGACAGCAGGCCGATGCCGAAGATGAGCACGATCAGCACGCCGAGCGTCCACATCGTGGAGCGGACCGACCTGATCTTCGTCCACTCCGAAGCGACGGCGTGCCCGAGGTGCGCGTCGGTCACCGGGATCGGCGACACATAGGACGGAGCCTGGTGCGGCAGTGGCGGCTGCTGCTGCGGCGGCTGGAACGGCGCGGAAGCGGGGGTCGTCATCGGAGGTCCTTCGGGGCGGGAGCGGGCGCGGGGGCGGCGGCCTGCGGCGCTGTGGGGCCGGCGGCGGGCGGCGCGGGCGCGGCGGCCGGGGGAGTGGCGTACGGGTTCTGGCCGGGCGGCGGCGGGGCGTACCAGTCCTGCTGCGGCATCTCGGGCGGCACCGGCAGCGGGTGGCCGGGCTGCTCGAAGCCGGACAGCTGGTCCGCGGTCGAGCGGTAGTCCACCGCCCCCTGTGTCATCCGCATGTACGCCTCCTCCAGCGAGGCCTGGTGCGGCGAGAGCTCCCACAGCCGTACGTCGGCGTCGTGCGCGAGGTCGCTGATCCGCGCCAGCGGCAGCCCGGTCACCCGCAGCGCGAGGTCCTGCTCCGGCATGACCTGCCCGCCGGCCTCGGTGAGCGCGGCCGTCAGCTTCTCGCGCTGCGCCACGTCGGGGGTGCGGACCCGCGCGAAGTCGGCCGAGTTGTGCGAGATGAAGTCCTTGATGCTCATGTCCGAGAGCAACTGGCCCCGGCCGATCACGATCAGATGGTCGGCGGTGAGGGCCATCTCGCTCATCAGGTGCGACGAGACGAAGACGGTACGGCCCTCCGCGGCAAGGGACTTCATCAGATTGCGGACCCAGAGGATGCCTTCCGGGTCGAGGCCGTTGACCGGCTCGTCGAAGAGCAGCACCTGCGGGTCGCCGAGCAGGGCGGCGGCGATGCCCAGGCGCTGCCCCATGCCGAGTGAGAACCCCTTGGAGCGCTTGCGGGCCACCTCCTGGAGGCCGACGACACCGAGCACCTCGTCGACCCGGGACGCCGGGATCCCGGAGAGCTGTGCCAGCGAGAGCAGATGGCTGCGCGCGCTGCGGCCGCCGTGCACTGCCTTGGCGTCGAGCAGTGCGCCGACCTGCCGGGGGGCGTTCGGCAGCTTGCGGAAGGGGTGGCCGCCGATCGTGACATGCCCTGAGGTCGGCTGGTCGAGGCCGAGGATCATGCGCATGGTGGTCGACTTCCCGGAGCCGTTGGGCCCCAGGAAGCCGGTCACCGTGCCGGGCCTCACCTGGAAGGAAAGGTTGTACACGGCCGTCTTGGCGCCGTAGCGCTTCGTCAGGCCGACTGCCTCGATCATTCTCCAGCCCCATCGACGTTTTTCGTGTCGTCGGGGCCTGGCCGCTTTCGGCCGAACACCCCCGTATGAGTGAGGAGGATAACCAGGCCTTTACGGTTCCAGCCAAGTCGTGAGCGTCGGTGGTTTCCGGCCACCGGCTCCGGAACGGCCGTCAGGCGTCGCGTTTCTTCAGCAGCACATAGCCGGCGAGCACCGCGGCCGCCACCCACAGGGCCATGATGCCCAGCCCGGCCCAGGGCCCGTAAGGAGCGCTGTCACTGCTCGACACCACCTGGGTGATCTTGCTCCCTGCCTGGTCGGGGAGGTACTGCCCGACCTTCTTGGTGGCGGAGACGCTCCCCAGGATGTTGGAGATCAGGAAGAAGAACGGCATCAGGATGCCCAGCGACAGCATGGGACTGCGCAGCAGCGAGGCGACGCCCATCGAGAACATCGTGATCAGTGTCATGTACAGCGAGGCGCCGAACACGGCACGCAGCACACCGGGGTCCCCGATGTGGGAGCGGTGGACGCCGAGCAGCGCCTGGCCGAGGAAGTACGTCAGGAAGCTCGTCACCACACCGATGACGAACGCCAGGACCGTGGCCACCACGATCTTGGAGACGTAGAAGGTGCCACGCTGCGGGACGGCGGCCAGCGACATCCGGATCATTCCGGTGCTGTACTCGTTCGACACCACGAGCACCCCGAAGACGATCAGCGCGAGCTGACCGAGCACGATCCCCGCGAAACTCACCGACGTCGGGTCGAAGGTGAGCTGGTCCGAGCGGGGCATGTTGCTGAACTGGGAGTTCGACAGCGCGCTGAACAGCGCCCCGAACGCCACCGTCACCACCAGCGCGCTCGCCAGTGTCCAGACGGTGGACTGCACCGAGCGGATCTTGGTCCACTCCGACTTCATCACCTGGGCGGCCGCCATGGTCAGGCCCCCCTCTTCGGGTTCTGGCCCCACCTGGGCTGCTGCGGGTTCTGGCCCCACCCGGGCTGCTGCCCAGGCTGCTGAGGTGCGACCGGAGGAGCGCTGTCGCCGCCGTTGTGTGCGTGGTACTCCACCGATTCCGCGGTGAGCTGCATGAACGCCTCTTCGAGTGAAGCCTGTTGGGGACTCAGCTCATGCAGGACGAGCTGGTGCCGGGCGGCGAGTTCGCCGATGTCGGCCGCGGCGGTGCCGTCCACTTCGAGCGTGCCGTCGCCCGCCGAGACCGGCTTGTACCCGGCCTCGTGCAGCACGTCGAAGAGCTGCTCCCGCTGCGGGGAGCGCAGCCGCACGTACGACCGCGAGTTCTCCGCGATGAACTCGGACATGCTGGTGTCGGCCATCAGCCGCCCCTGCCCGATGACGACCAGGTGGTCGGCGGTGAGGGCCATCTCGCTCATCAGGTGCGAGGAGACGAAGATCGTGCGGCCCTGCGCGGCAAGGGACTTCATGAGGTTGCGGATCCAGTGGATGCCCTCGGGGTCCAGCCCGTTCACCGGCTCGTCGAACATCAGGATCTCGGGGTCCCCGAGCAGCGCCCCCGCGATGCCGAGCCGCTGCCCCATGCCGAGCGAGAAGCCCTTGGCGCGCTTCTTCGCCACCGCCGAGAGGCCGACGGTCTCCAGCACCTCGCCGACCCGGGACGCCGGGATGCCGTTGCTCTGCGCGAGACAGAGCAGATGGTTGTGGGCCGTACGCCCGCCGTGCATGGTCTTGGCGTCGAGCAGCGCGCCGATGTGCCGCAGCGGGTCCTTGAGGTCCTTGTAGTGCTTGCCGTCGATCCGGACGTCCCCGCCCGTGGGGTTGTCCAGGCCGAGGACCATCCGCATCGTGGTGGACTTCCCGGCGCCGTTGGGCCCCAGGAAGCCGGTGACGATGCCCGGTCGCACATTGAAGGTGAGCTGGTCGACCGCCGTCTTCTCGCCATAGCGTTTGGTCAGCCCCGAGAGTTCGATCACTGCGTTCCGCCTCGTCGTTTCTGGTGATTCGCCCGGCCTTCCCCCTGCCCCCGGCCGGGCCGCGCGGATCCTGAGGGCAGCACGCAGCCACGTTAGGCGTACGACAAGCCCCCCGCCACCGGAATGACGGGGGGCTTGCCCGCGGTACGCAGACCGCGGATGTACTGAGATCACCGAGACGCGGCCCCGGGGGAGAAGCAGCGTATCTGCGGCTCAGTGGCTCAGCGGGTCTGCTGCGCCGGGACTCCGTGGGAGGCCGGCTCCTCGTCGGCCGGCGCACCGGCGGCGGCCACCGCGGCACCGGTCAGCGTGGCCAGCATCTCGCGGACGTTGGTCAGCTGCGCGTTGATCGAGTCGCGGCGGTTGGTGAGCGCCGCCAGCTCGCGCTCCGATTCGCTGCGGATCCGGTCGGCCTTGGCGTTCGCGTCGGCGACGATGTCCTCGGCCTGGCGCTGAGCCGTCTCCACCGTCTGACGGGCGCGGCGCTCGGCGTCCGTACGCAGCTTCTCCGCCTCCAGACGGAGCTGCTCGGCGCGGTGCTCGATCTCGGCCAGACGCTTCTCGGCCTTGGCCTGACGCGAGGCCAGGTCGCGCTCCGACTGCTCGCGGCGCTTGGCCAGGTTCGTCTCGAAGTCCGCGGCGGCCTGGGCGGCCTTGGCGCGGGTCTCCTCGAAGAGCGCGTCGGCCTCCTCACGCTTGGACTGCGCGTCCTTCTGGGCCTCGGAACGCAGCGAGGACGCGTCGTTCTTGGCCTTCTCTACGATCCGGACGCCCTCGTCCTCGGCCTTCGCCTTGCGCTCGGATGCGAAGGACTCGGCGTCGTTGCGGACCTGCTGGGCGGCCGACTCGGCGAGCTCGCGGTGCTGCTCGGACGCGCGACGGGCCTCCTCACGGAGGTCCTTCGCCTCCTCCTCGGCGAGCCGGAGGATCTTCTCGACGCGCGCGCCGAGACCCGCGTACGACGGCTCCGCGTCGTTGACCTGGGCCTGCGCGTTCTGCGTCTCGAGGTGGAGTTCCTCGATGCGCTTTTCAAGAGAGGTGATCCGTGCCAGAGCGCTGTCACGGTCGGCGACGAGCTTGGTAATGCGGTCATCCACCTGACCGCGGTCGTAACCACGCCGCACGAGCTCGAAGCCGAATGGGGAGGAAGTGTCGCTCATGGGGTTCCTGTCGAATGAGACCGGTGAGGTGATAGGGGGAATCCTAGGGGCCGAAGCGGCGTGTCATCGAGCGGATGCCCGTTTGATCTGGAGAATGTCCAGCCTTTTGAGTGGCTAGCCATCAGAAGGCTTGCCACTCGGACGAGTTCCGCCTGCCGCCGCACCCGCCTTGACGCCGTCTGCGGTCTTGCCGCTCCCGGTCGGCGCCTCGAAGGATTCCAACGCCTCCAGCACGTCCTGGACACGGGAGATTTCGGCCTGGATGTCCGCCCGACGGCGCATCAGCACATCGTGCTCGCGGGTGGCTTCCTCGATGAGATGCTCCGACTCGGCCGTGGCGTCCGCCTTGAGCTGCTCCGCCTCCCGTATCAGACCGGCCTTCTTCTGCTCGGCCTCCTTCAGGAGAGCCTCGGCCCGTTTGACGGCGGAGATCCGGACACTGGCGGCCTCCGACTCGGCGTCGGACACCAGCTCCTTGGCCTTCGCCTCGGCCTCGGCCTGCTGGTCGGCTGCCGCCTTCAGCAGCTTGTCCACGCGTTCGCCCGCAGACTTGAGCTGCTCGGCGGTCTCGCGGCGGGCCCGCTCGTGCAGCTCCTCGATCTCGGCCGTCACCCGGTCCCGCAGCTCCTCGGACCGCTCCCTTATGGCGGTCGCGTCCCGGCGTGCGCCGACGAGCAGTTCATCGGCGTCCGTACGGGACCGCTCCACCAGGCTGTTGCCCTCGACGGTCGCGTCGGCGGTGATCCGGTCCGCCTCCTGACGCGCCGCTCCGACCATCGTGTCGGCCTGCGCCTCGGCCTCGGTGGCGGTGCGCAGCGCCTCCTCCTGGGCCTTCGACATCAGCTGGTCGGCCTGTTCCGCCGCGTCCGCACGGCGCTTGGACGCGACCTCGCGGGACTCGTCCAGCATCCGGTCGGACTCCGACTGGGCCTCGGCACGCAGCTGTTCGGCGGTGGCGGCGGCATCGGCCCTGACCCGCTCGGCCTCCAGCCTGATGCGCTCGGCGGCCTGTTGGGCGGAGCCGACGGTCTCGGCCGCCTCGGCCCGCATCCGCTCCGACTCGCCGGCAGCCTCCGCGATCAGGGCGTCCGCCTGGCCCGCCGCGTCCGAGCGGATGCGGTTGGCGTCCTCGCGTGCGTCGGCCCGGGCGCGGGCCGCGTCCTGTTCGGCCGACGCCACCGTGTCGGAGGCCTCGGTCCGCATCCGCTGGGCGTACTCGGCGGTGTCGGAACGCAGCTTCTCCGACTCGGCGATCGCCTCCGAAACGGTGCGCTCGGCCAGGGACTTGGCGGCTTCGGACTCCTCCTGGGCGACGCTGCGGATCCGGCTCGCGTCCTCGGACGCGCGCTCCCGCTCGGCGTGCGCGTCGGAACGGACCCGGTCCGCCTCCTCCTGCGCCTCCGTCCTGGTCCGCTCGGCCGCGTGCTCCGCCGCCGAGCGCAGCCCGGTGATCTCCTGCTCGGCCTGGTCCTGGAGACCCGCGACGGAGTCCCGTACCTGCTGGGCGGTCTGCTCGGCGGCCGACACCAGCTCGGCGGCCCTGCGGTCCGCCTCCTCGACCAGCCGGGCGGCCTCGGCCTGCGCCTCCTCCACCCGCTTGCGCGCGGAGGCCAGCAACTCCTCGCTCTGGCCGCGCGCCTGGACCCGCTCCTGCTCGGCCTCGGCACGGGCCGACGACAGGGTCTCCTCGGCCTCCCGGCGACGCCGGTTGGCCTCCTCCTGGGCGGCGGCGAGCGCCTCCTGGGCCTCCGTACCGACGCGTTCGGCCGCCGCCGCGGCCTCGGCGCGCATCCGGTCGGCGCTGTCCTGCGCCTCGGACTTGAGCCGCTCCGCCTCCGCGGTGGCCTCACTGCGCAGCCGTACGGCGATGTTCTCGCCCTCGGCACGGGCCTGCGAGGCGTCAGCCGCTGCCTCGTCGCGCAGCCGCTCGGCCTCCTGCTCGGCCTGTGCCTGGAGCGCCCTGACCCGCTCGGCCGCCTCGGTGCGCAGTCGCTCGGTCTCGTCGGCGGTCTCCTTGCGGAGCCGCTCCGCCTCGGCGCGGGCGGCGGCAAGCGCCGTCTCGGCGCCGCTCAGCCGCTCCTCGGCCTCGGCGTGCAGCCGGGCCAGCTCATCGGCCGCGTCGGCCCTGCGGGCCTCTATGCCGCGTTCGTTCTCCTCGCGCAGCACACCGGCGGCCTCCTCGGCCTGGGTGCGGGTCTCCTCGGCGTGCTCCTCCGCCTCGGCGGCCAGCCGCCCGGCCTCGGTACGGGTACGCTCCAGCGTCTCCTCGGCCTGGGTACGCAGCGTCGTGGCGCGCTCGACGGCCTCGGCGCGTACCCGCTCCGACTCGGCGGTGGCTCCCGAGCGCACCTCGTCCGCGTCGGCCTTCGCCTTGGCCAGCAGCTCCTCGGCGGTCCGCGCCGCTTCCTCGATCTGCTGCACGGCCTCCCGGCGGGCCTCACCGCGGATGCGCTCGCCCTCGGCGACCGCGTCGGCGCGCAGCTGCTCGGCCTCGCCGCGGAGCCTGCGCGCCTCGTCCTGGAGCTCGACCGTCTTGGCCCGGTACTCCTTGGTGTCGTCCTTGGCCGCACCCTTGAGCTGCTCGGCCGACTCGGCGGCCTCGTCGCTGAGCCGCGCGGCCTCCGCCTCCGCCTCGTGGCGGATCCGCTCGGCCTCGTCGGCCGCGGCCCTGGTGGTCGACCTGGCGTCCTCGGAGGCCTTCGTCAGGACCTCCTCGGCGGTCCTGGCCGCCTTGGCCAGCTGCGCGGCTGCGTCCTCGGCCGCTGCCGTCCTGGCCTTGTCGCTCGCCTCGGCGACCATCCGCTCCGCGGTGCCGCGGGCGTCCTCAAGTGCCTGCTGGGCCTCCGCCTTGAGGGCCTCGGCGTCCTTGGTCGCCTCACCGACGAGCCGGGCGATCTCGGCCTTCGCGGTGCGGGTGCGCTGCTCGTTGACCGAATCGGCCGTGGTGAGCTGCTTGGCCGCCGCGTCCTTCGCCTCGGTGAGGACCTTCTCGGCCTCGGCCCGCGCCTCGCGCAGCGCGCGCTCGGCCTCCTGGACCCGCTGCTCGGCACCGCGGCTGAGCTCCGCTGCCTGCTGGCGGGCCTGGTCGGACTCGGCGGTCGTGGACGTACGCAGCTGCTCGGCGTGGGTGGTGGCCTCCTGCGCCTGGGTGGAGGCGGCGGTGAGCAGCCGCTCCGCCTCGGCGCGTGCCCTGCGCAGGATGGTGTCGGCCTCGTTGCGGGCCGACTCGGTCTCGGAGCCGAGGCGCTGGCGGGCCTCGGTGACCAGCCGCTCGGCCTCGGCGCGGGCGGCGGCCAGGGACTGCTCGGCCTCGGTGCGCGACTCGTCCATGAGCCTGCGCGCCTGGGACTCGGTCCGGGCGCGCAGCTGTTCGGCCCAGGCCACGTTCTCGTTGACGTGCGACTCGACGGTCTGCCGGCGCTCGGAGAGCTCCTGGTCCAGGCGCTGGCGCCGGGTGACCGCCTCGCTGTGCAGCTCGGCCTGGAGCCTGGCCTGGTGCTCGGCGTGCTCCTGGAGGATGCGCTGCGTCTGGGCGCGTGCTTCGCGCAGTTCGCGCTCGGCGTCGGTGCGCAACTGGTCGGCCTGCACCTGCGCGTTCCGCAGCAACTGCTCGGCCTGGTAACCGATGTCGGCCTGGTCGTAGGCAGGACGGGACGCCAGACTGCGGCGCGCCTCGTGGAGCTTGGCACGCAAGACCTCGACCTGGTAACCGAGGTCCTCGGCGTGCTGTACGGCCTTCTCCCGCTCGGTCTTCAGCCGGTCCATCTTGGCCTCGAACCGCGAAAGATGGTCGTCTTCAGCCCGGTGGCTCTCCTGGCGTTCGTAGCCCCGCACTGCGCGGTCCCATCCGTCCCCTGGTCGCAACACACTCTTCCCGTACGAGCACCGTCGTCTCGGCGACGACGGGCCCCCGGGGGGAATGGTGTCAGATCAACGACGAGGCATGGGTCACAGGCCCCGATCCGGCCCCGGACCGGAGCCGCCCACTCTACCGGCCCAGGTATCCGGAGGTCAGTGCTCCTTACGAGCCAGAGGGTCCCCCCGCATCGGCTTCCGCGGCCGCTCCGTGCGGTGCGGCCGCCGTGACCAGCTCCGTCAGGACCCCGTGGCAGTCCTTCGGGTGAAGGAACGTGATGCGGGAACCCATGGAACCGATGCGCGGCTCGTCGTACAGCACACGGACGCCCTTGTCCCGAATATCCTGGGAGTCACCGTCCACGTCCGCGGTGCCGAAGGCGATGTGGTGGACGCCCTCGCCGTTCTTCGCCAGCCACTTGCCCACCGCGGAGTCCTCGCGGACGGACTCCAGCAGCTGGAGATAGGAGGCACCGCCGTCGGACGTCCCGTTGATCTTGAGCATGGCCTCCCGGACGCCCTGCTCCTCGTTGACCTCGGTGTGGAACACCTCGAAGCCGTATGTCGCCCGGTAGAACTCGACGGTCCTGTCGAGGTCGAAGCAGGCGATCCCGATGTGGTCGATTCGCGTCAGCATTCCCCCAGTGCAGCGCGCCGACACATGGTTACGCAACGTGCGCGCGATCACATGGGTGGGGCGGTGACGGGCGGGGGACCGCTCAGTACATTCAAGTAAACCCTCGTTCACTCTCATCCAAGGGGCCGCGCCTCATGTCTGGAACGAACAGCAGCACTTCCGTGATCGTCGCCGGAGCCAGGACCCCGATGGGCCGGCTCCTCGGCTCGCTCAAGTCCTTCTCCGGTGCCGACCTCGGCGCCTTCGCGATCAAGGCCGCGATGGAGCGGGCCGGCATCGGCGGAGACCAGGTGCAGTACGTGATCATGGGGCAGGTGCTCCAGGCCGGGGCAGGGCAGATCCCGGCACGCCAGGCCGCCGTCAAGGCGGGCATCCCCATGAACGTCCCCGCGCTGACCATCAACAAGGTCTGTCTCTCCGGGCTCGACGCCATCGCCCTCGCCGACCAGCTGATCCGCGCCGGTGAGTTCGACGTGGTGGTGGCCGGCGGCCAGGAGTCCATGACCAACGCACCGCATCTGCTGCCGAAGTCCCGTACGGGCTACAAGTACGGCGCGGTCGAGATGCTCGACTCGATGGCGTACGACGGCCTCACCGACTCCTTCGATTCCATCCCTATGGGTGAGTCCACCGAGAAGCACAACACCCGCCTCGGCATCGACCGCGCCCCGCAGGACGCCTTCGCCGCCGGCTCCCACCAGCGGGCCGCCGCCGCGCAGAAGAACGGCCTGTTCGAGGCCGAGATCACGCCGGTCGAGATCCCGCAGCGCAAGGGCGACCCGGTGCTCTTCTCGCAGGACGAGGGCATCAGGGCCGAGACCACGGCGGAGTCGCTCGGCAAGCTGCGCCCCGCCTTCGCCAAGGACGGCACGATCACCGCCGGCACGTCGTCGCAGATCTCCGACGGCGCGGCCGCGGTCGTGGTGATGAGCAAGGCCAAGGCGGAGGAGCTCGGGCTCGACTGGATCGCCGAGATCGGTGCGCACGGCAATGTGGCGGGCCCCGACAACTCCCTGCAGTCCCAGCCGTCCCGGGCCATCCAGCACGCGCTGGGCAAGGAGGGCATCGGCGTCGGCGACCTCGATCTGATCGAGATCAACGAGGCGTTCGCGGCCGTCGCCGTCCAGTCAATGAAGGACCTCGGAGTCTCGCCGGAAAAGGTGAACGTGAACGGCGGCGCCATCGCACTCGGACACCCCATCGGGATGTCCGGCGCCCGGGTGGTCCTGCACCTCGCGCTGGAGCTGAAGCGGCGCGGCGGCGGGGTCGGCGCGGCCGCCCTGTGCGGCGGTGGCGGGCAGGGCGACGCCCTGATCGTGCGCGTACCCAAGTAGGAGCGGTCCGGGTCGGCGACGGGCACCCGGATACGGAACCCGGATACGGAACCGGCCCCATACGGAATCGGACTGAGCGGAGCTGTGAACGTGGACATGGACGTCCCCACCCTGGTCGGACAGGCTCGTGAGGGCAGGCCGAGGGCCGTCGCCCGGCTGATCTCCCTGGTGGAGGGGGCGTCCCCGCAGCTGCGCGAGGTGATGGCGCGGCTGGCCCCGCTGACCGGCGGCGCGTACGTCGTCGGGCTGACGGGTTCACCGGGTGTCGGTAAGTCGACTTCCACCTCGGCACTGGTCTCCGCGTACCGGCGGGCCGGCAAGCGGGTCGGTGTGCTCGCCGTCGACCCCTCGTCGCCCTTCTCCGGGGGCGCGCTGCTCGGCGACCGGGTCCGGATGTCCGAGCACGCGTCCGACCCGGGCGTCTACATCCGCTCGATGGCCACCCGGGGCCATCTGGGCGGCCTCGCCTGGGCCGCCCCGCAGGCGATCCGGGTGCTGGACGCGGCCGGGTGCGACGTGGTGCTGGTGGAGACGGTCGGCGTCGGCCAGTCCGAGGTGGAGATCGCCTCGCAGGCCGACACATCGGTGGTGCTGCTCGCGCCCGGGATGGGCGACGGGATCCAGGCCGCCAAGGCCGGAATCCTGGAGATCGGCGATGTGTACGTCGTCAACAAGGCCGACCGGGACGGCGCCGACGCGACCGCGCGCGAGCTCAACCACATGCTGGGCCTGGGCGAGGCACGCGGCCCCGGCGACTGGCGCCCGCCGATCGTGAAGACCGTGGCGGCGCGCGGCGAGGGCGTCGACGAGGTCGTCGAGGCGCTGGAGAAGCACCGGGCCTGGATGGAGGAGCACGGCGTCCTGGGCGAGCGCCGCAGGGCACGCGCGGCGCACGAGGTCGAGACGATCGCGGTCACGGCCCTGCGCGAACGGATCGGCGACCTGCGCGGCGACCACCGCCTGGACGCACTGGCCGAACGGATCGTCGCGGGCAGCCTGGACCCGTACGCGGCGGCGGACACCCTGGTGGAGGCCGTGACGGAGGGGGCCGCCGTGAAGGAAGCGGCTGCGGGGGCTGCCGGGCCGGACGGGACAGCCGGGGCGGTCGGTACCAGGGGCTCGTCGGACTGAGCGGGGCGGGCCGGTGCGGCGGGCCGGTCGAACCGAAGCGGGGCGCGGGGCTCGTCGGACCGAACGGGGCGGCCGGTACTGACGGCTGGTCGAACTGACGCCGGGCGCAAGGGTGTCGGGCCGAGCGGGGCGGCGCCCGAAGGCGGCAGCCGGGCGACGGCGAAACCGGGCGGCCGGAAGCGCCCCCTGCTACCGTGATCGTATGTTCCTCCCTCGTGCGTAGGACCCGGCCGACCACCCGGTGTCCTGTCCGTGCCGCTTCCGAGGAACCCCCATGCCGTCCTACGCCGCTGTCCTGCGGCCCCCGCACGCCCGCCGCACCTTCGGCGCCGCCCTGATCGGCCGTCTCTCCTACGGAACGGTCTCCCTCTCCCTCGTACTCGCCGTCAAGGACGCCTCGGGCTCCTTCGCCCTCGCGGGCACCGCCATGGCGCTCTTCGGGGCGACCAGCGTCTGTCTCTCGCCCGCCAGGGCCGCCCTGGTCGACCGCTACGGCCCCCGCCGGGCGCTCATCCCGATGGCGGGCTGCTACGCGGCGCTGCTCCTGGTGCTCGCCGCCGCCACCCGGCACCCCGGCACGTCCCCGCCGCTGATCGCGGCACTGGCCGCGGCCGCCGGTGCGGGGACGCCACCGCTCGGGCCGACCATGCGGACCCTGTGGCGCCGGCTTGTCCCCGGCCGGGAGCTGTTGCAGAGCGCGTACAGCCTGGACGGGGTCGCGGAGGAACTGCTCCACGTCGCCGGGCCGTTGCTCGTCGGCGCCCTGGTGATCTGCGCCGCGCCCTCCGTGGGAGTCGCCGTCAGCGCCCTCCTGGTGCTGGCGGGAACCCTGGCCATGGTGACGTCGCCGGTCGCGGCGGACCCGCACCGCGAGAGCGCCGGTTCACCGCCCGGCGGCCTCCGGCCGGCCGGCCCGGAGGCAGGACCGTACGCCACCGGTCCGGCCGGCGTAGGGCCCCGGTGGCCCCGGCAGCCCGTGGTGGTGGCCGCGGGGGTGGGGCTGGCACTCGGCGGGGTCGATCTGCTGGTGGTCGCCGACGCCGGGCAGCACGGCCAACCCGGCGCCGTCGCCTGGGTGCTGGCCGCGCTCTCCGGCGGCAGCGTGGCGGGCGGACTGGTCAACGGGGCGGTCGCCTGGCGCGCACCCGCCCGGCTGCGGCTCGCGCTGCTCGCCGCGGGCCTCGGGCTCACCCTGGCCGGCGCCGGACTCGCACCGGATCTTCCGGTGCTGGCCGCTGCCGCCGCCCTGGCCGGTCTCTTCGTGGCGCCCGCGCTGACGACCGCGTATCTGATCGCCGACGAGAGCGCGGCCCCGGACGCCCGCACCCGGGCCGGTGCCTGGGTCAACACCGCGGTGAACGCCGGGTCGACGGGGGGTACGGCCGCCGTCGGCGTCCTGGTCGGGCGGGTTCCGCTCGCGCTCTGTTTCGCGCTGGTGGCGGCTCCCGCCCTGCTCTCCGCCGCGTCCGCCCTGCCGGTCCTGCCGGGCCGGATCCGGATCAGTCGTCTGCGGATCAGTCGTCGGCGTCGTGGCCTGCGTCGTCGTGCTGGTGCCGGTTCAGGTGCGCGGACGTGACCTTTCCGGTGGTCAGGTCGGTGTAGACCTGGTGCCGGGAGCCGTTGTGCGCCGTTACCTCGGCCTCCCAGCGGCCGTTGTCCAGCTCGACCGATGTGACCGTACCCGGGACGGCTCCGCGGGCCGCCGCCGCGGCGCGGACCGCGGTGACCGGGGCGCCCTTGCGGTCGTCCTGGTCGCCGCCGTCCCGGCGCGACGAGACGACCTTGCCGGTCTCGCGGTCCAGGCGGATCTCGTGCCGGACGCGGTCCTTGCCGTAGAGGTCGACCTCCCAGCGGCCGTGGTCGAGTTCGGCGGAGGTGACCGTGCCGGGCTCGGACGCCTGGGCCGAGCGGATCACCCCGTCGACCGTCACCACGCCGCCTGAGCCTGAAGACGGGGAAACCGAACCGGACCCCGTACTCGCGGTCCGCGCGGACGCCGTCGTGGAGGCAGCAGCGGAGGAGCCCGAGCCGCCGCCGTCCGCGAGGGCGACCCCGGTGGCCGTGCCGCCCGCCGCCAGGGCCGCCGCTGCGACACATGCGATGACGTAGGTGCGCTTCATGGGATTTCCTCCGTGTGGCGAGTGTGGCGGGTGCCTTGGCCGGCTCGACTGCCCCGGACGGATTCCAATCTGCCGGGGACGTGCTGAACGCAGCCTGAAGACGCCTGAAGATGCCTTCAGCTTCCATTTGCGAAGCTGTCCCCATGCGCCTGTTGATCGTGGAGGACGAGAAGAGGCTCGCGGTGTCCCTCGCCCGCGGACTCACCGCCGAGGGTTACGCCGTGGATGTCGCGCACGACGGGCTCGAAGGGCTGCACCTGGCCAGTGAGGGCCCGTACGACCTGGTCGTGCTCGACATCATGCTGCCCGGGATGAACGGCTACCGGGTCTGCGCGGCCCTCCGGGCGGCGGGCCACGACGTCCCTATCCTGATGCTGACCGCCAAGGACGGCGAGTACGACGAGGCCGAGGGTCTTGACACCGGGGCGGACGACTACCTCACCAAGCCGTTCTCCTACGTGGTCCTCGTCGCCAGGATCAGGGCACTGCTCCGCAGACGCGCCGCCGGCCGGCCGTCGCCCGTGCTCACCGCGGGGAGCCTCTCGGTCGACACCGCCACCCGCCGCGTCCACCGCGCGGGCGCCGAAGTCACCCTCACGGCGAAGGAGTTCGCGGTCCTGGAGCAACTCGTCGTACGCCAGGGCGAGGTGGTCGGCAAGCCGGAGATACTGGAGCACGTCTGGGACTTCGCCTACGAGGGCGACCCGAACATCGTCGAGGTCTATGTGAGCGCCCTGCGCCGCAAACTGGGCGCCGACCTCATCCAGACCGTGCGCGGCGCGGGCTACCGGCTGGTCGCCGGATGACGCGCGTATTCGGCTCCGTACGGGCCAGGGCGGCGCTGGGCGCGACGGTCGTCGTCGCTGTGGCGCTGGTCGCCGCGGGGGTCTCCCTCCTGCTGGTCCTGCGGTCGAACCTCACCGGCCAGACCGATCTGCGCGCCGAGGTCGCCGCCCAGAACGTCGCGTCGCAGGTCGCGCTCGACGTCCCGTTCCACAAGCTGGACCTGCCCGACTCGGACCAGAATCCGGTGCAGGTGGTCACCGAGCACGGCAAGCTGCGCGCCGCCAGTGACGAACTGGACGCGGTGACGGGGACGGCGACCACCGCGGTGCATCCGGTGGCGTACACGGCGGACCACGACCACAACGACGACGATCCGCCGCGCGGTGAGGTCTCGCACGACGACGCCCAGTTCAGCTCCGGCACGGCGACCGTCGACGGCGACACCGCCGACTACCGGTTCGCCGCCGTCGAGGTGACCAACGGCAGCGACGACACCCTGATCGTCTACGCGGGCGCCCCCCTCACCACCGAGGAGAGCGCCGTCAGCTCGCTCCGCGGTGCGATGCTCATCGGGCTGCCCGCCCTGCTGGTGGTCGTCGCGGGTGTCACCTGGCTGGTGACCCGGCGCGCCCTGCGCCCCGTCGAGGGCATCCGGCGGGAGATGGCGGCGATCACGGCGTCCGAGGATCTGGCCCGGCGGGTCCCGGAGCCACGTTCGCACGACGAGGTCGCCCGGCTGGCCCGTACGACCAACGCGACCCTCACCGCGCTGGAGAAATCAGTGGACCGGCAGCGGCGGTTCGTCGCGGACGCCTCGCACGAACTGCGCAGCCCCATCGCGAGTCTCCGTATCCAGCTGGAGGTCGGCGCCGCGCATCCGGAGCTGCTGGACGTCGACGGCGCGGTCGCGGACACCGTACGGCTCCAGGAGCTGGCCGCCGACCTGCTGCTGCTCGCCCGGCTGGACGCGGGGGAGCGGCCCGGTGCGGCGCGGATCGATCTGGGGGAGCTGGTGAGCGAGGAGGTGTCGCGGCGTCAGGCGGGCCGGGTCCCGGTGACGGTGCATGCCGCCGGGGGTCTCGAAGTGGAGGGCTCGCGTGGGCAGTTGGCGCGGGTGATCGGCAATCTCCTGGACAACGCCCAGCGCCATGCCCGCTCGGGGGTCGAGGTGTCCGTACGGGAGCGGAACGGCCGCCTCATAGCGGAGGTCGCCAACGACGGCCCCGGAGTGCCTTCCGGGCAGCGCGAGCGGATCTTCGAGCGGTTCGTACGGCTCGACGACGCCCGGACCCGTGACGAGGGCGGCGCCGGTCTCGGCCTGGCCATCGCCCGCGATGTGGCGCACCGGCACGGCGGGACGCTCACCGTCGGCGACGGCGCCGTCTTCGCACTGGACCTGCCCGCGGCGCGGAGCCAGGGGGCTCCGGGCTCCTCCCAGCAGCCCTGCTGATCACGTGCCCGCGCCGTGGCCGGATCCGTACACCGTCGGTGCCGGCACCGTTGCCGTTCAGGGAGTGGACGGTTCGGTGGCGGGTACGGGCGAGCCCTGCTGCGCGGGGAGCCTGAGGAACGCCGTGAGCAGGGCGCCGACCAGGTAGCAGGCGCCGAACACCCACATCACGCCGGCCACGCCCAGCGGTGTGAGGCAGAGGCCGACCAGGGCAGGACCGGCCGCCGTACCGAGACCTGCCCCGAGGTTGAGCCCGGCCATGGCGGCGCCGGTACGCCGGGGGGCGATCTGCGGCATCAGAGCGGACATCGGGGAGAACCCGGCCAGGCAGGCGCAGAACGCGCTGCCGGTGATCAGGGACAGCCAGAAACTGTGTGTCGCGGTGGGTATGTAGTAGAAGGCCACGGTGGTGACAGCACAGCCGACACAGCCCATCCACCGGAGCACGGTGGTGACGCCGTACTTGTCGCTCCAGTACCCGGCGAGCAGATTGCACCCCAGGTTCACCATGTACATCACGGAGTAGATGGTGAGCCAGTCGCCGAGCGGGAACCCGAGGGACTTGGTGAAGTAGACCGGCAGGAAGACCGGGAACCCGAACTGGGAGACACCGTTCACGACCCGGATCAGCCCCGCCGCGGCCACTTTCGGCTCCTGCCAGAGCACGGAGACGCCCTTGACCAGCCCGCGCAGCGGGTTCTCCTCCGGCCGGGCGGCCGGGCGGTCCCCGCCCGGGGCGTGCACGTTGAGGGCGATCACCGCGCCGACGGCTATCACCAGCAGAGCCGACCACAGCGTCGGCAACGGCCCGATGAGAGCGATGCTCTCCTTGGCGATCAGTGGACTCAGGGTGGAGAAACCGGCGATGTAGGCGAACCAGAACCAGCCCACGGCCACGCCCAGCTTCTCCGGCCGCGCCGTCCGTACGATCCACATGAGGAACCCGTAGGCGAACAGGGGATACCCGAACCCGCGCAGCCCGTAGCAGACGAGCAGCATCACCCCGGAGTGCTCCGTCACCCCCAGAGTGATGAACAGGACGTGGAACACCACCCAGACGACGACGCCGACCGCCATGAGCCGGCGTGGTCCGAAGACGTCGGAGAGGGCGGCGGCCATCCACGCGGAGACGCCTGCGGTCACCCCGTAGAGAGTGAACATCAGCGCGACCCGGTGGGCGGCGAAACCCTGGTCGTTCAGGAACGCGGAGAGATAGCCCTGTTCGACACCGTCCCCGATCATGAAGAACGCCAGCGCCAGATATCCCGCCGCCAGACTTCGCGGAATGCCGATCCTGTCGAGGATGTTGCTGTGTCCGTGTGCGTCCGGCATCGCTCCACCTTCCGTGTGTTCTCCGAGCGATCAGTAGCGGTGGCTGTCGCCGGCCAGGACAGGTCGGCCAGTCAGGAATGTGCGTTCATGAGCGGCCGGGTCCTACTCGGCGTAGGCGGCCTCGTGAAAACCGATCTCGGCCTCGAGGACCCTGCCGAAGACCTTGACCAGGTCCTCCGCCGTCTCGGGGAGGATCTCCAGGGCGTCGATCTCGGCCTCCAGGAAACGCACTTGAGCGGTGAAGGGCTCCACCGTGTGCAGGTGGACCCAGTCCGCGACCTCAGTGCGTGCCGACGGTGAACGGTCGGCCGTGCGGCACCAGTTCTCGTACAGCGACTCCGCCGCGTACATACACGTCACGATGGCCGGATAGCCGAGGGCGTCGGCGGCGTCCAGGACCTGCTCGGTGAGCACCGATGCCTGCTCCTGCGCCCGCGGACCGACCTCCGGCACACCCGTGGTCTCCAACGCCCGGGAGAAGTACGCGTACTGGTCCGTCACCAGGGCGTGCAGCGTACGGGCGTGCCCGGCCAGCGCGGCGGCGCCGGGTGCCTCGCGCACTGCTGCGCCCGCGAGCCGGGCCGCGGTGTCCACGAACTCCCGCTCGAACAGCAGGTACCGGGCGAAGACGGCGTCGCTGACCGTGTCCTGGGTGACGTCGCGGACGAACCGCATGGTGAGCGCCTCGTTCCATACGTCCGCGTTCCGCTCCTTGAGGGTTTCGCTGAGGGCCCCGCCGAGGGGGCCGGACTGCGCCGGCAGCGCGGCTGAATGTCGTGCATGTTCTGAATGTCGTGCTGGCATGGGGCATACCTCCGCTGTCGCAACCGGGCGCTGCCGGTGAGTGAGTGGGTCCTGGTGGGCCGCGCAGGCAGGGCAGCCGGCCGCGCACGCGCGCTTCTGGCCGGGACTGACGGCCGGGACTGACACGGCCGGGACTGACACGGCCGGGACGGAAATTCATGGCGGCCTGCGAGATCCCGCGCGCTGTGCCGCAAGCCGCGCCCGCAAGCCGTGCCGCTTCCGGCGGCTGCGGTGCGGCCGCCGGAGCCCGGCTGGTGGGCCCGGCCCGCAGGCGCGGGGTGCCCGGTGGCCCGGTACGGTCCACCAGCCGTTCATGGGCCGATCGTGCTGCCCGTCAGGGAAGCTGGTAGCCCGCCTTCTCGGCGTGCCGGGTGAAGGCCCTGACCTTCGTCCGGTCGACCCGGCCCCACCAGCGGCCGTTCTCCTTCAACGACGAGGCCACGATGGCACCGTGGCACAGCGACAGCAGCCGCTCCGCGTTGTCCTCGTTCATTCCCGAACCGATGATCACCGGCAGCCGGGTGGCGTCCATGATGCCCCGGACCTCGCTCTCGGCCGCCTCGTCACCGGTGCGGCCGCCGGTCGCGATGAGCACGTCCGCGTCGAAGAACTCGGCGTCCTCCGTCTGCTCCGCCAGGGACCGGTCGGCGATGATCGAGTGCGAACCGTGTTTGACGTGGACGTCCGCGAACACCTTCAGCTGTTCGGCCCTGAGCGTCGCCCGGTAGCGCGTCGCCGAAGGGGCCAGCCCCTCCATGAAGCCCTCGTTGGCCACATAGGCGTTCGCCCACTGGTTGACGCGTACGAAGGCCGACTGGGCGGCCTGCGCGGTGGCTATCGAGCAGTGCGCCCCGTTCGCCAGGACGTTCACACCGACCGGCAGGCCCACCTTCTCGCGCACATGGTCGCTGATCACCGCCAGGTTCGCCGCGGTCTCGAAGCCCTGGTCCTCCGGCTTGGGGAAGGGCAGGTCCCAGGCGTTCTCCACGATCAGTCCGTGCACCCCGCCCTGCTGGTACGCCGTCGCTTCCTCCACGGCGAACCGGATCACGTCCGCGAGCGGCTCGCCGCGGTAGTGGGGGCTGCCGGGGAGCGGGGGGCAGTGCACGACACCGATGACGACGCGGTCGGTGCCGAAGATCGAGCCCAGGGCCGACTCCTTCGGCGGGAAGACACCGAGCGCTCGCTCGGCTGCGGTGCTGTCAACCGGGTTGTTCATGGGGTCCTTTCAGTTGATTCAGGTGAAGGGGGCGTCGGCCGGATCGGCCTGCCCCACCTGGTTGGAGAACTCGAAACAGCTGGTGTATCCGGCGGCGACCAGGCGGGACCAGTGGTCGAAAGCGTGCTCGGCGGTGGGGAAGTACCAGATCTCCACCTGGGAGTAGTCGCTCTGTCCGCGTACGTGGAAGCGTCCGCCGCCTCTCCCGCCCAGCCGTTCCGACGCGTCACGCTGTTCCTGGAACGCCTGCTCGTACCGCGCCCGGGCCGCGGGCCCGATGTCGAACCACGCGGTGCGGGGCAGGGAGTAGTGCAGCCAGACGACGTCGTTCATGTCACTTCCTCCGGAAGGCGTCGCCGAGCGCTGTCCGACGACCGATGTAGTGGCGTGAGGTGGTGAACCTGAAGTCCGCCACCCGGGTGTGTTCGCGCATCGCCGTCTGCACCATGGCCACGCTCGGCACCCGCCAGACCCCGACGTGGTCCCACTGGCTCGCGCTGTCGAGCCGGTACCGGCCGGCGATGGCGGCGCCGTCGCGCACGTCGGACGAGAAGGCGGTGTCGCACTCCAGGTCGTATGCGCGCCGCTCCTGCGCGGTGGCGGCCTGCCAGGCGCTGTTCCACTTCCAGAGTGCGAAGAAGCCCCAGTCGTCCTCCTCGGGCCGGGACGCGGGGCCGACCACGGGCAGGAACTCCTTCGGCCCGATGAGCCATTCGGTCCGCAACAGACGGGCCCACCCCGCCCGTTCGAGAGCGAGCGTCCCGTTGAGGGCGTCCGACGTGGTCGGGGCCTCGAACATGCCGACGAAGTCGACGTCGTGGGAGAACCCCGTCTCGTACATGGTGGGTGTGTCCACGAACGGTGTGTCCGGCGCCCGATGGCCGTGCCCGGCGAGAATGCCGTCGACCGAGAGCAGCCAGCCCTGCGCCCGGAGCACTGCGAGCTGCTCGGTGACCGCCCGTGCGGACCGGCCCGCGTCGCCGGGACCGGGTGTACGCCAATGGGCCAGGAACAGTACGGCGCACCGTTGTCCGGGGGCCGCTCCGAAGACTTCCGTCTCCTCACTCATCAGCGTCATGCGAACCTCCCCGGACCGACGGCGTGACCGGTGCGGGGTGCGGTGTCGCGTCGCCGGAAGCGGGAGATGTGCCGGCGGTCCTGCGCAGCCGCGTCACCTCGGCCCTCGTGGCGTAGGACGGGTGGCCGCCCAGCCCCGAGCAGCTGCGGGAGGCCGCCGTCACCGCATAGCGCAGCGATTCGAGCGGGTCACCGGTGTCGAGCATCATGCCGACGAACGACCCGGCGAGGCAGTCGCCCGCCCCTGTCGTGTCCGCCACCGGGGCCGTGTCGCGTACGACGGGAACGGCGACCTCCGCACAGCCCGGCGCGCACCAGCGCGCGCCGTGCGAGCCTTCGGTGAACACCACCGAGCGGGCGCCCAGTTCGAAGAGGATCCGGACCGCCGAAGGGCCGATGGCCCGCGCGGCATGAGAATTGCAGAACACCGCGGCGGCGCCGTCGATGTGGTCGGCGAGTGTCTCGATCCCGTCCGGGAACGTCGCGGGCTCCAGGTCGACCGACCACGGAACACCGCTCTCCGCACACCGGGAGATGACGGCCCGCGCGGCCTCCGGGTCGTAGACGGCCGTGTGCAGCCACCCCGCCTGCGCGAGAGAAAGCTGTCGGCAGACGCCTTCGGAGGGGTACATACGCGCACCGGGTATGAGGATGAGGTGCTTCTCGCCGTCCTCGGCGATCGTGATGACGGCCCGGCTGGAAGCGCCTGCCGACACCTCGGGCCGGAAGTCGAGGCCGAGGCTCTCCGCCTGCGCGGCGCACTCGCGCCCCGCCGCGTCCGTTCCCACGGAACTCACCAGCGTGGTCGGGGTTCCGGTCAGGGAGCACGCGACGGCCGCGTTGGTCACCACGCCTCCCACCGAGTCGGTGAGGTGGTCGCTCACCACTTTCTCGTCGGCGGCGGGAAGGGCGCCCACTCGGATCGTGGTGTCGAACACCGTGTCTCCGACGAAGACCGCTGTCTTGTTCATGGGCGGGTGAGCTCGATCCGGAAGCGGTACCTGTCGGCCCGGTAGGTGATCACCACGTACTCCAGAGGGACGGCGGACGTCGAGAGCGAGCGGCGGCGGGCGATGAGGATCGGAGCGCCCTTGGTGACGGCCAGCCGCTGCGCCAACTGCGCGTCGGCGACCCCTCCTTCGATGTACTCCTCGCCCGAGCCGATCCGCGTACCTGTGGTGCGCTCGATCCACTCGTAGAGCGAGGAGTCGCGCAGCGCCGCCTCGGGCGGTGCGGCGGCCGGGGGGACGATCTGGGGTGACAGCCACGACAGGCTGGACGCGATCGGTTCTCCGTCGGCGAGCAGCACCCGGTCCACGCAGACCGCCTGGTCGCCCTCGCACAGCCCCAGTTCCTTGGCGACCTGTGCCGGAACCGGCAGCACGGTGACGGAGACCAGCCGGTAGCCCGGCGCCAGGCCGCGGGCCCGCATGTCGTCCGAGAACGAGGCCAGCAGGTTGAGCGGCTGCTCCACCTTGGGCGGGAGCACGATCGTGCCCTTTCCCGACCGGCGGCTGACCAGCTGGTCGCCCTCCAGCTCGTTCAGGGCGCTGCGGGCGGTCGTCCGGCTGATGCCGAAGCGCCGCGTGAGCAGAGTCTCGGACGGCAGTGCGTCGCCGGCCGTGAACTCGCCGTCGGAGATGGCCGATCGCAGACGCTCGGCGATCTGATGCCACTTCGGTACGGGGCCGTCCAGCAAGTCTTCGTCATCCCAAGCCATGCCGAAATTATGCGAACGTCATGACGTTTGGTCAACGGGTCAGCTTGGAAAACTTCGGGTGTCCGGTCGACGGCCCGGTGACGCCGGGCTCTCGCGCGGAAATCCGGTGCTGCCGCAGTACGGAGAGGGCGGCCCGGGGATCACGCACCGGAATCCGGCTCAAGTCGCCTCCCTGGAGCGGCACTTGGCCTGGGCGCAGCGGATTTGCAGTTCCACGGTGAATGGGGTGCCTTTTTCATGATCGTCTTCTGCGGGTACGGCAACAGCGACCTGACGGTGAACGTTCCGGCCCTTCCGGGGCCGGGAGACCGCGTACAGGCGCTCGGCATCCGGCGCCATGACGGGGGGATGGGTGCGAACGCGGCGACGGCCGCGGCGCGGATGGGGGCCGACGCCAGGTTCGCCGGTGTGGTGGGGCCGGATCCGCTGAGCACCGCCTTCCTCGACGGTCTCCGCGCTCAGGGCGTGGACGTGGCGTGGACCTCGCGCCGTGGCCACCTCACCACCGCGGTCATCCTCGTCACTCCGGACGGCGAGCGGTCCGTGATCAGCCAGGACGACGACATCACCGAGGACCATGTGGCGGAGGTGGTGCGGTCGCTCTCCCGGGCCGGCGGCGGGTGGCTCTATCTCGACGGTTACCGGTTTCCCTGGGCCGCTCCGCTGCTGGCCGGTGCTCCGGCCCTGCGCACGGTCGTCGACATGGACGGCTGCGAGTCGGCCGAGGCGGCGCACGCGGCCCTGTCGGTGGCGGAGCACGCGATCATCGGCCGGGCGCAGGCGGAGCGGCTGCTCGGCCCGGACGCACGCGCGGCCGCGGTGTCGCACCGGACGCATCTGCTGCTCACCGATGGCGCCCGCGGCTGGCGGCTGCACACGCCGACCGGTGACACCCGGGCCGGAGCGGCCATCGCCGTACGGGTCCAGGACGCCACCGGGGCGGGCGACTGCTTCGTGGGCTGTTACCTCGCCGAACTGGAGCGCGGGGCGGAACCGGTCGACGCGGCACGCTTTGCAGCCGTGGCGGCCGGCCTGTCCTGCACGGCGCCCGGTGCCAGGGCCGGCCTGCCCGACCGGGCCGCGGTCGCCGGGTATCCGGCCCGAGGCGCGAACGGCGTCGAATGAAGGGCTCCAACCCTTGCACCGGCCCCCGAGGAAGGGCGCCAGCCCTTGTCCGGCCCCCGAGGAAGGCTCTAGCTCTTGCGCAGCCCCCGCAGCTGATCGGCGACCGGCGTCAGCGACTCACGCAGTGCGGCCAGTTCCTCGGGCGTCAGCATGTCGATGAAGTGCCTGCGCACCGAGGCCACATGGTGCGGTGCGACCTTCTGCATGGTCTCGCCGCCGAGGTCGGTGAGAACGGCGAACAGCCCGCGCCGGTCCGACTCGCAGTTCTCCCTGCGGACCAGCCCGGCCTTCTCCATCCTGGTGATCTGGTGGGACAGGCGGCTCTTCGACTGAAGGGTGGCGGCGGCGAGGTCGCTCATCCGCATCCGCCGGTCGTCGGCCTCGGAGAGATTGACCAGGATCTCGTAGTCGTTCATCGTCAGGCCGAACGGCTGGAGGTCCTTCTCCATCTGGTACGTCAGCAGCCTGTTGGCGTCCAGATAGGTGCGCCAGGAACACTGCTCCGCCTGGTTCAGCCAGCGGGTGGCCGTCTCGGTCTCCATAATGAGAATTCTACCTAAGAAGTTGAATATTGGACAACATGGGGGGTGTCACTCAGGCCTCACCCCCGGCGCGCGCCACACTGCGCCACCGTGACCCCGATCGCGGGCGGCGATCCCGATCCGGTATCTGTGCCGGGGGTTCAGATGTTCGACGTTACACTCCGCAGGCTAGTGCTCACAGCCCGAAGCGGCGCTGAAGATCCCCGACCTGGCCGGGAAAGCGCGCTCCTGAGCTGTTTTGGCCGGAACGAGGCCCCTGTCCACCGGGAATGCCCGGTTCGTCCGGCACGGATCCGGTCGGCTTCTCGGGCAGCAGCGCCTCGGTCGACTGGAGCAGCACCGTCCCGGCGCCCACGAACTCGAACTGGTGCTCCTCGCCCGACACGCCCCCGAGACCGGTGAACGACCTGATCCCGCCCAGCACCCCCGTCAGATAGGAGTGGTCGTAGTGGTGGCAGGGCGAAGGGCAGTCCGCCCAGCCGACCAGGGCCTGCGGATCGACCCGGATCGGCGGCTCCATGAAGACGACCGGACCGTTCGAAGCGGCCACGAACTTCCCCGTACCGATCAGGGTCAGGAAGCCGGGCACGATCGACTGCTTCAGGGAGAGTGACGGCTCGAACGCCAGCAGGTTGCCGGAGCGGACCGTGAGATTGCCGTCGTCCAGGTCGAACGAGTTCACGTCGAAGGCCCGGTCAGCGAGCAGCATCTTGCCCGAGCCCTCCGCCACCACCCAGTCCGATGCGTGCAGCGGGGAGTGGAAGCTGCTGCGCAGCAGGTGGTCGAACCGGCCGTTGCCGAAGCCGTTGTACTCGATCCGCCCGTAGTAGGCGATCATCTTGCCCTTCTGCAGGAACCACTGGCTGCCGCTGAGTTCCACACAGAAGGTGTACTTGTTGACGTTGTCGTTGGCCGGCAGCGTCATCGGGTCATGGACCACCGGTCCCGTCACAGCTTCTCCTCCGATGCCTGCACATAGACCGCGCCGCTGCCGGACAGTTCGAGCTGGAACGCCTCGCCCGAGCCGCGCCCCACCATCTCCCGCCAGCCGAGCGCCGCCGACAGCTTGTTCCGTACGTCCCCGTGGTGGGCGACATACGCCTGCGGGTCCACATGCACCGGCCCCTGCGGGGTGATCGGCAGCTCCACGACCCCGCCGTGCGCCATCACCGCCACCGCCCCGTGGCCCTTGAGCGTCGTGGTGAACAGCCCCTGGCCGGTGACCTGGCCGCGCACCATCCCCATGACCCCGCCCTGGGAACCCATGAACATCGTGCCCTGCTGGAGCGAACCGTCGAACGCCAGCAGCCGGTCCGCCTCCACATAGAGGGTGTCGCCGGCCAGCGAGATCACCTGGATGTGGTGGCCGCCGTGCCCGAACATCACCGTGCCGCGGCCCTCCACGGTCATCAGCGGCGTGGCCTCGTTGGCCACCCGCCGTCCGATCATGGACATCACACCGCCCTGACCGCCCTGGATGTTCGGGGTGAAGGTCACGTCGCCCCGGTACGCGAGCATCGCCCCGCGCTGGCTGTAGAGCTTCTGGCCGGGCACCACCGTGGCCTCGACCATCTTCGAGTTGATCTCGGTGAACGGCATCAGACATCACCCCCGATCGTGCTGCGCTCGCTGGGCTGCACATAGACAAGCCCCTCGCCCTCGAACCGGATCTGGAAGGACTCGCCGGACCCCTCGCCGATGAAGGTCCGGAAGCTGACCCCGGTCTGGAAGTGCTGCTGGAGGCTGCCGGTGTGCGCGATGTACGCCCCCGGGTCGACCAGGAGCGGGTACTGCGGACTGACCCGCAGGACGACCGCCGGGCCGTGCGACATCACCGCGGCCTGCCCCGTCCCCTCGACGGTGGTGGTGAACAGGCCGTTGCCCTGGGACGCGCCCCGTAGCCCGGTGAAGGTCGTGCCGGTGCGCAGCCCCGCGTCGGTGCAGAGGAGGTTGCTCGCCTCCACATGGAGCTTCTCGCCGTGCAGGGCGACGAGGTTGATCTCGGTGGCGCGGTCGGCGAAGTAGCAGGTGCCCTTGCCGCGCACCTCCATCACGCTCATCTGCTCGCCGGTGAGGCGCCGGGTCACCATCCCGCGGAGCCCCTCACCGCCGCCGGACATCTTTTTGAAGGTCATCTGGCCGTCGTAGGCGACCATCGAGCCGTTCTTCGCTTTGACGGCGTCGCCTGTCATGTCGACGGCGAGCATCTTGCTGCCTTGGAGTCGGAACTGAGCCACGGTCCGAAGGTAACGGGCCGGAGCGGCTGCGCACAGGGTTCCCGGGGCGTAGACGCACCCTGAAAGAGCCCTGATATGCGGGGCTGCCACAATGGTTCCGAGTTTGTGCGCACTTTCACAAGATCACGCGCGTGTGTGATCACCACCGCGCACGGTCCGTTCCCGCCGCCCGCTGCCGAAGGTTTCCTCCGTGGACATCAAGACCGCATCCGCCATCCGCCGCCTCCGCCTGGTCTCCGCACCCGAGGCGGTCTCCTTCCTGCTGCTGCTCGTCTGCTCGGTCCTCAAGCGGACCACGGACTTCAACGCGGTGCCGGTCATGGGCATGGTGCACGGCGTGCTCTTCGTGCTGTACGTGATCTTCTGGGCGGACGCCTGGAACCGCACCAAGTGGTCCGCCGGGACCGGCATCCTCTACTTCGTCCTGTCGGTGCTGCCCACCGGCGGCTTCTTCGCGGAGCGCAAGCTGCGCCGCGAGGCGGAGAACGCGGTCATCGCCTCCCGCGCGCGCCGCGAGGGCGTGGTGGAGACGTCGTGATCGTCGCCTTCTCGGTCTCCCCGCTGGGTGTGGGCGAGGACGTCGGCGAGTACGTCGCCGACGCGGTCCGTGTCGTACGCGAGTCGGGCCTGCCGAACCGTACGGACGCCATGTTCACCTCCATCGAGGGCGAGTGGGACGAGGTGATGGATGTCGTCAGGCGCGCCGTCCAGGCCGTCGAGGCGCGTGCGCCGCGGGTCTCGCTCGTACTCAAGGCCGACATCAGGCCGGGGGTCACCGACGGTCTGACGTCCAAGGTCGAAACGGTCGAGCGGCACCTGGCGCCCTGACGCGCGCCCCCTGCCGTACGGAGCCGTGCGGCAGCCGCCCTTCGGTCCGCGGACCGAAGGGCGAGACGGGGCTGACCGTCATATGACCGGCCGGTAGGGTCGGTGCCGTGCCGAAGCCGCTCAGCCTTCCCTTCGATCCCATCGCGCGCGCCGACGAACTGTGGCAGCAGCGCTGGGGTCCCGTGCCCTCGATGGCCGCCATCACCTCGATCATGCGCGCCCACCAGATCCTCCTCGCTGAGGTCGACGCGGTCGTCAAGCCGTACGGGCTGACGTTCGCGCGCTACGAGGCCCTGGTGCTGCTCACCTTCTCCAAGGCGGGCGAACTGCCGATGTCCAAGATCGGCGAGCGGCTGATGGTGCACCCCACATCGGTGACGAACACCGTCGACCGGCTGGTCACGTCGGGTCTGGTCGACAAGCGCCCCAACCCGAACGACGGGCGCGGCACACTGGCCTCCATCACCGACAAGGGCCGCGAGGTCGTCGAGGCGGCCAGTGCGGATCTGATGAAGATGGAGTTCGGTCTCTCCGCGTACGACGCGGAGGGGTGCGGCGAGATCTTCTCGATGCTCAGGCCGCTGCGGGTGGCGGCGGACGACTTCGAGGAGTAGGGCCGTCCAGGACCGGCAGACCGGCAGGGGCGCGGGGTGCCGCTGCGGGCCGTGCAGGCCCTGTGCGCGGCTCTGCCGGGCGCTCCGGCGGGTGCCCGGCCCAAGGGCAGCCCCGCCTCGGTCCCCGGGGCAGCCCTGCCTCGGCCCGGAGGGCAACCCCGCCGAAGATCGCCCATAGCGCCCGGATACGCTCGACTGCATGAAACGAAGCGTGCTGACCCGCTATCGCGTGATGGCCTATGTCACCGGTGTGCTGCTGGTCCTGCTGACCCTCGGCGTCATCGCCAAGTACCTGCTGGACATCAACGGGGCGACCGGTTTCGTCAGTGTGGTCGGTATCGCGCACGGCTGGCTGTACGTGGTCTACCTGATCTTCGCCTTCGACCTCGGCTCCAAGGCGAAGTGGCCGGTCGCCAAGCAGATCTGGGTGCTGCTGGCCGGTACGGTCCCGACCGCGGCCTTCTTCGTCGAGCGCAGGATCTCCCGCGAGCTGGAGCCCCGGATCACCGAGCCGGCCCCGGTCACCGCGAAGGCATAACACCACCGCCCGCACGGTGTGCGGGCGGTCTGCCATCGACATTTACTAGGACGTCCTAGTAAATTCGAGGGTATGGACGCTCACGCCATTGAAGAAGGCCGCCGCCGCTGGCAGGCCAGGTACGACAAGGCCCGCAAGCGGGACGCCGATTTCTCGACCCTGTCGGGCGACCCGGTGGACCCGGTGTACGGGCCACGGCCGGGCGACACCTACGAGGGATTCGAGCGGATCGGCTGGCCCGGCGAGTATCCGTACACCCGTGGTCTGCACCCCACCGGCTACCGCGGCCGCACCTGGACGATCAGGCAGTTCGCCGGGTTCGGCAACGCCCGACAGACGAACGACCGCTACAAGACGATCCTCGCCAACGGCGGCGGCGGCCTCTCCGTCGCCTTCGACATGCCGACGCTGATGGGCCGCGACTCCGACGAGCCGAAGGCGCTCGGCGAGGTCGGCCACTGCGGGGTCGCCATCGACTCGGCCGCCGATATGGAGATCCTCTTCCAGGACATCCCGCTCGGCGATGTCACCACCTCGATGACGATCAGCGGCCCGGCCGTTCCGGTCTTCTGCATGTACCTGGTCGCAGCCGAGCGCCAGGGCGTCGACCCGGCCGTGCTCAACGGCACCCTCCAGACCGACATCTTCAAGGAGTACATCGCGCAGAAGGAGTGGCTCTTCCAGCCCGAGCCGCATCTGCGCCTGATCGGCGACCTGATGGAGCACTGCGCCGACGCGATCCCCGCGTACAAGCCGCTCTCGGTGTCCGGGTACCACATCCGCGAGGCGGGCGCGACGGCCGCGCAGGAGCTGGCGTACACCCTCGCGGACGGCTTCGGCTACGTGGAGCTGGGCCTCTCGCGCGGGATGGACGTGGACGTCTTCGCACCGGGCCTGAGCTTCTTCTTCGACGCCCACGTCGACTTCTTCGAGGAGATCGCCAAGTTCCGTGCGGCGCGCAGGATCTGGGCGCGCTGGATGAAGGACGTCTACGGCGCGCGGACCGACAAGGCGCAGTGGCTCCGCTTCCACACCCAGACAGCCGGGGTCTCGCTGACCGCGCAGCAGCCGTACAACAACGTCGTACGGACCGCGGTCGAGGCGCTCGCCGCGGTCCTCGGCGGCACCAACTCCCTGCACACCAACGCCCTGGACGAGACGCTCGCGCTGCCGAGCGAGCAGGCCGCGGAGATCGCCCTGCGGACGCAGCAGGTGCTGATGGAGGAGACGGGTGTCGCCAACGTGGCGGACCCGCTGGGTGGCTCCTGGTACATCGAGCAGCTCACGGACCGCATCGAGGCCGACGCGGAGAAGATCTTCGACCAGATCAAGGAGCGTGGCCTGCGGGCGCACCCCGACGGGCAGCACCCGATCGGCCCGGTCACCTCGGGCATCCTGCGCGGCATCGAGGACGGCTGGTTCACCGGCGAGATCGCCGAGTCCGCCTTCCAGTACCAGCGCTCGGTCGAGAAGGGCGACAAGCGCGTCGTCGGCGTCAACTGCCTGCACGGATCGGTCACCGGCGATCTGGAGATCCTCCGCGTCAGCCACGAGGTGGAGCGCGACCAGGTCCAGGAACTGGTGGTACGCAAGGCGGCCAGGGACGAAGCCCGGGTACGGACCGCCCTGGACGCGATGCTCGCGGCCGCCCGGGACGGCTCCAACATGATCGAGCCGATGCTGGCCGCCGTCCGCGTGGAGGCGACGCTCGGCGAGATCTGCGGGGTACTGCGGGACGAGTGGGGCATTTACACGGAGCCGCCGGGCTTCTGAACGGAGCCGCCCGGCTGCTGAACGGAGCTGCCGGGCTTCTGAACGGGGGCGGCGGGCCCGGGGCCCGGGTGCCGGTCCGCCCGCCCCTGCCCCGCTTCACGGCAGGCTCAGCCGGAAGAGTGCCCCGCCGCCCGGTGCCTGTTCCGCGGTGAGTTCCGCGCCGTGCGCGCGGGCGATCTGGCGGGCCATCGCGAGACCCAGGCCGGAGCCGGGCAGCGCGCGGGCGGCGCGGGCCCGGTAGAAGCGGTCGAAGACGTACGGCAGGTCGTCGGGCGAGATCCCCGGCCCGTGGTCGCGCACGGTCAGTTCCGTCGCGGTGAGGGTGATCTCGACCGCGCCGCCCTCGCCGGAGAACTTCGCCGCGTTCGAGAGCAGATTGCTGAGCAGCCTGGAGAGCCGCGCCGGTACGCCGTTCAGTACCGGGTCGGCCGCCGTCTCCACGGTGAAGGCGAGTCCTGGCCAGTGGCCGCGGGCCGCCGCCACCGCGTGCTCGACCAGCGGGGCCAGCCGGACGCTCTCCACCAGCGGTACGGGCTCCTCCTCGCGGGCCAGTTCGATCAGGTCGTTCACCAGGGTCGTCACCTCGTGGATCTGCCGGGTGAGGGCGCCCGCCGCCCGGTCGCGCTGAGCGGGGGTCAACCGGTCGGCGCGGGCGAGGAGTTCCGCGTTGGTCCGCAGCGCCGTGAGCGGGGTGCGCAGCTCGTGGGAGGCGTCAGCCACCAGCCGGCGCTGGGCGGTCACCGACTGCTCCAGCTCGCTCAGCATGGTGTTGAACGTCGTGGCCAGCCGGGTGACTTCGTCCTCCCGCGTCGCGGGGCCCGGCGGCAGCTCGATGCGGTGGCGCGGGTCCCGGGTCGCCGCGATCCGCTCGGCGGCCCGGGTGAGCCGGGCGACGGGCGCCAGACCGGTACGCGACACCCAGTAGCCCAGCGCCGCGGCGACCAGCACCCCCGCGCCGCCGACCGCCGCGAGCAGCTGGGCCGTCCGCCGCACACTCTTCTCCACCGGGTCGGAGCGCAGGGCGACCTGCACCGCCTTACGGTGGCCGAAGGTGGTGGTGAGCATCCGGGTGGGACGCCCTTGCAGGGTGATGTTGCTGAAGTACGGTGCGCGCGTGCCCGCGGCGACCTCACGGACCGGTTCCGACACCGGCAGCAGATACGGCTGGGCGGGGTCCGCCGACGGATCGGCCGGCACGATCTGTGCGCAGGCGGGCGACGCCAGGAACTGGCACTGACCCTCGACAACCCCGGGCTGCCCGCCCCCGCGCCCGCCGCCGGACACCGCCGCCGACTGGATGAGATTGAGGTCCAGTTGGTGGTAGATCTCGTACCGCTGGACGAAGAAGGCCGCAGCGCACACCCCGAGCGCCACCAGGGCCACGGCCGCCGAAGCGGTCAGGGCGAGCCGGGTGCGCAGTGGACGGCGGCGGCGCCAGCGCGCACCGAGCCGGTGGGACGGCGACCGGCGCGGGCCGCCCCGGTCGCCGCGGGCGCTCACGCCGCGTCCAGCCGGTAGCCGACCCCGTGCACGGTGTGGACCAGGCGCGGCTCGCCCGCCGCCTCCAGCTTGCGGCGCAGGTAACCGACGTACACCGCAAGGGAGTTGGAGTCGGGGCCGAAGTCCTGGCCCCAGACCCGCTCCTGGATCAGTTCTCGGGTGAGGACCTGCCCGGGGTGGCGCAGCAGCAGATCGAGCAGGGCGAACTCGGTCCTGCTGAACTCGATGGGGCGCCCCGCCCGGTGCCCGGTGCGGGTCTCCGGATCCACGGTCAGATCGCCGTACGACAGCGCGCCCGGCTCCTCCTCCACCGGCGCGGCCCGCCGCAGCAGCGCCCGTACCCGGGCGATCAGTTCGTCGAGCGCGAAGGGCTTCACCAGGTAGTCGTCGGCGCCCGCCTCCAGGCCGTCCACCCGCTCGCTCACCGAGTCCAGCGCGGTCAGCACCAGTACCGGCGTACGGTCGCCGACGGCGCGCAGTCGGCGGCAGACCGCGAGACCGTCGAGCACCGGCATCAGCACGTCGAGCACGACCGCGTCCGGCTGCCAGGAGGCGACGGCCGACAGGGCGGCGAGACCGTCGGCCGCGCCCCGCACCTCGTACCCCTCGACGCTGAGACCGTCCTCGACGGCCACCCGCACCTCCGGCTGGTCGTCCACGACCAGGATCTTTCTCGGCCGGGGGCTCACGGGTGGCGGGTGCGGGTGCGGGTTCATGGAGCAAAGCCTGCCAAACCTGCCTCTTAGAACCTTCTTACCCCACGGGGCGAGTGTGCTGCCCATGCGCACACCACTCTCCGTCGTGATCGGTGCGGGCGGCACCGGCGGCCATATCTACCCCGGCCTCGCCCTCGCCGACGCCCTGCGCCGGGCCGTACCCGGCGCGGTGATCTCCTTCGTCGGCACCGAACGCGGCCTCGAATCCACGCTGATACCCGGCGCCGGATACCCGCTGCACACCGTCGACATGATCCCCTTCGACCCGGCGCTCGGCGCCCGGCGCTATCTGCTGCCGGCCGCCCTGCTGAAGTCCGGTGTGCAGTGCCGGACGATCCTGCGCGAGCAGGGGGCCCATGTCGCGGTCGGCATGGGCGGCTACCCCAGTGCGCCGGTGGTACTCGGTGCCCGGATGGCCGGTGTGCCGAGCGTCATCCACGAGTCCAACGCGGTGCCGGGCCGCGCCAACCAGTTCGCGGCCCGGCTCACCCCGCATCTCACCGTCGCCTTCGACCGCAGCCGGGCTCACCTCGTGGGCGGCGAGAACGCGGAGACGGTCGGGATGCCGATCGCCGCACCGATCGCGGCCCTCGACCGTCCCGCGCTGCGCGCCGAGGCCCGCCGGGCGCTCGGTGTCCCCGCCGGGGCGCGGCTGCTGCTGGTCAACGGCGGCAGCCTCGGCGCGGCCCGGCTCACCGCCGCCGCGGTCGGTCTCGCAGCCCGCTGGCAGGCGCGTACGGACGTCCATCTGCTCATCAAGACCGGCCCGGCAGCCCTGGAGGCGGCCAGGACCCGGCTCGCCGAGGAGGGCGGCTGCCGGATCGCCCGCGCCGTCCCGTACCTGGACCGGATGGACCTCGCGTACGCCGCGGCCGACCTGGTGGTCTGCCGGGCCGGCTCCGCCACGGTGGCCGAGCTCGCCACCACCGGGGTGCCCGCGATCCTCGTGCCCTATCCGCACGCGCCGGGCGACCACCAGACCCACAACGCCCGCGTCCTCAGCGACGCGGGGGCCGGGGTGCTGATCGCCGACGAGGAGACGACGGCGGAACGGCTCGCCGAAGTGGCGGACCCGCTCCTCGCCGACCCCGCCCGGCTCGCCGCGATGAGCGGTGCGGCCGGCCCCTCCACCCACGCCCGGGCAGCCGATCTGCTCGCCGCCCGGGTCCTGTCCCACGCAAGGGAGTTCACCCCATGACCGACCGACGGACCACCGACCGACGGACCACCGGCCGACAGACCACCACCTGGCAGAACCGCACCGTCCTCGTCACCGGAGCCGAGGGATTCATCGGCTCGACCCTGGTCGACCTCCTGGTGGAGCAGGGGGCGCGGGTCCGGGCGTTCGTCCACTACAAGCCGTACGGCGAGAAGGGCCACCTCGCCCGCCATCTGGGCAGCTCCCAGGTCGAGATGGTGGCGGGTGACGTCCGCGACGCGGGCCGGGTCGACGACGCCGTGGCGGGCTGCGACACGGTCTTCCACCTCGCCGCGCTGATCGGCATCCCGTACAGCTACGACGCCCCCGGTGCGTACGTCGCCACCAATGTCACCGGCACCGAGAACATCGCCGAGTCCTGCCGCCGGCACTCCGTACGCCGTCTGCTGCACACCTCCACCAGCGAGGTGTACGGGACCGCGCTCACCGCCCCGATCAGCGAACAGCACCCGCTCCAGCCGCAGTCCCCGTACTCAGCGTCCAAGATCGGCGCCGACATGATGGCGCTGTCCCACTGGCACGCGTTCGAGCTGCCGGTGACGGTGGTGCGGCCCTTCAACACGTACGGTCCCCGGCAGTCCGCCCGTGCCGTCATCCCCACCATCCTCGCCCAGCTCCACTCCGGGGCCCGGGAGATCAAGCTCGGCTCCCTCACGCCGACCCGGGACTTCACCTATGTCACGGACACCGCGCGCGGCTTCCTCGCGCTGGCGGACTGCGACCGGGCGCTGGGCGAGAGCGTCAATCTCGGTACCGGCCAGGAGATTTCGATCGGGGACCTTGCGCAGGCGCTGATCGCGGCCTCCGGGCGGGACGCCGAGGTCGTCGTCGACCCGGCCAGGCTCCGCCCCTCGGGCAGTGAGGTCCAGCGGCTGCTCTCGGACAACTCGCGGGCCCGCGAGTGGGCGGGCTGGCAGCCCGAAGTCGCGCTCACCGACGGTCTGAAGCAGACATCGGAGTGGATCGCGGAGCACCTGCACCTGTTCGCGGCGGACCGCTACCAGGTCTGAGCCGGGGGAGCCGGCGGGGGATCAGGCGGGGGATCACGCGGGCGGGGCCGGGGCGCTGCTCAGCCCGGTGCAGAGCAGCACGGTGAACTCGCGCGCCCACTCCTCGTCCACCGGCTCCGCGCTCACCAGCGCCCGGTGCACCACCGCGCCCGCGACCACGTCGAAGATCAGGTCGGTGTGGCGGGCCGAGGTCTCGGGGTCCTCCTCGGAGGGGAGTTCGCCCCGGGCCTGGGCCCGCTCGCGGCCGATGGTCACCAGCCGCTTCTGCCGGTCGACGATGGCCGAGCGGATCCGGGCCCGCAGCGCCTCGTCACTGATCGACTCGGCGACCACCGCCATCAGCGCGGTTTTGGTCTCGGGCCGCGCGAGAAGAGCGGCGAACTGGAGCACCACGCCCTCGATGTCGGCGGACAGGCTGCCACGGTCGGGCAGTTCGAGTTCGTCGAAGAGGACCGCCACGGCGTCCACGACCAGTTCGTTCTTGTGCGACCAGCGGCGGTAGAGCGTCGTCTTGGCCACCCCGGCGCGGGTCGCCACCTCGCCCATGGTCAGCTTCGACCAGCCCACGTCGACCAGCGCGGCTCTTGTCGCCACGAGGATCGCGGTATCGGCCTCTGTGGAGCGTGGGCGACCCGTTCGAGTGGGCTTGCTGAAAGGCATGACCGCGACCATACCGGTCAGTAGCTCAGCTGCCGTGAGTCAGATCACGGGAAACCGGTGGAGAATTTGCGCCCACTGCTCCCGGCCGACCAGTTACGCTACGAGTCGTAGCGTAAAGAGGCGCAAGCGCGCCCCGGCTGCACGAGCACCACGCGACGACCACGCGACAACCGGGTGACACAACAGCACGACAGCACAACTGAGCCACTGGCGCCAGGGTGGGGACCCTGCGCCTGTACCGGGCCCCTCGTCGGGCCGACGGCCTGTGTCCGTCCGTACGCCCCGCATCCGGCGGGGGGTGTACGGACGGGCCGGGCCCGCACCACCGGCGGATTACGCCGACAGCTTTCTCGAACGGCTTAACTGAACGAGTGGCAGAGGGGGGAGGATGTACGTATGCAGCCTAGGAACATGTCCATGAGCGGCGTCGTCGACCTCGCCGCAGTGAAGGCCGCCGGCGAGGCCCGGCAGAAAGCGGAGCAGGCGCGCGCCGAGACCGCCAGGCAGGGCGGCGCCGCGGCCGTCTCACCCGTCTCGCTGGTGATCGATGTCGACGAAGCCGGTTTTGAGCGCGATGTCATCCAGCGCTCCGCCGAGGTCCCGGTCGTCATCGACTTCTGGGCCGAGTGGTGCGAGCCCTGCAAGCAGCTCGGCCCGTTGCTGGAGCGTCTCGCCGTCGAGTACAACGGCCGCTTCCTGCTCGCCAAGGTCGACGTCGACGCCAACCAGATGCTGATGCAGCAGTTCGGGATCCAGGGGATTCCGGCCGTTTTCGCCGTCGTCGCCGGGCAGGCCCTCCCGCTCTTCCAGGGCGCGGCGCCCGAGGCCCAGATCCGGCAGACCCTCGACCAGTTGATCCAGGTCGGCGAGGAGCGCTTCGGGATCACCGGGATCGCGGTGGACCCGGACGCGGAGCAGCCCGCCGCTGACGCCGAGCCCGCCGAGGCGCCGGCCGGCCCCTACGACGCGCTGCTCGAAGCGGCGGTACAGGCCCTGGACGCCAATGACTTCGACGGTGCGGTCCAGGCGTACCGGGACGTCCTCTCGCAGGACCCGGCCAACGAGGAGGCCAAGCTCGGCCTCGCCCAGGCCGAACTGCTCGGCCGGGTCCAGGGGCTGGACCCCCAGCAGGTCCGGAAGGACGCGGCCGACGGGCCCGCCGACGTCCCGGCGCAGATCGCCGCGGCCGACCTCGATCTGGTGGGCGGTCATATCGAGGACGCCTTCGGCCGTCTGGTCCAGACGGTGCAGCGCACGGTGGGTGACGACCGCGAGGCCGCACGGGTCCATCTGCTCCAGCTCTTCGAAGTGATCGGATCCGACGATCCGAGGGTTACCGCCGCACGTTCCGCCCTGGCGCGTGTGCTGTTCTGACAGGGTTCTGAACAGTCACTAAACGCGCGGCGCCTGCGGGTTGCCGCTGACGATTTGGCGACACAGCGATAACCGGCGGCCGTACTTTGCCAAAACTTGGCAATTGCGGCCGTCTGTTACTCCGAGTAAATCAGGTACCTCCTTCTGCCCGGTTATGGTCGCCTACCGCCCGATGTAGCGCCGGCGTCGGCCCCACCCTCTGTGCCCGCGCGATATCGGCGGGTCGCGGTTCGGTTATCGAGCCGTTACTAGCCGGTAACGAGCCCCTTGTTTCCCAGCCGCGAATGCACCACGATCGGCCAGGCTCGGTCCAATCACGCACCGGCGCGACATCCGGTCGCGGCGTGGCCGCTTGGGTCCCCACCGAGCCGGTCGGCGGCAGTGGCGCCGGCTGACGGGACAGGGGGGTTCCTGCCACCCGGCGGGGCCTGTCCAGCGGTTACGCGAAGGCGTGGCCAGTGGTTGTCGCTCGGGGGTGATCGCCGGTGCTTCGGACGCGGTTCGCGCTTCTGAACCGGGCGCTCTCCTTCCCGAGGACGTAGCACTTCTCCCATCCCAGGACGGGCTTCGAGTCCGATCCGGAGATGTACGTCCGAGAAGGAGGAAACTAAGTGAGTTCCCAGGTACGTGGCGGAACCAGATGGAAGCGGTTCGCGCTTGTCATGGTGCCGAGCGTGGTCGCCACCGCTGCGGTGGGCGTCGGCCTCGCGCAGGGTGCGCTCGCCGCTTCGTTCAGCGTGTCCGGCCAGAGCTTCAAGGTCAGTGCCGACCAGCTGGTCGGTCAGGACTTCGTCCAGTACGGCAGTGTCGCGACGGGCAAGGACCTGAACGGCAAGAGCGCCGCGCACGCGGTGGCCGTGTCGGGCTTCAGCAGCGCGACGATCAACAACATGTGCCAGTCGGTCGTCACGCCCAACCTGCCGTTCGGCCTCGGCAGTGTCACGCTGCAGCTGCACGCGGGCACCGACGCCAAGAAGCCGGTCGAGGCGACGAACCTGTACCTCGACGTCGCGAGCCTCGACGCCGATGCGACGTTCAAGAACATCGACATCGGTGTGGCGGCCGGTGACCCGTCGAACAAGACGGGCATCGAGCACGGTACGGAGAAGGCCGTCAATCCGAACGGCTTCGCGCAGCGCGCCGATGAGGCGACGCTGAAGCACGTGAGGCAGACGGCGTGGGCGACCACGGCCGGCACCTTCAAGCTCAGCAACTTGAGCCTGAGGCTCAAGCCGGGCGTCAAGGAGTGCTACTAAGCACGCCCGGGTGGCCGGAGCGCGCACTCGGCGCTGCGGCCGCCCGAACCCCCTACTTCTCAGAGCAACACCGGTACCAGGGAGCTGTTTTCCATGAGCGCCGAGTCCACAGGTTCCCGCGATTTCACCCACTGGCGGCTTCGCTTCCGCGCATGGCGGGGAAACCGACCCTTCTGGGCGGGCCTGTTCACCATGGTGGGAGGCGTGCCGATCGCCTACTTCCCGTATGCCAACATGCACCTCGGCAATGTGACGCTGGCGATGTCCACCACTGCGGGCGCCGGGTCGCTGATCATCGGCGTGCTGCTCGTCACGCTCGGTGTGACGATGTGGTTCCACGCCGCCGTCAGGGTGTTCGCGGGGATAGCGGCGCTCCTGCTGGCGCTGATCTCCCTCCCGGTGGCGAACATCGGCGGTTTCGTCGTCGGCTTCCTGCTGTCGATGATCGGCGGGGCGCTCTCGCTCTCCTGGGCGCCCGCGAAGCCGAACGCCGACCCGGCGGTGCCCGCCCAGGGTGGTTCCGAGGACGGGACTCCGCACGGAAGCACGCCCGAAGGCACCGCTCCCGCAGACGAGTTCCTCCCCTTCGGCCACGCACCGGCCGTCCCGGAGCAGCCGTCCCGGGCGTATGACAAGGACACGACAGTGGATGCCAACGGTGGGAGGCACCGTGCGGGGTGACGAAGCGCAGCTGAGTACCACCGAAGGCGACGACTTCCCGGAGAGAAGAGGGGGCCGTCACGCGGCCCCCAGGAAGTCGCTGCTGACGAAGCTGCACATACCCGCGAGCAAGGCGATAGCCCTGGCGGCCATGCCCACCGCGGTGTTCGTCGGGATGGGACTCACCCCCAAGCTGGCGATGGCCGACGACCAGGGCGACATCCCGTTCGCGTCCGGGCCGTGTGTGTCCCGCTCCGACGAGCCGAGCCCGTCGGACAGCGCGTCGGACTCCCCGAGCCCGTCGGCCAGCGCGTCGGACAAGGCCAAGACGGACGCCAAGGACGCCAAGGCCAAGAAGGACGACAAGGCCGGTGACGCCCCGTCCCCTTCGGCCACGCCGTCGGCGGGCGAGACCGGCTCGACGAAGAAGAAGTCGGCGGAGTCCACGTCGGGTTCGTCCTCTTCGGACCAGGCGTCCCCGTCGCCCGCCGCGACCGAGTCGAAGAACCCGCTGGACCCGCTGGGTGTGGGTGACGCGCTCAAGAACCTGCTGCACCCGGGCAAGGAGACGGCGAGCCCGTCCGCGGACCCGTCGTCCTCCACGACGTCCGAGACCGCGGCGGAGAAGAAGGCCGCTGAAAAGAAGGCAGCCGAGAAGAAGGCTGCTGAGAAGAAGGCAGCCGAGAAGAAGGCAGCCGAGAAGAAGGCCTCCGTCGCGGACGCGGCCGGCAAGGTCGTCGGCGGGGCGACGAGCGCGGCCGACAAGACCGCCGAGAAGATCCGCGAGGCGGCCGCCCAGGCCGGCAAGACGGTCAAGGAACTCCCCTCGGACGCCAAGGGCCTGGACCCCAGGAAGGACACGGCCATCCCGGACGGCGCCAAGCCGTCCTACCCGTGCCCGACCGCCGACCCGAAGGCGCTCGCCGCGGCCGATCTGGAAAAGGGCATACCCGCCCTGCCCGACGACCCGTGGACGCTGAAGAGCTCGATGCTGACCCTCAAGGGCCTGGACTACAAGGGCATCGTCGAGGTCAGGACGGGCAGCGGCAAGATCAAGAAGGTCCTGAAGTTCACCGCGTCCGCGCTGGATATCAAGGACCTGCACCAGATGACCGTCGGCCCGAACGGGTCCACCGGCCATGTGAAGGGCGCGGCGGGCTCGACGTCGACCATCCGCGACGGCGAGGTCACGATGTACACGGAGTCGCTGCAGGGCAACCTCTTCGGCCTCATCCCGATCACGTTCAGCCCGGACACCCCGCCGCCGATCAACGTGCCGTTCGCGTTCTTCACGAACGTCACGGTGAAGCAGGCGGGCCAGTTCGGCGGCACGCTCCATGTGCCCGGTCTCCAGAACTACTTCACCGGCGCCTGACCCCGGCGCGAGAACTTCCGGGAGCCGCGGAAACGGCTGTGGCCCGCACCCTCGAAGCAGAGGGCGCGGGCCACAGCCGTATGGTGGTCCGGGCCGACCGGGAGCATGGGGGAGTGAGCGGTGGGGGCTGTCGACGGCTGCCGTACGACGGACGACGACGGGAGCGTGCCCGCCGGGCGGATACCCGAGCCCGCCGAGCGAATACCCGCGCCGGCCGGGCGAGTACAACTGCGCCCTGCCGCAAGGCGGTTCATCGCGTACGGCAAGGAACTTCTGCGCGGCGAGTGGCTGCGGATCGTGGCCGGGCCCGCGCGGGAGTTCAGACGGCGCGGGGTGCCAGGCGTCGCACTCGGCATACTCGTCGTCCTCGCCGTGATCGTCGTCCACGAGCTCATCCGGACCCGCACGGGCGCCGTCGCGATACGGCTGACCGGCGAGGTCAGGGGCGATCTGCCCCTCCCGCTGGTCCTGCTGCGTACCCCTGTCTCACTGGTCCTCACGGACCCCGGGCTGCCTGTGTGGGCGGGGCTGCCCAAGCTGTTTCTCGCCTTCGCGCTCGCCGAACTCGTCCTCGGCCGCACCCGGACCCTGCTGATCGCCTGCGCCACGTCCCTCGCCGGCACGCTGGGCGCCCGGGCGATGATCGCGCTGGGGCACGGCCCGCTGGGGCTGCCGCCCGAGACCGCGCACGTCCTCGACACCGGCCCGTCCGCCGCAGTGGCCGGACTCTTCGCCTATCTGGCCGTGGTCCGGCGCGCCCCGGTGCTCGCTCTGCTGACCACCGCGGTGATCGTCGTCCCTTCGGTGCTCAGGCCGAACCTCGCGGGGCGCGAGCATCTGCTGGCCGTCAGCCTCGCGCTGGTCCTCGGGGTGGCCGCATCCGTACGTTCCCGGCAGACGGACGCCAAGTCCGCGGCGGCCGTGGCGGGGTGACGGGGATTCGCGGAGTCCCGGACCTTCGGCGACGGCGTCGTGCTGATGCACTACCGGCGGGCCGTCGAGCCCGCGCCGGAGTGACGGCCTGCCCCACGGCAGGCAGAAGTTGATCACGGCCGGTCCGTGACCAGTGTGGCGAGCTGCCTGTGGAGGGTCTCAGCCGAGGGGTGCGGGTCTCGGCGTGGTGCGATCGTGTAGATGCCGCGGGTCGGGGGATCGACGAGGCCCACTGCGGTGACATCGGTCCGCAGCGCGCACGTCAGCACCCCGGGTATCAGCGCGATGGCGTGCCCGGTCGCCACCAGAGCCAGCTTGCCCAGCAGATCGGCCGCGGTGAGGTCGATGCGGACGCTGACTCCGGCACGGGCGGCGTGCTGGCGCAGAAGGGCCGCCGAGCCGTCGTTGTCCTCGACCCAGATCTGGTCGGCCAGCGTCCGGATGTGCACCAGGTGTTCACCGGCCTGCGGATGGCCTGGCGGCAGGACGACGACCATCTCGTCCAGGCCGAGGAACCGCCGTTGGACTCGCGGGTCATGGGCCAGCCCCGGTGGCGCGTCGGTGACGACCGCGATGTCCAGATCCCCGGCGATCACGCGCTGGTGCAACTGCGCGCTCAGACCGGGGACCAGGCTCCAGCGGATGGGCCCGGCCTGCTGCAGCAGCCCCCGGATGGCCTCGGGGGCGATCCCGGCGGCCAGCGAGGGTGCGGCCCCGACGGCCAGCGGCCGGCTGAACGCCCCGTCGCGCACGTCTCGTGCGGCGCGTACGGCGCGGTCGGCCTCATTCAGCGTGGCCAGGGCGTGGCGCCGGAACACCTCGCCGGCAGCTGTCGGACGCACCCCACGCGCATGACGCTCCACCAGGGGCACGCCGATCTGCCGCTCCAGCCCGGCGATCTGGCGGGAGACGGCCGATTGCGTGTGGCTGAGTTCCGCAGCCGCCGCCGACAGCGATCCGAGGCGGCACACGGTCACGAAAGTTCGCCACACAGTCAGTTCCATGGAGTCGAGTATGCGCAGCCGGTATGCCCAACTCGCAGGGCGGGCCTGCGAAATCTGCGCTTGTCGCAGCCCTCGCCGTGCACCACGCTGGCCTGCATGACCGCACCACACAGGCCACACACCCTCGCTGTCCTCGGACTGGGGCGCATGGGCGACGCGATGGCCGCACGACTCGCTGCCCAGGGCTGGAATGTCGTCGGCTGGACACGCTCCGGGCGCACACCGGGCACCGTCGAGGTGACCGGCGACGCGAACGAAGCCGTGGCCAAGGCCGACCTCGTACTCCTGGCACTCTTCGACGGGGTCGCCTGCCGGCAGGTCCTCGACGGCGTCCGCGACGCGCTGCGCACGGACACGGTGGTGCTGAACACCAGCACGGTCGCTCCCGCCGAGGCAGCGGAGCTGGCCCGGCAGTTCGGCCCGTCCTACATCCACGCGCCCGTGCTCGGCTCCGTACCGGCTGTCGCCGCCGGTACCCTGCGGATTCTCGCCGCCGCAGGCCAGGACGCACTCGACCGGGCACGGCCCGTGCTGGCGGCGCTCGGCACCGTACGACGCGTCGACGACGCCGCCACCGCCGCCGCGCTCAAGCTGATCGCCAACAACAGCCTCGCCGGATCCGTACTCGCGCTGCGCGACTCACTGCGGCAGGCCGACGCCCTCGGGCTGCGCCGCGCCCAGGTGCTGGACGTCCTCGAACTCGGCCAGCTCGGCGGGCTGGTGGCCCGCAAACGCCCCTTCCTCAGCGACCCGTCGGCCGCCGGCGCGGCCGAATTCACCGTCGGTGCGCTGGCCAAGGACATGGACCTGCTGGCCGCCGCGTCGGACACCCCCCTGCGCAGCGCGGCCGGCCTGGCCCACGCCCCGGCCGGCCCCGACGCGGACATCGCCGTCGCCGCCACGGCCCCCGCCGTGGACGACGCGGTACTCGAACCGCTCCGCGCGTACATCCGCGGGCATGCCACCGGTGACCCCGCCCACTTCCGCGACGCGTTCCTGCCCACCGCCCACATCGAGGGAATCCGGGAGGGCGCATTCGTCTCGTGGCGCTTGGAGGAGTACTGCGCTCTCTTCCAGGGGCGGCCTGCCCCGGACGAACCGGCCCGCTCCCGCCGCATCGACGTCGTCGATGTCCACGGCACCGTCGCGACCGCCACCATGACCCTCCGGCACGGCGCGGACACGTTCACCGATGTCTTCCTGCTGGCCCGCGCCGACAACCGCTGGCGCATCGTCAACAAGGCCTACCACCGGCACTCCTGAGCGGGCGGGGACCGACTCATGTCCGTCAGGGAGCGGGCGGCGGGACAGCCGTCAGGCGCCGAACGCGTCCCGGTGGTCGTCGGCCCAGGTTGCGTAGGTGCGCGCCGCACGGCCGAGCACGGCCGGCACATCACCGGTCAGCCGGGCGTTTCCCCCCTCGGCGATGAACCGCCGGCCGTGCAGCGCAGCCTCGGCGAACTCGGGGTCCCGGCCGGCGTCGATCATCTGCTGCTTCGCCACGTCCAGCGGCACGTCGACGATTCCGATCGGGCGGCCGAGCACCTTCCGCAGAACGCTCACCTGGTCGGGCAGGCTCAGCAGCTCGGGACCTGTCAGGGTGTAGGTCCTGCCCGCGTGGTCCGGCGTGGTCAGCGCCGCGACCGCGACCTCGGCGACGTCGCGTGGATCGATCACGCCCTGGGCGCCGTCCCCGGTCAGATTGGGGATCGGGTCCCCCGCCCGGATCGTGGCGGCCCAGTGCAGGGTGTTGGTGGCGAAGCTGCTGGGCCGCAGGACCGTCCAGGCCGCCCCGCTGTCGTGCAGCGCCCGCTCCCCGGGAAGGTGCCAGCCGCCGACCCGGAGTCCGGTCTCCTCGCCGGTGCCGATGGCCGACAACTTCACCACCTTTCCGACGCCGTGGGACCGTACGGCGTCGAGCATCGCCAGGTCGTGCTGCTCGATCCAGGGGCCCGGCGCGTTCAGCAGGAAGACCGCGTCGGCCCCTGCCACCGCCTCGTCGAGGGAGTCACGGTCGCCGAAATCCCCCCGTACCACCTGTACGGCATCCGCGGGCAGATTTGCGTTTTGAGGACTCCGCGTCATGGCCCTGACCCGCTCGCCGCGCTCTGCCAGGATCCGGACCACTTCAGTGCCGATGGTGCCTGTCGCACCCGTAACAAGGATCATGCCGAGCACTCTGCCGTCCGCTGCCGCACGGCTATAGGAAAAATCGGCAGACCCCTCAAGCGGGCGGAGCAGTCAGAATGGCCGGTGTGATCCCGATGCTTCCGACGCCCGCGCTTCGGCCCTGGATCGCGGACGTGACGCTGATACGGCCCGACAGCGCTCTGCCACTGGTGCACCTGCCCGACGCCGCCACCGCACTCGTCTACCGCAGGACCGGCGCGCGGGAGGGCGACCTGCGCGTGGTCGGCCCGCGCAGCCGCGCCTCCTGCCATCCGGGCAAGGAACTGCCGATGTGCGTCAGGGTCCGGCTGCATCCTGGTGCGGCCAGGCCGGTGTTCGGTGTCCCGGTCAGCGAACTGCGGGACCGGGCCGTACCGCTCAGCGACCTGTGGGGCGACCGCGCGACCCGCCTCGCACACCGGCTCAACGAGCTGACCGGCCCCGGCCCGGCCCTGCGGGGCATCGAAGACGCACTGCTCGAAGGCGCGCACCATGGCTCAGCGGCACGCGGCCCCCGCGCCACGGACGCCCGCGACCTGCTGCTCCGCGAGGCCGTCGAGTCGCTGTCCACCACCGGCGAACGGGTCGCCGTGCTCGCCCGGCGGCTGTCGGTCAGCGAACGCCGGCTGCGGCACCTGTTCACCGACCGGGTCGGTCTGTCGCCCAAGCACTTCGCCCGGATCCAGCGCGTCCGCACCGTGCTGGCCGGGGCGGGCTCCGCGGGGCTGGCGGGCCTCGCATCCGATACCGGCTACTACGACCAGTCCCATATGACGGCCGACTTCCGCGCGCTCATAGGGGTGTCACCAGGGGCCTTCCGCGCAGGCCGCCTTCCGGACACGACTCCGTGCGCCGTGTGAAGCAGCGGGGCAGCCGGTGCCCGCTGCACGGCTGTGGCCCGCACCCCCGTCAGCGGGGTGCGGGCCACAGCCGTACGGAGCGCGAGGTCAGCTCTGGTTGTCCTCGCCGCCCAGGTGGTGCACCCGGACCATGTTGGTGGTGCCGGGGACACCGGGGGGCGAGCCCGCGGTGATGATCATGCGGTCGCCGTCGCTGTAGCGCTTGAGCTTCAGCAGCTCGGCGTCGACCAGCTCGACCATCGCGTCGGTGTTGTCCACGTGCGGGACCACGTACGACTCGACGCCCCAGCTCAGCGCGAGCTGGCTGCGGGTCGCCTCGTCCGTGGTGAAGGCCAGGATCGGCTGGCAGGTGCGGTAGCGGGAGAGGCGGCGTGCCGTGTCGCCGGACTGGGTGAAGGCGACCAGCGCCTTCGCGTCCAGGAAGTCCGCGATCTCGCAGGCCGCACGGGCCACCGAACCGCCCTGGGTACGCGGCTTCTTGCCGGGCACCAGCGGCTGGAGGCCCTTGGAGAGCAGCTCCTCCTCGGCGGCGACCACGATCTTCGACATCGTCTTGACGGTCTCGACCGGGTACGCGCCCACGCTCGACTCGGCGGAGAGCATGACCGCGTCGGCGCCGTCGAGGATGGCGTTGGCGACGTCGGACGCCTCGGCGCGCGTCGGGCGCGAGTTGGTGATCATCGACTCCATCATCTGGGTCGCGACGATCACCGGCTTGGCGTTGCGGCGGCAGAGCTCGATGAGGCGCTTCTGCACCATCGGGACCTTTTCGAGCGGGTACTCGACGGCCAGGTCGCCACGGGCGACCATGACCCCGTCGAAGGCCGCGACGACACCCTCCATGTGGGCGACCGCCTGCGGCTTCTCGACCTTGGCGATGACGGGGACCCGGCGGCCCTCCTCGTCCATGATCTTGTGCACGTCGATGACGTCGCTCGCGTCACGTACGAAGGAGAGCGCGACCAGGTCGCAGCCCATCCGCAGCGCGAACCGCAGGTCCTCGATGTCCTTCTCGGACAGGGCCGGGACGTTCACCGCGGCGCCGGGCAGGTTGATGCCCTTGTGGTCGGAGATGACACCGCCCTCGATGACGATGGTCCTGACCTCGGAACCCTCGACCTCGACGACCTTGAGCTCGACGTTGCCGTCGTTGATCAGGATCGGGTCGCCCTTGGCGACATCGCCGGGCAGGCCCTTGTAGGTGGTGCCGCAGATGGTCTTGTCACCCGCGACGTCGTCGGCGGTGATGGTGAACTCGTCACCGCGTACCAGCTCGACGGGGCCCTCGGCGAAGGTCTCCAGGCGGATCTTGGGGCCCTGGAGGTCGGCGAGTACCCCCACGGCGCGGCCGGTGTCCTGGGAAGCCTTGCGGACGCGGTGGTACCGCTCCTCGTGCTCCGCGTGGGACCCGTGGCTCATATTCAGACGGGCCACATTCATGCCGGCTTCGATGAGCGTTTTCAGCTGCTCATAGGAGTCGACGGCAGGGCCCAGTGTGCAGACGATTTTGGAACGGCGCATGAGGCGGATCCTATCGGTTTGTTTCGCAACGGAATATTCCGTCTGGCGGAAAGTACAAATGGGCGGCGTGGCGCTCAGGTGTCAGTCATTCACCAAGGCGTATACCTGCTGCGCGATTTCACGTTCTTCGTCCGTCGGAACAACGGCCACAGCCACCCGGGACCCCTCCGGGGAAATCAGCCGGGCTTTGTCGGAACGTACGGCATTGAGCCCGGCGTCGACCGCCAGACCCAGCCCGTCCAGCCCCGCGACGGCGGCCGCGCGCACCGGAGCCGAGTTCTCACCGACACCCGCGGTGAACGCCACCGCGTCCACCCGCCCGAGTACCGCGGTATAGGCACCTATGTACTTCTTCAACCGCTGTACGTAGATGGCGAATGCGAGTTCCGCGCGTTGATCGCCCTCGTCCCGCCGGCGGACGATCTCCCGCATGTCATTGTCCCCGCAGAGCCCGACCAGACCGCTTTTCTTGTTGAGCAGCGCGTCGATCTCGTCGACGGACATTCCGGCCACCCGGGTGAGATGGAAGATCACGGCCGGATCGATGTCACCGGAACGCGTCCCCATCACCAGACCCTCCAGCGGCGTCAGCCCCATGGAGGTGTCCACGCAGACCCCGCCCGCCACCGCGGACGCCGACGCCCCGTTGCCGAGGTGCAGCACGATGACGTTGACCTCATCGGGTGTCCGGCCGAGCAGCGCGGCGGTCTTCCGCGAGACGTACGCGTGGGAGGTGCCGTGGAAGCCGTACCGGCGGATGCGGTGGGCGTCCGCGGTCTCCATGTCGATGGCGTACCGGGCCGCGTACTCCGGCATCGTCGTATGGAACGCGGTGTCGAACACGGCCACTTGGGGAAGGTCGGGGCGCAGCTCGCGGGCGGTGCGGATACCGATGATGTTCGCGGGGTTGTGCAGCGGGGCGACCGGCACCAGGCGCTCGATCTCCTGGAGCACCGCGTCGTCCACGACGGTCGGAGCGGTGAACCGCAGCCCGCCGTGCACCACCCGGTGGCCGATCGCCGCCAGCTCGGGGGAGTCCAGGCCGAGTCCGTCGGCGTCCAGCTCCGCGGCGACAGCCTTCAGCGCCGCGGCGTGGTCGGCGATGTGGCCGCTCTGCTCGCGGGTGGATCCGCCGTGCGCGAGGAGCGTGTGCACACAGCGCGAGGCCGCCTCGCCGATCCGCTCTACCAGCCCCATCGCCAGCCTGCTGCCGTCCGCCATGTCCAGGAGCTGGTACTTCAGCGACGAGGAGCCGGAGTTGAGAACGAGAACACGGGTGGCGGTCATACGGATTCCTCCTGGGCGCGGCTCCGGTCCTCGCCCTGAGCCTGGATCGCGGTGATCGCGACGGTGTGGACGATGTCCTCGACGAGCGCGCCCCGCGACAGGTCGTTGACCGGCTTGCGCAGCCCCTGGAGCACCGGACCCACGGCCACGGCGCCGGCCGAGCGCTGCACGGCCTTGTAGGTGTTGTTGCCGGTGTTGAGGTCGGGAAAGATCAGCACGCTGGCCTGTCCCGCGACCGCCGACCCCGGCAGTTTGGTGGCGGCCACGGACGGCTCGACCGCCGCGTCGTACTGGATGGGCCCCTCGATCAGCAGATCCGGTCTGGCCGCCCGGACCAGCTCGGTGGCCCGGCGCACCTTGTCGACGTCCGCACCCGAACCGGAGGTGCCGGTCGAGTACGAGAGCATCGCGATGCGCGGCTCCACACCGAACTGGGCGGCGGTCGCCGCTGCCTGGATCGCGATGTCCGCGAGCTGCCGGTCGTCCGGGTCGGGGTTGACCGCGCAGTCGCCGTACACGAGCACCTTGTCGGCGAGGCACATGAAGAACACCGACGAGACGATCGACGCGTCCGGCTTGGTCTTGATGATCTCGAAGGCGGGCCGGATCGTGGCGGCCGTCGAGTGCACCGCGCCCGAGACCATGCCGTCGGCCAGGCCCTCCTGGACCATCAGCGTGCCGAAGTACGAGGGGTCGGCGACGACGTCGTGGGCCTGCTCCAAGCTGACGCCCTTGTGCGCGCGGAGCTTCGCGTACACCTCGGCGAACCGCTGGCGCAGCCCGGAGGCCACGGGGTCGACGACATCGGCCGACGACAGATCGATGCCCAGGTCGGCCGCCTTCCTGCGGACGGTCTCCGGATCGCCGAGCAGCGTCAGGTCGCAGACCCCGCGGCGCAGCAGGATGTCGGCGGCGCGCAGCACCCGCTCCTCGGTGCCCTCGGGCAGCACCACCCGGCGCCGGTCGGCCCGCGCGGTCTCCAGCAGCTCGTGCTCGAACATCATCGGGGTGACCCGGCCGCTGCGGGCCACCGAGAGCCGGTCGAGCAGCTCCGCGCTGTCCACATGGCGCTCGAAGAGCCCCAGCGCGGTCTCCGCCTTGCGCGGGGTCGCCGCGTCCATCCGGCCCTCCAGGGCGAACAGCTCACCCGCGGTCGGGAACGAACTGCCCGTCACCGCGACCACCGGGGTGCCGGGCGCCAGCCGGCCGGCCAGCCTGAGGATCGCCTCGCCAGGGCGTTCGTCCAGTGTCAGCAGCACACCGGCGATCGGCGGGGTGCCCGCGCTGTGCGCGGCGAGCGAGCCGACCACCAGGTCCGACCGGTCGCCGGGGGTGACGACCAGGCAGCCGGGCGTCAGCGCGTTCAGGAAGTTCGGCAGCATGGCCCCGCCGAACACGAAGTCCAGCGCGTCCCTGGCCAGCCCCGCCTCGTCGCCCAGCAGCACCGTGCCGCCCAGCGCGTGGCTGATCTGGGCGACCGTCGGTGCGGCCAGCGCCGGTTCGTCGGGCAGCACCGAGCACGGCACCGGAAGCTGGGCGGCGAGCTGTGCGGCCAGCCCGGCACGGTCGCCGGGGGCCACCCGGTTCACCGCCATGGTGATGACGTCGCAGCCCAGCGCCTCGTACGCGCGGTAGGCGTTGCGGGTCTCGGAGCGTACGGACTCGGGCGGCTGGCCCTTGCCGCCGACGACCGCGATCACGGACGCGCCGAACTCGTTCGCCAGCCGGGCGTTCAGGGCCAGCTCGTCGGGGAGCTGGGTGGCGGCGAAGTCGGTGCCGAGGACGAGCACCACCTCGTACCCGCGCGCCACCTCGTGGAAGCGGCCGACCAAGTGCGAGACCAGCTCGTCCGTGCCCTGCTCGGCCTGGAGGGCGGACGCCTCGTGGTAGTCCATGCCGTACACCGACGCCGGGTCCTGGCTCAGCCGGTAGCGGGACCGCAGCAGCTCGAACATCCGGTCAGGACCGTCGTGCACCAGCGGCCGGAAGATCCCGACCCGGTCCACCTGGCGGGTGAGGAGCTCCATGACCCCCAGCTCGACGACCTGACGGCCGTCGCCGCGATCGATCCCGGTCACGTACACGCTGCGCGTCACGCGTGCTCTCCGTCCTCTGCCTGGTCGTCTGCGTGGTCTTCTGCGGGCTCTGCGGCCTTTACGGTCTCTGCGGGCTCTGTTCCCGGTGGGCCTCGTGAGGGTGCCGCCGAGCCCTCCCGGGCAGTGGCGGCGGGCCCCGGGGGGCGCTCGCGGCGGCCCCGCGCGCCCTCTTGACAGTACCCTCGGGGCTGGCCGGGCCGCCTGTCCACGGCTGGGTACGGGACGGCCGCGAAGGCCCACGCGCGACCGGCCGTGGAAGAATCGGCACGGCTCGCACGTACCACTAGGAGCAGGAGAATCAGCACGATGCGCATCGGAGTCCTCACCGCGGGCGGCGACTGCCCCGGTCTCAATGCCGTCATCCGGTCGGTCGTGCACCGTGCCGTGGCCGGGCACAACGACGAAGTCATCGGCTTCGAGGACGGCTTCAAGGGCCTGCTCGACGGCCACTACCGCCCCCTCGACCTCAACGCGGTCAGCGGCATCCTCGCCCGCGGCGGCACCATCCTCGGCTCCGCCCGCCTGGAGCGCGACCGGCTGCGCGAGGCCGCCGAGAACTGCGCCGAGCTGACCGAGCGGTACGGCATCGACGCGCTCATCCCGATCGGCGGCGAGGGCACCCTCACCGCGGCCCGGATGCTCTCCGACGCCGGGATGCCCGTGGTGGGCGTCCCGAAGACCATCGACAACGACATCTCGGGCACCGACCGCACCTTCGGCTTCGACACTGCCGTCGGCGTCGCGACCGAGGCGATCGACCGGCTGAAGACCACCGCCGAGTCGCACCAGCGCGTGATGGTCGTCGAGGTCATGGGCCGGCACGCGGGCTGGATCGCGCTGGAGTCCGGCATGGCGGGCGGCGCCCACGGCATCTGCCTCCCGGAGCGCCGCTTCGAGGTCGACGACCTGGTGAAGATGGTCGAGGAGCGCTTCTCCCGCAGGAAGCGGTTCGCGGTCATCTGCGTCGCCGAGGGCGCACACCCGGCGGAGGGCTCCATGCCGTACGAGAAGGGCGTCATCGACCAGTTCGGCCACGAGCGCTTCGCCGGCATCGGCGCCCGCCTCGCGGTCGAGCTGGAGACCCGGCTCGGCAAGGAGGCCAGGCCGGTCATCCTCGGCCACGTCCAGCGCGGCGGCACCCCCACCGCGTACGACCGCGTCCTGGCGACGCGCTTCGGCTGGCACGCGGTGGAGGCGGTGCACCGCGGCGACTTCGGCAATATGACGGCGCTGCGCGGCACGGACATCGCGATGGTGCCGCTCGCGGACGCGGTGACCCATCTGAAGACGGTCGACGAGAGCCGGATGTACGAGGCGGAGTCGGTCTTCTAGTACAGCGCCGGTCTCCCAGTGCAGCAGGGCGCTGCGCCAGGGGCGGCCGCGAGCGGTGGGCCTGCACGGACACCGGCGGGACCCTATCGTGGAGATCACCGGTGGTGGCAGGCGCTGAGGCGGGCTGGACATGACGGATGCGGGGATCGACTACGCGGCGGTGTTCCAGGCGCTGCCCGGCATGGTCGCGGTGCTGCACCCGGACCTGGTGTACGCGGATGTGAACGAGGCGTTCCTGCGTGCGTCCGGGCGCAGCCGCGGGCAGGTGGTGGGCCGGTATCTGTTCGATGTGTTCCCCGACAACCCGAACGACGCCGACGCCAGCGGCAAACGGAACCTGCTGGCCTCGCTCCAACGGGTCCTCGCCACCGGGAAGCGCGACACCATGGCCCTGCAGCGCTACGACGTCGAGTCGACGCAGCGGCCCGGCGAGTGGGAGGCGCGGTACTGGAGCCCGGTCAACGCTCCGGTGCTCGACGCGGACGGCCGGGTCGTGCTGCTGGTGCACCGGGTCGAGGAGGTCACCGAGCTGATCAGGGCCCGCGGCGCCCCGGACGGCAGCCGGACCCGCGTCCTGGAGGCCGAGCTCTACAGCCGCGCCCGCGAGCTGCAGGAGGTCAACGAGCGTCTGCGCCAGGTCCACGCCCGCGAACGCGAGGTCGTCCTCGCCCTGCAGGAGGCCATGCTGCCCGCCGCGGGCGATGTCGGGCACCACCGCGCCGCCGTCCGCTACCGGCCCGCGGTCGGCTCCCTCAACGTGTGCGGCGACTGGTACGACCTGGTCGACCTGCCCGGCGACCGCATCGGCATCGCCGTCGGCGACGTGGTCGGCCACGGCCTGCGCGCCGCCGGCGTCATGGGCCTGCTCCGCAGCGCCCTCAGCGCCGCCTCCCGGGTCACCGACAGCCCGGCCCGGGCCCTGGAGGTCCTCGGGCTGTACGCCCGCTCCGTCGACGGTGCCCTGAACACCACCGCGGTCGAGGCCTACGTCGACTGGGGCACCCACACCCTCACCTACAGCTGCGCGGGCCACCCCCCGCCCGCCCTGCTGCGTACCGACGGCGGCGTCGAGTTCCTCGACCAGGCCACCGATCCCCCGCTCGGCGCCCGACTCCACCACACGGCACGGCCCGAGGCCGCCACCCCCTTCACCGAGGGCGACACCCTCGTCCTCTACACCGACGGGCTCATCGAACGCCGCCGCGAGGACATCGACACCGGCCTCGCCCGCCTTGCCGACGCCCTCGTCCGTCACCGGGGCACCGACCCGGAACCCCTGGCCGACGCGATCCTCCTCGACCTGCTCCCGCCCGGGGGCGCCACCGACGACACGGCCCTCGTCGTTGTCCGGCTCTGAGTTGTCCGGCGCCGAGTTGTCCGGGTTGTCCGGCGCTCGGTCGCGGTCACGGCATCACATCGACCCGGACTGGACGTGCACCCTGCCGCACCGGTCGCGCGGCTTCAGTCCCCGGCGAGCTCCCAGAACCGCACCACGATCGAGTCCAGGAACGCCTGCCCCGCGTCGCCCGTGCCGGCCGCCTCCGTCGACCCCCAGTTGAGGGTCGTCACCATCAGCGCCTGGTAGTCGGAGTGCAGCCGTTCGAGCACTTGCTCCAGCGCGGGGCGGTGCAGCGGTACCAGCTTGGCCGTGGCCTTTACGTGGGCCTGCCAGCGGGTCGTCACCGCGCTGGTCAGGATCCCGGCCAGCTCGCCGTCGCGGCCCGTCGCCGTCAGGAACGCCGCCGGGGCCAGCGAGAGGGCTTCGGCGAGCGCCGCCGACTGGCGTTCGTTGCCACGCCAGCGGCCCGACTCCTCGACCTTGAGATACGCCCCGGTGTCCATGCCGACCTGCCGTGCCACGTCCTCGGGGGCCATCCCGCGGGCCAGCCGGTGCTCGCGCAGGGTGACCGCCTCCATCAGCAGGTCCCCGGGGGAGCACCACAGCACCCCGGCGAGCGCCGTGAGTTCCCGCGCGGTCGGCGACTGGAGGCCGCGTTCCCAGGCGGCCACCACATCCGGGGTGACGAGCAGTCCGTACTGGGCACGGAGCCCGTAGGCGACGTGGCCGGGTGCCATGCCCAGCGCCTCGCGGAGGCGGCGTGCGGCGGGAGCATCGAAGGGCGGGGTCTGGTGCACGGGCACACGGTAAGGGCAAGGAGGGGTCCGCGAATACGGTTTGTTCACACAGTCTTGATATGTGGAGAAAGGTACGGGGGTGCGGGCACGCCGGGCGCCCGCACCCGGCCGCCGGTCACCCCTTGACGGCCCCTCCCAGTGCGAAGCCGCCGCCCAGCCGCCGTGAGATCAGGATGTAGAGCACCAGAACGGGCGTGGAGTAGAGGATCGAGAAGGCCGCCAGCTGACCGTAGGCCACCGATCCGTAGTTGCCGAAGAGCGTGAAGATCGTGACGGACGCGGGCAGTTGGTCCGGGCTGAGCAGCAGCATGAACGGGACGAAGAAGTTCCCCCAGAGCATGATGAACGTGTAGATCATCACGACCGTGGCCCCCGGCCCCATCAGCGGCAGCACCACCCGCCGCAGAGTCTGCGCCATGGACGCCCCGTCGGTCCAGGCCGCCTCCTCCAGCACCTTCGGTACGCCGTCCATGAAGTTCTTCATGAGCCAGATGGCGAACGGGAGCTGGGATGTGGCGAGGAAGAGGGCGGTGCCGTACATCGTGTCGATCAGGTTGACCTGGACGAAGAGTCCGTACACCGGGACCATGACCGCGGTGATCGGCAGACAGGTCGAGAAGAGGATCGTGAGCAGGTACGGCCGGTTGAACCGCGAGCGGTAGCGGGAGAGCGGATACGCCGCGAGAGCCGCGCAGACCACCGTCAGCACCGTCGCGCTGCCGCAGAGCACCAGGCTGTTGAGCATCGGGGTGAAGGTGATCTCGTCGGTGAGGACCGCCGAGAAGTTGTCCAGGGTCGGTGACGGCGGCACCCGTACGCGCAGATTCGCCCCGGTGTCGAACGAGGCCAGCACCAGCCAGGCGAGCGGCAGCACGAACGCGGCGGCGACCACGAGCAGCGCCGCGTCAGCGGCCAGCCTGCGCCTGGTGCGGCGGGTCAGCACCGTGTGGACCGGGCGCATCAGACCTCCACCTTCATCAGCCGGAGATAGACGACCGAGAAGAGCGACCCCACCAGGAGCAGCAGCAGCGCCACCGCTGTGCCGTAGCCGATGAGGCTCTTGGTGAACGCCTGGTCGTACATGAAGACCGGCAGCGTCTGGCTGCGGTCGCCGGGGCCACCGCGGGTCATCGCCCAGATCAGTCCGAACACCGAGAGCGTCTGCAGGGTGTTGAGCATCAGATTGGTGCCGATCGAACGCCGGATCATCGGCAGCGTGATGTGCCACACCGCACGCCGGCCGCTCGCGCCGTCCACCTCGGCGGCCTCGGTGATCTCCTGGGGGATCTCGGCGAGCGCCGCCGAGTAGATGAGCATCGAGAAGGCGGTGCCGCGCCAGACGTTGGCGAACGACACGGCGAGGATCGGCAGGGTGAACAGCCAGTTCTGGCCCGGGAGATGGAGCCAGCCCAGCACCGCGTTGAGCGTGCCCTCGCGGCGGAAGAACGCGTACAGCAGAAAGGCCGCGACGATCTCCGGCAGCACCCAGGCCGTGATGACCAGCGCACCCGTCAGCGTGCGGACGGTGCGCGAGGCGCGGCGCATCAGACCGGCCAGCGCCAGCCCCAGCGTGTTCTGGCCGACGACCGACGAGACGAAGGTGAAGACCAGCGTGAGCCACACGGCGTTGCGGAACCGCGCGTCGGCGAGCGCCCGCCGGAAGTTGGCCAGGCCCACGAAATCCGTATGGGACGAGCCGGTGAGCTGCATATTGGTGAAGGCGATGTAGACGCAGTAGCAGATGGGCCCCGCCAGGAAGAGCACCAGCAGAAGCGTGGCGGGGGCCAGCGGCAGCCAGCGGACCGGCTGCCGCCGCCCTCCCGTCACGGTGCTCGTCCGGCTCGCGGTGCTCATCCGGTCCTGTCGACGACCGCGCCGCCGGTGACCGACTTCAGCTGGTCGTCGTACGACTTCGCCGCACCGGCCGGGGTCGAGTCACCGGTGGTCACCGACTCCAGGGCCTCGCCGATCGCGGACGACACCTGCGGATAGACGGGCAGCGCGGGCCGGTAGTGGGTGTTCTTCACCAGGGAGGTGAAGAACTTGATGCCCGGCATGGAGTTCAGGTACTTCGGGTCCGCCGCCACGTCGTCGCGCACCGCGATCTGCGCGTCGGCCACATCCCACTGGACGGCGTTCTCCTTCTGCTGCATCTGCTGCAGGAACTCCCAGGCGAGCGCGGCGTTCCTGGACTTCTGCGGGATCGCCCAGGTCCACCCGCCGGACATCGAGACCTCACCCGGCGCCTGCCCGTGCTGGGTGGGCATCGGCGCCTGCCCGAGCGTCGTACTCCACTGCGGCCACGTCTTGGTGCCCTTGGCGAGCCAGAACTGCCCGAGCCAGGAGCCGTCCAGATCGATGGCCAGCTTCCCCTGCGGCAGCCACTCGGTGCCCACCGTCGTGCTGATGTTGGGATCGAGGGCGTCCGACGGGTCGGGGCCCAGCTTCTCGCCGTACACCGTGTGTACGAAGTCGAGCGCGTCCTTGAAGCCCTTGCCCCCGGCGACCCACTTCTTCGCCGCCGGGTCGTAGAGCGGGTTGTCGCCGGTCCCGTACAGCAGGGGCTCGAAGCCCTGCATCACCGCGACCTCGCCGGGCGCCTTGCCGGTGTAGACGTTCAGCGGGATGACGCCCGGAAGCCTCTTCTTGATGGTGCGGGCGGCGTCCAGGACGTCCGCCCAGGTCCTCGGGTGCCAGTCGGCGGGCAGCCCCGCCTTGGCGAACAGGTCCTTGTTGAACCAGAGTCCGCGGGTGTCCGTCCCGTCCGGGACGCCGTACGTCTTCCCGTCCCCGGCCTTCGCCGCCGACTTCGCGGTGTCCACGAAATGGCTCCAGGCCGGCCACTTCGCCAGGTAGTCGTCCAGCGGGCGCAGATACCCCGCCTTGATGTCGGAGTTGATCCGGAACGTGTCCTCGTAGACCAGGTCGGGCGCCGTCCTGGGGGAGCGCATCATCTGCTGCGCCTTGGTCGCGTAGTCGTCGTCCGGCGCCTGGATGGGGACGAGTTCGATCTTCTTGCCGGGGTGTGCCTTCTCGAACTGCTTCTTCATGGACTGCAGGAACTTGTCCTTGAAGCGGACGTTGTTGTCCGTCGACCGGTTGTAGACGACCTTGACGGTGTCTGGATCGCTGCCGGATCCGCTGCCGCAGGCGGTGAGCGATCCCGCGGCGAGAACGGTGGCTGCGGCGGCGAGGATGAGCGGGGCGGTGGGGCGCACTGGCACGACCTCCTCTGGCGCGAACCGCGGTCAGCGGCTGCCCGGCGAAGGTATGGCGGCCCGCAATTCAAGGTCAATGCCCGTGCATGACAACGTTGTTGAGCCGCTGGTTGCCGCGCCGCGCGAAAGGCCGGTACGCGCCGCTACGGGCTGCTCAGCCAGCGGTACTGCAGCTCCGGCCGCCCGATCTGCCCGTACTGCGGACGGCGCTCGGCCCGGCCGGTCGTCACCAGATGCTCCAGATAGCGGCGCGCGGTGATCCGCGAGATACCGACCGCCTCCCCGGTCGCGGTGGCCGTGGTCCCGCCGGCCGCCGCCCGCAGCGTGCGGGTCACGGCCTCCAGCGTCGGCGCGCTCAACCCCTTGGGAAGCGAGGCCGGTTCGGGCGTACGCAGGGTGGCGAGCGCCCGGTCCACCTCCTCCTGGCCGCTGGCCTCGCCCGCCGCCGCCCCCCGGAAGTCGGCGTACCGCACCAGGCGGTCCCGCAGGGTGGCGAAGGTGAACGGCTTCAGCACGTACTGCACGACACCGAGCGAGACCCCCTCCCGTACGACGGCCAGATCGCGCGCCGAGGTCACCGCGATGACGTCAGCGGTGTGCCCCGCGGTGCGCAGCGAGCGGACCAGCTGGAGGCCGTGGCCGTCGGGCAGATGCAGATCGAGCAGCAGCAGGTCGACGGGGGCGCGGTCCAGGATCCGCACGGCCTCCGCCCTGGAGTGGGCCTTTCCGGTCACCGTGAATCCGGGCACCCGGCCCACGTACAGCTCGTGCGCGTCCGCCGCGACCGGGTCGTCCTCGACCACCAGCACTCTGATCACGCCGGGGTCACCTCCTGTCGGACCGGCAGCCGTACGACGAACTCGGAGCCCGCCGCCGTGACCGTACCCCCACTTCGCTGGACGGTCTGCCTGACCAGGGCCAGGCCGAGGCCCCGGCCGGTGCTCTTCGTCGACCAGCCGAGCCGGAAGACGTCGTCGCCAGGGGTGACGCCGGGTCCGGTGTCGATGACCCGGATCAGTAGCTCGCCGTCCGCGGCGCGCACCGTCACGGTGACCCGGGCGCCGTCGCTGCCCTGGGCGGCGTCGACCGCGTTGTCGATGAGGTTGCCGAGGACCGTGACCAGGTCGCGGGCGGGCAGCAGCCCGTCGTCCAGGACGCTGTCATCGGCCAGCACGAGTTCGACCCCGCGCTCGTTGGCCTGCGCCGCCTTGCCGAGCAGCAGCGCGGCCAGCACGGGTTCGTCCACGGCGCCCACCACCCGGTCGGTGAGGGTCTGCGCCAGCTCCAGCTCACCGGTGGCGAACTCCACCGCCTCCGCGGCCCGCCCCAGCTCGATCAGCGAGACGACCGTGTGCAGCCGGTTGGCGGCCTCATGGGCCTGCGCGCGCAGCGCCTGGGTGAAGCCGCGCTCCGAGTCCAGCTCGCCGGCGAGCGCCTGCAGCTCGGTGCGGTCGCGCAGGGTGACCACCGTGCCCCGGTGCTCGCCCGACGAGACCGGACGGCTGTTGACGACCACGACCCGGTCGGCGGTCAGATGCACCTCGTCCACCCGGGGCCCGTCGGCGAGCAGCAGCCCGGTGAGCGGGGCGGGCAGCCCCAGTTCGGCGGCGCTGCGGCCCACCACGTCGCCGCTGAGCCCCAGCAGTTCCCGGCCGCCGTCGTTGATGAGCGCGATACGGCGGCCGCTGTCCAGCATCAGCAGCCCCTCCCGTACGGCGTGCAGGGTGGCCTGGTGGTAGTCGTGCATCCGGCTCAGCTCGGCCGGGTTCATCCCGTGCGTGTGCCGGCGCAGCCGCGCGTTGATGACGTACGTGCCGATGCCGCCCAGCGCGAGGGCGACCCCCGCGAACCAGAGCAGCACACTCACCTGCGCCTGGAGCTGCGCGTCGATCCGGTCCACGGTGATGCCCGCGCTGACCAGGCCGGTGACCTTGCCGTGCGCGCTGCCGTCGGCCCGGATCGGGGTGACGACCCGGGCGGACGGGCCGAGCGTGCCGGTGTACGTCTCGGCGTACGTCCTGCCGTGCAGCGCCTCCGCGGTGTGGCCCAGATAGTGCTCACCGATCCGGGCCGGGTCGGGGTGCGTCCAGCGGATCCCGTGCACGTCCATGATCGTCACGAAGGCCACTCCGGTGGAGCGGCGCACCTGCTCGGCGTACGGCTGCAGCACCGCCGACGGGTCGTCGGAGACGGTCGCCCGGCGCACGGAGGGGGAGAGCGCCACGGCGGTCGCGGCGGCGGTGGCCTGGCGCCGGGCGGCGTCCCGGGCCTGGCGCTGGTCCGACACATAGCTGAACACCGCGCACCCGGCCACGATCACCGCGACCAGCACGACCTGCATCGCGAAGAGCTGGCCGGCCAGGCTGCGGGGCCGTGGGGTGCGTATGTGCATGGCCGACAGTCTGCACGCTGCGAAATGTGTGAACGAAATGCACGCAAGGGTGACCGCGGTCACAGGCTGTTGGAGAGTCGCGGGGATCCACCGGGATGGTCAGGGATGTGGATCGGACGTGGATCGGACCTGGCCCGGGCCTGTACCGGACCTGGACCAGACCTGTACGAGGAGGCAAGCGTGTCCGCAAAGAAGCGGGACCGTACGCACTATCTGTATCTCGCGGTGATCGCCGCGGTGGTGCTCGGCATCGTGGTCGGCTTCGCCGCACCCGGGGTCGCCGTCGAACTCAAGCCGCTGGGCACCGGGTTCGTGAATCTCATCAAGATGATGATCTCGCCGATCATCTTCTGCACGATCGTGCTGGGAGTCGGCTCGGTCCGCAAGGCGGCCAAGGTCGGCGCGGTCGGCGGTCTGGCACTCGGCTACTTCCTGGTGATGTCGACGGTGGCGCTCGCCATCGGCCTCGTCGTCGGGAACGTGCTGGAGCCCGGCTCCGGGCTGCATCTGACCGAGGCGGTGCGGCACGCGGGCGCCGCGCAGGCCACCGGCGGAGGGGATTCCACCGCGGACTTCCTGCTCGGGATCATTCCGACGACGATGGTCTCCGCCTTCACCGAGGGCCAGGTCCTGCAGACCCTGCTGATCGCGCTGCTCTGCGGGTTCGCCCTCCAGGCGATCGGCCCGGCGGGGCGGCCGGTGCTGCGCGGTATCGAGCACATCCAGCGGCTGGTGTTCCGGATCCTCGCCATGATCATGTGGGCGGCCCCGGTGGGCGCGTTCGGCGCGATGGCCGCGGTGGTCGGCGAGACCGGCGTCGACGCGCTGAAGTCGCTGGCCGTCATCATGATCGGCTTCTATCTGACCTGCGCGCTCTTCGTCTTCGTCGTGCTCGGCGCGCTGCTGCGGCTGATCGCCGGCATGAACATCTTCATGCTGCTGAAGTACCTGGGCCGCGAGTTCCTGCTGATCCTCTCGACCTCGTCGTCGGAGTCGGCGCTGGCGCGGCTGATCGCGAAGATGGAGCACCTGGGCGTGAGCAGGCCGGTCGCCGGGATCACGGTCCCGACGGGGTACTCCTTCAACCTCGACGGCACCGCGATCTATCTGACGATGTCGTCCCTCTTCGTCGCCAACGCGATGGACAAGCCGCTGAGCGGCGGCGAGCAGATCTCGCTCCTGCTCTTCATGATCGTCGCGTCGAAGGGCGCGGCGGGTGTTACCGGCGCGGGCCTCGCCACGCTGGCCGGAGGTCTCCAGTCGCACCGCCCGGACCTGGTCGACGGGGTCGGCCTGATCGTGGGCATCGACCGTTTCATGAGTGAGGCGCGGGCGATGACGAACTTCGCGGGGAACGCGGTCGCGACGGTGCTGGTGGGCACCTGGACGAAGGAGATCGACAAGGCGCGGGCGGCGGAGGTGCTGTCCGGCCGGCTGCCGTTCGACGAGGCGACGCTGATGGACGACCGGCCGGAGGGCGCTGAGGCCGATGGCGCTGCTGGTGCCGGTGCTGGCCGTGACGGAGAGGGCGACGGATCCCGGGAGCCGCAGGAGGTACCCGTGCCCGTGTCCCGGGAGGGCGGCAAGGAGGCGGCGCCCCGGGCCTGACACCCGCGTGCGGCAGCCGCGGGGGCGGCTCAGCCCGGCAGTGGCGCGACCGCTGCCGGGCAGCCCGTCCAGTGGTCGTCGACGACGCCCACGGCTTCGAGATAGGCGTAGACGATGGTGGTGCCGACAAAGGTGAAGCCGCGCCGCTTGAGGTCCTTGCTGATCCGGTCGGAGAGCTCGGTGCTGGTCGCAAGAGGGTCGCCGGGCCCCGGCCGGTTGACGACCGGCTTCCCGTCGGTCCACTGCCAGAGGTACGTGTCGAACGAGCCGAACTCCTTCTGTACGGCGAGGAAGGCCCGGGCGTTCTTGACCAGCGAGGCGACCTTCAGCCGGTTCCGTACGATGCCCGGGTCGCCGAGCAGCTCCGCCAGCTTGTCCTCGTCGTACCCGGCGATCCGTACCGGGTCGAACCCGTCCAGCAGCCGCCGGTAGTTGGCCCGCTTGTTGAGCACGGTCGACCAGGAGAGCCCGGCCTGGGCGCCCTCCAGGACGAGGAACTCGAAGAGATAGCGGTCGTCGTGCGAGGGACGGCCCCACTCCTCGTCGTGGTAGGCGGCCATCAGCTCGGAGCTGTCCGCCCAGACGCAGCGGTGTTCGGCGTGCTTCATACGGATTCCCTGGAGGCGCGGTCGGGATACGGGTGCGGTCGGGTCGGGGCGTGCGGTCGGGTCGCGGAGTGCGGACAGGCGGTCGGTTCACATGCTGCCACCCACCACTGACAACTCTCCGGGTCCGTCGCGTCCGGAAGGCGCGCGGTGCGGGACAGGCCGGGTCGGGCCCGCACAGGCCGGGTCGGGCCCGCCGGACCGGCCGCCCGGGGGCGCGGCGAACGGGCCGGGAGACCCTGACGGCTGCGCGGACCGGCCGGGGGACTGGAACGGCGGGACGGGCTCAGGCGGTTTCGGCCATGACGTCGTCCAGCCAGTCGTACACGCGGGCGAAGGCCAGGCGCTGGGCGCCGGCCTGGCAGTGCGCGTCCGCGCCCAGTTCGGCGGTGAACTCCAGCAGCGTCTTCGGGCAGGTCAGCTGCGAGTGGAGCAGTTCGGGCTGGCCCTCGAAGAACACGTCGTCCTGGGCCGAGCACACCAGGGTGGGGCACGTGACCTTCTGGGCGACGCCGTCGCGCAGGTGGTAGTCGAGGAAGGCGGCGAAGACCCCGCGCGGAGTGTCGGCGCCCATGACGTACATGCCCTGCCCGACGAGCCAGCGGATCTTGGGGTCGCGGGCCACGGCCGCCGCCACGGCGGAGTCGAGCTCGGGGTCGTGGCCGGCGCGCAGCCGCCGTTCGGCTTCGGTGCGGTCGAGGGACAGGAAGCCGGCGGACAGGTCGCCCAGGTCGTAGACACCGTCGAGGGCGATGACTGCGGCGAGGCGGTGGTCGAATGCCGCGGCACGCGGCGCGAGCAGGCCGCCCATGCTGTTGCCCAGCAGGGCGGTCCGGGCGGGATCGACTTCGGGGCGGGCGAGGACGTGGTCGAGGACGGGGCCGACCACGTTCTCCCAGTCGGGACGGAACACCAGGCCGTGGTGGTGGCGGGTGCCCGGCTGGCCGGGGCCGTCGAAGGACAGGACGTTGTAGCCGCGCTCGACTGCCGCTGCGGCGCCGCCGAAGTGCATTTCCTCGGCCGTGCCGTCGAATCCGTTGAACATGACCACGGTCGGCCGGGCGGCGCCCGAGTCGTCGGCGCGGTACAGGTACCCGGGCAGTGTGGTGTTCTCGTAGGGGATCTCCACCGGCTCGATGGCCGGGGTGAACAGCGCGGCTGCCTGGCGGAAACACCTCACCGACGCGTCGTACGCGTGCAGGATGCGCGGGTCCGTGGCATCGCCGTGCAGGAAGAACTCGGCGCTTCGGTAGTAGTTCGAAGCGCGCAGGAAGGCGTCCCGGGCGCTGACACGGTGACCGCCGGCCAGGGCCGTACGTCCCTCATCGGCCACCCTGTCGGCGGTGGCGAGCCACTCGTCGTGCCAGCTGTCGTAGTCGCCGGCGGTGATCCGCTGAGTGGTCACCACGACCTCGCCGAAGTCGGCGCCACCGTAGGTGATGTGGCCGAAGGCCCGGAGCGTCTCGAACCAGAACGAGGGGTTGTGCGGGAAGAACAGGGGCTCCACTGGGACTCCTAAAGCAGTTGATGGCTGCGTTTAGCGGCACTGTAGGGTCACCGAAACGGCAAACGCAACTCCTGGCTGCGTTAAGGTGAGGGCATGGAGAAGGAACGAGAGCCGGCCCGCCGGCCCGGTGGCCGTGCGGCCCGCGTCCGCGCGGCAGTGCATCAGGCGGTCGCGGACCTGGTCGGCGACCGTGGATACGGGAACTTCACCGTCGGTGATGTCGCCACCCGCGCGGGCGTGGCCGACACGAGCATCTACCGCCGCTGGGGAAACCTGGAAGCCCTCCTCTCGGACGTGGCCTCCACCCGGCTCGCCGTCACCTCTCCCGCCCCCGACACCGGCAGCCTGGAGGGTGATCTGCGCACCTACGCGGCCACCGTCGCCCGCGATGTCGCCGGGCCGGACGGGATGGCGATACTGCGCCTGGCCATCTCCCTGTCCAACTCGGGACGGCCGGGCCTGGAGGCCCGCGACGCGTTCCTCGCGGAACGCGCCAGCCAGCTGCAGGCCATGCTCGACCGGGCCCGCGACCGGGGCGAACACCCGCCGGACGTCCTCCACGTGCTCGATCTCATCCTGTCCCCCCTGTACATCCGCGCCCTGTTCGGAACGGGCCCGCTCACCCCCGCCTACACCGACGAACTGGTCGACCGCCTGCTACGCCTGCGCACCGCCACCGGAGAGTGAGACGCGGGCGAAAAGCCACCGGCCGGCTCTCGTCCGCCGGGGCGCTCCCATACCCCGGTGGTGACAGCCATCTCGGCGGCTCACACCCGGCTCCCCCTCCCGTGCACCTCCGCTGACCTGGTAAAACGCGCAGCACGGAGCCACGCCGTCCGGCGCGCGTGCCGATATGACGCGGAATGCCCACACTGGGAGGGGCGGACGCAACGCCGACGCCTACCGACGCCCACCGACGCCCCCGAGCAGTCGTCGTACCCCCACCTCGCGGAAGGCAAGGAAGGCCCCATGACATCCACGCCCACATCCCGCGCCATGCAGGTCACCGAGCCCGGCGGCCCCTTCACGCTCGTACGGACCGAACTCCCGGAACCGGGACCTGGCCGCGTCAGGATCGCGGTGGAGGCGTGCGGGATCTGCCACTCCGACGCGATGATCACCGGCGGAATGCTGCCCGGGGTGACGTTCCCCGTGACCACCGGCCATGAGATCGCGGGCCGGATCGATGCGATCGGCGCGGGTGTCGAGGGCTGGGAGGCCGGGGACCGGGTCGCCGTCGGCTGGTACGGCGGCAGCTGCGGCTACTGCGACGCATGCCGGGAGGGCGACGGCGTCAACTGCGACCGGCTGGAGATTCCCGGTGCCGCCTACCCCGGCGGGTATGCCGACACGGTCGTCGTACCGGCGGTCGCCCTGGCCCGCGTCCCCGACGCACTGACCTCCGTCGAGGCGGCCCCGCTGGCCTGCGCGGGCGTCACGGTCTTCAACGCGCTGCGGCGCAGCGCGGCCGGCCCGGGCGACCTGGTCGCGATCCTCGGAATCGGCGGACTGGGCCACCTCGGTGTGCAGTTCGCGTCGAAGATGGGGTTCCGTACGGTGGCCATCGCCCGTGGCGCGGAGAAGGCGAAGCTGGCGCACGGCCTCGGGGCCAGGCACTACATCGACAGCACGGCCGGGAACGTCCCGGACGCGCTGCAGAATCTGGGCGGCGCGAAGGTCGTCCTCGCCACGGTCACCCACGGCCCGGCGATGACGGAGACCTTCGACGGTCTGGGACGGCGGGGCGAACTCATCGTGGTCGGGGCCACCCCCGACGAAATGACCTTCACCGGCCTGCAGTTCATCACCGACACGAAGAAGGTCTACGGCCACGCGTCGGGCACCGCCGTGGACACCGAGGACACCCTGCGCTTCGCCGAGCAGACCGGAGTCCGCTCGTGGACCGAGGAGGCACCACTGGAGGAGGCGGACGAGGCGTTCACCAGGATGCTGTCGGGTTCGGCACGCTTCCGCATGGTGCTCACCACGGGCCGCTAGAACCTCTCGGATCAGGCAGCGTCTTCGCGGCCGACTGCCGTGCTCAGCCACAGTCATGAACCGAGCAAACGTTGCCTGATCCGCCATTACTGTGACGGGCATGTCCAACGGGATCGCCTGGATAGGCGCACACAGCACCACCGACAGATCCGCCTCCGTGTCCGGAATGCTCGGAGGGATATCGCTGACCTGCGCCCGCGGCGTCGACGCGGACGAGTTCCTCATCGCGCTGGGCGCCGACCTCGACGAGCTTGCGGAGCGCACCCCGTACAAGGATCTCGCCCTGCCGGTGGACCGGCGGGGCAGGGCCTTGCCCCACATCAACCCCGTCATGTACGGGACGTGCGGGGACTGGGTGTACGTGCTGGAGGACTGGGGCATGGCGACCTGGTCCACCGGATACCGGGAGGTGGAGTCGATGCGGCCCGGCCCGGAGGAGGTCGTCTGTGTGACGCTCAACTGGGAGTGCCCCCCGAGGACGGTCATCCATGCGCCCGGTGACGGGTGTGTCTGGCGGGCCGAATTCGGGGAGGGTGCCGGCCAGGGATCCGCCCTGGATGCGGCACTTCACGCAGCGGGCGCTGTCTTCCCGTCCATTGGGGACACGGACGCAGCCATCGTGGCGGCGTACTACGAGGAGCACCGGGAGAAGCTCTTCCCGGCTGTGTTCACTGCCGTCGGCAACTACTGCGAACTGTCCATCGACCAGGAGGCTGTCCAGGCCGGGGAGCTGCCGTCGCTGCTGATCCCCATGGTCCTCTGACGGAGGCCCTCACGCCCCGTCTCCCCGCCCCACCGCCGCGCGCACCACCGTGGCCGCCCGTGATGCCGGTACGCCCGCTGTCATCAGCAGGGTGCTGGCTGCCGCCGCTCCGCCCTCCTCCGCCGGGAGGGCCCCTTCGTTGACGGCCTCCATCAGGCCGAACAGCGCCTGCTCATGGACGTACGACAGGGCGGCGGCGCTCAGAGGTGAGGTGAACGCGCCCTCGTCCAGGCCGTGTTGGATCAGCGCCGTGCAGATCTCGCGTACCGGGGTGAGGCGCTGTTTGATGCCCGCCATCGTGACGCTTCGCTGAGCCAGTGCGACCAGCAGCCGGTAGCGGTCGGCGATCTCCCAGACCGCCAGTGTCGCGCGGGCCAGTGCTTCGGCGGGGTCGCTGACGCCTTCGCGGCCCGTGGCGTGGGCCTCGATCACGGCAGCCGTCGCGTTGTCGACGAGTGCGGCGATCAGTGCCTCGCGGCTCGGGAAGTGGCCGTACACCGTGCGGCGCACGACTCCGGCCGCGCGCGCGATCTGGTCCATCGAGGCGTCCGGGTCGTGCAGCAGCTCGGTGAGCGCCACATCCAGGATGCGGCGGCGGTTGGCGTCTGCTCGTCCGGAAGTCACGGGCCCATTTTGCACCGCGCCGGGAAGCGCGCTAAATTGCACAGCAGTGTGTAATTGCACAAAGATGTGCAAGTCGATGTGTGAGGCGGCGCGCGCCAGTGGGCCTGCGCCGGCGGGCATGCGCCAGCAGGCGTGTGTCAGTGGATCGGAGTGGTGGGACGTCATGAATCTCGTGGTGAAGCAACCGGTGGCGGAGATGGAAGGGCCGTACCGGCGCCGCTGGTGGGCGCTGCTGGTGCTCTGCCTGAGCCTGCTGATCATCGTCATGGCGAACACCGCCCTGACGGTCGCGGCCCCCGACATGACGCGCGACCTGGGGCTCAGCAGCGCGGACCTCCAGTGGGTCATCGACGGCTACACCGTCCCGTACGCGGCACTGATGCTGCTGCTCGGCGCCATCGGCGACAAGTACAGCAGGCGTGGTGCCCTGGTGCTGGGGCTCGTCGTCTTCGGCGGGGGAGCGGTCGCCGGGTCGCTGGTCGGCAGTGCGACGGGCGTCATCGCGGCCCGCGCGGTCATGGGGATCGGCGCGGCGATGATCATGCCCGCCACGCTGTCACTGCTCGCCGCGAGCTTCCCGCGTGCCGAACGGGCCAAGGCGATCGTCCTGTGGACGGCCACCGCCGGGCTCGCCATCGCGGCAGGACCGCTGGTCGCCGGGGCGCTGCTCCAGCACCACGGCTGGGCCTCGACGTTCCTGATCAACGTGCCGATCGCGGTGCTCGCCATCATCGGCGCCTTCGTCCTCGTACCCCCGTCGAAGGCCGGTCACCACGGCCGGATCGACTACGTGGGCGGGCTGCTCTCGGTGGTCTCCGTCGGCGCCCTCGTCTACATGATCATTGAAGGTCCGCACTTCGGCTGGGGCGCCAAGGCCGTCACCGCCGCCGTCGTGGCGGGCGCCGGATTCGTCGTGTTCGTGCTGTGGGAGCTGCGGCACCCGCGCCCGGTGCTCGACGTACGGCGCTACCTCGACCGGGGGTTCGCCGGGTCGAATCTCGCCGTCGCGCTCTTCTTCCTGGCCGTGTTCGGCGCCTTCTACTACCTGACCCAGCACCTCCAGTTCGTCCTGGGCTTCAACGCCTTCGAGACCGGGGTACGGATGCTGCCGCTGGCCGGTGCGGTCTTCGTCGGCTCCGCGCTGACCGGGATCCTGACGCCCCGGCTCGGGATGCGCGTCACGGTCACCGCGGGCATGGTCGGCGGCACGGCCTCGCTGGCGCTGCTCACCCGGATCGACGCGGGCTCGGGATACGGGGAGTTCGTCCTTCCCCTGGTCCTGCTCGGCCTGGCCATCGGCCTCGCCCTCTCGCCGTGCACCGACGCGATCATGGGCGCGTTCCCGGAGTCCGAACTCGGTGTCGGCGGCGCGGTCAATGACACCTCGATCGAGCTGGGCGGCTCGCTGGGCATCGCGATTCTCGGCTCGGTGCTCTCCGGCGCGTACTCCTCGCACCTCGCGGACGCGGTCGGCGGCAAGCTGCCGGCCGGTGCGCTGAGCACCGCCCAGGACTCGGTGGGTGCCGGGCTCGCGGTCGCCGAGAAGGTCGGCGCCAAGGCCGGGCCCGAGCAGGCGCACGCCCTGGTGGACGCGGTGAACAGCGCCTTCTCGCAGGCGGTCGCCCACACCAGCCTGGTCGGCGCGGTGATCCTCGGGGTGGGTACGGTGCTGGTCGCCGTCCTGATCCCGGGCCGCGGCCGGCGTACGGAGCCGGAGGCGGCACCGGCGGAAGAGCCGGTGACCACCGCGGCCTGAGGTATCAGGACACCCCGGTACGGCCCGGCCGCCGGATTCGCCCTTGCCTTGACGCCGACGTCAAGGATTACCGTCAAGGCATGCGAATCGGCGAGCTGGCGGAGCGGGCCGGCACCACCACCCGTGCTCTGCGCTACTACGAGTCCCGGGAACTGCTGCCCGCACGGCGGGCGGTGAACGGCTACCGCACCTATGACGAGGACGATCTGCGGCTGCTCCAGCAGATCAGGACGCTCCAGGACTTCGGTTTCGACCTGGAGGAGACCAGGCCGTTCGTCGAGTGCCTGCGCGCCGGCCACCCGGCCGGTGACGTCTGCCCCGCCTCGCTCGCCGTGTACCGGCGCAAGCTGTCCGAACTGGACGCGCTGATCGGGCAGCTCCAGGGGGTCCGCCGACAGGTGGGGGCGGAACTGGCCCGCGCCGAGGCGGAGTTGCCGGGCGGCCCGGAGCCGCGCTGTGAAATGTCCGACGGGGACGAGTGGGACGAGTGGGAGGAACACCGGAGATGATCCAGGCAGAGGGCGTCGACACTGTGACCGACGCCGATTTCGACACCGAGGTGCTCGCGGCAGGACTGCCGGTCCTGGTCGAGTTCACCGCCGACTGGTGCGGGCCGTGCCGGCAGCTCGCGCCCGTGCTGAGCGCGGTGGCGGGCGAGGAGGCCGGACGCCTCAAGGTCGTCCAGCTCGACGTCGACAGCAATCCGGAGGTGATGGTCCGGTACGGGGTGCTGTCGATGCCGACACTGATGGTCTTCCGCGACGGGGAGCCGGTGAAGTCGATGGTGGGTGCCCGCCCGAAGCGGCGGCTGCTCCAGGAACTCGCCGACGTGCTCTGACGCGGTGGTCGTGCCAGGTTGCGAACGGGGGTCGGCGCCCGGTACGGAAAACACAGCACAAAAATACCCCGGGCGAATTGACGTCCGGGGTATTGCGGCGCGTACAGTAGGAGCTTCTTGTCTCTGCGCAGAGCAAAGCAAGAGGAAATCTTATAACGGCACCGTATCGCGTCAGGAGCTGCATTGTCAACCGAGGAATTGCAGAACGAGCAGCAATTCGTCTCACGGCTCTACGAGCGGCTGGACGCGCTCCGGGAGCGCGCAGAAGCCGCCGTCCAGGGTTCGTTCGCCCAGGTGGGCAAGGGGCTGCAGGCGCGTGTCGAGCGCGATGTGCTGGTCGCCGAACGGTCCGGGCTGCTCAGTGCGCTGAATTCGGTGGAATCCGGACTCTGCTTCGGCCGTATTGATTTCACCGACGGATCCCGCTACCACATCGGCCGTATCGGAATCCGCGAAGAGGCCGACGAGAACAACGAACGCACCCCACTGGTGATCGACTGGCGCGCGCGGATCGCGCGGCCTTTCTACCTCGCCACCGGACATTCCCCGATGGGGCTGCGCCGCCGCCGGCACCTCACCACCGAGGGAAGGACCGTCACCGCGCTCCACGACGAGATCCTCGACCTCACCGACACCGAGCGGACCGGACACGAGGGGTCGGACGCCGACGCGGTGCTCCTCGCGGCCCTGGACTCCGCGCGCACCGGCCGGATGCACGACATCGTGCAGACCATCCAGGCCGAACAGGACGAGATCATCCGGGCCCCGCACCACGGGATCCTCGTCGTCGAGGGCGGCCCCGGCACCGGCAAGACCGCGGTCGCCCTGCACCGCGCCGCGTACCTCCTCTACGCGCACCGCGACCAGCTCGCCCGCCGCGCCGTACTCGTCGTCGGCCCCAACCCGGCCTTCCTCGGCTACATCGGCGAGGTGCTGCCCTCGCTCGGCGAGACGGGCGTGCTGCTCGCCACACCGGCGGAGCTCTTCCCCGGCGTGACCGCCACCGGCACGGACACCCCGGCGGCCGCCGCCGTCAAGGGGCGTACGGAGATGGCGGAGGCGCTGGCCGCCTTCGTACGCGATCTCCAGCGCACGCCGGAGCCCGGCAGGCCGCTGGTGATCCCGCACGACGACGGCGATCTGCTGCTCGACTGGACCATCGCCGACGCCGCCCGTGAGCGGGCCCGCTCGACGCTGCTGCCGCACAATCTGGCGCGCCCGCACTTCGCGTTCCGGATCATCGACGACCTGACCGCGCAGCTGGCCGACCGGCTCGGCGCCGACCCCTACGGCGGGCCCAACTTCCTCGGCCCCGACGATCTCGCCCAGATCAGCAAGGGCGTCGCGTCCAGCCCCGAAGTGCACGCCGCCATCGAGGAGTTGTGGCCCACCCTCACCCCGCAGCAGGTGGTCGCCGACTACCTCACCGACCCGGTGCACCTGCCGGACACCGACGCGGACGCCATCCGCCGCAAGAGCGGCGACTGGACGGCGGCCGACGTCCCGCTGCTCGACGAGGCCGCCGAACTGCTCGGTGAGGACGACTCCGCGGTACGCGCGGCGGCCGAGGCCGCCCGTCAGGAGCAGGTCGCGTTCGCCCAGGGCGTCCTCGACCTGTCGCTGGGCTCCGAGTCCTTCGAGTTCGAGGACGAGGAGTCCGAACTGCTCGCGGCGCACGACATCATCGACGCCGAGCGGATGGCCGAGCGCCACGAGGAGGCCGACCACCGCAGCGCCGCCGAACGCGCGGCGGCCGACCGCACCTGGGCCTTCGGGCACATCATCGTGGACGAGGCGCAGGAGCTGTCGCCGATGGTGTGGCGGCTGCTGATGCGGCGCTCCCCGACCCGCTCGATGACGCTGGTCGGCGACCCGGCCCAGACCGCGGAGCCGGGCGGCGTGGGCGACTGGGCGACGATGCTCGCCCCGTACGTCGAGGACCGCTACGAGCAGGTGCGCCTCGGCATCAACTACCGCACCCCCGCCGAGATCATGGAGGTCGCGGCGGCCGTCCCGAGCGCAGCGGACCCGACGTTCCGGCCGCCGCGTTCCATCCGCTCCACCGGGGTGGCGCCGTGGGTGCGGGCCGCTGACGACCTGCCCGGCGCCGTGGCCGAGGCCGTCGCGGACGAGCGCGCCGACGAGCGCAGGCTCGCGGTGATCGCCCCTGCCGTGCTCCACCGGGAACTGGCCGCCGTCCTCCCGGACGTCGACGACGGCGAGCCGGACCTGCACCGGCCCGTCGTCCTGCTCGACCCCCGGCAGGCTAAGGGGCTTGAGTTCGACACGGTGATCGTGGTCGAGCCCGGCCTGATCCTGACCGGTTCGCCGCGCGGCACGAGCGATCTGTACGTGGCCCTGACCCGGGCCACCCAGCGGGCCGGCATCGTGCACAGCGGCGGCGCACTGCCGGACTGCCTCAGCGGCGCGGCGGATCTCCGCCCGTGACACGGAGGAGGTGCGGCGGCGTGTGACCTGCACGCCGCCGCACCTTCATGTCTCAGACCGGCCTGAACCACACCGTCGCCAGCGGCGGCAGCGTCAGCCCGATGCTGGACGGGCGCCCGTGGTACGGCACCGGCTCGGGCTTCAGCGGATCCGTGTTGCGGATGTCGCCACCGCCGTAGAGCCCGGTGTCGGTGTTGAGCACCTCGTGCCACTCGGGCACCGATTCCGGCACCCCCAGCCGGTACTGGTGCCGCACCACCGGCGAGAAGTTGGAGACCGACAGGAGCGGGGCGCCGTGCGCGTCGTAGCGCAGGAACGCGAAGACGTTGTCCTCCGCCGCGTCACCCGCCACCCAGGCGAAGCCGCCCGGGTCGGTGTCGCGCTGCCACAGGGCGGGGGCCGCCGTGTACACCGCGTTCAGGTCGCGCACCAGGTCCCGTACCCCGCGGTGGTCGTGCGCCGCACCGTACGAGGGGTCCAGCAGCCACCAGTCCGGGCCGTGCGCCTCCGACCACTCGGCGCCCTGTGCGAACTCCTGCCCCATGAAGAGGAGTTGTTTGCCCGGGTGGGCCCACATGAAGCCCAGATACGCGCGGTGCGTGGCGCGCTGCTGCCACCAGTCGCCCGGCATCTTCGAGACCAGCGCCTGCTTGCCGTGCACCACCTCGTCGTGCGAGATGGGCAGGACGTAGTTCTCGCTGAACGCGTACACCATCGAGAACGTCATCTCGTTGTGGTGGTACTTGCGGTGCACCGGCTCCTTGGCCACGTACTCCAGCGAGTCGTGCATCCACCCCATGTTCCACTTCAGCCCGAAGCCCAGCCCGCCGTAGCCGCCCGCGCCGACCTGGTCGGTGGCGCGGGTGACACCGTCCCAGGCGGTCGACTCCTCGGCGATCGTCACCACGCCGGGGTTGCGCCGGTAGACGGTCGCGTTCATCTCCTGGAGGAAGGCCACCGCGTCCGGGTTCTCCCGGCCGCCGTGCTCGTTCGGCGTCCACTGCCCTTCCTCGCGGGAGTAGTCCAGGTAGAGCATCGAGGCGACGGCGTCCACCCGGAGTCCGTCGATGTGGAACTCCTCGCACCAGTAAGTGGCGTTGGCGACAAGGAAGTTACGGACCTCGGTGCGCCCGTAGTCGAACTCCAGGGTGCCCCAGTCGGGGTGTTCCGCGCGGGCCGGGTCGGAGTGCTCGTACAGCGGGCGCCCGTCGAACTGCGCCAGCGCCCAGTCGTCCTTCGGGAAGTGCGCGGGCACCCAGTCCATCAGAACGCCGATACCCGCCCGGTGCAGAGCGTCCACCAGATACCGGAAGTCGTCGGGCGTACCCATCCGGGACGTCGGCGCGTAGAAACCGGTGACCTGGTACCCCCACGAGCCGCCGAAGGGATGCTCGGACACCGGCATCAGCTCCACATGCGTGAAACCCAGGTCCTGTACGTACGCCGGGAGCTGCGTCGCCAGCTGGCGATACGTCAGACCCGGCCGCCAGGACGGCAGATGGACCTCGTACACCGACATGGGTGCCTCATGGACCGGCCGGTCGGCGCGGTGCGCCATCCACTCCTGGTCCTGCCACCGGTGGTGCGGCTGCGTCACGACCGACGCGGTGGCGGGCGGCACCTCGGTGCGCCGTGCCATCGGGTCGGCGCGCAGGGTGTGGCTGCCGTCCGGGCGCATCAGGTCGAACTTGTAGAGCGCGCCCTCGCCGACGCCCGGCACGAACAGCTCCCACACACCGGACGACCCGAGCGAACGCATCGGATACGCGGCGCCGTCCCAGTAGTTGAAGTCCCCGCTGACCCGTACCCCGCGCGCGTCCGGTGCCCAGACGGTGAAGCGGGTGCCGGTGACGCCCTGGACGGTCATCGGCTGCGCGCCGAGCGCCTTCCACAGCTCCTCGTGGCGGCCCTCGCCGATCAGATGCAGATCGAGCTCACCGAGGGTGGGCAGGAAGCGGTACGGGTCCTGGAGCTCGATCTCGCTGTCGTCGTAGGTGACGAGCAGCGCGTACTCCGGCACGGTGCGCAGCGGCAGTAGCCCGGAGAAGAAACCCTGGCCGTCGTCGTGCAGTTCGGCGCGGAGCCCCTTCGCGACCACGGTCACGGCCCTGGCGTACGGCCGCAGCGCCCGGACGGCGATGCCACCGCTGACCGGATGGGCGCCGAGCAGTGCGTGCGGGTCGTGGTGGCCGCCGCTGAGCAGCCGCTCGCGGTCCCCGGCGCCGAGCGTCTCCGGGGGCCGCGCACCTCCGGCCGGCGCCGGCTGGGAGGGCAGGACGGCTGCGGGCTCTGCGGTATCCATGGTCGGTGCGGTCGGTGCGGTCGGTGCGGTCGGTGCGGTCGGTGCGGTCGGTGCGGGCTCGCGCTCGGCGGGCGACGGAGTGCGGGACGGGGGACGGGCGGTCACTGGGGCGGCCTCCTCGGCAGCTTCGACGCACGGAAAACGGGGGGTTCGGGAAGCGACAGCCGCTCGATCGCGGCCATCGGTACGGGCAGCCAGTCGGGGCGGTTCCTGGCCTCGTAGAGGACCTCGTACACCGCCTTGTCGGTCTCGTACGCGCGCAGCAGCTCCGGCTCCGCGCGCGGGTCGGCGCCGGCCACCGACGCGTACCCCTCGCAGTACGCGTCGCGGCAGCCGGTCGCCCACTTCGGGGACCAGGGGCGGTGGGTGCGGGCCGCGTAGTCGAAGGAGCGCAGCATCCCCGCGACATCGCGGACCACCGGCTGCGGGCGGGTGCGTTCGGCCAGCGGGCGGGCCGGTTCGCCCTCGAAGTCGATGACGGACCACTCGCCGTCCCTGGCCCGCAGGCTCTGGCCCAGATGCAGATCGCCGTGGATGCGCTGGGCGGCCCAGGTGCGGCCGGCGTGGCCCAGGTCGGCGAGCGCGTCGAAGGCGGTGCGCAGCCCCGCCACGTAGGGCGCGAGCGCGGGCACGGCCTGGGCCGTGGCCTCCAGACGCTCCGTCATCTCCGCGGCGAGATGCTGTATCTGCTGTTTGCGCAGCACCGCGGTGGGCAGAGCGCACGCCAGCGTCCCGTGCACCTCGGCGGTCGCCCGGCCCAGCGCCCGCGCGCCCGCCGCGAAGTCGTGGCCGTCGGTGAGCGCGAGCAGGGCCAGCTGCCAGCCGTCCTCGGACCCCGCGAGGTACGGCTGGAGCACACCCAGCGTGGCGGGTTCGGGCTCCGTCGTCTCGTACCAGGCGACGGGTGCGGGCACCCGGGTGCAGCCGGCCTGGGCCAGCGCGAGCGGCAGTTCCAGATCGGGGTTCGACCCCGGGTGGACCCGGCGGAAGACCTTCAGGATGAACGTATCGCCATAGACCAGCGAGGTGTTGGACTGCTCCGCGCCCAGCGGCCGTGCGGGCAGCCCGGCGGGAATCTCCGCTTCGGGGTCGCGGTCGAAGCGCAGCGCCCCGATCCGGCCGGGCGCGCGCAGCCGTTCCATGAGCAGCCCGGTCAGCCGCGGGTCGAGCAGCGCGTCGTACAGCACGGACCCGGCCAGCGGTCCGGTGCGGGCCCGGCCGATCAGCGCGGCGGCGAGGCGCGGCGGCAGCGAGGTCCGTACGCCGAGCAGCAACTGGTAGCAGTCGCCGGTCGAATGGGCGGGGGCGGGGGAGTCCTGTTCGGCGCGTACCAGTAGATGGAGCAGCCCCGGAGCCGCGCCGACCGGCAGCAGTTCGGTGGCCGAGACCAGCGAGAAGGCGGTGACGGGCCGCCCCTTGCCCGCGAACCAGCGCTGTCTGGGCAGCCACTCGTGCAGCAGGGGGGCGAGCGAGTCGAGGAGGCGGAGGGGGCCGGACGACCCGGCGGAGCGCACGCTGTTCCGGGTGGATGCAGCCTTGGACATGGCATCGCGTCCTTTCCCGGGCACACCACACGATGCGCAGAGTGTCCCGGATTGCGTGGGGTCGCCTCCCATGCTGAACGCAATGGGGGCGGGAATCCGGCTGTGCGGGACTGTGCGGGTGAGGATGGACCAGATGGACGAGCCCGGCCTGATCCAAACGAAAGGCCCCAGGGCTCAGTGGGCCGGGTGCTGGTGCCGCGGTACCAGTGAGGGTGCCCGGGACGGAGCGGCGGAAACCGTCCTGTCCCGGGCCCGTGGTCACACGGTGGGGGCGTCCTTGCGCAAGCGGAACCAGTAGAAGCCGTGGCCCGCGAGGGTCAGCAGATACGGCAGTTCACCGATCGGGGGGAAGCGCACCCCGCCGATCAGCTCCACGGGATGGCGTCCGGTGAAGGAGTTGAGATCGAGCTCCGTCGGCTGCGCGAACCGCGAGAAGTTGTGCACGCACAGCACCAGGTCGTCCTTGTACTCCCGGAGGAAGGCGAGGACGGCCGGGTTGGACGAGGGGAGTTCGGTGTACGAACCGAGGCCGAAGGCCGGGTTCTGCTTGCGGATCTCGATCATCCGGCGGGTCCAGTGCAGCAGTGAGGCGGGCGAGGCCATGGAGGCCTCGACGTTCGTCACCTGGTAGCCGTAGACCGGGTCCATGATGGTCGGCAGATAGAGCCGCCCGGGGTCGCTGGACGAGAAGCCCGCGTTCCGGTCGGGGGTCCACTGCATCGGCGTACGGACCGCGTCCCGGTCGCCGAGCCAGATGTTGTCGCCCATCCCGATCTCGTCCCCGTAGTAGAGGATCGGCGAACCGGGCAGGGAGAGCAGCAGCGCGGTGAACAGTTCGATCTGGTTGCGGTCGTTGTCCAGCAGGGGCGCGAGCCGCCTGCGGATGCCGATGTTCGCCCGCATCCGCGGATCCTTGGCGTACTCCGCGTACATGTAGTCGCGCTCTTCGTCCGTGACCATTTCGAGTGTCAGCTCGTCGTGGTTGCGCAGGAAGATGCCCCATTGGGCGTTCTTCGGAATGGCCGGGGTCTTGGCCAGGATCTCCGATACGGGGTAGCGGGACTCCCGCCGTACGGCCATGAAGATGCGGGGCATCACCGGGAAGTGGAATGCCATGTGGCACTCGTCGCCGCCCTTTTTGAAGTCGCCGAAGTAGTCGACGACATCCTCCGGCCACTGGTTGGCCTCGGCGAGCAGCACCGTGTCCGGGTAGCTCGCGTCGATCTCGGCGCGCACCCGCTTCATGAAGGCGTGGGTCTGCGGGAGGTTCTCGCAGTTCGTGCCCTCGACCTGGTACAGGTACGGGACCGCGTCGAGGCGGAATCCGTCGATGCCCAGGTCGAGCCAGAAGCGCAGCGCCGAGATGATCTCCTCCTGCACCACCGGGTTCTCGTAGTTGAGATCCGGCTGATGGGAGAAGAACCGGTGCCAGTAGTACTGCTTGCGCACCGGGTCGAAGGTCCAGTTGGAGCTCTCCGTGTCGACGAAGATGATCCGGGCGTCCGCGAACTGCTTGTCGTCGTCGGCCCAGATGTAGTAGTCGCCGTACGGGCCGTCCGGGTCCTTGCGCGACTCCTGGAACCACTCGTGCTGGTCGCTCGTGTGGTTCATCACGAAGTCGATGATCACGCGCATCCCGCGCTGGTGGGTGGCGTCGACGAACTCGACGAAGTCGGCGAGGTCGCCGAACTCCGGCAGTACGGACGTGTAGTCCGCCACGTCGTAACCGCCGTCCCGCAGGGGCGACTTGAAGAACGGCGGCAGCCAGAGGCAGTCGACGCCGAGCCACTGGAGGTAGTCCAGTTTGGCGGTGATGCCCTTGAGGTCACCGACGCCGTCCCCGTTGCTGTCCTGGAACGACCTGACCAGGACCTCGTAGAAGACGGCGCGTTTGAACCAGTCGGGGTCACGGTCCTTGGGGGGAGTGTCCTCGAATTTGTCGTGGACGGGCTCATTGACAATCATGATGTGGGTGACCCTCCGATCGGCGGGGACGGTCGCAGCACCAGGATGTGCGCCGGCGTACTGCCCGGCTCCAGACGCACATAGTTGGCCCTGCCCCAGTGGTAGGTCTCGCCGGTGAGCTCGTCGCGCACCGGGACGGATTCGTGCCATTCCAGGCCGAGATCCGGCATGTCCAACGAGACCGTGGCCTCCTGGGTGTGGTGCGGGTCAAGGTTGACGACAATCAGAACCGTGTTCGATCCGGTCGTGGCTCCGGCTGCCTCTCCGTCCGGCGTGGAGACCTCTGTGGATGCCTCTGCGGAGACCACTGTGGAGGCATCTGCGGAGACCTCTGGGGAGACCGGTACGGACACCGACTTCGAGTACGCGATCACCGCGTCGTTGTCGGTGTGGTGGAAGTGCACCGAACGCAGCTGCCGCAGCGCCGGATGGCGGCGCCGCAACTCGTTCAGTGTGGTGATGAGCGGGGCGATGGTCCGCCCCTCCCGCTCGGCGGACTCCCAGTCGCGCGGCCGCAGCTGGTACTTCTCCGAGTCCAGGTAGTCCTCGCTGCCCGCCCGGGCCGTGGTGTTCTCGCACAGCTCGTACCCGGCGTACACCCCCCAGGACGGCGCCATCGTCGCCGCGAGCACCGCACGGACCTCGAAGGCGGGGCGGCCGCCGTGCTGGAGGTACCCGTGCAGGATGTCAGGGGTGTTCACGAAGAAGTTGGGCCGCATGGCGGCGGCGGACTCCCCGGCCAGCTCGGTGACGTAGTCGGTCAGCTCCTGCTTGCCGGTCCGCCAGGTGAAGTACGTGTACGACTGCTGGAACCCGACGGCGCCCAGGGTGTGCATCATCGCGGGCCGGGTGAACGCCTCGGCCAGGAAGACCACGTCCGGATCACGGCCGTTGACCTCGGCGATGACCCGTTCCCAGAAGACCACCGGCTTGGTGTGCGGATTGTCCACGCGGAAGATCCGTACGCCGTGCTCCATCCAGAAGCGCAGGATGCGGACGGTCTCCGTGACCAGGCCGTCCATGTCCTGGTCGAAGGCGATCGGGTAGATGTCCTGATACTTCTTCGGCGGGTTCTCCGCGTACGCGATCGTGCCGTCCGGCCGGTGGTGGAACCACTCGGGGTGCTGAGTCACCCAGGGGTGGTCGGGCGAGCACTGCAGTGCGAAGTCGAGGGCGATCTCCAGGCCCAGCTCACGGGCGCGCCCGACGAAGTCGTCGAAGTCCTCCAGGGTGCCGAGGTCCGGGTGGACGGCGTCGTGCCCGCCGGCCGGTGAGCCGATGGCCCACGGCACCCCCACGTCGTCGGGCCCGGCGGTCAGCGCGTTGTTGGGGCCCTTGCGGTGGGTGGTGCCGATGGGGTGGACCGGCGGCAGATACACCACGTCGAATCCCATGGCCGCGACCGCCGAAAGCCGCTTCGCCGCCGTCCTGAAGGTGCCGCTGACGTGCGGCTTGCCCTCCTCGACCACGGCGCCCTCGGAGCGCGGGAACAGCTCGTACCAGGATCCGTACAGCGCCCGCTCGCGCTCCACAAGCAGCGGCAGCGGCTCCGACGCGCTGACCAGTTCGCGCAGCGGATACCGGGCGAGGGCCGCCATGACGTCCGGCGCGAGCGCGGCGGCGAGGCGGTCGCCGGCGGGCGCCGCGGTGTCGCCCAGCGCCTCCGCCACCGCGAGGACCGCCCGGCGGCCCCTGCTCTTCGGCACCCCGGCCGCCGCACGCGTATACAGCCCGGCGCCCTCGGCGAGCACCAGCTCCGTGTCGATGCCAGCCGGGACCTTGATCCGGGCGGTGTGCAGCCAGGTGGTGACGGGGTCGCTCCACGCCTCGACCGTGTAGGTCCAGCGGCCCTCGCGGTCCGGGGTGACGTCGGCGCCCCAGCGGTCGGTGCCGGGGGCCAGCTCCCGCATCGGCGCCCAGGGCGCCGTTCTGCCGCGCGGGCCGCGCAGGACGACATTGGCGGCGACCGCGTCATGGCCCTCACGGAAGACCGTCGCCGAGACCTGGAAGGTCTCACCGGTCACAGCCTTGGCGGCCCTGTGCCCACCGTCGACGCGCGGGCGCACATCGAGCACCGGGATACGGCCGATCAGCTGACCGGTGGGGGGCCGCTTCGGCGGCTTCGAGGACTTCGGCGGCTGCGGGGACGTCGCGAGAGTCCCTCTGGCCGGCTTGTCCGATGATGGCTTGCGGGCTGCGGGCATGACCGCTCCTGTCCGCTTTCACTCAGGCTGTGGTGAGGGCTGGGGGTGAGCTCGGGCGGGTACCGGAGGAGCCTTCCCCCACACCTCTGGTGGGCAATCCGGCTCCTGAGTTAAGTACTCGTGCGTAATGTGCAAGGCAAGGACCAGGTGGGCCGCGCGTCGCGGAGGGGCCGTGCCCGGCCGTGCGGGTGACTGCGGTTTCACACCTTTGGCAGAGTCCGGCGTGCTCCACCGCGGCCGGCCGGACCGGACGGACCGGACGCGGCGTGCGCCGCGCACGGCGCACGGCCGGCGCGGGTCGTGCACCGCGTACGGGAGGTGCCGGTCGTGCTCCGCGTACGGGAGGTGCGGACGGCGCCTCATGGGGAGGGCCCCTCCCGGCAGGTGACGGTCCGTTCCATCCGGGCACACTCCTTCCCGCTCCTGGTGTCACCGCTGTGTGCCACAGCGAGGTGTCACACAGCAGCCTCACCCGTGGTGCGAAGTGCCACAAGCCCACGCGAGGGGGGAGAACCGGCCATACCGCCCGGAGTGACACGCACCGGCGCACTCCGCGTCGGGGCCGCACCGGCGCACGCGGACGCGGCCTCGCGCCGTGGTTGCGGGGAGCGCGGACGGTTACCTTCGGGGTGAAGTGCGGACGTACACACCGCTGTGCGTCCCCTGGATGCGCACATCCCCTGCGAAGGTGGAACACGTGAAGGCCATTCGTCGATTCACCGTCCGCCCCGTCCTCCCCGAGCCGCTGCGCCCGCTGGGTGAGCTCGCCCGCAACCTCCGCTGGTCCTGGCACGCCGGGACCAAGGACCTGTTCAGAGCCGTCGACCCCGAAGGCTTCCAGGCGGCCGGCGGTGACCCCGTCCGGCTGCTCGGCACAGTGCCGGCCGCACGGCTCGCCGAGCTGGCGGCCGACCCCGGCTTCCTGCGCGCCCTGACCGAGGCCGCCGACGGCCTCGACACCTATCTGCACGGACCGCGCTGGTACCAGGAACAGCCCGCCGGGCTGCCCGCCGCCATCGGCTACTTCTCACCCGAGTTCGGTGTCACCGCCGCGCTCCCGCAGTACTCCGGCGGCCTCGGCATCCTCGCCGGCGACCATCTGAAGGCGGCCAGCGACCTCGGCGTACCGCTCATCGGGGTCGGCCTGCTCTACCGGCACGGATACTTCCGGCAGTCGCTCTCCCGCGAGGGCTGGCAGCAGGAGCACTACCCGGTGCTCGACCCCGACGAGCTGCCGGTCACGCTGCTGTGCGAGGCGGACGGCTCACCCTGCCGGGTCACCCTCACGCTGCCCGGCGGCCGCTCGCTCCACGCGCACATCTGGCAGGCCCAGGTCGGCCGCGTCCCGCTGCTGATGCTCGACTCCGACGTCGAGGAGAACGAGCCGGGCGAGCGGGCTGTCACCGACCGGCTCTACGGCGGCGGCAGCGAGCACCGGCTCCTCCAGGAGATGCTCCTCGGCATCGGCGGGGTACGGGCGCTGCGCTCGTACTGCCGGATCACCGGGCACCCGGACCCCGAGGTGTTCCACACCAACGAGGGGCACGCGGGCTTCCTCGGACTGGAGCGCATCCGCGAACTCGCCGGTGCGGGGCTGGACTTCGACGCCGCTCTGGAGTCCGTGCGCGCCGGAACCGTCTTCACCACCCACACCCCTGTACCCGCCGGGATCGACCGGTTCGACCGCGACCTGGTCGCCCGGCACTTCGGGGACGACGGCGAACTGCCGGGCGTCGACGCCGGACGCGTGCTCCAGCTGGGCAGGGAGACCTACCCGGGCGGCGAACCGCGCCTCTTCAACATGGCGGTGATGGGCCTGCGGCTCGCCCAGCGCGCCAACGGGGTCTCCACTCTGCACGGCGCCGTCAGCCGGGAGATGTTCGCCGGGCTGTGGCCGGGATTCGACCCCGACGAGGTGCCGATCACCTCGATCACCAACGGGGTACACGCCCCGACCTGGGTGGCGCCCGAGCTCACCCGCACCGCCGTCCGCCGGATCGGCGCCGAACGCACCGAGCACGCGCTGTCGGTGGGCGTCGCCGACCGCTGGGACGCGGTGGCCGACTTTCCCGACGCGGAGATCTGGGAACTGCGCCGCACCCTGCGCGAGCAGCTGGTCGGCGAGGTGCGGACTCGGCTGCGCGCCTCCTGGCGCGGGCGCGGCGCGTCCGAAGCCGAACTGGGCTGGATCGACGGGGTGCTCGACCCCGGGGTGCTGACCATCGGTTTCGCCCGGCGCGTCCCCTCGTACAAGCGCCTCACACTGATGCTGCGCGACCGCGACCGGCTGACCGAGCTGCTGCTCCATCCGGACAGGCCCATCCAGATCGTGGTCGCGGGCAAGGCGCACCCGGCCGACGACGGCGGGAAGCGGCTGGTGCAGGAGCTGGTGCGGTTCGCGGACGACCCGCGGGTGCGCCACCGCATCGTCTTCCTGCCGGACTACGGCATGGCGATGGCCGAGCGGCTCTACCCGGGCTGCGACGTCTGGCTGAACAACCCGCTGCGCCCGCTGGAGGCGTGCGGTACGTCCGGGATGAAGGCGGCGCTCAACGGCTGCCTCAACCTCTCGGTGCTCGACGGCTGGTGGGACGAGTGGTTCGAGCCGGACTTCGGCTGGGCCATTCCCACCGCGGACGGCTCGGGGATGGACGAGGACCGGCGCGACGAGCTGGAGTCGGCGGCGCTGTACTCGCTGATCGAGGACCGGGTCGCGCCGCGCTTCTACGACCGTACGGCCGGCGGCCTGCCCGAGCGCTGGGTCGGGATGGTCCGCTCCACGCTGGCAACGCTGGGGCCGAAGGTCTTGGCGGGGCGGATGGTGCGCGAGTACGTCGAGCGGCTCTACGCGCCGGCCGCCCTCGCCCACCGCTCACTCGGGCCCGACACGGCCCGGGAGCTGGCGGGCTGGAAGACGCGGGTGCGGACCGCCTGGCCGGAGGTGCACGTCGACCATGTGGAGGCCGTCGCGGCGACCGCGGCCGACGGCACCGCCGAACTCGGCTCCACCCTCTCGCTGCGGGTCCAGGTCGCGCTCGGCGGACTGGGGCCCGATGACGTGGAGGTGCAGGCGGTGTCGGGCCGGGTCGACGAGCAGGACCGCATCGCGGAAGCGCGGACCGTCGCACTGAAACCGGCGGGCGGCCCCGACCTGGACGGACGGCGGCTGTACGAGGGCCCGCTCGCTCTGGACCGTACGGGGCCCTACGGCTACACGGTCCGTATCCTGCCGGCGCATCACCTGCTGGCGAGCGCCGCCGAACTGGGACTCGTGGCGGCGCCGACCGCGGCGACGGGGGAGGGCGCGGGCGTACTTCTGAGATGACCCTCCTGAGGCAGGTCTCCTGAGGCAACACCCCTGAGGCGGCACAGGATCAGAACGGGCCCGGCGCCTTTTCGGCGCCGGGCCCGTCCGGTTGTCGCGCATACCGTCCGAACAGCCGGCTTCCGGCCTGCCCCTGAGCCGTCCGCCGGTCAGCGGAGCACCGCCTTGGACGTCAGGGTGCCGCCGCTGAAGCAGAGCCGGTACGCAGGCAGTCCGGAGAACGGCCCGGCACGGTAGTACCGGCACTCCGCACCGGCAGGCACGGGCGGCGCACCCGCCGGCGCACCGCCCATCGCATGCCGGGGGAGCCGCGCACCGACCGGGCCCGCGGGGTCGCCGACCCGGATCAGGTCGTACTGGGCGCGGTCGAGGACCGTTCCGTACCGGGTGGCGAGGCCGACGGCGCCGATCAGCACCCCGAGTGCGGCGGTGGCGGCCAGCGGGACCCAGACCGCCTGCTTCAGACGCCGCCGCACCTGCTGTCTTGCCCTGGCCAACTCCTGTGCGGAAGAGGACTTTTCGCCGGGAGCCGCAGGAGGGGCGCCGGGCGCCGGAGGCAGGGTCGCGGACACTTCGAAGCCGCCGCCGGGCAACGGCCCGTGGCGCAGGGTCCCGCCTGCGAGACGGATCCGTTCGTCCAGGCCGACCAGCCCCGTACCGCCGCCCGGGCCGCCGGGCAGTTCCGCCGCGTCCGCCCAGCCGGTCTCGGCCGGCGGGCCCGAAGGCAGGCCGGGCGGTCCTGCCGCGCTGGTGACGGTGACCGTCAGGGCCGAATCCGACCGTACGAGCCGTACCGCCACCGGTGCGCCCGGCGCGTGTCCGGCCGCGTTGGTGAGCGACTCCTGGACGGTCCGGTGCACCGCGCGGCCGGTCATCGGGGCCAGACCGCCCGCCGCTCCCTCGCCGGTCAGCTCCACGTCCATCCCCGACCTGCGGGCCCGCTCCACTTGTTCCGCCACGGTCTCGCCCGGCGGCGAGACCGGCGCCGCCCCGTCGTTCTCCCGCAGGACACCGATGATGTCGCGCAGCCGTGCGGTGGCCTCCCCCGCAGCGGCCCGCAGCTCACCGGCCGCGCTCTGCTGTCGTCCGGTCAGCGACGGGTCGACCTCAAGTGCCGCCGCCCGTACGGCGATCAGCGACAGATCGTGGCCCAGCGAATCGTGCATGTCGCCCGCGATCCTGGAGCGCTCCAGCAGCCGTGCCCGGTCCGCGGCGACGGCCTGCTCGCGCTCCAGCCGGCCGGCCAGCAGCCAGCCGGTGTCGACGAGTTGGGCGTACTGCCGCACATACCGGCCGAGCAGCCACGGGACCATCACCCCGAAGGCCAGGGTGGACAGCTCGACGAGCCAGGCCCAGAGATCCAGGTGCGCGGCCCGCGTGATCAGCAGACCGGCGGCGGCCGTCCCCGCGAAGGCGTGCAGCGCGGGCCGGGCGAGTGCGGTCCGCCGGCCGGCCAGATAGCCGAAGACCGCCAGGGCAGCGGCGTACTCCGGGGTCCAGAGCTTCGGCGTGACGGTCAGGCCCAGCGCCACCGCGATCAGCAGCGCGGTCAGCGGCCACCTGCGGGACAGCCCGACGCCCGCCCCCAGCACCGCGACCCCGGCCACGGGCCGCCACCACGTACTCCCGCCGTCCACCACGGTTCTCAGCACCACGGGCGCGCAGATCAGCGCCCAGAGTGCCAGGTCGGTGATCCGCTCTCTCCGCTCGCTCCCCATGCGCCCAGCTTGCCGGACCCGGCCGCTGTCCGGCCCCCGACGAAAGTCGGGGGCGGCGGCTGCCTTTCGCCCCATGAACCCGGCCGGCCGCGCTGCCTACCGTCGGGGCAGCACAGCACGCACGGACCAGCGCAGCACGGGGGAGACAGCGTGGAGGGGACGGAGCCCGCGGCAGGGACACGGCCACGCGGGAGGGCTGCCCGGGGCCGGCACGCCGCTGCCAGGAAACCGGGCCCGGCCCGACGCGCGCTGCTGCGCCCCGCGTTGCTGATGGCCGCGGGGACCGTGGCATCCAGAGCCACCGGCCTGATCAGACAGGTGCTCCAGGCCGGGGCGCTCGGTACGGGACTCCTCGCCACCACGTACAACCAGGCCAACACCGTCCCCGCGAGCCTGTACTTCCTCATCATCGGCGGGGCGCTGAACTCCGTCCTTGTGCCGCAGCTGGTCCGCGCCCGGGTCGAGCAGCCGGACGGCGGACGCGCCTTCGAGCAGCGGCTGGTGACGCTCACGCTGACGGTGCTCGGGACGGGTTCCCTGCTCGCCGTGTGGGCCGCGCCCCAGATCATCGGCGTGTACCAGAGGGACACTCCCGGCAACCACGCGGCTTTCGAACTGACCGTGGTCTTCGCCCGTTTCCTGCTTCCGCAGATCTTCTTCTACGGGGTGTACGGCATCCTCGGCCAAGTGCTCAATGCGCGGGGCAGGTTCGGCGCGATGATGTGGACGCCGGTACTCAACAACGTTCTGCTGATCGCGGTGTTCGGCTGGTACGCCGGGGTCATGACGGCGGCGGACGGGGTGCACGACATCGGCAGGACACAGGTAACGCTGCTGGGCGCCGGCACGACCTCGGCCCTCGCGGTCCAGGCCCTCGCCCTGGTCCCGTTCGTCCGCGCCGCCGGATTCCGCTTCCGGCCGCGCTTCGACTGGCGCGGGACCGGGATGCGGGCGAGCCTCGGCGCGGCCCGCTGGACTCTGCTGTTCGTCCTGGCCAACCTGGCGGCGGCCACGGTGGTGACCCGCTACGCCACCGCGGCCGACCGGGAACTGCCCCGGGCCGGTGTGGGCTTCACCGCGTACACATACGCGCAGACCATCTGGTCGCTGCCGCAGTCCGTCGTCACGGTCACGCTGGTCACCGCGTTGCTGCCCCGGATGAGCCGGGCCGTCGCCGAGCACCGGGGCGACGACCTGCGCCGCGACCTCTCCCACGCCCTGCGGACCAGTGGCGCCGTCACCGTCCCGGCTGCCTTCTTCTTTCTCGCGCTGGGCCCGCAGCTGGCGCAACTGCTCTTCGCACACGGCGCCGCCGACGCCGCCGCCACCCGGCCGCTGGGGCAGATGCTCCAGGCGTTCGGGCCCGGACTGATTCCGTTTTCCGCGCAGTACGTGCTGCTGCGCGGCTTCTACGCCTTCGGGGACACCCGTACCCCGTTCCTGACGGCGCTGTGGATCGGCGCGGTCCAGGTCGCGCTGGCCACCGGCTGCCATCTGCTGCTGCCCGCGCGGTGGGCGGTCACCGGGATGGCGGCCGCCTACGGGGTCGCCTACGCGGCCGGGCTGCTGGTCACCGCGCGGCTGCTGCGCCGGAGACTCGGTGGGCGGCTTTTCGGCGGGAGGGTCGCCCGCACCTACGGAAAGCTGGTTGTGGTGGCGCTTGCGGGCGCTGTCACCGGGTGGGGGGTGGCAGCGCTCTGCCCGGTGCCGCCCGGCCCGCCCGCCGGGGCGGCCGCGCTCGCCCTGGTCGCGGGCGGCGGAGCCATGCTGCTGGTGTTCCTGCTGCTCGCACGGGTGTGGAGGATCGGCGGGTTGCACGGCGTGCCGGGGCTGCGGACCGGGCTCGTCAGCCGGAACCGGTGACCAGCCCGGCCTCGTAGGCGAGGATGGCGAGTTGGACGCGGTTCCTGAGTTCCAGGCGGGCGAGTACGGAACTCACATGGGCTTTGACGGTGCCCTCGACGACGTGCAGCTCCGCCCCGATCTCCGCGTTGGAGAGCCCCGCACCGACGCGCGCCACCACCTCGCGTTCCCGGCCGGTGAGCGGGTCCAGCCGGGTGCGGGCCTCCGTCGCGCGGGAGAGCCGCCCGGTGCCGAGGTGCGTGAGGACTCGCCGGGCCACCTCGGGGGAGAGGAAAGCGGCGCCGTCGGCGACGGCCTGGACCCCCGCGATCAGCTCCCGGGGATCGCCGGATTTCAGCAGAAAGCCGCTGACACCGCTGTCGAGTGCCCGCGCGATGTACTCGTCCTCGGAGAAGGTGGTGAGCATGATCAGGGCGGTGTCCGGTGCCGCCGTCCGTAGTTCCCCGGCGGCCCGCAGGCCGTCGAGGCGCGGCATCCGGATGTCCAGCAGGGCGACGTCCGGCCGGTGTTTCAGGGCCAGTTCGACCGCCTCATGTCCGTCGGCCGCCTCCGCGACGACCTCGATGGAGGGGGCGGCGGCGAGGACGGCCCGGATTCCCGCGCGGATCAGCGCCTCGTCGTCGGCGAGCAGGACGCGTATCCGTGGTCGTGGTTCCGTCATGGCGTCAGCCTAAAGTCCGGTTGTTCCTTCTCTGTTTCGGAGAGCGCATGACGGGGACCCGGCCCGCGCAGACCGGCCGGACCGCGGAAGGCCCCGCCGCCCGCCGGAGTGCGGCGGGAAGCGGGGCCTTCGCAGTCGGGATGGTCGGGCAACTGCCCGGCTGTTACTTCACGTTGAGGCCGGTCCAGGCCGCGCCGACCGCCTTGTACTCGGCGCTGTCCGCGCCGTACAGGTCGGTCGCCGCCTTCAGCGTCGCCGTGCGGGCCGCCGCGTAGTCGGTCGTCGACGTCATGTACGTCGTCAGGGCCTTGTACCAGATCTGGATGGCCTTGTCCCGGCCGATGCCGGTGACCGTGGAGCCGTCCGACGTGGGCGAGTCGTAGTCGACGCCGTTGATGGTCTTCTTGCCGCTGCCCTCGCTGAGCAGGTAGAAGAAGTGGTTGGCCGGGCCCGACGAGTAGTGGACGTCGAGGTCGCCGAGGCTGGAGGACCAGTAGTCGGCCGATGCGCCGTCCTTGCTGGGCTTGTCCATGTAGCGCAGCGGGGTGCCGTCGCCGTTGATGTTGATCTTCTCGCCGATGAGGTAGTCGCCCGGGTCCGACGTGTTGTTGGCGTAGAACTCGACGGCGGTGCCGAAGATGTCCGACGTCGCCTCGTTGAGCCCGCCGGACTCACCGGTGTAGTCCAGGTTGGCGGTCGCCGCCGTGAGGCCGTGCGACATCTCGTGGCCCGCGACGTCGATGGCGGTCAGCGGGTCGGCGTTGCCCTCGCCGTCGCCGTACGTCATGCAGAAGCAGCTGTCGTCCCAGAAGGCGTTGACGTACGAGTCGCCGTAGTGCACCCGGCTGTAGGACGCCTTGCCGTCACCGGCGATGCCGTTGCGCTTGAGGACGTCCTTGTAGAAGTCCCAGGTCTCGGCCGCGCCGTAGTGCGCGTCCACCGCCGCCGTCTCCGGGTTCTTGGCGGTGCCGTCGCCCCAGGTGTCGGTGCTCTTGCTGAACAGGGTGCCCTTGCCGGACGTCCCGTGGTTCAGGTTGAACGTCTGGTGGCCGCCGCGGGCGCCGTCGGTGAGCGTGTAGTTCGACCCCGACTGGGTGGTGCCCAGGGTGACCTTGCCGCTGTACTCGCTGGTGCCGGTGCCGGTCTCGATGGCCTGCCACTGGGAGAGCTTCTTGCCGGTGGCGGCGTCGGTGACGACGTGCAGCGCGCTGGGGGTGCCGTCGTCCTGGAAGCCGCCGACCACGGTCTCGTAGGCCAGGGTGGGCTTGCCAGTGGCCGCCCAGATGACCTTGCGCGGGGCCTTCTCGGCCGAAGTCTTGGCGGTGCCCGCGGACTTGGCGGCGCTGAGCGCCTTCTGCTGGGCGGCGGCCGGCTTCACGGCCGCGGTGGTGCCGGCGACCTTGATGGTCGCCTTGGTCGCCTTGGTGACCGTGGCGGCACCCGACTTCGGCGTGTGGACGACGAGGTCGCCGCCGAGGACCGGGAGTCCGGCGTAAGTGCGCTCGTACCGCGTGTGCGTCGTGCCGTTGGCGTCCTTGATGACGTCCCGGACGATGAGCTTCTCCTGGCTGCCCAGGCCGAGCTTGCCCGCGGTGCTCGCGGTGTTGGCCGCCGCTGTGCGCATCAGCGCCGCGTGCTGGGTGGTGGAGAGGGCCAGGGCCTGCCCACCGGAGGCGGCCGGCGTGGGCGCCGCGCCCGCGGAGCCGGAGGAGAGGGTGGTGAGGCCGGTGGCCAGCAGCGCCGCGACGGCGATCGAACCGGCGATGCGCTGGGAACGCGATATGTGAGAGGTCACTCGATTTTCCCTTTCAGAGGTGGGGGGTTGGAAAGATGCGGGTGACGTGCGGGTGGTGGCGCCGCCCGGGGGAGATTGGGGTCCCCCGGGCAGCACTGTCCTGTGAAACAGCCATGCGGTCGAACGATGTTTCTGTGAAACGCCGTTCGGTGGAACATTAGTGCGGCCGGGCAGCTTTGTGGCAGGAAATCAGAAGGTCAGTTTCCAGCTGTTCAGCGTTCCGGTGTCCTGTCGGGCGACATCCTGGACCTTCAGCTTCCAGGTGCCGTTGGCCGTCTCGGTGGACGCGTTGACCGTGTACGAGGCCACCACGTTGTCCGCCGAGTCGGACGGGCTCGAGTTCTTCAGCCGGTACGTCTTCCCGCTCGGGCCGACCAGGTCGATGACCAGGTCGCCGCGCCAGGTGTGGCTGATGTCGACGTCCACCTTGAGCGTGGCCGGAGCCTTGCCCGTCAAGCCCGTGACTGCGATCGGCGAGTTGATCGCCGGACCGCCGTCCGGGATGGCGACCTTCGTGGTGGACTGGAAGACGGTGCCCGTGCCCGGGTCTCCGCCGCCGGGCCTGCTGCCGACGTTGATGCCGGCCCAGGCGTCCGCGACCGACTTGTACTCGGCACTCGTCGCGCCGTACAGCTCACTCGCGACCGCCAGCGTCCCGGTGCGGGCCGCCGCGTAGTTGGTCGTCGACGTGAACTTCTCGGTGAGCGCCTTGTACCAGATCAGCTGGGCCTTGTCCCGGCCGATGCCGGTCACGGGCAGACCGTCGGATGTCGGCGAGTCGTAGTTGACGCCGTTGATGGTCTTCTTGCCGCTGCCCTCGCTGAGCAGGTAGAAGAAGTGGTTGGCCGGGCCCGACGAGTAGTGGACGTCGAGTCCGCCGAGGCTGGACGACCAGTTGTCGGCCGATGCGCCGTCCTTGCTGGGCTTGTCCATGTAGCGCAGCGGGGTGCCGTCGCCGTTGATGTTGATCTTCTCGCCGATGAGGTAGTCACCGGGGTCCGATGCGTTGTTGGCGTAGAACTCGACCGACGTACCGAAGATGTCGGACGTGGCCTCGTTCAGCCCGCCGGACTCACCGCTGTAGTTGAGTCCGGCGGTGGCGGCTGTGACACCGTGCGACATCTCGTGGCCCGCGACGTCGAGAGCGGTCAGCGGGTCGGCGTTGCCCTCGCCGTCGCCGTACGTCATGCAGAAGCAGCTGTCGTCCCAGAAGGCGTTGACGTACGCGTTGCCGTAGTGCACACGGGAGTAGGCGGCGACGCCGTCGCCCGCTATCCCGGTGCGGCCGAAGACGTTCTTGTAGAAGTCCCAGGTCTCCGCGGCCCCGTAGTGGGCGTCGGCCGCCGCGGTCTCCGAGTTGGAGGCCAGGCCGTTGCCCCAGGTGTCCGTGGTGTTGGTGTACAGGGTGCCCTTGCCGGAGCTCCCGTGGTTCAGGTTGTACGTCATGTGGCCGCCGCGGGCACCGTCGTTCAGCGTGTAGTTCGACCCCGACTGGGTGGTGCCGAGGGTGACCTGGCCGCTGTACTCGGTGTTGCCGACGCCGGTCTCGACGGCCTGGCGCTCGAAGAGCTTCTTGCCGGTGGTGGCGTCGGTGATGACGTGCAGCTCGCTGGGGGTGCCGTCGTCCTGGAAGCCGCCCACGACCGTCTCGTAGGCGAGCGTCGGCTTGCCCTGCGCCATCCAGACCACCTTGCGGGGCGCCCGGTCGGCCGAGGTCTTCGCCGACCCCTGCGCGGCAGCGGCCTTCACTGCCGACTTCTCGGCGGTGGCCGGCGCGACGGCCGCGCTGGTGTTCACGTTCTTCAGTTCCGCGCGGGACGCCTTGGTGACGCCCTCGGTCGCTCCCGCCTTCGAGGTGTCGACGACCAGATCGCCGCCGAGGACGGGAAGTCCGTCGTAGGTGCGCTCGTACCGGGTGTGCGTGGTGCCGTCACGGTCCTTGGTGACGTCGTGGACCTGGAGCTGTTCATGTGCTCCGAGACCGAGATTCCGGGCGGTGTCCGCCTTGGTGGCGTTCGCCTGGCGCAGCAACTCGGCCCGCTGGGAGGGCGAGAGGGCTGCCGGGGCGGCGCCGGGGACGGACTTGCCGGTGATCGCGGCCGAAGCGGCGGTGTTCCCGGGTGATGCGGAGGCTGTGCCGGCCTGTACTCCTACGGCGAGCAGTGCCGCAGCGGCGACGAGTGCGCCGGTGGCGGTGGCACGACGGTGCGTGGGTCTCACGCGGACTCCTTCTGCATGGGTGGACAGAGCGACCTGATGGGCCGCTCTGACGAGCAAGCAGTGCGCAGAACGGGGAGAGAGTGACATCTGTGAGGACCCTGTGTCAGGACCGCGTCAAAAGGTTGGCTGGAAATCGTCCGTTGTCCGCATGGTCGTGTTCGCTATACGGAATGTTTGCTGACGGTTGGTGTGCTGCTCCTTGCCGGCGTGCGGCGGAGGTCCAAGTGGGCGCCTGTGTACGCGAGATGGCAGCCTTGACCCCTGAGCAGGGCGCACAGGCCCTTGCCTGATCCACGGAGGTGCCGGATGGGCGCGGGGAACTCACCGGGGGAGACACCTTCGCCGGTCGGTCTGCCGGTCGGTGGTGGCACTCCGGGCGGGCCGTCGGCCGGTGCGCTGCCCGGCCCGCTGGTCGGCGTCGAGTGGCTCGCTCCCCGGCTCGGTGGGCCGGGGCTCGTGGTGCTCGACGCGTCGGTGGGCGCGCACCGACGCGTCGAACCGGATGCTCCCGGAGGCGCGCCCCGCGTACGGGACGGCCGGACGGCGATCCCGGGCGCCCGGATCTTCGACATCGACGGGGCGCTGTCCGACCGCACGAGTCCGCTGCCGCACACCATGCCGGGCGCCGGTCACTTCACCGACGAGCTGCGCGCCCTTGGCGTGAACGACACCGACGCCGTCGTGGTGTACGACGCCGTGGGCGTCTACTCCAGCGCCAGAGCCTGGTGGATGCTGCGGGCGATGGGCTTCGACCGGGCCGCCGTACTCGACGGCGGGCTGCCCGCCTGGACCGATGCGGGGCTGCCGGTGGTGAGCGATGGACCCGAACCCGTGTGCCTGCGTGGTGACTTCACCGCCCGGCCCCGCCCTGGCCTGTTCGCCGACGGTGCCGAGGTCGCCGCGGCGCTCGCCGACCCGGGTGCCGCCGTCCTCGACGCCCGGGCCCGCGGCCGGTTCTCCGGCGAGGCCGCCGAACCCCGTCCGGGGCTGCGCGGCGGCCATATGCCGGGAGCGGCGAATCTGCCCTTCGGGGAGATCCAGCACCGCGGCCGGATGCTCCCGGCGGCCCGGCTGCGTACCGCATTCGCCGCAGCCGCGGGCGGCCGCGAGCGGTTGGTCCTCAGCTGCGGATCGGGAGTCACCGCCTGCGTCCTGGCCCTGGGGGCCGAACTCGCCGGGTATCGCGACCTGTCCGTGTACGACGGGTCCTGGAGCGAGTGGGGGCTGCCGTCGGCCCGGCCTGTGGTGGCTGGTAACGGACCTTCACCTCAACACCCTTGACGAGCACTCCAACACCGGCCTGGAACCGCTGACGTACCGGCTCATCGGCTCCACCGGCGCCGACGTGACGGCGCACTTCGCTCGCGTGCCCGTCACCCGCATCGCCCTCGACGGCGGCTCCGACGCGCAGTTCGACACCGCGCCGATGCTGGCCGGCGCCCGGCAGCTCGCCGATGCCAAGGTCGATGTGATCGCCTGGAACGGCACCTCGGGCTCCTGGCTCGGTATCGACCGCGACCGCGAGGTGTGCGCCTCGATCACAGGTGCCACCGGCGTACCGGCCACCACCTCCACCCTCGTGCTGCTCGACGCCTGCGCCGCGTACGGGGTGACCCGGCTGGGTCTCGCCCTGCCCTACACCCACGATGTGGCCGAACGGATCGTGGAGACGTACGCAGGGGAGGGCGTCGTCTGCAGCCTGGACGGCGAGCCGTCCGGGGTCAGCGGCAACGAGGTCGACCGGGTCGAGTTCTGCGGCAACTGGTACGTCGACGACCTGCCGCCCATGATGTTCAACAAGCACTCCCACAACAGCCACGGCTACGTCAGCCCGCGCTCCCTGGAACAGGACTGGAAGGACCAGTTCGACTGGGTATACCGGGAGCTGGACTACGCGGTCCTGCCGATCACGCTGCACCCGGATGTGAGCGGCCGCCCGCAGGTGCTGCTGATGCTGGAGCGCTTCATCGACTACGTCTCCTCGCACGACGGCGTCAGCTCTGCACGCTGGAGAACGCGGCCGACGACTTCCGCAGCCGCTTCCCCTTCGACGGGGCCGAGCGCCCGGCCGACATGCGCTGAGCACGTCAGCCCGGACGAGACGCCTCCGTCGTCACGAAGCCGGGATCCTGGTGCCGGGGCAGGCAGACCGTGCCGGCCCCGGCACTGTCTGCCTGTTCACCCCACCACGCTCTCCCGCCAGGCCCGGTGCAGCCCCGCGAACTGTCCGCTTCCGCCGATGAGCGAGTCCGGGGTGCCGTCCTCGGTGATCCGGCCGTCCTCCATCACCAGGACCCGGTCGGCGATCTCCACCGTGGAGAGCCGGTGGGCGATGACCACGGCCGTGCGGCCGTGCAGCACCGTGTCCATGGCGCGCTGCACCGCCCGCTCGCCCGGGATGTCCAGCGAGCTGGTCGCCTCGTCCAGGATCAGTACGGCCGGGTCGGCGAGCAGCGCGCGGGCGAACGCCACCAACTGCCGCTGGCCGGCGGAGATCCGGCCGCCGCGCTTGCGTACATCCGTGTCGTACCCGTCCGGCAGCGCGCTGATGAAGTCGTGCGCGCCGATCGCCTTCGCCGCCCGTTCGATCTCGGCAGGGGTGGCCTCGGGGCGGCCGATGGCGATGTTCTCGGCGATCGTCCCGGAGAAGAGGAACGCCTCCTGCGTCACCATGACGACCCCGCGCCGCAGTTCGGGCACGTCCAGGTCGCCCAGGCCGACGCCGTCGAGCCGGACCTGCCCCTCGGTCGGGTCGTAGAACCGGGCGAGGAGCTTGGCGAGGGTCGACTTGCCCGCGCCGGTCGAGCCGACGACCGCGACGGTCTGGCCCGCCGGGATGGTGAGGTCGAAGCGCGGCAGCACCTCACCGCCGGTGCGGTACGCGAACCGGACGCCGTCGAACACGACTTCGCGGCCCGGGTGTTCGGACGCGAGGGCGGGCAGCGTACGCGGATTCACCGGCGCCGGGACCGTCGGCTCCTGGGCCAGCAGCCCGGCGATCTTCTCCAGCGAGGCGGCCGCCGACTGATACGAGTTGAGGAACATGCCGAGCCGGTCGATCGGGTCGTACAGCCTGCGCAGATACAGCACCGATGCCGCCAGCACCCCGAGTTCGAGCCCGCCCTGGGTGACCCGGTAGGCGCCCCACAGCACGATGCACGCGACGGCGGTGTTGGCGATCAGGCGGGAGCCGGTCACATAGCGGGCCATCTCCAGCATGGAGTCCCCGTTGGCCCGCTCGTGGCGGTGGTTGAGCCGGTCGAACTCGGTGTCGTTGGCGCGCTCCCGGCGGAAGGCCCGCACCGGCCGGATGCCGTTCATCGTCTCGGCGAACTTCACGATGACGGCGGCGACCGCGGTGGAACGCCGGCTGAACACGACGCCGACCCGCCGCCGGTAGCGCCGGATCAGCAGGTACAGCGGTGCGAACGACAGCACGGCCACGGCGCCCAGCCCGGCATCGAGATACAGCAGCATCGCGCAGATGTAGACGGCGGAGAGCACGACGCCGATCAGCTCCTGGAGCCCGTCGCTGAGCAGTTCGCGCAGCGACTCCACATCGCTGGTGGAGCGGGAGATCAGCCGGCCCGACGTGTAGCGCTCGTGGAAGTCCACGCTCAGGGCCTGCGCGTGGCGGAAGATCCGGCCCCGCAGGTCCAGCAGGGCGCCCTGGTTGACGCGGGCGGACACCTGGACGAACGCGTACTGCAGGCCGCCGGAGAGCAGCGCGCTGGCGAGGTAGCCGACGGCCACGGCGATCAGCGGGCCGTGGTCGTGGTCGCGGAAGGCGGGGACACCGGTGTCGATGGCGTACGCGACGAGCAGCGGCCCGGCCTGCACCGCCGCCTGCTGGATCAGCATCAGCACGGCGGAGACGATCGCCGCCGTCCGGTGCGGCGCGACGAGCGAGCGCAGCAGGGCGCCGGTCGCGCCGGGCGGGGCCGGCAGCTCGTCCTTGTCGAACGGGTCGTCACCGGCCTTCTGCGGTACGGCCGCGGGTCCTGCGGCGGGTCCTGAGCCGGGCTCCTCACCAGGGCCCGGTTCCGCGGCCCCCCGGCCGTCGACGGTGGTGGTCATCGGGTCCCGTCCCCTTCGGCGCCGGACATCAGCCAGGCGTACTCGGCGTTGCTCTGCAGAAGTTCGTGGTGGGTGCCCACCGCGTCGATACGCCCGTTGGAGAGCAGCGCGACCCGGTCGGCGAGCAGCACGGTCGACGGCCGGTGCGCGATGACGAGGGCCGTCGTCTCCGCGAGCACCCGGCGCAGGGCGGCCTCCACCAGCGCCTCGGTGTGCACGTCCAGCGCGGACAGCGGATCGTCGAGCACCAGGAAGCGCGGCTGCCCGACGACGGCCCGGGCCAGCGCGAGCCGCTGGCGCTGCCCGCCCGACAGGCTCAGCCCCTGCTCGCCGACCTGGGTGTCCGGGCCGTGCGGCAGCTCGTGCACGAAGTCGGCCTGGGCGGTGGACAGGGCGCGCAGCAGCGCGTCGTCGTCGGCGCCCGCCGCGCCCATCCGGACGTTCTCGGCGACGCTCGCGGAGAAGAGGGTGGGCTCCTCGAAGGCCACCGACACCAGCTCGCGCAGCTGCTCGCGGGGCAGTGCGGTGATGTCCTGACCGTCGAGGGTGATGCGGCCCCCGGTGATCTCGTGCAGTCGCGGTACGAGCGCGGTGAGCGTGGTCTTGCCCGAACCGGTGGCGCCCACCACGGCCAGCGTCTCGCCCGGCCGGATGTGCAGATCGATGCCGTCGAGGACGGGCGGGGTGCCGGGTGCGGCGTCGGGATACCGGAACTCGACGTCCTCGAAGCGCAGGCCGCCGGTGTCACCGGCACCGCCGGCACCGGGGCTGAGCGCGGCCGGACCGGCTTCGTCCGCCTCCTCGGCCACGTCGATCACCTCGAAGTACCGCTGGGTGGCGGTCGACGCGTCCTGGGTGATCGCCAGCAGGAAGCCGATCGACTCCACCGGCCAGCGCAGGGCGAGCGCGGTGGAGAGGAAGGCGACCAGGGTGCCCGCGGAGAGATGCCCGTCGGCGACCTGGACCGTGCCGAGGACGAGGGCCGCGCCGATCGCCAGCTCGGGAATGGTGGTGATCACCGCCCAGATGCCCGCCAGGAGCCGCGCCTTGACCAGCTCCGTCGAGCGCAGCCGCCCCGACAGCTCACGGAAGGCCAGGGCCTGGCTGCGGTGGCGTCCGAAGCCCTTGATGATGCGGATGCCGAGCACGCTCTCCTCGACGACCGTGGTGATGTCGCCGACCTGGTCCTGGGAGACCCTGGCGACCTTGGAGTACTTCTCCTCGAAGACCTTGCAGAGGATCATCAGCGGAATCGCGGGAGCCAGCAGTACCAGCCCCAGCGTCCACCGCTGCATCAGCAGGATGACGAAGCCGACCACGATCGTCACCCCGTTGACCAGGAGGAAGGTCAGCGGGAAGGCGAGGAACATCCGCACCAGCATCAGATCGGTCGTGCCGCGCGAGAGCAACTGGCCGGACGGCCACCGGTCGTGGAAGGCCACCGGAAGCCGTTGCAGATGGCGGTAGAGGTCGGCCCGCATCGACGCCTCGACCCAGGAGAGCGGCCGGGCCACCAGCCACCGCCGCAGGCCGAAGAGCAGCGCCTCGGCGACCCCGAATCCGAACAGCATCAGCGCGCCGACCCAGACCCCGCGGGTGTCCCGGTCGGACACCGGGCCGTCGACGATCCACTTCAGTACGAGCGGGATGACCAGGCTCAGACAGGAGGCGATGATCCCCACCAGAGCCGCTGCGGCCAGCCGTCTTCGCACCGGCCGCACATACGGCCAGAGCCGCAGCAGTGAACGCACGCCGGAGAGTTGTCTGTCTGTTGCATGTGTTTCGGGCATCGGGCGGGAGCCTACGGTCCGGCACTGACAGTGCCCACCGGATTTCGCGGCAGTCCGCGCCGCCCGGCGGGGATCCGGCGTCAGGTCGTACCCCGGCATCAGCCGATCGGCTGATGCCTGTTCGAGCGTGATGGCGGATGCCGCGGATCGCCGTCCCCCGGGAGCCTGTGGGTATGGCAATCATCGAAGTGGACGGGCTGCGTAAGGCATACGGCGGCAAGCACGTCGTCGACGGCGTGTCCTTCGCCGTCGAGGTGGGGGAGATCTTCGGGATTCTCGGGCCGAACGGCGCGGGGAAGACCACGACAGTCGAGTGCATCGGGGGGCTGCGGGTGCCCGACGGGGGCGTGGTGCGGGTGGCCGGATTCGATCCGGTCGCCGACCACAACAGGGTGACGCGGATCCTCGGCGCCCAGCTCCAGGAGAGCGAACTCCAGCCGAAGATCACCGTCCGTGAGGCGCTGGAGCTCTACTCGTCCTTCTATCCGCACCCCGCCGACTGGCGGCCGCTCGCCGAACGGCTCGGCCTCGCCGAGAAGGCCGGCTCCCGCTTCGCCAAGCTGTCCGGCGGCCAGAAGCAGCGGCTCTCCATCGCACTGGCACTGATCGGCAACCCCAAGGTGGTCGTACTCGACGAGCTGACGACCGGACTCGACCCGCGCGCCCGCCGCGACACCTGGGCGCTGATCGAGGACGTCAGGGACAGCGGAGTGACCGTCCTGCTCGTCACCCACTTCATGGAGGAGGCCCAGCGCCTCTGCGACCGCATCGCCGTGATCGACCGGGGCCGGGTCGCCGCGCTCGACACACCGGCGGGCCTCATCCGCCGCTCGTCCAGCTCGACGGTCATCTCCTTCACCCCCTCGCAGCCGCTCGACGACAGTGAACTGGACGCACTGCCCGGCGCCACCTCCGTACAGCACCGGGACGGCGCGCTGGTCATCGAAGGCACCGACGAGACGGTCAACGCCGTCATCACCCTGCTCGCCAGGCACCACATCACCGCACACCAACTCCGGGTCACCGACGCCACGCTGGACGACGCGTTCCTGGACCTGACGGGAGCCGCAGCATGACCACAGCGACCGCGACCACCCGTACGAAGGCCACCGCCGGGACCGGCGCTTCCGCCGCAGTCCTGCGCTCCGAGTTCAGGCTCTTCCGCCGTGAACCGGCCACCCTCTTCTGGGTCATGGCGTTCCCCACCATCCTGCTGGTGATCCTCGGCTCCATCCCGTCCTTCCGGGAGCACGACTCCTCCATCGGGGGCCAGACAATGATCAGCGTGTACGTCCCGGTCACCGTGCTGCTCGCGATGATCCTGGCCGGGCTGCAGGCGATGCCCCAGGTGATCACCGGATACCGCGAGCGCGGCATCCTGCGCCGGATGTCCACCACACCGGTCAGGCCGCACGCCCTGCTCACCGCGCAGATGGGCCTGCACGGTGCCGCGGCACTCGTCTCGACCCTGCTGCTGCTCGTCGTCGGGCGGATCGCCTTCAAGGTCGCCCTGCCCCAGCAGATCTTCGGCTATCTGCTCTCGCTCGTCCTGGCGATCTGCGCCGCGCTCGCCCTGGGCTCCGTGGTGACCGCCCTGTCACGCACCCAGAAGATCGCGAACGCGGTCGGCTCCGCCGTCCTCTTCCCGATGATGTTCTGCGCCGGGGTCTGGCTGCCCGTCCAGGCGATGCCGGACGCCATGGCGCACGTCGTCGAACTGACCCCCTTCGGTGCCGCGGCGCAGGCCCTCAACACGGCGGCGACGGGCAGCTGGCCCGGCTGGACCCACCTGGGCGTGCTCGCCCTGTGGGCGCTGCTGCTGTCGGCCGCGGCCAACCGCTGGTTCCGCTGGGAGTGACCGCCACCATGGGCCGGTACGGGCAGACTGAATGGATGACAACGGACCTGACCGGCCCCGCCTGCCCGGTGCCCGGCCGCGAGGCCGTCGCGCCGGTGATCGGCGGCTCCAGGCTCGGCGCCGGGTGGGCGGCCTTCTACCGCTGGGGCCCCTACGCGCTGCTCGCCATCGGCACCCTCGCCGCGGCCGCCACCGCCGGTGCGCTGCACATGACCCGGTCCGAACTGGTCGCGGCGGCGGTCCTCACCGCGGCGGGGGCCGTACTCCAGCTGTGGTGGGGCAACGCGGTCCGCACCCGGCCCGCCCCCTCGACGGCGGGCATCTGCTACTACGTACTGCGCTGGGCGATCGCCTTCGCCCTGACCTGGCTGAACACCTTCTACGCGTTCTACGCGGTCACCGGCTACTTCGGCGCCGAGAGGCTGCTGCCCCGCAGGCTGGTACGGATCGGGCTGCTCGCCAGCGCGGTCACCGTGTCGGGCTCCCAGGCCGGCGGGCTGCCACCGGACGGCCTCATCGGCTGGATGGTGTTCCCCGCGCTGTTGGGCGTCAACGTCACCCTGCTCACCGTCTTCACCCACTTCGCCAATCTGGAGGGGGAGCGCGCGACGCAGCAGACCGAGACCATCGGCGAGCTGGAGCGCACCAACGTCCGCCTGCAGCAGGCGCTCGACGAGAACGCCGCCCTGCACGCCCAGCTCCTCGTCCAGGCGCGGGAGGCCGGGGTCGCCGACGAGCGCCGCAGGCTGGCCGCCGAGATCCACGACACCATCGCGCAGGGGCTCGCGGGCATCATCACCCAGCTCCAGGTCGTCGCCGTCACCAGGACCCCGGACGCCGCCCGTGAACACCTGGCCCGCGCCCAGGAGTTGGCCCGGCACAGCCTGGGCGAGGCCCGGCGCTCGGTGCAGAACCTCAGCCCGGTCGCCCTGGCCGAGGCCTCGCTCCCGGAGGCGCTGAAGAAGCTGGTCGCCGAGTGGTCGGCGGAGGCCGGCGTGCGCGCCGAGTTCACCGTCACCGGCACCGCCGAGCCGCTGCACGACGAGGTCGAGGCCACCCTGCTGCGGATCGCCCAGGAGGCCCTCGCCAACACGGGACGGCACGCCGCGGCCTCCCGGGTCGGGGTCACCCTCTCGTACATGGACGACGAGATGACGCTGGACGTACGCGACGACGGCCGCGGCTTCGACCCGCTCGCGCTGCCGCCGCGCAGCACCGACGGCGGCTTCGGCCTCGGTGGGATGTGCGCCCGCGCCGAGCGGATCGCGGGCACGGTTGCGGTCGAGTCCGAGCCGGGGCACGGCACGGCGGTGTCGGCTCGCGTACCTTTGGTCCGCCATGAACTCTGATGTCATCACCCTGCTGATCGTCGACGACCATCCCGTGGTCCGGGACGGTCTGCGCGGCATGTTCACCGAGGCCCCCGGCTTCCAGGTGCTCGGCGAGGCCGCCGACGGCGTCGCGGGCGTCGAGCTGGCCGTCCGGCTCGACCCCGATGTGGTCCTCATGGACCTGCGGATGCCGGGCGGCAACGGCGTGGACGCCATCGCCGAACTGACCCGCCGCGGCAGCCGGGCCAAGGTGCTCGTCCTCACGACGTACGACACGGACTCCGACACCCTCCCGGCCATCGAGGCGGGCGCCACCGGCTATCTGCTCAAGGACGCCCCGCGCGACGAGCTCTTCACCGCGGTACGGGCCGCGGCGGACGGCCGTACGGTGCTCTCCCCGGCGGTCGCCTCCCGGCTCGTCTCGCGGGTGCGCACCCCGCTCGCGCCCGGCCGCGACGCGCTCAGCGCCCGCGAACGCGAGGTGCTCGTACTGGTCGCCAGGGGTACGTCCAACCGCGACATCGCGCGTGAGCTCTTCATCAGCGAGGCGACGGTCAAGACCCATCTGACCCATATCTACGGGAAGTTGGACGTCAAGGACCGGGCAGCGGCGGTCGCGGTGGCGTACGACCGCAAGATCCTCGGCTGACGCGGGCCCGGCACGCACCAGCCGCTTTCAGGCCCGCACCTTCAGCAGCAGCACCGACCGGGCCGGCACCGTGAGCACGGCGCCGCCCCGGTGCAGCGTGCCCGGCGCCGCGCTCTGGTCCTCCAGCGAGGTGTCGACCAGCAGTTCGTAGGTGTCCGCCCACGGGGCCCCGGGAAGCAGGAAGTCCACCGGCCGCTCCGCCGAGTGCAGAACCGTCAGGAAGCTGTCGTCGGTGATCCGCTCGCCCCTGGCGTCCCGGCCGGGGATGTCGGCCCCCGAGAGATAGACCCCGAGCGTGGCGGCCGGCGCGTACCAGTCCTGCTCGGTCATCTCCCGGCCGTACGGGGTGAACCAGGCGAGATCCCGCAGCCCGTCGCCCGCGCGCGCCCCGGAGAAGAACGCCCGGCGGCGCAGCACCGGATGGGCATGGCGCAGCGCGAGCAGCCGGGAGGTGAGGCCGAGCAGCATCCGCGGGCCCGGTTCGTCGAGCAGCGTCCAGTCGACCCAGCTGACCTCGTTGTCCTGGCAGTACGCGTTGTTGTTGCCGCCCTGCGTCCGCCCCATCTCGTCACCGGCGACGATCATCGGCACCCCGGTCGACACCAGCAGCGTCGTGAGCAGCGACCGCAGCTGCCTCCGGCGCAGCGCGCCGACCCCGGGGTCGTCCGTCCCGCCCTCCGCACCGCAGTTCCACGAGCGGTTGTCGTCGGTGCCGTCCCGGTTGTCCTCCCCGTTGGCCTCGTTGTGCTTGTGCTGATAGGACACCAGGTCGCGCAGGGTGAAACCGTCGTGCGCCGTGATGAAGTTGACGGATGCCTGCGGACGCCGCCCGCCCCAGGCGTAGAGGTCGCTGGAACCGGAGAGCCGGTACCCCAGATCGCGTACGTCGGGCAGCGCACCCCGCCAGAAGTCCCGTACGGCATCCCGGTAGCGGTCGTTCCACTCCGTCCACAGCGGCGGGAAGGCGCCCACCTGGTAGCCGCCATTGCCCACGTCCCAGGGCTCGGCGATCAGCTTCATCCGCCGCAGCACCGGGTCCTGGGCGATCACCGCCAGGAAGGGGGAGAGCATGTCGACGTCGTGGAAGGACCGGGCCAGCGCGGCGGCCAGATCGAAGCGGAAGCCGTCCACGCCCATCTCGGTGACCCAGTACCGCAGCGAGTCGGTGATCAGCCGCAGCACATGGGGCTGCACCACGTGCAGAGTGTTGCCGCAGCCGGTGTAGTCCGCGTACCGGCGCGGGTCGTCCTGGAGCCGGTAGTAGCCGCGGTTGTCGACCCCGCGCAGCGACAGCGTCGGCCCCAGCTCACCGGCCTCCGCCGTGTGGTTGTAGACGACGTCGAGGATGACCTCGATCCCGGCGGCGTGCAGCGCCTGCACCATCCGCTTGAACTCGCCGACCTGCTCGCCGCCGGTCCCGGACGCCGCGTACCCGGCGTGCGGGGCGAAGTAGCCGACCGAGTTGTAGCCCCAGTAGTTCCGCAGCCCGCGCCGCAGCAGATGGTCCTCATGCGCGAACTGGTGCACCGGCAGCAGCTCGACGGCCGTCACCCCGAGCCGTACGAGATGGCCGATCGCCGCCGGATGGGCCAGACCCGCGTATGTCCCCCGCAGCTCCTCGGGGATCCCGGGGTGCCGCATGGTGAAGCCGCGCACATGCAGCTCGTAGATGACGGTGTCCGCCCACGGCGTCTTGGGCCGCAGGTCGTCCGCCCACTCGTCGCCGGGGGTGTCGTCGTGGACGACGACGCCCTTGGGGACGTACGGCGCCGAGTCCCGGTCGTCGCGCACGGTGTCGGCGACTCCCTGGTCCGGCCAGTCCCTGACATGCCCGTACACCTCGGGGGGCAGCCGGAACTCCCCGTCCACGGCGCGCGCGTACGGGTCGAGGAGCAGCTTCGCCGCGTTCCAGCGGGCCCCCGTCCACGGGTCCCAGCGGCCCCGGACGCGGTAGCCGTACCGCTGTCCGGGCCGGACCCCGGGCAGGAATCCGTGCCAGATCTCATGGGTCAGCTCGGTCAGTCCGCAGCGCGTCTCCTGGCCTGCTCCGTCGAAGAGGCAGAGCTCGACGGCCTCGGCGCCGCCCGCCCAGAGCGCGAAGTTGGTACCGGCGACCCCGTCCGGCCCGACCCGGTACCGCGCCCCCAGCGGCATGGGCGTACCGGGCCACACGGTCACCGCGTCCGGTACGGCTTCGGACACCGCCCCGGGTACGGCGCCCGGCACGGCTTCCTGCACCGCGTCGGGCACGGCTTCCTGCACCGCTTCCGGTGCGGTCTCCTGCTCGGCTGCGCTCGACACCTGTCGGCCTCCCGCGGCTCATCGGGACCGGCGGCGCGTCGGGCCCCGGCGTCCCGGCCGCGGCTCCCTCGCATGGTCCTCGCTCTTGTTCTGCCCGCAACAACCGGCAATCTCACGTTTCCCCCGCAGGGGGGTGGTCGTTGAGCGCTCTGTGAGACAACTGACAAAGCGGACACGGGCGGGCGTCGCGGCCGCGCTGGTATGGGCGGGACTGCTGGCCGGACTGACCGGATGCGGGTCCAGCTGGGACGGAAAACCGCGGGCCCCCGAAGAGGCGATCCGGGTGGTGCCGGACGACGGCGCGAAGGGCGTCCGCGCGCACGACAAGGTCGAGGTGCGGGTACCGGACGGGAAGCGGCTCGAACAGGTCACGGTCTACAGCGGCACCGACGGACACCGCGAGGTGCTTCCGGGCAGTGTCTCCGGCGACGGCAGGACCTGGAAGCCGGACGGCGGCCGGCTGGGGCTCGCATCCGAGTACTCCGTGGACGCGGTGGCCTCCGACGGGGACGGCCACACCCTCGCCCGCCACACCACCTTCACCACGTTCGTTCCCCCGCACCGCTTCATCGGGTACTTCACACCGGAGAACGGCTCCACCGTCGGCACCGGCATGATCGTCTCCTTCAACTTCAACCGCCCCGTCGAGAACCGCCGGGCCGTGGAGCGGGCGATCCGTGTCACCGCCACCCCTTCGGTCCCGGTCGGGGGCCACTGGTTCGGCAGCAGGCGTCTGGACTTCCGGCCGGGCGCGTACTGGAAGCCGGGCACCCGGGTCTCCGTCGGGATGCGGCTGCGCGACGTGCAGGCGGCGCCGGGGGTGTACGGGACCCAGCAGAAGACCATCGGCTTCACGGTGGGCCGCTCCCAGGTGTCCGTGGTCGACACGGCGGCGCACACCATGGCCGTACGCCGTGACGGCGAACTCCTGGCAACCCTGCCGGTCACCGCGGGCGCCGCGAAACACCCCACGTACAACGGCAGGATGGTCGTCATGGAGAAGCACGCCGTGACCCGGATGAACGGCCGGACGGTCGGCTTCGGCGGTGAGTACGACATCCCGGATGTCCCGCACGCGATGCGGCTGACCAACTCGGGGACGTTCCTGCACGGCAACTACTGGGCGCCCGGCGACACGTTCGGCGCGTCCAACACCAGCCACGGCTGCGTCGGGCTGCGCGACGTGCGCGGCGGCAGCGCCGACTCCCCGGCCGGCTGGCTCTTCGACCACACACTGATCGGGGACGTGGTCGAGATCGTCAACTCACCGGACACGAAGGTCGCACCGGACAACGGGCTCAGCGGCTGGAACCTGGACTGGGCCCACTGGAAGTCCGGCTCCGCGCTCGGCTGAACCCCCGCCTTCCCGCTTGAACCCCCGCCTTCCCGCTGTGCCCGCCCTGCCCGTACGAGCCGTGCCGTGCCCCCATGACCTGCGCGCCCGCGCCCGGTTGGAACGGAACGGTGACATTGGCGGGGAGCCAGGCGGGCCCGCGCTGCGATTATTCTGTGAACAGTGCGCGCGGACAGGGCGCGCGGGGGTACGTGCACCGGCGGCGCCGGGATGTGCGCGAGGGGAGACCACCATCTTGAACGGGCGACCGATATCGGGGACATCGGCCGGGGTCCGGCCTGCGCACGGGCAGAGGCGCGGCGGGCCCGGCCTGCTGGCCCTCCTGCTGGGCGCGCTGCTGCTGCTCGTCACGGCGTGCGGCGGTTCGGGGAGCGGCGGCAGCGATGAGAAGGCGAAGCAGAGCGGGGGCAAGGGGGACGGCCCCGCGGCCTCGCAGGCCGTTGTGACCGTGACCCCGCGGGACGGCGCCGAGTCGGTGGCCACCAGCGACGCGCTCAAGGTCACCGCGGACCGGGGGAGACTGACCTCCGTCACGGTCAAGGACGCCAAGGGCGACGAGGTCGCCGGCCGTATCGCGGCGGGCGGCGCCAGCTGGCAGCCGCTCCAGCACCTGCCCGCAGCCACCAAGTTCAAGGTGCACGCGGTCGCCAAGGACGCCAAGGGCCGGGAGTCCGCGAAGGACACGGCCTTCACCACGCTCGTGCCGAAGAACACCTTCCTCGGCCAGTACACACCGGAGGACGGCTCGACCGTCGGTGTCGGTATGCCGGTATCGATCCACTTCACCCGTGGGATCACCCATCCCGCGGACGTCGAGGACGCGATCAAGGTGACCGCCGACCCCGCCGTACCGGTCGAGGGCCACTGGTTCGGCAACGACCGCCTCGACATCCGCCCCGAGAAGTACTGGGCGGCCGGCACCAAGGTGACGGTGAAGCTGAACCTCGACGGGGTCGAGGGCCGGCCCGGGGTGTACGGGAAGCAGACCAAGACCGTGAAGTTCACCGTCGGCCGCTCGATGGTCTCCACGGTGGACGCGGACAACCACACCATGAAGGTCGTCAAGGACGGCAAGCTGATCAGGACCATCCCGATCAGCGCGGGCGCCCCGGCGACCACGACGTACAACGGCCAGATGGTGATCAGCGAGAAGTACGCGGTGACCCGGATGAACGGCGCCACCGTCGGGTTCGGCGGTGAGTACGACATCAAGGACGTGCCGCACGCGATGCGCCTGTCCGACTCCGGCACCTTCGTGCACGGCAACTACTGGGCGTCCAGCGGCACGTTCGGCGCCGCCAACACCAGCCACGGCTGTGTCGGTCTGCACGATGTGCGCGGTGGCTGGAGCAAGGAGACCCCGGCCGCCTGGTACTACAACAGGTCGATCGTCGGTGACGTGGTGATCGTCAAGAACTCGCACGACAAGACGATCCAGCCGGACAACGGGCTCAACGGCTGGAACATGTCCTGGGCGGACTGGAAGAAGTAACACCGGCCCTCCCGTCCGGCCTTCTGCGGCCCGGTGCACTGTGACCAAGTGCACCGGGCCGCACCGCGTTAGCCGCCGTTAACCTGCTGTCATGACAGTCACCCTCGAAGTCTCCGAAGGCGTCGGCACCATCCGTCTGGACCGCCCGCCGATGAACGCGCTCAACGTCGCGATCCAGGACCGGCTCCGCGAGCTCGCCGAAGAGGCGTCCCACCGCGACGACGTACGCGCCGTGGTGCTCTACGGCGGTGAGAAGGTGTTCGCGGCCGGGGCGGACATCAAGGAGATGCAGGCCATGGACCACGCGGCGATGGTCGTACGCTCCCGGGCCCTGCAGGACTCCTTCACCGCGGTGGCCCGGATCCCCAAGCCCGTGGTGGCCGCGGTCACCGGATACGCGCTGGGCGGCGGCTGCGAACTGGCGCTCTGCGCCGACTTCCGTATCGCGGCCGACAACGCCAAGCTCGGCCAGCCCGAGATCCTGCTCGGCCTGATCCCCGGCGCCGGCGGCACCCAGCGGCTCTCCCGGCTGATCGGCCCCTCCAAGGCCAAGGACCTGATCTTCACCGGCCGTCAGGTCAAGGCGCCCGAGGCGCTCGCCCTCGGCCTGGTCGACCGGGTCGTCCCGGCGGCCGAGGTGTACGAGCAGGCGCACGCCTGGGCGGCACGGCTCGCCCAGGGACCGGCCATCGCGCTGCGCGCCGCGAAGGAATCCGTCGATGCGGGTCTGGAGACGGACCTCGACACCGGACTGGCGATCGAGCGCACCTGGTTCGCCGGTCTCTTCGCGACGGAGGACCGCGAACTGGGGATGCGCAGCTTCGTCGAAGAGGGTCCCGGCAAGGCCAAGTTCCGCTGAGCGGCACCCGGTTGGGTGGATTAGCCGCGCCTTAAGGGAGCCTTAAGGCGTGAGTGATCACTGCTCTTGAATTTCGTTCATGGGGAGGGAATCTTCGCAGCTCAGGGCGGGTGTCACGGCCTCTGCAATGCCAAGTGCATATGCCAAAACGCGGGGTGCCCGGCCCCGGTCCCTGGCTGCGGATTCCCCCGGAACGGCCCCGGAGGCCGCTTCGGGCAGCCATGATGGGGGGCATGGCGGGCCTGGAGGGTGTGGAGCAGCCGCGGCAGCGCGTTCATGCGGATGCTGCGCGATGGGTACCGGCCGTTGAGGACGAACAGGCTCTGAAAGCCCTGGAGTTGTTCGGCAGTCCAACGGACGCGGAGGTGCACCTGGCGTCCCGTCCTGAGTCGGCGGCGACCGCGCGGCGGCTCACCCGGGGTGTCGTGCTGCGTCAGTGGGGGCTCTCCGCGCAGACCGCCGAGTACGCGGTGTTACTGGTGTCGGAGCTCGTCGGCAATGCGGTCCGCCACACCGGCGCCCGGGTCTTCGGGCTCCGGATGCTGCGCCGCCGGGGCTGGATCCGGGTGGAGGTGCGCGATCCGTCCCGCGGGCTGCCCTGTCTGATGCCGGTCCAGCCGATGGACGTCAGCGGCCGCGGCCTCTTCCTGGTCGACAAGCTCTCGGACCGCTGGGGGGTGGATCTGCTGCCGCGCGGCAAGACCACCTGGTTCGAGATGAGGGTCGCCGACCGTCAGTCCTCGTGACGCCTGTGCCTGTCGAATCCTGCGCCTGCCGAGGTCTGCGCCTGCCGAAGCTGTGTGTCTGCCGAAGCCGCGCCGGTCGAAGTCCCTACCGGTGAACGCCGCGCCGGTGGAAGTCCGTACCCGTGAAAGGGGACCCCGTACGGCCGGGATGCCACCCGGTTGTACCCATCCGGATCGCGGCGTGGCTGCTGTGAATCCCAGGTGAAGCCGTCGACCCGCCTGGCAATCAGCGAGTGAGTGCGCGTTCCGGCGGGTGATTGCCGCATCAGGAACGCGGTCGGCCGCTTCTGGCGGCCTTGTGCCGCCGCCGGACGGAATGAGGCAAAAAAGGCCGGACCGGGCGATTCCTCATTAAATGGTCGCGTGACTGACATAAGCCGCCGCAGCGCACTGCGGGCAGGAGCCGGCGCGGCCGTCGCCGGGGCGTTCACCGCGGGCTGTTCCGGCGGTGGCGCACCCGCCGCGGCCCCTTCCCCGGCCGGGGCCCGCCCCGCACGCTCCCCTTCCGGTCCCGCGAAATCCCCGGTCCCGCACCACGCCCCGGCCCCCCTCGCCTTCGCCGGGCAACCGGCCCAGATCGCGCACGGCCCCCGCGGCCGGCCCCGCGTCGCGCTCACCTTCCACGGCCAGGGCAGCCCCGCAGTCGCCAAGTCCGTACTCGCCGAGGCGGAACGGGCCGGAGCGCGGGTCACCGTCCTCGCCGTCGGTACCTGGCTCGACGAGTATCCCGCGATGGCCCGCCGGATCCTCGACGGCGGTCACGACCTGGGCAACCACACCCTCCACCACACCTCCATCTCGGCGATGGGCGAGCGGGAGGCGTACGCCGAGATCACCGGCTGCGCCGACCGGCTGCGGCGGCTCACGGGCTCCATCGGTACCTGGTTCCGCCCCTCGCGCACCCAGTACGCGACCCCCCTGGTCCAGCGGCTCGCGAAACGCGCGGGGTACCCGCACGTGCTCTCGTACGACACCGACTCCAAGGACTTCACCTCGCCCGGCAGCGCGGCCGTCGTCCGCAACGTCACCGGCGCGGTCCAGCCGGGGTCGGTGGTCTCGATGCACTTCGGCTATGCGGACACGGTCGCCGCGCTGCCCGCCATCCTCGACGCCTTCGACCGCCGCGGGCTGCACGCGGTGACGACTACGGAGCTGCTGACGTCATGATCACCAAACGCACCACCGGGCTGTTCGCCGCCACCGTCACCACCGGCCTCACCGTCGCACTCGGCGGCTGCGGGTCGTCCGGCGGGACCGGGCACGGGCACCGTGCACACTCAGCCGACACCAGGGCTACCACCGCAGCCGTCGCACAGCGGGGCACCATGGCGAAGTCGGCGGAACCCGCGCCGCTGGCCGGTATGCCCCCGGTCCTCAATCCCAAGGACCTGTACGCGGCGGACCGCCCGGGCAAACTCTCGCCCGTCGTGCGGAAGTTCCCGTCCCTGGTCTACGTTCCGAACACCAACTCCAACACGGTCAATGTGATCAACCCCAAGACGTACAAGGTCATCCGCACCATCCCGGTCGGTGTGCAGCCGCAGCACGTCGTGCCCTCCTGGGACCTGAAGACGCTCTGGGTCAACAACGACCGCGGCAACACGCTCACGCCGATCAACCCGGCGAACGGCAAGGTCGGGAAGACGCTCGCCGTCCACGACCCGTACAACCTCTACTTCACGCCCAACGGCAAGTACGCCATCGTCATGGCCTCGCTCGACCGCCAGCTCGTCTTCCGCGACCCGCACACCATGAAGGTCAGGAAGACGCTCCCGGTGACGTGTTCCGGCGTCAACCACGCGGACTTCTCGGCCGACGGGCGGTACTTCATCGTCTCCTGTGAGTTCTCCGGCGAACTGCTCAAGGTCGACACCGAGAAGATGAAGGTGGTCGGCCAGCAGAAGCTGCCCTTCAAGGGGGCGATGCCGCAGGACGTGAAGATCTCGCCGGACGGCCGGACCTTCTACATCGCCGACATGGTGGCCGACGGGGTCTGGGTGCTCCCGGCGGACAAGTTCACCACCCCGAAGCTGGTGCACACCGGCAAGGGCTGCCACGGGCTCTACATCAGCAGGGACTCCAAGGACATGTACATCTCCAACCGGGGTGAGGGCACCATCTCGGTCTTCGGCTTCGCGCAGAACAAGCTCATCAAGAAGTGGGTCCTGCCCGGCGGTGGCAGCCCCGACATGGGCGGTGTCTCGGCGGACGGCAAGGTGCTCTGGCTGACCGGGCGTTACAACGCGGAGGTGTACGCGATCGACACCACCAGCGGCAAGCAGCTCGCCCGTATCCCGGTCGGCAGCGGCCCGCACGGCCTCGCGGTGTACCCGCAGCCCGGCCGCTACTCGCTGGGGCACACCGGGATCTTCCGTTAGGGCCTGTCGTCCGGATCAGGCCGGATCGGGCCGGATCGGGGCGGATCGGGGAGCGGGGTCACTCCGCCACCAGCAGTGCCTCCGAGCCCACCGGCAGATACCCCGCCCGCTGGAACGCCCGCACGCTGCGGGCGTTGCCCGGCGACTGCTGCGCCCACACGGCATCTCCCTCGACGAGGTGCCGGGCGGCCACCGCCAGCCGTGGTCCCAGCCCCCGGCCGCGCGCCGCCTCGTCCACCTCGATGGCGGCCTCCTGGCGCCCCGCGACCCCGCGTCCCATGATCAGCACCCCGCCGTCCGCCGCCCACACCCGGACGCCGTCGCGGAAGGTCCGGGACCGGACCACCCTCGGGTGGTCCGGGTCCTCGATCTCCCGCAGTGCGACGGGGGGTTCGCCCGGCAGCGCGGGGGCGGCCGTCAGCAGGTCGATGGTGTTCATCCGGCGGCCGGTACGCGCCATCAGCGCGGCCAGGAAGGCCGGGTTCATCGCCGCGGCGAGCGGGTCCGCCGCGATCCCGGCCAGTGTCTTCCGTACCCACAGCGGATCCTCGTCGAGGAAGACCACCGAGTGGGCGGTCAGGGCGAGTACCCCGGCGTCCCGGGAGTTCGGCTGCGCGATCACGGTCGTCGCCCCGTCAGCCGGAGGGAAGGAGCCGCGGGCCGCCGCAGCCAGGATGGCTGCCAGAGTGCCGCGTGACGCACCGTTCCTGGTCGTACACATCTTCGGGTATCTCCTCGGCTCGAGTCTCCACCGGCTGGCAGGAACAGACTCGCAGACATGAACGACGACGGACCCGGAGCCTTACGACCGGGCGGCTCTCCCGCTCTGTCGGGGCGGTCGCCGGGAGGCGCACCCCGCCGGGTCATGCGGCCCCGCCCCGCCGGTTAATCTGACTACCGTCAGGCACGTACCAAGAAGGGGTGGACCCAGTGGCGGACAAAGAAGAGGCCCGCAAGGCGTTCGAGCGTCTCGACGTGGACGGCGACGGCCGGATCACGGCGAACGAGTACAAGAGCGTCATGGCGCAGCTCGGTGACTTCCATGTGACCGAGACCGTGGCTCAGTCCATCATCAGGTCCAAGGACGCCAACGGTGACGGCAGGCTCTCCTTCGAGGAGTTCTGGGCGTCGCTGGACAAGTAGCGCGTCACGAGCAGCGCGTACGCCCCCCGGCACCGGTGCCGGGGGGCTGTCGTGCCGTACGGCTCCGGGCTCTGCCCCGCCTGGGTAATCTGGCCCGACATGGACCGGGAACAGCAGTGGATCCGCAGTGCCTTCCGGCTCGCGGCCGTCGCGGCCGACGAAGCGCGGGCGCCGTCTCTCCTACGGCAGTTGGGCCACGAATGCGCCGAGCTGCTCCAGCTATCCGGGGCCGGTGTGATGCCGGCGGAAGCCGCCGCGGCGCACAGCGGCGAACCGGGCCCCGAGTGTCTGCGCGGCGACCGCGCGCTGACCAACATCGACCTCCGCGAACAGGGCGCGCGCTGGCCCGGGTTCACCGGCCGCGCGCTGGCCGACGGCCACACCCTCGCGACGCTGCTGCCGCTGCACGACAGCGCCGGCCGGCCCTGCGCCGTACTCCAGCTGTTCAGCCAGGAGCGTGAACTGTCCGACGCCCAGATCGAGTCCGCCCAGCGGCTGGGTGAGCTGGCCATGGTGCTCCAGGCGCAGAGCGAGGAACTCCGCGGCCACCGCGAGACCGTGGGGCAGCTGAGCCGGGCGCTGGACAGCAGGATCGTCATCGAGCAGGCCAAGGGAATGCTCGCCGAACAGCTGCACACCGGGACCGGAGAGGCATTCGGCGTGCTGCGCGGCCACGCGAGGTCCCACCGGCTGAAGCTGGCCGACGTGGCACGCGCCGTCGTGGACCGCGAACTGCGCCTGGACGCCTCGCCGTCCGGCTGAGCGGACACCGGACGGCGAGGGCGAGGGTGCGGGCGAGGGCCAGGTCGTGCGGCGTCAGGACCCGACGGACACCGTGAAGCGGACCGGATTGCCGTCGTTCGCGGCGCCCGAGACATCGGGCTGGCCGTCGGGGACCACATCGTCGTACGGGAAGGCGTACCCGATCGGCGAGTTGGCGTGCACCACCCGCGCCCAGTGGTTGGTGACGTCCCCCTGGTAGTAGTCGGCAGCCGTGGTGCCGTTCGGCTGGCTGGGGTGGGTGAGCATGATCGACCGGTTGAACCCGGCCGCGATCCTGGCGAGCAGCGCCTTCTTGTCGTCCGGGTCACCCGGATTGTTGGCGAAGGGGCCGTCGTTGCAGGTGAAGATGGACTTCGAGTCGGGCTTGGTGAAGGTGTGGCCGCCGTCGAAGGTGAGGGTGCCGCCGCTCACCCGGCCCTTCAGGCTGCCCTTGCCGCCCTGCAGGTCGATGGTGAGGTCGGTGGAGCTGTACTTCTCCCAGACCTGGTCCACGTAGCCGGTCCACAGATCGCCGAACGGCATCGCGTCGGGGGATCCGGACGCCATCAGGTTCTGCGGCGAGATCACCCGTAGCACCTTGCCGTCCGAGCCGCGGATGACCAGCTTGTCCCAGGGCTGGCCGTCCTTGCCCGCCTGGGCGGTGAGATCCGCGGCGATCTTGTCGACCGCGCCGTCGGGGAGCGGCGCCACGGTGTGGTCGCTGTCGCCCTTGAGCGAGAGCCCGATGGGCAGGGAGGTCACCAGGTCGACGTAGGAGATGTTGGCGTACAGCTGGTCCGGGTTGAAGGTGAACTCGCAGAACGACCAGGTGCGGCCGTAGTTCGGGTCCGCGGCGGTGGCGAAGGCCGGCTCGACCAGGGCCGGGCCCGGGTTGAGGAAGAAGTCCAGTTTGTCGTCGCGTACGAAGTAGACGCGCGCGCCGTACATCTGAGGCAGCGTCAGGGTCACCGGCCCCGCGCCTGCCGCCTTCAGCGGGATGGCGCAGTCGACGGGAAGCGGTGTCTGCGGGGCCGACGGCGACTGCGGGTGGTAGACGCTGCCGTCGGCGCGCAGCAGGACCCACTGGTCGGTGCCCTGCTCGTGGCCGGTGACATAGGCGTTGACGTTGCCGGGCAACGACTTGTTCTCCAGGGCCAGTTCGCAGGTGGCGGCGGAGGCCGAGGCGCGCGGACTCAGTGCGCTTCCCCAGGCGGGGTAGGTGAGAGCGGTGGCGGTGGCCGCGGCGCCGGTCAGGAACAGTCTGCGGGATATCACGCAAGTCTCCTGTGGTCTGTGGGGGGCGGAGCGCGGGAGGCGGCGGTGCTGTGTGGGGGTGGCCTCCCGCATGGCCCTTACTGTTGCGAGGCTCGGGGGACAGGTCAATACCTATGGCTGAGAGCGCTCTCTTATTCTTCTCCGCCTTCACCACTTGAAGGCGGAGAAGGCAGGCATCCGGGCGGAAGCGGGCGCGGTATCCGGGGCGACGAGGCCGCCGGGCGGGTCGTAGGGGGAGCTGATCGGCGCGACCGGTTTCGACATCGTCGGCGCGGCTGGGACCGACGACTCCTGGCGCCGGCAGCCCGACACCCCTGTGCAGCCAATTCCTGCGGTACAGCCGCTCCCTACGGTGTGGCCCACTCCTTCAGCGCGCTCTTGCTCGCGAAGCGCGAGTTGGCCACGTCCTTGTCGAGCGGGCTGTCGGTGTACTGGTGGAAGGTCCAGGCCGCCTTGATCCTGGGCTTGCCCGCCGTGGTGTAGTCCGCGATCCACAGCCCGTCCCCGGCGTACGACGTGGTGTCGTGGTGCAGCCAGAAGTCGCGGTTCGTGTACAGCAGCACCCGGTTGTGCGGCCGCAGCTTCTTCACCGCGCGGATGAAGCTGTCCTTCTCGGCGTTGCTGGCCCTGGTGTGATCGCCGGTGGTCTCCCAGTCCACCGCGAGCAGGTCGCCCCCCTTCTCGGGGGCCTTGCTCACGAAGTACTCGGCCTGCGTCTGGATGTGCCCCGGCCACAGGAAGTGGTAGAAGCCGACGACGCACCCGCCGTCCCGCGCCAGCTTGGTCTGTGCGGTCAGCCGCGGATTGACATAGGTGTGGCCCTCGGAGGCCTTGATGAACACAAAGGCCAGACCGTCGGTGTCGAACGACGTCTGGTACGTACTGACATCGATGCCGTGCAGCATGTGCACCGCCTCCCGGTGTGTGGTGGAAATTCAGGTATTCCACATTCCACTTACCCATTCCGGCGGGCTCGACTGCATTCGCTCACCTGGGCGAAGTGAGAACCAGGGATACGTTGTGGCCGCCGAAGCCGAACGAGTTGGCCAGGGCCGCGTCCCAACGCCCGCTGCGGGCACTGCCGGTGACGACATCCAGCGGTACCCGGTCGTCGAGCCGGGTCAGGTTCCTGGTCGGCGGAACGGTCCCGTCCCGCAGTGCCAGGATCGCCGCCAGCGCACCCAACGCGCCCGAAGCGCCCAGCAGATGACCGGTCATGGACTTGGTGGCCGTGACCACCGGGTGGGTACCGACAGCCGCGGCGACCGCTTCCGCCTCCGCGAGATCGCCCTGCGGGGTGGACGTGGCGTGCGCGTGGACGTGCCCGATGTCCCCGGGGGCGATCTCCGCGTCCCGCAACGCCTTGCGGATGGCCCGTACTTGACCGTCGGGGTCGGACGCGGTGATGTGCTGCGCGCTGGACGTCGTCCCCGCCCCGGCCACCGCTCCGTGCGCCCGCGCGGCGCGGGCGCGGGCGTGCTCGGCGCTCTCCAGGACCAGGACGGCGGCGCCCTCTCCGAGCACGAAGCCGCCCCGCGCTGCGTCGAAGGGGCGTGAGGCGCCGTCAGGGTCGTCGTTGGCCGTCGACAGTGCCATCATCTGCGCGAAGGCGGTCAGCGGCAGCGGATGCAGGCTCGCCTCGGATCCGCCCGCCACCACGATGTCGGCCCGTCCTGCCCGGATGAGGTCGAGGCCGTACGCGATGGCCTCCGCCCCCGACGCGCAGGCGCTCACCGGTGTGTGCGCCCCGCCCCGGGCTCCCAGGTCGATGGAGACCCAGGCGGCGGGGCCGTTGGCCATGAGCATGGGGACGGTGTGCGGCGAGACCTTCCTCGGACCCGACTCCTCCAGTACGCGGTTCTGCCCCAGCAGGGAGAGCACGCCGCCGATGCCCGTACCGATCACCACAGCGAGCCGGTCCGGATCGACGCCGGGCGCGCCCGCGTCCGCCCATGCCTCGCGGGCGCAGACGAGCGCGGCCTGTTCGCACCGGTCGAGCCGGCGGGCCTCGGTGCGCTTCAGCGAATCCGCCGGGTCCTGGCGCATCCGGGCCCCGATCCGCACCGGCAGCTGCCGCGCCCAGCTCTCACCGTCCAGGCTGCCGATTCCGTTCTCGCCCGCCGTCATCGCGGCCCAGGTACTCGGGACATCGCCGCCGAGGGGCGTGGTGGCCCCCAGCCCGGTGACCCAGACATCCGTTTTTGTCGCCATGTTGGGGGACCGTAGCCAACCATCCAGTTGGTTGGCAACCTGCGTATGATCTCCCCATGACGACAAGCGCCCGCGCCGAGGGGACCCGCGCCCGCCTGCTGGCGGCCGCGCGCACGGAGTTTGCCGAACACGGCATGAGCGGCGCCCGCGTCGACCGCATCGCCGAGCGGGCGGGGGCCAACAAGGAGCGGATCTACGGGTACTTCGGCAGCAAGGAGAAGCTGTTCACTGCGGTCGTCGCGGAGGCGCTGAACGAACACGCGGTACGCGTCGGGCTGCCGGACGGCGACCCGGGCGAGTACGCGGGACGGATGTACGACTACCACCGGAGCAACCCCGAGCTGACCCGGATGCTGATGTGGGAGGCCCTGCACTACGGCGACCGGGCGGTGCCCGGCGGTGAGGTGCGCACCGCGCACTACGCGCGGAAGGCGGCGGCGCTGGCGGAGTCCACCGGCGGGCGGCTCACCGGGGACGCCGCCGCCACGTTCCTCGCCCTCATCGGGGTGGCGGTCTGGCCGCTCGCGTTCCCGCAGATGGCCCGGCTGGTCCTGGATACGGGAGAGGGGCCGCCCGATGCCGACGCGCTGCGGGCCCACGTGGTGGAGACGGCCCGCAAGCTCGCCCCGCCGCGTCCCGGCTGTCAGGGCTTGCGGGCCACGGCCACGTAGCAGGCTGCGTCGGCATCGCTGACCTGGCCGGACTCCCGGGGGTCGTCGGGCCGCCACCGGTGGGACACCGTGACGCCCGGGTCGACGAGCTCCCAGCCGTCGAAGAAGCGGCTGAACTCCGCCCGGGTGCGGAACTGCAGCGGCGTGCCGGCCGCGGTGTAGATGTCGATCATGCGGTTCATGGTCTCCGCGTCGAAGTCCGGGGTGGCGTGCGACAGGGCGAGCGTGCTGCCCGGCGCGAGCGCGTCCTTGTACCGCTCGATGATCGAGTGGGCGCCGTCGGCGTCGGTGACGAAGTGCAGCAACGCGTTGAGGCTCAGCGCGACGGGCCGGCTCAGATCGAGGGTGTCGCGCAGGGCGGACGCCTTCAGCAGGGTGTCGGGATCCGTGGCGTCGGCCTCGACGTACGCGGTCCGTCCCTGTGGTGTGCTGCGCAGCAGCGCCTGGGCGTGGGCGAGCACGATGGGGTCGTTGTCGGCGTACACCACATGCGCGGTCGGCACGGAGAGCTGGACCACTTCGTGGAGGTTCGGGGAGGTGGGGATGCCGGTGCCTATGTCGAGGAACTGGCGCAGCCCGTTCTCGGCGGCCCACCGGGTGGCGCGGTGCATGAACTCCCGGTTCGTCCGCGCGGCGATGCGCACACCGGGGAACGCGGTGAGCACCCTGCCGACCGCCTCCCGGTCGGCGGTGAAGTTGGTGGTGCCCCCCAGGTAGTAGTCGTACATCCGGGCCGAGTGGGCCCGGTCCAGCTCCAGGTCGACCGAACTCGTACCGGGCGCCCGCCCGTTGTGGTCCGTCATGACGTGCCTCCCCTTGTCGGTGCGCCGCTCGTGAGCACCATGCCCGCCGAGCGGTGCCGAAACTCCGGCTGGCTCAATTCAACTCAGGTCAACTCAAGTCAACTTCAGCCAACTCCGGCCAACTCCGGTCCAGCCCGGTCCAGTCCGGTCCACGTCGGGAAACGGAACCAGCCCCCTCTGTTTTCGGGTACACATATACGAGCCCAACGTAATGAGACGAACACCGATAGCGGCTTCTGTATGCGTCACGGCATGGATGTGCGGAGCATGGTGTGCGTCGGCGTACGGGGGCGTATCCCTCATCACCGGACGCGGGTTCCAGCGGGGGGCCGGCGCGGGGCACAGCAGAGCAGGTACGTGTATGCGTCGAACAACCGCAGTGGATGCCGGCGCCTTACGGGCGTCGACAGGCGGCCTGTCGGCGCGCCGACTGCACATGGTCTGCGAGGCGTTCTGCGCCGAGCACCACGAGGAGTGGCAGTCCTACGCCTTCCTGCAGGTCGGCGACAGCGCGACGGCGCACGGCCTGGTCGGTGAACTCAAGGGCAGGCTGACACTGCACTGGGAACACGCGCTGCGCCAGGAGTCGGTCGAGGGGCACTCCTGGAAGATCTTCAAGGAGATCATCTTCGAGTGGCTGGACGAGCGCGGCCTGGAACCGGCGCTGGTCCGCATCGCCGCGCCGGCCAAGGTGTGCGAGACCATCCTGGGCACCTGCGGGCCACCGGCCCCCGGCGCGGAACGAACCGGCGTCGACCAGCCGCAGCCGCAGCCGCGGCCGGGGCTCTACGCGGCCATCGCGGCCCTCCCGGAGCGCCAGTACGACGTACTGCTGCTCCGGTACGTACTGGAATACGATCAGGCCCGCACCGCGTTCCTCATGGGCGTCCCGCAGGAGACAGTCCGCTCGCACATCCGGCACGCGAAGCGGAGACTGGCCCTGGACCTGGGCCTCGAATGGGCGCCCGGCCCGGGGGAGTAGCGCATGTACGGGAAGCATGGGGACGTCCCGCACGTCCCGTACACCCCGCAGAACGAACCCCGGCTCCGGCCCACGGCGGACCCCGACCGCCCGCACGCCCCGGCGCGTCCCGACGCCCCGGCCCCGGCCCCCTACCCGACGGCGTACGAACAGGCCGCACACGAACTGGGCCTGGCCTGTGCCCTGGTCCTGAACGCCCCGCAGGCGGCGGCCGCCCTCTCCCGCCTGGTCGACGAGGAGCGCCCCGGCCCCGAGGGCGCGCTGGTGCTCGCCGCGCTGCTGCACATCACCGGCAGACACGACGCGGCCCGCTCCTGGTGGCAGTTCGCAGCGGGCGAGGGCAGCAGGACCGCCGCGTACGCGCTCTTCCTGGACCACCGCAGGCGCGGTGAGTACCGGGACGCCAAGTACTGGCGCGTGCAGTCGGCGAAACTGCCCACCGCCCGCACCGGCCCCCGCCCGGAACTCCCCGGACCCGCCGCACCCCGCCCGGACCTCCTCCCGGAAGAAGCCCGCCACAGCCTGCTGGCCCAGCTCCACCACGGCCTCCCGCCCCACCTGCCCCGGGCACTGGCAGAGGCGGTCGACCGGCTGTACCTGCGGGAGGGGTGACGCGGCAGGGCGGTCCGGCTGGCCGGACTTCTGCCGCTATGGGAGTTTCGTGGTGCTGAGGGACGCGCCGGGCGCAGCCATGGCTGCCTCCCGCACACCGGAGGCGACCGGCGGACCGCGGCGATGAGTTCTCGCCGGCCCGGGAGTCGACCCTGGTACAGGCGGTTTCCGCACCCGTTCACACGTGAAAGGCGGCACCATGAGCAAGCTGATCGTCACCGCGTTCGTCACTCTGGACGGTGTCATCCAGGCCCCTGGCGGCCCGGGCGAGGACGTCGACGAGGGCTTCGAGCACGGGGGCTGGCAGGTCCCGTACGTCGACAACGACTTCATGGGCCTCATGAAGGACGTCTTCGAGCAGACCGCCGACCATCTCCTGCTCGGCCGGAAGACCTATGACCTCTTCGCCGCCTACTGGCCTCGTATCACCGACGAGAACAATCCGATCGCCGTGAAACTCAACGCCATGCCCAAGTACGTCGCTTCGCGCACCCGCTCCAGCCTGGACTGGCACAACTCCCATCTCCTGAAGGGCGAAGCCGAGGAGTCCGTCGCGGAACTCAAGGAGCGGCTCGACGGCGTGATCATGACGCAGGGCAGCAGCGACCTCATCCGCACCCTGCAGCAGCACGACCTCGTCGACGAGTACCGGCTGCTCGTCCATCCCGTGATCATCGGCACCGGCAAGCGGCTCTTCGCCGAGGGCGCCGCCCCATCCGCCTGGACGCTCACGGAATCCCGCGTCACCAGCGTGGGCGTGCAGTACTGCGTCTACGAACGGGCGGGGGAGCCCGAGTACGGATCGTTCCTGCTGGACGACCAGGAGTGAGGACGGGAAGCGAGCACGGGTCACGAGAACTTCCAGGGGCCCGCCGCTTGCCCTGAGCCCCCCGCTTCTTGATCGTCTTGACAGGCCGGCTTCCAGTGGGAGTCTGGAGGGGATGGTGTCGCGCAGCACCCCGCCGGGGAGCGCCGCCACACCACGCCAAAGCCGCCGTCGGCCTTCATACGGCGCTTCCGTACGGCTCTCCGTACGGGCCGCCCGACCAGGTGGTCCGAGCAGCCACGTGCCTCGGCCAGGTGCCCCGGGCGCCTGAGTGCTCGGTTCGCGCCATCGACCCCACACTCCACGCCCCAGCCCCCCATGCCCCCACGCCTCCGGTGTGTGGAGCCGGTGGCCGGTGGGGGTGAGAGGAACATCGACTCCCGCCAGCCCTCCCCGAAGGAACTGTGCCGATGTCCGTAAGAGGTGAGCAAGCGGTACGAGTGGCAGCGCAGCCTCCGAAAGCGCCGCCTCCGAAGGCGCGGGAGGTCGTGAAATTCGCAGCTGTCGGCGTGTCCGGCGTGGCGGTCAATCTCCTGGTGTTCAATCTCGTGCGCCACACCACCTCGATACCGGTGGTGAGCGCGAGTGTGATCGCCACCGTCGTTTCGATCATCTTCAATTACACCGGGCTCCGATACTTCGCCTACCGGGACCGGGACAAGAGCGGCTGTACCCGTGAGATGGGGCTCTTCCTGCTGTTCAGCGCCATCGGCCTGGTGATCGAGAACGGCATTCTCTATCTGGCGACTTACGGCTTCGGCTGGGACAGCCCGCTGCAGAGCAACGTATTCAAGTTCATCGGCATCGGAGTCGCCACCCTCTTCAGATTCTGGTCCTACCGAACCTGGGTGTTCCGAGTGATACCCGCGGCGCCGGACGAGTCCGACGCCTGAGGTCCGGTGCGTTCCCTCGCTTGTGTTCCGTCGGTCAAGCGACGGGCGTCATACGTCACGGCGTCGACAGTACGCAGCGCAACAGCTCATCCCACGCGGTCGCCCGATGACCCGCACCACCCCTGCACCGAACGCCATTTCCGTCCCCCTCACCCTCAACTCCCCTTCTCCACGGCTCCCCCCGCTCCCCGCACCCGGCTCGCGCACCGGAGGACACCCCGGGGTCAGTCCTCCAGGTCTGCCGCGTCCCCCGGTTCCGCGCCGGTGTAGAGGGACGCGCCGTCGGCTGTCTGCGCGGTGAGCTGGAGCGAGACGGTGTGTGTGGTGGAACGGTTCGCCACGGCCAACTCCCCCCGAAGCGCCTGAATCGCTTCCGTGAGCCCGATCTCCACTTGACCCCTCCAGCATCCGTCAGCACCAACGCACCTGATTTTAGGCTGATGTTCAGTGCCGGGCGTTCGATGCCGGGGAGTTCGGTGCAGCGGCGCCCGCGTCCCACGCGGACGCCGGTGCGGGCCGGGCGCGCCCCGTCAGCACTCGATGATGTTCACCGCGAGCCCGCCCCGCGCCGTCTCCTTGTACTTGACCGACATGTCTGCGCCGGTCTCCTTCATCGTCTTGATGACCTTGTCCAGGGACACCTTGTGGCTGCCGTCGCCGCGCAGCGCCATCTTGGCCGCCGTGACCGCCTTGACCGCAGCCATGCCGTTCCGCTCGATGCACGGGATCTGGACCAGTCCGCCGACCGGGTCGCAGGTCAGGCCGAGGTTGTGCTCCATGCCGATCTCCGCCGCGTTCTCCACCTGCTCGGGGGAGCCGCCCAGGACCTCGGCCAGTGCGCCCGCCGCCATGGAGCAGGCGGAGCCGACCTCGCCCTGGCAGCCGACCTCGGCGCCCGAGATCGAGGCGTTCTCCTTGAAGAGCATGCCGATGGCGCCCGCGGAGAGCAGGAAACGGACGACGCCCTCCTCGTCGGCTCCCGGGACGAAGTTGATGTAGTAGTGCAGGACGGCGGGGATGATGCCGGCCGCGCCGTTCGTGGGGGCGGTGACGACTCGGCCGCCCGCCGCGTTCTCCTCGTTCACCGCCATCGCGTAGAGCGTGATCCACTCCATGGCGCGGGCGAGCGGGTCACCCTCGGCGCGCAGCTGGCGGGCCGAGTTGGCCGCGCGGCGGCGGACCTTGAGGCCGCCCGGGAGGATGCCCTCGCGGGACATGCCACGGGCGACGCAGGACTGCATGACGCCCCAGATGTCCAGCAGCCCCGAGCGGATCTCCGCCTCGGTGCGCCAGGCCTTCTCGTTCTCCAGCATCAGCGCGGAGATGGAAAGACCCGTCTCCCGGGTCAGCCGCAGCAGTTCGTCGCCCGTGCGGAAGGGGTGCTTCAGGACGGTGTCGTCGAGGACGATGCGGTCCTCGCCCACGGCGTCCTCGTCCACCACGAAGCCGCCACCCACCGAGTAGTACGTCTTCTCGAGGAGGGGGGCGCCCTCGGTGTCGTACGCGGAGACCGTCATCCCGTTCGCGTGGTACGGCAGTGCCTTGCGGCGGTGCAGGACCAGGTCCGCGTCGTAGTCGAAGGCGATCTCGTGCGCACCGAGGACGCTGATGCGGCCACTGGTGCGGATCTGCTCGATGCGCTCGTCGGCGTGCTCGACGTCGACCGTACGGGGGGACTCGCCCTCCAGGCCGAGGAGCACCGCCTTCGGGGTGCCGTGTCCGTGACCCGTCGCGCCCAGCGAGCCGAAGAGCTCGGCGCGGACCGATCCGGTGTGGGCCAGCAGGCCCTCGTTCTTCAGGCGGGCGGCGAACATCCGGGCGGCCCGCATGGGGCCCACCGTGTGGGAGCTGGACGGGCCGATGCCGATCGAGAAGAGGTCGAAGACCGATATGGCCACGGGGAACTCCTAGGTGTGGGTAGACGCCGTTGTCTGCCGGGGTGGTGCAGAGGAAGCGCGGTACAGCAGTGAGCGGGGTGCGTACGTGGTGCGGGGCACCCTGCTCACTTGTCCAGTGTGCGGGGTGCCCCGTGGTTCGTACAAAACCGTACTGATCCGGACCGACCGGTCCTACTTCAGTCCGGGGTACAGCGGGAACTTCTCGGCCAGCGCGGTGACCCGGGCGGCCAGCGCCTCCCGGTCGTAGGCCGGCTTCAGGGCGGCCGCGATGATGTACGCGACCTCGGAGAAGTCCTCGGCCTGGAAACCGCGGGTGGCCAGGGCAGGCGTACCGATCCGCAGCCCCGATGTGACCATCGGCGGGCGCGGGTCGTTCGGGACGGCGTTGCGGTTGACCGTGATGCCGATCTCGTGGAGACGGTCCTCGGCCTGCTGGCCGTCCAGCTCCGAGTTGCGCAGGTCCACCAGGACCAGGTGCACATCGGTGCCGCCGGAGAGGACCGAGACACCGTGCTCGGTGACATCGGACTGCACCAGACGCTCGGCCAGGATGCGGGAGCCGTCCAGGGTGCGCTGCTGGCGCTCCTTGAAGTCGTCCGTCGCCGCGACCTTGAAGGAGACCGCCTTGGCCGCGATCACGTGCTCCAGCGGACCACCCTGCTGACCGGGGAAGACCGCGGAGTTGATCTTCTTGGCGAGCTCGGCTGTGGAGAGGATCACACCACCGCGCGGGCCGCCCAGCGTCTTGTGCGTGGTCGTGGTGACGACGTGCGCGTGCGGGACGGGCGACGGGTGCAGGCCCGCGGCCACCAGGCCGGCGAAGTGCGCCATGTCGACCATCAGGTACGCGCCGACCTCGTCCGCGATCTTGCGGAACGCGGCGAAGTCCAGCTGGCGCGGGTAGGCGGACCAGCCGGCCACGATCAGCTTCGGCTGGGACTCCTTGGCCAGGCGCGCGACCTCGGCCATGTCGACCTGGCCGGTCTGCTCGTCGACGTGGTACGCGACCACGTTGTAGAGCTTGCCGGAGAAGTTGATCTTCATGCCGTGGGTCAGGTGCCCGCCGTGGGCGAGGTTCAGACCCATGATCGTGTCGCCGGGCTTGAGCAGCGCGAACATCGCGGCAGCGTTCGCCTGGGCGCCCGAGTGCGGCTGGACGTTGGCGTGCTCGGCGCCGAAGAGCGCCTTGACGCGGTCGATCGCGATCGTCTCGATCACGTCGACGTGCTCACAGCCGCCGTAGTAACGGCGGCCCGGGTAGCCCTCGGCGTACTTGTTGGTGAGGACCGAGCCCTGGGCCTCCATGACGGCGACCGGAGCGAAGTTCTCCGAGGCGATCATTTCGAGGGTGGACTGCTGGCGGACCAGCTCGGCGTCGACAGCGGCGGCGACGTCCGGGTCGAGCTCGTGGAGGGAGGAATCAAGAAGTGACATCAATAGTCCCTAGTTGCCGGCGGAGAGAGCGGCGTACTCGTCGGCGGAGAGCAGGTCGTCCGGCTCGCCGGTGACGCGCACCTTGAACAGCCAACCGCCCTCGTAGGGGGCGGTGTTCACCAGCGAGGGGTCGTCGATGACGTCCTGGTTGATCTCGGTGATCTCACCGGAGACCGGGGCGTACAGATCGCTGACCGACTTGGTCGACTCCAGCTCACCGCAGGTCTCGCCCGCGGTGACGGTGGACCCGGCCTCAGGGAGCTGGGCGTAGACGACGTCACCGAGCGCGTTGGCCGCGAACTCCGTGATGCCGACCGTCGAGACGCCGTCCTCGGCGACCGACAGCCACTCGTGCTCCTTGCTGTAACGCAGCTGCTGGGGGTTGCTCATGACCTGATTCTCCTGGATGCGGGGGAGTGCTGGTGAACGGTGGTCTTACGGGCTGAGATGGTGTGGGTCACTTCTGGCGCTTGTAGAAGGGGAGGGCCACGACCTCGTACGGCTCATGGGTACCGCGGATGTCCACGCCCACACCGGACGTGCCGGGCTCCGCGTGGGCGGCGTCGACATACGCGATGGCGATCGGCCTGCCCAGCGTCGGCGAAGGGGCGCCCGACGTGACCTCGCCGACGACCTGGCCGTCCGCGACGACCTGGTAGCCCGCGCGGGGGACCCGGCGGCCCTCGGCGATCAGACCGACCAGCTTGCGCGGCGGGGCCGAGGCGGCCCGCTCGGCAGCCGCCTCCAGGGACGCGCGCCCGACGAAGTCGCCCTCCTTCTCGAACTTGACGACCCGGCCGAGACCGGCGTCGAAGGGGGTCAGCGCGGTGGTCAGCTCATGGCCGTAGAGGGGCATGCCCGCCTCCAGGCGCAGGGTGTCGCGGCAGGAGAGCCCGCAGGGCACCAGGCCGGCCGGTGCGCCCGCCTCGGTCAGCGCCTGCCAGAGCTTCTCGGCGTCGGACGGGGCGACGAACAGCTCGAATCCGTCCTCGCCCGTGTAGCCGGTCCTGGCGATGAGCGCCTGGACGCCGGCGACGGTGCCGGGCAGGCCCGCGTAGTACTTCAGCCCGTCCAGGTCGGCGTCCGTGAGCGACTTCAGGATGCCGGAGGATTCCGGGCCCTGTACGGCCAGCAGGGCGTACGCGTCGCGGTCGTCCCGTACGACGGTGTCGAAGCCGCCCGCGCGGGCGGTCAGCTCGTCCAGGACCACCTGTGCGTTGCCCGCGTTGGCGACGACCATGTACTCCTGCTCGCCGAGCCGGTACACGATCAGGTCGTCCAGGATCCCGCCGTCCTGCCGGCAGATCATGGTGTAGCGGGCGCGGCCGTTGCCGACCGTGCTGATGTTGCCGACCAGCGCGTAGTCGAGCAGCCGTACGGCCTCCGGGCCGCTGACGGTGATCTCGCCCATGTGGGAGAGGTCGAAGAGGCCGGCGTGCGTCCGTACGGCGATGTGCTCGTCGCGCTCACTGCCGTAGCGCAGCGGCATGTCCCAGCCCGCGAAGTCGGTCATGGTCGCGCCCAGTGACCGGTGCAGGGCGTCGAGTGCTGTGAGACGGGGCGTGGGGCTCATATGCGGTACTCCCGGGGCATGACAGACGAGGACGATCCTCCCCATCTGTCATCGGAACCTGAGAGGTTCGCCGGCGCCTGTTGAGAGGGCACGGCTTGCACCTTGGGTGGGACCGCAGAGCGGCCCGCTTTTCAGATCTGCCTCGTCCGCGCGGTACGGGGCCTGAGAGATTACAAGGGAGGGACTTGCTCCTTCGGCGCCCCGGCCAGTGGCCGAGAACTCTCCCGCGCGGATTCGAACGGCCTGTATGGAGTTGGCGCGCACATCATCGCATGCCGCGCGGGCGGCGCCTCACCGGTGTCGCATTACTGTTTCTTTACACTTCGTAGACGGGGGTATGCAGGGGATACGCAGGCACATGCGGGCCCTACGGGGTGGCCCGACGGGGGGAGTGGCCGTGGTGGGGCAGGAGTGGCGCGCGGATGTGGCGCCGCATGAGACATCCGGGGGGCCGGGGGCGGTGCCCGTGCGGTCCGTCCGGACCGTACGGACCGGACAGGAGGCGGCCGGCAGCGGGCCGCCCGCGGTACGGGACCTGCGGCGGCGGGCCGGCCGCAGCCCGCACCGCCTGGTGTTCGCCGCCGGGGACGTGGTGGTCCTGTCCGGCCTGCCGGGCAGCGGGAAGTCCACGCTCTTACGCAGGGCCGCGGGGGCGCGCGGGATCGACTCGCAGGACGCCCGGGACCGCTGGGAGCGCCGGATGCCCGGCTGGCTGCCGTACTGGAGCTACCGCCCGCTGGTGCGGGCCGCCCACTACGGCAGGCTGTGGCGCGCCCTGCGCTCGGGCGCCGGTGTCGTCGTGCACGACTGCGGCACGCACTCCTGGGTGCGCGCGCTGCTGGCCCGGGCGGCGCGGCGGCGCCGGACCGCCCTGCATCTGCTGCTGCTCGACGTGGCGCCCGGGGTGGCGCTCGCCGGTCAGTCGGAGCGCGGCCGGAAGGTCTCCGCGTACGCCTTCGCCCGGCACCGCAGGGCGGTCGGCGGGCTGGTCCGGAACGCCGAGCGGGCGCGGCTGCCCGCGGGGTGCGGTTCGGTCGTGCTGCTCGACCGGGACGCGGCGGCCGTACTGCGCCGGATCGGGTTCGGGGCGGCGGTGTGACGGTCCCGCTCCTTATGGTTGGGGGAGGCCAAACGAACGACCCTGAGGTCGGTCGGCAGGTGAACAGGTGAGAAGGGGATACCTCGGTGGACATGGCATGGCCGGGAAATGAGCTCGAAGAGGTCCTGACCGCATCGGTCGGGAACCAGGCCGCGGGCGGCCGGCTGATCGAGGTGCTGGGGCGCAGCAACCTCTGGGTACCGCTGCCCAACGGCGGTGGGCAGGACAGCAGTTCGCTCGACCTGCCCACCGTGGACATCGAGGGCGGGGCCTATGTCCCCGTTTTCAGCTCCGAGGCGCAGTTCCTCCAGTGCGTCGGCTCGCACTACTCCTTCGCGGTGGCGCCGGCGGTCGAGTTCGCCCGCGGGCTGCCACCGCAGCTGGGCGTCGTGGTGAACCCGGGCGGCGCGATCGGTATGCCGCTGCCGCCGCTCGCGGTGGCCGAACTGTGCCGGAGCGGCCGGACCTCCCTCGACGGGCCCGCGACCGGCGGCCGGGTGCGGCTCTTCGAGCCGGACTGGCAGGAGGAGCCGGTCGACTTCCTCTCCGCCGCCGCCGGTGAGTTCGAGGAGTCGGGCGTGGTCCTTTCGGCGCGCCGGGCCCTCGCCTCCATCGAGGGCGGCGACCCGGTCCTCTTCGTCGGGGTCGAGTTCGCGACGTGGGACGGCGCGGGCCGCAACGCCCCGATGGACGCGCTCGGCCGGGCGCTGCACCGGGTCGAGGTGCCCTGGCCGGTCAATCTCGTCCTGCTGGACGTGGCGCAGGACCCGGTCGCCGACTGGATGCTGGACAAGGTCAGGCCGTTCTACGTGAGGGCCGACGCCGCGGGGCCGGTGCTGTAGGGCCGGTGCCGCAGGGCCGGGACCTGCGGCACTCGGAGCGAGGTGGCCGGTGCCGCGCAGGCACCGGAAACCCGCCGCGGCATAAGCTGGGCGGATGTGCGGGACGCGTGGGACGACCGGCGCGCGGATTGGCCGGAATCGCACGGAACCGATCGCGCACGGAACCGATCGTGCACCGAACGGATCGAACTGATCGAACGGAACTGATCGAACGGAACGGATCGCGCGGGCGGATCGTGCGGGCCGGACCGTCTGAGCTGCATCCCGGGCGCGCGGAACGCCAACGGGTGATCAAAAGCGCGCGGATGGAAAGCGCGTGGATCAAAAACGGGTGGATCAAAGAGGGGCGGGACCCAGAGTGAGTGCGTCGGGCACGGCGGCCGGGCAGGTCGAGCAGATGCTGCCCCAGGTGACCCCCGGGCGGTACGACGCCTATGAGGCACTGCTGCAGGCGCTCGCCGACAGCCAGGTCTGGATGCTGCTCTGGCACGGCCAGGCCGGGTCGCCGGACGCCCAGTACGGGAACATGGAGATCGAAGGTCTCGGTTACGCCCCGTGTGTGACGTCGGCGCAGGAGCTGGCGGTCTCCGGCTGGAACCGTGCGCACGAAGTGGTCACAGGGCGTGACATCGCCCGCTCCCTCTATCCCGACCACTGGGGGATCTGGCTCAATCCGCATGCCCCCGGCGGCGGTGTCGGCATTCCCTGGACCGATCTGCGGCGGATCGCCACTGGTCTGGACCGGATGCCGGCCGGGCCGCTGCGGCTGTCCGAGCCGGCCATCGAGATCCCGCAGTTCTACGCGCTGCTCACCCAGAGCGCCCACCACACCCCGGCGATCCGCTCGTTGAGCCGGGTCTGGGTGCAGCCCGCGCTCGGCACCCCGTATCTGGCCATCGGGCTCGATCTGTACGACACGAGCCAGCAGTCCGTGGATTCGGTGCGGGCGATGATGCAGCAGTCGATCGGCGCCGTGCCCGAGGGGCTGCCCGTCTCGACGGTGGCGCTGTCCGACGCGTACGACCCCGTCGGGATGTGGCTGCGGGCCAACTCCCGCCCCTTCTACGACCGCGAGGCCCATGCGGCCCCCTCTCCCGCGGCGGGATACGGCTACCCGCCAGTAGGCTGAGTGCACCAATTAGGCCGTCAATGGCGGCTGTTGGGTGCGATGTCCGAACTGGCGCTTTAGCGAGGAAGATTTCCGCTCAGCCGCTCCCGGCGTCCGGATAACGGAAGTTCATTAACCGCATCACGGTTGCGCATACATTCACCGTCAGGTCTGGCGGGTGATCGCAACCGCGATGAAGACTCCCTGCATTGAGCATCGTCGTGCCCTTGTGCGACGAGTCTTGAACACATTCCGTTACTTCAGCACAGTGGCATCACCCGATGCGCTTGATGCACAGCAGCCGCCACCGCGGCAGGTACGGGCCGGCCACCGCCGGCCGGGAGGGGTCAAAGGCACTGTGACCGCACCGATCGAGACCACCGGATCGACTGCCGAAGCGCAGCCGGAGGCAGTACTCACGGGGGCCACGCAGAGCCAGATCGAGGGCCGTTCACTCGGCCGGATCGCCTGGACGCGTTTCAAGCGGGACAAGGTCGCCATGGCCGGCGGGGTCGTCGTGATCCTGCTGGTGCTGATCGCCATCCTGTCCAAGCCGATCCAGGCGATGTTCGGGCTCGACCCCAACGACTTCCACCAGAACCTGGTCGATCCGGCTCTGCTGGCGCCCAAGGGCAGCTTCGGCGGCATCAGTTGGAGCCACCCGCTGGGTGTGGAGCCGCAGACCGGCCGGGACATCCTGGCCCGCATCGTCGAGGGCTCCTGGGTCTCCCTGGTGGTCGCGGCGGGGTCGACACTCCTCTCGGTCGTCATCGGCGTCGTGATGGGAGTGGTGGCCGGCTTCTACGGCGGCTGGGTGGACAGCGGCATCAGCCGTCTGATGGACACCTTCCTGGCGTTCCCGCTGCTGCTCTTCGCGATCTCCATCTCCGCGTCACTGCAGGGCAACGCGTTCGGCCTGAACGGGCTGACGCTCCGTATCTGCGTGCTGATCTTCGTGATCGGCTTCTTCAACTGGCCCTACATGGGCCGTATCGTCCGCGCGCAGACGCTGAGTCTGCGTGAACGGGAGTTCGTCGAGGCCGCCCGCTCACTGGGGGCCCGCGGTCCCTTCATCCTCTTCCGCGAACTGCTCCCGAACCTGATCGCGCCGATCCTCGTGTACTCGACGCTGCTGATCCCCACCAACATCCTCTTCGAGGCGTCCCTGAGCTTCCTCGGTGTGGGTATCCAGCCGCCGCAGGCCTCCTGGGGCGGCATGTTGTCCACCGCGGTCGACCTCTACCAGGTCGATCCGATGTTCATGATCATTCCCGGCCTGGCGATCTTCATCACCGTGCTGGCCTTCAATCTGCTGGGGGACGGGCTGCGCGACGCACTCGACCCCCGTGGCAAGTAATCGCGGCCATGCCGCACACCGGACAACCGAGGGGGCTTTCCTCAGCATGAACAGCAGAAAGACGGCAGCGGCGATAGCCGCGACGGTAGCGCTGGGGCTCGCTGCCACCGCTTGCGGGAGCAGTGACAGTGGCGGCGGGGGCGGCCACGGCAAGGCCGACGCGGCTCTGACGAGCATCGTCAACAAGACCGACAAGAAGGGGGGGACGGTCAACTACGAGCACGCCAGTGGCCCGGACTCCCTGGACCCCGGCAACACGTACTACGGCTGGGTGCAGAACTTCTCCCGGCTCTACGCGCGTGCGCTGGTGACCTTCAAGCCGGCTCCGGGCAAGGAAGGGCTCAAGATCGTGCCCGACCTGGCGACGAGCCTGGGCAAGGCATCCCCGGACGCCAAGACCTGGACGTACCACATCCGCAAGGGTGTGAAGTTCGAGGACGGCTCCGTCATCACCTCGAAGGACGTCAAGTACGCGGTCGAGCGGACCTTCGCCCGTGAGGCGCTGTCCAACGGGCCCACGTACTTCAGCACGTACCTCAAGGACGGCGACAAGTACAAGGGTCCCTACAAGGACAAGTCGCCCGGCGGTCTCAAGTCCATCGAGACGCCGGACGACTCCACGATCGTCTTCCATCTGGGCAAGCCGTTCGCGGACATGGACTACCTGGCCTCGTTCTCGCAGACGGCGCCGGTGCCGCAGAAGGCGGACAAGGGCGCTTCGTACGTCCAGCACATCGTGTCCTCGGGCCCGTACAAGTTCGCTTCGTACAGCGAGAGCCGGGGCGCGACGCTGGTCCGCAACCCGCAGTGGGACCCGAAGACGGACCCGATCCGCAAGGCGCTCCCCGACAAGATCAACCTGAAGTTCAACGTCACGCCGACGACTGTCGACGAGCACCTGCTCAACGACACCAGCACCGCGGACATCGCCGGTACCGGTCTGCAGTCCAAGACCCAGCCGAAGGTCATCACCAAGGCCTCCGAGAAGGCGAAGACGGACGACCCGTACGCCGGCGCGCTGCAGTACCTCGCGCTGAACGTGCACGTGAAGCCGTTCGACAACGTCGAGTGCCGCAAGGCCGTGCAGTACGTCGCGGACAAGGCCGACATGGTCGACGCGATCGGCGGCGCGGTCCGGGGCGACCCGGCGACGACCGTCATCCCGCCGGGTGTCTCGGGCTACAAGAAGTTCGACCTGTACCCGACCCCGGGCAACAAGGGCGACATCGCCAAGGCCAAGCAGCACCTGGCCAAGTGCGGTAAGCCCAAGGGCTTCAAGACGACGCTGACCGCCCGCTCCGACCGTCCCGACGAGGTCACCAGCGCCACCCAGCTGCAGCAGAGCCTGAAGAAGATCGGCATCGTCGCCGACATCAAGACGTTCCCGTCGGACAAGTACTTCACCGACTTCGCGGGCGTCCCGGACTGGGTCCACAAGAACAACGCCGGAATGATGATGATGGCGTGGGGCGCCGACTGGCCGGCCGGCTTCGGCTACATCGACCAGATCGTCGACGGCAAGGCCATCAAGGCATCCGGTGGCACCAACCTGATGGAGCTCGACGACCCGAAGATCAACGCGGAGATCGTCAAGGGCATCGGGACGCTGGACAACGCGAAGCGCAACGCCACCTGGGGCAATGTCGACCAGATGGTGATGGAGAACGCCTCGCTGGTGCCGCTCTTCTACCGCAAGAACCTGCTCTACCGCCCGGACTCGGCGGCGAACGTAACGGTCAGTCAGGCGTACCTCGGCATGTACGACTACGTGCTGATGACCTCGACCAAGTAACACACCTGTTCATCGACAGCACCCCCTTGAAAGGCAGGTGAAGGCGCCGGGACGGACGGGCCTACCCCGTCCGTCCGACCCGGCGCCGCACGGCTGTGGCTGCGTACATCATCCGACGCGTATTCGCCGCGGTGTTGCTGCTGCTGGTGGTCAGCGCAGTCACCTTCGCGATCTTCTTCCTCGTCCCCCGCCTCGGCGGTCAGACGACCGACTCCATGGCAGCCCAGTTCGTGGGCAAGAGCCCCGACCCCGCGACGCTCGCCGCGGTCAAGAAGAACCTGGGGCTCGACCAGCCCCTCTACGAGCAGTACTGGCACTTCATCAAGGCCATCGTTGTCGGCGCGAACTACCACTTCGGGCCCGACCCCGCGGTGTGCCACGCGCCCTGCTTCGGCTACTCCTTCAAGACACACTCGGCGGTCTGGCCCGAGATCGAGCAGCGCATCCCGGTGACGCTGTCACTCGCGGTCGGCGCTGCGGTCATCTGGGTCGTCACCGGTGTCGCGACCGGCGTGGTCTCCGCACTCAAGCGGGGCTCGCTCATCGACCGGCTGGCGATGGGCGTGGCACTGGCCGGCGTCTCGCTGCCGATGTTCTTCACCGGACTCGTCTCGCTCGCCCTGTTCAGCTTCCACTGGACGATCTGGGGCGACCTGCAGTTCGTGTCCTTCACGGACAATCCGGCCGAGTGGGCCTGGAACCTGATCCTCCCCTGGTGCACCCTCGCCTTCCTGTACTCGGCGCTCTACGCCCGGCTCACCCGGGCCGGGATGCTGGAGACCATGGGCGAGGACTACATCAGAACCGCGCGGGCCAAGGGCCTGCGGGAGCGGAACGTGGTCGTCAAGCACGGTCTGCGCGCCGCCCTTACCCCGCTCGTCACCATCTTCGGGATGGACTTCGCGCTGCTCATCGGCGGCGCGGTCATCACGGAGACCGTCTTCTCCTTCCAGGGGATGGGGGCCTACGCCATCCAGGGTGTGACCCGCAGCGACCTCCCGATCGTCATGGGTGTGACGCTGGTGGCCGCCTTCTTCATCGTTGTCTGCAACCTGCTGGTGGACCTTGTGTACGCCGCGATCGACCCCCGGGTGAGGCTCTCATGAGCGACGTGCGCAAGAAGGGTTCCGGCGAGCCCGCGAAGAGCGGCCAGGCCGGTGCGCCGTCCGCCGCCGACAAGAGCTTCCTCTCGGTGCGGGACCTGCGGATCCACTTCGACACCGACGACGGCCTGGTCAAGTCTGTGGACGGCGTCAGCTTCGACCTGAAGGCCGGTCAGACGCTCGGCATCGTCGGCGAGTCCGGCTCGGGCAAGTCCGTGACCTCGCTGGGGATCATGGGCCTGCACAACTCGGACCGGGCCCGGATCTCCGGTGAGATCTGGCTCGACGGCGAGGAACTGATCGGAGCGGGGCCCGAGCGGGTCCGCAACCTCCGCGGCCAGAAGATGGCCATGATCTTCCAGGACCCGCTGTCGGCGCTGCACCCGTACTACAGCATCGGCGCGCAGATCGTGGAGGCGTACCGCGTCCACAACAAGGTCGACAAGAAGACCGCGCGCAAGCGTGCGGTCGAGATGCTCGACCGGGTCGGCATCCCCGAGCCGCACCGCCGCTTCGAGGACTACCCGCACCAGTTCTCCGGCGGTATGCGCCAGCGCGCGATGATCGCGATGTCCCTGGTCAACAACCCCGAACTGCTCATCGCCGACGAGCCGACGACCGCCCTGGACGTGACCGTCCAGGCGCAGATCCTCGACCTCATCCGCGATCTGCAGAAGGAGTTCGGCTCGGCGGTCGTCATCATCACCCACGACCTCGGCGTCGTCGCCGAGATCGCGGACGAGCTCCTGGTGATGTACGCGGGCCGCTGCATCGAGCGCGGCTCGGCCGAGAAGGTCTTCTACGGTCCCCAGCACCCCTACACCTGGGGGCTGCTGGGCTCGATGCCGCGCATCGACCGTGAGCAGACCGAGCGTCTCGTGCCCGTCAAGGGCTCCCCGCCCAGCCTGATCAACGTGCCGTCCGGCTGCGCCTTCCACCCGCGCTGCCCGTACGCCGACGTGCCCAAGGACAACATCACCCGCACCGAGCGTCCGGAGCTGCGGGAGGGCACGGAGGGACACTTCTCCGCGTGCCACATGTCCAAGGCCCAGCGGGAAAAGATCTGGACCGAAGAGATTGCGCCGAAGCTGTGACTGATCAGAAGAAGAAGGCGGAGGAGAAGAAGGCTCCGCAGGCTGCCGAGGCTCCCGAGGCGCCGAAGGTCCCGCAGCAGACGTCCAAGTCCATGGACGCTGCGGTGGCGGCCTCCGCCAAGGACACCGGGGCGGAGCCGCTGCTTAAGGTCACCGACCTGGTCAAGCACTTCCCGATCACCAAGGGCGTGCTCAAGCGCAAGGTGGGCGCGGTCCAGGCTGTGGACGGGCTGTCGTTCGACGTGTACCCGGGGGAGACCCTGGGCGTCGTCGGCGAGTCGGGCTGCGGCAAGTCGACCATGGGCCGGCTGATCACGCGACTGCTCGAACCGACCGGTGGCAAGGTCGAGTTCGAGGGCAGGGACATCACACATCTGTCCACCGGGCAGATGCGGCCGATGCGCCGTGACGTCCAGATGATCTTCCAGGACCCGTACGGCTCGCTGAACCCCCGGCACACCATCGGCGGGATCGTCGGCACCCCCTTCCGGCTCCAGGGCGTCGAGCCCGAGGGCGGCGTGAAGAAGGAGGTCCAGGGCCTGCTGGAGCTGGTGGGTCTCAGCCCCGAGCACTACAACCGTTACCCGCACGAGTTCTCCGGCGGCCAGCGCCAGCGCATCGGTATCGCCCGGGCGCTCGCACTGCGGCCCAAGCTCGTCGTCGCGGACGAGCCGGTCTCGGCGCTGGACGTGTCGATCCAGGCCCAGGTGGTGAACCTGCTGGACGACCTCCAGAGCGAGCTCGGTCTGACGTACGTGATCATCGCGCACGACCTCTCGGTCATCCGCCATGTCTCGGACCGGATCGCGGTGATGTACCTCGGGAAGATCGTCGAGCTGGCGGACCGCAAGTCGCTGTACGAGTCGCCGATGCACCCGTACACCAAGGCGCTGCTCTCGGCGGTGCCGGTGCCCGACCCGCGGCGCAAGGGGGTCAGGAGCGACCGGATCCGGCTGGAGGGCGATGTCCCTTCGCCGATCTCGCCGCCGGCCGGCTGCCGGTTCCACACCCGGTGCTGGAAGGCGACGGAGATCTGCGGGGTGCAGGAGCCGCCGCTGCTGACGCTGCGGACCGGACACCAGGTGGCCTGTCACCACCCGGAGAACGCGCCTGACCAGGCGCCGGGCGAGGAGCGGCTGCCGCAGGCACGGGAGGCGGCCGAGCTGGTGTCGGTCGCGAAGCCCGAGCCGGCGGAGAAGCCGGCCGTGGACGCTGCGGCGAAGAAGCCGTCGGCGAAGGGCGGTTCGGCGAAGGACGGCGCGGCCAAGGCCGAGGACACCGCGGCGGCGGACACGACCGTGAAGGACGCGACCACGAAGGACGCGACGGCGAAGGATGCGAAGGCGAAGGACACCGCGGCGGAGCCGGAGGCCGCTGCCGTGCCTGACGCCGATACCGCCGCAGACACCGCTGCCGGGTCCGACGCCGCTGCGGAGCCCGACGAGAAGTAATCCGCCGCGAGCCGCGGCGGCAGGCTTGCCCATGACAAGTTGGTAAAGTCATGTACATGCTGAAACGGGAGAGTGCAGAGTCAGCGTGTCCGTAACAACGGCGCACGCACGAAGGGCAGACTCTTGGCGCTCTCCCGTTCGGCACGTCTGGCCGCCCTCGCCACCGCGACGGCCGCCCTCTGTGTCATCGCGGCCGCTCCCGCACCCTCACCCGGTTCGGCCGGAATCGGCGACCCCTACTTCCCACAGCTGGGCAACGGCGGCTTCGACGCCCTGCACTACGGCCTCGATATCGCGTACAACCCGGACACCGGCCGGCTCGACGGCCGTACGACGGTCACGGCACGGGCCACTCAGAACCTCTCCTCCTTCGACCTGGACCTCCAGCAGCTGACGGTCGCGTCGGTCGAGGTGAACGGCGCACGCGCCCGCTTCACCCGCTCCGGCGACGAGATACGCATCACCCCGGCCGGCCCGCTGCGCGAGGGCCGCACCTTCACCGTGCGGGTCGTCTACGGCGGTGTTCCGCAGGCGCTCAGCGGCCCGATCGTCTTCGGGTCCGACTACGGCTGGATGAAGACCAAGGACGGCGTCTTCGTCGCCTGCGAGCCCAACGCCGCCTCCACCTGGTTCCCTTCGAGCGACCACCCCTCCGACAAGGCCGCCTTCGACATCACCATCAAGGCGCCCAAGGGGCTGACCGGCGTCTCCAACGGGCGGCTGCTCTCCACCCGTACCCAGGGCGCATCGACCGTCTCGCACTGGCGCGAGTCCCGGCAGATGGCCACGTATCTCGCCACGGCCTCGATCGGGAAATTCGACGTCAGGACCGGCCGCACACCCGCCGGTACGCCGATCTACGTGGCCATCGACCCCGTGCTCGCCGGCAGCAACGCCGTTGACGTGTACGCCGTGACGGCCGAGGCCACCGACTACTGGTCGAAGCTCTTCGGGCCCTATCCGTTCGAGGAGACGGGCGCGGTGGTCGACGACATGCCGCAGGCGGGCTTCTCGCTGGAGACCCAGTCCAAGCCGAGCTACTCCGCTGTACGCAGCGAGTCGACGATCGTGCACGAGCTGGCCCACCAGTGGTTCGGCGACTCCGTATCGGTGAAGCAGTGGAAGGACATCTGGCTGAACGAGGGCTTCGCCACATACGCCCAGTGGCTCTGGGACGAACACCGGGGCAAGCGCTCGGCCCACGACGCCTTCCTCGCCGAGTACAACGCGACGCCCGCGAGCTCCACCTTCTGGCACACGAAGGTCGCCGACCCGCAGCGCGACACGATGTTCGCGTCGGCCGTCTACGACCGGGGCGCGATGACGCTCCAGGCGCTGCGCGATCGGATCGGGGACAAGGCGTTCTTCCGGCTGCTCCCCGCCTGGACGAAGGCGCACCGCTACGGCAACGCCGACACCGGGCAGTTCACCGCGCTCGCCGAGAAGATCTCCGGGCAGCAGCTCGACGGTTTCTTCGACGCGTGGCTGCGCACCTCGGGCAAACCGGAACTGTAACGGGGGACAGCTGAGCGGGGCCGCGCGGCAGGGGCGGGCGGCGGGGGCGGGCAGTGGGGGGTAGAACTGTCGGGTGCTCCATGACCTGTTCAACACCTCCGTCCAGCACGCGCTCGATCTCGTGGGGATCTTCGTCTTCGCGATCTCGGGCGCGCTGCTCGCGGTCCGGAAGAACTTCGACGTCTTCGGGATCGCGGTGTTCGCCGAGGTCACGGCGCTGGGTGGCGGGCTGTTCCGCGACATCGTGATCGGCGCGGTGCCGCCCGCCGCCTTCACCGACCTCGGGTACTTCATCACCCCGCTGATCGCGGCGGCGCTGGTCTTCTTCCTCCATCCGGAGGTCGAGCGGATCCAGGTCGGGGTGAACGTCTTCGACGCGGCCGGGCTCGGGCTCTTCTGCGTGACGGGCACCACCAAGGCGTACGACTACGGGCTCGGCCTCACCGCCTCCGCCGTGCTGGGCCTCGCCACCGCGGTGGGCGGCGGTGTGCTGCGCGACGTACTGGCCAACGAGACGCCGTCGCTGGTGCGCTGGGACCGCGACCTGTACGCCGTGCCGGCGATGGTGGGGGCCGCGATGGTGGCCATCTTCATCCGGTTCGACGTGCTGAGCACCACCACGGGCGTCGTCGCGGCCCTCACCTGCTTCGTGCTGCGGCTGCTCTCGCTGCGCTTCCACTGGCGGGCCTCGCGGGCCTGGAACCGGCGTTCGGCGGCTGTCTCTACCGACGAGTAACTTTGCGGTGTACGGTGCTGTCCATGGCACAGGCATCCATCGGGGACAGTGAGTTCGACCGCGACACCGCAGTCACCCGTCGTGAAGAAGGCGTCTACGACGCGGAGCTCTCCGCGGGCTGGACCATCATCCAGGCGGTCAACGGCGGCTACCTGCTGGCCCTGATGGGCCGCGCTCTCGGTGACGCGCTCCCGCACCCCGACCCGTTCTCGGTCTCCGCGCACTATGTGACCGCCTCGCGTCCGGGCCCCGCGGTGATCCGCACCCAGACCGTCCGCAGCGGCCGCACGCTCTCCACCGGCCAGGCGTCGCTGTTCCAGTACGACGAGGACGGCGCCGAGGTCGAACGGATCCGGGTGCTCGCCTCGTACGGCGACCTGGACGCGCTCCCCGACGACGTGCACACCACGGCGAAGCCGCCGTCGATCCCGCCCATCGAGCACTGCCTGGGCTCCGATGACGGACCGGCGCCCATACCCGGCTCCTCCGCGATCGCGGACCGCCTGATGCTGAAGCTGGACCCGGCGACTTGCGGGTGGGCAGTGGGCGCGCCGTCCGGCAAGGGCGAGATGCGGGCGTGGTTCGGACTCTCCGACGGTCGCGACGCCGATCCGCTTTCGCTGCTGCTGACGGTGGACGCGCTGCCGCCGACCGCGTTCGAGCTCGGCATCAAGGGCTGGGTGCCCACGGTCGAACTGACCACCCACGTCCGGTGCCGCCCGGCGCCCGGCCCGTTGCGGGTGTCGATCGTCACGCGCAATCTCGCCGGGGGCTTCCTGGAGGAGGACGCGGAGGTCTGGGACAGCGCGGACCGCCTGGTGGCCCAGTCCCGGCAACTGGCGCTGGCGCCGCGGGGGTAGGGGCGGCCTGCCCCTCTTGCGGGGCGCCTCCCGGTTCCGGCCGGGAGGCTGCGCGGGGCGGGCCCTGCTCCGCGCAGCCGGTCGGGCTCCGTGCCTCGGCCGAGGTCCCGTAGCTCGGCTGAGCCTCAGTCGAGCCAGTGCAGCCGGCCCAGGCTGACCAGCCGCATCTGGCGCCGGGCCATGTCCCGCGCCCGCTCCGAGGCCTGCGGCCCGTCCTCCGCCGCCTCCAGCAGAACCGACGCGGTCATCACCATGTGATCCACATAGACGCCTGCCAGCATCAGCAGGTCGTCCTCGCTCCACCCGTCGGACCGCGGCTCGCCCGCGAACGCGGCGGCCACCTCCCGTGTGAACAGCCGCAGTTGCGCCGCTATCGCCGCACGCACCGGCTGGACGCCCCCATGCCGTTCGCGGGCGATGAACCGGACGTGCGCGGGGTGCGTGCGGACCAGGGCGGCGATCAGATCCACTGTGGTGCCGATGCGCACCTCGCTGTCGCCGGTGTCCGCGAGCGTCGCGGCGATCAGCCCGTGCAGCGAGCCCAGGGCCTCCTCGACGAGCGCGACCCCGAGGTCGGCGGTGTCCCGGAAGTGCCGGTAGAAGGCCGTCGGCGCGACGCCCACGGCGCGGGTCACCTCGCGCAGGCCGAGGCTGGACAGACTCTGCTCCTCCAGCAGGCCGAGGGCCGCGTCCAGGAGGGCCTGGCGCGTCTTCAGCTTCTGGGCCTGGCGGATGCCCGAGGTGTGACTCATGCCATTCAGTAAACAACCGTTCTCCGTCGAAGGGAAGCGTAGACTCAGAGTCAGTGAACAGTCGTACTCACAATTGTTCACTCAAAAGACCCGTATGTGTGCGCCGAACCGGGCGCACCGAAAGGAACAGTGATGATTGCCCTCGTCGCGCTTCTCCTCCTCTTCGGAGTCGTGCTGGGTGCTGTGGCCCACTTCCCGCTCTCCGTGTCCCTGATCGCCGCGGCTGTCATCGGCGGCTGGCTCGCCGTGTTCGCCGTACGCGAGCGCATCGGCCGCGGGCGCCTCACCGAGCGCCTCAACAAGTAGCCGAGCGCCTCACCGCGTCCAGCGCCTCACCACGTAAGGGAGCTGCATCATGGAACTCACCGCATCCGCCCGCACCCGGACCGGCACCCGGGACGCCGACGGCATGGCCGTCGCCTCGTTCGTGCTCGGCCTGCTGGGTCTGCTCGTGCTGAACATCGTCCTCGGTCCCATCGCCATCGTGCTGTCCGGCCTCGCGCTCTGGCGCGGCACGGCCCGCCGCGGCCGCGCGCTGCTCGGCCTCGCACTCGGCGTGGCCGACCTGGTGGTCCTGGCCACCGTCTTCACTTCGAGCGGCGCTGTGATCTGGAACTTCGGCGGCTGACCGGGCACTGGTCGCCCACCTGGGGACGCGCGGCGGGGAGGCCGCCCCGGAACTCGTAGAATCGTCGGCACCATGGCTTACCTCGACCACGCTGCGACCACTCCCATGCTTCCGGAGGCGGTCGAGGCGATGACCGCCCAGCTCACCGTCACCGGCAACGCCTCATCGCTGCACGCCGCCGGGCGACGGGCCCGCCGTACCGTCGAGGAAGCCCGGGAGGCTCTCGCGGAGTCGCTCGGCGCGCGCCCCAGTGAGGTGGTCTTCACCGCGGGCGGCACCGAGGCCGACAACCTCGCGGTCAAGGGCCTCTTCTGGGCCCGCCGCGACGCCGACCCGCGCAGGAACCGGGTGCTGGTCAGCCCGGTCGAGCACCACGCCGTCCTGGACGCCGTCGAGTGGCTGGGCGAGCACGAGGGCGCGACGGTCGAGTACCTCCCGGTCGACGGCTACGGCCGGGTGCGCCCCGAGTCCCTCCGCGAGGCGATCGAACGGGACCCGTCCGATGTCGCGCTGGCCACCGTGATGTGGGCCAACAACGAGATCGGCACGGTCATGCCGGTCCGTGAACTGGCCGATGTGGCAGCCGAGTCCGGTATTCCGCTGCACGCCGACGCGGTACAGGCGTACGGCCAGCTCCCGCTGGACTTCGCCGCGTCGGGCCTGGCCGCGATGACGGTGTCGGGCCACAAGATCGGCGGCCCCTACGGGGTCGGCGCCCTGCTGCTCGGCCGTGAGTACACACCGGTCCCCGTCCTGCACGGCGGGGGCCAGGAGCGCCACGTGCGCTCCGGGACGCTGGACGCCCCGGCCATAGCCTCCTTCGCCGTGGCGGGAACGCTGGCCGCCGAACGGCGCGAGGTCTTCGCCCGGGAGATCGGCGCACTGCGCGACGGGCTGATCGCCGCGGTACGCTCCGCGGTCCCCACGGCCATCCTGGGCGGCGATCCGTCGGACCGCCTCCCCGCCAACGCGCATTTCACCTTCCCCGGCTGCGAGGGCGACTCCCTGCTGCTGCTCCTGGACGCCCAGGGCATCGCCTGCTCCACCGGCTCGGCCTGCACGGCGGGTGTGGCGCAGCCCAGCCACGTACTCCTGGCCACGGGCACGGACCCCGATCTGGCCCGCGGCACCCTGCGGTTCTCCCTCGGACACACCTCGACCGAGGCAGACGTGGCGGCGGTGGCGGAGGCGATCGGCCCGGCGGTGGAACGGGCCCGGTCGGCCGGACTGAGCTGAGACGGACACCGCGCACGGGCTGCGCCGGGACCTTCACCGGCCGGACTGCTCCCGTTACGCTCCGGATCCGTCCTGTTGCGCTCCGGATCTGTCCCGTTGCGTTCCGGACCGCTCCCGCGCCTTTCGCACCAGCCGTACGTACCAGGCCCAGTCCCAGTAGGGCCCCGGGTCCGTGTGGTCGGCCCCCGGGACCTCGACATGTCCGATGATGTGCTGCCGGTCCACGGGTATCCCGTACCGCGCGCAGATGTCCGCGGTCAGCCGCGCGGACGACCGGTACATGGCGTCCGTGTACGACGAGGCCCGTTCCACGAACCCCTCGTGCTCGATGCCGATGCTGCGTTCGTTGTAGGAGCGGTTGCCCGCGTGGAACGCCACATCCGGCTCCCGGACCGTCTGTGCCACCTTTCCGTCCCTGCGCAGGACGTAGTGTGCGGCGGCCGCGTGGGCCGGATCCGCGAAGACCCTGAGCGCCATCGCGTAACTGCCCTGGACGGTGTGGATGACGACCCGGTCGATCGCATAGTCATGAGGCCGGTCGGCCCGCCGGTAGTTGGCGGGGGAGGCCGCCGCCCACTCGGCCCCGGCGAAATCCACCGCACCCTTCTCGCGCGGCGTCCCGCCACCGGACAGCCGGTCCCACACGTGCGCCAGCTCGCTCCTGCCCAGCGCGGCGGCGCCCGCCGCGGCGCCCAGCCCGCCGATCAGCAGGCCCCGCCGGCCCACGTGCCGGTCCCTGTCGCTGCCCGTACCTTCCATATGCGCCTCAACGCATCCGTGCGAGCGCGGGATTCCCCCGTGCCCGTACCCTGGTACGGCTATGACTCAGACACCCCAGAGCCCCCGCCCCCTCCGGGTACTGGCCGCGATGTCCGGCGGTGTGGACTCCGCCGTGGCCGCCGCCCGTGCCGCCGAGGCCGGACACGACGTGACCGGTGTGCACCTGGCGCTCTCCGCCAATCCGCAGTCGTTCCGCACCGGTGCGCGTGGCTGCTGCACCATCGAGGACTCCCGCGACGCCCGTCGTGCGGCGGACGTCATCGGCATCCCCTTCTACATCTGGGACCTGGCCGAGCGGTTCCGTGAGGACGTCGTCGACGACTTCGTCGCGGAGTACGAGGCCGGCCGCACCCCCAACCCGTGTCTGCGCTGCAACGAGAAGATCAAGTTCGCGGCGCTGCTCGACAAGGCGCTCGCTCTCGGCTTCGACGCGGTCTGCACCGGCCACTACGCCACGGTCGTCCTCAACGAGGACGGCTCACGCGAGATGCACCGGGCCTCCGACATGGCCAAGGACCAGTCGTACGTCCTCGGGGTACTGGACGAGCGCCAGCTCGCGCACGCCATGTTCCCGCTCGGCGACACCCTGACCACCAAGGACGAGATCCGGGCCGAGGCCGAGCGGCGGGGTCTGGCCGTCGCCAAGAAGCCCGACAGCCACGACATCTGCTTCATCGCGGACGGTGACACCCAGGGCTTCCTCGCCTCCCGCCTCGGCGGCAAGGCAGAGGGCGACATCGTCGACGAGTCCGGTACGAAGGTGGGCAGCCACGACGGTGCCTTCGGCTTCACCATCGGCCAGCGCAAGGGGCTGCGCATCGGCCACCCGGCCGCGGACGGCAAGCCGCGCTACGTCCTCGACATCTCGCCGGTGAACAACACCGTGACGGTGGGGCCGGTCGAGGCCCTGGACGTCACCGCGCTCACCGCGATCAAGCCCCGCTGGTGCGGCGACGCCCCGGCCGGGGCCGGAACGTACACCGCCCAGCTGCGTGCGCACGGCGGCGAGACGCCGGTGACGGCCGAGCTGGTGGGCGGCACTCTGAACGTCACGTTCGACGAGCCGGTACGGGGCGTGGCGCCCGGCCAGGCGATCGTGCTCTACGACGGCACACGCGTCGTCGGCTCGGCGACGATCGCCACGACGGACCGGGCAGCCGGCACGACGCGGCCAGGGGAGTCCGGGGCCGCCGAGTCCGGGGCTGCTACGTCCGATACAGCTGCCCCTCAGGCCACTGCCCCTCAGGCCACTGCCCCTCAGACAGCTCCCCCTCAGACCGCCGTGCCTCAGACCGCCGTGCCTCAGACCGCCGTGCCTCAGACCACTTCAGTGTCGTAGAAGCAGAAGTGGTCCTTGATCTGGGCGACTTGGGCCAGCGGCTCCGGGTACGCCCAGACAAGGTCGGCTGCTTCGGGCAGCGACCAGTAGGACGCGTCGCCCTTGAAGGGACAGTGGGTGTGCGTGTCCGAGGGGGTCAGCAGCTCGGTGTGCACGTCCTCCGGCGGGAGGTAGTAGCGCACCGGGAGCCCTGTCTCGTGCAGCAGCAGGGGGCGGCGGCTCTCCGCCAGGACCCGGCCCTCGCGGACCACCCGTACATGCTCGGTACCTTGCTCGATGGTGATGCGATGTCCAGTAGTCATGTGGGATTCAGCGCATCCGGGCCGGAACTTCTTCCCCGTGGGCGGCCTCTACCGTGGACGCATGAATATCTGTGTCTTCCTCTCCGCCGCCGATCTCGATGAGCGCTACACCCGCCCCGCCCGTGAATTCGCCGAACTGCTCGGCAGGGGCGGCCACACCCTGGTCTGGGGTGGCTCGGAGAGCGGTCTGATGAAGGTGGTTGCCGACGGCGTACAGGAGGCCGGCGGACGTCTCGTCGGGGTGTCGGTGGACTTCCTCGCAGCCAAGGCCCGTACCGACGCCGACGAGATGGTGATTGCCTCCGATCTGGCCGAACGCAAGGCGCTGCTGCTCGCCAAGGCCGACGCGGTTGTGATCATGGTGGGTGGCACCGGCACGCTCGACGAGGCCACCGAGATCCTGGAGCTGAAGAAGCACGGGAAGACCGTGAAGCCGGTGGTGCTGCTGAACACGGCCGGCTTCTACGACGGTCTGAAGCAGCAGTTCCAGCGGATGGAGGAGGAGGGGTTCCTGCCCGTTCCCCTCACTGACCTGGTCTTGTTCGCCGAGGACGGGGTGGCCGCCCTGGCGTACCTGGAGGAGTCGCAGGGCGTCCAGTAGTGCGACGATGGGGCCCATGGCTACACATGTGATCACTGGTGCTGGTTCCGGCATTGGCGCTGCTGTCGCGCGCCGCCTTCATGAGCGCGGCGACCACCTCGTCATCGTGGCGCGCGACACCGGCCGCGCCAAGGAGCTCGCGGGACGCTTCCCCGGCGCGGAAACGCTCGTCGCCGACCTGGCGAATCCCGACCGCATCTCCTGGGCCCTCGGGAAGCAGACGATGCCGGAACAGGTCGACTCGCTGCTGCACATCGCCGGCATCGTCGACCTCTCTCCCGTAGCGGAACTGCGTCCCCCGACCTGGCACCAGCAGCTCAACACCAACCTCATCGCTCCGGCCGAGCTGACCCGGCTGATGCTGCCGCAGCTGCGGGCCGTCCGCGGCCAGGTTGTTTTCGTCAACTCCGGCGCCGGCCTCAACGCCCATGCGGAGTGGGGCGCCTACGCCGCCGCCAAGCACGGCCTGAAGGCCCTGGCCGACGCCCTGCGCCAGGAGGAGCACGCGAACGGTGTCCGGGTCACATCCGTCTACCCGGGCCGCACTGCGAGTCCCATGCAGGCGAAGATCCACTCGCAGGAGGGCAAGGAGTACCGGCCGGAAGGCCTGATCGACCCCGAGTCGGTCGCCATGACCATCCTGACGGCCCTGGACCTCCCGCGCGACGCCGAGATCAACGACGTGACGGTCCGAGCGGGGCGCTGACGACCCCCGCACCGGTACCCGCGCCAGCGCGGGCGCGGGCGGCCCGCTCCCACTGGGCCGTTGTGACCGGTCGGGTCGCTACTGCCGACCGGCCCGACCGGCCCGACCGGTCGTGCCGGGCGCTATTCGGCCAGGGTCACCTGGCTTTCGGGGGAGGCCAGGAAGCCGCTCAAGCCGACCCTGACCACGCCGTACTTCGCCTCGAGGACTGCCATCATGCTCACGCCGACATCGTCCGGGCTCCCGTAGAGGGAGGCGGGCAGCTCGGCCCGGTGCAGCTCGTGCCCAGTTCGCGCGTCCAGTACGAGCAGTTGCGCCGAGCGGTGAGCCTTCTGCTGCTTCGCCTCCATCTGTCGCTGGTACTGCGGTATGTACACCCGGTCGTCGGCGGTCCGGGGAATCCCCAGTGCGCGTCCCTTGTCCGCCTTCACGGTCCAGAGCACCTTGCTGCTGTCGGTGGTCACCTGGCGCGCGGTGACTGAGGTGTCGTTGGCGGAGCTCAACATGACCATGCCGTCACTGACGCCGTACAGACTCGCGTCGTGCGGTACGAAGGTCGAGTGCATCCGGGGCCGTGCCCCCGACACGTCCACTGTGACCAGTGAATTGGGTGCTGCCAGGGAGACCAACGTGTGGTCGCCGAGACGTCCGTATCCCATGGCCTGGTCCCGGATGTGCCAGCGGGTCTGTCCGGTGGCCGGGTCCACCCCGTACAGCGTGTTCCACACCAGCCCGGAGCAGTGGGTGGCGTCGAACGCCTCCACACCGGACAGGTCCACAGGCGGCCGGGGGTCCCACCCTTTGCACCTCTTGGGCGGGGCGATGGACCAGAGCTGTTTTCCGTTGCGCACCGACAGGCCGGTCAGCCGACTGCCCAGCCGGCTCTGCTGGTTGATGACCACGGTGCCCCCGGCCCGCCAGACACGGTCTCCGGTGTCCTCCCGCACCTTCCCCGCAACCTTCGTGTGCCAGCGGGGCTTCCCGCTGCGCAGGTCCACCGAGACCGCGAGTCCGTCGTCGTACCAGAGGACGACGGCGCCGCTGACGACGGACTCCGATATCAGCGCGGTCTTCTCACGCCCGTAATGCCAGTAAGTCCGGTTGGTACGCACGCTGTTCGCCGTGATGCCGTTGTCCCGCTCGTGCAGGACCAGCCCGCCGACGACCCCCACAGGAGCGTCGGCGCCACTCGGCAGCACACGGCCCGGCCGCTCGGGTGCGGCGGTGCCGAGTGCGGTGGGGAAGCCGCCGTGTGTACCGCTTATTTGCTCGTGGTAGCGGGTGAGGTACGTGTATGTCTGCCAGCCGCCGATCGCGAGGACCAGCACGGTCACGACGGTCACCAGCCTGATCCGTCTGACGTGAATCCAGGCAGCCGCGGCGCGCGCCGACTGGGCCGGAGTCCGCCGTATCCGCGGAACGGCATACCGGTCCCTCGCCGGGGGCCCCGAGTCGGCCTCCGTGTCACTGTCGCCGGAATTCCATGTCCAGCCGTCCAGCCGGTCCTTCATCGGTCTCCCCCTCGAAGTCCGTCCGCGATGGTCTTCATCGATACATACACCGCCCGGGCCGCCCCGGTTCCGCCCGGGCCCTCTCGTACCCTTCGGGGGTGAGCGAGAACAGCAAGTTCAGTTGGGGTCCTGCCACCGGGATCGGGTCCATGCCGGGCGGCGACGCGCGGGAAAGCGCGAAAACCGTCATCGGGTCCTTCGAGGACTTCCCCTTTCTTCCGGAGCTGCCCGCGCGCGGGCCCGGCGCGGACATGCTCGGACGCACCCTCGGGATGCTCGTCGAGATGTACGCGCACGTGGAGCCCAGCGGCTGGCGGGTGAGTGACCGGCCCGGACGCGACACCCGGCGGGCACGCTCCTGGCTCGGCGAGGACCTCGACGCGCTGGAGGAGTTCACCCAGGGGTACGAGGGGCCGCTGAAGGTCCAGGCGGTCGGCCCCTGGACGCTGGCCGCCGGGCTCGAACTGCGGGGCGGCGAGGCCGCGCTCGGTGACCCCGGGGCCTGCCGGGACCTCGCGGCTTCGCTCGCCGAGGGGCTGCGCGAGCACCTCGCCGAGGTGCGGCGGCGGGTGCCCGGCGCGCAGGTCGTGCTCCAGCTCGACGAGCCGTCACTCGTCCCCGTACTGCGCGGACAGATCAGGACCGCCAGCGGCTACCGGACTCACCGGGCCGTGGACCGGCAGGTGATCGAAGGCACGCTGCGGGACGTGATGGCGGTCGGCGACGGACCTGCGATCGTGCATTCCTGTGCGCCCGGCGTGCCGTTCGCCCTGCTGCGGCGGGCCGGTGCGGCAGGTATCTCGTTCGATTTCAGCCTCCTCACCGAGCGTGATGAGGAAGCGGTCGGCGAGGCTGTGGAGGGCGGTACCCAGCTCTTCTGCGGTGTGGTGCCCGGCACTGACACCGCATTGTCGGACCCTGCCGGTAGCGTCATGGGTGTCAGAACGCTGTGGCGCAGGCTGGGGCTGAATCCGGGGACTCTCGCCGAGTCTCTGGTGCTCACCCCGGAGTGCGGGCTCGCGGGCGCTTCACCCGAGTACGCCCGCACGGCACTCGCCCACTGCGCCCGCGCGGCGAGGTCACTCGCTGACAACCCTGAGTAGCGGGATCGGTTTCATCAACGGGAGGACGAGACGGTGGCTGTCGAACAGCAAGGTGCGGTGCCTGCGGAGGTACGGGAGAACCACGCCCAGCTGGCCGAGCAGATCGAGGAGCACCGCTTCCGGTACTACGTGAGGGACCAGCCCGTCGTCAGCGACGCTGAGTTCGACACGCAGCTGCGTGCGCTGGAGGCCCTGGAGGAGCAGTACCCGGAGCTTCGGACTCCGGACTCACCGACCCAGAAGGTCGCCGGGGCGTACGAGACGGAGTTCACCTCCGTGCAGCACCGCGACCGGATGCAGTCGCTGGACAACGCCTTCGACGACGAGGAGCTGGCCGCCTGGGCCGAGCGCGTGGCGCGCGAGGCCGGCTCGCCGGGCTACCACTTCCTGTGCGAACTCAAGGTGGACGGCCTCGCCGTCAACCTCACGTACGAGCACGGCAGGCTGGTCCGCGCCGCCACCCGCGGTGACGGCCGCACCGGTGAGGACATCACTCCCAACGTCCTGACGATCGCCGACATCCCGCACCGGCTGCACGGGGAGCGGATCCCCGAGCTCGTGGAGATCCGGGGCGAGGTGTACTTCCCCATGGACGCCTTCGAAGGGCTCAACGCACGGCTGGTGGAGGCCGGTGACAAGCCCTTCGCCAATCCGCGCAACGCGGCGGCCGGTTCGCTGCGCCAGAAGGATCCGAAGATCACCGCGACCCGTCCGCTGCACATGGTCGTCCACGGCATCGGTGCCCGCGAGGGCTTCGACATCGACTGCCTGTCGCATGCGTACGAGCTGCTGCACGAGTGGGGTCTGCCCACCGCCAAGCACAACAAGGTGGTCGACGACCTCGCGGGCGCCAGGGAGTTCATCGCGTACTTCGGTGAGAACCGGCACTCCGTGGAACACGAGATCGACGGGGTCGTCATCAAGCTCGACGAGATCCCGCTCCAGGGACGCCTCGGCTCCACCTCCCGGGCACCGCGCTGGGCCATCGCCTGGAAGTACGCGCCGGAGGAGGTCAACACCAGACTGGTCAACATCCGGGTCGGCGTGGGGCGTACGGGCAGGGTCACCCCGTACGCACAGGTCGAGCCCGTCACCGTGGCCGGCTCCGAGGTCGAGTTCGCGACGCTGCACAACCAGGACGTGGTGAAGGCCAAGGGTGTGCTCATCGGCGACACCGTGGTGCTGCGCAAGGCGGGCGATGTCATCCCGGAGATCCTCGGCCCGGTCGTGGACCTGAGGGACGGCAGCGAGCGGGAGTTCGTCATGCCCGCCGAGTGCCCCGAGTGCGGTACGGCCCTGCGGGCCATGAAGGAGGCGGACATCGACCTCCGCTGCCCCAACGCCCGCTCCTGCCCGGCCCAGTTGCGTGAGCGGCTCTTCTACCTCGCCGGCCGGAAGTCCCTGGACATCGAGAACTTCGGCTATGTCGCCGCGGCCGCGCTGACCCAGCCACTGGAACCGGCCGAGCCGCCGCTGAAGGACGAGAGCGACCTCTTCGACCTCACCATCGAGCAGTTGCTGCCGATCAAGGCGTACGTCCTCGACCAGGACAGCGGACTCCCCAAGAGGGACCCGAAGACGGGCGAGGAGAAGATCGTCACGGTCTTCGCCAACCAGCAGGGCGAGCCGAGGAAGAACGCGCTGGCCATGCTGGAGAACATCGCGGCGGCGAAGGAGCGCCCGCTCGCCCGGGTGATCACCGGCCTTTCGATCCGTCATGTAGGCCCGGTGGCAGCGGAGGCGCTGGCACGTGAGTTCCGTTCGGTCGAGCGGATCGAACAGGCCACGGAGGAGGAGCTGGCCGCCGTGGAGGGCGTCGGCCCGACCATCGCGGCCTCGCTCAAGCAGTGGTTCGAAGAGGACTGGCACCGCGAGATCCTCCGCAAGTGGCGGGCGGCCGGGGTCCGTATGGAGGACGAGGCCGGTGTGGACGAGGGCCCACGGCCGCTGGACGGGCTGACCGTGGTCGTCACTGGGACCCTGGAGCACCACACACGGGATGGCGCGAAAGAAGCCCTCCAGAGCCTCGGTGCGAAGGTGACCGGCTCCGTTTCCAAGAAGACGGCGTTCGTCGTGGTCGGGGACAGCCCCGGCTCGAAGTACGACAAGGCGATGCAGCTGAAGGTCCCCGTGCTGAACGAGGAGGGCTTCGCCGTGCTCCTCGAACAGGGCCCCGACGCGGCCAGGGAGGCAGCTGTGCCAGTCGAGGAGTAGGGAGGAGCGGGCACCGGCGGTGGGGCCAAGCTCACCCGTTCGGCCCATAGCAGATGGTTCGGGACGGTCGGGTCGCATTCGGGCAAGACCTGCGGAGCGCTGCCCTCAAGCCCTTCCGCGGCCTACTGTTGAAGAGTGCGCCCGTCCCGCACGGCTGCAATGGGCCTGCCCTGCTCTTCTGGAGATTCTTCCTCTGGAGTTTCTTCCCGAGTCCGGGACAAGATATGAGCCGTGACGGCGTGACAGCGGGCCATCACGTGCATGGGCACTGCCGGCTGTGAGAGGGACGGGCATGAAACCGACCGAGAGCGCCGATCCGGAGTCGCGGGTGCGCGGTGTCGCGCAGCTCGCTCACTCCGTGGCGAGGCTGCCCGCCTTCCCGTTCGTCGTGGGACTGGCCGCAGTCGTCCTGGTGACCGGATTGTTAGGTGCGGTGAGGGACGGCCGCGCACTGTTCCCCGACGGCACGGCGGGCTGGGCGCTCGCCGTCCTCACCGGCATCATCGTGGGCCATCTGGTCGCGCTCGGCCGCGACCGCTGGTGGGGCGGTACCGGCTCCGGCGCCGCCCTCACCCTCGCCGTCCTGCTGCTGTACGGCTGGCTGCCCGCGGCGCTGGTCAGCCTGGCCGTCGTCGTCCTCGTGGGGGCTGCCCGCAGCCGCCGCTGGCGGCAGGGGCTGCTGCACGGCGCGTCCGACATCCTGGGCATCGGCGCCGCCGCCCTCGTCCTTGCCGCGTTCGGCGAGACCCCGACGGTCGAGCACCCCTGGCAGCCACTCGGCTGGGGGATCGGTTCCGCGGCGGAGATCGTGCTGGCGGCCGCCGCCTATCTGGGCGTCGCGCGGATGCTGCTCTGGTCCGCGGCGGCAACGCCCGGCCGCGGGCTGCCGACAGTCGCCCGTACCGCACTGGTCAGGCAAGGACTCGTCGGCGTCGCGCTGCTCGGGATCGCCCCGCTGATCTGCGTGGTCGCGGTGTCCCTGCCGCTGCTGCTGCCGCTCTTCGCGGTGCCGCTGATCGCTCTGGACTCCACACTGTGGATCGCCAGGGCCCGAGCGGAGGAGCAGCTGCGCGACCCGCTGACCGGACTGCCCAACCGCCAGTGGCTGCTGGAGCGGACCTGGGCCGCGCTGGCGGAGGCGGAGAACGGCGGATTCAGATCGTCACTGGTCCTGATCGACCTCGACCGGTTCCGCTCGGTCAATGACACGCTCGGGCATCTCGCGGGCGACCGGCTGCTGTTGCAGATAGCGGAACGGCTGCGGTTCGCACTGCCGCGCGGCGCGGAGGTCGCCCGCCTCGGCGGCGACGAGTTCGCCGTGCTGCTCCCGGCGGCCGACTCGGCGACGAGCGTGATGCGCATCGCGCGCCACCTGGTGGCCGAACTGAGCTCCCCGCTCGACCTCGACGGACTGACGCTGGTGCTGGAGGCGAGCGCCGGCGTCTCGGTCTTCCCCGACCACGCGCTGGACGCCGAGGGGCTGCTCCAGCGCGCCGACGTGGCGATGTACCAGGCCAAGCGGGACCGCACGGGTGTCGAGGTGTACGAGTCCAAGCGGGACTCCAACACCCCCGACCGGCTCGGTCTGCTCGGCGATCTGCGGCGCGCGCTCGACGCGGGCGACGTAGAGCTGCACTACCAGCCGAAGGTCCGGTTCGACGGACAGGTGGCAGGTCTTGAGGCGCTGGTCCGCTGGGTGCACCCGGAGCGCGGCAGGGTCCCCCCGGACGAGTTCATCGCCATCGCCGAGTCGTCCGGGCTGATGCCGCATCTCACCGAGTACGTCCTGGAGACGGCGCTGGCACAGGTCGCCAAGTGGCGCCTCCAGGGCCTGAAGGTCCCGGTGGCGGTCAACGTATCGCCGCGCGATGTGCACACCCCCGGCTTCGCCGGCGCGGTGGCGGCCCGGCTGGCCAGGCACGGGGTGCCGCCGGGCGCCCTCCAGCTGGAGATAACCGAGCACGTCCTGCTGGAGGACCCGCAGCGGGCCGCCGACACCCTCGCCGGACTGACCGCACACGGCGTGAAGATGTCGCTGGACGACTTCGGCACCGGGTACTCGTCACTGGTCCATCTGCGGCGGCTCCCGGTGAGCGAGCTGAAGATCGACCGGTCGTTCGTGGCCCGGCTCGCGGTGGACAACGAGGACGCCGAGATCGTCCGCTGCACGGTCGACCTGGCGCACTCGCTCGGCCTGATCGTCGTGGCCGAGGGCGTCGAGGACGACGAGACCTGGGAGCGGCTCCGCGATCTGGGCTGCGACGCGGTGCAGGGCTGGCTGGTGGCGGCAGCGATGCCGCCGCACGAAGCAACGGCCTGGCTGCTGGCCCGGGGGTCCCGGGGATGGCAGCGGCCGGCGGAGCTCGCGGCTGCGGCCGCCGCCGAGAAGGAGAAGCTGCCGTCCGGGCAGGTGGTGCTGCACAGCCGGCCGGGACCGCAGCAGGACCGGCGCCCGTAACCGGGTCGCCCATAACCCGGGCTCCGGCTCGGACCCCCCGCTTCTCGATCACAGGGACCGCAGGGGGGCTTGAGACGTCCCCGCGCCCGGCTTTCCGCAGCGCCGGAATCGCCTCCGCAGCCCTCCCCGGTGAAACCGTTTAGTGGCCACGGCCCCCCGCCCCATAGGATTGGGCCAAAATCCACACACTCACCCCTGAGGATCGCTGCATGCCTGGCATCACGCGCGAGGAGGTCGCCCACCTCGCACGGCTGGCACGTCTGGAGCTGAAGGACGAAGAGCTCGAGCACTTCGCCGGACAGCTCGACGACATTCTCGGCGCGGTCGCCCGCGTCTCCGAGGTTGCCGACCAAGACGTACCGCCGACCTCCCACCCGCTGCCGCTGACGAATGTCATGCGCGCGGACGAGGTCCGTCCGTCGCTCACCCCGGAGCAGGCCCTCTCCGGTGCACCGGCCCAGGAGCAGCGGCGTTTCAAGGTGCCGCAGATCCTGGGGGAGGACTAAGCCATGACGGACATCAACATCATCAAGCTCACCGCCGCCGAGATCGCCGGGAAGATCGCTTCCGGCGAGCTCACGGCCGTCGAGGTCACCGAGGCGCACCTGGCCCGGATCGCGGCCGTCGACGAGAAGGTCAACGCCTTCCTGCACGTCGACCGTGAGGGCGCGCTCGCGCAGGCCCGCGCGGTCGACGCCAAGCGGGCGAACGGCGAGAAGCTCGGACCGCTGGCCGGTGTGCCCCTGGCGCTGAAGGACATCTTCACCACCGAGGGCGTCCCGACCACCGTCGGCTCCAAGATCCTCGAAGGCTGGCTCCCGCCGTACGACGCGACCGTCACCAAGCGCCTCAAGGCCGCCGACGTCGTCATCCTCGGCAAGACCAACATGGACGAGTTCGCCATGGGGTCCTCGACCGAGAACAGCGCCTACGGGCCCACCGGCAACCCCTGGGATCTCTCCCGGATCCCCGGCGGCTCCGGCGGCGGCTCGTCCGCCGCGCTGGCGGCGTACGAGGCCCCGCTGGCCATCGGTACGGACACCGGCGGCTCCATCCGCCAGCCCGCCGCAGTCACCGGCACCGTCGGCGTCAAGCCGACCTACGGCGGGGTGTCCCGCTACGGCATGGTGGCGTTCTCGTCCTCCCTCGACCAGGGCGGCCCCTGCGCCCGTACGGTCCTGGACGCGGCCCTGCTGCACGAGGCCATCGCCGGGCACGACCCGCTCGACTCGACCTCCATCGACGCCCCGGTCCCGCCGGTCGTCGAGGCCGCCCGCAACGGCTCGGTCGCCGGGCTGCGCGTCGGTGTCGTCAAGCAGTTCCGCGGCGAGGGCTACCAGGCCGGGGTCATCCAGCGCTTCGACGAGTCGGTCGAGCTGCTCAAGGGGCTCGGCGCCGACATCGTGGAGCTGGACTGCCCCTCCTTCGACCTGGCGCTCTCCGCGTACTACCTGATCGCCCCCTCGGAGTGCAGCTCCAACCTGGCCCGCTTCGACGCCATGCGCTACGGCCTGCGGGTCGGCGACGACGGTACGAAGTCGGCCGAGGACGTCACAGCGCTCTCCCGCGAGGCCGGATTCGGCGACGAGGTCAAGCGCCGCATCATCCTCGGTACGTACGCGCTCAGCTCCGGCTACTACGACGCGTACTACGGCAGCGCGCAGAAGGTCCGCACGCTCATCACGCGGGACTTCGAGAAGGCATTCGAGCAGGTCGACGTGATCGTCTCGCCGACCACGCCCACCACCGCCTTCCCGATCGGTGAGCGCGCCGACGACCCGATGGCGATGTACCTCGCCGACCTGTGCACCATTCCGACCAATCTGGCCGGAAACTCCGCCATGTCGCTGCCCTGCGGCCTGGCCCCGGAGGACGGACTGCCGGTCGGCCTGCAGATCATCGCCCCCGCCATGAAGGACGACCGGCTGTACAAGGTCGGAGCTGCCGTCGAGGCCGCCTTCGTGGAAAGGTGGGGACACCCGCTGCTTGAGGAGGCTCCGTCATTGTGAGTGCTGTTGTGAGCAAGGCCAAGGGATTCAAGAAGTCCAAGGCCGGTACGTACCTGTCCATCGGAACCACCGCCTTCGGTGCGCTCGGCGTGATCAAGCAGGGCAAGAAGGCCCGCACCGAGAACGACACGCTCCGTCTGGTCGACGCCGTCGTCTCCGCAGCCGCCATCGCCACCGGCATCGCTCTGCTCGTACGTGAGCTGAAGCGCCTGGGCGACGACGACGTCCTGCTGGGCTGAGAGGGAAAGTCTCATCGTGACCGTCACTGAACTCGCGTCGTACGAGGAAGCTCTCGCGACGTACGACCCCGTCATGGGCCTGGAGGTCCATGTCGAGCTCGGCACCAGGACCAAGATGTTCTGCGGCTGCTCCACCGAGCTGGGGGCCGAGCCCAACTCGCAGACCTGCCCCACCTGTCTGGGCCTGCCCGGCTCGCTGCCCGTCGTCAACGCGATCGGCGTCGAGTCGGCCATCAAGATCGGTCTCGCGCTGAACTGCGAGATCGCCGAGTGGTGCCGCTTCGCCCGGAAGAACTACTTCTATCCGGACATGCCGAAGAACTTCCAGACCTCGCAGTACGACGAGCCGATCGCCTTCGACGGCTATCTGGACGTCCAGCTGGAGGACGGCGAGACCTTCCGGGTGCAGATCGAGCGCGCCCACATGGAGGAGGACACCGGCAAGTCGCTGCATGTCGGCGGCGCCACCGGCCGTATCCACGGCGCTTCGCACTCGCTGCTCGACTACAACCGCGCGGGCATTCCGCTCATCGAGATCGTTACCAAGCCGATCGAGGGAGCGGGCGAGCGTGCCCCCGAGGTCGCCAAGGCGTACGTCGCCGAACTGCGCGAGCTGATCAAGGCGCTGGGCGTCTCCGAGGCCCGGATGGAAATGGGCCAGATGCGCTGCGACGTCAACCTGTCGCTGCGGCTGCACGGTGTCGAGAAGCTCGGCACACGCTCCGAGACGAAGAACGTCAACTCGCTGCGCTCGGTCGAACGTGCCGCGCGTTACGAGATCCAGCGGCACGCCGCGGTGCTCAGCTCCGGCGGATCGATCGTGCAGGAGACCCGGCACTTCCACGAGGAGGACGGCTCCACCACGGCCGGCCGCATCAAGGACAACGCCGAGGACTACCGGTACTTCCCGGAGCCCGATCTGGTCCCCGTCGCGCCGGCGCGCGACTGGGTCGAGGAGCTGCGGGGCGCGCTGCCCGAGCTGCCGCGCGTGCGCCGCAACCGGCTGCGCGAGGAGTGGGGCGTCACCGAGTTCGACATGCAGTCGATCCTCAACGCCGGTGCGCTCGGCCCGATTCTGGCCACGATCGACGCGGGTGCCCCGTCCGACCAGGCCCGCAAGTGGTGGATGGGCGAGCTGGCCCGCAACGCCAACGAGACCGGCCGCGACCTCGCAGCGCTGCCCATCACGCCGGAGCAGGTCGCACGGGTCGCGGAGCTCGTCGCGGCGGGCGACCTCAACGACAAGCTGGCCCGCCAGGTCATCGACGGCGTGCTCGCCGGTGAGGGCGGACCGGACGAGGTCGTCGAGAAGCGCGGTCTGAAGGTCGTCTCCGACGACGGCGCGCTCGGCGCCGCCGTGGACGAGGCCATCGCGGGCAACGCCGCGATCGCGGACAAGATCCGCAGCGGAAAGGTGGCCGCCGCCGGTGCGCTCGTCGGCGCGGTCATGAAGGCGACACGGGGACAGGCGGACGCGGCGCGCGTCCGCGAGCTGATCCTGGAGAAGCTCGGCGCCGAAGGCTGACCCGCCCCCCACACACGGTCGCCCGGGGCCGCGCCCCGGACCCTGCTCCACGGACGCCGGGGGATGTGACCGCAGGCCTGGCCTGCGGTCACATCCCCCGGCGTCACGGGACGCGGAGGTCCGGGGCGTGGCCCCGGCCCGCTTCCCCCCACGGAGCACGCCCTGAACACCGTCCCCGCCGAGATCCTCTCCGTAGCGGCGCTCCTGGGCGTACTCGCCTTCGCCGTGACCCGTCCCCAGGGCCGGCCCGAGGCGGCAGCCGCCGTACCCGCTGCGGCACTTGTGGTGGCTCTGGGCGCGGTCTCGCCGTCCGAGGCGTGGGACCAGACGCGCACCCTGCTGCCCGTGGTGGCCTTCCTCGCCGCGGTGCTCGTCCTCTCCCAGCTCTGCGCCGACGACGGGCTGTTCGACGTCCTGGGCGACTGGGTCGCGCGGGTGTGCGGCGGGCGGCCGGTACGGCTGCTCGGTGGCGTCTTCGTGGTCGCCGCCGTGGTCACCGCGGTGCTCAGCCTGGACGCCACCGTCGTACTGCTCACCCCGGTCGTCTTCGCGACAGCCGCGCGGGTCGGCGCGAGACCGCGGCCCCATGTCTACGCCTGCGCGCACCTCGCCAACTCCGGCTCCCTGCTGCTGCCGGTCTCCAATCTGACCAATCTTCTGGCGTTCTCCGCGAGCGGCCTGACCTTCACCCGGTTCGCCGGTCTGATGGCCGTGCCGTGGCTGGCCGCCGTGGCCGTCGAGTACATCGTGTTCCGCCGGTTCTTCGCCGCTGACCTGGCCGCGCCCGCGCACCCGCCCGACGCGGCCGAGCGGCCCGAGACGCCGGTGTTCACCCTGGTGGTGGTCGGTCTGACGCTCGTCGGTTTCGTGGTCACCTCCTTCGCGGGCGCCGAACCGGTCTGGGCCGCGCTCGCCGGGGTCCTGGTGCTCGGGGTCCGCGCGCTGCGCCGCGGGCGGACCACCGTCACGGGCCTGGTGCGCGACGCCAACCCGTTCTTCTGCCTGTTCGTGCTCGCGCTCGGGATCGTCGTGCGGGCGGTCGTCGACAACGGACTCGGCGACGGGATCGGGCACTTGCTGCCCGGCGGCGCCACACTGCCCGCGCTGCTCGCGGTGGCCGGGGTCGCCGCCGTCCTGGCCAACGCCATCAACAACCTGCCGGCGATCCTGGCGCTGCTGCCGGTCGTCGGCCCCGCCGGGCCCGGACCGGTACTCGCCGCGCTGATCGGTGTGAACCTCGGCCCGAACCTGACCTACGTCGGATCGCTGGCCACACTGCTGTGGCGCCGCATCATGAACGAGTACGGGCAGGAGCCCGAGCTCGGCACCTTCACCCGGCTCGGCCTGCTGACCGTACCGGCGACGCTGGCCGTGTCGACCGTCGCGCTGTGGGGAGCCCTGCGGGTCGTCGGGGTGTGAGTCCGCCCCTCGATTCCGCCCCCCGATTCCGCCCCTCGATGCGGTCCCTCCGGAGCGATGCCCTCCGTACGCACACGGAGGACCGGTCAGCGCAGTCCGATGTCCCCGCGCAACTGCTCCAGTTCACGCCGGTCCCGCTTCGTCGGCCGTCCCGTACCCCGGTCGCGTACCGGGATGTCGAGAACGGCCTCCCGGGGCGGGGGCGGCGGGCTGTTGTCCACGTAGCACTCGGCCGCGACCGGCGGCCCCACCCGCTTGCGCACCAGGCGTGACACCTCGACGATCCGCTCACGTCCCGCGTGGAACAGCCGCACCTCGTCGCCCGCCTGTACCGCATGGGCCGGCTTGACCCGCTCACCGTTGAGGCGGGCATGACCGGCGCGGCAGGCGGCAGCGGCCTGCGAGCGTGTCTTGGTGAGCCGCACCGACCAGATCCAGGTGTCGAGCCGTACGGTCCCCTCTTCAGCAGCCATACCCCGACTTTACGGCGGCGCGGACCCTTGTGACTAACCCCACGAAACAGTCAAAGGATCACGTTTCGATGTCAGAGTGATGCGCTAAAGGTCTGTGCTCTTTACGGTTTATTCCCGATAGAGGCCGACGAACCACCCAGGTCGACCCCCCGAGGGAGCAGTCCGTTGGCAGCCATCGCGCGATGGTGCATCAGGCACCGCCTTCTGACTGTTCTGCTCTGGCTCCTCGCCCTCGGTGGTACCGCGGCGGCCGCGGGCTTCGCCGGATCCGCGTACTCCAACGACTACGAAGTGCCGGGTACGGAGTCCGGGCGGGCCACCGCCCTGCTCGACCAGGGATTCCACGGTCAGGGCGGCGACAGCGACACCATCGTCTGGCACACCGCGCAGGGCAGCGTGCGTGCGTCGGGGGTCGAACAGCGCATGACGCAGACCCTCAACAAGATCGACGACCTCCCCGGGATCTCCTCCGTCGGAACGCCGCGGACCAGCGCCGACGGGCACACCGCATACGCCGTGTTCACCTTCGACGCACAGTCCGACGAGATCCCCGTACAGCAGGCCAGGACCGTCGTCGACACTGCGAAGGCGGCCGAGGCCCACGGGCTCCAGGTCGAGCTGGGCGGCAGCGCCGTCGCGCTCACCCAGACCACCGGCGTGCATCTCAGCGAGGCCATCGGGGTCGTCGTCGCCGCCCTCGTGCTCTTCCTCGCCTTCGGCGCCTTCGCCGCGAGCCTGCTGCCCATCGCCACCGCCCTGGTCAGCGTCGGCACCGCGTACGCGGCCATAGAACTGCTCGGACACGTCATGACCGTCGCCGACTTCGCGCCGATGCTCGGGATGCTGGTCGGGCTCGGGGTCGGTATCGACTACGCGCTGTTCATCGTGACCAGACACCGCAAGGCGCTGCGCCGCGGTCTGCCGATCGCGGAGGCGGTGACACACGCGGTGAGCACGACGGGCCGTGCCGTCGTCTTCGCCGGAGCGACCGTCTGCATCGCCCTGCTCGGCATGCTCATCCTGCGGCTGGACTTCCTCAACGGTGTCGCCATCGCGGCCTCCCTCACGGTCGTCCTGACCGTGGCCGCATCGATCACCCTGCTGCCCTCGCTGCTCTCGTTCATCGGGATGCGGGCGCTGAGCCGCCGGGAACGCGTACGGCTCGCCGAGCGCGGCCCGCAGCCCGATCCGCCCACCGGTTTCGCCGCCCGCTGGTCGGCCTTCGTGGAGCGGCACCCCAGACTGCTCGGCGCACTCGCCGCTGCCGTGATGCTGGTCCTCGCGCTGCCGACCCTCGGGCTCCACCTGGGCACCTCCGACCAGGGCAACAGCCCGGCGGGCTCGACCACCCGGAAGGCGTACGACCTGATCGGCAAGGGATTCGGGCCCGGAGCCAACGGACCGCTCACCCTGGCGGCCAGGCTGGATGGTGCGGGGGACCGGGTGGCGCTGGACGAACTGCCCGCCCGGCTGCGTACGACCGAGGACGTCGCATCCGTGAGCCCGGTCACCTACAACGGCAGCGGCGACACGGCCTTCATCACGGTCGTCCCCGACTCGGCCCCGCAGTCGCAGAAGACCAGTGACCTCGTCGACCGGCTGCGTACGGATGTCCTGCCCCGGGCCGAGAGCCGGACCTCGCTCGACGTCGAGGTCGGCGGTGTCACCGCGAGCTACGACGACTTCGCGCAGGTGATCATCGGCAAACTCCCGCTCTTCGTCGGCGTGGTCATCACGCTCGGCTGTCTGCTCCTGCTGCTGGCGTTCCGCTCGATCGGCATTCCGCTCAAGGCCGCCGTGATGAACGTGGCAGCGGTGGCCTCCGCCTTCGGCGTCGTCGTCGCGGTCTTCCAGTGGGGCTGGGGGAGTGAGCTGCTGGGACTCGGCAGCGCGGGGCCGATCGAGCCCTTCCTGCCGGTGATCATGGTCTCGGTGCTCTTCGGGCTCTCCATGGACTACCAGGTCTTCCTGGTCAGCCGGATGTACGAGGAGTGGCGGGAGACCGGCGACAACCGGCGGGCCGTCCGGGTGGGCCTCGCCGAGACCAGCCGCGTGATCAACTCCGCGGCCGTCATCATGATCTCCGTCTTCCTGGCCTTCGTCCTGAGCGGCGACCGGGTCATCGCGATGTTCGGGATCGCTCTGGCCGCAGCCGTCGCGCTCGACGCCTTCGTACTGCGGACGCTCCTGGTCCCCGCTCTGATGCATCTGCTGGGCCGGGCGAACTGGTGGCTGCCCGGCTGGCTGGACCGGCGGCTCCCTCGCATCAGCATCGAGGCACCCGCCCCCGGTGACCGTGCGAAAATTCAACCGCAGCTCACACCGGTGGCAGAGGAGAAACATGTTCGCGATATCGCTCGGTGAGGGCGCGGAGCTGGGACCACTGGAGCCCTGGCAGGCCGAGGACTACCTGGCCCACATCGACCGGGGGCGCGAATTCATCGGCCAGTACATCGGGCTTGCCGACGCTGCCAGGGATCTTCCTTCGGCGCGTGCGTTCCTCCAGTCGTTCGCCGACAAGCAGGCCGCGGACGGCGGCCGGCTCTTCGGCATCCGGCTGGACGGCACGCTGGTCGGCGGGGTGCTGTTCCCGCGGTTCGACGCCGCGACGGGCTGCTGCGAGGTCGGCTGCTGGCTGGAGCCCGCCGGGGTGGGCCGGGGACTGGTCACGCGCGCCGCCGCAGTGCTGATCGACTGGGCGGTGGACGGCCGCGGGATGCACCGCGTCGAGTGGCACGTCGACCCCGGGAACACGGCGAGCATCAACGTCGCCAAGCGGCTGGGGATGGTGCGCGAAGGCGTACTGCGGCAGAACCACCCCCATCGGGGAACCCGGCACGACACCGAGGTCTGGTCGGTCCTGGCACCCGAGTGGAAGGCACACAGAGAGCATTAAGCCCGCTCTCAGAAAGGGCGCCTAGCGTGCGCCGCATGAACGCCACCACCAAGACCGACACGACCGACGACTCCGCCGCCAAGGTGCAGGACGCCGAGGCCGATGAGGCCGCGGCGGAGGCGACCGCTGAGGACACCGACATCGACGCGGACGAGGCCGCGGCGGACGCGGCAGCCGAGGAAGAAGCCGAGGAGGCCGAGCTCGCGGCGGGCAGCCCCGCTGCCGGCGGCTCCGGGATCGGCGCGGGCGCGGCCGCCGTCGTCGCCGCCGCACTGGGCTTCGTCGGACTCTCCGGCAGCTGGATGGGCAAGGTGCTCTCCGAACGCGAGACCCTGACCGGCCAGCTGAAGCTTTCGCAGGGCGCCAGCGCCTCGCAGCAGATCCACGAGGTCTACGCCGACTCCTGGCACACCACCGCCCTCGTCAACGGCGTCTTCGCGCTGCTGGCGCTGGTCGTCGGAGCCGCCGTACTGGCCCGCCCGTTCTTCAGCTCGCCCGTCCGCCCGCAGGCCGTCTGGGTCCGCGCCGTGGCCTGGGGCGCTGTCGGCGTCGCCGTCATCGGCCTGATCGTCTCCGTCGGCATGTACTTCGACCTGTTCGCCGCGCTCCCGACCGCTCCCGCCACCGCGCCCGCCCCGACCCAGTAGACGGGTGGACAGAAACCCGTAAGGCATCCCCGAGGGGGCCTCAGTCGCCGTACGTAAGCACTCACGTACTGCGCCTAAGGCCCCCTCCGCCATGAGGATGCGGCACTCGCCCGATGCGGCGGACCCCTCTGGGAGACGAAAGTCGAGGCATCGAAGGAAGCCGCAACCGGCTTCCGCCACAGGGGAGAACACCATGCTTCAGCAGGAGCTCCAGAAGGCCTACGCCGCCGAACTCACCCGCCGGTCCGAGGCCGAGCGTCTCGCGGGACAGGCGCTGAAGGGCCGCAGGGCCGCCCGCCGTTCCGGCAGGCACGATACGCAGAGGACGGTGAGATCGTTCCGCGACCGGTTCGTCCGCGCGGCCTGATGAACGGCGCACAGCAGGACACCGGCACCAGGGCGGGCGGCATCCGAATATCGGGTGCCGCACCGCCGGACCGCTGTGCGATGCTCGGCGCTGTGGAGTTCACCTCAGTCAGCCCCGTATTCGTCGGCCGCGCCGATGAGTTGGCCGTTCTTGGCGAAGCGCTGTCCGGCGCCACCCGGGGAGAGCCGCAGGCGCTGCTCATCGGCGGGGAGGCCGGTGTCGGCAAGACCCGGCTCGTCGAGGAGTTCATCGAGGGCGCCGGCCGCGCCGGGGCCGTCGTCACGGTCGGCGGCTGTGTCGAGATCGGCGCAGACGGCCTTCCGTACGCCCCGTTCTCCACCGCCCTGCGCGCGCTGCGCCGCCACCTTCCCGACGAGATGGCCGCGGCGGCCGAGGGCCAGGAGGGCGAACTGGCCAGGCTGCTGCCCGAATTGGGCGAGACCAGCCGGCAGGCGCACCACGAGGACGGCACGGCCCGGCTCTTCGAGCTGACCTCCCGGCTCCTTGAGCGGATCGCCGCCGACCGTACGGTGGTGCTGGTCCTGGAGGACCTGCACTGGGCCGACGCGTCCACGCGCCATCTGCTCGCCTATCTCTTCCGCACCCTGAGCAGCGGACGCCTCGTGGTCGTGGCCACCTATCGCGCCGACGACATCCACCGGCGCCACCCGCTGCGGCCGCTGCTGGCCGAACTGGACCGGCTGCGTACGGTCCGCCGGATCGAGCTGGCCCGTTTCACCCGGTCCGAGGTGCGCCTCCAGCTGGCCGGCATCCTCGCGGCCGAGCCGGAGGCCGCGCTGGCCGACGAGATCTTCGCCCGCTCCGACGGCAACGCCTTCTTCGTCGAGGAACTGGCTGTCTGCACCGGCGGCAACTGCTCGGTCTCCGGGATCAGCGACTCACTGCGTGATCTTCTGCTGGTCCGGGTCGAGGCCCTGTCCGACGACGCCCAGCGGGTGGTCCGGTTCGCGGCAGAAGGAGGCTCGACCGTCGAGTATCCGCTGCTCGCCGCGGTGACCCGGCTGTCCGAGGACGACCTGATCGAGGCGCTGCGGGCAGCGGTCGGGGCCAGCATCCTGATCGCCGCGCCGGACGGCGGCGGCTACCGCTTCCGGCACTCCCTGGTACGCGAGGCCGTCAGCGACGATCTGCTGCCGGGGGAGCGCTCCCGTATCAACCGCCGCTGCGCGGAGGCCCTGGAGAACGACCCCTCACTCGTACGGGCCGACGCGCGCACCACCCGGCTCGCCGGCTACTGGTACCACGCGCATGACGCCGCGAAGGCCCTGCCCGCCGTGCTGCTGGCCTCGGCAGAGGCACGCCGGCGCCACGCCTACTCCGAGCAACTGCGGCTCCTGGAGCGGGCGATGGAGGTCTGGGACAGTGCCCCGGCCGAGGTACGGGACGGGCTGCGGCCGATGGACTCCACCGATGCCTACCCGGCCTGCGGGCACCAACCCGGGACATCCGCGCCGTCCGCGCTGCGCTATCTCGACCTGCTCGCCGAAGCGGTGGTCGCCGCACGCTGCTGCGGTGAGCGTGAACGGTCCCTGAAGATCTCCAAGAAGGCCCTGCGCATCATCGACGGCGGCGCCGACGACGCACTGCGCGCCGCCTGGTTCTGGACCGAGCGGGCCAAGCTGGAACAGAGCCTCGCCCGCGGCAACGGCTGGCGGGAGATCGCCACTGCCCAGGAGCTGGTACGCGGGCTGCCCCCGTCGGCCGTCCATGCCCAGGTCCTCACCACCGCGGCCAACTGGGCGATGCTCCACGAACCGGGGCCCGACAGCCTGACCGCGGCCGAGTGCGCCGTGGACTACGCCCGGCTGGTCGGCGCGGAGGAGATCGAACTGAGCGCACGCCTCACCCTCGGCGGGCTCCTGATCGACTCCGGTGACATCGAGACCGGGCTGACCACCATGCGGGCCGCCCTCAAGCGGACGACCGAACTCGGCCTGGTCGCCGAGGGCTGCCGCGCGCACACCAATCTGATATCGAACCTGGAGTCCATCGGCCGTTCCGCCGAGGCCGTCGACGTGGGCACCGCCGGTGTCGCCCTCGCGGGCAAGTACGGCCTGCGGGACCACGAGGCCTGGGTCCGGGGCAACATGACCGACTCACTGTTCGCTCTGGGCCGCTGGGACGAGGCATCGGCGTGCGCGCAGTGGGTTCTCCGGTACGCGCAGAGCGCCAAGCCCCGGGGCAACGTCTGCCTGCGGCTCGCGGAGCTGGCGCTGCTCCGCGGGGAGCAGGAGGAGGCAGCCCGGCACCTTACCTTCGCCCACGCCCACTTCGGCACCCACGACCCGATGCCCCAGCACTCCATACCCCTGGCCAGGCTCAGCCTCGGAATCCTGGCAGCCCAGGGGCAGCTGGACGAGGCCCGTACGCTACTGGCCGGGGCGGTGGAAGCGGGGTTCCCTCCCGGCACCCAGCGCTACGGCTGGCCGCTGGTGCTCGCCGCCGCCACCGCCGAGGCCAATACCCGCGGCCTGCCGGCGGCCGAACCGGGCCGAAGGGAGTCCCTGGCCCTCATCCGCTTGACGGCGACGCGGCTCGCCACGCCCGTACCGCTCTGGAGCGCCTACGCCCTGCACGTCAGCGCCGAGCTGGCCCGCGCCGACGGTGTCGACCGGCCGGAGCACTGGAGCGCGGCTGCCGGGGCCCTGGAGCCACTGGAACGCCCCTACGAGCTGGCGCAGGCGCACCAGCACTGGGCCGCCGCCCTGCTCGCGCACGGCTCCGAACGCGAACCCGCGGCCCGGGAACGCGCGGCGAAGCTGCTCCGGAGCAGCCTGGCGACGGCCGACCGGCTGGGCACCCGCCCGCTGGCCGAGGAGATCAGACTGCTCGCGCAGCGCGCCAGGCTACCCCTCACCGAAGCCGCGGACCACCGGACCGCTTCCGCGCCGGGTGACATGCGCAGCGCTGTCGACGCCTTCGGCCTCACCAGTCGTGAGCAGGACGTCCTGCGCCTGGTCGCGGCGGGCCGCACCAACCGCCAGATAGCCGAGACGCTGTTCATCGCACCCAAGACGGCGAGCGTGCACGTCTCCAACATCCTGGCCAAACTGGGGGTCACCGGCCGAGGTGAAGCAGCCGCACTGACCCACCGGCTGCACCTCTTCACGGACGCCGCGGAGGCCCTCCCGGGGACCGCCGTTCAGGGAGCCCTCTGAGCTGTACAGGTGCGGCGGTGTGGGGGTGCGGAGGTGCCGGTGGACCCTAGGGCTGGGGCGCTGGGCGGTCCCGGTCCTGCTCCTGGTCCCGGTCCTGGCTCGGATCCTCGTCCTGTGCCCGGATGATCACTGTGCCCGAGTCCAGGTCTATCGGGCCGCGCCCCGGATCGCCGTCGTTGAGATCGACGCGGGACAGCTCCAGCCGCTTGTTCTCGTCCTCGGTGTGCTTGCGCCCGGGCGCGAAGAGCTGCTCTATCAGGTTGAACATCCAGACCCCCTGCGGTGAGCCCCGGCCGGACTCCCGTGCGGTGAGCCCTCCTCAGCGTAACCCCGGCTACTTCACCTCCAGCTGAAGGATCCGGTCGTCCCCGGCCTTGGGCTTCCCCCGCGAATCGGTGTTGCTGGTGACCAGCCACAGTCTGTCCCCGCCTGCGGAGACCACCGTACGCAGTCGCCCGTACTTGCCCTGGAGGAAGGCCTGCGGCTGGGCCGAGGGCTTGGCGCCGTTGAGTGGGATCCGCCACAGCCGCTCACCGCGCAGGGACGCCATCCAGAGGGACCCCTCGGCATAGGCGATACCGCTGGGTGAGGCAACCGCCGGCTTCCACTGCTCCACCGGGTCCGTGAACCCCGCCTTTGCCGCTTTGCTGCCCGCTTTGCCCTCCACCTCGGGCCAGCCGTAGTTCTTCCCGGGACCGATCAGATTGAGTTCGTCCCAGGTGTCCTGGCCGAATTCGTCGGCCCACAGCCGCCCGTCCGTGTCCCAGGCGAGGCCTTCCACATTGCGGTGGCCGTAGGAGTAGACGACGGAGTCGGCCCAGGGATCGCCGTGCACCGGCTGTCCGTCCGGTGTCATCCGGAGGATCTTTCCGCCCAGTGACTTCTTGTCCTGGGCAAGACTCCGGTCGCCGGTCTCCCCGGTCCCGGCATAGAGCATCTTGTCCGGTCCGAACGCGATCCGTCCGCCGTTGTGAATGGTGCCCTTCGGGATGCCCTTGAAGACCGTGTCGGGCGCCCCCAGCTGCTGCCCTGCCGGCTGCTTCTCGTCGTAGAACATGCGCGCGATGCGGTTGTCGGACGTGGTGGTGAAGTACGCGTAGACCAGATGGTCCGAGGCGTACGAAGGGGACAGCGCTATCCCCAGCAGTCCGCCCTCACCGCCCGGCGTGACCCCCGCGACCTTCCCGAGCACGGTCTTCCGGCCGGTCTTGGCGTCGACCCTGGTGATCGTCCCCCGATCGCGTGAGGAGACCAGCAGATCTCCCTCCGGGAGCACCGCCACCCCCCACGGCGAGTCGAGGCCCGTGGTGAGGGTCGAGACCACCTTGACCGCCCCCTTCGCCGGCGGGACGGCTCTGGACGGGGAGGCCGACGCGGAGGCGGGCGCGTGCGGCCCGGGGGCGCGGCCGGTGCCGGTAAGTCCGTCACCGCCCCCGGAGGAGCACCCGACGGCCGACAACAGCAGGGCCGAGGCCAACACGGCTGTCACAGCTGGACGTTGCACGGTTCTGATCCCTTCGACGACAGCACAGCTACTGTTCATACACCGCAGGTCCGCCGCCGGTTCCCAGCCGCGCCCGTTCGCCCCCGAAAGGGCCGCCCCCGGCCTGCTCCTGTCAGGAGGCGAGCCGAAAGGGCAGTACAGAGACGCTGGGCGGTACGGAGACGCTCAGTCCCAGGAGCCCCGTGCCGGCGGCAGTTCCGCGATCTCCCCAAGATCCTCTGCCGTCGGCAGCAGTTCCGCAGCGCGAGCGTTCTCCACGGCCCACTGCTCCTGCTTGGTCCCCGGCACCGGCACCACATGCGGCCCCTGCCTCAGCACCCACGCCAGCGCCACCTGGGCGGGCGTCGCCCCGTGCCGTTCCGCGATCCGCCGCAGCCCCGCCACCACCGGCTGGTTCGCCGCCATCATCTCGGCGGTGAACCGCGGATGCCTGGCCCGCATGTCGTCGGGTTCGAAGCCCTGCCCCGGGGTGAGCGTGCCCGTGAGGAAACCGTTCCCCAGTGGCATCGCGGCCAGGAAGCCGACCCCGCGCGCCTCGCACCACGGCAGCAGCGTGTCGAGAGCGTCCCGGGACCAGACCGAGAGCTCGGCCTGTACCGCGCTCACCGGGAAGACCTGCTGCACCCGGTCCAGCTGCCCGACCGTCGCGTCATGCAGGCGTGCGCCGGAGCGCCGGGAGGCGCGTGCTCCGACCGCGCAGAACCCGAGGGCCCGCACCTTCCCCGCGGCGACCAGCTCGGCCATCGCCCCCCAGGTCTCCTCGACCGGCACCTCTGGGTCGGCCCTGTGCAGCTGGTAGAGGTCGATCACATCGGTCTGCAACCGCCGCAGCGAGGCATCACAGGCCCGGCGTATATAGCCCGGCCTGCCGTTGGCCACGATGTGCTGTTCGCCCGCGAGGAGGCCACACTTGGTGGAGAGGAAGGCATCGGCCCTGCGCTCCTTCAGTACCCGTCCCAGCAGCAGCTCATTGGTGAACGGGCCGTACATGTCGGCCGTGTCGAGGAGGGTCGAGCCGGCGTCGAGAGCGGCGTGCACGGTACGCAACGAACGGTCCCCGCGCTGCTGAGATCCGGTGTACGCCCAGCTCATCGGCATGCAGCCGAGCCCGATCGCGCCCACTTCGAGCGCTGCCGCCCCGATTGTCCTGCGCTCCACCTGGCCGCATCCTCCCTCTTCCCGACCCCAAACTAACCTCCTGGTCATGACTGCTGATGTGTGGCTCCCCTACCCGCCCGACGAGATCGGCGGGCTGCCCGACGCCCTCCGTTACCGTTTCTGGAACGGTGGCCCGCAATACCCGGCGGACCCCGCGGACTGCGCCTTCTACGTGGTCCCCTACATGCAGGGCACGGAGGTCGCCCTGCGTCCTCTCGGCGCGATGACGAATCTGCGCGTCGTACAGACCCTCTCGGCCGGTGTCGACAACGTACGCCCGGGACTTGACGCTCTCCACGCGGGCGTGCGGCTCTGCAACGCACGCGGTGTGCACGAGGCGTCGACCGCCGAACTCACCCTCACCCTGATACTGGCCTCGCTGCGTGGCATACCCGACTTCGTGCGCGGCCAGCAGCGTGAGGAGTGGCAGTCCGGTTTCCGCCCGGCGCTCGCCGACAAGACCGTGCTGATCGTCGGTTACGGGTCGATCGGTTCCGCCATCGAGGACCGGCTCGCGCCCTTCGAGTGCGCGCGGGTGGCGCGCGTCGCGCGCTCCTCACGCACCACGGAGCGCGGTCAAGTGCACGCGTTCACCGATCTGCCCGAACTGCTGCCGGAAGCAGACGTCGTCGTCCTCTCCACGCCGCTCACCGAGCAGACGAGGGGCCTGGCGGACGCGGAGTTCCTGGCGGCGATGAAGGACGGTGCGCTGCTGGTGAACGTCGCGCGCGGACCCGTTGTCGACACCAAGGCGCTCCTCGCCGAGCTGGAGTCGGAACGGCTGCAGGCGGCCCTCGACGTCACCGACCCCGAACCGCTGCCCGCCGGCCACCCGTTGTGGCACGCGCCCGGCTGCCTCATCAGCCCCCACGCAGGCGGTCCCACCTCGGCGTTCATGCCGCGCGCCAAGCGTCTGCTGGTTTCGCAGCTGACCCGGTTCGCCGCGGGCGAGCAGTTGGACAATGTCGTCCTGACGACCGAATAGGCACGTTCCGCAGGCATTTGGATGCGCTGTGTGTCCGCAACTCTCCAGGTCGTAACGGAGCGTAGAAGCACTATGTCCCTGAGTGACGGTACTGGTGTATCGTCCGGTTGGGGGCTCCACCGCGCAAGGTCACAATGCGGGGGAGCGTACAGATTCCGAGGGGGCGACGGGCGATGCACGGCCAATGGACGAACCAGCTGACGCAGCGGGGCCATCGACGGCGTTCCCGGCGGACCGCCCTCTACAGATCCGGCCCGCGCCGGGTGGTGCCGCGGCCGGCGGGCCCGGGGGAGGAGCGGTGAGCGCGTCGGGGGCGCTGCTCGCCCGGCAGCCGGTCTCCGGCGGTCCGGCGGGTCTGCTCTCCCAACTCCTCCTCGCCGTGGTGTGCGGAGGGTACGCGGTCGGCTCGGCCTTCGACTGGGGCTCCAGGCAACTGGCGCTCGTGATGGGCGACTTCGGCCTCAGCTTCGCCGCGGCACTGGCGGCGGTCTCCTGCCTCTTCTACGCGCGTACCCGGGAGATCAGGTTTCGGCCCGCCTGGCTGCTCTTCTCGCTCTCCTCCGCGATGGCCTCCTGCGGAAACGCCGTGTGGGGCTGGTACGAGGTCGTCCTGCGGGTCCCGGTGCCCAGCCCCTCCGTCGCCGATCTCTTCTTCCTCTGCTTCGCACCGCCCGCCATCGTGGGGCTGCTGGTGCTCGCCAAGCGTCCGGTCACCCGGGCCGGCTGGGTCTGCCTGGCGCTGGACGCCTGGCTCATCGGCGGCTCGCTGCTGACGCTCTCCTGGAGCCTTGCGCTGGCGCACACCGCGCGGCTGGAAGGCAGCCACGAGAGCGTGGCCCACGCGGCCCTCTCGCTCGCCTACCCGCTCCTCGACATCGTCCTGGTGTCCATGGTGCTCGCCCTGCACTTCCGCAGGTCCAACGCCAACCGCTCGGCGATCAACACCGCCATCGCCGGGCTCGCCCTGACCGTCCTGTCCGACGCCCTGTTCACCTCGCCGCTGCTGCGTGCGAACTACCACTCGGGCCAGCTGCTGGACGCCGGCTGGTTCGCGGGGTCGCTGCTCCTGGCGTACGCCCCCTGGGCCGCGCGGCTGGGAGCCACCGGATTCACCGGGGCCGACCCGGCGCCCGAGCCCCGGGGGATCCGCCAGCCGGGCCGCCCGAGCCGTCCGATCGCGGGATCACTGTCCGCCCTCACGCCGTATCTCGCCGCCGCCGTCTGCACCCTCGGCATCCTCGACAACGTGATCGACGGCCGCAGAGTGGACCGGGTGGTCGTCTTCACCGGCTGCACGGTCGTGCTCGCCCTGGTCGTACGGCAGGGCATCATGCTCGTCGACAACATCGCGCTCACTCATGAACTGGCCCAGAAGGAGAACCACTTCCGCTCCCTGGTGCAGGGGTCCAGCGATGTCATCATGATCGCTGCCCCCACCGGCATCCTGCGGTACGTCAGCCCTGCCGCCGCCGGTGTCTACGGGCGGGACGCCGAAGAGCTCATCGGCTCCGAGCTCGCCTCACTCATCCACTCCGAGGACCTGGGGCGCGTGGTCCACGAGGTGCGGCGGTTTCTGGCCGCCTCACCCGCCGCCGAGCCCACCACTCGTATCGAGTGCCGCTTCAGGTCCGGCACCGGCGACTGGCTCAATGTCGAGTCCACGGTCAACCGCCACCAGGGCGGCCTGATCTTCAACAGCAGGGACGTGACCGAACGGGTCAGGCTCCAGGCGCAGTTGCAGCACAACGCCGAGCACGATCCGCTCACCGACCTGCCCAACCGCGCGCTCTTCACCGACCGGGTCCGCAAGGGGCTCGTCGGGCGCAGAGCGACGGACCACGGCACGGCGGTGCTCTTCATCGACCTGGACGGCTTCAAGGCGGTGAACGACACGATCGGCCACCAGGCCGGGGACGAACTGCTGATCCAGGCGGCCCGCCGTCTCCAGGAGTCGGTCCGGGCCGCGGACACGGCCGCCCGGCTCGGCGGCGACGAGTTCGCGGCCCTGATCATCGGCAACGGCGGCCAGGACCAGTCCGCCCGCGAATCCCAGGTCCACGAGATCGCCGACCGGCTCCGGCTGCGGCTCTCCGAGCCGTACCGGATCGAGGGCAGCGAGGTGCGGGTCGCGGCCTCCATCGGCGTCGCGTTCGCCGAGTCGGGCGTCACCCCGACCGATCTGATGCGCAACGCCGACCTCGCCATGTACCGGGCGAAAGCCGGCGGCAAGAACCGCGTCGAGCTGTACGCGCCGCAGATGCAGGCCGAGGTCGTCCGCCGGTCCGAGCTGACCGCCCGGCTCCGTACCGCACTGCACGACGGCGAGTTCGCCCTGCTGCACCAGCCCGTAGTGAATCTCACCACCGGCCGGATCGCCGCCGTCGCCGCCCAGGCCCGCTGGCGGTCGACCCAGGGCATCCTCTTCACCCCGGCGGAGTTCCTCCGGGTCCACGAGACCGGGGACCTGGCCGAGGGCGCCCGCACCGGCGAGCTGAGCCGCTGGCTGCTCGAAGAGGCCGTCGAGCAGGCCGCGGACCGCGGCGGCGCCGGGCACCAGGTGCCGGTGGCCGTGCGCCTCTCCGCCCGCAGGCTGCTGGACAGGTCCATGCCGCTCGGGTCCATCGAGGCGCTCCTCGCCCGGCACGGGCTGCCCTCCGGCGCCCTGGTCATCGAGATCGCCGACAGCGACCCGAGGATCGCCTTCGAGGAGCTGGAGCGCCGTCTGGTGGTCCTGCGCAGGCATGGCGTGCGGATCGCCCTGGACGGATTCGGCCGGGGCTACGCCGCGATAAACGCACTGCGGCGGCTGCCCGTCGACGTACTCAAACTGGACCGCGGACTGGTCGAGGGCGTGGTGGAATCGGCGAGGCTGCACAAAATCACCAGCGGACTGCTGCGCATCGCCTGTGATCTGGGTATGCAGTCGGTCGCGGACGGGGTCGACTTACCCGAACAGGTGACAGCGCTGCGCGCCATGGGGTGTACGCACGGGCAGGGCATGGCTTTCGCCGGGCCGCTGGACGAGTACCGGCTGCGCCGCTCCCTGAGCCGTTCGCGCTTCCCCCTGCCGGGTGGTGCGGCCAGGCCGGTACTGCTCGGAACACGGTCCTTCGCCGGTTCAAATAATGAGACGCCTGTCCCACCCACTTGACAGTCACCGGGGGGCGGGAGGAGGGTCAGTGCCATGACCACCCGAATTCTCGTACTTGGAAAGCGCGTCGGCTGAAGCAGAGCTCCTCACCAGCTCCGCTCAACGCCCCCGACGCGCTCCCCTCGCTTGCCTCACGGCACGGGGGGTTTTTTGTTGCACCAGCACCACCGGAACACCGCGAAAATCCCCGCAAAAACCCTCAGCTTCGAGAAGAGAATGCCGATGACCGAGCAGGCCACCGGGGCCCACCACCCGCAGCCGCGGGCCCGTAACGGCGGACCGTCGTCCGCCACCGTCGAGCACGTCACGGGCGCGCAGTCCCTCATCCGTTCTCTTGAGGAAGTCGGGGCCGATACGGTATTCGGCATTCCCGGCGGTGCGATCCTCCCGGCGTACGACCCGATGATGGACTCCACCCGGGTCCGTCACATCCTGGTCCGGCACGAGCAGGGCGCGGGTCACGCGGCCACCGGTTACGCGCAGGCCACCGGCAAGGTCGGGGTGTGCATGGCCACGTCGGGGCCCGGCGCCACCAACCTGGTCACGCCGATCGCCGACGCGCACATGGACTCGGTCCCGCTGGTCGCGATCACCGGCCAGGTGGCTTCCGCCTCCATCGGTACGGACGCCTTCCAGGAGGCGGACATCTGCGGCATCACGATGCCGATCACCAAGCACAACTGGCTGGTCACCGACGCGGCCGACATCCCGCGGGTGATCGCCGAGGCGTTCCAGGTCGCCTCGACCGGCCGGCCCGGCCCGGTGCTCGTGGACATCGCCAAGGACGCGCTGCAGGCGCAGACGACGTTCTCCTGGCCGCCGCAGCTGGAGCTGCCCGGCTACCGGCCGGTGACCAAGCCGCACGCCAAGCAGATCCGTGAGGCCGCCCGGCTCATCGCGCAGGCCAAGCGCCCGGTGCTGTACGTCGGCGGCGGTGTCATCAAGGCGCACGCCACCGCGGAGCTCAAGGTGCTCGCCGAGCTGACCGGGGCACCGGTCACCACCACGCTGATGGCGCTCGGCGCGTTCCCCGACAGCCACCCGCAGCACGTGGGCATGCCCGGGATGCACGGTGCGGTGACCGCGGTGACCGCGCTGCAGAAGTCCGATCTGCTGATCGCCCTCGGCACCCGCTTCGACGACCGCGTCACCGGCAAGCTGGACAGCTTCGCGCCGGACGCCAAGGTCATCCACGCCGACGTCGACCCCGCCGAGATCGGCAAGAACCGCGTGGTGGACGTCCCGATCGTCGGAGACGCCCGCGAGGTCATCGCCGATCTGGTCCAGGCCGTCCAGGCCGAGCACACCGAGGGCACCATGGGCCCCGCCGCCCAGAAGCGGTACGCGGACTGGTGGACGGACCTCAACCGCTGGCGCGACACCTACCCGCTGGGCTACGACCTGCCCGCGGACGGCAGCCTCTCCCCGCAGCAGGTCATCGAGCGCATCGGCCAGGCCGCCGACGGGGACACGATCTTCGCGGCGGGCGTCGGACAGCACCAGATGTGGGCCTCGCACTTCATCCAGTACGAGCACCCGGCCACCTGGCTGAACTCCGGTGGCGCCGGCACGATGGGCTACGCGGTTCCGGCCGCGATGGGCGCCAAGGCCGGTATGCCGGACCGGATGGTCTGGGCGATCGACGGCGACGGCTGCTTCCAGATGACCAATCAGGAACTGACCACCTGCGCGCTCAACAACATCCCGATCAAGGTCGCGATCATCAACAACGGCGCGCTCGGGATGGTCCGCCAGTGGCAGACCCTGTTCTACAACCAGCGCTACTCCAACACGGTGCTGCACTCCGGCCCCGGCGCCGACGGCATCGCCGCGGACGGCAAGGCCAGCGGCGGGACCCGGATCCCGGACTTCGTGAAGCTGTCCGAGGCCATGGGCTGTGTCGCGCTGCGCTGTGAGCGTCCGGAGGACCTGGACAAGGTCATCGCCGAGGCGAACGCGATCAACGACCGCCCGGTCGTGGTCGACTTCATCGTCCACGAGGACGCGATGGTCTGGCCCATGGTGGCCGCCGGTACCTCCAACGACGAGGTCATGGCCGCCCGCGGTGTCCGCCCCGACTTCGGCGACAGCGAAGAGAACTGAGACAGAGAGAGACCGACGACATGTCCACCAAGCACACGCTCTCCGTCCTGGTCGAGAACACGCCGGGCATCCTCGCCCGGATCGCCGCCCTGTTCTCCCGCCGCGGCTTCAACATCGACTCGCTCGCCGTGGGCGTCACCGAACACCCCGACATCTCCCGCATCACCATTGTGGTGAGTGTCGACGACCTGCCCCTGGAGCAGGTGACGAAGCAGCTCAACAAGCTGGTCAACGTCCTGAAGATCGTCGAACTCGAGCCCGGCGCTGCGATCCAGCGCGAGCTCGTCCTGGTGAAGGTCCGCGCCGACAACGAGACCCGCTCCCAGATCGTCGAGATCGTCCAGTTGTTCCGAGCCAAGACCGTGGACGTCTCACCGGAGGCCGTGACCATCGAGGCCACCGGCGGGACCGACAAGCTGGACGCGATGCTCAAGATGCTGGAGCAGTACGGCATCAAGGAACTCGTCCAGTCGGGCTCGATTGCCATAGGCCGCGGCGCGCGCTCCATCACCGACCGCAGCCTGCGGTCACTCGAACGCAGCGCCTGAGCCGTCGGGCACCGCGCGTTCCGGCGGTTCACGCGGTGCCCGCCCGCTCGCATGGCGAGACCCGGAAACCTTCCCTCCCCCGCCCGCCGTACGGTGGGCCGTAACACCTGCACACCAAGGAGATATCCCAGTGGCCGAGCTTTTCTACGACGACGATGCCGACCTGTCGATCATCCAGGGCCGCAAGGTCGCAGTCATCGGATACGGCAGCCAGGGCCACGCCCACGCGCTGTCGCTGCGTGACTCGGGTGTCGACGTCCGTGTCGGCCTGCACGAGGGCTCCAAGTCCAAGGCCAAGGCCGAGGAGCAGGGCCTGCGCGTGGTGACCCCCGCCGAGGCGTCCGCCGAGGCCGACGTCATCATGATCCTCGTCCCGGACCCGATCCAGGCCCAGGTCTACGAGGAGTCCATCAAGGACAACCTGAAGGACGGCGACGCGCTGTTCTTCGGCCACGGTCTGAACATCCGCTTCGACTTCATCAAGCCGCCGGCCAACGTCGACGTCTGCATGGTCGCCCCGAAGGGCCCGGGTCACCTGGTCCGCCGTCAGTACGAGGAGGGCCGCGGCGTTCCGTGCATCGTGGCCGTCGAGCAGGACGCGTCGGGCAAGGGCCTGGCGCTGGCGCTCTCGTACGCGAAGGGCATCGGCGGCACCCGTGCCGGCGTCATCAAGACGACCTTCACCGAGGAGACCGAGACCGACCTCTTCGGCGAGCAGGCCGTCCTCTGCGGTGGCACCGCCGCGCTGGTCAAGGCGGGCTTCGAGACGCTGACCGAGGCCGGTTACCAGCCGGAGATCGCCTACTTCGAGTGCCTCCACGAGCTCAAGCTGATCGTGGACCTCATGTACGAGGGCGGCCTGGAGAAGATGCGCTGGTCGATCTCCGAGACCGCCGAGTGGGGCGACTACGTCAGCGGCCCGCGCATCATCACCGACCAGACCAAGGTCGAGATGAAGAAGATCCTGGGCGAGATCCAGGACGGTACGTTCGCCAAGAACTGGATGGACGAGTACCACGGTGGCCTGAAGAAGTACAACGAGTACAAGAAGGCCGACGAGAACCACCTGCTCGAGACCACGGGCAAGGAGCTCCGCAAGCTCATGAGCTGGGTCGACAACGACGAGGCGTAAGCCACGAGGACAGGGGGTCTTCCGCACCGGACGGCCCCCTGTCCATTGCGGCCAACCACGGACGGGTGATCCTTCCGTACTGGCGGAATAAGTAAGCCGCAACGCCACTACACTGCTCAGAACATACGCGTCAGGCCCACAGCGTCGTGCGTCTTCCACGCGCCCCAGCCCCTCCGCCTGCGGTCGTCGGGACGGCCGTTTTCTCCCCACTGCCTGGACGGAGCGGGAGGGGCCCCCTTCGGACTTGTGAGGACTCACGTGAGCTCGAAACCTGTCGTACTCATCGCTGAAGAGCTGTCGCCCGCCACAGTGGACGCGCTGGGCCCGGACTTCGAGGTCCGGCACTGCAACGGCGCCGACCGCGCGGAGCTGCTGCCCGCCATCGCCGACGTGGACGCGATCCTGGTGCGCTCGGCGACCAAGGTCGACGCCGAAGCCGTCGCCGCGGCGAAGAAGCTGAAGATCGTCGCCCGTGCCGGTGTCGGCCTGGACAACGTCGATGTCTCCGCCGCCACCAAGGCCGGCGTCATGGTCGTGAACGCACCGACCTCCAACATCGTCACCGCCGCCGAGCTCGCCTGCGGTCTGCTGGTCGCCACCGCGCGCAACATCCCGCAGGCCAACAGCGCGCTGAAGAACGCCGAGTGGAAGCGCTCGAAGTACACCGGCGTCGAGCTGAGCGAGAAGACCCTCGGTGTCGTCGGCCTCGGCCGGATCGGTGTTCTGGTCGCGCAGCGCATGTCGGCCTTCGGTATGAAGATCGTCGCGTACGACCCCTACGTGCAGCCCGCGCGCGCCGCCCAGATGGGCGTCAAGCTGCTCTCGCTCGACGAGCTGCTGGAGGTCGCGGACTTCATCACCGTGCACCTTCCCAAGACCCCTGAGACGATCGGCCTGATCGGCGACGAGGCGCTGCACAAGGTGCAGCCGCATGTCCGGATCGTCAACGCCGCGCGTGGCGGGATCGTGGACGAGGAGGCGCTCGCCTCCGCCCTCAAGGAGGGCCGCGTCGCCGGTGCCGGTCTGGACGTGTACGCGAAGGAGCCCTGCACGGACTCCCCGCTCTTCCAGTTCGACCAGGTCGTCTGCACCCCGCACCTCGGTGCCTCCACGGACGAGGCGCAGGAGAAGGCGGGTGTCGCGGTCGCCAAGTCCGTCCGCCTCGCGCTCGCCGGTGAGCTCGTCCCCGACGCGGTCAACGTCCAGGGCGGCGTGATCGCAGAGGACGTGCGCCCGGGGCTGCCGCTCGCGGAGAAGCTCGGCCGGATCTTCACCGCGCTGGCGGGCGAGGTCGCGGCCCGGCTCGACGTCGAGGTGTACGGCGAGATCACCCAGCACGACGTCAAGGTGCTCGAACTCTCCGCGCTCAAGGGCGTGTTCGAGGACGTCGTGGACGAGACCGTGAGCTACGTCAACGCCCCGCTGTTCGCGCAGGAGCGCGGTGTCGAGGTCCGGCTGACGACCAGCTCCGAGTCGCCCGACCACCGCAACGTCGTCACCGTCCGGGGAACCCTCGCGGACGGCGAGGAGGTCTCGGTCTCCGGCACGCTGGCCGGTCCGAAGAACCTGCAGAAGATTGTCTCCGTCGGTGAGTACGACGTGGACGTGGCGCTCTCCGACCACATGGTCGTGCTGCGCTACACGGACCGCCCCGGTGTGGTCGGCGCCGTCGGCAAGATCCTCGGCGAGGCCGGGCTGAACATCGCGGGCATGCAGGTCTCGCGGGCGGCCGTGGGCGGCGAGGCGCTGGTCGTCCTCACCGTCGACGACACCGTGCCGCCGGCCGTGCTGGCCGAGATCTCCGAGGAGATCGGCGCCGTCTCGGCCCGTTCGGTCGACCTGACCGACTGATTTTTTCGCACGTTACAGCTGATTTCCGCACGTCACCGCCGCACCCGGCTCGTAGACACACGTCTTACACAGGCGTCTGCGAGCCGGGTACGCTGCTGTCATGGGACATCGTGAGGATCTGCTCGAAGGCGCCAAGCGCTGCCTGCTGGAGAAGGGGTACGCGCGGACGACGGCCCGCGACATCGTCGCCGCCTCCGGTACGAATCTGGCCTCCATCGGCTACCACTACGGTTCCAAGGAGGCCCTGCTGAATCTGGCCTTCCTCAAGGTGACCGAGGAGTGGGGCGACTCGGTCGGCGAGGAGTCCGGGGTGGATCCCACGGCCATCGCCGATCCGTACGAGCGCTTGGAGGCGGTGTGGGGGAAGGTCATCGGCTCCTACGAGGGCAGCCGGGCCCTGTGGAAACTCCAGCTCGAAGTGGTCTCGCGCATCGACGGTGATCCAGAGCTGCGCAAGGCGATCGCCGGGCCGCAGCAGGAGGGCCGCACCGGACTCGCCGAGAACTTCCAGGGCATCGACGAGAAGGCCGAACCGGAGAAGGCCCGTACGGCCGGACTCGTCTACCAGGCGCTGCTCGTCGGGGTGATGGTCCAGTGGCTGATGGATCCCGGCACGGCGCCCTCCGCACGGGACCTCACGGACGGACTCAGGGCGATCGTCGGGGACGACCGGCCGGCCTGAACGGCCGGCCGGTCAACGGGTGCTGCGGGGCGGACTGTTCCGCCCGCCCGGCTGCTGCCCTGGGGGTGGCGGGTGCGTCCCCGCCACCCCTGCGGTCACTCCGGGGCGTCAGCTCGCGGTGGGGGCCCCGGCTACGCGGCGCTCGCCGCCGTTCAGTTCCTGCCAGAACCGGTAGACGTCGACCGCGCCGTCCTGTGCCTCGTGGCGCATCGGCAGCCGGCGCTCGGTGTAGTCCTTGGCGAACTCACCGTAGAAGGTGTCGAGTTCGAAGTACTTGCGGTCGTCCACGTAGTGCGGCTCGTAGGCGTCACGGGTGGTGAGGAAGACGACCTCGTCCGGGGAGCAGTAGTACAGCGCCCCGAGGCACATCGGGCAGGGGTGGGCCAGGACGTAGATGGTGGTGCCGGCCAGGTGCTCGGTGCCCAGCTGCACGCACGCGTCGCGGATGGCGAGGACCTCCGCGTGTGCCGTCGGGTCGTTGGTCTGGGCGACCTTGTTCGCGCTCTCGGCCAGGATTTCGCCGTCCTTGACGATGACGGTCGCGAACGGCCGGCCGCCGTCGGCGACGTTCTGCCGGGCGAGGTCGATGGTGCGCTGCGCGAAGTCCATGAGGTTCCTCCAGGGTGTGAAACGGGGGGGGTGTGGAAACCGGGGTACGGGGAGAGGAGTGCGGGCCGCGGTCAGAAGGGCTTGGTGGGCAGGTACTTGCCGTCCAGGGTGATGACGGCGCGCTCGCCGCCCTCCGGGTCTGCGACCTTCTGCACGTCGAGCCGGAAGTTGATCGCGCTGATGATGCCGTCGCCGAACTGCTCGTGGATCAGGGCCTTGAGCGTGGTGCCGTAGACCTGGAGCATCTCGTGGAAGCGGTAGATCGTCGGGTCGGTCGGGATGCCGCCGGGGATCGAACCGCGGGTGGGGACGGTCTGCAGCAGCATCACCGCGTCGTCGTCCAGGCCGAGGAGTTCCGCGACGGCCTGCGCGGCTTCGGCCGGGAGGGCGTGCTGGCCGAGGACTGCGGCGGTGGTGAAGGCAGGCGACAGTCCGGCGGCGTCGGCGATCTGCTGCCAGGACAGGTCCTTGCGGGTCTTGGCCTCGACGGCGGCGACGGCCAGGGTCTGACGGGCGGTGGGGTCCAACTGTGCGTGCACCATGAGCTGGTCTTCCTTTCGGTGTGCTGCTTCCCGCAGGGGGCGGGAGCGGCGGGTTTCGGGTGGGTGGTGATCCCGGGCGCGTCGCTGCGGCAGGGGATCAGGGGGCGGGGGCGCGGGTCAGGCGGCGAGAGCGGTGCCGTGGCCGGTCACGGGGTCGAGCTCTTCGACGGTGCCCGTGGCGATGTCGTAGACCCAGCCGTGCAGGGCGACCGTGCCGGCGTCGAGTGCGCGGGCCACCGAGGGGTGGGTGGCCAGGCCGGCCAGCTGCGCGAGCACGTTCCGGCGTACGAGCGCGTCAACAGCGCCTGCTCCGGCCGTGGCAGCGCTCTCGGCCCCGGCGTCGGCCCCGGCGGTATCCGCCTGCCGCAGCCAGTCGGCGACAGCGGGGGTGCCGGTCAGGTCGTGGCCCTCGGCCAGGGCGGTCATCGCGCCGCAGGCGGAGTGCCCGCAGACAACGATCCCGGACACGCCCAGCACCGCGACCGCGTACTCGATGCTCGCCGCGATCCCGTCGGCGCGGGCCGGGGTGTGGGCGGGGACGAGGTTGCCGGCGGTGCGGATCACGAACAGCTCACCGGGTTCGCTGGCACAGATCAGCTCCGGCACGACACGGGCGTCGGAGCAGCCGATGAACAGCGTCGTCGGCCGGTGGTGGTCCGCGAGGTGGGCGAAGAGCTCCGCCCTGGGGGGAAAGATGTCCCGCTTGAAGCGCCGTACTCCCTCGGTGAGGTCGTGCATGGCCACTCCCTTCGATGGATGCGTCGATGGCTGGATCCACTGTGCACGACCTGGGGCTATAGCGTCCAAGACGTAATATCCATAAGTTCTATTGATCTCATCTATAGTCGAGCCCATGGCCCTGGAACTGCGTCATTTGCGCTATCTGCTCGCCGTGGCCGAGCACGGCAGCTTCACCCGCGCCGCCGAAGATCTGCGGATCTCCCAGCCCACCCTGTCCCAGCAGATCAAACAGCTGGAGCGCGGTGTGGGGGTGCAACTGCTGGACCGCACCGGCCGCTCCGTACGCCTCACCGACGCCGGTCAGGCGTACGAGCACTACGCCCGCCGCGCGCTGCGTGACCTGGCAGCCGCCGAACGTGCGGTCTCCGATGTCCAGGACCTCTCCCGGGGCACCCTGCGGCTGGCGGTGACCCCGACGTTCACCGCCTATCTGATCGGGCCGCTGATCGCCGAGCTGCACACCCGCCATCCTGGAATCGCCCTGGACGTCCGGGAGATGACGCAGGATCACATCGAGTCAGCCCTGCTCGCCGACGGCCTCGACCTCGGGATCGCCTTCGACGGCCCTCATCTGCCCGGTATCGCCGCGACAGCCCTGTTCACCGAATCCCTCAGCCTCGTCATCGGCGCGGACCGGTCCGACGACGGCCACGGGCGGCCGCTGCCCGTCAGGGACCTCGCCGAGCGTCATCTCGCCCTGCTCAGCGGCGACTTCGCCACCCGCGGCCACATCGACGCCTACTTCGCCCAGGAGCGGGTCAGTCCGCGCATCATGGTGGAGGCCAACTCCATCCAGGCGCTCACCGAGATCGTCCGGCGCACCCCGCTGGCCACCGTCCTGCCCGACGCCATCACCCACGACCACCCCCACCTGCGCCCCGTCCCTCTGGAACCACCCCTTCCGCAGCGCACCGTCGCTCTCCTCCGGCGGGAGAGCGCCTACCGGAGTGCCGCGTCCCACGCCTTCACCGACGTCGTCCAGCAGGTCCTCCGCACCCGCGGCTACACGCCCGCCTGACTGAGCCGGCGAAGCCGTTAAGGCCGCCGCAGCCGAAGCCGCTACAGCCGCGCCCCCTTCAGCGCCATGTGCAGCAGCAGCCGGTCCTCGCCCTCGTCCAGATCGAGGCCGGTCAGCTGCTCGATGCGGGAGAGGCGGTAATAGAGGGTCTGGCGGTGGATGCCGAGCGCCGACGCGGTACGTCCGGCCTGGCCCGCGCAGTCGAGGAACACCTCGGCGGTGTGGGCCAGTTCGGCATGGGCCGGTGCCGTGAGATCCCGTACCACCGTGTCGCGCGCGAGCCCCCGGGGGAGCGCGGTCAGCAGGCGGTACGGGCCGATCGAGGCCCACTCCGCGACCGGGCCGAACCGTGGCTCGGCCGCCGCGGCGCGGGCGGCTGCCGCGCACTCCCGCCAGGACACCGACAGCTCGGTCAGACCGTGCCGGGCCGGTGCCACGCCCGCGGAGGCCCCGGCCCCCGCCAGCTCCGCGAGGCGCGACGCGGCATCCAGCGCCGGGTCGAGGGTGCCCGCGCTGCGCACTCTGATCAGCGCGGCCAGGGCGTAGGCGTACGGAGCGGTCTCGGTGGTCCCGCCCCCGCCGTCGGCCGGGCCGCTGCCCGTACCGGATCCGGAGCTGCCCGTACCGGATCCCGAGCCGCCGGGACCGGCGTCCGGGCCCGTGCCCGGCAGGGTGCACAGCGCGGCGGCGGCCGGGACGGGGCGTACCGGAGGATCCTCGTCCGGCCAGGGCGCCACACACACCATGGCGTGCAGCCCGTCCGCGCCCGGCCCCAGCGCCGTACGCAGCGCGGCCACCGCCATGTCGCGCGGCCAGCCGCTTTCGGAGGTGAGCACCGCACGGAATTCACGCGAGAGCCCGGCGCCCGCCTGCGCCTCCTCGAACAGCAGGTCGCCGATCCGCGCGGTCACCTCCATCGCCGCGGCCAGCCGGCGGTCCGTGGGGCCCGGGTCGGAGTCCAGCAGCCAGACGTATCCGTACACGGTGCCCCGGTGGCGTACCGGCAGACAGATCCGGCCACGGTAGACCCCGGCTTCCGGGGCCGCCGGGATGCGGACCGGGCCGGTGGCGCGGGTGATGCCGAAGTCCTCGAACCAGGAGCGGACAGCCGGGGTGGACCGCCGGGTGAGGATCGAGCGGGTACGGACCGGGTCCATCTCGCTGTCGTCCTCGCTGTTGTGCGCGCCGAAGGCGATCAGCCCGAAATCCCGGTTCTCCAGGGTCGCGGGTGCGCCGAGCAGCGCCGAGATCTCATCGGCCAGTTCCTGGTAGTCACCCTTCACGCTGGCATTCTCCCACCCCTTCAGACATATGTCTGAGATCCAGGGCACGGATGCGTGACAGCTGTCGATGGCAGAACATCGGAGCGGTCCTTAAGTTTCGAAGTAGTTCCCCGTGCTGTACCGGTCCGATTCGGTTCGTACCGCTTCCGTACCGCTACGGTCCTCGTTCGTACTTTTGGTTGGAGGTGCTCCGTGCTGGCTCCCGTGATCCTCGCTGCGGCGCGAAGTGACAAGATGCGCCGGTTCATTTCGGCCGCGCCGGGCACCAAGCAGGTCGTCGCCCGCTTCATCGCCGGTGAGACCGTCGACCAGGTCGTCCCGATCATCGAGGACGCCGCTGACAAGGGCCTGGAGGTGACCCTCGACGTGGTGGGTGAGGACATCACCACCCCCGAGCAGGCCACCGCCGCCCGCGACGCCTACCTGCAGCTGGTCGACCGCCTCAAGGACCTGGGTCTGGGTGAGAAGGCCGAGATGTCGGTCAAGCTGTCGATGTTCGGCCAGGGACTGGAGGGCGGCCACGAGCTGGCGCTCGCCAACGTCCGCCGGGTCGTCGAGGCCGCCGCCGCCATCGGCACCACGGTTACCCTTGATGCCGAGGACCACACCACGCTCGACTCGATGTTCGCCATCCACGAGGAGCTGCGGAAGGACTTCCCGCAGACCGGCTGTGTCATTCAGGCCTACCTCTTCCGCACCGAGGATGACGCCCGCCGCCTCGCCGCGGCCGGCAGCCGGGTCCGTATCGTGAAGGGCGCCTACAAGGAGCCCGCCTCCGTCGCGTACCAGGTCAAGGCCGAGATCGACAAGGCGTACGTCCGGATCCTGAAGATCCTCATGGACGGCGAGGGCTACCCGATGATCGGGTCGCACGACCCGCGTCTGATCGCCGTCGGCCAGGAGCTGGCCCGCAGGGCCGGGCGCAAACTGAACGAGTACGAGTTCCAGATGCTGTACGGCATCCGCAGCGACGAGCACATCCGGCTCGCGGCCGAGGGCCACCGGATGCGCGTCTACACGGCGTACGGCACCGACTGGTACGGCTATTTCATGCGCCGCCTCGCGGAGAAGCCGGCCAACCTGCTGTTCTTCGGCCGCTCCGTGCTCACCAAGGGCTGACCTGCCCGGCTGACCATTCCACCTCAGACATAAGGAGACAAGGCACTCATGGACGCTGTGACCCAGGTCCCCGCGCCGGTCAACGAGCCGGTCCACTCCTACGCCCCGGGCAGCCCGGAGCGCGCGCGTCTCGAAGCCAAGCTCAAGGAGCTGGCCGAGAACCCCATCGAGCTCAACATGACCATCGGTGGCGCGAAGCGGATGGGTGGCGGCGAGCCGTTCACCGTCGTCCAGCCCCACAACCACCAGTCCGTCATCGGTACCGGTGCGCACGCCACGCAGGCCGACGCCCAGGACGCGATCGACGCCGCGCTGGCCGCGGCCCCCGCCTGGCGCGCGATGTCCTTCGACGACCGCGCCGCGATCATCCTGCGCGCCGCCGAGCTGCTCTCGGGCCCGTGGCGCGAGACGCTCGCCGCCTCGACCATGCTCGGCCAGGGCAAGACGGCCCAGCAGGCCGAGATCGACACGCCCTGTGAGCTGATCGACTTCTGGCGTTTCAACGTCAAGTACGCCCGTGACCTGCTGGCCGAGCAGCCCCCGGCCAACTCCCCGGGCGTCTGGAACCGGCTGGACCACCGGCCGCTCGAAGGCTTCGTCTACGCGATCACGCCGTTCAACTTCACGGCCATCGCGGGCAACCTGCCGACCGCCCCGGCCCTGATGGGCAACGTGGTCGTCTGGAAGCCGTCCCCGACGCAGACGCACGCGGCCGTCCTGCTCATGGAGCTCCTCACCGAGGCCGGCCTCCCCAAGGGTGTCATCAACCTGGTGACGGGCGACGGCATCGCGGTCTCCGAGGTCGCGCTGAACCACCGCGACCTCGCGGGCATCCACTTCACCGGTTCCACCCCCACCTTCCAGTACCTGTGGAAGACGGTCGGCGAGAACATCGGCAAGTACCGCACCTACCCGCGCCTGGTGGGCGAGACCGGCGGCAAGGACTTCGTGGTCGCGCACCCGAGCGCCGACCGCGCCGTGCTGAAGACCGCGCTGACCCGTGGCTCCTTCGAGTTCCAGGGCCAGAAGTGCTCGGCCTCCTCCCGTGCGTACATCCCCGCGTCGATCTGGAACAGCGGCTTCCGCGAGGAGTTCGCCGCCGAGGTCGACTGGATCACCATGGGTGACGTCACGGACCTGTCGAACTTCATGGGCGCCGTCATCGACGACCGCGCGTTCGCGAAGAACAAGGCTGCGATCGACCGCGCCAAGGCCGACCCGACCTGCACGGTCATCGCGGGCGGTACCTACGACGACTCCGTCGGTTACTTCGTGCGTCCCACGGTCATCGAGTGCACCGACCCGGCGAACGAGGTCTTCACGACCGAGTACTTCGGCCCGATCCTCGCCGTCCACGTCTACGACGACAGCCAGGACGGCTCGTACGACGCGATGCTGGAGCAGATGGAGTCGGCTTCCGACTACGCCCTGACCGGCTCGGTCATCGCGGCGGACCGCGCGGCGGCCGCCCACACGATGGAGAAGCTCCGCTACGCGGCGGGCAACTTCTACATCAACGACAAGTCGACCGGCGCCGTGGTCGGCCAGCAGCCCTTCGGCGGCGGCCGCGCATCGGGCACCAACGACAAGGCCGGCGCCCCGCAGAACCTCCAGCGGTGGACCCTGACCCGGGCCATCAAGGAGACCCTGGTCCCGCCGACCGAGTACACCTACCCCCACCAGGGCTGATCCCCGGCCCACCCCCTGAGACACCGCCCCCTCCCGGCCCCCCCGCCGCGAGGGGGCGGATCCATGTCCTGGCCGCCGTTATTCCGGTGGCCCGCACGGCCGGTTCCCCGCGGCCTGGGCCGGTGACGAGACGGCCGCCGCCGCGCTGCTGCCACGGGAGCGGGCGTATCCGGTGCACGGCGGGCTGCTGTCGGCTGTGCTTCCCCGCGGTACGGACGAGCCCGGCGGTGCGGGCAGCGGGGGTGGTGCGGGTGCCCCCGGCGGCCCCCGTCCGGAACCCCGGTGATCCCCAACAGGGGGCGTACGGTGAACCGTTCGGGGGGCGCACGACGTCTCTCACACGGGGCGCGCGCTCGCCGTATCCGGGCGCCAGGCCTCCAGCGCCGGCCGGCCTGCCGGCGCAACGCAGTCAGGGGGAGAACGCCGTGGATCCCGCAACACTCGCCACCAAACTTGCCTCAAGCGTCGTCGTGCCACTGGTGAAGAAGCTGTTCGTCCAGGAGGGGCCGGGCGCGGGGGTGGTCGACCGCCCCGTACGGATATCCGGCCTGGTCTCGTTCCGGGGCGAGAAGCGGACGCTCGACGAACGGGACCTCGCCGGACTCGCCGAGACCCTGGTCGGACGGGCGCTGCGGTCCGCCGCTCCGGGGGAGCAGCCCATCGCCGCGGACGAGGAGCAGGCGGTCGCGGACGCGGTCTCCCGGACCCTGGGCGCGCTGGGCGCGATCGAGATCGACGATCTCCAGGCGGTGCGGCTGGGCACCAGGGAGTTCGCGGGACTGCTCCGCGCCGCCGAACCGGGGGCCGGCCATCAGCTGTCCGCCGACGGAGAGCGGTTCCACGCGGCGCTGGTCGAGACGGCCTGTCTGCACATTCTGCACTTCTTCACCCAGCGCTCCACCTTCGTCGCGTCGACCCTCGTGGAACAGACCCGCCAACTGGCCCTTCTCAGCGGGCAGATGGACGCGCTCGCCCGGCGCTTTCCCGATCGGACCAGTGCGGACGCCGCGTTCGAGGAGCGGTACGCGCAGGACCTCATCGCGGGCCACAACCACCTCACCATCTTCGGGATCGAGCTCGCCCACTCGCCGGACAGCTGGCCGCTGGACACCGCCTACCTCAGCCTGGAGGCGGAGTTCGGCGTCACCGGGGCCGCGCCGCCGCAGCCCGCGCTCCCGGCCGAGCAGGCGCTGTCCGGCCGGGACCGGGTGCTGTTGCGCGGGGTGGCCGGTTCCGGGAAGACCACGCTCGTGCAGTGGCTCGCGGTGGCGATCGCGCGCGACGCCCTGCCCGCGAAGCTCGACGGGCTGCGCGGCCGGGTGCCCTTCGTACTGCCCGTACGGCGGTTCGGCGAGGGCGGATTCCCGGTCCCCGACGACTTTCTGTCCGCCGCCCGCTATCCCCGCGCGGGCTCCCAGCCGGCGGGCTGGGCCGACCGTGTCATGTCCGACGGGCGGGCGCTGCTCCTCGTCGACGGCATAGACGAGTCGTCCGAGGCGGACCGCGAGCAGCTCCGCCACGAACTGCGCCGGCTGCTCGCCCTCTACCCCGGCAATGTCTGGCTGCTGACCTCGCGGCCCTCCGCCGTGCGGGAGAACTGGCTCGCCTCCGAGGGCTTCACCGAGCTGATGCTCTCGCCGCTCAGCCGCGAGGGCGTCGCCGCGTTCATCCAGCGCTGGCACCGGGCGGCGCGGGAGGGGGCCACCGATCTCGACCGGCTCGAACACTACGAGCAGACCCTGCTGGGAGCGGTCCGGCTCAACCGCGACCTGGGCCGGCTCGCCACCAACCCGCTGATGTGCGGGCTGATCTGCGCCCTGCACCGGGACCGCCGGGGCTATCTGCCGCGCGGCCGCAAGGCGCTGTACGACGCGGCCCTGTCCATGCTGCTCGAACGGCGCGACCGCGAACGCGACATGCACCCCACCGACGGCATCGACCTCACCCAGGAACCGAAGGTCCAGCTGCTCCAGAAGCTCGCCCACTGGATGCTCGTCAACGGCCGTTCGGAGATGGACCGTCCGGTCGCGGTGGACACCCTCGCCCAGTATCTGCCGTCCATCCCGCACGCGGCGGAACAGGGCGGACCCGAGGAGATCTACCGCCATCTGCTCAACCGGACGGGCCTGCTGCGCGAACCCACGCACGGCTCGGTGGACTTCGTGCACCGGACGTTCCAGGACTATCTGAGCGCCCGCGCCGCCGTGGAACGGCATGACTTCGACTTCCTGATCAACCACGCCCACCAGGACGACTGGGAGGAGGTGGTCCGGATGGCGGTCGCCCTGGCCAGGCCCGACGAGTGCGCGTACCTGCTGGACGGACTGGTCGCCGCACGCAAGGGCGCGCGCCCGGTGGAGTCCCGGCACCGCAAACTGCTCGCCGCGGCCAGTCTCGAAAACGCGACGGAACTCGATCCCGCCGTACGTGCCAGGGTGCACCGCTACACCCGGGACCTGGCCAGGCCGACCACGCTCGAAGGCGCCCGCGCGCTCGGCTGGATCGGGCCGATCGTCCTGGAGATGCTGCCGGACCCCGCCACGGTCTCCGACGACGAGGCACACCGGCTCGCGGTCACCGCCACATCGGTGGCCGACGACCGGGCGATCGGGTATCTGGTCCGGATGCGGGACCGCTCGTCCTGGGCCGTGCGCTCCCAGCTCGCGGGTGCCTGGCGGCGCTATGACACCGACACCTACGCGGACGAGATCATCGCCCATCTCGGCGAGGACGGACTGGACTTCCCGGTGTCGGACATGTCCGAGCTGCACGCGCTGCGCCGGCTGGGCGGGCGGTCGCGGGTGCTGATTTCCGGGATGTTCACACCGGACCAGCTGCTCGACGGGATCGTCGCCGAGCGGCTGACCAGGCTGTGGCTCGCGTACGACCTGGGGGTGGGCCTCGAATGGCTGAGCGCCTTCCCGCACCTCACGACGCTCCAGGTGAGCACGGGGGTGGTGCGCACCCTCGACGGGGTACCGGACGGCATCGAGATCGTCCCGGTGTGAGCCCGTGTGAGGGTGCGCGCGAGTGAGCGCGGGACGATGACGGAGTTGTGTCCATGTGGTGATGGTCCGGTGGATGCGGACAACCTCTCTCGTCATTCGAGCATCAAAGGGCTGATACGCGTTCACGACCCCATACAGGAGAATCACTTTGCGCCACCGCATCAGCTCCGTGTCCGCCGTGGCGGCGGCCCTGCTCGCCGCAGCCCTCGCGCCGGCCGTCCAGGCACATGCCGATGACGCGGCGGCCCCGGCCCTCGTGGTGTCCGAGCTGTCCAGCGATCCGTGGAAGCCGGGCGAGGTCCGGACGGACGCCCTGACCTTCACCAACCAGGGCGACGCACCCGCCGACGGCGTCACGATGCGGCTGCGGATCACGCGTGGCCTGGCCTTCCCCGAACACGCCGCGGGCTGTACGTACTCCACCGACAGTGACCAGGTCTCCGTGGCGCTCTGCCACTTCGACAAAGTCCTCGGCCCCGGCGAGCACTTCACCGCGCCCATCAACTTCAAGGTGCTGCCCAAGGCGCTGATGGAGAACGTGGAGTACGGCACGGGCACCACAGGCGGCGACCCTGCGTCCGGGTCGACCGCCCTCAGCTACCGCTCGCTGCCCGTCACCGCGGACAGCACGGCGGACCTCGCCGCGGTCGGCGACACCGCGAAGGGCAAGCCGGGGGACAAGGTCACGGTCACCGCGGGCCTGCGCAACGACGGCCCGGGCTGGATCGACGACAACACCAGTGACGACCAGCCCGCGGTGATGGTCGACATCCCCAAGGGCACGACGGCCGTCGAGGTCCCGAAGGACTGCCAGCCCTTCGCGATCGACGGCCCGAGCGGACCTTCCGCGCCCGGAAAGCGGAAGTACGTCTGCCTGCCGCCCGACCACATCTACGAGGTGGGGTCGCTCCAGGCGTACAAGTTCGTCCTGAAGATCGAGAAGGGCGCGAAGGACACATCGAGCGAGGTCAAGGCCACCTCGGCGTACGACATCCACCCGGTCTTCGACAAGAACCCCGCGAACGACAAGGCGAAGCTCGTCATAGACGTCACGGGGTCGGACTCCGGTACGGGTACGAGTTCCGGCTCCGGATCCGCCTCGTCGGGCGGCTCCAACGGCGGCTCGTCGACGGGCGGTTCGACTGCGGGCACGACCGGCGGTTCGGGCACCGGCTCCACGGGTACGTCGGGCGGCACCCACGCCCAGTCCACCGGCGGCACGGGCTCCACGGGCGCCGCGTCCACGACGGGCGGCGACGCGACCGGCACCATGGCGTCGACCGGCTCCAGCAACACCCCGCTGATCACGGGCGCGGCCGCGGCGGCGGTGGCACTGGGCGGGGGCCTGGTATTCGCCCTGCGCCGCAGGAACGGCGCCAGGGTGCGGTAGTCCCGTCGGGACGGGTCCTGAGGGCGCCCCGGATTTGCTCCGACATCTATGCGAAGTCGGGGCGAGCCGGGGCGTTCTGGTACGCGGGCCGGCCGGCGTGAACAGCGTTGGCACTGGCGAAACCATGGACACGACAGATAGCGTCCCCAGGATCGGGGAGGTGCTCTGTGCTGCCCGCAGCTGCTGCGCGCACGCCTCGCGACAACTTCACTTGCTTGGTCATCGACTCAGGGGGACGTAGATGGATCCGGATGCCGGTAAGGATTTCCAGGGCATCAACCCGGACAGACTCGGTGACCTCATCAAGTCGATCAACACCAACTCCGGGGACGGTGCCGGGGCGGGGCCGACGCACATCAACAGCTGGATGAGCCACGCACGTCGCCTCCAGATGGACACGACCCGCCTGACGAAGATGACCGGCCACCTCAGCTGGGCCCACGGTGAACTGCCCATGCTCCGGCGCCGCCAGAGCCTGGCGATGGACGAGGAGAAGCTGGACAAGGATCTCGGTATCAGCGGGATGGTCACCTCGGGGGCCGGCGACCTCGGCAAGTACACGACTCAGGCTGCCGCGCAGAAGGCCGCGAAGAAGGACGCCAAGGCTTATAAAGACGGTGACATCGGCCTCGACGAGTACATGAAGATGCTTGCGGCCAACGAGACGGATCCGGACTACTGCAAGGCCGCGATGGCTGAGCTCGGCGACACCGCGCTCTACCAACTGCAGGACGGCCCGGCGATGTACGACCCGGGTAACCCGGACGCCGGGATATCCGTCCTTGCTACGACTGTGGCCACGGCCATGCGGAACGGGACCACGTTCAAGGACGAGAACGGCGACGAGGACCTCCAGCACCTGTCGGGACTCGTCGGACACGCCACCTTCCCGTCGGACGTGGTGGCGAACCTCGGCAAGCAGTGTCTCAACCCGGGCAACTACATGTACGGGGAGAAGGTCTGGGAGGCGATGGGTGAGGAGCCCGCGGCCGCGACCAAGTTCCTCCACGAAAACATGGACCGCATCCCGGGTTGGATGAAAGACGACTCGGATCACCACGGAGGGATGCCCGACTTCCAGGCGAAGGCGTTTGCCGGTGTCATCAGGGCGGGGACGCTGGATGGGCAGGGCGCGGACGCGAATGTGGCAGCCGACAACTCGGAGAAGTTGATCAAGTACTACTCCGAGCACTCGGACGAACATACTCATTCGGAGATCCAGAAGGCGTTCGGTGACATTGTCACGTATCACTGGGACGACGTGCAGAGCATCTTGACGGATCCGGCCCCGGCGGACCCGGGAGCGGGGCATGTCTCTGTTCCGGAGGATGATTTGCGGGCTTTCATCGACGAGGCCATGCGAAACCCGGAGGCCACCACCACGATGATGGCGATGAGTAGCCAGCAGGGGCAGTACGTTCTGGACAATAATCCGGACAATGCTCAGGCGACCCGGACCAAGGGAATGCTCGACGGGATCTTTGGCGCCGAGGCGAAGAAAGTCTTTGGCCAGATGCAGGCGGAGGACTCAGCCAAGGCCGATAAGTGGAATTCCACAATCCAGGGACAGATGACTGCTGTGACCGGTGCGGGAATCGAAGTCGCGTTCGCGCCGAATGAGGCCGCCGCCAATATCTCAAAAGCGGCTGTCAATTACGCATTGTCAGTGTTCATCGGAAACGTCGACCCGGATGAGGCGGACAAGAAGAAGGACAAGGCTCCGTACAAGGGCTGGCGTGACGAGTACACAGCGGCTGTCAAGACGCAGTTCAAGAAGAATCACAACTTGGGCAACCCGGGGCAGTACGCCGATCAGTACTGTGACGGAAAGAAATTCCTTGACGATGATGGGGGGCTGGTCAGCGACGCGTCCCCGAGTCAGAAACTTGCCTACAATGCCTGGCTGAATGACAAGACCGTCGCCAATACGTCCGAAGAAACTTACAATCAACTTGAGGTCGCTCGCCTCACCGGAGCGTCGTAATGATGAAGCGGAATGGTCTTATCTGCGTTTCCGTCGCTGCGCTCGTATCGCTTCTCGGTGCGTGCGGGGGAGATGCTACGAGTGCTGCGGACGGCAAGAAAGCGGCAGAACGGGCCCGTCGGCCCGTAGCTCAGTCTTATTGGAAAATCTACCGCGCAAGCGGTGCGACGGGGCAGGTGGCGTTCGGCCGGTTCACTGAATGCACGGATCGAAATGCCAAGAACTCAAGCATGTATGAAATTTACGCCCCGATCATCGAGGGGGATGAGAAAGAAAGCGATGCGGAGTTCCTGGCTTCACTCAAAAGTAAACTGAGTGCAGCGGGTTGGGATCTTCGATCGTCGGGCAAGAAAGCTTATTCTTCCACAGTGCACGGCGTTACGCTCGTGATCGTACCGCTCAAGGGGGAAGCCGGTCAGGGGCCCAGGGCTTCACTCTGGACTCGAAGTGAATGCATCCCCGTCGGGAATGCAAAGAAGGAACTCCTGCATGACTACGGCAGTCAGTCGAGCGACAAATATGACCCGAAGGACGCATCGACTTCCCCTGTCCCTACAGGTTTCCCTGATCCGGATGCTCCCTAGTGGGGCGTGCTGGAGCCCCGGCATCACTAGGAGATTTTGATGGCTGACAAGTCGGAAAAGAAGGTCCCCAGCCCCATCTGGCAGGAGCTGGACGCTCTCTGCAAGGAGGTGTCCAATGACATCGCCTCCGTGGCGGATGCCCTCAAGGCGGCCGACAAGCAGATGGCCAGTGGCCAGGGGGAGGTCTGGGTCGGGAAGAACGCCCGGGCCTGGGGGAGTGATCTGCACGGTGCCAACACCGACCTGTCCAAGCAGGCGCATGACTTCCTCGCGGATGTGCAGCGCCAGCGCGCCTCGCACCCCAAGGAGGTCACGGAGGCCGAGGCCGACACCGAGCGGCGGATTCTCGCCGGGCGGATGGGCTGAACGGCTGCGTGGCCGGTGCTAGTACGATCCCTTGACTCAAAGAACCCTCGCCTCACCGGGAGTTACCAGTGAACCGCAGTCGCGTCCTGCCCGCCGCCGTGTCCTTCGCGGCGGCCGCTGCCCTGTTGCTGACGGGATGCGGGGGTGGGGACAAGGGCTCGGGCAACGACAAGATCGCCGGCGCGGACGGCGGGGGAGCGAAGAAGACCGCGGCGCCGAGCGAACCTGCGACGAGCAAGGCGCCTGGTATCGACAGGCCGGATGTGAGGCTTCCTGGAGACGTCAAGTTCGTTTTCCCCGTGTCTCATCTGTCGGATCCGGACCAGGCCGCGGCCTTGGGCGATGCGGAGAATTTCATTCGTGCCATCGAGCACGGAATCGTCAAGCAGGACAAGAACGACGCTGCGTACAAGTTCTACTCCGAATTCCAGAGTCCCGCCCAGGAGTACGCGCGGGACCAGATCGCCCAGCATGTTGAGGCGGGAATGACCGTCACCGGCGAGAGGAAGTACTACGAGCCCAAGGTGCAGTCGGTAGACGGCAAGAAGACTGCCGTTGTCACCTTCTGCAGTGACGGTTCGAAGCTCTACAGCAAGAACGTCAAGAGTGGTGACGTCACCCGGACCACCAAGAGCGTCAAGGACTTCTACTTCTGGCAGATCGGCATGAGTGCTGCGGACGGCGTCAATGGCCTCTGGCGCGCCAAGGAGATCAAGGTGCAAGCGGAGGCCGCTCAGTGCATGTGAAGGTGATACGCAAGCCGGTCCTGGTTTCGGCCATCAGTTGCTCGCTGCTGTGGACAGTCGCCGCGCCGGCCCACGCGGAAGACACCATCAGCGGAGCCCAAGGCACCAAGAAACCCAACCGGACCATCGCCTCCCAGGTATCCATCAAGTACCGCTCGTCCGGCAGTGCCGGAGGCCGCTCCGGTCCGATGGCCTCCACCGACTCCAACTGGACGCCGCCCGCGTGCTGGTATGCCCCGGAGTGGTCCGCCACTGAGTTCCAGCAGTTCCGGCAGGGCGTCTATGTCTCGGCCGTCCACGACCCGGATCTGCCCAATGATGTCCGCGGGGACATCTCGCACCAGAACCAGAAGTACGCCGGCGACAACTACAACATCGACAAGGAGAAAGAGGGGATGTGGTGGGGGCCCCAGTTCAACGACGACGCCTCACTTGCCGATCAGATGAAGTGTGACAAGGACCCGTTCTGGGTCAAGAACGGTGAGACCCCCGACGTTCCCGAGGCCATCAAGCCCGAGACGCTCGCCGGGCTCGCCTATCAGCAGATGCAGGTCCCCGGGACCAGGGTCAGTCTCGCTCCGGCCGGTGCCAGCAAGGTCAATCTGCCGACCTGGGCATGGCTGGACAAGGCCGATTTCAAACCCGTTTCCGTCACCGCCTCACTCGACGTCGGCGGTTTTCATGCCGAGGCGACGACCACGGCCACGGCGGACTCGCTCAGCCTGGACCCCGGTACCGACGACGCCCAGGTGCTCCCGGCGTCCGGTCGGTGTGCCATCAGCCACGGTTCCATCGGTGAGCCGTTCGCGCCGGGCAAGGCCGATCGGACCCCGCCCTGCGGCGTCGTCTACCAGCGGTCTTCCGGGGGTGGCACCTTCGATCTGCGGTCCACTGCCACCTGGAAGATCAGCTGGACAGGGACCGGCGGTGCGGGAGGGACCCTTCCCGACGGTGCGTACGGCGATGACCAGCCCGTCACCGTTCAGGAGATTCAGGCCGTCAACCGCTGACCTCGGCCCGCAACGCCCCTGATGACGTCACGTCTCACGCGCCGCCGGCCGAATCAGCCGCTGATCGGTGCGGCGATCCAGCTGGATCTGCGGTCTGCGGTCATACCGACAGTGCCTCACCACCTAGGCAGGATGCGACCTGGGTGGTGAGGCCGATTCATGATCGCGTCTCAGATAGTAGGAAGTCCGAGTAATTGTGCAGACAGACCAGCCCGGCTCCCTTAGTTTGAGAGGAGCCGAACGTCTCGCTCGACCCAGCGACTGGCGGTCGTGAGCAGCGCCCTGAGGCAGGTAACCCCTGCGGCGCCGACTCCCCGCCCCTCCGGCGCATCGATATCCCCCTTGCTTCAAGGAGTCGATCCCCATGGCCGAGACGACAGTCCGCCGCGTCCGTCACACCGCCCGCGCAGCACGTTCGGGCGAGTCCGACCGCAAGAACGCGGCAGCCGCCCTCCAGCGCGCACTCGACCGCCGCGACAACGGCGGCTCCACCGGGCACTGACCCGCCCGCCCTCGCCCTCCTCACCAGCACGCACGCGCACAACCGCCCCGCGCCGTACGGCACAGGGCGGTCGTGAAGAGGTATGGGGTACGGCGTCAGTGGCCGCGGCGGATCTCGAAGTGGTCGATACGCTCGCCCGATTCGGCGAGCGCGCTGACCTTCAGCGCCGCCCGCGGGCCGGTCGTCACCTCCACCGCGAGGAACGAGTAGCCGGTGTAGCGCACCCGTGACCACTCCACGGTCTCGGTCGCCTTCCCGCCGCCCTTGACCCAGTGGTAGGTGGGCACGCTCTCCTGCTCGTGGAGGTGTCCTTCGTAGCTGTCGGGCGCCGGGAAGTCGTACAGCGACTTGCCCGCACCGCCCGCGGTCACGTACACGATGCCGTCCCGCGTCGGGTCCGTCCGCTCGCCGGCCGGCACCTTGCGCGCCACCTTGTTCCGCAGGATCGCGTCCGTGCGCTCGTACACGTGGTTGTGGCCGTTGATGACCAGGTCCACCTGGTGCTTCTCGAAGAGCGGCACCCACTCCTCGCGCACCCCGCCCTCCGACGCGTGCGAGTTCGTCGTCGAGAACGCGCAGTGGTGGAAGAAGATCACGACGAAGTCGACGTCGCGGTTCGCACGCAGCTCGCCCAGGCGCCGGTCCAGCCAGCGGGTCTGCTTGCCGCCGCTGATGCCGTAGTTGGCGGGGATCTCGTACGAGACGTCATTGGCGTCCAGCGCCACGACCCCGACATTCCCGTGCACGAACGAGTACACACCGGGCTGGTTGACCGGGTCGGGGCCGTTGTCCGGCAGCGTCCAGCGGGCGTTCTGGCCGCCGTAGCCGTCGGGGGAGTACCAGGCCTCCATGTCGTGGTTGCCGGTGGTCACCATCCACGGCACCGACTTCGCGACGGTCTCCGTCTGCGCCAGGAACTGGTCCCAGGTGCGCGCGTCGTAGGTGTCCGTCTCCTGGCCCGAGCCCGACGGGTCCGCGTAGCAGATGTCACCCGCGTGCAGGTGGAACGCCGGGTTCTGGCCCAGGATCAGCTGGTCGTTGCCGAGCGCGTGGTAGCTGACGCCCTGGTCGCCGAAGGCCGTGAAGGTGAAGGACTCGGCGCGGGACGGGGCGGTGCGGAAGGTGCCGAGGGTGCCCAGGTTGCGGGGGTCGGCCGGGTCGAAGCCGTCGTGCCCGACGCCGTAGTAGTACGTCGTCCCCGCCCGCAGCCGGTCGAGTCCGGCGTGCACGTAGAACTGCTCGGCTGCGGCGATTTTGCCGCCGTTCAGGCTGGGCGTCGTCAGGTGCCGCACCTCGGCGCCGATCTTCCGGCTCAGGTCCGACGGCGAGGTGCCGATCCGGATGTACGGCCGCTTCACCGCGAACGGGACCTGCCAGGAGACCCGCATCTGCGTCCTGGGGTCCGCGCCGTAGGCGAGGTGCCTGCCGAACGGAGCGACCAGCGAGCCGTCGACGGCCGGCGTCGGGTGAGCGGGGTGGTGCGCGGGCGCGGGCGCCGCGTAAGCGGCCTGCGTGCCCAGCGCGGTGCCGGCTCCGGCTACGGTGACAGCGGCGCCTGCCGCGGTCGTACGGAGCACCCCGCGACGGCTGAGCCGGGTGCGGAGGTACTCGTGCTGCTCGGCCATACTCATCCGGCCGGCGAGCTTCTCGGGGATACCGAAGCGAGGTGTGTCCATGGCCGACAAGGTGCCCCGTCGGCCTGACGCGCTCCTGCCGTACGGGTGAACGGTGCCCGTACAGCAGATCACGTGTCCGGATAATGGACACCACATGTCATCCCCTGGGACGCGCAGTAGGGTGCCGTCATGTCTCGCAGCCTCAATCTCGCAGTGATCCCCGGTGACGGTATCGGCCAGGAAGTCGTGGCCCAGGGCCTCAAGGTCCTGAACGCGGTCCTTCCTCAGGATGTGAAGCTGGAGACCGAGGAGTACGACCTCGGCGCCCAGCGCTGGCACCGCACCGGTGAGACCCTCCCGGACGCCGAACTGGAGTCGCTGAAGCGCCACGACGCGATCCTGCTCGGCGCGATCGGTGACCCCTCCGTGCCGTCGGGTGTCCTGGAGCGCGGTCTGCTGCTCAAGCTCCGCTTCGCCTTCGACCACTTCGTCAACCTCCGCCCCTCGAAGCTGTTCCCGAACACGGCCACCCCGCTCGCCGGCCGCCCGGACATCGACTTCATCGTCGTCCGTGAGGGCACCGAGGGTCCGTACACCGGCAACGGCGGCAGCCTCCGCACCGGCACGCCCGCCGAGATCGCGACCGAGGTCAGCGTGAACACGGCGTACGGTGTCGAGCGGGTCGTCCGCGACGCGTTCGCCCGGGCCCAGGCGCGCCCGCGCAAGAAGCTGACGCTGGTGCACAAGAACAACGTCCTCGTCTACGCCGGCCACATGTGGAAGAACATCTTCGACAAGGTGGGCCAGGAGTTTCCGGACGTCACCACCGACTACCTGCACGTCGACGCCGCGACGATCTTCTTCGTCACGCAGCCCGAGCGCTTCGACGTCATCGTCACCGACAACCTCTTCGGCGACATCCTGACCGACCTCGCCGCTGCCGTGACCGGCGGCATCGGCCTGGCGGCCTCCGGCAACATCAACCCGACGGGCACCTTCCCGTCGATGTTCGAGCCGGTGCACGGTTCGGCGCCCGACATCGCGGGCACCGGCAAGGCCGACCCGACGGCCACGATCCTCTCCGTCGCCCTCCTGCTGCGCCACCTCGGCCACGAGCCGGAGGCCGCCCGCATCGAGGACGCGGTCTCCGCGGACCTGGCGGAGCGCGGTACGGAGCCGCGTACGACCGACCAGATCGGCGACGCGCTCGCGGTACGAGTAGCGGGCTGACCCGTCGACTGATACACCACAGCCGCCGGGTCTCTCAGACACCCGGCGGCTGTGTTTTGCGGTCCCCGGGTGCGACCATCGAATCCTGGACCGCATTCACGCCTTTCATCCGCGGCCACCCACGAGCGATAATCGGACGTGGGGCCGCGGTATGTGGGGAAGCTCGGACGTCCTAGTAGTGGCGTGAGCGCGGTCCGTCACAAACAACCGGTGAAGGACATACCTCTCATGACGACGCTCCCGATCGAGCTCAAGCCCTCTTCCAACCCGTTGTCCGACGCGGAGCGGGAGGCGCTGCTGGCCCGCCCCGGATTCGGCCGCCATTTCACCGACCACATGGTGACCATCAAGTGGACGGAAGGGCGGGGCTGGCACGACGCGCAGCTCGTCCCGTACGCGCCGCTCTCCCTGGACCCGGCGAACATGACCCTGCACTACGGGCAGGAGATCTTCGAGGGGCTCAAGGCGTACCGCCAGCCCGACGGATCGGTCGCCACCTTCCGCCCGGAGGCCAACGCCAAGCGCTTCCAGCTCTCCGCCCGCCGCCTTGCCATGGCCGAGCTGCCGGTCGAGACCTTCCTCGCCGCATGTGACGCGCTGGTCCAGCAGGACAAGGCATGGGTTCCGGCGCACGGCGGCGAGGAGTCCCTCTATCTGCGTCCGTTCATGATCGCCACCGAGGTCGGTCTGGGCGTGAAGCCCGCCAACGAGTACCTCTTCATCGTGATCGCCTCGCCGGCCGGCGCCTACTTCGAGGGCGGCGTCAAGCCGGTCTCGATCTGGCTGTCCGAGGACCGGGTGCGCGCCGTGCCCGGCGGCATGGGCGAGGCCAAGACCGGCGGAAACTACGCCGCGTCCCTGCTGGCCCAGGCCGAGGCAGCCCGCCAGGGCTGCGACCAGGTCGCTTACCTCGACGCCGTCGAGCACAAGTGGGTCGAGGAACTGGGCGGTATGAACCTGTGCTTCGTGTACGGGGGCGGGGACGGCCGCAAGCCGAAGATCGTCACGCCGCAGCTCACCGGCTCGCTGCTGGCGGGCGTCACCCGCGACTCGCTGCTCTCCGTCGCCCGCGACCTCGGCTACGACGCCGAGGAGGGCCGGGTCTCCATCGACCAGTGGCGCCGCGACACGGAGAACGGCTCGCTCACCGAGGTCTTCGCCTGCGGCACCGCGGCGGTCATCACCCCCGTCGGCACCGTGAAGTCGGCAAGCGGTGAGTGGACGCAGGGGGACGGTACGCCCGGTGAGGTCACGCTGGCACTGCGGGCCGCGCTGCTCGACATCCAGCGGGGGGTCGGCGAGGACCAGCACGGGTGGATGCACCCGCTGGGCTGAGGTCCGTCCCTTTCCCGGGGCCCCGGACCCCGCTCCTCAGACGCCGGAGGAGCTTGTTCAAGCTCCTCCGGCGTCTGAGGCCAGAGGTCACTCCTCCCCGAGCGCCGTCTCGATCAACGCCCCCCAGGCCAGCACCCGTTCGTCGTCCCCCGCCGCTCCTACGCACTGGAGCCCCAGCGGCAGGCCGTTCCCCGCGTGTCCCGCCGGGAGTGTCAGGGACGGCAGTCCCGCGTTGCTCCAGGGGAGGCACATGACGGAGCTGCCCGTCGTGGTCAGCCCCACCGGGGCCGGGCCGGTCGCCGACGGTGTGATCCACAGGTCGGTGCCGGCCATCGCCGCCGCCATCCGGTCCCGGAACGCGACCCGTTCCCGCTGCGCCCGCGCGTACTCCACCTCCGTGATGCCCTGGCCCTCCCGGATCGCCCGTACCGTCTCGGGCCGGTAGAGCGCGCCGTACTCCGCGAACCACTCCGCATGGGTACGGGCCACCTCGTAGCGGTTCATCGTGAAGAGCTGGGCCCTGACCTGCTCGAAGTCGGCCATCACCGGGATGCGCCGCACGGTGAACCCGGCCGCGCGCAGCCGTTCCACCCGGGTCGCGAAGACATCGAGTGCCTCCGGTTCCGCGCACTCCAGATACGGGCCTTCGGGGACCGCGAGCACCGGCAGACCGGGCGACCGGCCCTCCGCGCCCGCGGGCGGCCCGTACGGGTGCCAGTTGTCGCAGACCACCGCGACCGCGGGCAGCAGCCCGGCCACGTCCGCCGCGAAGAGGCCGACGGTGTCGAAGCTCGGGGCGTTCGCGATGACGCCGTCCACCGGTATGCGCCCGTACGTCGGTTTGAAGGCCGCCACCCCGCAGTACGCCGCCGGGCGGATCACCGAGCCGACCGTCTGGGTCCCCACGGCCAGCGGGACCATCCCGGCCGCGACCGCCGCAGCCGAGCCGCTGCTCGATCCGCCGGGTGTGTGCGCGGGGTTGCGCGGGTTACGGGTCGGCCCGGGGGCCAGTACCGCGAACTCGGCCGTCACCGTCTTGCCCGCGATCACCGCCCCCGCCGCTCGCAGCCGGTCGACGAGTGTGGCCTGCCGTCCGGCCAGGGCCTCGGGCGGGAGGGCCGAACCCGCCCGGGTGGGCAGGGCGTTGACGTGGATGATGTCCTTGATGCCGACCGGGACGCCGAAGAGGGGCGGCCGGTGCGCGGGGTCGGGCCAGCGGGCTGTGACTGCCGCGGTCTCGGCCGCGATCCGTTCGGCGCGGCCCGGTTCGGGGACGAAAGCCTGTATCTCACGCTCCATGGGCCACGACGCTACAACTCCGCGAGCGCTCCGGCAGGGGTCTCGGAAGGGTCCGCCGGGGCCGCCGCGGGGCTGCCGGCCGCGGCCGTGCGCCGGGTGAGGGCCGCGTAGACCAGCCCGCCGACCGCACCGGAGAAGAGGAAGCTGCAGTCCACTCCGCCGGTGAGGTGCAGCAGGGGGCCCTCGTAGAACGGGGTGGAGACCGCGCAAAGACCCACGGCCGCGCCGGCCGCCCAGGCCACCGACGCCCGGACGTTCCAGCCGGAGCGGTACCAGTAGACCCCGCCCCTGGACCGGCGGTTGAAGACCTGGAGAGCCTCCGAGTCGTACTGGCCGCGGCACCGGACGTAGCCGATGACGGTGATCACGGCCCAGGGCGTGCCGATGGCCGTGAGCAGCAGTACGAACGAGGTCATCGCCGACTGGGCGTTCCAGGCGAAGTGGCCGACGAAGACGAAGAGGGTGGCGACACCGGCCACCACCAGGGTCGCCCGCGCACGCGTGGCGCGCGGCAGGATCGCGTCCAGGTCCAGGCCCATCGAGTAGAGCATGAGACCGGCGTTGCCGACCGAACCCGCTGACGCCGCGAGCAGCAGCGGGATCAGGTACCAGCCGGGTGACGCGGTGACCAGCGGGCCCGCGAAGTCGACGGCCGAGCGGGCGGCCAGCGCGGTGTACGTGCCGAAGAGCTGGGGGACGAGCAGCCCGAGTATCAGACCGAAGCAGGTGGCGGTCAGGACGGCGCGGGAGGTGTGGCGGCGCGGCGAGACATAGCGGGTGTAGTCGCCGAGCAGGGTGATGAAGGCGATGGGGCCGCTGAGCCCGGCGGCGACGGCCGAGAGGAACCAGGTGGGCCAGAAGGAGCCGAGCAGATACCCGGTGTGCGGGGCGGCCGCGGTGGTGAAGTGGGGGGCGTACGCGAAGAGCCCGAGCACCAGCAGGAGCGTCATACCGATGGCGAGGGCCTTGCTGAGGCGCAGCAGGATCCGGTATCCGTACACCGCGCCGGTGACGGTGAGGGCGGCGAGGAGTGCGTAGACGACGGCGTGCATCAGGCCGCTGTCCGGCAGCCCGGTCAGCCGGGACAGGGCCCCGATCATCACGTCGCCACCGGTCCAGAGGGTCAGCGCCGTGTAACCGAGCGAGAGCAGCAGGCCGACGATCGAGCCGATGAGCCGGCCGCGCACGCCGAACTGGGCGCCGCTCGATGTGGAGAGGTTGGTGCCGGTCCGCAGCGAGACCAGGGCGAGCGGTGCGGTGAGGAGTGTGCCCACGACCGTGCCGGAGACGACGGAGGTGACGGACGGCCACAGGCCGAGGCCGAAGGAGACCGGCAGCCAGCCGAAAATGATCACTCCCAGGCAGAGGTTGGACCCCAGCAGGATGCTGATGAGATCGCGCGGACCGCTGGTGCGCTCCGCGTCCGGGATGGTGTCGACTCCGCGCTGTTCGATCGGCACGAGGTACCTCTCCGCTCGTCTTTTTGAGTGCCGCTCAATCTGATGTCTTCCGGTTTGGCATGTCAATGGTTTCTGTTCTTTCTATAACCGTTGTTTGAAGTTAGAGTGACGCTCTAAACGATGAGTGATGGGCAATCGGACGTTCCGACGACCAATGGAAGCGAGTGGGCGTGAGACTGACCCCGACAGAGCGCGACCGGCTGTTGCTGTTCGGCGCCGCGGAGCTGGCGCGGGCGCGCCGGGCGCGCGGGCTGCTGCTCAATGTCCCCGAGGCGACCGCGCTGATCGCCGACACGGTCTGCGAGGCGGCCCGTGACGGGCGGCGCCTCGCCGAGGCGATCGAGGCGGCGCGCTCGGTGCTCGGCCCCGGCGATGTGCTGCCCGGGGTCGCCGATGTCGTCGCCGAGGTGAATGTCGAGGCCGTCTTCGACGACGGATCGCGGCTCGCCGTGGTCACCGACCCCATCGGCGGCGGCTCGCTGGGCGATGACGCGCCCGGCGCCGTACTGTCCGGGCCCGGCTACCAGGACCCCGTCCCCGAGGTGACGCTGACCGTGCACAACACCGCGTCCGTGCCGGTCAGCGTCACCTCGCACTTCCACTTCTTCGAGGCCAACCCCCGGCTGGACTTCGACCGCGCCGCCGCCTACGGCAGGCGGCTGTGTGTGCCCGCGGGCTCGTCCGTGCGGTTCGGGCCCGGCGAGAGCGCCGATGTGGAGCTGATCGCGATCGGCGGCGACCGGATCGCGATCGGGTTCGCGGGGCTGGTCGACGGGGAGCTGGACGCGCCCGGCGCGAAGGAAGAGGCCCTGCGGCGCGCGGCGGCCTGCGGATATCTGGGTGCCGGACGACAGGAGCCGAACGATGAGTGAGTACGCAGCCGTGCACGGACCCCGCGCCGGTGACCGGGTCCGCCTCGGTGACTCCGGGCTGACCGTCCGGGTCGAGTCCGACGCGCAGCGGCCCGGCGACGAGTTCCTGGCCGGATTCGGCAAGACCGCCCGCGACGGACTGCACCTCAAGGCCGCCGCCGTACGCGACACCTGCGATGTCGTGATCAGCAATGTGCTGGTGATCGACGCGGTGCTGGGCATCCGCAAGGTCTCCATCGGTATCCGGGAGGGCCGGATCGCGGCGATCGGCCGGGCCGGCAACCCCGACACCCTCGACGGGGTCGATGTCGTCGTCGGCACCGGCACCTCGATCGTCTCGGGCGAGGGGCTGATCGCCACCGCCGGAGCCGTCGACGCGCACGTCCATCTGCTCTCGCCGCGCATCATGGAGGCCTCGCTCGCCTCCGGCGTGACGACCATCATCGGCCAGGAGTTCGGCCCGGTCTGGGGCGTCGGCGTCAACTCGCCCTGGGCGCTGCGCCACGCGTTCAACGCCTTCGACGCCTGGCCGGTCAACATCGGCTTCCTGGCCCGCGGTTCGTCGTCCGACCCGGCACCCCTGGTGGAGGCGCTCGCCGAGGGCGGCGCGTCCGGCTTCAAGGTGCACGAGGACATGGGCGCGCACACCCGCGCCCTGGACACCGCGCTGCGCGTCGCGGAGGAGTACGACGTCCAGGTCGCCCTGCACAGCGACGGCCTGAACGAGTGCCTGTCCGTCGAGGACACCCTGAGCGTGCTGGAGGGCCGTACGATCCACGCCTTCCACATCGAGGGGTGCGGCGGCGGCCATGTGCCGAACGTGCTGAAGATGGCCGGGGTCCCCAACGTCATCGGCTCGTCCACCAACCCGACGCTGCCGTTCGGCCGGGACGCGGTCGCCGAGCACTACGGGATGATCGTCTCCGTACACGACCTGAAGACCGATCTGCCGGGCGACGCGGCCATGGCCCGCGACCGGATCCGCGCCGGGACGATGGGGGCCGAGGACGTCCTGCACGACCTGGGCGCCATCGGGATCACCTCGTCGGACGCGCAGGGCATGGGGCGCGCGGGCGAGACCGTGCGCCGGACCTTCGCGATGGCCGGGAAGATGAAGGCCGAGCGCGGCGCGGAGGGCGACGACGACAACGCCCGCGTCCTGCGGTACATGGCGAAGCTGACCATCAACCCGGCCATCGCCCACGGCCTCGCCCACGAGATCGGCTCCATCGAGACCGGCAAGCTCGCGGACATCGTGCTGTGGCGGCCCGACTCCTTCGGCGCGAAGCCGCAGCTCGTCCTGAAGTCGGGTTTCCCGGCGTACGGCGTGACCGGCGACCCGAACGCCGCGACCGACACCTGCCAGCCGCTGATCCTCGGACCGCAGTTCGGCTCCTACGGGGCGACGGCGGCGGACCTCGGCGTGGCCTTCGTGGCGCAGGCCGCCATAGACCTGGGCAGCGACCACATGCCGACCCGCCGGCGGCGCGTCGCCGTGCGCGGCACCCGGGGCATCGGCCCGGCCGACCTGCGTCTCAACTCCCGTACGGGACAGGTGGATGTGAACCAGCGCACAGGTCTCGTCACACTCGACGGCGACCCGCTGGAGTCGGAGGCCGCGGAGTCGGTCTCGCTCAACCGCCTGTACTTCCTCTGATCCCGTCCTTCCTGTCTCAACCCGCAGCCTGTCACCGCTCAGCCTTCGATCCGCGTCAGACCGATCTCCCGGAGGACCCGCCCATGTTCCGTATGCCGCCCGAGTGGGCCCCGCACGAGCGCACCTGGATGGCCTGGCCCGGGCCCAACCCCACCTTCGACGACGAGGCCGGCCTGGCGCAGGCGCGCGAGGCGTGGGCCGCGGTGGCGCGGGCGGTCCGCCGCTTCGAGCCGGTGACGATGGTGACAGGCCCCGGCCAGTCCGCGGAGGCCCGTGCGCTGCTCGGGCCGGATGTCGAGCTGGTGGAGCGCGACCTGGACGACGCCTGGATGCGCGACATCGGCCCGACCTTCGTCACCGACGGCGAGCGGCTGGCCGCGGTGGACTGGACGTTCAACGGCTGGGGCGCCCAGTCCTGGGCCCGCTGGGGACATGACTCCAAGATCGGCGCGTACGTCTCCGACCTGGCCGGGGCGCAGACCCACACCTCGGAGCTCGTCAACGAGGGCGGCGCGATCCATGTCGACGGCGAGGGCACGGTCCTGCTGACCGAGACCGTCCAGCTCGGCCCCGAGCGCAACCCCGGCTGGACCCGCGCACAGGTCGAGGCCGAGATCCACGCCCGGCTCGGCACCACGAAGGCGATCTGGCTGCCGCGCGGACTCAGCGGCGACTACGGCGAGTTCGGGACCCGGGGACATGTCGACATCGTGGCGGCGTTCGCGCGGCCCGGTGTGGTCGTGGCCCACACCCAGCCCGACCCCGCCCACCCCGACCACGAGCTGTGCAAGGGGATCGTGGCGCAGCTCCGTGCGGAGACCGACGCGAAGGGCCGCCCGCTGGAGGTGGTCGAGGTCCCGGCCCCGACCACCCTGAAGGCCGACGGGGAGTGGGTCGACTACTCGTACATCAACCACTACCTCTGCAATGGCGGAGTGGTGCTCTGCGCGTTCGGCGATCCCCGGGACAAGGGTGCGGCGGCGGTCTTCCAGGAGCTCTTCCCGGACCGGACCGTCGTACAGGTCGACGCCCGGACGATCTTCGCGGGCGGCGGCGGCATCCACTGCATCACCCAGCAGCAGCCGCTCGTCGGACAGGGCTGAGGCCGGAGGCCCACCAGTGGACAAGGACGGGCCCGCGGCGGCCGCCGGCGCATCCCATATTCTGGGCGGCATGAACGAACCGGCGGCCCGCGCGCGCAAGAACGCCCCGCCTCGCGAGACCCTGCTGGCCGCGGCCATGGCCAGCATCGCCGCCGGCGGCCTGGAGAAGCTCACCATGGCGGGGCTCGGCCGCGAGGTCGGGATGAGCAGCGGGCACCTCCTGTACTACTTCCGCTCCAAGGACGAGCTCCTCCTCCAGACCCTCGAATGGAGCGAGGAGCTGCTCGGCATGGACCGCCGCGCGGCGCTCGCCCGGCAGGTGCCGGTCCGCGAACGGCTCGACGCCTACGTCGACCTGTATGTCCCCGCGGGCCCCCGTGATCCGCACTGGTCGCTCTGGCTGGAACTGTGGAACCGGGCGCACGGCGTCGACGACGACACCCGCGCCCGGCTGCTCGACATCGAGTTGTCCTGGCACCGCGATCTGGTCGCCCTGCTGGTCGAGGGGGCGTCGCGCGGTGAGCTGCGCGCGGTCGACACCGAGCGGTTCGCGACCCGGATACGGGCGCTGCTCGACGGTTTCAGCACCCATGTCGCGATGGCCCTTCCCGGTTCGGGCAGGCCCCAAGTCCTGGCCCACGTCGGCGAGTTCATCGACGAGGCGCTCGCCCCGCAGAGCTGAACCGGCCGCCCGGGGAACGCAACGCACACAAGTACGCGTGATCGTTGCGTGCGGCCCTCTTGTGGGCCGTCAGGCGGCTGCGCCACCGTGAATCCCCATGGGACGAGAGCAGTGGAAGAAAGTCTGGGTCGGCTCGGCCGGCAACATGGTCGAGTGGTTCGACTGGTTCGTGTACGCCACCTTCGCGGTGTACTTCGCCGACGCGTTCTTCCCGAAGGGGAACGAGACCGCGAACCTCATGAACACCATGGGCATCTTCGCCGTCGGGTTCTTCATGCGGCCCGTGGGCGGCTGGCTGCTCGGCCGGATCGGCGACCGCAGGGGCCGCAAGGCCGCGCTGACCCTCACCGTCTCCCTGATGTCGGCGTCGGCGATCCTCATCGCGGTCGCCCCCACGTACGGGGTCGCCGGGTACGGGGGCGTGGCGGTCCTGCTGGTCGCCCGGCTGCTCCAGGGGCTCTCCGTCGGAGGTGAGTACGCGGCCAGCGCCACCTATCTCACCGAGGCGTCCGCCCCCGGCCGGCGCGGATTCGCCTCCAGCTTCCAGTACGTGTCGATGACCGCGGGCCAACTCGTCGGCCTGGGACTGCAGATCGTCCTCCAGCGCACCCTGTCCGAGGACGCGCTGCACAGCTGGGGCTGGCGCATCCCGTTCATCGTGGGCGCTGTCGGCGCGGCCGTCGTCTTCTATCTGCGGCGCTCGCTCCTGGAGACCGAGGTGTACGCGGAGTCCGGCGCGGCGGCGGACGAGAGCCGCGGCACGCTCAAGGCGCTCTGGGCGCACCGCCGGGAGGCGGTGCTGGTGATGGCGCTCACGATGGGTGGCACCGTCGCCTACTACACGTACACGACCTATCTGACCAAGTTCCTCTCCTCCAGCGCCGGTATGCCGAAGCCGACCGCGTCGCTGGTCAGCTTCTGCGCGCTGTTCGTCTTCATGTGTGTCCAGCCGCTGGCGGGCCTCCTCTCGGACCGGATCGGCCGCCGCCCGATGCTGATCACGTTCGCGGTCGGCTCGACCTTCCTGACCGTGCCGATCATGACGATGCTCAAGCACGCGGGCACGTTCTGGCCGGCCTTCGGCCTGGCACTGCTCGCGCTGCTCATCGTCACGGGCTACACGTCGATCAACGCGTGTGTGAAGGCGGAGCTGTTCCCGACCGGGATCCGCGCGCTGGGGGTCGCTCTGCCGTACGCGGTGGCCAACGCGCTCTTCGGGGGGACCGCGGAGTATGTGGCGCTCTGGTTCAAGAAGGCCGGGGCCGAGTCGGGCTTCTACTGGTACGTGGCCGGGTGCGCGGCCGTCTCGCTGGTGGTGTATCTCACGATGCGGGAGACCCGCGACATCGATCTGAACCGGGCCGCCGCCCCGGGCACAGCCGGCCGTGCCCCGGAGAACCTGGGAAAGACGAGCCCTTCAGCGCTGTGAGACCCGGCCGGGACGCTCCGGTCCGCGGGCGTGGTCCGCGCCACGCCCGCGCAGGAGCTTGACCGGATAGTGAGATTCCCTCTACGGGGAGTGGACGGTGTGGCAGACTGCGACCGTGTCCTCGTTCGCCATGATTATCGGCAGCAGGCGCGCCGGTCCGCAGTGACCGCACCCGTACCAACCCGTACGGCGCGGCCACCGTGCCCCAGACCCGCGCGCTAACCCTTCGCACCCGCGAAGGGTTTTTTCGTTTCCAGGCCCCACCTCGGCCGGGAACGAGGCGCACGCGAAGATGGGGGCAAGTGGAGCCAGAAATTCCGGATCCACCCATCCGACAGGAGTCGATCAGCATGACCACAGAGGCCAAGGCCAAGGCCACGGACGACAGTTTCCATGTCTTCGACACGACGCTGCGCGACGGCGCGCAGCGCGAGGGCATCAACCTCACCGTCTCGGACAAGCTGACGATCGCCCGGCACCTCGACGACTTCGGCGTGGGATTCATCGAGGGCGGCTGGCCCGGCGCCAACCCCCGCGACACGGAGTTCTTCGCCCGCGCGCAGCAGGAGATCGGCTTCAAGCACGCCCAGCTGGTGGCCTTCGGCGCCACCCGCAGGCCCAACACCCCTGCTGAGGAAGACCCACAGCTCAACGCGCTGCTGGAGTCCGGCGCCCCGGTGATCACCCTGGTGGCCAAGTCCCACGACCGCCATGTGGAGCTGGCGCTGCGCACCACGCTCGAAGAGAACCTGGCGATGGTGCGCGACTCCGTCGCGTACCTCCGCGCGCAGGGCCGCCGCGTCTTCCTCGACTGCGAGCACTTCTTCGACGGATACAGGGTCAATCCCGAGTACGCCAAGTCCGTCGTACGCGCGGCGGCCGAGGCCGGCGCCGATGTCGTCGTCCTCTGCGACACCAACGGCGGGATGCTGCCCGCCCAGGTCCAGGCCGTCGTGGCCACGGTCATCGCGGACACCGGCGCACGCCTGGGCATCCACGCCCAGGACGACACGGGCTGCGCCGTCGCGAACACCCTCGCCGCCGTCGACGCGGGCGCGACCCATGTGCAGTGCACGGCGAACGGCTACGGGGAGCGCGTCGGTAACGCCAACCTCTTCCCGGTCGTCGCCGCCCTGGAGCTGAAGTACGGCAAGACGGTCGTCCCCGAGGGCGCCCTGCCCGAGATGACCCGCATCTCGCACGCCATCGCCGAGGTCGTGAACCTCACGCCCTCCACCCACCAGCCGTACGTGGGTGTCTCCGCCTTCGCGCACAAGGCGGGCCTGCACGCCTCCGCGATCAAGGTCGACCCGGACCTCTACCAGCACATCGCCCCCGAGCAGGTCGGTAACACCATGCGGATGCTCGTCTCCGACATGGCGGGCCGCGCCTCGATCGAGCTCAAGGGCAAAGAGCTCGGCATCGACCTGGGCGGCGACCGCGAGCTGGTCGCCCGCGTCGTCGGCCGCGTCAAGGAGCGCGAGCTCCAGGGCTACACGTACGAGGCCGCCGACGCCTCCTTCGAACTGCTGCTCCGCGAGGAGGCGGAGGGCCGCGCCCGCCGCTACTTCCGGGTCGAGTCCTGGCGCGCGATCGTGGAGAACCGCCCCGACGGCACACACGCCAACGAGGCGACGGTGAAGCTGTGGGCCAAGAGCGAGCGCATCGTCGCGACGGCGGAGGGCAACGGCCCCGTCAACGCGCTCGACCGGGCGCTGCGGGTCGGCCTTGAGCGGATCTACCCCCAGCTCGCGAAGCTGGAGCTGACGGACTACAAGGTCCGCATCCTGGAGGGCAGGCACGGCACGGACTCGACTACCCGTGTGCTGATCACCACCAGCGACGGCACGGCGGAGTGGTCGACGGTGGGCGTCGCGGAGAACGTGATCGCCGCGTCCTGGCAGGCGCTGGAGGACGCGTACACGTACGGGCTGCTGCGGGCCGGGGTGGAACCGGCGGAGTAGGAACGAGGAGGAACGAGGAGGAGCCGGCGGAGCGGCAACTCCCCGCCGGCCGGGCTCGGTTCCGGCCGGGCTCGGTTCCGCCCGGTCCGGCGGGCCGGTCCGGCGGGACGGGCGCGGTCAGCGCAGAAGTTTCAGGAGCCGCTCCCGCCGCGTCCTCGGCGGCGCATCGGAGGAGTCTCCGCTCCTGGTGGCGGCGTGACGGGCGGGAGGCACAGGGGGCGCGGGCGGCGCGGGAGGCTCCGCATACGACGCGGACGCCGGATAGGCCGCGGACGCGGGCGCGGGCGCCGGACAGGACGGATCCGAGGGCCCCGGATAGGAGCCGGCCGCGGGGTACACCGCAGGCCGCTGCTCCCCGGTGAAGTACTCGGCGTCCTTGGGCCGTTCGTCCGGCGAGACGCGGGGCCGCCGCCCGGGCTCAAGGTGCGGGATGTGCTTGGAGCAGTGGACGTACGCCTCCTCGACCGACAGATGTATCCACATCTGCGGCTGCCTGCCGGGCGCCGGGTCGGCCGGCAGATGCGGATACAGGGCGTAGTGGTCGTGCGCCGAGTACACCTGGGCCCGCCCGTTCACATGCAGCCCGATGTGATGCTCGGTGAAGTCGATGAAGAGCATGCCGAGATGCGGGTTCTCGGTGATGTTGCCCGCGCTGGCCACCACCCCGTTGCCTCGGTACTCGGGGTAGGTGAGGGTGTAGTCGTCGAGCGCGACGACGAACCCGGGCGGCCCCGCCCGGAAACTCGCGTCGCACTCGCCGTGCGCGTCCGCCGTGGACAGGAACACCATGTACTGCCGTGCGATGAAGTCGCGCATCGCCGGGGTGAGACAGGGACGCATCTGCCGCTCGTAGAAGCCGGAGGCGCGGTCCGCCGTCCCCAGCGCCTCCTGCAGCAGCCGCTCCCCGGGGGAGCCGAACGTCCCGTCATAGGTGGTCACAGCTGATCGTCTTCCTCCTGGGCGCGGGCCCGGCGCAGTGACGAGGCGAGTGCGGGTGCACCCCATGGGTCGTAGTGCAGCTTCCCCGGCGCGAGACCGCGGCGGAGCAGGACGTCGGCCGCCGCGGAGATCATCTGCTGGGGGCCGCTGAGGTACGCCTCGTGCCGGTCCCAGGGGCCGAACTCTGCCAGTACCTGGGGAAGGGCGCCGGTGCGGCCCACGATGTTCTGCTCGGAGACCGCCGCGCGGACGGTGAGCCAGGGGTGGCGCTGGGACATCCGGAGCATGTCGTCCAGACCGTACAGTTCATCGGCCGTTCTGGCACCGACGAACAGATCGACACTGCGCCGGTGCGAGATGCCCTGCCGCGCCACCTCTTCGATCAGGGCCCGCATGGGGGCGAGCCCGGTGCCGCCCGCCACACAGAGCAGGTTGTCACGGGACGCCGGGTCGATGGCCATGTCCCCCTGCGGCGGGCCGATTCGCACCCAGTCGCCGACCGATGTGTGGTCGACCAGGGCCTGACTGACCCGGCCGCTCCGGACCGCGCGGATGTGGAAGGTCAGGACCGAGTCCGCGCGCGGTGCGTGGGCCGGGGAGTAGTGGCGCCACTCCCTGGGCCACCACGGCGACTCGAGGCTCAGGTACTGGCCCGCGGTGTAGGTGTACGGCTGGTCGGGCTGCACGGTGATTTCCGCGATGCCGTTCTGGTGGCGTACGTGCCCGATCACCTGGGCGTTCCAGGCCGCGGGGGAGTGCTGGGCGTTCTCCTCGGCGGCCCGCATCATGATGTCCGCGACCGCCCCGTAGGCGCGTTCCCAGGCGCCGGCGATCTCCGGGGTCCAGGCCGGGCCGGCGAACCGGGCCAGGGTTTCGAGGAGGCACTCGCCGACCGCCGGGTAATGGGCGTTCTGCGTACCGAACTTGCGGTGGTCCCGGCCCAGGTGGGAGCAGAAACGGGTCAGGCTCTCGGGGTCGTCGACGAGTTCGACGATCCGCAGCAGCGCCCGGAGCAGCCGGTCACGCTGCACATCCATGTTGGCGGGGAAGAGTTCGCGAACCGTCGGATACCGGGCGAAGAGGATCGCGTAGAAGTAGACCGCGAGCTCTTCGACCTGCGGTTCGATCACCGCGAGGCTGGCCCGTATGAGCTCCGTGTCGTGTGCGCTGTCGGATGTCACCCCCGGCATGGCCGCGTGCTCCGCGCCGAGCGGGGGAGGCGGCGCGGGAGCGGGTACTTCGGGCGTCACTGGCCCGGGCCTGTTGGGGCTGCCTCGGCGGAACCACCTGCCGCCGCCGCTGTGCGGCGCTTCCTTCACCGTGCGCCGGTTGTCGGGCGCAACGCGGACGGGCCTTCGGCCTCGGCGCGTATTCCGGTCGGACCAGGTCTGTCCCTCATGTGCTTCCGTACTCCTCGGCTCCGTGGGTCCTGCGGCGCGTGCCGACCGCAGGGCGGATCCGGGCAGCGACAGTTGCAGTTCCTTTGCGGCAGCCATTACAGCGAGGGCTTGATCCTCGCGCAACCCGCGTACGATGGCACGCTGTCCATATTGTGGACACAGGTCGTCCACAAACCGTCCGCAGGCCGTCTGCCGCAAGGGGCAACCGGTCGTCCGCAGGCGCGGTCGACACGGGTGTGGACAGTTTCACAGCCGTGGACCGGGCGTTCCGGCCGATGCGGATTCCGAAGCTCTGCGTGAGCACCGCGGTGCCGTGGGTGGTGGGCGGCGCCGGGTCGGCCGCGCGGTGAGACCGCATTGCCGGAGGCCGGCGCCAACAGGCCGTGCTCCGGGGCCGGTACACATCTGCGAAGCCTCCGGGCCGGCCCGGGACCCGGCGGAGGGCGGCAGCAAGCGCCCTCCGCCGGTGGCCCGTTACGCGGGGACGCCGGCCGGCACCGGCCGGGCTGCCGGGACGCGGCTGAGACTCCGGTTACGCAGCCGGGACGTATGGTCTGGTCGATGAGGGCGTGCCAGGCGTCGCGGGCCCACGAAGTTCGGCCGGACAGGGCCTAGACGTCGGTGACGGCCCGTAGGGGGCTGAGCGCGGCGGCCCGTCGGGCGGGCAGGGCGGCCGCGACCGCGCCGACGGCGAGGGAGAGCAGGACCACGAGGGCGAGGGTGGGCCAGGGCAGGGAGAAGGAGTACTGCGGGATCGCGCCGTTGGCCAGTCCGCTGACCTTCCACGCTCCGAACAGCCCGCCTGCCAGTCCGAGCAGGGTGCCGAAGGCGGCGACGCAGACGGCCTCCAGCTGGATCATGCGGCGGACGTCGGAGCGGTCCATGCCGATGGCGCGCAGGACCCCGATCTCCCGGGTGCGTTCCGAGACCGACATGGCGAGAGTGTTGATCATTCCGAGTGCGGAGATCACTACGCCGATGGCGAGCAGCCCGAACACCATGGTCATCAACTCGCCTGCGACTCCGGCCTGTTCCTGGACGAGCTGGTCGCGGCTCTGAATCTTGAGCAGCGGGCTGTCGCTCACCGCGGCACGCAGCTGCTTGGCCAGGTCCTCGGAGACTGCGTCGCCGGAGGTGCGGACCAGGATGCGCTGCACGGATTCCGGCAGGTAGCCGAGCTTCTGCACGTCGGCGCGGTAGCCGAGGACGTCCTGGGCGGTGGGGTTGTCCTGGTAGATGCCGACGACGGTGTAGAGCCGGTCGCGGTCGCCGGTTCCGGGGCCGATGCCCGCCTTGATCTGCTCGCCGGTGGTGACGTGGTGGTCACGGGCGAAGCTGTGGGAGACGGCGATCCTCCCGGGGCCGAGCCCTCTGGCGGAACCGCGCAGGAAGTGGAGCTTCATCACGTCGTCCACGGTCTTCGGGTCCACCCCGGAGACCGTCTTGGCGTAGGGGCCGGCGCTGATGGTGGAGTCCGCCACGGCGGAGGCGGTCCGCACACCGGGCACGTCGGCGACGCGCTGGACGGCGGCGGAGTCGATGGCGGTGGTGGTGTCGCGGGTGCTGATGACGTAGTCGGCGCTCAGTCCGGCGGCGGCCTGGGCGTCCAGGGCCCGGCTCGTGGACTGGTCGATGACGGCGAGGCCGGAGACCAGCGCGGTGCTGATCATCAGGGCGGCGGCGGTGGCGGCGGTACGGCGCCGGTCGCGCAGGGTGTTCTCGCGGGCGAGGTCGCCGACGACGCCGAAGCGGGCGGTGAGCCGGCCGATTTGGCGGATCACCGGGCCGGCGAGCAGCGGGGCCAGGGTGATCAGTCCGACCACGAGGATGCCGGCCCCGAACATCGCGGTCCGGAGGTTGTCGTCGGTGGCGCTGGTCGCGTCGCTCAGCGAGAACAGCAGGCCGGTTCCGAGGGCGATCATGACCAGGCCGACGATGCCGCGGACGCGGGAGACCATGGCGGACGGTGGCTGTTCGGCGATGCGCATCGCCTCGATGGGGGCGATCCGTGCCGCGCGGCGTGCGGGCAGCCAGGCAGCGAGCACGGTGACGCCGACCCCTACGGCGAGCGCGGCGAGGACCGTGGTCGGGCCGATGACCAGCGGCCCGCTGGGAAGCAGGTCGCCGGAGGTGTCCAGCACGCCCGGCAGCACCGTGGCCACCCCCAGGCCCAGCAGGAACCCGAGAACGGACGCGGCGAGACCGACCAGGGCCGCTTCGGCGAGGACCGAGTGGACCACCTGGCGGCGGGTAGCGCCGATCGCCCGGAGCAGGGCGATCTCGCGGCTGCGGCGTGCCACGAGCATGGTGAAGGTGTTGGTGATGAGGAATGTGCCGATGAACAGCGCGACGGCGGCGAAGAGCAGGGGCAGCCGCTGATAGCTGTGGGTCTTGGTGCTGATGAAAACGGACTGCTGGTCGGCCTGGGCGCTGCCGGTGGTGGCTTCGGCGCGGTCGGCGGGCAGGACGGCGGTGACGCGGTTGGCGAGTTCGGACTGGCTGGTGCCGGGCGTGGCGGTCAGGTCGATCTGGTTGTAGTGCCTGGGGGCGGCGAACAGCTTCTGGGCGGTGGCCATGTCGAACATGGCCAGGGTGCCGCCGGCCTTCACCCGGCTGTCGTTGGCGGACACCAGGCCCACCAGGCGCTTGTGGAGGACCGGCCCGTCCTTGGCGAGTGTGACGGTGTCGCCGATGGCATAGCCGGCGGCGGCCGCGGTGCCCCCGTCCAGCGCGACCTCACCGCTGCCCCGGGGGGCGCGGCCGGCCGTCAGCGGGTAGCGGCTGTCCTTGCCGTCGGCGCCCGGGACGTAGGCGGCACCGAACTTGCCCATCAGGCTGTCGGCGCGCATCGGTGTGCCGTCCTTGGCGGACAGGGTGACCGAGCCGTCGGCTGCCGGGCGGGCGGAGGCGACGCCGGTGACACTGGACAGCTTGCGTACCAGGGCGTCGTCCAGGACGCCGTACTGCTCCGTGCCGGAGGCGCCCGGACGGTATGCCGGAGTCACGCTGACGGCGATGTCCGCGTAGTCGCGGGACATGGCGGCGCGGTAGGCGGCGGTGGTGGAGTCGGCGAAGACCAGGGCGCCGGTGATGAACGTGACGCCGAGGCAGACCGCGAGCACGGTCATGAGCAGACGGGTTCTGTGCGCGAGGACGTTGCGCAGGGCTGTTCGCAGCATGGTGAGCTTTCGCAGGGTGGTGAGGGAGGGCGGTGGCGGGCTGACGGATACGGTCAGGTGGCGCGGCCCTGGGCTTCGAACGCGAGCATCCGGTCGAGCACGGCGTCGGCGGTCGGGCCGTCCAGGTCGTCCACGAGCCGGCCGTCGGCGAGGAAGACCACCCGGTCCGCGTAGGTGGCGGCCAGGGGGTCGTGGGTGACCATCACCACGGTCTGGCCCAGTTCCCGCACCGAGTCGCGCAGGAAGCCCAGTACCTCAGCACCGGAACGGGAGTCGAGGTTGCCGGTCGGCTCGTCGGCGAAGACGATCTCCGGGCGGGAGACCAGGGCGCGGGCCACGGCGACGCGCTGCTGCTGGCCGCCTGAGAGCTGCGCCGGGCGATGCGCGAGCCGGTCCGCGAGGCCGACGGTGGCCACGACGGTGTCCAGCCACGCCGCCTCCGGCCTCCGGCCGGCAAGTCGCAGTGGCAGAACGATGTTCTCCAGCGCGGTCAGCGTGGGCAGCAGGTTGAATCCCTGGAAGACGAAGCCGACCTTCTCCCGCCGTAGGCCGGTCAGCTGCCGGTCGTTCAGGGCGGACAGTTCGGCGTCGCCGATCCGGGCCGACCCCGCGGTCACCGGGTCCAGGCCGGCCATGCAGTGCAGCAGCGTGGACTTGCCGGAGCCGGAGGGGCCCATGACCGCGGTGAACCGGCCCCGCGTGAACTCCACGGACACCGTGTCCAGTGCGGTGACCCGGGCCTCCCCCCTCCCGTACGTCTTGGTCAGGCCGGTCGCGCGGGCGGCCGGTTCGGTGCGGGTGGCGCTGGAAGGGTACGGGTGCGACATCGGGACTCCGCCTCGGATACGACGGCCCGCGAGGAGTGCCGCGAGCCGGGGGACACATCCATCATCACGGTCTTGAGCTGGCGAAATGTCGTGCTGAAGGCGGGAGTTGGGCTCTGCCTGAGGGGAGACTCCCGTCGCCATTTCTCTGCCGAAGGTCCTATCAGGAGGCCAGGCCGGCACGGTGAGCCAGCAGCGCGGCCTGCACGCGGCTCGCCGAACCGGTCTTGTCCAGGATGGCGCCCACATGGGTCTTGACCGTGCCGACGCCGATGCCGAGTCGCCCGGCGATGTCCTGGTTCGAAAGACCCTGGCCGAGCATCACCAGGACCTCCCGCTCCCGGCCGGTGAGCCGGGCGATCCGATCGTTCGCGAGCGCGCCCCCGGCACCCTGCGGGGTACCGGAACACAGCATCCGGGAGATCACCGTCCCGGTCACGCCCGGCGAGAGCACGGCATCCCCGGCGGCGGCTGCCCGCACCGCGCTGATCAGCTCCTGCGGCCCGTCGTCCTTCAGCAGGAACCCGGCGGCGCCCTCCCGCAGCGCCCGCATCACGTTGTCGTCGTCACCGAAGGTCGTCAGCATCACCACGCGCGGCGCGGGATCGAGGGCGAGCAGTGGCGCGATCGCGGCCAGACCGTCGCACACCGGCATCCGGATGTCGACCAGAGCCACGTCCGGGTGGTGCGCGGCGGCCTCCGCTACCGCCGCGTGCCCGTCCGCGGCTTCGGCGACCACGTCGATGCCCTCCGCATGCCGCAGGATCAGGCGCACACCGTGCCGGATCATCGCCTCGTCGTCGGCGAGCAGCACACGGATCAGCTCTGTGGGCGCGGTCATGGGGTCTCCCAGGGCGGGGCGTCCCGTACGGACGGGACGGTGAAGCGGTCGATGGAGATGAGGCGTTGTGCAGTGTCGAAGCAGTAGCGGGTGATGGTGAAGGCGCCGGGCCGGGGGCCGGGGCCGGCTGCTGGGTAGACGCAGCCCGCCGTCCGGGCGGGGCGCGGCGGTTCGTGTCCGTCGGCCGCGGCGCGTACGGCCGGGCTGTCGAAGACGCCCTTCAGCTCCTGGTACGTCATGCCGAGGCGCGGCTGTGGAGGCGGGGCCGCGCCCCTCGGCTGGCCGTAGACCATGCTGACCGCGAGCGTCATCACCACCCACAGGGCCGCCGCCCCGAGACCGAACATCAGCGTCCCGGCGGTTCGCGGGCCGTGCGGCAGCGCCGCCGGACCAGTGCCGTCCGGGGGAGAGACCGCCGTATCGCCCGCTCCCGGATTCCTTGTGACGGCGTCGGCCGGTTCCGCGGGGACGGCCGCCACCACCTGGAACCCGCCGGACGGCAACGCGCCCGTCTCGAAGGTGCCGCCGAGCAACTCGACCCGTTCCCGCAGGCCCGGCAGACCCCGCCCCGTACCGGCCCCGGGCCGTACGCCGGCCGAGACGGCTGACGCGCCGTTGCGGACGGTGACACGCACCGCCTGGTCGTCATGCTCCACCGCCACGGTGACATGGGAGGCCGCCGCGTACCGGTGCACGTTCGTCAGGGACTCCCGCACCACCCGGTGCACCGCGCGCCGTACCTGTGCCGGGCGTACGTCGAGGTCGGGGCCGCTCCACTCCAGCCGCACGGCGATGCCGCCGTCGCGGGACCGCGCGAGCAGCGCCTCGATATCGGCCCGGGTGCCGGTGGCGTCGGTGAAGGCGTCCGGCCCGGTGTCCTGGCCGAGCGGGCCGAGTACCCCGAGCGCCTGCCTCAGCTCACGCATCGCGTCCCGGGTGGTACGCCGGACCAGGACGGCCTCCTCACGCAGCTCAGGGTCGGCCGTGCCGAGGGCGAGTTCCAGACCGCCGGCGTGCAGGGAAATGAGACTGAGCCGGTGACCCACCAGGTCGTGCATCTCGGCGGCGATCCTGGACCGCTCATGGATGCGGGCCTCGCTGTCCGCGGACCGGCGGGCCCGCTCGGCCGCGTCACCGCGTTCGCGCAGTGCCTGCAGCAGCCGCGTCTGCTGCCCGGACACCGTCCCGGCCAGGCCGGGTACGACCAAGGCGGTCACCGCCATGGCCAGCCCGAGTTCCAGGCCGTACGTGGCAGGGCCGGGGCCGATCGAGGGGGCGGCCGCAGTCGCGGACGCCATGGTCAGCGCACTCGCGCCGCCCAGCAGCCGGACACGATGGCGCGGACGGGCCGTACCGATCGCCACCGTGTACGCGGCGGCTGCCGTGATCGGACCGACGACGGATGCCGCCCCGGTCAGCACCGCGAGGACCAGGAGCGTGGCGTCGGGCCACCGCCGCCGCAGCGGGAAGACAGCGACGGCGACCGGGATCAGGGAGAGTTGGACCCCGGCGTGCGGCAGGTCCCACAGCCGCAGGGCGACCGCCCACAGACACAGGGCGGCCACCGCCACACCGGCGGTCTCCCCGACGACCCGGCCCACTCCCCCCGGACGCACCGGAGCATCCCGCCCGGGCTGGGCGCAACGGAAACGGCTGAGAAGGGACACACCGCCCAGTATCGATTGCCTCGGGCGGGCGGACGTGGACCTCAGGACCGATCCGGGTCTCTGCCTTTCGACAGAGACGGTGATCCGCTACCCCGGGAGATTCCGGCGGGTGCGGTTGTCAGCGCTGTGGCGGTGGAGCGGCTCCGGCGGCTCCACCGCCACAGCGGGACAGGTGGTTACGCGTGGGCGCTGATCACACCGCCGGAACTGAGCACGATGTAGATGCCGTTGGCGTCGACCCCGGCGTCGTGCTGGTTCGCGTTCAGTGTGGCGTCCACGCCGTCGTGGCCGATGATCTGCGCGCGGTACTGACCCTCGCCGAGTTTCGTGACCTTGGTCTTCCAGCCGCCCGCGAGCTTGAACGTGCCCGGCCCCTGGTGCCCGCCGCCCATCCAGGCGTGGACCTCGCCGCCCAGTGTGAGTACGACGAACATGTCGTTGGCGTCGAGCCCGGCGTCGGCGTCCTGCTTGGGCGTCTCCAGGGTGGCGAAGACCTCACCCTTGTGGACGAGCTTGGCGAGGTAGTGCTGGGGGCCGACCTGGTAGATCTTGGCGGTGCTGCCGTCCGGCAGGGGCTGGGTGTGGATCGGCGCCGACGTGGTCGTGGTCGTGTCGGCGATGGTCTTGGACTCGTCGGCCGCACCGCCGTTGCCGGTGGACTGGGCGGTGGAGTCGGCGATGGAGACGGAGTCCTTCTTCTCCACACCGGCTGCGGCGTCCTTGCCCCCGCTCTGGCAGGCGGTCAGCGAGAACGCCGCAGCGGCTGCGACGGCAAGCAGGCCGGCGGAACGGACGGTACGGCGTGCGCGGCGAGTGGTCTTCATTGGAAATCCCCCCATGGGTGTCAGGATCCGGCGCCTCCGCCTGCTCCCCGCAGGGCGGCCGACCGGGGCTGCTGTTCGCTACACCCTGTGTGATGGAACCCGGGCGGGGGTTTGTTCACCGGGTTCTGTCCGCACTTGGTAACAAGGGAACTGGGGGCAGCCACCCGGCTGATGGGCGTTGCGACGGGCTGCCCGGGGGAGGTGGCCTCTGATGCTCGGGCGGCGGGGCGGACGCCGGGGCGCCCGACCCGCCGTCAGGTGGTCAGCTCCTGCCGAGCATCCCGGACGTGAGGATGGTGCCGCCCACGCCCCAGCCCCCGTCAGGGACCTCGTCGATGACCACCAGGGTGGTGGCCCGGGCGCGCTCACCGTAGACATCGGCGTAGGCGGCGGTGACGGCGTCGATGAGCTTCTTCTTCGACTCCTGCGTCAGGGTTTCCGCGGGCACCTTGAGGTTGGCGAAAGGCATGGTGATTCCTGCTCTCTGATGGAGTGTTGGGCAAACCGGATGGATGTGGTGGATGTGATGGCGAAAGGGTCCGGAGCGTGGCTGCCGGGCGTCAGACGATCCCGCCGTTGGCGCGCAGGACCTGACCGTTGACCCAGTGCCCCGCGGGGCCGGCCAGGAAGGCGACGACCTCGGCGATGTCCTCGGGGGTGCCGAGCCGCTCCAGCGGAGGCTGTTTGGCGAGGCGCTCGATCGTGGCCTCGTCCTTGCCCTCGAAGAACATTTCGGTGGCCGTGGGGCCGGGGGCGACCGCGTTGACCGTGATGTCGCGGCCCCTCACCTCCCGTGCGAGAACGAGCGTCATCGCCTCGACCGCGCCCTTGCTGGCGACGTAGGCGCCGTACTGTGGGAACTGAAGACCCATCACCGAAGTGGACAGGTTGACGATGGCACCCGCGTCGCGCACGCGACGCGCGGCCTCCCTGGCCACGACGAAGGTGCCGCGGATGTTGGTGCGGTACAGGTCGTCCAGGACGGCGAGGTCGAGGTCCGCGATGGGGGACAGGCCCATCCGGCCCGCCGAGTTCACCACGACGTCAACGCCGCCGAACTCCTTCTCCGCCGAGTCGAAGGCCGCCGCGACCGCGTTCTCGTCGGCCACGTCGGCCTGCACTGCTATGGCCCGGCCCCCGGCGGCGGTGATGGTCTCCACCACCTGGCGGGCGGCGTCGGCCGACCCGGCGTACCCCACGGCGACGGCGTAGCCCCGGGTGCCGAGGAGGGTCGCTATGGCCCGGCCGATCCCGCGGGACCCGCCCGTGACCACGGCGACGCGCTGCTCTTTCATGACCACCCTCTTCCGTATCGCTGATATCAACGTTCGAAATCGATGATAGGGCGACGCTAGCACGGGGGCTTTATCGGCGCTAGCCATGTCGCGTATCGTTGATTTCATGGATACGGACGCGACCATCCGCGCGGCGATGATCGAAGCCGCGCTGCAGCAATTGGCCGGCTCTTCGGACCACGACGTGGCCACTCGTGCGGTCTGCGAAGCCGTCGGGGTCACCCAGCCGGTCCTCTACCGGCTGTTCGGCGACAAGCGCGGACTGCTCGACGCGGTGGCCGACCACGGCTACGAGCGGTACGCCGCGCTCAAAGCAGCCCAGGAGCAGACCGGTGACCCGGTGGCCGACCTGCTGGCCGGATGGGACGGCCACCACGCCTTCGCGCAGCGCGATCCGGCGCTCTACCAGCTGATGTTCACGCCCAGGCCCTGGTCGCACTCCACTGCCCGGCAGCGCGTTTTCGACCTGCTCGTCGCGGCGCTCGTCCGGTGCGCGGCGGTGGGCGCCCTCAGAGTCGAACCGCGCACCGCGGCAGAGCTGATCCTGTCCGCGAACGTCGGTATCACGCTCCACCACATCGCAGCTCCGGCGCTGTTCGACGATCCGACGGTCTCGCACCGGATGCGCGATGCGGTGTTCTCCCAGGTGCTCACCCGGCCGACCGGACAGGACGAGGGCGATCCCCTGCACTCGGCCGCGCTGCGCCTGCGGGCGCAACTGGAACTGACCGGCACGGACGCCCTCGAACCTGCGGAGACCGCTCTGCTGCTCCGCTGGCTCGCCCGCATCTCCGAGCCGCTCTGAGCCGGGCTTCGGCTTCAGCGTGGAGGGGAGCGGTCCTGCCCGCCGGTACTGCTCGCGCCGGTGCGCCGCCACCCGGGAGCGGGTCGCGGCGCACCGGCGCGAGCAGGGTTCGGCAACGGGCCCGTGATCAGGCGGACTTGATCGCCGAGATGTCGAAGGCCAGCTTGACCTTGTCGCTGACCATGACACCGCCGGTCTCCAGTGCGGCGTTCCAGGTCAGGCCCCAGTCGGAGCGCAGGATCTCGGTGCTGCCCTCGAAGCCGACGCGCTGGTTGCCGTAGACGTCGGTGGCCGAACCGTTGAACTCCAGGTCGATGGAGAGCGGCTTCGTGACGTCCTTGATGGTCAGGTCGCCGACGATGCGGTACGTGTCGCCGCCGAGCTGCTCGGCGCGCGTGGAGCGGAACGTCATGTGCGGGAACTGCTCGGCGTCGAAGAAGTCGCCGCTGCGCAGGTGGCCGTCACGGTCCGCGATTCCGGTGTCGATGCTCTCGATCCGGATGTCGATGGCCGCGGTGGACTTCGCCGGGTCGGAGCCGTCCAGGTGCAGCGTGCCCTCGTGCTCGGCGAAGGAGCCGCGCACATTGGTCACCATGGCGTGGCGCACGGTGAAGCTGATGGCGCTGTGCGCCGGGTCGATGCTGTAGTCACCGGACAGGGCGGCCAGGGCGGGGTCCACCGGGAGGGTGGCGGTGGTGGCCGGGGCGGTGGGGGACTTGCGGTTGAACAGAGCCATGGCTCCTCCTCGGGTGAAGGGTGGTGCGGGAGTGCGTGCAGGGGTGGCGTCCAAGGTGTTTGTTTAATCTTCAACCTTCGACGGATTCACTGTAGGGGCATCTGGTTCAAAATTCAACATCTTTCGCAAGGGGTGTGCGGGCGGGTGGGCAGATCGATGTGCGGCGCACGATGACGGCCCTCTGGCGACGCGCGTAGAACTGCGGCACTATCTGTCCCGCTCCACCTGCACAGCGGCCCCACAGGCAACGCGAACAACGCCGACAACGCACGCAATGAAGTCATCGCAGGCATCGCCGTCATCGCAGACATCAGCAGGAGGAATCCCCCATGAAACTCCGCCCGGTTCTCGCCGCGCTCGCGCTCGTCCTCGGCGTCCTCTTCGCCCCCGGCGTCGGCGTCATCGGAGGTGCCACCGACGCCTTCGCCGTGACGAAGATCAGCCACGCCACCGCCACCTCGATGTTCCGCTCGTCCGGCATCACCTGGTCCTCGTCCGGCGGCTGCTCCGACCGGAACGTCGCCACCTGCACCTCCTTCGACCAGCTCAACCTGGCCACCGCGCAGGGCGCCCAGACACTCAAGGGCGCGCTCGGCTGCGCGATGAACATCACGGGAGGCACCGAGACGGGCCACGCGTCCGGCACGTACTCGCACTGGAACGGCTACAAGCTCGACATCGCCAAGACCACCTGCCTGACGAACTACGTCAAGAACACGTTCACGTACATCGGCCTGCGCGGTGACGGCTATCCGCAGTGGAAGTCCGGCGCGGGCAATGTGTACGCGGACGAGGGCAGCCACTGGGACGTCACGTTCTACAACTGCGGCGGCTGCTAGGCCGCCGGCCTGACGCCGACCGGGCCGTCCCGGCTTGGACTTTCGGGCAGCGGCTGTTGGACTGCCGCTGCCCGCAAGGGCGTTCGGCGTTGACCGGTGGTCGGGGCGCGGATACCCAGTGACCATGCCCCGAAGATTCAGATCCGTCCGCGCGCTCGTCGCCGCGTCCTCCGCCGTGTTCGCCCTGGCCGGGCCCCTCCCGGCCGCCTCCGCCACCGTCACCGCCGCGCCCGCGGCCGGCGCCGCCGGGGGTGAGGCCGTCATCCGCTCGGCCCAGCTCTCGGTCGCCGTCGCCGGGGACTTCCCGCGGATCGTCTCGTACACCGACCGCGGCACCGGATCGCGGCTGCTCGGCAGTACGCAGCCGGTCACCGCCGTCACCCTCAACGGCAAGCCGTACCCGGTCCAGTTGAAGGGCGCGCCCGTCGTCCGGGCCACGTCCGCCGCGTACACCCTCACCTTCGCCGCCCTGCCCGGGGTCGAGATCGACGCGAAGCTGTCCGTCGCGGGGCGCGCCACCACGTTCAAGGTGACCGCCGTACGGGACACCGCGGCGTTCCGGGTCGGGACCATCGACATACCCGGCCACGACCTGGTCTCGGTGGGGTCCGACGACGCGGGAGCCGCCACCGCCTTCACCCGGCTCGACGCGGACTCGACCCGTACCGCCGACGTCTTCGGCAAGGTCACAGCGGACACGAAGGCCGACGCCTCACCGGTCGGGGCGACGTACGCCATCGTCAACACCGGGCAGCTGGCCGCCGCTGTCGAGTCCAACTCCTCGTACGACAAGCCGTCCGGCGCCACCAACGGCGACGCGGCCCGCTTCTGGCACCAGGCGCAGAAGGAGGCCGACGGCAGCATCCGGGTCGGCGTCCGGTCCGGGCAGTGGACCTACCGGGGCGACGGCGCCGCCAAGCCGGAGACCGGGAACAACCTGCCCTGGGCGAAGGTCGTCGTCACCCCGGACGCCAACGGCGACAAGGCCGTCGACTGGCAGGACGGCGCCGTCGCGTTCCGCACGATCGCCATCGAGCCCAAGGGCGGGAACGAGACCCCGGACCGGGTGATCACCCACATCCCGTTCAACTTCGCCAGCCAGGCCACCCACCCCTTCCTGCGCACGCTGGACGACGTCAAGCGCATCTCGCTCGCCACGGACGGCCTCGGCCAGCTCGCCCTGCTCAAGGGCTACCAGTCGGAAGGCCACGACTCCGCGCATCCCGACTACGGCGGCAACTACAACACCCGGGCAGGCGGCCTCACCGACCTGAACAAGCTGCTCAAGGACGGCAAGAAGTGGGGCGCCACGTTCGGCGCGCACATCAACGCCACCGAGGCCTACCCGGTCGCCCACCACTTCGACGACAGCCTGGTCGACAAGAGCGCGCAGGGCTGGAACTGGCTGGACCAGAGCTACTACATCGACCAGCGCCACGACATCAACAGCGGCGACCTGACCGACCGGCTCCGGCAGCTGCGGAACGAGACCGACCCCAACCTCTCGCTGCTCTACCTGGACGTCTATTACACCCACGGCTGGATCGCCGACAAGACCGCCGAGGCCGTCCGCAAGCAGGGCTGGAACCTGGCGTCCGAGTGGGCGGACAAGTTCGAGCGGGACACCCTCTGGTCGCACTGGGCCAATGACCTGGACTACGGCGACGCCCACAACAAGGGCCTCAACTCGAAGATCATCCGGTTCATCCGGAACGACGAGAAGGACGTCTGGAACAACGATCCGGTCCTCGGGCAGACCGCCATCCAGGAGTTCGAGGGCTGGACGGGCGAGACCGACTGGACGAAGTTCTACGACACCGTCTGGCAGAAGGACCTCCCCGCCAAGTACCTCCAGCACCAGAAGATCACCCGCTGGGACGGCAACGACATCACCTTCACCGGCGGGGTGACCGGCACGGTCAAGGACGGTAAGCGCGCCGTCTACGACCACGGGCGGCAGGTCATCGACGGGAACGACTACCTGATCCCCTGGGGCGGCGGCAAGAAGCTCTACCACTACAACAAGGCTGGTGGCACGACCAGTTGGGAGGTGCCGGGGAGCGGCACGTACACCGTCTACAAGCTCACCGACAACGGGCGCACCGAGGTCGGCACCGTCAAGCCGGTCAAGGGGCGGATCACCCTGACGGCGGCCGCGGGCCGGCCGTATGTGCTCTACCCGGACCACGCCCCGCAGCAGGCCGACCCCCGCTGGGGCCAGGACACCGCCGTCAAGGACCCCGGCTTCAACGACGCGAAGCTGAGCGACTGGCAGCGGACCGGCACCGCCGTACGGGACACCGACAGCCAGGGCCGCAACAGCGCCGCGCTCTCCGGAAGCGGCACGGCCGCCGTCTCCCAGCAGCTCAAGGGCCTCAAGCCCGGAGCCCGCTACTCCGCATCCGCCTGGATCGAGGTCCAGCCCGGCCGGTCGCGACGTACGACGCTCTCGGCGGGCGGGAAGTCGGTGCTGGTCGAGCGGTCGACCGCCAAGAACACAGTCGCCGCGTCCGACTGGCACGGCACGTACTTCCAGCGGGCCGCGGTCAACTTCACCGCGCCGGCGAACGGCGCCACCACACTCAGGATCGAGGCCGCCGAGGGCTCGGCGGCCACCGTGCGGCTCGATGACATCCGGGTCGTGGCGAACGCTCCGACGGTCAGGCCGGGGACGGTCGCGTCCGAGGACTTCGAACACGTCGACCAGGGCTGGGGCCCCTTCCTCAAGGGCGACGCGGGCGGCGAGACCGACCCCCGCACCCATATCGCGCAGAAGCATGCCCCGTACACCCAGGCGGGGTGGAACGGGAAGGCCGTCGACGACGTCATCGGCGACGGCCAGTCGCTGAAGTCGCACGAGGAGAACACCGGCCTCGTCTACCGGACCGCGCCGTGGACCGTGCCGATGGCCGAAGGCCACGCGTACCAGGTGCGGTTCGACTACCAGTCGAGCGACGCGGGCGCCTACGCGTGGGTCGACGGCTACGACCGTACGTCGGGCTCCGGCGCCGCTTCGGTGGAGACCCGGAGCACGCCCATCGGCAGGCAGCGGACCACCGGGCACTTCAGCGAGCAGCTCACGGCCGGCTGCGGGGACACCTTCACCGGGCTGCGCAAGGCCGAAGGGGCGCCCGACGGCGCCGACTTCGTGCTCGACAACTTCACGGTGACCGACCTGGGCCCGGCAAGCGGACAGGCCGCCTGCGGCACGCTCTCCGTCGACCCGGACAGCCAGACCCTGGAACCGGGCGCGAAGAACAAGGTGTCGGCCACCTTCACCAACTACGAGGCGACCGCGGCTACCGGTGTCTCGGTGAGCCTGGACCTCCCCGACGGCTGGCAGGCCGAGCCCGCGGGGCCTGTCACCTTCGACACCGTCGCCCCGGGCGCCAAGGCCACCGGCAGCTGGCAGGTCACCCCGCCGGCCGACGCGGCGTACCAGCCCTACGAGCTGAGCTCCACCGGCTCGTACACGGTCGGTGGCAGCACCAGGAAGCTGACCGCGTCCGCCTCGGTCCGCACGCTCCCGCCGCCGCCCACCGGGGACCGCTACGCCAGCGACCTCGACTGGACGTCCATGGAGAACGGCTGGGGACCGGCCGAGAAGGACATGGACAACGGCGAGACAGCCGCGGGCGACGGCACACCGCTGACCATCGGCGGCACGGTGTACGCCAAGGGGCTCGGCACCGCATCGCCCGGCACCATCCGCTACTACCTGGGCGGCCGGTGCACGTCCTTCACCGCGCAGGCGGGTCTCGACAGCTCGCAGGGGACGCGCGGCAGCGTGCAGTTGAGTGTGGTCGCCGACGGCACGGAGAAGGTGAAGTCGCCGGTGCTCAGGGGCGCCGACGGCGCCTGGCCGCTGACGGCCGACGTGACCGGGGCGAAGTACGTCGACCTCGTCACGGGTGACGGCGGCGACGGGCCGGGCAACGACCACGCGGACTGGGGCGACGCCCGCTTCCACTGCGGAAGCTGACCGGCCGGTCGGAGACCGGGCGGGACCTGGTCGGGTGCCGACTGGGGAATGACTGGAGAAAGCGCTTGCTCCCGGTTCACGATGATCCGGGAGCAAGCGCTTTCTGTTCATGTTGTCCAGACCATTGCCCGGCCGTTGAGGCCCTGCTACACCAGCGGTTAGCAGATCCATGCCCCCTGTCTCCGGGAGTCCCCTGTGCCCTCGCTGCCCCCCTGGTCCCGTCGCGCTTTCCTCGCCACCGCGGGCGCCGGTGCGCTCACCCTGACGTCCGTGCCGTACGCGAACGCAGCCCCATCGGCGCCGTCCGCCGCCGGAGCGGCCACGGCCGCGGGCACCGGCTCCGGCGACGAGTTCGCGACGCTGCGCGGCCGCTGGCTGGACCTGGCGCTCGGCACCGGCTACGACGCGACAGCGGAGCCGTACGCGTCCCAGCTCAAGGCGACCGGCCAACTCGCCGCGCAGTTCCGGGCGTCGATGGCTCCTGCGGACAAGTCCCTCTGGGCGGACTACCCGTTCGACCCGCCGGCCGGTATCACCCAGAGCTACTCACGGCTGTGGACGATGGCCGAGGCATACCTCCAGGACGGCACCGGGCTCACCGGCGACGCCGGGCTGCTCGCCGATGTGATCACCGGCATCGACCACCTCTCCGCGAAGATCTACAACCCCACGACGACGGTCTACGGCAACTGGTGGGAGTGGCAGATCGGCAGCCCCCGGCTGCTGATGGACCTGGTGGCCGCCCTCTACGACCACCTCACCGACACCCAGATCCAGGCCGCCTGCGCGGCCGTCGACCACTTCATCCCCGACTCGGTGCTCGCCGACTACTCCGGCACGTCGACCGGCGCCAACCGGGTCGACCTCTGCCGTTCGGTCACCATGCGCGGGGTGAACGGCCGCTCCCCGGAGAAGATCGCGCTGGCCCGCGACGCGCTCTCGCCCGTCTTCCCGTACGTCACCAAGAGCGACGGGCTCTACCCCGACGGCTCGTTCCTCCAGCACACGTCGATCGCCTACTCGGGCACCTACGGCCAGGTCATGCTGGACGGCCTCGGCCGGCTCTTCACCCTGCTCGCGGGCTCCACCTGGGACGTCACCGACCCCAACCGGCAGATCATCCTGGACAGCGTCGAGCACGCCTACGCGCCCGTCATCTACAACGGTCTGGCCATGGACAGCGTCAACGGGCGTGCGGTCAGCCGCGGTTACCTCGCCAACGACGACCAGCACGTGATGCGCAGCGACCACTTCCACGGGAAGGGACTGATCGCCGCCATCGCGGTCATGGCGGGCGGCGCGTCCGATGCCGAGCGGCTGCGCTGGCAGGGGATGGTCAAGGGCTGGATCGAGCGGGACACCACGGCCCCGGTCCTCACCTCGACGCAGTTCGGCGTCGCCGACCTCTCCCGGCTGCACGCGGTCGCCGCCGCCCCGGTGGCTGCGGCCCCCGAGCCGGTCGCCCACAACCTCTTCGCCTCCATGGACCGTGCCGTGCACCGCCGCCCCGGCTGGGCGGCGAACATCTCGATGTCCTCCGAGCGGATCTCGTACTACGAGTGCGGCAACGGCGAGAACCTGCACGGCTGGCACACCGGCGCCGGAATGCTCTACTGGTGGCCGGGCAAGCAGGCGAACGACCAGTACACCGACTGGTTCTGGCCGACCGTCGACCCGTACCGGATGCCGGGAACCACCGTGTCCACCAAGCGGCTTGCCGACGAGGCGGGCGGCGAGTGGGGCGCCGCCAAACCGGCCGTCCAGTGGGTGGGCGGAGCGAGCGACGGCGAGTTCGCGGCCGTCGGCCAGCATGTGAAGGGGCTGCTCTCCACCCTCCAGGCCCGCAAGTCCTGGTTCTGCGTCGCGGACACGGTGATCTGCCTGGGCGCGGGGATCACCGCCACCGACGGCGTCCCGGTCGAGACGGTGGTCGACAACCGCAGCCTCGGAGCCGACGGGGCGGGCGCGTTCACCCTGGACGGCGGCGGCCGGCCGCGCTGGGCCCACCTCGCGGGACACGGCGGATGGGTCTTCCCCGGTGGCACCGACGCGCTGCACACCCTGCGCGAGGCCCGCACCGGGGCCTGGCACGACATCAACACCACCAGCTCGACCGAGCGGCAGACCCGGACCTTCCAGACCCTCTGGCTCGACCACGGCACGGACCCGGTGGACGCCTCGTACGCGTATCTGCTGATGCCCGGTGCCTCCGCCCGCACCCTCGCGGCCCGCGCGGCCGACCGCGGCTGGCTGGAGGTACTGACCAATACGGCGGCACAGCAGGCGGTCGCCGTACGCTCGCTCGGGCTGACCGCGGTGAACTTCTGGGAGGCCGGTACGGTGGAGCGGCTCACCGCCTCCGCTCCGGCGAGCGTGCTGGTGCGACGCAAGAAGGGCACCGCCACCCTGCACATCAGTGAGCCGCCGCGGACCGGTATGCCGGTGGAGATCGTCTGGAAGCAGCCGGTACGCCGGGTGACCAGTGCGGACTCCTCCGTACAGGTGGTCTCTGCCGGCACATCGCTGCGGCTGCGGATCACTCCGGGAACGGCGGGCGCGACACACGCCTGCGAGGTCGTACTCGGCTGACCCGACACCGGACGGCCCGGCCGCGCTGCTGTTACGCCATGACACCCCCCGCCCCGAGTGGTTGTGGGAACTCCACAATCCAGGGTGGTACTGGATGGCACTTCGGCTGCGCCGCCGGGCTCTTCTGTCCAGGGCGGCCAGGAAACTGGTCCGGAGACTGTGCGAAGTGCACTGCGCGTTTTCTTGGCGCAGTTCGTAGGGTCGGAACATGACCGTTTTGGACGAGACCGCGGGCCGGCCCACCGACGCACGTGGACGGGTGGCGGAACTGCTGGCACTGCGCGAGCAGGCCAGGAGCGGGCCCAGTGAGCGAGCGACCGAGGCCCAGCACGCGAAGGGCAAGCTGACCGCGCGCGAGCGCATCGAGCTCCTGGTGGACCCGGGCTCGTTCAAGGAGGTCGAGCAGCTGCGCCGCCACCGGGCGACCGGCTTCGGCCTGGAGGCCAAGAAGCCGTACACCGACGGTGTGATCACCGGGTGGGGCACGGTCGAGGGCCGGACGGTCTTCGTCTACGCGCACGACTTCCGGATCTTCGGCGGCGCGCTGGGCGAGGCCCACGCCACGAAGATCCACAAGATCATGGACATGGCCATCTCGGCGGGTGCGCCGCTGGTCTCCCTGAACGACGGCGCGGGCGCCCGTATCCAGGAGGGCGTCAGCGCTCTCGCCGGGTACGGCGGGATCTTCCAGCGCAACACACGTGCTTCGGGTGTCATCCCGCAGATCAGCGTGATGCTCGGCCCGTGCGCCGGCGGCGCCGCCTACAGCCCCGCGCTCACGGACTTCGTGTTCATGGTGCGCGAGACGTCGCAGATGTTCATCACCGGGCCGGACGTGGTCCGCGCGGTGACGGGTGAGGAGATCACCCAGAACGGCCTCGGCGGCGCCGACGTGCACGCCGAGACCTCGGGCGTCGCGCACTTCGCGTACGACGACGAGGAGACCTGCATCGCGGAGGTCCGCTACCTCATCTCGATGCTGCCGTCGAACAACCGGGAGAACCCGCCCTCGCACCCCAGCGAGGACCCGGCGGACCGCCGCTCGGAGCGGCTGCTGGACCTCGTACCGGCGGACGGCAACCGCCCCTACGACATGCACCAGGTGATCGAGGAGCTCGTCGACGACAGCGACTTCCTGGAGATCCACGAGCGCTGGGCACGGAACATCATCTGCGCGCTGGCCCGGATGGACGGCCAGGTCGTGGGCATCGTGGCGAACCAGCCGCAGGCCCTGGCGGGTGTCCTGGACATCGAGGCGTCCGAGAAGGCGGCCCGCTTCGTCCAGATGTGCGACGCGTTCAACATCCCGATCATCACCCTCCTGGACGTGCCCGGGTTCCTGCCGGGTGTGGACCAGGAGCACGGCGGGATCATCCGCCACGGCGCGAAGCTGCTGTACGCGTACTGCAACGCCACCGTCCCGCGGATCTCGCTGATCCTGCGCAAGGCGTACGGGGGCGCGTACATCGTCATGGACTCCCAGTCCATCGGCGCCGACCTCACCTACGCGTGGCCGACGAACGAGATCGCGGTGATGGGCGCCGAGGGCGCGGCCAACGTGATCTTCCGCAAGCAGATCGCCGAGGCCGAGGACCCCGACGCCATGCGCGCCCGGATGGTCAAGGAGTACAAGGCCGAGCTGATGCACCCGTACTACGCGGCCGAGCGCGGTCTCGTGGACGACGTCATCGACCCGGCCGAGACCCGCGAGGTCCTCATCGCGTCGCTCTCCATGCTGCGTACGAAGCACGCCGACCTGCCCTCGCGCAAGCACGGCAACCCGCCGCAGTAATCCACAGCCACAGCACGTATGTCCCAGTAAGGGGAAAGACCTTGAGTACTCCCACCGCCGCCGCATCGCTGCTGCGCGTCGAGAAGGGCCACGCGGAGCCGGAGGAGCTGGCCGCGATCACCGCGATCCTGCTGGCCCGCGCCGGCAACCAGCCCGAGGCCCCGCTGCACACGCCCCGCACCACGGCCGGCTGGCGCCGCCTGGAGCGCACCCCGGGCTTCCGGGCCCCGCACTCCTGGCAGGGCTGAGCCCGCCGCCGGAGCGGTCGCCCGCACCGGCCACACGAAAGGCGCCCGCATCCTCTCCGGAGGGTGCGGGCGCCTTTCGCTGTACGGCCGGGGCCCCGCTAACGCAGGCGGGCCATCAGCGCGTGCTCGACCAGCGTGATCAGCGCACTCTTCGCGTCTGCGCGGTGTCGTGCGTCGGTGGTGAGGATGGGGGTGTCGGGGCCGATCTGGAGTGCTTCGCGTACTTCGTCGGGGGTGTAGGGCTGGTGTCCGTCGAAGCCGTTGAGGGCGATGACGAAGGGGAGTCCCGAGTTCTCGAAGTAGTCGACGGCCGGGAAGCAGTCGGCGAGGCGGCGGGTGTCGACGAGTACGACGGCGCCGATGGCGCCGCGTACGAGGTCGTCCCACATGAACCAGAAGCGGTCCTGTCCGGGGGTGCCGAACAGGTAGAGGATGAGGTCCTGGTCGAGGGTGATGCGTCCGAAGTCCATGGCCACCGTGGTGGTGGTCTTGTCCCCGGTGTGCGTGAGGTCGTCGATGCCCGCTGATGCGGACGTCATGACTGCCTCGGTACGCAGCGGGTTGATCTCCGAGACGGCGCCGACGAACGTGGTCTTGCCCACGCCGAAGCCCCCTGCCACCACGATCTTCGCGGAGGTAGTGGAGCGGGCTGCACCGCCGCTAGAGCTTGCGAAGTCCACTGAGCACCCTTTCGAGCAGTGTCACGTCTGGCTGGCCGCCGACGGCATCGTCGCCGCCGGGCTGATGGATGGCGACAAGCCCGGCCTCCGCCAGATCGGCGACAAGGATCCGGGCGACGCCGAGAGGAATCGTAAGAAGTGCCGAGATCTCGGCAACAGACTTGATCTCGACACAGAGCCGGCAGATCCGCTGGTGCTCGGGCAACTGCCCTTGCAGCTGCGACGGTTCTGCCGTGGTGCTGACCAGCGCCTCGATGGCGAGCTGGTAGCGGGGCCGGGTCCGGCCGCCGGTCATGGCGTACGGGCGCACCAGGGGATTGCGGTCCTGAGCCGGGGCCGGGTCGGGCTGCTGGTGCGGCCTCCAGTGCGGCTGCACCGGCTGGATGCGCGGCGGCTGGTCGTACGGCGACGGGGGCTCCGGCTGCTGGTGCTGCCTGCCGTGTCTGCCCGGCGTGGAGGGAAAGTCGAAACGGTCCCGGTCATACCCGCCCGGAACCCGCTGTTCACCGTAGTAAGGGTGACCGCCTGGGGGTGTTGCCACGTTTCCTCCTCCGACTGCCCGTCGCTGTCCTGTGGGGCCGCGCCACCGCACCTTATGGCGCGGTGGCGAGAAACGCACTGTCTGTTTGCTAGTTGAGAAGACTGCCCTGCAGTTCGGCACGGAGATCCGGCGTCAGGACGCTGCCCGCACGGTCCACCAGAAGGGCCATCTCGTAACCCACCAGGCCGATATCGGCCTCGGGGTGAGCGAGCACGGCCAGCGAGGAACCGTCCGAGACGGACATGATGAAGAGGAAGCCGCGCTCCATCTCCACGACGGTCTGGTTGACATGACCGCCCTCGAAGATCCGGGACGCCCCCGCGGTGAGCGAGGTCAGCCCGGAAGCTACGGCCGCCAGCTGGTCGGCGCGGTCACGCGGGAACCCCTCGGACATCGCCAGAAGGAGTCCGTCGGCGGAGACCACCACGGTGTGGGACACCCCGGGGGTGTTGTCCACGAAGTTGGTGATCAACCAGTTCAGGTTCTGCGCCGCCTGGCTCATCGGGCTCACACTAACGCTCCTGGTTGTAGGTGCTGTCAGGACCGCCGTGGTGATTCCCGGTGGCCTGACTGTTCGTGTCACTACCTGCGTTGCGCCCCCGCAGGACCCCGCGGCGCAGGTTGCTCAACCTGCCCCCGACGTCCTCGGGTGCGCGGGAGACCTGGGGGCCGCCCTGCGGGGTCTGCTCAGCCTTGCCCTCGACCAGGTTGGCCTTGGGCACCCGCCGGGGGAGACCGGAGGGAGTTACCCCGCCCGCCTTGGGCTCGCGCAGCTTGTCCGCCCGCTGCCAGCGCTCGTCGTTCGACGAACGCCAGCCGTCGGGACGGCTGCTCTCCCCGCTCTCTTCCCCGTCGTTCTGCTCCTCAGGATTCTGCTGCCCGGCCTGGGACTGGCCGGAATTCTGCTGACCGGGCCGGTGTGCTCCGGGGGACGGCTCCGGGGCCTGCTGCTGACCGCCACGGCGGGGAAGGCCGGCGTCGGTCAGTTCGTGGGAGGTGCTCGGAGACGGTCCCGGACGGTCGAAGCCTACGCGTTCGGGAGCGGCTGCGGGAGCGCCCTGTGCAGATTCCGCCTCCGGCTGGTAAGCCGACCGAAAACCGTCCTGGTACGTGGCCTGACCAGCCCAGTCTCCCTGTTGGGGCTGCGGCTCGAACGCGCTGTCGTACTGCGGCTGCAGCCCGTCGGACGCCGGGTGGCCGGAGTCCGGATATGCCCCGTCCCGGTAGTCGTCCGGCGCTGTGCGGGCCGCGTAGCCGTTCTGGTCGTACGACGCCTGCTGCGGCTCCTGGCCGTACTGCGCGTAGCCGTCGCCGGGCTGCTCGTAACCGCTGCCGGGCTGTGCGGGCTGCGCGTACTGCTGGGGCTGCCCGTACGGCTGCCCGGGCTCCGCCACCTCGTCGCGGAACAGCGGCCTGCCGCCCCCGTCGTGGGTGCCCTCCACCGCCGCCCGGCGCTCCTCACGCATCAGCGAGCGGTTGACCGGGTCAAGGCGGCGCGGTTCGCTGTCGCCGTATCGAGTGTCGCCGTAACGAGCGTCGTCGAAGCCGAGTTCGGCGGCCGTACGCTGCGGAGCCTGCGGGATCGACTGCTGCTCGCGCGGCTGCTGCTCCGGGATGATCGAGGAGACGCTGAAGTCGTCCGCGGGCAGCTGCTCGCCGCCACCGCCGTGCGTGATGGCGTCCGGGAGCATGACGAGCGACGTGGTGCCCGCCTGCTCACCCGAGGGGCGCAGCTGCACGCGTACGCCGTGCCGGTCGGCGAGACGGCCGACCACGAACAGCCCCATGCGCTGCGAGATCGCCGCGTCCACGGTCGGCGGATTGGCCAGCTTGTGGTTGATGTCCGCGAAGTCCTCGGCGGTGAGGCCGATGCCCTTGTCGTGGATCTCGATCATCACCCGGCCGTCCGGCAGCCGGGTCGCCGTGACGCGCACCTTGGTCTGCGGCGAGGAGAACGTGGTGGCGTTCTCCAGCAGCTCGGCGAGCAGATGCACCAGGTCGGTGACGGACTGCCCGTGGATCTCGGTCTCGGGGACCCCGGTCAGCTCGATGCGCTCGTACGACTCCACCTCGGACGAGGCGGCCCTGAGTACATCGACCAGCGGGACCGGCTGGTTCCAGCGCCGCCCCGGCTCCTCGCCCGCCAGCACGAGCAGGTTCTCGCCGTTGCGGCGCATCCGGGTCGCGAGGTGGTCGAGCTTGAAGAGGCTCTCCAGCTGCTCGGGCTCGGCCTCGTTGTTCTCCAGGTCGGTGATCAGCGTCAGCTGGCCCTCGATGAGCGACTGGTTGCGGCGCGAGAGGTTGGTGAAGATCGCGTTGACGTTGCCCCGGAGCATGGCCTGCTCCGACGCGAGCCTGACCGCCTCGCGGTGCACCTGGTCGAAGGCGCGCGCCACCTCGCCGATCTCGTCCTGGGTGTGGATCGGAATGGGCTCGACCCGGGTGTCCACCCGGCCCGGCTCCGTACGGGAGAGCTGGTCGACGAGCATCGGCAGCCGCTGCTCGGCCACCCCGAAGGCGGCGGTGCGCAGGCGCCGCATCGCCCGGCTCATCTGCCGGGCCATCATCCCGGCCAGGATGAAGGCGACCAGGAGGGCGACGAGGACGACGGCGCCGTTGGTGATGGCGTCGTTCTTCGCGTGGTGCGAGATCGTCGCCGCGTCGCCGACCGCGTTGTCGACCAGGTTCTTCTCGACCGTGCTGTAGCCGTTGAACCTGGTACCGGCCGCGATGGCCCAGGACTCGGAGTCGATGCCCTTGGCCTTCAGCGCCGCGGGGGTCTGGCCCTTGCCGATCTCGGACGCGATGCCGTCGAACATCGAGCCGCCCTTGGACGGCGGGTTCACATAGGGCTTCTTGCTGCCCTTGGCCGCCTCCTTGTCGCGGGAGACGTAGTTCTTGGCACTGGCGGCCTGGGCGGCCATCTCCGTCTTCAGCGCTGCGACGTCCGCCTCGGTGCCGCCGGACACGTACTCCTGGAGTGCGATCTGCTCCAGGTAGTTGTACGAGTTGAAGGCGACGACCTGGGCCTGGAAGGTCGCGGGGTCCTGGCTCGGGCGCACCAGCAGATGCGTACCGATGGAGCGCTGAAGCGATTCTGCTGCCTGGGCCAGCTGGAGGGCGTAGACCGTGCGGCCGTAGCTGTTGATGTTGCTGGTGCCGAGGCCGAGTTCATTGGAGAACTCCATCAGCGAGTGCTGGACCTTGACGTAGCCCTCTTCGGTCTTCACCGGGTCCATCGCCGCGGTGTACGCGGTCTTGCGCAGCGTGGCGAGGGAGGGCTCCTCGTCGCGGAAGAGCTTGAGGCGGCGCTGGAGGTCCCTGGTCTTCGGCAGGTGCTTCACCGCCGCGTCGAAGGACTTGGCGGCCGCGTCCGTATTGCTGTAAGCGCGCTTGACGTTGAAGTCAATACGGTGGTTGGAAAGAAGCGGCTCAGCGCTGTTGTCGCGCTCTGCGAGCAGCGCCTCGCCGTATGCCGAAGCGGCCCGTACGACGAGAGCGACCTGCTCGGCGTCCCGCGCGCTGTTCCAGGTGGTGATCGAGCTCTTGACCTGGAACCCGCCCATGACGAGGCCGACGATCACCGGGATCAGCAGAATGGCGTTGAGCTTGGTGGGCACACGCCAGTTGCGCGGCGCCATCCGGCTGCCGCTCGCGACGGTGTCACCGCCCCCGGCAGCGGCGCCGGACCGGCCGGCAGGAGACGTCGCCGACTGCGGCGGCGTGAAGTTCCCCCGCGCCTGCTCCGCCGCGGAGCTCTTCGTGCTTCGCCTCACTCGACCAACAACCTCTCGGCGCCGGCACCAACGCTGTGCCGTCCATCATTCAGAGCCGTACTCGGACCGGCCGTCGAACGGTGGTCCTACTCGGGAGTTCGCCGAATTCCAGCACGTCGGGCGGCGTGGCTCCAAACAGCTGGAACCCGCCGCGCCGAGTGGCGTATGCCTCAGATAAAACGGTCAAAAAGAGCGAGGCGCGCCAAAAGCAGAGACCGATGTGAGCGGAGCGGCACCATGCGGATGCAACGGGTGTCCGCGGTCGATGAATTCTCTGTCGAAACGTTATGAACATGGGGGCGGATCGTGTCAAAGACCACAGCCCGCCCCAGGTCGGCTACGACAACTGCCGTAGAAGGACGACTACTTGAGACGTGCCATCAGTGCGTGCTCGACGAGTGTGATGAGTCCGCTCTTTGCATCTGCGCGGTGTCGTGCGTCGGTGGTGAGGATGGGGGTGTCGGGGCCGATCTGGAGTGCTTCGCGTACTTCGTCGGGGGTGTAGGGCTGGTGTCCGTCGAAGCCGTTGAGGGCGATGACGAAGGGGAGTCCCGAGTTCTCGAAGTAGTCGACGGCCGGGAAGCAGTCCGAAAGGCGGCGGGTGTCGACGAGTACGACGGCGCCGATGGCGCCGCGTACGAGGTCGTCCCACATGAACCAGAAGCGGTCCTGTCCGGGGGTGCCGAACAGGTAGAGGATGAGGTCCTGGTCGAGGGTGATGCGTCCGAAGTCCATGGCCACCGTGGTGGTGGTCTTGTCCCCGGTGTGCGTGAGGTCGTCGATGCCCGCGGATGCGGACGTCATGACTGCCTCGGTACGCAGCGGGTTGATCTCCGAGACGGCGCCGACGAACGTGGTCTTGCCCACGCCGAAGCCCCCTGCCACCACGATCTTCGCCGAGGTGGTCGATCTGGCCGCCCCGCCGCTAGAGCTTGCGAAGTCCACTGAGCACCCTTTCGAGCAGTGTCACGTCCGGCGTGCCGCCGGCCTCTCCGTTGCCCGGCTGGTGGATGGCCACCATGCCGGCCTCCGCCAGGTCGGCCACGAGGATTCGCGCCACACCCAGCGGCATCGAGAGCAGCGCCGACACCTCGGCCACCGACTTGACCTCACGGCACAGGTGGCAGATCCGCTGGTGCTCGGGGAGCAGGCCCGCGAGATGCACCGGGTCGGCCGTGGTGCTGACCAGCGCCTCGATGGCGAGCTGGTAGCGGGGCCGGGTCCGGCCGCCGGTCATGGCGTACGGACGTACCAGTGGCTGGTCGCCCTCACTGTCGTACGACGCGTCGTGCAGCACGCCGTACGGATCGTGAGAGGCGGGGGGCGGGGTCATGGATCCTCCGGGCGTGACAGCGATGAGACGGAGTGCCGTCTGACTGGGCCGGTGGGGGGCGTGATGCGGCCGGACGGTAGATGATGAACGTACGGGCAGAACCTGTGGGGTAGGTGTCTCTAGTGGAGCAGGCTCCCCTGGAGTTCGGCGCGCAGGTCCGGGGTGAGGACGCTGCCCGCGCGGTCGACGAGCAGGGCCATCTCGTACCCGACCAGGCCGATGTCGCAGTCCGGGTGGGAGAGCACGGCGAGCGACGAGCCGTCCGAGACCGACATGAGGAAGAGGAAGCCGCGCTCCATCTCCACCACGGTCTGGGCGACTTCGCCGCCTTCGAAGATCCGGGAGGCGCCCGCCGTGAGCGAGGTCAGCCCGGAAGCCACGGCCGCCAGCTGGTCGGCACGGTCACGCGGAAAGCCTTCGGACATGGCCAGCAGAAGTCCATCGGCGGAGACCACCACTGTGTGGGACACCCCGGGGGTGTTGTCCACGAAGTTCGTGATCAACCAGTTCAGATTCTGCGCCGCCTGGCTCATCGGACTCAACTAGTGCTCCTGCTGGTGAGAGGGGCCGTTGCCGGCCTGGCGACCCTGTTGGATGCCGCGCCGGAGATTGGTCAGCCGGCCGCGTACGTCGTCGGGCGCACGCGAAACCTGCGGACCGGCCTGGTGGGCCTGCTGCTGTGCGGTACCGGGCACCAGATTGGCACGCGGTACGCGTCGGGGCAGACCGGATGTAGTGACACCACCGGCAGCGGGCTTCTTGGCCCGCTCGGCCTGCCGTACGAGTTCGTCGTTGGGCGATGCCCGCCAGTTGCTGCCGGGGGCAGTCTGGGCCATGGGGTCGCGGGGCGGCGCCGCGGGAGCGGCCTGCTCGGGCTGCTGGGGAGCGGCCGGTCCCTGCGGCTGCGCGGTCCTCGCGGACTGCGCGCCGTGGAACCAGTTGGTCTCCAGCGTGTCGTACAGCGGGGTACGTCCGTCGCCCGGGTCGGCGGCCGGCGGCAGCGCGTCGTACTGCGGCTGCGCGGGCAGGCTCTGCGGCGCGGGCGGGCGCGGCGCACCGAAGTCGGCCTCGGTACGGTCACGCTGCTGCGGGGCGCCGCCGGGACCCTCCGAAGGGGCGGGCGGGCGCGGGGAGTTGAAGCCGCCGAAGTCCGACAGCTCGGCTCGCGGGAACTGCGCGGTGGACGCGGGGTCCTGCGACTGCTGCGGGTCCTGGTACGGGAGGTCCTGCTGGAACCGCTCGTCCTGGGGACGGTCCTGCGGGAACCGGCCGTCCTGCTGCTGGGCCTGCGGTATCTGCGGCACCTGGGGTATCTGCGGGCGCCGCTGCGGGCCGCGCACATCCGGGCGCTCGAAGACGTCGGCACGCTCGAACCGGCCGGTGCTCCCGGGGGGCGGGCCGTTGAAGTCCGGGCGCTGGAACTCGGCGGTGGAGCCGGGGCCCTGGCGCTCGGCGGAGAGCCGGTCGTTGCCGAACGGGTCGTCCGCCGGGGTGGCCGGGGTGCGCTCGCCGGACTGGCGCCGCGGGCGCAGCGGCTGGCGGTACTGGGCGCCGGAGTTGCCGATGCCGGAGCTGTTCGTACCGGAGTCGTTCGTACCGGAGCCGAACGCGTCGGGGAACGCGCCGGTGTCGGGCTCCTCGTGGCCGCGCGGCATGTCCTGGGCCGCCCGCTGCGGCAGTTCATTGCCCCAGCTGGTGGTCTGCGGACGCTGCGGCGGCTGCGGACCCTGCGGCTGCTGCGGGTTCTGCTGCGACTGCGGGCCGCGGGCCTGCGGCCCGACGGGGTTGCCGCCGGGCAGCTCCGCGCGCGGGCCACCGGTCGGCGGCAGCTGCTGGTGACGGCCGGCCGGGGGCTGGAACATGCTGTCCCCGGGCTGCTGCGGGCGCTGCGGTCCGTTGCCGCCGCGTCCCGGGGTGTCGCCCTGACCGCCCTGACCGCCGCGACCGCCCTGGGCGGCCCTGCGCGGCATGGGTGCCCCCGCGCCGAAGGCGTTCATCGCCGGAGCGGGGGCGGAACCGCCCTGCGGCAGCCCCTGCTGCTGCGGACCGCCGGGGTGGATCGAACGGTCGCCGTCGCGGGCGGGCAGCGCGGCGCGCGGACCCGTACCCGAGACCTGACCGCGCGGGGCACCGGCACCCATACCGGCGCCGGCACCAGCGCCCGCACCGGCACCAGCGCCCGCACCGAGACCGGCGCCGGCACGGCCGGGGGCGCCCGCGCCCTGCTGCGACTGCCCCAGCTGCTGCTGCGGCTGCTGCTGGCCACCGGGCATACCCGGCTTGGCCGGAGCCTTCTTGCCGCCCTGCGCGACATCGACGGGCAGCATGACCAGCGCGGTCGTACCACCGGAGTCGGAGGGCCTGAGCTGGATACGGATGCCGTGGCGCAGCGAAAGGCGGCCGACCACGAACAGACCCATGCGGCGGGAGACCGAGACATCCACCGTGGGCGGCGACGCGAGCCGCTCGTTGATCGCGGCGAGGTCCTCGGGGGAGAGCCCGATACCGGTGTCGTGGATCTCGACGAGCACCCGTCCGTCGGGCAGCGCGTGACCCGTCACGCGGACCTTGGTCTGCGGCGAGGAGAACGACGTGGCGTTCTCCAGCAGCTCGGCGAGCAGGTGGACGAGGTCGTTGACGACGCGTCCCGCGACCTCGGTCGCGGGCACCGCCGCCAGTTCGATGCGTTCGTACTGCTCCACCTCGGACGCGGCGGCGCGGAGCACGTCGACCAGCGGCACGGGGCGGGTCCACCGGCGGCCGGGCTCCTCGCCCGCGAGGACCAGGAGGTTCTCACCGTTCCGGCGCATACGGGTCGCGAGGTGGTCGAGCTTGAAGAGCGAGGACAGCTGGTCCGGGTCGGCCTCGCGGGACTCCAGCTCGGAGATGAGCGAGAGCTGGCGCTGGATGAGGCCCTGGCTGCGGCGCGAGAGGTTGGTGAACATCGCGTTGACGTTGCCCCGCAGCATGGCCTGCTCGGAGGCGAGCCGGACGGCCTCGCGGTGCACGTCGTCGAAGGCAGTCGCGACCTTTCCGATCTCGTCCCGGCTGTGTACACCGACGGACTCCACGGAGGTGTCGACGTCCTGCGGGTCGGTCTCGGAGAGCTGCTTGACCAGCTCGGGAAGGCGCTCGCTCGCGACCTTGGTCGCCGTGTCCTGGAGCCGCCGCAGTGAGCGGATCATGGACCGGGCCACGACGAAGGCGCCGACCAGCGAGACGCCCAGCACGAGCACGATGAGCGCGGCGTTGATGATCGCCTCGCGCTCGGCGTCGTTGCGCAGCTCGCGGGCCTTCTGCTCCATCTCGCCGAGGAGCGTGGCCTCGATGGTCTTCATCGCGGTGATGCGGTTGCTGTCCGCGTCGTACCAGTCCTTGTACGAACGCGGGGTCTGGCTCTGCAGACCGCCCTTGTTCTCCAGGACGTGCTTCGCGTACAGGCTGGCGGCGGTGATCTCCGGGTTACCGGTGTCCAGCGGGGCGGTCAGGGCCGCCGCGTTGCCCGCGTAGACCAGCTTGAAGGACTTGAGCTCGTCCTCCTCGCTCTGCATGGCGGACTTGGCGAAGAGCCGGTCGCTCTCCTCCAGCTGGCCGTGGCCCTTGTTGCTCGTCGGCAGTGCGGCGGCGATGACCGCTCGCTGGATCGACGCGTACTCCTTGGCGGACGAGAAGGCCGCCAGGGCGCGGGTCCGCTTGATCATCTCGGGGTTGGCGGTCGCCTGGGCCATGTCCTGGGAGAGGCCGAGCAGCGAATCGATCAGCTCGCTGTACTCGTTGACCGTCTGCGAGGTGGTGGCGCTGCCCTGGTACGCGTCGGCGCGGATGGCCTTGAGCCGGGTCAGCTTGGTGGCGATACCCCGGAGGCTGCCGCGGATCGACTCGATCGAGCTGTCGCGGTTCGCGCTGTCGAAGTCCGCGGTGCCCTTGAGGAAGGCCTGGTCGGCGAGGTCGGTGCGCTTGCGGGGCTCTTCGACGTTGAAGTCGTTGGCCTTCGCGCCGTGCGACAGCGGACCCGCGGACCTGTCGCGCTCCTCCTGGAGCGCGGCGGCCAGTTCGGTCGCCTGCTTGGTCATCTGGGTGAGCAGCTGCATGTGGTCCAGCTGCTGCATGTTGTCCAGCGAGTCATTGATGCGCAGCCCACCCAGGGTGGTCGCGGCGACCACGGGCAGCGCGAGCAGGGAGACAAGCCTGGTGCTGATGCGCCAGTTGCGCAGAGCTATTCGTGAGCCCGCGCCCGTCTGGCCCTTGGGCTTCGGCGCGGCCGGAGCCGACGTACCGGACTCACCGCCTCCTGCCGGGGTCTGGCTCTGTCCCCGGGGGGCCTGGGGGGCCTGGGCGTGCTGGGCCGAGGAGCCGCGGTCGGATCCGCCGCGAGGCTCCTGTTCAGCCTCGGCTTCCCCTCGACCCTGGCGGGCCTGGGGAGAGCCCGTGCCATCCCTCTTGAAACGTCCCTGCACTAGCGTCGCAACCTCTGGACCAGGCGTTCCCCCGCACAGGCGGCGGAACGGTGTCGAGTTGTGGGGCGCGGCGCGCCCCATGGTGGTCGTCAGTGACCGGCGTGTTCTCCCCCTTTACCGCCGCCACTCGGCGCTGCGTTGCGCCCTTCGTGCGCCGGCCTGCCTGTGTTTTCACAAAGACTGCGCGGCAGTGCGTGGAATTCCAGCACAGCGACGGATCTCCAACAAGGCCCATGGGCCGGGATGTGAGCTTATTGACACGGCGTGAGCGGCGCATCACCAGGGGTAGAAATCCATCCTGGATGAATCGGACTTTTGTTTACGTACCGCTTACGGGGCGGGGGTGTCCCAGTCGCGATGATCAGGGGCGAAATGGGGCGTTCAAGCGTGTAATGTCCGCTATTTCAGGGGGTGTTGAGTGACCGTAATGCCCTAAATATCACTCAACTCGTGAGCAAACTCACACCTAGATCGATGTCCGGCCCACGCTTCCGCGGGGAATCAGATGTTTAGCCTGACGCTTTACAGGGATGGCGAATCCGACAACCCGGCGCCCCGGCGCCGCCCGACCGACAGGGCCTCACAAGCAGATGAAGACGACGACGTTGTTCCGCAACATTGCCAACCCCCGCCGCACCACGCTCGCCCACCTCACGGACGCCGAGCAACTGCAGCGCCCCGAGCAGCCGGAGCACGCCGCGACCCTGCCCGCCGTGACGGCCAACCCGCGCCGCACGATCCTGATGGAGGCGCCCGCCCAGGCGCAGGTCACCCCCGCCGAGTGACGCGGGGTGATCGCGCGGCAGCCCCTCGCCACCCGCGTTAGCCTGGAGCGTCAGAACTCCAGCCAGCCAGTAAGTGAGGGGCGACAGCACTCGTGCGCATCGCCAGATTCTCCATCGACGGCAATGTCGCCTTCGGCGTGGTCGAGGGCGAGGGCTCCGATCCCTCGGGCGACCTCGTCCTCGACATCATCAAGGGCATCCCGTACTCCGACTTCGAGCTCTCCGGTGTCAAGGTCCCGCTGAGCAAGGTCCGGCTGCTGCCCCCCGTGCTCCCCAACAAGGTCGTGGCCTTCGGCCGCAACTACGCGGAACACGCGGCGGAACTCGGCAACGCGGTCCCGGACGCGCCGTTCGCCTTCTTCAAGCCCACCACCTCGGTGATCGGCTCGGGCGACGCCATCGAGTACCCCTCCTTCTCCAGCGAACTGCACCACGAGGCCGAACTGGCCGTGGTGATCGGCCGGATGTGCCGCGAGGTCCCGCACGACCGCGTCAAGGACGTCGTCTTCGGCTACACCTGCGCGAACGACGTCACCGCTCGTGACGTCCAGAAGCGCGAGAAGCAGTGGGCCAGGGCCAAGGGCTTCGACACCTCCTGCCCGCTCGGCCCCTGGGTGGAGACCGACCTCGACCCGTCCGACCTGACCATCCAGGCCACGGTCAACGGCGACCAGCGACAGCTCGGCCGCACCAGCGAGATGATCCACTCCATCGCGGATCTGATCGTGAACATCTCCGACGCCATGACGCTGCTCCCCGGAGACGTCATCCTGACCGGCACCCCGGCCGGCGTCGGACCGCTCAACGTCGGCGACGAGGTCGCCGTCTCCATTGAAGGCATCGGCACTCTCACCAACAAGGTGATCAAGCGTGGCTAACGCGACACCCCCCCCCAAGCTCTCGGCTTCGCTCGACGGGCAGGGGGTGCCCCCCCGCGTACGTTTCTGTCCCTCCCCGACCGGCAACCCCCACGTGGGACTGGTCCGCACCGCCCTGTTCAACTGGGCCTTCGCCCGGCACACCGGCGGCACCATGGTCTTCCGCATCGAGGACACCGACGCGGCCCGCGACTCCGAGGAGTCGTACAACCAGCTGCTCGACTCGCTGCGCTGGCTCGGCCTGGACTGGGACGAAGGGCCCGACGAGAAGGGCGGCCCGCACGCGCCGTACCGGCAGTCGCAGCGGATGGACATCTACGCGGACATCGCGAAGAGGCTCCAGGACGCGGGCCACGCGTACGACTGCTACTGCACCACCGCCGAGCTCGACGAGCGCCGCGACGCCGCCCGCAAGGCCGGCCGCCCCTCGGGGTACGACGGCCACTGCCGCGACCTCAGTGCGGAGCAGATCGAGGAGTACCGGGCAGAGGGCCGCACCTCCATCGTCCGCTTCCGGATGCCCGACGAGACGATCACCTTCAACGACCTGGTCCGCGGCGAGCTCACCTTCACCCCGGAGAACGTCCCGGACTACGGCATCGTCCGGGCCAACGGCGCGCCGCTGTACACGCTCGTCAACCCGGTCGACGACGCGCTGATGGAGATCACGCACGTACTGCGCGGCGAGGACCTGCTCTCCTCGACCCCGCGCCAGATCGCGCTGTACAAGGCGCTGATCGACATCGGCGCCGCCAAGGAGATCCCGCTCTTCGGGCACCTTCCCTATGTGATGGGGGAGGGCAACAAGAAGCTCTCCAAGCGCGACCCGGAGGCGTCCCTCAACCTCTACCGCGAGCGGGGCTTCCTCCCCGAGGGACTGCTCAACTACCTGTCCCTGCTGGGCTGGTCGTTCTCGGCGGACCAGGACATCTTCTCGGTCGCCGACCTGGTCGAGAAGTTCGACATCGCGGACGTGAACAGCAACCCGGCCCGCTTCGACCTGAAGAAGGCCGAGGCGGTCAACGCCGACCACATCCGGCTGCTGGACGTGCGCGCCTTCACCGAGGCCTGCACCCCGTGGCTGCGCGCCCCGCACGCCAACTGGCCGGAGGAGAACTTCGACCAGGCGGCCTGGGAGGCCATCGCCCCGTACGCGCAGACCCGCCTCACGGTCCTCTCGGACATCACCGCCAACGTCGACTTCCTCTTCCTGGACCAGCCGGTCGAGGACGAGGCGTCCTGGACGAAGGCGATGAAGGGCGACCCGGCGGCCCTGCTCACCACGGCCCGCGCCAAGCTCGCCGACGCCGACTGGACCAGCCCCGATGCGCTCAAGGCGGCGGTCCTGGCGGCCGGCGAGGAGCACGGCCTGAAGCTCGGCAAGGCCCAGGCCCCGGTCCGCGTCGCGGTCACCGGCCGTACGGTCGGCCTGCCGCTCTTCGAGTCCCTGGAGATCCTGGGCAGGGAGCGCTCGCTCCAGCGGATCGACGCGGCGCTGGCGAAGCTGGCCGCCTAAGCTGGGTACATGCCCATACGTGCGGTCCTCTGGGACATCGACGACACGATCTTCGACTACACCACCGCGGATCGCACCGGGCTGCTGGAACATCTGAAGACCGAGGGCCTGCCCGACGGATACACCTCCGTCGAGCAGGCCCTCGGCCGTTGGCGGGAGATCACCGAGCTGCACTGGGCGAGGTTCGCCGCGGGGGAGACCGACTGGGAGGGCCAGCGCCGCGAGCGGGTCCGGTCCTTCACCGGTACGGAACTGAGCGACCAGGAGGCCGACGCCTGGTTCGCCCGGCACCTGGCGCACTACGAGGCGGCCTGGTCGCTCTTCCCGGACGCCGTGCCGGCGCTCGACGCCCTCGCCGCCGACTACCGGCACGGCCTCCTCTCGAACTCGGCCGCCCACAACCAGGACCGCAAGCTGCGCACCCTGGGCGTACGGGACCGGTTCGAGGTGCTCGTCTGCGCGGCCGACCTGGGGGTGGCCAAACCCGCCCCCGGCGCCTTCCACGCCGCCTGCGACGCCCTGCGGCTCGACCCGGCGGAAGTCCTGTACGTGGGAGATCATCCGGACATCGACGCCGCCGGAGCGCTCGCGGCCGGACTGCGCGCGGTCTGGCTGGACAGGGCGGACCTCGGCGGACGGCCCGAGCTGGAGCGGATCACCGCGCTGGGCCAGCTTCCCGGGCTGCTGCGGGGCGATACCCGTTTTGGAGCGCCGTCCACCTTCGGGTAATGTTCTTCTTGCGCCGCCCGAGTGGGCCGGAAGGCCGGAGCGGACAGCGCGAGATGAACAAGACCCCCAAGGGGTTGCGTTTCATTGGGCTATGGTGTAATTGGCAACACAACGGTTTCTGGTACCGTCATTCTAGGTTCGAGTCCTGGTAGCCCAGCGCAAGATCAGCAGTAACCACCTTGCAGTACAAGCCCCCGTTGTGTAGCGGCCTAGCACGCTGCCCTCTCACGGCAGTAGCGCCGGTTCGAATCCGGTCGGGGGTACAGATCCTTCCCGTGAGTTGATCAGGGTCGCACCCGGTCAACTTGATGCAGGATCGCTAGGGCCCCCGTTGTGTAGCGGCCTAGCACGCTGCCCTCTCACGGCAGTAGCGCCGGTTCGAATCCGGTCGGGGGTACTCCACCATGGGCTATGGTGTAATTGGCAACACAACGGTTTCTGGTACCGTCATTCTAGGTTCGAGTCCTGGTAGCCCAGCGCAAGATCAGTAGTAACCACCTTGCAGTACAAGCCCCCGTTGTGTAGCGGCCTAGCACGCTGCCCTCTCACGGCAGTAGCGCCGGTTCGAATCCGGTCGGGGGTACAGGACGGGAAAGGCCCTTCACTTCGGTGAAGGGCCTTTCTGCATGGGCTTGTTGCCTGACCGGCCTGTTGTGTGACCGGCCTGTCGGCCGGATGCCCGAACTCCCGCCGGTTCAGAGCCCGTAGCGCCGAGCCGACTCCTCCTCCTGCGCCAGTCTGTGCAGCGCAGTCAGCAGCGGCTCGTAGAGCACGGTGGCCACGACGGCCGTCTCCACCTGCTCCTTCTCGGAGGGGTGCGTCTCCATCATGTCCAGGTCCTGGACGGCCACTTGGTACATCAGCCGGGCCTGCTGGACCAGGTAGCCGACCTCGTACGGATAGCCGAGCCGCAGCAGTGTGGCCACCGACGCGACCAGTGAACGGTGGACGGGGGAGAGTTCGCCGATCTCCCGGACGCTCTCCCAGCCCAGCTGGTCGAGGAGCCGGTCGACCTCGGTGCGCGCGACGGCCGTCTCCGGTGCCTCGTCGTCCGGTTCGGGTCCGTGCGGCAGCGACCAGAGGGCCGCGCCCAGCCGGATCGTGCGGCCCAGGGACGCGTCGTCGACATGCCCCAGCACCTCCCGCGCCGTCGCCACCGGGAGCCGGCCGACCTGGATCAGTGCCCGCACCAGCCGCAGCCGGCGCAGATGGCTCTCGTCGTAGTCGGCCTGGGTGGCGCTGATCCGGTGGCCGGGCGGCAGGAGCCGCTCCCGCAGGTAGTACTTGATCGTCGCGGCCGGGACCCCGCTCAGCTCGCTCAGTTCCGACAGTCGCATTCCTGGCGCCTTCCCTTGCGCCGCCCCGTGGGCGGTGCCACTATCCCAGCACTGGATAGTGCCGCTATCCAATATCTGCCGTCCAGCACGGTGAGGGGGGAACGGCATGTTCGCCAAGCCGATTCCGGGCCGGATGACCGCAGCCGCCGAAGGCGACGTCGTCATTCTGCTGATCGGGATGCGCATCAACCACTTCTGGGGAGTGCACCACTGGCTGCCCGTCTTCCTGGCGATGCCGCGCATGCTCAGGGAGTTGGGCAGGAACAAGGATCGCGGACTCCTCGGCCACGCGCTGCTGACCGGCTCACCGCGGACGTACTACGTCGTGCAGTACTGGGAGTCGAAGGAGAAGCTGCTCGCGTACGCGGCTGCTCCCGACATGTTCCACCGCACCGCGTGGGCCATGGTCAACCGCAAGGAGCGGAAGTCCCGGCAGCATGTGGGGCTGTGGCACGAGACGTACATCGTGCCGGAGGGGTCGTACGAGTCCATCTACGCCGATATGCCGGCCTTCGGGCTGGCGGCGGCGACCGGAGTGCTCCCGGTCGAGCGGCGGGGCCGCGCGGCGGCGGACCGTCTCGCGCACCGCTCCGGCGCGGGCTCACGGCCCGGGGAGGGCTGAGCGGGCCGGTCCCGGTCCGCCGTGAAGCCGGGCCGCCACGACGCTGGGGCGGCCGGTGCTTGAGCGACCGGTCGGGGTGACTGAGCGGAGCGGCTGCCGGGCCCTGTGTGAGCGGGGGGCCCGCGTCAGCTGGAGCGGCGCAGGGCCTCGGAGAGCCGTCCGGCGGCGTCGATGACCGCCTGGGCGTGCATCCGGCCCGGGTGGCGGGTGAGCCGTTCGATCGGGCCCGACACCGAGACGGCGGCGACCACCCGGTTCGAGGGTCCGCGCACCGGGGCGGAGACCGAGGCCACGCCCGGTTCGCGCTCGCCGATCGACTGGGCCCAGCCCCTGCGCCGTACGCCGGAGAGCGCGGTCGCGGTGAACCGGGCGCCCTGGAGCCCACGGTGGAGCCGCTCCGGCTCCTCCCAGCCCATCAGGATCTGCGCCGACGAACCGGCCTTCATGGTGAGTGTCGAGCCGACCGGGACGGTGTCCCGCAGCCCGGAGAGGCGCTCGGCCGCCGCCACGCAGATCCGCATGTCTCCCTGCCGGCGGTAGAGCTGGGCGCTCTCGCCCGTGACATCGCGCAGATGCGTCAGTACGGGGCCGGCCGTGGCGAGCAGGCGGTCCTCGCCCGCCGCCGCTGCCAGCTCCGAGAGCCGTGGGCCGAGAATGAACCGGCCCTGCATGTCCCTCGCCACCAGCCGGTGGTGTTCCAGGGCCACCGCAAGCCGGTGTGCCGTGGGTCGTGCCAGCCCTGTCGCCGCGACCAGCCCGGCGAGGGTGGCCGGGCCGGACTCCAGAGCACTCAATACCAGAGCTGCCTTGTCGAGAACGCCGACGCCGCTAGAGTTGTCCATGCAACGATACTCGCGTCTCACTCTGTGAAACGCAAGTTCAATTTTCCAGGGAACTTGCCAACCTGTAGGGGCGGCCGTACAACGGCTCGCAGTTGCCGCCCGGTACGGGGGTCCGGACGGGGCGCCCGATTTCTAGTTGGGCCGGCGAAGACGCCGGCCGGAGGGAAAGCGATGGGTAGGACACTCGCGGAGAAGGTCTGGGACGACCATGTCGTCAGGCGCGCCGAAGGCGAGCCCGACCTTCTCTTCATCGATCTGCACCTGCTGCACGAGGTGACGAGCCCGCAGGCGTTCGACGGTCTGCGCCAGAACGGCCGGCCGGTGCGGCGACTCGACCTCACCATCGCCACCGAGGACCACAACACCCCCACCCTCGACATCGACAAGCCGATCGCGGACCCGGTCTCCCGTGTCCAGCTGGAGACGCTGCGCAAGAACTGCGCGGAGTTCGGCGTACGGCTGCACCCGCTGGGCGACGTCGAGCAGGGTGTCGTCCATGTCGTGGGACCGCAACTGGGCCTGACCCAGCCGGGCACCACCGTGGTCTGCGGTGACAGCCACACCTCCACGCACGGCGCCTTCGGTGCGCTGGCGTTCGGTATCGGCACCTCCCAGGTCGAGCATGTGCTGGCGACCCAGACGCTGCCGATGGCCCGCCCCATGACCATGGCCATCACGGTGGAGGGCGAACTGCCCGACGCGGTCACGGCCAAGGACCTGATCCTGGCCATCATCGCCCGGATCGGCACCGGCGGCGGACAGGGCTACATCCTGGAGTACCGCGGCTCCGCCATCGAGAAGCTCTCGATGGAAGCCCGGATGACCATCTGCAACATGTCGATCGAGGCGGGCGCGCGGGCCGGCATGATCGCCCCGGACCAGACCACCTTCGACTACCTCAAGGGCCGCGACCACGCCCCGCAGGGCGCGGAGTGGGACGCGGCGGTCGAGCACTGGAAGACCCTGCGCACCGACGACGACGCGGTATTCGACGCCGAGGTGTTCATCGACGGTGCCGAACTGGCCCCGTTCGTCACCTGGGGCACCAACCCCGGCCAGGGCGCACCGCTTTCCGCCAGCGTCCCCGACCCGGCTTCGTACGAAGACGCATCGGAGCGTCTGGCCGCCGAAAAGGCCCTGGAATACATGGGGTTGACCGCGGGCCAGCCGCTGCGCGACATCAAGGTCGACACGGTCTTCGTGGGTTCCTGCACCAACGGCCGCATCGAGGACCTGCGCAGCGCGGCAGCCCTGCTGAAGGGCCGCAGCGTCGCCGACGGTGTGCGGATGCTGGTCGTCCCCGGCTCCGTACGGGTCGCGCTGCAGGCCGTGGAGGAGGGCCTGGACAAGGTCTTCACCGCCGCGGGCGCCGAATGGCGGCACGCGGGCTGCTCGATGTGCCTGGGCATGAACCCCGACCAGCTCGCGCCCGGTGAGCGCTGCGCCTCCACCTCCAACCGCAACTTCGAAGGCAGGCAGGGCAAGGGCGGCCGTACCCACCTGGTCTCCCCGCAGGTGGCCGCCGCCACCGCGGTGCTTGGCCATCTGGCCTCGCCCGCCGACCTGTCCGACGCCCCGACTCTCGTGGAGGCCTGATTTCCATGGAAGCTTTCACCAAGCACACCGGCCGGGTCGTCCCGCTGCGCCGCGGCAACGTCGACACCGACCAGATCATTCCGGCCCACTGGCTGAAGAAGGTCACCCGCGACGGCTTCGAGGACGGGCTCTTCGAGGCGTGGCGCAAGGACCCCGAGTTCGTGCTCAACCGCCCGGAGCGCGCTGGCGCGTCGGTGCTGGTGGCGGGCCCCGACTTCGGTACGGGCTCTTCCCGCGAGCACGCGGTGTGGGCCCTGCAGAACTTCGGCTTCAAGACCGTCATCTCGTCCCGGTTCGCCGACATCTTCCGCGGGAACTCGCTGAAGAACGGTCTGCTGACCGTCGTTCTCGACCAGAAGGTCGTGGATGCCATCTGGGCGCTGACGGAGGCCGACCCGACCGCCGAAGTCACCGTTGACCTGGAGGCCCGTCAGGTCCTCGCCGAGGGCATCACCGCCGACTTCGAGCTGGACGAGAACGCCCGCTGGCGGCTGCTGAACGGCCTGGACGACATCAGCCTCACCCTTCAGAACGAAGCGGACATCACGGCTTACGAGGCGGCCCGACCCGCCTTCAAGCCCCGCACAATTGAGGTCTGAGCAGCACCTTTTCAGGACTGCGCCCCCTGCCGACCGGCAGGGGGCGCAGTCGCTTGTTGAGCCCCCGCCGGGCGACAACTCGCCCCAGATGGCACAATCGGCGCATGGAACGCGACAACCAACTCAAGCTTTACGCGGAAGTCGCCGAACAAATGAAAGAAGCGCACGCAAGGGTGCGTGAACTGCAAGTCCCGGAGGGCGTACGGATGGCGCTGTCCCGGAAGCTGTTGGTCATCACGGCCGCGGCGAAGCACGATCTCACCGATGCAGCAACGCGGCTGGATCGGTTGATGAAGGACCTCGACGAGGGTCGATTCCCCGATGGCAACTCCCTTGGTGGATCTCCGTGACGGTTGAGTTCGTTGCGGCACAAGGGTGATTAGACCGTTTCGTGTTTGATTTGCGGTATATATCTGCCTAACGTGCGAAAAAGCCTGAACAGTTTCGTTCGGGCAATGTCTCCGAAGGGGAAGACGTGAACAAGGCGCAGCTCGTAGAGGCCATTGCCGACAAGGTCGGTGGCCGCCAGCAGGCCGCAGACGCTGTCGATGCCGTACTGGACGCGATCGTCCGCGCAGTTGTCGGCGGCGACCGTGTGTCGGTCACCGGCTTCGGCTCGTTCGAGAAGGTCGACCGGCCGGCCCGGTACGCCCGCAACCCGCAGACGGGTGAGCGCGTGCGGGTCAAGAAGACCTCGGTGCCGCGCTTCCGTGCGGGTCAGGGCTTCAAGGACCTCGTCAGCGGCTCGAAGAAGCTCCCGAAGAACGACGTGGCCGTGAAGAAGGCGCCCAAGGGCAGCCTCTCGGGCGGTGCTTCCACCCGTACGACCGTGAAGAAGGCGGCGGCGAAGAAGGCCACCACCGCCAAGAAGGCGGCCGCGAAGAAGGCCACGACGGCGAAGACCGCTGCCAAGAAGACGGTGGCGGCCAAGAAGGCCACCGCGGCGAAGAAGGCCACCACCGCCAAGAAGGCGGCGGCGAAGAAGGCGGCCCCGGCCAAGAAGGCCGCCACCGCCAAGAAGGCGGCCGCGAAGAAGACGGCGCCGGCGAAGAAGGCCGCTGCGAAGAAGGCCCCGGCCAAGAAGACCACGGCGCGCAAGACCACCGCCAAGAAGGCCACCGCCAGGAAGAAGTAAGCGGTAGGGCCACCCACGCGTCGGGCCGGACTCCCCCTGGGGAGTCCGGCCCGCGGTGCGTTGTGGGCCTCAGGCCGCGGGCGTCAGAGCGTCACCAGGGTCACCAGGGTGATGTGCGGGGCTTCGCCCTCGCCGCCGTTGTCCGCCGTCTCGATCCGTACCCGCTGCCCGGACCGCAGCAGCCGCAGGCCGCCCGCGTCGAAGGCCGCGGCACCGAAATCCACCGGGGTGCCGTCGTCGAGCAGCACACTGCCGCTGCGGGTCTCGGAGTCGTACGTGTACGCGGTCGCCTGCATGAGCGCAGCTTACGACCTCGCCCACGATTGTCAGCGGCGTCGCGGCGTCCCGTGACGGCCTTCCCGGCCGCGGACGGGCCTCGGCTCCCCGGTGACCGCCGCGTACCTGCGGGCCGTGTACGGGCCGAGCCCCAGTGCCACAGCGGCCAGCAGATCGTCACCGGTGTCCACGTCCTGGCGGACCGAAGGCACGCCCCCGAGCAGTATTTCCACCGCTCCCGACGCGGAATGCCGCGCCCGCGACAGCCCGCCGAATGCCGGGCTCAATTCAGTGTCCGCTCGCGCTGTCAGCAAAGTCGTGCCGATTCCCGCGGCATCCGTCAGAAATGCACGGGGGAATTCCGCCGCCCGGTCGAGCACCCGTCGCAATTCCGCCGGGCGCAGTGCGGGAAGGTCGGCGTTCAGCGCGGCCACGGCGGCCCCGGGGCGCAGCTCCCGCACGGAACGCGCACCGTGCGCCAGTGCGGGGTTCAGCCCCGCCGCTGCCGTATCCGGCACAATCCGGGCACCCAGCGAGGCCAGTTCGGCGGCGGCCAGCGCGTCGTTGGTGACGACGGCCACATCCCGTACGGCAGAACAGGCCAGCGCCGCCGCCACGGTGTCCTGCGCGAAGGCCAGGGCGAGCCCGGGACGCACCGCGTCGGACGCCGTCGGCGAGAGTCTGCTCTTCGCCAGCGACAAGGGCTTCAGAGGTACGACCAGGGACCAGTTGGCGGTCCGATCCGTGTTCGGCATCGGCCCCATTGTGGCCCGAGCCCGCGATACCGGGCGGGCCGGGCCGGGCGTACGGTGTTCTCGACAGAGCAGGGGGCCCGGTGCGACACGTGACGTCAGGCAGCCAGGCAGCGTTGAGGCTCAAGTGGAACAAGAGGAAGGTGTCCGAGTGTCCGGCCGCAGAATCGGCTTCTGGTACCGCCTGGCGGCGGTGATTGCTAAACCGCCGCTGCTGGTTCTGTTCAAGCGGGACTGGAGCGGAATGGAACACATTCCGGATGACGGCGGATTTATCACCGCTGTCAATCACAACTCATATCTCGACATGTTCTCCTACGGTCACTTCCAGTACAACACGGGCAAGGTGCCCCGCTTCCTCGCCAAGGCCGCGCTCTTCAAGGTGCCCGTCGTCGGAGTGCTACTGCGCGGCACCGGACAGATCCCCGTCTACCGCGAGTCCTCCAACGCCTTCGGCGCCTTCCGGGCCGCCGTGGCCGCCGTTGAAAAGGGCCAGTGCGTCGCCTTCTACCCCGAAGGCACCCTCACCCGCGACCCGGGGCAGTGGCCGATGACCGCCAAGAGCGGGGTCGCGCGGGCGGCTCTGCTCACCAAGGCGCCGGTCATCCCGGTGGCCCAGTGGGGCGCCAACCTCGCGATGCCGCCGTACGCCACCGGCAAGAAGGTCCACTTCTTCCCGCGCAAGACCCTTCAGGTCAAGGCCGGACCGCCGGTGGACCTGGCGCGGTTCTACGGCGAGGACCCGACGCCCGAGGTGCTGCGGGAGGCGACCGAGGCCATCATGGCCGCCGTCACCGCCCTGTTGGAGGACCTGCGGGGCGAGCAGGCCCCCGCCGAACCGTACGACCACCGCAAGGCCCGCGCCGCAGAGCGCCGCAAGGCCGCAGGAGAGGGCACCAAGTGACGCGAGCAGCCGTCTTCGGCAACGGATCCTGGGGCACGGCTTTCGCCATGGTCCTCGCCGACGCGGGGTGCGAGGTGACCCTCTGGGGCCGCCGTGCCGCTCTCGCCGAGGCCATCAACACCACCCGTACCAACCCGGACTATCTGCCGGGGATCGAACTCCCCGCGTCGGTACGGGCCACCGCCGACCCCGCCGAGGCGGCCCGCGACGCGGAGTTCACCGTGCTCGCCGTCCCGTCGCAGACGCTGCGCGCCAACCTGGCCGACTGGACCGGGCTGCTGCACCCCGGCACCGTCCTCGTCTCGCTGATGAAGGGCGTCGAACTCGGCACGGCCAAGCGGATGAGCGAGGTCATCGAGGAGGTCGGCAAGGTCCCCGCCGAGCGCGTCGCCGTACTCACCGGGCCCAACCTGGCCAAGGAGATCGCCGGCCGGATGCCCGCTGCCGCCGTCGTCGCCTGCCGGGACGAAGCGGTGGCCCAGCGGCTCCAGACCGCCTGCCACACCGCGTACTTCCGCCCGTACACCAACACCGACGTCATCGGCTGCGAACTGGGCGGCGCCGTCAAGAACGTGATCGGCCTCGCGGTCGGGATCGCCGACGGGATGGGACTCGGTGACAACGCCAAGGGTTCACTGATCACCCGGGGACTCGCCGAGACCACCCGTCTGGGCCTGGCGATGGGCGCGGATCCGCTGACCTTCTCCGGACTCGCGGGCCTGGGCGACCTGGTGGCCACCTGCTCGTCGCCGCTCTCCCGCAACCACACCTTCGGTACCAACCTCGGCCGGGGCATGACGCTCCAGGAGACCATCGCGGCCACCCGTCAGACGGCCGAAGGCGTCAAGTCCTGTGAGTCGGTGGCCGATCTGGCCCGCCGGCACGGCGTCGAAATGCCCATCACGGAAACCGTTGTGGACATCGTTCACAACGGGAAGGCGCCGGTCGTCGCGCTGAAGGAACTGATGTCGCGCAGCGCCAAGGCCGAGCGACGCTGACTCGATACGTACCAGCAGGTACCCTCAACGCGATATGAGCAGCGAGAACTCATCCCAGAGCCCTGAGCAGCAGCGTCGTAAGCCGCGTGTGGCGGTTGTCTTCGGCGGGCGCAGCTCCGAACACGCCATCTCGGTGGTCACAGCGGGCGCCGTCCTGCGCGCCATCGACCGGACGAAATACGACGTACTGCCCATCGGCATCACCACGGACGGCCGCTGGGCGCTGACCGCTGACGATCCCGAGCGGATGGCCATCGCCGACCGCACCATGCCGTCGGTGGAAGCGATCGCCGAGGGCGCCGAGGGCGCCGTGGTGCTCTCCGTCGACCCCGGCAACCGCGAAGTCGTCTACAGCGAGCCCGGCTCGGTGCCCAAGGCGCTGGGCGACGTCGACGTGGTCTTCCCGATGCTGCACGGCCCCTACGGCGAGGACGGCACCCTCCAGGGCCTGCTCGAACTCTCCGGAGTGCCCTACGTCGGCGCGGGCGTCCTCGCGTCCGCCGTCGGCCAGGACAAGGAGTACATGAAGCGGGTGTTCCTCTCCTACGGGCTGCCGGTCGGCCCGTACGAGGTGATCCGCCCCCGCGAGTGGAACCTGGACCCGGCCGCCGCCCGTAAGAAGATCGTGGACTTCGCGGGCGAGCACGGCTGGCCGCTCTTCATCAAGCCCGCACGCGGCGGTTCGTCGATGGGCATCACCAAGGTCGACTCACTGGCCGGTCTCGACGACGCCGTCGAGGAGGCCAGGCGCCACGACCCCAAGGTGCTGGTCGAGGCGCTGCTGCGGGGCCGCGAGATCGAGTGCGGGGTGCTGGAGTTCGAGGACGGCCCGCGGGCGAGCGTGCCCGCCGAGATCCCGCCGGTCACCTCGCACGACTTCTACGACTTCGAGGCGAAGTACATCCCCGGTGAGTCGGCCGAGGGCATGGTGCCCGCACCGCTGACGGCCGAGGAGACCGCCGAGGTACAGCGGCTTGCCGTCGAGGCGTTCGACGCGGTGTCCTGCGAGGGTCTGGTGCGCGCCGACTTCTTCCTCACCGAGGACGGCGGGTTCGTCATCAACGAGATCAACACCATGCCCGGGTTCACGCCGATCTCGATGTACCCGCGCATGTGGCAGGAGAGCGGCGTCGGCTACCCGGAGCTGGTGGACCGGCTGATCCAGGCCGCGCTCAGCCGGTCGACGGGGCTGCGCTGAGACCGTGCGCCGGCCGGCCCTCAGAGGCTGGACGGATCCGTCTTCCTGATGGCGCTCGCGAAGTCGGAGAGCGGGGTGGCGTCGTGGGCGTACTTCTGCCCCAGGGTCACCTCCACATAGGCCTTGCGGTACGTGGTCGTGAACCGGGGTCCGCTGTCCCGCTGCTCCAGCAGCCAGTTGACCCCGTTCGCGTCCACGGCCTTGGCCTGGGAGTCGTCCATCTCCGCGGGCCGCGGGACCCCGCAGCGCAGTACGATCGCCGCATCCCCCCAAGCGGCGGTCAGTTCGGACTTCGGCGCCGGATCGCCGCGGGTCAGTCCCGCGACGGTCTTCGGCAGCTCCTTGTCGAGCGCCCCGCAGAGCTTGACCTGGGCCGCGGGCGGCTCGGGAACCGCGACGGACGTGCTGCCGTCCGTCGAGGAACAGCCCGCGGCCGCCAGCAGCAGGGCGGCGGCGGAAAGGGACAGGAGCCGGTGGCGATCGGTCTTCACCGGCTCAGCGTAGAGGGGGCTACAGATGGACGACCGGGCAGGTCAGGGTGCGCGTGATGCCCTCCACTTGCTGGACCCTGGCGACCACCATGCGGCCGAGCTCATCGACGGTGTCGGCCTGCGCGCGCACGATCACGTCGTACGGACCGGTCACGTCCTCTGCCTGGATCACCCCGGGGAGTTTCCCGACGAGCTCGGCGACCGCTGTCGCCTTGCCCACTTCGGTCTGAATGAGGATGTACGCCTGTACCACGGAACCTCCAAGGCGGCCACGAGGATCATGTGGGGGAGAGAAAGGGACGCCACGGTATCGCGTAGCTCCGGGCGGCGGGGAGACCCGCGCACCCTGCAGTCACACGCGTACGGGGTGTATGGGATACAGAGTTGACGTACCTGATTGACGGTACCCACGGCCGTGGGAGCCCGCGACCGCGAGCGGACCGGGGCAAACAGGGTATACGGGGTATCTCCCCTGGCAGGCAGGCCGGCGGACAGCCCGGACACGAGGTCCGGATCACGAGGAGAGGCGACGGGCGATGAAGGGCACTGTGGGGGAGCTCGGGGAGTTCGGGCTGATCAGAGAGCTCACCTCCAGGCTCACGACGACCCCGGCGGTACGGCTGGGGCCCGGCGACGACGCCGCGGTCGTGGCCGCCCCCGACCGGCGGGTCGTGGCGAGCACGGACATCCTGCTGGAGGGGCGGCACTTCCGCCGGGACTGGTCCACCGCGTACGACGTGGGCCGCAAGGCGGCGGCGCAGAACCTCGCGGACATCGCGGCCATGGGCGCGGTGCCCACCGCGATACTCCTGGGGCTCGTCGTGCCCGCCGAGCTCCCGGTCACCTGGCCCACCGAGCTCATGGACGGCATCCGCGACGAGTGCCAGGTCGCGGGGGCCGCCGTGGTCGGGGGCGATGTCGTACGAGGAGACACGATCACCGTCTCCATCACCGCACTCGGCGATCTGCGCAACCACGAACCGGTCACCAGGTCCGGCGCCAGGCCCGGCGACGTCGTGGCAGTCACCGGATGGCTCGGCTGGTCCGCCGCCGGGTTCGCGGTGCTCTCCCGCGGATTCCGCTCGCCCCGCGCCTTCGTGGAGGCGCACCGGCGCCCCGAACCTCCGTACCACGCGGGCCCCGCGGCCGCCGGCCTCGGCGCCACCGCGATGACCGACGTCAGTGACGGACTGGTGGCCGACCTCGGGCACATCGCCGAGGCCAGCAAGGTCCGGATCGACCTGCGGGCGGGGCTCATCGACATCCCGACGCAGATGAGCGACATCGGCCAGGCCGTCGGTGTGGACCCGCTCCAGTGGGTGCTCACCGGGGGAGAGGACCACGCGATCGTGGCCACCTTCCCGCCGGACGTGAAACTGCCCGCGCGCTGGAAGGTGATCGGCGAGGTGGTCAACCCCTCCGCGCTGCCCCATGTGACGGTCGACGGGGCGCCGTGGACCAGCAAGGGCGGCTGGGACCACTTCGGGGAGGACCCGTCATGACGGCGCCACCGCTGGTCCTGACCATCGCCGGATCGGACTCCGGCGGCGGCGCGGGCATCCAGGCGGACCTGAAGACGATGCTCGCGCTCGGGGTGCACGGCATGAGCGTGCTCACCGCGGTGACCGCCCAGAACTCGCAGGGCGTGCACGGCGCGTGGGAGCTGCCAGCCGACGCCGTACGCGCCCAGTACCGGGCGGTCGTGGACGACATCGGCGTCGACGCGGTGAAGACCGGGATGCTGTCGTCGGCGGAGCTGGTGGAGACGGTGGCCGAGCTCCTCGCCGGGACGCGGGCCCCGGTGGTCGTCGACCCGGTGGGGGTCTCCAAGCACGGCGACCCGCTGCTCGCGGCATCGGCGCTCGACTCCGTACGGAAGCGGCTGCTGCCGGTGGCCACCGTGGCCACCCCCAACCTGGACGAGGTGGCCCAGCTCACCGGCGTACAGGTGGAGTGCGAGGCCGATCTGCCGCGTGCGGCGGCGGCCGTGCTGGCCCACGGGCCGAAGTGGGTGCTGATCAAGGGCGGTCATCTCGCGGGTGACGCGGTGGACCTGCTCACCGACGGCAGCGAGGAGCACTGGCTGCGGGCGCCCCGGCTCGACAACCGCCATACGCACGGCACCGGATGCACGCTGGCGTCGGCCGTCGCGGCGCAGCTGGCCTGCGGTCTGGCCGTGCCCGAAGCGGTGGCCGCGGCCAAGGAGTACGTCACGGGCGCCATCGGTGCCGGATTCGCGCTGGGCTCGGGCATCGGCCCGGTGGACCACGGCTGGCAGCTCCGCCGGTGAGCTGTCGGCACGGATGAGGACGGGACGGGTCCGGGCCGCCGGGCCCGCCCGTTCAGTGGGCGCTCGGTTCAGCAGGCGCTCAGTGGGAATGCGTGCGGGAATGCGTAGGGGAATGCGAAAAAGCCGGTCCACCGAGGTGGACCGGCTTTTCAAGGCAACCGCAAGGGGCTGCGCTACGACGAAACGTCGGCGGGATCAGTCCCCGCACAGGCGGGGAGCAACCACAGATTAGCGCGAGACCTTGCCGGCCTTGATGCACGAGGTGCAGACGTTGAGCCGCTTCGGCGTCCGACCGACCACTGCACGCACGCGCTGGATGTTGGGATTCCAGCGACGCGGAGTACGGCGGTGCGAGTGCGAAATGTTGTTGCCGAAGCCCGGCCCCTTGCCGCAGACGTCGCAGTTGGCAGCCACGGGTCACTCCAAAGACTTCAGGTGCACTTACAGTGAATTCCGGCGCGCCGGAATCATTGACTGAAGTGGCGGTACCGGAGGAATGGCCCGATTCTCATCGGGCAACCGAAGCAGCATACAACGACTGCGCCGGTGGAACGAAACTACCACGGTTGGCACCGCCCCCCTCCCGGTCCGGGTCCCGCTGCCCACTTCCCGGCCGAGGGCTACCCTGCGGTTCAACCCCGCTGCTCAAGGAGGCTTCAGGTGCCGCAGCCGCCCGACGATATGGATGCCGTCGTGGTCCGCACCTGGTGCTCACTGGCGCTGGAGGCGCTGGGCAGGGACCGTGAGGAGATCGACGCGATCAACGTCTATCCGGTCGCCGACGGGGACACCGGCACCAACCTCTATCTGACCGTGGAATCCGCGGCCCAGGCGGTGGAAGCGGTCTTCGTCGCCCACGGGACGGTGGGTCCTGCCGGCACCGCCGCCGGATCCGACGGAGGCCCGGACGGCGGGGGCTCGGCCCCCGCGCTGGCGGACGCGGTACGGGCGATGGCACACGGCGCGCTCATCGGGGCCCGCGGCAACTCGGGCACGATCCTGGCCCAACTGCTGCGCGGCATGGCCGAGGTGCTCGGGGCGCCGACGGGTGACGATGATCACGCGGAACTGCTGAGCGAGGCGCTTCGCCGGGCAGCGGAATCGGCGTACCAGGCGGTCGCGCACCCGGTGGAGGGCACCGTTCTGACGGTGGCCACCGCCGCGGCCGAAGCGGCTGCGGCCGCCGCCCGTACGGACACATCCGCCCTGCCCGGTACCGGCGCCGGCTGCACGGCGGTGGCGCGCGCGGCTTACGAAGGGGCGCGCGTGGCGCTGGACGCAACCCCCGGACAGCTGGCCGTACTCGGCCGCGCGGGCGTCGTGGACGCGGGCGGCCGGGGCCTGGTCGACGTCCTCGCCGCGCTGGCCGGGGCGTTCTCCGGTGAGGCCCCGGCCGCCGAGCGGCGGCGGGCCCCCACCGTGCTGCCCCCGCACTTCACCGACGACTGCCCGGCCGACGGCGGCCCGGCCTTCGAGGTGATCTACCTCCTGGAAGCGGACGACGACGCCGTGGCCCGGCTGCGTACCCGGCTGGACGGCATCGGCGACTCACTGGTCGTCGTCGGCGGTGACGGCCTGTGGAACGTCCATGTCCATGTGGACGACGCCGGGGCTGCCGTGGAGGCCGGAGTCGACGCCGGGCGCCCCTACCGGATCCGTATCACCCACTTCGGCGTGGCCGGGACCCCGGCGCCCGAGCAGGTCCAGCGCGCGGTGGTCGCCGTCGTACCCGGCGAGGGTCTGGCGGCCCTGTGCCGGGAAGCCGGTGCCACCACGGTGCTGGCCCGCCCGGGAGAGCCGCCCGCGAGCGGCGAACTGGTCGACGCGATCCGGCGCGCGCACGCCCGCGAGGTGGTGCTGCTGCCCAACGACGCCGAACTGCGCCACACGGCAGCGGCGGCGGCCGAGCAGGTCAGGGCGGAGGGCGTACGGGTGGCCCTCGTGCCCACCCGGGCAGCCGTCCAGGGCGTCGCGGCGCTGGCCGTGCACGAGCCCGAGCGGCGGTTCGACGAGGACGTCGTCGCGATGACCGCGGCGGCGGGCGCCACCCGCTACGCCGAACTGGCCGTCGCCGAGCGGCAGTCCTGGACGTCGGCCGGTATCTGCCAGGCCGGCGACGTGCTGGGTCTCATCGACGGCGATGTGGCGGTGATCGGAGCCGATCTGGTCACGACGGCGGAGACGGTGCTGCACCGGATGCTCTCCGCGGGCGGCGAACTGGTGACGCTGGTCCTGGGCGACGGGGTGCCGGTGGCGGTCGCCGACCGGCTCGAAGGGTTCGTACGGGGCGGGCACCTGGCGGTCGACACGGTGGTCTACGACGGCGGCCGCCAGCTGGCGCCGCTGCTGATCGGGGTCGAGTAGCGGGGAGGCCACCGGGCGGCCCAGGGTCCGGTCCCGGACGGGCAGGGGACGGGGGCAGGGGACGGGGGCAGGGGACGGCGGGCAGGGGAAATACCCCCGCTGTCGGACCCATGGTGTGCAATGGACCGCGTGCCCGCGCTCGATGAACCTCTCAAGAACACGCTCGGCGCCCCCACCGCCAAGGTGATGGCCGAGCACCTCGACCTGCACACGGTCGGCGACCTGCTGCACCACTACCCCCGGAGATACGCCGAGCGCGGTGAACTCACCCAGCTCGCCGAGCTGCCCCTGGACGAACACGTCACCGTCTTCGCCCAGGTCGCCGACGCCCGGGTGCTCACCTTCAACCAGGGCAGGGGCCGGCGCCTGGAGGTGAACATCACCGACGGCAGTGGCCGGCTGCAGCTCGTCTTCTTCGGCAAGGGCATCCACAAGCCCCACAAGGAACTGCTCCCCGGCCGCCGCGCGATGTTCGCGGGCAAGGTCTCCAAGTTCAACCAGAAATTCCAGCTCGCCCACCCCACGTACGAACTGCTGGACGCCGACACCGACGCGGGCACCGTCGAGGCCTGGGCGAACGAACTGATCCCCATCTATCCGGCCTGCAAGGGGCTGGAGTCCTGGAAGATCGCCAAAGCGGTCGACGCCGTACTGCCCGCCGCCCAGGAGGCCGCCGACCCGCTGCCGCCCGCACTGCGCGACGGACGCGGACTCACCACGCTGCCCGACGCGCTGCTCAAGGTGCACCGGCCGCAGACGAAGGCCGATGTCGCGGTCGCGCGCGACCGGCTGAAGTGGGACGAGGCCTTCGTCCTCCAGGTCGCGCTGGCCCGGCGGCGGTACGCCGAGACCCAACTGCCCGCAGTGGCACGGAAGCCCGTACCGGGCGGACTGCTCGACGCCTTCGACGCCAAGCTGCCGTTCACTCTCACCGAAGGCCAGCAGAAGGTCACCGGGGAGATCTTCGCCGGTCTCGCGACCGAGCACCCGATGCACCGGCTGCTCCAGGGAGAGGTCGGCTCGGGCAAGACCATGGTCGCGCTGCGCGCGATGCTCACGGTCGTCGACGCGGGCGGCCAGGCCGCGATGCTCGCGCCGACCGAAGTGCTCGCCCAGCAGCACCACCGCTCCATCACCGAGATGATGGGCGAGCTGGCCGAAGGCGGGACGCTCGGCGGCAGCGAGCAGTCCACCAAGGTCGTGCTGCTGACCGGTTCCATGGGCGCGGCCGCCCGTCGCAAGGCGCTGCTCGACCTGGTCACAGGCGAGGCCGGACTCGTCATCGGCACACACGCGCTGATCGAGGACAAGGTCCAGTTCCACGACCTCGGTCTGGTCGTGGTCGACGAGCAGCACCGCTTCGGGGTCGAGCAGCGGGACGCGCTGCGGGGCAAGGGGAACCAGCCGCCCCATCTGCTGGTCATGACGGCCACGCCCATTCCCCGTACGGTCGCCATGACCGTCTTCGGGGACCTGGAGACCTCCGTGCTCGACCAGCTCCCCGCGGGCCGTTCCCCGATCGCCACCCATGTCGTACCGGCCAAGGACAAGCCGCACTTCCTGGCCCGCGCCTGGGAGCGGGTGCGCGAGGAGGCGGAGAACGGCCACCAGGCGTACGTGGTGTGCCCGCGCATCGGGGACGGCGATGACGAGCCGAAGAAGCGGAAACCCGCAGCTGAGGAAGCGGTCGCGGAGGCCGGGGCCGACGCGGACAAGCGGCCCCCGCTCGCCGTGGTCGAGACCGCCGAACAGCTCAGGAACGGCCCGCTCAAGGGGCTGCGCATCGAGCTGCTGCACGGGCGGATGGCACCGGACGACAAGGACGGTGTCATGCGCCGCTTCGCCGCGGGCGAGGTGGATGTCCTGGTCGCGACGACGGTCATCGAGGTCGGGGTCAACGTGCCCAACGCCACCGTCATGGTGATCATGGACGCCGACCGGTTCGGCGTATCGCAACTGCACCAGCTGCGCGGACGGGTGGGCCGTGGCTCGGCGCCCGGTCTCTGCCTCCTGGTGAGCGAGGCGCACGAGGCCGGTCCCGCGCGCGCCAGGCTCGGAGCGGTGGCCGCCACTCTCGACGGCTTCGAGCTGTCCCGTATCGACCTCGAACAGCGCCGCGAGGGCGACGTCCTCGGCCAGGCCCAGTCCGGTGTGCGGTCCTCGCTGCGGATGCTCGCCGTCATCGACGACGAGGAGGTCATCGCGGCGGCCCGCGAGGAGGCCGCCCAGGTCGTCGCCGCCGACCCGGAGCTCGCCCGGCTGCCCGCGCTGCGCACCGCCCTGGACGCCCTCCTCGACCAGGAGCGCGAGCGGTACCTCGACAAGGGCTGAGAGACTGGCCGGGACAGCTCCACCCCCGAGAAGGACAAGGACCGAGATGACCCGCGTGATCGCCGGTACGGCCGGCGGGCGCCGCCTCGCCGTACCGCCGGGCAACGGCACCCGCCCCACATCCGACCGTGCGCGCGAAGGGCTCTTCTCCACCTGGGAAGCGCTGCTCGGCACCCTGGACGGGGCCCGGATCGCCGATCTGTACGCAGGGTCGGGCGCCGTCGGTCTGGAGGCGCTCTCCCGTGGCGCGGCGCACGCGCTGCTCGTCGAGGCGGACGCGGGGGCGGTGGCCACGGTCCGCGACAACGTCCGTACGCTCGGGCTCCCCGGGGCGGAAGTGCGAGCGGGCAAAGCCGAGCAGATCGTGACAGGACCGGCGCCGGAAGCCCCGTACGACGTGGTTTTCCTGGATCCGCCGTACGCCGTCACCGATGACGATCTTCGCGAGATCCTGCTCACAATCGGTGCTCAGGGCTGGCTCACCGACGATGCGCTCGTCACGGTGGAACGGAGCACAAGAGGCGGAGAGTTCAAGTGGCCCGAGGGATTTGAGCCGCTACGGGCCCGCCGCTACGGCGAGGCCACGCTTTGGTACGGTCGCGCCGCCTCTACGTGCGAAGACGCACGATGACCGGACCCGGGAGCGAGGGACTTCAGTTGCGCCGCGCCGTCTGTCCGGGGTCATTCGACCCCATCACCAATGGACACCTCGACATCATTGGCCGTGCCTCCAGACTGTACGACGTCGTGCACGTGGCCGTGATGATCAACCAGTCGAAGCAGGGCCTGTTCTCCATCGAGGAGCGGATTGATCTGATCCGCCAGGTCACGGCCGATTTCGGGAACGTCGAGGTCGAGTCGTTCCACGGCCTTCTCGTCGACTTCTGCAAACAGCGCGACATCCCGGCCATCGTGAAGGGCCTCCGCGCGGTCAGCGACTTCGACTACGAGCTGCAGATGGCGCAGATGAACATCGGTCTCTCGGGGGTCGAGACGCTGTTCGTCCCCACCAACCCGACCTACAGCTTCCTCTCCTCCAGCCTGGTCAAGGAGGTCGCGACCTGGGGCGGGGACGTCTCGCACCTGCTGCCTCCGCTGGTCTGCGAGGCCCTGACACAGCGGCTCGGCGAGAAGCGGGAAGCCGGCTGACGGCCGCGTGACGGTGCCGGACTGAACTGACGGACCGTCACCAGGTGTCGGGCGGGCGCCGACTGGCCGTACAGTCGTCCCCGTCCGTCTCCAGGCCGGAAGAACAGGTGGCGCACACGGTGGACGTGCAGAAGAAGCTGGACGAGATCGTCGACACGGTCGGCAGTGCCAGGTCCATGCCCATGTCGGCCTCCTGCGTGGTCAACCGCGCCGAGCTGCTGGCGATGCTCCAGGAGGTGCGCGAGGCCCTGCCGGGCTCTCTGGCGCAGGCCGAGGAGCTGATCGGCGGCCGGGAGCAGCTGGTCGAGCAGGCCCGTGACGAGGCCGAGCGGATCATCGAGGCGGCGCACGCCCAGCGCGGCTCCCTCATCTCCGACACCGAGGTCGCCCGGCAGTCCCAGGACGAGGCCGACAGGGTGCTCGCCGAGGCCCGGCGGGAGGCCGAGGAGATCCGCGCCGAGGCCGACGACTACGTCGACTCCAAGCTGGCGAACTTCGAAGTCGTCCTCACCAAGACCATCGGCTCCGTCGACCGGGGCCGCGAGAAGCTGCTCGGCCGCGGTCCCGGCCTGGACGACGAGGGCTACGAGGACCCGGAGGCCCCGGAGCGCAGCCAGGACCCCGAGACCCTGCGGATGCGCGCCGACGAGTACGTCGACACCAAGCTCGGAGCCTTCGAGGCCGTGATGGCCAAGACCCTCGAAGCCGTGGGGCGCGGCCGGCAGAAGCTGCACGGCCGGGTCGCGTCCGACGAACTGGGCGTGCACATGGCGGAGCAGGACGAGATGGGCCGCAGGCACAGCAGCGACGCGGACTTCCTCTCGGACCTCGCGGAGCCGCAGGCCCCGGCGGCCGTCCAGCCGCCCGCCCAGGCACCCGTCCCGATGGCCGCCCAGCTGCAGCCTGACGAGCCGCCGCAGCACCTCGCCGACGTACCGGTCCAGCAGATGTACGACCCGTACGGCTACCAGCACCAGCCCCAGGACCCGTACGCGTACGAGCAGCAGCAGTACGCGTACCAGCACGACCCGTACGCGTACCAGCAGCAGGCCCAGCAGCAGGACGGGTACGGCTACCCGGGGCCCGGCCAGGTCCAGCAGCCCGACCAGGTCCAGCAGATGCAGCAGCCGCCGCACCCCCAGCAGCAGGGCGCTCTCGACGAGACCAGCCTCTTCGACACCAGCATGATCAACCTGGATCAGCTGCGCGAGTACGAACAGGGGCGCTGAAGCCAGGGGGGACCCGGAGGCCCGAAGGGGCCGATTGGGCCTACGGCGGCCGGTCCAGTATCCTGGCTCTTCGGTCGCCCGTACCTCCGCGATCTGTGCTGCCCGTTCCGATGGTCTCCGGACGGTTCCCGACGAGGCGGCGCCTCATTCCCCAGTCTTCAGCGATCCGAAAGCAGGAAGAGCCCTGAACGCCCGCCTCGACCACCGCAACCCTCTCGTGTTCGACACACACGAGCTGGGCCGGCGTCCCGGTGCGCTCCAGCGGCTTACCCGCTCGGTCGCAGCGCCAAAGGACCTCGGCATCGACGGGGTCATCGGAGTGCCGGAAGGTACTCCCGTAGAACTGCAGCTCCGCCTTGAGTCGGTCATGGACGGGGTGCTTGTCACAGGCACCGCCCGTTCAACCGCCAAGGGGGAGTGCGTAAGGTGTCTGGAGCCGCTGGAGCGAGAGCTCGAAGCGGATTTCCAGGAGATGTTCTCGTACCCCGAAGCCGACGACCGGGGCCGCAGCAAGAAGGCGGACCCGGCTGACAGCGCCGACGACGAGGACGAGGAAATCACCCCCCTTGAGGACGGCTTGTTCGACCTCGAACCCGTGCTGCGTGATGCGGTGGTGCTCGCACTGCCGATGCAGCCGGTGTGCCGGGAGGATTGCGCCGGCCTGTGTTCCGAATGCGGAATCAGGCTGGACGACGAACCCGGTCACCACCATGACGCCGTCGACGCTCGTTGGGCGGCACTGCAGGGACTCGTCGGGACCGGCCAGGTCGGCGAGAAGGACAACGTTGACGGCGCCGAACCTGGCGTCGACGAGAAGCAGGAGAAGTAGCCGTGGCTGTTCCGAAGCGGAAGATGTCGCGCAGCAACACGCGCCACCGCCGGTCGCAGTGGAAGGCTGCGGTCCCCACCCTGGTTGCGTGCGAGCGCTGCCAGGAGCCGAAGCTCCAGCACATCGCGTGCCCGAGCTGCGGCACCTACAACAAGCGCCAGGTCCTCGAGGTCTGAGCGGCTGGTGAGAGGCGCAATGTCTGACGTCAACAAGACGGACAATGCCTCGTCCCACACGCTTCTGGAAGGGCGGCTCGGGTACACACTCGAGTCCGCCCTTCTGGTGCGTGCGCTGACCCACCGTTCGTACGCGTACGAGAACGGCGGTCTGCCCACCAACGAGCGGCTGGAGTTCCTCGGGGACTCCGTGCTCGGCCTGGTGGTCACGGACACGCTCTATCGCACCCACCCCGATCTCCCGGAGGGCCAGCTGGCCAAGCTCCGGGCCGCGGTGGTCAACTCGCGTGCGCTCGCAGGGGTGAGCCGTGGGCTCGAACTCGGTCTCTTCATCCGGCTCGGCCGGGGCGAAGAAGGCACGGGCGGGCGGGACAAGGCATCCATCCTCGCCGACACCCTGGAAGCGGTGATCGGCGCCGTCTATCTCGATCAGGGCCTCGAAGCGGCGTCCGAGCTGGTGCACCGGCTCTTCGACCCCCTCATCGAGCTGTCCTCCAATCTCGGTGCGGGCCTGGACTGGAAGACCAGCCTCCAGGAACTCACCGCAAGTGAAGGGCTCGGGGTCCCGGAGTACCTGGTCAGTGAGACCGGTCCGGACCACGAGAAGACCTTCACAGCTGCCGCTCGCGTCGGTGGTGTCTCGTACGGCACCGGCACCGGCCGCAGCAAGAAGGAAGCGGAACAGCAGGCGGCGGAGTCCGCGTGGCGTGCGATCAGCGCCGCGGCGGAAGAGCGTGCGGTGGCGGCCGGGACCGCCCCCGCCGCCCACGGAGAGGACGCCGACACCTCTTCGGCTCCGGCCGCCGGCACGGCCTCGGCCTGACGCCGGTTCTTTCCCCGCCCGTCCCCTCCGGGGGGCGGGCGGTTCTTTTCGTGGTTCTTTTCCATGGTCCCTCTCAGCCTCTTCACCGTTCACCGGTGATCCACCCCTGAGGAGCAGCGTGCCCGAGTTGCCCGAGGTCGAAGTCGTACGGCGTGGACTGGAACGCTGGGTCTCCGGCCGTACCGTCGCCCATGTGCAGGTGCTGCACCCCCGAGCGGTGCGCCGGCACACCGCGGGCGGCGAGGACTTCGCCGCTGCTCTGCGCGGGCACCGGTTCGGCGTGGCCCGCCGCCGGGGGAAGTACCTCTGGCTGCCGCTGGAGGACGCGGGTACCGATACCGCTGCCGCCTCCGCCGGGGGTGAACCCGGGGCCGCGTACTCGGTCCTCGGCCATCTCGGGATGAGCGGGCAGCTCCTGGTCCAGCCCGAAGGGGCGCCCGACGAGAAGCACCTGCGGGTCCGCATCCGGTTCGACGACATCGCGGGCACCGAGCTGCGCTTCGTCGACCAGCGGACCTTCGGCGGGCTCTCGCTGCACGCGAACACCCCCGACGGGCTGCCCGACGTCATCGCGCACATCGCACGCGACCCGCTGGACGAGGAGTTCGACGACGCCGCGTTCCACGCGGCGCTGCGGCTGCGCCGCACCACCATCAAGCGCGCCCTCCTCGACCAGTCGCTGATCAGCGGGGTCGGCAACATCTACGCGGACGAGGCGCTCTGGCGCGCGCGGCTGCACTACGAGCGCCCCACGGCCACGCTCACCCGCCCCCGGACCGTGGAACTCCTGGGCCATGTACGGGATGTGATGAACCAGGCCCTCGCCGTCGGCGGCACCAGCTTCGACAGCCTCTACGTCAATGTGAACGGCGAATCCGGCTACTTCGACCGGTCACTCGACGCCTACGGGCGGGAGGACGAGCCGTGCCGCCGCTGCGGCACCCCCATTCGCCGCCGCCCCTGGATGAACCGTTCCAGCTACTTCTGCCCGCGCTGCCAGCGCCCGCCGGCCGGATCGGTTCAGTAGCCGAAGTCCTGGGTCCACCAGGGCCCGCCGGTGCCGAAGTGGACACCGACGCCGAGCGTCTTGAAGTGGCAGTTGAGTATGTTCGCGCGGTGGCCCGGGCTGTGCATCCAGGAGTCCATCACGGCGGCGGCATCGGCCTGGCCGCGTGCGATGTTCTCGCCGCCCAGGCCCTTGACGCCCGCCTTGTCCGCCCGGTCCCACGGGGTGGCCCCGTCGGGGTCGGTGTGGTCGAAGAAACTCCGGGACGCCATCTCGGCACTGAAGGCCCCGGCCAGCGAGGCAAGACCCGTGTCGGCCCGCACCGGCCGGCAACCGGCCTGGGCCCGCTGCTGGTTGACCAGGCTGAGAACCGCCGCGGCCGCGGTGCTCTCGGTGCTGGTCGCCGCTGGGGCGCGGGTGGACTCGGTGTGCCCGGACGCCGTGGTGGGCGCCGCTGTCCGGGCCGGTGCCGCGCTGCGCGAGGCGCTCCGTGCGGCGGGGCTGCCCGTCTTCCGCTGAGCGGGTACGTCGGGAGCCTCCGGCTTGTGCACGGACGGTGAGGCCGCCGGGGCGTGCGCGTGGGCGGAGGACGGCCCGGCCGGTGCGGACGGGGTGTCCGATTCGGGTGTGGCCGACGATCCGCCCTGGGTCTGGAGGTCCGGTACGCCGTCGGCGCGGACCTGGCCGCCGCCCGAGCCGCCCATCGTGTAGGTGTCGCCGCCCGGCAGCAGCCCCGAAGCCATCGCCACGGCACCCACCGCGACCGCGGCCGACACGCCCAGCAGCCCGGTGCGTACGGGCGTGGAGCCCCGGCCCTTGCCCTGCGCCCGGTTCCGCCGCCGGTTCCCGGAGGCCGCCCGGCCTTCGACGGCGCCGGGTCCGGCGTCGGGTCCGGCGGCGGAGCGGCTGTGGCGTCCCATGCGCGGTGCCCTTCCTCGTGCTCGGCGTGGCTGACTCACCCGTACAGGTGAAGCTCATTGGCCAGGGACTGTAGTCCATGGGCCACGGGGGGCGAGGTGCTGCCGGGGCAATTGGCCGGTTAGCGTGCAGATATGAACGAAGATGTACGGCTCGCCGCCTGGGTGCGGGGCAAGGTCCAGGGCGTGGGGTTCCGCTGGTTCACCAGGGCCAACGCTCTGCGGATCGGTGGGCTCACCGGATTCGCCATCAATCTGGAGGACGGCAGGGTGCAGGTCGTCGCCGAAGGGCCGCGGGAGAAGTGCGACCTTCTCCTGGAGTGGCTGAGGTCGTCCGACACACCCGGCCGCGTCGACGGTGTGTCTGAGATCTGGGACACTCCCCGCCACATCTACCAGGGCTTCGAGATTCGCTGACGCACCCGGTCCCGGCGGCGGCTGCGGGGTCCCGCTGATGCGCCTCTGGCATATGTGCGAGGCAGAAAATGCCTGGTGGTTGCCAAGAAGCGCGCTCCGTGCCAGGCTGCCGCAGTAGGAATGATCTCCAAGCCCCCTGGGCCCCGCAGGAGAGCCGCACCGGACACCGTCCGGCGTGCGCCCCCGGGTCTGCCCATCGATACGGGGTGTGATCGTGTTGACCGTCAAACTTTTTGGTGAGACTCTGGAAGCCCCGCGCACCTCAGCTGCTCGGCAGCGAGAAACGCAGAAAAAACAGCACAGACAGAGGCTGCCGAGTTCCGCGGGTGCGATTCCCCCTACGACCCACCACTCTTCGGTCGGTCACTCAGTGTGGAGGACCATCCATCATGGCAAAGGCGCTTCTCGGTTACGTCGGCGGTTCCGACCCGCGACTTCTCTCCGAGATGCGACGGCTTCAGCAGCGCGTCCAGGACCTCGAATCCGAGCTCGTACGGATCCAGTCCGAGAACGACGCGCTGGCCGCCGCAGTCCAGCACCACGGAGACTCGTTGCTCGACGGTATCGACATGGACGTACCCCAGGCGGAGCCTGCGCTCACCTGACCCACACCCCATAAGGGTACCGGCCGGGCTGATCCGTACAGCCGCTTGAGATCCAATGCGCAAGGATATGCAAGGGACGCTTCGGCGTCCCTTCTTTCTGCCCGCTCTCTCTTTTCCTCCGGCTTCCCCCGGTCGCTCACGGCCGGTCCCCCCGGTCGCTCGCCGCCCCCTCACACACTGCCGCGTGTGCTTCCTTTAACGTCTGATGTGCCCTGCACCTTCATGGGTGAAACCGGCAGTGAAAGGTAGAGTCCGGCGGCGTGCACCTCAAGGCCATGACCCTCCGCGGGTTCAAATCCTTCGCCTCGGCCACCACCCTGCGGTTCGAGCCCGGCATCACCTGTGTCGTGGGGCCCAACGGATCAGGCAAGTCCAATGTGGTCGACGCGCTCTCCTGGGTCATGGGGGAGCAGGGCGCCAAATCGCTGCGCGGCGGCAAGATGGAAGACGTCATCTTCGCCGGGACGACCGGCCGGCCGCCGCTGGGCCGCGCCGAGGTCTCGCTCACCATCGACAACTCCGACGGTGCGCTGCCCATCGAGTACGCGGAAGTCACCATTACCCGGATCATGTTCCGCAATGGCGGCAGCGAGTACCAGATCAACGGCGACACCTGCCGGCTGCTGGACATCCAGGAACTGCTGTCGGATTCCGGGATCGGCCGCGAGATGCACGTCATCGTCGGACAGGGGCAGCTCGACTCCGTACTGCACGCGGATCCCATGGGGCGCCGCGCCTTCATCGAGGAGGCCGCGGGTGTACTGAAGCACCGCAAGCGCAAGGAGAAGGCGCTGCGGAAGCTGGACGCGATGCAGGCCAACCTCGCGCGGGTGCAGGACCTCACCGATGAACTGCGCCGCCAGCTCAAGCCGTTGGGGCGGCAGGCCGCGGTCGCCCGGCGCGCCGCCGTTATCCAGGCCGACCTCAGGGACGCGCGGCTGCGGCTGCTCGCCGACGACCTGGTGACGATGCGCCGGGCGCTGCGGAACGAGATCGCCGACGAGGCCGCGCTGAAGGAGCGCCGGGAGACGGCGGAGACGGCGCTCAAGGCCGCGCTCGCGCGCGAGGCCGGTCTTGAGGACGAGGTGCGGCAGCTGGCCCCGAGGCTCCAGCGGGCCCAGCAGACCTGGTACGAGCTGTCGCAGCTGGCCGAGCGGGTGCGCGGTACGGTCTCGCTCGCCGACGCGCGGGTGAAGAGCGCGTCCGCCGCCCCCGAAGAGGAGCGGCGGGGCCGTGATCCCGAGGACATGGAGCGCGAGGCGGCCAGGATCCGGGAGCAGGAGGCCGAACTCGAGGCCGCGCTGGAGTCCGCCGAGCGCGCGCTGGAGGACACCTCGGCGCACCGGGCCGAGCTGGAGCGGGAGCTCGCCGCCGAGGAGCGCAGGCTCAGGGACGCCGCCAGGGCCATCGCCGACCGGCGCGAAGGGCTCGCGCGGCTGAACGGGCAGGTCAACGCGGCCCGCAGCAGAGCAGGTTCGGCGCAGGCCGAGATCGACCGGCTCGCTGAGGCGCGGGACGGGGCGCAGGAGCGCGCCGAAGCGGCCCAGCGGGAGTACGAGCAGCTCAAGGCCGAGGTCGACGGGCTCGACGCCGGGGACCTGGACCTCGCCGGCCGGCACAGCGCGGCGAAGTCCGCGCTGGCGGAGGCGGAGACCGAGCTCACCGTGGCCCGGGAGGCGGCCACGGGCGCCGAGCGGGAGCGGGCCGCGCTGTCGGCCCGGCACGAGGCGCTGGCGCTCGGACTGCGCCGCAAGGACGGCACCGGTGTGCTGCTCGGAGCCGATGACCGCCCGGCCGGTCTGCTGGGCCCGGTCGCGGAGCTGCTGACAGTGGCCGCCGGGTACGAGGTCCCGGTGGCCGCCGCCCTGGGGGTGGCGGCCGACGCACTCGCGGTGCGCGACACGGCCACCGCGGCGGACGCGATCCGGCGGTTGCGCAAGCAGGACGCCGGCCGCGCGACCCTGCTGCCCGGCACGGCGGCCGTCCCGGCGCGCGAGTCCGGTGCCGCAGGGCTGCCCGGCCAGGTGCGTACGGACGCTCCGGAGCAGCCGGGCGGCGGGGATCCCGAGGTGCCGGACGCCCGGCACGGCGACGGTACGGGGGCTGTTGCGGCGGGCCGTTCAGAGGGCCGGTCCGTGGGGCGTTCCGAAGGCCGGCCCGGAGACCATGGGGACAGCGGTGCCGGTTCCCTCCCGTCCGGCGGGACCGCGCCGGGACCGGACCGCGCCGCTCTCGCTCCCGCCGCGCCCTTCGCCGTCGATCTGGTCGGCGGCCCCGCCGAGCTGCTGCCCGGGGTGCGCAGGCTGCTGCGCGACATCGTCGTCGTAGGCACCCTCGAAGACGCCGAGGAGCTGGTCGCCGAACGGCCCGGGCTGACCGCCGTGACCGCCGAAGGCGATGTCCTGGGGGCGCATTTCGCACACGGCGGGTCCGCCGGTGCGCCCAGCCTGCTGGAGGTGCAGGCGTCGGTGGACGAGGCCGCCGCCGGGCTGGCGCAGCTGGCCGTACGGTGCGACGAGCTGGCCGGGGCGCAGCGCGCAGCGGCCGCCCGGCGCGCGGAGTGCGCAGCGCTGGTCGACGAGTTGGCTGAGCTGCGGCGCACAGCCGACCGGGAGAAGTCCGGTGTGGCCCAGCAGCTCGGGCGCCTCGCCGGGCAGGCGCGGGGTGCGGCGGGCGAGGCCGAGCGGTCGGCGGCTGCCGCCGCCAAGGCCCAGGAGGCCCTGGAGCACGCGACCGGCGAGGCCGAGGAGCTGGCCGAACGGCTGCTGGTGGCCGAGGAGTCACCGATGGAGGAGGAGCCGGACACCTCCGTACGGGACCGGCTCGCCGCCGACGGGGCCAATGCCCGGCAGACCGAGATGGAGGCCAGACTCCAGGCCCGTACCCATGAGGAGAGGGTCAAGGGGCTCGCGGGGCGCGCCGAAGCACTCGACCGGGGAGCGCGCGCCGAGCGTGAGGCCCGGGCGCGCGCCGAGCAGCGCCGCGCCCGGCTGCGCCACGAGGCCGCGGTCGCGTCGGCCGTCGCGGACGGGGCGCGCCAGCTGCTCGCGCATGTCGAGGTGTCGCTGGTCCGCGCCGAGCAGGAGCGGGCCGCAGCCGAGGCCGCGAAGGCCGGGCGCGAGCAGGAGCTGGCCGCCGAGCGGAACAGGGGCCGCGACCTCAAGGCCGAACTCGACCGGCTCACCGACTCGGTGCACCGCGGTGAGGTGATCGGGGCCGAGAAGCGGCTGCGGATCGAGCAGCTGGAGACCAGGGCGCTGGAGGAGCTGGGCGTGGAGCCGGCCGGGCTGGTGGCCGACTACGGCCCGGACCAGCCGGTGCCGCCGTCCCCGGCCGCCGAGGGCGAGGAGCTGCCCGACGATCCGGACCATCCTCGGAACCAGCCGGTGCCGTTCGACCGGGCCGGGCAGGAGAAGCGGCTCAGGTCGGCCGAACGGGCGTACCAGCAACTCGGAAAGGTGAATCCGCTCGCTCTGGAGGAGTTCTCCGCGCTGGAGGAGCGGCACAAGTTCCTCTCCGAGCAGCTGGAGGACCTGAAGAAGACGAGAGCCGACCTGCTGCTGGTGGTCAAGGAGGTCGACGAGCGCGTCGAGCAGGTCTTCACCGAGGCGTACCGCGACACCGCACGCGAGTTCGAAGGGGTCTTCGCCCGGCTCTTCCCCGGCGGCGAAGGACGGCTGATCCTGACCGACTCCGGCAACATGCTCACCACCGGTGTGGACGTCGAGGCCCGGCCGCCGGGCAAGAAGGTCAAGCGCCTCTCGCTGCTCTCCGGCGGGGAGCGGTCGCTGACCGCCGTGGCCCTGCTGGTGTCGATCTTCAAGGCCAGGCCCAGTCCGTTCTACGTGATGGACGAGGTGGAGGCCGCGCTCGACGACACCAACCTCCAGCGGCTGATCCGGATCATGGAGGAGCTCCAGGAGAGTTCCCAGCTCATCGTGATCACTCATCAGAAGCGGACGATGGAGGTGGCCGACGCGCTCTACGGCGTCTCCATGCAGGGCGACGGGGTCTCCAAGGTGATCAGCCAGCGTCTTCGCTGAACCGGTCCCCGCCGGGCAACCAGTACCGGCCGGGCAACCGGTCCCGGCCGGACTGAGGGGCCCTCAGACGTCTCGGCCCTCAAGTGGTGCGCGCCCGGAAGCTGTGCGGAACTGGAGGGGCTCGTACCCCCATGGCCGTCAGCACCGACGGGCCCGAGGAGCTTATGTGACCAGCACGGCGAACACACCGCAGGCCGGCGGCACCCCGGCTGCCCCTGAGCACCTCGCGCACGTCATCTTCATCACGGCGGCGGCCGCGATGGGCGGGTTCCTGTTCGGCTACGACAGCTCGGTGATCAACGGAGCCGTGGAGGGCATCCGGGGCAAGTACAACGTCGGTTCGGCGACCCTCGCCCAGGTCATCGCCGTCGCCCTGATCGGCTGCGCGATCGGCGCCGCCACGGCCGGCCGCATCGCCGACCGCATCGGGCGCATCCGCTGTATGCAGATCGCGTCCGTGCTGTTCACCGTCAGCGCCGTCGGCTCCGCGCTCCCCTTCGCCCTGTGGGACCTCGCTCTCTGGCGCATCATCGGCGGTTTCGGCATCGGGATGGCATCGGTCATCGGCCCGGCCTACATCGCCGAGGTCTCCCCGCCCGCGTACCGCGGCCGGCTCGGCTCCTTCCAGCAGGCGGCGATCGTCATCGGCATCGCCGTCTCACAGCTCGTCAACTACGGCATTCTGCAGACGGCCAACGGCAACCAGCGCGGCAATCTGCTGGGCGTCGAGGCCTGGCAGCTGATGCTCGGTGTCATGGTGATCCCGGCCGTGATCTACGGACTGCTGTCCTTCGCGATCCCCGAGTCGCCCCGCTATCTGATCTCCGCGGGCAAGTCGGACCGGGCCAGGAAGGTGCTGTCCGAGGTCGAGGGCTCGCACATCGATCTCGACGCGCGGGTGGAGGAGATCCACCTCGCCATGAAGCGCGAGCACAAGTCGACGTTCAAGGACCTGCTGGGCGGAGGCTTCTACTTCAAACGCATCGTCTGGATCGGTATCGGCCTCTCGGCCTTCCAGCAACTGGTCGGTATCAACGTCGCCTTCTACTACTCCGCGACCCTGTGGCAGTCCGTCGGTATCAACCCGTCGACCTCGTTCCTGTACTCGTTCACCACGTCCATCATCAACATCGTCGGCACCGTGGTCGCCATGATCTTCGTGGACCGGATCGGGCGCAGACCGCTGGTGCTGATCGGCTCCGTGGGCATGGTCATCGGGCTCTCCCTGGAAGCCTGGGCGTTCTCGTACCACCTCGTCGGCGGCAAACTGCCGACCGTCCAGGGCTGGGTCGCCCTCGTCGCCGCCCACTGGTTCGTGTTCTTCTTCGCGATGTCGTGGGGTGTCGTCGTCTGGGTCTTCCTCGGCGAGATGTTCCCGAACAAGATCCGTGCCGCCGCGCTCGGGGTGGCCGCCTCGGCCCAGTGGATCGCCAACTGGGCGATCACGGCCAGCTTCCCGAGCCTCGCCGACTGGAACCTCTCGGCGACGTACGTGATCTACACCGTCTTCGCCGTGCTCTCGATCCCCTTCGTGCTGCTGTTCGTGAAGGAGACCAAGGGCAAGACGCTGGAGCAGATGGGCTGAGGTCGCGGCCCGCCCCTGCCCACCGGCCCCGGCTCAGCTCTTGAGCCGGGGCAGTACGCGTTCGGCGAAGAGCTGCAGACTGCGCCAGCCCTCGTCCACCGGTATCCCGCCGCACAGCGGATGCAGGACGAGGCTCCCGGCGCCGCCATCGGCCAGGGCCACGCACTCGTCCGGGGTGACGATCCGGTAGACGCCCTCCGCGCGCAGCCCTTCCACCGTCTCCGCCGCCGAACGGACCGCCGAGTGGATGTCCGCGGACTGCCAGGAGGAGTATGTGCGCGCCTCGTGCAGGAAGTACTCGCCGTACTCGGCCCAGGTCCGGTCGGGATCCTCCGCGATGTGCAGCAGCGGGGTCTCGGCCTCCGGCATCATGCAGAAGCCCTCGGTCCCGTACTCCGCGCGCTGCTGGTGGTAGTACGCCTCGAGCTCCGGCAGATACGCGCTCGGGAACAGCGGCAGCCCCAGCCGCGCCGCCCGCCGGGCCGCCGCCCTGGACGACCCGCCGACGAGCAGCAGCGGGTGCGGAGCGGTGTACGGGCGCGGGGTGACCCGTACCGTACGCCCCCGGTACGCGAACGGCTCGCCGGTCCACGCGGCCAGCAGGGTCTCGAGCAGCTCGTCCTGGAGCCGGCCGCGCCGGGTCCACTCGACGCCCTGCTGCGTGTACTCGTCGGGCCGGTAGCCGATGCCGGCGACCGTGGCCAGCCGGCCCGCGCTGATCAGGTCGAGGACAGCGATGTCCTCCGCGAGGCGCAGCGGGTCGTAGAGCGGGCCGATGATCGCGGAGACGGTGACCGCGATCCGGCGGGTGGCCCCGAAGACGGAGCCCGCGAAGACGAACGGGGAGGGCAGCCAGTTGTTGCCGACGCCGTGGTGCTCCTCGGTCTGGACGGTGTCGACACCGCGGTCGTCCGCGTACGCGGCCATCTCGAGGGCGGTGCGATAGCGGGAGGAGAGTGACTCGGGGGTCGCCCGCGGATCGACGAGATTGAACCTGACGACTGTGAAGGCCATGACGGGAAGTCCCCCTTCGCCGGGTGGGAGCTGGCGAAGGGGGACGGTAGCTGACGCAGCGTCAGATAGGTAGCCCCGCGGGCTCACGGTCCTCGTCGGGCCCCTGGTCCGCCGCGCCGTCCTGCGGCTTCGGCGCCGGCTTCGGGAGTACGGCGTAGAGCACGCCCGAGACCAGGATGGTGACCACCCAGCCGAGGCCGTTGCGGCCCAGCCAGGTGTCCGCGAACGGCCCGCTGAACCAGGCGGAGCCCGCGGTGCCGGCCGTGGTGAACAGCATCCCGGTGACCAGTGCGGCGAGCCAGGCGCCGACGGCGGCGGGGCTGAAGCCGCCCCGGTACCAGTAGGCGCTGGTCCGGGTGGTGTCCATCAGGGCCACCGGGTCGTACTTCCGGCCGAGCAGCATGTCCGCGCCGAAGACCCCTATCCACGCCGAGAAGGCCACCGCGAGCAGTGAGAGGAACGCGACGAAGGAGCCGAGGAAGCTCGTCGCCGCCAGCATCAGGACCAGCCCGAGCACCACGCTGATCACGGCGTTCACGGAGACCGCCCAGGCGCGCGGCACCTTGATGCCCAGCGTCAGCGCGGTGAAGCCGGCCGAGTACATCGACATCGCGTTGATCAGGACCATGCCGACCACGGCGATCAGCAGGTACGGGACCGCGATCCACATCGGCAGGACCTTGCCCAGGAAGGAGACCGGGTCCGACGCGTTCGCGAGATCCGGGGTGGAGACCGCCATCACGGCACCCATCAGCACCATCGGCAGGACGACGATGCCCGCGCCGCCGATCGAGGCGCCGATCATGCCGGTGCCGGAGGAGCGCCGCGGCAGGTACCGCGCGAAGTCGGGGCCGGACGGGACCCAGCTGAGACCGCCCGCGGCGATCAGGCCGATGCCCGCCACCAGGGAGGCGGTGGTGCCTGCCGGCTTGGCGAACACGGCGGACCAGTCGGTGTCGGCGATCAGATAGACCAGCACCAGGACCGAGAAGATCCCGAAGAGGTACGTGGACCACTTGTTGCACAGGTGCAGGGCCTTGATGCCGAGGCCCGAGATCAGGAACGTGGCAGCGACGAACAGCAGCAGGGTCACGATGATCAGCGGGGTGCTGCTGTGGATGCCGAAGCAGATGTCCAGCACGGTCAGCAGCGCGTACGCACCGGTCACCGCGTTGATCGTCTCCCAGCCCCAGCGGGCGACCCAGATCAGCGAGCCGGGCAGCAGATTGCCGCGCTGGCCGAAGACCGAACGGGAGAGGGCCATACCGGGGGCGCCACCGCGCTTGCCGGCGATGCTGATGAGGCCGACGAGCCCGTAGCTGATGACCGGGGCCACGAAGGCTGCGATCAGCGCCTGCCAGAAGTTCAGCTTGTCGGCGACGACCAGGCTCGCGCCCATCGCGAGGAGCAGCACACTGATATTGGCGGCGACCCAGGTCGGGACCAGATCGCGGACACGGCCTTTGCGTTCGTTGTCCGGGACGGGTTCGAGACCGCGGGTCTCCACCGCGCCTTCGACGTCGGAGGCGTGGGGCATGGGGGTACTCCGTGCACGTGTGAGGGGGGAGTTGGGGACGGGAATGTGAAGTGACGCGCGTAGATGGCGACATCATCGTAGAGGCGCCGGGAAAATTTCAAATAGAGGATTTAGTCCCTTGTGCGATCCGACGAAGGTGCGTACGGCCGGGCCGTGACCGAACGCTGAGCCGTGACTGATACTGGGTGGGTTATGGAAATCGTGATCCTTGCTGTAGTCATCGCCCTGGTCGCTGTCGGCGCGATCAGCGGGCTCGTGGTCAGCAGCCGCAAGAAGAAGCAGCTGCCCACGGCACCGCCGAGTGCGCCGACCATCACAGCGCCGCCCGCCGAACCCCAGGTCGGCGAGGACGCTGCCCCACCGCGCGACGAGTCGCGCCGCACCATCGAGGAGGTGGACCTCCCGCCCGCCGACGAGGCCGTGGGCGCCCCCGCCGCCGTCGAGGACCCGGTCGTCGCGGAGCCCGTCGCCCCGCGGATCGAGATCCCGGAACCGACCGAGGGCCGTCTCGTACGGCTGCGTGCCCGGCTCGCCCGCTCGCAGAACTCGCTGGGCAAGGGACTGCTCACCCTGCTCTCCCGCGACAACCTCGACGAGGAGACCTGGGAGGAGATCGAGGACACCCTGCTCACCGCCGACGTCGGCGTCGCGCCGACCCAGGAGCTGGTCGAGCGGCTGCGTGAGCGGGTCAGGGTCCTCGGTACCCGTACACCGCAGGAGCTGCGCACCCTGCTGCGCGAGGAACTGCTGAACCTGCTCGGTACGGACTTCGACCGCGAGGTCAAGACCGAGGGCGGCCTGGAGACTCCGGGCGTCGTCATGGTCGTCGGGGTCAACGGTACCGGGAAGACCACCACCACCGGAAAGCTCGCCCGGGTCCTGGTGGCCGACGGCCGCAGCGTGGTCCTCGGCGCGGCCGACACCTTCCGGGCCGCCGCCGCCGACCAGCTCCAGACCTGGGGCGAACGGGTCGGCGCGCGCACCGTGCGCGGCCCCGAGGGCGGCGACCCGGCGTCGATCGCCTTCGACGCGGTGAAGGAGGGCATCAAGGAGGGCGCCGATGTCGTCCTCATCGACACCGCCGGACGGCTGCACACCAAGACCGGCCTGATGGACGAGCTCGGCAAGGTCAAGCGGGTCGTGGAGAAGCACGGTCCGCTGGACGAGGTGCTGCTCGTACTGGACGCGACGACCGGGCAGAACGGCCTGGTGCAGGCGCGGGTGTTCGCCGAGGTGGTGGCCATCACCGGCATCGTGCTGACCAAGCTGGACGGTACGGCCAAGGGCGGCATCGTGATCGCTGTCCAGCGTGAACTGGGCGTACCGGTCAAGCTGGTCGGCCTCGGCGAGGGCCCGGACGACCTGGCCCCGTTCGAGCCCGAGGCGTTCGTGGACGCGCTGGTCGGGGAGTGAACCGGGCCGGCTGAAGACCCGGCCGTCCGAATCAGGGAGAACCGCGAAGGGCCCCGCCGCACGGTGCAGATGTGGCGGGGCCCTTCGCGCTGTCCCGCGCCGGCGCCGGCCGGCGCGGGAGGCGTGTCAGGCGGGTACGTGGCGGTGGCAGATGTACGCGAGGGTGCCGAGCAGCAGCCGGGCCTGGGGCGGGCCGCTCGCCGTCTCCAGCGACGGGGGGCGCAGCCAGCGGGCCGGGCCCAGGCCTGCGTGGTTCGATGGCGGGGCGGTGATGTGCTCGCCGGGGCCCAGGCCGTGCAGATCGAGGTCCGCGTCGTCCCAGCCCATCCGGTAGAGCAGCTCGGGGAGTTCGCGGGCGGCTCCGGGGGCGACGAAGAACTGGGCCCGGCCGTCCGGGGTCGCGCTCACGGGGCCCAGCGGGAGTCCCATGCGCTCCATCCGGATCAGGGCCGTGCGCCCCGCGGGCTCGGCGACGTCGATGATGTCGAAGCAGCGGCCGACCGGCAGCAGCACCGCGGCGCCCGGTGTCAGGGACCAGGCTCTCGCCGCCTCACCGAGGGTGGCCCCCGCCGGCACCTCGGGCGCGAACCCGAGGGGATGGGCGCCCGGGGACGCGCATCCGGCCTCTCCGCAGGAGCAGTTGCCCGCCGCGGCGCGCGCGCCGGGAACCACGTCCCAGCCCCAGAGCCCGGTGAACTCGGCCACCGCTGTGCTCTGCTGTGTGCGGCCGCGACGCCGGGTGCCGGAGCGGATGTCCCGGATGCCGCCGATAGTGAAGCCCATGCCCCCTCCAACGGGTCGTGCGCGCCGGTGGTTACGACCTGGAGCCTCTCCGTCACCCTGCGTTGCAAACACCCTGATCGGGGAGGTGCGGGGTGACGTTGGGGGTGGTGCGGAACGATTCACGCGCCCCCGCGTGCATCGCTCCACCCGATCCTGATCGTCGAGTGTCAAGTGAATCGCGCCTGGCGGCAGGCGTGTTCCTTCGGAGGGGTGGCGAATGGTGGCGTTTCCGGGATCGCCCTCGCGGGGTGCGTGATCGTAGGATTACTTTCAGTGCATGAACCCTCGGTCGGATGCACTCACGGGTATGCCGGGGGCAAGGCCGGTTTTCTGTTCGAAGGGGCGCGAGCGCCGGACAGTGAACCTCAACTCGCGGCATTCTGATATGGGTTGGCGTAATGAGGCTTCAGCGGGATGGGGGCGTTCCAGTGGGCGGCAGTGGCGACGGCGAGACGGGTGCCGGCAAACGCCCGAACGAGCGGCTCGGCTCGTGGTTCGTGCGCAGCGGCTGGTCGAAGGGTGAGCTCGCGCGCCAGGTGAACCGCAGGGCACGGCAGATGGGCGCGCACCACATCAGCACCGACACCTCGCGGGTGCGGCGCTGGCTCGACGGCGAGCAGCCGCGTGAGCCCATTCCGCGCATCCTGTCGGAGCTGTTCTCGGAACGCTTCGGCAGCGTCGTCGCCATCGAGGACCTGGGGCTGCGCGCGGCGCACCAGTCACCCTCGGTGTCCGGTGTCGACATGCCCTGGGCGGGCCCGCAGACGGTCTCGCTGCTCAGTGAGTTCTCCCGCAGCGACCTCATGCTCGCCCGGCGCGGGTTCCTCGGCGCCTCGCTCGCACTGGCCGCCGGCCCGACGCTCATCGAGCCCATGCAGCGCTGGCTGGTGCCCACGCCCGCGGGTGAGCCCACCGCGGAACTCCCCGCCGACCACGCACGGCGCCCGTCCAGGCTCTCGCGGCCCGAGCTGGAACTGCTGGAATCCACCACGGCGATGTTCCGCCAGTGGGACGCCCAGTGTGGTGGCGGGCTGCGCCGCAAGGCAGTCGTCGGGCAGCTGCACGAGGTGACCGACCTGCTGCAGGAGCCCCAGCCGGGGGCCACTTCGAAGCGGCTGTTCCGGTGCGCGGCCGAACTCGCCGAGCTGGCCGGGTGGATGAGTTACGACGTCGGTCTCCAGCCCACCGCCCAGAAGTACTTCGTGCTCGCCCTGCACGCGGCCAAGGAGGCCGGGGACAAGCCGCTCGGCTCGTACATCCTGTCCTCGATGAGCCGCCAGATGATCCATCTCGGCCGCCCCGACGACGCCCTGGAACTCGTCCATCTCGCCCAGTACGGCAGCCGCGAGTGCGCCACCCCCCGTACCCAGGCGATGCTGTATGCGATGGAGGCCCGCGCCTACGCCAACATCGGCCAGCCGAGCAAGTGCAAACGGGCCGTGCGGATGGCCGAGGACACCTTCTCCGACGCCGGCTTCGACGGCGAGCCGGAGCCCGACTGGATCCGCTTCTTCTCGGAGGCCGAGCTGAACGGCGAGAACGGCCACTCGTTCCGCGATCTCGCCTATGTGGCCGGCCGCAGCCCCACCTACGCCTCGCTCGCCGAGCCGGTCATCGACAACGCGGTCGCGCTCTTCGAGAAGGACGACGAGCACCAGCGTTCGTACGCGCTGAACCTCGTCGGAATGGCCACCGTCCATCTGCTGAAGCGGGAACCCGAGCAGTCCACCTCCTTCGCCACCCAGGCCCTGCACATCGCCAAACGCGTCCGCTCCGAGCGCGTCAACACCAGGCTCCGCAAGACCGTCGGCACGGCGGTCAGGGACTTCGGGGACGTCCCCGAAGTCATCGACCTCACGGAACGTCTCGCCGAGCAGCTGCCCGAGACGGCCGAAGCGGTCTGAGCCCCAGCCACCCACCGGTACACGGCAGCGTTACGCAACAGCGGTACCCAAAGGCCCCGGCCACGACAGTCACCCCGTGATGCCCGACTCGGCTCCCCTGTGCCAGGTCAACAGGGTGACCGTCGTGGCCGGTTTCCGTCCCGCACGAGGTCGGGCCCGGCCCCGCGCACCCGTCCCGCACTTCATCCGGGCGTAACACACATCACCTCTTCGTCACTGCGGTGAAACATCACGCGGCATCGGCGGAAACGGCGCGGCGTCAGTCTCTGACGCATGACAGGCCGCTGTTCCGCCGCTTTCCACAGCCCCCGCCCGCAGGTGGCCGCACCGACGACGAGGAGACGACGATGCCCGCAGGCATCATGACCCTTGCTGCAGAAGCCCCGAAGCTGTCGTCCGCCAACACCGGGTTCATGCTCATCTGCTCGGCCCTGGTGATGGTCATGACTCCGGGCCTCGCCTTCTTCTACGGAGGCATGGTCCGGGTCAAGTCCACCCTGAACATGCTGATGATGAGCTTCATCAGCCTCGGGATCGTCACGATCCTCTGGGTGCTCTACGGATTCAGCGTCGCCTTCGGATCGGGCAACGGATTCTTCGGCTGGTCCAGGGACTACCTCGGACTCAGCGGCATCGGGCTGACCCAGCTGTGGCCGGGCTACACCATCCCGGTCTATGTCTTCGCCGTCTTCCAGCTGATGTTCGCGATCATCACCCCGGCGCTGATCAGCGGCGCGCTGGCCGACCGCGTGAAGTTCACCGCCTGGGCGCTGTTCATCGTGGGCTGGGTCACGGTCGTCTACTTCCCGGTCGCGCACTGGGTCTGGGCGTCCGACGGCTGGCTCTTCAAGAAGGGCGTCATCGACTTCGCCGGCGGCACGGCGGTCCACATCAACGCGGGCGCGGCGGCGCTCGGCGTGATCCTGGTGACCGGCAGGCGCGTCGGCTTCCGGAAGGACCCGATGCGCCCGCACAGCCTCCCGCTGGTGATGCTCGGCGCGGCACTCCTGTGGTTCGGCTGGTTCGGTTTCAACGCCGGATCGTGGCTGGGCAACGACGACGGCGTGGGCGCGGTGATGTTCATCAACACCCAGGTGGCCACCGCGGCCGCGATGCTGGCCTGGCTCGCGTACGAGAAGCTCCGCCACGGCTCCTTCACCACGCTCGGCGCGGCATCCGGCGCCGTGGCCGGACTGGTCGCCATCACCCCGTCCGGCGGCGCGGTCAGCCCGCTCGGCGCCATCGCGGTCGGCGCCATCGCCGGTGTGCTGTGCGCCATGGCTGTCGGCCTCAAGTACCGCTTCGGCTTCGACGACTCGCTCGACGTCGTCGGCGTCCACATGGTCGGCGGCATCGCCGGCTCCCTGCTCATCGGGTTCTTCGCCACCGGCGGGGTGCAGTCCCACGTGGCGGGTGTCTTCTACGGCGGCGGCTTCCACCAGCTCGGTATCCAGGCCATCGGGGTCTTCTCGGTACTCGGCTACTCACTGGTCGCGTCGGCGGGCCTGGCCTTCCTGATCGACCGGACCATGGGGATGCGGGTCACCGAGGACGTCGAGGTCGCGGGTATCGACCGGGACGAGCACGCCGAGACGGCATACGACTACAGCGGGGCGGGCGGCGGCTCCCGGACGGCCCCGACCGCCCCGGGCGACGTGGCGGGCACCGCGGCCAAGAGGGGCACCGCGGCCAAAACGGGCAAGGCAGGTCCGGCGAACAGGAAGGTGGACGTATGAAGCTCATCACCGCGGTCGTGAAGCCGCACCGGCTGGACGAGATCAAGGAGGCCCTCCAGGCCTTCGGCGTCCAGGGCCTCACGGTCACCGAGGCCAGCGGCTACGGTCGTCAGCGCGGCCACACCGAGGTCTACCGGGGCGCCGAGTACACCGTGGACCTGGTGCCGAAGATCCGGATCGAGGTCCTGGCCGAGGACGCGGACGCCGAACAGCTCATCGACGTGGTGGTGAAAGCCGCCAGGACCGGCAAGATCGGTGACGGCAAGGTCTGGAGCGTTCCGGTCGAGACAGCGATCCGGGTCAGGACCGGCGAACGCGGTCCTGACGCGCTCTGAACGACGAGAGACGGGAACTGCCGGGTGACGAGTGCCGACGAGACGACCGGTCAGACGGACGCCCCCGGACCCAGCGGCTACGCGGCGGCCCGGCTCCGCCTCCTCCAGGAGGAGACGGAGCCCGGGCCGCCGCGCCGTTCGGCCCTGGCCCGGCTGACCGACACATGGATGAGCGTGCTCTTCACCTCGGCAGCCGAGGCCGCGGGGGTGCACGGCGCGGCCCTGGTGGCCGTCGGGGGATACGGGCGCGGCGAGCTGTCGCCGCGCAGCGATCTGGACCTGCTCCTGCTGCACGACGGCAGAGCGGACCAGGCCGCCGTCGCCTCGCTGGCGGACCGGGTCTGGTACCCGGTGTGGGACCTGGGGCTCGATCTCGACCACTCCGTACGGACACCGGGCGAGGCCCGCAGGACGGCGGGGGACGACCTCAAGGTCCAGCTCGGGCTGCTCGACGCCCGGCACGTCGCCGGTGACCCGGAGCTGACCACCGGGCTGCGGACGGCCGTACTCGCAGAGTGGCGCAACCAGGCGCCGAAGCGGCTGCCCGAGCTGTACGAGCTGTGTCAGGAGCGCGCCGAGCGCCAGGGCGAGCTGCAGTTCCTCCTCGAACCCGACATCAAGGAGGCCAGGGGCGGGCTGCGGGACGCCACCGCGCTGCGGGCTGTCGCCGCGTCCTGGCTGGCCGACGCACCCCGCGAAGGGCTCGACGGCGCCCGCAGAAGGCTCCTCGACGTACGGGACGCGCTGCACCTGGTGACCGGGCGCGCCACCGAAAGACTCGCCCTCCAGGAACAGGACCAGGTCGCCGCCGGGCTCGGGCTGCTGGACGCCGACGTGCTGCTGCGCGAGGTGTACGAAGCCGCGCGCACCATTTCGTACGCCGGTGACGTCACCTGGCGCGAGGTCAACCGGGTGCTGCGCTCACGCTCCGCGCGCCCCCGGCTGCGCGCCCTGCTCGGCGGTGGCGGCGGCAGGACCGTGCGTTCATCGGCCGAACGGACCCCGCTCGCCGAAGGCGTGGTGGAACTGGAGGGCGAGGTGGTGCTCGCCCGGACCGCCCGGCCCGAGCGCGACCCCGTCCTGCCGCTGCGGGCGGCCGCCGCGGCGGCGCAGGCCGGGCTGCCGATCTCCCTGCACGCCGTGCGCCGGCTGGCGGGCGGCGCACGCCCGCTCCCGGTGCCCTGGCCGGCCGAGGCACGCGAACAGCTGGTCACCCTGCTCGGCGCCGGCGAGTCCACGGTGCCGGTCTGGGAGGCGCTGGAGGCGGAGGGGCTGATCAGCGGGCTGCTGCCGGACTGGGAGCGGGTGCGGTGCAGGCCGCAGCGGAACGCGGTGCACACCTGGACCGTCGACCGGCATCTCGTCGAGACCGCCGTACGGGCGTCCTCGCTGACCCGCCGGGTGGGCCGCCCCGACCTGCTGCTCGTCGCGGCCCTGCTGCACGACATCGGCAAGGGCTGGCCCGGCGACCACTCGGTGGCGGGCGAGGTCATCGCCCGGGACGTGGCCACCCGGATCGGCTTCGACCACGCGGACGCCGAGGTGCTCGCTGTGCTCGTACGCCACCATCTGCTGCTCGTCGAGACGGCGACCCGGCGCGACCTGGACGACCCGGCGACCGTGACGTCGGTCGCCGCGGCGGTGGGATCCGCCACCACCCTGGAACTGCTGCACGCGCTGACCGAGGCCGACGCCCTGGCGACCGGACCCGCGGCCTGGTCCTCCTGGCGGGCGTCGCTCGTGGACGACCTGGCCGGACGGGTCGCCGCGGTACTGGCGGGCGAGGTACCCGAAGAACCGGAGGCGGGCGCACCGGGTGCCGAGCACGAGCGGCTGGCCGTCGAGGCGCTGCGCACCGGCGGCCCGGTCCTGGCCCTGCACGCCAGGACCGGGGAACCGCAGGAGGACGGCGCCCCGGAACCGGTCGGCGTGGAACTGCTCATCGCGCTCCCCGACCGGCCGGGCGTCCTGCCCGCGGTCACCGGGGTGCTCGCGCTGCACCGGCTGACCGTACGCGCGGCCGACCTGCGCGCCGTCGAGCTGCCCACCGAGCTGGGCCACCAGACGGCCGTGCTGCTGCTGACCTGGCGGGTGGCGGCCGAGTACGGATCGCTCCCGCAGGCCGTGAGGCTGCGCGCCGATCTCGTACGGGCGCTGGACGGCTCGCTGGACGTCCGCGCCAGGCTGGCCGAACGGGAGGCGGCCTATCCGCGCCGCCGCGGTGTCCAGGCGCCGCCGCCCCGGGTCAGGGTGGCCCCCACGGGCTCCCGGCTGGCCACGGTGATCGAGGTCCGTGCCCAGGACGCACCGGGGCTGCTGTACCGGATCGGCCTGGCCCTGGAGACGGCCGGGGTGGCGGTGCGCAGCGCGCATGTCTCCACGCTGGGGGCCAATGCGGTGGACGCGTTCTATGTGACGGGGCAGGACGGGGATCCGCTTCCGGCGGAGGCGGCGGCCGGGCTGGCCAGGGAGCTGGAGGCCGGGCTGCGGAAGTGAGCGCGGGCGGGTCCCGGGAGTGAGCGCGGGCGGGCCCCGGCGCGGTGCTCACGCGCCGTACGCCCGGGTCCGGCCCCGTGCTCCGGACCCCTGTCGGGGGCAGGGGCAGACCCGACCCACCACGTCCGGATACCCTGGTGTCCAACTGTCCCCCCGCTCCCGACCCGAGGATCCGCGACCGCCGTGTTCGATACCCTCTCCGACCGCCTTGCCGCGACTTTCAAGAACCTCCGGGGCAAAGGGCGCCTCAGCGAGGCGGACATCGATGCCACCGCGCGCGAAATCCGTATCGCCCTGCTCGAGGCCGACGTCGCGCTGCCCGTCGTCCGCGCCTTCATCAAGCAGGTCAAGGAGCGCGCGGCCGGCGCCGAGGTCTCCCAGGCGCTGAACCCGGCCCAGCAGGTCATCAAGATCGTCAACGAGGAGCTCATCGGCATCCTCGGTGGCGAGACCCGCCGCCTCCGCTTCGCCAAGCAGCCGCCGACCGTGATCATGCTCGCGGGCCTCCAGGGCGCGGGCAAGACGACCCTCGCCGGAAAGCTCGGCCTCTGGCTCAAGGGCCAGGGCCACACCCCGCTGCTCGTGGCGTGCGACCTCCAGCGTCCCAACGCCGTGAACCAGCTGAGCGTGGTCGCCGAGCGTGCGGGCGTCGCCGTGTACGCCCCCGAGCCGGGCAATGGCGTCGGTGACCCGGTCAAGGTCGCCCAGGACTCGATCGAGTTCGCCAAGTCCAAGCAGTACGACGTGGTCGTGGTCGACACCGCGGGCCGGCTGGGCATCGACCAGGAGCTGATGCAGCAGGCCGCGGACATCCGCGACGCCGTCAGCCCCGACGAGGTCCTCTTCGTCGTCGACGCGATGATCGGCCAGGACGCGGTCAACACCGCCGAGGCGTTCCGCGACGGCGTCGGCTTCGACGGAGTGGTGCTCTCCAAGCTCGACGGCGACGCCCGCGGTGGTGCGGCCCTGTCGATCGCGCACGTCACCGGCCGGCAGATCATGTTCGCCTCGAACGGCGAGAAGCTGGACGAGTTCGACACGTTCCACCCGGACCGCATGGCGTCCCGGATCCTCGGCATGGGCGACATGCTCAGCCTGATCGAGAAGGCCGAGCAGACCTTCAGCCAGGCCGAGGCCGAGCAGATGGCCTCCAAGCTGGCCAGCAGCAAGGGCGGCAAGGACTTCACGCTCGACGACTTCCTGGCCCAGATGGAGCAGGTCAGGAAAATGGGCAGCATCTCCAAGCTGCTCGGCATGCTGCCCGGCATGGGGCAGATGAAGGAGCAGATCAACAACATCGACGAGCGGGACGTGGACCGTACCGCCGCGATCATCAAGTCGATGACCCCGGCCGAGCGCCAGGACCCGACGATCATCAACGGCTCGCGCCGGGCCCGGGTGGCTAAGGGGTCGGGCGTCGAGGTCAGCGCCGTGAAGAGCCTGGTGGAGCGGTTCTTCGAGGCGCGCAAGATGATGTCGCGGATGGCTCAGGGCGGCGGTATGCCGGGGATGCCTGGTATGCCGGGCATGGGCGGCGGTCCCGGTCGGCAGAAGAAGCAGCAGAAGCAGGCCAAGGGCAAGCGCAAGAGCGGTAACCCGATGAAGCGCAAGGCGGAGGAAGAGGCCGCAGCCGCCCGCCGTGAGCAGGGCGGTGCGCCGGGCCTGCCGGCCGGTGAGGACGCGAAGAACTTCGAGCTCCCGGACGAGTTCAAGAAGTTCATGGGCTGACCGCGCCACCCGCGCGGCACGGCCGGTACCTACGGCGGAGCGGCCCGTACCCTCTCGGAGACCCGGGGGGTACGGGCCGCTCCGCGTGGTCGCTGTGGCAGCTCCGGTCGCGGCGGTGGGGGAAAGTCAGGCGGTCCGGGCGACCACGTAACGGAAGATGTTCTCCATCCACACCGTGCCGTCGCGCCGCAGATGGGGGTGGAGCGCCTCGGCGACCTCCTTCTTCACCTGGTCCCGGTCCGTCGCCCGTATCGCCGCGTCGAACAGCCCGGTCGAGAGCAGCCCCCGTACCGCGCTCCGCAGGTCCGCGTAGCCGAACGGGCAGGCCACCCGCCCCGATCCGTCGAGCTTCAGCCCGGCCCGCGCCGCGACCTCCTCCAGGTCGTCCCTGCGCGGCTGGCGCACGGCATCGGCCAGTCGGGTGGCGACCCGCAGTACGGCCGACGCCGAGCAGCGCTCGGGCGGCCCCCAGCCGGTCAGGACCACCGCACTGCCGCGCTCCAGCAGCGGCACCGCGTCCTCGACGGCCGGCATGGGGCCGTACGGGTCACCCGTGACGGCGCCCATCGGCTCGAAAGCGGTCAGCAGGTTGTACGGCTCGGCCGTCTCCCCGGAGGCGTCGGCGGGGCCGCCGTGCACCAGCCGGGTCCTGCCGCGCTGTGTCCCCGCGCTGTCCGGGCCGTCGGGGAGCAGCCGCTCCCGGGCCAGCGCGATGCGCTCGGCGTGCGTGTCCACGCCGGTGACACGCGCGCCGCGGGCGGCGGCCATGAGCAGGGCGAGCCCCGAGCCGCAGCCGATCCCGAGCAGCCGGGTAGCGCTGCCCGCGTCCAGCCGCTTGTAGACCGCTTCGTAGAGCGGTACCAGCATCCGTTCCTGGATCTCGGCCCAGTCGCGGGCACGGGCGACCGCTTCCTCAGTGGGAGTCGCAGCCACGGACCGGTGGTTCCGGACGAGCGTTGATGACATCGAAGCGCCCCAATTCGCCGAGAGATCAGTTGTGCCCTGTGTGCAAAACCCCCGTGAAGATGTGTGCGCACTGCCCCTTTGCCAGAGAACTCCGCATCCGCGCGCAAGTCCAGGGGTGGCGAGGCAATGCTTGCGTTCCCGGAATATGCATCCCGACTGTGCGCCTCCGGCCGCAAAAATCAATCACGTTCCCGGGGGTACCCGCCGTACGATTCGCGCCATGAAAAAGGCTCCCGTTCTCACGCCCCGGGCGGACGACTTTCCCCGCTGGTACCAGGACCTGATCAACAAAGCCGAACTGGCGGACAACGGCCCGGTGCGGGGCACCATGGTCATCCGCCCGTACGGCTACGGGCTGTGGGAGCGGATGCAGCAGGAACTGGACTCCCGCATCAAGGCCGCGGGCGCTCAGAACGCCTACTTCCCGCTCTTCATCCCCCAGTCTTACCTGACTCGGGAAGCTCAGCATGTCGAGGGATTCGCACCGGAGCTCGCCGTGGTCACCCACGGTGGCGGCAGAGAGCTCGAAGAGCCGGTGGTCGTCAGGCCCACATCCGAGACGATCGTCAACGAGTACTTCTCGAAATGGGTGCAGAGTTACCGCGATCTTCCGCTGCTCATCAACCAGTGGGCGAATGTGGTCCGTTGGGAGATGCGCCCGAGGGTGTTCCTGCGGACCACGGAATTCCTCTGGCAGGAGGGCCACACCGCCCATGCGAGCAAAGCGGAGGCCCATGACTACGCCGCACACATCCACCGGAACGTCTACGCGGATTTCATGGTCGACGTGCTCGGCATCGATGTCGTGCCCGGCCGCAAGACCGCCGCTGAACGGTTCGCGGGCGCGATCAACACCCTGACGCTCGAAGCCATGATGGGGGACGGCAAGGCCCTCCAGATGGGTACCAGCCATGAACTCGGCACGAACTTCGCCAAGGCGTTCCACACCGAGTACCTGTCGAAGGACGGCACCCAGGAACTGGTCTGGCAGACGTCCTGGGGCGCCACGACCCGGCTGGTCGGCGGGGTGATCATGTCGCACGGCGACGACAGCGGCCTGCGGGTACCGCCCCGGCTCGCGGCCGTGCAGGCCGTGGTCGTCGCGATCAAGGGGGACGAGGCGGTGACGAAGGCCCGCGAGATCGGCGCGCGGCTGGAGGCGGCGGGGATCAGGGTCCGTGTCGACGACCGCACCGACGTCCCCTTCGGCCGCCGGGCCGTCGACTGGGAGCTCAAGGGCGTTCCGGTACGGATCGAGATCGGCCCGCGGGATCTGGCGGAGGGGACGGTGGTACTGGTCCGCCGGGTGGTGGACCCGCACGGCCCGGGCGGTTCCGGTGGCCCCGGCGGCAAGGAGTCCGTACGGGTGGACGAGCTGGCCCGGCTGCTGCCCGTGGTGCTCGAAGAGGCACAGAACCAGTTGCTGCGGGAGTCGCGGGAGCGCCGTGAGTCCCGTACCAGCGAGGTGCGGACGGTCGGCGAGGCCGCCGAGGTGGCGGCCGCGGGCGGCTGGGCCCGGATCCCGTGGGCCCTGCTCGGCCCCGAGGGCGAGGCCGCACTGGCCGGGCACTCGGCCTCCGTACGGTGTCTGATCGCCGAGGACGGGTCGGTGCCGGAGTCGGACGACGCTCCCGGTAACGTCGCTCTGGTCGCCCGTGCGTACTAGGCGTGCGTGCCAGGCGTGTGTGCCGACCGTGTGTTACGGGGAGCGGTCCGGCAGATCCCGCCACGGGGCGTGCGGCCGACAGCGGCCGGTGATCGACTGGTGAAACGGCCGAAAGGCCCCTTGCGCGCCGACCGGTGGAGTGCGAACCGGCGCGGGACCCATGGCTACGCGCCGGGGCGTACGAGACCCTAAGTACCACCTTGGTGCGAGCTGTGAGGCTTCTCCGCAGATCAGCGCACCCGCCCTCGTCCGGACACATCAAGGGCAACTGACGGGTAGGTGCAAATTATTTGGGATGCCCCGGAATAGGAACACAGCGGTACCCCGGCTCGTTGTCACGACGTGAGCACGACACCAACTGTCCTCGCCGCAGAGCTGGCGCAGGCGTGGGCCGATATTCAGCGGTACCACCCCGAGCTGCCGGATCTAGCCGCGCCCGAGTCCCTGATCGGCGAGTCCTCGTCCGCCTGTGGCGCTGAACTCTCCTTCGAGCGACTGCTCCATGAGGCAGTCCACGGCATCGCCGCCGCCCGAGGTGTCCGCGACACCTCCCGCGCCGGCCGCTACCACAACCGCAGGTTCCTGGCGATCGCCGAGGAGATGGGGCTCGACCATCCCGAGGAGCCGCATCCCAGCAGCGGCTTCTCGCTGGTCTCGCTCAACCCCGAGGCGAAGCGCAGGTACCGGCAGACGATCGAAAGACTGCAGCGTGCGCTCAAGGCGCACACCGCGGCGACGGCCGCCGACACCAAACGCTCCTTCCGCGGACCTGCCGCACGGCACGGTTCCTCCGGCGGCGGAGTGCGGGTGAAGGCGGTCTGCGACTGCGGCCGCAACGTCCGGGTCGTTCCCTCCGTGCTGGCCCAGGCACCCATCGTCTGCGGTGGCTGCGGAAAGGCTTTCCGTATCCCGGAAGTGGTCGCAGCGGCCGGCTGACCCGGGGTGCCGCAACGTATGGCACAATGGCTAGCTGTACTCGACAGCCGCACAGGAACCCTCTCGTCCTCCGGCTGACGCGTCCATCGGGCACCCGAGTACCGCAACCCCACGTGGCATCTCGTTGTGCCCAACCACGTCAAGACCAGGAGACACCACTTCCGTGGCAGTCAAGATCAAGCTGAAGCGTCTGGGCAAGATCCGTTCGCCTCACTACCGCATCGTCGTCGCCGACTCCCGTACCCGCCGTGATGGCCGGGCCATCGAGGAGATCGGCCTGTACCACCCGGTGCAGAACCCCTCGCGCATCGAGGTCAACTCGGAGCGTGCGCAGTACTGGCTGTCCGTCGGCGCCCAGCCGACCGAGCCGGTCATGGCGATCCTGAAGCTCACCGGTGACTGGCAGGCGCACAAGGGCCTCCCGGCCCCCGCGCCGCTGCTGCAGCCGGAGCCGAAGGCCGACAAGCGCGCTGCGTTCGAGGCGTTCGCCAAGTCCATCGAGGGCGACGAGCCGAAGGGTGAGGCCATCACCCCGAAGGCGAAGAAGGCCGACAAGAAGGCGGACGAGGCGGCTCCGGCTGCTGAGTCCACCGAGTCGACCGAGGCCTGAGCATGCTCGAGGAGGCTCTCGAGCACCTCGTGAAGGGCATCGTCGACAACCCCGACGACGTACAGGTCGCTTCGCGCAACCTCCGTCGCGGGCAGGTGCTGGAGGTCCGGGTGCACCCCGATGACCTCGGTAAGGTGATCGGCCGCAACGGCCGCACCGCGCGCGCCCTGCGCACCATCGTGGGCGCCATCGGCGGCCGTGGTATCCGGGTCGACCTCGTCGACGTGGACCAGGTCCGCTGAGAAGTAGCTGAACACCGGCTCGGGCCGGGGAGGGCTGAGAAGCCGTCCCCGGCCTTTGTCGTCCGCGATGCGCGCGGCAACACTGGAACCAGCAGAATCATCAGAATGAGGAGCGAAGCGTGCAACTGGTAGTCGCACGGATCGGGCGCGCCCACGGGATCAAGGGCGAAGTCACCGTGGAGGTGCGCACGGACGAGCCCGAGCTGCGGCTCGGTCCCGGCGCGGTGCTCGCCACCGACCCTGCGGCCACCGGGCCGCTGACGATCGAGACCGGCCGGGTGCACAGCGGCAGGCTGCTGCTGCGCTTCGCGGGGGTCACGGACCGGACGGCCGCCGAGGCACTCCGGAACACCCTGCTGATCGCCGATGTCGACCCGCAGCAGACTCCGGAGGACCCCGACGAGTTCTACGACCACCAGCTGATGGACCTCGACGTGGTGCTGTCCGACGGCACCGGGATCGGCCGGATCACCGAGATCACCCACCTGCCCTCGCAGGACCTCTTCATCGTGGAGCGGCCCGACGGGAGCGAGGTCATGATCCCCTTCGTCGAGGAGATCGTCACCGAGATCGACCTGGAGGAGCAGCGGGCCGTCATCGACCCGCCGCCCGGCCTGATCGACGACAGCAGGGCCGAGGTCGCCGGCGCCAGGGACGACGACTGATGCGGCTCGACGTCGTCACGATCTTCCCGGAGTACCTCGAACCGCTGAATGTCTCGCTGGTCGGCAAGGCGCGCGCCCGCGGCCGGCTCGACGTACAGGTGCACGACCTGCGCGACTGGACGCACGACCGGCACAACACGGTCGACGACACCCCCTACGGCGGCGGCCCCGGCATGGTCATGAAGACCGAGCCCTGGGGCGAGGCGCTGGACGAGGTGCTGGCCGCCGGTTACGAGGCGGGGGCATCCGGCCCCGTCCTGGTCGTGCCCACGCCCAGCGGCCGCCCCTTCACCCAGCAGGTCGCGGTCGAACTCTCCGAGCGGCCCTGGCTGGTCTTCACACCCGCCAGGTACGAGGGCATCGACCGGCGGGTCGTCGACGAGTACGCGACCCGGATGCCGGTGTACGAGGTCTCCATCGGGGACTACGTCCTGGCGGGCGGCGAGGCCGCGGTCCTGGTGATCACGGAAGCCGTCGCCCGGCTGCTGCCCGGTGTGCTCGGCAACGCCGAATCGCACCGCGACGACTCCTTCGCCACTGGCGCGATGGCCGACCTCCTCGAAGGCCCCGTCTACACGAAGCCGCCCGAGTGGCGCGGCCGTGGCATCCCGGACGTCCTGCTGAGCGGCCACCACGGGAAGATCGCGCGCTGGCGCCGGGACGAGGCGTTCCGGCGTACGGACCTCAACAGGCCGGACCTGCTGGCGCGCAGCGACCCCGCGTCCTTCGGCAAGAAGGACCGCGAAATGCTCTCGATCCTGGGCTGGAAGCAGGGGCCCGGAGGGCGATTTGGGCGAGAGCCCGGGGACGTGGAAGAATAGGCCGCTGCTGTACGTCCGGCGTGCGCCCCTGCCACAGGGGGAACGACGACCGTCCGACGCGAACAGCTCCCGAAACTCATCACGATGATTCCGTCGATGACCTGTGGCATCGGCGAAGAAAGCAGAAGATCATGTCCAGCCTGCTCAACGACGTCAAGGCCGCTTCGCTGCGGTCCGACCTTCCGGCCTTCCGCGCCGGTGACACGGTCAACGTCCACGTCCGTGTCATCGAGGGCAACCGCTCGCGTATCCAGCAGTTCAAGGGTGTCGTCATCCGCCGCCAGGGTGCGGGCGTCAGCGAGACCTTCACGGTCCGCAAGGTCTCCTTCTCGGTCGGCGTCGAGCGTACTTTCCCGGTGCACAGCCCGATCTTCGAGAAGATCGAGCTCGTGACCCGCGGTGACGTCCGTCGCGCGAAGCTGTACTACCTCCGTGAGCTGCGCGGCAAGGCCGCGAAGATCAAGGAGAAGCGCGACCACTGAGTCCACAGGGCGGCCGGATAAGCTCTGGCCCCGATGGACACCGAAGCACAGCACAAGGAGCGCGACCACTCATCCGAACCGGATACGTCCGGGGAGGAAGAGCGGTCGCGCTCTGTGCGTCTCGCCGCGCTGGCCGAGGGGCCCTGGCGCAAGGCCGGGCTGCTGGCCCTCGTCTGCCTGGTGTTCCTGCTCCTGCTGAGTACGTATGTGATGCAGCCGTTCTTCATCCCCAGCGGCTCCATGGAGCCCACGCTCCAGGTGGGGGACCGGGTGCTGGTGGACAAGCTGGCGTACCGGTTCGGCGACGTGCCGCAGCGCGGGGACGTGGTGGTCTTCGACGGCACCGGCTCCTTCGTGCAGGAGGCGCCCGCACAGAACCCCGTGACCCGCGTGGTGCGCGGTGCGGCGGCGGCGCTGGGCTTTGCCGCGCCCGCCGGTACCGATTACGTCAAGCGTGTGGTGGGGGTGGGGGGCGACCATGTCGTCTGCTGCGACAAGCGCGGGCGGATCAAGGTGAACGGGCGGGCGGTGGACGAGACGTATGTGTATCCCGGCAACCCGCCGTCCCAGGTGCCCTTCGACATCGTGGTGCCCGCCGGGACCCTCTGGATGATGGGCGACCACCGCTCCCGCTCCAGCGACTCCCGTGACCATCTCGGGGATCCCGGCGGCGGGATGGTCCCGGTGGACCAGGTGATCGGGCGGGCCGGCTGGATCGGCTGGCCGTTCAGCCGCTGGACCTCGCTGAAGCGGACCGGAGTATTCGACCGGGTTCCGGCGGCCGGCGGCAGCCATGGGTAACCGGGGGAGAGCGCGCGGCAGCGGGGAGAGCGCCGAGCGTACGCCGGAGGCGGGCGCCCCCACGGGCGGGCGCGCACTGCCCACCAGGGCCGAGCGGCGCAGGCTCGCACGGAAGGTCCAGCGGCGGCGGCGCCGGTCCACGGCGCGGGAGATACCCGTCCTCATAGTCGTGGCGGTCGTGATCGCGCTGGTGCTCAAGACGTTCCTGGTGCAGGCGTTCGTCATTCCGTCGGGTTCGATGGAGGAGACGATCCGGATCGGCGACCGGGTGCTGGTGGACAAGCTGACCCCGTGGTTCGGCTCGAAACCGCAGCGCGGCGATGTCGTCGTCTTCAAGGACCCGGGCCACTGGCTGCCGCCCGAGGAGAGCAAGTCCCAGAGCTCGCCGTTCCTCGTGAAAGAGCTCAAGGAGGGGCTGACCTTCATCGGGCTGCTGCCATCGGACAACGAACAGGACCTGATCAAGCGGGTCATCGGGGTCGGCGGCGACACCGTGAAGTGCTGCGACAAGGACGGCAGGGTCACCGTCAACGGCGTCCCGCTGAACGAGCCGTACCTCCATCCGGGAAATCCGCCCTCCCAGCTGAAGTTCGAGGTGAAGGTCCCGGTCGGACGGCTCTTCGTGATGGGCGATCACCGGTCCAACTCGGCGGATTCGCGGTTCCACATGGACGGGCCCTACCAGGGCACGGTGCCGGTGAGCGGTGTGGTGGGGCGCGCGGTCGTCATCGCCTGGCCGCTGGGGCACTGGAGCAGGCTCAAGGAGCCCGCCACCTTCGCGTCGGTGGCGTCCCGGGCCGCGGGCCCGGCCGGCCCGGATGCGCCCGGTCCCGGTCCCGGTCCGCGGAGCCTCGCCTCCCAGGATCGGCACGTAAACTTCCCGCTCCCGACTCCTGCGGAACTTCCGCTCGTTATGGGAGTGGTGGGCCTGCGTCTCCCCGGAGGCAGGCGACGGCACGGAGTGAGGAGTGGATGTGGGGGACGTGGCGGTCGGCGCGCGATCCGGACACGAAGAGCCAGAGGACCGGCCCGGGCCGCCCGTTGGTGGTGCGGGAACCGAAGCCTCTGACAGCTGGAGGTCCGACGGGCCCGGCAGGGACGGCGGCCAGCACAGGGCCGGCGGCCGGCAGAACGGCCCCGACGGGCCGGACGGCCTCGACGAGGACGGCAGGGACGGCGAGAACAGCGGCAGCACCAGCGACAAGGGACCGAAGAAGCAGCGCTCCTTCTGGAAGGAGCTGCCGCTCCTCATCGGCATCGCGCTGGTCCTGGCTCTGTTGATCAAGACGTTCCTGGTGCAGGCGTTCTCGATCCCGTCCGACTCGATGCAGGACACGCTGCAGCGCGGCGACCGGGTGCTGGTCGACAAGCTGACCCCGTGGTTCGGCTCGGAGCCGGAGCGGGGCGACGTCGTGGTGTTCCACGACCCGGGCGGCTGGCTCGAAGGTGAGCCGACCCCGACTCCGAACGTGGCGCAGAAGTTCCTCAGCTTCATCGGCCTGATGCCGTCCGCCGAGGAGAAGGACCTGATCAAGCGAGTCATCGCGGTCGGCGGGGACACGGTTTCCTGCAAGAAGGGGGGCCCGGTCGTCGTCAACGGCAAGGCGCTCTCCGAGAAGTCGTTCATCTTCCCCGGCAACACCCCTTGCGACGACCAGCCGTTCGGGCCGATCCATGTGCCCAAGGGCCGGATCTGGGTGATGGGCGACCACCGCCAGGACTCGCTCGACTCGCGCTACCACCAGCAACTGCCGGGTGGCGGCACGGTCTCCACCAAGGAGGTCGTCGGACGGGCCTTCGTCGTGGCCTGGCCGCTCGACCGCTGGTCGTGGCTGGGCGTTCCGAGCACCTTCGACCAGAAGGGCATCAACGCCGCAGGTGCCGTCGCTCCCGGGGCGCTGGGGCTCGCGGGGGCGCTGCCTCTGGTGATCCGGCGCAGGCGCAGGCTGACCCGCGAGGGTACTGCCGGGTAAGGTGCGCTCCCAGATTGTTGATCTCCGATATGGGGGAGCGCTGGGATGAGCGGAACAGTACGTACGAGTGACGGAGGCGGCCGGCTCGGCAGTGCGCTGTCGGGTCTGGCCGTGGCCGTCGGCTGCGTGCTCTTTCTCGGAGGGTTCGCCTGGGGAGCGGTTGAGTACAAGCCGTACACCGTGCCGACCGATTCGATGACCCCGACCGTGAAGGTGGGGGACCGGGTGCTGGCACAGCGAATAGACAGCAGTGCCGTGCACCGCGGTGACGTGGTGATCTTCCAGGATCCCGACTGGGGCAATATGCCGATGGTCAAGCGGGTCGTCGGAGTCGGCGGCGACAAGGTCACCTGCTGTGACACCAGGGGCCGGCTCACCGTGGACGGCAAGGGGATCAACGAGCCGTATCTCAATGCCGATCCGCTCTCCAAGGGCCGGGCCTCGGCGATGGGTTTCACCGTGAAGGTGCCCGAGGGGCGGCTTTTCCTGCTGGGTGACGAGCGCACCAACTCGATGGACTCGCGGGTCCACCTCCAGGACGCGGACCACGGCTCGGTACCGCGTTCTACGGTGTCCGCGCGGGTGGACGCCATCGCCTGGCCGCTGAGCGGCGGAACGATCGAGCGGCCGGAGGCCTTCGCCGCGCTGCCCGGCGGGGTCTCGCAGCCCGGGCCGCTGAAGCTGGTCGTGGCGGCTGTGCTGGCCGGAGTCGTGCTGATCCTGGGCGGGTCGGTCTACGGGCCGCTTGCACGGGGGCTGGGCCGCAGGAAGAAGGTGGCCGTCGGTGCCGGCTGAGCTGCGCGAGGTCGCGCGCGTCATCCTGCTCGATCCGGCCGACCGGGTGCTGCTGATGCACGGGTTCGAGCCCGCCGATCCGGCGCGCACCTGGTGGTTCACTCCCGGCGGAGGCGTCGAGCCGGGGGAGACCCACGAGGAGGCCGCGCTCCGCGAGGTGCGCGAGGAGACCGGTATCGACGCGGTGGACCTCGGCCCGGTGCTGTGGTCCCGGGTGTGCTCGTTCCCGTTCGACGGGCGGCGGTGGAACCAGGATGAACGTTACTTTCTCGGACGAACCACTAGGACGGCGACCGCCATGGACGGGCTGACCCCGCTGGAGCAGCGCAGCGTCGCGGGGCTGAGGTGGTGGACTTCCGCCGAACTGTCCGCGACGCGTGAGACGGTGTACCCGACCAGGCTCGCCGGGCTGCTGCGCACGCTGCTCGACGAGGGTCCCCCGGCTGCACCGGTGGTCCTGGCCCCGGAAATCGTCTAGGGCACAGGGGAGCGGCGCACAATAGGGGGACGCACGGCTGAAGGGGAACATGCCATGAGCGCCGAGGACCTCGAAAAGTACGAGACCGAGATGGAGCTGAAGCTCTACCGGGAGTACCGCGACGTTGTCGGCCTGTTCAAATATGTGATCGAGACCGAGCGGCGCTTCTACCTCACCAATGACTACGAGATGCAGGTGCACTCCGTACAGGGCGAGGTCTTTTTCGAGGTGTCGATGGCTGATGCCTGGGTCTGGGACATGTACAGGCCGGCCAGGTTCGTGAAGCAGGTACGTGTACTGACGTTCAAGGACGTGAACATCGAGGAGCTCAACAAGAGCGATCTCGAACTTCCGGGTGGCTGAGTTGTCCACAACCGGCGAGTAATCCACCAAGATCCACACGGTGGCGGCCCGGGCGGCACAGTCGGTACCGGAGGTGGTGCCGGTATGAACGCACGGGGGGCACTCGGGCGGTACGGGGAGGGGCTGGCGGCGAGGACGCTGGCCGGATCCGGAATGACCGTCGTCGAGCGGAACTGGCGGTGCAGGTCGGGCGAGATCGACATTGTGGCGCGTGATGGCGACGCGCTGGTCGTCTGCGAGGTGAAGACCCGCAGGGAAGGCCCTTTCGAACATCCGATGGCCGCGGTCACCCCGGTCAAGGCCGACCGGCTCAGACGCCTCGCCGAGCGCTGGCTCGCGGTGAACGGCGGGGCGCCGCCCGGCGGGGTGCGGATCGATCTGATCGGGGTCGTGCTGCCCAGGCGCGGGGCGCCGCGGGTCGAGCATGTGCGGGGGGTGGCCTGATGGGCTTCGCACGTGCGTGTTCGGTCGCGCTGGTCGGGGTCGACGGCGTGGTGGTGGAGGTCCAGGCGGATCTCGAACCGGGTATCGCCGCCTTCACGCTGGTGGGGCTGCCGGACAAGAGCCTGGTCGAGAGCCGGGACCGGGTGCGGGCCGCGGTGGTGAACTCCGGCGCCGAGTGGCCGCAGAAGAAGCTCACTGTCGGGCTGAGTCCGGCGTCGGTACCCAAGAGCGGCAGCGGATTCGACCTGGCCGTCGCCTGCGCCGTCCTGGGGGCGGCCGAGCGCATCGACCCGAAGGAGATCGCCGATCTGGTGCTCATCGGGGAGCTGGGGCTCGACGGCCGGGTCAGGCCGGTGCGCGGCATCCTGCCCGCCGTGCTGGCCGCGGCCGAAGCGGGGTATAGCCAGGTCGTGGTCCCGGAGCAGACCGCGGGGGAGGCGTCGCTGGTGCCCGGGGTCTCGGTGCTCGGGGTGCGGAGCCTGCGGCAGCTCATCGCCGTACTGACCGGCGAGCCGGTCCCCGACGAGGCGGCCCCGGTGGCGGGGCGGCCGGACCCGATACTGGCCGGGCTGATGGTGCCGGGCGCAGGGGCCGGCGCCGGGCTGGCCCTGGGCGCGGGGCCGGATCTCGCGGACGTGGCGGGGCAGCCGGCCGCCAGAAAGGCGCTGGAGGTCGCCGCCGCCGGGGCCCACCATCTGCTGCTGCACGGGCCCCCCGGCGCGGGCAAGACCATGCTGGCCGAGCGGCTTCCGGGGGTCCTGCCGCCGCTGACCAGGCACGAGTCGCTGGAGGTGACAGCGGTCCACTCGGTGGTCGGCATCCTCCCGCCGGGGGAGCCACTGATCGGGACCGCGCCGTACTGTGCCCCGCATCACTCGGCGACGATGCAGTCGCTGATCGGCGGCGGCAACGGCCTGCCTCGCCCGGGGGCCGTGTCCCTGGCGCACCGGGGGGTCCTCTTTCTTGACGAGGCCCCCGAGTTCTCCGTCCGGGTCCTCGACGCTCTCCGTCAGCCACTGGAGTCCGGGCATGTGGTGGTGGCGCGCAGCGCCGGGGTGGTGAGACTGCCCGCCAGGTTCCTGATGGCACTGGCCGCCAACCCCTGTCCTTGCGGCAGGCGAACGATGAACGGCTCGGGGTGCGAATGTCCGCCATCGATGGTCCGCAGGTACCAGTCCAGACTCTCCGGCCCGCTCCTCGACCGGGTGGACCTCCGGGTCGAGGTGGAGCCGGTGCGCCGCTCGGACCTCATGGGGCAGGGCGGTGCGGGTGAGTCGTCGGCGGCCGTTGCCGTACGGGTACGGGAGGGGCGGGAGCGGGCGGCGGCGCGGCTGGCCGGTACGCCGTGGGCCACCAACAGCGAGGTGCCGGGCCATGAGCTGCGGACCCGCTGGACGGCCGCGCCGGGTGCGCTGGCCGTGGCCGAGCGGGACATGGAGCGCGGACTGCTCACGGCCCGCGGTCTGGACCGGGTGCTGAGGGTGGCCTGGACGGTCGCCGATCTGGCGGGCCGGGACAGGCCGGGCGCCCAGGACGTCGGGCTCGCTCTCCAGCTGCGTACCGGGGTGGACCGTGGGGCGCTGCTCGCGGCCGGGAAGGACGCCGGATGAGTACGGATGCCGGCGGGGACGAGCGGCTGGCCCGGGCCGCGCTCACCCGGACCGTCGAACCGGGCGACGAGCTGGGTGGCCGGTTGCTGCGTGAACTGGGGGCCGTGGAGCTGTGGCGGCGGCTGCGCACCATGGCGGACGGCGGGGAAGCGGCGTTCCCCGGGGTGAGCGCCAAGCGGCTCGGCGGCTACCGGCTGCGGGCGGCTGCGGCGCGGCCCGAGCAGGATCTGCGGGCGGCGGACGCGGGCGGCGGGCGGTTCATCTGCCCGGGGGACCAGGAGTGGCCGGTGCAGCTCGACGACCTGGGGGACGCGCGGCCCATCGGACTCTGGGTGCGGGGCCGACCCCATCTGCGCATGTGGGCGCTGCGCTCCGTCGCGGTGGTCGGCGCCCGTGCCTGTACGGCCTACGGGGCGCATATGGCGGCGGCGCTGGGCTCCGGCCTCGCGGAGCTGGGCTGGGTCGTCGTGTCGGGCGCCGCGTTCGGGGTTGACGGGGCCGCACACCGCGGGGCGCTCGCCGCGGGCGGGGCCACCATCGCGGTGCTGGCCTGCGGGGTCGACACGGCCTACCCGCGCGGACATGCCGAGATGATCGGGCGGATCGCCGAACAGGGGCTGCTCATCGGCGAGTTGCCACCCGGTGACCATCCCACGCCCAGCCGCTTCATCCTCCGTAACCGCGTGATCGCCGCGCTCACCCGGGGAACCGTGGTCGTCGAGGCCGAGTACCGCAGCGGCTCACTGGCCACCGCGCGCAGCGCTCAGAAGCTCGGCCGGTACACGATGGGCGTCCCCGGACCGGTCACCAGTGGACTCTCCGCCGGTGTGCACGAACTGCTGCGCGGCGGCGGCCTGCTGGTCACCGACGCGGCCGAAGTCGCCGAGCTGGTGGGGGACATCGGCGATCTCGCACCGGCCAGACACGGCCCGGTCCTGCCCCGGGACCTCCTCGGGCCGGTCGCCGCCCGGGTCCTGGAGGCGCTTCCCGGCCATGGTGCGATGGACGGGCGCGATGTGGCCCGGGAAGCCGGGACGACAGCTGATGAAGCGCTCGCCAGGCTGTACGAACTGCACTCGTTGGGGTTTGTTGAACGGCGAAGTGAAGGATGGCAGTTGGTGCCGGGGGTGCCACAGATCGCGGACACCCGGCGAGGCGATGCTTGACCTGGGGCAATCGGGTGAAAAGGTGATGTCGCAGGCTCGGTAGGGGCCTTCCGGCACCACCTCCCGGACACGGTCCGCGCGATGACGTCACACAGGTGTTATGACGTACTCATCGCACCCTGCAATGCTCCAGTCACGCTACGCTCACAAGGAATCCGGCTCAAAACAAGTCCTCACGCAGGTCCCAGCAGAACGGCTCAAGGCAACGAATGCCCCAGCACACGTCCGGGTCTGACCGCGCGGCAGCGCCGCCGGCTGCACGTGGCCACATTCGGCCCCCCGCGCCGTCTTCGCTCGATGAGCTGTGGCGGTCGTACAAGTCAACGGGCGACAGACGGCTGCGCGAGCAGCTGATCCTGCACTACTCGCCCCTGGTGAAGTACGTCGCGGGCCGGGTCAGCGTGGGGCTGCCGCCCAACGTCGAGCAGGCCGACTTCGTGTCCTCCGGTGTCTTCGGGCTGATCGACGCCATCGAGAAGTTCGACATCGAGCGGTCCATCAAATTCGAGACCTATGCGATCACCCGGATCCGTGGCGCGATGATCGACGAACTCCGCGCGCTCGACTGGATTCCCCGTTCGGTCCGGCAGAAGGCGCGCGCCGTCGAGCGTGCCTACGCCACGCTGGAGGCCCAGCTGCGCCGGACTCCGTCCGAGGTCGAGGTCGCGGCCGAGATGGGTATCGCCGTCGAGGAACTGCACGCGGTCTTCAGCCAGTTGTCGCTGGCGAATGTGGTGGCCCTGGACGAGCTGCTGCACGTCGGCGGCGAGGGCGGCGACCGGCTCAGCCTGATGGACACCCTGGAGGACACCGCAGCGGACAACCCGGTCGAGCTGGCCGAGGGCCGCGAGCTGCGCAGGCTCCTGGCCCGTGCCATCAACACGCTCCCCGACCGGGAGAAGACCGTGGTCACCCTCTACTACTACGAAGGTCTGACGCTGGCCGAGATCGGCCATGTCCTCGGGGTCACGGAGAGCCGAGTCAGCCAGATCCACACCAAATCGGTCCTGCAGCTTCGCGCCAAGCTGTCGGACGTCGGCCGCTGAATCCGCAGGCGAATCGTGCCTGCGGAGAGGGCTTCCGTAAAGTGGGCCCGTGCCCAGGATTCGAGCGGCCTCCGTGGCCGAACACCGAACCATGCAGCGCAGCGCCCTGCTGGACGCCGCCCGCACCCTCCTCTCCGAAGGCGGCACGGAGGCGCTGACCTTCCCCGCACTCGCCGAGCGCACCGGCCTCGCGCGCTCCTCCGTGTACGAGTACTTCCGCTCCCGTGCCGCAGTGGTGGAAGAGCTCTGCGCCGTCGACTTCCCGGTCTGGGCGGCGGAGATCGAGTCCGCGATGGAGCGGGCCCCTGATCCGGCGGGCAAGGTCGAGGCCTATGTGCGCCAGCAGCTGGCGCTGGTGGGGGACCAGCGACACCGGGCCGTGGTGGCCATCTCCGCAGGCGAGCTCGATGCGGGTGCCCGCGAGAAGATCCGTGCCGCGCACGGCGGTCTCATCGCGATGATCGTCGAGGCGCTCGAAGCTCTGCGCCACGACCAGCCGAGACTGGCGGCGATGCTGCTCCAGGGGGTGGTGGACGCGGCGGTGCGGCGTATCGAGACGGGTTCGGCGGAGGACCCCGCCGTGGTGGCGGACGCGGCCGTGGCGATGGCCCTGGGTGGCGTCCAGGGCTGACGCCCGCCGGTGCGCGCGCCCTCCCCGTACTCCGCCGCCACTGCGTCATCCGCGTATCCCGGTCCGGCTTCGGGCGTCTCGTCCGTGATCTCCGGAACCCCGAAGACCGGCAGCAGCCTGGACGGCCCTCGGTGCAGCAGCCCCGGCGGGAGCAGCGACAGCGGGTTCAGATAGACGTCCCCGCGCAGCAGCCCCCAGTGCAGACAGCCCGACGGGCAGTGGGACGGCGCGTCCTCCCGCACCGCCACCGGCCGCCCGGCGGTGACCTCGTCGCCCTTCTTGACAAGGGCCCGGACCGGTTCGTACGTCGTGCGCAGGAGTGTGCCCGACACCGCGATGGTGAGCACCCCGTGCCCGGCCACCCGGCCCGCGAACGTGACCCGGCCGGAAGCGGCTGCCAGTACCGGTGTGCCGGGTGGGGCGGCGAGGTCGACTCCGCGGTGGCCCGGCCCGTACGGAGAGGCGGGCGGGTCCCAGCCGTGGACGACCCGTGGGCGGCCGCCCACCGGCCAGCTGCGGTCCGCCGTAGGCACGGCAGTAGGTGTGGTCGCGGTCGCGGGCATGGCCGCGGGCACCCGTGCCGGCACCGCCGCCTGCACGGTCAATGCCGTCATGGGTGTCGCCCCTGCCGATACGGCGAACGGCAGCCCGGCCCCCGTGGCGGCGCAGACCGCAGCCACCGAGGCCACCGCGCAGACCGCAGCCACCGCGGCCAGCAGCACGGCGCACACCGCCACGGGTAACCCGGCGAACCGTGCGTTCCGGTCCGGGGTGTTCGGTTCGCGGGCGTCGTGGCCCCGAGCGGTCTCGTTCAGGCGCATGGGGAAACCGTCCCCCAGTACGCGGGTTCGCGGGGATCATGGCCGGTATCTGTGGACTACCAGCCGGTTGTGGACATCGCCGTCACCCGGCGCTCACCGGGTCCCGTACACTTCTGGTGGCGATCCGGGTCACCGGGTCGACTTCGCACGCCCCCCATCACCCCATCAGCGGTCGATGGACGCGCCTCTCGGTCCCTTGTGGCACGGCGCGTGTGGGCGTCAGGCGCGACAGCAAACCTGCGGTCGCGACAACCGAGTACATCAAGGAGTACGGCCATGGCCGTCGTCACGATGCGGGAGCTGCTGGAAAGCGGCGTCCACTTCGGTCACCAGACCCGTCGTTGGAACCCGAAGATGAAGCGCTTCATCTTCACGGAGCGCAACGGCATCTACATCATCGACCTGCTCCAGTCGCTGTCGTACATCGACCGCGCCTACGAGTTCGTCAAGGAGACCGTCGCGCACGGCGGCTCCATCATGTTCGTGGGTACCAAGAAGCAGGCCCAGGAAGCGATCGCCGAGCAGGCGACGCGCGTGGGCATGCCCTACGTCAACCAGCGTTGGCTCGGCGGCATGCTGACCAACTTCTCCACCGTCTACAAGCGCCTTCAGCGTCTGAAGGAGCTTGAGCAGATCGACTTCGAGGACGTGGCCGCTTCCGGCCTCACCAAGAAGGAGCTCCTGGTCCTCTCGCGCGAGAAGGCCAAGCTGGAGAAGACCCTCGGTGGTATCCGCGAGATGCAGAAGGTGCCCAGCGCCGTCTGGATCGTCGACACCAAGAAGGAGCACATCGCCGTCGGTGAGGCGCGCAAGCTCCACATCCCGGTCGTCGCGATCCTCGACACCAACTGCGACCCCGACGAGGTCGACTACAAGATCCCGGGCAACGACGACGCGATCCGCTCCGTCACCCTGCTCACCCGCGTGATCGCCGACGCCGTCGCCGAGGGCCTCATCGCCCGCTCCGGCGCTGCGACCGGCGACCAGAAGCCGGGCGAGAAGGCTGCCTCCGAGCCGCTCGCCGAGTGGGAGCGTGACCTGCTCGACGGTGAGAAGAAGGACGGCGCCGAGGTCGTCCAGACCTCTGCCGAGACCGAGAAGGTCGCCGACGCCGAGGCCGCCGCCGAGACTCCGGCCGCCGAGGCGCCCGCTGCCGAGGCCCCTGCCGCCGAGGCGCCCGCCGCCCCGGCCGCGGATGCCGAGCAGGCCTGACCCTCACCGGTTCGGTTGTTGACGGCGGAGGCCTCCGGGCCTCCGCCGTTCACCCGTAAGATCTTTCAGACTTCGAGAGAGAAATTCACGATCATGGCGAACTACACCGCCGCTGACGTCAAGAAGCTCCGCGAGCTCACCGGCGCCGGCATGATGGACTGCAAGAAGGCGCTCGACGAGGCCGAGGGCAGTGTCGACAAGGCCGTCGAGGCGCTCCGTATCAAGGGCCAGAAGGGTGTCGCCAAGCGCGAGGGCCGCTCCGCCGAGAACGGCGCCGTCGTCTCCCTCATCGCCGACGACAACACCTCCGGTGTCCTGGTCGAGCTGAAGTGCGAGACGGACTTCGTCGCCAAGGGTGACAAGTTCCAGGCTGTCGCCAACGCGCTCGCCGCCCACGTCGCCGCGACCTCCCCGGCCGACATCGCGACGCTCCTCGCGTCCGAGATCGAGGCCGGCAAGACCGTCCAGGCGTACGTCGACGAGGCCAACGCCAACCTCGGCGAGAAGATCGTCCTGGACCGCTTCGCGCAGTTCTCGGGCGTCTACGTGACCGCGTACATGCACCGCACCATGCCCGACCTGCCCCCGCAGATCGGTGTCCTGGTCGAGCTGGACAAGGCCGACGCCGAGCTCGCCCGCGGTATCGCGCAGCACATTGCCGCCTTCGCGCCGAAGTACCTGGACCGCGAGGACGTCCCGGCCGAGGTCGTGGAGGCCGAGCGCCGCGTCGCCGAGGAGACCACGCGCGCCGAGGGCAAGCCCGAGGCCGCCCTCCCGAAGATCGTCGAGGGCCGGGTCAACGGCTTCTTCAAGGACGCCACCCTCCTGGGCCAGCCGTACGCCCTGGACAACAAGAAGTCCGTCCAGAAGGTTCTGGACGAGGCCGGTGCCACCCTGAAGCGCTTCTCGCGCATCAAGGTCGGCATCTGAGTCTGTACGCGATCCACCGAAGACCCCGATAGGGTCTGACGCAGCCGCCCGGGTCCGCGCCGGACGGCCGCAGATCTGACGAGGAGGCCATTGCCGCACAGGGAACCGCAAGGAGCCCCGGCAATGGCCTTCTTCGTATGCGCACGAGGAGATCTCCATGGAACAGGCCGACAAAAACGCCGACAGGACCGAAGACGGCAGTACCGGCGACGTCAAGAGGCACGGCCGCTTCATGCTGAAGCTGTCGGGTGAGGCGTTCGCCGGCGGCGGCGGCCTCGGTGTCGACCCCGACGTCGTGCACGCCATCGCCCGCGAGATCGCAGCGGTCGTCCGTGACGGCGCCGAGATCGCCGTCGTCATCGGCGGCGGCAACTTCTTCCGCGGCGCCGAACTCCAGCAGCGCGGCATGGACCGGGCCCGCTCCGACTACATGGGCATGCTCGGTACGGTCATGAACTGCCTCGCTCTCCAGGACTTCCTGGAGAAGGAGGGGATCGACTCCCGCGTCCAGACCGCCATCACCATGGGGCAGGTCGCGGAGCCGTACATCCCGCTGCGCGCAGTGCGTCACCTGGAGAAGGGACGCGTCGTCATCTTCGGCGCGGGCATGGGTATGCCGTACTTCTCCACCGACACCACCGCCGCGCAGCGCGCCCTGGAGATCGACGCCGAGGCGCTGCTCATGGGCAAGAACGGGGTGGACGGGGTCTACGACTCCGACCCGAAGAAGAACCCCGACGCGGTGAAGTACGACGCGCTGGAGTACAGCGAGGTACTGAACCGCAACCTCAAGGTCGCCGACGCGACCGCCATCACCCTCTGCCGTGACAACAGCCTGCCGATCCTTGTCTTCGAGCTGCTGGCGTCGGGCAATATCGCGCGGGCCGTCAAGGGTGAGAAGATCGGGACTCTTGTGAACGACCAGGGCACCCGGGCCTGAGAACCGGGGGACGGCCGCTCAGGAGAGCCAAGGGGCCACGCGGTCACGAGGCCGAGAGGCCGAGAGGCCAACAGGACCGACAAGAACCTGCCGGTCGGACACCGTGCAGGGCAAGACGCGGGTTTACTCCAGGGCCTGAGAACGCGGGCCCACTCAAGACATGCGGGAGCAAGTGGTGATCGAAGAGACCCTCCTCGAGGCCGAGGAGAAGATGGAGAAGGCCGTCGTGGTCGCCAAGGAGGACTTCGCCGCGATCCGCACCGGCCGTGCGCACCCGGCGATGTTCAACAAGATCGTGGCGGAGTACTACGGCGCGCTGACCCCGATCAACCAGCTCGCCTCGTTCTCCGTGCCGGAGGCCCGGATGGCCGTGGTGACCCCGTTCGACAAGACCTCGCTGCGCAACATCGAGCAGGCGATCCGCGACTCGGACCTCGGCGTCAACCCGAGCAACGACGGCAACATCATCCGGGTGACGTTCCCCGAGCTGACCGGTGAGCGCCGCAAGGAGTACATCAAGGTCGCCAGGACCAAGGCCGAGGACTCCAAGATCTCGATCCGCTCCATCCGCCGCAAGGCCAAGGAGACGATCGACAAGATGATCAAGGAAGGCGAGGTCGGCGAGGACGAGGGCCGCCGTGCCGAGAAGGAGCTCGACGACACCACCGCGAAGTACGTGGCGCAGGTGGACGAGTTGCTCAAGCACAAGGAAGCCGAGCTGCTCGAGGTCTGATGAACGACTCTTCCTGGGGTGCTCCGCAGAGCGGCCACCCCGTCGGGGAACGGCGACCCGCCCCCGACCAGGACGCTGTCCCGGCGGGTCCCGCATACGGCGAGCATGAAGTTGAGCAGACTCGGCCCATGCCCATCGTGCCTGACGCAGGCAGAGACGCCGAAGACGGCGGCCGTCACCAGCACGGCCGTGCCGAGCAAGAACGGGGGGCCGCTCGCCCGAGTGGCCCCCCGTTCCGTGACGAGATGCCGCAGGAGCCCATGACAGCCCCGCCGCCTCCGGAGAAGAAGAAGGCCGGCCGCGATCTGCGGTCGGCGATAGGGGTCGGTCTCGGCCTCGGCGTGGTGGTGGCCGCGTCCCTCTTCATCTGGAAGGCCGCGTTCGTCATCGTGATCGCGGTGGCTGTGGTCGTCGGCCTCTGGGAGCTCACGTCCCGGCTCAGCGAGCGTAAGGGCATCAAGGCGCCGCTGGTACCGCTCGCGGTGGGCGGCGCCGCCATGGTCGTCGCCGGGTACGCGCGGGGGGCCGACGGCGCCTGGATCGCCATGGCGCTCACGGCGCTCGCCGTCCTGGTCTGGCGGATGACCGAGCCGCCCGACGGTTACCTCAGGGACGTCACGGCGGGTGTGTTCGCCGCGTTCTACGTGCCGTTCCTCGCGACGTTCGTGGCACTGCTGCTGACCGCCGACGACGGTCCCTGGCGGGTGCTCACGTTCCTGCTGCTGACCGTCGTCAGCGACACGGGTGCGTACGCGATCGGCTGGCGCTTCGGCAAGCACAAGCTCGCACCGCGCATCAGCCCGGGAAAGACCAGGGAGGGTCTGTTCGGAGCGGTCAGCTTCGCGATGGTGGCGGGCGCCCTCTGTATGCAGTTCCTGATCGACGACGGGCAGTGGTGGCAGGGTCTGCTGCTCGGCCTCGCCGTCGCGGCCACCGCCACCCTGGGCGATCTGGGCGAGTCCATGATCAAGAGGGATCTCGGGATCAAGGACATGGGAACGCTGCTGCCGGGCCACGGCGGGATCATGGACCGGCTGGACTCCCTGCTGCCCACCGCACCCGTCGTCTGGCTGCTGATGGTGCTGTTCGTCGGCTCCTGAGACTGGCTCCTGAGACTGGCTCCTGAGACCGGAGGCACAGGTCTCCTGCCTGCGTCGTCACCCGCGGCTCCAGCTACGTCTTCACCTATGTCTTCACCAGAGGGAGGGGCGTCGTCCACCGGACGGCGGGCCCTCCCTCCGGTGTCTGCCCATCACCTTCAGGAGCGTTGGCGCGTATGACGACCGCACACCCCCTTGAGCCGGGCCGCCCGGATGACCGGTCGCCGTCGCACGTCTGGTACGCCTCGTACGGCTCGAACATGCACCTGGACCGGCTCTCGTACTACATCAAGGGGGGCCGGCTGCCCGGAACGAGCGCGGAGTATCCGGGGTGCCGGGACCGGGCCCTGCCCGGACGGTCTCTCCCGGTGGAGCTGCCGGGGGTCCTGTACTTCGCGACCCGGTCACCTGTCTGGGGCGGCGGCCGGGCCTTCTACGACCCTCGGAGTGAGGGGCGGGTGTTCGCCCGTGCCTATCTCGTCCCGGTGTCCCAGTTCTCCGATATCGCCGCTCAGGAGACGGGCAGGGAGCCGGGCAAGGATCTCGACCTGGCGGAGGTGCTCGCCGGTGGCGTGGCAAGCCTGGGCAGCGGGCGGTACGAGACGCTCGTCCACGCCGGTCAGGTGGATGGTCTGCCCGTGCTCACCTTTACCGCCCCCTGGGGTGTGGGCGACCTGCCGGTCACTGAACCGTCTCCGGCGTATGTGCGCTACATCGCTTCCGGCCTGCTGCAGACCGGTGCCTGGGGCGCGGGCACGGTGGCCGCCTATGTGGCCTCGGCGCCCGGGGCGGCAGGCCACTGGACAGCGCAAGCGGTCAGAGAGCTGATGGGACAGTGAACAGGCGTGCTCCCGCCCCATGACGACCAGCTCCGCCGGGCCGTCGTACAGCCTCCGGGCGACGGTCCGGTGGACCGTTGCGTGTCTGCGACACTGGATGAACCATGCCTAAGCCCGGAGAACTCACTTTCGTCGCGCCCCGCGGAGCCAAGAAGCCCCCGCTCCACCTCGCCGACCTCACGCCCGCCGAGCGCAAGGACGCCGTGGCCGGGACCGGCGAGAAGCCGTTCCGCGCCAAGCAGCTGTCGCAGCACTACTTCGCGCGGTACGCCCACGACCCCGCCGAGTGGACCGACATCCCGGCCGCCTCGCGCGAGAAGCTGCGGGAGGCGCTGCTCCCTGACCTGATGAGCGTCGTGCGCCACATCAGCTGTGACGACGACACCACCCGTAAGACGCTCTGGAAGCTGCACGACGGCACGCTGGTCGAGTCCGTGCTGATGCGCTACCCGGACCGGGTGACGATGTGCATCTCCTCGCAGGCCGGCTGCGGCATGAACTGTCCCTTCTGCGCCACCGGACAGGCGGGCCTCGACCGCAATCTGTCGACGGCCGAGATCGTCCACCAGATCGTCGACGGAATGCGCGCCCTGCGCGACGGCGAGGTGCCCGGCGGGCCCGCGCGGCTCTCCAACATCGTCTTCATGGGCATGGGCGAGCCCCTCGCCAACTACAAGCGGGTGGTCGGCTCGATCCGCCGGCTGACCGACCCCGAGCCCGACGGCCTCGGCCTCTCGCAGCGTGGGATCACCGTGTCCACGGTCGGCCTGGTGCCCGCGATGCTGCGCTTCGCCGACGAGGGCTTCAAGTGCCGCCTCGCGGTCTCGCTGCACGCGCCCGACGACGAGCTGCGCGACACCCTTGTGCCGGTGAACACCCGGTGGAAGGTCCGTGAGGTGCTGGACGCGGCCTGGGAGTACGCCGCGAAGTCCGGTCGCCGGGTCTCCATCGAGTACGCGCTCATCCGCGACATCAACGACCACGCCTGGCGGGGCGACCGGCTCGGACGGCTGCTCAAGGGCAAGCCGGTCCATGTCAACCTGATCCCGCTCAACCCGACACCGGGCTCCAAGTGGACCGCGTCCCGGCCGGAGGACGAGAAGGCGTTCGTCGATGCGATCGCCGCCCACGGCGTCACCGTGACCGTACGGGACACCCGCGGCCAGGAGATCGACGGAGCGTGCGGGCAGCTGGCGGCCGCTGAGCGGTAGGGCCCGTGTCACAGCGGTAGGGTCCGTGTAACGTGGGCCGCACATTTTCATATTCCGACAGGGGAGCGCCACAGCGCTGAGAGTGCGGCCATGCCGCAGACCCTCTGGACCTTGCCCGGGTCATTCCGGGTAGGAAGTTCGGTCTCTACTCAAGCTGTTCAGCCCTGCCCGCTTTCCCGCGGGCAGGGCCGCGTCTCTTCCTGGATGTCCATCCCAGGAGGAATCAGTGAGCACCACCAAGCGAGCGCGTACGTCCGGCAGAACGCTGACCACCAGGAAGCTGACCGTCACCGCGCTGGCCGCCGCGCTGGGCGTCTCGACGCTCGCCGCCTGCGGAGGTTCCGACGACTCCGGTTCGGGCGCCAAGAACTCCAAGGTCGTGACGCTGGTCAGCCACGACTCGTTCGCCGCATCTCCCGCCGTGCTCAAGGAGTTCACGAAGGAGACCGGCTACACCGTCCACGTCCTCAAGAGCGGGGACGCCGGTGCCGCGCTCAACCAGGAGATCCTCAGCAAGGGCTCCCCGCGCGGCGACGTCTTCTTCGGCGTCGACAACACCCTGCTGTCCCGAGCGCTCGACAACGGCCTCTTCACGCCGTACCGGGCGAAGGGCCTGGACCAGGTCGACTCCGGGGTACAGCTCGACGCGGCGAAGCACCGGGTCACCCCCATCGACAGCGGCGACCTCTGCGTCAACTACGACAAGAAGTACTTCGCCGACCACAAGACCGCCCCGCCCCGCAGCTTCGACGACCTGATCAAGCCGCAGTACAAGAACCTGCTGGTCACCGAGAACGTGGCCACCTCCTCACCCGGCCTCGGCTTCATGCTCGGCACGGTCGCGAAGTACGGGAACGACGGCTGGCAGGCGTACTGGAAGAAGCTCCAGGCCAACGGCGTCAAGGTCGACGACGGCTGGGAGCAGGCGTACAACAACGACTTCTCCGGCTCGGCCGGCGGCAAGAAGGCCAAGGGCGACCGGCCGCTCGTCGTCTCGTACGCGTCGAGCCCGCCCGCCGAGGTGCTGTACGCCAAGCCGCAGCCCAAGACCGCCCCGACCGGCGTCGCCACCTCCACCTGCTTCCGGCAGATCGAGTTCGCCGGGCTGCTGGACGGCGCGAAGAACCAGGCGGGCGGCAAGGCCCTGATCGACTTCCTGATCAGCAAGAAGTTCCAGGAGGACATGCCGCTCAACATGTTCGTGGACCCGGTGGTCAAGGGCGCGAAGGAGCCCGCGGTGTTCACCGAGTTCGGCGCGAAGGTCACCGCGCCCGAGACCGTCGCACCCGGCACGATCGCCAAGAACCGTGATCAGTGGGTCAAGTCGTGGTCCTCGATCGTCCTGAAGTAGCGCCCGCGCGGACCGGGCCGCCGCCCGCGGTACAGGCCGGGCCGCCGTCCGCGGCCGGGGCGGCCCGGCGCCGGACGGCGGTGCGGCTCGCGCTGATGGCCGTGCCCTTCGCTTTCTTCGCGGTCTTCTTCGCGTACCCGGTGGCGGCCATCGTCGGCCGTGGCCTCAAGGCGGGCGGCAGTTGGCAGTTCGGGCGGATCGGCGAGGTGCTGAGCCAACCCGACATCCTGCACGTCCTGTGGTTCACCACCTGGCAGGCGTGCGCGTCGACCGGCCTGACGCTGCTGATCGCGCTCCCGGGCGCGTATGTATTCGCCCGGTTCGATTTCCCGTGCAAGCAGCTGCTGCGCGCGGTGGCGACAGTGCCCTTCGTGCTGCCCACCGTCGTCGTCGGGACGGCCTTCCTCGCACTGCTCGGCCGTGGCGGGCTGCTCGACCAGCTGTGGGGCGTACGCCTCGACACCACGGTCTGGGCGATCCTGCTCGCGCACGTCTTCTTCAACTACGCGGTGGTCGTACGGACCGTGGGCGGCCTCTGGTCGCAGCTCGACCCGCGCCAGGAGGAGGCCGCCCGGGTGCTCGGCGCCTCCCGGTTCGCCGCCTGGCGGCGGGTGACCCTGCCCGCGCTGACGCCCGCCGTGGCCGCGGCCTCGCTGATGGTCTTCCTCTTCACCTTCACCTCCTTCGGCGTGGTGCAGATCCTCGGCGGACCCACCTTCTCCACGCTCGAGGTGGAGATCTACCGGGAGACCGCCGAACTGCTCGACCTGCCCACGGCGGCCGTGCTGACGCTGGTGCAGTTCGCCGCGGTCGGAGCGGTCCTGGCGCTGCACGCCTGGACCGTGCGGCGCCGGGAGACCGCGCTGAGCCTGGTGGACCCGGCGCAGACCTCGCGCCGTCCGCAGGGCGCGGGCCAGTGGACGCTGGTCGGCGGGGTGATCACCGTGATCGCCGTACTGATACTGCTGCCCCTCGGGGTCCTGGTCGCGCGTTCGCTGGACGGCCCCGGGGGCTACGGCTTCACGTTCTACCGCGCGCTCCAGTCGCAGGGGGCCGGCGGCGGTACGTTCCTGGTCCCGCCGGTCGACGCGATCTGGAACTCCGTGCGGTACGCCCTGGCCGCGACCGGGATCGCCCTGGTCGTCGGCGGGCTCGCGGCCGCGGCGCTCACCCGGCGGGCCGGACGGCTGGTGCGCGGGTTCGACGCTCTGCTGATGCTCCCCCTCGGGGTGTCCGCGGTCACCGTGGGCTTCGGGTTCCTGATCACCCTCGACAAGCCGCCGCTGGATCTGCGGTCGTCCTGGATCCTGGTGCCGCTCGCCCAGGCGCTGGTGGGCGTGCCGTTCGTCGTACGGACGATGCTGCCGGTGCTGCGCGCGGTGGACGGACGGCTGCGGGAGGCCGCGGCGGTACTCGGCGCCTCGCCGCTGCGTGCCTGGCGCGAGGTGGACCTGCCGATGGTGCGCCGGGCACTGCTGGTGGCCGCCGGGTTCGCGTTCGCCGTGTCGCTGGGGGAGTTCGGTGCGACGGTCTTCATCGCCAGGCCCGACAACCCGACGCTGCCGGTGGCGGTGGCACGGCTGCTGGGGCGGGCCGGTGAGCTCAACTACGGGCAGGCGATGGCGCTGTCCACGATTCTGATGCTGGTGTGCGCGGTGTCGCTGCTGGTGCTGGAACGCATTCGTACCGACCGCTCTGGGGAGTTCTGATGCTGCAACTGGACGGTGTGACGGTCCGCTTCGGGCAGCGGGTGGCACTGGACGCGGTGGACCTGACGGTCGCCGAGCACGAGACGGTCTGTGTGCTCGGCCCCAGCGGCAGCGGCAAGTCGACGCTGCTGCGGGTGGTGGCGGGTCTCCAGCCCGCGTCCGCCGGGCGGGTACTGCTGGACGGGGCGGAGCAGAGCGGGGTGCCGGTGCACCGGCGCGGTGTCGGCCTGATGTTCCAGGACCACCAGCTCTTTCCGCAGCGTGACGTCGCGGGCAATGTGGCCTTCGGGCTGCGGATGCGCTCCGTACCCCGGGCCGAACAGGCCCACCGGGTCGAGGAGTTGCTGGATCTGGTCGGTCTGCCCGGCGCCGGGCGGCGGGCGGTGGGCGCGCTCTCCGGCGGCGAGCAGCAGCGCGTCGCGCTCGCCCGGGCGCTGGCCCCGCGCCCCAAACTGCTGATGCTCGACGAGCCGCTCGGCCAGCTCGACCGCAGCCTGCGCGAGCGCCTCGTCGTGGAACTGCGCGGTCTCTTCGGCCGGCTGGGCACCACGGTGCTCGCCGTCACCCACGACCAGGGTGAGGCCTTCGCGCTGGCCGACCGGGTCGTGGTGATGCGGGACGGGCGGATCGCCCAGGCCGGGACCCCGCTGGAGGTCTGGCAGCGGCCGGCTTCGGAGTTCGTCGCCCGGTTCCTCGGCTTCGACAACGTGGTGGCCGCGACGGTCACCGGCCGGGCGGCCGACACCCCCTGGGGCAAGATCCCGGTGCCGGAGGGATCCCCGCAGGGGGAGGGCCGGCTCCTGGTGCGGCCCGCCGGGGTGCGGCTCGCGGCGCCGCGGGAGGGGCTGCGCTGCACGGTGGAGGCGCGCACATTCCGGGGCAGTCATGTGGCCGTACTGCTCAGCCCGGAGCACGGACCGCAGCTGGAGGCCGAGTGCCCGCTGCTGACGGCGCCCGGTGTGGGCGAGACGGTGGGCGCGGTCTTCGAGGCGGCCGATGTGGTGCTGCTGGCCGCGCAGGATTGAGGGCGCGGCCCGGACGTCCAGCTGCCCGGTGTCAGAAGACCATCCGCGCCAGCGCTTCGGGCGCCTCGTCCACCGTGTCGACCAGTGCGATCCGGGACTCCATCGCCCGGCCCTTAGCCAGCGCCCGGAGCAGCGGCCAGGCCGGCAGTTCCTCGGTCCAGTGGGCGCGGTCCACCAGGACCATCGGGGACGGTTCGCCGTGCGAGCGGTAGTAGTTCGGGGTCGCGTTGTCGAAGATCTCCTGGACGGTCCCGGCCGCGCCGGGCAGGAAGACGACGCCCGCGGTCGAGCGGGTCAGCAGACCGTCCTCGCGGGTGGCGTTGGCGAAGTACTTGGCGATGTGCCCGGCGAAGGCGTTGGGCGGCTCATGGCCGTAGAACCAGGTCGGGATACCGACCGAGTCCCCGCCGTCCGGCCAGCGGCCCCGCACCTCGAAGGCCGCGCTTGCCCAGTCGGAGACGGACGGGCTGAACGACGGTGTCTTGCCGAGGAGTTCGAGCGCCTCGTCCAGCATTCCGTCGCGGAAGGGGGCGGCGTAGGCACCGAGGTTGGCGGCCTCCATGGCCCCGGGACCGCCGCCGGTGGCGACGGTCAGGCCGGTGCGGGCGAGCGTACGGCCCAGCCGCGCCGCCCCCGCGTACTCCGCCGTGCCACGGGCCATGGCGTGGCCGCCCATCACGCCCACCACCCGTGCGCTGTCCAGGTGTTCGTCGAGCGCGTCCGACATCGCGTCGTCGTGGATGGAGCGCAGCATCGAGGCGAATATGTCGCCGTTGTTCGCGGTCCGCTGGAACCAGGCGTACGCGCGGGCGTCGGGGGTGTCCTCGTAACGACCGTCCGCCAGGCCCGCGAACAGCTCGTCCGCCGAGTACAGCAGCCCGCGGTACGGGGCGAAGGGCAGGCCGGGGACCGGCGGGAAGACGAGTGCGCCGGCCGCGCCCACCGCGGACTCGGCCTCGGGGTGCATGGGGCAGCCCAGGAAGACGGCGCCCGAAGTGTCCGCGGAGAGCAGGGCGTCGGTGCGGTCCGTCAGGTCGACGGCCTGGACGCGGTATCCGCCCAGCGGGCCACGGGCAACGGCCCGGTCGAACGCGTCCAGGGTCTCGATCTCACGGTCACGCTCAGGTGTGGTGGGCATCCGGTCATCGTAGGGGGACGGCCCTTTCCCCTTTCACGGGGACAGGGCCGTCCCATTTCGCCGGGACAGCGGCGTCCTTCACCGGGGCAGGGGCGCCGCGGCGAGCACCGCGACCGCCCAGGTCACCCCGGCGAACACCGCCAGCAGGGTGGCCGCGCGCAGTACGGCGGCCGACCGCAGCACCCCCGCCGGGGCGCACCCGCGCAGCAGGGCCGCCGTCGTGGGCGCGCGGTCCTGACGGGCCTCGACGGCTGCGCTGAGCAGTGTGGCGGCCGAGCAGCCCACGACGAGCGCCGCGCCCAGCGCGGTCAGCGGACCGGCGAGCCGGGTGCCCGCGACGTGCAGCGCTGAAGCGGCGACGATCCCCGAGGCCACCGCGCAGCACACGCCGAGCGGCCGGCCGATCCGGTGGGCTTCCGCCTGGAGCACCCGGCCCGCGAGGAGGCGCACCACCCCGGGCCGTACGCACTGCAGGAGCATCCCGCACCCATGGGTCAGGGCGGGGCCGACGACCGCGAGCCCCAGCGCGGTCAGCGACCAGCCGGCCGCCATGACCGCCGCGCCGCCGCCGAAACGGCCGTGCACCGGCAGCGCGGCGCTCCCGCGGCTGCCTCCGTACGCCTCGGCCGCCAGTCCCGCCGCGACCAGTGCCACGCCCCAGACCAGTCCCCTCGGAGCGGCGCCCTCCGGAACGGGTCTGCGGTGCCGTACGGCCCAGGCGCTGCACACGGCGGCGGCGACCGGGGCCGACGCCAGCAGGAGCAGAGCCGCCGGCATCGGGAGCGGACTCCCGGCCCCCGGCAGCCGGGCGGCGGAGCCGTTCCGCAGATGGAGGAAGAGCAGCAGCGCCGCTCCGCTGCCCAGCGCGCAGGTGAGCGCGGCGGACACCGCCGAGAGCGCGGCGCGCCCGGCCGGGCCGAGCCCCGCGGCCGTGGCGCCCTGGCTCGGGCGGATACTCGGATCGGTGCGGGCCACCGCCGCCGCGAGACGCACCGTCGCCGCCAGCGGGATCAGACACGTGACCAGCCGCAGCCCGGCTCCGGCCGGCCGCGCCGGGTGCCCCACCGCGTAACCGAGCCCGCACAGCAGCAGGACACCGACACCGGCCGAGGCCACCGCGACCAGCAGTCTCCGCAGCAGGACGAGGGGGCCGGAGCCGCGGGCTAGACGGAGAGCGAGCACGCTGAGCGCCCCTCGTCACTGGCCGGGCCCGTGCCGCTGAGGGATGCGGTGCGGCGGCCGTCCCGGAGCAGGACCGTGCGGTCGGCGCAGGCGGCGACCTCGGGGTCATGGGTGGCGAGCACCGCGGTGATCCCGTGCGAACGGGCCGCGGTGATGAGCGTGCGCAGCAGCTGGGTGCCTTCCGCGCCGTGCAGGACGGCCGTGGGCTCGTCGGCGAAGAGCACCGTGGGGCCGGCGGCCAGCGCGCGGGCGACGGCCACCCGCTGGCGCTGTGCCTGGAGCAGGGCGTGCGGGCGCTTGCCGGCGTCCGTGCCCAGGTCGAGGCGCTCCAGCCACTGGACGGCGGTGTGCTTCGCGGAGCGGTTCGAAGCGCCGTTCAGCAGCAGCGGCAGGGCCGTGTTCTCCCAGGCCGTCAGTTCGGCCACGAGCCGCGGTTCGGGGTCGATCCAGCCGAACCGGGTCAGCCGCAGCCGCTCGCGCGCCACCCGGCCCAGGGTGTGCACGGGGCTGCTGTTGAACCACACCTCGCCCTGCTGCGGTACGAGCTGGCCCGAGAGGCAGCGCAGCAGTGTGGTCTTGCCGCTGCCACGCGGGCCGAGCACCGCGAGGATCTCCGCCTCGCGCACACCGAGCGAGACACCCGTGAGCGCGGGCGAGCCGCCGTGGGAGTAGTGCGCGGAGCGCGCCCAGAGCACGTCGTTGTCCGGTGGGGCCACTGCGAGCACACCTCGGTTCAGATCTGATGTCGGTCCCCGCACGGAAAACGGGCGGGGGAGCCGATAGGTCACTGGGCACCGTAGGGACTCGGGACCGGGGTGTGCGGACAGCACGCGGCCCGGCCGCACCCGTATCCACTCGTACGGGTGCGGCCGGGCCGCGGTGTCACACAGGGTCTTCCGTCCGGATCAGCCGGTCAGGGAACGGGGTGATCCGGACCGGATCCTGGGCCGGTACCCGATCAGATCTTCGCCCAGGCCTCGGTGAGGACCCCGCGCAGGATCGACTCGATCTCGTCGAACGTCGACTGGTCGGAGATCAGCGGCGGCGCGAGCTGGACGACCGGGTCGCCGCGGTCGTCGGCCCGGCAGTACAGACCGGCCTCGTAGAGCCCCTTGGAGACGGCGTTGTAGAGGATGCGCTCGGTCTCGTCCTCGTTGAAGGTCTCCTTGGTCGCCTTGTCCTTGACCAGTTCGATGCCGTAGAAGAAGCCGTTGCCGCGGACGTCGCCGACGATCGGCAGGTCGTTCAGCTTCTGCAGCGTCGAGTAGAAGGCGCCCTCGTTGTCGAGGACGTGCTGGTTGAGGCCCTCACGCTCGAAGATGTCGAGGTTGGCGATGCCGACGGCGGCCGAGACCGGGTGGCCGCCGAAGGTGTAGCCGTGCAGGAAGGTGTTGCCGTCGCGGTAGAACGGCTCGGCGAGCCGGTCGGAGATGATGCACGCGCCTATCGGGGAGTAGCCCGACGTCATGCCCTTGGCGCAGGTGATCATGTCCGGCACGTAGTCGAACTTGTCGCACGCGAACATCGTGCCGAGGCGGCCGAAGGCGCAGATGACCTCGTCCGAGACGAGCAGCACGTTGTACTTGTCGCAGATCTCGCGCACGCGCTGGAAGTATCCGGGCGGCGGCGGGAAGCAGCCGCCGGCGTTCTGCACCGGCTCCAGGAAGACGGCGGCGACCGTCTCGGGGCCCTCGAAGAGGATCTCCTGCTCGATCTGGTCGGCGGCCCAGCGGCCGTACGCCACCGGGTCGTCGCCGTGGATCGGGGCGCGGTAGATGTTGGTGTTGGGAACCTTGTGCGCGCCGGGGACCAGCGGCTCGAAGGGGGCCTTCAGGCCGGGCAGCCCGGTGATGGACAGGGCGCCTGCCGGGGTGCCGTGGTAGGCGACCGCGCGGGAGATGACCTTGTACTTCTGGTGGTTGCCGGTGAGCTTGTGGTACTGCTTCGCCAGCTTCCAGGCGGTCTCGACGGCCTCGCCGCCGCCCGTGGTGAAGAAGACCTTGTTGAGGTCGCCGGGCGCGTAGTTCGCGAGGCGCTCGGCCAGCTCGACGGCCTTCGGGTGGGCGTACGACCAGATCGGGAAGAAGGCCAGCTCCTGCGCCTGCTTGTACGCGGTCTCCGCCAGCTCGTGGCGGCCGTGGCCCGCGTTGACCACGAACAGGCCGGAGAGGCCGTCGAGGTAGCGCTTGCCCTTGTCGTCGTAGATGTAGGTGCCCTCGCCACGCACGATGGTGGGAACGGGCGCGTTCTCGTACGACGACATGTCCGTGAAGTGCATCCACAGGTGGTCGTACGCGGTCTGGCTCAGGTCCTTGCTCATGACTATCGGGTGCCCCACTGGTAGGTCTGCTTTTTCAGCTTGAGGTAGACGAAGCTCTCGGTCGCCCGCACGCCAGGGAGCGCGCGGATCCGCTTGTTGATCAGTTCGAGCAGGTGGTCGTCGTCCTCGCAGACGACCTCCACCATGAGGTCGAAAGAGCCCGCGGTCATCACCACGTAGTCGACCTCGTTCATGGTGGCCAGCGCGTCGGCGACCGGGTCGAGGTCGCCCTCGACCGTGATGCCGACCATCGCCTGCCGCCGGAATCCCACAGTGAGCGGGTCGGTGACGGCGACGATCTGCATGACGCCCTGGTCCTGGAGTTTCTGCACTCGCTGGCGGACGGCTGCCTCGGAGAGGCCGACGGCCTTCCCGATCGCGGCGTAGGGCCGCCGGCCGTCCTGCTGGAGCTGTTCGATGATCGCCAGGGAGACGGCGTCGATCGGGGGGGTGCCGTTCCCGTTTCTGGAATCTGCGCTGCGACTGGCCACGCCCACACTGTGCATGAGGTCTCGCCCGTCATGCAAGCCCTGAGCGATGTAATTCGTTGTTGAAAGCCGATTTGGGAACTGAATCCGAAGTTCTGGGTGGTCGGGTATGTCGAAAGCGTCGTCCTTGCGATTAGGGTGGTGTCTCACCCGTCGGGACATCCACCGGACATCGACCGGGCACGATCCGGGCACTGTCCGTCCGTACATATCCATCGGGCATCGGAGAGGGAGAACCACTGTGACCACCGAGCTGCGCCGGCTGCGTAACTACATCAACGGGGAGTTCCGGGACGCCGCTGACGGCCGGACCATCGACGTGGTCAACCCGGCCACGGGCGAGGCCTACGCGACCTCCCCGCTCTCGGGGCAGGCGGATGTCGACGCCGCCATGGAGGCCGCCGCCGCGGCGTTCCCCGCATGGCGCGACGCCACGCCTTCGGAGCGCCAGCGCGTACTGCTGAAGATCGCCGACGCCTTCGAGGAGCGGGCCGAGGACCTGATCGCGGCCGAGAGCGAGAACACCGGCAAGCCGCTCGGGCTGACCCGCAGCGAGGAAATCCCGCCGATGGTGGACCAGATCCGCTTCTTCGCGGGCGCCGCACGGCTCCTGGAAGGCCGCTCGGCCGGGGAGTACATGGAGGGGCTGACCTCCATCGTCCGGCGCGAGCCGGTCGGTGTCTGCGCCCAGGTCGCGCCGTGGAACTACCCGATGATGATGGCCGTGTGGAAGTTCGCCCCGGCGCTCGCGGCGGGCAACACCGTCGTCCTCAAGCCCTCCGACACCACACCCGCCTCCACGGTGCTGATGGCCGAGATCATCGGGGCCGTCGCACCCAAGGGCGTCTTCAACGTCGTCTGCGGCGACCGGGAGACCGGCCGCACGATGGTCGAGCACAACGTGCCCGCGATGGCGTCCATCACGGGGTCGGTACGGGCCGGGGTGCAGGTCGCCGAGTCCGCGGCCAAGGACGTCAAGCGGGTCCATCTGGAGCTGGGTGGCAAGGCCCCCGTCGTCGTCTTCGAGGACGCGGACATCGCGAAGGCCGTCGAGGACATCTCGGTCGCGGGGTACTTCAACGCCGGACAGGACTGCACGGCGGCCACCCGGGTGCTGGTCCACGCCTCGGTCCACGACGAGTTCGTCACGGCGCTCGCCAAGGCGGCAGCCGACACGAAGACCGGACAGCCGGACGACGAGGACGTGCTGTACGGGCCGCTCAACAACGCCAACCAGCTGGCCCAGGTCAGCGGCTTCATCGACCGGCTGCCCGCACACGCCAAGGTCGAGGCCGGCGGCCACCGGGTCGGCGACCGGGGCTACTTCTACGCCCCGACCGTCGTGTCCGGCCTGAAGCAGGACGACGAGATCATCCAGCAGGAGGTCTTCGGGCCGGTCATCACCGTCCAGTCGTTCCAGGACGAGGCGGAGGCCCTCGCGCACGCCAACGGCGTGGAGTACGCGCTGGCTTCCTCGGTGTGGACCAAGGACCACGCCCGCGCCATGCGGATGTCCAAGAACCTCGACTTCGGCTGTGTGTGGATCAACACCCACATCCCGCTCGTCGCCGAGATGCCGCACGGAGGGTTCAAGAAGTCCGGCTACGGCAAGGACCTCTCGGCCTACGGCTTCGAGGACTACACGCGCATCAAGCACGTGATGACGTCGCTGGACGGCTGAACACTCCTGCTGCAGCCGCCTGTTCCGCAGCTTTCGCAACGCATTTCCCACGCTTTTCCGCCGCTTTCCCGCCGCCCCCGTACGGTCCGCCGTGCGGGGGCGTGTGTGTCCGTGCGTTCCGCGGGCACCGGGCCCCGACAAGGTGTCGCGGCCGGGCCCGGTGCTCCGTACGCAGCGTCCATTGCCCGCTGCCGTTACCGCAGGTGAAGGTGGGCGCATGGCAGATCTTGGTGTTTCCCGGCGTTCCCTCCTCCGTGGTTCCGGCGCGGTGGGCGCGCTGGCCGCGCTCACCGGATGCGGGGTCCCCGCGGCGTATGTGAAGCCGGGGGAGCGGGCCGGACGCGACAGATCGGCGCAGGACCGGAGCCTGGTCTTCGCCAACTGGCCGCTCTACATCGACACCGACGACCACGACCCGTCGAAGCGGCCCACGCTGGACACCTTCGAGAAGCGGTCCGGGATCAAGGTCACGTACACCGAGGAGATCAACGACAACGACGAGTTCTTCGGGAAGATCAGTCCGGCGCTGATGAACCACCAGGAGACCGGCCGGGACCTGATCGTCATCAGCGACTGGATGGCCGCCCGGTTCGTGCGGCTCGGCTGGGTCGAGGAGATGGACCGGGCCAAGCAGCCCAACGTCGCCAAGTACCTCGACCCGCAGCTCTGTTCGCCCGCCTTCGACAAGGGGCGCAAGCAGAGTGTGCCCTGGCAGTCCGGGATCACCGGCATTGCGTACAACCGGCGCAAGGTCGGCCACGAGATCAAGCACCTGAGCGACCTCTGGGCCCCCGACCTGCGCGGCAAGGTCACCCTGTTCTCCGGGCTCGACGAGGCGTTCGCCCTGCTCATGCAGGGCAACGGCGCCGACATCACCCGCTGGACCGCCCATGACTTCGACACCATGTGCGACCAGGTCGAGAAGCTCGTACGGCAGAAGCAGATCCGGCGCTTCACCGGCAACGACTACATCAAGGACCTGTCCACCGGCGACGTGCTCGCCTGCCAGGCGTACTCCGGCGATGTGATCCAGCTCCAGGCGGACAGCCCGGACATCGAGTTCGTGGTGCCCGAGGAGGGCGGCGAGCTGTGGGCGGAGTCCATGATGATCCCCAACCTCGCGCGCCACAAAGCCAATGCCGAGAAGCTGATCGACTACTACTACGAGCCCGCGGTGGCCGCGAAGCTGGCCGCCTGGGTCAACTACGTGTGCCCGGTCCCCGCCGCACGTGAGGTGCTGGCCTCGTCGAAGGACAAGGAACTGGCGGACCTCGCCGAGGACCCGCTGATCTTCCCCGACGACAAGATGCGCAAGCGCCTCGCCATCGCCCGGGACCTCACGTCGGCGGAGCGGGTCACGTACGCGAAGCGCTGGAACCAGATCGTGGGTCTGTAGCCCGGCCATCCCTTGCCGGTTCGGCAAGAGGAGTGGCATCACCGGCGAGGGCGCAGCACGGTGTGCCGGATCAGCACGGAAGAGATGCTGGAGGAGTTCGTTGTCGTCGGCGGTGGAACCGCAGGTCTGTCGGGTCCTGGGCGGTCGCCGGCACCGCCTGGATTCGATGCTGCCCCCCGAATCCGGCCGGTAACGGTATGCATGAGCCCGGGCGCGAGGGCGTCAGGAGGTGGGGCGGGCGCGCAGGTGGGCGCGTTCGCCCTGCTTGCCGAAGATGACCAGCAGCTCCACCGGCTGGTCGTTGTCGGGGCCCAGCCAGTGCGGGACGTGGGTATCGAATTCCGCGACTTCCCCCGGCGCCATGACCAGGATGCGGTCGCCGAGGTGAAGGCGGAACCTGCCGTTGAGGACGTAGATCCATTCATAACCCTCGTGCGTCCGGAGCTCGGGCTCGCCGACGGTGGGGCTGATGACGAGTTTGTGCGTGTGCAGGCCGCCGGGCCTACGGGTCAGCGGCACGTACGTCATGCCGTCGCGCGTGACGGGGCGCAGATGAAGGCGGGGATCGCCCGTCTCCGGAGCGCCGACGAGCTCGTCGAGGGGGACGTTGTAGGCCCGGGCCAGGGGCAGTAGGAGTTCCAGGTTGGGTTTGCGGCCTCCGCCCTCCAGGCGGGAGAGCGTGCTTTCCGAGATCCCGGTGAGTTCGGCCAGCGCGACCAGCGTGATCGCGTGCCGGCGGCGCAGGTCCCGCAGTCGGGGGCCGACGCCGGTCAGCACGTTCTCGATTTCGTCCATGCGCCCCATTTTGCTGAAACGGCATGACGGATTGCAACTTTTCAGGGCCTGGGCGCACTCTCCTGGCGACGTGAGCCACGCACCCGTGGTTCACCGAGGCAATCCCGCCCCTCATCCCTCAGGAGAGCTGCCGATGTCCACTCCCGCTCGCACCGCCGGGAAGGTCCCGGATGCGGATGCGCCGGACCCGCGCCGGTGGATGGCGCTGATCGTCGCGTCGGTCGCCACCCTCATGGTCGTGCTGGATGTGTCCATCGTGAACATCGCGCTGCCGCAGGCGCAGAGCGACCTCGCGATGGGCGACGCGAACCGCCAGTGGATGATCACCGCCTACGCACTCGCCTTCGGAGGACTGCTGCTCCTCGGCGGGCGCATCGCCGACTTCGCCGGACGCAAGCGCATCCTCGTCATCGGCCTGCTGGGCTTCGCAGCAGCCTCCATGCTCGGCGGTCTGGCGCCCGACCCGGGCACTCTGTTCACCGCACGCGCCCTGCAGGGTGCTTTCGCCGCGCTCCTGGCACCCGCGGCGCTCTCCCTCATCACCGTTGCCTTCGCCGACCCCAAGGAACGTGCCAAGGCATTCGGGATCTTCGGCGCGTTCCAGGGCGGGGGAGGAGCCGTCGGGCTTCTCCTGGGCGGCGTCCTCACCGAGTACGCGGGGTGGCGCTGGTGCATGTACATCAACGTCCCCATCGCCCTGACCGTCGCTCTCGCCGCCCGGCCCTTCGTCCGGGAGAGTCGCGCCGCTGGAAACCGGCACTACGACCTTCCCGGCGCTTTGCTGGTGACCGGTGGGCTGGGCGCCCTTGTCTACGGCTTCGCCCAGGCCGCCGGCGCCGGAGGCTGGACAGCTCCCGCCACCGCGATCCTCCTGGCGGCCGCCATTCTGCTGCTGACCGCATTCGTGCTCGTGGAACGCCGCACCGCCCACCCCCTGCTGCCGCTGCGGGTGGTCATGGAACGCAACCGTGCCGGAGTGTTCCTGGCCAACCTCCTCATCGGCGCCGGCATGTTCGGCATGAACCTCTTCATGACGTACTTCCTCCAGGTCAACCTCCACTACACCCCGCTGCAGGCCGGCATCGCCTTCTTGCCCTTCAGCGCCGGAATCATCGCTACCACGACACTCGGTGCGCCCCTCGTCACCCGCTTCGGACCCAAGCCCCTGATGGTCTCCGGCACCGCCCTGGCCACCGCAGGGCTGCTGTGGCTCACCCGCCTGGACAGCGCCTCCGGCTACACCGGGGAGGTCCTGCCCACCCAGATCCTCGTGAGTGCGGGCGTAGGCCTGTTCTTCCTGGCAGGCCCCAACGTCGCGCTGTCCGGCGTCGATCCGCGCGACGCCGGAGTGGCCAGCGCCGCACTCACCACCAGCCAGCAGATCGGCGCGGCCCTCGGCCCGGCACTCCTCAACACCCTCTACCTCGCCGCCGTCACCGGCTACCTCGACCCCCGCGCCCCGGCCGGCGGCGCAGCATCCCGCGCCCTGCGGCTTCAGGGCTTCCTGCACGGCTACCGCATCGCGTTCATCGTCGCCGGTGCCCTCCTGGCCGCAGCCGTCCTCGCCCTGACCGCCCTGGTGAAAACATCCAGGGCCCCCGCAGACACACAGCCCACCGCCCCCGTCCCCTCCCACTGACCGGAAAGGCGCACCCCGATGAACGACCCCATCCGAGGAGCTCAGGCCCCCGCCGAGGCGGCACGGTCCCGGGCGAACCTCTACCGCGGCAAGGACGCCGTGTGGAAGGGCGACCCCAACCCGGTGCTCGCCGAGACACTCGCTTCCCCCGCCCAAAGGAAACCTTCGACGAACTAGCCCTCGGCCCCGACCGGTTCGCTGCCGCCCGCCCGGCATCCCCCGAGCGCGAGGCGACCGGCCCGGACGACCAGAAAGCAACCGTGACCGACACCGTCGTCGCCGTCCGGCGCATCTGAAAACCCACCGACCGCACCCCGGCTGACCCCCCGTCACGACCGCAGCCTCATTCTTTCCAGGAGACCCCCATGGCAGACCTCTTCGAGCCGGTGACAGTCGGCAAGTGGACACTGAACAACCGCATCGTCATGGCACCCATGACCCGCAACCGTGCCACCCCCGACGGCGTACCGACCGACATCATGGCCACCTACTACGGCCAGCGAGCCACCGCCGGGCTGATCATCACCGAAGGCGTGCAGCCCAGCGCCGTGGGCCAGGGGTACATGAACTCACCCGGCCTGCACACCCCCGCCCAGACCGCCGCCTGGCGCACCGTCGCCGACGCCGTCCACCAGCACGGCGGGCGCATCGTCGCGCAGATCATGCACGCCGGACGCATCTCACACCCCGACAACAAGCACCACGCCGAAACCGTCGCCCCCAGCGCCATCGCCGCACCCGGCGAGATGTTCACCGCCTCCGGACCTCAGCCCCACCCCACCCCCCGCGCACTGGGCACTGACGAAATACCCTCCGTCATCGACGAATACGCCCACGCCGCACGGGCCGCCGTCGACGCCGGACTGGACGGCATCGAGCTCCACGCCGCCAATGGCTACCTGCTCCACCAGTTCCTCGCCCCCAACACCAACCAGCGCACCGACTCCTACGGCGGCACCCCCGAGGCACGCGCCCGCTTCGTCATCGAGGTCGCCCAGGCCGTCTCCGACGCCATCGGCAGCGAACGCGTCGGCATCCGCATCTCACCCGCCATCAACCTCCACGGCGCCATCGAGGACCACGCGGACGACACCGCCGTCACCTACCGCACACTCGTGGACGCCCTCTCCGCCATGGGCCTGGCCTACCTGCACACCATCGGAGACCCCACCACGCCTCTCATCGAGGACCTCTCCCACCGCTTCGCCGGCCCTCGCATCGTCAGCAACGGCTGGGACCCGGTCACGGACGCCACCATCGCCCAGTCACTGCTCGACAACGACCAGGCCGACCTCGTCGCTGTCGGCCGCGCCTTCATCGCGAACCCCGACCTCGTGCAGCGCTGGCAGACCCAGGCACCCCTGAACCAGCCCGACGTGAACACGTTCTACGGTGGTGACCAACGCGGTTACACCGACTACCAGTCCATGTAACGAGGGCCCGGGGGCCGACGGTCAGGGCCCGGGGCGCGTTCGGCGGCGGACCGCGCGGAGGGCGTCGACGCGGTTGGTGGTGATCGAATCGACGCCCAGGCCGATCAGCCTGCGCATCGACCGCCTGGTGTCCGGGGTCCACGCGGAGACCAGCAGCCCGTCCCGGTGCACGCGCTCGCAGAGTTCCGGACTCAGCAGCCCGAAGCGGTAGTTGAGCCAGCGGGGCTTCACCGTGTCGAGCAGGGCGGGGCGCGGCGGTGTGAGCGTCGTCCAGGTCATGGCGATCTCGGCGGCCGGATCGGCCTCGCGCACGGCGAGCATGGCGGAGGGACCGGCGCAGTAGTACGTACGGTCGCTCGCCCCGCACTCGTGGACCACACCGACGACCGCGCGCACCGCTTCCGGGGTGGCGCCCGGCAGATCGATCATGACGCGGTGGCTGTCGACGGCCGTCAGCGCTTCCCGGAGCGTCGGCACCCCGCCGCCCGTCAGCCCGCGCAGCTCGTCCGCCGTGACCCGGGCGAGCGGCCGGTCATGGCCCCACAGCCGTTCCAGGGTCGCGTCGTGCAGCAGCACCGGCACACCGTCCCGGGTCAGCCGGACGTCGATCTCCACCGCGTCGGCGCCCCGTTCCAGCGCGGAGCGGACGGACGGCAGGGTGTTCTCACGGAAGAGGTAGGGGTCGCCGCGATGACCCACGGCAGTGACGGTACGCATGGGGCCATCCTTGCCGACCGCCGCCGCGGGCGGCTACCGGGCGAGCCACTCCGCGGTGTACGAGTCGATCTCGGCGGTCAGCTTCGCCTTGCCCGGTGCGTCGAGGAACGACGCGGTGACGGCGTTCTTCGCGAGCTCGGCGGTGCCCCGCTCGTCCAGCCCGAGCAGGCGGGCCGCGACCAGGTACTCGTTGTTGAGATCGGTGCCGAACATCGGCGGGTCGTCGCTGTTGATGGTCACCAGCACCCCGGCGTCCACCATCTCCTTCAGCGGGTGCTCATCGAGGGTGCGGACGGCTCGGGTAGCGATGTTGGAGGTCGGGCAGACCTCCAGCGCGATTCCCTGTTCTGCCAGGTGGGCGAGGAGCTTCGGGTCCTGGACCGAGCTGGTGCCGTGGCCGATGCGCTCGGCACCCAGGTGGTGCAGCGCGTCCCAGACGGTCTCCGGTCCTGTCGTCTCACCGGCGTGCGGCACCGAGTGCAGCCCGGCCGCGCGGGCCCGGTCGAAATAGGGCTTGAACTGCGGGCGGGCCACCCCGACCTCGGGGCCGCCGAGCCCGAAGGAGACAAGCCCCTCGGGACGCAGGTCGAGCGCGAGCCGGGTCGTCTCGGCCGCCGATTCGAGTCCGGCCTCGCCGGGGATGTCGAAGCACCAGCGCAGCACGGTGCCGAGTTCCGCCTCGGCCGCCTTGCGGGCGTCCTCGATCGCCTCCATGAAGGCCTGCTCGGGGATGCCCCGGCGGGTGGAGGAGAACGGGGTGATGGTGAGTTCCGCGTACCGGATGTTCTGGCGGGCCATGTCGCGTGCGACTTCGAAGGTCAGCAGCCGGACGTCCTCGGGGGTGCGGATCACGTCCACCACCGAGAGGTAGACCTGGATGAAGTGCCCGAAGTCCGTGAAGGTGAAGTAGTCGGCGAGCGCCTCGGGGTCGCTCGGCACTATGGAGTCCGGGTGGCGCGCGGCGAGTTCGGCGACGATGCGGGGCGACGCGGACCCGACATGGTGCACATGCAGTTCCGCCTTGGGCAGTCCCGCAATGAACGGGTGCAGGTCGGTCATCGGGTCCTCCGGGTACGGCGAGTTCTGCTGGTCGGAGAACATCGTAGGCGGGGAACGGAGCCTCGCACACAGGCTCTAGCATGACGAGCCGAGGATGGGGGAGGCCCATGTCAGACAACGCACCACGCCCTTCGGGGGACCCCGAGCCGCCGAGAGACCCATGGGCGCCGCCCGGGCCGAAAGTGCCGCTGGACAAGCAGCCGGACCAGCCGAAGGCGCCGAGCAGCCCGGTGCACGAGCAGCAGACGGTCACGGACATGCCGGCCGGGGGCGCCGCCCCGGGCCCCGGACAGCCGGGCCCGGCGCAGCCTGCCGCCGGGCAGCAGACGCCGGGCCCGCACATCCCGGGGCAGCAGGGCCCCGGCCAGTTCGGCTCCGCTCAGCAGAACCCCGGGCAGTACAACCCCGGGCAGCCGACGCCGGGTCCGGGGCAGCACGGCTCCGTGCCTCCGGGATTCGCGCCGCCCGGATATCCGCCCCCCGGATCCGTACCACCCCCGCCGGTCGCGCCGAACGGTCCGGGACAGGGTGCCCCGGGCCAGTACGGCTATCCGTCCTATCCGGGCGCCGCCCCCGGCCCGCAGGGGCCGGCCGCCTACGGCTATCCCGGGTATCCGGGCTATCCGGGGTACGGCGGACAGGGCAGCTGGAACACCATGCAGCAGGGCCCCTCCAACGGCTACGGGGTGGCCGCGCTGGTGCTCGGCATCCTCAGCGTGGTCATCTTCTGCGCCTGGGGTCTCGGCATCATCCTGGGGACGCTCGCCCTGATCTTCGGCATCCTCGGGCGCAAGCGGGCCAACCGTGGTGAGGCGAACAACGGGGGGATGGCACTCGCCGGGATCATCCTGGGACCCATCGGCATCGTGGTCAGCGCCACGTTTCTCAGCGTGGTGATCTGGGGCATCTCGCATTCCCACAGCACCACCCCCGACTACGGCGGCGACGGCAACACCTACCCGAGCTCACTGATCGTCGGCGCCGACCACTGAGACGCGGCCACTGGGCACAGCCTCTGCGACACGAACACCGAGACAAGAACACCGAGACAAGAACACCGAGACCTGTCCCGGGCGGCCCCACTCGCCCGGGCAGCGGCGACGGCGGCACCCTGCCCCATCAGCCCCCATCAGCCCGCGGCGACAGCCGTACGCAGCCGCTCCCTGGCGTCCATCAGCGCGAACCCCAGCAGATTGAGCCCGCGCCAGCGGTCCGGCTGTGCGGCCCGCTCGTCGTCCGCAGCGAGTCCGATGCCCCACACCCGGTCCATCGGGCTGGCCTCGACCAGCACTCGGTCCCCGGTCGCCAGCAGATATCCGCGCAGCGCCACGTCAGCGCCGAACTTGTGCACGCTGCCCTCGACCACGATCCCGTACCGCTCGCGCTGCCATATCAGGTCGTCGAATCCGCGCACGAGCCGCCCCGCCTTCTTCGCCAGTGCCGGGTTCGCCGCCGTGAGCGCAGCCTGTTCCGCCTCCGCGTCGCCGAAGAGCCGTGCCTTGGCCGCCATCATCCAGTGCTCCGCCGTGGCGTACCGCACGTCGTCGACCACGAAGGGTGACGGCCACCACTGGCTCAGACAGCCCGGCCCGATGCTGCCGTCCCGCCGCGCAGTGTGGCCCCAGAAGTGCAGGAACTTGATCCGTTCCCCCTGGCCGGCCTGCCTGGCCAGCGCTTCGATTCGTTCCATGCACGGGAGTCTGGCAGCCGCCACTGACACTCCGTCGTGGATTTTCCGGCCCACGCGACACATGGTCGACCGATTCCGTTGCGTAACCAAAAGGAAACAACGGAATCACTTGTTGATGAACTATCGCTCTGCCAGGATCGGCACTCAATTCGAGCTTGAGCTACGGAGAGAGCACGATGGTCAACAGCTTCCAGGTGCGGGACCGCTTCGCGGCCGGCGCACAGTACATCGGCGGGCAGCTGCGCCCCGGTACCTCAGGGCGGACCCAGGACGTCGTGAACCCCGCCACCGGCGAGGTGGTCCTCAGCTACGCGACGGCGGGCACCGCCGATGTCGATGCCGCCGTCGAGGCGGCCCGTGCGGCCTTCCCCGGCTGGTCCGGAGCAACTCCGGGAGAGCGCTCCGACGCGCTGCACCGCTTCGCGGCCGTACTCGCCGAGCGAGCCGAGGAGTTCGCGTACGCGGAGTCCCTCCAGTGCGGCAAGCCGATCAAGCTGAGCCGCGAGTTCGACGTGCCGGGCACCGTCGACAACGCCTCCTTCTTCGCGGGCGCCGCCCGCCACCTCCAGGGCCAGTCGGCCGGTGAGTACAGCGGCGACCACACCTCCTACGTCCGCCGCGAGGCGATCGGCGTGGTCGGCTCCATCGCGCCCTGGAACTACCCGCTCCAGATGGCCGCCTGGAAGGTCCTCCCGGCCATCGCGGTGGGCAACACCATCGTGCTCAAGCCCGCCGAGATCACCCCGCTCACCTCGCTGATGTTCGCGCAGGCCGCGACCGACGCGGGCATCCCCGACGGGGTCGTCAACATCGTCAACGGCCTCGGCGCCGAGGCGGGCGAACACCTGGTGGGCCACCCGGACGTGGTCATGACCTCGTTCACCGGATCGACGCCGGTCGGCAAGCGCGTCGCCGAGATCGCCACCGCGACCGTCAAGCGGATCCACCTCGAACTCGGCGGCAAGGCCCCCTTCCTGGTCTTCGACGACGCCGATCTGGAAGCCGCCGTGCACGGCGCGGTCGCGGGCTCGCTCATCAACACCGGCCAGGACTGCACGGCCGCCACCCGCGCCTACGTCCAGCGCCCGCTGTACGACGCCTTCGTCCAGGGCGTCGCCGAACTGATGGGCACCCTCCGCCTCGGCGACCCCTTTGACGAGTCGACCGACATCGGCCCGCTGATCAGCTACGCCCAGCGGGACCGGGTCGCGGCCTTCGTGGACCGGGCCAGGGACACCGCGCGCGTGGTCACCGGCGGCGCGGCGCCCGAGAACGACGGTGCCTACTACCTCCCGACCCTGATCGCCGACGCCGCCCAGGACAGTGAGATCGTCCAGGCCGAGATCTTCGGCCCGGTCCTGGTCGTGCTGCCCTTCGACTCCGACGACGAGGGCATCGCCCTCGCCAACGACACCCCCTACGGACTGGCCTCGTCCGCCTGGACCCGGGACGTCTTCCGGGCGAACCGGGCGACCCGCGAGATCCAGGCCGGCTGTGTGTGGGTCAACGACCACATTCCGATCATCAGCGAGATGCCGCACGGCGGTTACAAGGCAAGCGGCTTCGGCAAGGACATGTCCGTGTACTCGTTCGAGGAGTACACACAGGTCAAGCACGTCATGTACGACAACACCGCGGTGGCCCGCAAGGACTGGCACCGCACGATCTTCGGGGACCGATAAAGAAAGGGCACCGAGCCCATGGAGCAGTTCGAGCCAGACCGTCTCTCCCCGGCCCAGCTGGCCGCCACCCGCCGCACACTGGCCCGTGGCGGCGGGTCCCTCGCCCGCAGATCGCTGTTGCGCGCCACCGGCGCCGGCGCGCTCACGCTCGGTGGCCTCGCCGCCCTCACCGGCTGCGGTATCCCCGCGGCCAAACGCGAAGGCGGGGCCCCGGCCTCCGACGACCACTCGGCCGCGGAGAAGGTGATCAACTTCTCCAACTGGACCGAGTACGTGGACGTCACCGACGACGGGAAGCACCGGCCCACCCTGGAGGCGTTCACCAAGCGCACCGGGATCAAGGTCGACTACACCGAGGACATCAACGACAACGTCGAGTTCTTCGGCAAGATCAAGCCGCAGCTCGCGGCCGGCCAGGACACCGGACGGGACATCATCATCCTCACCGACTGGCTGGCCGCCAGGCTGATCCGGTTCGGCTGGGTGGAACGGCTCGACGCGTCGCTGCTCCCGCACGCGTACGCGAACCTCTCCGAACAGTTCCGCAACCCCGACTGGGACCCGGGCCGCGCCTACTCGTACCCCTGGGCCGGTGTCCCCACCGTCATCGCCTACAACACGAAGGCGACCGGCGGCCGCAAGGTCGACTCCGTCACCCAGCTCCTCGACGACCCCAAGCTCAAGGGGCGGGTGGGTTTCCTCTCGGAGATGCGCGACTCGGTCGGGATGACGCTGCTCGACATGGGCAAGGACCCGGCGAAGATCACCGACGCCGACTTCGACGCCGCGATCGGCCGCCTCCAGAAGGGCGTCGACAGCAAGCAGATACGCCGCTTCACCGGCAACGACTACGTCAGTGACCTGGACAAGGGCGACATCGCCGCCTGTGTCGCCTGGGGCGGTGACATCACCCAGCTCCAGAACGACAACCCGCACGTCAAGTACGCGATCCCCGCCGCCGGTTACATGATCTCCAGCGACAACATGATGGTGCCGGCCAAGGCCCGCCACACGTCCAACGCCGAGCGGCTGATGGATTACTACTACGAGCCCGCCGTCGCGGCGAAGCTCACCGCGTACACCAACTACCTCTCCCCGGTGGACGGTGTCCGCGCGGAGCTCGCGAAGATCGACCCCAAGCTGGCGGCCAACCAGCTGATCCTCCCCGACAGGGCGATGGCCGCCCGGTCGCACGCCTTCCGCTCGCTCTCCAGCAAGGAAGACGCGGCGTACGAGGAGAAGTTCTCCCGGCTGATCGGGGCCTGACCCCGAACCGCGCGGCCGCTCCCGTCCCAGCACTCCCCAGCCCCACCATCCCCCTCTGCTCTCCTCAGCTCTCCCTCTGCTCCCACGACCCCCCGGGACCGTACCCATGACACAGACGAATGAAGGCGGCGACGTCCGCCTCGCCGGGATCAGCAAGACCTACGGGTCCTTCACCGCGGTGCACCCGCTGGACCTCACCGTCCCGCAGGGCTCCTTCTTCGCGCTCCTCGGCGCCTCCGGCTGCGGAAAGACCACCACCCTGCGGATGATCGCAGGGCTGGAGGACCCGACCACCGGCACCGTCCGGCTCGGCGGCCGGGACGTCACCGACCTGCCCCCGTACAAGCGCCCGGTCAACACGGTCTTCCAGTCGTACGCGCTCTTCCCGCACCTCGACGTGACCGAGAACATCGCCTTCGGGCTGCGCAGGCGCGGCATCAAGTCCGTCAAGAAGCAGGTCGGCGACATGCTCGACCTCGTCCAGCTCGGGGACTTCGCACACCGCAAACCGCACCAGCTCTCCGGCGGCCAGCAGCAGCGCGTCGCCGTCGCCCGGGCGCTCATCAACCACCCGCAGGTGCTGCTGCTCGACGAGCCGCTCGGCGCCCTCGACCTCAAGCTGCGCCGTCAGATGCAGCTGGAGCTCAAGCGCATCCAGACCGAGGTCGGCATCACCTTCGTGCACGTCACCCACGACCAGGAGGAGGCCATGACCATGGCCGACACCGTCGCGGTGATGAACGGCGGCCGCGTCGAGCAACTGGGCGCCCCCGCCGAGCTGTACGAGAACCCGAACACCACCTTCGTCGCCAACTTCCTCGGCACCTCGAACCTCATCGAGGCCGAAGTCGTCGAGGCGGGGGCCGACATCACCGTCCTGGCGTCGGGTGCCAAGCTCCGGCTGCCCGCCGACCGCTGCAAGGCCGCCACCAGCGCCGGTGACAAGCTGCTCGTCGGGGTGCGGCCCGAGAAGATCGCCCTGGTACACGCGGACGACGCGGCGGAGATAGCCGAGGGCCGCAACCGTGTCAGCGGACGCATAGCCGACTCCAGCTTCATCGGGGTCTCCACGCAGTACGTCATCGACAGCCCGGTCTGCCCCGGTCTTGAGGTCTACGTGCAGAACGTCGAGCGCGACTCCCGGCTGTCGCCGGGCGCGGATGTCGTCCTGCACTGGAACCCCGGGCACTCGTTCGGCCTCGACGCCGACCAGGCGGTCGACGCCGGCAAGTCGGGCGCCGGGGAGGAGGCCGCGTGACCGTCACCGAGGCCCCGCCCGCCGAGGCCCCCGAGGCGGAGGCCGGCGCCGTACGCAAGCCCCCGGTCCGCAAACGGCTCGTACCGTACTGGCTGCTGCTGCCCGGCATCATCTGGCTGGTTGTCTTCTTCGCGCTGCCGATGATCTACCAGGCGTCGACGTCGGTGCAGACCGGTTCGCTGGAGGACGGCTTCCAGGTCACCTGGCACTTCCAGACGTACTGGGACGCGCTGCACGAGTACTACCCGCAGTTCATCCGCTCCCTGCTGTACGCGGGCACGGCGACGGTGCTCTGTCTGCTGCTCGGCTACCCGCTCTCGTACCTCATCGCCTTCAAAGCGGGCCGCTGGCGCAATGTGGTGCTGATCCTGGTCATCGCGCCGTTCTTCACCAGCTTCCTGATCCGCACGCTCGCCTGGAAGACGATCCTCGCCGACGGCGGTCCGGTCGTGGGCGTCCTGAATACCCTGCACATCCTCGACGTCACCAGCTGGCTCGGCTGGACCGACGGCAGCCGGGTGCTGGCCACCCCCATGGCCGTGGTCTGCGGACTCACCTACAACTTCCTGCCGTTCATGATCCTGCCGCTCTACACCTCGCTGGAGCGGATCGACGGACGGCTGCACGAAGCGGCGGGCGACCTGTACGCCACCCCGGCCACCACCTTCCGCAAGGTGACCTTCCCGCTCTCCATGCCGGGCGTCGTCTCCGGCACCCTGCTCACCTTCATCCCGGCGGCAGGTGACTACGTCAACTCCGAACTGCTCGGCTCGACCGACACCAAGATGGTCGGCAGTGTCATCCAGTCGCAGTTCCTGCGGGTGCTCGACTATCCGACGGCGGCCGCGCTCTCCTTCATCCTCATGGCGATCGTGCTGATCATGGTCACCGTCTACATCCGCCGAGCCGGCACGGAGGACCTGGTCTGATGCTGAGGAACTCCACGCGCTGGCTGCGCAGCAATCTCGTCACCGTCGCCGGGCTGATCACACTCGCCTATCTGATCCTGCCCAACGTCGTCGTGATGGTCTTCTCCTTCAACAAGCCCAACGGGCGCTTCAACATCAGCTGGCAGCGGTTCTCGCTGGACGCCTGGAAGGACCCCTGCGGGGTCGCCGACATGTGCGGCTCGCTGAACCTCTCGCTGGAGATCGCCGTCTGGGCGACGATCGGCTCCACCGTGCTCGGCACGATGATCGCCTTCGCGCTGGTCCGCTACCGGTTCCGGGCGCGCGGCGCGATCAACTCGCTGATCTTCCTGCCGATGGCGATGCCCGAGGTCGTGATGGCCGCCTCACTGCTCACCCTGTTCCTCAACATGGGCGCCCAGCTTGGCTTCTGGACCATTCTCATCGCGCACATCATGTTCTGCCTGAGCTTCGTGGTCACCGCGGTCAAGGCCCGTGTGATGTCCATGGACCCCCGGCTGGAAGAGGCCGCGCGCGATCTCTACGCCAGCCCGGTGCAGACCTTCCTGCGGGTCACCCTGCCGATCGTGTCACCCGGGATCGCGGCGGGCGCGCTGCTCGCCTTCTCGCTCTCCTTCGACGACTTCATCATCACCAACTTCAATGCGGGGTCGACCGTGACCTTTCCCATGTACGTCTGGGGATCGGCGCAGCGCGGTACCCCTGTACAGATCAACGTCATCGGCACGGCGATGTTCGTCATCGCGGTGCTGGTGGTACTCGGCGGCCAGCTCATCAGCAACCGCCGGAAGAACAGCACACCGCACTGAGCAGGACCCGAAGGAGTGGAACCCATGGCCCCAGCTGCCATGACCCGTGCACTTGCCGCATCGCTCGCCGACGCCGAACCGGTGTCGTTCTGGCTGGAGGACCCCGGCAAGCCCGCCGTCCTGCCCGCCCTCACCGGTGACGTCAGCTGCGACCTCCTCGTCGTCGGCGGCGGCTACAGCGGACTGTGGACCGCACTGCTCGCCAAGGAGCGCGATCCGGGCCTGGACGTGGTCCTCATCGAGGGCCACGAGGCGGGCTGGGCGGCCTCGGGCCGCAACGGCGGCTTCTGCGCCGCCTCCCTGACCCACGGTCTCGCCAACGGTCTCGAACGCTGGCCCGGCGAGATCAAGCAGCTGGAGCAGCTGGGCGCGCGCAACCTCGACGCCATCGAGGACGCCGTCGCCCGGTACGGGATCGACTGCGACTTCGAGCGCACCGGCGAGATCGATGTGGCCACCCGGCCGCACCAGGCTGAGGAACTGCGCGACTGGCACCGGGAGACCGCCGAACTCGGCTTCGAGGGAGTGGAGTTCCTCGACCAGGACGCCCTGCGGGCCGAGGTGGACTCCCCGACCTTCCTCGCCGGGCTCTGGGACCGGCGCGGCGTCGCGATGCTGCATCCGGCCAAGCTGGCCTGGGGGCTCAAGCGGGCCTGCCTGGAACTCGGTGTGCGGATGTACGAGCGCACCCGCGGTCTCGACCTGGTGCGCTCAGGACCGGGGATGGCGGTCCGTACCCCGTACGGCAGGGTCTACGCCCGGCAGGTGGCGCTGGGCACGAACATCTTCCCGTCGCTGGTCAAGCGGGTACGCCCGTACACCGTCCCGGTCTACGACTACGCGCTGATGACCGAGCCGCTCTCCGGCGAACAGCTGGCGTCGATCGGCTGGCAGGGCCGGCAGGGGCTCGGCGACAGCGCCAACCAGTTCCACTACTTCCGGCTGACCGCCGACCACCGCATCCTGTGGGGCGGCTACGACGCGATCTATCCGTACGGCGGCAGGCTGAGCGCCGAACTCGACCAGCGCCCGGCCACCTATCTGACCCTCGCCGAGCACTTCTTCACCTGCTTTCCGCAGCTCGAAGGGGTCCGCTTCAGCCATGCGTGGGGCGGCGCGATCGACACCTGCTCGCGGTTCTCCGCCTTCTTCGGTACGGCGCACAGCGGGCGCGTCGCCTATGCGGCGGGCTTCACCGGTCTCGGTGTCGGAGCCACCCGGTTCGGCGGCGACGTGATGCTCGACCTGCTCTCGGGGGCCGATACGGAGCGCACCCGCCTGGAGATGGTGAAGAGCAAGCCGCTGCCGTTCCCGCCCGAGCCGTTCGCCTGGGCGGGCATCGGGCTGACCAAGTGGTCGCTGGCGCGGGCTGACGAGAACGGCGGCCGGCGCAATCTCTGGCTCAAGTCGATGGACCGTCTCGGCCTCGGATTCGACTCCTGATCCGGTCGTGATCCGGCCGGTCCCACGGCTCCGGCCGGACTGTGACCCAGCTCACTGCCATTGGGTGTCCGAACCCGCGTCATGAAGTGCCCCGAACCCGCTCTCTCCCCGTGCACGCAGGAACCTCGCGTACACGAATGGAGGCCGGGCGATGGCTGGCTCGGGGGCAAGGACCGCAGTCGAGTGGCTCGCTTCGGTGGCGCCGGACCCCGGCGCGTGCCGGCGGGCATGGGAGCGCGACCCGCACGGGGTGGCGCTCCTGCCCGCCGGGGTGCGCTGGGACGTACTCATCGTTCCGGGGGAGCTGGGCTATCCGACCCTGGACGTGCTGTCCCGCCTCATCGACCGGCCAGGGCCGGTGCTGGCGGATTTCGGGGAGGCCAGCATGGGCTTCTTCGTGCCGGCGGGTACGGCCGCGCGCTGGATCGGCACCGGCGTACGGGGCGTGGGCGGCGGCACCTGGATAGTGGTGCCGCAGCCCGGCCGGGCGTCCGGCGGGGTGCGCTGGCTGGTCCCGCCGGACGCCGGGGGGACGCTCACCGATCCGGCGCTGCTGGAGATGGCGATGCACGAGGCCGCCGCGCTCCGGGCGGGCGACATTGGTGACGGACTGGTCTGAACCACCGCCGGTGGGTGTGTGAAACCTTGACAGTCCAATTGGTCTGGACCATGTTGGGCGCGCTTCACCACCTCAATCCCCCCATGTCCGGAGGCAGTTGTGAAACGCCCAAGACTCCTGGCCATGCTCGCCACGGCCGCACTCGCGATGAGCGCACTCGCCGGCACCGCGCAGACCTCCCAGGCCGCCGGCCCCGGAGCAGCGGCAGCCGGCCTGCCCGCGCACGCCCTGGTCGGCTATCTGCACTCCAGCTTCGCCAACGGTTCCGGCTACACGAAGCTGGCCGACGTACCCGACTCCTGGGACGTGATCGACCTGGCCTTCGGTGAGCCGACCTCCCCCACGTCCGGCGACATCCGCTTCAACCTCTGTCCGGCCACGGAATGTCCGGGTGTCGAGTCGGCCGACGAGTTCAAGGCTGAGATCAAGGCCAAACAGGCGGCCGGCAAGAAGGTGCTGATCTCCATCGGCGGCCAGAACGGCCAGGTGCAGCTCACCACCACGGCGGCCCGCGACACCTTCGTCGCCTCGGTCTCGAAGATCATCGACGAGTACGGACTCGACGGCCTGGACATCGACTTCGAGGGCCACTCGCTCTCCCTGGACACCGGCGACACGGATTTCCGGAACCCCACCACCCCGGTCGTCGTCAATCTGATCTCCGCGCTGAAGACGCTCAAGGCCAAGTACGGCGACACGTTCGTGCTGACGATGGCGCCGGAGACCTTCTTCGTGCAGCTCGGGTACCAGTTCTACGGATCGGGGCCGTTCGGCGGCCAGGACCCGCGCGCCGGCGCCTATCTGCCGGTGATCAACGCCCTGCGCGACGATCTGACGCTGCTGCACGTCCAGGACTACAACTCCGGCCCGATCATGGGCCTCGATAACCAGTACCACACCATGGGTGGCGCCGACTTCCACATCGCCATGACCGACATGCTGCTCACCGGCTTCCCGGTCGCGGGCGACACCACGAAGATATTCGCCCCGCTCCGCCCCGACCAGGTGGCCATCGGCCTGCCGGCCTCGGTGAACGCGGGCAACGGCTACACCTCGACCGCCGATGTGGACACGGCGCTCGACTGCCTGACGAAGAAGACCGGCTGCGGCTCGTACGCCACCCACGGGACCTGGCCCGGACTGCGCGGGCTGATGGCCTGGTCCGTCAACTGGGACCTGTTCAGCAATCAGGAGTTCGCGAAGAACTTCGACGCATACAGCTGGCAGTGACCAGCAGCAGGGCCCCGCACAGAAGCCAGCTCGCCAGCACGTCGAGAGGCCAGTGGTAGCCGTGCAGGAGAAGGCCGGTGCCCGTCGCCACCGTCAGGATTACGGCGACGGGCACCGGCCAGTTCCGACGGGCGTACGGCACGAGGAGCAGCGCGGCCCCGCCGTACGCCACCATCGCGGTGGCCGAGTGGCCCGAGGGGAAGTACCCGGTGGACGGGTCGAGCGGCCCCGGCCGGGCTGTCCAGAGCTTCAGCGGTACCACCAGGGCCGGCACCATGGCCATCGCCAGGGCGGCGACCAGGACGTCCCGGCGGCTGCCGCACCACAGGGCGTACGCCATCGCCGCCACCAGGACCGGCAGGGCCACCTCGGTGTTGCCCAGGTCGGAGAGGCCGCCGCTGAGCCATCCGGGGCCCGTGCCGACGATGTGGTGGTCGACGCGCACATCCAGCCGCAGCAGCGGTCCGCGGACCAGGACCTGCCAGGTGATGAGTGCGAAGAGGAGAAGACAGCCAAGCGCGGAGAGCAGCACGCGTCGCAGCCGGGAGAGAGTAGCCGGCCGCCCGGGAACAGGGGGGGTAGTTCCGGGGCGGCCGCCTGGACCGGTGTGCCGCGCGCCCCGGGGGGTGTGGGGCGGGCGGCCATCCGATCGGTGAGGAGATCCGGAGCCCGAAGCTCCGGTGGTGTGCGCGAAGGCACGACCAGGCGCGAGCTGGGGAGGCCCTTGCCTGGGATCGCCCACAGTCATCCGTGAGCGAGGTGTTTCTCTCATCTGTCAGAACCGTACGGCAGGGAAAAGGGGGCCGACAGCTGGAATCGCATCCCGCCATCGCCCCCCCACACGTTCTTCACACGCCCCGACCGTTACTGGAGGTCACGCGCCCGCGAAGGCCTGCTCCAGCAGGTCCAGACCCTCGTTCAGCAGGTCCTCGCCGATGACCAGCGGGGGCAGGAAGCGCAGCACGTTGCCGTAGGTGCCGCAGGTCAGGACCAGCAGACCCACCTGGTGGCAAGCCTTGGCCAGAGCCGCGGTCGCCTCCGGGTTGGGGTCCTTCGTACCCGACTTGACCAGCTCGACCGCGATCATCGCGCCGCGGCCCCGGATGTCGCCGACGATGTCGTACTTCTCCTGGACGGCCGTCAGCCGCGCCTTCATGATCTCCTCGATGCGCCGGGCCTTCGCGTTGAGGTCCAGCTCCTTCATCGTCTCGATCGAGCCGAGGGCGCCGGCGCAGGCGACCGGGTTGCCGCCGTACGTACCGCCGAGGCCGCCGGAGTGCGCGGCGTCCATGATCTCGGCGCGGCCGGTCACGGCGGAGAGCGGCAGACCGCCCGCGATGCCCTTGGCGGTGGTGATCAGGTCGGGGACGATGCCCTCGTCCTCACACGCGAACCACTGGCCGGTGCGGCAGAAGCCGGACTGGATCTCGTCGGCCACGAAGACGATGCCGTTGTCCTTGGCGAACTGCGCGACGGCGGGCAGGAAGCCCTTGGCGGGCTCGATGAAGCCGCCCTCGCCGAGGACCGGCTCGATGATGATCGCGGCGACGTTCTCCGCGCCGATCTGCTTGTTGATCATGTCGATGGCCTGGGCGGACGCCTCGGCGCCGGCGTTCTCCGGGCCGGTCGGCCAGCGGTAGCCGTACGCCACGGGCACCCGGTAGACCTCGGGCGCGAACGGGCCGAAGCCATTCTTGTACGGCATGTTCTTCGCGGTCAGCGCCATCGTGAGGTTGGTGCGGCCGTGGTAGCCGTGGTCGAAGACGACGACGGCCTGGCGCTTGGTGTACGCACGGGCGATCTTCACGGCGTTCTCGACGGCCTCGGCGCCGGAGTTGAAGAGCGCCGACTTCTTGGCGTGGTCGCCCGGGGTCAGCTCCGCGAGCGCCTCACAGACCTCGACGTACCCCTCGTACGGGGTCACCATGAAACAGCTGTGGGTGAACTCGGCGAGCTGCGCGGACGCCCGGCGCACGACGGCCTCGGCGGACGCGCCCACGGAGGTCACGGCGATGCCGGAACCGAAGTCGATGAGGCGGTTGCCGTCGACGTCCTCGATGATCCCGCCGCCCGCGCGGGTCGTGAAGACCGGCAGCACGGAGCCGACACCCGAGGCGACCGTCGCGTTGCGACGGGCCTGCAGCTCCTGCGACTTCGGGCCGGGGATGGCGGTGACGACGCGGCGCTCCTGCGGAACAGCGGTCATGGGGGACTCCTGTGGGACGAAATCGGACGCTTCCTCTCACAGCAGGCTAGGGGCGCGTCCCGAGGCGCGGCATGCTCCGTTCGGTAGTGGTCAGGGTGTGTCGTTGTCCGCGACGGACATAGCAGCGTGATGACACCCGGTAGCGGGCACGTGGCACTAGATTGAGGCGCGAGATCGAGGCACACCGCACAGGGCAGACACAGCGCAGACCTGGCTGGTCAGGGGGCAGGGGTCATGGACACCGAAGGCACGTACGACGCACGCGGCACCCGGGGGGCCGGTCCCGTGCCGCGCCCTGCCGGGCCGCCGGCCGTCCCGCCCCCGCCCGGCTACGCACCCGCGACCGGCCCGGTGCTCACCGACTGGCTGGCGGCCCCGCGCCACCGGGAGGGGCCGGGCGTCTGGGCGTACGGCCATGTCGAGCGCCCCCCGGAGGCCGAGAACGTGCCCGGCCGCACGCTGCTCAGCGGTGCGGTCATCTCGCTGTTCGCCTGCATCCTGGTCTGGTCGCTCTGGAACAACGGCTACATCCCGTACTGGCGTGTCCCGTTGGAGCTGTTCACGCCGGGGGACTGGTGGAGCCGCCAGCGGATGGGCGAACCGGCGCCGCGGGGCGCGGAGAACGCGCTGGAGGTCTACCGGTTCCTGATCGCGGCCGTGCTCCTCTACGTCTTCGGCCGGCTGGGCAACTGGCGCGGCGCCTTCGAGCACGCCGTCGAGGGCCGTACGCCGCGCGCCCGTGCGACGGCCGCCACCGCCCTCGCCCTCCTCGTCTGGATCCTCGTCTGGACGAACACCCTGCCGGGCCTCGACATGGTCTTCATGCTGCTCCCTTCGTCCTGGCTGACCGGCGGCGGCGACCACGTCGGGGCGGCGACCGTCGCCTACACGGTGTACGGACTGATCACGCTGGCCGTGGTCTGGCCCTTCGCCCGGCTGGGCCGCTGGCGCACCCTGCTGCGCCCGGGACAGCTGCCGCAGCAGCGCGCGCCGCAGGAGCACGCCCGGGCGCAGACACAGGCCAGGGCGGCGGCCCAGGACCCCTCGGCCCCCGCGCTCGCCGACTGGCCCGAGCTGCGCGCCCGGGGGCTCACCGAACTCGCCGACCGGCTCTCCGACGAGGTGCGCTCCGGGCGGATGAACGACGTCGACTACACCCGGGTCCGGCGCGCCTGGCGCTCCGTCCAGGCGGACCCGGGCCGGCTCGACTCCTTCACCGAAGCGGTGCGCCGGAGCGGCGCCGCCGCGTGCGCGCACCCCTCGGGCGCCCGCGACCTGCCGGTGCGCGCGGCCCGGCACGATCTGTTCGTACGCCAGGTCAGGCTCGGCACGGTCGACCCGGGCGAGCGCAACCCGTACGCCAGGCGCGGCAGCGGTCTCGCGCTCGAACCCGAACTGCTCGGCACCTCGCTGCTGGCCGTCGGACCGCCCGGCGCGGGCAAGACCCGGGACCTGGTGCGGCCCGTGGTGGAGTCCCTCGCCCTCCAGGCACTCGCGGGCCAGGCCGCCGTCATCGCGGTGGCGGCGGCCGGCACCCAGCTCGGTCCCGACGACGCGTACGACGTCGTGGTCAAACCCGGCGACCCCTCGTCCGTCCACGACTTCGACCTCTACGGCGGCGCGACCGACCCCGACGAGGCCGCCGCCGTACTCGCCGAGGCGTTCACCGGCGATCTCCCCGAGGTCGACAGCCGGCGCGCGGCCACCGCGCTCGCCCAGTTGCTCGGCCCCTACCTGGCGGCCCACGGCCGCTTCCCTTCGGTGCCCGACCTGCGGGAACTCCTCGACGGGGTGCCGGCCGCGCTCGCCACCCTGCGCGAGGCGCTCGACGCGGGCGGCCACTTCGGCCTGCAGCGCGAACTCGACGCCCGCGCCCGGCAGTCCGGGGCTCCGGGTGATCCAGGACCGGCACTCGCCGACCGGGTCGCCTCCCTCGACCGGCCCGCCTTCGCCGGGTTCTTCGACACCTCGGGCGCGTCCAGGCCCTTCTCGCTGCGCTCGCTCGAACACCCCGTACGGGTCAGGATCGACCTCCCGGAACGGGCGCACGCGGAGGCGTCCCGGGTACTCGCCCGGCTCGTCCTCGCCCAGTTCACCGCGAGCGCGGCGGCCCGCGCCGACCGCTCGCTCTTCGCCTGCCTGGTCCTCGACGATGCCACCCGCACCGTCACGGCGGACTCGGTCCGCTCCATCCAGCGGCTGCGCTCCGCGCACGCCGGAGCCGTCCTGACCCTGCGGAGCCTGAGCGATGTCCCCGACGACCTGCACACCGCGCTGCTCGGTGCGGTCGGCTGCCGGATGGCGTTCTCCGGGGTGACCACCTGGGAGGGCAGGTCCTTCGCCGAGACCTGGGGCACCGAGTGGGTGGAGACCAGGGACGTCACACAGCGCCAGGTCTTCGCCGACCAGCCGCTGACCCGGGCGATCCACTCGTTCCGCAAACTCGTCACCGGCAAGGCGGTGACGACGGACGCCGTCACCGTACGGAAGGTCGAGCGGGAGCGCTGGTCGGCATCCGACCTGGCCCATTCGGTGCCCGCGGGCCATGCGGTGCTCTCACTGAGGACGGTGCGCGGCGAGCACGCGCCACCCCTTCTGGTGGACCTGCGCGGCTGATCCGGCGCGAGGACCCGTACGCCCTGGCAGAATTGGAGTAGCCGTTCATACGGGACGGCACAGTTCTCACCCATTCTTCAGCCGAAGGTCCTACGGTCCCCCCATGCCGCCCACCCTTGCCTCGCTCGTCCACCACTCCACGCTCAAGCTCACCGTGCGTGCGGGGGAGGGCCGTCTCGAGACGCCGGTGCGCTGGGCCCACGTCAGCGAGCTGGCCGACCCCGTCCCGTACATGGAGGGCGGCGAGCTCCTCCTCATCACCGCGATGACGCTGGACACCGAGGACCAGGAGGCGATGCGGCGGTACGTACGGCGGCTCGCCAAGGCCGGGGTCGTCGGGCTCGGGTTCGCCGTCGGCGTCCACTACGAGGACATCCCGCCCGCGCTGGTCGCCGCCGCCGACGAGGAGGGCCTGCCGCTCCTGGAGGTCCCCCGGCGCACGCCCTTCCTGGCCATCAGCAAGGCGGTGTCCGCCGCCATCGCCGCCGACCAGTACCGCTCGGTCACCGCGGGCTTCGAGGCCCAGCGCGAGCTGACCCGGGCCGCGCTGAGCGGCGACGGCCCCGGCGACCTGCTGGCGCGGCTCGCGTCGCACATCGACGGCTGGGCCGCGCTGTACGACGCGGCAGGTACCGTCGTGTCCGTCGCCCCCGAGTGGGCCGCCCGCCGTGCCGCACGGCTCACATCGGACGTCGCCCGGCTCGGCGAGCGCCCGGCGCCCGCGAGCGCCGTCGTCGGCGGCTCCGACGACCGCGTCGAGCTCCAGTCCCTCGGCACCGGCCGCCGCCCGCACGGCGCGCTGGCCGTCGGCACGGGCGCCCCGCTGGGCACCGCCGAGCGGTACGCGGTGCACTCGGCCATCGCCCTGCTCACCCTGACCACCGAACGCTCCCGGTCCCTGCGGGCGGCCGAGGACCGGCTGGGCGCGGCCGTGCTGCGGATGCTGCTCGCCGGTGAACCCGACCACGCGCGCACGGTCGCCGGGGACCTCTACAACGGTCTGCTCGACGCCCCGTACCGGCTGCTCATCGCCGAGGGCACGCCCGGCGCGCTCCAGGAGCTGGCCGATTCGCTGGAGGCAGGGGCCTCCCGCGCGGGCGAGATGGTGCTGGTCGTGCCCGAGGGCGAGCGGCTCGTCGTGCTCGCCACCGACGGCGGGGCCGCGGTCACGGCCTGCACGGTCTACGCCCAGCGGATCGAGGCCGCCCAGGCCCAGACGGAGGCCCTGCTCCCCCCGGGCCCCGGGGGCGCCACGGGCGCCGCGGGCGAGGACGACCAGGTCGTCATCGGCCAGTCCGCGCCGGCCGGCACGATCGCCGCCGCCTCCGCGTACCGCCAGGCCGAACAGGCGCTCTCGGTCGCCCGCCGGCGCGGCCGGGTCCTGGTCGAACACGAGGAACTGGCCACCGGATCCGTGGTGCCGCTGCTCGCCGACGACGCGGTACGGGCCTTCGCCGACGGGATGCTGCGCCCGCTGCACGAACACGACGCGACAGGCCGCGGCGACCTGGTGGCGTCCCTGCGCGCCTGGCTCGCGCACCACGGCCAGTGGGACGCGGCCGCCGCGGACCTGGGGGTGCACCGGCACACGCTGCGGTACCGGATGCGGCGGGTCGAGGAGATTCTGGGGCGGTCCCTCGACGATCCGGACGTACGGATGGAGCTCTGGCTGGCGCTGAAGGCGACGAGCATGCCCTGAGGAGGGGGGACGGGGCGGTGCCCGGAGCGCGCCGCCCCGTCCCAGGCCATTCCGGCGCCCTGGAGGCCCGTACCACTCCACGCCGGACAAACACAGCGCCGCCCCTCCACCCCTACCGTGGGAGCACCAAACACACCACGGAAGGGCCGGAACACATGACCTCCACCCACGCCTTCTGGCTCGCCGGCCGCCAGGCCACCGGCGATGACACCTTCGATGTCACCTCCCCCTGGGACGGCCGGCTCGTCGGTACGGTCGCCGTCCCGACCGACGCCCAGGTCGAGGAGGCCGTCGCCGCCGCGCACGCCGTCCGGGACGAGTTCGCCGCGACGCCCGCCCACGTCCGCGCCGCCGCCCTGGACCACGTCTCCCGCCGCCTGGTCGAGCGCACGGAGGAGATCGCCCAGCTGATCACCGCCGAGAACGGCAAGCCCATCAAGTGGGCCCGCGGCGAAGTCGGCCGCGCCGTATCGGTGTTCCGGTTCGCCGCCGAGGAGGCCCGCCGCTACAACGGCGGCGAGGCGCAGCGCCTCGACACCGACGCGGGCGGCGCCGGCCGCCTCGCGCTGACGCGCCGCTTCCCGCGCGGCGCGGTCCTGGGCGTCGCGCCGTTCAACTTCCCGCTGAACCTCTGCGCCCACAAGATCGCCCCCGCCATCGCGGTCGGCGCGCCGATCATCCTCAAGCCCGCCCCGGCGACCCCGCTCTCGGGTCTCATCCTCGGCGAGCTGCTGGCCGAGACCGAGCTGCCCGCGGGCTCCTGGTCGGTCCTGCCGGTCGCCAACGAGAAGATGCCCGCCCTCGTCCAGGACGAGCGGCTCCCGGTCATCTCCTTCACCGGCTCCGACAAGGTCGGCTTCGCGATCATGGACTCGGTCCCGCGCAAGCACATCACCCTGGAGCTCGGCGGCAACGGCGCGGCCGTGGTCCTCGCCGACTACGCGTCCGAGAAGGACCTCGACTGGGCCGCCGCGCGCATCGCGACCTTCTCGAACTACCAGGGCGGCCAGTCCTGCATCTCGGTCCAGCGCGTGATCGCCGACGCCTCGGTGTACGACCGGCTCGTCCCGAAGATCGTCGACGCCGTGGCCCAGCAGGCCACCGGCGACCCCGCCGACGCGGCCACCGACGTCGGCCCGCTGGTCAGCGAGGACGCGGCCAGGCGGGTCGAGTCCTGGGTCGACGAGGCGGTGCAGGCGGGCGCCAAGCTGCTCGCGGGCGGCTCCCGGGACGGCGCCAGCTATGAGCCGACCGTGCTCGCCGACGTCCCCGCGGACACCACGGTCGCCTGCGAGGAGATCTTCGGCCCGGTCCTGACGCTCACCAGGGTCGAGGGCGAGGCGGAGGCGTTCGCCGCCGTCAACGACTCCAAGTACGGCCTGCAGGCGGGTGTGTTCACGCATGACGTGCAGACGGCGTTCCGCGCCCACAGCACCCTGGAGGTCGGCGGTGTGATCGTCGGTGACGTGCCCTCGTACCGCGCGGACCAGATGCCGTACGGCGGCGCCAAGCAGTCCGGCGTCGGCCGTGAGGGCGTGCGCTTCGCGATGGAGGACTACACCTACGAGCGGGTCATGGTCTTCACGGGCCTCGCCCTCTGACCGACGGAACCGACCGGGACCGGAACCGATCGGGACCGGCCGGCCCGGTCCCGGTCCCGGTCCGGTCCCGCCCGGTCCGATCCCGTCCGGTACGGCCTGACCCGATCGGACGCACTCGTCCCCGCCCGGCCGCCCCTCACGCACGCGAGGGGTGGCCGTGGCGCAGGTAATGGGGTACACACGGAGAGTAGCGACGACTGGCCCGCCCGGTTGCGGGCAGGTGTGTCCATCCGACATCCGCGGTGAGGAGTGCCCCTCATGACCGCACCACTCGACAAGCCCAGGGTCACCGAGCGCGAGGCGCGCCAGGTCGCCGAGGCCGCCCGTGAACAGGACTGGCGGAAACCGAGCTTCGCCAAGGAGCTGTTCCTCGGCCGCTTCCGGCTCGATCTGATCCATCCGCATCCCCTGCCCGACGCCGAGGACGCCCGGCGCGGCGAGGCCTTCCTCGCGAAGCTGCGCGCCTTCTGCGAGACCGGGATCGACGGCGCGCGGATCGAGCGCGAGGCCCGGATCCCCGACGAGACGGTCAACGGGCTCAAGGAGCTCGGCGCGCTCGGCATGAAGATCGACACCAGGTACGGCGGCCTCGGTCTCACCCAGGTGTACTACAACAGGGCGCTCTCGCTGGCCGGTTCGGCCAGCCCTGCCGTCGGCGCGCTGCTCTCGGCCCACCAGTCGATCGGGGTCCCGCAGCCGCTGAAGCAGTTCGGCACCCAGGAGCAGAAGGACACCTTCCTGCCCCGGCTGGCCCGCACCGACATCTCGGCCTTCCTGCTCACCGAGCCGGACGTCGGCTCCGACCCGGCCCGGCTGGCCACATCGGCGGTCCGGGACGGCGACTCGTACGTCCTCGACGGCGTGAAGCTCTGGACGACCAACGGCGTCGTCGCGGACCTGCTCGTCGTGATGGCGCGCGTGCCGAGGACCGAGGAGAGCAAGGGCGGCATCACCGCCTTCATCGTCGAGGCCGACTCGCCGGGCATCACCGTCGAGAACCGCAACGCCTTCATGGGGCTGCGCGGCCTGGAGAACGGCGTCACCCGCTTCCACCAGGTACGCGTCCCGGCGGCGAACCGGATCGGCCCCGAGGGCGCCGGTCTCAAGATCGCCCTCACCACCCTCAACACGGGCCGGCTCTCGCTGCCCGCGATGTGCGTCGGTGCGGGCAAGTGGTGTCTGAAAATCGCCCGTGAGTGGTCGTCCGAGCGGGAGCAGTGGGGCAGGCCGGTCGGCCGCCACGAAGCCGTGGGCGCCAAGATCTCCTTCATCGCCGCGACCACCTTCGCCCTCGAAGCGGTCGTGGACCTCTCGTCCCAGATGGCAGACGAGGACCGCAACGACATCCGGATCGAGGCGGCGCTCGCCAAGCTGTACGGGTCCGAGATGGGCTGGCTGATCGCCGACGAGCTCGTCCAGATCCGCGGCGGCCGCGGCTTCGAGACGGCCGACTCCCTCGCGGCCCGCGGTGAACGGCCGGTGCCCGCCGAGCAGATGCTCAGGGACATGCGCATCAACCGGATCTTCGAGGGCTCGACGGAGATCATGCACCTGCTGATCGCCCGGGAGGCCGTCGACGCCCATCTCTCCGTCGCGGGCGGTCTGATCGACCCCGACACCACCCTGACGGACAAGGCGAAGGCGGGGGCGCAGGCCACCGCGTTCTACGCCCGCTGGCTGCCGAAGCTCGTCGCGGGCCCCGGACAACTGCCGGGCAGCTACGCGGCGTTCCATCCGTACGGGCACCCCGACCTCTCCGCCCAGCTGCGTTACGTCGAGCGCTCGGCCCGCAAGCTGGCCCGCTCGACCTTCTACGCCATGTCGCGCTGGCAGGGAAAGATGGAGACGAAGCAGGGCTTCCTGGGCCGCATCGTCGACATCGGTGCCGAGCTCTTCGCGATGAGCGCGGCGTGCGTACGGGCCGAACTGCTGCGCTCGTCGGACGACCACGGCCGGGAGGCGTACCAACTGGCCGACGCCTTCTGCCAGCAGGCCCGTATCCGCGTCGACGAGCTCTTCGGCCGGCTCTGGGCGAACACCGACGAACTGGACCGCAAGGTCGTGTCCGGTGTCCTCTCCGGGACGTACGAGTGGCTGGAACAGGGCATCGTCGACCCCTCGGGCGAAGGGCCCTGGATCGCCGACGCTGCCCCGGGACCCTCCGCCGCCGCCGACGTCCACCGCCGTATCCGCTGATCCGGACGGCACACCGCGCCATTGAGCGGCGCTCGGGGCGGTTCACGGCCGGATCGTGGACCGCCCCCACCCCGGTCACGGGCGCACGGCAGAATGTCCGCCCGTGACCGTGACCCAGATCCCCGGCTCCAAGTCCGTGACCGCCCGCGCCCTGTTCCTGGCCGCCGCGGCCGACGGCACCACCACGCTCCGGCGCCCCCTCGTCTCCGACGACACCGAGGGGTTCGCCGAGGGCCTGACCAAGCTCGGATACGCGGTGGAGCGCGGTCCGGACTGGCGTATCGAGGGCCGCCCGGCCGGACCCGGCGCCGCCGATGCGGACGTCTACTGCCGGGACGGCGCCACCACGGCCCGCTTCCTGCCCGCCCTCGCCGCCGCCGGCCGGGGCACGTACCGCTTCGACGCCTCGGAACAGATGCGCCGCCGCCCGCTGGCCCCGCTCACCCGCGCACTCCAGGAGCTGGGCGTAGACCTCCGCCACGAGGGAGCGGAGGGCCACCACCCGCTGCGGATCGCGGCCGACGGCATCGAGGGCGGCGAGCTGACCCTGGACGCGGGCCAGTCGTCGCAGTACCTCACCGCGCTGCTGATGCTCGGCCCCCTCACCCGGACGGGGCTGCGCATCACCGTCACGGACCTCGTCTCCGCCCCCTACATCGACATCACGCTCGCGATGATGCGCGACTTCGGCGTCACGGTGGCCCGCGAGGGAAACGTGTTCACGGTGCCGCCCGGCGGCTACCGGGCCACCGAGTACGCCGTCGAGCCCGACGCCTCCACGGCCGGCTACTTCTTCGCCGCGGCCGCCGTCACCGGACACACGGTGACCGTGCCGGGGCTCGGTGCGGGCGCGCTCCAGGGCGACCTGCGCTTCGTCGAGGTGCTCAGCCGGATGGGCGCCGACGTCCGTACGACCGCGAGCGGCACCACGGTCACCGGGCCCGGCACGCTCGGCGGGCTCACCGTGAACATGCGAGACATCTCCGACACCATGCCGACCCTGGCCGCCCTCGCCCCCTACGCGTCGGGGCCGGTCCGGATCGAGGACGTCGGCAACACCCGGGTGAAGGAGTGCGACCGTCTTGAGGCGTGCGCGGAGAACCTCCGCGCGCTCGGCATCGACACCGCCACCGGACCCGACTGGATCGAGATCCGGCCAGGCACGCCGCGCCCCGCCCGGATCCGCTCGCACGGCGACCACCGCATCGTGATGTCCTTCGCGGTCACCGGCCTGCGCACGCCCGGCATCACCTTCGACGACCCCGGCTGTGTACGGAAGACCTTCCCCGGCTTCCACGAGGCGTTCGCGGAGCTGCGGCGCTCCTGGTGAACCCGGCGCGCCCCCGCCGACAGCTCCTGCCAGGCCCCGGCCGACAGCCCTGATCTGCGACAGCTCCGGTCAACAGCGAGGGGCGGCGACCCGCACGAGCGGCCCGGCGGCCTCCGCGCCGGGCCGGCCGGACACCCCGCACACACCCGAACCGGGGCTCACTGTCCTGACGCCCGCCTTATGCGGCAACAATGGGGGGCATGAGCGACAGCCCTGCCACCCTCGCCGACCCGCACATCGTCTTCGACCCCGTCGAGGGACGCCGGGACATCGTCGTCCTCGGCTCGACCGGGTCCATCGGCACCCAGGCCATCGACCTGGTGCTGCGCAACCCCGACCGCTTCCGGGTGACGGCGCTCTCCGCCGCCGGGGGGCGGGTCGCCCTGCTCGCCGAGCAGGCGCGCCGGCTCGGTGTCCGTACCGTCGCTGTCGCCCGTGAGGACGCCGTGCCCGCGCTGCGTGAGGCGCTGGGCGCGGAGTACGGCACAGAGCCGCCCCCGGAGATCCTGGCGGGGCCCGAGGCCGCGAGCGAACTCGCCGCGTCCGACTGCCACACCGTGCTCAACGGCATCACCGGCTCGATCGGCCTCGCGCCCACCCTCGCCGCCCTGGCCGCCGGCCGCACGCTCGCCCTCGCCAACAAGGAGTCGCTGATCGTCGGCGGCCCGCTGGTGAAGGCGCTGGCGAAGCCCGGCCAGATCATCCCGGTCGACTCCGAACACGCAGCGCTCTTCCAGGCGCTGGCTTCCGGGAAGCGCGCCGATGTGCGCAAGCTGATCGTCACCGCGTCCGGCGGGCCCTTCCGGGGCCGGACCAGGGCCGAGCTGGCGGACGTCACACCCGACGCGGCGCTGGCCCACCCGACCTGGGCGATGGGGCCCGTCATCACGGTGAACTCGGCGACCCTGGTCAACAAGGGCCTTGAGGTCATCGAGGCGCATCTGCTGTACGACGTCCCGTTCGACCGCATCGAGGTCGTCGTGCACCCCCAGTCGTACGTCCACTCCATGGTCGAGTTCACCGACGGCTCGACGCTCGCCCAGGCCACCCCGCCCGACATGAGCGGCCCGATCGCCGTCGGAATCGGCTGGCCGCAGCGGATCCCGGACGCCGCTCCCGCCTTCGACTGGACGAAGGCGTCCAGCTGGGAGTTCTTCCCGCTGGACACCGAGGCCTTCCCGTCCGTCGGACTGGCCCGGCACGTCGGAGCCCTGGGCGGCACGGCCCCCGCGGTCTTCAACGCGGCGAACGAGGAGTGCGTCGACGCCTTCCTGAACGGAAAGCTGCCCTTCAACGGGATTATGGATACGGTCACCGCAGTCGTGGCCGAGCATGGCGAGCCCCGTACGGGAACTTCTCTGACGGTCGCGGACGTCCTGCAAGCGGAGACCTGGGCACGCGCCCGGGCCGGTGAACTCGCCCAGAAGGCCACAGCGGAGGCTCGCGCATGACCACGATCGTGTTGACGGTCATCGGGATCGTCATCTTTGTCTTCGGGCTGCTCTTCTCCATCGCCTGGCACGAGCTGGGCCACCTCTCGACGGCGAAGCTCTTCGGCATCCGCGTCCCCCAGTACATGGTCGGCTTCGGCCCGACCATCTGGTCGCGCAAGAAGGGCGACACCGAGTACGGGTTCAAGGCGATTCCGGCCGGCGGCTACATCCGCATGATCGGCATGTTCCCGCCCGGACCGGACGGCAGGATCGAGTCCCGGTCCACCTCCCCCTGGCGCTCCATGGTCGAGGACGCGCGGTCCGCGGCCTTCGAGGAGCTGGAGGAGGGCGACGAGGAGCGGCTGTTCTACACCCGCAAGCCGTGGAAGCGCGTGATCGTGATGTTCGCGGGCCCCTTCATGAATCTGATCCTCGCGGTCGTGATCTTCATGGGGGTCGCGATGTCCTTCGGCTTCGAGACCCAGACCACGCAGGTGGCCGGGGTGCAGAAGTGCGTCATCTCGCAGAGCGAGAAGCGCCAGACCTGTGAGAAGGGCGACCCGGTCTCGCCCGCCAGGGCGGCGGGCCTGAAGGAGGGCGACAAGATCGTCGCCTTCGACGGTGCGAAGGTCTCCACCTGGGCCCAGCTGTCGGACCACATCCGCAACACCATCGGCCCGGCCACCATCACCGTCGTACGTGACGGCAAGCAGCAGACCCTGCACGCCAAGCTCGCCAAGAACATGGTGGCCCGCAAGGACTCCAACGGGGACGTCGTCCCCGACAAGTACGTCCCGGCCGGCTACCTCGGCTTCGCCGCGCAGACCGAGATCAAGCCGCTGTCCTTCGGGGCGTCGGTGGGCCGGATGGGCGACATGGTGGGCAACGGCGTCGACTCGATCGTCGCGCTGCCGTCCAAGATCCCGGACCTCTGGAACGCGGCCTTCGACGGCGGCCAGCGCAAGGCCGACTCGCCGGTCGGCGTGGTCGGCGCGGCCCGGATCGGCGGCGAGGTCATGACGCTGCACGTGCCCGCGCAGAACCAGCTGGCGATGATGCTCTTCCTGCTGGCCGGCTTCAACCTCTCGCTCTTCCTCTTCAACATGCTGCCGTTGCTGCCGCTGGACGGCGGACACATCGCGGGAGCCTTGTGGGAGGCGCTGCGGCGCAATCTGGCCAAGGTCTTCAGGCGGCCCGACCCGGGCCCGTTCGATGTCGCGAAGCTGATGCCCGTCGCGTACGTCGTCGCCGGGGTCTTCGTCTGCTTCACCCTGCTCGTGCTGGTGGCCGACATCGTCAACCCCGTCAAAATCACCTGAGAACAGCCGGAAAACAGCGGCCGCACACCCCGGGTGTGCGGCCGCTCACTTCTGGGTGGTTGAAGCGCGGATGTTCGTGCGCCGCCCCGGGTGACGTAATCTCGGTGGCCGAAGCCCGTTGATTCCGGGACCTCGAACTGATTCCGGGACCTCGATCCACACCCTTGGGGATGCACTGCGCATGACTGCGATTTCTCTCGGAATGCCGGACGTTCCGATCAAGCTCGCCGACCGGAGGATCAGCCGCAAGATTCAGGTCGGCACGGTGGCCGTCGGCGGAGACGCACCCGTCTCCGTGCAGTCGATGACCACGACGCGGACCTCGGACATCGGTGCGACCCTCCAGCAGATCGCCGAGCTGACGGCCTCCGGCTGCCAGATCGTGCGGGTGGCGTGCCCGACGCAGGACGACGCGGACGCGCTGGCGACCATCGCGAAGAAGTCGCAGATCCCGGTCATCGCCGATATCCACTTCCAGCCGAAGTACGTCTTCGCGGCGATCGACGCCGGGTGCGCCGCGGTGCGGGTGAACCCGGGCAACATCAAGCAGTTCGACGACAAGGTGAAGGAGATCGCGCTCGCGGCCTCCGCCGCCGGGACGCCGATCCGGATCGGCGTGAACGCGGGCTCGCTGGACGCGCGGCTGCTCAAGAAGTACGGCAAGGCGACGCCCGAGGCGCTGGTCGAGTCGGCGCTGTGGGAGGCCTCGCTCTTCGAGGAGCACGGCTTCCGCGACATCAAGATCTCGGTGAAGCACAACGACCCGGTGGTCATGGTCAACGCCTACCGGCAGCTGGCCGCGCAGTCCGACTACCCGCTGCACCTCGGTGTGACCGAGGCGGGCCCCGCCTTCCAGGGCACCATCAAGTCCGCCGTGGCCTTCGGCGCGCTGCTCAGTGAGGGCATCGGCGACACCATCCGGGTCTCGCTCTCGGCGCCGCCCGCCGAGGAGGTCAAGGTCGGCATCCAGATCCTGGAGTCGCTCAACCTCAGGCAGCGCCGCCTGGAGATCGTCTCCTGCCCCTCCTGCGGCCGGGCCCAGGTCGACGTGTACAAGCTGGCCGACCAGGTGTCCGCCGGACTCGAGGGCATGGAGGTCCCGCTGCGCGTCGCCGTGATGGGCTGCGTCGTCAACGGTCCCGGCGAGGCGCGCGAAGCCGATCTGGGTGTGGCGTCCGGCAACGGCAAGGGCCAGATCTTCGTGAAGGGCGAGGTCATCAAGACCGTCCCGGAGTCGAAGATCGTCGAGACCCTCATCGAGGAGGCCCTGAAGATCGCCGAGCAGATGGAGCGCGACGGCATCGCCTCCGGCGAGCCCGCGGTCTCCGTCAGCTGAACGCTCGGTGAGCTGAACGCTCGGTGAGCTGAACCACCACATCCGCCGAACCGCTCCGGCGGCGCGCGGGACAGGACCCTCCGCAGGCAGGGCCTCTCCCGCGCGAGCGGTGCTGCGATCCATCTCCGGGTACAGTTCGGAGACCAGCAGACCGTGTGACTCTGCCCCGACGGGCTTCTCGCGGTGACGCGACGGTCAAGCCGTGACCGACGCCGGACAGACGCGCTGCAACGCTACAAGAAGCGCGATGCCGTGACATTGCCCCGAAGGAGCGTTGGAGCGACCGTTGTGTTGACGCAGACCACCACCCGGGTCCTCGAACCCGGCGAACTCGACGCGGCGCTCGAGATCCTGCACAGCGATCCCGTCGTCAACGCCTTCGTGACGTCCCGCGTCCAGGTCGCCGGACTCGACCCGTGGCGGCTCGGCGGCGAGATGTGGGGCTGGTACACCGGCGGTCGGCTGCGCTCGCTGTGCTACTCCGGCGCCAACCTCGTCCCGATCTGCGCCGGCCCCGACGCCGTACGCGCCTTCGCTGAACGCGCCCGCCGGGCCGGCCGCCGCTGCTCCTCGATCGTGGGCCCCGCCGAGTCCACCGCGCTGCTGTGGCGGCTGCTCGAACCCAGCTGGGGCCCCGCCCGCGACGTCCGCGCCCACCAGCCGATGATGGTCACCGAGCAGCCGTCGGCCGACATCGCGCCGGACCCGCTCGTCCGCCGCATCCGCAAGGACGAGCTGGAAGTGGTCATGCCCGCCTGCATTGCCATGTTCACCGAGGAGGTCGGGGTCTCCCCGATGGCGGGGGACGGCGGACTCCTCTACCAGGCACGCGTCGCCGAACTGGTCGGCTCCGGCCGCTCCTTCGCCCGGATCGAGGACGGCCAGGTCGTCTTCAAGGCCGAGATCGGCGCCGCCACCTCACTGGCCTGCCAGATCCAGGGCGTCTGGGTCGCCCCCGAGTTCCGCGGCCGCGGCCTCTCCGAGACGGGCATGGCCGCAGTCCTGCGCTACGCGCTCGCCGATGTGGCCCCCGTGGTCAGCCTGTACGTCAACGACTTCAACTCCGCGGCGCGCGCCTCCTACCGCCGGGTCGGCTTCCGTGAGGTCGGAGCCTTCATGAGCGTCCTGTTCTGACACCGGAGTTCTGCGGTTAGGGTGCCGACCATGGATGACGCAGTGGTCGGTCCGGTCGATCTCGCCGGACGAGTGGACGAAGCGCTGGCCGTGCAGGCCCTCGCGTTCGGCCTCAGCGAGGCGGAGGTCGCCGTACGCCGCCACATCGTGCTGCGCCATCTGCAGAACCCCGGCGCCCGCGCCCTCGGCGCGACGGCGCCCGACGGCCGCCTCGTCGGCTTCGTGTACGGGATGCCCAACAGCCGCGCCCACTGGTGGTCCACGGTGGTCGAGCCGTATCTGCGCTCCGCCGGCACCGACTTCTGGCTCGACGACTCCTTCGTGATCACCGAGCTGCACGTCCACCCCGGCTTCCAGGGCCGCGGCACCGGCCGCGCGCTCATCACCGCGATCACCGACAGCGCCGCCGAACCGCGCTCGATCCTCTCGGCCATCGACCGGGAGTCCCCGGCCCGCGGGCTCTACCGCTCCCTGGGGTACACGGACCTCGCACGGCAGGTCCACTTCCCCAGCGCGGGAATGCCGTACGCGGTGATGGGCGCCCCGCTCCCGCTGCTCCGCCCGGACGCCCATAGTGCAAGGACCCCTTAACCGATTTCCGCCCGCCCGCCGGGCACGGTTAACCTCCTGACATCACTTACGGGGGTCCGGGGGGCGTCCCCCGGAAAACACAGCCAAGCAGGAGAGTCACCATGGCCCAGGTCCAGCGCATGTCCCGGTTGATGGTCAAGACCTTGCGCGACGACCCGGCGGACGCGGAGACGCTCAGCCACAAGCTCCTGGTCCGCGCCGGTTACGTACGCCGCAACGCGGCCGGGATCTGGACCTGGCTGCCGCTGGGCAAGAAGGTCCTGGACAACGTCTCCCGCGTGGTGCGCGAGGAGATGGACGGCATCGGCGCGCAGGAAGTCCTGCTTCCCGCGCTGCTGCCCAAGGAGCCCTACGAGGCGTCCGGCCGCTGGGAGGAGTACGGCGACCTGCTCTTCCGCCTCAAGGACCGCAAGGGCGCCGACTACCTCCTCGGCCCGACGCACGAGGAGATCTTCACTCAGACCGTCAAGGACCAGTGCACGTCCTACAAGGACCTGCCGGTGATGCTGTACCAGATCCAGACGAAGTACCGGGACGAGGCGCGTCCGCGCTCCGGAGTGCTGCGCGGCCGTGAGTTCCAGATGAAGGACTCGTACTCCTTCGACACCACGGACGAGGGCCTGGCCGAGTCCTACCGGCTGCACCGCGAGGCGTACATCAGGATCTTCGAGCGCCTCGGCCTCGACCACCGGATCGTCTCCGCCGTCTCCGGCGCCATGGGCGGCTCGGCCTCCGAGGAGTTCCTGGCCCCCGCCGCCGCAGGCGAGGACACCTTCGTGGACTGCCCGCAGTGCGACTACGCGGCCAACACCGAGGCGGTCACCTTCACCGCCCCCGCGGTGGACACCGCTGAGCACGGCGCCGTCGAGGAGCTGGACACCCCCGACACCCCGACGATCGAGACGCTGGCCGCGCACCTCGGCGTGCCCGCGTCCGCGACCCTCAAGAACCTGCTGGTGAAGGTCGACGGCGAGATCGTCGCCGTCGGCGTGCCCGGCCACCGCGAGGTGGACCTCGGCAAGCTGGGCGAGCACCTGGCCCCCGCCGTGGTCGAGCTGGTCACCGCCGAGGACTTCGAGGACCGCCCCGACCTGGTACGCGGCTATGTCGGCCCGCAGGGTCTCGAGAAGGTCCGCTTCATCGCCGATCCGCGGATCGCGGCCGGTACGGCCTGGATCACCGGCGCCAACAAGCCCGGCAAGCACGCACGCAACGTGGTCGCCGGACGCGACTTCGAGGTGGACGACTACCTCGACGTGGTGGTCGTCGAGCCCGGCGACCCCTGCCCGTCCTGCGGCGCCGGCCTCAAGCTGGACCGCGCGATCGAGATCGGCCACATCTTCCAGCTGGGCCGCAAGTACGCGGACACCTTCCAGCTCGACGTGCTGGGCCAGCAGGGCAAGCCGGTCCGGGTCACCATGGGCTCGTACGGCATCGGCGTCTCCCGTGCCGTGGCGGCGCTCGCGGAGCAGTCCGCCGACGACAAGGGGCTGTGCTGGAGCAAGGAGGTCGCACCGGCCGACGTGCACGTCGTCGCCGCGGGCAAGGCGCTCCAGACCGAACTGGCCCTGGACGTCGCCGAGAAGCTGGGCGCGGCCGGTGTGCGGGTGCTCGTCGACGACCGCGCCGGGGTCTCTCCCGGGGTGAAGTTCACCGACTCCGAGCTGATCGGCGTCCCGCAGATCCTGGTCGCGGGCCGTCGGGCGGCGGACGGCGTCCTCGAACTCAAGGACCGGCGCACGGGCGAGCGCGAGGAGCTCACCGTCGCCGAGGCGATCGAGCGGCTGGCCGGCTGAGCCAGGAGTGACGCGTACGGGCAGGGGGCGGGCCGGGTGAGAGGCCCGGCCCGCCCCCTGCCCGACAGCCGGCCCGCTCAGAGCCAGCCGGCGAACTCCAGCAGCAGCTCCCCGTCCTGCCGCCGTCCCGCCGCGACCGCCCGTACCCCCGACTCCACCGCCCGGAACAGGGTCCAGCCGTGCAGCCGCGCGTGCTCGACCTCCAGTGAGTCCGCCAGCCGGTTCACCCGGCGCCGCACCGTGGAGGGGCCGACAGCGGCGGCGACCAGGTCGTCGACCCGGTCGCGCACCAGCCGGGCCAGGTCGTACGCCCGCTCGCCGACCACCGGGTCGGGACCCACCGCGAGCCACGGGGTGCGCTCGCCCGCGAGCACCTTGCTCTGGCGGAAGTTGCCGTGCAGCAGCACGTCCTCCGAAGCCGACGCGAGCAGTTCGTCGCGTGCCGAGAGCGCCGCGTCGACCAGGGGAACGACCAGCGGCTCGGCCGTCGCCCGCATCGCCGCGGCCTGCCGGGCGGTCCGCTCGGCCACCGTCTCGAAACCGTGCGCGTCCGGCGGCGCCACCCAGAGCTTGCGCACCGTGCCCGCGGCCTCCAGGAGAGCCTTGGCCTCGGGGAGCGAGTGCAGCGAGACCTCGGGGTGCAGACGCTCCAGGAGCAGAGCGTTGTCGCCCGGGGAATCGTCGTCGAGCAGCTGCGCTGCGCCCCAGCCGTTCCAGTGCGCCAGCGCGGCCCGCTCCAGATCGGGCCGGGCGAAGGGCGGAGCCAGCTTCAGCACCGCATGGGTCCCGTCGGCGCGGCGCACCAGCACGATCAGGGCGCTCCGGCCCCCCGGGGCCTGCACCCGCTCGGCGGTCAACTCCCGTACGCCGAGGGCCCCTTGCATATCAGTCTGAATCCGGCTGAGCCAGTCGGCTGCGGCGGCGTCCCCGTACGTCTCGCCGAGCGCCCGGACAAGCCGCTGCGGCGGTTCGAAAGTCATGCGTGCGTGGTTCCCTTTCCAGCAGCCTCTGCGGCCCGCTCGGCGAGCCCCGGAAAGGCTACGCTGCCGTCGCCGCGCCACCGCGCAGCCCGGACGGCGGCCTCCCGCAGGGCCAGCGCCGCCTCGTGCCGCAGCGGTCCTGTGGCGGCCCGCACCAGGTCGGAGTAGACATCGGCCACCCGGTCCTCCAGAACCGCGGCGAGCCGCACCGCGTCGCCCTGCCCCGCCACCTCGAAGGGCAGCGCGTAGGCGGCCGACGCCGCGACCGGCTTCCCGCCCAGGTCCTGCACGGTCCTGACCAGCGCGTCACGCCGGGCGCGGTGCGCGTCGTACGCCTGGCGCGCCTCGGTTCTGCGCGCCGGAGCGATCCGGCCGCCGACGACTCCGTACCCGTACACGGCCGCGTGCTCGGCGGCCAGTGCGGCCTGCGCCGCCTCGCGTGCGCTCATCAGTGGTCCCCCTGGGTCAGCAGATACGCGTGGACGGCGGAAGCGGCCGCGACCGATGCCAGCAGCCGCGCCAGCTCCGGCGGGGCGTCGGCGAGCGCGGCGGTGTGTGCGTCGGTGGCCCGCCGCTCGGCCGCCGCGAGGGCCTTCAGGGCGGCCGACCGGTCCGCCGGCACCGCGGGCGGCGCCGGCGCGGGCGACGCCTGGTGCGGGGAGCCGGGTGCCGGGGCTCCGGCGGGCGGTGCCAGCGCCTTGACGTGCAGCGCCACGGCGTCCCTCAGCGGGCCCGCCAGCTTCTCCGTGGCCTCGTCCCGGTGCTGGGCGAGCACCGCGTCGTACAGGGCGAGCAGGGCGCCGCTGGTCCGCGCCGAGCGCTGCCTGAGCACCGTCCCCGTGCCGGGGGCGGCCGCGCCGTGTGTACGGTGGGCGGCGGACCGCTCCGAACAGCCGGTCAGGAACGCGGCACCGGCAGCCGCCGTCGCGCCCAGCACACTCCTGCGTGTGGTCCCCGTGCCCAGCACGTGTGTCTCCCTCGGCCCGAAGTGATCACCGCAGGCGAGCGTACCTGCGGGTCAACACAGCGAGGACGGCAACACCCCTGGCGACCGGATACCCTTTGATCTGACACGCGACGATCAGACACGCGGCGATCGAGAAACGCGGCGATCCCACAACAGCACACGCGGCCGAGGAGTCACCCGGATGAGCACCACCCAGAGCGAGAGGCTGCGCGGGCTGCTGGAACCGCTCGTCGCCGCCAAGGACCTGGATCTGGAAGAGATCGAAGTCTCCCGGGCCGGCCGGCGTGGCGTACTGAGGATCACCGTGGACTCCGACGACGGTGTCGAGCTCGACACCTGCGCCGAGCTGAGCCGGGCCATCTCCGAGAAGCTCGACGAGAGCGACGTGATGGGCGACGGCGAGTACGTACTCGAAGTCAGCTCGCCGGGCGCCGACCGCCCGCTGACGGAGCACCGCCACTACGTACGGGCCACCGGCCGTCTCGCCAAGCTGACGCTGACCGGCGGCGACGAGGTGGTCGCGCGCATCCTCGCGGTGGACGCCGACGGCCTCGACCTCGAAGTGCCGGGCGTGAAGGGGCGCAAGCCCACCGCCCGCCGGGTGGACTTCGCGGAGATCGCCAAGGCGCGCGTGGAGCTGGAATTCAACCGCAAGGACAAGAAGGAAGAGGAGGCGTAGCCATGGACATCGACGTAAAGCTTCTGAAGGGCTTGGCGAAGGAGAAGGAGATTTCCTTCGACCTGCTGGTCGAGGCGATCGAGTCGGCCCTCCTCATCGCCTACCACCGCACGGAGGGAAGCCGCCGCCTCGCCCGCGTGCGCCTCGACCACGACAACGGTCATGTGACGGTCTGGGCGAAAGAGGACCCGGCCGATCTCGAAGAGGGCCAGGAGGCCCGGGAGTTCGACGACACCCCGTCCGACTTCGGCCGGATCGCCGCGACCACGGCCAAGCAGGTCATCCTGCAGCGGCTGCGGGACGCGGAGGACGACCTGACCTTCGGCGAGTACGCCGGGCGTGAGGGCGATGTCGTCGCCGGGGTCGTCCAGCAGGGCAAGGACCCGCGGAACGTGCTGGTCGACATCGGCAAGCTGGAAGCGATCCTGCCGGTGCAGGAGCAGGTGCCCGGCGAGACCTACTCGCACGGGCTGCGGCTGCGTACGTACGTGGTCCGGGTCGCCAAGGGCGTCCGCGGCCCGTCCGTGACCCTCTCCCGCACCCACCCCAACCTGGTGAAGAAGCTCTTCGCGCTGGAGGTCCCGGAGATCGCTGACGGCTCGGTCGTCATCGAGGCCATCGCCCGCGAGGCCGGTCACCGCAGCAAGATCGCCGTACGGTCGACCCGGTCGGGGCTCAACCCGAAGGGCGCCTGCATCGGCCCGATGGGCAGCCGGGTGCGCAATGTCATGGCCGAGCTGCTCGGCGAGAAGATCGACATCGTGGACTGGTCGGACGACCCGGCCGAGATGGTGGCCAGCGCGCTCTCGCCTGCCCGGGTCAGCAAGGTCGAGATCGTCGACCTCGCCGCACGCTCGGCACGGGTCACCGTCCCCGACTACCAGCTCTCGCTGGCCATCGGCAAGGAAGGGCAGAACGCCCGTCTCGCCGCGCGGCTGACCGGCTGGCGCATCGACATCCGCCCGGACACCGAGCCGGACGGCGGCACGTCGGACCGCCTGGGCGACGAGGCCTGAGCCTCCGGTCCCGGCCGTGCGGCCGGGACCGCGACTGCACGATTCCGGAAAACTTCAGGACAACATCCGTTCGATTCCTGCCCCCATCGGGTGGGGTCGTTACGGGGAGGTAGACTTAAACGTGTCTGGCCGGACAGTCGACCGAGCGTGCCCTGAGCGAACCTGCGTGGGATGCCGGGAGCGGACGGCCAAGAGCGAACTGCTGCGCATCGTCGTGGTTGAGGGCAAATGCGCCCCTGATCCGCGCGGTACGCTGCCCGGCCGGGGTGCGTATCTGCACCCCGCCATGGTCTGCCTCGACCTGGCGGTCCGCCGCCGGGCGTTCTCCAGGGCCTTCAAGGCCAGGGGTCCGCTCGACAGCGCGGAGCTGAACGAGTATGTCGGGCAGGCAGCACCGTAATAAGTGAACGGCACGGGTCCCCGTGCGGTCAGGTACCTCGCGAGTTGGAAGTAGGTCGAGATTGCGATGAGCACTCGATGAGTACGCGATGAGTACGCCCATGAAGTAGCGACGGTCCGGCGGTAACCCGGACCTAAAAGGAGCGAAGTGGCTAAGGTCCGGGTATACGAACTCGCCAAGGAGTTCGGAGTTGAGAGCAAGGTCGTCATGGCCAAGCTCCAAGAACTCGGTGAATTCGTACGTTCGGCGTCCTCGACGATCGAGGCGCCGGTTGTACGCAAGTTGACTGACGCTTTGCAGGGGCCCGGCGGCAACGCCGGCAAGTCCGCTGCCAAGCCCGGCGCGCCCCGCAAGGCCGCGCCCTCTCCCGCACCCCGTGCGGGTTCCACGCCCGCGGCGCCGTCTCCGGCCGCCGCGGCCCGTCCCGCTGCCCCGAAGCCCGGTGTCCCGGCCCCCAAGCCGGCCGCCGCCGAGGCTCCGCAGAGCAGCGCTCCCAGCACCCCCTCGGCGCCGTCCCCGGCCGCTTCGGGCCCGCGTCCGGGCCCCAAGCCCGCGGCCAAGCCCGCTCCGGCGGCTCCGGTGCCGGCAGCCGAGTTCTCGGCGCCCGCCCCGGCCCAGCCGGCGGCGCCGCAGACCCAGCGTCCCTCGGGTGCCACCCCGGGTCCCCGTCCTACGAACGCCCGTCCGGCCCCGGCCGGCGGTCAGCGTGACGGCGGCCGCGGTGGCGAGCGTCCGGCACGGCCGGCCGGTCAGGGCGCCCCGCGCCCCGGCGGCAACCGTCCGTCCGGTCCCCGTCCGGGCAACAACCCGTTCACCTCCGGTGGCTCCACCGGTATGGCCCGCCCGCAGGCGCCCCGTCCCGGTGGCGCCCCGCGTCCCGGCGGCGGCCAGGACCGCCCCGGCGGCCCGCGTCCGCAGGGTGGTCCCGGTGGCGCTCCGCGTCCCCAGGGCCAGGGTCAGGGCGGCGCCCGTCCCAGCCCCGGCGGTATGCCCCGTCCGCAGGGTGGCGCACGTCCGGCCGGCGGACCCGGCGGCGCTCCCGGCGGTAACCGTCCCAACCCCGGCATGATGCCGCAGCGTCCGGCTGCCAGCCCCCGTCCCGGTGGCGGCCCCGGCGGTGGCGGTCGTGGTCCCGGCGGCGGCGCAGGCCGTCCCGGCGGCGGCGCCCGTCCGGGCGGCGGCGGCTTCGCCGGTCGTCCGGCAGGTCCCGGCGGCGGCGGTCGTCCCGGCGGCGGCGGTGGCTTCGGCGGCCGTCCCGGCGGCGGTGCTCCCGGTGGTGGCTTCGGTGGACGTCCCGGTTTCGCGGGCCGTCCCGGCGGCCCCGGTGGCCGCGGTGGCACACAGGGTGCCTTCGGCCGTCCCGGCGGGCCCGCCCGCCGAGGCCGCAAGTCGAAGAGGCAGAGGCGCCAGGAGTACGAGGCCATGCAGGCCCCGTCGGTGGGCGGCGTCATGCTGCCCCGCGGCAACGGACAGGCCGTCCGGCTGTCGCGCGGTGCCTCCCTCACCGACTTCGCGGAGAAGATCAACGCCAACCCGGCGTCGCTCGTCGCCGTGATGATGAACCTCGGCGAGATGGTCACTGCCACGCAGTCCGTCTCCGACGAGACGCTGAAGCTCCTCGCGGACGAGATGAACTACGTCCTGGAGATCGTCAGCCCGGAGGAGGAGGACCGCGAGCTGCTCGAGTCCTTCGACATCGAGTTCGGCGAGGACGAGGGCGGCGAAGAGGCTCTCGTCTCGCGCCCGCCGGTCGTCACCGTCATGGGTCACGTCGACCACGGTAAGACCCGGCTGCTCGACGCGATCCGCAAGACGAACGTCGTCGCGGGCGAGGCCGGCGGTATCACGCAGCACATCGGTGCGTACCAGGTCTCCTCCGAGGTCAACGGCGAAGAGCGCAGGATCACCTTCATCGACACCCCGGGTCACGAGGCGTTCACCGCCATGCGTGCCCGTGGTGCCAAGTCGACCGACATCGCGATCCTCGTGGTGGCGGCCAACGACGGTGTGATGCCGCAGACGATCGAGGCGCTGAACCACGCCAAGGCGGCCGATGTGCCGATCGTGGTCGCGGTCAACAAGATCGACGTCGAGGGTGCCGACCCGACCAAGGTGCGCGGTCAGCTCACCGAGTTCGGTCTGGTGGCCGAGGAGTACGGCGGCGACACGATGTTCGTCGACATCTCCGCCAAGCAGGGCCTCAACATCGAGTCCCTCCTGGAAGCCGTCGTCCTCACCGCCGACGCCTCGCTCGACCTGCGGGCCAACCCGGACCAGGACGCGCAGGGCATCGCGATCGAGTCCCACCTCGACAAGGGCCGCGGCGCCGTTTCGACCGTCCTGGTCCAGCGCGGCACGCTGCGCATCGGTGACACGATGGTCGTCGGCGACGCCTACGGCCGGGTCCGGGCCATGCTCGACGACAACGGCAACAACGTCGAGGAAGCGAGTCCCTCGACCCCCGTCCTCGTGCTGGGTCTCACCAACGTCCCGGGCGCGGGCGACAACTTCCTGGTGGTCGACGAGGACCGTACGGCCCGTCAGATCGCCGAGAAGCGTGCCGCCCGTGAGCGCAACGCCAACTTCGCCCGCAAGGGCGTCAGGTTCTCCCTGGAGAACCTGGACGAGGCGCTCAAGGCCGGTCTGGTCCAGGAGCTCAACCTCATCATCAAGGGCGACGCGTCCGGTTCGGTGGAGGCTCTCGAGTCCTCGCTGCTCCAGCTCGACGTCGGCGAAGAGGTCGACATCCGCGTCCTGCACCGCGGTGTGGGTGCGGTCACCGAGTCGGACATCGACCTGGCGACCGGCTCCGACGCCATCGTCATCGGCTTCAACGTGCGCGCCGCAGGGCGTGCGCAGCAGATGGCCGAGCGCGAAGGTGTGGACGTCCGGTACTACTCGGTCATCTACCAGGCGATCGAAGAGATCGAAGCGGCCCTCAAGGGCATGCTCAAGCCGGAGTACGAAGAGGTCGAGCTCGGCACGGCGGAGATCCGCGAGATCTTCCGCTCGTCCAAGCTGGGCAACATCGCCGGTGTGCTGGTCCGCTCCGGCGAGGTCAAGCGCAACACGAAGGCGCGCCTGCTGCGCGATGGCAAGGTCATCGCGGAGAACCTCAACATCTCCGGTCTGCGCCGCTTCAAGGACGACGTCACCGAGATCCGCGAAGGGTTCGAGGGTGGTATCAACCTCGGCAACTTCAACGACATCAAGATCGACGACGTCATCGCGACGTACGAGATGCGCGAGAAGCCCCGCGGCTGATCCGTATCGCGGTTGATCCGTGCAGCGTCAGTCGGGGCCGCTCGGCGGAGTTATATCCGTCGAGCGGCCCCGGCCGTTGCGTGTACGGTTCTGGTGTCCCCGCCAAGCGGTTGGCGGGGCACGACCCCGAACCGGCGGGACATCCGGACATGCATGTATGTAGGGACACTGTCCTTCGATCTCCTGCTCGGCGACGTACGGTCGCTGAAGGAGAAACGCTCCGTCGTCCGGCCCATCGTGGCCGAACTCCAGCGCAAGTTCGCGGTGAGCGCGGCCGAGGTCGGCGACCAGGATCTGCACCGCAGAGCCAGGATCGGCCTCGCTGCGGTGTCCGGCGGGACGGAGCACCTCACTGATGTACTCGACCGGTGCGAGCGGCTTGTCGCCGCCCGGCCCGAGGTGGAGCTGCTGTCCGTACGACGGCGGCTGCACGGCGACGAAGACGATTGAGCAAGGCTCTAGAAGGAGACGGACCAGTGGCCGACAACGCGCGGGCGAAAAAGCTGGCGGACCTCATCCAGGAGGTGGTCGCCGAGAAACTGCAGCGCGGCATCAAGGACCCCCGGCTGGGCACGCACGTGACCATCACGGACACCCGCGTCACCGGTGACCTGCGGGAGGCCACGGTCTTCTACACGGTCTACGGGGACGACGAGGAGCGGGCGAGCGCGGCAGCCGGTCTGGAGAGCGCCAAGGGCATCCTGCGCTCGGCGGTCGGCGCCGCGGCGGGGACGAAGTTCACCCCCACCCTCGCCTTCGTGGCGGACGCCCTGCCGGAGAACGCCAAGGCGATCGAGGACCTCCTCGACCGGGCCAGGGCATCGGACGCCAAGGTGCGCGAGGCGTCGTCGGGCGCCAAGTACGCCGGCGGCGCAGACCCGTACCGCAAGCCGGAGGACGAGGCCGACGAGGCCGCCGCGTCCGGCGACGACGACGGGGACAACGCCTCCGCATGACACAGCAGAACACCGTGCCGGACGGCCTTGTCATCGTCGACAAGCCGTCCGGCTTCACTTCGCACGACGTCGTGGCCAAGATGCGCGGGATCGCCAGGACCCGCCGGGTCGGCCACGCGGGCACCCTCGACCCGATGGCCACGGGCGTCCTCGTACTCGGCGTCGAGAAGGCCACCAAGATGCTCGGCCATCTCGCGCTGACCGAGAAGGAGTACCTCGGTACGATCCGGCTCGGCCAGAACACCGTCACCGACGACGCCGAGGGCGAGATCACCTCGTCCACCGACGCCTCGGCGGTGACCCGTGAGGCCATCGACGCCGGGGTGGCCCAGCAGACCGGTGCCATCATGCAGGTGCCGTCCAAGGTCAGCGCCATCAAGATCGACGGAAAGCGCTCGTACGCGCGGGTGCGCGGCGGCGAGGAGTTCGACATCCCGGCTCGCCCGGTGACCGTCTCCTCGTTCCGGGTGTACGACGTCCGCCCGGCCGTAGCCGATGACGGGACGCCCGTCGTCGACCTGGTCGTCTCGGTGGTCTGCTCCTCCGGCACGTACATCCGAGCCATCGCCCGCGACCTCGGCACCGCCACCGGGGTCGGCGGCCATCTGACGGCGCTGCGCCGGACCCGGGTCGGCCCGTACGGGCTCGACACCGCCCGGACGCTCGACCAGCTCCAGGAGGAGCTGACCGTCATGCCGGCCGCGGACGCCGCGGCTGCCGCGTTCCCCCGCTGGGACGTGGACGAGAGGCGGGCCAGGCTGCTGCTCAACGGCGTACGGCTCGACATGCCCGGGTACCCGGCCGGGGCCGTGGCCGCCTTCGGTCCCGATGACCGCCTCCTCGCTCTGGTCGAGGAGGAGAACGGCAAGGCGAAGAGCCTCGCCGTCTTCGGCTGACCCACCGTGGAGCGGGCAGGGCCGCTTGCCCGCTCCACGATCCCCCTCGCAAGGGGTCTGTCCATCACGGCCCCGGGATTCACTCGTTCGGCCAGGCGCTCGGAGTGAATGCCCGGAGCGCAAGGGGGCGCTTTCGGCCGGTGTCCTTCTCCCGGCGATCACCGCGCGCCTACGGTCGGACCATGGGAAGCGGGGACCGGGAGACGCTGGTACGCATCTGCGATCCGGCGGGACGGCCGAGGGGCACCGGCTTCGTCGCCGATGACCGGGGCACGGTGGTGACCAGCCATGAGGTGGTCACCGGCCTCACCGGAGCCGTGCTGTACGGAGCGGACGGCCGGACGTGCCGCGCCGGGTCCGAAGCGATCACCGCCCTGCCCGAACTGGGTCTTGCCCTGCTCCGCAGCGAGGACCTCGGCGTACCACCCCTGCCCCTGGCCGTCCGTGACACGGTCGGGACCGGCAGCTATGTCCGCGTCGCCGCACACGGCTGGCGCGCCGCACGCGTCCTGGGCGAGACCGCCGTGACCTACCCGGCGGACGGCCGCCGCCACCGGCTCGCCGCCCTGGAGCTGGCGCTCGGCACCCAGGGCAGCGACGCGCTCCGGCCGGGCAGCGCGGCGGCGGGCGGGCCCGTGCTGGACGCGTCGACCGGTGCCGTGCTCGGAGTGCTCGGCACCGCCCTCCAGGGCGACCGCCCGGTGGCCGGCCTCGCCGTTCCGCTGCGCGGCGCCGCGCTCGCCCCGCTGCTGCGGCGCAACGCCGCGACCGTCCCCGGCTACGGCGAGGACCTCAACCTCGCCGGCGTCCTTGAGCTGACCGCCACATCGGTCGGCGCCTCGGGCTCTCCGGAGCTCTGGCGCGACCCGGTCGAGCGGCCCGGCATCGCCGCCCCGCTGGACGCCTTCCAGTCGGCCGGCGGACCCGTGCTCGGCCTGGTCGGCGCCCCCGGCACGGGCCGGACGACCGAGCTGGCCGCCCTCGCGGCCCGCCGGGCCCGTGGCGCGCAGCCCGCCCCCACGGTCTGGCTGCGCGGCGCCGATCTGCGCGCCGCCGATGGCTCGGTCGCCGACGCGGTGGCCCGCACGGTCCGGCAGGCCGGGCGGATCGTGGGCGCCGATGGATGCGGCGGACTGGACCGTGCGACCCCGGAGCGGATCGCCGGCCTCGCGGCCGCCGCCGGTCAGCCACTGCTCATCCTGCTGGACGGGCCGGAGGAGATGGCGCCGCTGTCGGCCGGCGCGCTGCCTGGGTGGGCCGGCGCCACCACGCGCTGGCTCTGCGCGCACGGGGTGCGGATGGTGGTCGCCTGCCGGCCCGAGTACTGGGAGCAGGCGGCCGGGCTCCTCGGCCCCAGGGGCGCGGACCGCGTACGGATCGGGGACCTGTTGCCGCGTGAGGCCGAGCGGGCCCGGCAGCGCTATGGCATCCCCGAGGGGATGCTCGCCCCGGATGACGCGGGCCATCCGCTCACGCTGCGGATGCTCGCCGAGGTGCGGGCCGCGATCCCCGACGGGGTGGACGGCAGGCCCGCCCGCGAGGACGTGTTCACCGCGTACCTGGATCTGCTCTGTCTGCGGACCGCCGTACGGATCGCGGCCGACCGGCGCCCCGCGCCCCGGGGCACCGAGGTGCGCCGCCTCGCCGCCACGGTCTCGGGCCGGGTGCACGAGGCGGCGCGGCGCTGTCTGGGCCCCGGGCAGGGGGAGCTGGACCGCGCCTCCTTCGAGGAGCTCTTCCCGTGGCGTACCGGCTGGGCGTCGGCCGTGCTCACCGAGGGGCTGCTGACCCCGGCGGGCGCCGGATACCGCTTCGCCCACGGTGAGCTCGCCGACTGGGTGCAGGGCGAGCACCTCGACGTGGACGGCGCGCTGTACACGCTGGTGCACCGCCGCGCGGCGGAACCGCCCGGGACGGCCGCCACCCGGCTCCCGGAGCGCACGGACGCCGCCGTTGTGAAGCCTCCGCCGGCCGTGCCCCGGCACCGGGCCGGGCCGGTGGTCCAGGCGCTGCTGCTGTTCGGGCGCCGGCGCGGCCACCACGAACTGGGCCGCAGGCTGCGCGAGTTGATCGAGGCCCTGGACCGGATGCAGGACGTGCCCGCGGAGCCCCGCGTGCCGCGGCCGAGCCGGGAGGCGGGCACCACGGCGGAGCCCGCGCTGCTCGCCGACCCGGAGTGGTGGGCCGCGCGGCTGCTCGCCGATGTGCTGCTCCGTGTGCCCGACGCCCGCCCGTACATCGGCGTACTGCGCGTCCTCGCCGACCGGATCACCCTGCTGTCGGTCCGCGCGGGCGGACCGCGCGGGCTCGGCGGCTTCCGCATCTTCGACAGCGCGTTCTGGGAGCGGCTGCGGCTCGGCGAGAGCCAACGCCTCGACATGCTGCGCCGGCTGGTGCCCGCCGACGGAGTCCCCGGCGCGCGGACCGCCGACCGCTATCTGGACGCCGCCGCCCGGCGGCTCGCCGCCGAGCCCAGGACCGTACAGCCCCTGCTGTGCCGCTGGTTCGGCGACGAGCGGCTGCTGCCGTCCGACGACGGCGCCGAGCTGCGGCCCACCGTCGCGGGGGCCGCGCAGGCGCTGCTGTACACCCGGCGCGGACTGGCCGTCGACGACCTCGCCGAAGCGCTCGCCGCCACCGACCACCCCCGCGCCGACGAACTGCTCGCCGCGCTCGCCGAGGACGAGACGTCCGCGCTCTGCCGCGCCGTGGACCGCTGGGCGCACGACGACCGGCCCGAGCGCCGGGCGGCCGCAGCCCGCCAGGCCACGCGCGCCGCCGTACACGCCAGGACCGGAGCCGATCGTGAGCTGCTGCGGTATGCCGCACTGGCCCTGCTCGCCCGCCCCGAGGACAGCGGGCTGCACGGCCACGCCCTGGCCCTGCTCGTCGGCGACCCGCACACCCGTGCCCGGCATCTGCCGCGTGCCCTGGCCCTGTTCGAGTCCGGCGGGACGCAGCTGCCCGCCGCGGCGCTCGCCGCCGCCCTGCCCACCCACCCCGAGCCGGTGTTCGCCGCCTTCGAAGCCGTCCTGCGGACGCGGCCGGACACCGCGGGCCCGGTGCTGAACGCGCTCGCCGGGATCAGCACCCCCGCCCCGGCCCGCCGCGCCGCCGCGCTCGTCCACGAGTACATCGACCGCCACCCGGCGGGGGCCGCGCACGCCGCCGCGTTCGTCGACCGCCGCCTGGAGGACGGCCCGGCCGCCCGCGCCATCATCTTCCCGCTGGTCACCGGCCTGCTGCGGGGCCGCCCGAGCTCCGTGCGCGCGGTGCTCGCCCGGGTGCTCGCCGCGCCGGGGGGCCAGGGCTCGCGCGCGATGCGGGCCGAGCTGCTCGACGTACTCCTGGAGTACGAGCGGTACGAGGCCAGGGACGGTCTGGCCGTGCTTGAGGCCCTGGTGCGGGCCGCGGCGCACGGGGCCGGCCGCCGCGCGGAGCCCCGGACCCGCGATCTGGTCCACCGCGCCGGACTGCTGCTGGCCCGTACGCCCGACGGTGCGGCCGTACTCGACCGGCTCCTGGTGGAACTGTCCGCACAGTGGCCCGTCTTCGCGGGACAGCTCGCCGACTGGCTGGCCTGCGCACCCCAGGAGTGGGCCGTCGTCGTCGGCCAGGAGGCCCGCCTCACGGTCGGCGAGCTGGGCGCCCCGATGCCGATGCACGCCGCGAGCGCCGGACATGGCAGTCTTAGACCTGCGTAACTGCAGGGCATTGATCATGTACACGGGTTCGGGCGAGGAGCGGTCTCAGTGCAGCGCTGGCGTGGCTTGGAGGACATTCCCCAGGACTGGGGACGCAGCGTCGTCACCATCGGCTCCTACGACGGGGTGCACCGCGGCCACCAGCTGATCATCGGGCGGGCCGTGCGGCGCGCGCGTGAGCTGGGCGTTCCCTCCGTGGTCGTCACTTTCGACCCGCATCCCAGCGAGGTCGTGCGCCCCGGCAGCCACCCGCCGCTGCTCGCACCGCACCACCGCCGTGCCGAGCTGATGGCGGAGCTGGGCGTGGACGCGCAGCTGATCCTCCCCTTCACGACCGAGTTCTCGAAGCTGTCGCCCGCCGACTTCATCGTGAAGGTCCTGGTCGACAAGTTGCACGCGCGCGCCGTCATCGAGGGCCCCAACTTCCGCTTCGGCCACAAGGCGGCCGGAAACGTCGGTTTCCTCACCGAGCTGGGCGCGACATACGACTACGAGGTCGACATCATCGACCTCTCGGTGAGCGGGGAGGCGGGCGGCGGCGAACCGTTCTCGTCCACCCTGACCCGCCGGCTGGTCGCCGAGGGCGACATGACGGGCGCGGCCGAGATCCTGGGCCGCCCGCACCGCGTCGAGGGCGTGGTGGTCCGTGGCGCACAGCGCGGCCGCGAGCTGGGGTTCCCCACGGCGAACGTCGAGACGCTGCCGCACACCGCGGTCCCGGTGGACGGGGTGTACGCGGGGTGGCTGACCGCGGACGGCGAACGGATGCCCGCGGCGATCTCGGTGGGCAGCAACCCCCAGTTCGACGGCAGCGAGCGCACCGTCGAGGCGTACGCCATCGACCGCGTCGGCCTCGACCTGTACGGCATGCACGTCGCCGTCGACTTCCTCGCCTATGTGCGCGGCATGGAGAAGTTCGACTCGATCGACGCCCTGCTCGTGGCCATGGCGGACGACGTGAAGCGCTGCCGGACGCTGATCGAGGCGTACGAGTCGCACTGACGGCGGGCACCCCGGCCGGGGCCCTTCAGCCCTGCGCCGCCACCAGCACATCCCCGGCCGCCGTCCGGCAGTAGAGCACCGACCGCCCGGCCCGCCGTCTGAACACCAGACCGGCGTCCAGCAGGACCTTGAGATGGCGGCCGACCGACCCCAGGGCCTGGCCCGAGAGCGCGACCAGCTGCGTGGTGCTCTTCGGGCTGTCCAGCAGCAGCAGAACCCCCGCCCGGCCGCTGCCCAGTAGTCTCCCGAGCGCCTCGGCCGCGGCCGTCCGCGGCGGCTCCGACAGCTGGCCCGTACAGGGGTAGACGGCGGAGAAGCGGTACGGACCCTCCCACGAGACCCAGCCGCTGCGCCCGCTCGCCGGCACGAACAGCAGCTGCCCGCCCGAGACCTCCTGCGGCTCATAGGCACCGTGGTTGACCCGCAGCCGTCCGTCGCCCAGCCAGCGCATCCCCGGCCGGATGTCGTCGAGCGCTGCAGCCCAGCCGCCCTTGGTGAGCAGCCGGGTGCGCGCCAGGATGTCCGCCTCGAAGAGGCGCCGCCGCCGGGGCCAGTACGGCAGCACGGTCTCCGTCCACACCCACTCCAGCAAGTCGGCCGCGCGGTCCGGCAGATCGTCCCGGTCCAGGGCGGCGGGCAGCCGGCCGCCCACCCCGAAGGCCAGATCGCGCCGGGCGCCGGCCGGCGGGGTGGCGCGGACCCGGGCCAGCTCGCGGTGGAAGTCCGACCCGGCATCGGCCGTTGGCGTGGGAGACAGGAAGTCGGCGATCCAGTGCGGCCGCAGACCGGTCCGTACCAGCAGCCGGGTCACCGGATCGGCGTCCAGCAACTCCCGGTAGGCGGGCCGGTGCACGGCCAGCCAGGACCGCTCACCGGGATGCCCGGTCTGCCCGGACTCCAGCATCATCAGACAGGCGAAAGCCTCGCTGAACTGGGAGATCACAAACCGGCTGCGCGCCAGCGTGTCCGCGTCGATGAGCCACAGCCCCATGTTTCGCCCCCCGGCGAAAGATTAACCTCCGGCCCCGGCGCCCGGTCAGAATCCGGCGCATGCGCACCTACCGACAGCTCTTCGGAGCACCGGAGTTCACGCCGCTCTTCGTCTCCGTCTCGCTCCTGGGTGTGGGGACGACCGTCAGCGGCATCGCACTGGCCTCGCTGGTCTTCTCCTCCACCCACTCACCGCTGCTGGCCGCGCTGAGCATGTTCGGCGGCTCCTTCGCCCAGGCCGTCGGCGCGGTGGCGCTGCTCTCCGCCGCCGACCGGCTGCCGCCCCGGGCCGCGGAGACCGGCCTCGCGGTGATCGCCGCCGCGGGCACCGCTGTCCTCGCGCTCCCGGGGCTGCCGGTCCCCGCCACCTTCGCGGTGCTGTTCGGCCTCGGCCTGGCCGGCTCGGTGGGCGGCGGAGTGCGGTACGGCCTGCTGGCCGAGATCCTCCCCAAGGAGGCGTACGTCCTGGGGCGTTCGGCATTCAACATGTCCGCCGGGGTCATGCAGATCGCCGGATTCGCGGTGGGCGGTGTACTCGTCGCCGCACTGTCCCCGCGCGGCGCTCTGTTCGTCGCCGCCGCTCTCTCCCTGACCGCCGGGGCCGTCGCCCTCGGCGGGCTGAGCAGCCGGCCGGCCCGGTCGTCCGGCCGCCCCTCGGTCCGGGAGACCTGGCGCGTCAACCGGCTCATCTGGTCGTCCGCGCCGCGCCGGTACGTCTACCTCGCACTCTGGGTGCCCAACGGGCTGATCGTCGGCTGCGAGTCGGTCTTCGTGCCGTACGCGCCCGGGCACGCGGGGCTGCTGCTCGCGGCCGCCGCGTCCGGGATGCTGGCCGGGGACGTGGCAGTCGGCCGGCTCGTGCCGCCCCGCCGGCGGCCCCGGCTCGCCACCCCGCTGCTGCTCCTCCTCGCCGCGCCCTATCTGCTGTTCGCGGTGCGGCCGGGGCTGCCGCTCGCGGTGGCCGCCATCGTGCTCGCCTCGGTCGGGTACGGGGCGGGCCTGGTCCTGATGGAGCGTCTGGTGGAGCTGACGCCGGACGACATCCAGGGCCAGTCGCTCGGCCTGCACACCTCGGGGATGCTCACACTCCAGGGTGTGGGGGCCGCGCTGGCCGGCGCAGTGGCCCAGCACACGTCTGCCGCGACGGCCATGGCGGTGATGGCCGCGGCGTCCGTCGCCGTATCGCTGGCCCTGGTACCGGGGCTGCGGGCGGGGCCCCCGGCGCCCGGGGCCCCGGTGCGGACAGCTCCGTGACCGCACCGGCGCACCGCTTCGGGCGCACCGTCTCGGGAGGCCGCTCCCAGGAACACCGCCCCGAGAGCGAGGCGCCGCCTCAGGAGGCCGGCACGGTCCCCGCTGACTTCGGCGCCGCGGCCCAGTGGCACGCCACCGCGTCCGCCCCGCCGCCCGCCAGCACCGGCAGGTCCTTCGTACGGCAGGCGTCGGCGACCCCCGCACGCTCCGCTTCGCCCGAGGCGAGGATGTGGCAGCGGGCGTGGAACCGGCACCCGGACGGCACCCTGGACGGGTCCGGCGGCTCACCGGTGAGTACCACCGGATCGGTCGGGGCGTCCGGCATCACCGACAACAGCGCCTGGGTGTACGGGTGTTGGGGCGCCGTGAGGATCCGGTCCACGTCACCCATCTCCACGATCCGGCCGAGATACATCACCGCGACCCGGTCGGCGATGTTCCACGCGAGCCCCAGATCGTGGGTGACGACCAGGGCCGAGAGACCCAGCTCGTCCCGCAGCCGCAGCAGCAGAGCGAGGATCTCACCGCGCACCGACGCGTCCAGCGACGCCACCGGCTCGTCCGCCACGATCAGTTCGGGATCGAGCACCAGCGCCCCCGCGATCACCACCCGCTGGCGCTGACCGCCCGACAGCTCGTGCGGATACTTCAGGAAGAACCGCTCGGGGGGCCGCAGCCCCGCCCGGGAGAGCGCCTCGGACACCTTGGCCCGCTCGTCGCCCGTGAACCCGTGGATCCGCAGGCCCTCGGCCACCGCCTCGTACACGGTGTGCCGCGGGTTGAGCGAACCGCTCGGGTCCTGGAGCACCAGCTGGACGCGCTTTCGGTACGCCTTGAGGGCGCGGGCGGAGAGGTCCAGCGGCTCGCCCGCGAAGGCGACCTCACCGGACGTCGGCCGTACGAGTCCCAGCAGCGAGCGGGCGAGCGTCGTCTTGCCGCACCCCGACTCGCCGACCAGGGCCACGATCTCGCCGGGCCCGATGTGGAGGTCCACCCCGTCGACGGCGCGCGCCGGGGAGGCGCCGCGCCTGCCGGGGAAGGCGACCTCCAGCGCGGTGGTGCTGAGCAGGGGAGGGGTGGTCATGAGGTGCTCCTTGCTTCCTCGGCGCCGGGGTCCGCGACGGAGCCGTCACCCGGCGCGGCGACCGCGCCGTCACCGGGCTCCGCGACCGCGACCGCGCCGGTGCCCGGCTTCACGAGCAGACAGGCCGCCTGCCGCCCCGGCCCGGCGTCCCGCAGCTCCTGCCCGCTGGTCGCGCACTCGTCCAGGGCCACCGGGCAGCGCGGATGGAACGTACAGCCCGACGGCAGCGCGGCCGGGTCCGGCGGGTCACCGGGCAGCCCGCGCGGGGCACGCCGGGACGCGGGGTCGCCAATGCGCGGGAAGGCCCCGGACAGCGCGGTGCTGTACGGGTGCGCCGCAGCGGTGAAGACCTGCTGCGCCGGGCCCTCCTCGACCACCCGGCCCGCGTACATCACGGCCAGCCGGTCGCAGGTGTCGGCGAGCACCGCCAGGTCATGGCTGATCATCAGCAGGCTGATGTCCTGGTCCGCGACCAACTGCTCGATCAGCCGCAGGATCTGGGCCTGGATCATCACGTCGAGCGCGGTGGTCGGCTCGTCCGCGACGATCACCTGCGGGCCGCAGGCCAGCGCCATCGCGATCATCACGCGCTGCCGCTGCCCGCCGGAGAGTTCGTGCGGATAGGCCTCCGCCCGGTCCGCTGGCAGCCCGACCTGCTCCAGCAGCTCGCGGGCGCGTGCGCGGGCCGCGGCCGGGGTCGCCTGGTGGTGCACGAGCAGCGGTTCCGCGATCTGGTCGCCGATCCGGTGCACCGCGTTGAGGGAGTGCATCGCGCCCTGGAAGACGATCGAGGTGCCCGCCCACCGGACGGCCCGCAGCCGCCCCCACTTCATGGTGAGGACGTCCTCGCCGTCGAGCAGGATCTCGCCGCTCAGCGTCGCCGAAGCGGGCAGCAGCCGCAGCAGCGCCAGCGCAAGGGTCGACTTTCCGCACCCCGACTCACCGGCGATCCCGAGCTTCTGCCCGGCGCCGACGGTGAGGTCCACCCCGCGCACGGCGGGCACGGCGGACGCCCCTGACCCGTAGGTCACGTGCAGGTCCTTGATTTCGAGGAGGCTCAACGTCCCACCCCCAGCTTCGGGTTGAGCACAGCCTCCACGGCCCGGCCGCAGAGGGTGAAGGAGAGCGCGACGAGCGCGATGGCGATACCGGGGGGCGCCAGATACCAGAAGTGCCCCGATGACACCGCGCCTGCCTCGCGGGCGTCCTGGAGCATCCCGCCCCAGGAGATCACCGTCGGGTCGCCGAGTCCGAGGAAGGCCAGGGTCGCCTCGGTGAGGATGGCGGCCGAGATGCCCAGCGTGGTCTGCGCGAGCACCAGCGGCACCACATTGGGCAGCACGTGCCGGGTCATCACATGGCCGTGGCCGCCGCCGAGCGCCCTGGCGCGCTCGATGTACGGACGGGACTCCACGGCGATGGTCTGCGCCCGTACGAGCCGCGCCGTGGTCGGCCAGCTGGTGACGCCGATCGCCAGGATCACCGTCCAGACCGAGTGGTCGAGCACGGTCGCCAGCACGATGGCCAGCACCAGGGTCGGCATCACCAGGAACCAGTCGGTGATCCGCATCAGCACCGTCGCGAACCAGCCGCCGAAGTGGCCCGCGATGATCCCGACCAGGGTGCCGATGGCCACCGAGAGGGCGGCGGCCAGCAGCCCCACGGTGAGCGAGATCCGGGCGCCCCAGACCAGCAGGGCGAGCACGGACCGCCCGAACTGGTCGGTGCCGAGGGGGAACCTTCCGCTCGGATCCTCCAGCGCCGAACCGGGCGCCTTCGTCACACTCTGCACATCGCTGCCGACCAGCAGAGGCGCGGCCAGCGCGATCGCCGCGATGAGGACGAGACCGGCCAGCCCGAAGACCCCGGCCCGGTGGGTGCGGTACTGCTGCCAGAAGCGGGCCAGCGAGTCGCGCTGCCTGGCCCGGGCGAGCGAGCCCGCCGTCGGTTGTGCGGTCGTCATCGGCCCACCCTGGGATCGAGCAGCGGATAGAGCAGATCGGCGAGCAGGTTCATCACGATCATCGCGCCCGCGAAGACCACGAACAGCCCCTGCACCAGCGGCAGATCGGGCACGCTCAGCGCCGAGTAGAAGAGACCGCCGACGCCGGGCCAGGAGAAGACCGTCTCGACCAGGATCGAGCCGGCCGCCACATGCCCGAAGTTGATGAAGATCATGGTCATGGTCGGCAGCATGGCGTTGGGCACGGCGTGCCGGCGGCGCACGAGAACGTCGCGCAGTCCCTTGGCCCGCGCCGTCGTCAGATAGTCGCTGCCCATCTCGTCCAGCAGCGAGGAGCGCATCACCAGGAGGGTCTGCGCGTAACCGACCGCTACGAGGGTGATGACCGGCAGCACCATGTGGTGCGCCACATCGGTGACGTACGCGAAGCCGGACAGACCGCCGGACTCCATGCCGCCGGTCGGGAACATTCCGGGGATCGGACCGATGCCCACCGAGAACACGATGATCAGCAGCAGCCCGAGCCAGAAGGCGGGCACCGACCACAGGGTCAGCGCCACCCCGGTCGAGAGCCGGTCGCCGAGCCCGCCGTGCCCCCACGCGGAGCGGGTGCCGAGCCACAGGCCGAGCGCCGAGTAGATCACCACGGCGACACCGGTGAGCAGCAGTGTCGCGGGCAGTTTCTGCGCGATCAGCTGGCCGACGGGGGCGTGGAACTGGTACGAGGTCCCCAGATCGCCACTGAGCGCCTTGGTGCAGTACTGGGTGAACTGCTGCCAGACCGGCAGATCGAGCCCCATCTGCCTGCGCAGGGCGAGCAGCTGTCCATGGGTGACCGGGCGGCCGTGCGTCATCGTACGGACCGGGTCGCCCGGGATGATCCGGAACAGGAAGAAGCTGGTGACCAGGACGGCGAACAGCGAGACGGCCGCGCCGCCCAGCTTGCCCGCGACGTACAGCAGATACGCGGTCGCGTTACGGGTGCGGGGGCCGGACGGCCCGGTCTTGACCTGGACCGGGCCGTCGGCCGCACCCTCCGCGAGCGGAGTGGTGCTAGCAGCGCTCATGGGTTATTCACGGTCTTCCGCGGTGGAACGGCGGCGCAGGGCGACGAAGCCTCCGAGCCCGATGACGATGACTGCTGCCACGATGCCGATGATGAGCCCCGTCGAGGAACCCGACGACTTCGAGGCGCTGTGATCGGCGGGGACCGCCGACCACCAGCTCCAGTAGCCGTCCTGGCCCCAGATGTTGCCCGCCGCCTGGGGCATCGTGTCGATGGACTTGATCTGGTCGGTACGGTACGCCTCGACCGCGTTCGGATAGGCCATGACATTCATGTACCCGGTGTCGTACAGACGTGACTCCATCTGCTTCACCAGATCGGCCCGTTTGGCCGGGTCGTACTCGGCGGCCTGCTGGGCGTAGAGGCCGTCGAACTTCTTGTCGCAGATGAAGTTGTCGGTGGAACCGGTGTCCTTGGGCGTGGCGGGCAGCGCCGCGCAGGTGTGGATGGAGAGGACGTAGTCCGGGTCGGGATTGACCGAGTACCCGTCGAAGGCCAGGTCGTACTGGCCGGCCAGCCAGGGGTCGGAGACGTTGTCCAGACAGCTCATCCGGAGCCCGATGCCCAGCTTCCCCCACCACTCCTTCATGTACTGGCCGATGGCCTTGTCGTTCGGGTCGGTGGCGTGGCAGAGCAGCCGGAAGCTGAGCGGCTTGCCGTCCTTGCCGACGCGCTGGCCGCTGCCGTTCTTCTTGTAGCCCGCCTGGTCCAGCAGGGTCGCGGCCTTGGCGGGGTCGTAGGCGATCTGCTGGCTCGCGGACGGCTTCCAGAAGTAGCTGGAGAAGCGCGGCGGGATATAGCCGGCGCCCTGGACGGCATGGCCCTGGAAGACCTTGTCGATGATGGTCTTGGTGTCGGTCGCGGCGAACAGCGCCCGGCGGACCCGGGGGTCGAGCAGGGCCGGGTTGCCGTTGCCGATCTTCTGGCCGTTCCTGGCCTTGGCGCCCGGGTTGGTGGCGAGCGCGTAGAAGCGGCGGCCGGGGGCGTCGTTGACCTTGATGTTCTTCTCGGTCTTCAGGGCTGCGGCCTGAGCCGGGGTGAGACCCTGGACGAAGGAGACCTCACCCTTCTCCAGGGCGGCTACGGCGGCGTCGTTGTCCTTGTAGTACTTGAAGTCCAGCTCGTCGAACTTCGGGGTGCCCCGCCAGAACGTCCTGTTCGGCTTGAATTTCAGATACTGGTCGACCTTGTAGTCGGTCAGGATGAAGGGGCCGTTGCCGACGACCGGGAACTGCTTGTCGTTGTTGAACTTCGAGACGTCCTTGACGCTCTCCCAGACGTGCTTGGGCACGATCGGCACGTCGAGCGCGGTCATCGTGGCCTGAGGCTTCTTCAGCTGCACGACCAGCGTCTGCGGATCGGGGGCCGTGACCTTCTTGAAGTTCGCGGTGAAGCTGCCGTTGGCGGTGGCGGCCGCGCCGTCCGTCATCATCTTGTTGAACGTCCAGGCCGCGTCGTCGGCGGTGGCCTGCTGCCCGTCGGACCACTTGGAGTTCTTACGGATGGTGAAGGTCCACGTCAGCTTGTCGGCCGACGGCTTCCACGCGGTGGCGAGGCCCGGGACGGTGTGGCCGTCCTTGACGTCGTAGTTGGTCAGGTAGTCGTACATCAGGCGCAGCGCGGTGGTGGACACCAGACGCGTGGCGAGGAACGGACTCATCGAGTCGACGCTCTGATTGACGGCGACGGTGAGGACCTTCTTGCCACCGGAGCCGGAGCCGGAGCCGGAGCCTGAGTCGGCGTCAGCGGCGGAAGCTGCCTTGGCTGTTGCGGCGTGAGCCTGTTGGGGGGCCGGGTTCAGCGGGGTCGCGGCGGCGGCCACCAGGGCGAAGGCGGTCGCACCGGTGGCCAGAAGCAGACGGGAACGGGATCGGTGCTGGATTGTGCCGGTCGGAACTCTTCTGTCCATGGGCGTTGACCTCGCGTCAGGGTGAATCATGGAGTCGCCAGCTGGTGAAGCGAAGGTCTATCAGCGGTGGTTTAGACATGTCAACGGTCGTCAAGACCGTGCCTGGTCTGCACAAATGTCTGAAGGCCCACACCGTTCGCACGGTGTGGGCCTTCAGTGGTCTATACCCTTATCGCCTTACTGCTGAGGGGCCGGCGGTGCCTGCGGGGGCTGCTGCTGAGGCCATCCGGCGGGCGGCACGGGCCCCTGCAACTCCGGCTGACCGGGCTGACCTGGCTGGACCGGGGTTCCCTGCTGCGGCGGCTGGGGGAGCGGCTGTCCCGGCTGCTGCTGCCAGGGCTGCCCCTGCGGGGGAGGCTGGCCGGGCTGTCCCGGATGCCCCTGGCTCTGCTGGCCCTGCCCCGGCTGGCCTGGCTGCCCCGGCTGCTGCTGCTGCCAGCCCCCTTGCTGCGGCGGATAGGGCTGCTGCGGAGGCTGGCCCTGCGGAGGCTGCTGACCTCCGTAGGGCTGCTGCGGTCCTTGAGGTGCCTGCGGTCCCTGGGGCGGGTACGGCTGCTGCCGGCCGGGCATCGGCGGGGCCATGTGCGGAGGCGGGGCCTGGCCGCTGCCGGTCCACAACCCCTGTGCCTGCTGGGCGCGTTGGAAGTCCTCGGCGACCAGGGCGGAGAGGTTGAAGTACGCCTCGCGGGTCTTCGGCCGCATCATGTCCAGGTCGACCTCGGCGCCCGCCGACAGGTGCTCGTCGAACGGCACGACGACAACCGCACGGCAGCGGGTCTCGAAGTGCTGCACGATGTCGTCGACCTTGATCATCTTGCCGGTCTCGCGGACCCCCGAGATCACGGTGAGCGACCGGGCGACCAGCTCCGAATAGCCGTGCGCCGAGAGCCAGTCGAGCGTGGTGCTCGCACTGGAGGCGCCGTCGACGGACGGGGTGGAGACGATGATCAGCTGGTCGGCGAGGTCGAGTACGCCCCGCATCGCGCTGTAGAGCAGCCCCGTACCGGAGTCGGTCAGGATGACCGGGTACTGCTTGCCCAGGACGTCGATGGCCCGACGGTAGTCCTCGTCGTTGAACGTGGTGGAGACGGCGGGGTCCACGTCGTTGGCGATGATCTCCAGACCGGAGGGCGCCTGCGAGGTGAACCGGCGGATGTCCATGTACGAGTTGAGGTACGGGATCGCCTGGACCAGGTCACGGATGGTGGCCCCGGTCTCACGCCGTACCCGCCTGCCGAGCGTTCCCGCGTCCGGGTTGGCGTCGATCGCCAGGATCTTGTCCTGCCGTTCGGTGGCGAGCGTGGCGCCCAGTGCGGTCGTCGTGGTGGTCTTGCCGACGCCGCCCTTGAGGCTGATGACGGCGATCCGGTAGCAGGAGAGGACCGGCGTCCGGATGAGTTCGAGCTTGCGCTGCCGCTCGGCCTCCTCCTTCTTGCCGCCGATCTTGAAGCGCGAAGCACCGGCCGGACCGCTGCGACTGCTCTTCGTCTTCTGCTTGTTGCGGATCAGCCGGTCGGAGGACAGCTCGACGGCCGCCGTGTACCCCAGCGGCGCACCGGGAACGGAACGCTCCCGCTGATCATGGGCAACGGGCTGCGGCCACCCGGCTCCGGTGCGGGGGTCGACGGGGGCGCCGGGCTGCTGAGCCTGCTGGGGGTCCTGGGCCTGCGGGTTCTGCTGCGCGGGGAGGTTCGGGGCAGGGGCACCGGGCTGTGGGAAGCCGTAGCCGGATTCGGGCTGCTGCTGGGGCTGTTGCGCCTGGGGTGCCTGTGGCTGCTGGGCTGCGGGGAGGCTGGGGGCCGGCTGCGGGAATCCGTAACCGTCCTGTCCCTGCGGCGCCTGCTGCTGCGGGAACCCATATCCGCTGTGCGGAGGCTGAGGTGTCTGGGGCGTCTGAGGTGCCTGGGGCGGCAGCGGCTGCTGCGGGAACCCGTAACCAGGCTGCTGGGGCGCGGGGAGGCTGGGGGCGGGCTGCGGGAATCCGTAACCGTCCTGTCCCTGCGGAACCTGAGCCGGGGGAGGTGCGCCCGGCGTCTGCTGCTGGGGCTGCTGTACCTGCTGAGGGGCGGCAGGCCCGGGGGTCCGCGGGAATCCGTAACCACCCTGATCGCCGGCCGGCTGGGCGGTCTGCGCGGGCCAGGACGGCTGGGCCGGGGGAGCCACCGGACCGACCGCGGGCGGACCCTGGGGCTGCGGCTGGGGCGGCCCCGGGTACGCCTGCGACTGGTCGGCGCTCGGCGTGCTCACCGGCCACTGCGGAGCGGGCGGCGGCGCGGCGGGCTGGAACGCGGGCGGCAGCGGCGGCAGTTCACTCTGCGGCGACGCGGAAGGCGCGGGCGCCCAGGGCTGGGCGGGCGCGGGAGGCGCGTCCTGCGGCTCCGGGTCGTCCGGAACGTGCGGCGGCACCGCGTCCTCGACCGCATCGGTGGGCGCGGGTACGGCGTCGACGGGCTCTCCGGCGGGCCCGGCCGCCGCTCCGGACTCCGACCCGAAGCCACTCCGGCTGTCAGCGCCGCGCGGAGTGCCGGGCAGGTCGAACGAGGCGGCGACATCCGCGAACGCGTCGGACCGGTAGGGAGCGGAAGACCCGCTGGACGTTCCGGCCGTCGGAGCGGGGGCGGGCGGGGTGCTCTCCTGCCCGGTGGCCGGAGGCGCCTCGGGCCGCTCCCGTGCGGCCTTCGCGGCCGCTTCGAGCTTCTCGAACTCACGCTTCAGCGCGGCGGGGGAGAACTTCATGGTGGCCGCGCTCTCCACCTCACCCCCACCGAACGCCTCGGCTGCCTTCTCGTGCGCAGCCTTGGGGGCCGGTTCCGCTGCCGGTTCCTGGTCCTGGACGACCGGTGCGATGGGCTCGGACGCGGGCTCGGGCTCATCTCCCGCATCGGACGCGGAATCACCGTACGACTTCGGGGTGGATTCCGTATCGGTCCCGGACTCCGGCTCCTGTCCGGGCTCGTGAACCTCGTCCGATCCGCGCATCAGGTCCCGCCCGGACACCGCGTCCGCTCCTGGCGCCGCGTCAGTATCCGGATCCGCTGGACGTCCGGTCCCCGTCTCCGGTGCTTCGGTCTCCGGCTCTTCCTTCTCCGCAGCGGCCGGCGTCGGGCTCCAGTTCGGCTGGAACCCACCCGTCAGCGGCAGCCCCGGCACAGCCGCGGGCCCACCGACAGGACCGGTGGGCTGCACCTGAGGCACCTGAGGCACCTGAGGCACCTGAGGCACCTCGGGCCGAGGCGCCGGCGGAGCGGGCGGCGGGGAAGTGGGAGCGGCCGGTGCCGGCTCCTTGGCCTGAGCGTCCGAAGCGTTCTGCGTGTACCAGGCGGGAGGGGTGTAGTCGATGGTGAACTCACCCGTCTCGGCGGGATCCGCGTCGGACTGATCGTCGACGGGTGTGTTCGGTCCCCCGCGAATCTCGTCCCGATCGCTGTTCACAATGCCTCCCGCTGGTGTGCTCTAGCACCCTCGTGCCGTAGTGGATGGGGGGCGACCGTTGTCGTCCGATCCGCCTGGCTCTCCCCGTGAGGACGCGAACACCCCGTTTGCGGGTTCTCGCCCGTGCCCCCGTCCCAGCCTAATCACCATTCGTACCGGCACGGCATGACGGAGTGCCCCGTCGGGCGTGACCTTTACGTCAAGGGGCGCCCGAAGCAGGCCCTGTTGCGCCACAAGGCATCGGTCATAACGGAAGGAAGGGGCCAAAAGCCGCCCAAAATCGTCCGTCGCGGTCGCCCCCGGCCCCTGCCTACTCCGCGGCGCTCGTGGTCCCGCCGTTGTGCGGTGCGGGCTCCAGGTCGAATTCGCCGTCGCGGGCGCCCAGCACGAAGGCGCGCCATTCCGCTTCCGTGTAACGCAGCACTGTTCCGTGGTCGACGGACGACCTCATGGCCACAGCCCCGTCCGGCAGATACGCGATCTCGACCCGCTCCTCGTGCTCCGAGGTGCCGGGCGCGCCCTGCCACTCGACACCGGAGATGTCGAGGGCGTAGAGCTCTTCCTTCTCGCGTTCCTTGCGGTCCTTGTCGTGTGCGTCAGCCATGGCTGCCCGGTCCCTTCACCACGTACGAACAAGCTGTTCGCTCACCCTACTTGGCGGGACCGGTCCCGCTCATGGGTTCCGGACGACGCGGATCCGGGACGGCAGAGGGCGCTGCCGGGTCACCGGCTGAGCAGCGCGATCGCCGTATACGTGCCGCTCACCGCACCGACGGCCATCACCGTCACCGACACGCAGCGCCGCTTCAACTGCTCATAGCGCGCGGTGTACTCGCCGCGCAGCTCGGCCGCCCGGTCGGAGATCCGTACGAGCACGGCCCGGGAGACGGCCACCCGGTCGGCGGTGTAGACGCGTTCCACATCGTCCCGCTGGGCGGTTGTCAGCCAGGGCAGCTGGCCGGCGAAGTGGGCAGCCTGCCGCCGGGCCTCCTCCAGTTCCGCGCTCCACAGCAGGTACCCCTCGATCCGCACGAGACCGCGCGCGGTGTCCTCGTCGGTTGCCACGCCTTCTCCTCGCCGTCCCTTCCGCTTCGCTTCTTCTTCTCCTCTTCTCTCTCTGTGCTACTCGTCCCCGGTGCCCGTGGAGGAGGAGGGGGTGGAGGTGGCCGCCGCGTGCCCCGCTGCTTCGAGAGCGTTGACCGCGGGGTAGTGGAGGTCGAATGCCGGGCCCTCGGAGCGGATCCTCGGGAGGGTCGTGAAGTTGTGCCGGGGCGGCGGGCAGGATGTCGCCCATTCGAGCGAGCGGCCGTAACCCCACGGGTCGTCGACCAGGACCGGCTTGCCGTACTTGGCGGTCTTCCAGACGTTGTAGAAGAACGGCAGCAGCGAGAGCCCCAGCAGGAAGGAGCTGATGCTCGAAATGGTGTTCAGCGTGGTGAAGCCGTCAGCGGCGAGGTAGTCCGCGTACCGCCGGGGCATACCCTCCGCGCCCAGCCAGTGCTGCACCAGGAACGTGCCGTGGAAGCCCACGAAGAGCGTCCAGAAGTTGATCTTGCCGAGCCGCTCGTCCAGCATCTTGCCCGTGAACTTCGGCCACCAGAAATAGAACCCGGCGAACATCGCGAAGACCACGGTCCCGAACACCACGTAATGGAAGTGCGCGACCACGAAGTACGAGTCGGACACATGGAAGTCCATCGGGGGCGAGGCCAGGATGACACCGGTCAGACCACCGAAGAGGAACGTGACCAGGAAGCCGATGGCCCAGAGCATCGGCGTCTCGAAGGACAGCGACCCCTTCCACATCGTGCCGATCCAGTTGAAGAACTTCACACCGGTCGGCACCGCGATCAGGAAGGTCATGAAGGAGAAGAACGGCAGGAGAACACCGCCGGTGACGAACATGTGGTGGGCCCACACCGTCACCGAGAGACCGGCGATCGAAATCGTGGCCCCGACCAGGCCGATGTAACCGAAGACCGGCTTGCGGGAGAACACCGGAATGATCTCGGTGACGATCCCGAAGAACGGCAGCGCGATGATGTACACCTCCGGATGCCCGAAGAACCAGAAGAGGTGCTGCCACAGCAGCGCCCCGCCGTTGGCCGCGTCGAAGACATGGGCGCCGAACTTCCGGTCCGCCTCCAGTACGAGCAGCGCGGCGGCCAGTACGGGGAAGGCCAGCAGCACCAGCACAGCGGTGAGCAGTGCGTTCCACACGAAGATCGGCATACGGAACATCGTCATGCCGGGGGCGCGCATGCAGATGATCGTGGTGATGAAGTTGACCGAACCGAGGATCGTGCCGAAGCCCTGGAAGGCCAGCCCCATGATCCACAGGTCCGCGCCGACCCCGGGGGAGTGGACCGTGCTGGTCAGCGGGGAGTACGCGAACCAGCCGAAGTCGGCAGCCCCGTCCGGGGTGAGGAAGCCGCCCATCACGATCAGTGCGCCCAGCAGATACAGCCAGTAGGCGAAGAGGTTCAGCCGCGGGAACGCCACATCGGGTGCCCCGATCTGCAACGGCATGATCCAGTTGGTGAAGCCGATGAACAGCGGCGTCGCGAACATCAGCAGCATGATCGTGCCGTGCATCGTGAACGCCTGGTTGAACTGCTCGTTCGACACGATCTGCGTACCGGGCCGCGCCAGCTCGGCACGCATCAGAAGCGCCATCACGCCGCCGATGCAGAAGAAGGCGAACGATGTGGCCAGATACATCGTGCCGATCGTCTTGTGATCGGTCGTGGTCGCCCAGCTGACGATGACGCTTCCGGGACGCCTGCGGCGTACCGGTACCTCGCTGTCGTAATCGTCATCGGACGTGGGTGAATCCTCGGTGGCCCTCGTCGTCACTGCGGTGCTCCTGCTGCTGTGGTCGCGCCCTGACGGGCTGGACAGCACAGGAGCATGGCGCAGCTCACGCCGCAGGGATCTGAGGCGGCGTGGCGTGGCGCGCGGCTTGAGCCATTCGGGTCTACGGGCGGGAGCCGGGGCACGGGCCGGCCGACTCGGAAAGGCTGATACGCTGTGTGACGGCCGTCTGTGTACGCGCCTCCGGATGACCTGGAGGCTGCGCCCAGCGGATCCCCGCCTCCCGAGTTACGGAAGCTCCCCAGCGTATTCGACCTGGGGCACTCGGTGGCCTGAAGACTCACGAGGAGTATGCGTGTCGCTCGACGCCGCTACGAAGAAGCAGATCATGACCGAGTTCGGCCAGAAGGAAGGCGACACCGGTTCCCCCGAGGTTCAGGTCGCCATGCTCTCGCGCCGCATCTCGGACCTGACTGAGCACCTCAAGATGCACAAGCACGACCACCACTCCCGCCGGGGTCTGCTGATCCTGGTCGGCCAGCGTCGCCGCCTTCTCCAGTACCTGGCCAAGAAGGACATCCAGCGCTTCCGTGCGCTGGTCGACCGCCTCGGCATCCGCCGCGGTGCGGCCGGCGGCGCCAAGTAAGAACGTTGTGCGAGGGAGCGGGCCCCATTTCCTGGGGACCGCTCCCTTTGCCGTACGTGCGGCTCTGTACGTGCGGAACCCGGACCGGGCTCAGTAATCTGGGTGTGCACGGCAGTACCGAACGCTGCGGTACCGAATACCGCAGTACGGAACACCGCAGTACGTAGAACCGCAGTACCGAATGCTGCAGTACCGAACGAGGGGAAGCGCCCTCCAGCCGCCGCCGGTCCTCGGTAGTGGCCCCCGGGAAACATCACCCGGGTGCTTCGATCGAAGACCGGCCCCGCAACCATGGAGCGCTTCTCCGCCCCGTTCCCCGCCACACGGGCTGGGGGACGAAAGACGACGAGTATGGAGAAAACGCTAGTGGAGAACGAGACCCACTACGCCGAGGCCGTTATTGACAACGGAACCTTCGGCACCCGCACCATCCGCTTCGAGACGGGCCGCCTGGCCAAGCAGGCCGCCGGCTCCGCCGTGGCGTACCTGGACGACGACACCATGGTGCTGTCGGCCACCAGCGCTTCCAAGAAGCCCAAGGACCAGCTCGACTTCTTCCCCCTCACGGTGGACGTCGAGGAGCGGCAGTACGCGGCCGGCAAGATCCCCGGCTCCTTCTTCCGCCGCGAGGGCCGCCCCTCCGAGGACGCGATCCTCACCTGCCGTCTGATCGACCGGCCGCTGCGCCCCTCCTTCAAGAAGGGCCTGCGCAACGAGATCCAGATCGTCGAGACGATCATGGCGCTCAACCCCGACCACCTGTACGACGTGGTCGCGATCAACGCCGCCTCCTGCTCCACGATGCTGGCCGGCCTGCCCTTCTCCGGCCCGATCGGCGGCACCCGCGTCGCTCTGATCAAGGGCCAGTGGGTCGCCTTCCCGACGCACACCGAGCTCGAGGACGCCGTCTTCGACATGGTCGTCGCGGGCCGCGTGCTCGACGACGGCGATGTCGCGATCATGATGGTCGAGGCCGAGGCCACCGAGAAGACCATCCAGCTCGTCAAGGACGGCGCCGAGGCCCCGACCGAAGAGGTCGTCGCCGCCGGTCTGGAAGCCGCGAAGCCCTTCATCAAGGCGCTCTGCAAGGCCCAGTCCGACCTCGCCGCCAAGGCCGCCAAGCCCACCGGTGACTTCCCGGTCTTCCTCGACTACCAGGACGACGTCCTGGAGGCGCTCACCGCCGCGGTCAGGACCGAGCTCGCCAAGGCGCTCACCATCGCCGGCAAGCAGGAGCGCGAGGCCGAGCTGGACCGCGTCAAGGAGATCGCCGTCGAGAAGCTGCTCCCGAAGTTCGAGGGCCGCGAGAAGGAGATCTCCGGCGCGTACCGCGCGCTGACCAAGTCCGTCGTGCGTGAGCGCGTCATCAAGGACAAGGTCCGCATCGACGGCCGCGGCGTCACGGACATCCGTACGCTCGCCGCCGAGGTCGAGGCCATCCCGCGCGTGCACGGCTCGGCGCTCTTCGAGCGTGGTGAGACCCAGATCCTGGGCGTCACCACCCTCAACATGCTCCGCATGGAGCAGCAGCTGGACACCCTCTCCCCGGTGACCCGCAAGCGCTACATGCACAACTACAACTTCCCGCCGTACTCCGTCGGTGAGACCGGCCGCGTGGGCTCGCCCAAGCGCCGCGAGATCGGCCACGGAGCGCTCGCCGAGCGCGCCATCGTGCCGGTGCTGCCGACGCGCGAGGAGTTCCCGTACGCGATCCGCCAGGTCTCCGAGGCGCTGGGCTCCAACGGCTCGACGTCCATGGGTTCGGTCTGCGCCTCCACCATGTCCCTGCTGAACGCCGGTGTGCCCCTCAAGGCCGCCGTCGCCGGTATCGCCATGGGCCTCATCTCGCAGGAGATCGACGGCAAGACGCACTACGTCGCCCTCACCGACATCCTCGGTGCGGAGGACGCCTACGGCGACATGGACTTCAAGGTCGCCGGCACGAAGCAGTTCGTGACCGCGCTCCAGCTCGACACCAAGCTCGACGGCATCCCCGCCTCGGTCCTGGCCGCCGCGCTGAAGCAGGCCCGTGACGCGCGCCTCCACATCCTCGACGTGATGAACGAGGCCATCGACGTCCCGGACGAGATGTCCCCGAACGCCCCGCGGATCATCACCGTCAAGATCCCGGTGGACAAGATCGGTGAGGTCATCGGCCCCAAGGGCAAGATGATCAACCAGATCCAGGAGGACACCGGCGCCGACATCACGATCGAGGATGACGGCACCATCTACATCGGTGCCCAGCAGGGTTCGCAGGCCGAGGCCGCGCGCACCACGATCAACTCGATCGCCAACCCGACCATGCCGGAGGTCGGCGAGCGTTACCTGGGCACGGTCGTCAAGACCACGACCTTCGGTGCGTTCGTGTCGCTCATGCCGGGCAAGGACGGCCTGCTGCACATCTCGCAGATCCGCAAGCTCGCCGGTGGCAAGCGTGTGGAGAACGTCGAGGACGTGCTCGCGGTCGGCTCCAAGGTCCAGGTCGAGATCGGCGAGATCGACTCCCGCGGCAAGCTCTCCCTCGTCCCCGTCATCGAGGGCGAAGAAGACGAGAAGAAGGACGACGCCGACAAGTGACGTCCCGTAGTTCCGCGACGACGGCCCGCACCTCTTCGGAGGCGCGGGCCGTCGCCCGTACCCAGAGCCACCTCACGGACGAGAACAACAGCAGTGCATTCAAGGACGGAAACGTGAGCCACGCCGGAGCACAGTCCAGCGACACGGTCCGCAGGACCGTCCTCCCTGGAGGTCTGCGCATCGTCACCGAGACCGTCCCCTCAGTGCGCTCGGCGACTTTCGGGATCTGGGCGAACGTCGGATCCCGGGACGAGACGCCGTCCCTCAACGGAGCCACCCACTACCTGGAACACCTCCTCTTCAAGGGCACCGCGAAGCGCAGCGCCCTCGACATCTCCGCCGCGATCGACGAGGTCGGCGGCGAGATGAACGCCTTCACGGCGAAGGAGTACACCTGCTACTACGCGCGGGTCCTGGACAGCGATCTGCCGCTGGCCATAGACGTCGTCTGCGACATGCTGACCGGTTCGCTGATCACCGCAGATGACGTCGAGGCCGAGCGCGGCGTCATCCTCGAAGAGATCGCGATGACCGAGGACGACCCCGGCGACGTCGTGCACGACCTCTTCGCGCAGACGATGTTCGGCGACACCCCCCTCGGCCGCCCGGTTCTCGGCACCGTCGACACCGTCAACGGGCTCAGCCGCAGCCAGATCGCCCGCTTCTACAAGAAGCACTACGACCCCACGCACCTCGTCGTCGCCGCCGCAGGCAACATCGACCACGACACAGTGGTACGCCAGGTCAGCGAGGCCTTCGAGCGCGCGGGCGCGCTGTCCAGGACCGACGCGGTACCGGTGGACCCGCGCACCGGCTCCCGCACCCTGCGCTCCGCGGGCGGCGTCGACCTGCTGAACCGCAAGACCGAGCAGGCGCACATAGTCCTCGGGATGCCGGGCCTGGCCAGGACCGACGACCGGCGCTGGGCGCTCGGCGTCCTCAACACCGCACTCGGCGGCGGCATGAGCTCCCGTCTCTTCCAGGAGGTACGGGAGAAGCGCGGCCTCGCCTACAGCGTGTACTCGTACACCTCGGGCTTCGCCGACTGCGGGCTCTTCGGCATCTACGCGGGCTGCCGCCCCAACCAGGTCCACGACGTCCTGAAGATCTGCCGGGACGAGCTCGACCGGGCCGCGAGCGAAGGCGTGACCGACGAGGAGATCCGCCGCGCCGTCGGCCAGCTCGCCGGTTCCACGGTGCTCGGTCTGGAGGACACCGGGGCGCTGATGAACCGCATCGGCAAGAGCGAACTGTGCTGGGGCACCCAGATGTCGGTCGACGAGATGCTGGAGCGGATCACCGCGGTCACCCCGGACGAAGTCCGCGCGGTCGCTCACGACATATTGGGACAGCGCCCCTCGCTGTCGGTGATCGGGCCGCTGAAGGACAAGCAGGCCGACCGCCTCCACGAAGCGGTCTCCTGAGCTGAACCGCCTGTAGCCCAACCGTCTGTGAAACGCGTCAGCCAAGGCGCGTGAAGCGCGAGCGATGAAGGAAGAGCAAGCATGAGCAGCAAGCTGCGCGTCGCGGTCCTCGGCTCCCGGGGCCGTATCGGCTCCGAAGCCGCACGGTCCGTCGACGCCGCCGAAGACCTGGAACTGGTCGCCGCCCTCGACCGCGGCGACGAGCTGGACGCGCTCACCGCGTCCGGCGCCCAGGTGGCCATCGACCTGACGCACCCCGACGCGGTGATGGGCAACCTGGAATTCTGCGTACGCAACGGAATCCACGGCGTCGTCGGCACCACGGGCTGGACCGACGACCGCCTCGCGCAGCTCCGCTCCTGGCTCGCCGGCTCCCCGGAGACCGGCGTCCTCATCGCCCCGAACTTTTCCATCGGCGCCGTGCTGACCATGACGTTCGCCCAGGCGGCAGCGCGCTTCTTCGAGTCCGTCGAAGTGATCGAGCTGCACCACCCGAACAAGGCGGACGCCCCGTCGGGCACCGCGCAGCGCACCGCTCAGCTCATCGCGGCCGCACGCGACAAGGCCGGCTGCGCCCCGCAGCCGGACGCCACGAGCACCGCACTGGACGGTGCCCGCGGCGCCGACGTCGACGGCGTCCCGGTGCACTCCGTACGGCTGCGCGGCCTCCTGGCCCACCAGGAGGTGCTCCTCGGCGGCGAGGGCGAGACCCTCACCATCCGCCACGACTCCCTGCACCACAGCAGCTTCATGCCGGGCATCCTGCTCGGCGCGCGCCGCGTGGTGACCACCCCCGGCCTCACCGTCGGCCTGGAACACTTCCTCGATCTGAGCTGACCCGATGCGCGCAAAGATCACCTACCTCGTCACGGCCGCCGTCCTGGTCTTCTACTTCGTCCTGGTCGGCAGCCGGGGCGTGCTGCTCATCGAGAACGGCACGCTGCTCACGGTCACCTTCGGCGTGGCGGTGCTGATCCTGCCGCTGATCGGTATCTGGTTCCTCTGGAAGAACACCCAGTTCGTCCGGCGGGCCAACCGGCTCGCCGCCGAACTGGACGCCGAAGGCGGCCTGCCCGTCGACGAGTTGGTGCGTACGCCCAGCGGCCGGATCGACCGCGACTCGGCCGACGCGGTCTTCGTCCGCCGCAAGGAGGAGACCGAGGACAGCCCGGACGACTGGCGCTGCTGGTTCCGCCTCGCGGTCGCCTACCAGGACGCCAGGGACACCCCGCGCGCCCGCAAGGCCATGCAGCGGGCCATCGCCCTGCACGCGGGCAGGCCCGTCAGTATCTGACGGGCCTGCGGGTCGCCGGGGGACATCCGCCCGGCCGGACTGACGATCCCGGCGGCCCGCTCAGCCGAGCCGGTACTCCGCACCCCACGCCTCGACCGTGTCGGCTGCCCGGTCGAAGGCCTCGTGGCGTGCCAGGAAGTCGGCACTGTGGTCGGTGAGCAGCGGCGGAAGCTGCTGACCGTCCCGCTGTACGAGCAGGAGCGCCTCGCCCTGCACCGTGCGCGGCAGCCCCAGCCAGCGGACCGGCTGCTGCACCGTGCGTACGGCCGCGGTACGGCCCCAGGGCACGGTGACCGTCTTGAAGAAGCCCACCCGCCGTACTCCGTGCCTGCTCACCCAGGTACCCATCCGCAGCAGCCGCAGGGCGCAGCCGACGACCACGAGGCCGAGTACGAGGGTGACGCCCGCACCCGACACCGCGCCGGCGAAAGCGATGATCATCGCCGCCAGCAGGATGAACGAGGCGAGCAGCAGAAGCACAGCTGCCGCCCCGACCCGCCAGGGTCCTGGGCGGTAGGGGCGGCGCCACTGGTCATGATCGTCGAACGGCAGCGCGACGTCGTCGGCGTTCTCGGCAGCTGCGTCAAACGCGCGGTCGGCCGTCAGGAAAGGCAGGGGCACGACTGATCCTCACTCACAAGCACGCTCGATTGGCTGTGCCCGGTGAGGCTACCGATGCGATCATCGCCCGACCACCCCAGGGGTCCGGACGAGTCAGTGGTCGTGCGCGGCTTCGGACTGATGTGTCTGTGCCGGCGTCTGATCGGCTGCCAGAGCAGGCAGACCGAACAGTACCGAGCCTGCGAGGCCCGCGACGACGGTCAGGCCGACCAGCACACGGCCGGCCAGCTGGGAGGTGTTGGGGCGTTGACGGGGCGGCGGTTCGATGTTGCTACGGAAGCGGTCTGCGTCAGCGACGAATGCGAACGGGACGGCCTCTCGCCGGCGGAACATAGGGGCACTTCTCCTTGGATCACGAGACTTTCGGTTCCACTCTGGTTCCACTGATTCAGACGTCCGGAGCCGCCGATCGGTGCCCGATTTCCACGAACAAGCAGAACTTTTCTGCTGACGGTTCGTCCGGTCCTGGTTGTCGGTGCCGCGCCGTAGAGTGGGCGCCGCCCGAGCGATGCAAATGGAAGGACCCCGCCGGTGAGTGACACTCCCACCTCAGACCCCAAGCCGAGCTTCCGCAGCGACGTCACCGTCGAGCTGGTGAAGCACAGCGCGAGCGACTCGGACGTGCTGTGGGCGGCCCGAGTCTCCACGGCGGGTGAACAGTCCCTCGAAGAGCTCCGGAAGGACCCCGAGCGCTCCAAGGGCCTCATCAACTATCTGATGCGGGACCGGCACGGCAGCCCCTTCGAGCACAACTCGATGACCTTCTTCATCAGCGCCCCGATCTTCGTGTTCCGCGAGTTCATGCGGCACCGCGTCGGCTGGTCGTACAACGAGGAATCCGGCCGCTACAGGGAGCTGGAGCCGGTCTTCTACGTACCGGGAGACTCCCGCAAGCTGGTCCAGCAGGGCCGCCCCGGCAAGTACGAGTTCGTCGAGGGCACCGCGGCCCAGCAGGAGCTCACCGGCCGCGTCATGGAGGACTCCTACCGGCAGGCCTACGAGGCCTACCAGGAGATGCTGGCCGCCGGTGTGGCCCGCGAGGTGGCCCGGGCGGTGCTGCCCGTCGGCCTGTTCTCCTCGATGTACGCGACGTGCAACGCCAGGTCGCTGATGCACTTCCTCGGCCTGCGTACCCAGCACGAGCTGGCGCGGACGCCGTCCTTCCCGCAGCGGGAGATCGAGATGGTCGGCGAGCAGATGGAAGAGCACTGGAACAAGCTCATGCCGCTGACCCATGCGGCCTTCAATGCCAACGGACGGGTCGCCCCATAGGGCACGCATGTGCGACTGGGCCGCGTGAGGTGTCCGGATTGCACCCTTTGGTGAAATTCATCTAGGCTGATCAAACGGACCCGGCACTGCTTGAACCCCCGAGCAGGCAGTGCCGGGCTCCGTAGCTCCCGTCCCCCGAGGGGACGCGGCGAACGCAGCAGCGAGTAGCGTGGTACCCATGGCTCCGATCTCCACTCCGCAGACCCCCTTCGGGCGGGTCCTCACCGCCATGGTCACGCCCTTCACGGCGGACGGCGCGCTCGACATCGACGGCGCGCAGCGGCTTGCCACCCATCTGGTGGAAGCAGGCAATGACGGCCTGGTTGTCAACGGCACCACCGGCGAGTCCCCGACCACCAGCGACGCGGAGAAAACCGACCTCGTGCGGGCGGTACGGGAAGCGGTCGGAGACCGTGCTCACGTCATCGCGGGCGTGGGCACCAACGACACCCGGCACAGCCTGGAGCTGGCCCGAGCGGCCGAGACCGCGGGCGCGCACGGCCTGCTCGCTGTGACGCCGTACTACAACAAGCCGCCGCAGGAGGGCCTGCTCCGGCACTTCACCGCCATCGCGGACTCCACCGGGCTGCCCGTCATGCTGTACGACATCCCGGGCCGCAGCGGTGTGCCGATCAACACCGAGACGATCGTCCGGCTGGCCGAGCACCCGCGCATCGTGGCCAACAAGGACGCCAAGGGCGACCTCGGCCGCGCCAGCTGGGCCATCGCGCGCAGCGGCCTGGCCTGGTACTCCGGCGACGACATGCTGAACCTGCCGCTCTTCTCGGTCGGCGCGTGCGGATTCGTCTCCGTCGTCGGCCATCTCGTCACCCCCGAGCTGCGAGCCCTCCTCGAGGCGTACCTCGCGGGCGACGTCCAGAAGGCGACCGAGATCCACCAGCGTCTGCTGCCCGTCTTCACCGGTATGTTCCGGACGCAGGGCGTGATCACGACGAAGGCCGCGCTGAGCCTCCAGGGCCTGCCTGCCGGGCCGCTCAGGCTCCCCCTGGTGGAACTTGCCCCTGAGGAAACGGCCCAGCTCAAGATCGATCTTGCCGCCGGCGGGGTAGAACTTTAAACACAGACTTCACAACTGAATACGCAAGATCACTCTGACAACTGCAAGTGCACGAATCATGCGCGCCACGTGCCTCAGGTACGTGGCGTGTGTGGTGAGGAGAGTCTTTTGAGTCATCCGCATCCTGAACTCGGCGCACCGCCGAAGCTTCCGAAGAACGGCCTGCGTGTCACCCCGCTCGGCGGTCTCGGCGAGATCGGCCGGAACATGACGGTCTTCGAATACGGAGGCCGGCTGCTGATCGTCGACTGCGGCGTGCTCTTCCCCGAGGAGGAGCAGCCGGGCATCGACCTGATCCTGCCCGATTTCACCACCATCAAGGACCGCCTCGACGACGTCGAGGGCATCGTGCTCACGCACGGCCACGAGGACCACATCGGCGGTGTGCCCTATCTGCTCCGGCTGAAGCCGGACATCCCGCTGATCGGCTCCAAGCTGACGCTGGCCCTCATCGAGGCGAAGCTCCAGGAGCACCGGATCCGCCCGTACACCCTCGAAGTCACCGAGGGGCAGCGCGAGCGCATCGGCGTCTTCGACTGCGAGTTCATCGCGGTCAACCACTCCATTCCCGACGCCCTCGCGGTCGCGATCCGCACCCCCGCGGGGATGGCCGTTGCCACCGGCGACTTCAAGATGGACCAGCTGCCGCTGGACGGCCGCCTCACCGACCTGCACGCGTTCGCGCGGCTGAGTGAAGAGGGCATCGACCTTCTCCTCTCGGACTCGACGAACGCCGAGGTCCCCGGCTTCGTGCCGCCCGAGCGCGACATCTCCAACGTCCTGCGCACGGTCTTCGCGAACGCCCAGAAGCGCATCATCGTGGCGAGCTTCGCCAGTCATGTGCACCGCATCCAGCAGATCCTGGACGCGGCCCACGAGTACGGGCGAAGGGTGGCGTTCGTCGGCCGCTCGATGGTCCGGAACATGGGCATCGCCCGCGACCTGGGCTACCTGAAGGTTCCCGCGGGTCTGGTCGTCGACGTCAAGACGCTCGACGACCTTCCGGACGACGAGGTCGTACTGGTCTGCACCGGCTCGCAGGGTGAGCCGATGGCCGCCCTCTCGCGGATGGCCAACCGCGATCACCAGATCCGGATCGTCCAGGGCGACACCGTGATCCTGGCCTCTTCGCTCATCCCGGGCAACGAGAACGCGGTCTACC
>NZ_CP107896.1:0-1142500 GCF_041433995.1 Streptomyces sp. NBC_00466 | reverse complement strand
CGTGCGAAGCCGTAAGGCGATGTATACGGACTGACGCCTGCCCGGTGCTGGAACGTTAAGGGGACCGGTTAGTGATCTTTCGGGGTTGCGAAGCTGAGAACTTAAGCGCCAGTAAACGGCGGTGGTAACTATAACCATCCTAAGGTAGCGAAATTCCTTGTCGGGTAAGTTCCGACCTGCACGAATGGCGTAACGACTTCTCGACTGTCTCAACCATAGGCCCGGTGAAATTGCACTACGAGTAAAGATGCTCGTTTCGCGCAGAAGGACGGAAAGACCCCGGGACCTTTACTACAGTTTGATATTGGTGTTCGGTTCGGCTTGTGTAGGATAGGTGGGAGACTTTGAAGCGGCCACGCCAGTGGTTGTGGAGTCGTCGTTGAAATACCACTCTGGTCGTGCTGGATGTCTAACCTCGGTCCGTGATCCGGATCAGGGACAGTGTCTGATGGGTAGTTTAACTGGGGCGGTTGCCTCCTAAAGAGTAACGGAGGCGCCCAAAGGTTCCCTCAGCCTGGTTGGCAATCAGGTGTTGAGTGTAAGTGCACAAGGGAGCTTGACTGTGAGACCGACGGGTCGAGCAGGGACGAAAGTCGGGACTAGTGATCCGGCAGTGGCTTGTGGAAGCGCTGTCGCTCAACGGATAAAAGGTACCCCGGGGATAACAGGCTGATCTTCCCCAAGAGTCCATATCGACGGGATGGTTTGGCACCTCGATGTCGGCTCGTCGCATCCTGGGGCTGGAGTCGGTCCCAAGGGTTGGGCTGTTCGCCCATTAAAGCGGTACGCGAGCTGGGTTTAGAACGTCGTGAGACAGTTCGGTCCCTATCCTCTGCGCGCGTAGGAATATTGAGAAGGGCTGTCCCTAGTACGAGAGGACCGGGACGGACGAACCTCTGGTGTGCCAGTTGTCCTGCCAAGGGCATGGCTGGTTGGCTACGTTCGGAAAGGATAACCGCTGAAAGCATCTAAGCGGGAAGCCTGCTTCGAGATGAGTATTCCCACCCCCTTTGAGGGGTTAAGGCTCCCAGTAGACGACTGGGTTGATAGGCCAGATGTGGAAGCCCGGTAACGGGTGGAGCTGACTGGTACTAATAGGCCGAGGGCTTGTCCTCAGTTGCTCGCGTCCACTGTGTTAGTTCTGAAATAACGAACGACCGTGAAGTCACCCGGTTTCGTTAATTTCATAGTGTTTCGGTGGTCATTGCGTTAGGGAAACGCCCGGTTACATTCCGAACCCGGAAGCTAAGCCTTTCAGCGCCGATGGTACTGCAGGGGGGACCCTGTGGGAGAGTAGGACGCCGCCGAACAATCTTTCAACGTCGGCCCCTGAACTTCGGTTCAGGGGCCGACGTTTTTTTATGCCCTGTTACTTGGTGTTCACGTGCGGCAAGCAGCATGCAGCCATGAGTACCGCGAGGTTCCTGAAGTCCGCAGGCGTCCGGGTCGGCGACGAGGTCGTCGTGCCGGCGTACGGTGACGCCGAAGCGGCCGCGGCCGTGGTGATGGCCGGGGCCAGGCCTGTCTTCGCCGACATAGATCCCGAGAGTTACTGCCTCGACCCGGACGCGGTCGCTGCCGTACTCACCTCACGTACCGCCGCCGTGGTGGCTGTCGCCGCCTTCGGACACCCGCCGGATCTGGCGCGGATCGGTGAACTCGGCCGTATCCACGGGCTCCTGGTCGTCGGGCCCGGAGAACCCACCGGAGAGACCGCCGCCGCGGACGAAGTCGAGCAACGCCGTTCCTACGCGGCGTATTTGGGCGACCGGCTGACCGGGGTCCGGACACCGGTGCCGAACGCGGCCCACACGTACCGGCGTTACGTCGTGCGTGTGCCGGGCAACGGGCGACCCGACCGTGACGCCTTCGCCCAGGCCCTGCGGCGCAGGGGTGTGGGGTGCGAGGTGCCCGTGACGACGCCCGTTCACCGTATGCCGGCCTTCCGCCGTGATGTGCGGCTGCCCGAGACCGAGCGGGCCGCCGACGAGACCCTCGCGCTTCCCGTGCACGGTTCGCTGCGCCGGCGCGAGCTGCAGCGCATCGTCTCCTCCTGTAACGCGCTCGGTGGCCTGCTCCAACCGGCTTTCTGAGCAGGCGGCTTGGGCCCGGCGCCGGGTGGCGGAGCGACGAGGGCGCGGTGGCGGGAAGCACCGTCGACTTCGGGTATGATCTATCTTGTTGCTGCGCCCCAATAGCTCAGTCGGTAGAGCGTCTCCATGGTAAGGAGAAGGTCTACGGTTCGATTCCGTATTGGGGCTCTCACACCGAAAGGCCCCCGCCGGTTGGTGGGGGCCTTTCGCGTATCCGCTCGTATATCGGCTACTTGGGCGGCTCGGGCACGCGCATGGCCAGGATGGCCATGTCGTCCGATGCGGGCTCGGCGGCGAACCGCTCCACCGCGCGCAGGATGCGGCCGGCCACCGCGCCCGCCGTCAGGCCGGTGCAGGTGCTGAGCACGTCGGCCAGGCCGTCGTCGCCGAGCATCCGGGTGCCCTCGCGGCGCTCCGTGACGCCGTCCGTGACGCAGAGCAGTACGTCGCCCGGTTCGAGGGTCACGCTCTGCTCGTACAGCTCCAGGTCCTCCATCACGCCGAGCAGCGGCTGCGGTTCCGCCGCGGGCTCCACCGTGCCGTCCTGCCGCAGCCGCAGGGGGAGCGGATGCCCGGCGCAGACGACCTTGAGGAGGGCGCTGCCGTCCTCCTGGGGCCACAGTTCGCCGTAGAGGAGGGTGAGGAAGCGGCTGCGGGCGCCCTCGTCGAGGATCGCGGCGTTGAGCCGCTCCAGGACGGCGGGGCCGCCGAAGCCCTCCCGGGCCAGCAGCCGCAGGGCGTGGCGGGCCAGGCCGGTGACGGCGGCCGCCTCCGGGCCCGTACCGCAGACGTCGCCGATGGCGAAGCCGTAGGCCCCGTCCCGGATGGGGAAGAGGTCGTAGAAGTCGCCGCCGACCTCGTTGCCCTCGCCCGCCGCCCGGTAGATGACCTCCACCTCGACATTGGGGACGTCCGGCAGGCCGGGCGGGAGCAGGCTGCGCTGCAGGGCCTGGCTGATGGCGGTGCGTTCCGAGTACAGGCGGGCGTTGTCGAGCGCGAGTGCGGCCCGGCGCGAGAGGTCTTCGGCGAGCTCCAGGATCTCCTGGCGGAAATGGTCGTCGGACGGTTTGCCGAGAGTGAGCATTCCGATGACCCGGTTCCGGGCGACCAGCGGCAGGACGACGGTCTCGCCGCCGACCGCGGCGGCCGTGGCGAGTGTCGTGCCGATGCCCGAACCGAGCGCCGGGCTCGACCCGAGACCGAGGCTGCGCATGGACGACGTCAGCGCCGCCTGGTGTGCCGCCTCACCGGGGGCGGCCCAGCTCCGGGCGCCCGGGGTCGGGACAGGCTCGGGCGGGCTGATCCGGGAGAGCAGGGCCTTGAGGCCGTCGATGCGCTCCTCGTCCTCGTGCAGGACATAGGAGAGGTACGGCTCCGACGACTGGTCGGCGATCGTGTAGACGGCGCACCAGGCGGCCAGCGTCGGCACGGTCATCTGCGCCATCAGCGCCAGGGTCTGGTCGCGGTCCAGGGTGCCCGCCAGCAGGTCGGACGCCTCGACGAGGAACGAGAGCGAGCCGCGGCGCAGCTTCTCCAGCTCGCCGAGCCGGGCCGACTCGACAGCGAGCGCGATGCGGTCGGCGGCGAACTGGAGGCGGAGCGCCTGCTCGTTGGAGTACCGGCCGGGGGCTTCGGTCGAGACGCCCAGAGAGCCGGTGAGGCGGCCCTCGACCTTGAGCGGGACCGTGACGACCGAGCGCATCCCCGTGCCGTTCAGCAGTGGTACGGCGCCGGGCACGGCGGCCAGGTCCTCGTGGACGGCGGGCATCCGCGCCGATCCGTACCGTCCGGTGCCCGCTTCGACCGGGACCCGGGCGAAGCGCTGGCGGGCGGACGGCAGCCCCGTCGTGGCCCGTACTTCGAGCTCCGTCTCGTCGTCCGTCGCGAGCAGCAGGAACGCGGCGTCGGCGTCGAGCATGTCCCGGGCGCGCTCGACGGTGCGCTGGAGGAGGCCGTCGAGGTCGTCGGGGGCGGGGGAGCCGATGAAGACTTCGAACGGGTCGGTGGTGCGGTGGTCGGAGAAGGAGTTCGAGTCGTTCTGCGGGGTGCGGGCCGGCGTCTGGAGGACGGCGCGCTCGTAGTCGTTGACCAGGAGGCAGACGGTGCTCGGTTCGCCCTGCGCGTCCCGCACCCGCAGATGCGAGGCGTAGACGGGGACGACCTTGCCGTCGGCGGCACGGATGCCGTAGCTGCCCTCCCAGCGGGACAGCTGGAGGGCGTCGGCGATACCGGTGTTGGTGCCCGGAGTGTGCGGCCAGGCGGCGAAGTCGGTGAGCTGCTTGCCGACGACCTGGTCGGCGAGGTGGCCGAAAAGCTCCGTCGCGTCCTCGTTCCAGGAGGAGACAGAACCGGTCCTGTCGATCTGGACCACTGCCACGCGGACCCGTCCGTCGGCCACCGGGAGAAGCTCCGAAGGGAGCAGCGGGCCAGCCGAGCGGGCTCCCACCGGGCGCTGCGGCAGGTCGAGTTGGAACCACACCTGCTTCTGGGTGGGCGTGTAGTCGACGCCCCAGCGGGAGGCGAGCGCCGCGCAGAGCAGCAGTCCGCGGCCGCCCTCGCGGTCCGGGCTGCCGAAGGACTGGCCGCTGCCCTGGAGCGGGACCTCACGCTCCGGATAGTGGTCGGCGACCTCCACCCGGATGCCGTCCGCGGTGCGCAGGCACAGGACGTCGGCGGTGGTGCCCGCGTGGACCACCGCGTTGGTGACCAGTTCGCTGGTGAGGACGACCGCGTCGTCGACGACGTCGGAATATCCCCACCCCTGGAGGGTGTCACGTACAAAAGTACGGGCGGTCGCTACCGACCGTCCGACCGGTTCGAAACTGGCAGCCGCCCGCGCGGTGATCACAGAACTCCTCGTACGCGTCTCGACGCCCGGCTCTGCCATGTCGGCCCGCCCCTCGCTGCCCGGTGGTAGTTCTGATGTCTCCGCCCCCGCCGGGCTGACCGGGACGGTTGGACAGCCGGATGCCAGGTTACTTACCTTCGCTGTCCGTTTGGATGCCGGTTACTGGGTTTCCGCTCCGAGTCTGCGGGGACGGTATGCAAAGCTGCCGAACTGTTATGGCCTGGTCCTGCCATGGTGAAACACTGGGTTAGCTTCTCGATTACAGCCCGGCAGTACGGCCAACCCCTGCGGGAGGGACACGGTGGAGTCTGGCACGGCGGCGCGTGACAAGAACACGCGCGCAAAAAGCGGACAGTCGCCAAAAAAGCGACACCACGGGACAACTGAAGTGGATACCGCCGCCCTGGACAGACTTCTGACGGCTCTGGCCGCGATGCGCGACGGGAACTTCCGGCGGCGTCTGACGGTCTCCGGCGACGGCACGATGGCCGAGATCGCGGCCGTCTTCAACGAGGTCGCCGACCGGAATCTCCATCTGACGGGTGAGATCGCCCGGGTGCGCAGGATGGTGGGCCGCGAGGGGAAACTCACCGAGAGGCTGGAGACAGGGGCCCTGGAGGGCTCCTGGGCCACCGCGATCGATGCGTCGAACGAGCTGGTGGACGATCTCGCGCGGCCGGTGTCCGAGGTCGGCAGGGTGCTGTCGGCGGTGGCCGAGGGTGACCTGGAACAGCGGATGGACCTGCGCTCGCAGGCCATGGACGGCGTGGAGCGGCCGTTGCGCGGCGAGTTCCTGAAGGTCGCCCGTACCGTCAACAACCTCGTCGACCAGCTGTCGGCGTTCACCGACGAGGTGACGCGTGTCGCACTGGAGGTCGGCACCGAGGGCAAGCTCGGCGGCCAGGCCCAGGTGCGCGGTATGTCCGGTTCGTGGAAGGGTCTCACCGATTCGGTGAACACCATGGCGTACCGGCTGACCGCGCAGGTGCGTGACATTGCTCTCGTCACGACCGCTGTCGCCCGGGGTGATCTGTCCCGCAAGGTCACCGTCCATGTGGCCGGAGAGATGCTCCAGCTGAAGAACACCGTCAACACGATGGTCGACCAGTTGTCCTCGTTCTCGTCCGAGGTGACACGGGTCGCGCGTGAGGTGGGTACGGAGGGCGAACTCGGCGGTCAGGCGGCTGTGCCCGGTGTGGCCGGCGTGTGGAAGGACCTCACCGACTCGGTGAACACGATGGCCGGGAACCTGACGTCGCAGGTGCGCGGTATCGCGGAGGTCACCACAGCGGTCGCCAACGGTGATCTCTCGCAGAAGGTCACGGTGAGCGCGCGCGGCGAGGTCGCCCAGCTCGCCGAGACCATCAACCAGATGACCGAGACGCTGCGTACCTTCGCGGACGAAGTGACCCGGGTGGCCAGCGAGGTCGGCGCCGAGGGGCTGCTGGGCGGCCAGGCGCAGGTGCCGGGCGCCGCCGGCACCTGGAAGGACCTCACCGACTCCGTCAACACCGTCTTCCGCAACCTGACGACGCAGGTGCGGGACATCGCGCAGGTGACGACGGCGGTCGCCAACGGTGACATGACGCAGAAGGTCACGGTGAACGTGGCCGGGGAGATGCTGGAGCTGAAGAACACCGTCAACACGATGGTGGACCAGCTGCAGTCCTTCGGTTCCGAAGTGACGCGGGTGGCGCGTGAGGTCGGGGTCGAGGGGCGCCTCGGCGGTCAGGCCGAAGTGCCGGGAGCGGCGGGTACGTGGAAGGACCTCACCGACTCGGTGAACACGGCCTTCCGTAACCTCACCGGCCAGGTGCGGGACATCGCGCAGGTGACGACGGCGGTGGCCAACGGCGATCTGTCGCAGAAGGTCACGGTTGACGTGGCCGGGGAGATGCTGGAGCTGAAGAACACCGTCAACACGATGGTGGCGCAGCTCTCCTCGTTCGCCGATCAGGTGACGCGGATGGCGCGTGACGTGGGTACGGAGGGCCGGCTCGGCGGGCAGGCCCGGGTGGACGGCGTCAGCGGTACGTGGAAGGAACTCACCGACTCCGTCAACTTCATGGCGGGAAACCTCACGTCGCAGGTCCGCCAGATCGCCCAGGTGACCACCGCGGTGGCCCGGGGTGATCTGTCGCAGAAGATCGACGTGGACGCCCGCGGCGAGATCCTTGAGCTGAAGAACACCATCAACACGATGGTCGATCAGCTCTCCGCCTTCGCCGAGCAGGTGACCAGGGTCGCCCGCGAGGTCGGTACGGACGGACGGCTCGGCGGCCAGGCGCAGGTGCCCGGTGTGGCCGGGGTGTGGCGTGATCTGACCGACTCCGTGAACGGGATGGCGGGCAACCTCACCGCACAGGTCCGCAACATCGCGCAGGTCGCGACCGCGGTGGCCCGCGGTGACCTGTCGCAGAAGATCGACGTGGACGCGCGCGGCGAGATCCTTGAGCTCAAGAACACCCTGAACACGATGGTCGATCAGCTGTCGTCGTTCGCGGAGCAGGTGACGCGGGTCGCGCGCGAGGTGGGCACCGAGGGCATCCTCGGGGGCCAGGCGGAGGTCCAGGGGGTCTCCGGCACCTGGAAGGACCTCACCCAGTCCGTCAACTTCATGGCGAACAACCTGACCTCGCAGGTACGGAACATCGCCGAGGTGACGACCGCGGTCGCCAAGGGCGATCTGTCGAAGAAGATCACTGTCGACGCCAAGGGCGAGATCCTCGAGCTGGTCACGACCGTCAACACGATGGTCGACCAGTTGTCGTCGTTCGCGGAGCAGGTGACACGGGTGGCCCGCGAGGTGGGCACCGAGGGCATCCTCGGCGGCCAGGCGCGGGTGCGCGGGGTCACCGGCATCTGGGAAGACCTCAGCGACAACGTGAACCTGATGGCCAACAACCTGACCAGCCAGGTGCGGAACATCTCCCAGGTCGCCACTGCGGTCGCCAACGGTGATCTGACCAAGAAGGTCACCGTGGAGGCGCGCGGCGAGGTCGCGCAGCTCGCGGACACGGTCAACACCATGGTGACGACGCTGTCCTCGTTCGCGGACGAAGTGACGCGGGTGGCACGTGAGGTGGGTACGGACGGCTCGCTCGGCGGGCAGGCCCGGGTGCCGGGAGTCGCCGGTACGTGGAAGGACCTCACCGAGTCGGTGAACTCGATGGCGTCCAATCTGACCGGGCAGGTGCGTCAGATCGCCACTGTCACCACGGCCATCGCCAAGGGCGACCTGACGAAGAAGATCGACATCGACGCCCAGGGCGAGATCCTGGAGCTGAAGACCACCATCAACACCATGGTCGACCAGCTGTCGAGCTTCGCCGAGCAGGTGACCAGGGTGGCCCGCGAGGTGGGCACCGAGGGCCAGCTGGGCGGGCAGGCGCGGGTGCGTGATGTGGACGGCACCTGGCGCGACCTGACCGAGTCCGTGAACGAGATGGCCGGGAACCTGACCCGTCAGGTGCGCGCCATCGCGGCCGTGGCCACCGCGGTGACCCGCGGCGATCTCAATCTCAAGATCGATGTGGACGCCGCAGGTGAGATCCAGGCGTTGCAGGACAACATCAACACGATGATCGCCAACCTGCGTGACACCACGGTCGCCAACAAGGAGCAGGACTGGCTCAAGGGCAACCTGGCCCGTATCTCCGGCCTGATGCAGGGGCGCCGGGAACTGGTGGACGTGGCGTCGCTCATCATGAGCGAGCTCACGCCGGTCGTATCGGCCCAGCACGGCGCGTTCTTCCTGGCGGTGCCGACCGGGCCGGCCGCGGAGAGCGGCGCGGGCGCGGAGAACTCGTACGAGCTGCGGATGCACGGCAGTTACGGCTACTCCGCCGGCTCCATGCCGACGACGTTCCGGCCGGGGGAGACGCTCATCGGCACGGCCGCCGAGGAGAAGCGCACGATCCTGGTGGAGAACGTGCCGCCGGGGTACCTGAAGATCTCGTCCGGTCTCGGCGAGGCGCCGCCCGCCCATGTGATCGTGCTGCCGGTGCTCTTCGACGGGAATGTCCTCGGGGTGATCGAGCTGGCCTCCTTCCAGCCGTTCACGCATATCCAGAAGGACTTCCTCAACCAGATCGCGGAAATGATCGCGACGAGCGTCAACACCATCAGCGTCAATTCGAAGACCGAGGTGCTGCTCAAGCAGTCGCAGGAACTGACCGAGCAGCTGCGGGAGCGTTCGGCCGAACTGGAGAACCGGCAGAAGGCACTTCAGGCGTCGAATGCCGAACTGGAGGAGAAGGCCGAGCTGCTGGCCCAGCAGAACCGCGATATCGAGGTGAAGAACACCGAGATCGAGGAGGCCAGGCAGGTGCTGGAGGAGCGTGCCGAGCAGCTCGCCGTCTCGATGCGCTACAAGTCCGAGTTCCTGGCGAACATGTCGCACGAGCTGCGTACACCGCTCAATTCGCTGCTGATCCTCGCCAAGCTGCTCGCCGACAACGCCGAGGGGAATCTCTCCCCGAAGCAGGTGGAGTTCGCGGAGACCATTCACGGTGCGGGTTCGGATCTGCTCCAGCTGATCAACGACATTCTGGATCTGTCCAAGGTCGAGGCGGGCAAGATGGATGTCAGCCCGACCCGGATCGCGCTGGTCCAGCTCGTCGACTATGTGGAGGCCACCTTCCGGCCGCTCACGGCCGAGAAGGGGCTGGACTTCTCCGTACGGGTCTCGCCCGAACTGCCCGCGACGCTGCACACGGACGAGCAGCGGCTGCTGCAGGTGCTGCGGAACCTCCTCTCCAACGCGGTGAAGTTCACCGACACCGGGGCGGTGGAGCTGGTCATCAGGCCCGCCAACGCCAATGTGCCGAACGCCATCCGTGAGCAGCTGCTCGAAGCAGGCTCGCTGCGCGACGCCGACGCGGATCTGATCGCCTTCTCGGTCACCGACACGGGGATCGGTATCGCGTCGAGCAAGATGCGGGTGATCTTCGAGGCCTTCAAGCAGGCGGACGGGACCACCAGCCGCAAGTACGGCGGTACGGGCCTCGGCCTGTCCATCAGCCGGGAGATCGCGCGGCTGCTCGGCGGTGAGATCCACGCGGCGAGCGAACCGGGGCGCGGTTCGACGTTCACGCTCTATCTGCCGCTGCACGCCAGCGAGCTGCCTCCTCAGGGGTATCCGCAGCTGACCCCGGGCAGCCGGGAGCGGACGCGCGGCGGGCCCGACGAAGGGGTGCGGGCCGAAGAGGGCCAGGCGCCCATGGCGCCCACGGACGGCCAGGGCGGTCCCGCGGAGCTGTTCCGGCGGCAGCGCCGCAGGTCGCTGGGGTCGGCCGGCGGACAGCCGGCGCTGCCCGCCAGTTCAGGTGTGCAGGCGGCGACCTCGGAGCCCGAGACGTGGGTGGGGGAGACCGAGGAGGTGGCGAAGCCGCGCCGGGTCTTCCAGTTCAACAGCGAGAAGGTACTGATCGTCGACGACGACATCCGTAACGTCTTCGCGCTCACCAGCGTCCTCGAACAGCACGGTCTCGCGGTGCTGTACGCGGAGAACGGGCGCGAGGGCATCGAAGTCCTGGAGCAGCACGACGATGTGACGCTCGTTCTGATGGACATCATGATGCCGGAGATGGACGGCTACGCGACGACGACGGCCATCCGCAGGATGCCGCAGTTCGCCGGGCTGCCGATCATCGCGCTCACCGCGAAGGCGATGAAGGGCGACCGGGAGAAGGCCATCGAATCCGGCGCTTCCGACTATGTCACCAAGCCTGTGGATCCTGATCATTTGCTCACGGTAATGGAGCAGTGGATGCGCGGTGAGTGATCGGTTGATGGGTAAATCGCCATGAGTTGCTGACTGGCTGTGGCCGAAGGCGTGTGAGGCGGGCGTATTCGGGGAACCTTCTGGTCTCCCGGCGCGTTTCTGCTACATGTGCCGTGACATCGCGGTGACATAGCGGTGACAGGGTGTGGCGACGGGCGGGGTGCGGTTACCATGACCGGCACAAGGACGGACGGCGTTACGGAGCTGTCCCCTGGGGCGGCGCCCGGTGCACTGCCGGGACGAGGAGGACGGGCCATGGTGCAGAAGGCCAAGATCCTCCTGGTCGATGACCGGCCGGAGAATCTGCTGGCGCTGGAGGCCATTCTCTCCGCGCTCGATCAGACACTGGTGCGGGCATCGTCCGGGGAGGAAGCGCTGAAGGCGCTGCTGACGGATGACTTCGCAGTGATTCTGCTGGACGTCCAGATGCCAGGTATGGACGGTTTCGAGACCGCCGCGCACATCAAGCGGCGGGAGCGGACCCGGGACATCCCGATCATCTTCCTCACCGCGATCAACCACGGGCCGCACCACACGTTCCGGGGGTACGCCGCGGGGGCCGTGGACTACATCTCGAAGCCCTTCGATCCGTGGGTGCTGCGCGCGAAGGTGTCGGTCTTCGTCGAGCTCTACATGAAGAACTGCCAACTGCGTGAGCAGGCGGCGCTGCTGCGCCTCCAGCTCGACGGCAGCGCACCAGCCGTCGGCGACACCAAGGAGCCCGCCGGGCTGCTGGCCGAACTGTCCGCGCGCCTCGCGGCAGTTGAGGAGCAGGCCGAGGCGCTCTCCAAGCAGCTCGACGAGGAGTCGGCTGACGCTGCCGCGGTCGCCACCGCGGCCCATCTGGAGCGCAAGCTCACCGGTCTCCGCAGGGCTCTGGACGCGCTGGAACCGGGCACGGGCGGCCCGACTGCCGCGCTTCCCTCGCAGAGTTGACGGCCTGTCCGGTGGCCGCCCCTGCTGAGTGCGTGTCACCACCCGTCGCCGCGCGTCAAGAAGGCGTGTTCACCCCGGCGACACGAACGGGTGAAGAGGTCAGCACACGTGTCCGCCGCCGCGGACACAGGTAACCTCGGCTCCATGGCCTCACGTACGTCCGGCAAGGGTTCCCCAGGCGCGGCGGGGACCGCCAAGCCGCGTGCCGGCCGTACCGGCCCAGCCAAGAAGGCGGCTCCGGCGAAGAAGACCGCTGCGAAGAAGACCGCCCCCGCGAAGCGGGCGCCCGCCAAGAAGGCGGCGGCGAAGCCCGCACCGAAACCGGCGCCGTCCCCCACCGGGGGTGTGTACCGGCTCGTACGGGCCGTCTGGCTCGGGGCCGCCCACGGCGTCGGGGCGATGTTCCGCGGCATAGGACGGGGCGCGAAGGGCCTCGATCCGGCCCACCGCAAGGACGGGGTCGCCCTGTTGCTCCTCGGCCTGGCGCTCGTCATCGCGGCCGGCACCTGGTCGAATCTGCACGGCCCGGTCGGCGATCTCGTCGAGATGCTGATCACCGGCGCCTTCGGCCGGCTGGACCTGCTGGTCCCGATACTGCTGGGCGCCATCGCCGTACGGCTGATCCTCCACCCGGAGAAGCCGGAGGCGAACGGCCGGATCGTCATCGGGCTCTCCGCACTGGTCCTCGGGGTGCTCGGCCAGGTCCACATCGCCTGCGGCGCTCCCGGGCGCGGGGACGGCACATCGGCCCTGCAGGACGCCGGCGGCCTGATCGGCTGGGCCGCGTCCAAGCCGCTGATCTTCCTGATGGGCGATGTCCTCGCCGTACCGCTGCTCCTGCTGCTGACCGTCTTCGGGCTGCTGGTCGTCACAGCCACCCCCGTCACCGCCATTCCGCACCGGCTCAGGGCGCTCGGGGCCCGGCTGGGCATCGTCGACCCCGAGCCCGCCGCCGCCGGGGCGGACGAGGATGACGACGAGCGGTACGAGGAGCAGTGGCGCGAGTCGCTGCCGGCCGGCCGCCGTACGGCCGCACCGCGTGGCCGTACCCCCGAGCTCTACGATGCGGAGGCGGCCGAGGAGCAGGCGCTCACCAAGCGCCGCAGCAAGCCGCGCAGGCCCTCCGTACAGCCCGCGCCCGGCCGGCCGATGGACGCCGTGGACGTCGCGGCCGCGGCTGCCGCCGCGCTGGACGGGGCCGTGCTGCACGGGCTGCCGCCCTCCCCGCTCGTCGCGGATCTGACCCAGGGCGTCTCCGTCGAACGCCCCGAGGCCACCCCGTCCGGCGCGTCGGCCGCGGTGCCCGTGCCGTCCGCCCGCGAGTCGGCGGGAGCCGTGAAGTCCGGAGGGGCGGGCGCCGCCGTACCCGACCTGACCAAGAAGGCCCCGAAGCCGCCCGAGTCCCAGCCGCTGCCGTCCCGCGCCGAACAGCTCCAGCTCTCCGGCGACATCACCTACTCGCTGCCCTCGCTGGACCTGCTGGTGCGCGGCGGCCCCGGCAAGACCCGCAGCGCCGCCAACGACGCGGTCGTCGCCTCGCTGTCGAACGTCTTCATGGAGTTCAAGGTCGACGCGGCCGTCACCGGCTTCACCCGCGGCCCGACCGTCACCCGCTACGAGGTGGAGCTGGGCCCGGCCGTGAAGGTCGAGCGGATCACCGCGCTCACCAAGAACATTGCCTACGCGGTGGCCAGCCCGGACGTGCGGATCATCTCTCCGATCCCGGGAAAGTCCGCGGTCGGTATCGAAATCCCGAACACCGACCGCGAGATGGTCAACCTCGGCGATGTGCTGCGCCTCGCGGACGCGGCCGAGGACGACCACCCGATGCTGGTGGCGCTCGGCAAGGACGTCGAGGGCGGCTATGTGATGGCCAACCTGGCGAAGATGCCGCACGTCCTGGTCGCGGGCGCGACCGGCTCCGGAAAGTCCTCCTGCATCAACTGCCTGATCACCTCGGTCATGGTGCGGGCGACACCCGAGGACGTACGGATGGTGCTGGTCGACCCCAAGCGCGTCGAGCTGACCGCGTACGAGGGCATCCCGCACCTGATCACCCCGATCATCACCAACCCCAAACGCGCCGCCGAGGCGCTCCAGTGGGTCGTGCGCGAGATGGACCTGCGGTACGACGACCTCGCGGCGTACGGCTACCGGCACATCGACGACTTCAACCAGGCCGTGCGCAGCGGCAAGGCCAAGGCGCCCGAGGGCAGCGAGCGCGAGCTCTCCCCGTATCCGTATCTGCTGGTCATCGTCGACGAGCTCGCCGACCTGATGATGGTCGCGCCGCGTGACGTCGAGGACTCCATCGTCCGGATCACCCAGCTGGCGCGCGCCGCGGGCATCCACCTGGTGCTGGCCACGCAGCGGCCGTCGGTCGACGTCGTCACCGGTCTGATCAAGGCCAATGTGCCCTCCCGCCTCGCCTTCGCCACCTCCTCGCTCGCCGACAGCCGGGTCATTCTCGACCAGCCGGGCGCCGAGAAGCTGATCGGCAAGGGCGACGGGCTCTTCCTCCCGATGGGGGCGAACAAGCCGACCCGTATGCAGGGCGCCTTCGTCACCGAGGAGGAGGTCGGTGAGATCGTCCAGCACTGCAAGGACCAGATGGCGCCGGTCTTCCGCGACGACGTGGTGGTCGGGACGGCCAAGAAGAAGGAGATCGACGGAGACATCGGCGACGATCTCGATCTGCTGTGCCAGGCGGCCGAACTGGTCGTCTCCACCCAGTTCGGCTCGACCTCGATGCTCCAGCGCAAGCTGCGTGTCGGGTTCGCGAAGGCGGGCCGGCTGATGGACCTGATGGAGTCGCGGAACATCGTCGGACCCAGCGAGGGCTCCAAGGCCCGCGATGTGCTGGTGAAACCGGACGAAGTGGACGGCGTGCTCGCGGTCATCCGCGGAGAGACCGAGCCGTAGCCCATCGGAGGGCAACCGTTTCCCCCGGCCGTACGTCAATTTGGACAGGAACCGGAGAGAAAAAGGGCCGGGGATGTCCTGCACCCGGGTTGTCTCCCGGCCCGCCCGGCGGGTCGTCAGATGATCCGCCGACCTGATGGCGTACAAAGTGCGCGCTCAGGTTGCTCCACCCTTTCACCACCCCCCTAGACTGAACATCCAGCAGGTGGCTCACGCTCGAAAGGCGCCCCCGTGTCCATCGGCAACTCCCCCGAAGACGACCGCCCTTCCATCGGTCACACCCTCCACCAGGCCCGGATCGCCGCAGGTCTGACGGTTGAGGAAGTCAGCTCGGCGACACGGGTGCGCATCCCCATCGTGCACGCGATCGAGCAGGACGACTTCTCCCGTTGCGGCGGCGATGTGTACGCCCGCGGTCACATCCGTACGCTGGCGCGCGCCGTCGCCGTCGACCCGGCGGCTCTGGTCGACCAGTACGACGCGGAGCACGGCGGCCGTCCCGCACCCACCCCCGTCGCTCCGCTCTTCGAAGCGGAACGGATCAAGCCGGAGCGCCGCCGTCCGAACTGGACGGCGGCCATGGTCGCGGCGATCGTCGTCGTGATCGGCTTCGTCGGTTTCACCATGTTCAGTGGCGGCAGCGGAGACAAGGGCGGCAAGCAGGTCGCCGAAGGCTCCACGACCGCCACGAAGGGGGCCAGCCCCAAACCCAGCAAGCCGGCCGATCCCAAGCCCAGCTCTCCCTCCGCGTCGGACAGCGCCATCGCGGCCGTGCCGAAGGACAAGGTGACGGTGAAGCTGTCCGCCGTCGACGACAAGAGCTGGATCTCCGCGAAGGCGCACAACGGAAAGCTGCTCTTCGACGGTGTGCTGGCCAAGGGCGAGTCCAAGACCTTCACGGACGCGCAGCAGGTCGATCTGATCCTCGGCAACGCCGGCGCGATCCAGCTGTTCGTCAACGGCAAGGACGTCCACAACGACTTCCAGACCGGCCAGGTCGAGCGTCTCTCGTACACCAAGGGCGACCCCGAGGCGGGCTGATCACCCTCGCGGAACGGGCGTGGGCCGGGACAAAGTAGTCTTGAGCCCATGCCCGAACGCCGTACCGTCGCCCTTGTCACTCTTGGCTGCGCCCGTAACGAGGTGGACTCGGAGGAGCTCGCAGGCCGCTTGGCAGCGGACGGCTGGGACCTCGTCGAGGACGCCGCCGCTGCGGACGTGGCCGTCGTCAACACCTGTGGATTCGTCGAAGCCGCCAAGAAGGACTCCGTCGACGCCCTGCTCGAAGCCAACGATCTCAAGGATCACGGCAAGACGCAGGCCGTCGTCGCTGTCGGCTGTATGGCCGAGCGGTACGGCAAGGATCTTGCCGAGGCGCTGCCCGAGGCCGACGGGATCCTCGGATTCGACGACTACGCCGATATCTCCGACCGCCTCCAGACCATTCTGAATGGCGGGATCCACGCCTCGCACACCCCGCGGGACCGCCGCAAGCTGCTGCCGATCAGCCCGGCCGAGCGCCAGGAGACGGCCGGTGTGGCGCTTCCCGGCCATGCCCAGGACACCCCGCCCGACGATCTGCCGGAGGGTGTCGCCCCGGTCTCCGGGCCGCGGGCACCGCTGCGCCGCAGACTCGGCAACAGCCCTGTGGCCTCCGTGAAGCTGGCCTCCGGCTGCGACCGGCGGTGCTCCTTCTGCGCCATCCCGTCCTTCCGCGGTTCCTTCATCTCGCGGCGCCCGTCCGATGTGCTCGGGGAGACGCGCTGGCTGGCCGGACAGGGTGTCAAGGAGGTCATGCTGGTCTCCGAGAACAACACCTCGTACGGCAAGGACCTCGGCGACATCCGGCTCCTGGAGACGCTGCTGCCCGAGCTGGCCGAGGTCGAGGGCATCGAACGGATCAGGGTCAGCTATCTGCAGCCCGCCGAGATGCGGCCCGGGCTCATCGACGTCCTGACGTCGACGCCGAAGGTCGCCCCGTACTTCGATCTCTCCTTCCAGCACTCGGCGCCCGGTGTGCTCCGCGCGATGCGCCGCTTCGGGGACACCGACCGGTTCCTGGAACTGCTCGGCACGATCCGCGGCAAGGCGCCGCAGGCCGGTGCGCGCTCCAACTTCATCGTGGGCTTCCCCGGCGAGACCGAGAGCGACCTGGCCGAGCTGGAGCGCTTCCTCACCGGCGCGCGGCTCGACGCCATCGGGGTCTTCGGCTACTCCGACGAGGACGGCACCGAGGCGGTCGGCTACGAGAACAAGCTGGACGCCGAGGTCATCGCCGAACGGCTCGAACACATCTCGCGGCTCGCCGAGGAGCTGACCGCGCAGCGGGCCGAGGAGCGGCTGGGAGAGACCCTCTCGGTGCTCGTGGAGTCCGTGGACGGCGAGGACGGCGCCGTGGGCCGGGCCGCTCACCAGGCGCCCGAGACGGACGGGCAGGTCGTCTTCACGGCAAGCGAGGGCCTGGTCCCCGGCCGTATGGTCGTGGCGAAGGTGGTTGGTACCGAAGGTGTCGACCTGGTGGCCGAATGTCTTGGTGAGGAGGCAGCCAGATGACCGGAGTCCCGGCATCCGCTACGGGCGGTACCGGTGCCAAGCCGGCGCCCGCCGGAAAGCTGGGCGCTGCGGTGGTCAATCAGGTCAGTCTGTGGAACGTCGCGAATCTGCTGACCATGGTGCGGCTGGTGCTCGTGCCGGGGTTCGTGCTGCTGCTGCTCCATGACGGTGGCTACGACCCGGTCTGGCGGGCCTGGGCCTGGGCTGCCTTCGCCGTCGCGATGATCACCGATGTCTTCGACGGCCATCTGGCACGTACGTACAACCTGGTCACCGACTTCGGGAAGATCGCCGACCCCATCGCCGACAAGGCGATCATGGGGGCGGCGCTGATCTGTCTCTCGTACCTCGGGGATCTGCCCTGGTGGGTGACGGGCGTGATCCTGTTCCGGGAGCTCGGGATCACCCTGATGCGGTTCTGGGTGATCAGGCACGCGGTCATTCCGGCCAGCCGCGGCGGCAAGATCAAGACACTCGCGCAGGGTACGGCGGTCGGGATGTACGTCCTGGCCCTGACCGGTCCGCTGGCGACCATGCGGTTCTGGGTGATGGCGGTCGCCGTGGTGCTGACCGTGGTGACCGGGCTCGACTACGTGCAGCAGGCCGTGACCGCCCGCCGCAAGGGACTCGCGGCCGAGCGGGCCGCCCGGTGAGTTCGGCGGCCCGGGTGCTGGAGCTCCTGGCGGACCGGGGGGAGACTCTCGCCGTCGCCGAGTCGCTGACCGGCGGCCTGCTGGCCGCCGAGTTCACTTCCGTCTCCGGTGCCTCCCGGGTCTTCCGCGGGTCCGTCACGGCGTACGCAACGGCCCTCAAGCAGGAAATCCTCGGCGTCGACGGTGCTCTGCTGGCCGAGCGCGGCGCGGTGGACCCCGGGGTCGCCCGGCAGATGGCGGCCGGGGTGCGGCGGGTGCTGGGCGCGGACTGGGGGATGGCCACCACCGGGGTCGCCGGGCCCGACATGCAGGACGGGCAGCCGGTCGGGACGGTGTACGTCGCGGTCCGCGGGCCGGACGGGGCGGAGAATATGGCCTCGCTGCGGTTGAACGGGGACCGGGCGGAAATCCGTAGAGAGAGTGTGCTGGGTGTTCTCGGACTGCTCTGCGATGAACTTCGTGCGAATGCGCGGACACAGGATACGGAAGAGAACGGGGGGAATTGATGTTTGCAGCCCTGAGTGAACACGACATCGCTCCCCGCACGGCCGCGGCGCAAGGCGGTACGGTGGGGCGTGAAGGATGCGGCTACGCGGTCCGAGGAGGGAGCCACCGATGATTCTGCTCCGTCGCCTGTTGGGTGACGTGCTGCGTCGGCAGCGCCAGCGCCAGGGCCGTACTCTGCGCGAAGTCTCCTCGTCCGCCCGAGTCTCTCTCGGTTATCTGTCCGAGGTGGAGCGGGGGCAGAAGGAGGCATCCTCCGAGCTGCTCTCCGCGATCTGCGACGCGCTTGACGTACGGATGTCCGAGCTCATGCGGGAAGTGAGCGACGAGCTGTCGCTCGCCGAGCTGGCCGAGTCGGCAGCGTCGACTGAGCCGGTACCTGTGCCGGTACGCTCGATGCTCAATTCCGTTTCCGTGACGTCGGTCACGGGTGTTCCTACCGAGCGGGTAACGATCAAGGCGCCCGCCGAGGCCGTGAATGTAGTAGCGGCCTAGTACGTGCTTTCTGGCTCCGGCCGGTCCTCAGGGGCCGGGCGGAGCCACTTTTCTGCCCTGGGTGTCCGCTTTGTGGATATTTGTGCCATGGTGATGGAAACGTACGAACATATGAGAGGACCTCGCATGTCTGGCGTGAAGAGCTCTCTGTCCGAGGCCGACCTGAAAGTGGTCGGAGATGCGCTGCAGGGCGCACTCGCGGATCTGGTGGATCTGTCGCTGGTCGCCAAGCAGGTGCACTGGAACGTGGTCGGACCGCGCTTCCGGTCGGTCCATCTTCAGCTCGACGAGGTCGTCGACACCGCGAGGCAGTACACGGACACGGTGGCCGAGCGGGCCTCCGCGATCGGTGTGACGCCGGACGGCCGGGCCGCGACGGTTTCCCGGACGAGCGCGATCCGGGAGGTCCCCGAAGGGCGGATCAGTGACACCGACGCCGTGCGGACGCTGGTCGCCGCCCTCGGAGTCGTCATCACGGGCATGCGGGAGCGGATCGCGGCCACCGACGTCCCGGACCCGGTGACGCAGGATCTGCTCATCGGAGTCACCGCTGCTCTGGAGAAGCACGCCTGGATGTACCAGGCGGAGAACGCGTAGCCGTGCGGATACGCGCCGGGCGGGCGCCTCGTGCGCCCTCCCGCCGGGTGGTGGGCCCCGGGTGGCGTCACGGGCGGTGTCACGGCCGGCGCCCCGGGCGGTGTCACCACCGGACAGGGCTCCCGGGTGCTGGGCCGTGCTAGGCCGTGGTGTGCCCGTCCCGGTGCGGCATCGGCGTCAGCCGGAGGAGGCGGCCGTGGTGCGGCGGTGGGTGCCGGCGGTGATGCTGGCTTTAATAGCGGGCGGTATGTGGTGGTGGGCCGTCCTGCGAATGGTGCTGGCGCCCGGTGAGTCCGGGCCGCTGGAGGGCGCTGTCGCCGTCGGAGGGTGGGGGCTGAGTCTGCTGCCGGTGCACGTGGTCGAGCTTCCGGGCGGCCGTTCGCCGGCAAGGCGGCGGGTACGTTCCCCGCGCTCCGCTGGGGCGTGGCGGCGCGGGTCTGCTGCGCCCCGGTCTGTTCTGACTCGGTCTGCCGTGCCTCGGTCTGTTGTGCGCCGGTCTACCAGGGCATGGCGACGCCGCCGTTCGGGCGCAGGATCTGACCGGTCGTGAACGCGGCGGCGTCGGACGCCAGATGCAGTACGGCGTGCGCGATCTCCTCGGGTGCGCCCACCCGGCCCAGCGGCGACATCCGGGACATCAGGGCCGCGGTGTGCGCCTGGGCCTCGCTGTTGTTGTGCCGCTCCGTCATGGGGGTACGGATCCAGCCGGGGGCGACCGCGTTGACCCGGATTCCGTGTGGGCCCACCTCGGTCGCGAGTGTCTTCGTCAGCTGGAAGACGGCCGCTTTCGTCACGCCGTAGCAGAGCAGCCCCGGGCCGCCGGTGTCCACGGCGCCCGACGCCATCGTGACGATGCTTCCCGCCGTACCCGTCGCGATCATGCTGCGGGCCGCGGCCTGGCAGGCGTACAGAACGCCCTTGAAGTTGACGGCGAGGACGCGGTCCAGATCCTCGTCCCGTGTCTCCAGGACCGGACTGCTGTGCATGATCCCCGCGACTGCCGCCAGTACATCCAGTCGGCCCGAGGTCGTGGCGGCCGCCTCGACGGCTGCCTCCACGGCGCTGCGGTCGGAGACGTCCAGTGGGTGCGGATGCGCGGCGCCGGCCGCTCCGGCGATCGCGGACACGGTCTCGCGCAGCCCCACTTCGTCGCGGTCGGCGCAGTGGACGGTGGCGCCCGCTTCCGCCAGGAGCACCGCGCTGGCGCGGCCGATGCCGCTCGCGGCGCCGGTGATGAACGCGGTGCGGCCGGTGAGGTCGTACGCCGTGACGGGCATGACGGGACCGTACGACTGAATCTGACGGCCCGTCAACTAGGGGTGGGCGGGGTCTGGTGCTTGGTGGGGGTGGTGGGTCTGGTGGGATCTGTGAGGTTGCTGGGGGTGGTGGGTCTGGTGGGATCTGTGAGGTTGCTGGGGGTGGTGGGTCTGGTGGGATCTGTGGGGTTGCTGGGGGTGGTGAGGGTGGTGGGGCTCATTTGGCAGGTGGGGCACCAGTACGTCGGGCGTTCACGGCTGCCGTTGCCGCTGTCGGTCCGGTTGGCCCGGCGTACGGAGGTGCCGCAGCGCAGGCAGGGGCGGGGTGCGCGTCCGTAGACGTACAGGCGTTGATTCGGCCGGCCCGTCGTGGTGCGGACGGGGCGGTCGCGGTTGGCCTCCAGGAGCTTCTTCGCGACGGTCACCGCCCTTTCCGGCCGGGGGAGTTCACCGACGGGCAGCCAGGGAGTGGCGCGCAGTACGAAGCAGATCTCCGCTGCGAAGACATTGCCGATACCGGCGAGGTTGCGCTGGTCGAGGAGGGCTTCGATAAGCGGCCGGCCGGGGTCTGTCAGCAGATTGGTGAGTGCTCTGCCCGGTTCCCAGTCGGGGCCCAGCAGGTCCGGGCCGAGGTGGCCGACGACCGTGCTCTCCTCGGCGGTCCGCAGCAGTTCCAGTACGGGGAGGCGGTAGCCGACGGCGGTGGGCCCGGCGGTTCCGACGATGGCGCGGATCTCGTGCGAGGGGCCGCCGTGCCAGCGCTCGCCCGGTGCGTAGACCTTCCAGGCGCCGTCCATCCGCAGATGGCTGTGCAGGGTGAGACCGCCCTCGACGCGCATCAGGAGGTGTTTGCCGCGCGGGGTGACGTCGAGGACGGTGCGCCCGGTGAGGTCGGCGGTGGCGAACCGGGGGACGCGCAGGTCGAACCGGGTGAGGGCGCGGTCGGCGAGCGCCGTGTGCAGCCGCCGAGCGGCCTGGTGGACGCTGTCTCCTTCGGGCATGTCTCCATGATGCGGGCTCTCGGGTGTGGGGTGGGGCTTGCCGGGGGCCATGTTGGCGCTGCGCGTATTTGCCAAGTGGAACACCGTTCCGTATCGTTACTGGAACGATGTTCCGTTTTCCTGTCCCGGTCGTGACACCGGCGGCGCTCCTGCCCCGGCGCTGCCGACACTGAAAGGAGCCAGTGGCCCCATGCCGCCATCACCTCAGCCCAGTTTCGGGATCATGACCGCCCCCTCGCAGGTCGACTACGACGACATCCTGCGGGTCTGGCGCGAGGCCGACACGATCCCGGAGATCGAGCACGCATGGCTCTTCGATCACCTCATGCCGATCGGAGGCGACCCGAACGGGGTGGCCTACGAAGGGTGGACGCTGCTCTCGGCCCTCGCCGCGCAGACCCGACGGCTTCGTCTGGGTGTGCTCGTGACCAGCAACCGCTTCCGCCCTCCGGCGATGCTGGCCAAGATCGCCGCGACCGTCGACGTCATCTCCGGCGGACGGCTCGACTTCGGCATCGGCGCCGGCTCACGGCCCGGTCACCCAGTGGCCCGGCGCGAGTACGAAGCACATGGCCTGCCCTTTCACGACGCCGCCCACGCCGTCGCCGGTCTCGCCGAAGCGTGCACGGTGATCCGGCGGCTGTGGACCGAGCCGGAACCGTTCGACTTCCACGGCGCCCATATCCAGCTCACCGGTGCGTTCGGCAACCCCAAACCCGTTCAGCGCCCGCACCCGCCCGTCCTCATCGGCGGACGCGCGTCCTCGACGCTGCGTGTGGTGGCCGAGCATGCCGACCTGTGGAACTACCCCGGCGGCGACATCGACGACGCCGTCGCCCGTGGCGCACTGCTGGACCGCTACTGCGCCGAGATCGGGCGCGATCCCGCCACGATCACGCGCTCGCTCGTGCTGCCCGTCTCCTACACCGATCCCGGCACCACCCGGGACGCGATCGGCAGAGCGACCGTGGCCGGTTTCCGGCACATCGTCCTGGGACTGGCGGCGCCCTACCCCGCCGGGGTCGCACGGTGGGTCGCCGACGAACTCATCACCGCGTCGGCCCAGGAACACGACTCGGTATGACGTCCGCTGCAGCAGCAGGCTCGCACTGATTCAGGGGCTCACTGATTTCAGGGATGCCGCAGTCAGGCTCTCAGCCGCAGCCCCCTTGGGGTGGCGACGAAACCGGCTGCCTCCAGGGTCCGGCCCAGGTCGGAGGTGAGGGCGGACGCGCCGTTGGTGCGCTCCACGGTCACGGTGCCCAGCGCCCCCGAAGCCGCCGCTGCGGCGAGCGCCTGTCCTGCGGCCAGCAGCCCGGGGTGGTCGGGCTCGGTGGGCCAGGCCAGCAGGCTCTTTCCGCCGCGCTCCATGTAGAGGATCAGCTCTCCGTCCACCAGGACGACCAGAGCCCCCGCCTTCCGGCCGGGCTTGTGGCCCACCCCGCCCGGGGACTCCGGCCAGGGCAGCGCCGCTCCGTACGCGTTCGCCGGATCCGCCGCGGCGAGCACCAGTGCCCGGCCCGGCGCCCCTGAATCCGTACGGTCGCGGGCGGTGGCCGCCGCGCGCAGCCGGTCCACCGCGCCGTCCATCGCGAACTGGGCCGCGCCCAGGCCCTCCACGACATAGCCCCGTCGTGCCTGCCCGCTGTCCTCGAACGCGGAGAGGATGCGGTAGACCGCGGAGAAGCCGCCCTCGACACCCTCGGCCGATACCGCGCCACGGGTGACGACACCGTGCCGGTCCAGGAGCGTACGGGCCAGGGCGTGTGCGCGGTGGGTCGTCTCCGGCTCGGCGGCCGGGAGCAGGGACCAGCGGCCCGCCACCGTCGGCGGGCCGGTCCGCGAGACGGGGCGCGCCGCCGCGGTGAGGGTGCCGTACCGCCCCCGCGGGACCGTCCGGCGGGCGCGGTGGGCGGTGGAGCCCGCCGTCCGGCCCGAGCCGAGCAGGGAGCGGAGCGGGGCCAGGGTGTCGTTGGTCAGCCTTCCCGACCAGGCCAGGTCCCAGATGGCGTCGGCCAGTTGGGGATCGGTGCAGTCCGGGTGGGTGGTGGCGCGGACGTGGTCCTTGAGCTGGCGGAAGAAGAGTCCGTAGCCGGGGGCGAGGGCCTGGAGCACGGACTCGTGCAGCGCGCTCAGTTCCAGCGGATGGGGTGGTGGGACGAGCAGCGGTGCGCTGTCCGCGAGGAAGAGGGAGATCCAGCCGTCCTTGCCCGGCAGCGCGCCCGCACCCGCCCAGACGACCTCGCCGGTGGTGGTGAGTTCGTCGAGGAGGGCCGGTGTGTAGCCGGACACCCGCGATGGCAGGATCAGTCTCTCCAGCGCGGAGGCGGGGACGGGCGCCCCCTGGAGCTGCTCGACGGCGCGCGCCAGGCCGTCGATGCCCCGCAGGCTGCCGGCCCCGAGGTGCTGCCACTGCGGCAGGAACGAGGCGAGTGCCTCGGGCGGTACCGGTTCGAGCTCCTCGCGCAGGGCCGCGAGGGAGCGGCGGCGGAGCCTGCGCAGCACCGTGGCGTCGCACCACTCCTGGCCGATGCCGGACGGGTGGAACTCGCCCTGGACCACCCGGCCCGCCGCGGCGAGCCGCTGCAGCGCGCCGTCCGTGACCGCGCTGCCCAGGCCGAAGCGTGCCGCCGCCGTCGACGAGGTGAACGGGCCGTGTGTCCGTGCGAAGCGGGAGAGCAGATCGCCGAGCGGATCCTTGACCGGCTCGGTGAAGGCCTCGGGCACACCCACCGGGAGCGCGGTGCCGAGTGCGTCACGCAGCCTGCCCGCGTCCTCGATCGCCGCCCAGTGGCCGGTGCCCGCGATACGGACCCGGATGGCCCGGCGGGAGGCTGCCAGGTCGGATGCCCAGTGCGGCTCCGCCCCGCGCTCGGCCAGCTCGGCGTCGGTCAGCGGGCCGACCAGCCGCAGCCGGTCCGCGACCCCCTCGGCGTCCTTGATCCGCCGGTCCTCCGTCAGCCACTGGAGCTCTCGCTCCAGTTCGTCCAGCACATCGGCGTCCAGCAGCTCGCGCAGCTCGGCCCGGCCGAGCAGCTCGGCAAGGAGCCGGGAGTCCAGCGAGAGGGCTGCCGCCCGGCGCTCGGCGAGTGGGGAGTCGCCCTCGTACAGGAACTGGGCGACATAGCCGAAGAGCAGCGAGCGGGCGAACGGTGAGGGTTCGGCCGTGGTGACTTCGACGAGGCGGACGCGGCGCGACTCGATGTCGCCCATCAGCTCGGTGAGGCCCGGTACGTCGAACACGTCCTGGAGGCATTCACGTACGGCTTCGAGGACGATGGGGAACGAGCCGAACTCGCTCGCGACCTGGAGGAGTTGAGAGGCCCGCTGGCGCTGCTGCCACAGTGGTGTCCGCTTGCCCGGGCTGCGGCGCGGCAGGAGGAGGGCGCGGGCGGCGCACTCGCGGAAACGGGAGGCGAAGAGGGCCGAGCTGCCGACCTGGTCGGTGACGATCTGGTTGATCTCGCCCTTGTCGAAGGCGACATCGGCCGCTCCGAGCGGGGCCTGCTCGGTGTCGTACTCGACGCCCGGTGCGGCCGGATCGCCGTCCAGCAGGTCGAGGCCCATCAGATCCGCGTCGGGGAGCCGCAGCACGATCCCGTCGTCGGCGTGCATGACCTGCGCGTCCATCCCGTACCGCTCGGACAGCTTGGCGCCGAGTGCGAGCGCCCAGGGTGCGTGCACCTGCGCGCCGAACGGGGAGTGGACGACCACCCGCCAGTCACCCAGCTCGTCACGGAACCGCTCCACGACGATGGTCCGGTCGTCCGGCACATGGCCGCAGGCCCGGCGCTGCTCGTCCAGATAGGAGAGGACGTTGTCAGCGGCCCAGGCGTCGAGCCCGGCAGCGAGCAGCCGCAGCCGGGCGTCGTCCGGAGCGAGGCCGCCCACCTCGCGGAGGAACGCGCCCACGGCGCGGCCCAGTTCGAGCGGGCGGCCCAGCTGGTCGCCCTTCCAGAACGGCAGCCGGCCAGGCACCCCCGGGGCCGGGGTGACCAGCACCCGGTCGCGGGTGATGTCCTCGATACGCCAGGACGTGGTGCCGAGGGTGAAGACGTCGCCCACCCTGGACTCGTAGACCATCTCCTCGTCCAGTTCACCGACCCGCCCGCCGCCCTTCTTGGGGTCGGCGCCGGCGAGGAACACTCCGAAGAGGCCGCGGTCGGGGATGGTGCCGCCGGAGGTGACAGCGAGGCGCTGCGCACCTGGGCGGCCCGTGACCGTACCGGCGATCCGGTCCCACACCACGCGCGGACGCAACTCCGCGAAGGCGTCCGACGGATAGCGTCCGGCGAGCATGTCCAGGACCGCCGTGAAGGCGGACTCGGGAAGCGCGGCGAACGGCGCCGCGCGGCGCACCACCGCCAGCAGGTCGTCGGCCTGCCAGCTGTCGAGAGCCACCATGGCGACCAGCTGCTGGGCCAGTACGTCCAGCGGATTCGACGGGACCCGCAGCGCCTCGATCGAGCCGGTCCGCATCCGCTCGGTCACCACGGCGGCCTGCACCAGGTCCCCCCGGTACTTGGGGAAGACGACACCGGTGGAGACGGCGCCCACCTGGTGCCCCGCGCGGCCCACCCGCTGGAGGCCGGAGGCCACCGAAGGCGGTGACTCGACCTGGATGACCAGATCGACCGCCCCCATGTCGATCCCCAGCTCAAGACTGGATGTGGCCACGACAGCGGGCAGCCGGCCCGCCTTGAGATCCTCCTCGACCTGGGCGCGCTGCTCCTTGGACACCGAGCCGTGGTGGGCGCGGGCGAGCAGCGCGGGCGCGCCCTTGGCGGCGCCCGACTCGGCCATCACCTCGGCGGGGGAGTGGGCTTCCGGCATGATCTCCCCGGTGGCCCGCTCGTACGCGATCTCGTTCAGCCTGTTGCACAGGCGCTCCGCCAGCCGGCGGGAGTTGGCGAAGACGATCGTCGAGCGGTGCGCCTGGACCAGATCCGCGATGCGCTCCTCGACATGCGGCCAGATGGAGGGCTTCTCCGCCTTGTCCGGGTCCGTGTCGGATGCCGGGGAACCGCCCAGCTCACCGAGGTCCTCGACGGGGACGACCACCGAGAGGTCGAACTCCTTGCCGGAGGGCGGCTGCACGATCTCGGCCTTGCGCTGCGGCGAGAGATAGCGGGCGATCTCGTCCACCGGCCTGACCGTCGCGGACAGTCCGATACGGCGGGCCGGGCGCGGCAGCAGCTCGTCCAGCCGCTCCAGGGACACGGCGAGATGCGCACCCCGCTTTGTGCCGGCCACCGCGTGGACCTCGTCGAGAATCACCGTCTCGATGCCTGCCAGCGCGTCACGCGCGGACGAGGTGAGCATCAGGAACAGCGACTCGGGGGTGGTGATCAGGATGTCCGGCGGCCGGAGAGCCATCGACCGGCGCTCGGCGGCGGGGGTGTCGCCCGAGCGGATACCGACCCGCAGATCGGGCTCCGGCAGCCCGAGGCGCACCGACTCCTGGCGGATGCCGGTGAGCGGGCTGCGGAGATTGCGCTCGACGTCCACGGCAAGCGCCTTGAGTGGGGAGACATACAGGACCCGGCAGCGCTTCCTGGCTTCGGCGGGCGGTGGCGCCGACGCCAGCTGGTCGAGGGCGGCCAGGAACGCGGCGAGCGTCTTGCCGGAGCCGGTCGGGGCGACGACCAGCACATCGGACCCGGCACCGATCGCCCGCCACGCACCGTCCTGCGCCGGGGTGGGCGCGGTGAAGGCCCCCGTGAACCAGCTACGGGTCGCGGGGGAGAAGGAGTCGAGCGCTGACCTCACCATGTCCCCATCGTGCACCCCACCACTGACAACCGCCCGGACCTGGGGAAACAATGGAAGTCATGGAGCCAAGGGGAACACCGGCGCCGGGTGGCGAGGAGCGGGCACGGCACTGGCAGCTCGACGAGCTGCCGGGGGTCGATCTGCTGCACGCCCGCTACATCCGCAAGTCCTTCCCCCGGCACACACACGAGTCGTTCGTCCTGGCCGCGGTCACCTACGGCGTCGAGGCGTTCCACTACCGCACCGAGCTGGTCAGGGCGGGGCCGGGCCAGCTCGCTCTGGTGAACCCCGACACCGCGCACACCGGGTTCGCCGGCGTGCCCGAGGGCTGGATCTACCGCACGCTCTATCCGTCCGCCGAACTGATCGCCGAGGTCGCCACCGATATCAGCACCCTGAGCGGTCCGGTCGGTTTCACCTCGCCGGTCGTCGACGATCCGGAGGCCGCGCGCCTCGTCGTCGGAGTACACCGGGCAGCCGAGGAGGGCAACGCACTGGCCGCCGACAGCCTGCTGCGGCTCGCCGTCGCCCGGCTGTTGCGCAGCCACGGGGGCGGGCTCCCCGAGCGTGCGCCGCGCAGCGCGGGCGCCGCGAACGCGGCCCGCGCACGGGCCGTTCTGGAGGAGCGGATGGCGCGGCCGCCGTCCCTCGACCGGCTCGCCGCCGACCTCGGCACCAGCCCGTTCGCCCTGCTGCGCGCCTTCCGGGCGGCGTACGGCATGCCGCCGCACACCTGGCTCACCGACGCGCGGGTACGGCGGGCCAGACACCTCCTGGACGCGGGGACGACACCAGCGGAGACGGCCGCCGCTGTCGGATTCACCGACCAGCCGCATCTGAACCGGCATTTCAGCCGGATCGTGGGGGTGCCGCCGGGTGCGTACCAGCGGGGCCGCGCAAGAACGTACAAGACGGGGCCCGGACGTTCCTCGTAGCGTCTGCCCGGTGGCAATGGATCGGACAGCACTCACGGATTCCGGCACAGGTCCGGAACAGCGAGCGGACTCGGCCGTCATCAGGGACGCGCTCGGTGTCGGCGTCGCGGTCGGGCTCTCCGGGTTCGCCTTCGGTGTGACCTCGGCGGGCTCCGGCCTCAGCCTGCTGCAGACCTGTCTTCTCAGCCTGCTCGTCTTCACCGGTGCCTCACAGTTCGCGCTGGTCGGCGCGCTGGCGGCGGGAGGCAGCCCGTTCGCGGCCGCCGCGGGTGCCTTCTTCCTCGGTGTCCGCAACACCTTCTACGGGCTGCGGCTGTCCCAGCTACTCGCCCTGCCGCGCGCCGTACGGCCCTTCGCCGCCCACTGGGTGATCGACGAGACGACCGCAGTCACCCTCGCCCAGCCGACCCGGCGTGCGGCCCGGATCGGATTCACCGCCACGGGCCTGTCCCTGTACGTGCTGTGGAACCTCACGACGCTGCTCGGAGCGATGGGCGCGCAGGCGATCGGCGACACCGGTGCCTGGGGCCTCGACGCGGCCGGGCCCGCGGTCTTCCTGGCCCTCCTCGCCCCCATGCTGCGGACGCCGACGGAGCGGGCGGTGGCCGGGCTCGCCGTCGTACTGGGCCTCGGGCTGCTGCCGCTGGCGCCCGGCGGGGTGCCGGTACTGATCGCCGCGCTCGCGGCACCGGCCGTGCTGCTGCTCAAGGGGCGCAGCGTCAGCGGTACGACCGGGGCGCCGATGCGGTTCCGGAGCGGCCGGACGGACCGGAAAGGCCCGAATGACCACGAAGAGACGGAAGAGAAGAAGGGGCAGGAGCGTTGAGCGTCTGGATCGCGATCGGGGCGACGGCCATCGGCTGCTACCTCGCCAAACTGCTCGGTCTGCTGGTCTCCGCAGGGACACTCGAGCGACCGGCCGTCAAGCGGCTGTCCTCGCTGCTCCCGGTCGCGCTGCTGGCGGCCCTCACCGCTCAGCAGACCTTCGCGAGCGGCAACCACCTCGTGCTGGACGCGCGAGGCGCAGGGGTCGCGGGGGCGGCGCTCGCACTGGTGCTGCGCGCCCCCTTCCTGGTGGTCGTCGGGGTCGCCGTGGCGGTGACCGCCGGCGTACGCGCACTGGGTTGAACCCGGCGTTCCGGACGCCCGCCGCCCGCGCCCCGCACCGCTGTGCGCGGGGGCAGGGGCGGGCGGTCAGGCGAGGTCGCGGCCGTGGGCCCGGAGCGTCAGCAGCGCCTGGACCGTCACCATGGGCCGCGCCTCGATCTGCGGACCCGGCGCCCAGGCACGCCAGTTGACCGGCCAGCCGCCGTCCTCGCGCTGCTCGCCCGCCAGGAAGTCCAGCGAACGGGCCATCTCCTCGTCGGTGAACCAGCCGCGCGCCAGGGAGCCGGGCACGCGCGCGTAGTCGTACGGAAAGTGCTGTTCCCCCGGCGCGTACCCCGGCGCGACCGGATACGATGCGCGGTCCTCCGGGTCCAGCACGGCCAGCCGCTGCTCCCGCACCTGCCGGCCGAGCCGGTCGGCCGCCGCCTCGGCCCGCGGCCGGTCGGGGACGCCGTCCAGGAAGGCGACAGCCGCCTGGATCTCGTACGGATGGGAGTGCTCCAGCGCGTCGACCGCGTTCCAGCAGAACTCGGTCGCCCGGAAGAGCCAGGCGTGCCAGACCTCGTTGCGGTGCAGCACGCCCACCACGGGCCCGGTGGCCAGCAACTCGCTGGGCGGGTCGTCGACGACCGGGATGAACGGCGCGCACGGATAGCCGCGCTGCGAGGGGTGGACCGCGGGCAGCGCGCCGTCCCTGGTGGACACCTCGGTCAGATACCGGCACACCCGCTCCACCCGCATACCGCCGCAGCGCCCCACCGAGTCGAGTACGTGCAGCGCGTGCGCCGTGTGCAGCGGCTGGCTCACCGGGCCGCGCAGATCGGGTTCGAGCGCGTGTCCGTACCCGCCGTCCTCGTTGAGATGGGCGGCGAGCGCGGCCTCCACCGCGTCGGCACGTCCGTCGAGGAAGTGGTACGCGAACCGCCGCTGTTCCAGCACCCGGGCCGTCAGCCAGATGAAGTGCTCGGCGCGTGCGAGAGGAGATGCTCCGGTTCCAGCCATGTTCCGAAGGTAGAGCGGAAAGAGCCCAGGGCAAGGGCGGCGGGCGAGGCTGCACTCTCAGGGGCTGGATACTGAAGTCATGCGGTTGACGATTTTCTGGGAGCGAATGGCGGACCACTTCGGCGAGGGGTACGCCGATTCGTTCGCCCGCGACCATGTGATGGCGGAGCTGGGCGGCCGTACGGTGCACGAGGCACTGGCCGCCGGCTGGGAGACGAAGGACGTCTGGCGGGGCGTCTGCGCGGCGGCGGGCATCCCCGAGGACCGGCGCTGAGCGCAGCCGGGTCCGGGGCGGGCGCCCGCGCTGTCACACGGGTACGCGAGACTGGGCCTGTGCCACCGACCGCCTGTGCGACTACCGACCGATGACCGATGAGACTGCCGAGGACCAGATGACCCCGGACGAGACCGCCGCGGACCGGACGACCGCCGACCGGACGACCGCGGACCGGACGACCGCGGGCGGGATGACTGAGGACCGGGCCCCGGGCGCCGAGCCGCACCCTCCCGCCGCCGGGCATGGCACGCAGGGCCGTGCGTCGATGCCCCGCTGGCTGCCCAAGGCGATGGTGCTCGCCCTCGCCCTCATCGCCTGCTTCCAGCTGGGCAGCTGGGCGTTCTACCAGCTCATCGGGTTGCTGACCAACATCCTCATCGCGTTCTTCCTGGCTCTCGCGATCGAGCCCGCGGTGGGACGCATGGCGGCGCGCGGGATGCGCCGAGGTCTCGCCACCTTCCTGGTCTTCTTCGCGGTGGCGCTCGCGGCGGCCGGTTTCGTCTTCCTGCTCGGCTCGATGCTGGCCGGCCAGATCGTGGACATGGTCGAGGAGTTCCCCAAGTACCTGGACCTGGTGATCAACTGGACCAACCACTCCTTCCACAGCGAGCTGTCGCGGGTGCAGGTCCAGGACAGCCTGCTGCACTCGGACTGGCTGCAGAAGTACGTCCAGAACAGCGCGAGCGGTGTGCTCGACGTGTCGACCACCGTGCTGGGCGGCCTCTTCCGGCTTCTGACGATCTTCCTGTTCGCCTTCTACTTCGCGGCCGACGGGCCACGGCTGCGGCGCGCGCTGTGCTCCGTACTGCCGCCGTCGAAGCAGACCGAGGTGCTGCGGGCCTGGGAGATCGCGGTCGACAAGACGGGCGGCTACCTCTACTCGCGCGGTGTGATGGCGCTGATCTCCGGCGTCGCGCACTACATACTGCTGGTCGCGCTGAATGTTCCGTACGCCCCCGCGCTCGCGGTGTGGGTCGGCCTCGTCTCCCAGTTCATCCCGACCATCGGCACGTACCTGGCGGGCGCCCTGCCCATGCTGCTCGCCTTCACGGTGAACCCCTGGTACGCGCTGTGGGTGCTGGTCTTCGTGGTGATCTACCAGCAGTTCGAGAACTACGGGCTCCAGCCGAAGCTCACGGCCAAGGCCGTCGACATCCACCCCGCGGTGGCCTTCGGATCGGTCATCGTGGGTACCGCGCTGCTGGGGGCGGTCGGTGCGCTGATCGCCATTCCGGCGGTGGCGACCCTCCAGGCGTTCCTGGGCGCCTATGTGAGGCGGTACGACGTGACGGACGATCCGCGCGTCCACGGCAGGCGCGGACCCCGTGACGTGGCGGGGCTCCGGGACGCGGCCACGGCGCCCGCGCGGCTCAGGGACTCCCTGTTCCAGGGGCGGGTCCCGCGACCGGGGAACGGCGCCGAGGACACCGACGGCTGAACATCCGTGTGGTGCGCTTGACAGTAAAATCGAACAGCCGTTCTTATGGGGTTCTGGCCCGGTACTCGGACGAACCGTCGACTGTGTTCTCCACTGCGTTGTCCACCGAGTTGTCCGCCACGTTATCCACAGGTGGGACGGGCTTCGGAGCCCATTGTCAGTGGCAGGGGTTAGCGTCATTGACGTGAAGCGATCGACTCAAGCAAATCGGGTGGAACCCATGGCAGCAGGCAACGACCGCGAGAAGGCGCTGGACGCCGCTCTCGCCCAGATTGAACGGCAATTCGGCAAGGGTGCGGTGATGCGCCTGGGCGAGCGGCCCAACGAGCCCATCGAGGTCATCCCCACCGGGTCGACCGCCCTCGACGTCGCGCTCGGTGTCGGCGGTCTGCCGCGCGGCCGGGTGGTCGAAGTGTACGGACCGGAGTCCTCCGGCAAGACGACGCTGACGCTGCACGCGGTGGCGAACGCGCAGCGGCTCGGCGGCCAGGTGGCCTTCATCGACGCCGAGCACGCACTCGACCCCGAGTACGCGAGGAAGCTCGGCGTCGACATCGACAACCTCATCCTGTCCCAGCCGGACAACGGCGAGCAGGCGCTGGAAATCGTCGACATGCTGATCCGTTCCGGCGCGCTCGACCTGGTCGTCATCGACTCCGTCGCGGCTCTGGTGCCGCGTGCGGAGATCGAGGGTGAGATGGGCGACTCGCACGTGGGTCTGCAGGCCCGCCTGATGAGCCAGGCGCTCCGCAAGATCACCGGCGCGATGAACCAGTCCAAGACCACCGCGATCTTCATCAACCAGCTCCGCGAGAAGATCGGCGTCATGTTCGGCTCCCCGGAGACCACCACGGGTGGCCGGGCGCTGAAGTTCTACGCGTCGGTACGGCTCGACATCCGCCGGATCGAGACGCTGAAGGACGGCACCGACGCGGTCGGCAACCGCACCCGGGTGAAGGTCGTCAAGAACAAGGTCTCGCCGCCCTTCAAGCAGGCCGAGTTCGACATCCTCTACGGCCAGGGCATCAGCCGCGAGGGCGGCCTGATCGACATGGGTGTGGAGAACGGCTTCGTACGCAAGGCGGGCGCCTGGTACACGTACGAGGGCGACCAGCTCGGACAGGGCAAGGAGAACGCCCGGAACTTCCTGAAGGACAACCCCGATCTCGCCAATGAGATCGAGAAGAAGATCCTGGAGAAGCTGGGCATCGGTGTCAGGCGGGAGGCCGAGCTCGGAGCCGAGCCGGGCACGGACGCCGCAGGCGCCGTCGTGGCCGACGAGGCAGCGAAGACGGTTCCCGCTCCGGCCGGCGGCAAGGCCAAGACGGCCAAGACCGCCGCAGCCAAGAGCTGACCCGTGGTCCGGAGAACCGAATGGCCGGAGGCCACAGGCTCTACGGGCGCTACAGGCTCCACGGACTCCGGGGGCTCCGGGGGCTCCGGGGGCGAGGCCGGCCAGGGGGACGGAGGAGTGGGACCGCGGCGGCAGCGGTCCCAGCAGAAGCGGTCCCAGGACCAGGGACCGCGGAAACCTCAGGATCCGGCGGAGCAGGCGCGGGCCATCTGCCTGCGCCTGCTCACCGGGACCGCACGCACCCGTAAGCAACTGGCCGAAGCACTGCGGAAGCGGGACATCCCCGACGAGGTCTCCGAGGAGGTGCTGTCCCGCTTCGAAGAGGTCGGGCTCATCAACGATGCGGCTTTCGCGGATGCCTGGGTGGAGTCCCGCCACCACGGACGGGGGCTCGCCAAACGGGCGCTCGCGCGGGAGCTCCGTACGAAAGGTGTGGACTCCGAACTCATCGAGGAGGCCGTAGGACAGCTGGACTCCGAGCAGGAGGAGGAGACCGCCCGGGAGCTGGTTACCCGCAGGCTCCGCTCGACACGGGGGCTGGACCGCGACAAACGGCTGCGCCGTCTTGCGGGCATGCTCGCCCGCAAGGGGTACCCGGAGGGCATGGCCCTGAGGGTGGTGCGGCAGGCACTGGAGGCGGAGGGCGAGGACCTGGCGGACCTGGAACACGGGGGGTTCCAGGGCGACGGGTAGCCGTTCGCTGGATGGCTGGGGTCGGTAGCTGCGGGTCGGTAGCTGCGGTGGGAGGCCGGGCGACGGCTCGCGCCGCCGCCCGGGCGTTTCAGGACGCGTCGACCGGGAGTCCGGCCGCGCGCCAGGCCTGGAAGCCGCCGATGAGGTCGGTCGCCCGGTGCAGGCCCAGCTGTCGCAAGGACGCCGCGGCGAGGGACGAGGCGTACCCCTCGTTGCAGATCACCACGGTCCGCAGACCGTGGCCGGTGGCCTCCGGCGCACGGTGGCTGCCCTGTGGATCGAGCCGCCATTCCAGCTCGTTGCGTTCGACGACCAGCGCCCCGGGGATCAGTCCGTCGCGCTCCCGCAGCTCCGCGTACCGGATGTCCACCAGCAGCGCCCCGTGCGCCGCGGCTTCGAAGGCCTCCCGGGGCCCGATCCGGTCGAGCTCCGACCGGACCCTCTCCAGCAGCTCGTCCACGGAGAGCGGTCCGGGCGTGGGAAGCCGTTCGGACACGGGAAGCCGTTCCGACACGGGGAGTGGTTCGGACGCTGGGAGCGGTTCGGACAGGGCGCGCGGTTCGCTCATTCCCACTCCCCGGGGTGCTCGACCTGCTCCAGGCGCAGCAGGGGGCCACTGCGGCTGTAGCGGCGCATCAGCGGCAGCGGCGGATAGTAGGCATGCACCGAGACCGCGTGCTCGGCGGGCGACTCATTGAGCACCTGGTGGACATGGTGGGCACCGAAGGCCCGCCCGTCGCCCCGCGCCAGCTGCCGGGTGCGGTCGACCCCGTCGGCCAGTTCGAGGGTCTTCCACCCTTCGGTGGGCAACCGCGCGGCCAGCGAGTCCTCCGTGAGCACGCCCGCCGCTGTGGCGAACGCGCCCTGGGAGCCGCCGTGGTCGTGCCAGCCGGTGCCGGTGCCGGGCGGCCAGCCGATCAGCCAGGCCTCGCTCCCGCCCGGACCGTCCAGCCGGATCCAGGTGCGGCCGTCGGGGTCGAGCGGGAGAGAGCGGATGAGTTCGGAGTCGGCGGCGGTACGGCGTACGAAATCGAGGAGCCGGCTGGTGGTGGGCGGCGCGGAGCGCGCGGGAGCCGGGGCAGGCAGGGGTGCGGAGAGAGACATGATGACCGTCCGGAATGGTTCGCGGGGACGTGCGGCGCGGCAACCCGTAACAGCACGCGGTAGTCCGGAACAGCGGGCCGGAGTCCGGAACAGCGCAGGGCGGCGCAGGCACGAGGAGAAAGGGCGAATCAGCGGGACGGGCGACACATGCAGCCCGCATAGCGGACGAGGTCCATATGGACCCTCCGCCACAGGCGCACATCGGTGTCGGTCACGCTCCGCAGTACACCATGTGCGCCCAGGGCGGTCAATTGACCTCCGCGGTGCTCTCCTCCCGGACCGCCGTCGCCGCCCCGCCCCGTGCGGCGTCGGCCGCTTCGTACAGTTCGGCGGGGCGCACCCCGTTGAAGGCCGCCACCAGATGTCCGTCGGGACGCACCAGCAGCACCGTGTGCGCCGAAGCGCCCGGATAGGTCTCGGCCACCAGGAGTTCGCCCTTGACCGGCAGCGCGCTCACCGCGGCGGCCAGCCTCGGCATCACGCCCGCCTTCACCCAGTGCCGCCGGTCCCACACCCCCGTACCCGGTGCGATCAGCAGGACCAGCAGCTGCCCGCGCCCGAGACGTTCGCGCAGCCGTACGGCCGTACCGTCCGGCGCCGTGACCCGTACATCGGCGACCTGAGCGCCGGCAGCGGTTCCCACCGTGGTCTGCGAGGGGGTGCGCGGCGGCGCCAGGGGCGAATGGGCGTACACCGGGGGCGCGCCCAGCGCGCCGCTGCCCAGATGGCCGTCCGCGAGGAGGGCGTCGTGCCCGCGCGCCCTGCCGGGCAGATACGCGCGCAGCCCACCGCCGCCGCGCAGTATCGGCAGCGACTGGTCAGCGGCGCGCAGCCGGGCGGCGACAGCAGTGCGGCGCTCCGCCTGGTAGCTGTCGAGCAGCAGCTCGGAGGCCCCGTGGTGCCAGGTCTGTGCCAGCTTCCAGGCGAGGTTGCCGGCGTCCCGCAGCCCCTCGTCCAGTTCCTGGGTGCCGAGTGCGCCCAGCAGATGGGCGGCGTCACCGGCCAGGAACGCCCGGTCCACCCGCCAGCGCCTGGCCAGCCGGTGGTGCAGGGTGTAGACGCCGGTGTCGATCAGCTCGTACGGAGGTGTCTCGCCACCGCACCAGCCCGCCAGGGCGGCCCGGACCCGTGCCACCAGCGCCTCGGGGGTGACCAGTTCGGCGCGCGGTGGCAGCAGCCAGTCGATCCGCCAGACGTCGTCCGGCAGCGGGCGGGCCGTCACCTCTTCCCCACCGGTCCGCCAGGGCGGCAGCCGGTGCAGCAACGCCTCGCCGGGCCAGGGCAGTTCGGCGCGCAGCGCGGCCACCGCGTGCCGCTCCACCGCCGTACGGCCGGGGAACCGGATGCCGAGCAGTTTGCGGACGGTGGACCGGGCTCCGTCGCAGCCGACCAGATGGCTCCCGCGCCACCAGGTGCCCTGCGGGCCTGCGGTGTGCACGGTGACGCCGCCGTGGTCCTGTTCGATGGTGTCCACCCGGCTGCCGGTGACCAGCCGCACCTGTTCCCGCTTCGCCACCGCGGCCCGCAGACCCCGGGTCAGGGCGTGCTGCGGCAGATGGAATGGTGAGGGCCCACCCGGACCGGGTCCGCCGAACCCCTCGGCCGGGTCGGGCCCGTTCGGCCCGTCGGAGCCATTGACCACACCCGCCCCGCTGACCACACCTGTCCCATCGGTCTCGTCGGACCCGCGAAACCCGTGCGGACCGAATGAGCCGGATGGGGCTGAAGTGTCCGAAAGGCCGTCCGGCCGCCCCTGCTTGCCACTCGTGCCGGGGCCGCCGACTCCCTGACCGCCGACTCCTTGACCGCCGATTCCGCCGGCGAGTCCACGGCCGCCGTACTCGACGGAACCGCCGGAGCCGCGGCCCGGCTCGTCGAAAACGACACGCTGCATCTGCTGACTCCGCCTGATGGACCGCCAGGCGGCCCAGCGCCCGGTCTCACCCGGGGCTGTCGTGCAGCCGAGCCGGCCCAGGAAGTCAGCGGTCTCCGGGCGCAGTACGACTGTGCGGGCGGGGCGCGGCGCGTCCTCGCCGGTTCCCTCGTCGAGCACGACGGAGGGGACATCCTGCGCGGCGAGCGCCAGGGCCAGCGCGAGCCCGACCGGGCCCGCGCCGACGATGATCACCGGGTCCACGGTGCGGCTCCTCGAACCCGTGCGGAGAAGTGACTGATGGCAGGTAGAGCCCGGTGCGCGATCACAGAACGTATGCAACCCACTGCGCGTGCTTGCGTCAAGTGACGGCGGGATGCGGCGGAGCCGCTGTCCGCCACCTGAGCAGGCCCCCGGGCTGTGGAAGGCACCGGGGACAGCCGGACGGCGGGCAGCCATCGCAGCTGCCCGCCGTCCGTGCCCGGAACGTGTCCGTGGCTGGAATTGCCTACGCCTCGAACGCGTGGGTGTCCAGCGCGTCCTGACCGGGGATCACCTCACCGGCCCCGCCTGTGCGCGGAGGATGCGGAGGAGCGGAACCCGGGCCGTGGTCAGACCCCGACCTTGCCGCCCTCGACCGCGTCGGCGGCGCCCTGAACCTCGGGGGGTACGGACGAGGGTCCGACGGCGATCCCCGTCTTCGCCCGGCGGCCGCGCTTCTCGATCCAGGTGGCGAGCGCCGACAGGAGCAGGCACATCGCCAGATAGATGGTGCCGATGACGACGATCGTCGAGACGTACGGGTACTGCCCGTTGACCGGCGTGTTGCTGGCGATCAGCCGTGCGGTCGCGAGCAGCTCCGGATAGAGAATGATGTAGCCGAGCGAGGTGTCCTTCAGCGTGACGACCAGCTGGCTGATGATGGTCGGCAGCATCGCGCGGATGGCCTGCGGCATCAGCACCGTCGCCACGACCTGCGACTTCCGCATACCCAGGGCGTACGCGGCCTCGCGCTGCCCCTTCGGCACGGAGTTGATGCCGGCCCTGAGCACCTCGGCCTGCACACAGCCGTTGTAGATCGCCAGACCCATCGCCAGCGCCCACATCGAGTAGTCGGTGAGGAACCCGACCCAGATCGCGTAGATGGTGATCAGCAGCGGGAGGGAACGGAACAGCTCGATGAACGCGGTCGCCAGCCACCGTACGGGGCGGTGGTCGGAGAGCCGCCCGACGACCAGCACCACACCCAGGACCAGTGAACCCGCCGCGCCCAGCGCGAACGCCTTCAGTGTGGCGACGACGGCGTCGGCGATGTTCGTGCGGATGCCGCTGTAGTTGAAGATGTCCCACATACCGCCGTCGAGGTCTCCCTTGCTGGAGAGACGTACGACGGCGACGACGATCAGCGCGACGATAGCCGCACTGCCGAGGACCGAGTAGATGCGGTTGCGTACGACGGCCTTGGGGCCGGGTGCGTCGTAGAGCACGCTGGCACTCATCGGGCGACCTCCATACGGCTCTCGACGAGGCGGAAGATGCCGCTGATCGCGAAGGTGATGATCAGGTAGCCGATGGCGACCCAGATGAAGATGGGGACGATCCCGTACCCCAGATCGCTCATGGCCTTCTGCCAGCCGAAGAGTTCGGTGACGCTGAAGGCACCCGCGATGGCGGAATTCTTGGTGAGCGCGATGATGATGCTGCTCAGAGGGGCGATGACGGTACGGGTGGCCTGTGGCAGCACGACCATCCGCAGGGTCTGCGAGAAGCTCAGACCGAGCGAGCGGGCCGCCTCGGCCTGGCCCAGCGGGACCGTGCTGATACCGGACCTGATGGCTTCGCAGATGAACGACGAGGTGTAGAAGCCGAGCGCGAGCGATGCCAGGAGGAAGGGGCTCATGCCCGGGAAGAAGATCTCGGGGACCACGAAGGTGGCCACGAGGAAGAGCAGGGTCAGTGGGGTGTTCCGCAGGATCGTGACCCAGGCCGTTCCGAAGAACCGCAGCGGGGGCACGGGCGAGACCCGGCAGCCGGCGATGACGATGCCGAGGACACAGGCGATGACCGTGCTGATGACGGTGATCTCCAGGGTTCCTATGAAGCCGTCGCGGAACGCCGAGAAGTGGTCGAAAAGTACGTTCATGAGGTCTCCGCGTCGGCGGGCAGCAGCTGGAAGACAGGGGGCGTGGCGCCCCGTACCCGGGTACGGGGCGCTTCAGCGCTCAAGGACAGGCGGGACGGGCCGGCCGTCGGGCCGGCCGGTCCGCGGTGCCGGGGTGGGTCAGTAGCGCTCGACGGCCGGCGGTGCGACGTACGAGGAGCCGGACAGGCCCAGGGTGGCGTCGTAGATCTTCTTGTACGTGCCGTCCTTGACGTGCTTCTCCAGGGAGGAGTCGATGAAGTCGCGCAGTGCCTTGTCGCTCTTGCCCATACCGACGCCGTAGGGCTCCTCGGTGAACGGCTTGCCGACCACCTGGAGCTTCTTCGGGTTCTGCGCCGCGTACCCCTTGAGGATCGCGTCGTCGGTGGTGACCGCGTCGACCTGCTTCGTGAGCAGCTCCTGCACGCAGTCGGAGTACTTGGCGAGCTCGGTGGTCTTCGCTCCGTACTTCGGCTTCTCGATCTCCGCGAGCGGGGTGGAGCCCTTGATCGAGCAGACCTTCTTGCCCTTCAGGGTCTCCGGACCCGTGATGGCCTTCTCGTCCTTGCGGACGAGCAGCGCGGCGCCCGCCTTGTAGTAGGGGCCGGCGAATCCGACGAGCTTCTTGCGCTCGTCGTTGATCGTGTACGTACCGACGAAGTAGTCGACCTGGCCCTTGGAGATGGCGGTCTCACGGATGCCGGAGTCGACGGTCTTCCACTCGATCTGGTCCTTCGAGAAGCCCAGGTCCGCGGCGATCATCCGGGCGACCTCGACGTCGAAGCCGGAGCGCTCCTTGGTCGACTGGTCCTCGAAGCCGAGGTACGGCTGGTCGGCCTTCGCGCCGATGACCAGCTTGCCGCGCTTCTGAGCCTTCTTGAGCGTGGGGGAGTCGAGGGAGACGTTCTTGGCGACCGTGTAGGCGGGGAGCTTGGGAGCGCCTGCACCGCCGGGCTCCGCCGCGCCGTTGTCGCCGGCCGAACCCGACTTGCCGCCGCAGGCGGTTCCGGTGAGAGCGAGCACGGCGATCGTCGCGAAGGCGGCGGACTTACGGAACTTCATGCTGAACATCCTCTATTTCGGCGCACGTTGGACGTCTGTCTCATCAGTTGTCTCGTCAGTGGTGAAGGATCTTCGACAGGAAGTCCTTGGCGCGGTCACTGCGGGGGTTGCTGAAGAACTGGTCCGGGACGGCCTCTTCGACGATCTTCCCGTCGGCCATGAAGACGACCCGGTTTGCCGCGGAGCGGGCGAAGCCCATCTCGTGGGTGACGACGATCATCGTCATACCGTCACGAGCCAGCTGCTGCATGACCTCGAGGACCTCGTTGATCATCTCGGGGTCGAGCGCCGAGGTCGGCTCGTCGAAGAGCATGACCTTGGGGTCCATCGCCAGCGCCCGCGCGATCGCGACGCGCTGCTGCTGGCCGCCGGAGAGCTGTGCGGGGAACTTGTCGGCCTGAGTGCCGACGCCCACCCGGTCCAGCAGCGCACGCGCCTTCTCCTCGGCGACCTTCTTGTCGGTCTTGCGCACCTTGATCTGGCCGAGCATCACGTTCTGCAGAACGGTCTTGTGCGCGAAGAGGTTGAACGACTGGAAGACCATGCCGACATCGGCACGCAGCCTGGCCAGTTCCCGGCCCTCCTGGGGCAGGGGCTTTCCGTCGATCGTTATCGCGCCGGAGTCGACTGTCTCCAGACGGTTGATGGTGCGGCACAGTGTGGACTTACCGGACCCCGAGGGTCCGATGACGACCACGACCTCGCCAGAGGCGATGGTCAGGTCGATGTCCTGGAGCACATGCAGCGCGCCGAAGTGCTTGTTGACGTTGCTCAGTACGACCAGGTCGTCCGACACCGGCAGGGGATTTTCGGTGGATTCGGCGGACTTGGTCACTGGCACTCCGCTCATCGGCTGTTCGCTCCGTCCTCCTCAACCGCAAGTGCGGTCGTGGTTGGTAGGACAGTAATGAGGCGCTTCTACCAGCGTCATTACATCTGAGCGGAAATTGAGGATCACGATCTGATTGCATGTGGGCACGGGCCGGGCACTCCTGGTGAACGGGATCATGACCGGAGTACCGGGTGCGTAACGGAAACCCGGCAGTATCCGGAACCCTCTTGACTGGTACGGAGCCATCGGCGTGGATGACGGGACGTACGCATGGCGGGACGTGCGGATGACGGGACGTACCGATCACGGAACGTACGGATGACGGAACCGCGCACCACGGAAGGGGCCCATGAGACTGCTGCTCGTCGAGGACGACAACCACGTGGCCGCCGCCCTGTCCGCCGTACTGGCCAGGCACGGCTTCAAAGTCGTGCACGCCCGTAACGGCGAGGAGGCACTCCGGTCCCTCCTGCCGGACGAACAGGAGCCCTTCGGCGTCATACTGCTCGACCTCGGCCTGCCCGACCTGGACGGCTACGAGGTCTGCGGCAAGATCCGCAAGCGCACGGCGACCCCGGTGATCATGGTGACAGCCCGGGCCGATGTGCGGTCCCGCATCCACGGCCTGAACCTCGGCGCCGACGACTACGTCGTCAAGCCCTACGACACCGGTGAGCTGCTCGCCCGGATCCACGCCGTCAGCCGGCGCAAGAGCGCGGGCGAGGACACCGGGGCGATCCCGGCGGCCGCACTCCGGGTCGGTTCCGTCGAGATCCAGCTCCCCACCCGGCGGGTCAGCGTGGAGGGCAGCGAAATCCAGCTGACTCGCAAGGAGTTCGATCTGCTGGCGCTGCTAGCCCAGCGCCCCGGCGTCGTGTTCCGCCGGGAGCAGATCATCAGCGAGGTCTGGCAGACCAGTTGGGAAGGGACCGGCCGCACCCTTGAGGTGCACGTCGCGTCGCTGCGCTCCAAACTGCATCTGCCCGCCCTGATCGAGACGGTGCGTGGCGTCGGCTACCGCCTCGTCGTCCCGGCCTGAGGCGCGTCAAGGCCCGTGCGCGCCCGACTGCTTCCGCTGCTCATCGTCCTCATGGCCGGTGTGCTGCTCGCGCTCGGCTTCCCGCTCGCGCTGAGCGTGGCCGCCGCCGCGCAGCAGAACGTGGTCGTCGACCGGATCGACGACACCGCGCGGATGGCCGAGGAGGCGCAGTTCGTCACCGAGATACCGGCGAGTGAACAGGAGCGGCACGACACGCTCCAGGAGGAACTCGCCCGCTACGAGACGGTGTACGGCATCCGGGCCGGTGTGTTCTACCGCGACCGGATCGCGATGGCCGCGGCCCCGCAGTCCTGGACGGTGCCGGTCAGCGGTGAGGGCCGGATCGCCTTCGAGGACGCGCTCGCGGGACGGCGCAGCCGGGACCCCGGGCAGATCTGGCCCTGGCAGCACGGGCGGCTGATCGTCGCCTCGCCCGTCGTCAGGAACGGTGATGTCATCGCGGTGGTGGTCACCGACTCGCCCACCGACCAGATGCGTTCCCGGACCCTCCGCGGCTGGCTGCTGATCGCCGCGGGCGAGGCGGGGGCGATGCTGCTCGCGGTGGGCGCCGCCTTCCGGCTCACCGGCTGGGTGCTGCTTCCGGTGCGCACCCTGGACGCGGCCACTCACGGCATCGCGACCGGGCTGATGAAGTCACGGGTCGCATCCGGCAGCGGCCCGCCGGAACTGCGCCGTCTGGCCCGGTCGTTCAACGAGATGGCCGACAACGTCGAGGACGTGCTGGAGCAGCAGCGCGCCTTTGTCGCCGACGCGTCGCACCAGTTGCGCAACCCGCTGGCGGCGCTGCTGCTGCGGATCGAACTGCTCGCTTTCGAACTCCCGGAGGGCAACGAGGAGATCGCCTCCGTGCGTACCGAGGGCAAGCGCCTCGGCCAGGTCCTCGACGACCTTCTCGACCTCGCGCTGGCCGAGCACACCGCCGCGGAGCTGCGGCTCACCGACATCGCCGAGCTGGCGGCCGAGCGGATCTCGGCCTGGCGCCCGGTCGCGGAGGAAAAGCGCGTCCGGCTCACCGGGGGAGGCGCCGGGGCGGTCACCGCCTGGGCCGACCCCGTAGCGCTCTCCAGCGCTCTGGACGCGGTGATCGACAACGCTCTGAAGTTCACCCCCGAGGGGGAGGAGGTGCGGGTCGAGGCAGACTCCTGCGGCTCTACCTCCCGGATCACGGTCGCCGACGGCGGACCCGGCCTCGGCCAGGACGAACTCGCCCGGATCGGCGACCGCTTCTGGCGCAGCGGCCGCCATCAGAACATCAAGGGCTCGGGCCTCGGCCTCTCCATCTCGCGCGCCCTGCTCACGGCGGGCCGCGGCACGATCTCGTACGAGCAGAACGAACCGCACGGGCTCCGGGTGACCGTGACGCTGCCGCGCTCGGCCCCGGAGACTTACTGATCGTTTCAGAATGAGGTTCTGAGTCGTCTCAAGCAGATGATGCTGCAGGCGAGTTGGAGGAGTCCCAGGTGGAGGTCGGCGCGTATCTCGTAGCGGATGCGGAGCCGTTTGAACTGGTGGAGCCAGGCAAAGGTCCGCTCGACAACCCACCGGGTCTTGCCCAGGCCGGAACCATGCGGGGCTCCACGGCGGGCGATCTTGGGTGTGATGCCGCGAGCTCGGATGAGACGGCGGTACTTGTCGTAGTCGTAGCCGCGGTCGGCGAACAGCCGCCGGGGCCGGTGCCGTGGCCGGCCGCGCAGACCACGGATACGGGGCATCGCGTCCAGCAGGGGCATGAGCTGAGTGACGTCGTGACGGTTTCCGCTGGTCAGAGAGACAGCGAGCGGAGTTCCGTTCCGGTCGACGATGAGGTGGTGCTTGCTGCCCGGCCGCGCTCGGTCAACCGGCGAAGGTCCGGTGTGAGCCCCCCTTTGAGGGCCCTGACGTGCGAGGCATCGATCGCCGCGTCGTCCATCTCCAGCAGTCCCTCTCTACGAAGTTCTGCCAGCAGGACTTCGTGCAGGCGGGGCCACACTCCGGCCTCGGTCCAGTCCCGCAGACGACGCCAGGCCGTCACCCCACTGCACCCGACCAGCTCAGCGGGGACGTCTCGCCAGCTCACACTCTTGCGCAGCACGTAAACGATCCCACGCAGAGCAGCACGGTCATCGGCAGGCAACCGCCCCGGGTAGCGGTGCCGACGCGGCGCACGAACCGGCAGCAGCGGAGACACACGTTCCCACAGGTCATCAGACACAAGATCAGCAGACACCCAACAGATCCTGCCGACACATCACCCAACTGCCAAAGGACACATGAAACTTCATTCTGAAACGATCAGTTAGAACTCCTAACAGAAGTCTCTGATGGTGTGACTGTCGGCCTGGTTGCTCGTCGGTCTGTTCGTGGCGAAGAGGGAGTCGCGTCCGTGGATCGTCTCGGACGAGCTGTGTTTGCTGATAGAGCCGTTGCTGCCCGGGTCAGGGCCGAAGTTGGTGGCAGGGCGGCCGAGGGTGCCTGATCGGCAGGCGTTGTGCGGGATTCTGTTCGTGCTGCATACGGGGATCCAGTGGGAGTACCTGCCGCAGGAGCTGGGCTTCGGCTCGGGCATGACGTGCTGGCGGCGTCTCGCCGCGTGGAACGCGGCCGGCGTCTGGGATCGGCTGCATGTCGTGCTGCTGGGCAAGCTCCGGGCTCAGGGCATCAAACCAGTGATCGCACGTCGCGGAGTCCTACACGGCTCCGGCCTCTGTGCTCACCGCTGGGTCGTCGAGCGCACGATCGCCTGGTTCCACGGCTTCCGTCGACTCCGCATCCGATGGGAACGACGCGACGACATCCACGAAGCCTTCCTCGGCCTCGCCACCTGCCTCGTCACTCACCGCCACGTCCAACGCCTTTGTCAGGACCTCTAAGGGGTGCTGATCAGGTGGCCCGGGGTCCGTCCCGCGCGGCGCTGTGCGGCGTGCCCGGGCTCACCCGGCCTGGCCCAGTGACAGCTGCCGCTGCGAAAGCCGGTCTCGGCCTCCATCAGGTGCTCCAGCCGCACCCGGGCCCGGGCCAGGTCATGCTCGGACAGGTCCTCTGCCAGCGGCGTGCGGTCCCCGTGGCGGCTGTCATACCGCCACCGGGCATCTGCATAGGCCGTTCGGCCGGGGAAGGAGACGGTTGAACTTGTGAGAACGCTACAACCCGCACGATGCTAAGAGTTCTAGGCGCCGCCAGCAGGCCAAACGCCGGCCCTCACCCGAAGAGCTCCCGCACGTACGGTCGGGAGAACAGCGCCATGGCGGCCCACTGCTGGCGAACCCCGCTTCGAGACGAGACTTGCTGAGAGAAGTAGGGGAGCGCAGGGGGAGCGCGGACGCCTTTGTACTTGCCGGCACGAGACAACACAGACGAACTCTGCTCACGTCTTCTGATCAGGGAAAACGAGATCTGGCGGCACCTAAGGACATGACGCGGCAGGAACGCTCTCGGTCTCGTAATGCGTGGGTATGGTGACATGGCCGCCTGCGGCCAGCTGCGTGCCCCACGATGAGGCGGCATGGCCCTTCGGAGCGGCGCAGACCTTCTCAAGAGCAAGGCGCACCGGAGATATCCCAGGGACTTTTCAGGGACTTTCACGTCTGGCACAGAGATTTTCCGTCGCGTAAGCAGGGAAGGCCCTGACAGCGCTGAAAGGCGCCAAGGCGCTGGTCAGGGCCTGTTTCCCTAACACTCGATGATGTTCACGGCGAGCCCGCCCCGCGCTGTCTCCTTTTGCTTGACGTACAAGTGATCGGCGCCATGCACGCCCTGTGAAATGCGATTTCGCAGGGGGGTGCGGCGGTCAGGATTCTGACTTTGAATAAGGTTCAGCGAACCCGTTGTTGCTCCAGCCACTTGAGAATCTCAGCCCGTCCGTAGAGCACCATGGCGTTCCTGCCCCGGCCGAGCTTGTAGCCCTTCAAGCCCAGTTTCGACGCCTCTTTGTAGACCCAGCTCGTGGACATGCTGAGCATCGCGGCGACTTCGGAAGTGTCCATAAGGACAGGTTCTGCGGGCTGCTTCTCGCGTGAGCGACTGGTCTCGATGTGGCGATTGTTCGACTGCGGCTGCATGGGCAGGTCGGCTCATCGAGGTTGGGCGGGCCTGAGCGCTGCGCCGGACGGCGCTCGGCTGCGGCCGGATCGGAAAGTTTGACGCCCGGGCCCTTGAGTGATCGTGCGGGCGCAGGTGTACGCGGCGGACGGTGCCGGTGGCGGGCGACCGTGACGAACACCGCGGCCCGCCGACCGGACCGTCGATCGGTCGCGGCCGTCGCGGTGGCCGCCGGCCAGGCCGTGCTCACCCTGGAGCTGTCGCCGCTACGTCTGGAACGAGCCTGCCTGGCCGGCCCTGCGGCAGGTGCGCGTACGAGAAGAAGTCGCTTGCGCGCCAGGACGCCGGAGCCGGTCAGTCGGTCTCCCCACGTCGAAGGTTACGGATCGCGGGAACGGCGAGCAGCAGCCCGACGGTGACGATGAGCAACGCCGAGGAGAAAAACAGAACGGGAATGGCACCGATCCACAGGGAGGCGGGTCCGGCCGCCATCTGGCCCGCGGGCCGCATAATGACCGATCCCGCGACGTCGTAGGCGTGCACCCTCCCGAGTACATCGGGAGGAATTTTCGTCTGGACGCTCGAGTGGAACATCACCAGCCAGAACGCGGCCCCCATGCCCCACAGACCGAAGCCGGCCGCGATCATCGTCGGAGAAAGCTGCAGGGCGACCGCGAGAATGCCGAAGACTGTGCAGGACAAGGCGATGGCGCCTGAGCGCAGCGGATACCGTGGCTTGATGCGTGCGGCGACTAGCCCACCCAGAACGCTGCCCAGGCCGAACATCGACATGATGAAGCCGAGATCGCTTTCTCCGTGATCGATCGTGATGAGGCTCTGCCCGAGAGTGAGGAAAGGGCCGTTCACAGTCATCTGGTAAAGCATGAAAATTACGATGACGCCCCAGAGCCACGTGCGCGAAGAGAACTCCTGCCATCCCTGGACGAGATCGCGGCGGAGAGAAGTCCGCTGCGTCGAACGAGATATCTTCAGCCGCAGGGCGAGCAGACAGATGGCGCTGCCTCCGAATGTGGCGGCATCGATCGCCAGGACGAGCGCAATGGGCGAGAAGGCCAGAAGCACCCCGGCGATGGCAGGCCCAGCCACTGTCATGAGCGATTCTGAGACACGGATAGCCGCGTTGGCCTTCTGGACATCTCGGGCCGTGCGCGGGATGACGCTCACATAACCAGGCTGGAAGGCGGCAGTCCCGAGGCCGCCCAATGCAAGTAACGTGACGATCAGCCAGAGGCTTGGTTTGCCGACGGCGAACGAGTACGCCAGGGTGCCATGGAGAATCAGCCGGGCTATGTCCGCGATGATCATCACTCGCACCGGCGTGAAGCGGTCGACGAGAACACCGCCGAATATGACGAAGATGGCCAGCGGCGCAGCCTGGCTGGCGAGTGCGTATCCCACACCAGTCACGCCGTAACCCGCGTGCAGCACCGCGACAGTGATCGCGGTCGGAACAAGCATCTGATCGCCGAGGGCCGAAATGGTCCGTGCAGCGAAAAGAAGCGTGAAATTACGAGACCAGAGACGCTCTGGCGGTTGAATCGTTTCGGGAGTGCGGAGCAGCACCAGGAACAATCCTATCCTCGGGTCGCGGAGTGATGTCCCCGCATATGTGTGTCTTCTCCCTCGGTTCGCTACGCTGTTGTATTCGAAAAATCATAGTCCACTCGGTCTTCGATCCCCAGGTCACGGATCAGGCGCTCCACCGTGGAGAAATCAGTGAGCATCATTTCCGTGCCGGGAAGCCGGCGCGTATCCGCGACGATTTCCGTGGCACCTGCGATCCCCACGAATTTCAAGATGTCGGACCAGATCTCATAGTCCTGTGCCCCGAGGGCTGTTATGGCAGCGGGCAGTGTATGGATGAAGAGATCGCGCTGGTCTTTGTTGAGATGGACAAAAATATCCTTCATGACCTCTGCCACTATTGGCCCGTGCGCAGCTTCGTCCCTTGCATGCAAACGTGCCACAAGCGAGTGCATGGGCTGGATGGTCTTGTCATGTGCGAGTAGTTCGAGAAAATTATTGATGTGCAGCTCGCCGACTACTGTCCAGACCAGGAACAGTATGTCGCGCTCCCATTTCTCACTTCGCTCAGCCACCAGGTCGAAGAGCCGCCTGTTCGTTATCGGGTGGGAGTAGTCAGGCTGCGCGGTAAGTCCGTGTGCTTCTTTTGTGCGCTGCATGGCTATCATGTGCATATAGGTGTGCCACACCTCATCGATATGCGACTGCTGCACCGCCTCTTTGGCTTCATACCGGTCGACGCCCGGGAACACCCCGTGGGCAAGCATCTCGAATGTCGGGTTGGCGACGTACTCCTCCGCGGCGATCACCCGGGCGTTGTATGCCTGCCATGCCAAGGTGTTCACGAGCTGACGCGACTCGTCGGAAGCGGCAAGGAAATTCGGGTGCCGGACGAACGGAATGAGGTGGAGGGGGTAGTCCGTCGCCCCTGAATCGTCAATTCCAGAATCCATGAAAGCAGCCATGTCCGTACGGATGGTGGCTCGTCGAGGCCATGCTGCGACGATACGTTTGAGAGTGCTGGGGCCGACATGCGGATCGGTATCGGCTTCGGGATTCTGAGAAACGAATTCGTGGGGCTGTACGTTATTCACGCGCATATCCCGTCTCGTGCTCAAGCAAAAGGTGACCGCGGAATCCGTGCAGTGATTTCGACGTACGGTCTGTGGAATTTCCTGCGTATCTGTTCAATTGACCGATGGGCTGCGGGCACCGCTTGGTCATTCGCGGGCAAGCTCCGGCCGACCCACTTATCATTTCAGGAACCGACGTAGTGTCAAGAGTGCGGATCCAAATTTTTCGGTGGCATCGAGCGGAGGCTCTTGGCACACCGAAATCCGAGGGGATCAAAACGGAAGATTCGGCCGGGAACGAATGACTGTGCGCCGGCATACGGATGCCATTACTCTGGCTGCCTGTCGAAGCCATCCGCACTTTTCTTCCCGGCGGAGGTCACTGATGCGGGTCGACGGCGAGGCCACACTTCAATCAGTCGAAGGATCTTGGATGACCTATATCCCAGAACTGCGTGCTCTGGTGGGTACGCGTCCTCTCATTCTTCCCGGGGCAGCCGTCATAGTTGTCGACGACGATCACCGTGTTCTGCTCCTGGGGCGAGCCGACACAGGAGGGTGGGGGCTTCCCGGCGGGTTCACGGAACCGGGGGAGAGCCTCGAGGAGACGGCGCGGAGAGAGGTCGCAGAAGAGACGGGCCTGGAACTGGGGGAACTGACCCTCATGAATGTGTTCTCCGGACCCGAGCAGTACTTCCAGTATCCGAACGGTGATCAGGTGTTCAACGTGACCACCGTGTACACGGCGACAGCGCGTCACTGGTCCTTTCGCCTTGATCCCCTGGAAGCAACGAGGGCAGAGCTCTTTTCCGTGGACAGCCTTCCGTCCGATCTGATCGATCCAGAGGTGCCGATCATGGAGCATTACTCCAGAATGGTCAAAAATTCTCGATAGCTGCTGGAGCGTTCCTGAATGACATATCTGTCCTTTCTGGAGTCCCTGCTCCACGATGCAGGCCAACTCGCCATGACCTTTCCGCGACATATGCCACAACGCATAAAAGATGCAGATGTGAATCAGGTGGTGACGCCGGCGGACATGGTTATCGGAAGCCGGATGAAGCGTCGGATACGTCAAAAATTTCCATACGACAGCGTCATTGACGAGGAGTCGAGCCCGGTACGAGGGACGTCGCCCGTCACGTGGGTCATCGATCCGATCGACGGAACCTCCAACTTCGCTGCGGGAAGCCCGTTGTTCGGTGTCATGGTGGGGATCCTCGAGCACGGGAAGCCGGTGGCCGGCGGGGTGGCTCTGCCTGCATTTTCCGAAATATATGTCGCAGAAGACGGGGAGGGAGCCCATAAGAATGGAAACAGACTGCAGATCAAGGAGGAAGGTGATCTGGCACAGCAGTTGGTCGCTTATGGAATTGATATCTATCCGTCTGAGATAGCACTTGACTACCGCATTTTTACTGGTATCGGACTCTGTTGCAGGGGTATCCGCATGAGCAACAGCATATTTGACTGCATGATGGTGGCCAATGGCTCATACGGTGGATTCATGACTCGCCACAACCGGATCTGGGACTGTGTCGCCGCGCAGGTGATCGTTGAAGAAGCCGGTGGAGTGTTCTCTGCCATGGACGGCAGCGCGCTTGACTTCACGGATCCGCTGGAAAAGACGGCGGACAACTTCTCCATGCTGGCCTCAGGGCCCAGTTTCCATGACGCTATAACAGGTATAACTCGACAGCATCTTCTTGACTGAAACCATCAGCTCAGACCTTCATCATTCACTTAGGGGAGAGTATCCATTGATCCCGCTGGTTTCTGTTGATGTGCAGGATGCGGAGCCTCTGGTTCTGGAAGTCCTGCGGTCCGGACAAATAACCCAGGGGCCCATGGTGGAGCGGCTGGAGCAGGCTGTCGCCAAGGTGACCGGCGTCGAGCAGGCAGTGGCAGTCAACAGCGGGACGGCAGCACTGACCCTCAGCCTGGCGGCTCTGGATCTGAGGCCGGGAGACGAGGTGGTCACTTCTCCGTTCACGTTCGTAGCCACCCTGAACGCCATCCTGGCCAGTGGCGCCACGGCGGTATTCGCGGATATTCGCCCTGACGATTTCAATATTGATCCGGCATTGATTGAAGATCGACTGAGCGAGCGGACGAAGGTGCTGCTGCCTGTCAGCATGTACGGCCAGACGGCGGATATGGCGGAAATAGAGACGCTGGCGACCGGGCGCGGGCTCGCGGTCGTGGAAGATTCGGCTCAGTCCTTGGGCGCGAGTCTCAACGGCCGATCAGCGGGAAGTTTCGGCGTGGGTTGCTTCTCGTTGTACGCGACCAAGAACGTGACCGCAGGTGAAGGCGGTGTCATCACGACGGACAACAGGAATCTTGCCGAGCGTGTTCGCCTGCTCCGTAACCAGGGCATGCGCAGCCGCTATGACTACTCCTGCGCTGGTGGCAATTATCGGCTCTCCGATGTCCACGCGGCAATCGGGCTTTCGCAGATCGCCCATCTCCGGACGTTCTCCAAACGGAGAAGATATAATGCGCAGAAGCTTTCCGAAGGGCTCGAAGGGATAGAGGGTCTTGTGCTTCCCCGGACTTTGGACGGGCGTAGCCATGTATGGCATCAATACACGGTTCGTATCACTGGTGACGCCTCCTGTACGCGAGACGAGCTGGCATCCGAGTTGACTGTCCGAGGCGTCGCTTCGGGTATTCATTATCCCCGGCCGGTGTTCGACTACGCGTGCTACAAGGACCATCCACAGGTAAGGGCAGCGGAAGTTCCCGTCGCATCGAGGATCACGTCGGAGGTTCTCTCCCTTCCGGTGCATCCTCGGCTGACGGATGCGGACCTGGATTCCATCATTGCCGAGACCCGAGCGGCTCTCCTCTCATGACAGGGCCCGCCCTGCCCCGCATCCTTCTCGTCGGGGCCGGGGTGATGGGGAGCCACCACAGCAGGGTCATTGCTGAGAGCGCCCGCTGCGATCTGGTATCCGTGGTGGACCCGACGGAGGACCGTGGGCGTAAATTGGCCAGGCGTTTCGGGGCGCGTTGGATGCCCAAGGTCGAGAGTTTGGCCGGCGTGGACGCTGTTGTTGTCGCTTCGTCGACCGACCAGCATCGGAGCATCGCTCTTGACGTACTGGCTGAGGGCATCCCGTTGTTCGTGGAAAAGCCCTTGTGCGCGAGTCTGGTCGAAAGCCGGGAGATTGTTGATACCGCGCTGAGCAGCGGTGTGCCACTCATGTGCGGGTTCATCGAGAGATTCAACCCCGCAGTGCTTGAGGCTCTGTCGCGTGTGAAATCTCCGAGTGCTGTGCGGACGCGCCGGCTCTCGAGTTACTCCCGGCGCATGCACGCGGGTGTCTCCTGGGACCTGCTGGTTCATGACGTTGACATTGCTATTCGCCTCCTCCACGACAGATCGCCAAAAATCATAAACGCCTGCACGGGGCGCTACAGTGGCGAAGGCAGAAGTGGAGAGGACACCGTGGCTGCCCTGTTGCAGTTTTCGGAGTCCCGGACCGCAGCTCTGTCGGCAAGCCGGGTTTCAGCTCAGCGTGTCCGGCAACTGGTCATATCGGACGAGGGCAGGAGTATTGTGGCAGATCTCCTGAACCCGTCTGTCACTATTTACTCCGGGCCGGACTGTGTTCCCTCCTGCCCTGCGGATGAATCCAGTTCCGCCCACGAAATCCTGGAACGAATAGAGTGCTCCGATCGCGGTGAGCCCCTGGCCGCCCAGTGCAGTAAGTTCGTGGATCTCATAGAGGGTAAAGCGGATGCATCCGCGGAGGCTCTGTCCATCCTGCCGAGCCATGAAATGATCGCCGCAATACTCGATTCCGCGGAGGCGTCGGCCGGAGAAACAGCTCCGGAACAGATCCTCCGGTAGCAGTGGTGGAGTGCAAGAGCCCGGGAGACCGGGACATCACGGGCGCAACCCGTGCAAGAGAGGCAGTGCCTGTCTTATCTCCTACGGAGGGCTGCAGGGTGACGAAGCGGGGAGATTCGTCACCTGCCGAATCATTGTGCGTCCATCTGCTGGCCTCGTTACTCTCGTCTCCTTTCCTGAGCAGCGGTATTTCTACGGTCCTGGGAGGTTGCTGATGCAGATAGATATCGGGCAGATACTGGAAACTCTGCGTGGTCGGCAGTTGGTTCCTGATACATGCCAAGCAGCTTTTGTGGTCGGGTCGGCCGCCCGGGGCTGGGGCAACAAGAAGAGTGACATCGACATCTATGTGGTCAGTACTGCCCCGTGGTCCGGAGCGGACAGTATCGGGGTCTCGGTGCCCCTTCGGCCCCCTGTGGTTCAGTGGCACACGTTCTACGCCGACAACCGCGGCTGTGATCTCGCCTACTGGCTGGACGATCAGGTCGACCAGATGATCGCCAAGGTCTCCTGGGCCGAGTTCGACCAAGTGCGGGCATCGTCCGGGGATGCCCTCGTGTGGCGGGAAGAGATATTTCTCGAACGAGTGATGACGTGCCTCCCGCTCTTCGGCGCTGACTGGGTGGCGCGCCGTCGTGCCGAGATCGACGCTTCGGCCTTCCGGTCCATCCTGGTCACCCGATCGCTCGGCCAAGCGGACAGGGCCGTCGAGGACACTCTCGGGCAGCTGGAGGACGGAGACCTGAACAGTGCCGTGCTCTCGGCCCGGATCGTTCTCGGCCACACCGTCGACGCGCTGCTGGAGGAGCGTGGACAGTACGGAAGCAGTATTCCGAAGTGGCGGACACGCCGGTTCCTGGCGGCCGACCCTGCGACGCTGTCTTTCGCTCAGTACTGGGACCTTGAGACCATGAGGGAGTTCGACCCCGGCGACCCGTCGAAATGGATCAATGAGGTTCTCACACTGTGTCAGGACTTGTCACTCAAGATAGAGGTCTGACCGACGTCATGAGCGGCCCGACCGTGATCGCTGCTCCGCCCTGTCGGCTCGATGCGTCGTGTGACTCCGCGGCGGTGGCCGCATGATCCGGCTACGCCTCGATGAGCTGACGCTCGGGCGGGTACGCATCGCGATCAGTCCGCTGTGGGAGGCCATCTCCAGCTTGGCGTTGATCACGCGGTACCGCAGCGAGACTCCCTATCCCTATGCGAAATGGGCTGCGACGGCGGTGCGCCGGGTGCCACCGGCGCTGCGGCGGGAGTTGGCCACCACGGTGCGGACGCAGTGGGTGAGCCCGTCGTCGCCGTCCTCTCTCGCCCCGATCCCGCAGGAGCCGTCGCCGGCCATCGAGGACGAACTGCTGGCTCTGCGAGCGGCCGGCCACGACAGGTTCGCGCAGCTCATGAGCGACTACTGGAATATCGCGGTCGCACCCTGCTGGCCCGACATGCGCGGGGTGCTGGAAGAGGAAATCCTCGTACGCGGCCGCACTCTGGTGACCTGGGGTGCCGACAAGATGCTCCAGGACCTGGGGGGCCGGATCCGCTGGGAACATCCAGACCTGAGCGTGCCGCACCACGCCGACCTGGACTGCCCGATGACGGATGGGCGCTTGATCATCGTCGCCGTCCTGTTCGCTCGCGGCACGCGGGTGTTCGCCACGTTCGATGACACGGTCGCCTTCTCCTACCAGGCGCAGGGCGCCGCCGTGCTCGGTGGCCATACGACGACCCACAGGGGCAAGCCGGTCGACGACGTGATCCCGCGGGACAATCTGACGATCCTGCTCGGGCGCGGCAGGGCGGCTGTCCTGCGCGCCCTGCTGTCACCGACCACCACCACGGGACTGGCCAGTTGCATCGGTCTGGCACCCAGCACCGTGTCACAACACCTGGCCGTACTCTCCTCGGCGGGCCTGGTCCGGCGCCATCGTGTGGGCATCCGTGTGCTGTACCAGTTGGAGGACTCGGGTCTCGCCCTGCTCGCCGAGCTGGGCAGCTGAACTGCCCCGGCCATGGGGCGGCAGGCGGTCGGCGTACGGGCAGGGAGCCACACAGCGGCACAGGCTCGATCGGATCCGCCCGGCACTCGGCGGCGTTCACCCGCCTACTCCATTCCACCCGTCCACCACGGTGACCACGTCCTGCAGGGTCCCGATCACCGCATCAGGAACCGCTGCGTATGCTCCCAATTCGTCGTCCGGAATGCTGCTGTGCGGGAGAAGGATGGTTCTCATTCCGGCCTGCTGAGCCCCATACACATCCTCGAAAGCCCGGTCCCCGACGAAGGCGCATGCGGCCGCCGATGAGGCGCCGAGCGCCGACATGGCCGCTGCGAAGATCGCGGGGTGTGGTTTGGTCCAGGGCACCTCGCTGGAGTAGACGGCGGCGTCGATGTAACTCAGCACCCGGTCACGTTCGAAGATCTCGTCGTGCCAGTGAGCGGGCCACAGGGTGTTGGACAGCACGCCGAGACCCATGCCGCGTTCGCGCAACCCGGCCAGCAGCTTCAGGGTGCGGGGGTCGGCGACGGTGTGCGCCTCCCAGGATCGCCGGTACGCCGCCAGGGCTCGTGGTTGCGCCTCCACTCCGGCCAGCCGGAAGACATCGTCGAGCCGGGCCGAGCACTGGGTTTCCCGGCACCGGGTCATCAGCTCCCGCTCCGCCCGCAGCAGACGCGCGCCCACATCGCGCTCCGCCCCGGACCCCACGCCGTCCAGGGCGGCCGCGGTGTCCTGCCAGATGCCTGGCAGGTCCACGGTGTGCCACGGGGTGATGGTCCCCGCCCAGTCGAAGATCACGTATTCGATGGTCATGCCACCACCGTCTCAGTCACGCCGGCGTCCGCCGGCTGTCGTACGGCAATCTGCAACAGCACCAACCCGAGCACGCACACGCACAGCAGACAGGGGCCTACCGCCCACCAGCCGTCCACCGCGGTCACGGTGAGCCCCACCAGAGGTGGCGTGGCCAGCGCCCCGATGCTGCCGAACTGGGCCACCAGGCCATTGGCGGCGCCGAGATCGGCCGTCGTCCGCACGGCCACCGGGATGGCCGCGAACACCGTGGCCACGACGAGCTCATTGGCGAGGGCGATCACGAATGCGCTGCCCACCGAGACACCGAGGCCGCCTGCTCCGGCGAAGGCGGCGAAGGCCCCGCCCGGCATCAAGAGGGTCACGAGGAAGAGGTACTTGACCCCGGCGCCGCGCACCAGCAGCCAGCTCGCGAGGAAACCGCCGCCCACCCCGGCCAGGGACACGATGCCGGTGAGGGTCCCGGCGGACTCGGTGGAGACGCCGAACTCCTCGTGCAAATAGGTCGGGTAGAGGGTGACGCAGGCGACGATCGACCCGCTGATCGTGGCGAATCCCGCGCCCATCGTGGCTGGGCGGGCCAGCCGTCTCACCCGCGCCGCACGGTCCTGACGCCCCTGCTGCCCGGCGCTCGCGGTGCTCTGAGCACGCACGGAAGTCAACCGTGTCGTGGCCGCCGCGACGACCAGCGTTCCCGCCGCGGCCGCCGTCAGCCAGCCCCGCCAGTCCAGCCACGCGGACATCACCCCGCCCGCGAAGGAGCCGAGCGCCAGGCCCACCGGCATGAACGTCCCCCAGATCGCCAGCGCGCCGGTCAGCCGCCGTCCGTCGCCCAGGGCGAAAAGCAGCACCGGGGCCACGATGACGACGACGACATAGCCGACGCCCTCGACCAGCCGCCCGCCGAGCAACGCGCCGAAGCTGTCGGCCCGCGCGCAGAAAAGTCCCGCCAGGCCCATCACCACGAGCCCGGCGACCAGCATGCGGCGCGGCGGCAGCGGGCGGACCAGATAGCTGATGAACAGTCCGAGAGCTGCGGCGACCGCGGTCACCAGAGAGGTGAGCAGGGCGACTTGAGTCAGGGAAAGAGAAAGGTCCTCGCGCAACGCCAGGGATATGGGCGTCATTTTCCCCATGCTTGTGGCGGCGAAGACACCGGCCAGATAAATTAGACAGAAATTCCGCCTGAACGCGCGCGATTCACGCCTCTCCGTGAGTTCTTCCGATGCCGTCCTCCCTTCTTTGCCGCGCACGGTGAATTCGGTCTTCTCTGCCATCAAGCCCTTCCTCGCTCCTTGATCCAGGGGGTCGTCCTGTGGACTGCGACGTGCTGGTGCTCGGCTCGCTCGTGATGGACCGCAAGTACTTCGCCGCAGGCGGGCTCGGCCCGGCGGACACGGTGTGGGGCGTGCAGCGGCACCCTGGCGGGGTCGGCCGCAACATCGCCGTCAACACCGCTCGTCTCGGCGCCCGTACGGTCTTCGCGGGGCTCTCCGGCTCCGGGCCTGACGCCGCGGTCCTGGAGGCGGAGCTGACGGATCTCGGCATACGGCTCCACGTGCTGCGCACCACGGACGGGATCGGCACGTTCGACGTCCTGCTCGACGAGAGGGGACGGCAGATCACCTCCCGCATCGAGCTGCCCGACCCGGCCGGCGGCAGGACCCTCGCGGGGCCGCACCTCGCCGGCACCATCGCGGCGGCGCAGGCCGTGGTCGCCGAGGGCGGGCTGGACGGTGATCTGCTCACCTGGGTGTCGCGGAGAGCGAGGAAGCACGCGGTCCCGATGGTGTGTCTGCCGACCCGGCAGCGGGACTTGGGACCGCGCACCCGGCTGCTGCCGTTGTACGACGTGCTGGTGCTCAACGCCCGCGAGGCGCAGGCGCTCACCGGGCAGCCGGGCAGCGCCGTCGAGCAGGCGCGCCGGCTGCTCGGGCTGGGCCTCCGGCTGGTCGTGGTGACCGCGGGTGCGGACGGCGCCGCCGTGGCCTCGGCCGGCCGGCCGACGCCGCTGGCACTGCCCGCCGAGGCCGGTCCCTGCAACGACGACACGGGGGCCGGGGACGCACTGGCTTCCGCCTTCGTGACCCACCTCGTACGCGGTGCGCGTCCCGGGGCGGCCCTGGCACTGGGGCTGCGCGCGGCCCGCCGGACGATCGGGTGCCCGCAGAGCACCTGTCGCAGCCTGGCGACGGACCCGGTGCTCACGGCGCGCCGCACCGGACCGTGGACGCCACCCGGTGCGCGTGCATGGTGATGCCGTCCGCGGCCAGCGCGCGGGCGATGGTCTCCTCTCCGTACGAGGCCAGCCCGGCGTCGGTGAGGATCTGGAGGTCCGTGGAGTGCATGTCGATCTCGTCGACGCGGGCCTGCCGGATCGCACCGACGTTGTCGCCGTCGAAGCCCGGCGGGGACGTGTACTCGCCGTCGGCCAGGAAGGCGAACATCAGCAGGTGGTAGTCGCCCTGCTGCCAGGTGCCGGTGAACTCGTAGACGGCGAAGAGCGAGCAGGACCGCACGGCGATGCCGGTCTCCTCACGTGCCTCCCGCATCGCCGTGACATCGGCCGGCTCGCCGGGCTCGATACCGCCCCCGGGCAGCAGCCAGCTGCCCGCGTACGGTCCCTTGAGCTGGTGGATGAAGGTCACGGTGCGGTCCGGCCCGGGGACCACCAGCAGGGCCGCGGGCAACGCTCGCGCGAATCGGTCCATCGTTGTGCAGTCCTCGCTCGGTGCGGTGCGGTGCGGTGCGGTGCGGTTGCGTTGTCCGGGAGCGGTGTCAGTACTCGGTCGGCCACCCGTCCGGCGGGATCACCAGGGCGAGCCCGATCCGTTCACCCGCTTCCCGGCCCTTGCGATAGTAGCGCTCGGTCCGCGTGGTGAATCCGTAAGTGGCCAGTGCCTGGCCCGGGTTGGCAAGATCCGGTCCGCAGATGACCACCTTCGAGCGCACGTCGAACGCCATCGCCTCACGCACCAGTTCCTGGCCCGGTTCGTCCGACTCGATGTACGCGACGAATTCGCCCCGTGCTCTGAGCGAGTAGCGCACGGACCTGACCGGATACCCGAGGCCCCGCAGATGGGCGTACATCAGGTACTCGTTCTGGAAGCTCATCAGCGTCAGGCCCGACTCGGCGCCCGCCACGATCGTCGGCCAGGCCGCGCCGGGAGTGGCGCAGACGCCAGTGACGGTGAGCACGTTGCTGCGCCTGGCCTCGGCGTAGTAGCCCTTGAACTCCCCGAACGGGCCCTCGGGCGCGTCACGTTGCTCGACGAATCCGGTGATGACGTGGGTGGCGTCGTCGGGTGCGGGCGGGGTGCCGCGCACGCCGGCCGGGCGGCCCAGCAGGCGCGCCGCGATCTCGTAGTCGTCGCCCTCGGCGGGCAGCCGCGAGGCGGCCACCACGGTCAGTGCCGGGTCGGCGCCCAGGAAGATGGAGATCGGCATCGGCCGGCCGGTCTCGTGCCAGGCGAGCAGGTTGCGGTGCCCGTCGGTGCGCGGGTCGAGGAAGATCCGCGCTTCGTCGGGGCCGACCACCTGGGCGCGGTAGAAGCCCAGGTTGACGCCGCCGCCGTCGGGGCGCGTGGTCACGCCGATGCCCGCGGTGATGTACGGGCCTGCGTCGGACGGGCGGTGCTGGAGGATGGGCAGGTCGTCGAGGAGACCGGGTGACTCCCGCCGCGCGGCGGCCGGCCGGGCGGCGGCGTCCGGCGCCGGTACCGGACCGGCGAGCCGGCGCGACATCTCCTCGAGGTGCTTCTCCTCGGTGGTGGTCAGCGCGGCCAGGAGCACGGCCCTCGGGTACGGGTGGCACAGCACCCGTGCCCCCGGACGCCCGGCGATGTCGGTGAACACCACCGTCGGCCGGGCGCCGTGCTCCTTCTCGATCCCGGCGAGTGTCCGCGCCACCTCCACCCGGCCGCTGATCCGTGACTCGTACGTGTAGAGGCTGACGGCGTCGTAGCAGGAGGGCAGGCCGAGAGCGGCGGCGTCCGCCGCCCGGGTCAGCCCGCTGCCGGGGAAGCCGCCACCGTCGCGGGTCACCGGCGCGACCGTGCCGCTGCCGGGAACGGGCGGCAGTCAGCGGTGGACTCGCGAGCCGTCTCCCAGGGGAAGACGATCCAGTCGTCGACCACGGCCGGACAGTGGTCGGGGACGTATCCGCTGCGGTGGTTGCGCACGACCGCGGCGAATCGCACGTCCGCACGCGGGATGTCCGCGTCGGCCAGGAACCGGGTCACCGCCTCGGCGGTCGCGCCCGTGCCCACGATGTCGTCGACGACCAGCACCTTGTCGCCCGCCCTGAGGCCGAGCGGCGCCGATGTGTCCACGACCGGCCGCTGTTTGGCGGCGTACCGGCTGTCGTCGGCCGTGCGTCGCACCCGGATGGTGTGCATCACGGGTACGTCCAGCGCACACGTCAGATACCCGGCCGCCGAGAGTCCGCCGCGCGCCACGGCCAGCACGGCGTCCGGGCTGAAACCGGAGCCCCGTACCTCGTCGGCGATGTCCTCCACCAACTGCCCGAAGGTCACCATGTCGAGGAGGTAGGGGCCCTGCCGGGTCCACATCCCTGGCTGTTCGCCCGCCGCGGTGCCCTGCTGGGGGAGGGTGCTCATCCCGTCACCGCCTTCGCGACGTGGTCCACGTCGATCTGCGGGGAGCGCTCACGGGCGTGGGGCACGTTCTCCGCGCGGCCCGCGCCGGTGACCCGGACGAACTCGGCCCGTGCGCGGAAACTCTCCAGGTCGCGTGCGCCGGAATAGCTCATCGCGGACTGCACACCGCCGACGAGCTGACGCAGTGTCCTCGTCAACGGGCCCGAAGCGGGGAAGGTCGCCTCGACTCCCTCGGGGACGTAGTCGTCGATCTCTTCGCGGGTGACCTTGCCGCCCGTGGCCCTGCGCAGAGTGAGCTTCATACCGAGCGAGACGAAACCATTGCTGACCCGGTAGTGGCGGCCGTCCCGTTCCACCGGAGTGGCTTCGCTCTCATCCGCGCCGGCGAGGGCGGAGCCCAGCATCACGGCGTGTGCCCCGGCCGCGAGTGCCTTGGCGATGTCACCGGACTGACGGATGCCGCCGTCGGCGATGATCGTCGCCCCGGCCGCTTCGGCCGCGGCGGCACAGTCCATGATGGCGGTCAGCTGCGGGACTCCGGTACCCGCCACCAGCCGCGTGGTGCACACGCCGCCCGGCCCGATGCCGACCTTCACCGCCTGTGCGCCGGCGGCCGCCAGATCGCGTACGCCCTCAGCTGTGGCCACGTTTCCCGCGATGAGCGGTGTGTCGGGATAGGAGGAGCGCAGCTCCTTCACGGTGTCGATGACCTGGTCACTGTGGCCGTGTGCGACGTCCACCAGCAGGATGTCCACGCCGTGCGCGACCAGTTCGCCCGCGCGCTCACGCCAGTCGCCGGTGACGCCGACGGCCGCTCCGGTGAGCAGTCGTCCGTTGGCGGCGACGGTGGCCCCTTCGGCCTGCTCACCCGCGACCGTGACGGCCTTCACCGCATCCAGCTGGGCGACTTGCTGTTCGGCGGTCTGCATCCGGTGCAGGATGCCGAGGCCACCCTGGAGCGCCATGGCCGATGCCATGCGGTCACCGGTGCACCACTGGGTGTTGGCCGAGACGACGGGCACCCGCAGGGTCACGCCCGGAAGAAGGCCGCTGGTGGGGTCGGCCTGGCGGCGGCTGGTCAGCGAGGTGCGCTGGGGAACGAACAGGACGTCATCGAAGCTGAGCCCGGTCCGGATGGATTCGGTTGTCCGCATGTGTCGCTCTTCCCCCTTCAGTAGCGGCCGTCGGACGTGAGCGCGATCAGCTCGCTCCGCAGGGCACTGTCCTGGAGCGCACCGCGCCAGACAGCAGTGGTCATGGTGGCGGGCGTGCGGATACCGCGCATCGCCATGCACAGGTGTTCGCCACGGCCGATGACCGCTACGTCGGGTGAGCCGGTCAGCCGCTCGATGTCATCCGCGATCTGCTGCGACAGTTGTTCCTGCGACTGCAGCTTGTGGGCGTGCTGATGTGCCACCCGGGCGAACTTGCTCAGACCGAGGATCTTGTTCTGGGGGAGGTAGCCGATGGTGAACCGGCAGGAGAACGGGAGCAGGTGGTGTTCGCAGAGCGACCAGACGCTGATCCCGGAGACGGCGACCAGACTGCCGCTCGCGGTGGTCTCGAAGAGCGTGTCGACGGACCCTGTCTCGTACCGGGTGAATTCGCGCCACCACCTCGCGTAGCGGGCGGGCGTCTCCTGTAAGCCGTCGCGGTCCGGATCCTCGCCTATGGCCAGAAGCAGCTGACGGGCGATCGCCTCCAGAGGGTCCTTCTCCTTGGCTGCGCTCAGCACATCCAAGTCGTCGTCGATTAGTTCCACGCTGCTGGTCATCAGACACCCCGCTTGCTTCCCCACACGTTGACGTGCAGTCGTCCCGACAGATTCCATTTGCGCGCGATCACATCGTCGGCCAGGGTGCGCAGGCCCCGGTCTATCTCCTCGGGAGACTGGCCCCGGGGCATGATCCAGACGTTCCGCAGGCCGAACCTCTCCACCAGTTCCCCGACCTCCGCGAGGTCGGCCCGGTCGCCGCACACGAACTTGAATGCCACATCCGGTAGTTGGCTGAAACGCTGTAGTGCCTCTGGCACGATGCGCCGTTCCTCGGCGACCCCGGAGTGGGCCAGCTTCGGCGACACGTTGAATCGCGCGCCGGCCGCCACCAGGGCGTCCCGCGGCGTCACGGTGCCGTTGGTCTCGAACTCGACCTGTACCTGATGTGCCGTCAGCGCACTCACCACAGGCAGGACCCGGTCCTGCTGGCTGAGCGGCTCGCCGCCCGAGATGACGATCAGTTCCACACCGAAGGCGAGCAGCCGCTCGGTGACGTCGGCGACGGAGCTGGTGTGCAGCTCGTCCGCCGCCCGGTAGGCGATGCCCGTGTCCGATTCGCCTTTCCAGTCCCATGTGTACGGCGTGTCGCACCAGCGGCACGTGAGATTGCAGCCCCCCAGCCGCAGGAAGGCACACGACCGTCCCGTAGAAGGTCCTTCGCCCTGAACGGCGCTAGGTGGGTCCGAAGATCTCGTTGACCACGAGTTTCGGAACCGCCATGTTCACCACCTCCTTGAGCCCGACCGGGCTTGTCGATTCGGTGTTCCCTCGGAACCCTTTGCGGAGTTCACCCTCGAACTCCGTCGTCGTTCGTGGTCAGGCCGCCGGCCCGGCCGGCCGGTACACCGCCCAGGTCCGCGGCGTCTCCGAGACCCGCACGGCGGTCAGCTCCGGGAAGTCCGGCACCCACATCCGGTAGATCCACATGGCGATGTGCTCCGCCGACGGGTTGACGTCGGGCACGATGTCGTTCAGATGCCGGTGGTCGACGGTTTCGTCGAGCCACTTCTTGAAGGCGTTCAGCTCGCCGTAGTCCCGCACGAAGCCCGTTGGGGTCAACTGCTCTGCGGAGGCGCTCAGTTCGAGCTTGACGATGTAATTGTGGCCGTGCATCCTGCCGCACTGGTGGCCAGGCGGGAGACCTGCCAGCTGGTGGCTGGCGGAGAAATGGAATTCCTTGGTTATGGAAAGCATGGTCGAGGCCCTCTTCCCTGTTCGGCTCACATGGTGGCGAGTGCTCGCAGACTCTGGCCGAGTGCTCGCATCGGAACTGCTTCACGCGGTGCTTGTGGAGGCCGCCGGCCGGGGGGTGACCCACGGGTACGCCGACAGCCAGGAGCGCCAGTGCATTGCCACCGGGCGCCCAGCGGTCACTGAGTCCGGTGGGCGGCTGGTCTTTTCGGCAGAGGGGGATCGGATTGGATTCGTTTGATCTCCTCGATGTTCCACAGACCGCCGAAGCGGCCGGCCCGGCCGCAGTGGTAGTAGGCCTCCTGCACGTGGACGAGCGTTCCCCAGCTGAGCTCGTCCTGGCCGGTGTCGCCCAGCGCCAGCTCCGACCAGCGGGGATCGTTGTTGGCGATCGGCTCCGCCCTGCCATTGACCCTGGCGGTCTCCGGCATCCCGGGCAGGAGGAAGAGCAGTCCGAGCCCGCTGTTCTCCCTGAGATTGCACAGCGTCTGGTGGAGCCGGTTGCCGGGCTTCTCGGGTATGAACAGGGTGCGTTCGTCCAGCATCCGCACGAATCCGGGCGCCCCGCCCCGCGGGGACGCGTCGCAGTTGCCCTGCCCGTCGGACGTGGCCAGCACCACGTAGGGCGACAGCGCGATGAACCGCTGCAGCCACTCGTGGAGCACCGGTGACAGCTTGTTGCGCACCCGGTCGAGCGGCGGACCGGAACGCGCGGTCACGAGTGTGTGCACCACCACGCCGGCAGGTGCCGGGCTGGACACTCCCTCGCTCATGGCACCATCACCGCCCCTCCGTTGACGCCGATGGTCTGCCCAGTGATATAGCTCGCGGCGTCCGAGACCAGGAACGCGACGGTGTCCGCCACGTCCTGGGGCTGGGCCACCCGGCCCAGGGGGATCTCGCGCCCCTTGCTCGCGAAGCCGTCCGCGTCGAGGCCCGGCTGGGCGGTCTCGGTCACACCCGGCGCGACCGAGTTCACCGTGACTCCCCGCCCGCCCCACGCGCGCGCCAACGACTTGCTCATCGCCACCAGACCGGCCTTGCTCGCGGCGTAGTGGACGCCGCGGGGCGAGCCCGTGAACGCCGCTGTCGAAGCCACGTTGACGATGCGCCCGTGGCGCCGCGTGACCATCCTGGCCGCAGCCTCCTGGGCGCAGAAGAAGGCCCCCTTGAGATTGGTGCCGAGGACCAGGTCCCACGTCTCCTCGTCGAGTTCCAGCGCGTCGGACCGGGGGAAGACCCCCGCGTTGTTGACCAGAACATCCAGGTGCGTCCATCTGCGGTCGAGCCGGGAGAACAGGTCGCGGACCTGCTCACGGTCGCTGACGTCCGCTTCCAGGACGAAGCAGCCCTCGGGCGACCCCTCCTGGTCGCACTCCTCCACGGTCCGTGCGGGCGATCCCACCGGGAGCCGGTTCACCGCGACGTGCGCTCCGAGGCCCGCGAGGGTCGTCGCCACCGCCCTGCCGATGCCGGTGCCCCCTCCTGTGACCAGGGCCGTCCTCCCGGCCAGTGGCAATGGTGTGTTCATGGCCGCTCCTCCACCTGGCGCCGCACCTCGTCCAGGACGCGGTAGACGTCCAGGCAGGAGGACAACGGCGATGTGCTGGAGCGGCCGTGGACGACAGAATCGTGGAAGGAGGCGAGCTCCGTGCTGTACCCGGTGCGCCCGTAACCGCCGCGCCGGCTGGGCCAGTCGTGGCGCAGGGTCTCCTTGCCGTCCAGGGCACCGGTCCCCGGGGTGCCGGAGGGGCGCGTGAGGGTCAGCGTGTTGTGCTGGTCCAGAACGCCGACGGCACTCTCGTCCGTGACGAACTCGCAGCGGTACTCAAGGCGGTTGGAGAAGTTGCCGATCAGCAGCGCGGCCGTCCGTCCATCGGAGTAGGAGAGGAGGATACGGATCGCGCACCGCCGATCGTCGATGACCGTCCGGTGAGCGCTCACCCCGTCCGGCGGCCCCAACTCCCGCAGCGCCATGTCGACGACGTGGGTGCCGAGCCCCTGCAGCAGGCTCTGTACGACCGTCGCACAGCCCCAGACCGGACTGGTCGGTTTCGACGAGACCATGCGGACGTCGACGGCGCGCAGGCATCCGTGACGGCCTACGGCCTCGCGCAGAGCGCGGTACGAGTTCCCGTAGGGAAAGTTGAACCCCACGAACGCGATGGTGCCGGCGGGAGCGTTCCGTTCGCTGACGATCAGCTTCTCCAGAGCCTCGGTATCCGGAGCCGGGGGCTTCTCGACGAAGACGCTCACCCCGTGCGCCAGGGCGTGATCCACCACTTCGGCGTGCAGGGCCGGCGAGGCGGCGACGATCAGGGCGTCGACCTCACCGTGCGCGGCGAGTTCCCTCCAGTCGTCGGTGCAGCCCGCGGCGTTCCAGCGCCGCGCGGCCGACGCCGCGGCTTCGAGACTGCGCGCTGCCACGGCCGCCAACCGCGCTCCAGCGAGCCCGGACAGCGCGGGCAGCAGATTCTCCTGGGCGTGTTTCCCAGGGCCGATGAGCCCGTAACGCAGGGGAGCGGCTCCGGGCGCGGGCGGGTGCAGGGGCATTCAGATGAGCCCGATTTCCTGGAGCTTCTCGCACCAGTAGTGGTACTTCTCCTTGGTCATCTGCCGCTCCGCGCGCCGCTCCGACGACTCACGGTCCTCACCGACCCGCCAGAACATCGTGCCGACCCCGGCCGTGTCGGGCTCGATCTCGGACAGCTCACCGCTGCCGCCCGCACCGTCCGCCCGCTGCCGGACTGCCTCCTCCCGGCCACGGGCCTCCTTGAACATCACAGGGGCCCGCTCCTTGACGGGGTTGCCGCGCAGTACGAGGGAGATGGTTCCCAGCTCGGTGAACGGCGTGGAGTGCAGGGCGCTGTGGTGGATGGTGAAGCAGTCACCCGCCCGGTCCTCGTGCAGCATCACCGGGTGGACGTCGTCCGGCAGCGTGTTCTCGTCAAAACCGCCCCGGGCCACGTAGTTGCGGTGCAGATAGGTGCCGCGAAGGACGAGGTTGGTGAACGAGAAGCGGTGGGAGTGGGCCAGCTGCTGCTGGTAGTCGGTGGACATCCGGAGCCTGATGCGCAGCCCCTTCTCGACGTCGTCCCAGAGAACGATCTTGTCCTCGACGACGTCCTCCTCGCATTTCGCCCACAGATAGGGGTCGTGCTCGACGGCGAACAGCAGCCGGCGGAACAGGGCCTTGTCCTCGGCGAACCTGCGGATCAGGGGTTGCGTCAGCGCGGCCACGGCCGGCAGGTCGTCCCAGTCGATCTTGTCAATGCCCTCGAACAGTTCCACCCGGGTGTTGCTGACGTGGACCCGGTCGGCGGTTTCCATGGTCATGTGGCGTCTCCTTCTGTCTCGGACCCGGTGCGTACGGTGTGGCGGCGCCGCCCGCGGGCGTCAGATGACTCCCAGGCGCTCGAGACGCTCACGGATCTGGCGGTAGGCGTCCAGGCCCATGGACTTCTCCCGGCGCCGCTCCTCCGGTTCGTCCTGCCGCCCGAACCGCCACCAGAGGATGCCTTCGGCCTTGTCCATGATCACGGAGCGGTCCTTCTCGACCGGGCCGCGCGCGAAGAGGGACACCGTGTCCGGTGTCGTGAACGTCGTGTGGATGGCGCTGTGGTGGAGGGTGTAGCAGCTGCCCGGGCTCTCCCAGCGGGTGAGGTGCGGCGTCAGCCGGTCCAGGTCCACCTTCCCGCGCGGGTCGGGCTTGTGCCGGCTGAGGTACTGCCGCGCTGCCGGGTCGGGACCTTCGTAGAGCTCGCCTTCCATGTGGTACCACGTGTGCGTGTAACCGCCCGTGAGGATCCGGCTGGAGAAGGAGAACCTGTGGTCGTGCGGGCGGTCGAAGTGATCGTCGGTGTGGATGTGCAGCCGCAGCCGGAAGCCCCTGTCGAGCGCGTCGTACAGGACGATGTAGTCCAGGAGCTGGTGGCGTTCGCACATGGCCAGCAGTTCCGGCTTGCGCTCGACGTCGTACACCAGCTTGCGCAGCGTCTCCTTGTCGCCGGAGACCCGCTGCACGAGATCGCGAGTGCTCTCGCCGGCCGCCTCGAAGTCGTCCCAGTCGACGGTGAGCTGGTCCATGTAGTCGATCATCGTGGTGCCTCCTCGTGCGGACGGGGCATGGGGGGTGGCGGCGTGGAGGACAGTGCGTGCGTCCGCGGCGCCGATCACCGCGAGGGCGTTCGCGCAGGCATCCCGCATCCGCTGAGCCTCCGCTGCGCCGGCGCCGCCCGGCTCCCAGTGGGCGTGCGGCGCGCTCGTGCGGTTCACGGCACGCCGCAGGGCCGGCACGGCGACAGGTGAGGCGATCGCGGTCAGGGCGGTGACGACATCCTGGTTGGAGATCTCCAGGCACTGCCGGTCCAGGATGTCCGCCAGCGGCTCGGCGCAGCACTCCAGGGGCTGTGCGATGCAGACGGCCACGAGCGCCTCGATGGCATCCCAGTCCTGCCGGACCAGCGAGGTCCGCAGAGTGCGCGCGAGGTACCCGCCGGCCACGGCCGACGAGGAGCAGACATCGATCAGCTCCGCCACCGTCCGCCGCCCGGCGATGGCATCGGTGAGGGCGTCGGCGAGCACATCGAGGTTGGAAGTACCCAGGACATCGCGGGTCGGGCTCACGCTTCTCTCCTCAGTACACCGACGCCGGGCCATGCGGCGGTGTTCTTGTAGACCACGGCGCAGGTGTCGGCGTATTCGGCCGCGAACGCGTCGAACACTTCGCTCAGGCGGTTGTCTTCGAACAGCGACAGGTCATCGACGACCATGTGGCCTCCCGGTTTCAGGAGGGGAAAGGCGTTACGGAGGTCCGTGGCGCAGATGGACCGCCGGTGGCTTCCGTCGACGCCGATGAGATCGAACATCTCGGTGAGCGTCGGGACCGTCACGGTCGACGATCCGTCGAGCCAGGTGGTCTTGCCGGTGAAGCCGCGCTCGGCGAGCACGGTGGCGGCGGAGTCCTGATGGGCACGCTTCTTCTCGTTGACCGTGAAGAAGTCGCACAGGACGAGTCGGTCCAATTCCCGGCTCGCTTCGAGTACGACACTCAGCGAACCGCCCTCCTTCACCCCGATCTCCAGATACGACCGGGGCTGTGCGGCGCGTGCGACACGTCGTAGCGCCATGCGGTAGTAGGGGGAGTCCAGCTTCTTGAACGGCAGTCCGGGCTTCTGATAGGCGAGCGGCGCGCGGGGATCCTGAGCGCCGATCGCGGCGATCTCGTCGTCGATTCCTTCGAACATCTTTCTGGCTAACCCTCCGTGGCTGGTCGGGAAGACGGATGGTTCGAGGCAAGGGCCGGGCCGGCCCACCGCGCTCGGACCTCACTGACGACGGCGTCCGCGGTCTCCTGGGGGGATTCGTCCGGGCCGGGAGACAGGACAAGCCAGGCGCGGGCCCGTGCCATGCGCAGAAGGTGATTCCGGACGACGGACTGGTAGGCGTGGAACGATTCGCGGGCCGGCCCGTGAAAGCCGTCCCAGCGGCCGAGTTCGGTGTCCTTGAACGCTTCGCGCCGCCGCCAGGCGAGCTCCGGCGCCGTGTCGAGAAGAACGGTCAGAGCCGGTTCCGGAACAGGCGCGAACAGCGACTCGACCCACGACGGATCGACGGGTTCACGGATCAAGGTCTTGGCGATGTTGCGGTAGTACCAGCCGTCCATGACCGTCACGCCCGGGTGCTCGGGCGCCAGATCGGGGCGCAGCCGCGCCAGCCCCGCGTACCAGGAGGCGATCAGCAGAATCCAGTGGGAGGCGCCGAAGGTATCGCCCGCGGATTCGGGCGACGCCCAGATGAGATCCCTGAGGCGGGCGGCCCGCGCGCCGGTTTCGGCGTCGGCCACTCCGATTTCGGTTTTGCCGCCCACCTGTGTGCTCGCCGCTTCCTCGTTCAGATCTCGTGCGACGAGCCGCGCGACGGTGGATTTGCCGCTGCCGTCGATGCCTTCCATCACGATGAACATGCGATGTCCTTGCTGCCGGCACCGCTGAGCGTGTCCTGCAATTCGGCCATGGAGTCGAAAACCCGGTGTGCTCTGCGCAGAAGACTGCGCGGTGTCAGCCCGGCGAATGCGTATACAGTCATCCCCGCTTCTCTGGCCGCTGTCACTCCGCTGATGCTGTCCTCGACAACGAGACAGCGGCGGGGTTCCACTCCGTAACTGCGTGCTGCGAAAAGGAAAAGGTCGGGGGCCGGCTTGGCCCGCGGCACCATATCGGCACTGAAGATCCGGCCCTCCACTCGTGGGAGCAGTCCAGCATTTTTCAGGGACACCGAAACCCGCTCGGCGGTGTCGTTGGAGGCGACGCAGTAGGGGACGCCCGCACGGTCCAGCCCGTCAAGCACCTCCGGGACACCCTCGACGACCGGGAGACCATCCGCGAAGGCGTCGAAGAGCCGGCCGTGGAACTCCGCCAGGAAGCCGGGAGGCACGGTCCGGCCGGTACGGCGCCGTACGGTCGTCTCCACATCCCGGAAGGACTTGCCGAGATAGTGCTCGACCGCTTCCTCGAAGGTGGTCGGAGTCACCCGGAGTGTCAACAGCTCGGCCAGCAGCCGGTTCCCCACCCGCTCGCTGTCCACGAGCACACCACTGTTATCGAAGATAACCAGCTCATACTGCACGATTACTCCTGCGTCGACGGCCCGGAGATGTGACCGGATGCTGTCGAACCTGGCTCGGCAGTCTTCTCGCAGACAATGAATCCGGTCAGCACTTTTCTACAGCCGTGCGGGCCGTTTACGCCCGGCCAGGCCGTGCATGTCCGCCACATGAAAAGAATCTCGTCCTGCCTTCCATGCGGCGGAAGTTGTGCGCCGAATCAGCCTGGTGACCCTTATCAGCAGGGAGGCTCCCTGCTAGGTTCGCAGTTCAAAATTCCCGGCCAATACATTCAGCGTGAATCGGAATGCTGGTACGAAAGGCCGGAACGGAGAGTAACGAGGGGCCGAGTATGGGGAACGTGTCTGAATCGGATGAGCCTTTCACGCCTCTGCTCCCGGTCGAGGTCCATTGCCATGGGTTCGCAGGGGTGGACTTCTCCGAGATATCCCGGATCGACTTGGAACAGCTGGAGCGGGTATGCGCGCTCGAAGGAGTGCTTGCCATTCCCACGCTCTACCTCCACCACAGCCGGCTGGGCGATTTCGAGGAGTTCATGCGGCGCTACGACGCGATGCGCCGCGCGGGACGCGTCCCGCATGTGGTGGGCATCGCCCTGGAGGGGCCGCTGCTGGCCAGCCGCGGCGGCACCCCGGCCTCCACGGTCTGGGCTCCCACCCGGCCCGAATGGGAATCCCTGGCCCGCCTCGGTGACCTGGGACTGCGCTACATGGTCCTGTCTCCGGACGCCTTCACTCCGGGGTCGGACTTCCACGGGCAGATCCACGCCCGCCACCCCGGCTTCGACTGGATCGTCCCGATGCTGCTCAGCCACGGGGTCCGCCCGGCGCTCGGACACTTCACCCGGGACGACCCGGCCCACAGCGCCGAACTGGTCACGGAGATCGTCGACATGGCGTGGGACTCCGAGTGGAACGGGCACGGAGCCCGCGTCGTCACCGACCACCTTTTCAACGACATGCCTTTGACGATCCGTCATGCCTTCCGCACATCGAGGGCCCGGGAAGCCCGCGAGGCAACCCTGCGCTCCTACGACCTGCCCGGCTGGACGCTCGACGCGATGGACGAGATCGCCGGACCCGTGCCGGCCGCCATCATGCGCGAGGCCGCCGCAGGACGCATCGCCGCGTGCATCAACTTCGACGGTGAGCACGTCGACCTGGCCATCGCGAGCCGGGCCGTCGCCCTGATGGGCATGGACCACTCGATGATGATGACCGACCGCTGCGACTCGGCGCGCCTGGGAGGCCAGGACCTGGCTCAGGGCAAGGAGAACGGACTCTGGTACCAGGCCGGCGGCGTCGTCGCGGCAGGTTCCCAGCCGCTCGCCCAGCAGATGCGCAACGCCATGGACTGGGAGATCACCGGACCGAAGCTGTGGGACCTTTCGGCCGGAACCGCGCACCGGTCCTTCGGGTTCACCGCTCCGGATGCCGAGGAAATGCCGGACGGCATGCTGGCCGCCACGCGGTCCGGCTGGAGCTTCCTGGAGGCCGCGGGGGGCTCACGTTGAGCCGCACGGCCGCGTCGCCGGCCGTGCTGGGCCGCCTGTCCTCCTCGGGGCCGCTGCGCATCGGCGTCCTCGTGTCGGCGACGGGAGCCAACCTCCGTACCCTGATCGCACTGCAGCAGGCGGAGCCCGATCACTTCCAGGTCTGCCTGATCGCCTCGCACGGGAGCACGTCCGCGGCCCTCGGGGTGGGAGCCGAGTACGGCATCGAGTCATGGGCCGGGGACTTCGACGCGCGGTGCGGACGAGCGTCCGAAGCGCGTGACGAGGCCGGCAGGACCGCATACCGCGACCGGGCGCGCCACTGGCACGACCAGCTGGACTCGCGCATCGCTGCCTGGGAGGAGGACGAGGGCCCCCTCGACCTCGTGGTGCTCGCCTACCACCGGTGGGTCGAGGGCAACCTGCTCAGCCGCTACGACGGGCGCATGATCAACCAGCATCCGGGCGACCTCGCCGTGCTGGACGACGAGGGCCGCCGCGTGCTCATCGGGAACGACCCGGTCCGCAGGGCCATTGAGCTCGGCCACAGCTCCACGAGGACATCCTGCTTCCTCGTGGACTCCACCTACGACGGTGGAGCTGTCCTCTGCCAGGGGCCCGCCGTCCCCCTGCCGCCAGGCACGGAGCCAGGCCAGGCAGCTGCCCACGAACTGACCCAGAAGCGGCTCAGCGACAGACCCTGCCTCGAATGGGCCGTTCGTGCCTTCGGGGCCGGTTCCCTTCAGCTGTCGGACGAGCGGCATCGTGACGGCAGCCGGATCGTCGTTGTCGACGGCACTCCCATGCCGCTGGGCGGAATGAAGTTGCCGGCGAAGCCCGAGGGGGAGTGAGGCCGTGCTGCGCAGTGTGATCGGCGACCACGCGTTGGACGCGCTGACGAAGAATCCCGCCAAACGTGAGGCCTACCGTTATGACCCCTATATGCGGGAGGGGCTGGGTTCCCTCGCTGCGGCGGGCCTGAGCCCTTCCGGGCTGCGCGAGGGCGGGCCGCTGCACCGCCACACATTCGTCGTCCTCAAACCGGATGCCGTGGCGGGCCGGCGCTGCCGTCTGGTGCTGGACACCCTCAGGTCGGAGGGATGGCATCCAGTGGCCGCCACTCCGGTGCGCTTCACCCCGCTCCTGACCCGCGAACTCTGGCGCTACCAGTTCAACGCCGCATCCGAGCAGCGAATCGCCGTGGTCGACCACCTTCTCGGCTCAGGCCGCAGCCTTCTCCTGCTGCTGGAGGACCTCGACCGTCCTGACTGGCTGCCCGCCAGCGCCCGCCTCACCACGGCCAAGGGATCGGCGGAGCCACGCGCGGCACGCACGGTCGATCTGCGCACCCGCATCGGCCGGGTGAACGGTCTGTTCAACTTCATGCACACGGCGGACGAACCCGCCGACGTGGTACGTGAACTCCAGCTGTTCTCGTACGAGACGGGCTGGGCATGGTGTTCCGACGCGCTGCTCGCGGCCGAGGCCGACACCACGCGTCGGAGGGAGGCCGCCGACGTGGTCACGCAGCGGCTGCTGGACGAACTCGAAGCGGCCACCCCGGCCCACGACCTCGATGTCGCCCACAGCCTGCGACGCCTCTCCGGCCTGGACGGGCCATGGGGTGACTGTGCCCGTACCCGGCCCTCTCCGTCCCAGGTCGGTGCGTGGCTCGATGTCCTGTCCACGGCCGACTTGCCCGACCCTTCTGGCCGTTGGGATGTTCTGACTGTGCTGACCAGCTGGATCGAATGCAACGAACCGGGGATCTCACCACTCATCCCCACCGCTTCGGCAGAGTCCTGGCGCAACGAGGTGATGTACACATGACGAGCGACACCACCACCGAAGGCCAGGTACCGGACGCTGCCGGTGCGGGCAATCTCATCTACCGCGCCCGGCACGTGCCGCGCTTCGTCCGCTCGAACGGCAGCCACCTCGTGGCTGCCGACGGGCGCCGTTACCTCGACGCCGAGGCGGCCAACGGCACCGTCGCCCTCGGGTACGACGCCACCATCCTGGCGGACGCGCTGGCCCACTGCCAGGACATGCCGGCCCTCCCGTCCTTCTGCGAATCCGAACTGCGTCTCGACCTCATCGGCCGGCTGGAACGGCTCTTCAGCGATGTCACAGGGCAGCCCGGCCGCATCGAGCTGGATCTCGGCGGCGCGCAGGGCATGGAGACCGCGCTGCGCATCGCCTTCAGCGCCAACGGCCCGGGGACGGTGGTCGTCTTCGAGGGGGCGTTCCACGGCAGATCGGGCGTCACCAGCATGCTCAGCTCGAGTCCCCGCTACCGCGAACTCCTCGCCGCCTGGGGCCTCGAGGTCGTTCGCCTGCCCACACCCGACTGCGGCCGGTGCCCGCACGCCGTACCGCAACAGGCCGGCTGTACCCCGGGCTGCGTCGCCTCCGTCACCCGGTGGGGCTCCGAAATGACCGGCGTGGGCGGGGCCGGATTCGGGCGGAGAGTCAGCGCGTTCGTCTTCGAGGCGGTGCAGAACGTCGGCGGCATGGTGGAGCCGGACCACGCGCTCCTGAGAGCGGCCGTGGACCACGCCCGCCGCAACGGCGCCGTGGTGATCGCCGACGAGATCTTCTCCGGTATGCACCGCACCGGGCCCCGCTGGGGTTTCGAGCGGGCCGGTGTGACCCCCGATGTCGTGGTCGCCAGCAAGGCCCTCACCAACGGCGCGGCCGCGCTGAGCGCCATCTGGGCACGCGAGCCGCTGGCCGCCCCCTCGTCCTATCGGCCCGGCAGCCACTCCTCGACGTACATCGGCATCCCGCACGCTCTGGGGGTCGCACGGGCGGTGCTCGACCGCTGGGACAAGTGGACCACCGCCGAACGGGACGTGGGTGTCCTGGGGGACAGGCTGGCTCAGCGCCTGGGCCAGCTTCGATCGGCCCACTCCGGGCTCGTCCGTGACCACGCGGTGTTCGGGGGAGCTGCCCGGCTGGTGCTCACCGGTGACCACGCGGCCGGACTGAGACACCTCTGCCTGACCGCCGATCCCCGGATCGGACTGATCGTGGCATCGACCGGCATGGCCCCCGACGTGATCAACATCCATCCCCCTCTGGTCGTCACCGACCAGGATCTCGACACCATGACGGAGGTACTGGACCGGGCGCTTCACATACTCGCCCGTACGGCGGAGGAGACATGACAGACGATGAGCCAGCCCACCGATGACCCGCTGGTCTGCTTGTGCGCCCGGGTCACAGAGGCCACCGTGCTGTTGGCGAAGGAATCCGGAGTACGCGACGTACCCGGCCTGCGCGAGGCCACCGGAGCCAACACCGGGTGCGGGGACTGCCTGCTCGACTTGGAGGAACTGCTCGCCCTCTGACGTCCCGACGGCACAAGGGGAGACAACTGCCTTACCCGGCAGGGGACATGCGGGCAAAGGCCGTCGCCGTACCCGGTGCCCGGGTCGGCCGCTGGGACACACCACCCCCGCTTTCACGTCAGTGTCCCGCGCCGGTGGCGGCTATGGGATTGGCCTGACCGCCGAGCTCCGCGGAGAGCGCCGCCGCTGTCCTTATCACCTGTGAGCGCAGGAAGTTGATCCCCTCGCGACCACCCACGTGCACACCTGCGGAGGCCACGGCGATCGTGGCGATGACCCGCCCCGCGCCGTTGCGAACGGGTGCCGCGAGAGACCAGGTCCCGGCATCGAACTCGTCGTAGGAGATGCCGTACCCGTGTTTGCGGATCAGCGTCACGTGGTTGATCACCTCCTCGATGCTGCGCGGAGTGCGCGGGCGGAAAGGCGTCAGGTCGGTCGTGTAGAGCAGGCGGGAGAGCCGGGGCCGGGACATGTCCGACACCAGCACCCTGCCCTCGGCGGTGGCGTGCAGCGGCATGGGGCGGCCCGCCTCCGTCTGTACGTCCACCCGGTTGTCCCCATCGCAGCGCAGCGTGCATACGGCGCGTGTGCCTACGAGTTCGGTGAGGAGAACCGCCGTTCCGGCCACGTGGGCCAGGTCGGAGAGGGACCGTTCCGCCCAGCCGGCGATGGAGAGGGGCCGCTGCGCGGCCATCCCGACATCCAGGGCGGAGGGGCCGACGAAGTACCTGCGGCTCGTATGGTGCCTGCTGACGAAGCCCTCGGTCTCCAGCACGGAGAGGAGCCGGTGCATGCTGGCGCACGGCACATTCATCGCGTCGGCCAGCTGTTGAAGGGTGAGCCCCTCCTTGCACTGGGTCAGGTGCACGACGACTTGGAGAGCTCTTCTGACGGGTTGCAATGGTCCCCCTTCGGTCGCCCCGTACCGCGCGATGATGAGAGTTTCAGCCTGTGCTGAGGGCGATGGGGACGCCGGTGACACTGTCCAACCCGACGCTCTGCGCGGTCAACGCCTCTGCCGGTTCATGAAGAATCGTTTGTGCAGTAAGAGAAGGACCGGTCCGCTCGATGCGTCCCCTCAACTCGCCTCAACTTGCGGGGGAATGGGGCGCCGTAGCCGAAGGGGCCGACGCGGTCCAGCCGGAACACCTGGAACTGATCGCCACTCCAGAGTACTTGGGATGCCGCTGTGCGTTCCTTCATCACATGGTTCCACTATCCGTCTACGGCGTGAGGAGACTTCCGGGCCGCGCGGACAGCCGGGTGCTCCGCGATTCCTCCCGCCCGCCTCCGTAGCCCAGGTCGGACGACATCGCCGCTGCGGCCTCCAGGACTGCTTCTGTCAAGACGTGGCTGTGCGAGTCCGATGGCAGCCGGGCGAATGGCACGGCGACCGCAAGACCGGCCCGCACGCGCCTCGTCGAAAGGCGGACAGGTGCGGCTGCCACGAAGACATCGTCAATGTGTGCGTCCGATGTGTCGTAGCCTCGGAGCCGGATGAGCCGAAGTCGCTTCAGCACCCCGTCGACTGTCCGCGGTGTGGCCCTTGTGAAGGCGACGAGTGGTTGGCCGGCCAGCATGCGGAGTACCACCTCATCACTTTGGTAGGCCAGTATCACGCGGGCCGACGAGGCGGCATGCAAAGGCATGCTCTGGCCCAGCTGGGCGAAGAGGGGGGTCGGCCGGGAAGCCTCCGCCAGCGCCGTACACAGGACGTGCTCGCCAATCAATTCGGTGACGAAAACCGATTCACCGGTGCGCTTCTGCAATTCCTGAACGGCGTCATGCGGACGTGTCAGTGGCGGTTCTGGGCGCTCTTCGCCGGCGAGTTGGCTCGCCGCGGGTCCGAGAAAGAAACGTCGGTTCGTCGGCGAGCGGCTGAGCCAGCCATATTCTTCGAGTACGGTCGCGAGCCGATGCATCGTGCTGAACGGTATATCGATTTGATCGGCCAGATCTGTGAGTGTAATTCCGTCTTCGGCGGTAGAAAGCGCGCGGAGTGCTGCTAAGGCTCGTCTGGCGACTTGCACGTGTGAGTCCACCCGTTTCGAAGAATTCTGCCGGCTATTTTATGCGTCTGTTCCCGCACGGTTCGATGCTGCGGTGCAGATGCAAAAGACTTCGTGAAAGAGGGCGTGCGAATGCGGCTCGGCGGCCTGAGGTGCACCGGGGCCCATGACCGTGACGGAGACGTTGACCTGGCTCCGCTCACGAACAGGCAGCCCGGGTGCGGTTGCCCTCAGCGCGAAAGGCCGTGGTGATCGGCCGGGCTGGACGGGCGATGTGGCGGCGGGGAGCCGTTGATTGCCGCGACGGAGTGCGCAACGGCGGATACGGTCACGGTCTGGCGATACGAGCATCGTGCGACAGGAGGGCGTTGCATGTGCTCCTCGTCTCTGCAGGTCAGGAACCGATGCAAAAATTCGCCATACCATATCGAGTCAATGCCAGAAATGGCGACCGTGGGAGGGATGGCTCTGTTTGCATGCGAGGCTAGCCAGAGCGCTGCGTACCGTCAATGGCTAGCTGCTTGAACTGTCCTTCGTCAAGCGACGGTGAGACTGTTTCGGCTGCATCGCGGTGGCGCTGCGTTCCTTCGCAGGTGGCTGGATTGGCGTCAAACCCCGCGCCCGTTGTCGATTCTTTTTGGGCGTTGCCCGTACCGCACCGCGATGTGGTGATCGTGTGAAAGGCTCCCGCTCGTCCGTTCGCCCCTGTTTGGGGCGTGGCATGATCGGTTGGGTGAATTCCTGGCTTACGCGGTCCGCCGCAGCGAGATGCGTCCTGTTCGACGTCGACGGCACCCTGATCGACGCTGTCGGCAACCAGCGTGTGATGTGGCGGACTTGGGCGAACCGGTATGGGCTGGATCCCGATGAGGTGTATCAGGTGGCCCTGCGGACCAGGCCGACCGAGACCTTCGAGCAGGTCGCTCCGGACCGGAATCCCGCGGAGTGCCTGGCGCTGCTGCACGAGCTGGAGGACGAGGATGTCCGGTCGGGTGATTACACGACGTTCGCCGGTGCCGCGGAGGTGCTGACCGGCCTTCCGCCGGCCTCCTGGGCTCTGGTGACTTCGAACTACGAGCACCGGGTGCGGGGCCGCTTCGAGCGGACGGGCCTCCCGGCACCCGACGTGATCGTCGACGCCGCTGCCGTCGAACAGGGAAAGCCCTCGCCCGCGCCGTACTTGAAGGCTGCCGCCTTGCTGGGTGCCGAAGCGAGGGACTGCCTCGTCATCGAGGACGCGCCGTCCGGAGTGCGGTCGGGGCTGTCCGCCGGAATGACGGTCTGGAGCGTGAACGCCCCGGACGCGGTGGACGGAGTGCACCGTCACTTCGCGACGCTCCGCGAAGCCGTACCGCACATTCTCGCCTACGCTTCCGCACCTCGATCGGTCCCCACACCCTGAACACCCTGACGGGGCTTGTCCTGGCGTCCGGGCGTGGGTCCGATGCGGTGGATCCGGGGGCGGTGGATCCGAGACAGCCTTCGCAGGCCCTGCTGACCGGTGAGCTGGCAGGCGCAGAGCCGCGTGCGGACGGTGGCCGGTCAACTTTCGATTTCGGACTTGTCCCCGCCCCAGAGGGTGTGGTCGAAGGTGCCGCCCCTGGCCCATCGGCCGAAGCGAGTGCAGCGTGGCCCAGGATCCGTACCGCTCCGGTACTTTCGGGTCGTCGGCGCGCGTGACGAGCACAACCTCGCAGGGTTCGGTGTCGATCACGGGTATCAGGGCGGTGTCCTCGCGCACGGCGGCGCTTCGATCGCTGGCAGGGAAGAGCGCGACACAGTGGCCGGTGGCGATGAGGTCCAGCTTGTCCTCGTAGCTGTCGTCGGCCGCGGGCTGAGGTGGCTCCGGGCGGTCGCCGACCGGCTTGGGTTTGGTCCAGACAACCGGAGCGCTGACGCAGGCCACCAGTTCCTCGTCCGACAGAGCCCGCAGGCTGACTGCTTTTTCATTCGCCAGAGGACGACTCGCCGATGTGCCGAGCACCCGCGGTTGCTCATGGAGCGTGGTCACCCGGAAGCCTTCCGTGGGGAAGGGCAGGGGTTTCTATGCGATGAGGGCGTCGACCCACCACTCGGCGAGGGCGCGTGCGTCCCGCCGGTCGAGGTGCCGGGTGCGGACCCGGCCGGGGCTTGGTCTCCTTGATCCAGAACATCCGCACGCGGGTCTCCCGCGAGGCGGGCCGGGCCCTCCGTCGACGGTGGAGAGCCCGGCCGTTGGGGGCGCCGTTCCGTTTCACACCCCCAGGATGCGGGAGAGTCCGTAGTCGAAGCGCTCGTCGAAGGAGGTGTCCTCGAAGTACGCGGCGGCTCGGGACAGTGAGGGGTATTCGCCCGTGTCCAGCCGTCGTGCGAACGCCGGACCCCTCGCGTCAGGAAGCGCCTGTTCCTCCTGAGTCAGCCCCAAGGCGAAGTAGACAAGGCTCCGGCCGGTCCAGACCGCCTCGCGTTCCGCCAGCCCGCCGGCCAGCAGCGCCTCGGTCATCAGGTCGGCGAAACGGAGTGTGGCGGGTTCGGCGGCGTACGTACTGCCACGATCCTGGCCCCGTCCCGGTGGGCCAGCAGGGCGCGGCGGTAGCGGTGCAACAGTTCACGGACCCGTGGTTCCCAGGGCTCGGGCAGCCCGTCCACCGGAGCCCCGGCCACAATCGCGTCCGCCATCAACTCCGACAGCCGCGTCTTGGTCTTCGCACGCCAGAGCACCGTGTTCATCCGGACGCCGAGCGGTCCGCGATGCCGCGGATCGAGAGCCCGTCCGCGCCTTTCTCCTCCAGCAGTTCCAGGGCCGTCCGCACCACCGTTCCGGGGTCGAGCCGAGCCCGGGGTTGATCCTCTGCTTGCTTCTTGGTCACTGACGAAGATATGTACGACATTCTTGAGGAGCTGTCATGGAGCACGTGGTCATCGCAGGAGGCGGCCCCACCGGGCTATGGCTGGCCGCCGAACTGCGGCTGGGCGGGATACCCGTCACCGTCCTGGAAACCCGACGCAAGCGGGATCCCCACTCCAAGGCCCTCACCATCCATCCGCGCACACTGGAGGTCCTGGCCACCCGGGGCGTGCTGGAGCGCTTCCTCGCGGAGGGGCGGCGCATCCCCAGCGGCCACTTCGGCGGCCTCGACGGCCGGATGGACTTCGGGGTCCTCGACACCCCCTACCCCTTCACACTCGCCCTGCCGCAGGCCCGCACCGAGGAGCTGCTGGAGGAGCACGGGAATGCGGCCGGAGCCCAAATCCGCCGCGGGCACCAAGTGACCGGACTTACCAAGGACGAGGACGGGGTGAGCGTTGAGGCAACCGGTCCCGACGGCCTGTACACACTGCGCGCCGACTACATCGTCGGCTGCGACGGCACCCGGAGCACCGTGCGCGAAGCGGCGGGCATCGACTTCCCCGGCAACGACGCCACCACCTGGCTCTCCCGGTTCGGCAACGCCGCCCGCCGGGCCGCCGAGTACCGCAGGGGCCGCGTCCTCCTCGCGGGCGACGCGGCGCACATGCACTACCCGGCCGGAGGCGTGGGCCTCAACGTCGGCGTCCAGGACGCCACGAATCTGGGCTGGAAACTGGCGGCCACCGTGGCAGGCACCGCCCCCGCCGGTCTCCTGGACAGCTACCACACCGAACGCCACCCGGTCGGCGCCGACCTACTGCTCAGCACCCGCGCCCAGACGGCACTGATGAACGCCTTCTCGGCGGAGGGCCAGGACCTGCGCGCACTCCTGAGCCAACTCATCTCCACCGTACCCGAGTTCTCCCGAAGCCTGGCCGAACACCTCTCCGCACTGGCCGTCACCTACCCGGCCCCCGCGCACCACCACCCCCTGACCGGTCACCGCGCACCCAACCTCGAACTCTCCGACAGCACAGACCTCTTCACGCTGCTCCGGACCGGCCGCCACGTCCTGCTGAATTTCACCGGCACCCCGGCACCGCCCTCCACCCCCCCCCACATCATCACGCACGCAGCGCACCGGCCCGACCCGCGCCCTGCCTGGTCCACCGTGCGTGCCGCGCTCATCCGCCCGGACGGCCATGTCGCCTGGGCGAGCGAACAGCCCGACGCCGAAGTTCTGCGGGCCGAGGCGCACGTGGCGGTATCCGCGACTCACCGCTGACCAGAAGGCCGTCGATGTCCACGGCCCCCGGTCGTCGGGAGCCGGACTGCTCGCACCGGCCACCTCCCAGGCCCGCTTCCCCCTCGGCCCCTGCTGTGCGGATCGCAGCGAGGAGCTTCGGCCCGGAGGCGTCAGGGGCATCGAAGCCCGGGACTCCCACCGTGGGACGGTCGCCAGCCGCAAGAACCATGCTCACCCGCGACGCCCTACTGGAGCGGCCTTGCCTCGTCCGAGGTCACCGTCGCCCCGGCCCGCACCCCGTGGAGGAGCTGCGCCAGTACTTCGGCGCCGCGCACGACCCTTGGGCCGGGACGGTTGAAGTACGCGGGGCCGTCCAGGACCCAGACGTTGCCGGCCCGTACGGCGGGCAGTCTCTGCCAGCCCGGCAGTGAGGTGAGTGTTTCCCTCCCGCAGGGTGCGCTCGGGAGGGAAACCGCACGGCCGGACGAGGACGACATCCGGGCGTGCCGCCCGTACCTGCTCACACGTCATGGGCCCGGTGTGTTCGCCCGGCGCGGCCAGCAACGCCTCGCCTCCCGCGCAGGCGATCTGGTCTGGCACCCAGTGGCCGGCCGGCCACAGCGGATCGAGCCACTCCACTGCCACGACCCGGGGGCGGGCACGGCCCGCCGTCAGCCGGGACACCTCGTTCAGGAGGCGGCGCAGATCGGCACGGCGCTGCTCGGCCAGTTCCCGGGTCCCGAGCAGTTCACCGACCGTCACCAGGCAGTCCAGTACGTCGGTGAGTGTCCGGGTTTCCAGGCTGAGCACGCGGGTGCCGGTGTCCAGGACACGTACGGCCCGGCTCACCCGCTCGTAGGAGACGGCGCACACGTCGCACAGATCCTGGGTGACCACCACGTCCGGGGCCAGTGACGCCAGCGCGTCGGTGTCCAGCGAGTAGAGCGAGGAGCCTGAGTGCGACGCGCCTCCGACCGCGTCGGTGATCTCCTGCTCATCTCGTCGTGCGCGAGGTCCGCACTGGTGACCACGGGTACGGACCGTACGTCCTGGGGCGGCCAGTCGCACTCGTGGGTCCGGCCGACCAAGTGTCCGGCCAGTCCGAGTTCGGCCACGATGTCGGTCGCGGCGGGGAGGAGGGAGACGATGCGCATGCCCGTGACTGCAGACCGACCTGCGACGGCCGGGCCCGTCGTGTCGCCCGGCCGCCGCAGGTGATCAGGCACCCCAGCGCAGGGCGATGGTGTCACCGACGTTGATCACCTTCGCGCGGGCGGCTCCGGTGAGGGACGAGCCGTCGATGCTGACCTTCCAGGTGTTCGACCCGCTGTTGGCCTTGCCGTTCAGAGAAGTGATGGTGCCGCCCCCGTGGAGGGAGTCACGCCGCTCGCGCAACCGGATGGCGTGGCCGAGGTCGTGGCCGAGTCGAGGATCGCGCCGAGGGTGGCCGTGGCCCCGGTGGGCGTGAAGCCGACGGAACAGACCTTCAGGTTTCCGGCGCCGTCGTCGACTGTGAGGGCCAGTTTCGTTGCGGTACCGGACGCCAGGCTTCCCTGAGCCCGCCCACTGTGCGGCGCCGCTGGTCGTCGGCACGGGCGGGCTGGCTGTGAAGCCGCCGCCGGCGACGGCCCGCAACCCGTCGATCGACGAGTACGCCGAGGGGGTCGTGTCGCTGGGCAGGTACTTGAATCCGCCGCCGGGCTTGAACTGCTGTGCGATGAGGAAGTCCACCGGGGCCTTGCCGGCCGATGTGAGGAAGTCACCGGTCTGTGGATTGATGCCGCAGGCGTTGAGGCCGGAGACGGCCCAGCCGTTGGAGTCGGTGTTGATGCCGAACATCGCGTTGAAGGCGCCGCTGGCCGGGACCAGCTTGCTCTTGAGGAACGCCTAAGAACTCCTAACAGAAGTCTCTGATGGTGTGACTGTCGGCCTGGTTGCTCGTTGGTCTGTTCGTGGCGAAGAGGGAGTCGCGTCCGTGGATCGTCTCGGACGAGCTGTGTTTGCTGATAGAGCCGTTGCTGCCCGGGTCAGGGCCGAAGTTGGTGGCAGGGCGGCCGAGGGTGCCTGATCGGCAGGCGTTGTGCGGGATTCTGTTCGTGCTGCATACGGGGATCCAGTGGGAGTACCTGCCGCAGGAGCTGGGCTTCGGCTCGGGCATGACGTGCTGGCGGCGTCTCGCCGCGTGGAACGCGGCCGGCGTCTGGGATCGGCTGCATGTCGTGCTGCTGGGCAAGCTCCGGGCTGCGGGGCAGCTCGACTGGTCGAGGGCGGTGATCGACTCCTCCCACGTCCGGGCCGCTCGAAGGGGCCCAAAAGTGGTCCCAGCCCTGTCGACCGCGCACGGCCGGGCAGCAAGCACCACATCCTCGTCGACGGGCAAGGCATCCCACTCGCGGTGTCGCTGACCGGCGGAAACCGCAATGACGTCACCCAGCTCATGCCACTCCTGGCGAAAATCCCGCCAGAACCAGGGCTCGTGGGAAGACCGCGTCGGTGGCCCGGCATCCTGCTCGGTGACCGTGGCTACGACCACGACAAGTACCGGCGCCTGGTCCGGGCTCAGGGCATCAAACCAGTGATCGCACGTCGCGGAGTCCTACACAGCTCCGGCCTCGGTGCTCACCGCTGGGTCGTCGAGCGCACGATCGCCTGGTTCCACGGCTTCCGTCGACTCCGCATCCGATGGGAACGACGCGACGACATCCACGAAGCCTTCCTCGGCCTCGCCACCTGCCTCGTCACTCACCGCCACGTCCAACGCCTTTGTCAGGACCTCTTACTGATCGTTTCAGAATGAGGTTCTGAGTCGTCTCAAGCAGATGATGCTGCAGGCGAGTTGGAGGAGTCCCAGGTGGAGGTCGGCGCGTATCTAGCGGATGCGGAGCCGTTTGAACTGGTGGAGCCAGGCAAAGGTCCGCTCGACAACCCACCGGGTCTTGCCCAGGCCGGAACCATGCGGGGCTCCACGGCGGGCGATCTTGGGTGTGATGCCGCGAGCTCGGATGAGACGGCGGTACTTGTCGTAGTCGTAGCCGCGGTCGGCGAACAGCCGCCGGGGCCGGTGCCGTGGCCGGCCGCGCAGACCACGGATGCGGGGCATCGCGTCCAGCAGGGGCATGAGCTGAGTGACGTCGTGACGGTTTCCGCTGGTCAGAGAGACAGCGAGCGGAGTTCCGTTCCGGTCGACGATGAGGTGGTGCTTGCTGCCCGGCCGCGCTCGGTCAACCGGCGAAGGTCCGGTGTGAGCCCCCCTTTGAGGGCCCTGACGTGCGAGGCATCGATCGCCGCGTCGTCCATCTCCAGCAGTCCCTCTCTACGAAGTTCTGCCAGCAGGACTTCGTGCAGGCGGGGCCACACTCCGGCCTCGGTCCAGTCCCGCAGACGACGCCAGGCCGTCACCCCACTGCACCCGACCAGCTCAGCGGGGACGTCTCGCCAGCTCACACTCTTGCGCAGCACGTAAACGATCCCACGCAGAGCAGCACGGTCATCGGCAGGCAACCGCCCCGGGTAGCGGTGCCGACGCGGCGCACGAACCGGCAGCAGCGGAGACACACGTTCCCACAGGTCATCAGACACAAGATCAGCAGACACCCAACAGATCCTGCCGACACATCACCCAACTGCCAAGGGACACATGAAACTTCATTCTGAAACGATCAGTTAGGGCCTTTCGTTTGGATCAGGACGGGGCAGGACGGCTCAGGGCTTGACCGACCGGTAGTAGCGTCGTGCGCCCTCGTCCAGCTTCAGCGGGTCCGTGTAGATCGCGGTCCGAACGTCGACCAGTTGCGCCGCGTGCACCTGCCGCCCGATGCGGTCGCGGCTGCGGATCACGCTGCGGGTGAAGCCCTCGGTCAGCTTCGGGTCCACGCGGTCGGTGGTGACCAGTACGTTCGCGACCGCGATCGTCGGCACCGGGGCGCCGTTACGAGCCTGACGGTAGGCATCGGCCGGCATGACGGCCGAGCGGTAGTAGCGGGTGGTGCCGCCGGCCGCGTGCAGCCGGGTCACCAGGTCGTCGAGCGGAATCAGCCGGATCGGTTGGCGCGCGGCCAGATCGCGTACCGCGTCGGTCGGCAGGCCGCCCGACCAGAAGAACGCGTCGATCTTGCCCGCCTTGAGGAGTTCCGGACTGGTGTCGATCCCCGCCGGTACAGCGGTGATGTCCTTGACGGGGTCGAGTCCGGCGGCCCGCAGCGTGCGGTCCGCTATCAGCCGTACGCCCGATCCGGGCTGGCCCACGGCGACCCGCTTGTGGCGCAGGTCGGCGGCGCGCCTGACCGGGGAGCTGTCCTCGACGGCGAGCTGCACGTAGTCGTCGTACAGCCGGGCGCAGCCACGCAGCCGGTCCGCGCCCGGCTTTCCGTCCTCGATGTACTTTGCGATGGCGTCGGCCGTCGCAATCGTGAAGTCGGCCTTGCCGGTCGCGACTCTGGCGAGATTCTGCTGGGAGCCCTCGCTCGGCTGGAGCTGGATGTCCACCCCGGGCATGTCATGGGCGAGTGTGGGGCTGAGCAGCTTCCCGTACAGCTGGTACACACCGGTCCGCACCCCGGTACTGAAGGTCACGGTCCCGTGCGGGGAAGACGGGCCGATGGGCAGCAGCCACCACATCAGCAGTCCGGAGACCACCAGTACGGTCACCGTCCCCTGGAGGGCGCGGCGGCGGCTGATGCGGGGAAGTGCCTTGGGCATGCGCGCGATCCTGCCAGTTCACGCCCCTGGCGAACAGGGGAGCGGGGGAGCGGGCCGGCGGACGGCGCGGACGGGGCGGACGGGCGCGGACGGCGCGGGGTGCGGCTCCGGTACGCGGTGCCGTCGCCGTCCGGTCGCCGTGCGCCTGCTCAGGTATCCGGAATTATTCGGACCGGTTCATAGCTGTCACTATTGATCCTTGATCACCCGACGGCAGCCGATTGCCGCTGGACCGCGCCCCGGAGGACCGCAGTGACGTCGAGCCGAACCGTCGGACAGATGATGTCGACGAATGTCGTACGGGTGCAGCGGGGGACGTTCCTCAAGGAGATCGCCCGGCTCCTCACCGAACACCGCATTTCGGCCGTTCCCGTCGTGGATGACGACGACCGGCCGGTGGGTGTGGTCTCCGAGGCCGATCTGCTCCGCAAGCAGCTGGGCCTGACCGCGCTGCTGCCCGCCGTCCGGCAGGACTCCGACCACCACTCCAAGACCGAAGCGACCACGGCGGAAGGGCTGATGACCAGTCCGGCGGTGGTCGCGCGCCCGGACTGGACCATCGTCGAGGCGGGCTGGCTGATGCAGGCGCGGAGCGTCAAACGGCTGCCCGTCGTGGATGACGCAGGCAGGCTGGCCGGGGTGATCAGCCGCAGTGATCTGCTCCAGGTCTTCCTCCGCCGCGACCGCGCCATCCAGGAGGAAGTGCTGGAAGGCGTACTGACCAGGACCCTGGGGCTCTCACCCTCCGCGATCACGGTGGATGTGAGCGACGGCCATGTGATGCTCAGCGGCGTGGTCGAGCGCAGGAGCGTGATTCCGGCGGCGGTGCGGCTGTGCCGCGGGGTGGACGGAGTGGTCGAGGTCTCCGAGCGCCTGCAGTACGACGTGGACGACAGCACCGGCGGGAGCCAGGGCCTTTCGTCCGGATGACCGCGTGCACGGCCGGGGGCGGGAGCTCCGCCCGGCACCGCCTACCCTGGTGGCATGACCGCGCAGGACGCCCTGAACCGAAGTTACGAGATCCGCACCTACGGCTGCCAGATGAACGTCCACGACAGCGAACGGCTGTCGGGACTCCTGGAGGACGCCGGATACGTCCGTGCGCCGGAGGGCGCCGACGGGGACGCCGATGTCGTCGTCTTCAACACCTGCGCGGTGCGCGAGAACGCCGACAACAAGCTGTACGGCAACCTCGGCCGGCTCGCTCCGATGAAGACCAGGCGCCCCGGGATGCAGATCGCGGTCGGTGGCTGCCTGGCCCAGAAGGACCGGGACACCATCGTCCGGCGGGCGCCGTGGGTCGACGTCGTCTTCGGCACCCACAACATCGGCAAGCTCCCGGTGCTGCTGGAGCGCTCCCGTATCGAGGGCGAGGCCCAGGTCGAGATCGCCGAGTCGCTGGAGGCGTTCCCCTCGACGCTGCCGACCCGGCGCGAGAGCGCGTACGCCGCGTGGGTCTCGATCTCCGTCGGCTGCAACAACACCTGCACCTTCTGTATCGTCCCCGCGCTGCGCGGCAAGGAGAAGGACCGCAGGCCCGGCGACATCCTCGCCGAGATCGAGGCACTGGTGGACGAGGGCGTATCGGAGATCACGCTGCTCGGCCAGAACGTCAACGCGTACGGCTCGGACATCGGCGACCGCGAGGCATTCTCCAAGCTGCTGCGCGCCTGCGGGAAGATCGAGGGCCTTGAGCGGGTCCGCTTCACCTCGCCGCATCCGCGGGACTTCACGGACGACGTGATCGCGGCGATGGCCGAGACGCCGAACGTGATGCCGCAGCTGCACATGCCGATGCAGTCGGGTTCGGACACCGTCCTGAAGGCGATGCGCCGTTCCTACCGGCAGGAGCGTTTCCTCGGGATCATCGACAAGGTGCGTGCCGCGATCCCGCACGCCGCGATCTCCACGGACATCATCGTGGGCTTCCCCGGTGAGACCGAGGAGGACTTCCAGCAGACGATGCACGCGGTCCGCGAGGCCCGCTTCGCGCAGGCCTTCACCTTCCAGTACTCGAAGCGGCCCGGTACCCCGGCCGCGACCATGGAGGGCCAGGTCCCCAAGGAGGTCGTCCAGGAGCGCTACATGCGGCTCTCGGCGCTCCAGGAGGAGATCTCCTGGGCGGAGAACAAGACCCAGGTCGGCCGCACGGTGGACGTCATGGTGGCCGAGGGCGAGGGCCGCAAGGACGGCGCGACGCACCGGCTCTCCGGACGTGCGCCCGACAGCCGGCTGGTGCACTTCACCAAGCCGGACACCGAGGTGCGCCCCGGTGATGTGGTGACGGTGGAGATCACTTACGCGGCGCCGCACCATCTGCTCGCCGAGGGACCGGCCGTGGCGGTACGGCGCACGCGGTCCGGGGACGCCTGGGAGAAGCGCAACACCGCGACTGCGGCCAAGCCGGCCGGTGTCATGCTCGGGCTCCCGGGCATCGGCGCACCCGCGCCGGAGCCGGCAGCGACCGCGGGCTGCGGCTGCGACTAGGCGGACTCGGGCGGTCTCAGCCGTCCCGGGCGGTCTCAGCCGTCCCGGTTTCGGGCGGCGGTCCCGGCGGCTGTCCGGCTCCTGCCCGGCAGGGGCCAGGGTTTGTCCCACCGGTCTCCGCTCTCCGCGCGGGCGTCGCGACGGGGTCAGCCTGCCCGTCGCGGCACTGGGTAGGCTGCGGATCATGCTCGTAGCCGCCGCCGTCTGCCCCTGTCCGCCCCTGCTCGTGCCCGAGGTGGCCGCCGGTGCGGCGTCCGAACTCGACGCTGCCAGGGCCGCCTGCCTCGACGCCGTCGGAGTGCTTGCCGCGGCCCGGCCCGATCTGCTGATCGCCGTGGGGCCTGCCGGTGCCGCGGACCGGGGGGCGCACCCCGAAGGCGCCACCGGCTCGTTCAGCGGCTTCGGAGTGGACCTCCAGGTACGGCTGGGGACGTCGGACGCAGGGTCCGGACGCCGGCTCCCGCCGTCCCTGTCGGTCGCCGCCTGGCTGCTGGGCCGTGCGGAGTGGGCCGACGCCCCGGTCGAGGGGCTGGGTGTCGGCGAATCGCTGGAGCCGGAACGCTGTCTCGCAGCCGGACGGGAGCTGGCCGGCCGCGCCGAACGTGTCGCCCTGCTGGTCATGGGCGACGGCAGCGCCTGCCGCACCCTGAAGGCACCCGGTTACCTGGACGAGCGCGCCGCCGGCTTCGACGCCGCCGCCGCACGGGCACTGGGCACGGCGGACGTGGCCGCGCTGAAGGCGCTGGATGCCGGGCTGGCGTACGAACTGAAGGCCGCGGGCCGAGCGCCCTGGCAGGTCCTGGCGGGCGCGGCCGAGGGTATGGAGCCGGGCGGCCGGCTGCTCTACGACGATGCTCCGTACGGCGTCGGGTACTCCGTCGCCACCTGGTCCTGAGCGCCGATACCCGCAGACGGCGTGTTCCGGGAGACAGCGCGTTCAAGGAAACCCAGCGTTCCCGGAAGCAAGGCGTTCCCGGAAGCAAGGCGTTCCCGGAAACACGGCGTTCCCGGAAACACGGCGGGCGGTCGTGGAGCGAGGTGCTCCGCGACCGCCCGCCGTGCTGTGCCGGATCTGCCGTGCCGGATCAGGAGGCAGCGGGCGGCTTGGTCGTACCGCCGCCGTCCTTGTGCGAGAGGCGCTCCAGGGCTTCCTTGGCCTTGCCGGTGCCTGATTCGATCTTCTCGCTGTACTTGCCATTGGTCCGGGCGTCGACCGTGTGAGCGGCCTTGTCGAGACCCTCTCCGATCTTGTCCCCGTGCTGCTGCGCGAGGTCGGAGACCTTGTCCTTGGCCGGTCCGAGCTTGGCTTTCACGTTGTCCAGGAATCCCATGGCTACCTACTTCCCTCCGGAGGGCGTTCTACTTGCGAACGCCCTCACCGGCTTCGTTGTCGGCGGCCGCGGCCGCCGACTGCTGACGCGGGATCTCCACGCTCTCTGCGGTGCCGCCCGCAGTGTCCGCCGCGGGCGCCGCCTGTCCGGCCGGGTCCTCGGACGCCGGCCCCGGGGCCGGGCCCCCGACCGCTCCGTCAGCGGACTTCTCGGCGGACTCCTCAGCCGGCTCCCGCGCCGGAGCTTCGGTCACGGCGTCCACGGCCGGCTCCTCGACGGTTTCCTCGGCCTTCGCCTTCCGACGGAACACTGCAAAAATACCCATATTCACTCCATAACGTACTCGTGTGAGCGAAATTCCTGGCCACCCGGAGCGCCTGATTGCGCCGACCGGGCCCACCGGTCGAAAGCCGTAGGCCGGAACCTCGGAAGAGGAAACGAATCCGGGCACCCGGCCGTCACGTAACTCATTCGGGGACAGGCCCCGGGGTTTGCGAGACTGAGACGGTGAGAAGTGCAGCTCCCGCAGCGCGGGTCATCGCCGTCGTCGGTCCCACCGCGGCCGGAAAGTCCGATCTGGGCGTCGCCATCGCCCGGCATCTCGGCGGCGAAGTCGTCAACGCCGACTCCATGCAGCTCTATGAAGGGATGGACATCGGAACAGCCAAGCTGACGCTCGAAGAGCGCGGCGGCGTTCCGCACCACCTCCTCGACATCTGGAGCGTGACCGAGGCAGCCAGCGTCGCCGAGTACCAGCGGCTCGCCCGCGCGGAGATCGACCGGCTTCTCGCAGCCGGCCGCACACCGGTCCTGGTGGGGGGCTCCGGGCTGTACGTCCGCGGGGCCATCGACGCGCTGGAGTTCCCCGGCACCGACCCCGGCGTACGGGCCCGCCTCGAGGACGAGCTGGAGCGGCACGGCCCCGGAGCGCTCCACGAACGGCTGGCCGCCGCCGACCCGGAGGCCGCCGTCGCGATCCTGCCCAGCAACGGCCGCAGGATCGTCCGGGCCCTGGAGGTCATCGAGATCACCGGAAAGCCCTTCACCGCCAATCTGCCGGGCCCCGACCCGGTCTACGACACCGTGCAGATCGGCGTCGACGTCGCCCGCCCGGAGCTGGACGAGCGCATCGCCCTGCGTGTCGACCGGATGTGGGACGCCGGTCTGGTGGACGAGGTCCGCACGCTGGAGGGCCGGGGGCTCCGGGAGGGGCGCACCGCGTCGCGCGCTCTCGGGTACCAGCAGGTGCTCGCGGCGCTCGCGGGGGAGTGCACCGACGACGAGGCGCGCACCGAGACCGTACGCGCCACGAAACGCTTCGCGCGCCGCCAGGATTCATGGTTCCGACGTGACCCACGGGTGCACTGGCTCAGCGGTGCGGCCGCGGACCGGACGGAACTTACCGGGCAGGCGCTGGCCTTGGTCGAACGGGCGGTCACAGCCTGATCACGTGATGGCATCGGGACGCTCAGCCCGTCAGTTCGCGGCCGGGGGGCGTGCCATCATCGATCTGCGATCGACAGTGGAGTCCGAGTGGGGAGGGCGTGTGGCGATGGAGGCCGGCCCTCGCGACAGCGAACGCGACGGAGAACGCGGCAGCGGCCCGGGACACCCCGACGCCCCGCGGCTCAGCCCCGACGGACCCGATGCGATGGACATCTCCCAGGTGGCTCCCGAAGTCGAGGTCGAGCTGCGGCCGCAGCGCAGGCTCCGCATCTGGCAGCTCGCCCCGATCGTGGTGCTGGCCGCCGTCGGATCGCTGATGTTCGCCTTCCCGCTCGCCTTCGAGTTCGGTGACGGCGGCCCGGTGGTCGCCATGCTCGGGCTGCTGATCAGCTGCTGCGCGGCCGGCTGGGGCATGATGGCCGCCCGCCGCGTCGGCTACACGTGGCCGGGGCTGCCCGCCCGAGGCTCGGGGGTGCGACCGGACTGGCGGATGGCCGCCCTCTACGTCCTGGCCTTCTGCGTGATCGTGGCGCTCGCCGTGGGGCGCGTGGCCCGGCTGCGCTGAGCCGCGCCCGCCCGCCCGTACCGGCGGACACCTCGTACGATGGCAGGGTGACCATCTCGCAGATCGCCTTCCTCAAGGGCCACGGGACCGAGAACGACTTCGTGATCGTCCCCGACCCGGACAACGTCATCGACCTGCCCGCATCGGCGGTCGCCGTGCTGTGCGACCGCCGGGCGGGCATCGGCGGCGACGGTCTGCTGCACGTCGTGCGGTCCGCCGCGCACCCGGAGGCCCGGGCGATGGCAGGCGAGGCCGAGTGGTTCATGGACTACCGCAACAGCGACGGCTCCATCGCCGAGATGTGCGGGAACGGCGTCCGCGTCTTCGCCCGCTACCTCCAGCGCGCCGGACTGGTGGACGCGGGGGACCTGGTCATCGCGACGCGCGGCGGAGTGAAGCGGACCCACCTCGCCAAGAACGGCGACATCACCGTCTCCATGGGCCGGGCCGCGCTTCCCACGGACGGGGTGACCGTCACGGTCGGCGACCGGGCCTGGCCCGCGCTGAACGTGAACATGGGCAATCCGCACGCCGTCGCCTTCGTCGACGATCTGGCGGATGCCGGGGCCCTGCTCTCCGTACCGCAGTTCGCACCGGAGTCCGTCTACCCGGACGGTGTCAACGTCGAGTTCGTCGTGGACCGTGGTGAACGCCACGTAGCCATGCGGGTGCACGAGCGCGGCTCGGGCGAGACCCGGTCCTGCGGTACGGGTGCCTGCGCCGTCGCCGTCGCGGCGGCCCGCAGGGACGGCATCGACCCGGCGCTCACCGGCGAGCCCGTGACGTACACCGTGGACCTCCCCGGCGGGCGGCTGGTGATCACCGAGCTGCCGGACGGCGAGGTCGAGATGACGGGTCCCGCGGTGATCGTCGCCGAGGGCACGATCGACGCCTCGTTCTGGGAAACGGCCCTCTCCTGAGGCGCGTTCGGATCAGGCCCCGCGAGCCCGGCCCGATCCAAACGAAAGGTCCTGGACTTCGCTCGAATGGGTGATCCGTTTCACGCTGGGCGGGAGCGGGCGGATACCGCGTGGTGGGCTCGGTAGCATCAAGCACCGGCCCGGAGCGCCCAGTCGCAGCCCGTCCACCGCCGGTCGACACTGCCGGAGGTGCCATGAGTGCAGAGGCCGCCAGCCCCAACGGTGCGTCCCCGGAGATCCGTCCGGTGGACAACCCGGGCCGCAGACGCGGTCGCGCCAGAATCGATCTGCGCAGACTGGGCCGTGCCGCACTGTTCGGGCCCGCCTCGCGCAGCGGTCTGCCCGACGCCATCGGCCACGTCGCCGAGGCCCACCGGGCGCACTTCCCGGATGCCGATCTCGCCGTGCTGCGGCGGGCGTACGTTCTTGCTGAAACGTCCCACCGCGGCCAGATGCGCAAGAGCGGCGAGCCCTACATCACCCACCCGCTCGCGGTGACCCTGATCCTCGCCGAACTGGGCGCCGAGACAACGACCTTGACCGCTTCGCTCCTCCACGACACGGTCGAGGACACAGAGGTGACGCTCGCCCAGGTACGGGAGGGGTTCGGCGACGAGGTCTGCTATCTGGTCGACGGCGTGACCAAACTGGAGAAGGTCGACTACGGGGCAGCGGCCGAGCCCGAGACCTTCCGCAAGATGCTCGTGGCCACCGGCGACGACGTCCGGGTCATGTCGATCAAACTCGCCGACCGGTTGCACAACATGCGCACGCTCGGCGTGATGCGCCCCGAGAAGCAGGCGAGGATCGCCAAGGTCACCCGCGATGTGCTGATCCCGCTGGCCGAACGGCTCGGTGTGCAGGCGCTCAAGACCGAGCTGGAGGATCTGGTCTTCGCGATCCTGAACCCGGAGGAGTACGAGATCACACGTGCCCTCATCGCCGCGCAGGACGCCACCGCCGACCCGCTCGTCACCATCGCCGAGGACGTCAGAAGGGTGCTGAGAGAGGCGGGGATCACCGCCGAAGTCCTCATCAGGCCCCGGCACTTCGTCTCCGTCCACCGGGTCAGGACGAAACGCGGCGAGCTGTGTCCCACGGACTTCGGCCGGCTCCTGGTGCTCGTCGGTGAGGACGCGGACTGCTACGGCGTACTGGGCGAGCTGCACACCTGTTTCACGCCGGTGATCTCCGAGTTCAAGGACTTCATCGCATCGCCCAAGTTCAACCTCTACCAGTCGCTGCACACGGCCGTCGCCAGTGCGGGCGGGGACGTCGCCGAAGTCCTCATCCGCACCCACCTGATGCACAAGGTCGCCGAGGCCGGGGTGGTCGCGCTCGGCAATCCGTACGTACCGCTCGACGGCCCGCACTCCGCAGCCACCATCGCGAACGCCGCCGCCGGCACCGCGGAGGACGGCGCACGCGTCGACCCCAGCCGCCCCGGCTGGCTCTCCAGGCTCCTCGAATGGCAGGAATCAGCGCCCGACCCGGACACGTTCTGGTCCACACTCCGCGCCGACCTCGCACAGGACCGGGAGATCACCGTCTTCCGGGCCGACGGCGGCACGCTCGGTCTGCCCGCCGGGGCGAGCTGTGTGGACGCGGCCTACGCGCAGCACGGCGAGAAGGCGCACTCCTGCATCGGCGCACGTGTCAACGGGCGTCTGGCTACCCTCAGTACGGTGCTCAGCGACGGCGACACCGTCCAGTTGCTGCTCGCCGAGGACACCGCGTCCGGGCCGTCGCCCGACTGGCTCGGCCATGTGCGCACCCCCGGCGCGCGGATCGCGATCACCGGCTGGCTCGACGCCCACCCCGAAGGGGCGGCGGTACCGGCGGCGGCTCCCCGGCCCAGCGCTTCGGTGACCGGCGGAGCGATGCGCAGGGCGGCCGCCGGGGCCGTCGTGGGCGTGCCGAACGCGACGGTACGGCTGGCCGGCTGCTGCACACCGGTGCCGCCCGACGCCGTGACCGGATTCACCGTGCGCGGCGGCGCCGTCACCGTCCACCGTGAGGGATGCCCGTCGGTGACCCGGATGCTGTCCCTGGGACGGCCCCCCGTCGAGGTGAACTGGGGTGCCACAGGCGACTGCAGGGTCACGCTGGTCGCCGAGGCTTTCGGACGGCCGCAGCTCTTCGCCGACCTCACCGAGGCCATCGCCACGGCAGGTGTCGCGGTCGTCTCGGCCACCGTGGAACCGCCGTCCGAGCAACGCGTACGCCACACCTACACACTGCAACTCCCGGACGCCGCAGGGCTTCCCGCCCTGATGCGCACCATGCGGGACGTGCCCGGCGTCTACGACGTGAGCCGCGCCCAGCATCCGGCCACTGCCTGACCCACGACCGCCTGACCGCACGACCGGCTGACCACACGTTCGGGTGGCCCGGCGCGCTGCGCCGGGGCGCGCGCGGCAGGGGCTGGTAGCCGTAGTCCATGCTGTTCATCTCCCGGCGCGCGCGAGGCGTCCTGCTCGCGACCGCATCGGCGGCCCTCATCGCCGCCACGCTGCCCGCACCCGTCCCCCTCGGCATCGGCGATCCGCTCTTCCCACACCTGGGCAACCCCGGGTACGACGTCCTCTCGTACGACATCGGCCTCACCTACCCCGGCAGCAACACCACCCCGCTGGAGGCCGTGACCAGCATCGACGCCCGGGCCACGGCGCCACTGCGGCGCATCAACCTCGACTTCGCGCGCGGCACCGTGCACTCGGTGGAGGTGAACGGTGAGCCGGCCCGGTTCGCCACCGCGGACGAGGACCTGGTCGTGACCCCGCACAGCGCGGTCAGGGCCGGAAACCCGCTGCGGATCACCGTCCGGCACACCAGCGACCCGCGGGGCGCCGCCGACGGCGGCTGGATCAGGACCCCCGACGGCCTGGCCATGGCCAACCAGGCAGACGCCGCCCACCGGGTCTTCCCCTGCAACGACCACCCCGCCGACAAGGCCTTCTTCACGTTCCGGATCACCACCCCGCGGAAACTGACGGCCGTCGCCAACGGCCTGCCCGGCCCCCGGACGACCCGCGCCGGCCGCACCACCTGGACCTACCGGACCCGCCACCCCATGGCCACGGAACTGGCCCAGGTGTCGATCGGCGACTCGGCCGTGATCCACCGGACCGGACCGCACGGACTGCCGATGCGCGACGTCGTACCCGCGGCCGACCGGAAGAAGCTGGAGCCCTGGCTGCGGAAGACCCCCGCCCAGCTGGCCTGGATGGAGTCGAAAGCCGGGCGCTACCCCTTCGAGACGTACGGGGTCCTCATCGCCGACACGGGCACCGGCTTCGAGCTGGAGACCCAGACCCTGTCCCTCTTCGAGCGGCGGATGTTCGCCGGGGGCTCCTTCCCCGAGTGGTACGTCGACTCGGTCATGGTCCACGAGCTCGCCCACCAGTGGTTCGGCGACAGCGTCTCACCGCACCGCTGGTCCGATCTCTGGCTGAACGAGGGGCACGCCACCTGGTACGAGGCGCTCTACGCGGACGAGCACGACGGGAAGTCGCTGGCGACCCGGATGCGCGACGCCTACCGCCGGTCCGACGGCTGGCGGGCGGAGGGCGGCCCTCCGGCGGCACCCAAGCCCCCGGTGCACGGGCAGAAGATCAGCATCTTCCGGCCGGTGGTCTACGACGGCAGTGCGCTCGTGCTCTACGCGCTGCGCCAGGAGATCGGGGCGGCGGCCTTCTCGGCCCTTGAGCACAGCTGGGTGAGCCGCTACCGCGACAGGTCGGCCACCAGCGCCGACTTCGCCGCGCTGGCCTCGCAGATCGCCGGGCGCGACCTCTCGGGATTCTTCCGGGGCTGGCTGTACGGGAAGAAGACTCCGCCCATGCCAGGCCACCCCGACTGGCGGAGCGCCCCGCCCCCGCGGGCGCACAAGCGCTGAAACCCGGGTGACGAGCCTCAGCGCACCATGTCACTATCGACGCGTCGGCGGCGCTGCCGGACCCGGTGGAACCTCAGGGAATCATCGGCGGCCGTCACGCGTTGTGACTGTCGAACGAAACTTTCTACCGCCTCGACGTAAGGATCCAATGCCCTCCTCTTCTTCCCCTTCCCAGGCCGCGCACGAGCAGGAAGCGCCCGAGCAGGAAGCGCAGAGCTTCAACGAGAGCCTTCGGGCCGATGCCCTGATGGAAGAGGACGTCGCCTGGAGCCACTCGATCGACGGTGAGCGGGACGGTGACCAGTACGACCGCTCGGAGCGTGCCGCGCTCCGGCGGGTGGCCGGTCTCTCCACCGAACTCGAAGACGTCACAGAGGTCGAGTACCGGCAGCTGCGCCTGGAGCGTGTGGTGCTGGTGGGCGTCTGGACCTCGGGCACCGCGCAGGACGCGGAGAACTCCCTCGCCGAGCTGGCGGCCCTCGCCGAGACGGCGGGCGCGCTCGTTCTCGACGGTGTCGTCCAGCGCCGCGACAAGCCGGACCCGGCCACCTACATCGGGTCGGGCAAGGCGCAGGAGCTGCGGGACATCGTGCTCGAATCCGGTGCGGACACGGTGGTCTGCGACGGTGAACTCAGCCCCGGCCAGCTCATCCACCTCGAGGACGTCGTCAAGGTCAAGGTCGTCGACCGTACGGCGCTCATCCTGGACATCTTCGCCCAGCACGCCAAGTCCCGGGAGGGCAAGGCGCAGGTCGCGCTCGCGCAGATGCAGTACATGCTGCCGAGGCTGCGCGGCTGGGGTCAGTCGCTCTCCCGGCAGATGGGCGGCGCCGGTGCGGGTGGCGGCGGCGGGATGGCTACCCGTGGTCCCGGTGAGACCAAGATCGAGACGGACCGGCGCCGGATCCGCGAGAAGATGGCGAAGATGCGCCGGGAGATCGTGGAGATGAAGACCGGGCGCGACATCAAGCGGCAGGAGCGCAAGCGCCACAAGGTGCCGTCGGTCGCCATCGCCGGATACACCAACGCGGGCAAGTCCTCGCTGCTGAACCGGCTGACGGGCGCGGGGGTGCTGGTGGAGAACTCCCTGTTCGCCACCCTGGACCCGACCGTGCGCAAGGCCGAGACACCGAGCGGGCGGCTCTACACGCTGGCGGACACCGTCGGGTTCGTCCGGCATCTGCCGCACCACCTGGTCGAGGCGTTCCGCTCCACCATGGAGGAGGTCGGCGAGTCCGACCTGATCCTGCACGTCGTGGACGGCTCGCACCCGGCTCCGGAGGAGCAGCTCGCCGCCGTACGCGAGGTGATCCGGGAGGTCGGGGCCACCGACGTCCCGGAGATCGTGGTGATCAACAAGGCGGACGCGGCCGATCCGCTCGTTCTGCAGCGGCTGCTGCGCATCGAGCGCCGCGCCATCGCGGTGTCGGCCCGCTCGGGGCAGGGCATCGTCGAACTGCTCGCGCTGATCGACGAGCAACTGCCCCGGCCGCAGGTGTCGCTGGAGGTTCTCGTGCCGTACACGCACGGACAGCTCGTCGCCCGTGCGCACTCCGACGGCGAAGTGATCTCCGAGGAGCACACCCCGGAGGGCACTCTGCTCAAGGCCCTGGTACACGAGGAACTGGCCGCCGATCTGGCGCCGTACGTACTCGTGGCACCCTGACACCGACAGCACGACAGCGTCCGGGAGATCCCTTCCGATGCTTACCGCGCACCTTCTGATGTAACGGCCGAGGCCCGTCCTCTCTCCAGTGAGAGGACGGGCCTCGGCGCCGTTGCCGGTGGACCACACCGGCCCGCCGCGCTACTGGTTCGCGTACCGGTCGCTCATCGCCTGGTAGAGCTGCTGCGCACCCTGGCCGAGCTGCGGCCCCGCCAGCCAGCCCGAGGTGACCGGGCCGATCGAAGTGTTGGAGACCAGCTCCGACTTACCGTCCGGTCCCGCGATGAACCAGCCGCCACCGGACGAACCACCGGTCATGGTGCAGCCGATGCGCCACATTGCCGGCGTGCCGGGACTGACGGACAGCTGCCCCGGCCGGTCGACGCACTTGTTCATCAGCTGACCGTTGAACGGCGGGGCGGCCGGGTAGCCCCAGGCGCCCATCGCGGAGACGCTCTTGGCCGCGGGGGCGTTGAAGTCGACGGTCAGCGCGTTGCCGACGGTCTCTTCGAGGGACTTGCTCCCGCTCTCCGGCTTCACATGGAGCAGGGCGTAGTCGTACGGTGCGCCCTGCCCGCCGGTGGGGCCCCCGTCCTTGATCCACGCGCTGGACGTCATGGCCCAGTCGGCCCAGTATTTGCCGTACGGGGCGACTTCCTGCGACGGTGCGTTCCGCAGCTGGGCGATCGACTTGCCCTCGTCGTTGTACGACGGCACGAACATGATGTTCCGGTACCAGCCGCCCTTTCCGCCCGCGTGGACGCAGTGGCCCGCGGTCCACACCAGATTGGACTTGCCCGGGTGCTTCGGGTCCTTGACGACCGTGCCCGAGCAGACCATGGAGCCCTCGGGGGAGTCGAAGAAGACCTTCCCGACAGGCGCCGCGTACCGGTGGTACGGGTGATTCTCCTCCTGGGCCTTCACCGGAGCGGGCGCCGGGTCGGTCACGTTCTGGTCGCCCGAACTGTCGCCGTAGGCCATGGTCTTCTGCGGGTCCTTGGCCGTCTTCATCCGGTCGGGCTTCCACAGCCCCTTGATCACCGGATTGGCGAAGTCCTTGGCATCACGGAGCCACTTGTCCTTGTCCCAGTTCTTCCACTGGCCGCTCTTCCACTTCGCCAGGTCGACACCATGGCGCTTGAGGGCGTCGGCCACACCGGCCGCGGCGTCGGCGCCGGACGCCGCGGATACCGCGGACTTGCCGGCGGCCGGAGCGTCGGCCTTGTCGTCACCGCCGCCACACGCGGTGGCCGTCAGCGCCAGGGCGGCGGCCACTCCGGTGGCGGTCAGTATCGGACGGATGGATCGCATGGAGCTGTTCCCCTTGATGGAGCGTGATCGATGGCGCTGTCCGAGGGACAGCTCTTTGAGGGGCGAGAACTGCGCCTACTGGCCCGCGTACTTCTTGCTGACCGAGTCGTAGACGCCCTTGGCCACCTTGCCGAGGCGCGGACCGGCCAGCCAGCCTGCGGTGACCGGGCCGATGGAGGTGTTCGACACGAGCGCGGGCTTGCCGTCGGCGCCCTTGGCTATCCAGCCGCCGCCGGAGGACCCGCCGGTCATGGTGCAACCGACGCGGTACATCGTCGGGTCGGCCGCGGAGAGCGACAGACGGCCCGGACGGTCGGAGCACTGGAACAGCTTCTGGCCGTCGAACGGGGGAGCCGCGGGGTAGCCGGTCGCCGTCAGGCTCGGGATCTCCGGCACCGCGGGCGCGTTGAAGTTCACCGGGAGCGCGCCTCCGACCGTCTCCTCCAGGGACTTGGTGCTGCCCTTCTCCGGAGTGACGTGCAGGACCGCGAAGTCGTACGGGGCGCCCTGACCGCCGGTGGGGCCGCCGTCGTTGATCCACTGCTCGGAGGTCTGGGCCCAGTCCGCCCAGAAGACGCCGTACGGAGCGACCTGGTCCTTCTTGGCGTTCTGCAACTGGGCAGTTGACATACCGCTGTTGTTGTACGAGGGGACGAAGGCGATGTTCCGGTACCAGCCGCCCTTCTTCCCGGCGTGCACACAGTGGCCCGCTGTCCACACCATGTTGGACTTCCCGGGGTGCGCGGGGTCCTCCACGACCGTCGCCGAGCAGACCATCGACCCTTCGGGGCTGTCGAAGAAGACCTTGCCCGCCTCTGGAATGCTCTGGTGGTATGGGGCGTTCACGCCCTGCGCGGTCACCGGCGCCGGAGTCGGGTCGGTGACTCCCTTGTCACCGGAGATGTCGTTGTCGACAGGCTTCTCCGGAGGCCTGGAGGCGTGCCGCATCCTGGACGGGTCCCAGAGCCCGGAGATGACCGGGTTGACGAAGTCCTGCGCCTCACGCAGCCACTTGTCCTTGTTCCAGTTCTTCCACTCGCCGTGCTTCCACTTGTCCAGGTCGATGCCGTGCTTCTTCAGCGCGCCCCTGACGTTGTCCGGTATGACGACCTTGCCGTCCGAGGACGACGAGGTGGTGGCGGCCGGCTTGTCACTGGCGTTGTCGTCGCCGGGACCGCAGGCGGTCGCGGTGAGGGCGAGTGCCGCCGTGAGGCCAACAGCGGCCATTGAGGGGAGCGTTCGCCGGGATGCGCGCCTCCCGCGGCGTTCGGTGGAAGTCGGGCGTAGCGGTCGCATGTGGTGATTCCCCCTGGGACTCCGGAACAACGGATTTCGGCACTGTGGTGCGGAACTGTGGAAACGGTGGAACTGATCGGAACCAAAGTGCGGGCCCCACTATGCCGGTGCCGATGTGGACGGCATAAGGCAGGGCCGTGGTTCCGCACCCGCAAGGATCTTCCGACTTGCCCGTGATCCCGGGGCGACTTCGTCGTTGGTACGGATGGGGGCCTTTGGGCTGTGTTCAGCGCCGGGGGCGACGGTCGCGGAACGAGGGACGCGGCGGCCGATCCGTACAGCGGGAGGACCAACAGCAGTGGCCGTGACCGAAACCGCACCGTCGGCGGCGACGACAGCGCACGAGGGGATCCTGCGCCGCCAGTCGATGCGTGAATCCGCGGCCCGCACCTACGCGCGGTCGCTGCCGATCGTGCCGGTACGCGCACGCGGGCTGACCATCGAGGGTGCGGACGGACGGCGGTATCTCGACTGCCTGTCGGGGGCGGGGACCCTGGCGCTCGGACACAACCACCCGGTGGTCCTCGAAGCGATCAGGAAGGTGATCGATTCGGGTGCGCCCCTGCATGTTCCGGATCTCGCCACACCGGTCAAGGACGCGTTCACCACCGAACTGTTCGAGACGCTGCCGCGCGGATTCGCGGACCAGGCACGGGTGCAGTTCTGCGGGCCGACCGGTACGGACGCGGTCGAAGCAGCTCTCACACTCGTCCGCACCGCGACCGGCCGCAGCGGAATTCTCACCTTCACCGGGGCCGATCACGGCGGCGCCCCCGACGCACGGGTGACCCGGCTGCCGTATCCGCAGGACTACCGCTGCCCGTTCGGGGTCGGCGGTGCCCGGGGCCTGGAGCTGGCCGGCAACTGGACCGAGTCCCTTCTCGACGACCCCAGGAGCGGGGTGGCTCCGCCGGCCGGGATGATCCTCGAACCGGTGCAGGGCGAGGGCGGGGTGATCCCCGGCCCGGACAGCTGGATGCGCCGTATGCGGAAGATCACGGCCGACCGGTCCATTCCGCTCATCGCGGACGAGGTGCAGACCGGCGTCGGCCGCACCGGTGCCTTCTGGGCGGTCGAGCACAGCGGGATCGTTCCTGACGTGATGGTGATGTCCAAGGCCATCGGGGGTTCCCTCCCACTCGCTGTCATCGTCTACCGGTCGGATCTGGACTGCGGGGAGCCCGGGGCCCACGGGGGTACCTTCCGCGGCAATCAGCTCGCCATGGCCGCGGGCGCCGCCACCCTCGCTCATGTCCGTGAGAACCGGCTCGCCGAGAGGGCGGCCGACCTGGGCGCGCGCATGATCGGCAGACTGCGGGGCCTGGCCGCCGACCACCCGGCCATCGGCGACGTACGGGGCCGGGGCCTGATGATCGGCGTGGAGCTCGTCTGCCCGGAAGCCGCCGAAGCCGCCGAAGCGGCAATTGCTGCCGATGACCGGGAGACAGGTGCCGTCGGCCCCTCGGCGGCTGACCCCGTGCTCGCGGCCGCCGTACAGCGGGAGTGCCTGGCCAGGGGACTCATCGTCGAACTCGGCGGCCGCCACGCGAGCGTCGTGCGTCTGCTGCCTCCCCTCACCCTCACCGACGAACAGGCAGAGGCGGTACTGGACCGGCTCGCCGACGCCCTGTCCGCCGCCGAACGCGCCATCCACGGCCGTCATGAGACCTGTCACCCGCACTGAACCCACCTCCCCCCATTCCTCCCCGGCCGCGCAAGGAAGCACCCCGTGAACCCCACGCCTGACCCTGATGCCCCCGAGACCGGTGACTCCGCCGTTCCCAGCAGCCGTACAGCAGGTCCGCTCCCGGCCCAGCCATTCCCGGCCCACCCGTTGCGGGCCGACTCCCTCACCGTCGGCCCGGTATCGACCGGTTCGATCTCGGCCGGTCCCGAGACGGTGCCGCGCCAGATGACGGCGGACCGTACCCCTGACGGGCGCCCGGGATCCGGCCTCTTCGAAGACCCCGTCGACGCGTCGGACCCCCACACGGCCGCCGAAGCTGCGGCCGTCGAGAACCTGCTGCGCTGCTGGGTCCGGGAGACCAACCTGTCCGCACCCACCGGGCCCACACTGCGCATCCCCCTGAATGCCAGCGGTATCGCGCTGCTCGTCCCTGTCCTGTACTGGTCGGCCACCGGCTGGCACCGGTTCGGCAAACCCGTACTCGAAGGCGGATCGATCGGTGCGCCACGCGCCGACGCTGTCACCGTCGCCGCCCTCCTCGGCAGGGAAGCGGGCCAGAGCGACAGCACCGAACTGGTCGGCAGGGTCGCCGATTCGGTTCAACGGACCGCCGTCTTCATCACCGAGCGCCGTCGCAGTCCGGAGCCGTCCAGTGAGGCGGATCCCTTCCTGACCGCAGAGCAGTCTCTTCTGCTCGGTCACCCGCTGCACCCCACCCCGAAGAGCCGTGAGGGACTCTCGGACGCCGAACTGCGACTGTTCTCACCGGAGTTGCACGGCTCGTTCCCCCTGCACTGGATGGCCGTCGACCGCTCCCTGCTCGCCCAGGACTCGGCGTGGACGGAGGGGGGACGCACGCTGCCCGCCGACCGGCTCACCGCCCGCTTCGCGGGTGCCGTCCAGCACCCCGACAACACAGCCCTTCTGCCGCTCCATCCCTGGCAGGCCCGGGACCTGCCCCACCGGCCCGCGGTGGCAGCTCTTCTCGACGCGGGGTTGCTGCACGACCTCGGTCCGTACGGTGACCGCTGGTATCCCACCTCCTCCGTACGCACCGTCCACCGGCCGGGCGGTGAAGCGATGCTCAAGCTGTCCCTCGGGCTCCGCATCACCAACTCCCGCCGGGAGAACCTCCGCAAGGAACTCCACCGCGGCGTGGAGGTCCACCGGATCCTGCGGAGCGGCCTCGGGAGTGCATGGCAAGCAGCCCACCCCGGTTTCGACATCGTCCGTGATCCGGCCTGGCTGGCCGTGAACACGCCTGACGGTGAACCGCTTCCGGGCTTCGACGTCGCCCTCCGCCACAATCCGTTCAGCGCCGCCGACGACGCCGTCTGCGTCGCCGGTCTCACCGCGATCCACCCCCGCCCCGGCGGCGGCGCCATGCGCTCGCGGCTCGCCGACATCGTGACCGCACTCGCGGCCAGGACCGGGCGGTCCACCGGAGCTGTCGCGACCGAGTGGTTCCTGCGCTATCTCGACCACGTCGTACGCCCGGTGCTGTGGCTGGACGGCACCGCGGGCATCGCCCTCGAAGCGCATCAGCAGAACACCATCGTCATCCTCGGCCCCGGCGGCTGGCCCGTCGGCGGCCGATACCGCGACAACCAGGGCTACTACTTCCGGGAGTCCCACCGTGCCGCACTGGAGAAGCGCATCCCCGGGATCGGAGCCGTCAGCGACACCTTCGTCGCAGACGACGTCACCGATGAACGCTTCGCCTACTACCTCGCCATCAACAACGTCTTCGGACTGATCGGCGCCTTCGGCGCCCAGCGACTCGCCGACGAACGGCTGCTGCTCGCTGCCTTCCGGCAGTTCCTCACCCGAGCCACCGCACTCGGCTCCCCTTTGCCTGCTCAACTTCTCGACACCCCCGTCCTGCGTACCAAGGCCAACCTGCTGACCCGACTCCACGGACTCGACGAACTCGTCGGCCCGGTCGACACCCAGTCCGTCTACGCCCGTCTCACCAACCCCCTTCACCCCACTGGGGCATGACCCGACCGATAGCTGAGCAGAGAATGAGGAGAGTGGCCGTGCCCTCCACGGATGCGAGCGCCCATACCGGGACAGGACCTGTCCCACGGACTGACGAAGAGTCCGAGGACACCCTTGACCTGCAGCTGTCCGAGGACCTGCTGTCACTGCTGCGCACCGGAGACCCGGCACATACTCCGTGGTCCGCGACTCCCGGCTCCGCCGGTGGCGACCTGCTGGACAGCCCCGGCGCCTGGCAGCCGGTCGCCACCCCGGCCGGTGTCTTCCAACTGGTACCCGTGGACATCGAACGCGACCTCTCTCTCCTCAGCCACTGGATGAACGACCCTGCCGTCGCCGCCTTCTGGGAGCTCTCGGGCCCCGAATCCGTCACCCGCGCTCATCTGCGCCCCCAACTGGACGGCGACGGCCGCAGTGTCCCCTGCCTCGGAGTGCTCCAGGGCACCCCCATGAGCTACTGGGAGATCTACCGCGCCGACCTCGATCCACTGGCCCGGCACTATCCGGCACACCCCCACGACACCGGTCTGCACCTCCTGATCGGTGGTGTCGCCGACCGGGGGCGCGGCACCGGAACCACCCTGCTGCGCGCCGTCTCCGACCTCGTACTGGACAACCGGCCCCAGTGCACCCGCGTCGTCGCCGAGCCGGACCTGCGCAACACCCCCTCCGTGTCGGCCTTTCTCCGTGCGGGATTCCGCTACTCGGCCGAAGTCGACCTTCCCGACAAACGCGCGGCGCTGATGGTCCGCGACCGCGCCGTCCGCGACCTGATGTGAGACGTGATCCCCGATGTGAACACCTCCCATTACCGCCCAGTGGCGAACACCTCTGTGCGCCTGCCGGTACGCCTCCTACTTCTGAACCCCCCACTTCTGAACCCCCCACTTCTGAACCTCCCACCTCTGCACCCCCGTACATGCGCACCCCGTACCGGCGCACCCCTTGCCCGTACATCCCTTGCCCGTACATCCCCGCCCCTGACGAACTGCTGCTTTTGATACACCGCCCGTCCCGAATCGGTTCCACCCCGAGGAGTCCCCGTGCTGAACCCGTCTGCTGGCTTCGACTCCGAAGCAGAACCGACGCTGCTCGCCCCCGCCGAGCTCAACCCCGAGGACTGGGACCGTGCGGCCCGCCGTCTTCTCGCCAAGATGCTCAGCGCCTTCGCCTACGAAGAGATCATCGAGCCGGTGGCCCGGACCGGCGGCCGTCACACGCTCACGCTGGACGACGACCTGCCGCTGACCTTCCGGGCCCGGCGCGGCGCCTACGGGCACTGGCACATCGACCCGGACACCATCACGCTCCAGGGCGAACCGTTCAGCGATCCACTCCGCTTCCTCGTTCTGGCCCGAAGGCTGCTCGCCCTGGACGGCGCGACTCTCGGGCACCTGGTCCGCGAGCTCACCACCACCCTCGCTGCCGATGCCCGTATCGACCACACCGCGCTCCCCGCAGCCGAACTCGCCGAACTCGACTACGCGCGGCTGGAAGGCCATCAGACCGGCCACCCCTGGCTCGTTCTCAACAAGGGCCGGATCGGGTTCTCCGCGGCTGACGCCGCCCGCTGGACACCCGAGTCCCGCCGGCCCGCCCGGCTGCCATGGATCGCGGTCAGCACGGACCTCGCCCAGTACCGGGGTGTCACCGGCCTCGCGACACCCGACCGGCTCTACCGCCGCGAACTCGACACCGCCGTCCGGGAGTCATTCGCCGCCGAGTTAAGGGCCCGTGGGCTGGACCCGGACGGCTATCTCTACCTCCCCGTGCACCCCTGGCAGTGGGACGAAGTGATCCTGCCGCTCTACGCACCGGCCATCGCCCACCACCAGATCGTTCCGCTCCACGCCGATACGGATCCGCGCCTGCCGCAGCAGTCCATCCGTACCTTCCTCAACGTCGAACACCCCGAGCGGCACACGGTGAAGCTTCCGCTGTCGATCCTCAACACCCTGGTCTGGCGCGGCCTCCCCACCGAGCGCACACTCGCCGCCCCGGCCGTGACCGCCTGGGTCCAGGGACTGCGCGAGAGCGATGCGTTCCTGCGAGACGAGTGCGGCGTGATCCTGCTGGGCGAAGTCGCCTCCGTCGCGGTCGAACACCCTCTGTACGACCACCTGCCAGAAGTCCCCTACCAGTACCGGGAACTCCTCGGCGCCATCTGGCGCGAGCCGCTCGGCGTGCAGCTGGCCGCCGGTGAAGGTGCCCGTACGCTCGCCTCCCTGCTCCACACCGACAACCAGGGACGCTCCTTCACCGCGGAGCTCGTCGCCCGGTCGGGCCTCGCGCCCGCCGCCTGGCTCGAGCGGCTCTTCGCCGCACTGCTCCCCCCGCTGCTGCGCTTCCTCTACCGCTACGGAACGGTCTTCTCCCCGCACGGCGAGAACGCCATCGTCGTCTTCGACGACCACGATGTCCCCGTGCGGCTCGCGATCAAGGACTTCGTCGACGACGTCAACATCAGCGCGGAGCCCCTGCCGGAGCACGCCTCGATGCCCGCCGATGTCCGGGACGTGCTGCTGACCGAGGAGCCGGCCTTCCTGACACAGTTCATCCACTCCGGACTCTTCGTCGGTGTGTTCCGGTACCTCGCCCCTCTCTGTGAAGATCAACTAGGAGTTCCGGAGGCGGATTTCTGGTGGCTGGTCCGCGCCGAGATCCTCCGCCACCAAGCCCGGTTCCCCGAGCTCAAGGAGCGCTACGAGACGTTCGACCTGCTCACCCCGCGGATCGAACGGCTCTGCCTCAACCGCAACCGGCTCCACCTCGACGGCTACCGCGACCGCCCGAACCGGCCGCACGCCGCCGTGCACGGGACGGTCGCCAACCCTCTGCACGAGGTGTGACCCCGATTGTCAGTGCTGCCCCGTAGGGTGGTCCCGCTATGACGAAGCCCTCCCTCCCCGAGCTCCTGCACGCCGCCGTCACCGCTGTGGGCGGTACGGAGCGGCCCGGCCAGGTCACCATGGCCGAGGCTGTTGCCGAAGCGGTCGACGACAACGCCCACCTGCTGGTCCAGGCCGGCACCGGTACCGGAAAGTCGCTGGGGTACCTCGTCCCCGCGCTGGCTCACGGGGAGCGCGTCGTGGTGGCCACCGCGACGCTCGCACTCCAGCGGCAGCTCGTGGAGCGAGACCTCCCGCGTACGGTCGAGGCCCTGCAGCCACTGCTGCGGCGGCGCCCCCAGTTCGCCATGCTCAAGGGACGGTCCAACTACCTCTGTCTGCACCGCCTCCACGAGGGCGTACCGCAGGAAGAGGAGGACGGGCTGTTCGACCAGTTCGAGACAGCCGCCCCCAGCAGCAAGCTCGGCCAGGACCTGCTGCGTATGCGGGACTGGGCGGACGAGACGGAGACGGGCGACCGCGACGATCTCACTCCGGGCGTCTCCGACCGCGCCTGGGGTCAGATCTCCGTCTCCTCCCGGGAGTGTCTGGGGGCGAGCAAATGCGCCTACGGGGCAGAGTGCTTCGCCGAGGCCGCCCGTGAGCGGGCCAAGCTCGCTGATGTGGTCGTGACCAACCACGCCCTGCTCGCGATCGACGCGATCGAGGGCGCACCGGTCCTCCCGCAGCACGAGGTGCTGATCGTGGACGAGGCTCATGAGCTGGTCTCCCGGGTCACCGGTGTGGCCACAGGAGAGCTCACTCCGGGCCAGGTGAACAGGGCGGTGCGGCGTGCGGCGAAGCTCGTCAACGAGAAGGCGGCCGACGCCCTCCAGACCGCCTCCGAGACCTTCGAACGTGTCATGGAGCTGGCGCTTCCGGGCCGGCTCGAAGAGATCCCCGAGGACCTCGGTTATGCGCTGATGTCCCTGCGCGACGCGGCCCGGACGGTCATCTCGGCCATCGGCGCCACCCGGGACAAGTCCGTGCAGGACGAGGACGTCGTACGGAAACAGGCTCTGGCGTCCGTCGAGTCCATCCACGACGTCGCCGAGCGGATCACCCTCGGATCCGAGTACGACGTCGTCTGGTACGAGCGCCATGACCGTTTCGGCGCTTCCCTGCGTGTCGCGCCGCTCTCGGTGTCGGGGCTCCTCCGGGAGAAGCTTTTCGCCGACCGCTCAGTCGTTCTCACCTCCGCGACGCTCAAATTCGGCGGTGACTTCAACGGGGTCGGCGCGTCACTCGGACTCTCACCGGAGGGCACCGAGGGGGAGGACGTCCCGCAGTGGAAGGGCCTCGATGTCGGCTCGCCCTTCGACTACGCCAAGCAAGGCATTCTGTACGTCGCCAAACACCTCTCGGCCCCGGGCCGGGAGGGATCGCGTACCGACATGCTGGACGAGCTCGCCGAACTGGTGGAGGCGTCGGGCGGGCGCACACTCGGCCTGTTCTCCTCCATGAGGGCCGCCCAGGCAGCCGCTGAGGAACTGCGCAGCAGGCAGGACAGGCGTGTGCTGCTCCAGGGCGAGGAGACGCTCGGTGAGTTGATCAAGAATTTCGCAGCCGATCCCGAGACCTGCCTCTTCGGGACGCTGTCCCTCTGGCAGGGGGTGGATGTTCCGGGACCCAGCTGCCAGCTGGTGGTGATGGACCGGATCCCGTTCCCCCGCCCCGACGACCCGCTGATGAGCGCTCGGCAGAAAGCGGTCGAGGAGGGCGGCGGCAATGGGTTCATGGCCGTTGCCGCGACGCATGCCGCTCTGCTGATGGCGCAGGGCGCCGGCCGACTGGTCAGGGCCATGGGGGACCGCGGTGTCGTCGCGGTGCTGGACCCGAGGCTGGCCACCGCGCGCTACGGAAGCTATCTGAGGGCTTCGCTGCCCGATTTCTGGTTCACCACGGACCGGAACCAGATCCGCCGGTCACTGGCGTCGATCGACGCCGTGGCCAAGGAGGCCGGTCAGTAGGCCGAGACTGCTCTCCTGTGCCGCCGCAGCGAGAAGCGGTGGCACAGAGCGCGAAGCGGAAGAAACATGGAGAAACGCGCCGAGACCAGGGCGCGGAAAATGCAGGGAAAAAGGCAGGGCCCCGGAACCGGCGCAGTGAGTTCCGGAGCCCTGTTCAGGGCCGACGCGGTACTCACACGCGTCGGAGTACAGCCACTACCTTGCCGAGGATCGTGGCTTCGTCACCCGGGATCGGCTGGTAGGCGGCATTGTGCGGCAGCAGCCACACATGCCCGTCCTCGCGCTTGAAGCGCTTGACCGTGGCCTCGCCCTCCAGCATGGCTGCCACGATGTCGCCGTTCTCCGCGACGGGCTGGCGCCGCACCGTGACCCAGTCGCCGTCACAGATCGCGGCCTCGATCATCGAGTCGCCGACGACCTTGAGGACGAAGAGCTCGCCGTCACCGACCAGCTGCCGGGGGAGCGGGAAGACGTCCTCGACCGACTCCTCAGCCAGGATCGGCCCACCGGCGGCGATCCGGCCGACCAGCGGGACGTACGACGCGGCGGGCTTGCCCGTGGTGTCGGTGGTCTGGGTGCTCGGCTGGTCGGAGCCCCTGACCTCGTACGCCCGGGGGCGGTGCGGGTCGCGGCGCAGGAAGCCCTTGCGCTCCAGGGCCATCAGCTGGTGGGCGACGGACGAGGTGCTGGACAGCCCCACCGCCTGACCGATCTCGCGCATGGAGGGCGGGTATCCACGGCGCTGCACGGAGTCCCTGATCACCTCGATCACCCGCCGCTGCCGGTCCGTGAGTCCGGAGCTGTCCGCCCGGATACCGGGAGGCCGTCCGGGCAGCGAGCGTGCGGGTCGCGGGGGCAGCTGGCCTTCGGGGCCCGTTGCTGCGTCATTCATGGCATGCACCGGCTCGAGTCGGTTCTGCGAACGGTCCTGGGCGGTGATGGTCGCGGTGTCTGCGGTCGTGGTCACGTCGTCGGCCCCTCTCGAGATGTTCTCTCCCTGGTTGGACAACGGTAGTGGCTTTCGAAAGGTTGCGCCAAACACACGTTCGAGTGAAAAAATAAAATATCCTTCACATGAGCGCAGTGTCGGGTGTATGAGCACGATCGAGGCCGAAAGGCAATTCGGTCGATTACGGTACCGTCCGCCGGCTGCGCCCGTGTCGCGGGGGCGGTCGGCTGCGGAGTGTTGCGGCGAGCCCCGGTCTGTCGATGCCTGCCGTCCGTCGGCCGCTTCCTGCCGTCGCCGGTCGCTTGCCGGTGGTTGCGGGGTGGCCCCCGGTCCGGCCGCCGGCGCGCTTCCCGTACCCTCTTCCGAGCCGGGCGGCCTCGGCGGCCGAGGGCGACACGCTCTGCCGTGAAAGCAGCGCTGAACCCCAGATCTAGTGGTTGGATTCAAACAGCCACCCAGAAGTTGTGGTCCCTGGTCCCTGGTGACCCAGGGCATCGCCTATGCTTGGTGCTGCTTCGAGGGGCTCGTTCCGGGCCCGGCGAGGCTATTCGGTCGTACTGCGAAGGAGGCTCGGAAACCATGCACTGCCCCTTCTGCAGGCACCCTGACAGCCGCGTTGTCGACAGCCGTACGACGGACGACGGCACCTCGATCCGCAGGCGCCGCCAGTGCCCCGACTGCTCCCGCCGTTTCACGACGGTGGAGACGGCCTCGCTGATGGTGATCAAGCGCAGCGGGGTGACCGAACCGTTCAGCCGTACGAAGGTCATCTCGGGTGTGCGGAAGGCGTGCCAGGGGCGGCCGGTCACCGAGGACGCTCTCGCCAAACTCGGCCAGCAGGTCGAGGAGGCGCTGCGCGCCACCGGGGGCGCCGAGCTGACCACTCACGACGTCGGGCTTGCCATACTCGGCCCGTTGCAGGAACTCGACCTTGTCGCGTATCTGCGCTTCGCGTCCGTCTACCGGGCTTTCAACTCGCTCGATGACTTCGAGGCCGCCATCGCGGAACTCCGCGACGCGCAGCCCCCCGCAGTGGAATGCGAGTGCGGAGGGGCCCCCGCGGCCCCCGTACCCGCCACTGCCACCGACTGACCCTCCGGGGCCGGCGGACACAGACCTGCCTGCGGTGCTTCCTGCGCCGCAGGTGTCAGACAGACACAGTGCCATGGGAAGAACTGGGCACTTTTGGGCGTTTTAGCCCGCATATGGGAGGCGGCATGACAGAGACGGCGAGCGGCCCGGCACGAGGTTCCCGCGCTAAGGGAACCAAGGCGGCTGCTAATCGGCAGGGGCTGCGCAGCGAGCGCATCCACACCACTCCCGGCGTGCATCCGTACGACGAGGTCGTCTGGGAACGCCGTGATGTCGTCATGACCAACTGGCGCGACGGCTCGGTCAACTTCGAGCAGCGTGGCGTCGAGTTCCCCGACTTCTGGTCGGTGAACGCGGTCAACATCGTCACCAGCAAGTACTTCCGCGGCGCTGTCGGCGCGGACAACCGTGAGAACAGCCTGAAGCAGCTCATCGACCGTGTGGTGAAGACGTACCGCAAGGCCGGCGAGGAGAACGGTTACTTCGCCTCCCCGGAGGACGCCGAGCTCTTCGACCACGAGCTCACGTACGCGCTGCTGCACCAGGTCTTCAGCTTCAACTCGCCGGTCTGGTTCAACGTCGGTACGGCCCAGCCCCAGCAGGTCAGCGCCTGTTTCATCCTCTCGGTCGACGACTCCATGGAGTCCATCCTCGACTGGTACAAGGAAGAGGGGATGATCTTCAAGGGCGGCTCGGGCGCCGGCCTCAACCTCTCCCGTATCCGCTCCTCCAAGGAGCTGCTCTCCTCCGGCGGCAACGCGTCCGGCCCGGTCTCCTTCATGCGCGGGGCCGACGCCTCCGCAGGAACGATCAAGTCCGGTGGCGCCACCCGCCGTGCGGCCAAGATGGTCGTCCTCGATGTCGACCACCCGGACGTCGAGGCCTTCATCGAGACCAAGGTGAAGGAGGAGGAGAAGATCCGCGCCCTGCGCGACGCGGGCTTCGACATGGACCTGGGCGGCGACGACATCACGTCCGTCCAGTACCAGAACGCCAACAACTCGGTCCGTGTGAACGACGAGTTCATGCACGCGGTGGAGACCGGCTCGCAGTTCGGTCTGCGCTCGCGCATGACCGGCGAGGTCATCGAGAAGGTCGACGCCAAGGCGCTCTTCCGCAAGATGGCCGAGGCCGCGCACGTCTGTGCCGACCCCGGGATCCAGTACGACGACATCATCAACCGGTGGCACACCTCGCCCGAGACGGGCCGGATCACCGCGTCCAACCCGTGCAGCGAGTACATGCACCTGGACAACTCGTCGTGCAACCTCGCCTCGCTCAACCTCATGAAGTTCCTGCGCGACGACGACCAGGGCAACCAGTCGTTCGACGCCGAGCGCTTCGCCAAGGTCGTCGAGCTGGTCATCACCGCGATGGACATCTCGATCTGCTTCGCGGACTTCCCCACCGAGAAGATCGGTGAGACGACCCGCGCCTTCCGTCAGCTGGGCATCGGTTACGCCAACCTCGGCGCGCTGCTCATGGCCACCGGCCACGCGTACGACAGCGACGGCGGCCGCGCACTGGCCGGCTCCATCACCTCGCTGATGACCGGCACCTCGTACAAGCGCTCCGCCGAGCTCGCCGCGGTCGTCGGCCCGTACGACGGCTACGCCCGTAACGCGGACGCCCACAAGCGCGTCATGAAGCAGCACGCGGACGCCAACGCGACGGCCACGCGCACCGACGACCTGGACAGCCCGGTGTGGGCCGCGGCCACGGAGGCCTGGCAGGACGTCCTGCGCCTCGGTGAGAAGAACGGTTTCCGCAATGCGCAGGCGTCGGTGCTCGCACCGACCGGCACCATCGGCCTGATGATGGACTGCGACACCACGGGCGTCGAGCCGGACCTGGCCCTGGTCAAGTTCAAGAAGCTCGTCGGCGGCGGCTCGATGCAGATCGTGAACAACACGGTCCCCAAGGCGCTCAAGCGTCTCGGGTATCAGCCGGAGCAGGTCGAGGCGATCGTCGCCCACATCGCGGACCACGGCAATGTCGTCGACGCCCCCGGCCTCAAGCTGGAGCACTACTCGGTCTTCGACTGCGCCATGGGCGAGCGTTCCATCGCGCCCATGGGCCACGTACGGATGATGGCGGCCGCCCAGCCGTTCCTCTCCGGCGCCATCTCCAAGACGGTCAACATGCCCGCGTCCAGCACGGTCGAGGACGTCGAGGAGATCTACCTCCAGGGCTGGAAGCTCGGTACCAAGGCGCTCGCCGTCTACGTCGAGAACTCCAAGGTCGGGCAGCCGCTCTCGGCCAAGTCCAAGTCCGCCGGGGACGCCGGGGAGAAGACGGAGCCGAAGGCCGAGAAGGTCATCGAGTACCGCCCGGTCCGCAAGCGCCTGCCGAAGGGCCGCCCCGGCATCACCACCTCCTTCACGGTGGGCGGCGCCGAGGGGTACATGACGGCCAACTCCTACCCGGACGACGGTCTCGGTGAGGTCTTCCTGAAGATGTCCAAGCAGGGGTCGACCCTCGCGGGCATGATGGACGCCTTCTCGATCGCGGTCTCGGTCGGTATGCAGTACGGCGTTCCCCTGGAGACGTACGTCTCGAAGTTCACCAACATGCGCTTCGAGCCGGCCGGTATGACGGACGACCCCGACGTACGGATGGCGCAGTCGATCGTCGACTACATCTTCCGCCGTCTGGCGCTCGACTTCCTGCCCTTCGAGACGCGCTCGGCGCTGGGTATCCACTCGGCATCGGAGCGTCAGCGCCACCTGGACACCGGTTCGTACGAGCCGGGCGACGACGACGTGGATGTGGAGGGCCTGTCCCAGTCCGCTCCGCGCCACGTGGAGGCTCCCAAGGCCGCCGCGCCGCAGCCGGAGGCCGCTGCGGAGGTGCCCGCTCCGAAGCAGGCGCACAACTCGACCGAGCTGATGGAGATCACGCTCGGCCTGAACGCCGATGCGCCGCTCTGCTTCTCCTGCGGTACGAAGATGCGCCGTGCGGGCAGCTGCTACCTCTGCGAGGGATGCGGCTCGACCAGCGGCTGCAGCTGACACGGGCTGCGATCGCGGCTGATGTGCCTCTGAGCGCTGACGGCCGAGGGTGCTGAACCCGCTCCGGAGAGGGCGCCGACCACTGGTCGGCGCCCTCTTCCCTTACTCCGGATCCCGTACTCAGGACCGATGGTGCGAATGTGCTCCGTTCCGGAGGCCGGGGGCGGGTGAACAGACCGTTACGGTCGCCCGGTTGACCGGTTTTCCCAACTATGTGATCGGTATTGGAAACGGTCCGGATGTTTGCGGCAGCTGATCCGGATGTGCTCCGCCGGACCATGGCCCGGCGTCACTCTCCTGGCCGTACGATGGCGCGGTGCTGGTCAAGTGGATTCGCTGCACGGTGACAGACCCCAGAGGGTTCGAACAGGGGCAGCGGAGGTGGGCGGGGCTGCTGGGTGAGCCGGGATTCCGGGGGCAGGGGGGCGGCTGGAGCCGCAGTCGGCAGAGTGTGGCGCATGTGTTCGCCTTCTGGGAGAGCAGGCCCTTCTACGACTCGTTCATGGCTCGGGCGCACAACCGGCTCGCTGCCGCCCAGGCGGGCACGTTCAAGGACATGCAGGCCAAGCTCTTCGAGTACCGCTTCGATGTGAGAACGGGGTTCGAACCCCGCTTCGGGGACGCGGACGTGGTCCGGGTCGCGCACTCCCGTGTGCACTCCGAGCGGGCCGAGCACTTCGCGCTGATGCAGGAGAAGGTCTGGAACCCTGCGATGGCGGGGTCGCCCGGGATGCTGCGCGGGATGTTCGGAGAGGCGCCCGGGGACGAGTTCCTCGTGCTCTCGATGTGGCAGTCCGCGGCCGAGCGCGGGAAATACCGGCCGGAACGGATCGAGCGGCTGTCGCTGCGTGCCCAGACCGACGCGGACGTGGCGGCGCTGGCGGGCGACGTCGTACAGCTGGAACCGTCCTGGACCGTATGACCGACCGCGTGAGGGGCGTCGGCTGACCGTACGAGGGGGCGTCGGCTGACCGCATGGGGGCGTCGGCGCGCTCGGCGGCGATCCGATCTAGTGTTTTGGCATGGCACGACCACAACGCATCGTTCTTGTCCGGCACGGGGAGTCGGAGGGAAACGCTGATGACACGGTGTACGAACGCGAACCCGACCACGCCCTGAAGCTCACCCCGAGCGGCTGGAGCCAGGCGGAGGCGACCGGGGCGCGGCTGCGGGAACTCTTCGGCCGGGAACAGGTGAGCACCTATGTCTCGCCCTACCGCCGTACGCACGAGACCTTCCGGGCCTTCGCCCTCGATCCGGAACAGGTACGGGTCAGGGAAGAGCCGCGGCTGCGCGAGCAGGACTGGGGGAACTGGCAGGACCGCGACGACGTGCGTCTGCAGAAGGCGTACCGGGACGCCTACGGCCACTTCTTCTACCGGTTCGCGCAGGGGGAGTCCGGGGCCGATGTCTACGACCGCGTCGGATCGTTCCTGGAGAGCCTCCACCGGAGCTTCGAGGCGCCGGACCATCCGCCGAACGTCCTGCTGGTCACCCACGGTCTGACGATGCGGCTCTTCTGCATGCGCTGGTTCCACTGGACGGTCGCGGAGTTCGAGGCGCTGTCCAACCCGGGGAACGGGGAGTCGCGGACGCTGGTGCTGGGGGAGGACGGCAAGTACACGCTGGACCGGCCGTTCGACCACTGGCGCGTTCCGGAGCCGTACGGCGTCACCGGTTAGAGTGGAGGTGAGATGACCGCTGACTCCGCTTTTCACTCCGTTTCCGGATCTCTTCCCGATGCTTTCGGACGCGCTCGGGCCAGCCTGCGCGGGCTCTCCGTCGGAGATGCCCTCGGCTCCCAGTTCTTCGTCCCGGACAACTATCCGCTGCTGGCCCGGCGCGAGCTGCCCGCGGGCCCCTGGCAGTGGACCGACGACACCGAGATGGCCTGTTCCGTGCTGTCGCTGCTGGCCTCGCGGGGCCGGATCGACCAGGACGTACTTGCTGCTTCCTTCGCCGCGCGGCATGACTTCGACCGGGGGTACGGCCCGGCTGTCAACCGGATGCTGCGGCTGATCAGGGAGGGCGGCGACTGGCGGGAACTGGCCAGTGCCCTCTTCAACGGCCAGGGTTCGTGGGGAAATGGCGCAGCGATGCGGATCGCGCCGCTCGGTGCCTGGTACGCGCACGATCCGGAGCAGGCCACGCATCAGGCAGAGATCTCCGCGTACACGACACATCAGCACCGTGAAGCGGTGGTGGGGAGCATGGCGGTGGCCGCTGCCGCCGCCCTGGTCGCCGATCCCGCGGGGCCTCCGTCCGCCGCTGCCCTGCTGGACGGTGTGATCGCACTCGTCCCGCGCAGCGCCGTGGGAGCGGGGCTGCGCCGGGCCAAGGACATGCTGGACTACGACGACGCGGCTACGGTCGCCGCGGTGCTGGGGTGCGGGCGGCGGACCAGCGCGCACGACACTGTGCCGTTCGCGCTGTGGTCGGCCGCGCGGGGACTCGGCGACTTCGAGCGGACGTTCTGGACGACGGCCCAGGTCGGTGGTGACGTCGACACGACCTGCGCGATCGCGGGGGGCGTCGTGGCCGCCGGCACCGGCGGTATGCCGCCCGCCGGGTGGCTGGAACAGACCGAGGAACTGCCCGAGTGGACACCGTCGCGCCCGTCGTGAGTGATCTCCCCGCCGGGATTCGCGCTGTGCGCGAAGATTCGCGAGTGTGAAAATGCTGCTGCTGAATCGTCCCGTGGACTGATCATCCGGCAGGACGCCGAGCTGTCCGTCCGACTCTTCAGTGGGCTGCTGGAGGCGGAATCCAGGGCGGTATCGGCTGCCCGGATGCGGTGGGCGGTCCCATCTGCAGCCTGATCCCGGGGCTGATGATGTACCGATCAACTGTGTGCAGGTGTGAATTCTTTGGTCATGTTGCCGCCCCGATGACTGGCGAAGTGATGGTGTCGCCGCTGCGTCGAAGCGGTTGCTGAATTCGTGGGCGGTACCGGGGTGTCGCGGGAGGTGTCCGGCGGCGTACCCTTGCTGGCGCCATGCCGTACGAACCACCTACGCACACCGTAGAGCGCTCACTGCGCGCGACTACGGGTGCCAAGACCGTCGCCGGCGTCGACGAGGTCGGACGCGGGGCCTGGGCCGGCCCCGTCACCGTCTGCGCCGCAGTCACCGGACTGCGTCGACCGCCGGACGGACTCACCGACTCCAAGCTGATCAGCCCCAAGCGCCGCACGGAGCTGGCCGGGCTTCTGGAGTCGTGGGTCACTGCCTTCGCACTCGGGCACGCCTCTCCGCTGGAGATCGATGATCTGGGGATGACGGCAGCGCTGCGGCTCGCCGCGGTGCGGGCGCTCGAAGCGCTTCCTGTCCGCCCGGACGTGGTGATCCTCGACGGCAAGCACGACTACCTCGGCCTTCCCTGGCGGGTCCGTACGGTGATCAAGGGCGACCAGTCCTGCGTCGCCGTGGCGGCCGCCTCGGTGATCGCCAAGGTGCGTGCGCAGGGACGCGATGATGGCCGAGCTCGCCGCGGAGTCCGATGTGTGCGGCGGCTTCGCCTTCGAAGCCAACGCGGGCTATCCCTCGCCTGTGCACAAAGCAGCGCTGGAGGAGCGGGGGCCCACCCCGTACCACCGGCTCTCCTGGTCCTATCTGGACGGGCTGCCCAAGTGGCGGCACCTGAAGACGACCCGTCTCCCCGCGGAGGCCGTCGCGCTGGAAAGCGGGGGCCAACTCGGCTTCGACTTCTGAACTTTCAGTGGACCGGCGGAGGAAACTCCGTCCGGATCGCACTGACGTGCCCACCCGGTGGTGCTTCGTGCGCCGCCATTTGATAGACATCCATTCATGCCTCTCATCCCCGAGGAGTCTCAGATTCACGAGAGTGCCCAGGGTCCCCGCGTCGTTCCGGCCGCCGGCCGTACTGCGTCGACCCCTCGTCCCGTACCCGGCCCGCGTCCCGCGGCCGTGCCACGCCCCGCTCGTCCGGGGCCCCGTCCTGCTGCCAGGCCTGCGCCCACCGCGCCTCCCGCGCAGCGGACATCCTCTTCCCAGCGTTCGGACAACCGGCCGGGCAACCGTCCGGAGGCCCGTCCTGAGACCCCTGCGGGAGACTCTTCCGCGCCGCAGGTCCAGCTGATCCCCGCTTCGGCGGACGGTGCACTGGACGCGGCGGAAGAAGCGGTCGACCTGCTGCTCGACGCCGGTCGCGCACCGGGTGACGTCCTGGTGCTCACCACCGGCGAGCAGCACCCGTGGGCGACGCACGAGTTGTCCTTCGGCGAAGCCGCCTACTGGGCGCAGCACGATGCCCGCGAGGACGTCTTCTACGCGAGCGCCGAAGCCGTGGGCCGGGCGAAGGCCCGTCCCGTCGTGGTGGTCGCGCTCAACGGCGGAACCGATGATTCCGTGGCCCAGGTGCTGCCCGCGGCCAGGAAGCACGCGGGAGCGCTGCTGATCGTCTGCGGTGACCCGCAGCGCGTCAACGACGTACTCGGCGCAGGCGTCTGAACCGTACGTCTCCTCCGCCCGGCCCTCTCCCGCAAGGAGCAGGCCGGGCGGAGGCACGTTCGGTACGGCCGGCCCGCAGGGGTACGGGGGTGCGGAACGGTCCTCAATGGTCCGCAACGGGCTGGGGCGCGGCGGTCGTTGGCTGCCCTTCGGCGGCCTCGTTCAGCGCGCCGCGACCCGGCGGAGCGCGGCTGGTGCACCCGAACGGAGTGGCGCCGGGGACGAGTCGGTACCGCTGCCGCCGATAGCGGCCGGGCGGGAGAGTGAGTTGGGCCGCCGCCCGCCGCGGCCTTCGCCCAGCACCTGCCAACCGCCCCGGGTGAGCGTGATGTAGGCGCCGCAACGCAGCCCGTGCAGCGTGCAGGCGTCGCGCAGCCCCCACATCCAGGCACCGTCCTCCTCGGTCCACCGCTCGTCCCCCTCGCGGCAGTAGAGCAGTACGGCGGTACGGACCGGGGTGCGGCGGCGGAGGTCGTGCGGGATGACCCGGCGCAGATGGTCGAGGAGTGCGTTCCGGAAGGCCCAGCCGTCCGCCGGAGTGGAACGGCGTGTGAACGAGGCGCTGGCGACGAGCCGTTCCTCATGATCGAGCACGGCCACGACGGCGGTCGAGGGGATGGGGCCATGTCTGGAGTGCAGACCGCTCACGACGTCACGGGGGCTGCGGAGCAGGGGTATGCCCGCAGCGGCCCATTCGGCAGGTTCGAGCAGCCGCCCGATCCGGTTTCCCGAGTCGGCGGACATCGACGCGGACATGGACATCGAAGCGGCTGTAAGGGCGGCGGACGGAGCGAATCCGAAGGTCACGGTCCTCCCTTCGCATACGCGCCCATGGTGCGGGCAGGGGCGGGTGAGGCGCACCGGGACACAGCCCTTCCGGACACAGGCGGGCCGTGCGGGGAGCAGTCCCAATTCTTCCTGCCGTACGGGCGGGCGGCAACGAGCAATTCATGCGACTGACGGGAATCTGCGGGTACGGCTCACATATCCCTGCCCACCGCGGCCCCGAGCGACTCCTGTCATCGCCCCCGAACGCCGAGGACCAGCGGAAACAGCCCCTTCGCTGTGACCGGCACAGCAGCCGGGCCGCCACGGCGGGTGTCCACCGGGTTCCCTCGATTCGCGTGTGGCGGACGCACTCTCCGGGAGCCTTCTGGCCACGGTGGGCGGATTCGCTGATTGTCAGTGCCATCGGGTTGCATGGGGGGATGGACACCCTGGAGCTGCGCACTGAAGCCGATGCCGTTCTCGCTGAGCTGGTGGGTGCCCCGGGGGGTTCGGCGCGGTTGCGGGAGGACCAGTGGCAGGCGGTGGCGGCTCTGGTGCAGGAGCGCCGTCGTGCGCTGGTGGTGCAGCGCACCGGTTGGGGCAAGTCGGCGGTGTACTTCGTGGCTACGGCTCTGTTGCGGCGGCGTGGGGCCGGCCCGACGGTGATTATTTCGCCGCTGTTGGCCTTGATGCGTAACCAGGTGGAGTCGGCGGCGCGGGCGGGGATTCAGGCGCGCACCATCAACTCGGCGAACCCGGAGGAGTGGGAAACGATCTACGGAGAGGTGGAGCGCGGTGAGACCGACGTTCTCCTCGTGAGCCCGGAACGTCTCAATTCCGTGGATTTCCGTGATCAGGTGCTGCCGAAGCTCGCGGCGACGACTGGTCTGCTCGTGGTCGATGAGGCGCACTGTATTTCCGACTGGGGTCACGATTTCCGGCCTGACTACCGGCGGCTGCGCACGATGCTGGCGGAGTTGCCGGCGGGAGTGCCGGTGCTGGCCACGACGGCGACTGCGAACGCGCGGGTGACCGCGGACGTCGCAGAGCAATTGGGCACGGGGAGCGGGGACGCCCTGGTCCTGCGGGGGCCGCTGGACCGGGAGAGCCTGCGGCTGGGTGTGTTGGAGTTGCCGAACGCGGCGCATCGGCTGGCGTGGCTGGGGGAGCGGCTGGGTGATCTGCAGGGTTCGGGGATCATCTACACGCTGACGGTGGCGGCCGCGGAGGAGGTCGCAGCGTTCTTGCGGCAGCGCGGGTATCCAGTGGCTTCCTATACGGGGAAGACGGAGAACGCGGACCGGTTGCAGGCGGAGGAGGACCTGCTGGCGAACCGGGTGAAGGCCCTGGTCGCCACTTCCGCGCTCGGTATGGGTTTTGACAAGCCGGATCTCGGTTTCGTGGTGCACCTTGGGTCGCCTTCGTCTCCTATTGCCTATTACCAGCAGGTGGGGCGTGCCGGGCGTGGTGTGGATCATGCCGATGTGCTGCTCCTCCCGGGCAAGGAGGACGAGGCGATCTGGGCGTACTTCGCTTCGGTGGGCTTCCCGCCCGAGGAGCAGGTGCGGCGAACGCTGGACGTACTGGGGGAGGCAGGCCGTCCGCTGTCGCTGCCGGCGCTGGAACCGCTGGTGGATCTTCGGCGCTCGCGCCTGGAGACCATGCTGAAGGTCCTGGACGTGGACGGGGCGGTCAAGCGCGTGAAGGGGGGCTGGACCGCGACGGGACAGCCGTGGGCGTACGACGGGGAGCGGTATGCCTGGGTCGCGAAGCAGCGGGCGGCGGAGCAGCAGGCGATGCGGGACTACGTGGCGACCACGGGGTGCCGGATGGAATTCCTGCAGCGGCAGTTGGACGACGAGAAGGCGGTGCCTTGTGGCCGCTGCGACAACTGCGCCGGACCCTGGCTGGAGGCGGCCGTGTCTCCCGCAGCCCTCACGGCGGCGACAGGCGAACTGGACCGTCCCGGCGTCGAGGTTGAGCCCCGCAAGATGTGGCCGACGGGGCTCGCCGCAGTCGGCATGGACCTCAAGGGCCGTATCCCCGCAGGCCAGCAGGCGGTCACCGGGCGGGCGTTGGGCAGGCTGTCGGATATCGGTTGGGGTAACCGTCTGCGGCCGATCCTGTCGGCGCAGGCGGCGGACGGGCAGGTTCCGGACGACGTGCTGAACGCTGTAGTGACGGTGCTGGCCGACTGGGCCCGTTCGCCGGGCGGCTGGGCCGGCGGTTCTCCTGACGCGTTGGCGCGGCCGGTGGGGATCGTCGCGATGCCGTCGCGTACCCGTCCGCAGCTGGTCGCCTCGCTGGCTGAAGGCGTGGCCAGGGTGGGCAGGCTCCCTCTGCTGGGCAGCCTGGCCTACACCCCGCAGGCGGATGAGTATTCGGCGCACCGCAGCAATTCCGCCCAGCGGCTGCGCGCCCTGGCCGCCTCGTTCGCCGTGCCCGACGAACTCACCGCCGCCTTGGCGGCCACTCCAGGCCCGGTCCTGCTCGTCGATGACTACACCGAATCCGGCTGGACCCTGGCGGTAGGGGCACGCCTCCTGCGCCAGACCGGTACTGACCAGGTGCTCCCGCTCGTGCTCGCCGTGGCCGGATAGCCGGGCTCTGCCGGCTCCGCCGCAGGTCAACTTGTGGTCTGTGCGCGGCGCCGGAGCCGGAGCCGTGGCTCTGTCGGATGCCTCGGAGCAGGGTGGCTCGGTACGCGGGAACGGGGTTCCGGCACAGATCTCGGGGAGTGGCGGTGGAGGGGCACGAAGGTGTCCGATTGCGAGGGTTCGGGACTTCGCACTCTGCACACTCCGGGACCTCGACGCCGTGACCATTGGCCTTACCCGCCTTACCCGCCTTACCCGCCTCCCACGTCTCCAACAAAACCCCTTTGCGTAGGCCGCCGTCCGGATGATGGGGTGCCACGGTGTTCAACCACGATGAGGCGAAGGCAATCCGACCGTTGATCCTGGCTTGGGTGGGCCGGTATCTGAAGGCTGGCGAACGGATCGTCAGAACGGAGGCGCTGCACGGCGGCATCACCGCCGACATGCGGAGGCTGACGGTCGGAACGCAGGACGGAGGCACCCGTGACCTGGTGCTGCGGACCTTCGTCGACGTGGAGTACGCCGAGGAGTGGCTGAACAGGGAGGCGGGCGCCCTGACGCTGCTCCCGGGAACCGGTGTGCCGGCTCCTGGGCTGGTCGCGGTTGATCCGACCGCCGAGCATTGCGAGTATCCATCGCTCCTGATGACACATCTGGCGGGCCGGACGGTCCTCGACGATGAGGGATTGGAGACGCGCGTCCCTCTGCTGGCCCGTCAACTCGTGGCGATCCACGCGTTGCGACCCGTCGAGCGACCACGGGAGTACGTGGCGTTGACGACCGCCGACACCGTCGTCGTTCCGAAGGACGTCGACTCGGCGGCATGGGCCGCGGCGATAGACGTGATCCGCAAGCCCGCGCCGCCCTATGAGGGGCGGTTCCTGCACAGGGACTTCCAACCCGGCAACGTGCTGTTCGACGTTCAGCCCTCCACTCCGGCAGATGCCCGGATCACCGGCGTCGTCGACTGGGCGCAGACTTCCTGGGGCCCGGCAGATCTCGATGTGGCGCACTGCTGCACCAGTCTCGCGCTGCTGCACGGTCCGGCGTGGGGTCTGCGGTTCGCTGAGTCGTATGAGGAGGCCGGCGGGGTGCTGGCCGAGGTCGCGAGTGAGCGGCTGTACTGGCGGGTGCGGGACGCGCTGGCGGCCTCGGAAGAAGTGCAGTTGGTGTCGCAGCCATGGCGGGAGGCAGGGAGAACAGAGCTGACGACGCGAGCCGTGGAGGAGCGGCTGGACGCCTATGTCACCGCTGTGATGGACACGCTGGGCTGAGCCGAGGCGGTCCGGGATGCGGATACTGCGGCGAACCGCCATTGCCTGTGCCCTGCCGGCGAAGGCCATGTTCACGTCCGGCGAATACCCCCCGAGCGGCGAAGTTCGAGGCACATTTCGAGACAGGCCCGCTAGGACCGGCCTGGCGGTAACGTGATCGACATGATGGCTGAGGATGAGTCGGCCCACGCGGAATTACTGGTCGGCGGCATGGCCAACTCGGGCGCAGTCTTCCGCCAGGGTGCTCTGGTGGAACGCCCGGCGCCGCGCACCGCGCGCGCCTTGCACGTCCACCTCCTCGCGCTGAAAGAACACGGCTTTGGCGCGGCTCCAACGCCGGTCCGCCTCACCACAGACGGCCGCGAGCAGCTGACTTTCATCCCCGGTGACGTCGCCCTACCGCCATTTCCGCGCTGGGTGATGACACAGACCGCACTGCGATCGGTGGGACGCCTGCTGCGACGCCTGCACGAGGCCGGCGCGGCCATTCCGATCGATACCCGCGCCGCATGGCCCCGGGACCTGGCCGACCCGGCGGGAGGAACGATGCTGTGCCACAACGACGTCTGCCCGGAGAACGTCGTCTTCCGCGACGGCCATGCGTTCGCCCTGATCGACTTCGACCTGGCAGCCCCGGGACGCCCCCTCTGGGACGTCGCCATGACCGCCCGCTACTGGGCCCCCATGCTCGATCCTGCATCTGCCGACGCCCTCTACCCCGCAGGCTTGGACGTACCCGCGCGGCTGCGGATCCTCGCCGACGGCTACGGCCTTTCGCCGCAGGAACGCGCGGAATTGCCGGGTGTCATCGAACAGGCCACCCAGACCTGCCGGGACTTCGTCGCCGACCGCGTGGCCGACGGTGACCCGATCTACGTCCAGGCGCTGACCCAGCGCGGCGGCTGGGACCGCTGGGACCGTATACAGGCATGGCTGGTCACCCACCGCGAGACGTTCACGAACACCCTGCTGCACTGACCAGTTCAGACGTTAAGGCACAAGTTCAGCTTGGCATTTAACGTCGCTGGTCGAATGGCCCTCGAACTTGATCGCTCCGGAGCGAACTGCCGGATGTAGAACCGGCCTTGGTGTGACCCTTCGCACTGACAAGGGCGCGAGGTCCACCAAGTCGCAGGACACCGTCCAAGGCCGTCAGGGATGAGTCTGCTGTAAAGCGATATCGAACGGGACTCGTTCCGGGGGCCCGGGGTCTTTTCCGCAGGCCTCGACGGGGGTAGAAAAGGCTGGTGGCACCGGGCCGACCGACCATCGGTGCGCTCGCACCCGCGGGCATCAGGTGCACGTCGAACCATCAGGGCCGCCAACAGGCTGCCTGCAAGGGGGAACTTCATGCGTATCCGGAACAAAGCTGCCGTCACGACGGCGGCGTTCCTGACCGCCGGCTTCACCGCCGCGGCCGTGCCTGTGTCAGCGGCACCCGTGCCCGCAGCGACTGCCCGTCCGGCCTCGGCAAGCACCATCTACTGTCCGAACGACGTGGACTTCACCGGAACGAGCATCCGTATCCGGTCAGCCCCGGACCTGGGCTCCTCCACCAGGGGCTACGGGAATCACCACGACTGCTTCACCGGGGGCTTCCAGACCACCGGCGCGACCGTGAACTGCGGGACAGGCTCGACCAACCAGTGGCAGTACGGAACGAACCGCCGTACCCAGGTCACCGGATACGTCAGCTGGTGCTACCTGGAAGTCGACGGGACCGGCTGACCGTCGCCCGGACAACGGCACAGGCACCAAACTCACGGCCACGGCCTTCGTGCTGGTCCTCTGCCTCTGCCTCTGTGACGGAGCGGAGAATCAGCCGAAGGCCGCTGCCACGTCCGGTGAACTGCGAAAACCCTCACCAAGTTCGAGCCGCGTTCGACGGCGGACCATAGACGACAAGTTCAGTACCGGTATCCCAACCTGTTGCGGCAGGTCAAGCCGTGTGACGCGGGACGGGGTGCAGCGCTCACGGCGCCGACGGGACCGGGTCGGCGAACAGCCAGGTGGCGCCGATCAGTCCAGCGAGGCGGTTGCCGTGCGCATGTCCTCCAGCGCATGTGGCGCGAGCCCTTCTGTGTCATCCCGATCGCTTTCGGGCCACTGGGCGTAGCCGTGCTTGAGCGCGCGGACCCCCAGCTCGCCCGCGAGATGCGCAGTCGGGTCGGGGACCTCGCAGGCGATGAGCGCGGCGGTCATGGTGGCCCGCGAGGCCGACGCTCTTGATGGCATCGCGCTCCTGGAGTTCGGTGCTGGCTGCCACGGCTGCTTTGAGGCGGGGCCGAGTTCGGGGTTCGTCGGCCCCATGGTGCTCGATGCGCGTTTGAGGCCGGCCGTCACCGCCTGAAGCGGTCCGGCGCTCGCAGGCGCCTCAGTGATGCCGTCGACAAGCAGCCTGCTGAGCGTCTCCTGGTCGGCTACCAGTAGCTCGCGCTTGTCGGAGAAGTGCCGGAAGAAGGCGCTCTCGGTGACGCCGGTGCGCTCGGCGATCTGCGTCACCGTAGTGGCGCGTCGCACCCCGGCTCGGAGAACGGGTCGACGGCCGCAATGACGAGACGCTGGGCCGTCCCCCGGTTGCCAGCCGGCAATGAGAACGGAATAGGTGATGGGACACCTGTCCCGTCACCGTGTAAGGTCGGTGATGGGACGACAGTCCCATCACCTTCAGGGAGAGCTCATGCACGTCTTCATCACCGGCGGTACCGGCACCATCGGCTCCGCTGTTGTCGCCGAACTGCTCGGCAACGGCCACACCGTTCTCGCACTGGCCCGCTCGGACGGCTCCGCGCAGACCCTTGGGAGCGCTGGCGCCGAGGTGCTGCGAGGAGATTTGGCGGACCTGGACGTCCTGCGGTCGGGCGCTGCCCAGTGCGACGGCGTGATCAGCCTGGCATTCGGACGCGACTACAGCAGCCCGGATGCGCTTGCGCAGGCCATCGCCGAGGAGGGCGCCGCTCTCGCTGTGCTGGGGCAGGAACTCATCGGGAGCGACCGCCCGATCGTCACCGTCTCGGGTACGCCCTGGGTGCCGGGGCGCGCCTCCACCGAGGCCGATCCGCTGCCGACCGACGGGCCGGTGGGCGGTCGCGGCCGTTCGGTCACAGCGCTGCTGGATCTCGCCTCACGCGGTCTGCGCAGCATGGCTGTCCGGATGCCGCGCACGGTTCACAACGAGGGCCAGGGCGGATTCGCCGGCCTGTTGGTCGATGCAGCGCGCCGCAACGGGGTGTCCGGTTACCCGGGCGACGGCACCCAGCGCTGGCCGGCCGTGCACGCGCTCGACGCAGCGGTCCTGTTCCGTCTGGTCCTTGAGTCGGCACCGGCCGGGACGTCCTGGCACGCCGTCGGCGACGAGGGGGACGCGGTGCGCGACATCGCGACGGTCATCGGTCGGCGACTGGGCCTGCCGGTCGAGGAGGTTCCGCGGGAAGACTTCGGCCCGTTCGGCCCGATCTTCGCAATGGACCAGCCGGCGTCCAGCGCCCACACCCGTGATGCCCTCGGGTGGCAGCCGACGCACACCGGCCTCCTTGAGGACTTGGAGAACATTCAGCCCTGAGGGGTCTGGTCATCAACGTGACGGCTGCCCAGGCGAACAACGACTCGCTGATCTCGGGTAGGCCACGGCTGATCAGGTCCGGGACGTTCGCCGCCGCCTGGTCCGCAGTCGTGTTCCGGTGCCTGCGACGCAACCGCACTGGGTACTGCCGGAAGATCAGCCGTCGTGGGGCGGGGCGGTCGAGGGGGGAAGGTCTGACGTTCTCGACGGCCCTGACGACGCCTCATGGACGGCGCTCCCTCGCAGCGACCACAGGGTTATGGCGAACCATGCATTCCAGTTCCGTATCTGTCCTTGCTGAGGGAACGGAACGGCCCCGAGTCGATCTGCGTGGAACGCAGCCGAGAGGGAGATGCGAGCTTCGCGGTGGAGCTTGATGAGGAACTCCAATGAACTGCTCGGCGCGGTGTGCCGGTTCAGCGAACCGATGACACTGCCGGCGGCGACCCCCAGGGCGGCGAACAGACTGGTGGTGCCGGCGCGGACGTAGCCGTGGCTGGTCCGCTGGGGGACTCCGGTGCTGCGCCCACCCCTCGACGAGCGCGGCCCGCTCCCCGTCCGACAGCGTCAACTCAGCCTTCGCTCGCCCCGTTCGCGCCATAGGTCATGCCCATACATCTGAAAGGAATTCCTGACACGGAAGGCTGGTGCTTCCGCTTCCGATAGGTACGGGCACTGTGGTTGAACACGGAAAGCGTGTGCACCGGCCGGATGAGGTTCACGACGGCACCGGCAAGAGGCGTGCCGGGCAATGCGACCAGGTCGGTGGCCCCCTCGTAGAGAGGTCCAGTCATGACTTCACGTCGCCGCGCCCCCACCACCCCGGCCAGTGGCAATAATCCCTCATGTCAGTAGGATTCTGCCATGACAGTGCATCGAGTCGCGGTCCTGGCGCTGGACGGAGTCACCCCGCTCGATCTGGCGATCCCGACGCAGATCTTCAACGCCCGGCCGGAATCCCCCTACGAGATGACCCTGTGCGGGCTCGACGCGAAAGTGACCACCACCGCAGGGTTCGCACTGGTCGCCGGTGGGGGCCTGGAGCAGGTACGCGCCGCCGACACCGTGATCGTGCCAGGATTCGAGCCGGTCCTCCGTCCTCCGGACGCCGTGCTCGCCGCGCTGGCCGAGGCCCGCAGTCGTGGCCGGCGGGTGGTGTCGATCTGCACGGGAGCCTTCGCGCTTGCGGCAGCGGGCCTCCTGGACGGTCTGCACGCCACGACCCACTGGAAGCACATCGAGGAACTCGAACGGGACTTCCCCGCAGTCACAGTCGACCGCGACGTTCTGTATGTCGACGAGGGGGACGTCCTCACCTCGGCCGGGGTGTGCTGCGGCATCGACCTCTGTCTGCACATCGTGCGGCGTGACCTGGGAGCGGGGATCGCCAACGAGATCGCCCGCGGCCTGGTCGCCGCCCCACACCGGGACGGCGGACAGGCTCAGTACGTGCCTGCTCCGGTCGCGGTGGCCGGTGAAGCCTCGCTCTCCGCCACCCGAGGATGGGCCCTGCAGCGGCTCGAAGAGCCACTCACGCTGCCGGCGCTCGCCCGCCACGCCGGTCTGTCGCAGCGCACCTTCATCCGCCGGTTCGCCGAAGAGACCGGCACGACCCCGCTGCGGTGGCTGCTCAACGCCAGGCTCAGTCGGGCACGCGAACTGCTGGAAAACACCGACCACCCGGTGGACCGGGTGGCGAGCGACTGCGGGCTGGGCACAGCCGCCAACCTGCGTCTGCACTTCCGTCGCGCACTCGACACCACGCCCACTGCCTACCGGCGCACCTTCTGGTGCTCCAGCCGCGTACAGCAGCCAGTCCCGTGACGATGAACCGGACCACTTCGTCAACGAGTTCATACATGGTCGGCGGTGGCGCCTCAAAACTCTGATCGTCGGTCATGGTCGAAGTGGTGCGAACCAGGCTCCTTCAGCGATCACCGGCAGCCGCCGGATCGCCGGTCTCGCGTCTGGTGTGTTCGGTGTACCCGTCCCAGAGCAGGCCCGTCGAGGCGGGTCTTACGAAGTGGCACTGGCCCGCGTGTCTTCGCCAGGGGGTGGTGCCCCACGAACTGGTCTCCGGTGGCGGCCTGTCGGCCACCCTGATGGGTCTTCGGTACGGCGCCACGCAGGTGCGCCTACCTGCTGTTGCGCCCGTCGGTCCGCCCGCACTGCCACCGGACGACCTACCTGCCCGTACCGGTTTGCTGTCGTCAGCTCTACGGGCGCGATCTGTGAAGGGCGACCGTTACCCGTCGAGAGGAGTCGCGTCACCGTGTCCGGCGGGTGACCGCACACCCTCACCGAGGTCATCGACTACCGCGGCGTTGGCGGGCACACGGGGATCGTGGGCCGGACCGAGGTCCGGGGCGCGCGATCCGGCCGCGGTGAGCACATGAGCGACATCATCCGAGCCGTGGAGCGGGACAGCTCTTCCACCGACAGGCAGCTACGAGGTACGACGCCACGCGAACGTGAACATGGTGTCCCGGCCCGTGGACTTCGGCGTATCAGAGCCCACCACGTACCAACTCTTCAGTCCCGGAGGAATGTTGCTGCGGTCACAGAACCCATGAACTGTACGGTGCTTGCCGGGAGGCTGGCCGTGAGCGTCCTGCCCGTGTGGCCGCTTACGTGAGCCGGCGGACCGCTTCGGCGAGCGTGGCCGGGGGAGGGCGAAGGGCGGCCGGAGGCGCCGGTTGTGTACTCACTCGACGGTGCACCGGGGCCCAGGGGTTCTACGCACCCCATGATCGAGCGCCAGCCGGGCGAGGTCGGGGCCGGAGGGCCCGCCGAGGTCCACCCGTACAACAGGCCACCCCGTGGCCACTGGTGTCGCCAGCCAGGCCCGGGAATTCGGTGTTGCCGGGATGGGCAGATGACGCCATGTTCGTGGTCGCCGCCGAACAGAAGGGAATGGAGCAGGTCCGGTCGCACGGCGTCCGGAGACCGGAGGAACGGTTCGAATCCCGGCAGTGTTGGTGGTGCACGCGGTGACCCCGTCCAGCGCCGGGACCGCCACTCGATGCGGCGTGGCGAAATCCTTTCGAAGTACGGGGTTTTTGCCACTGGCCGGGTGGTGGGGGCGCGGCGACGATGAAGTCATGACCGGACCTCTCCACGAGGGGGCCACCGACCTGGTCACGCTGCCCGGCACGCCTCTTGCCGGTGCCGTCGTGAGCCTCATCCGGCCGGTGCACACGCCCTCCGTGTTCAACCACAGTGCCCGTACCTACCTGTTCGCCAGGCTGGTGGCCGCCCGCCTCGACCTGGCCGCCGGCCGGGACTACGACGACGATCTGCTGTTCGCCGCCTGCGCGATGCACGACCTCGGGGTCGCGTCCGATGGCCCGCACCGCCAGCGTTTCGAGGTCGAAGGCGCCGACCGGGCAGCCGAATTCCTCATTCAGCAGGGGGCGTCCACTGCCGACGCCGACCAGGTCTGGCTGGCCATCGCCCTGCACACCTCGCCCGGCATCGCGGAACGCCGCGGCACGCTCTGCGTACTCGTCCGCGAGGGCGTCGCGCTCGACTTCGGCGGCCCGCTCGGAGCCGACCACCTCGACGCTGTCACCGACGAGCAGGCCGACGCCGTCCACACCGCCTATCCGCGACTGGAAATGATCCGCTCACTCACCGACGCGATTGTCGCTCAAGCGGCGAAGGACCCGAAGAACGCGCCCAGGTATGCGATTCCCGGCGAATTCCTCCGTGAACGCGACGCTTTCGGCCAGACCCGACTCGAGCATGCCTGCCGCTCCTCCCGATGGGGCAACTGAGCCCTCCGACTTCACGGCCGAGCCGAAGAAGAAAAACCAGTCAACGAACAACGAATAAGGAACTCATCGCAATGACCACTTACACCGTCGAGATCCCCGAGGACTCCGAAGTCTTCGGAGAGACCACCAACGCCTTCGCACGCTTCGGATACTCCGCAGCGGTCCGTGCGGATGGCCTCCTGTTCATCGCAGGAACCATCGGCCGCCGCGCCGACGGAACCATCGCAGGCACCATTGAAGAGCAGACCGAGATTGCCATCCGGCGCATCGAGGAGATCCTCCGGCTGGAGAACCTCGACCTGTCTGCCCTCGTCGACGTGACCAGTTATCACGTCGACATCCACAAGCACATGCCCGGCTTCGTCAAAGCCAAGCAGCGCCTTATTAAGGCGCCCCTCCCGACCTGGTCGCTGATCGGCGTCAGCGGCCTCGCCAGCCCGGGACTTCTCGTCGAGATCCGCGCTACGGCCGTCTACCCCGACGTATCCCGGTAGACCACAGCTCCTGGGCCGTCCCCGGCCCAGGAGCCCGTCACCATGTGGGACCGGTGGCAAGGGGCATCAGGCCCCGTGTGGTGGAACAAGCCCGTGCCGGACAAGGCCCGCTGTCAGGTGAGCCGGCGGCGCCCTTGCGCGGCCGCAATGTGGCCGGACTGTAGCTCAGGGAAGTGGGCGCCAGTACCGGGATCGGCGGGGCCCTCCAGCTCCCGAAAGAGTCGGCCTTCGGGGCGGGGGCTATCGCCGAGGGGGTGGGTGAAGCCCCACGAGTGGAAGAATTGCCGCCTTTCGTATGGATGCCGCCATGGCTGCTCCGAGATGTCGTGGACTCAGTAAGGCCCCCCGCCATCGGTCTGAGCCGGCCAGGTGCATGGCGAGGACCGCCTGGGTGAAGGCGGTGATCCGGGTTGTTGAGCATCGGGGCTCGCGGAGGAGCTGTCAGGTCTTGAAGGTGGCCATGGCCTGCTCGACGCGTGCGCAGATCTTCGCCCAGGACCGATCCGCCGCCTTCCGGCCCGTTGGCATGGGTCTCCCATCGCCCCGGCGCAGGGCACGGACCGTGTCGCCGAATTTCGCAACAGACATCGGCCCCCTGCTCGATCTGTCGTACCGCCGGCGGCTGGCCTCTGTTTGACACCGCCCTGCTGGGAAACTAGTTTCCTGTCAGGAAAGTGGTTCTGGTTGAGAAACATCAAGGAGGTCGTCATGTCCCGACACCCCTCACCGTCCGAGGCATCCCGCGCCCTGCGAGACGTCCAACGGCGACGGGAGGAGGCGCTTGGCTCGGCGCGGGACTCGCGCTGGGTGGCAGTCCTCTTCGGCGTCGCCGTTTTCGCTCTGCTCGCGGCGCCCGACTTCTTCGGGCAGGGCGTCGAGTCCGTGGTGAACATCGCTTTCGCTGCCGTCGCCGTTGCCTACGCGGTGCTGCTGCGGAGCAGGCGCGGCTCCGCTGTGCTGGGGCGGCGGACCAGGGTGCGGCAGGACGCGGTCTCGCCCCGGTTCGCGCTGTGGAGCAGGGTGATCATCCTGGCGGTGCTGGTCCTCGGGGTCGTCGGTGCCTTCGTGCCGCACCCCGGTCTGTCCGTCCCGTACGCGCGAACGGTCGTCGGCGCCGTGTTGGGCGCGGTCCTGATCCTCTTCGGGAGCCGTCTCCAGCGCGGTCTGGCATCCCTTGCCGCGGGCGGAGAAGGGGAACGACCCAGGGCGCTCGATGGCTCGTCCTGACTTCGACCCGGTTCTGCTGGACCCCACCCGCCTGTCGATCGTGTCGTTGCTCGTCGGTACGGAGTGGGCGGAGTTCGGCTGGGTGCGCGAGGCGGCCGGACTGTCGGCATCCGCGCTGTCCAAGCAGGTGGGCACGCTGGGCTCGCACGGTTACGTTGAGGTGGAGAAGGGCTATGTGGGCAAGCGCCCTCGTACGTGGCTGAACCTCACTGCTGCGGGCCGCGAAGCCCTGGAGCGTCAGGTCGCGGCCTTGCAGCGGATCGTCGACGACTCGCGGACAGAGGGTTCCGAGGCGCGGACCCGGGACGCCGGGCCGGGTGAGCGCGGCGGGCAGCCGGCGCGCGGGGGGTGACAGTGACGGGCGGCCGGAGGCCGACGGTGTGGTGTGGTCGGCCGGTTCGCCGGCCTGCGACCCTTTTCGCGGGCCCCGGCCGCGTGCCGACTGGCTCGCACGATGTGGAGTCCACCGACGCAACCCAGGGCAGGTCCTCATTGGCGCCTGCCTGGGCCGTCAGCGCGTGATGACCGCTCCCAGCTGCCGCCGATGGCCCACATGCGTAACCGGTTATAGATGCCTTGCCAGTTGCCGTACCTCTCCGGCAGGCGGACACACCGTGTCCCGGCCCGGAACTTGAAGGCGACCCGCATCGATCACCTCCCGTGATCCCGCCGGTAACCAGCCCGCCTCGGCTTCCGGCCCGGGGGCAACGGCTCGATCCGCGCCCACTGTGCGTCCTTTGGCGGCACACGCGCATCAACTAACGGCACACCCGCATCAACGGCCGACTGATGCAACGAAATGACTGGGTATAGAACTGGCGGACGTTATTGGCAGACGGGTTGTTCGTTGATGAGTAGTAGTGCGTCGCCATGAGTTGAGCAATGATTCGTGGGCTGTCGTGGAGTCGTTGGTGCCGCGGTCGCGGATGGGGCGGCCGGACTGTGATCGGCGGCAGGTGCTGAACGGGATCCTGTGGAAGCTGCCGACCGGGGCGGCCTCAATCGCCCGCCACTGACGCGCGGGCAGTGTGGCGGCACCGGCGAAGTCGCCGCCGGGACGGGCCAGTACGGAATTGGCCGATGCCCTGAGGCCGGAGTGGTCTGAGTTGGTCATGCCCCCATGCAACCCGATCGCACTGACAATGCGCAGATGAGACAGCCGGCCTGTGGATAAAGTTATCCACAGGGGTCGCGGACTCGGACGGATCGCGGGATCTTCGAGCCATGAACAAGCACGACGAAACCAACGGCCCTTCGCCCGTCCAGGAACAGGTCACACTGCGAGGCCCTGCCGAACTCGCCGACGCGTTGCCCTATCTGCTGGGATTCCATCCGACCGACTCGGTCGTGATGGTCGCGCTGCACGGAGCCCGCGGTCGTTTCGGCGGACGACTCAGGCTCGGTATCCCACGCTCGCCGCAGGAGTGGCAGCCGGTTGCCGACCAGCTCGCCGACGGACTGATCACCGGTAGCGAGAACCGAGGCAGGCGGCCGGAGGGCATCATCGTCTTCCTCTGCCAGGACCCGGGCGCGGGGGAGACCCCGGCAGACGTCATGGAGCGGCTTCGCCCGTTCGCCCAGCATCTGCGTACGGCCTGCGGAGCCCGGGACGTGCCCGTTCCCGAAGCCCTCTGTATCTCCGACGGCAGATTCTTCTCCTACTGCTGCCCCGACACTCGCTGCTGCCCTTCCGACGGGAACACCATGGCCCTGCCCGGCACTTCGGTGATGGCCGCCGCCGCGGCGTACGCGGGAATCCAGGTGCGCGGATCGCTCCAGGAGATGGAAGCCAGACTCACCCCGTGGCAGCCGCCTCGTACGGCGGCACAGGAACGCGCGCTGGATGAGGCGGCAGGCACTCTGGTGCCGAGGATCCTGGCCGGTGCCGACCGTGAACAGGTGGGACAGGAGACGCTGGACGCTGCCCGGCAACTCGTCCGCCGCATCGGGCGGACGCCACAGCCGTCGGGCTGGGCCGAGGCCGATGCGGCGGACGATGCGCTCATCACCGACGATGAGGCCGCTCTGGTCCTTCTCGGGCTCCAGGACCGAACGACCCGCGACCGCGCCGCCGAGTGGATGGAAGGACCGTCCGCCGCGTCAGTCGTGCGGCTGTGGAGGGCCCTGGCGCGCCGTTGTGTCGGCCCTTACGCCGAATACGCCGCGGCGCCGCTGACCCTCGCGGGTTGGGTGGCCTGGTCGACGGGGGACGAACCGAGTGCCCGGGTAGCCCTGGGACGCGCTCTGGCCCTCGATCCCGAGTACATTTTCGCCCGACTGCTTCACCAGGCGTGCAATGAAGGGCTCGACCCCGAGGCGCTCCGGCACTGTCTGCGCCGGGAGCGGAGTATCCGGGTGGCATCGGGCAAGCCACCCGCGCTCAGCGGCCGGCGCACTCCTCCCAAACCGTCGGGCGCTCGCCAGGACACCCTCCCGGGAACCGACCGGCCGGGGGCGCCCTCCGCGCGCGGTCGGTCGCGCCGCCGCACCGGTCAACGCGGGTCGCGGACCGGGCGATGAGAGCGGGACACAGGTACGGCCGTGACCCGGCCGCGTCCGGCGCCGTTCATCCGGATGGCGGTGCGCGGCGGTTCGCGCCGGGAGCTCCGCCGCAACCGGCCGTAGCGCTCAGGAGGCGGAAGATGGCTCTCAGCGTCCCTTCAGGAACCCGCGGGGCAGCCGGAGACCGTTCGGCAGGGCCCGCTCCCGCGGCCATGCCCGGAGGCCCGCGCCGACGAGGTGAACTGCCCGCCGTGCACAACGCGTTGATCTGCGTCGGTCTCCCCGGACTGGCCATTTCGCCTTCGCACGGGCAACTGACCGGCCAGGGCTTCGACGGCTACTACCAGTCGGGGCGACGGCTCCTCTCCCGTTGCCATGTTCGGGTGTCCGGGCGTGAACCGGTAGCCGTCCGGGGCGGGTTGGTTGGATCAGGCCGAGCCCGGTTCGTTGCTGTGGTGCGTCTGCCCGGCGCGGTCGGGCCCGATCCCGAGCTGGTCGTGGAGCGCCTGCGCTCCGCAGATGGGACAGAGCGGATCACACTGCGCAGCGCCTCGGACCGGACTCTGCGGGTGCCGGTGGAGATCGGGCTCGGTACGGACCTGGCGTTCCTGGGAGCAGTCGCGGCCGGATCCCCGGGGGTGGAACTGCCTGCCAGCGTCCATGGAGCCGGGCTGCGTTGGTCGGGAGACGGGAGCCATGCCGTCGTCACGGCAGACCCTCCGCCGGAGGATGCGCTGGCCGCCACAGGACTGCTCAGATGGCAGCTCGAACTGCCTCCAGGAGGTTCCAGGAACATCGAACTCCGAATCCGCACGGACGCGCCGCCCCGCCCGGCGGGCCCGCTGCTCGGAAGTGCGCTGTCCCCGGCGAGCGCAGACAGCGACGATCCCCGGGCGCAGAAACTGATGCGCACCGGTCTGGAGGACCTGCGCGCGCTGCTGGTCCGCGATCCCGGCCACCCCGCCGACATCTACCCGGTGGCGGGCGTGCCATGGCGCTGTGGGTTCGCGCCCGCGGAGATCCTCTGGACCGCCCGGATGACGCTTCCCCTCGGTACCCGTCTTGCCGCCGCCGCGCTGCGCAGACTCGCCCGTACCCAGCTTGGGGGAACCGGGCCCGGCGCTGGACGTATCCCGGGGCCACTCAGGGACGCCGGCCCTCATCTGCCGCCCAGCTGTTCCGGGATGGAGGCGACACTGCTCTTCCCTGTCCTGCTGGCGGAGGCCAGACGCTGGGGGCTGCCCGAGCGGGATGTGGCAGGGCTGCTCCCCGCAGCGGAGCGCTGTCTCGCGTGGCTCCGTGCTGCGGCGGACGAGGAGGGTCTGCTCGGCGAGCCCGGAGCCGGAGGCTTGCAGCGCGCGGAGACGCAGGCGCACGCGCACCGCGCCGCCGTGCTCGGGGCCGAGCTGTTCGACGAGTGCGGCCGGCCGGGCGCGGACGGCTGGCGTGAGTGGGCCGGCACGCTCCGCAGCAGGTTCCGGCAGACGTTCTGGATCGACGACCGGACAGGGGGCAGGCCCGCGGCCGCTCGTACGCCCGACGGCCAACTGGTTCCGCATCTGGGTGCCGGGACGGCTCATCTGCTCGACACCGGTCTGGTGGGTGGTGGCAGATTCGCCGAGGGGCTGCTGGACAAGGTGCGGACGGAGCAGGTGGCCAGACTGCTGGGTGGTCCGGCGATGGATTCCGGCTGGGGGCTCCGCAGCCTCGGTGCCAGGGAGCGGGGCCACAATCCGTTCGGGCACCGGGGCGGCGCGGTGCGCGTGCATGAGACGGCTCTCGCGGTAGCCGGGCTGGCGGCCTCGGGATTCGAGAAGGAGGCGTGCTCGCTGCTGGGCGGAGTGCTCGCCGCGGCCGACGCCTTCGGCCACCGGCTTCCCGAAATGTATGCCGGTGTGCAGCGGACCGAGGACAGCGTCCCCCTCCCGCATCCGGCGGCCTGCCGTCCGGCGGCTGTCTCCGCTGCCGCCGGGATCCATCTGCTCACGACTCTCGCCGGTGTGCGTCCCGATGTTCCGGCAGGAACGGTCGCGCTCCGGCCGATGAGCAGCGCCCCGCTCGGCGCGATCCAGTTGTCGGGGCTGTCGGTGGCTGGGGAGCCCTTCTCCGTGCGTGTCAGCAGGCTGGGGCTCGGGATGGTCGAGGAAGCCGCGCCCGGACTCCAGCTGGGGATGTGAACGGGCTTGAGTAGCGCCGGAGTACGGGTGAATTGGAGAACACTGTGGATGCCGAAGGGCGTGTTTATCGTCAGAGAGACGACTATGATCATGGCATGTCGCCCTACGACCCGTCGGCCTTTCCGCCCTTCGCTGTCACCGTCGATCTGGTCGTGCTCACGGTGCGCAGTCATGCGCTGTGCGCACTGGCCGTGCGCCGCGGGGAGGCGCCCTACCAGGGCCGGTGGGCGTTGCCCGGCGGCTTCGTCAAGACAGACGAGGACCTCGGCGCAGCCGCTGCGCGGGAGCTGGCGGAGGAGACCGGACTGTGCGCCCTCGATCCCTCGGCCCCGGTCCCCGCTCCGGCGGGTAATGGCGCACACCTCGAACAGCTGGGCACCTACGGCGACCCGAAGCGCGACCCGCGTATGAGGGTCGTCAGCGTGGCCCATCTGGCGCTCGCGCCCGATCTGCCCGCGCCCCGGGCCGGTGGCGACGCCCACAGTGCCCGGTGGGCGCCCGTCGAGGTCCTGCTGGGCCAGGAGGGCGCCGTCCCCAGGGCTTCCGAGCCGCCCGAACTCCTTGCCTTCGACCACGCGCGGATTCTTGCGGACGGTGTGGAGAGGGCCCGGTCGAAGATCGAGTACTCCTCGCTGGCCACCGCCTTCTGCCCTCAGGAATTCACGGTCGGTGAGCTTCGCCGGGTGTATGAGGCGGTGTGGGGCGTGGTCCTCGATCCCCGTAATTTCCACCGCAAGGTCACCGGCACGCCGGGCTTCCTCGTTCCCTCGGGCGGTACCACGACCCGCCAGGGCGGCCGCCCCGCGCAATTGTTCAGAGCGGGAGGTGCGACGCTGCTCAACCCCCCGATGCTCCGCCCCGAGGTCTGAGAACCACTGCCAGGCTGCATCAAAAGTCCCAAATGTCGCGTTATCTTGCTTCGGTAGCCGCCCACGCCGCCCGGCGGCCCTGCTACCCGCGGGAGAAGCGATGCTCCAGGCCATCGGACTCACCAGCCACCCCCGCCGGGATCTGCCGCCCGCGGTGGACGATCTGACCTTCAAGGCCGAACCCGGGCAGATCACGGCACTTCTCGGCGCCCCGGGCGCCGGCAAGACCACCGCCCTGCGGCTGATGCTCGAACTGGACCACGGGCGTGGCATCACCTACTTCCGAGGTCTTCCGCTGCACCGGATCGCCCGCCCGGCCGCCGAAGTGGGGACCCTGCTCGGTGACGTGCCCGGGAACCCCACGCGTACCGTCCGCGGACAACTGCGCATGCTCTGTGCCGTGACGGGGATGCCGGCCTCGCGCGCCGACGAACTGCTCGAAGGCGTGGATCTCGCCGGCCTCGCGGAACAGCGGCTCGGCACGCTCTCCCACGGGATGGACCGCAGGCTCGGCCTCGCGGTCGCCCTGCTCGCCGATCCGCAGACGCTTGTCCTGGACGAACCCACTGAAGGGCTCTCGCCGCGTGACAGCAGTTGGCTCTTCGGGCTGCTCCGCGACCACGCGGCCCAGGGCGGCACTGTTCTGTACACCACGAGCGACCCCAAGGTGGCAGCCCGTACGGCCGACCATGTCGTCACCATCGACGCCGGACGGCTGGCGGCGGACCAGGGCGGAGCCGAGTTCGCCCGCACCCGGCTCCGCCCGAGGGTCGCCGTACGCACACCTCACACTGCACGTCTTGCCGGACTGCTCGGCCGTGAGGCCCGCGAGGGGCACCGCTCGGTGGAAGTCGTGATGGAGGGCGGCAGCAGGCTCTCCGTCTACGGCAGCAGCTGCGCCGAGGTCGGTGAGGCAGCGTTCCGGAACGGCGTCCTGATCCATCAGCTCGCGGACGAAACCGGCGACATGGGCCCGACGGGCGAGGCCGACGCTCTGACTCCCGGCACGTCCGGCTCCGAGCCCGAACCCTCCGAGTCCCAAACCTTCCGCTCCGAAGCGCCCGGCCCCGATGAATCCCCCTACGACGGATCCGATCGCGGACCCTTCGGCTCCGCGAGCCCCGCTCCCGACGCCCCCGTACTCGCGGCCCGGTCCGCGCTCCCGGAGCTCCAGTCGCTGATCGCGGCGCGATCCGAACTCTCCGAGCAGCAGCCGGTGATCACTCCGCTACCGGCCAGGGGGCCGAGCAGGCCGCTCCGATACGAACTGCGGCGAGTCTTCGGTGTCCGGACGGCTCTTCTCGTCGTGAGCGTCATCCTCCCCGTCTCCATCGCCCTGTCCGTCGCACTCGCCAGGACCGGGCAGACGCCGCTCTCCCATCTGCTGATGGCGTGGCCCGATCTGCTTCCGCTGCCGCCCGCGGCCTTCGCGGCCGGACTGCTGGGCGCTCTCGCCTTCGGCGACGAATTCCGATATCCGGCGCTGGCTGTGGGCCGCGGTGGCGTACCTGGGCGGTTCGGCCTGCTGGTGGCCAAACTCGCCGTATCGGGTGCGACGGCCCTCCTGCTGGCACTGCTCACGGCCGTGGCCGACACAGGGGTCCTCCGGCTCGTGTACGGGGGCGACTTGGGTGGTGTCCCGCAGAACTGGCCTGCGCTGGCTGTGGGTTGGTCGGGGCTGACCGTCGGCTGCGCATGGGCAGGGCTGCTGGGTGCCGGCGTCTTCAGGAGTACGACCGCGGGGATGGCCGCCGTGCTGTCGGTCCCGGTCGTCGTCGTGCCGCTCGTACAGGCGGCCCTGGCCGCACCCGCCGCCCGCTCGGTCGCAGGGCTCCCCGCCAGGCTCCGCGAACTCGCCTGGGTCTGGCCCCACGAGACGGACCGCTGGCTGATCGCGGCTCTCCGTCTCCTCTCGCAGCCCGTCGGTGCGGCCCTCGCGCTCTCGCTCACGGCCCTGCTCTGCGCGTATCTGTTCACCGGCCTTCGGGGCAGGGCCCGTTGGTGACCGTTCTGGCCCGCTCGGTGGCGCCTTGCAAACAACTCCTTAGGGAATGCCCGGGTTCTTTCCGATAAGGCGTCAATTGCAGGGAGGTCGATGATCACCCTTTCGTGTGCTTTTCACCAAAGACCTCAAGGGGGGCCCGAGGGGCGCCGACAAAGGATGCGTGACTACCCTTGCGCACTCCATGATGACCACCGCCCGCTCTGCCGAGTCCGGCCTCGCAGGCTCGGGCGAACTCGACCGCTATCCGTACGCAGAGGCGCCCGGCGCCGGCCGTGCCGGAGCTCCTTCCTGGGGCGGCGACGCCGATATGGGCAGGGCGGGCCGACGGGCGACGGGCAGTCGCGGCCGCGGTCTGCACGGCCAGCTGGTTCAGCAGCTCGGCCAGATGATTGTCTCCGGCGACCTCGGTGCCGACCGTCCGCTGGTTCCCGAGGAGATCGGTCAGCGCTTCGAGGTGTCCCGCACGGTGGTGCGGGAGTCGTTGCGTGTCCTTGAAGCCAAGGGCCTGGTCAGCGCCCGTCCCAATGTCGGTACCCGGGTCCGCCCGGTCAGCGACTGGAATCTGCTGGACCCGGACATCATCGAATGGCGGGCGTTCGGGCCGCAGCGTGACGACCAGCGACGGGAGCTGAGCGAGCTGCGCTGGACGATCGAGCCGCTGGCCGCGCGTCTGGCTGCCGGGCATGGGCGTGAGGACATGCAGCAGCGCCTCGCGGACATGGTCGAAATCATGAGCCACGCTCTGGCCCAGGGCGACGCGGTCACCTTTTCCCGTGCCGATGCCGAGTTTCACGCCCTGCTGATCCAGCTCGCGGGCAACCGCATGCTGGAGCACCTCTCGGGCATCGTCTCGGGCGCGCTCCAGGTCTCGGGCGGCCCCGTCACGGGGTGCGACCGTCCCACCGAGATCTCTCTCGTCCACCACGCACGTATCGCCGACGCGCTCGCCGCGAACGACCCGCAGGCCGCGGAGGCGGCCATGCGTCAACTGCTGACCGTCCACCCGGAGGTGGAGCGCGTCGTTCCCGCGCCGCGCGTGCATTGATCGCGGGGCGCGGCCGGGGTGCGGGGCTGAACCCGGTGTCGCCGGATCCAGGGGGTCCGGCGGCGTAATTATGGGTATGCGTCCCTTGGGGAGCCGTATGTCGCGAATAGGGTGTGACTCGGGCCACGCGGATTGGGCGTAACACTCTTTGAGGCAGCGCGATGACCTAAGAGGTGGTAGCCGAAGAGGGAATGCAGGCGTCGTTGGCGGCGCTGTACAGCTCCGAAGCTCAGCCCGCGCCGTCGGTACATCCCCAGCCGGCGGTCGTCGGTTCCAGGCCCGTCAAGGGTGGAGCCGGAAGCCGTTTCCATCGTTTCGAGAGGTTGTTCGTGTCGGCCAGCACATCCCGTACTCTCCCGCCGGAGATCGCCGAGTCCGAGTCTGTCATGGCGCTCATCGAGCGGGGAAAGGCTGATGGGCAGATCGCCGGCGACGATGTACGCCGGGCCTTCGAGGCTGACCAGATTCCGGCCACCCAGTGGAAGAACGTTCTGCGCAGCCTCAACCAGATCCTCGAGGAAGAGGGTGTGACTCTGATGGTCAGTGCCGCGGAGTCGCCGAAGCGCCCCCGCAAGAGCGTCGCAGCGAAGAGCCCGGTGAAGCGCACCGCCACCAGGACTGTCGCGGTCAAGACGACCGCGGCGAGGACTGTGGCGGCCACTGCCGCTCCTTCTGCCGACAGTGTGGACGCTGTGGCTGACGACGCCGAGCCCGCGAAGAAGGCCGCTGCCAAGAAGACGGCTGCCAAGAAGACCGCCGCGAAGAAGACGGCAGTCAAGAAGACCACGGCCAAGAAGACCGCCTCCAAGAAGGATGCCGACGAGCTCCACGACGGCGACGAGGCTGCCGAGGAGACCCCGGTTGCCAAGGCCGGCGAGGAGGAGGAAGAGGGCGGCGAGGCCAAGGGCTTCGTCCTCTCCGACGACGACGAGGACGACGCGCCCGCGCAGCAGGTCGCCGTCGCCGGTGCCACCGCGGACCCGGTCAAGGACTACCTGAAGCAGATCGGCAAGGTCCCGCTCCTCAACGCGGAGCAGGAGGTGGAGCTCGCCAAGCGCATCGAGGCCGGCCTCTTCGCCGAGGACAAGCTGGCCAACGCCGACAAGCTCGCGCCGAAGCTCAAGCGTGAGCTGGAGATCATCGCGGAGGACGGCCGCCGGGCCAAGAATCACCTGCTCGAGGCCAACCTCCGTCTGGTCGTCTCGCTCGCCAAGCGCTACACGGGCCGCGGCATGCTCTTCCTGGACCTGATCCAGGAGGGCAACCTCGGTCTGATCCGCGCGGTCGAGAAGTTCGACTACACCAAGGGCTACAAGTTCTCCACGTACGCCACCTGGTGGATCCGTCAGGCGATCACCCGCGCCATGGCCGACCAGGCCCGCACCATCCGTATCCCGGTGCACATGGTCGAGGTCATCAACAAGCTCGCGCGCGTCCAGCGCCAGATGCTCCAGGACCTGGGCCGCGAGCCCACCCCGGAGGAGCTGGCCAAGGAGCTCGACATGACCCCTGAGAAGGTCATCGAGGTCCAGAAGTACGGACGTGAGCCGATCTCCCTGCACACTCCGCTGGGCGAGGACGGCGACAGCGAGTTCGGTGACCTCATCGAGGACTCCGAAGCGGTCGTCCCGGCCGACGCGGTCAGCTTCACGCTCCTCCAGGAGCAGCTGCACTCGGTCCTGGACACGCTGTCCGAGCGTGAGGCGGGCGTGGTCTCCATGCGCTTCGGTCTCACCGACGGCCAGCCGAAGACGCTGGACGAGATCGGCAAGGTCTACGGCGTGACGCGTGAGCGAATTCGCCAGATCGAGTCGAAGACGATGTCGAAGCTGCGTCACCCGTCGCGTTCGCAGGTACTGCGCGACTACCTCGACTAGTCCGTCGGTCCGCCACAGGACGCGCCGAAGCGGGTCCGCATCTCTCCGTAACGAGAGATGCGGACCCGCTTCTCGTTTCCTGTGTGGGTGTACGTGCCACGAGGCTGATTCACTCTGAGTGAGACAAGTTCACTGGAGAGTCAGGAAGTCGTATGTGTCGTCCTATCGTCCGAGCACTGACAGGCGTGCTGGCGCTGGCCGTGACAGCACTGCCGCTGGGCGTGCCCGGGTCCGCGTCCGCCGCCGCTGGGGCGGTGATCGGCGGCCAGGGGGTGTCCGTGACCGACAGCCCCTGGGTGGTCGCGGTATCCAGCCGTGAGCGCTTCGGAGGGGGCCGGGCGGGCCAGTTCTGCGGGGGAGTGGTGGTGTCACCGCGGGCGGTGGTGACGGCGGCCCACTGTCTGAGCCAGGAAGTCCTCGGAGCTCCACTGGGCCAAGTGCATGATCTGTCGGTCGTCGCGGGCCGCAGCGACCTGCGCACATCGGACGGCCGCGAGATCCGGGTGCGGTCCACTTGGACCGACCCGCGGTACGACCGGGTCAGCAATGCGGCAGATCTCGCCGTGCTGAGGCTTTCCCGGGCGCTGCCACGCTCGTACGCGATCGGAATCGCCGATCCGCACGACCCGGCTGAGGAGCCCGGCACGGAGGCGACCGTCTACGGCTGGGGGGACACGGCCGGCACGGGAGACTACCCGTCGGGGCTGCACGCCACCCGTGTCTCGGTACTGCCGGACGCGCAGTGCGCGTCCGCTTACCCCGGGTCGTCGAGCGGTACTTTCCAGGCGGACACCATGCTGTGCGCCGGCGAGCCCCAGGGCGGTCACGATGCGTGTCAGGGCGACAGCGGGGGACCGCTGGTCGCTCGGGGGCGGCTCATCGGTCTGGTCTCGTGGGGCGCGGGCTGCGGCCGGGCGAAGAGCCCCGGCGTCTACACACGGATGTCCGCGATGGCCCAGGCCGTGGCGTCGCACAGCTGACGGAGGACGCCTGGCGGCGGCCGTGGCGGCGTGCCGGCCGCTCCGGCGACGGACACGCTGGTGAGGGGGCTCTGGCGCCGCACGTGACGCGTCAGGGCCCGTTGGCGCCCTTGGGGGCCGGTGCTCTCCGGGTCCGGGCATGAGAACGGGCGGCCTCTCCTGTGGATGCAGGCGGGGCCGCCCGTCGACCGGGCTGATACCGGTCCTTGGCTCGTCGGTGGGTGCGAGGTGTCAGCGGTCCTCTTCTTCGGAATGGCTCGGGACGGCCGTCAGGCGATCCGTCTCATCCTGGATGTCCGCGGCGATCTTCTTGAGTTCTGGCTCGAACTTGCGACCGTGGTGGGCGCAGAAGAGCAGTTCGCCACCGCTGGTGAGGACAACGCGCAGGTATGCCTGGGCGCCGCATCGGTCGCAGCGGTCAGCGGCCGTCAGCGGGCTCGCGGGGGTCAGAACAGTAGTCACGTCGCCTCTTCTCTAGCTCGACGAGCTGTCGTACCAGGGTCAACATCCAACCAGGCCCAAAACGTTCCCGCTCGTGGCTTTTCCTTGAAACTTTTTGTCAAGGTGGCTGTCTGTTGCCGGTTGGCGGCGAATAAGCCGTATTGCGGTGGCTTTACGGTTTCGCGTTGCTTGTCTTCGGTCGATCCTCCCGACTGGCTGCCGGTTGTTGATGAGGACGTGCCCGGAGCCTAAATGGTTCATGCCTGGAAGGGAACGTGATGTGTGCTTCACTCCATCGAGCTATCGAACAGGTGTACGGTGCGGGTTTGGCGCCCCGTCTCTTCTAGGGTGGCGTAACAACGGCTCTACCAGGGCTCGGTAGGCTCTGACGGGCGACCGACGCCCGGCCCTTACCCATTGGGCCCCAAAATAAATTCAGCGAGGAGCGAACCGCGTGACCGCCGATACGTCCGTGCCTTCCACTGCGCTGCTGAGCGGTGCAGACCGTGACGGCTCCAACTACACCGCGCGGCACCTGCTCGTACTCGAAGGGCTCGAAGCGGTCCGGAAGCGGCCCGGCATGTACATCGGGTCCACCGACAGCCGCGGTCTGATGCACTGCCTCTGGGAGATCATCGACAACTCGGTCGACGAGGCTCTCGGCGGCTACTGCGACCACATCGATGTGATCCTCCACGAGGACGGCTCCGTCGAGGTCCGGGACAACGGCCGGGGGATCCCGGTCGATGTCGAGCCCAAGACCGGGCTCTCGGGCGTCGAGGTCGTGATGACCAAGCTGCACGCCGGCGGAAAGTTCGGCGGCGGCTCGTACGCGGCCTCCGGCGGGCTGCACGGCGTCGGCGCCTCCGTCGTCAACGCCCTCTCCGCCCGGCTGGACGTCGAGGTCGACCGCAGCAGCGCCACCCACTCCATCAGCTTCCGCCGGGGCGTCCCCGGGATCTTCACCGAGACGGGCCCCGACAGCCCCTTCGACCCGGCCAACGGGCTGCTCAAGGGCAAGCGCGTACCCAAGGCCAGGACGGGCACCCGTGTCCGGTACTGGGCGGACCGCCAGATCTTCCTCAAGGACGCCAAGCTCTCCCTGGACCACCTGTACCAGCGGGCCCGCCAGACGGCGTTCCTGGTACCCGGGCTGACTCTCGTGGTGCGCGACGAGCGCGGCCTCGACGGTGCGGGGAAGACCGAGGAGACGTTCCGCTTCGACGGGGGCATCAGCGAATTCTGTGAGTACCTCGCCCAGGACAAGGCCGTCTGCGACGTGCAGCGGCTGTCCGGGCAGGGCACTTTCAAGGAGACCGTCCCGGTCCTGGACGACCGCGGCCACATGACCCCGACCGAGGTCACCCGTGATCTCGGCGTGGACATCGCGCTCCGCTGGGGCACCGGCTACGACACCACGGTCAGGTCCTTCGTCAACATCATCGCGACGCCCAAGGGCGGCACGCACGTGTCGGGCTTCGAGCGCTCACTGACCAGGACGGTCAACGAGGTGCTGCGGTCGGCGAAGCTCCTGCGGGTCGCCGAGGACGACGTGGTGAAGGACGACGCGCTGGAGGGGCTGACCGCCGTGGTCACCGTGCGCCTCGCCGAGCCGCAGTTCGAGGGCCAGACCAAGGAGGTGCTCGGCACCTCCGCCGCCAACCGGATCGTGTCCAACGTCGTCGCCAAGGAGCTCAAGGCCTTCCTGACCTCCACCAAGCGCGATTCCAAGGCGCAGGCACGTGCGGTACTGGAGAAGGCCGTCGCGGCGGCCCGTACCCGGATCGCGGCCCGCCAGCACAAGGACGCCCAGCGCCGTAAGACCGCCCTGGAGTCCTCGTCGCTGCCGGCGAAGCTCGCCGACTGCCGCAGTGACGACGTGGGGCGCAGCGAGCTCTTCATCGTCGAGGGGGACTCAGCGCTCGGTACGGCCAAGCTCGCCCGGAATTCAGAATTCCAGGCGCTGCTGCCCATCCGGGGCAAGATCCTGAATGTCCAGAAGGCGTCGGTCTCGGACATGCTGAAGAACGCCGAGTGCGGCGCCATCATCCAGGTCATAGGAGCGGGCTCCGGGCGGACCTTCGACATCGACGCGGCGCGGTACGGCAAGATCGTCCTGCTGGTCGACGCCGACGTGGACGGCGCGCACATCCGTATCCTGCTGCTGACGCTCTTCCAGCGGTACATGCGGCCGATGGTGGAGGCGGGCCGGGTCTTCGCCGCGGTACCGCCGCTGCACCGCATCGAGCTGGTCCAGCCCAAGAAGGGCCAGGACAAGTACGTCTACACGTACTCCGACAACGAGCTGCGGCAGAAGCTGCTGGAATTCCAGCGCAAGAACGTCCGCTTCAAGGACTCGATCCAACGCTACAAGGGGCTGGGCGAGATGGACGCCGATCAGCTGGCGGAGACCACGATGGACCCGCGGTTCCGTACGCTGCGACGGATCAACATCGGCGACCTGGAGTCGTCGGAGCAGGTCTTCGACCTGCTGATGGGCAACGAGGTGGCGCCCCGCAAGGAGTTCATCACCAGCTCGGCCGCGACGCTGGACCGCTCGCGGATCGACGCCTGAGCCACCCGCCGGCGCTTGCCGCCCGCAGGCGCCGAGTCACCCACCGGCTCTGCTCCACCCACGGGGTCTCCACCCGTGGGTGGAGCCGCAAGCTCCACCCAGGGTCCACCTCTGCTCCGATCTGCTGACCCGCGCGTTTCCGTAGCGTCGAAGGCGTCAACCTTCCCCGCTCACCGGAGGCCCCCATGTCAGCGTCCACGCTCACCGACGTGGCGGTGGCTGTCGCAGTCATCGCCCTGGTGCTCGTGCGGCAGTTCCGTCCCCAGCAGGTCAATCACGACAAGCGCTGGTGGCTGCTGCCCGCCATCCTGGTCTTCGTCGCCCTGCGCCAGCACGGCCTGCTCGACGCGCATCACACGGCTCTGTCCGTCCTGCTGATCGGGGCCGAACTGATAACCGGCCTGGTCATGGGCGCGGGCTGGGCATGGACCACCAAGGTGTGGAGCGAGCCGGACGGGTCGGTCTGGACCAGGGGTACCAAGGCCACGGCGGCCGTCTGGATAGTGGGGCTGATCCTCAGGTTCGGGGTGGCGGGGCTCGGCGCGCTGGCCGGAGTGAGGCTCGGGACCGGGGCGATGCTGCTCGCGCTGGCGTCCTCCCTGCTCGTACGGGCCGGGGTGCTTGCATGGCGGGCCGGGCGAATACACCCGTCGTACGGTGTCCCTGCCGCAGCATCGCCCGGAGGGGCAAGGAAGGACCGCGTATGACGCCCGGCGCCTGGACGAGCTGGCCCTCCCGGGAGGCCCTTTCCCGGGCAGATCTGACCAGTGCGCGGCGCTCGCTCACCTGGGCCGTGCGGTGCATCGCTCTGGGCGTACTCCTGTGGAGCACCTCCGTGAAGGTGGGCGACACGTGGGTGCTGGCCGCCGCGGTGTCCGGCCTGGCCGTATGCGTGGGGGCGGCCTGGGCCTTCTTCCGGACCAGCCTGGAGCACCGCTTGTGGCCGTCTGTGGCGCTGCTCGCGGTTCTGCTGGGCGTCGCCCTCCTGGCACAGCAGACGGGGTTCTCCGCTCCTGCCGCCGTCCTCTGGTGCGGCTGCGCCGTCACGGCACTGCAGCGGCTGCCGCTCCTGACGGCCCTGCCCTGCACGGCTGCCGCTCTCGGGGCATACGCCCTGCTCAGCGACGGCCAGTGGCTGACAACCGCCGTGACCACCACTGGGCTGGCTCTTTTCGGCTACGTGATGCGGCTCGAAGCCGAGGCCAGGGGCAGCGCTCAGCGGTTGCTGGTGCAGGAGCGGGCGGCCCTGGCGGCCGAGGCGGAGTCCGCGGCGCTGGCCGAGCGCTCCCGTATCGCCAGGGAGATCCACGATGTTCTCGCCCACAGTCTTTCCGCGCAGATGGTGCATCTGGAGGCGGCCAGGCTGCTGATCGAGCGCGACGCGGGACGGGACCAGATCCTGGAACGGGTGGTGGCGGCGCGCAGGATGGCCCGTGAGGGGCTCGTCGAGACCCGGCAGGCGCTCTCGGCGCTGCGCGGTGAGATGACGCCGGTGGAGGAGTTCTTGGAGGAGGTGGCGGGCAGCTCGCGGCTCGTGGTGAAGGGGGACCGCAGACAGCTGCCCGCCGAGGCCTCGCAGACCGTGCGGCGGGTGGCGCAGGAGGCGATGACGAATGTGCGCAAGCACGCTCCGGGTGCTGAGGTCCGGCTGCGGCTGGAGTACCTGCCGGAGGAACTCACCCTGGAAGTACGGGACTCGGGTCCGGGCAAAGTGGTCGATGAGCTCGCTGTCAGTGGCTCGGGATACGGTTTGGTCGGAATGCGGGAGCGCGCCGAGCTGCTCGGCGGGACGCTGGAGGCTGGACCCGACGAGGAGGGCTTCTTGGTACGGCTGAGGGTGCCGGCATGACGGCACGGGTGGTGGTGGCCGACGATCAGTCCGTCGTGCGTGAAGGCATCGTGATGCTGCTGGGGCTGCTGCCCGGGGTCGAGGTCGTGGGAGCGGCCAGGGACGGAGTGGAGGCCGTCGCCCTCGTAGGTGAACACGCCCCCGACGTGGTCCTGATGGATCTGCGGATGCCCCGTTGCGACGGGGTGGAGGCGACCCGTCGTATCCGCGAGCAGTATCCGTCCACTCAGGTCGTGGTGCTCACGACGTTCTCCGACGACGACTCGCTCTTTCCCGCGCTGCAGGCCGGGGCGCGCGGGTACCTCACCAAGGACGCCGGTGGCGAGGAGATCGTCCGGGCCATCGAGGACGTCATGGCCGGACAGGCCGGGCTCTCGCCGAGCGTGCAGCGGCTGCTCGTCGAGCGGGTCACCGCGCCGCCCGCGCCGGCCCCGCGGACCGCAGTGGAGCTGCCCGACGGCCTCACCCCCCGGGAGGCCGAGATCCTGGCCCTTATCGCGGAAGGGCTCTCCAATTCGGAGATCTCCCGCTCGCTGCACATCTCGCCGGCCACCGTGAAGACGCACATCAACAATCTCTTCGCCAAGACCGGGATACGGGACCGGGCGCAGGCCGTGCGCTATGCCTACCGGCACGGTCTTGCCCTGCCGCCGGGCATACCCCTCACCTAGGCCGTTGCCCGGGCCATCACCTAAAGGGGTGAAGAGGGGGCGATAAGGGTTCGGATGTCCTGCGAAATACCCATCCTTGGGCACGCGGCTGAAGCGGTCGCGCACAGGGAGAGGGTGTTCGGTGGAGAAGGACGACGGGCTCGACGCCGCTGAGGTGCGGTTGGACGACCCCTGGTACGACTCATTGGCCTCCGGCTGGGGCGAGTTGGACGCCACCGGTGTCCCCGCGGCTGTACCGGCGCAGGCCGCCCCGGAGCAGGGACGCAGCGCGGCCGACATCTATCTGGAAGTGCAGAGCAGCGCTGCCTTCCAGGAAGTGCGCAGCCGCTACCGGAGGTTCGTCGTCCCCGCGGTGTGCGCGTTCTTCGCCTGGTACCTCGCGTATGTCGTCATGGCCACGGCCGCACCGGGGTTCATGGCGCGCCCGGTGGCCGGAGCGGTGAATGTGGCGATGCTGGCGGGGCTCGGGCAGTTCCTCTCCACCTTCCTGCTCACCTGGGCCTACACCCGTCACGCGCGGCTCCGCAGGGACCGGGCGGCGCTCGATCTCCGCTGGGACACACAGGAATTGACACGAGGGATCAGCCGTTGAGCAGCAACGTGATCACCACGCAGCACCAGACCCTGGCACTGTTGCTGTTCAGCGTCTTTGTCGCGGCCACCCTCGCGATCACCACCTGGGTGAGCCGCAACAGGCATGGTTCGGCGGAGGAGTTCTATGTCGGCGGGCGCCTCTTCTCCCCGATGGAGAACGGTTTCGCCATCGCCGGCGACTACATGTCAGCGGCGTCCTTCCTCGGGATCTCCGGACTGATCGCGCTCTTCGGCTACGACGGCATGCTCTACTCGGTCGGCTTCCTCGTCGCCTGGCTGGTCGTTCTGCTTCTGGTGGCCGAACTGGTGCGCAACTGCGGCCGGTTCACGCTGGCCGATGTCGTGGCGGCCCGGATGAGCGAACACCCGGTGCGGATCGCGGTGGGCTCGTCATCCGTCACGGTGTCGGTGCTCTATCTGGTGGCGCAGATGGTCGGTGCGGGGAGCCTCGTATCGCTCCTCCTGGGCGGGAACAGCGGCGCGGCCCAGACCTGGGCCGTGATCGGCGTCGGGGCGCTGATGGTGATCTATGTGACGCTCGGCGGGATGCGGGCCACCACCTGGATCCAGATCGTGAAAGCCGTCCTGCTGATCACAGGATCGATCCTGCTCACGGTGCTCGTCCTGGTGCGCTTCCACGGGGACTTCAACCAGCTGCTCGAGTCAGCCGCGCACCGCAGCGGCCACGGCATGAAGTTCCTGGCTCCCGGACTCAAGTACGGCGGGGACTGGACCTCCCGCATCGACTTCATCAGCCTCGGTCTTGCGCTCGTCCTCGGAACGGCCGGGCTGCCGCACATCCTGTCGCGCTTCTACACCGTGCCCACCGCCCGCGCCGCCCGCCGCTCCGTCGTCTGGTCGATCGGGCTCATCGGAGGCTTCTACCTGATGACGATCGTGCTCGGCTTCGGTGCGGCCGCGCTCGTCGGATCCGACCGGGTGCGGGCGTCGAACCCGGCGGGGAACACCGCGGTACCGCTGCTCGCTCTGGAGGTCGGCGGGGGAGCGGGGTCGACCGGAGGGACGGTCCTCTTCGCCGTGGTCGCCGCCGTGGCCTTCGCCACCATCCTCGCCGTCGTCGCAGGGATCACGCTGGCTTCGTCGGCCTCCGTCGCCCACGACCTCTACGCGACCCTCGGACGCCGCAGTGCCAAGCAGCGCAGCGAGGTGGCCGTCGCCCGGGTCGCGGCAGCCGGAATCGGAGCCGTGGCCATCGGGCTCAGCCTGCTGGCGAAGGACCTGAACGTCGCGTTCCTGGTGGGGCTGGCCTTCGCCGTCGCGGCATCGGCCAATCTCCCGGTGCTGCTCTACTCGCTGTTCTGGCGGAACTTCACCACGCGCGGCGCGGTCTGGTCGGTGTACGGAGGGCTCATCCCCGCGGTCGTCCTGGTGGTCCTCTCGCCGGTCGTCTCCGGGAGCCCCACCTCGCTCTTCCCCGGCATGGACTTCCAGTTCTTCCCCCTGGAGAATCCTGGCCTGCTCTCCATCCCCCTCGGCTTCCTCGCGGGATGGCTCGGTACGGTCACCTCGCCCGAACCGCCGGACGCCGCCCGGCACGCCGAGACGGAAGTGCGGTCACTCACCGGTGCCGGGGCCGTCTGATCCGGGCGCGGCCCAGGCGTAGCGGTGCTCGGGCCGCCCCGTGTCCCCGTACTTGAGGGTCAGTCTGAGCCGCCCCGTCTGTTCCAGCTGGCGCAGGTAGCGCTGTGCCGTGGAGCGGCTCAGCCCCGTCCGGGCGGCCACCTGGTGCGCCGACAGCGGTTGCCGGGCGCCTGTCAGGACCTCGCGGATCAGGTCGGATGTCGGTACGGAGTGCCCGCTCGGCAGCCCCGAGGACGCTGCGGGCCCGGTGGTCCGCAGCGCGCCGAAGATCCGGTCGACCTGTTCCTGCCCCGCGCTCTGCCCGCTGCCCCCGACGCGGCTCACGGTGCGCCGCAGTGCCGCGTAGCCCTCGAGCCGGGACCGCAGCACCGAGAAGGTGAACGGCTTGACCAGGTAGTGCAGGGCGCCATGGCGCATGGCGGCCTGCACGGTTGCCACATCGCCGGCCGCAGTCACCATGATCACGTCGGTGTGGTGGCCCAGTTCCCGCATCCGCCGGACCAGGGAGAGCCCCGTCTCGTCCGGCAGATAGTGGTCGAGCAGGACCAGATCGATGCGTTCGCGTTCCAGTGCGGCCATGGCCTGGGCGGCGCTGTGCGCACGGGCCGCGACGCGGAATCCGGGAACCTTCCCCACGTACGCAGCGTTGATCTCAGCGACACGGAAGTCGTCATCGACCACCAATACATCAATCATCGGGCTGCTCTCTGTCATGACCGGTCTGAGACGTTCTTGTTAACCACGTAGTTGTAGCGCGCGCAAAACGAGCACAACAGTCTCTTGCAGGCAGAAGACTGCCTTGCGCCCACAAGGCTGCCGCTGTGCTGTGTGCCACATCTACGGTCCCGGTTCATGAGCACAGACACGAGCCCCGCCATTGAGCTGCGGGGCGCCAGCAAGGTCTTCCAGACCCCGTCGGGGGTGCCGCACACCGCGGTGCGGGACCTGGATCTCACCGTGGGGCGCGGTGAGTTCGTCGCGGTCGTCGGCCCCACGGGCTGCGGCAAGTCGACCACGCTGACCCTGGTCAGCGGCCTGGAAGAGCCCACCGAGGGCGAGGTGCTGGTGGCCGGCGAGCCGGTCCGGGGCATCGGCGACAAGGTCGGATTCGTCTTCCAGCAGGATGCCGTCTTCCCCTGGCGGACCGTCCTGTCCAATGTGATGGCAGGCCCGCGCTTCCGCGGCGCACCGAAGGCCGAGGCCAAGGAGAAGGCCCGCGAGTGGCTGGCCCGCGTCGGCCTCTCCTCGTTCGAGGACCGCTACCCGCACCAGCTCTCCGGGGGCCAGCGCAAGCGGGTCGCGCTCGCCGCGACCTTTGTCAACGACCCCGAGATCCTGCTGATGGACGAGCCGTTCTCCGCGCTCGATGTCCAGACCAGGGCGCTGATGTCCGACGAACTCCTCGAACTCTGCGCGGGCACCGGTACTTCGGTCGTCTTCGTCACCCACGACCTGGAGGAGTCGATCGCGCTCGCCGACCGGGTGGTGGTGATGACGGCCGGTCCGGCGACCGTCAAACAGGTCTTCGAGATCGATCTGCCCAGGCCCCGCAAGGTCGAGGCGGTGCGGCTCGAACCACGGTTCGTCGAGATCTACCGCGAGATCTGGGCCTCGCTGGGCGAGGAAGTCCGTATCACCCGTGAGCGAGGTGCCGCTGATGCCGCCTGAGACGGAGCCCGTACCGGGCGCCACCACCCTGTCGTCCGTCGGCCCGGTGGCCACCCTCGACAAGAGGACCGGCCGGACCGAGGAGCGTCAGCGTGCCGCCCGCAACCGCCGCGCGGTGGTGTACGTGACCCGTGCACTGCTGCTGATCGCGGTGATCGCCCTCTGGGAGATCCTGGCCCGCGCCAAGGTCATCGACCCCTTCAACTTCTCGATGCCGTCGAAGATCTGGGACCAGATACGGGAGTGGGCGCTGCACGGCACCGCCCAGGGATCCCTCTGGGAACAGATCTGGTACACGATGTACGAGGCACTGCTCGGCTGGGTCGTCGGTGTGATCGCCGGTGTGGTCCTGGGTATCACCCTCGGCCGCATCCGGTTCCTCTCCGATGTGCTCGGCCCGTACATCAAGGTCCTCAACGCCATTCCGCGTATCGTGCTGGCGCCGGTCTTCCTCATCTGGTTCGGGCTCGGCCCGGCCTCGAAGGTCGCCTCCGCCGTGGTGCTGGTCTTCTTCCCCGTCTTCTTCAACGCCTTCCAGGGCGCCAGGGAAGTCGACCGCAACCTGGTCGCCAACGCCCGGATCCTCGGCGCGAGCAACCGGCGTGTCACCTTCCAGGTGGTCATCCCCTCCGCCACCTCCTGGATCTTCACCAGCCTTCACGTCAGCTTCGGCTTCGCCCTCATCGGCGCGATCGTCGGCGAGTACATCGGCGCGACCAAGGGCCTCGGACTGCTGGTATCCGCCTCCCAGGGAACCTTCAACGCCGCCGGTGTGTACGCGGCGATGGTGATCCTCGCGATCGTCGCTCTGATCACCGAAGGCCTGCTCACCTTCGGCGAGCGGCGGCTGTTCAGGTGGCGGCCGGTGGATGCGGGGAGCGAGCGCTGAGGGCGCTGCACTGCCGGCTGCTCGCGGACCCGGCACCTCCGGAACAAGAACCGGAACGGGAACCGGACCCGGACCCGGCCCTCCTGGCAATTCGTTACAGAGCAATTCCGTACAAATCACAGGGACGTGATGAACATGCGCAGCATCAGCAGAGTTTCGGCAGTCGCGGTGACAGGTGTGCTGGCGCTGACCGCGCTCACCGGCTGCGGCGGCGGCTCCCCGAGTGAGGGCAAGGACACCGGCAAGATCAAGATCATGGTGGGCGGCCTGGACAAGGTCATCTATCTGCCGGCGATGCTCACCCAGCAGCTCGGATACTTCAAGGACGAGGGCCTCGACGTCTCGCTGCTGACCGAGCCCGCGGGGGTCCAGGCCGAGACCGCGCTGGTCTCCGGGGACGTTCAGGGCACCGTCGGTTTCTACGACCACACCCTCGATCTCCAGACCAAGGGCAAGTACGTGGAGTCGGTAGTGCAGTTCTCGCATGCGCCCGGCGAGGTCGAGGTGGTCTCCAACAAGGCCGCCGGATCCCTCACAGGACCCAAGGACTTCAAGGGCAAGAAGCTGGGCGTCACCGGCCTCGGTTCGTCCACCGACTTCCTCACCAAGTACCTGGCGGTCCGCGCGGGCGGGAAGAGCAGCGACTTCACACCCGTCGCCGTGGGCGCGGGGCAGACGTTCATCGCCGCGCTCAAACAGGGCTCGATCCAGGGCGGTATGACGACCGACCCGACGGTCGCGAACATCATCGACCAGAAGCTCGGCAAGGTCCTTGTCGACATGCGCACCCCCGAGGGCTCGCAGGCGGCGCTCGGCGGCCCCTACCCCTCGTCCAGCCTCTACATGAACGCCGACTGGGTCGACGGTCACAAGCCGGCGGTGCAGAAGCTGGCCAACGCGTTCGTGAAGACCCTGAAATGGATGTCGTCGCACTCGCCCGAGGAGATCGCCGCGAAGATGCCTGCGGACTACGCCCAGGGCGGCAAGGGCCTCTACGCGCAGTCGATCAAGGCGACCCTGCCGATGTTCACCAAGGACGGTGTGATGCCGGCCAACGGCCCCGAGACGGTCGAGAAGGTGCTCAAGGCGTTCAACCCCAACCTCAAGAACGCCACGGTGGACCTGTCCAAGACGTACACGACGGAGTTCGCGAAGAAGGCCCACTGAGTCGGCTGAAGCCCGCTGAGGTCCGCTGAGCCCCGCTGGACGACCGGTGCCGAGGGATCAGTGACCGTGGTGCGACGGCTCTTCAGGACGTGGTGTCGGTGATGGCGCAGGCGAGGTGCAGGTCGACGCGGTCGCGGGCGCGGGAGAGGTCGCGGCCGGTGAGCTGTTCGATGCGGCCGATGCGGTAGTGCAGGGTGCTGACGTGGATGTGGAGTCCGGCGGCTGTGGTGCGCCAGGCGCCGTTGTGTTCCAGGAAGGCTTCGAGGGTCCGCAGGAACTCCGCGCCGTGGGTGCGGTCGTACTCCTCCAGGGGCCCGAGGAGCCGTCTGCGGAAGGCCCGTCTGATCTCGACCGGCACTCCGGCGAGCAGCAGGAGGTGCGAGTCGAGGTCGCGGGCGGTGACCAGGGAGAGCTGCTTGGATCCCAGTCCGGCCAGGTGTCCGGCGTGCCGGGCCTCTTCCAGGGCCCGGGGAATGTCGTCCGGCGTGGCGACGGTGCCGCTGAGGCCGAACGAGATCCGGCCGCCCTCGGCTGCGCCCGCGAGCGCGGTGAAGCGCTCGCGCAGCAGCTCTGCCAGCTTCAGGTCGTCGTCGATCGTGTCGCCGAGCGAGGCGAGGACGGTCAGACCGCTGTGGTCGCCGGCGACGACGGTACGGGCCTGCGGGTCGTGGTCGAGCGCGCTCTCGATCAGGTCGGCGGCCAGGTCCCAGGGCCGCAGGCTCCCCCGGCTGATGGCGGTCATGACCAGGTAGGGGCCCTGGACCGCCAGCCCGGCGGCGCGCAGCCGGGGTGCCAGCACCGCGGCCGGTGCGCCGGACTCGGCGAGCGCGACGAGTTCGGCGAAGAAGCGCTGCTCGGTGCGGCGACGTTCGTCCCGTCGGGCCCCGCCCAGCGCGAGCAGTTCGGCCGTCTGGACGGCTGATTCCAAGTCCTCGGGGGCCAGGAGTTCTCCGGCCACCACGAGGTGCCCGCCGCCGCTGCCGCGCCGGCCGATCGCCAGGACGGTGTAGCGCGCGGCAGCCTGCCGGCGGTCCGCAGCTGAGGCGGGGCCGGCCTGTGGTGCGTCGGCTTTCACCGTGTCGGCTTTCACCGTAGCGGGGAGCCGTCCGGCGCTCAGGGCGGCCGCGCTCAGCGCCGTGCGGCCCCGGACCGGCAGCGCGGTGGGCGACCCTGCGAGGAGGCGGCCGGCGGGTGAGAGGACCCAGCAGTCGCGGCCCAGTTCGGTGGCCAGCATGGCGGTGAGTCCGCCGAGGTCGGCGCCGTCGATGAGGGCCTGGACGAGGCGCCGGTGGCGGCCGAGTATCTCGCCGAGCTCCTGGCCGCGTTCGCGGTTGATGCGGTCGATGACGGTGCGCGAAAGGCTGCTGTACGACACCTCGGCGGCAGCCGCGAGCAGAGGGAGACCGTGGCGGGCACACGCCTCGACCAGGGCGGGCGGTACCTCGCCGAGCAGCAGATCACCGGCGATGACGGCGGCAGCTCCGCCCGCCGCCAGGGAAGCGGCGAACAGGGCGCAGTCGGCGGGCTCCCGGAACCAGCCCTCGCTGGTCAGCACCAGTTCGCCGCCGGTCAGGAACGCCTCGGGCTCCAGCAGATCCGTCGCGTACACCCAGCGCAGCTCCCGTCGGAGGGCGTCGGCGTCCCCGGTGAGCAGTTCGAGCCGCAGGTCCGGCAGGTCAAGCAGGTCCGCGACGTTCACACGCTCACTCTGCCTTCTGTGTCCTTCGGTGGGCTTGATTCGGTGGGCTTGATCCAGGGTGGGGCGCCTGACTTCCCGGTTCCCCGATGGTGACTTCTGGTTCTGGGCTTCCCTGGTTCCGGTGTCGCTGATTCCGACGATCGTACGAGCCGGGTGCTGTTTCCGGCTCGGGATTCCCACTCTCGTAGCCTGCCCCGCCGGCCGTGCCCGCTGGTCTACTTCCGGTGCTGCAGCAATCCCGTCATCTGTCCGGGCACTAGTCCGGGCAGGTTGAATCCGATGATCGATGGATTGGGGCTCCCATGGCCCAGTACGGTCGCATCACCCGTGCCGTCCGCGCCGCCACCACTGTCGAGACGTCCGGGGCCGAACCGATCCCGGACGCCGAGCGCACCGGTGGTTCCGGCGCCTCGTTCACCCTCTGGTTCAGCTCCAACGTCCAGTTCTCCAGCCTCAGCAGCGGTCTGCTCGCCACCGCCGCCTTCGGACTGGGATGGCCGCAGGCCCTCGCGGCGATCGTCCTCGGCAGCGCGATCGGCGCCGCCGCGATCGGTGCCATGTCCACCTTCGGACCCCGGGCCGGTGTGGGGCTGCTCGTCCAGTCACGCGGCCCGCTCGGCCGACTCGGCAGCGCGGTCCCCGCAGTTCTGGTCTTCTTCAAGGCGTGCGCCTGGTTCGCCGTGAACTCGGTACTCGGCTCCTTCGCCCTGCAGTCCCTGCTGGGCGCCGGATTCGGCCTGGCCTTCACTATCGTGACGGTCAGTCAGGTCCTCATCGCGCTGCTCGGATACAGCTTCATCCACCTGGTGCAGAAGGCGATGGCGGTCGTCCTGCCGCTCCTGTTCGTCGGCGTCTCTCTCTACGGATTCGCCAAGAGCGACCTGGGCTCGTCCTTCGACGCGCACAAGGCGGGCCCGCTCGGGTTCGCGGGGGCGTTCGCGCTCACGGTCGCCGTCCAGGCGGCGCGCTCGCTCAGCTTCTCCTCCTACTCCGCGGACTACACCCGCTACATGCCGGCCGGTACGTCCCCGCGCAAGCTGTTCGGCAACGCCTTCGGAGGCGCACTGCTCGGCTCGGTGTGGATCGCGAGTCTGGGCGCGGCGATCGGCACGCTCACTTTCGTCGGCACCCCCACCGACCTCGTCACCCACGTCCTGCCGTCCGCACTCGGGGCGCTGACGATGCTGGCGCTGGGCATCTCCACCATCACCTCCAGCTGTCTGGACTGCTACTCCGGTGCGATGGCCTGGCTGGTGGTCGGGGTACGGATGGCCCGCTGGCAGGCCGTCCTGGTCGTCGGTGCGATCGGTTCGGCCATCGGCTGGGCGGCAGGGCAGGGCAACTACTGGGAATCGTTCCAGAACTTCCTGATCCTGCTCGGCAACTGGATCGCGCCCTGGATCGCGGTCATGCTCGTACACCGGTTCTTCGCGGGAGCCCCCGCCGGCGGCCGGCCCGGCCGCTTCGGAGCGGGATTCGTGTCCTGGCTGCTCGGTATCGCCGCAGCGGTTCCCTTCATGAGCCAGCCCGGTGTCTTCACCGGGCCCATCGCCCGGAGCCATCCCGCCCTGGGGCCCTGTGCCGCGGCCGTCGCCTTTGCCACGGCCGGGCTCATCCACCTCCTGCTCGCACGGGTACTGCGGCGCGCAGGCGCACCCCGCACCGGCAGGCCCGTCGGACCCGACTCCAACCCCGAACCTGACTCCAGCCCCAACCCTGACTCCAACTCCAACCCCGACCCCAACCCTGAGGAGATTCCTGTATGACCACCGTCCAGGTCCCCGCAGAGACCGCTTCCGCCGGCGACGTACAGCACCTGCACACCGCCGTCTCGGTCGCCCGGCGCTCCCGTGCCGCCGGCAACCACCCCTTCGGCGCGGTGCTCGCAGGCCCCGACGGCGTGATCCTGCTGGAGGCGGAGAACACCGTCACCACCGAGCGCGACGCCACCGGCCACGCCGAGACCAACCTGGTGCGCCGGTCCACCGCCGCGTACGACGCGGAGTTCCTGCGCACCTGCACCCTCTACACCAGCACCGAGCCCTGTGCGATGTGCTCCGGCGCGATCTACTGGTCCAACATCGGCCGTGTCGTCTACGCACTCGGCGAGGACCAGCTGCTGGCCATGACCGGAGCCAACCCGGAGAACCCCACCATGGCCCTGCCCTGCCGTGACGTCTTCACAGCGGGACAGCGCGAGCTGCCGGTCGTCGGACCCGTCGACATGGACGCTGCGCGCGCCGTCCACGAGGGCTTCTGGAACTGACCCCACCCGGCCCGGGGCGGGCTCGCCTGCACCAGTTGTGGGCGTCCCGGCCCGGGTGCCGTACCTCGTCGGCGGAAGAACCGCGGCACCGCCGGTACAGCGGCCCAAGGCCTCGTCGCCACCGGGGCGTTGGGACCGCCGCGAGCGCCATCAACTACCCTGGCCGACGCCGCGATCCCGTGTCCAGGATCCGAGCCAGAGCCTCGGCTGTGTGCGGCCCGGAACGCTCCCCGGAGGTTGAACGATGCGTCTTGCCGATGGTCCGCACGTCGAGTGCCAGATCGAGATCGCCGCTGCACCGGAGCAGGTGTGGGGGCTGGTGTCGGACATCACCACCTCGGCCCGGCACAGCCCGGAACTGCAGGAGGTGGCGTGGCTGGACGGCGCCGAGGGTCCGGCCGTCGGCGCGTGCTTCTCCGGCCGCAACCGCAACGAGGGGCTGGGGGAGTGGCACACCGTCAGCCGCATCGCGGAGATCGAGGAGCCCCGTACGTTCCGGTGGGAGGTCGTCTACGCCGATGACCGGCGCGACGGCGGCCCGCTGGCCATATGGACGTACACGCTGGAACCGGTAGCGGGAGGGTCCGGCACCCGTCTGGAGCACGGTATGCGGATCGGTGAGGCCCCCGGCCCGCTGCAGGCCTTCGTCGAGAAGCATCCCGAGAAGGAGGAGGAGATCATCGCCGGCCGACTGGCGCTGCTGCGCAACGGCATCGAGGCGACGCTGGCCGGGGTGAAGGCCGAGGCCGAGGCCTGATCGAGGCGACGCCGGCCGGGGCGAAGGCCCAGGCTGAGGCCCAGTAGTCAGCCCGCCGTCTCCCGGGCCGCCGTCCGCTGTCCGGTCAGCGCTTCCGGGAGTACGACGGTGAACTCGGCGCCACCGTCGGCGCCGGCCCCGACCCCGGCGCTGCCGCCCTGCCGCTCGGCGAGTCTGCGCACCAGCGGCAGGCCCAGGCCGCGCTTCCCGTGCGCGGGGAGCTTCTTGGTCGACCAGCCCTCCGTGAAGATCAGCTCATGCTGCTCCTCCGGTATCCCCGCGCCGGTGTCGCAGACCCGCAGTACGGCCGTATGACCCTCGGTGACCAGCTCGACCTCCACCCGCGCGCCGGCTGAACCGGATACCGCGTCCAGGGCGTTGTCCACCAGATTGCCCACGATCGTCACCAGGCCCTGCGGGTCGACCAGCCGGTCGGGCAGCAGCGTTTCCGGGGTGAGGCGCAGGGTGACCCCGCGCTCCGCCGCCACGGTGGCCTTGCCGACCAGCAGGGCCGCCAGCAGCGGATCGTGGATCTTCTCGGTGATCTGCTCGGCGGTGGTGCGGTGCACCCCGACCACCTCGGTGATGAACTCCGCGGCCTCGTCGTGCATCTCCAGTTCGAGGAGGCCGAGGAGGGTGTGCATCCGGTTGGCGTGCTCGTGGTCCTGGGCGCGCAGGGCGTCGATCAGCCCGCGGGTGGAGTCGAGTTCACGGCCAAGCCGCTCCAGCTCGGTCCGGTCGCGGAGGGTGGCCACGGCGCCCCCGTCGTCGGTGGGCATCCGGTTGGCGACCAGGACGCGGCGGCCCCGTACCGCCAGCAGGTCCTCGCCCGTGACCCGGCCCGCCAGCACATCGGTGGTGCGCCCCTCGCCCAGCGCCTCGGCCAGGGGGAGCCCGATGATCTCGGGACCGAGGTCCAGCAGCCGCTGGGCTTCGTCGTTCATGAGCCGTATCCTGCCGCCGCCGTCCAGCGCGACGACGCCTTCGCGGATCCCGTGCAGCATCGCCTCACGCTCGGCGAGCAGCCCCGAGATGTCGGAGAACGCAAGGTCGTGCATCCGCCGCTGGAGCCTTCGGGAGATCAGATACGCGGCGAGAGCCCCGGCGGCGAGCGCCCCGCCGGCGTACGCGAGCAGCCCCGGGATCGCCGCGAGCAGATTCGCGCGCACGCTGTCGTACCTGATGCCGACCGACACCGCGCCGACGATCCGGTGGTGGCTGTCGCGCAGCGGGACCTTGCCCCGGGCGGACCGGCCGAGGGTGCCGCTGTCGATCTGCATGACCTCCTGGCCGCCCAGCGGTGCGTCGGCGCTCGTCGAGACGGGGCGGCCGATCTCCGAGCGGGTGGTGTGCGACCACCGGATCCCGTGCACGTCCATGACCACGATGTACTCGGCGTGGGTCGCACGCCGGATGCGTTCGGCCTCGGCCTGGACGGGGCCGCCCGCTGTCGGCCGCGAGGCGAGCAGTTCCGCCGCGAGCCGCGGCGAGGCGGTGGTCTCGGCGATCGCGAGGGCACGGCGCATGGCCTGGTCGTCCAGCTGCGCGCCGAGGGGGCGCAGGAAGAGGCCGGTGGCCAGGACGAGTACTCCGCCGGCGATGGCCAGCTGCATCAGCAGCACCTGGGAGAACACCCGTCGGGGCAGTCCGATGCGACGTTTCCAGGGGTGTCCGGTGCTCATGTCGCAGAACGGTAGAGGGCGGGAGGAGCTACCGGAAGTTCCCAACCGTTACATCGGGGCGGCTCACGGCAGGGGCAGGGCCTTCGGCGGGCGCGGGCCGTTGTACTGGCCGCTCGGGCGCAGCCGAAGCGGCCGTTCCGTGTACTCCTCAAGGGCGTGGGCGATCCAGCCCGCCGTCCTGGCCACGGCGAACACCGCTTCCCCTGCCTCGGCGCGCATCCCCGAGGACACCGAGAGCACGGCGAGCGCCAGATCGACGTTGGCGTGCAGCTCGGTGTGGCGGGCCGTCGTCGTCACTACGTCGCGGGCGGCGGCGAGTGCGGGACCGGCCGCCGGGACCCTGTCGAGCAGCGCGAAGAGCGCCGCGGCCCGGGGGTCCTCGCCCCGGTACAGCCGGTGCCCGAGCCCCGGTACCCGCCGCCCGGCCCGCAGGTGGTCGGCGACGACCGGGGCGGCCCCGCCCCGCTCCAGCACCTCCGCCAGCATCCGGTGGGCAAGTCCGCTGGCCGCGCCGTGCAGGGGGCCCTCCAGCGCGCCGAGCCCGGCGGAGACGACGGCATACGGATGGGCGCGGGCGGATGCCGCGACCCTCGTCGCCAGCGTGGAGGCCGCCAGGTCGTGGTCGATGAGCAGCACAAGGGCCGCCTCCAGTACGGCCAGTGAGCCGTCGTCAGGCGCTTGTGCGGTGAGCCGGCGCCAGAGCCTGGGCGCCAGCCCCGCGCTGTCCGCCCCGTCTGCACTGTCTTTGCTGTCTGCCGTGTCCGTACTGGCTTCCCCGGCTGTGCTGTTCTGGCCAGGTGCGCCCTTCACCGGCAGTGAGCCCACCAGCGTGGGGATCAGGGCGCGTGCCGTTCCCAGTACGGCGTCCGTCGAGAGATCGAACCGCAGCGGATCGGCCGCCGACGCGGCGACGGCCGCCGCCCGCAACCGGTCCATCGCCGTGCTGTGCGCGGGCAGCGCCCCGACCGCGCGCCGCCCGGCCGCCAGCGCCTCAGGGGGAGCGGTGAACCGCACCCCGGGGCGGAGTGTTCCGCTCCACAGCCATTCGGCCACCTCCTCGTAGCCGTACCGCCCGGCGAGTTCGGTCGCGTCGACCCCCCGGTAGTAGTACCGGTCGGTGTCCGGGTCGATCAGCGTCACGCCGGTACGGAAGGTGAGGTCGGCGCCGGAGGGCTGGGGTTCCCGCCGGGCGCCGCGTGCGGCCAGCGCCTCGACTTCGGCGGCGTCGAAGGTGCTGCCCCGGCCGCCCGGTGCGCGGCGGCTGCCGAGCTGGCCACGGCTGACGTACGCGTACACGGTCTCCGGTTTCACCCCGAGCCGGTCGGCTGCCTCCCTGGTGGTCAGCCGCCGGGATTCCGCTGCCGCTGGTTGATCGCTCATGTGGTTCACCGTATCTATATTGATTCAATCAACATTGACAGGAATTGAGTCAATCATGGACAGTCGAATCAATGAAGAGGGAACGCGTCACGAAGCACACCTGACAAGGCACACCCGAGAAGGCACACCTGCCGGGGCGCATCCATCGGGGCGCACTTTGACCAAGGAGACAGCCATGTCCACCATCACCGCCCCACGAGGGCTCGCGGGCGTAGTCGTCACGGACACCGAACTGGGCGATGTGCGGGGCCGCGAGGGCTTCTACCACTACCGGCAGTACTCGGCGGTCGACCTCGCCCGGCTCCGCACCCTCGAGGACGTCTGGTACCTGATGGTCCACGGCGAACTCCCCGACACCGCCCAGCGCGAGGCCTTCACCGCCCGGACCGCCGCACTGCGCCGGCTTCCCGACGGGGTCCGGGAGGCACTGCCTGCCATCGCCCGCGCCGGATCCGGCCCGCTCGCCGGGCTGCGGACCGCGCTCTCCCTGCTCGGCGCCGAGTCCGGATTCCGGCCGGTCTACGACATCGGCACGGACCGCCGGATCGCCGACACCCTCACCGCGTGCGCGGTCGTACCGACGCTGCTGGCCGCGCTGTACCGGACGGGCCAGGGCCTGGAGCCGGTCGAGCCGCGTGACGACCTGCCCGCAGCGGCCAACTACCTCTACATGATCACTGGTTCGGAGCCGGACCCGGACCGGGCGCGCGCTGTCGAGCAGTATCTGGTCTCCACCGTCGACCACGGCTTCAACGCCTCCACCTTCACCGCCCGCGTCATCGCATCCACCGGCGCCGATGTGGCGGCCTGCCTGACCGGCGCGGTCGGCGCCCTCTCCGGGCCGCTCCACGGCGGAGCGCCGAGCCGGGCGCTCGACACCCTCGACGACATCGGCACACCGGACCGTATCGACCCGTGGATACGGGAGCGCGTGCTGGCGGGCGACCGGATCATGGGCTTCGGGCACCCCGTCTACCGCACCGAGGACCCGCGCTCGCGGATGCTGCGGGAGATCGCTCTGGGGTTCGGCGGGCCGCTCGTCGACTTCGCCGTCCAGGTCGAGGAGCGGGTAGAGGCGCTGCTCGCCGAACTCAAACCCGGCCGTGAACTGCACACCAACGTCGAGTTCTACGCCGGGGTCGTCATGGAGCAGTGCGGGCTGCCGCGCGAGATGTTCACCCCGACCTTCTGTGTGGCGCGAGTGATCGGCTGGAGCGCCAACATCCTGGAGCAGGCGGCGGACTCCAAGATCATCCGCCCTGCGGCCCGCTATGTGGGACCGCCCCCGCCGCAGCCGGTGCCGGCCATCGGCTGACCCGCTACGCGGGCCGGGGTGCGGCCTGCGGGCGTGCCGACGGGGGTGGGTCCGGCAGGGGCCGGCGGGGGCCGGTCCCTGCCCGGTCCGGCCGGTGCGCCGCTCGATTAGGATCGGTGCCCATGTCCAGGAAACCCGTGCCCGTAGTCGTCCTCGCGGGATTCCTCGGATCCGGCAAGACCACCCTGCTCAACCATCTGCTCCGGCAGAGCAGAGGCACCCGGATCGGCGCCGTCGTCAACGACTTCGGCGCCATCGAGATCGATGCGATGACCGTCGCCGGGCAGGTCGACTCGATGGTCTCGCTCGGCGACGGCTGTCTGTGCTGCGCCGTCGACACCAGCGAACTCGACGAGTATCTGGGCCGGCTCTCCCGACCCGACCTGCGGATCGACGTCATCGTCATCGAGGCGAGCGGACTCGCGGAGCCGCAGGAGCTCATCAGGATGATCCTGGCGAGCGGCAATCCGGACATCGTGTACGGGGGGCTCGTCCAGGTCGTCGATGCCGCCGAGTTCGACGCGACCCGCAGCCGCCACCCGGAGACCGACCGCCATCTGACCCTCGCCGATCTGGTCGTCCTCAACAAGGCCGACCGGGTGGACGAGGCCGGCCGCGCGCGTATCCGTGCCGCGGTCGGCGAGCACGCCGTCGGGGTTCCGGTGGTCAGCGCCGCGTACGGGCAGATCGACCCCGGGCTGCTCATCGACCGCAGACCGGCCGGTGAGCGCGTCGGGCAGCTCTCCTTCGACGACCTGCGCGACGACGACCTGCACGATGACGACCTGCGCGACGACGTACGTGACGACGACCTGCGCCACGACGGGAAGCCGGCCGGGACGGACACCGCGCCGACGGAAGCGGGCAGTTGCACGGACGCCGGCGATCACAGCGGCCACGATCACAGCAGTCGTGATCACGGTGCCCGTGATCACAACGGCCATCTGCACGCGCTCTACGAGAGCGTCGGGTTCGTCTCGGCCGAGCCGATGAACCCGCGGCGGCTCATGGAGTTCCTGGACGCACGGCCCGACGGCCTCTACCGCATCAAGGGGTTCGTCCACTTCGGAGTCCCCGGTCACCCGGAGAAGTACACCCTGCACGCGGTGGGTAACTTCCTGCGCTTCTACCCCTCGCCCCGGGTGGAGGGCGAGGAGACCCTCACCGAGCTGGTCCTCATCGGCTCCGGCATCGACACCGAGGCGGTACGCGACCGGCTCGACGGCTGCCGGGAGTACGCACCGCAGGACGTCCCGGCCGAATCCATGTGGGGCGTCCTGCGGTATGTGCCCGGCCTCTCCGAAGGGCCCGGGGAACCGGACGGGACCGAAGAGGCCGGGCTGCCGTACTGAACACCGGGCCGCCGCCGCCCGATTGAGCTCGGACCGCCTGGTGGAGAGCGGTCGGGCGCCGGGCCGGTGTTCGCCGGGCCGGCTGAGCCGCCGGCCCGGCGTTCGCAGCTCTGGGCTACACCGGGCCCGCGAGCTTCGCCACCGCCGAGGTGAGCGGCAGGCCCGAGCCGTCGCGGCGCGGGTCCGGTTCCGGCAGTTCGGCCGGGGCGCCGTTCGCGGCGGCGGCCCGCACCGGGGTCTCTCCCGCCCAGGCGAGCACCAGCAGGTCCTCGCCCTTCAGGAAGCGCTGGCAGCGCACCCCGCCGGTCGCCCGGCCCTTGCGCGGGTACTGGTCGAACGGGGTCAGCTTCGCCGTACGCACCGAGTCGTCCAGCGTGCCGTGCGAGCCCGCGACCGTGAAGACCACAGCGCCGGCCGCCGGATCCACCGCGGTGAACGAGATCACCTTGGCCCCGTCGGCCAGCTTGATGCCTGCCATACCGCCCGCAGGGCGGCCCTGCGGCCTGACCTGACCGGCCGGATAGCGCAGCAACTGTGCGTCGTCCGTGATGAAGACCAGATCCTCATCGCCGGTGCGCAGCTCGGCCGCGCCGACGATCCGGTCACCGTCCCGGAGGCCGATGACCTCCAACTCGTCCTTGTGGGCCGGGTAGTCGGGCACCACCCGCTTGACGATGCCCTGTTCGGTGCCGATCGCGAGACCGGGTGAGGACTCGTCGACCGTGGTGAGGCAGACGACCTCTTCACCGTCGGCGAGCGAGACGAACTCCGCGATCTGCGCGCCGCCCGCGAGGCTGGGCGCGGCCGCGGTATCCGGCAGTTGCGGCAGGTCGATCACGGCCAGCCGCAGCAGCCGTCCGGCCGACGTCACCACACCGATGTCGCCCCGCGCGGTCGCCGGTACGGCCGAGACCACCACATCGTGCTTGGTGCGCTTCTGCCCCTCCGTGCTGAGCGCGTCGGCGGTGGCCGTACGCGCCAGGAGCCCCGTGGACGACAGCAGCACCCGGCACGGGTCGTCGGCGACCTCCAGCGAGGCCGCGGCGACCGGGGTACCCGCCGACTCCAGCAGCACCGTGCGGCGGTCGGTGGAGAACTTCTTCGCCACCGCGGCCAGTTCACCCGAGACCAGCTTGCGCAGCTCCGCGTCGGACTCCAGGATCCGGGTCAGCTCCCCGATCTCCTCGTTCAGCCGGTCGCGCTCGCTCTCCAGCTCGATCCGGTCGAACTTGGTGAGCCGGCGCAGCGGAGTGTCCAGGATGTACTGCGTCTGGATCTCACTCAGCGAGAAGTGCGAGATCAGCCGCTCCTTGGCCTGCGCCGAGTTGTCGCTCGACCGGATGAGGCGGATGACCTCGTCGATGTCGAGCAGCGCCACGAGCAGTCCGAGGACCAGGTGCAGCCGGTCCTGCCGCTTGGTCCTGCGGAACTCGCTGCGCCGTCTGACGACCGTGAAGCGGTGGTCGAGATAGACCTCCAGGAGCTCCTTGAGGCCCAGCGTCAGCGGCTGTCCGTCGACCAGCGCCACGTTGTTGATCCCGAAGGACTCCTCCATCGGGGTGAGCTTGTAGAGCTGTTCCAGGACGGCCTCGGGCACGAAGCCGTTCTTGATCTCGATGACCAGCCGCAGTCCGTGCGCCCGGTCGGTGAGGTCCTTCAGATCGGCGATGCCCTGGAGCTTCTTCGACGCCACCAGGTCCTTGATCTTGGCACGGACCTTCTCCGGCCCGACCGCGAAGGGCAGTTCGGTCACGACGATGCCCTTGCGGCGCGGTGTGACGTCCTCCACGGTGGCCGTCGCGCGGATCTTGAAGGTGCCGCGCCCGCGCTCGTAGGCGTCCCTGATCCCGTCGAGGCCCACGATCCGGCCGCCGGTCGGCAGGTCGGGCCCGGGCACGAAGCGCATCAGGGTGTCGAGGTCGGCGCCCGGGTGCTTGATCAGATGGCGGGCCGCCGCGATGATCTCGCCCAGATTGTGCGGCGGCATATTGGTCGCCATCCCGACCGCGATCCCGGACGAGCCGTTGACCAGCAGGTTCGGATAGGCGGCCGGGAGCACCGCGGGCTCGCGCTCCTGGCCGTCGTAGTTGGGCTCGAAGTCGACGGTGCTCTCGTCGATCGACTCGGTCATCAGCGATGTGGCGTCAGCCATCCGGCACTCGGTGTACCGCATCGCGGCCGGCGGGTCGTCATTGCCGAGCGAGCCGAAGTTGCCGTGCCCGTCGACCAGCGGGAGCCGCATGGAGAAGGGCTGCGAGAGCCGCACCAGGGCGTCGTAGATCGACGCGTCGCCGTGCGGGTGCAGCTTGCCCATGACCTCGCCGACGACCCGGGCGCACTTCACATAGCTGCGGTCGGGCCGCAGCCCCATCTCGTTCATCTGGTAGAGAATGCGCCGGTGTACGGGCTTCATACCGTCACGGGCGTCCGGCAGAGCCCGTGAGTAGATCACCGAGTACGCGTACTCCAGGAAGGAGCCCTGCATTTCATCGACCACGTCGATGTCGAGAATCTTCTCCTCGAAGTCCTCCGGCGGCGGGGTCTTCGTGCTGCGGCGGGCCATCGCTGCTGCGGCTCCTTCACGTGCCTGGTCCGGTACTGACGCCGACCATTGTGGACTGTCCCACTGACAACACCGACCGCGACCCGTGCACACCGGGATGGCTCCCGGCTGTCGGCGGGCTTGCATACAGTGGCAGGACTGCATTTCAACGCGGTCAACACACGCGATCGAAGGGACGTACATGCCCATGGGTCACACGGCCACAGCCGAGGCCGGTTCCGGCGGCCTGACAGCGACCGAGCACCGGCTGGCCAACGGCCTGCGGGTGGTGCTCTCCGAGGACCACCTGACCCCGGTCGCCGCGGTCTGCCTCTGGTACGACGTCGGTTCACGCCACGAGGTCAAGGGGCGTACCGGACTCGCCCACCTCTTCGAGCACCTGATGTTCCAGGGCTCCGGACAGGTCGAGGGGAACGGCCACTTCGAGCTGGTACAGGGGGCCGGGGGCTCGCTCAACGGCACCACCAGCTTCGAGCGGACCAACTACTTCGAGACGATGCCCACGCACCAGCTGGAGTTGGCGCTCTGGCTCGAAGCCGACCGGATGGGCTCCCTCCTCGCCGCGCTCGACGAGGAGTCGATGGAGAACCAGCGGGACGTCGTCAAGAACGAGCGGCGCCAGCGCTACGACAACGTGCCGTACGGCACGGCGTTCGAGAAGCTGACCGCCCTCTCGTACCCCGAGGGCCACCCGTACCACCACACGCCGATCGGCTCCATGGCCGACCTGGACGCGGCGACGCTGGAGGACGCCCGCGCGTTCTTCCGTACGAACTACGCGCCCAACAATGCCGTCCTGTCGGTCGTCGGCGACATCGACCCGGAGCAGACGCTCGCCTGGGTCGAGAAGTACTTCGGCACCATCCCCTCCCACGACGGCAAGCAGCCGCCGCGGGACGGCTCGCTGCCCGACACCCTCGGCGGTGAGGTGCGCGAGGAGCTGTACGAGGAAGTGCCCTCGCGTGCCCTGATGGCCGCCTACCGGCTCCCCGAGGACGGCACCCGCGCGTGCGACGCGGCGGACATCGCGCTGACCATCCTGGGAGGCGGCGAGTCGTCGCTGCTCCACAACAGGCTGGTCCGCCGGGACCGTACGGCGGTCGCCGCCGGCTTCGGCATGCTGCGCCTCTCCGGCGCTCCCTCGCTCGGCTGGCTGGACGTCAAGACATCGGGCGGTGTCGAGGTCCCGCAGATCGAGGCGGCCGTCGACGAGGAGCTGGCCCGCTTCGCCGCCGAGGGCCCCACGGCCGAGGAGATGGAGCGCGCGCAGGCCCAGCTGGAGCGCGAGTGGCTCGACCGGCTCGGTACGGTCGCCGGCCGGGCCGACGAACTGTGCAGGTACGCCGTGCTGTTCGGCGACCCGCAGCTGGCGCTGACCGCGGTGGGCCGGGTGCTCGACATCACGGCCGACGAGGTGCAGCAGGTCGCCAAGGCCCGGCTGCGCCCCGACAACAGGGCTGTGCTGGTGTACGAGCCCGTCACCGCCGATGAGCCCGAAGAGACCAGTGCGGACGGCGGGTCCGACGAGGCCACCGCAGCCACCGCGACCACCGAGAGCACAGAGGCGGACCAGTGACCGACCCCGCGGCCGTGATGATGGCCTTCCACCCGCAGCCCCAGGCTGGTGCCCCCAGGCCCTGGGCATTCCCGGCCCCCGAGCGCTCCACCCTGCCCAACGGCCTGACGGTGCTGCGCTGCGACCGTCCCGGACAGCAGGTCGTCGCTGTCGAGATCAGCCTCGACGCCCCGCTGGACGCCGAGCCCGAGGGGCTCGACGGCATCGCCACGATCATGGCGAGGGCCCTCTCCGAGGGCACCGACAAGCACAGCGCCGAGGAGTTCGCCGCCGAGCTGGAGCGCTGTGGCGCCACTCTCGACGCGCACGCCGACCACCCCGGGGTCCGGGTCTCCCTCGAAGTGCCGGTCTCCCGGCTGCCCAAGGCGCTCGGCCTGCTCGCCGACGCGCTGCGGGCGCCCGCCTTCGCCCCGAGTGAGGTCGAGCGGATCGTGGGCAACCGGCTCGACGAGATCCCGCACGAGCTGGCCAACCCGGCCCGCCGCGCGGCCAAGCAGCTCTCCAAGGAGCTCTTCCCGGCCACCGCGCGTATGTCGCGTCCGCGCCAGGGCACCGAGGAGACGGTGGCGCGCATCGACGCGGCCGCCGTCCGCGCCTTCTACGACGCGTACGTACGGCCGGCGACAGCCACCGCCGTGGTCGTCGGCGATCTGGCGGGGACCGACCTGGACGCGGTGCTCGCCGAGAGCCTCGGCGAGTGGAAGGGCAACGCGGGCACGCCCCGGCCGGTGCCCCCGATCACCGCGGACGACACCGGCCGCGTCATCGTCGTGGACCGCCCCGGAGCGGTCCAGACCCAGCTGCTGATCGGCCGGATCGGCGCCGACCGGCACGACCGTGTCTGGCCCGCCCAGGTCCTCGGCACGTACTGCCTGGGCGGCACGCTCACCTCCCGTCTGGACCGCGTCCTGCGCGAGGAGAAGGGCTACACCTACGGCGTGCGGGCCTTCAGCCAGGTCCTCCGCTCCGCCCCCGACGGCACCGGCGCCGCCATGCTCGCCATCAGCGGTTCGGTGGACACCGAGTCGACAGGACCCGCGCTCGACGACCTCTGGAAGGTCCTCAGGACGCTGGCCGCCGACGGACTGACCGACACCGAGCGGGACATCGCGGTACAGAACCTGGTGGGCGTCGCACCGCTGAAGTACGAGACGGCCGCCGCGGTCGCGGCCACGCTCGCCGACCAGGTGGAGCAGCACCTGCCGGACGACTTCCAGGCACAGCTGTACGCGCGCCTCGCCGCGACCGGCACGGTCGAGGCGACCGCCGCCGTGGTCTCCGCGTTCCCCGACGACCGGCTGGTGACGGTCCTGGTGGGGGATGCCGCGCAGATCGCGGAGCCGGTCAGGGCGCTGGGCATCGGCGAAGTGACCGTGGTCGCGAGCTGAGTTCCGGCTGACCCGGTGCGCCGGGCGGCCGGGGCGGATCTGCGGGGTCCCGGTGGGCAGTGCGCCCGCCGGGACCCCGGCTGCGTGCCGGGGCTGTGCGCGGCCTCCGGGAGGTGTGCCCGTACGTGTGCCTGTGGGATGTGCGACAAAACCCGCTGTCTGTTTGGCGCAACCGGGACGCACCACTTACCGTCGCACTCGCTGTCCGTCGGACGTAAGCCGCAACCGCGGCGCCGGGCAGCGATCGCCGAGTCCCCGTCAGGCGCGAGCCCGGGGAGCCGGGGACCCACTCAGTCCCTGGGGTGAATCGGGGCCGCTCCGCAGGGGCGGGCCCGTAGGAGACCTTCCTGCTCCGAACCCGTCAGCTAACCCGGTAGGCGAGAGGGAAGGAAAGGACCAGCCTCTTCATGGCGTTCAGCCGCCCTACCGGCAAGCACCGTGCCCCGAAGCACCTGACCCGCAGGACCGCGGGCGTCGCCGGAGTCGCCACCCTCGCCACGGCCGGTGTTCTCGGCACCCTCGCCTCCCCGGCGATGGCCGACAGCGCACAGGTCTCCACCGCGCAGGAAGCCCGTCTCGACCGGACCATCCTCGTCGGTGACACCGTGGCAGACCGGATAGCCGCCCAGGTCACCGCACAGCAGCACGAGGCCGACCACGCCGAGGCCGTGGCGAAGGCCAAGGCCGCCGCCAAGGCCAGGGCCGCAGCCGCGAAGGCGAAGGCCGAGCGGGAGCGCGAGGCGAAGGCGGCCAAGCAGCGCGCGGCCCGGGCCGCTGCCCGCAAGCGCCTCAACGCCTATGTGGTCCCGGTCGCCAACTCCTATGTCTCCACCGGCTACAAGACCGGCGGCAGCCTCTGGTCGTCCGGCAGCCACACCGGCATCGACTTCCACGCCGCGAGCGGCACCCCGGTCCACGCCGTCGGCGCGGGCACGGTCGTGGAGGCCGGCTGGGGCGGTGCGTACGGCAACAACATCGTCATCCGGATGCACGACGGCACGTACACGCAGTACGGCCATCTCTCGTCCATCGGCGTCTCGGTCGGCCAGTCCGTCACATCGGACGAGCAGATCGCACTCTCCGGCGCCACCGGCAACACCACCGGCCCGCACCTCCACTTCGAGGCCCGCACGGGACCGGACTACGGCTCGGACATCGACCCCGTCGCCTACCTGCGCTCACACGGCGTCAACGTCTGACCCCGGCTGTCCCGCCCGTGTGGCCCCGGCGCTCCCGGCCCTGTCGTCCAAGCGCCGCGGCCACACGCGTTCCGGTGTTCGCATTCGCACGGATATCTTCCCCGCGCCCGGTCTTCGTACGTCCGGTTTTTGCCTGGCCAAAAGATATCCATGATTTACCGGGGGCCTTCGGGAATTAACCTGCCCTGTCATAGAGTCGCCGCACAGGTGCGTACGGACCGCGAAATGCGGGCGTCGATGCGGAGGTTCGGTCATGCGCGTTCCCGCACATTCGGTATGCACGGCAATCCGTGACGACATCATCTCGGGGGTGTACGAGCGGGGTGGCCGGCTGACGGAGGAGGTGCTCGCGCGCCGCTACGGCGTCTCCCGTGTCCCTGTCCGTGAGGCCCTGCGGACCCTGGAGTCCGAGGGGTTCGTGGTCACCCGCCGCCATGCGGGCGCCTGTGTCGCCGAACCGACCGAGCAGGAGGCGGCCGACCTGCTGGAGATACGGATGCTGCTGGAGCCGATGGGCGCGGCGCGCGCTGCCCAGCGGCGGACCGAGGCCCATCTGAAGGTGCTCCGCGGCCTGGTCAGGCTCGGTCAGGAGCGGGCCGGGCACGGCCAGGGCGAGGATCTGCGGTCGCTCGGCGGCTGGTTCCACGAGACGCTGGCGCAGGCATCGGGCAGCTCGGCGCTGACCACGCTGCTCGGTCAGCTGCGGCAGAAGATCAGCTGGATGTACGCGGTCGGCCAGCCGGCCCTCCCTGTCGTGTCCTGGGCCGAGCACGGCTCGATCGTGGACGCGGTGGCGCGCGGCGACGCGGAGCGGGCCCGTGCTCTGACCGCGGTGCACGCCGAGCGCGCAACGGCGGCGCACCGGCTGCGGCAGCAGGGACGCGTGAGGGATTCGCAACATGCTGTAAACATTGCGAGCATCACCGATTAACAGTACTGCCGTATACAGGGAAGGGGAATTCCGGCTTTTCTCTCTGCCGTATTCGCCGCTCAGTCCCGTGCTGTCTGTTTATGTTCGGCTTTTCCGATGTCCCGGTGTGCGATGTCCCGGCCTGATGCCCGGATGCGATGTCCCGTCGCGGGATGTCCGGTGCCGGGCGCCCGGTTCCGGAAAGAGTGGGACGGTCAGGTGACCTCCCAGGCCGCCTCGATCATCCGGAAGATCTCGTCCACCGCTGCCTGCGGATCGGCCGCCTCGCGGGCCAGCGAGTAGGCGTCGATCACGAACCTCGCGATCGTCCGGCAGGCCGTTGTGGTCTGTGACAGGCCGGGATCAGCGGCGATGGCCGTTGCCAGCGACTCCGCGTGACGCAGCCTCATCGACTCCTCGTACTCCCGCAGGGCCGGTGATCCGTCGATCAGGTGCCAGACCGGGGCGGCGCTGTCCGCCGTGCAATGCCGCACCAGAGCCTGGACCTCTCGGCGCAGCGCGGGGATGAGCGGCTCGTGCGGCGCCCGGTCCGTGACCGCCTGCGTGAGGCGCTGCTCGAAGTCGTCGTCCCGCTCGAACACCAGGGCCTCTTTCGAGGCGAAGTGGGAGAAGAGCGTGGTGACAGCCACGTCGGCCTCGGCGGCCACGTCGCGGATGCCCACCGCGTCGTACCCGCGGTCCAGGAAGAGCCGCAGGGCGGTGTCAGCGATCTTCTGGCGGGTCGCGGCCTTCTTGCGCTCACGGCGTCCCGGCGGCACGGTCATGCCCTGATGCTATCAGGTACAAATCCGGAACAGTTGTTAAACCCTAACCGTTAGTGTTACGTTCGGCGACATGAAGAAAGTGAGCTTCGCCGAGTTCGGCGGCCCGGAAGTCCTGCGACTCATCGACGCCGAGGAGCCCCACGCGGGCCCCGGCCGGATACGCATCGCCGTGCGGGCGGCGGGCGTCAATCCCGTCGACTGGCGGGTCCGTGAAGGCCAGATCCTGGGCGCCCATCCGACCGAGTTGCCCTCCGGGGTCGGGCTGGACGCCGCCGGGGTGGTGGACGAGGTCGGCGAGGGCGTGGAAGGGGTCGAGGCCGGCGACCACGTGTTCGGCGAAGGGGCAAGCACCTACGCCGAGTTCGCCGTGCTGTCGGCCTGGGCCCCGATGCCCGACGGGCTGACGTTCGAAGAGGCGGCCGGGTACCCCTCAGTGGTGGAGACCGCGCTGCGCATCATCCGTGAGACCGGCGTGCGGCCCGGGCAGACGCTGCTGGTCAGCGGTGCGTCCGGGGGAGTCGGTTCGGCGGTGCTGCAGATCGCCCGCGACCGCGGCATCACGGTGATCGGCACGGCCGGGGCCGCGAACCAGGACTATCTGCGGAGTCTGGGTGCCGTCGCCACGACGTACGGCGAGGGCTGGGCCGAGCGGGTGCGGCAGCTCGGCCGGGTCGACGCGGCTCTCGATCTGGCCGGTGCGGGGGTGATCCGCGAGCTGGTCGAGCTGACCGGGGATCCGCAGAAGGTGATCTCCATCGCCGATCTCGGTGCGCCCGCGCTCGGTGTCCGGTTCTCCGGCGTGGCCGGGAGCGTGCCGGACGCGCTGGCCGAGGCCGCCGGCCTCATCTCGCGGGGAAAGCTGCACATCCCGGTCGAGAAGTCGTACACGCTCGCCGAGGCCGCGGCGGCGCACATCGACAGCCGGGCCGGTCACACGCGCGGGCGCCGGGTCATCGTCGTCTGAGCCGTTCCCGTGCAGTCGCACGGCCCGGCATGCTGAAATCCCGGCGGCGGGAACGTGCTTCCCGTCGCCCGGGCCGGGTGCCCGTTCGGACGCTCGCTCAGACGGTCTCGGGGAGTTCGTCCAGCCCGTCGGCGACCAGCTTGGCCAGCCGGTCCAGAGCGGCGTCGGCGCCGTCCACGTCCGAGGTGAGCACGATCTCCTCGCCGCCCTCCACGCCCAGGCCGAGAACGGCGAGCATCGACGCCGCGTTGACCGGGTCGGTGCCGTTCTTCGCGATCTTCACCGGGACGCCGGAAGCGGTGGTGGCGCGGACGAAGATGGACGCCGGCCGGGCGTGCAGGCCCTCGGTCCAGCCGACCTTGACGCGACGCTCAGCCATGGTGTTGCCCTTCGAGTTCTGCGACTGTTGTCTAGACCATTCTTGCACGGTGCGGTGTGGGATGGATGGGGCGCGGGACGGCTCTGCCGGATCCCAGACTGCACCGCTCCCCGTACCGCCGCGACCCGTACGCTTTCAGCATGCAGCCCCCGCTGGAGGAGAACCCGCACCAGGAGTACCCGGCCCACTGGGAAGCGGATGTGGTGCTGCGCGACGGCGGTACCGCGCGGATCCGGCCGATCACCGCCGAGGACGCCGACCGGCTCGTCAGCTTCTACGAACTGGTCTCGCCCGAGTCGAAGTACTACCGCTTCTTCGCTCCGTACCCCCGGCTCTCCGCCAAGGACGTCCACCGCTTCACCCATCACGACTACGTCGACCGGGTGGGTCTGGCGGCGATGGTCGGCGGCGAGTTCATTGCGACCGTCCGCTACGACCGGATCGGCGCGCACGAGGCCGAGGTCGCCTTCCTCGTCCAGGACGCGCACCAGGGGCGCGGTGTGGCCTCCGCGCTGCTCGAACACATCGCGGCGGTCGCCAGGGAGCGCGAGGTCAGCCGCTTCACCGCTGAAGTGCTGCCCGCCAACAACAAGATGATCAAGGTCTTCACGGACGCCGGGTACGAGCAGCAACGCAGTTTCGAGGACGGCTCGGTCCACCTCACCTTCGATCTGGAACCCACCGAGGCGTCCCTCGCCGTCCAGCGCGCCCGCGAACAGCGAGCGGAGGCACGGTCGGTGCAGCGGCTGCTCGCCCCCCGCTCCGTCGCCGTCGTCGGAGTGGGACGCGCCCCCGGCGGGGTCGGGCGCGCGGTCCTGCGCAATCTGCACGGCTCCGGCTTCACCGGGCGCACCTACGCCGTGAACCGCGCCTTCCCCGACGGCCTCGCCGAGGTGGACGGCGCCCCCGCCCACCGCTCGGTGGCGTCCATCGCCGCCACCGGGGACGCGGTCGACCTGGTGGTCGTCGCCGTACCGGCCGCACAGGTGCCCGAGGTGGTCGCCGACTGCGGGGCGAGCGGGGTGCAGGGGCTCGTCGTGATCTCCGCCGGTTACGCGGAGAGCGGGCCCGAAGGGCTGCTGCGCCAGCGCGAACTGCTGCGCCGGGCCCGCTCGTACGGCATGCGCATCATCGGGCCGAACGGATTCGGCCTCATCAACACCGCGGAAGCGGTCAGGCTGAACGCCTCGCTGGCCCCCGAGTCACCGGCGCGCGGCCGGATCGGACTCTTCACCCAGTCCGGCGCCATCGGCATCGCGCTGCTCTCCACGCTGCACCGGCGCGGCGCCGGACTGTCCTCCTTCATCTCGGCGGGCAACCGCGCCGATCTGTCGGGCAACGACTTCCTCCAGTACTGGCACGACGACCCGGACACCGATGTCGCCCTGCTCTATCTGGAGTCGATCGGCAATCCCCGGAAGTTCACCCGCCTCGCCCGGCGCACCGCGGCGGTCAAACCGGTCGTGGTCGTCAAGGGCGCCCGGCACAGCGGCAGTGCCCCGCCCGGTCACGCGGTCCCGGTCACCCGGGTCCCCGACGCCACGGTCTCCGCGCTGCTGCGCCAGGCGGGTGTGATCCGGGTCGACACCGTCACCGAACTCGTCGACGCGGGTCTGCTGCTCGCGGACCAGCCGCTGCCCGCAGGGCCGCGCGTCGCGATCCTCGGCAACTCCGAGTCGCTCGGCCTGCTGACGTACGACGCCTGTCTCACCGAGCGCCTGCGTCCGCTCCCGCCTGTCGACCTGACGACGGACGCGACCCCGCAGGACTTCCGCGACGCGCTCGGCCGGGCCCTGGCGGACGACGGCTGCGACGCGGTGCTGATCACGGCGATCCCCTGGGTGGGCGAGAACGGAGTGACCGAGTCGGGTGACGGCGAGGTGCTGGCCGCCGCCCTGCGCGAAGCGGCCGCGGACGCCCCCGCCAAGCCGGTCGCCGTGGTGCATCTGGAGATCGGCGGTCTCGCCGAGGCCCTGGCGGCGGCCACCGGCACGGTGCGCGGCCGCCGCGGGACGGCCACCCCGGACAGCGACGGGGGAGAGGCCCAGCGGGCCGGCGCGAATTCAGCGGACACAGCGGACACAGCGGAGACAGCCGACGCGGCTGAGGAAGCAGACACAGCGGACACCGGCGCCGCGGATACAGCCGCCTCGGCACGTCCGGCGGACACCCCCGCCGCGCCGCCCGCCGCCCGCACCCGCGGCATCCCCGCCTACCCGGCCGCCGAGCGGGCCGTCCGCGCGCTCGCCCAGGCCGTCCGGTACGCGCAGTGGCGCCGCGAGGCCGCCGAGCCCGGCCGGGTCCCCGAGTACGAGGACATCGACGAGAACGCGGCCGCCGGCCGGATCGACGCGCTGCTCGCCACCGCCCGCGTCGACGTCACACGCGGCCTGGCCCTCTCGCCGGACGACGCCTGCGAACTCCTCGGCTTCTACGGCATCCGCGTGCTGCCGGCACGTCCCGCCCCGGACGCGGACACCGCCGTGGCGGCGGCGGAGCACCTCGGCTATCCCGTCGCGCTCAAGGCCACGGCACCCCACCTGCGCCACCGCCCCGATCTCGGCGGCGTGCGGCTCGACATCGCGACCGAGGCGGGACTGCGCCGCGCCTACACCGAACTCTCCGCCGGCCTGGGCGGCCCGGCCGAGGTCCGGCCCGTGGTGCAGTCCATGGTGGGGCGCGGTGTGGACACCGTCGTACGGTCCGCGATCGACCCGGCCGCCGGAGCCGTCCTCTCCTTCGGCCTGGCCGGGGCGCCGTCCGAACTGCTCGGCGACACCGCCCACCGTCTCGTCCCAGCCACCGACCGGGACGCGGCCGAACTGATCAGGAGCATCAGGACCGCACCCCTCCTGTTCGGCTGGCGCGGCTCGGCACCCGTCGACACCGCGGCCCTCGAAGAGCTGCTGCTGCGTGTGTCACGGCTGGTGGACGACCACCCCGAAGTGGTGTCCGTCGCTCTCGAACCGGTAGTGGTCGGGCAGAACGGACTCTCCGTGCTCGGGGCCGCCGTACGGCTCGCGCCGGCGAACGCACTCGGCGACCTCGGCCCGCGCCGCCTTCCCAGCTACTGAGGGCAAGCTGCCCTGAGCAAGCCGCTGAGGGCAGCGGCCGCCGAATGCCGCCGGGGGAGAGGCCCCGTGCAGGCCCTGCTCCGGGGGCCTCTCCCCCCACCGCCATCGGTCTAAGATGGAGCCCATGGCGAAGACCGGTACAACGACCCAGGGGCTCCGCGCGGCGATCGAGCGCAGCGGCTACTACCCGGCCCTCGTGGCCGAGGCGGTGGAGGCCGCTGTCGGCGGCGAGCCGGTTTCTTCGTACCTGGTGCATCAGGAGACGACGTTCGATTCCAACGAGGTCCGCCGCCATGTCACGGTCCTCGTCCTGACGGGCAACCGCTTCATCGTCAGCCACACCGACGAGCAGGCCGCAGACGGCAGCTCCCCGACGCCGTTCGCCACCACGTCGACCGAGTCGGTGAAGCTGGGCCGGATCTCCTCCGTGGTGCTCAGCCGGGTCGTGGCGAACCCGGAGAAGTACGTCCCCGGCACCCTGCCCCGCGAGGTCGTCCTGACCATCGGCTGGGGCGCGGTCGCCCGGCTCGACCTGGAGCCGGCCGCCTGCGGCGACCCCAACTGCGAGGCGGACCACGGGTATACGGGCAGCTCCACCGCCGACGACCTGAGCCTGCGCGTGAGCGAGGCCGGCGACGGCCCGGACACGGTCCGCCAGACCCTCGCCTTCTCCCAGGCGCTCTCCGAGGCGACCGCGGCGGCCGGCCGCTGATGGCTCTGCCCGACTGGCCGTACGCGGACGACACCGCTCCGCTCGCCCTCTCCACCGCCCCGGTGCCGGAGTACGGCTCGGGTTCGCTCGCCGACCTGCTGCCGACGCTCGCCGCCGGACTGGGAGTTCCCGGCTTCATCTCCGCGATCCCGGAACTGGCACCCGCTGACCGGAACTGCGTCTTCCTTGTCGACGGCCTCGGCTGGGAGCAGATCCGGGCGCACCCCGACGAGGCCCCGTACCTCCACTCGCTGCTGCCGACCTCGCGCGGCGGCACCGGCCGTCCGCTCACCGCAGGCTTCCCCGCCACCACGGCGACCTCGCTCGCCTCGGTCGGTACCGGGCTGCCGCCCGGCGCACACGGCCTCACCGGGTACACCACCCGCAACCCGGACACCGGCGAGCTGATGAACCAGCTGCGCTGGCGCCCGTGGACCGACCCGCATGTCTGGCAGCCGTACCCCACGGTCTTCCAGCTCGCCGACGCGGCGGGCGTGCACACCGCGCAGGTCTCATCGCCGGACTTCCAGAACACCCCGCTCACCAAGATCGCGCTGAGCGGCGGCACCTTCAGGGGCCGGCTCACCGGCGAGGACCGGATGGACCTGGCCGCCGCACAACTGGGCGCCGCCGACCGTTCGTTGATCTACACGTACTACAGCGAGGTGGACTCCAAGGGCCACCGGTTCGGCATGGACTCGGACGCCTGGCGCGGCCAGCTGATGTACGTCGACCGGCTCGTCCAGCGCCTCGCCGAGCAGTTGCCGCCCCGGTCGGCGCTGTATGTCACCGCCGACCACGGCATGATCGACATCCCGTTCGACGAGGAGTCGCGCATCGACTTCGACGAGGACTGGGAACTGGGCGCGGGCGTCGCCCTGCTGGGCGGCGAGGGCCGGGCCCGGCACGTCTACGCCGTCCCGGGCGCCCGGAGCGATGTGCTGGCCGTCTGGCGCGAGGTGCTCGGCGAGCAGTTCTGGGTGGCGAGCCGCGACGAGGCCATCGCGGCGGGCTGGTTCGGCCCGGCGGTCGACGAGCGGGTGTACGGGCGGATCGGCGACGTCGTCGCCGCGGCCCACGCCGATGTGGTGATCACCGCGTCCCGCCGCGAGCCGCACGAGTCGGCCATGGTCGGCATGCACGGCTCCATGACCCCCGCGGAGCAGCTGGTACCGCTGCTCGAAGTGCGGTCGTAACCACGCCCGTTCGCGCCTCTGCTCACCGCCGTCCCCCTCCGCAGATCTGAAAGGCCCTCGACTTCCCATGCCTGAACTGGTGTTCTTCTCCGGAACAATGGACTGCGGAAAGAGCACGCTGGCGCTCCAGATCGAACACAACCGCTCGGCGCGTGGTCTGCAGGGCGTGATCTTCACTCGCGACGACCGGGCCGGCCAGGGCAGGCTCTCCTCCCGCCTCGGTCTGGTGACGGAGGCTGTCGAGGCGGCGCCCGGCATGGACCTCTACGCCTATCTGGTGGGCCTGATGTCGAAGGGCGGCAGGGTCGACCATGTCATCGTGGACGAGGCGCAGTTCCTGGCGCCCGATCAGATCGACCAGCTGGCCCGCGTCGTGGACGACCTGAACCTTGACGTCTTCGCCTTCGGCATCACGACCGACTTCCGGACCAAGCTCTTCCCCGGCTCGCAGCGGCTGATCGAACTGGCGGACCGCATCGAGTCCCTGCAGGTCGAGGCGTTGTGCTGGTGCGGCGCGCGGGCCACCCACAATGCCCGCACCGTGGGCGGCGCGATGGTCGTGGAGGGCGAGCAGGTCGTCGTGGGTGACGTCGACCGCTCGGCCGAGGAGGTCGGTTACGAGGTGCTCTGCCGACAGCATCACCGCCGGCGCATGACGAGCGGAGCGGTCAGGGCCGCGGCGCTCTCTCCTGACGTCCTGCCCTCCAACTCCGTCTGAGCGGGGGCTTCCGTCGCTCCTCGTGGCCGGTGCCCCACCGGGGCGTACTCAGTCCGACAGCATGACGAACGCTTTCGCATGGGAGAGATGGCGTTCGACCCGGACCACCGCCTCCTCGACCCTGGACTGCCGGATCAGGGACATCATCTCGCTGTGCTCGCGCAGCATCTCCGGCAGATCGTCGCTGTCCATGTCCACCAGGGTGAGCGCGAGCCGTAGTTCGGCCATCAGCGACTCCTCGACCGCTGCCAGCCGCGAACTGCCGAGCAGTCCCACGATCGACACGTGGTACCGCAGATGCGCCTCACTGATCGTCGAGGGGTCACCGCCCGCCACCGCGGCCTCGTAGGCGGACATGGCGTCGGCCAGCGCGGCCAGTTCGGCGTGGTCCGCGTCCACCACCGCCCGGACTCCGGCGACCTCCAGGATGCGGCGGGTCCGGAAGATGTCGTCGATCTCCGTGTGCGTCAGCCGGCGGACGGAGACGCCCTTGTTCGGCACCTTCACCAGGAGCCCCTCGACCGTCAGCATCTGCAGGGCCTCACGCACGGTGCTGCGGGAGATCTTGAAGCTCTCCACCAGGCTGCTCTCACGCAACGGCGTTCCCGGGCGCAGCCGCCCGCTGTACATCTCCTGACGCAGAGCCTCGGCGACCCGGTCCACCACGCTGGAGCGGGAGATCTGGATTGGTTCCATGGGCCCACTCTACTGCCGGGTTGTCTGATTGTCGGACGATCTATTGACTTCCCGTGAGCTGCGATGACAAGTTGTCGGACAATCCGGTGCGCGAGACATGCGCCGCGGAGGATCCCATTCCCGCTCGATCCCGGCAGGGCCATGCCCGCTGTCATGCCCCTGCCTGAGGCCCTGAGGAGCGTACCCACGTGACTGTGACCACCCGCCTGTGGGGCGGCCGATTCCGTGAACCGCCGTCATCTGCTCTCACCCGGCTCTCCCGCTCCGAGCCGAGCTACTTCGACATGGCCCCCTATGACCTCGCGGGCTCCCGCGCCCATGCCAGGGAACTGGTCAGGGCAGGCATCCTCGACGACGGCGAACTGACCGTCGTGCTCGACGCGATCGACGTACTGGACCAGGACTACCGCGACGGTGCGGTGACTCCGGAACCGGACGACGAGGACGTACACACCTTCCTGGAGCGGGTGCTGATGGAGCGGCTCGGGACGCTCGGCGGAAAGCTGAGAGCCGGTCGCTCCCGCAATGACCAGTGCGCCAACGACCTGCGGCTCTACCTGCGCGACCGGGCGCGCCGGATCAGCGACGCCTCCTGCGAACTGATCGAGGCGCTGACCGCGCAGGCGGCCGACCACACGCACACCGCGGCTCCGGGGTTCACCCACCTCCAGCCCGCCCAGCCGGTCGTGTTCGGACACCAGCTGCTCGCTCACGCCCACGCGCTCGACCGGGACATGGACCGGCTGCGTGACTGGGACGTACGTACGGCGCGCTCACCGCTCGGCGCCGCGGCCCTCGCGGGATCCTCCATCGCGGGCCATCCGGAGCTGTCCGCCGCCGAGCTCGGTTACGACCGGCCCTGCGCCAACTCGCTGGACGCGGTGGGCAGCCGGGACCATGTGGCGGAATTCCTGTTCGTGGCCTCGATGCTCGCGGTGGACGTGTCACGGCTGGCCGAAGAGGTGTGCCTGTGGTCGTCGCGGCAGTTCCGCTGGGTCGAACTCGACGACCGCTTCGCCACCGGCTCCTCGATCATGCCGCAGAAGAAGAACCCGGACATCGCCGAACTCGCCCGTGGCAAGGCCAGCCGTCTGACGGGCAATCTCATGGGCCTGCTGGGCGCTCTCAAGGGGCTGCCCTTCGCCTACAACCGCGATCTCGCGGAGGACAAGCACGCCGCGTTCGACAGCGTGGAGACACTGCTCATCGTGCTGCCCGCGATGGCCGGTCTCATCGGAGCCCTCCGGGTGAACACCGAGGAGCTGCGGGTCCAGGCCACCGCGGGGTTCACCCTGGCGACCGAGATCGCGGACTGGCTGGCGCTGCGCGGCGTGCCGTTCCACGAGGCCCACGAGATCACCGGGGCCGTCGTCCGCAGGTGCGAGGACTCGGGCGTCGACCTGACGGAGCTCACCGATGCCGAGCTCGCCGAGACAGACCCGAGACTCACCCCTGAGGTCCGTCGCGTACTCACCGTGGAGAGCGCGCTCGCGGCGAGGTCCGCGACCGGCGGCACCGCGCCGGCGCAAGTGGTCGCGCAGATCGGTGAACTGACCGAACACGTCGGGACGCACCGCCGGTGGGCCGCCGACTACCGGGGCCCGCGCGTCTGAAGCGCGCCGGTTCCGTTCCCCGCCGACGCACAGCGCACCTGAACTCCAAGACCCCCGGTCCGCCCCGCCTCCGCCCCGGTTTCCGCATGCGACGGCCGGACCGGGCCGTACGCCACCACCGCGACGGTATTCAGACCCCGAGAGGAACGACATGACTGAGCCAGCGCTCACGGCCGGCCGGGCACGCCCTTCGCCGGGCCCCGCCCCCGACCAGGATCTGCTCACCCGCAGGCGCCGTCACCCCGGCCGCTGGGCCGGCGCGGCCGCGGTCTTCCTGGTCGCGGTGTTCTTCGTCCGTGCCTTTGCCGGAGCCCAGATCGACTGGGGCGTCGTCCGCCACTATCTCGGGGCCACCGAGCTGATGACGGGCCTCGTGACGACCCTGGTCCTGACAGTCGTCTCCATGGTGCTCGGTATCGCGCTGGGCCTGCTCGTCGCCGTCATGCGCCTCTCGAAGAATCCGGTGACGAGCGGTGTCGCCTGGTTCTACGTCTGGGTGTTCCGCGGGACCCCGGTGTATCTGCAGCTTCTCCTGTGGTTCAACCTGGCGCTGATCTTCCCGCTGGTTTCGGTGCCCGGCGTTTACACGGCGCGGACCGTCGACCTGATGACGCCGTTCGTGGCGGCCGCGCTCGGCCTGGGCATCAACCAGGGCGCGTACACCTCGGAAGTCGTCCGCGCCGGGATTCTGTCGGTGGACGAAGGACAGCTCGAAGCCGCGTACACGATCGGGATGAGCACGGCCAAGGCGATGCGCCGGGTGGTGCTTCCGCAGGCGATGAAAGTGATCATTCCGCCCATCGGCAACGAGACGATCGGGATGCTCAAGACCACCTCGCTCGCATCGGCGGTCGGGGTGACGGAGATCCTGCTGCAGGCCCAGCATCTGTACTTCGTCAACAACCGGATCATGGAACTGCTGATCGTCTGTGCCGTCTGGTATCTGCTGGCCGTCTCCGTGCTGAGCATCGCGCAGTTCTATCTGGAGCGGTACTTCGCCAGGGGCTCCGCCCGGCCCGTCCCTCCCAGCCCCCTGCGGCGCCTGCTCGCTGCCACCCGCGGAAAGCCGGTGCTCCGATGAACCACCACCCCTCCGGGCCGGCCGACGTCCCGCTGCTCCGTGCCGAAGGCGTCCAGAAGCGGTTCGGTGAGAACCACGTGCTCCAGGGCATCGATCTGGAAGTCCCGGCAGGCGAGGTGCTGTGCCTGCTGGGCCCCTCGGGGTCCGGCAAGAGCACATTCCTGCGCTGCATCAACCACTTGGAGACCATTGACGCGGGGCAGATCTGGCTGGGCGACGAGACGATCGGCTACCGCCGCCGGAAGGGGCACCTGGTCGAGAGGACCCAGCGGGAGATCGTGCGCCAGCGGCTGTCCATGGGCATGGTCTTCCAGCGCTTCAATCTGTTCCCGCACCGCACCGCGCTCCAGAACGTCATCGAGGGGCCCGTGCGGGTCAAGGGCGAGAAGCCGAAAGCCGCGCGCGAGCAGGGGATCCGGCTGCTGGAGCGGGTGGGCCTCGCGGACAAGAGTGACGCCTACCCGCGTCAGCTCTCCGGCGGACAGCAGCAGCGGGTGGCCATAGCGCGGGCGCTGGCCATGGAACCCCGGCTGATGCTGTTCGACGAGCCCACCTCCGCCCTGGACCCCGAACTCGTCGGTGAAGTCCTCACCGTCATGAAGGACCTGGCGGACACCGGGCTCACCATGATCGTGGTCACCCACGAGATCGGCTTCGCCCGTGAGGTGGCGGATCGGGTGGCCTTCCTCGACGGCGGCAGAATCCTCGAAATCGGTACACCGTCCGAGGTGCTGGGCTCTCCCCGCAACGAGCGCACCAGGGCCTTCCTGTCCCACGTCCTGTGACCATCCGTGTCCCGTGTCCTGTGTCTTGTGTCCCGTGAACCGGCGAACACCTGCCCCCTCGGCGGACATCGGCCGGAAGACGCCCATTGGAGATCCACATGCTCCGAAACTCCGGCCCGCTGCGCCTCGCCGCGCTCGCGACGGCCGCGGTCCTTCTCATCTCGGGCTGTACCCACTACCACCCGGTGCCGGCGGCGAAGGCCAAGGCCGCCGGTCTCCCCGACACCGTCGCGAAGACCGGCACCCTCAGAGTGGGCATGTCGCCGGACTTCCCGCCCATGGAGTACCTGGACGACAAGACGCACAAGGTGGCCGGGGCCGACATCGATCTGATCAGGGCCGTGGGCAAGCGGATGGGCGTGCGCGTCGACATCGTCCAGCAGTCCTTCGACCAGCTGACCAGCTCCGTACAGACCACCAGAACCGACATCGCGATGTCCGGTCTCTCCGACACGGCGGAACGGCAGAAGACCGTCGACTTCGTCGACTACTTCGCGGCACGCGGGCGCATCTACACCCTCAAGGGCAAGGCCGGCGCGTACCGGAAGTTCACGGACGCCTGCGGCAAACACCTCGCGGTCGGCAAGAAGGTGGATTACTACCAGCAGATCCAGGATGTGAGCCGGAAGTACTGCGTGGACGCCGGGCGTCCGCCGATCCGGATCCTGCCCGCCGACTCGGGTGCCGCAGCCCGGCTCCAGCTCCAGCAGGGCCGGGTCGAACTCGCCGCCCAGGGCGAGGAGAACCTCACCTACTTCAGCAGGAGCGACCCCTCCGCGTTCTCCGTGGTGATGCCCCCGCTGCCGACCACCCCCTTCGCCGTCGTGATCAAGAAGGGCGACACCACGATGGCCCACGCGGTGCTGAAGGCACTGAAGGCCATCGAGAAGTCGGGCGAATACCAGCGCATCCTCAAGGCGGCGGGCCTCGGGTACGGCATCACGGAGCCGGTGATCAACGGCACCGGGTCATGACCCGGCCGGAAGCACATCAAGCCCCGCTCCCCGGTCCCGGCAACTCCCAGCGAATCGAGCACCCTTGACCACGTCTGCCCGTACAACCCCCCTGTCCGCCGCAGCGGCGCCCGCCCCCGACGGGCGCTGGCCCGGCGGGGCCCGGAGCGCCGTCGCGCTCGCCTTCGATCTGGACGGCCCCACCGGCGACGCGATGCTGAGCGGCGAGATCTGGCACAAGCCCGGCTACTTCTCGCTCGGCGCCTACGGCCCCTACCGCGCGTTGCCGCGCATTCTCGGTCTCCTCCGGTCGGCCGGAGTGACCGCCACCTTCTTCGTGCCCGCGTGGGTGATCGAGACCTGGCCCGACGCGTGCACCGCCATCGTGGAGCAGGGACACGAAGTGGCCCACCACGGCTACCGGCACGAGCGGTACTGGGACCTCACGCCTGCTGAGCAGGCCGAGGTGATCTCCCGTAGCCAGGAGGTCTTCACACGGCTGCTCGGCGCTCCCGCCGAGGGGTTCCGTACCCCTTCGGGCGACTGGCATCCGCAGACACCACGGCTCCTGCTCGAAGCGGGATTCACCTACTCCAGTTCCATGCGGGGCGACGACCGGCCCTACTTCCACGAGATCGACGGGGCGGCGACATCCCTGGTGGAGATTCCCGGCCGGTGGGACCTCGACGACTACGCCTCCCTCGCCTACACCCGTGAGCCCGACTTCCCCAAGGGCCAGGACCGGATCGCCAGTTACGAACTGACCCTGGACAACTGGATCAGGGAGTTCGACGGCCATCACGCCGAAGGGCTCTGCATGACAACCCTGTTCCATCCCAAGGTGTCCGGCAAGCCGGGCCGGCTGCTGCTGCTCGAACGGTTCCTCGCGCACATGAGCGCACAGCCCGGGGTCTGGTTCGCCACCTGCCGGGAGATCGCCGGATGGTGGGCGCGCCAGGCCCCGCCGGCCGTCGGCGGGCCGGAGGTGACCGCGCATGTCTGACACGCCTGCCGCCTCCTGTGCGGCCGTGGCCGCGGCGGAGCCCCCGCGGTGGCCCCGGGGCATCCGCTGCGCCGTCGTCGTCAGCGTCGACCTCGACGCCGAACTCCCGCTGCTGGCCGCCGACCCGACCACCGCACAGCGGGTGAAGACCCTCTCGGTCGGCCGCTACGGTGCGACCCGCGGGGTGGACCGGCTGCTCGCCGAGTTCCAGTCGCAGGGGGTGACGGCCACCTGGTGCGTTCCCGGCCGCAACGCGGAACGGTACCCGCACCTCCTCCACGCCATCGCCGGGCACGGACACGAGATCGCCCACCACGGCCACGCCCACGAGGACTTCAGCGGCCTCGGCCTGGCCGGGCAGCTGGACGTGGTCGACCGGGGTTCCGCTGCCATCGCCGACGTGACGGGTGAACGGCCCCGCGGCTTCCGTATCCCGGCGGGGGAGTGGGCGGCGGGCTTTCCCGATGCCCTCGTGGACCGGGGATTCACCTGGTCCTCGTCGCTGCACGGCGACGATCTGCCCCACTTCCATCCGGCCCGGACGGCCGGTCCCCGTACCGGTACGGGCACGGAGCGCCGGCTGACCGAAATCCCGGTCCACCACGAGCTGCACGACCACCCGTACTTCTTCTTCAACCTGGACCCGGCGTTCCCCGCAGGCCAGTCGAGGATCGCGCCGTACCGCGAGGTGCTGGGCAACTGGACCACCGAGTTCGACGCCTACCACCGGTTCGGACTCTGCTACGTCCTGCGGCTCCAGCCCGAGGTCACCGGCACCCCCGGCCGGATCGGCCTCGTCAGGGAACTCCTCCGCCATATCCGGAGCCACGACGACGTCTGGATCGCGACGGCCGGTGAGGTCGCCGAGTGGTGGGCGGCCAGGAACGCCACCAACGCGCCCGGCCATCCCGCCGAGGTATTCGACCGTCTCACAAGGGAGTTGGCATGACTGCCACAGCGGCGCCCGGCTCCGGACGTACCGGTGACGCGCTCGGCGCGCTGGCCCGGTTCACCGCGCACACCCGGCTCGCCGCGATCCCGCAGCCTGTGGTCACCAAGGCCCAGCACCACGTCCTGGACACGCTCGGGGCCGCGCTGGCCGGTTCCGCGAGTACGGAGGCCACAGCCCTGCTCGGGCTGCTCGCCGCCTCCGAACCGGGTGGAGCCGGCACGGTCTGGGGAACCGGTTCCCGGGTGGCACCGCGTGCGGCGGCGCTCGTCAACGGGGTGTCGGCGCACGCCCTCGAACTCGATGACGCCGGCGGCTGCGACCACTCGGGCGCCGTCGTCGTCCCCGCCGCGCTCGCCGCCGCCGAGGTGGCCGGACACCCGGTGTCCGGGGCCCGGTTGCTCGCAGCCGTCATCGTCGGTTACGACGTGGCCCGCCGTGTTCTGGAGGCCTGCGGCGGCTACGCGCCGCACAACGAGGCGGGCTGGCACTCCACCGGCACCTGCGGCCCGTTCGGGGCAGCCGCGGCGGCGGCAGCCGTCCTGGGGCTCGACCCGGACAGAACCGCCCACGCCCTCGCGCTCTCCGCCAGCTTCAGCGGCGGCATCTGGGCGTTCGTCCACGACGGGGCCATGAGCAAGCGACTGCACGCGGGGCGGGCAGCGGAGGCGGGGCTCACCGCCGCGCTCGCGGCGCGGCACGGGATCACCGGACCGCGCGCGGTGTTCGACGACACCTGGGGCGGATTCCTGCGCACCATCGCGCCCGGCTCCGCCACACCGGCCGCGCTCACCGCCGGTCTCGGTGACCGGTGGCGCGTCTCCCGCTGCTCGATCAAGCCGTACGCGTCGTGCCGTTCCACCCACTCATCGGTCGACGCCGTGGCCGGGCTCATGGCGGACCACGGCCTCGGGCCCGACGACGTCGCCTCGGTTCATGTACGGCTCTCCGCCTTCATCCACGGGATGTGCGGTGCCACCGCGTGCGGCACTCTCGCGGCGGCCCAGCTCAGCCTGCCGTACGCGGTGGCTGTGCGGGTCGCGCTCGGAACGGCCGACCTGACGGCGTACTCGGCGAAGAGCCGTGCGTCGCCGGCGGTCCGGTCGGTGCTGGACCGGATCACCCTGGAGGTGGACGAGGGGATGACCGGCGACACCGAGCCCGTGATCACGCTCACCACCCGCACCGGTGCCTGCCACACGGGCCAGGTAACCGACCCGCTCGGCTCGCCCACGAACCCCCTGGACGGCGCCGCGGTCACCGCCAAGTTCCACGGGCTCGCCACCCGGGTACTGGACCCCGCCGCCGCACTCACCGTCGCGGGCACGGTACGGGAGTTGCCGGACCTGCCCGACGTCCGGGTTCTGCTCTCGGCGCTCGCCACCACGGCAGCCGCACCTGCCCCATCGGCTCTCCCGCTCCCCGCGGGCCCGTGCGGATGACCCGTGCTCAGGCCGCCCCCGGATCACTGAGAAACCGCCAACGGCGCGCGTCCGTCCGCCTCCTGGTGTCCGACGGGGCGTCAGCGCTCCGTCCGTACGACGGTGAAGACCGCGCCCTCCGGATCGGCGACGGTGGCCAGCCGCCCCGACTCGCCCTGGCGCGGCGGCTGGAGCGCCTGCCCGCCCAGCTCGGTCACCCGGCGTACGGCCGCGTCGACGTCCGCCACCTCGAAGTACGTCATCCAGTGCGGACCCCTGTCGCGGGGCAGCGCCTGCCCGGCCCCGTGCAGCGAGGCGACTGCCCGGCCCTCCAGATACAGCGTCAGACAGTCGGAGCCGTCCGGGACGACCGCTTCCGTCTCGTAACCGAACACCGCCTGGTAGAACTTGCTGACCGACCCGGTCTCCCGGGTCATCAGCTCGTTCCACACCGGAGTTCCGGGCACACCCCACTCCGCTGTGCCCACGTGGGCCGCCGCCTGCCAGATGCCGAAGACCGCGCCGTCGGGGTCCGAACCTATGGCCAGCCGCCCCGCCTCGCCCGCGTCGAGCGGGCCGACTCCTACCGTCCCGCCGCAGTGTCTGACGGCCTCCGCGGTGGCGTCGACGTCGTCGGAGGCCAGATACGTCGTCCAGGCGATCGGCAGGTGCCGGTCGGGCGGCATCTGTCCGATCCCAGCGACCTCACGGCCGTCCAGCAGCGCACGTACGTAGGGGCCCAGTTGGTCGGGACCCGGCCGGAACTCCCAGCCGAACAAGCCGCCGTAGAACTCCTGGGTCTCTGACAGGCCGTGCACCATCAGACTCACCCAGCAGGGGGTTCCGGGCCTGCGCCGCGATGCTGCCTCGGTCATTTTCGCTCTCTCCTCGGACCATCGGTGGTGGCCGTGCGGGGGTCGGTGGGCCGCCCCCCGCCCAGATGCTTCCACCACCTGCCGCGCGCGGCGCCCCGGCCGCGCCGCATTTTGCACGTTCCAGCAGGAGGATGCCTGTTTTGGTACTCCTCGTCCTTTTCTACGGCGTTACGTGTGCGCCGGACTCTGGGCGAGGATGGCAGTCATGACACCCATCATTACCGCATCCGATCTCGCGAGCGAGTTGGCCGGACCCCGTCCGCCGGTGCTCCTCGACATCCGCTGGCAGCTCGGCGGCCCGAACCTGCGCCCCGAGTACGAGGCCGGCCACCTCCCCGGCGCGGTCTTCGTCGACCTGGACACGGAGCTGGCGGGTCCGCCCGGCGCGGGCGGCCGCCACCCGCTGCCCGACCCCGCCGGACTGGGCGCGGTGCTGCGCCGCGCGGGTGTCTCGGCGGACACCCCGGTCGTCGTGTACGACGGCGGCCAGGGGTGGGCCGCGGCGCGCGCCTGGTGGCTGCTGCGCTGGACCGGCCACCCGGCCGTCCGGGTGCTGGACGGGGGTCTCGCATCCTGGTCCGGGCCGCTCTCCACGGACACGCCGGCGCCCGCGCCGGGCGACTTCGTACCCGCGCCGGGGGCGCTGCCGCTCCTCGACGCGGACGGCGCGGCCGAGCTGGCCCGCAAGGGCGTGCTGCTGGACGCCCGCGCCGCCGAGCGCTACCGGGGCGACGTGGAGCCGATCGACCGGGTCGGCGGGCACATCCCCGGCGCGGTGTCGGCCCCGACGTCGGAGAACACCAGAGCAGGCGGGCACTTCCTCGCTGCCGGTGAACTGGCCGCGCGGTTCGCCGCGTTGGGGGCGGCGGACCAGGGCGCGGAGGTCGGCGTCTACTGCGGATCAGGTGTGTCGGGCGCACATGAGGTGCTGGCGCTGGAGATCGCCGGGATCCGGGCCGCGCTCTACGCGGGGTCCTGGTCCGAGTGGTCGTCGGACGAGTCCCGCCCGGTCGCCACGGGGCCCATGCCCTAGAGCTGCGGGCGCAGAACGGGGCCCGTACGCACTGCGTACGGGCCCCCGCTCCGGGTGCTGCTGTTCTCGCTACTCCTGCTTCTTGCGCCGGGTGCCGAAGACGATCTCGTCCCAGCTCGGCACGGCGGCACGCCGGCCCGGGCGGACGCCGTCCGCCTCGGCCTGCCGGTCCGTCGTCCCGGTGAGCCGGTCGCGGTGACCGGCCACCGCACGCGGCATCAGCACGTCCGCGTACGCCGAACCGGCCCCGGCGGACGCCGCGGGCGGCTCCTCGGACTCCGGCTCCTGCGCGGGCTCGGACGGCGGGAGTTCGGGCGGCGCGGGGCGCTCGGGCACGACCATGTCGCCCCGGAAGCTCGGTACGGCCTCCAGCAGGCTGGTCAGCGAGTCCCGCTCACCGCTGCCGCTCTCCTCGGGCTCGGGCGGGGCGGGCACCGGTGCGGTGGGCCGCTCCATCTGCCGGTCCAGGGCGCGGTCGAGCGGCCGGTCGCGAGGCAGCCGGGCGATCCTCGGTACGAACGGGAAGCTCGGCTCCGGCGCGGCCAGCGAGTCGTCCGACTCGCCGATCAGGGACCGCGCCTCGTCGTCCATCGCCTGCACCAGGCGGCGGGGCGGGTCGTAGCTCCAGCTCGCCGAGTGCGTCTCGGTGGCGACCCGGTAGACCAGCAGGACCTCCCAGGTCCCGTCGTCGCGGCGCCAGGAGTCCCAGAGCACGGTGTCCCGCTCGGCGCCGCGCAGCAGCAGCCGCTCGTTCACCGCCTCGCCGAGCTGCGGACCGGTGCCGGTGTTCTCACCGGCACGCCGTACGGGTGTCTTGCGGGCGCGCTCCGCCATGAACGCGCGCTCCGCGAGCACCGGCCCCTCGAAGCGGCGGACCCGGTCGACCGGGATCCCGGCCATCTGGGCGACCTCTTCGGCGGAGGCGCCGGCTCTTATACGCGCCTGGATGTCACGGGGACGGAGGTGGCTCTCCACCTCGATCTCGATCTGGCCGAGGCGGGCGCGGTCATTACGGACCGCAGCACGCAGCCGCTCATCGATCGGAAGCGTGTACTCCGTACTGTCCGCAGCTTTGAGCACCAGTCGTGTGCCGTCATTCGAGACGGCCACGACACGCAGTTCGGGCATGGGAACCTCCCGGGTGGTGCCTGCCGACGTCACGTGCGTCGCTGCTTCCGCTAGTCGAGTGTGGCCTGCCCGGGTACAGCACGCCACAACCTTGCCGAGTTATCCGGCGTGTCGGGCCTCAGCCCTGGAACGCCGTTATGGCACGGTTACCTGTTTGCGACACAGAGCGACCGTCGGTCACTCTGTGCAGCGAGGCGCCCGTGCGCTGCCTATGGTGCCGCCGGTTCGAGTGCCGTCTTAGGCCCCCTCCCGCCTGTCCGGACACCCCTGAGGGAGGCCGGGCCCAGGGCTCGCCACAGTACTCCATTCGGGCCAAGGGGGTGGACGGCTCGCCGCTGAACTTCCCGGGGTCCGGCGGAGGGGGAGCCTCGTCAGTGCCGCCAGCGTATGCCTGCGGGTGTTGTGCTTCACACAATCTTCTGAAGTGGAACTATCCACTTCGCTCAAATGTCCTTTTCTGGTGCAGGGTGTACCCAGATGGACAAACAGGGGCTGGTGATGGAGCAGAAGCCGGACGGCGGCGCAGAGACCGGAAGCGGGAAGGGGAGGCAGCTCGATCTGAGCGTCCCTCAGGTCGCGGGCAGCGCGTTCGCCGCTGTGGTGGCGGCGGTGCTGGCCTCGAAGCTCGGCGTGTACGGAACGATCATCGGCGCGGGCCTGGTGAGCGTGATCGCCACCTGTGGCGGCACGATCTTCCAGCACTTCTTCCGGCGCACCGGGGAACAGATCCGCGAAGTGACGGTCCAGGTCAAGCCCAAGGCCATGAAGATCCCGGTGCGGCAGGTGCCGGGGGCCTCGGAGCCTGGGGAGGCGCCACCGACGATCATGGTGCCGCGGCCCGGACGGTCCGACGCGGACCGGACGGGGTGGACGGGCCTCCCCGGCGACGGGGAGCCGGACGCGACGCGGCTGCTGACGCCGGTCGCGGGCGAAGGGTTCACCGACGAAGAGTTCACCGAGGCCACGACCCACGGGACGAGGGTGCGGGGCTGGAAGCGCTCGTCCCTCGCGGCCCTGGTCGTGTTCCTCGTGGCGATGGCCGGGATCAGCGGCTTCGAGCTGCTCTCCGGGCACGGGCTCAGCGGCGGCTCGGGGACGACCGTGGGCTCAGTGGTCGGGGGCGGCGGGACCCGGCACCACTCGCCGGAGCCGTCGGTTCCGGCCGACCCTCAGCAGAGCCAGGACCCCCAGCAGCACGACCGGCAGCCGAGCACCGGCCCCGACCCGTCGCCGAGCACCGGCTCCGGATCCGGCGGCACCGGCCAGTCGAAGCCCGACCCCGGCAAGAGCGGCACGTCGGCCGATCCGACACCCAGCCCCTCGCAGCCCGCGACGGGCGGCGGCGCGCAGACCCCGGATCCGACGCCGTCCGCCTCGTCCGGTGACGGCTCGGGCTCCACTTCGGGCCAGGGCGGCACCGGCGGGCAGGACAGCGCGCCGGACGCCGCAGCGGAGAACCCGGCGGGACAGCACCCCGCCGGGTGACGGGCCCCGGCGGCCCGTCACCCGGCGGAGGTCACTCGCCCAGGACCCGGCGCAGGTAGTCGTTGCCGAACAGCCGCTGCGGGTCGAGCCGGTCGCGTACGGCCGTGAACTCGCCGAAGCGCGGGTAGACCTCCGCCAGGTACGCCGCGTCGCGGGTGTGCAGCTTGCCCCAGTGCGGCCGGCCGCCGTGCGCGGTCATGATCCGCTCCACCGCGGTGAAGTACGCCCGGTGCGGGGTGCCCCGGTACATATGCGCCGCGATGTACGCGGTCTCCCGGCCGGAGGCCGTCGAGAGCGCGATGTCGTCCGCGGGCGCGGTGCGGACCTCCACGGGGAAGCTGACCCGCAGCGGCGAGCGCTCCACCATCGCCCTGACCTCCCGCAGCGCCCCGACCGCGGCCTCCCGGGGGAGGGCGTACTCCATCTCCACGAAGCGCACCCGGCGCGGACTTGTGAAGACCTTGTACGGGATGTCCGTGTAGGTGCGGGCGGACAGCGCCCGGCTGGAGATCTTCGCGATCGCGGGAATCGTCGCGGGCACGGCCCGGCCCAGCGAACACGCCGCCTGGAAGACGCCGTTGGAGAGCAGCTCGTCCTCGATCCAGCCGGACACCCGGCCGGGCGGGGCGGCCGGGCCCGCACTGCGGTTGTTGCGCTTGGTGTTGCAGTTGCCGGTGTGCGGGAACCAGTAGAACTCGAAGTGCTCGTTCTCGGCGACCAACTGGTCGAAGTCGGCGGTCACCCGGTCGAAGCCCATCGGCTCCTCGCGGGCCGTCAGCAGGAAGACCGGCTCCACCGCGAAGGTGATCGCCGTGACGACACCCAGCGCGCCGAGCCCGATCCGGGCAGCCGCGAAGACGTCGGGGTGCTCCGTCGCCGAGCACGTCAGCACCGAGCCGTCGGCCGTCACCAGTTCGAGCGCCCGGATCTGCGCGGATATGGAGGCGGACTCGCGGCCGGTGCCATGGGTGCCGGTGCTGGTGGCGCCCGCCACCGTCTGGTCCATGATGTCGCCCATGTTCGTGAGGGTGAGCCCCTCACGCGCCAGCGCCTGGTTGAGCCGCTTCAGCGGTGTGCCGGCCTCGACCGTCACCGTGCCCGCCGCGCGGTCGATCTCCCGGACGCCGGTGAGGAGACCGGGACGTATCAGCAGCCCGTCGGTCGCAGCCGCCGCCGTGAAGGAGTGGCCGGTGCCGACGGCCTTCACCTTCAGGCCCTCGTCCCCCGCCCGCCTGACGGCGTCGGCCAGCTCGGCGGCGGACGCCGGGGTCACCTCCCGCGCCGGTCGGGCGGTGACATTCCCCGCCCAGTTACGCCAGGTCCCCGCCGGCCGTACCGCGGTCGCCGTCCGTGCCGCAGCCGGTGTTCTTGGTGTACCGGTCATCCGCCCCGCTCCCGTCTAGTGGCACCGGCACATTGAGCCGGCGGTAGCCGGGCAACGCCACCGCGGCCGCGAGCGCTCCCGCCACGAGCGGCACCAGATACCCCTGGCGTGCCCCGCCCGCGTCGACCGCCCAGCCTGCGGCCGAGGAGCCGAGTGCCACACCGACAGCGAGCCCGGTACTGGTCCAGGTCATGCCCTCGGTCAGCCTGCTGCGCGGTACGTGCTGCTCGACGAGGGCCATCGTGGTCACCATCGTCGGTGCGACGAAGAGCCCCGCGACAAAGAGCGCCACGGCCAAGAACGGCAGGTTCCCGGCCAGTTGGAGGGGGATCATACTCAGCGCCATCGCGCACACCCCCACCAGCCACCTGCTGGAAGCGGCCCCCCGGAGGTGCAGCAGTCCGAAGACCGCCCCGGCCAGACAGGATCCGAGCGCGTACACCGCGAGGACCAGACTGGCCAGCGCCTTGTGGCCGCGCTCGTCGGCGAACGCGACCGTCACCACGTCGATCGACCCGAAGATCGCGCCCGTCGCCACGAACGTCAGCACCAGCAGCCGCAGCCCGGGGGAGGCCAGCGCGGAGCCGCCGGGGCCGTGCCCGTGCGGATGCGGGGCCGGTTCGGTGGCGCGCTGCGCGGTCAGCCAGCACACCCCCACGACGAGGAAGCCGCCCGCCATCAGCGGACCCGCCTCGGGGAACCAGGCGGTGGAGAGCCCGATGGAGAGGATCGGACCGAAGATGAAGCACACCTCGTCGACGATCGACTCCCAGGAGTACGCCGCGTGCAGCATCCGCGGATCGCCCCGGTGGAGCGCCGCCCAGCGGGCGCGGACCATCGAGCCGACGCTCGGGACGCAGCCCCCGCCGGCCGCGCAGACGAAGAGCGTCCAGTCCGGCAGCCGCTGCTGCGCACAGACCAGCAGCCCCGCCACGGCGACGGCGGAGACGACGGTCGCCCGGCGGAGCACCCGCCGCTGTCCGTGCCGGTCGACGAGCCGGGAGATCTGCGGGCCGATGGCGGCCGCGGACAGTGCGAGCGTCGCGGAGAGCGCGCCGGCCAGGCCGTACCGCCCGGTGAGCTGCGAGATCATGGTCACCACGCCGATGCCCAGCATGGACAGCGGCATCCGGCCGAGGAGTCCGGCCGCCGAGAACCCCTTGGTGCCGGGGGCGGCGAAGATCGCACGGTAAGGACTGGTCAAGAAGGGCTCCGGTAAGGCGTACTGATGGTTTGCGCAGCTTACGGGCGCTGATCGGCGCCGAGCACCGGGGGCGGCTCCGACCGGGCCTTCCGTGGGGGGTCCCGGAGCCTGTCGGACCCGGATGGCAGGATCTGGGGCATGTCCGATCAGCGTGATCCAGCTCCCTACGACGCCCTCCTGCTGCTCTCCTTCGGCGGCCCCGAGGGCCCGGACGACGTGGTCCCGTTCCTGGAGAATGTGACCCGCGGCCGCGGCATCCCGAAGGAACGGCTCAAGGAGGTGGGACAGCACTACTTCCTGTTCGACGGGGTCAGCCCCATCAACGGCCAGAACCGTGCCCTCCTCGACGCGCTCCGCAAGGACTTCGCCGGGCACGGCCTCGACCTGCCGGTGTACTGGGGCAACCGCAACTGGGCGCCGTATCTGACCGACACCCTTCGCGAGATGACCGCCGACGGGCACCGCCGTATCGCCGTCCTGGCCACCAGCGCGTACGCCTCGTACTCCGGCTGCCGCCAGTACCGCGAGGACCTCGCGGGGGCGCTGGCCACGCTGGCGGCGGAGGGCCTGGAACTGCCGCGGGTCGACAAGCTGCGGCACTACTTCAACCACCCGGGTTTTGTCGGGCCGATGGCGGACGGCGTCCTGAAGTCCCTTGCGGAGCTGGACGGCGCGGTCCGGGCCGGGGCGCACCTGGCGTTCACCACGCACTCCATTCCCACCGCCGCCGCCGACAGCTCGGGGCCCGACGGCGGGGCGTACGTCGCCGAGCACCTGGACGTGGCACGGGTGATCGTCGAGAAGGTCCGCGCCGAGACGGGCGTCGACCACCCCTGGCAGCTCGTCTACCAGTCGCGCAGCGGCTCCCCGCAGACCCCGTGGCTGGAACCGGACATCTGCGACCACCTCACGGAGCTGCACGGGTCGGGGGTGCCCGCGGTCGTCATGGTGCCCATCGGCTTCGTGTCGGACCATATGGAGGTCCTGTACGACCTGGACACCGAGGCGGTCGCGAAGGCGGCCGAACTGGGCCTGCCCGCCGTACGGTCGGCGACCGTCGGCGCCGACCCGCGCTTCGCCGCCGCGGTACGCGACCTCCTGCTTGAGCGGGCGGCCACCGAGCGGGGCCGCCCGGTGGAGCACTGCGCACTCGGCGCGCTGGGCGCGTCGCACGACGTCTGCCCGGTCGGCTGCTGCCCGGCCCGCACGGCCAGGCCGGCGGCCGCGGGCGCCGACAGCCCGTACGCGTAATCAGCCCGAGGGAGAACCGTGACCGACCCGCTCCACACCGAACTGCTCGAACTGGCCCTGGAGGCCGCCCGGCGCGCAGGGGCGCTGCTGCGGGACGGGCGCCCCGCCCACCTGGAGGTGGCGGCGACCAAGTCCAGCCCCATCGACGTCGTCACCGAGATGGACATCGCGGCCGAGAAGCTGATCACCGGCTACCTCACCGGCCTCCGTCCCGACGACGGCTTCCTGGGCGAGGAGGGCGCGAGCTCCGAGGGCAGCAGCGGTGTCCGCTGGGTCATCGACCCGCTGGACGGCACCGTGAACTACCTCTACGGACTGCCCACTTGGTCCGTCTCGATCGCGGCCGAGCAGGACGGCGAGACCGTCGCGGGGGTGGTGGCGGCCCCGATGCGCGGCGAGACGTTCCACGCGGTGCGCGGCGGCGGCGCCCACCTCGGCGGCGCGCGGCTGCGGTGCAGGCCCTCGCCCCCGCTCGACCAGGCACTGGTGTCGACCGGCTTCAACTACGTCACGACCGTGCGCACCCACCAGGCGGCCGTGGCGCAGCGGCTGATCCCGCAGCTGCGGGACATCCGGCGCGGCGGCTCGGCGGCCATCGACCTCTGCGACGTGGCCGCCGGCCGGCTCGACGGGTACTACGAGCGGGGGCTGCACCCCTGGGACCGGGCGGCCGGTGACCTGATCGCCCGTGAGGCGGGCGCACTGACCGGTGGGCGGCCCGGGGAGCGCCCGACGGACGACCTGACGGTCGCCGCGTCGCCCGGCGTCTTCGAACCGCTCCAGGCGCTGCTGGAGCAGTACGGCGCCTGGCACGACTGAGCACGGACGAGGCCCCCGGCACCTGGAACGGTGCCGGGGGCCTCGTGGATGCGCTGTACGGGTCAGGCCGCCGCGGTACGGATGTCCGCGCCGGACTCGGCGGTCAGGGCGGGCTCGACAGCCACGCCGTGTTCGGCCGCGAGGCGGTGAAGATCGTCCAGCTCGCCCTGCTCGACCTCCGCCAGGAAGTCGTCGCCGGACTCGCGGGCACGCGTCAGGTCGGTCTGTGTGGCCTTTATACGCTGCAGCAGACCTGCGGTGAATGCGTCCATGGGTGCGCCCCCTCGTCGTGGGTCGGTGGCACGGGGGTGTGCCGAGGGTTGTCAACTGATCACGCGCCCCGGTGGTGTCGGAGCGGGGTGTGGCGCGCCCCGTACAGGGCGTGATCGGCGGGTGTGCAGTCGTCCTCCCCCTGCTCTGCCTCAGAGAAACCTCAACCGCACCGGGAATCCCTGAATTCCCCGGCGTCCGCTGCCGGGCACTGCCTTACAGCCGGTTTATGGCCGTACGGGGCAGGATGGAAGTACACACCCCATGCAAGACCTGCCCGGACACGGGCTGTAACGGAAGGACAAGCGCCGTGCGCGTACTCGTCGTCGAGGACGAGCAGCTGCTCGCCGATGCGGTGGCCACCGGACTTCGCCGGGAGGCCATGGCCGTCGACGTCGTGTACGACGGCGCCGCGGCCCTGGAGCGGATCGGGGTCAACGACTACGACGTCGTGGTCCTCGACAGGGACCTGCCGGTGATCCACGGCGACGACGTCTGCCGCAAGATCGTCGAACTCGGCATGCCCACCCGGGTCCTGATGCTCACGGCTTCGGGCGACGTCAGTGACCGTGTGGAGGGCCTGGAGCTCGGCGCGGACGACTATCTGCCGAAGCCCTTCGCGTTCACCGAGCTGACCGCGCGGGTCCGGGCACTCGGGCGCCGTACGACGGTCGCCCTGCCGCCCGTTCTGGAGCGGGCCGGCATCAAGCTGGACCCCAACCGCCGCGAGGTCTTCCGGGAGGGCCGCGAGATCCAGCTGGCCCCCAAGGAGTTCGCCGTGCTCGAAGTGCTGATGCGCAGCGAGGGCGCGGTCGTCTCGGCCGAGCAGCTCCTGGAGAAGGCCTGGGACGAGAACACCGACCCCTTCACCAACGTCGTACGGGTGACCGTCATGACGCTGCGCCGCAAGCTCGGCGAGCCCCCGGTCATCGTGACCGTGCCGGGCTCGGGCTACCGGATCTGAGCGCCCCGTGGCCAACAGCCCGGCGGCGCCCGCGGCGCCGCCCAAACCGACCTGGGACCCGAAGAGCTCGGAGTCCCTCTCCCCGTTGCTGCGGCCGACCATCCGGATACGCCTGACGCTGCTCTACGGCGGGATGTTCCTGATCGCCGGGATCCTGCTGCTGACGATCATCTACATGCTGGCGGCGCAGGCGCTGCACAACGGCAGCCAGCCGCCGTTCAGGCTGATTCCCGACAGCAAGGTGCAGCTGACCAGCAACTCGTGCCCCGCCCTTTCGGCGAACGGTATTTCGGCGGACCAGGCGAACGCAGCCCTCCAGGCCTGTGTCTCCGCGGAGCGTCAGCACGCGCTCGACGACCTGCTGACCCGGTCGCTGTACGCCCTGGTCGGCCTCAGCATCATCGCCTTCGCCTTCGGCTACGCGGTGGCCGGCCGGGTGCTGTCCCCGCTCGGCAGGATGACCCGTACGGCCCGCCGCGTGGCCGGTACGGACCTGACCCGGCGGATCGAGCTGGACGGCCCGGACGACGAGCTCAAGGAGCTCGCCGACACCTTTGACGAGATGCTCGACCGGCTGGAGCGGGCCTTCACCGCGCAGCAGCGGTTCGTCGCCAACGCGTCGCACGAACTCCGCACACCGCTGGCCATCAACCGCACGCTCCTGGAGGTGCACCTCTCCGACCCGGGTGCACCCGTGGAGCTCACCCAGCTCGGCAAGACACTGCTGGCCACCAACGAGCGCAGCGAGCAGCTGGTCGAGGGCCTGCTGCTGCTCGCCCGCAGCGACAACCAGATCGTCGAGCGGAAGCCGGTCGACCTGGCGGAGGTGGCCACCCGCGCCATCGACCAGACCCTCGCGGAGGCCGCGACGAAGGGGGTGGAGATCCGCGGGGAGCAGCAGCCCGCGGTCGTCCAGGGCAACGGCATCCTGCTGGAGCGCATCGCCCTGAACCTCGTCCAGAACGCCGTGCGCTACAACATCGCGGAGGACGGCTGGGTGGAGGTCACCACCGAACTGCAGCCGGGCCAGGCGCTGCTGGTGGTTTCGAACACGGGTCCCGTGGTTCCCGCTTACGAGATCGACAACCTCTTCGAGCCGTTCAGGCGCCTGCGTACCGAGCGGACCGGCAGTGACAAGGGCGTCGGGCTGGGCCTGTCCATCGCGCGCTCCGTCGCCCGCGCTCACGGGGGCCGTATCATCGCGGAGCCCCGCGAGGGCGGTGGCCTCGTGATGCGTGTCACGTTGCCTGTCTGAGCCGGTCGGTGGGGGTAGGTCGGATGTTCGCTTTGCGCGGAATTTCCGGGACGCGTTCCCGTGGGACGGATGTGCGATCGGTCACAGGGCCGATATTGCGTCTACCTACTCTCCGTGATCCCCAAATCCCCGAAAACCTGGGAAAACCCTGGGTTTCCAGGGGGTGCGATCACGGGAAGTACACGGGGTGGTGCCCGCAAAGCACTCCCCGGGACCGTGTACGGTCCCGATCGCCATCCAAATCGATCTCTCCCCAGGGATCCGGTTGGGTGTCGATTGAGTAACAGACCTTGATGTGAGGCAAAATCTCCGCCTCGGGTCGGGCACAAGTCCGGCCTCTCACGCGTTACGTGCGCTGGAGACACCGCAAATACCCAGAGGGGGAGAGCGCGACATGGCTACGGATTACGACACTCCACGCAAGACCGACGACGACAGCGACCAGGACAGTCTGGAAGAGCTCAAGGCGCGTCGGAACGACAAGTCGACAGCTGCTGTCGACGTCGACGAGTTCGAACAGGCCGAGGGTCTTGAGCTGCCCGGCGCCGACCTGTCCAACGAAGAGCTGTCGGTCCGGGTGCTGCCCCGGCAGGCCGACGAGTTCACCTGCATGAGCTGCTTCCTCGTGCACCACCGCAGTCAGCTGGCGCGCGAGAAGAACGGCCAGCCCATCTGCCGCGACTGCGACTGAGGCAGTCGGTAGTGGCAGGCGCGACACCGTCCCGGAAGCGACGCTTCCGGCGGAAGGGTTCCCCCGAGGACCAGCAGGGCGGCACGGGCCCGGCAGAAGGTGCGGAAGCACCCGCCGAGCCCCTCGCCCTCCGGCCCCCGGAGGAGAACGACCACGGGGCGAGCGCGCTCGTCAGCAGCGCACGTGACGACGAGCGGGGCCTCCCGGCCTCGCTCGACGAAGCGGCGCCCTTCGCCGCTGTGGCACGCGGCGTGCAGGACGGACCCATGACCGGGGCCCGTCGGCTGGGCGCCCTCAGACACGGCATACAGCACGGGATACAGCAGGGCATCCAGAAGGGCGGCGAAGGCGCGAAGGCGGGGTTCGCGTACATCACCGACCGCATCATCGACATCGCACCCCGGATCCCGGTCCGCGACCTCGCGACGCTGCGCAAGCACTTTCCCGGTCTCGGACCGGAGGAGATCGCCGACCGGCTCGTCGCGGGCGCGGCCAACGCGACGTCCACCGTCGGCGCGGGCATCGGAGCGGCCGCGATGCTCCCCGTACCGCTCGCCATGCCGGCAGAGATCGCCGCGGAGATCACCGGGGTCGCCGCGATCGAGCTGAAGCTCATCGCCGAACTGCACGAGGTCTACGGGATGCGCCCGCCGGGCGGCCTCAAGGACCGCTCCACCGCCTATCTGCACGCGTGGTCGGGCGAGCGCGGCTTCGACATCACCAAGCCGTCCACGTTCACCGCGATCGGCGGCCAGATGAAGCGCGAAATGCGCCAGCAGATCATGAAGCGCACCTTCCGCGACCTGCCGAACCTGATGCCGTTCATGGTGGGCGCCACCGTCGGCGCCGTGATGAACCGCCGGGACACCAGGAAACTCGCCGACAAGGTGCGCAAGGACATGCGCAAGCGCCAGGTCCCCTGGGACGCCCTCCCCGAGCTGCCACCGCTGCGGCAGCCGAAGGAGCTCCCCGGCGTACAGGCCGAGGGCCTCTAGGGCCTGTCCGCGGCCGTCAGTCCTGGGCGGCGGGCACCGCGGTCAGCGCCGTTTTGAGCGCCTCGGGGTCGCGGGTCGAGAGATAGGCGTACGGCGTCGGGTCGGACGGGTCCGTGATCTCCACCCGCACGGCCGTGCGCACATAGCTGCGCATCAGCATGAAGGCGCGCGGATCGGCCTTGTACGAGCGCCAGGCGATTGTCTCCTCGGCGTCCAGCACCGTGGCCTCGCCCAGCGCGGAGAGCGGGATCTTCGCGTCGCCCGCGACGAGCGAGCCCGCGACGACCCGGATGCGGACCGAGCCGTACGAACTCACGATGATGCCCGCCACCGCCGCCCCGCCGACCAGGCCGCCGAGCATCGGCAGCGTGCCGAGCGGCAGAGTGATCAGCGCGCCCGCGAACCCGACCAGCAGGGCGATCAGCCACCAGGAACGGGGCGCGGTGAGACGTTCTTCGTAAGGCTGCATGAAGCCAAGCTTGGCATGGTGCCGTCCCCGCGTTGCCGCGCGGGTAATGTCTGCGGCTGTGACACGAACATCTTCAGCGCTGACGCCCCCGGCCGACGCCATAGCGCCCGTGCGCCACCACGATGCCCCGGCCCCCGGAGAGCTGCTCGGAGCGCACTACGCGCACTGTTTCGGCTGCGGCGAGGGACAGCCGCACGGGCTGCACCTCCAGGCGCGGGCCGGCGAAGGTGTGAGCGTCACCGCCGAATTCACCGTGGCCCCCGCCCACCAGGGCGCTCCGGGCCTCGCGCACGGCGGTGTGCTGACCTCCGCGCTGGACGAGACGCTCGGCTCGCTGAACTGGCTGCTGCGGGTCATCGCGGTGACCGGCCGGCTGGAGACCGACTTCGTACGGCCCGTTCCGGTGGGCACCGCGCTGCACCTGGACGCCCGGGTCACCGCGGTGAGCGGCCGGAAGATCTACTCCACGGCGACCGGCCGGATCGGCGGCCCGGACGGGCCTGTCGCGGTCCGCGCCGAGGGCCTGTTCATCGAGGTCAAGGTCGAGCACTTCACCGAGAACGGACGGCCGGAGGAGATCCGGGCCGCGATGGACGACCCCGACCAGATGAAGCGCGCCCGCGCCTTCGAGGTGAACCCATGAGCCGTACCCCTGTAGATGTACTGATCCGCCGTGTCGACCCCGAGGTGCCGCTCCCCGCCTACGGGCACCCGGGCGACGCGGGCGCCGATCTGGTGACCACCGAGGCCGCCGAGCTGGCGCCGGGGGAGCGGACCGTGCTGCCCACCGGGATCTCGGTGGCGCTGCCCGACGGGTACGCCGCATTCGTGCACCCGAGGTCCGGGCTGGCGGCCCGCTGCGGGCTTGCCCTGGTGAATGCCCCGGGGACGGTCGATGCCGGGTACCGTGGAGAGATCAAGGTGATCGTGGTCAATCTCGATCCGCGCGAGACGGTGCGGTTCGAGCGCTTCGACCGGATCGCCCAGCTGGTAGTACAGCAGGTCGAGAAGGTGCGCTTCCATGAGGTGGCGGAGCTTCCCGGCTCGGCACGGGCCGGAGGGGGCTTCGGGTCCACCGGCGGACATGCCGCTGTGGGCGGGCCACAGGGTGGGAATCGATACGCATCGGTCGTATCCGACCGGGAAGGACAGTGACGTGTTCGGACGTCGCAAGAACAGCGGTTCCGACGAGGACGCGACGGGCGAGGCCGGGCAGTTCGACGACGGCGCCGGGAGCGATGAGTCGGCAGAGGTGAGCGGGGCACACAGGTCCGGCCTGCCCCCCGCCCCGCGGCCCGACGGCCCCTGGGACATCTCCGAGGTCCGTGAGGCGGCCGAGGGGCGGGTGGACCTCGGCGGTCTGTTCGTCCCCGGAGTCGAGGGCATGGAGCTGCGCGTCGAGGTCGCGGGCGACGCGATCGTCGCGGCCACGGTCGTCCTGCGCGACAGTGCCGTCCAGCTCCAGGGCTTCGCGGCACCGAAGAAGGAAGGCATCTGGGGTGAGGTGCGCGAGGAGATCGCCTCGGGCATCACCCAGCAGGGCGGCATCATCGACGAGGTCGAGGGCCCGCTCGGCTGGGAGCTGCGGGCCCAGGTGCCCGTCCAGCTCCCGGACGGTACGAACGGCGTGCAGCTGGTGCGCTTCGTCGGCGTCGACGGGCCGCGCTGGTTCCTGCGCGGTGTCATCTCGGGGCAGGGCGCTGTCCAGCCCGAGGCGGCCGGGGTACTGGAGCAGATCTTCCGGGACACCGTGGTGGTCCGGGGCGAGGGGCCGATGGCTCCCCGGGACCCGATCGTCCTCAAGCTGCCGGACGACGCGCAGATGATGCCCGACGGCGTCCAGCAGGAGGACCAGGAGGGCTCGCGCTTCTCCGGTGGCATGGGGCAGCTCCAGCGCGGTCCGGAGATCACCGAGGTGCGCTGAACCGCCGCACTGCTGAAACACAGCACAGCCCGAACCACAGCACAGCCTGAACCACAGCACCACAGCCTGACGCAGCACAGCAGGGCCGGTGGCCCGCACTCCTCGACGGGAGTACGGGCCACCGGCCTTTCTGCTGGTCAAAGCCGTGTGGGCCCGGTCACAGGCCGCTGCGTAGGGATCGCGTCAAGGGCGGGGCGATCGCCGTATGGGAGGCGTCAACGAACGGCTGGCGCGCCGTTCGAGGGGGTTTGCTCAGGGAGTCCGTTCTTTCGAATCCTCGAACTGTTTCAGGAGCTCACGATGGCCGATGTGGCCTTCGTCGTCACCATGGTCGCGGTCTTCGCGCTGGTGGCGCTCATCGCCAAGGGGGTGTCGAAGCTGTGACCGGTTCTGCTGTGGAAGCGGTGATCGGCCTCGTGGTGGCCGTCGCCCTGCTGGGCTACCTCGTTCTCGCCCTCGTCCACCCGGAGAGGTTCTGAGTCCTGATGAGCCCCGTCCTCGCCGGTGTGCTCCAGATGCTCGCGCTCATCGTGGCGCTTGGTCTGGTCTACCGACCGCTCGGCGACTTCATGGCCCGTGTCTACTCCTCCGACCGGCATCTGCGGGTCGAGAAGTGGATCTACAAGGCCATCGGCGCCAACCCCGACTCCGCGATGCGCTGGCCGGCGTACCTCCGCGGGGTCCTCGCCTTCTCCCTGGTGAGCATCCTCTTCCTCTATCTGCTCCAGCGGGTGCAGGGCGGTCTGCCCGGCTCGCTGGGATTCCGGTCGATCGACCCGGACCAGGCGTTCAACACCGCGGCCTCCTTCGTCGCCAACACCAACTGGCAGTCGTACTCCGGCGAGCAGGCCATGGGCCACGTCGTGCAGACCGGCGGCCTCGCGGTGCAGAACTTCGTCTCGGCCGCCGTCGGCATGGCCGTCGCGATCGCCCTCGTACGGGGCTTCGCCCGCTCCCGTACCACCGCGTCCGGCGGCGGTGAACTGGGCAACTTCTGGGCCGACCTGGTCCGCGGCACCGTCCGCATCCTGATCCCCGTCGCCGTCGTCGGCGCGCTGGTCCTGGTGGCGTGCGGCGCCATCCAGAACTTCGCGGGGATCCACGAGGTCGGCCAGTTCGGCGGCGGATCGCAGCAGTGGAACGGCGGCGCCGTCGCCTCCCAGGAGGCCATCAAGGAGCTGGGCACCAACGGAGGCGGCTACTTCAACGCCAACTCCGCGCACCCCTTCGAGAACCCCAACGGCCTCTCCAACCTCCTTGAGGTCTTCCTGATCCTGGTCATTCCCTTCGCGATGACACGCACCTTCGGCCGCATGGCGGGCTCCCTCAAGCAGGGGTACGCGATCCTGGCGACGATGGTGACCATCTGGATCGCCTTCACCGCCCTGATGATGTGGACCGAGTTCCACCACGGCGGCCCCGCCTTCGACATCGCGGGCGGCGCCATGGAGGGCAAGGAGACCCGCTTCGGGATCGGCGGCTCGTCGATCTTCTCGGTGGCGACCACGCTCACCTCGACCGGCGCTGTCAACTCCTTCCACTCGTCGTTCACCGGCTTCGGCGGCGGCATCACGATGCTCGGTATGCAGCTCGGCGAGATCGCGCCGGGCGGCGTCGGCTCCGGCCTCTACGGGATGCTGATCATGGCGGTCATCGCGGTGTTCATCGCAGGACTGATGGTCGGCCGCACGCCCGAGTACCTGGGCAAGAAGATCGGCGTCCGCGAGATCAAGTTCGCGGCCTGCTACATCCTCGTCACCCCGGCGCTGGTGCTCTGCTTCACCGCGGCCGCGATGGCCCTCCCGACCCCCGGCCACTCGATGACCAACTCCGGGGCGCACGGCTTCTCGGAGATCCTCTACGCCTACACGTCCGGCGCCAACAACAACGGCTCGGCCTTCGCCGGACTCGGCGCCGACACCCAGTGGTTCAACACCACCATCGGGCTGGCGATGCTGCTCGGCCGCTTCGTGCCCATGGTGTTCGTCCTGGCGCTGGCGGGCTCGCTCGCCGAGCAGCGCCAGATACCCGAGACCTCCGGGACCCTCCGTACCGACAAGCCGCTCTTCGCCGGGCTCCTCGTCGGCACGATCCTGATCATCGCTGGTCTGACCTACTTCCCGGCGCTCGCGCTGGGCCCGCTCGCTGAAGGGCTGGCGTCATGAGTACCCTCACCCCGGCCCGCGTCCCCCATCAGGACCCGTCACAGAAGGCCGAGGGCCGCGTTGGCGGCGGCCTTTTCGACCCCCGGCAGCTGCTCAGGTCCTTCCCCGACGCGCTGCGCAAACTCGACCCGCGGATCATGGTCAAGTCGCCCGTGATGTTCGTGGTCGAGGTCGGCTCCGTCGTCACCACGGGGTTCGCCCTGAAGGACCCCGGCGACTGGTTCGGCTGGGCCATCACCGGCTGGCTCTGGCTGACCACGGTCTTCGCCAATCTGGCGGAGGCGGTCGCCGAGGGCCGCGGCAAGGCCCAGGCCGACACGCTTCGCAAGGCCAAGAGCGACACCGTCGCCCGGCGCCTCGACGGCGCCGTCGAGGAGCAGGTGCCCGGTACCGCGCTGCGCATCGGCGACCTGGTGGTCTGCGAGGCCGGTGACACCATCCCCGGGGACGGCGACGTCGTCGAAGGGGTGGCCTCGGTCGACGAGTCCGCGATCACCGGTGAATCGGCCCCCGTCATCAGGGAGTCGGGCGGTGACCGCTCGGCCGTCACCGGCGGTACGAAGGTGCTGTCCGACCGGATCGTCGTCAAGATCATGACGAAGCCCGGCGATACCTTCATCGACCGGATGATCAAGCTGGTGGAGGGCGCCGCCCGGCAGAAGACGCCCAACGAGATCGCGCTGAACATCCTGCTCGCCTCACTCACCATCGTCTTCCTGCTGGCGGTCGTGACCCTCCAGCCGTTCGCGACGTACGCCGGTGCGAAGCAGTCGATGATCGTGCTCACCGCACTGCTCGTCTGCCTGATCCCGACCACCATCGGAGCGCTGCTCTCCGCGATCGGCATCGCGGGCATGGACCGGCTCGTCCAGCGCAATGTGCTGGCCATGTCCGGACGTGCGGTCGAGGCCGCGGGCGACGTGTCGACCCTGCTGCTCGACAAGACCGGCACCATCACCCTCGGCAACCGGCAGGCCGCCGCGTTCGTCCCGGTCAGGGGCGTCACCGAGGCCGTACTCGCCGACGCGGCGCAGCTCTCCTCGCTGGCCGACGAGACGCCCGAGGGCCGCTCGGTCGTCGTACTCGCCAAGGAGAAGTACGGGCTGCGCGAGCGCAGCCGCGGTGAGCTGACCGGCGCCGACTGGATCTCCTTCACCGCCCAGACCCGGATGTCGGGCGTGGACACCGGCGGCCGTCGGATCCGCAAGGGCGCGAGCGGCTCCGTGGTGGCCTGGGTCAGGGAGAACGGCGGCCAGGTCTCCGAGGACGCGCAGACGCTCACCGACGCGATCTCGGAGGCGGGCGGCACCCCGCTGCTCGTCGCCGTCGAGGACGGCGAGGGCGCCCGGGTGCTGGGTGTCGTCCACCTCAAGGACGTCGTCAAGGAAGGGATGCGGGAGCGGTTCGACGAGCTGCGCCGGATGGGCATCAAGACCGTCATGATCACGGGCGACAACCCGCTGACGGCCAGGGCCATCGCCCAGGAGGCCGGTGTCGACGACTTCCTCGCCGAGGCCACCCCCGAGGACAAGATGGCGCTGATCAAGCGCGAGCAGGCCGGCGGCAAGCTCGTCGCGATGACCGGTGACGGGACGAACGACGCCCCGGCGCTGGCCCAGGCGGACGTCGGGGTGGCCATGAACACCGGGACCTCGGCCGCCAAGGAGGCCGGGAACATGGTGGACCTGGACTCCAACCCGACCAAGCTGATCGAGATCGTCGAGATCGGCAAGCAACTGCTCATCACCCGGGGCGCGCTGACGACCTTCTCGATCGCCAACGACGTCGCCAAGTACTTCGCGATCATCCCCGCGATGTTTGCGGTGGCGTACCCGAGCCTCGACAAGCTGAACATCATGCGTCTCTCGTCGCCCGAGACCGCGATCCTCTCGGCCGTCGTCTTCAACGCGCTGGTCATCGTCGCGCTGGTGCCCCTGGCGCTGAAGGGCGTGCGGTACAAGCCGACCGGCGCCGACCGGATGCTCCGCCGCAACCTCGGGATCTACGGGCTCGGCGGCCTGGTCGCACCGTTCATCGGCATCAAGATCATCGATCTGCTCATCTCCCTCATACCTGGTATCGGGTGACCATCATGAACAACTCCGTGAGCGGAACGGGCCGTCTGCTCTGGGCCGGTCTGCGCGCCCTCCTCGTCCTCACCGTCGTCTGCGGGGTGATCTACCCGCTCGCCGTCACCGGCGTCGCCCAGGCGTTCATGGGCCATCAGGCCAACGGCTCGGAGATCAAGTCCGGGGGCAGGGTCGTCGGTTCCTCCCTCATCGGGCAGAGCTACACGCTGCCGCTGGAGAAGGGGCAGCAGACCCCGGCGCCCGACCTCAGGTGGTTCCAGCCGCGCCCCTCCAACGGCCTCGGCACCAACAGCGTCAACACCCAGTACAAGCTGCTGGTGTCCGGCGCGACCAACCGGTCCGGGGACAACGCCGAACTGATCAAGTGGGTCAAGGACGCCAAGTCCGCCGTCATCAAGGACAATTCGACCGCCGGGTACCGGGTGCGGCCTTCCGACGTGCCGGCCGACGCCGTCACCTCATCCGGCTCCGGTCTCGACCCGGACATCTCCCCGCAGTACGCGAAGCTCCAGGTGCACCGGATCGCCGCGCGCAACCATCTCACGGTGGCGCGGGTCGACCGGCTGGTCGCCGACCACACCACCGGCCGCACGCTCGGCTTCGTGGGGGAGCCCCGGGTCAACGTCCTGGAACTCAACGTGGCGCTGAGGCAGCTGACCGAAGGCTGATCAGCGGCCGACTGTCCGGCGGCGGACTCCGCCCGGGAACCGATCGCGTACGGTTCCCGGGCGCCCGCACGTCCTGACCGTGTGCCCGCCGGGATGCCGCCCGGCGGGCACTACCCCGGTGCGCCCGCCCGCAGCCCGTCCATCACCAGGTCCATCAGCCGGGTGGCGCGCGGCTGCCAGTCCGAGTGCGGGTCGATCTGCCAGAGGCCGGCGATGGCGAGCAGGAAGTCGTCGGGGGTCACCCCCGGGCGGATGGTGCCGGCCTCCTCGCCGGCGCGGAGCAGGAGGCCGGCCGCGTCGGTCACCGGGGTGTGTCCCGGTTTCGGCGGCCCCCCGGGCCCGCCGGTGGCCAGGCGTATCGCGTCCGCCAGGCCGGCCTTGGTCATGGCGAACCTGGTGAGGTGGTCCATCCACTCGCGCATCGCCCGGTCCGGTTCCCGCGTTGCGAGCAACTGGGTCGCCATGTCGGCGACCTGCTGCATCTCGTAGCGGTAGATCTCCAGGACGAGCGCCCCGCGGTTGGGGAAGTTGCGGTAGAACGTGCCCTGCCCGACGCACGCCTTCTTGGCGATCGCGCTCAGTGAGGCGTCCGGGCACTGTGTCAGCTCGACCACGGCCACTTCGAGGATGCGCTCGCGGTTGCGCTGGGCGTCCGACCGCAGGGGGACGTCCTTCTTCTGTTCCACTCGTCCTCCCGGCGGTGCGTGGCCGATCTTGACCCTTGCTAACCGGACACCTGTCCACTACTCTCCCTGCAAATGGACAGCTGTCCGCTTCTATTCACCATAGCGGCGATGCGGCCGTCGGCGATACGGCCGGCCGGCCGCCGCCGGTGCCCGCCCTGTTCCTCCCCTGCCTGCGGTTCTCCCGAGCCCGCCCGGCGGCCTCCACGGCCGCCGGCCCGGGGTCCCTCTTACGTCTCCATGTTCGACCGACTGCCGGCCCGTCCTCCCGGCGGACTCCGGCATACGCGAAAGAAGGCTGATCATGGCCCCTGCCCCAGCCACCCCGACGGCGTACAGCGCCACCATCACCTTGAAGGTCAACGGCGAGAAGCACACACTGCCCGTCGACCACCGCACCACCCTGCTCGACGCCCTGCGCGAGCGGCTCGATCTGACCGGCACCAAGAAGGGCTGCGACCAGGGGCAGTGCGGCGCCTGCACCGTCCTGCTCGACGGGCGCCGTGCCGTGGCCTGTCTGCAGCTGGCCGTGGCGGCCGAAGGGCGTGAGATCACCACCATCGAAGGTGTCGCCGAAGGCGGTGAACTGCACCCGGTCCAGCAGGCGTTCCTCGACCTGGACGGATACCAGTGCGGCTACTGCACGCCGGGGCAGATCTGTTCGGCGGTCGCGGTGATCGAGGAGCACGCGGCGGGCTGGCCGAGCGCAGTCACCGGCGATGTGCGGCCCGAGGCGGGGCCGCCCCCGCTGACCGCCGAGGAGATCAGGGAGCGGATGAGCGGCAACCTGTGCCGCTGCGGCGCCTATGTGTCGATCGTGCAGGCGGTCGCCCGCGCGGCGGCGGCCCATGAGCCGGCCACGGAATCCACAGAAGACACAGAGGCTGCGGCCTCGGCGGCAGATGGAGCGGCGGCATGAAGGAGTTCGAGTATGAGCGTGTCTTCGACGTCTCCGGCGCCGTAGCGCTGCTCGGCGCCGATTCCGGCGCCCGCTGTCTCGGTGGCGGCACCAACCTCGTCGACCTGATGAAGGCAGGGGTCGAGCGCCCCACCCGCCTCGTCGATGTACGCGAACTGCCCCTGGACCGTATCGAGGCGGCCGACGGCGGCGGTCTGCGCATCGGCGCGACCGTCACCAACAGCGACCTCGCCGCACACCCCGAAGTCCGCCGGAACTACCCGGCGTTGACGCAGGCGGTGCTGGCCGGCGCCTCCGGGCAGCTGCGCAACATGGCCACCGTCGGCGGGAACCTGCTCCAGCGCACCCGCTGCGGCTACTTCACGGACGTGTCCAAGCCGTGCAACAAGCGCGTCCCCGGCAGCGGCTGTCCCGCCATCGAGGGCGAGCACCACAATCACGCCATCCTGGGTGCCTCCGGCCACTGCGTGGCGGTCCATCCATCCGACATGGGTGTGGCGCTGACCGCCTTCGACGCGGTCGTGTCGTACGAAACGGCCGACGGCCCCGGCGAGTTGCCGCTCACGGAGTTCTACGCGCCCGTCGGCGACACACCGCACCTGGAGACCGCTCTGCCGCCGGGGGCGCTGATCACCGGCGTCACCCTGCCGCCCGTCCCGGTCGCCGCCCTCTCCCGCTACCGGAAGGTGCGCGAGCGCGCCTCGTACGCCTTCGCGATCGGCTCGATCGCCGCCGCGCTCGATGTCCGGGACGGAGTGGTCCACGACGTACGCCTGGCCTTCGGAGCGGTCGCGTCCCGGCCGTGGCGGGCCCGGACGGCCGAAGCGGTGCTGACCGGGGCGCCTGCTGACGCCGAGACGTTCGCCGCCGCCGCGGACGCCGAACTGGCGGCCGCCGAGCCGCTGCCGCACAACGGATACAAGGTGGCGCTGATGCGCAACCTCGTCGTGGCGGTGCTGACCGAACTTGCCGAGGAGGCCGCCCGATGACCACCACCACGACCAACAGGCTGAAGAGCGCGGTCGGAACCGCCCACATCCGGGTGGAGGGCCGCGACAAGGTCACCGGTGCCGCCCGCTACGCGGGCGAGATCCCCTTCGCCGAACTGGCCCACGGCTGGCTGGTGCTGTCCACCGTCGCCCGTGGCCGGATCCGCTCGGTGGAGACCGACGAGGTCCTCGCGATGCCGGGTGTTCTCGACGTCCTCCACCACGGGAACGCGCCACGTGTCGACTCCGACTACATCGGCCGCATGGGGCCGCCGGACCCGACCAGCGCGCTCTTCCAGCAGGACCGGGTGCCGTTCATGGGATGGCCGGTGGCGCTGGTCGTCGCCGAGACGTCCGAACAGGCCAGGGAGGCCGCCGAGGCGCTGGTCGTGCAGTACGAAGCGGAACCCCACGACATCGCGTTCTCGGCCGACCGTCCGGAGGCGTACCCCGTGGACGGCCATATGCCGGGCGTGACCGCGAAGGGGGACCTGGAGGCCGGGCTCGCGGCGTCCGCCGTCGTCGTGGACGAGGAGTACACCACCCCCGAAGAGCACCACAGCATGATGGAGCCGCACGCGGCCACGGCTCTCTGGGAGGGCGGCCGGCTCGAAGTCGTCGACTCCAACCAGGGCACCACCTGGGTCGCGGACGAGCTCACGAGAATGTTCTCGCTCGACCCCGCCTCGGTCCGCGTACGGTCCGAACACGTCGGCGGCGGGTTCGGGAGCAAGGGCGCGCGCGCCCACCAGGTGGCCGCGGTAATGGCCGCGACCGTCCTCCAGCGCCCGGTGCGCGTCGTGCTGACCCGCCGTCAGATGTTCTCGCTCGCCGGCTACCGCAGCCCCACGGCGCAGCGGATCAGGCTGGGCGCGGACCCCGACGGGCGGCTGCGCGCACTGGAACACCGCTCCCTGAGCCTCACCTCCACCGTGCACGAGTTCGTGGAGCCGAGCGCCGGGGTCCCACGGGTCATGTACGACGCCGACACCCACCACACGGCCAATCTGGTGGTACGTCTCGACGTACCGACGCCCACCTTCATGCGCGCACCGGGCGAGGCGCCCGGGTCCTTCGCGCTGGAGTCGGCGCTCGACGAACTCGCCGAGAAGTGCGGAATCGACCCGATCGAGCTGCGCGCCCGCAACGAGCCCGAGCTGGGCCCCGTGTCCGGCCTGCCCTTCAGCGGCCGTAACCTGCACGGCTGCTTCCGGGAAGGCGCGCGCAGGTTCGGCTGGGCGGACCGGGACCCCCGCCCCGGCGTCCGTACCGACGGGCGCTGGCTGCTCGGCACCGGCACGGCGGCGGCTTCGTTCCCGGCGGGGGCCGCACCGTCCACGGCCGCCGTGACGGCGGAGGCGGACGGAACCTTCACCGTACGGATCTCGGCCGCGGACATCGGAACGGGTGCGCGGACCGCGCTCACCCTGGTGGCGGCCGACGCGCTGGAGGCCGCCCCGGACCGTGTCCGGGTGGAGATCGGCGACAGCGACTTCGGTCCTGCGATGATCGCCGGCGGGTCGATGGGCACCAGGTCCTGGGCGTGGGCGATCACGGCCGCGGTCGGCGAACTGCGCGAGAGGCTCGTCCCGGGCACCGACATCCCGCCGGAGGGCATCACGGTGCGGTCCGACACCACAGAGGCCGTCAGCGCCCTCGAGAAGAAGGAACGGCACTCCTTCGGGGCGCAGTTCGCCGAGGTCGCCGTGGATGTCGCCACCGGGGAGGTACGCGTACGGCGGATGCTCGGCATCTTCTCGGCGGGCCGGATCGTCAACCCGCTCACCGCCCGTAACCAGTTCCTCGGCGGAATGACCTGGGGCATCTCCATGGCCCTGCACGAGGAGGCGGTCCGGGACCGCGCCTCCGGCGGCCACTACGGCGCCGACCTCGCGGGGTACCACGTCGCCACGCATGCCGATGTGCCCCATATCGAGGCGGACTGGATCGAGGACCCGGCCACCGACGACCCCGACGACCCGGTCGGCATCAAGGGCATCGGCGAGATCGGCATCGTGGGCGCCGCGGCGGCCATCGCCAACGCCGTCTGGCACGCGACGGGCGTACGCCACCGGGCCCTGCCCATCAGGCCCGACCGCGTCATCCTGGCCGGTACGGGGGATACGCGTGCTTGACATAGCCGATGAGCTGCACCGCTGGGCCGAGCAGGGCCGGGACTTCGCCGTCGCCACCGTCGTCGCCGTCGGTGGCAGCGCCCCGCGAGGCCCCGGCGCGGCCCTGGCCGTCGACGGCCAGGGGCAGGTCATCGGCTCGGTCTCCGGAGGCTGTGTGGAGGCGGAGGTGTACGAGCTGTGCCGACAGGCGCTGGCGGACGGGGAGACGGTCGTCGAACGGTTCGGCTACAGCGACGAGGACGCCTTCGCGGTCGGCCTCACCTGCGGCGGGACCGTGGACGTCATGGTCACGCCGGTCGCAGCCGACGCGCCGTGGCGGACGGTGTTCCGGTCGGCGCTGGCCGGCGCCGCCGGCGGGGAGCCGGTGGCGGTCGCCCGGGTCGTCAGGGGCCCGGCAGGACTCCTCGGCAGGGCCCTCGCCGTACGCCCCGACGGCCCGTACGAAGGGACACTCGGCGGCGAGGCGGAACTGGACCGGACAGCGGCGGCCGAGGCCCGGGCCATGCTGGACTCCGGGCGTACCGGCGCGGTCGGCCTCTCGGAGGACGGATCGCAGTGCCCCGGCGGTCTCACCCTGCTCGTCGAAGCGAACGTGCCGCCGCCCCGCATGATCGTCTTCGGTGCGGTCGACTTCGCCGCGGCGCTCGTGCGCGCGGGCAAGTTCCTCGGCTACCACGTGACCGTGTGCGACGCCCGGCCCGTCTTCGCCACGCGGGACCGTTTCCCCGGGGCCGACGACATCGTGGTCGACTGGCCGCACCGCTATCTGCGGCGGGCCCAGACCGACGGGCGCACGGTCCTGTGCGTGCTCACGCACGACGCCAAGTTCGACGTACCTCTGCTGAAGGAGGCGCTCCGGATGCCGGTCGCGTTCGTCGGCGCGATGGGGTCGCGACGCACCCATCTGGACCGTGAACGGCGGCTGCGTGACGTCGGTCTGACCGAGGGGGAGCTGGCCCGGCTGAGATCACCGATCGGCCTCGACCTGGGCGCCCGCACACCCGAGGAGACCGCCCTGTCGATAGCGGCGGAGATCGTGGCGGCCCGGCGGGGAGGGACGGGCGCCCCGCTGACGGGCTCGGACAACCCGATTCACGGTGGGGGAGAGCACGGGCGCGTGGCGGCTGCCTGAGGGATGCCGTCCACGGGCGGACCGAAGGCCGGCGGCCGGCGGCCGTGCGAGCTCAGGACGCGACGCGCAGAGCGCTGTGACGCTCAGCGTCCACCCGTGCCACGGGACCCGTTCGGCCCTGTCCGACCAGGGCGGAACGGGTCCCGCCGCCGTTATCAGGATCGCGTCAAGACACCCGCGCGGGCGGCCCCCCGTCCGTTATGCCGGAATCCCTGGCCGTAAGGTCGACGGAGAGTACTCAGCTGTTCTCCGGGAGGCGACGTTCTCCGGGAGGCCTGCTCTCCGGAAGACGCTGCTGGAAAGACAATGGGGCCATGGCACGAGGCAAGCTTCGAATATTCCTCGGCGCGGCGCCGGGCGTCGGGAAGACGTACGCGATGCTGTCCGAGGCCCACCGCAGGGTGGAGCGGGGAACCGACTGCGTCGTCGCCTTCGTCGAGCACCACGACCGGCCGCGCACGGAGGTGATGCTGCATGGCCTGGAGCAGGTCCAGCGCCGTGAGATCGGCTACCGCGGCGGCGTCTTCACCGAAATGGACGTGGACGCGGTCCTGGAACGCGCGCCGGCCGTCGCCCTGGTCGACGAGCTGGCCCACACCAATGTCCCGGGCTCGCGCAACGCCAAGCGCTGGCAGGACGTGGAGGAGCTGCTCAAGGCCGGTATCGACGTCGTCTCGGCCGTCAACATCCAGCATCTGGAGTCGCTCGGCGACGTCGTCGAGTCGATAACGGGCGTCGCCCAGCGCGAGACCGTCCCCGACGAGGTGGTCCGCCGGGCCGACCAGCTCGAACTGGTCGACATGTCGCCCCAGTCGCTGCGCCGCCGGATGGCGCACGGCAACATCTACAAGCCCGACAAGGTCGACGCGGCCCTCTCCAACTACTTCCGCCCCGGCAACCTCACCGCCCTGCGCGAACTCGCGCTGCTCTGGGTGGCCGACCGGGTGGACGAGTACCTTCAGCAGTACCGCGGCGAGCACAACATCCGCTCCACCTGGCAGGCCCGCGAGCGCATCGTGGTGGGACTCACCGGCGGCCCCGAGGGCCGTACGCTCATCCGCCGCGCGGCCAGGATGGCCGCTAAGGGCTCCGGCAGCGAGATCCTCGCCGTCTACATCGCCCGGAGCGACGGCCTGACCTCCGCATCGCCCAAGGAGCTGGCGTTCCAGCGGACCCTGGTCGAGGACCTGGGGGGCACGTTCCACCACGTCATAGGGGAGGACATCCCCTCCGCACTGCTGGAATTCGCCCGCGGGGTCAACGCCACCCAGATCGTGCTCGGCTCCAGCCGCCGCAAGACCTGGCAGTACATCTTCGGCCCCGGCGTCGGACAGACCGTCGCCCGGGACTCCGGGCCCGACCTGGACGTCCACATCGTCACCCACGAGGAGGTCGCCAAGGGGCGCGGGCTGCCGGTCGCACGCGGGGCGCGCCTGGGGCACGTACGGATCATCTGGGGCTGGCTGGCCGGGGTCGTCGGACCGGCCCTCCTCACCGTGCTGCTGACCAATGTCGACGCCCAGCTCGGCCTCGCCAACGACATGCTGCTCTTCCTGTCGCTGACGGTGGCCGCGGCGCTGCTCGGCGGGCTGCTGCCGGCGCTCGCGTCGGCGGCCTTCGGCTCGCTGCTGCTGAACTACTACTTCGCGCCACCGCTGCATCTGCTGACGATCTCGAACTCCAAGAACATCGTCGCCATCGTGATCTTCGTGTCGGTGGCCGTGGCGGTGGCGTCCGTGGTGGACCAGGCGGCCCGCCGCACCCACCAGGCGGCCAGGCTGCGCGCCGAGTCCGAGATCCTCTCCTTCCTGGCCGGCAGCGTCCTGCGCGGCGAGACCTCGCTGGACGCTCTGCTCGAACGGGTGAGAGAGACGTTCGCCATGGAGTCCGTGGCACTCCTCGAACGGAAGAGCGACGTCGATCCCTGGGTCTGCGTGGGCAGCGTCGGTCCCCGGCCGCTGGCCCGCCCCGAGGACGCGGACGTGGACATGCCGATCGGCGACCATATGGCGATGGCGCTCACCGGCCGGGTGCTGCCCGCCGAGGACCGCAGGGTGCTCGGCGCCTTCGCCGCCCAGGCCGCTGTCGTACTGGACCGCAGCCGCCTCGTCGGCGAGGCCGAGGAGGCCCGCAGGCTGGCCGAGGGCAACCGCATCCGTACGGCGCTGCTCGCGGCCGTCAGCCACGATCTGCGGACCCCGCTCGCCGCCATCAAGGCAGCCGTCAGCTCGCTGCGCTCCGACGACGTCTCCTGGTCGGACGAGGACGAGGCGGAGCTGCTCGCGGGCATCGAGGACGGCGCGGACCGCCTCGACCATCTCGTGGGCAACCTCCTGGACGTCTCGCGGCTCCAGACCGGCACCGTCACCCCGCTGATCCGCGAGATCGACCTCGACGAGGTCGTCCCGATGGCGCTGGGCGGGGTCCCCGAGGGCAGCGCCGAGCTGGACATCCCGGAGTCGCTGCCCATGGTGGCCGTCGACCCGGGCCTGCTGGAGCGGGCCGTCGCCAACGTCGTCGAGAACGCCGTCAAGTACAACCCGGGCGACGTGCCCGTCACCGTGGCCGCCAGCGCGCTGGGCGACCGCGTGGAGCTGCGCGTCGCCGACCGGGGGCCAGGCGTCCCCGACGAGGCCAAGGAACGCATCTTCGAACCCTTCCAGCGCCTCGGCGACGCCCCGCGCGGCGTGGGCGTCGGACTCGGACTCGCGGTCGCCCGCGGCTTCGCCGAGGCCATGGGCGGCACGCTCGGCGCCGAGGACACCCCCGGCGGCGGCATGACCATGGTCCTCACCCTGAGAGCGGCCGCGGGACCGGCAGGCGCGGGCTCCGCACCGCCGGCCGGCTCCACCGCGGCCACCCCATCGGCAGAAAGGCAGATCCAGCTATGACCCGGGTGCTCGTGGTCGAGGACGATCCGCAGATTGTGCGCGCCCTTGTGATCAACCTGAAGGCGCGCAAGTACGAGGTGGACGCCGCCCCGGACGGGGCCACCGCACTCCGGCTCGCCGCCGCCCGCCACCCCGACGTGGTCCTCCTGGACCTCGGACTGCCCGACATGGACGGTGTGGAGGTCATCAAGGGCCTGCGCGGCTGGACCCGGGTGCCCGTCCTGGTGCTCTCCGCCCGCCACACATCGGACGAGAAGGTCGAGGCGCTGGACGCGGGCGCCGACGACTACGTCACCAAGCCCTTCGGCATGGACGAGCTGCTGGCCCGGCTGCGAGCCGCGGTCCGCAGGGCCGAGCCCGTCGGACCGGATTCCGGCGCCGGGGGTGAGGACGTCTCGCTGGTGGAGACCGCGGAGTTCACGGTCGACCTGGCAGCCAAGAAGGTGCAGCGCGCGGGCCGCGACGTCCGCCTGACGCCGACCGAGTGGCACCTCCTGGAGGTGCTCGTACGGAACACTGGCCGGCTGGTCAGCCAGAAGCAGCTGCTCCAGGAGGTCTGGGGCCCCTCGTACGGCACGGAGACCAACTATCTGCGCGTCTACATGGCCCAGCTGCGCCGCAAACTGGAGGCCGACCCCTCACACCCCAGGCACTTCGTCACCGAGCCCGGCATGGGGTACCGCTTCGAGCACTGAGACAGCTCGGCGCTGAGGCGGTTCCGAGCACCGGGACAGTCCGAGCGCTGAGGCGGTTCCGAGCACTGAGACCGGGAGGGCGGCAGGGGGCACCGGGGTACCGGGGCCCCGGTACCCTTCACGTATGAGCGCTAAGCCGACCGGCCGCTTCCGCCGGATGATCGACCGGCTGTCGACCTCGCAGGAGGATCTGCACTCCGCGGAGCTGCAGGAGGACTCGCAGGCCACGGGGTGCACCCGGATCTCCGAGTGCACCGACCGCCAGATCGTCAAGGTGACTGGTACCTTGCGCACGGTCACCCTGCGTCCCCGGGCCGGTGTGCCCGCCCTGGAGGCCGAGCTGTTCGACGGCACGGCCCCGCTGGACGTGGTCTGGCTGGGACGGCGCTCGATCGTCGGCATAGAGCCCGGCCGCAAGCTGATCGCCTCCGGCCGGATCTCCATGAGCCACGGCCGGCGGGTGCTGTTCAACCCCAAATACGAACTGCGACCGCTCGGACAGGAGTAGCCGGTGACGTCTCCCGACAAGCCGACCACAACCGACCAGGACACCGCTGACAGAGCCGTCACGGAGGCAGCTCTCTTCGAAGCCTTCGGCGGAGTGCGGGGCATGGTCGAGACCGTGCTCCCGGGCCTGCTGTTCGTGACGATCTTCACGATCAACAAGGACCTGAAGACCTCCGCGATCGCCGCCGCCGCGGTCTCCCTGGTGCTCGTCGTGGTGCGACTGGTCCGCAGGGACACCGTCAAGCACGCCTTCAGCGGTGTCTTCGGCGTCGCGTTCGGTGTGGTCTTCGCGATGATGACCGGCAATGCCAAGGACTTCTATCTGCCGGGCATGCTCTACACGCTGGGGCTGGCTCTCGCCTACCTCATCACGGCGGCGGTCGGCTTCCCGCTGATCGGCGTGATCCTCGGGCCGGTCTTCAAGGAGAACCTCTCCTGGCGCAACCGCAACCCCGGCCGCAAGTCGGCGTACGCGAAGTCGAGTTGGGCCTGGGGACTGATCCTCCTCGCCAAGTGCGCGATCCTCTTCCCGCTGTACTGGTGGGCCGACACCACGCAGTTCGGCTGGGTGCTGATCGCGCTGAAGATCCCGCCGTTCCTGCTCGCGGTCTACCTCACCTGGGTCTTCCTGGCGAAGGCGCCGCCGCCCATCGACGTGTTCGCGGAGATGGAAGCCGAGGAGAAGGCCGAGAAGGCCGAGAAGGCCCGGAGGGCGGCCGCAGCCGAGGCACAGCGCGGCGAGGCGTAAACGGCGTCAGCCCAGAGCCACAGGGTCATACAGAGCCACAGAGCCATACAGAGCCACGGAGTCACCCGCACACGCAGAACGCCGTACCGGATCGATCCCGGTACGGCGTTCTGCGTGTGCGGGCAGCTCGTACGGTGTGCCCGGCCGGAGCAGTTACCCGGCCGCGCCCTCGCGGCGTACCGACAGCAGGTCCTCCAACTGCTCCTCGCGCGCCTGCGCGGCCACGAACAGCAGCTCGTCGCCCGCCTCCAGGGTCTCCTCCGGGCTCGGCGTCAGGACGCGCGTGCCGCGGATGATGGTGACCAGCGAGGTGTCCTCGGGCCACGCCACATCACTGACCTGGGTACCGGCCACCGCCGACTCGGGCGGCAGCGTCAGCTCGACGAGGTTGGCGTCGCCGTGGCTGAAGCGCAGCAGCCGTACGAGATCGCCGACGCTCACGGCCTCCTCGACCAGCGCCGACATCAGCCGCGGTGTGGAGACCGCGACATCGACGCCCCAGGACTCGTTGAACAGCCACTCGTTCTTCGGGTTGTTCACCCGGGCCACGACCCGCGGTACCCCGTACTCCGTCTTCGCGAGCAGCGAGACCACCAGGTTGACCTTGTCGTCACCGGTCGCGGCGATCACCACGTTGCACCGCTGCAGCGCCGCCTCGTCCAGCGAGGTGATCTCGCAGGCGTCCGCGAGCAGCCACTCGGCCAGCGGCACCCGCTCCACCGAGATGGCGGTGGGTGCCTTGTCGACCAGCAGGACCTCGTGCCCGTTCTCCAGCAGCTCGCCCGCGATGGAACGCCCCACCGCGCCGGCCCCGGCAATAGCCACACGCATCAGTGACCGCCCTCCTCGGGACCTCGGGCGAAGGCCGCCTCGACCTTTTCGACCTCGTCCGTGTGCATCATGACGTGCACCAGATCACCCTCCTGGAGCACGGTCCGGGAGGTGGGCAGCGTCGCCTCCCCCAGACGTGTGAGAAACGCGACGCGCACGCCCGTCTCCTCCTGGAGCTGGCTGATCCTGCGGCCGATCCAGGCAGCCGACGTGTGCACCTCCGCGAGCTGCACACCCCCGCTCGGGTCGCGCCACAGGGGTTCGGAGCCGGACGGCAGCAGCCGCCGCAGCATCTGGTCGGCGGTCCAGCGGACCGTCGCCACGGTCGGGATGCCCAGGCGCTGGTAGACCTCGGCACGGCGGGGGTCGTAGATGCGGGCGGCGACGTTCTCGATCCCGAACATCTCGCGGGCGACCCTCGCCGCGATGATGTTCGAGTTGTCCCCGCTGCTCACCGCGGCGAACGCACCGGCCTCCTCGACACCCGCTTCACGGAGGGTGTCCTGGTCGAAACCGACGCCGGTGACCCGGCGGCCGCCGAACCCGGCGCCGAGACGGCGGAAGGCCGTGGGGTCCTGGTCGATCACTGCGACCGTGTGCCCCTGCTGTTCCAGGGTCTGCGCGAGAGCGGCTCCCACTCGCCCGCAGCCCATGATGACGATGTGCACGACCGTCCTTCCACACGTCCGTAAATTTTCGGTCATAACTGTTCCACCGGAAAATGGCCCCGGCCGAGGAATAAAGACTCTCAGACAAGCGGCAAAGCTACACACGCGCGGTGCGGGGTGGGGAGCCCTGTGCGGAAAGCCTCTGACAAGGACGGGGAAGTTCCTTCGTGACGAGTCCGTGGTGATGAGGGGGTGGGGGTGCGCGACCCCTATATCGAACGCTTACGATCCTCACCGTGTCCAAACTGACCGACGTGCCCAAACGCATCCTGATCGGCCGGGCGCTGCGCAGCGACAAGCTGGGCGAGACCCTTCTCCCCAAACGCATCGCGCTTCCCGTCTTCGCCTCCGACCCCCTGTCCTCGGTGGCGTACGCCCCGGGAGAAGTGCTGCTCGTCCTCTCCGTGGCGGGGGTGTCGTCCTACCACTTCAGCCCGTGGATCGCGGCTGCCGTTGTGGTGCTGATGTTCACCGTGGTGGCGTCCTACCGGCAGAACGTGCACGCCTACCCGAGCGGCGGCGGTGACTACGAGGTCGCCACCACCAACCTCGGGCCGAAGGCCGGGCTCACCGTGGCCAGTGCCCTGCTCGTCGACTACGTCCTCACCGTCGCGGTGTCGATCTCCTCCGGAGTCGAGAACCTCGGCTCGGCGATCCCCTTCGTCGTCGAGCACAAGGTGCTCTGCGCCGTCGGCACGATCGTGCTGCTGACCCTGATGAACCTGCGCGGTGTGAAGGAATCGGGGAAGCTTTTCGCTATTCCGACGTACGTCTTCGTCGCCGGTGTCTTCATCATGATCGCGTGGGGCGCCTTCCGGGGTTTCGTGCTCGGCGACACCATGAAGGCCCCGACCGCGGACTTCACGATTCACGCCGAGCGGAGCGGCCTCGGCGGTTTCGCCATGGTCTTCCTGCTGCTGCGGGCCTTCTCCTCCGGCTGTGCGGCGCTCACCGGTGTCGAGGCGATCAGCAACGGCGTACCGGCATTCCGCAAGCCGAAGAGCAAGAACGCCGCGTCCACGCTGGCGCTGATGGGCATCCTGGCCGTCACGATGTTCTGCGGGATCATCGGCCTCGCCATGGCCACCAAGGTGCGGATGGCGTCCAACCCCGCCACCGATCTGCTCAACCACGGTGTCCCGCTGGGGTCCGGCTACAACCAGGACCCGGTGATCTCGCAGGTGGCCGCCGCCGTGTTCGGCAACGGCACCTTCTTCTTCGTGGTTCTCGCCGCTGCGACCGCGCTGGTCCTCTTCCTGGCCGCCAACACCGCGTACAACGGCTTCCCGCTGCTCGGCTCGATCCTCGCCCAGGACCGCTACCTGCCGCGCCAGCTGCACACCCGCGGCGACCGGCTGGCCTTCTCCAACGGCATCGTGCTGCTGGCGGGCGCGGCCGTGCTGCTCGTGGTGATCTACGGCGCCGACTCGACACGGCTGATCCAGCTGTACATCGTCGGCGTGTTCGTCTCCTTCACCCTCAGCCAGACCGGCATGGTCCGGCACTGGAACCGCCACCTGGCGACGGAGAAGGACCCGAACAAGCGCCGCCACATGGTCCGTTCGCGTGCGATCAATGCCTTCGGCGCCTTCTTCACCGGTCTGGTGCTGGTCGTCGTCCTGGCCACGAAGTTCACTCACGGCGCCTGGGTCGCTCTGCTCGGCATGGTGATCTTCTTCGGGACCATGACCGCCATCCGCAAGCACTACGACCGGGTGGCCGAAGAGATCGCGGCACCGGACGAGCCGTCCGATGACAGCCTGCGCCCGTCGCGCGTCCACTCGATCGTGCTGGTCTCCAAGCTCCACAAGCCGACGCTGCGCGCGCTCGGCTACGCGAAGCTGATGCGCTCCGACCACCTGGAGGCGCTCTCCATCGGCGTGGACCCGGCCGAGACGAAGGCGCTCAAGGAGGACTGGGAGCGGCGCGGCATCAATGTGCCGCTGAAGATCCTGGACTCCCCTTATCGCGAGATCACCCGGCCGATCATCGAGTACGTACGGGGCTTGCGGCGCGAGAGCCCGCGGGACGTGGTCTCCATCTATATCCCCGAGTACGTGGTGGGGCACTGGTACGAGCATGTCCTGCACAACCAGAGCGCCCTGCGCCTGAAGGGGCGGCTGCTCTTCACCCCCGGTGTCATGGTCACCTCGGTCCCGTACCAGCTGGAGTCCTCGGAACTCGCGAAGAAGCGGGCGAAGAAGCGGGCGGACTGGAACGCGCCGGGTGCGGTGCGCCGGGGCCCGGTGGCCAGGCGGTCCGAGGAGGCCGTGGGCGCTGCCGGTGGGAAGAGCGCCAAGGGGGCCAAGGGTACGAAGGACACGAAGGGCAAGAGCTGAGCGGATCACCGCCGGCCTGTCAGCGATTTCGCGATACCGCGGCACCCGGGTAGCGCGGCGGCACGGCGCCGCGGTATCCGGCTGGTGAACAGCCGGGCAGCACCCACGTAGACTGGTGGGTCGTTGTCCGGCTGTTCCCTTTTGACCTTCTGGAGTCCCCCCGCCATGCAGACAGAACCCACGTCATCGCTGGTCGGGGAGGAGTACGAGGTCGAGGTCGGCCCCGTCGCGCACGGCGGCCACTGCATCGCCCGCAACGAGGAGGGCCGTGTCCTCTTCGTACGGCACACCCTGCCCGGTGAGAAGGTCATCGCCCGCGTGACCGACGGCGAGGAGAGCTCACGCTTCCTGCGGGCCGACGCCGTCCGGATCATCGAGGCGTCCAAGGACCGGGTCGAGGCCCCGTGCCCCTTCGCCGGCCCCGGCCGGTGCGGCGGCTGCGACTGGCAGCACGCCAAGCCGGGCGCACAGCGCAGGCTCAAGGGCGAAGTGATCGCCGAGCAGCTCCAGCGGCTGGCGGGCCTGACCCCGGAGGAAGCGGGCTGGGACGGCACCGTGATGCCCGCGGCCGGTGACAAACTGCCGGCGGGCGAGGTGCCCGCGTGGCGCACCCGGGTCCAGTACACGGTGGACGACCAGGGCAGGGCGGGCCTGCGCAAGCACCGCTCGCACGAGGTCGAGCCGATCGACCACTGCATGATCGCGGCGCCGGGCGTCACGGAGCTGGGCATCGAGAAGCGCGAGTGGCCGCAGCTGGCGTCCGTCGAGGCCATCGCGGCCACCGGCTCCAGCGACCGCCAGGTCGTCCTCACCCCGAAGCCGGGCGGCCGGCTGCCCCTGGTCGAGCTCGACAAGCCGGTCTCCGTGCTGCGCGTCGAGGAGCACGACGGGGGAGTGCACCGCGTCCACGGCCGCCCCTTCGTACGCGAACGGGCCGACGGGCGCACGTACCGCGTCGGCATGGGCGGCTTCTGGCAGGTCCACCCGCAGGCGGCCGACACCCTGCTGAAGGCAGTGATGCAGGGCCTGATGCCCCGCAAGGGCGACACGGCGCTCGACCTGTACTGCGGCGTCGGCCTGTTCGCGGGCGCCATCGCGGAACGGGTCGGCGAGCAGGGCGCGGTGCTCGGTATCGAGTCCTCGAAGCGCGCGTGCGAGGACGCCAGGCACAACCTGAAGGAACTGCCGAGGGTCCGCATCGAGCACGGCAAGGTCGAGGCGGCCCTGCCCCGCACGGGCATCACGGAGACCGACCTGATCGTCCTTGACCCGCCCCGGGCGGGCGCGGGTAAGCAGACGGTCAAACACCTGACATCCCTGGGCGCCCGCCGCATCGCCTACGTCGCGTGCGACCCGGCGGCGCTGGCCCGGGACCTGGCTTACTTCCGGGAGGGCGGGTACCGGGTGCGGGTGCTGCGGGCGTTCGATCTGTTTCCGATGACGCATCATGTGGAGTGCGTGGCGATCCTGGAGCCGGTGAAGAAGGACGACTGACCTGCGGTTTTGTGATTTGGGTGAGATAGTCGACCTGTTTCCCTCCGTGGCGCGGGTCGAGTGCCCGGCTCGACCCGCGAAGCCTCCTGAACTGCGAATTCATCAGGGAGTCGCTCGCGTCGGCCACGCCTTCAAGTCCCGTTCGGAGATTCTTGACGCTCGTATGACGCTCGAATCGGGGTCTCAACCCCACGGACCTCTCCGGCTGGGGCTGTGCGGGCCGGGCCCTCGGCACGGAGGGCAAGGAACCCGGCGGCGGCGCGAGCTGCCTGTACAGGTTCCCGGCTTCCTTGAGCCCAGTGCGAGCCAGTCCAAGCGGCAGAGCGTGGCGCCGATCCGAGGTCGTGCTTTCAGCCGGCCCGTCCGGGCCAGCAGGTGTGGTATTCCGTTGACCGGATGGTCGGCCCCGAGGCCTGGCCCGGGGCATTGCGGACTTGGGCGGGACAACCCTCAGTTGGGCCACGCGGCGGTGCATTCCTCCTTGCGGCCAGCGCCATTGGTCCTGTGGCGCGGTCTGTCCACGTGGTAGAAACCTGATGCTGTGCCCACGCTCGTACTACTTCCACCGACCAGTTATCCTCGGACGTTTGGAGCCCTCGGCTGTGCCATCCACTCTGTATCGCGACACCGGTTACACGCTCCGGCACCTGATCGAGAACATCGAAGGCGGCCGTATCGGGCTCCCCGACATTCAACGCCCGTTCGTCTGGTCCGCGGCGAAGACCCGCGATCTCTTCGACTCGATGTATCGGGGCTACCCGATCGGCACTCTGATGTTCTGGGAGACCGGCGCTGAGGTGGGGACGCGGCAGATCGGAACGGAAGTGAGTGATCGAGCACCGCAGCTGTTGGTCGTCGACGGGCAGCAGCGGCTCACCGCCCTGTTCGCCGTCCTCACCGGGCGCAAGATCGTCACCAAGTCATTCGACGAGATCAACGTTCGCATCGCGTTCCACCCGGAGGACCAGACATTCGAGGTCGCTGACGCAGCGATCGAGCGTGATGCCCACTTCATTCCGGACATCACCGCGCTCTGGGCCCAAGGCGGTTACAAGCCCACCGTCCGTCGCTTCTTTCAACGGCTCGAAGAGGCCGACGGACAGCCGTTGTCGGAGGCTGCCAAAGATGAGCTCGAAGAACGCATAGATGGGGTCCGGGACCTGCACGATTTTCTCTTCCAGGTTGTGGAGCTGGGTGCTTCGGCCGACGAGGAGCAGGTCGCCGACATCTTCGTGCGCATCAACTCCGAAGGCGTGAAGCTCAATCAGTCCGACTTCATCCTCACTCTGATGTCAGTGCATTGGGAGGAGGGGCGCCGTCAGCTCGAAGAGTTCAGCCGCGGCGCGGTGATCTCAGGGCTCCCCGATCCGAGCCCTCGGAACGCCTTTCTGGACCCGAGTCCGGACCAACTGCTGCGCGTAGCGGTCGCTTTCGCCTTCCGGCGCGCCCGGCTGCAGCACGTCTACAGCGTCCTGCGGGGAAAGGACCTCGGAACCGGAAAGGTCACCGCCGCGCGACGGCAGGAGCAGTTCGATCGGCTCGCCCAAGCACACACGAAGGTCCTGGATCTGACCAGCTGGCACGAGTTCTTCCAGTGCGTCAGGATGGCCGGCTTCCGCAGCCGCAAGATGATCACCTCGGACAACGCCCTGCTGTACAGCTACACGATCTGGCTGATTGGACGCCACGATTTCGGGCTGACGGCCGATGAACTCCGTCCCCTGATCGGACGGTGGTTCTTCATGGCGCACACCACCGGCCGGTACTCCAACTCGCCGGAGTCGCAGATGGAGTCCGACCTGGGGCGCATCGGCAGTCTGCCGCCAGGTGACGGCCGAGCCTTCGCTGCGGAACTCGACCGGATCATCGCAGCGAACTTCACCGGCGACTACTGGGACATCTCTCTGCCGAACCGGTTGGACACGTCCTCGTCGCGTTCACCGGTGCTGTTCGCCTACCAGGCTGCGCTCGACATCCTCGACGCCGAAATGCTTCTCGGCGACCAACGGATCCGTGATCTGCTGGATCCCTCAGTCAAACCCGTCAAGGCCGTCGGCCGGGACAATCTGTTCCACGGCAAGGTGCTCGCCGGACTGGGTATTACCGACCGACGCCAAGTCAATGCCATCGCGAACATGGCGTATGTGACGTGGCCGACGGACGAGCTGTCCAACAGCGACGCACCACATGACTACTGGCCGAGAATCACGGACGCTATGGACCCGAAGGTGCTCGAGCGGCAGGTACGGTGGCACGCGCTCCCGGTCGGCTGGGAACAGCTCGACTATTTCACCTTCCTGGAACGGCGGCGCCAGCTGATCGCCAAGGTTGTGCGGGAAGCGTTCGAAACCCTCAGAGGGGAACGCCCTGCATACGTCCCGACCACCCCGGCCGACATGATCGCCGCCGGCGAATCCCAGGGCACCGAGTTCAAGGCCAGCGCGCGCTGGAACGTGCACACCCGGCAGGCCGACAAGTCTCTGCGGCACAACATCGTCAAGGCCGTCTGCGGCTTCCTGAACGGCGAGGGCGGAAACCTGTATATCGGAGTCGCCGACGACGGGACCGTCCTCGGTATCGAGAACGACCTCACCACTCTGGAGTCGCAGGCCAGCGTCGACGGATACGAGCTCTTCGTGCGCCAACTCATCGACAGCAGCTTGTCGACCCCGACAGCCACCACCGTCCGCGTCGGCTTCCCTGAAATCGCCGGCAACTTCGTCTGTCAGATCAGTGTCGCCGCGGCAGGTATGCCGGTGTTCGCCAAGCCCGCCAAGGGCGGCAACGGCGCCACCGACTTCTGGGTCCGGGTCGGCAATGCCACGAAACAACTCCACGGTGATGACCTCCTGCGCTACAAGGAGGATCACTGGGGATGAGCATCCTCATGGTCGGCTTCTTTGACCGGGAGGGGATGACCTCGTGCCTGGAGACGGTTACGTCGCCCCGCATATCGGCGTCAACCGGACAATCACTCTGGTTCCTGTCCAGGAGCACCGCCGCCACGGCACAATAACGAGTGATGACCAGCACCACCGCTCCAGGCCCCGGGCCGGACGGGTTCAGCCCCTTCGCCCACCTCACGGTGCAGAACACCGCCCTCTACCGGCAGGTGATGCGGGCGTTCGTCATGGCCAAGGAACACTTCGCCGTGCATCTGCGTCCCGAGGACGTGTACGCCGCACTGCCCGGGGAGGTCCGGCCGGGCGAGCTCGACGCGGTCGTCAAGGCACTGGACAAGCTGGTCGAGTGGGGGAATCTGCGGGCCGACCCCGACACCGGACGGGTCAGCGCCGTCGAGGACTTCTACCGCAAACGCTTCATCTACCAGCTGACCCGGGCCGGGGAGGCGGCCGAGGAAGCCCTGGCCGCCTACGACGAGGCGCTCGGGCGGCGGGGCGCCCTTCAGGCCATCGCTCTGCACGACATCGTCATGCAGCTGCGGGCCCTTCTCGTGCTCACCGCCGACGAGCAGCCGGACCCCGGCAAGACGTACCTCGCGTTCGACGCGCTCGCGAGCCGGTTCTCCGCTCTCGCCGACAACGCGCGCGCGTTCATGAGTTCGTTGCAGCGCACCATCGACCTGCACGAGGTGGAGGAGGCGGTCTTCCTCGCGTACAAGGACCGCCTCATCCAGTATCTGGAGCGCTTCATCCAGGACCTGATCACCCTGGGCGGACGCATCGCCCAGCTCATCCTGGAGCTGGAGGACTCGGGCCGGATCCAGGTCCTGCTGAGGGCCGCCGCGGGACGGGAGGCGGCCGACGCCGCGCCCGAGGACGCGGAGCCTGCCGCGCAGAAGGCATACGCCCACTGGGCCGGGCGCTGGGACGGGCTCGCGGTGTGGTTCCTCAGCCGGGACGGCCGCGAGTCGCAGGCCAGATTGCTGCGTGGCCGTGCGCTGGGGGCCATTCCGCAGATGCTGGCCGTCGTCCGGGTGCTGGGGGAGCGCCGGGCAGGCCGGTCGGACCGGTCCGCCGACTTCCGCACCCTCGCCCGTTGGTTCGCCGAGGCCCCCGACGACGCGTCGCGGCACCAGCTGTGGCGGGCGGCCTTCGGACTCCACCCCGCCCGGCACCTCACGGCCGACGCGGACACCCTGGCCGCCCGGCTTGCCGTACCGGTGCCCGCAGCGACTCCCTGGGCCGCCGCCGAACCGTTGCGGATCAGCCCTCAGCTGCGCCGCACCGGAAGTTACGAGCGGCGGGGCAAGCCCCGCAAGGTCGAGGACCGCCAGGAGCGGCGTCGTCACCTCGCCGAGGTGGCGGCCAAGCAGGTGGCCGAGACCGCCGCTGCCCGGGACCGCCTCGTCACCGACGGAGCGGTCAGACTGTCCGAACTCGGCGAGCTCGACCCGGTCTCCTTCGGCCTCTTCCTCCAACTGCTCGGCGACGCACTGGCCACCTGGCGCCCCGGCATGCGGCACACCGTGGCCACCAGCAACGACGGCTCGATGGAGATCAGGCTGAGCGCTCTGGCGGAGGGGCCGCCGGCTGAGATCCGTACGCCGTCGGGGACGTTCCACGGGCCCGATCACCTCATCGCGATCGTCGATCTGACCGACGACGACAGGTCGTTGCACGGAGGAAGCGGACGATGACCACGCCACCGGCCCCGGCCGAAGTGCTCGAAGGACAGCGTGCCGCGGAGCTCCGCAAGGCGGTCCGCGCCCTGCTCAAACAGCCGCTCCTGCTCGCCCACGGCAAGCACGCCGACGAGTTCCGGCTCGTGCGACGGCACGCGGCCGAACTGCGCGAGTGGTTCGACCGCAACACCGGGTGGCCACTCCACGTGGACGCCGGGACCGCCCGGCTGCGCAAGATCCCCGGCGTGCTCCACGACTCCACGCATCCCGCACGCGAGGCGACCCGCGCCGCAGCCCCCTTCACCCGTCGCCGCTATGTCCTGCTCTGTCTGGCCCTGGCAGCCCTGGAGCGCGGCGAGTCCCAGATCGCCCTCGGCCGTCTCGCCGACCAGGTCGTCCTCGATGCCACCGACCCCGGGCTGGTCGCGTCGGGCATCCACTTCACCCTCGACCGCAGGGACGAGCGCCTCGACCTCGCGGCCGTCGTGCGGCTCCTGCTCGGTCTCGGCGTGCTGCGCCGGGTCGCCGGGGACGAGGACGCGTACGTGAACGGGGCGGGCGACGTGCTCTACGACGTCGAACGCCGGGTACTGGCGGGGCTCCTCGCCACACGGCGTGGGCCCTCCACCGTGCAGGCCGAGGCCACCGCCGACCGGCTGGCGCAGCTCGTCGCCGAAACCGCCCTCGACAGCGAGGAGCTCCGCTTCCGTGCGATGCGGCACGCACTCACCCGCCGACTCCTGGACGACCCGGTGGTCTACTACGACGAGCTGAGCGACGCCGAACTCGGCTACCTCACGAGGCAGCGGGGGTTCCTCACGGCCCGGGTCGCCGAACTGACCGGTCTGGTCCCGGAGATCCGGGCCGAAGGCATCGCCATGGTCGACCCCGACGACGACCTGACCGACGTACGGATGCCCGACCAGGGCACCCATGGCCACATCACCCTGCTGCTCGCCGAGTACCTGGCGCGGGCGGCCGGGCCCGTCACCACGCACCAGCTCGCCCAGCGGGTGCGGGAACTCGCCCTCGTACACGGCACGTTCTGGTCCAAGGCCGCGCGGGAACCGGGCACGGAGGCCGAACTCGTCGAGCAGGCCGTCGCCCGGCTCGCCGCCCTCGGCCTGGTCTCCCGGACCGCCGACGGAGCCGAACCCCGCCCCGCGCTGGCCCGATACGCGGTCGGTGAAGCCGTCGTCCTCGAACCAGGAACACCACCCGCAGGCACACCCGGCAGCGCGAGCACGCCGGCACAGCGAAAGGCCGGTCAGGCGTGACCACCCCGCTCCCCGAACCCCTCCGCACCCGCTGGCAGCCCCTGCGTATCGGGCTCGTCGACCTCTTCCACTACGACGTGGAGGAGTTCCACTTCCGCGACGGGCGACTGCTGCTGCGCGGCAACAACGGCACCGGCAAGTCCAAGGTGCTCGCCCTCACCCTGCCCTTCCTCCTCGACGGCGACCTGAGCCCGCGAAGGGTGGAGCCGGACGGGGACCCCGGGAAGCGGATGGAGTGGAACCTCCTCCTCGGCGGCGAGCACCCGCACACCGAGCGCCTCGGCTACACCTGGATCGAGTTCGGCAGACACGACGCGAGCACCGGGAAGAGCCACTTCCGTACGCTGCTCTGCGGGCTGAAGGCGGTGAGCGGACGAGGGATCGCCCGGCACTGGTACGCGGTCACCGACCTGCGCGTCCAGCACGGATCCGGCACACCCGTGGAGGGCTTCCTCAGCCTGGTCGACGCCACCGGCACGGCTCTGACCAGGGACCGTCTCGTCGAAGCCGTCTCTGGCCACGGCATGGTGTACGACCAGGCCAAGACCTACCGCAGAGCCGTGGACGAGGCCCTCTTCGGGCTCGGCGAGCAGCGGTATGGCGCCCTGGTCGACCTGCTCGTCCAGCTGCGCCAGCCCCAGCTGTCCAAGCGTCCCAACGAGGCAGCCCTGTCCCGCGCCCTCACCGAGGCGCTGCCACCGGTGGACCAGGCCGTGATCGCCGACGTGGCCGAGGCGTTCCGGTCACTCGACGAGGAGAAGTCCGAACTGGCGGCGGCCTCCGCCGCGGAGCGCGCTGCCGCCGGCTTCCTGGAGCACTACCGGCGCTACGCACGCGTCGCCACCCGCCGCCGCGCCCGGCTGCCACGCGCCGAGCACTCCCGCTACGAGCAACGCCAACGCGACCTCGCCGAGGCACTGGCACAGCAGGCTGGGGCCGAGGAGGAACGACAGGCGGCAGCCGGGCTCATCGCAACGCTGGAGGAGCAGCAGAACCGGCTTCGCGCCCAGGACGCGGCCTTGCGGGAGAGCCCCGAGATGCGCAGCGCCAGAAATCTGGAGCAGGCACACCACGAGGTGGAGCGCACGGCGCGTGCGGCCGAGCGCGCGGACAGCGACCGGTACCAGGCAGCGCGGCTGCACGACAAGGGCCTCAAGCGGCTCGGCGCCGCCGAGAACCGGCTGCGGGCCGCCGACGGGCACGCCCGGAACACCTGCAGGCAGGCGGCCGAGGCCGCGGCGACCGCCCGGGTCGTCCTCCCGGCGGACGACCTGCCGGACGACGGACGCGCCCCGAGCGAACTGCGCAGCGCCGTCGAGGAGTCCGTGGAACGGGGTCGCCGTGCGCTCGCCCATGTGACGGACATCGCCCGGACCGCAGCCCGCACCTCGGAGGAACGGCGCACGCACGCCGTCCGGCTGGACGAAGCCGATGCGGACCGGTCCTCGGCCGCTGAGGAGCTCGGCCGGGCAGAGGAGGACGCGGTGCGCGCGGGCCGGGCGCTGCTGGACGAGGTTCGCACCCGCGCCCGTGGCTGGACCGAGCTCGCCTACGCGGACGAGCCCGGCCTGTTGGACGAACTCCAGGAATGGGTGGGCCGTCTCCACGGCCCGTACCCGGCACGGGCCGAGGCCGCGCGCGCCCACAGCGCCGCATCCGCTCGGCTGGCCGAGCAGGCCGCCGCCGCCGACCGTCGGCAGGCCGAACTCACCGAGCGGGCCGACGGGCTGCGGCAGGAACTCGCCGCGCTGGAGGCCGGCGGGCGACGTCCGCCGCAACTGCCGCACACCCGCACCCCCGGCCTGCGCGGGCGTCTGACGGGCGCCCCGCTGTGGCGGCTCGTGGACTTCGAGAACGGGCTCTCCGCAGCGGAACAGGCCGGTCTTGAGGCCGCCTTGGAGGCGTCCGGGATGCTCGACGCCTGGGTGCTGCCCAGCGGCACGGTTCTCACCGCGGACAGCCACGAGGTGCTGCTTGCCCCGGCAGGCGCTCCGGTGCGGGGCCCGTCGCTCGCGCACCTGCTGCGCCCGGCCGTTGACCACGGGGACGCGGGGGCCGCGGCTGTGGGCGAGGCGACCGTGGCCCGGGTGCTTGCCGCGATCGGCGCCGGTGGGGAAGCGGGGCCGGAGGATGAAGCTGCCAGCTGGGCCGCGGTCGACGGCCGCTTCCGGGTCGGCGCGCTGACCGGCCGGTGGGCCAAGGCCACCGCCGCGTACATCGGCGAGGGTGCGCGGGAGGCGGCCAGGCGGGCCCGTCTCGAGACGATCCACGGTGAACTCGTCGTTCTCCAAGGTGAGTTGTCGACGCTCGCGGAACTGGCCGGCGCGGTGGCCGCCCGCCGCGAGGTGCTGGACGCGGAGGTGGCGGACGTACCGGACGAGATGGCCCTCACCCGCGCGCACGCCCGCGTAGCCGCTGCCGCGGAATCCCTGCGCCGGACCGGTGAACGGCAGGAGGAGCGAGCCGCCGCCCTTCTGGAGGCGACCGGGCGGAGCGAGGCGGCGGCGGAGGAACTCGCCCGGACCGCAGAGGACTTGAGGATGCCGTCCGACGAGGACGGGCTGACGGCGGTACGTGACGCACTTGGCGCGCTCGCGGAGGTGCTGGCAGCCCTCTGGCCCGCCCTGCGCGAGCGCAATGAGGCCGACGGCCAGGTCGCCGAGGAGCGTACCGAGGCCGAGCAGGCCGCCGAGCGTGCCGCGGAGCTCACGGAGCGCGCGAAGGAGGCGGAGAACGAGGCGGCAGCGGCCGACGAACGCTTCACTACCTTGCGTTCCACGGTGGGCGCCGCCGTCGACGAGCTTCAGCGCATGTTGGCGCGGACCGCGGAGGCGTCGCGCACCTGCGAGAGCGAGCAGCAGGCCGCCCACCGGCGTCACGCCGAAGCCGATCGGGCCGCAAGCAGGGCCGAAGGCCGTATCGAGCAGCTGCACGAAGGGCTGGCGGAGGCGGCCGAGGCGCGTACGGAGGCCATTGCTGCACTTCAGCGGTTCACCGCCACCGGACTCATGACTGTGGCGGTGCCCGACATCGAGGTACCCATAGGCGAAGCCGGAGCGTGGGCCGCGACCCCTGCGATCACGCTGGCCCGCGCCATCGACGCGGAACTGTCCTCCACCGACGACTCCGACAGCGCCTGGGAACGGGTCCAGCGCCGGCTCAGCGAGGAGTTCAAGACCCTCCAGGACACCCTGTCCCGGCACGGACACCGGGCGTCCGCCCGGATGGTGGAGGACGGCATGGTCATCGACATCACGTATCAGGGCCGCGAACGGGCCGTACCGGACCTGGCCGCGGCACTGGCCGTCGAGGTCGGCGAACTGTCCCGCATCCTGTCCGCACGGGAGCGGGAGATCCTGGAGACCCACCTGGTCACGGAGGTCGCGGGGACGCTCCAGGAGCTGATCGGCGCGGCCGAGCGGCAGGTGCGGGACATGAACGTCGAACTGGAGGAGCGGCCGACCTCCACCGGCATGCGGCTGAGGCTGGTGTGGCGGGCATCCCGCAAGGCCCCCGCCGGGCTCGCCCCGGCCAGGGAGCGGCTGCGCCGGTCGGCCGATGTCTGGACCGCCGAGGACCGCGCGGCCGTGGGCGAGTTCCTCCAGGAGCAGATCGCCCGCCAGCACACCGACGACGCCTCGGGCAGCTGGCTGGACCACCTCTCCGCCGCACTCGACTACCGGACCTGGCACGAGTTCGGCGTCGAGCGGCACCAGCAGGGCCGCTGGATCCCGGCCACGGGACCCGCCTCCGGAGGTGAGCGGGTGCTGGCTGTGTCGGTGCCGCTGTTCGCCGCCGCGTCCTCCCACTACGCGAGTGCGGGCAGCTCGTACGCACCGCGCCTGGTCACCCTGGACGAGGCGTTCGCCGGAGTGGACGACGACTCCCGCGCCAAGTGCCTGGGCCTGCTGCACGCCTTCGACCTCGACGTCGTGATGACGAGCGAGCGCGAGTGGGCCTGTTACCCGCAGGTGCCCGGCATCGCCATCGCCCAGCTGTCGCGGATCGACGAGGTCGCGGCGGTGCTCGTCACCCGGTGGGAGTGGGACGGCACCCGAAGGCGGCGCGGTGCGGACCCGGCGGTGCCCGATGGTGCGGTGCCCGCACCCCGCACCGAGGCGTCGGAACCTCAGTGGAAGTGACCCCCGGGACTGCGTCGACGATCGATGACGTACGGCTGCGCAGACTCCTCGGCGCACCCGGCCTCAGCTGGCTGGTCGACCGTGCGCGCCGACGCCTGGAGCGCGGGCAACCGCTCACGGGACCGGTAGCGCTGAGCGCGCCCACGGCGGACCAACGGATGGCGGCGGAAAGGCTGTTGGGGCGAGCTCCGGGTGGCGGGCGGTCCCTGTCCGTACGCCTCGAAGCGGTGGACGACCTGCTGCGCCGCTCAGGCGTCAGCCCGGCGGGACTGGCCGCCGCCGTGGTGGCGCTCACTGGCCCGGTCACCGTCCTCGGCCGGGCGCGCGCCGAGGAGCAGCGGGCCTGGGCCCAGGCGTACGCTCCGCTCGAAGTCTTGGCTGACGAGGTCCCCGCCCTCAGACCCTGGGCCGAACGGCTCCGCAGCGACGGTCTCGTACGACGCCTCGTCGGCACACCCACCGCAGCGGCCGACCTGCTCGGCCAGGTGGCCACTGTCGTGAGAGCCGTTCCGGTGGAGCCGGCGGTGTCGCTCCCCGCGTTCGCCTCCCGGCTCCTGGGCAGCGCCCACGCCCTGGACGACGGGACTCCGCTCTGCACCCTCACCCTTTCCGGGGTCCGAGCGCTGACCGGGGCCTCCGACGCGGGTGGCGCGCAGGGGCGGCGCGAGGCGTGGGCATCGGTGGGATTGCTGAGGGACGAGCTGTCCTCGACCGTGCTCGCTCTGAACGTGCGGGGCACGCCGGCCCTGGACTGGATGGCCGACGCGGGCGAGCCCGCCGTCCTCACCTTGCGGCAGCTGACCCGGCACCCGCCCCGCTCGGCGCCGCCGTCAGTCCGGATCTGTGAGAACCCGGCCGTGCTCGCCGCGGCCGCCGACACGTACGGCACCCGGTGCGCGCCGCTGGTCTGCCTCCAGGGCCAGCCGTCCGCCGCCGCCCTCGCCCTCCTGAGCCATCTCCACACGCACGGCAGCCGCTTCCGCTACCACGGCGACTTCGACTGGGGCGGCCTGCGGATCGCCGCCGCCCTGCTGCGACGGGTCCCCTGGACCCCGTGGCGCTACACCGCGGCCGACTATCGCGCCGCCCTGCACATCCGGCCCGCCGGCCCGCCCCTCTCCGGGGCCAGGGCCGATGCCCCGTGGGACCCCGCCTTGCCGGACGCGTTGCAGGAGGCGGGTGTGCGCGTGGAGGAGGAGGCGGTACTGCACGACCTGCTGGCCGATCTCGAATGAGATTCGGATGAGATGAGGAGGCAGGTGGCCTTGTGACGGTGTCAAGCCGCGTTCGAGCCCGACGGCGGACCGTCGTCCCGCAACAGGGACGACGCACGGCCGGCGTCACGGTCGGCATGCCGGGGTAGGTAACGGCTTGCTCGGCCGTGCCAGGTGACGATCAGTTCGTCCCGTGCTCTGGTCGCTGCCACGAAGAGCAGGGAACGGGCTCGCTGTTCCTCCTGGCGGTATCGATCGGGGCCGCTCAGCCGGAATGCCTCGATGCGCTGATGGGGAACAAGTCCTTCGCTGACACCGGCCAGGAACACCCGCTGGAATTCCAGCCCCTTGAACCGATGCATCGTGCCGATACTCACGGTATCGACGTCGCGGGGCCCCTCCCGGCCGATCTCGCTCGCCGGGATCAGGAAGGGCTTGCGCGCCAGGGTGTAGGCGAGTTGGGTGACGGCGTCCTTGTCGGGCACGCTGACGGCCATGGCCGCGTACGGAGTGCCGTAGCGCTCATGGCGCTCCTTGAGCAGGGCGGCGATCGCACGCATCTCGGTCTCCCAGTCTGGAGCACGCCAGTACTGAGGAGCCAGCCCGGTCAGTACGGACCGGTACCCGTCCAGGGTGTCCCGACCGTCGTCGAGATCGTCGAAGCTTTCACCGTGCACCAGGCCGTGTGCACTGCCCAGGATCTCCCGCGTCGTGCGGTAGTTCAGGGTCAGCCGTCGGGAGGCCCGTCCGGGGGTACTGATGCCGAGTCTGCCCAGCACCACCTGGTGCGAGTAGATGCGTTGGTGGGCGTCGCCGACCAGGAAGATGTCGTCCGGCCCGGGTGCCGTCATCGCCCGCAGCATCCGCCAGTGCGAGGCCGACAGATCCTGGGCCTCGTCGACCACGACATGCCGGTAGCGGGGCTTGAGCCACATGCCGCTGCCGGCCTCACGGTGGACGAGGTCCAGGCCGCCGTGTTCCTCCTTGTAGCGCGCCTGCTCAACTGCCTTGGCCATGCGGCGCCCCTCGATCCGCGCGGCCTCGTCGGCGATCAGTGCGTACGTGGTGCGCCGGGGCGGTCCGTCCAGCAGCGCGCGGTACGTCTCCACCAGCCCCCACACCCGCTTCCGGTCGGCCCGTTGCAGCACACCCCGGCCCCGTCGCTCCGCGCGGAGGTACAGACGTTCCGTTCCGCAGCCCTGCGCGAGGATGACGTGCTTGAACTCCGAATCGAGGAAGTCGGCGTCGTAGTCGAAGACACCCGCCTCGGCGCACGCCCGGTGCCAGAGGGCCATGGCCTCCTCATCGACCATGGGCGTACCGAGTACCGACCCCGGGTGCTGCTCGATCACTTCCCGGGCCAGCTGGTCCACCGACCTGACGTCGACCCGGCGTACGAGTGCGTCACCGCCGAGCCGGTGCAGGCGCTCCCGCAGGTCGGCGGCGAGGTTCGTGTTGTACGTGGTCAGCAGCACGGGACGGGTCTGTCCCGGTGGGAGCTTGTCGACGAGGTGCCGGACCCGGTGGAGCGCCACGACGGTCTTGCCGGTGCCCGGTCCGCCCGTGACCTTCGCCGAACCTTTGAACGATGTGGTGGCGAGTCTGCGCTGCTCGGGATGGAGGAAGAGCCGCCAGGCTTCGAAGCTGTCCCCGAGCGCGTCCAGAACCGCCGAGTCCTCCGTGCTCACCTGCGAGACGGGGCGTCGTGCCGCGCGGGCCCAGTCCTGCGGATCGACTCTCTCCTCGGCACGCCACTGGTCGGTGACGAACGTGCGTACCTCGGACGGCTCCATGCCGTCGTGCAGCGCCAGCAGCACCTCCCGGGTGAGTCCGGGGAGGTTGTGACCGAGCACGGCTTCCAGCTGGCGGCTGTCGGTGATCCGTCGCAGGGCGGGCAGCAGGGAGGCGATGACTCCGAGCCCGACCAGCTCCTCGTCGCCGTAGCGGGCGAAGAGGGGGACCGGCAGGGTGGTCGGAACGGCCTCGGAGGGTGTTGCGGCCTCCACGGCGGCCGCAACGTCGGACGAAGACCCGGCTGCCCCCGCAGGCGGGGACTCCTGCGGCGCGGCGCCCGGTTCCGGACCAGGCTCCGGCCGTGCGGGCATCGCCACCACCTGGGCGCTGACCTCGCTCTGGTCGACGAGCTCCACACCGCCCGAGACTGCGTTGATCTCCACGGTCAGCCGGGCGAGTTCGTCCCGCGCCGCCGACCCGGTACGGACCGCCAGGAGACTGAAGCGGTTCTCCTCGGTCTCGAGGAGCAGCCCCATGCGACTGCTGTCGACGGCGGCGAGCGACAGGCGCCCGTTTCCGCCCGCCTCCCGCAGAAAGGTCAGCCGCAGCGCCCGGTTGGACCGGTCGGCCCGCAGCCGGCGGACGAAGTCGCCCACCGCGTTCTTCGTGGCCGCGTCGAGGCGCCGGATGTCCTCGTTGGCCTGCGGCGTGACCGTGACCTGTGTCCTGACCCCATGGCTCATTACCGGCCCCCTCCCTCTCCTTCTCCGGACGCGCTCTCCCGCCGGCCGTCGAGCAGGGCGGCGAGCTCCTTCTCGTCCCAGGCGCCCGGGGCCCGGACGTGCCACCCCGCTGCCACGCACTGCGCCATGTAGGCCTCGTCGGCCGCGTCCTCATCCAGGACGACCGCGATTCTGCGGTCCGGCCAGGCGAGTTCCAGCGGCCTGGATACACCGGGAGCATCCCAGCCCGCCTCGGCGGCTCGCACTCCACCTTGCTCCGCGAGCGCCTTGGCGAGGGCCTCGATTTCCGGATCGCCCACGTACGACAGCTCGCGCAGGACGAGATCCCAGGCGGCGCGTTCCAGCTTGGTGGGAACCGCACGCTCCCCAACGCCTTCGACCGTGGCACTCGGAGCCACCTGGGCCGCAGCGTCCGGCGCACCGTCCTGGTCTTGCCGCTCCTCCTCGGGAATTACGAGTCCGGTACCCGGCAACTCCTCACGCAGGGCCGTCAGGAGCCCGTCGGCCCGTACGGCCGTGGCCGCGAGCAATCCCGCGTCGAAGGAGTCCAGCTCGCTGCGGGCGAGTTGCAGCCCGTCGGCCCGGCCGGTTCCGGTCGGGTCCAGGAACTGGAGTACGTTGCCCCAGCACAGCCACGCCTTCCAGCGCCGCCGGTGCGTGTCACCGTCCCCGGCGACCGCCTCGGTCCGGTCGTCGAGCACGGCCAGCGCGCTCAGCCCCTGCGGCTTCGCCCGGGCGTCCCCGATCAACGCCAGCGGCAGACCGGAGCCGTCGCGCACCGGATAGAGCTTCAGTCCCTCACCGCTCACGGGCGGCCGGACGTTGCCCCGCAGCGTCGCCTCTATCCATGCAACGGCGGCCTCGGGAGAGGCGTCCACCACCTCCTCCCGCTTCGCCAGCGGGAGCAGCCCCCCTACACAGAGCCGGGCCAGTGCGTGCCAGCGCCGCAGATCGGGATCGGCGAGGAAGGCGAGCAGGGCGGGGACAGCACCGGCGAACAGCCGGTCGATCTCGGCCGGGTCCTGCCGCTGCCGCACCCAGTTGCTCCGCGCCCGGCCACCCGGTGTGCCCTCTCCGTCGATGGCGTACGGCGGCCACGCGGCCTGTGCCGATGGCCCGGCCAGGGCAGGGGTGAGCGCCTGCGCTCCCTCGTCCCCTTCCGCTGCCGCACCGCGGCCGGCACGGGCCCGCAGCTCCTTCTCCCAGGCCATGACGTCGTCCCAGGTGATCTGCCAGACCAGCATGCCGTCGGCGCGGAGCCGGGCCCGTTTGGCTGCGTCCCCCGCGATCCGGTTCGTCGCCGCGGACGCGTGCCACCGGTAGCCGTCCAGGTAGACGGCCACCGGCATGGGCGGAGCTCCGTCCGATGTGGTCTCACCCGCGACGGGGCGCAGCAGCAGATCCGGCACCGTGCCCTGGGCGTGGAGCGGTTTCTGCGCGACCGACTCCCAGCGGATCGGCGAGCCGTCCCGGCGGCGCAGCGTGAACTGCTTGCCGTGGCGGCCGGTCGGGGTCTCCTCGTGCTCAACGTCGGCCTGGTTGGCAGGATCGTCGAGCCAGCGGTCGAGGCAGTCGATGAAGCGCCGCTCGAGGTCGCTCTGGGCCTGCCGGGCGAAGCGCCTGCGGTCCTCCTCCTCGGTCTCCGCGCGGCCGGCCCGGTCCTTGCGGAGCGGCTTGACGTCCCACCGGCTGCGCCCGTCCTCACCGAGCACGTCATCGAGCATCCACAGGGCCTCGCTGCGGTCGAGGAGCGGGTATTCGCGCTCCGGCGCGTATCCCAGCAGGCACAGGTGACACGCACGCCGGGACCCGTCCTTGCACGGGCAGTCCCGCAGGTACTTCTGAGCCGCCGCCAGCACCGCCCGGAACTCCTCGCCCACGCCCTCGACGAGCCGCTGGAGATATCCCGTACCGCCGGGCAGCGAGTCGTAGAGCACCAGGTAGTTGCGCGTCAGCCCGCTCTCGCGGTCCGGCTCCGTGCTCGGGGTGGACCGGATGTGTGCCGGATCCCCGCCGTAGCGCAGGGCGAGCCCCAGGTGCAGGGCGGCGGAGAACGAAGCCAGCCTTTCTGGCACGTGCAGGGTCGCGGCGGGCAGCAGGATGCGCAGCGCCTCGGTGCGGTGCTCGGTGGCGGTGATCACCCGCCGGTCCTGGGCCTGGACGGTCCGGCCGCGGCGCCGGGTGGGACACCAGGGGCGGTGGTGGGCCAACTCCGGCCGCCCGGCCAGGGATTCGGACAGCTCCTCCTGTACGGGGGCGTGTCCGGGGTCGCGGTCGGTGGCGCCGCCGCACAGCGGACAGAGCACGAAGGGCGTGACGGTGACCTCGGTGCCGGCGAAATACGTGTCGGGGCGACGGCTCAGCTTGGCAGGTCCCAGGTTGAACCGCCGGATGATCGCCTCGCGCACGTGGTCGACGCCGAAGGTGGCGCCCGAGTGCCGCCAGCTCTCCTTGACCGCGGCCGGATCGATGTCCACCGCAGTGGCCGTCGAGTAGTAGCGCCGGTTGCGCGAGTCGTGGTCGTCGATGATCCGGGCGTCGTCCCGCTTGTCCCGGGAGGTGACCTTGCGCGGGACGATCACGTGGTGCAGCGCGGCCCGGCCGCCGATGCCGGGACCGGCGCAGCGGGGGCAGGGCGAGGTGTCGGCCTCGGCGTCCTTCGTGCGGACGTGCCCGCACTCCCGGCAGACCCGCCAGGCGGCCACCGCCGAACGCGGGTCCTCCTCGCCGTCCTTGGGGCGCGGACCGAGATCGAAGCCGTCGATGGTGTGGTGGTAGCCGAGGACGTAGTACGAGTTCCCGGGGGCCAGCTCGGTCAGCGCCGACTCGGACGGCCGCGTGTACGTCCGGCTCTCGGTGCGCCACTGCGACGCGGGCGCCTTCTCCGCGTCGGCGCCGGCGGCACCCCGGGCGCGCCGGGCGGGCTCCTTGCGGGTCAGCGCGGCTTCGAGGCGCACGCCGTCCTCCACCAGGCTGTAGTTCGGCAGCAGACCCCGTTCGACCAGGAACGCCTGCGCTCCGGCCTGTGCGAACTCCTGGAGCTGCTTCGCGACCCCCACCGCCTCCCGGGCGAGGTTGCGCTGTTCCCGGGCCTCGTCCTCCACGTTCTCGTGCAGCGCCTCGGCCGCCTCGTTGATCTGAGCGTGCCGGTCCACGAGTTCGGCCCGCTCCGCCTCCCACGCCTCCTCGGCGTCCCGCAGGGCCTCGGCCAGCTTCCCCGCCGCATGGCGGTGCAGCGAGCTACGGGCGTCCCGGGAGACCCCGGAGTCGGGCACACGGTCGATCTCGGGGAACAGCTTCAGGAAGTCGTCGACCAGGTCCCTGCGCCCGGTCACGGCCTGGGAGAACCGCCGCAGCCAGCCGACCCGCCCGAACAGGGCGGTCACCCGGTCGGGGAGCGGGATCACACCCTCCAGGCGGCCGCGCGCGGCCAGGTCGATGAGATGGGCGACGTACTGACGGCGCAGCAGCTCACCCGCCGACAGGAAGCAGCCGGGCGGCAGGATGCGTCCCGCGATCAACTGCCTTGGTTCGGCCAGGTGGTAGAGGGCGCGCGGGCTGGTGTCGGCGAGTGACACCATGAGCGCGTTGCCCGTCGAGCGGCCGGCCCGGCCGACCCGCTGGACGTACCCGGCGGTGCTCGGCGGCAGCGAGGCCAGCACGACCGCCTCCAACTGGCCGATGTCGATGCCCAGTTCCAGGGTGGGCGTGCAGGAGAGCACGTTCGGGTCGGTGTGCCGGACACCCTGCCGGAAGCCCTTCTCGACCTCTTCGCGCTCCTTGCGGGTGAGTACACCGGTGTGCTCGGCGGCGACCACGCTGTACGGTTCCGCGTCCCGGTACAGCTGCCGGTAGTAGTCCGACCGGAAGTCCCGCCCGGCCCGGCCGGGGGCCTCGGCCGACGGCACCGCCAGCTGGCCGGCGCAGCCCTTGAGCGGACAGGGCAGGCCCTGCCACACTCCGACCCGCTCCGGCGGCACGGTCTGTGTCCAGCCGCACTCCGGACAGGCCAGCGCCGCGTGCGCAGTCTGCTCGTCGGTCAGCGGCCGTACCCGGATGTGCCCGGCCGTGAGCCCGTAGGTCCCGTGCTCCTGGCTGCCCCGGCCGGCCTTCTCCTCCCCGGTGCGCCGGTGGGCCAGGGCGCTGATCTCCGCGTCGGCCAGCCGCGGCAGCAGTTCCGCGAGGTAGCCGGCGGCCAGGGACCGGTCCATCCCCAGGCAGCGCTCGGCGAAGTCCGCGTACCAGCTCTCCTTGGTGTCGACCCGCTCGAAGTCTGTGCGGCCCGAACGCGACCCCACCAGGACGAACGCCGGCGCGTCAGAGTTCCAGCCGAAGGCCTGCATCCCCTCGGGACGCCCGCCCCAGATCGTGTAGCGGCTGCGCCCCTCGGCGTCGATGAACTTGTCCAGCCACTCGTGCCGGATGCCGCCACTGATCCGCACGTGCTCCAGGATCCCGCGCACGAACCCCTCGAAGCGGCGCAGCCGTTCCGGCCCGGAAGCGGGCAGGACCGGTCGTACGGCTTCCCCTTCCCCGGCGGGCCCGTCGTCCTCGGCCGCCTTCTGAGGGTCCACGGGCAGTTGCCGCCGCAGGTGCTCCTCGTACAGCCCTTCGGCGAGCTTCGCAGCGGATTCCGGGTCCGGCAGATACACCTCGGCCGCCACCGTGCGGGTGAGCTCCAGAGTGCGGCCCATCCGCGAGTTCAGCCCGAACTCCAGCAGGGTGTTGAACGCCAGCCGCTCACCCACCAGGTCCCACGTCCCCTTGGGCAGCCGCTTCTTGCCGGCCAGGAGCCGCTTCACCCGGTCCACGTCGTGCAGGTCGGGCGGCACGACCGAGGCGAGCAGCTTCTCCTTGTCCACGGAGGCCCGCTTCACCAGCGCAGCGATCAGTTCGTTGAGCGGTACGCCCTCGGCGGCGAGGCCCGGTTCCTCGTCCGAGCGCTCCGCCAGCTGCTCATGGACGAGCGACCGCAGCGAGAACTTCCAGGCCCGCGACGCGACGAACCCGGCCCGGTGGGCCGCGTCCTGCACCGAGTCGTTGAAGATCAGCGTCTTGCGCGCGTCGTTGCCGTTCGCGTCCTCCTTCGGCAACTCACCACCGGTGAACAGCTGCGTGACCGCCACCGAGGCGAGCGGGGCCACACCGGCACCGAGAAAGCGGATGCCCTGGGCCTGACCGCAGGCCGGGCAGCGGTCCTGCTTCGCGTACTCGTCCTGGTCGGCGTTGTCGAACCACGTCTTGACGAACACCCCGCTCTCCGGGGCTTCGGCGATCGAGCCGTCGGCGCGCAGCACCTCGTCGGGGTCGATCCGGCGCAGCGCCTCCCCGCTGTCCTCCAGGACGAGCACGGTCGCCTCGCGGACCGCCGCCCGCTTCCCGCGCCGCATGCTCCGGCCGAGTGCCTGCCGCGCCTGCTTCGCCGCCTCGGCGGGAGTCGCCGCGATGAGCGCCCGCACCCGGGCCTTGCCGGTGCCTCCGCCTGCGCTGAGCCGGTAGACGTCATCGGGGGCGGAGACGAGGGACGTCGGATTCCGCTCGGGGCTGACGGCACTCCAGCCGGAGCGTCCGCAGTGCCGGCAGTACGCCGACGGCAGGCGCCCGGCACGCGCCACCGCGCGGCGCCGCTCCGCCTGCGCGGCGGAGACGACGGAGGCGGAGGCGGCCTGGTCGGCCTCCGTCCAGGAGAAGACGGGTTCCGGAGCGACGAACCGCAGGACCCGGGAGAGCGAGCGCGCCCACAGGTGCGTCTCGACGAGCAGCAGAGGCCGGTCCTCGCCGTCGGGCGCACCGGGGTCTCGCGCCACGGAGATCAGCGCGACGAACCGGGCCAGCGCCTTGGCGGCGGTCTCCGGGTCCTGGGCCGCCGTCACCCGCCACGCCGAATTGGTGGGGAAGGCCGCCAGGATCTCCTCGGCCGTCAGCGGCTGGTCCACGTCCGCGGTCAGCAGATCGTGGGTGAGCGGGTGCGCGAGGAGGCGGCGCCCCATTTCGCGGGGGTCGGAGGTGTCACAGCCCAGCGCCAGACGCGAGACCTCGTCGAGCCCGCGGTCACGGGCGGGTGGATCGGGCAGGGCCATGACTTCGGCGGGGGAGGGCAGCGGCAACGACAGGTCGACGGGGGAGAGGAAGGAGTTCAGATCCCGCCGGTCCTCCCCGACCACGGCATCGTCGGGGAAACGCACCCCGAACACCTGCGAGGCCACGTCCAGCATGGCCCTGGGGCCGCCCGCGCCGCCCTGGTCCTGCCTGTCCCGCACGGGCGACTCGCCGAGGGTCGCCGAGGTGGCCACCGGGCAGATCGAGCCCAGCGGCCGGCCCTCCCTGGCAGCCCCCACGACGGCGCCGAGCCGCCGCAGCAGCATGGCGACATCGGTGCCCTGGGCGCCGTCGTAGGTGTGGAACTCGTCGATCACGATGTACGCGAGTTCTGCGTCCACCCACAGTGGGGCGTCCTGCTGCCGCTGGAGCAGCAGGTCCAGCATCTTGTAGTTCGTGATCAGGATGTCCGGCGGATTCCGCCGGATCTCGGCCCGGTCCACGGCCACCCGCCCGTACGGGGAGCCGTTCTTGGCGGAGCTCGCCTCACCGATGTAGAGCCCGGCGGTCACGTCCTGGAGCCGCTCGTCCTTCGACAGCAGGTCGCCGATGCGGCCGGCCTGGTCGCCGGCGAGGGCGTTCATCGGGTAGAGCAGCACGGCCTTGATCCCGTGCTTCCCGGCCGCCTTGGCACGTCGGCAGTGGTCGATGACCGGGACGAGGAAGGCCTCCGTCTTGCCGGAGCCCGTACCGGTGGTGACGAGGGTGGGCTGCGGGACGTGCCCGTCCTTGGTGGTCAGCCGGGCGAACGCCTCGGCCTGGTGCGCGTACGGCCGGAAACCGCCCTTGTACCAGTCGAGGTGCCGCTGCCAGCCGTCCTCGGCGGCGCGGAACGGCCGCCGGATCCGGTGGTACGGCCCGCGGAAGAGCCCGTCGGCCGGGTCCGTGAGGAAACCGGTGAGCGCCTTCTGGGTGCCGGGCTCGGCCAGCGCGAACGTGGTGGTCAGATACTCGACCGTGGTGTCGCGCAGTGCCTGCGCGGCGAGTGTAGGTCTCATGGCCCGCCGGCCCTCCCCGTGTTTCTTGCCCCCGGCCTGCCTCGGAGTGGTCTCACGACCCGTGCCGCAGCCCCTGTCACCGATCGTGGATGATCACTCCGCCCCCGGTCCTGACCACTTTACGTGCGGGGTCCGACAGGGGGGCCGGAATCGGCCGGGAGGGTGCTGGTGGGAGGGGGCGGCGTGCGGTGGGGGCGGGTCAGTCCCTGGTGGGGCTTGCGGTGGGTGGCAGGGGGTCAACGACGAACGTTCCCAGCCCGACCTCGCCCCGCGTCCATCCTTGCTCCCGCACTTGTCGCATGGCCTTCGACGCGGTCGCGTTCACCACGCCGAACTCCTGGGCGATCTCCAGAGTGGACGGCACCCGGCTCCCAGGTGGGTAGGTGCCGTCCTGAATGCGCCGCGCGATCTCCGCCGCGATCTGTCTCCATAGGGGGCGAGTGCGATCAAGGTCCATGGCGTCAGCGTGGGTTACCGCGGCTTTCTGCGCATCCGTAGATAACCGTGGATAACTGCGGCTACAGTGATGGTCAAGCACAGAAATGCCCCCAGGGTGGCCGGGCAAGGGCCGATCCCCAGGGGCCTACCGAAGAATGGAGCTTCGGATATGCGAAACCCTATCGCCGCGCTGCTTGCGTGGCTGTTGAGCGTGCTTGGGCCTGGCTCCGGGAGGTGCCGGGGCGGCTTGCTGCCGACCAACGCGCCATACGTCCGGTGGGCGGCGGAAGAGTCTGGCCGGACCGGCTCCCCGGACAGGCACGGCGCGCGTGAGCGGTTCGGTCAGGTGCGGGAACGGGCCGCGCGGCCGAGGTCCCAGTACGCACTCGCGGAGAGGCTCGCGGGGGAGGACACCGCCCTCATCCGTCCCTACCTCGTCGCGTACGAGCGACAGGAGGAGCGTGCCAGGCAACGGTTGCGGCGCCTCAACCTCGTGATGGCGGCGGACTTCGGCATCGACCTTGATGCCCGTGATGTGCACGCGATGGGGGTGGCCTGGTGAGCGAGTCGATCCCCAGTACGCCGGCGCGGAAGCCCGTCCGTATGTGCGTGCGCTGCCACTACGTCACGGACGAGCCCGTGGTAGTGGCCGAGGTGCACCAGAATTCCGGGCCTGGGTGGAACATGTACGCGTGCCCGGAGTGCGCGCCGCACCTCCCGCCGGTGCCCGACGTGATCGACCTCTTCCCGAGCCGGCGCGGCCGGACCGGGGACGGTGCCGCGTGAGGGCGGGAGGCGGGGTGTCGGTGCTCGCGTTCCACCGGGGGTGGACCAAGGCAGTACGCGTCGGCCCCGACGTGTCCACGGCTCCGCCGGATACGCTGGCTGGGCCCACCCTGGAGGTCACTGTGAGTACGCAACCGATCCACTCCGATCCGCAGCCGATCCCGCGCACGCAGAACGCCGTCGCCGCCGCGTTGCCGCCTGCGCAGCGGATGGAGTTCTACCGCGAGATGGGCGAAGCCACCCCCGAGACGATCGGCCACGTCCTGACGAACTGGTGGCTCCTCGTCCAGGTGGCGGGCGACCCGCAGACCGCGCGTACAGCCGCTGCGGTGAAGGCGGGCACCGCAGCGGGGCGCTCGGCTTCCGCGGTCATGCGGGAGCTGCGGGAGCGCGGGCGGTGAGCGACGGGGGCGACCTGTATGGGGGACCGGAGGAGGAGGATCCTCTGATCCTCTCGCCTCAGGTCGAAGACGTCCTCTTCGGCTTCGACACTCCCGCCGACGTGATGTCGGCCGTCTCGTCCGTCATGGTCGAGCTGCGCGAGGCCCTGGAACTGGGCGTGCTTCCTCCCAGCGGCCGGCCGCTCCCGGGTGTCCCCGGAGCGTATGTCTCGGCCATGCCGAGAGGCCTCGGCCTCATCGAGTTCCACGAGACCGCAACGGGCAAGGGGGAGCGCGGGTTCTACCTGGCCCGCGTGATCAGGACTGACGACTATCCCGCCGGGTTCTGACCCCGGGCCCACCGTGACCCTTGCGTCACTGGTGCCGTAGCGCGGCCCGGTTGTCCGCCCCGTTCTCCCTGAGGGGAGGCGGGGCGGACGACGTTCGGCACCCGCCTACTGCTCAGCGGACGCCGGCGACTCGGTGTCCCCGGGTTCCCACCCGACGGCCCGCATCCGCCGCGTGAACTCCGCGTGCGCGGCACGCATCTCCTTGACCCGGTTCGCCCGGTACAGGGGCCCCTCGTACCCGTCGGGCACGTTGGCTTCGAGCGGGAAGTGTTCGTGGGCGCCGAGCTGCTTCCAGGCGTCCTTCGGCTGGCCGTAACCGTGTTGCTGGTGCGCCTTGGCGATCCGCCGCCCGTTCGCGTCGAACCACATGTTCTCCTCGTACTGTTGGAGCACGGGGAACCGGGCGCGATACATGGCGACGAGTTCGTTGGCGCTGATGCCGAGCCATACGGCTACGAGGGCGTCGGTCTCCACGAGAGCTGCGCGGCGTGCGAGCTCACTACGAAGCGGGGTGGACGAGGACCAACCCGGTGTCAAGCCGACCGCGAGGGTGCCCAAGGCGAGTGGCCAGAGACTACTAGCCCATGAGTCGTCTGCCCAGGCGGGGTCGTGCAGCTTGGACCAGAGCCGTGCATAGGCGTTGCTCTGGCAATTGAGCCGCAGACTTCGCAGGAGTAGCGCTGGCTCCAGGGGATGCCCAGGAGTCGGAGCCGGCATGACCTGGGCCTCGCCTACCTGGAGATCTGAGCGCCCAGTGGCACGCAGGAAGTAGTCGAGAGGCAGGGAGGCCCAGAACCCAGCAGTGAGAGCAGTCTCGCGCTCCGTCTTCAGTGACATGCTGTGGACCATATGAACGTGGGCCGGTCCGGGAGGCATGATCGAGGCGAAGAGGCTGCGCTCGGTGTTCGAGGCGATTTGGCGACGCCAGACCAGGCGAGTGAAGCGCGAATAAGGCCGCGACGACCAGGCGTCGAGTAGCGCACTTTGCTCGCCCTCGTCGGAAACGAGAGCACTCAGTTGCGCCGCCACCCTCCCCTCGGTGAGCAGTTCTTGCCGCAGCTCGATGTCTTCCCACGTCCGCCTTGCCAAGGCTCCGAGGTACGCCTCGGCAGTGCAACTCATGGGCTTCCTGTAGTTCGTACGTGGCACCTCGTCATCTGCGAGATTCGTTGCAGCCCAGGGCTCCACTTCAAGTGAGGTGCGCGCACCATCGATCGGCCGCTTGGCGAAGGGCGTGGCGATACCGAAGAACGGCCCCTGAAGGATGACGTCGTTCCAGCTATCCGCAGGGCCGGAGTCCCAGGTGAAGTAGCCCGCCGTCCGGTCGTTCTTCTCGTCGAATCCACGGCTGATGCGGGGCCTCAGTGCACCGAGCCGACGCGGCCACCTGGCGAGGGCAGAGATGGCCGTCTTCTCAGAATCGGTGACGGGGAAGAGCAGCTTGGTCTCGTCGACAGGCGGAGGGTTTTCCTCCCCGGCCAGCTTCCGCCAGCTGACAAGTGTGGCGTGATCCACGGTGACGACACGCTTTGCGTGCGGTCGTTTGTCCCATGTGCCGTCGTACTTGATTCCGGGCGCGTCACCCCGGCCGTTGTGCCGCAGTGACTCAGAAAGCACCAGCGGGTGCACTAGCCAGCTGAGGTGCTGGAATCGTACTTCTTGTCCTCGTCCGTAGATGTTCACACTGAAGTGCGTGCTGTGATCTACGGGCCGGGCGAACAGGTAGAGCTCGTTCACGAAGTCCGCATGCAAGCGAAGGTGCCGGTATGCGGCCGTCCGGAGAACTCCCTCCTTGGACCCGGTCAGGTGGGTCGAGGGGTGGATGAGCCCTGCAGCGCCGCGTTCTCCCGTCGCGCGCCACACCAACAGCATGAATGCCCGATACAGATCTGGCTGTGTCCCCACCAGCTCCGGGTTGGTATCCACCGATGCCAAGTATCCCGACACAGCAGCCGAGTCCGCCAGCTCCCCCAGGAACGCCGACCGAGCCGCCGCCCCGCCCAGCACATCCGCTTTGCGCTCGGCCCAAGCTTCGTTGCTCGGCTTCTCCGCGAGCTCGAACCACGGCTCGAACTCCGCAAGGACCCCGCTCTCCTTCCACTCCTGCTTGACCCACGGCGGATTCCCCACCATCAAGTCGAACCCACCCCCCGCAAACACATGCGCGAAGTCCAACTCCCAGTGAAGGAACCCCCGCTCCTTCGCGATCCGCACAGCCGTCCCGTGCCACGGAAAGAGATCTCCCAGGCTCAGGAAGTCCACCCAGCCCGAGATCTCGCTCATCTTCTCGTCGAGGGCCTGCTCGAACTTGTCGAGGCTCTCAAGGCCGTTGACCTTCGGGATCTCGAACAGCGAACCGGTGCCATCCTTCCCCGGCTCCACATCCACCCTGCCGACGACCGACTCCGCGAACTCGATCCACTCGTCCAGGTTCCGCAGCGCCACCTTCCGGTCGCGGCCGCCCTTGCTGAGCTTCTTCAGGTCCTGCGCCCCGTTGAAGTAGTCCGGCGCCGTGCCGTCCAGGAGCGAGACCTCCTCCAGCGGCCAGAACCACAGCGCGCACCACGCGTCCATGACCTGTTTCAGCCGCCAGTACGGACTGCCCTCCATCAGCAGAGCCTCAAGCACGGCCTCCCGGTCCATCACCGGAGCCGACCGCTGCGCACGCCTGTCCGTACCGGGCCACACCGGGATGTCACGCGAGATCTCCCGCTCCGACAGCTCAAGCCGCAGCTTGACGAGGCCCCACAGATACTCCACCCGCTCGGCAAGCGCCCGCAGACGCCCTGTCTGCCCGTACGAGCCGTCGTCCGCGCCCGTACTGGTCGCCGACGGGGTGACGCGCTTCGCGGGAGTCGGCGCCACCGTCTCGGCCGCCGACGCTGCCGCGAAGTCGAACCCCGACTGCTCCCAGATCTCCAGGCCCAGATCCAGCGCCCCCTGCCCGGACCGTGCTTCCCTCTTCAGGACAGTGGCCTGACTGGTCGGGGCCTTCCCCGAGGCCGCAGCCGACGCCGACGTGGACGACGACTTCTTCTCGCCCTTCGGCGCCCGCCGCATCCCCGAACGCCACTTCCTCATCGCCTCGATGAGCGACGGCTCCAGCCACTCGGCCTCCGCCCCCGCCACCACGCTCTTCCCGGTGGCCTTTCGTACCGACACCGAGTCGCCGACCGATCCCCACCCCAGCGCCGGCAGCAGGAACTGGTGTACCGGCCGGTGAACGCCACTGCCCCCCAACGCCTCCGTCAGCGGCACCGCCCTCGGTGCCTGCTGGCCGGAGGACTTCAGCCAGCCGCCGTCACCCAGCGACTGGCCCGGGTACACCTTTCGCGCCGCCCCGATCAGCGAGTTGCCCCGGTGCAGGTGCAGCCCGAACCAAGGTGCCCGCATCCCCGGGTACATGGTGTTGAGCCACAGCGAGATCTCCGCCAGCTCCACCGCCGTCCTGTTGAGGTCGACGCCGTACGCGTTGTGGAGGGCGATGTACGCCTTGACCTTCTGGAGTTCGCGCGGGTACTCCTCCGGGTCGATCTGCTTGCCCTGCTCGCCCTGCTCCTTCTGCGCCAGCCTCAAGTACAGTTCGGCCAGCTGGTTGACCGCCTCGTTCAGGAACGCTCCGGAGCCGAGGGCGGGCTCGCACACCCGCCAGCGCAGCACCTGCTCCGCCGTGACGTCGGACTTCTCCGGCTCGCGGGGGTCGACGCGGCCCTCGTCGTCGAGGCGGAAGCGGAGCGTCTGCTCGACCGTCGCCTGGGTCAGGGACTCCGGCGTGTAGTACGAGGCGCTGGTCTGCCGGTCCCGGCCGGCCAGCCGGTACACGTACGAGCCGACCTCGTGCACCACCGAGTCCGGCACGCCCGTCTCCGGGTTGATGCCGTCCTCCTTGACGAAGACGCTGTCGCCCGGCGCGTCCGAGTACAGCCCGCTGCGCACCTGGTCGGTCGTGATCAGCCAGGACCCGCCCTCCGGGTTGCCGCCCTTGGCGACCTCGTACATCGGCTTCGTGGCGATGAAACCGGTGTACGACATCAGGCCCTCGTAGACCGCACCGAGGTGGTTGATGCTGAGGTTGGCGTAACTGATGAACCCGCCCCGGCCCTTGCCCCGACCCTCGACGAGGGTCAGGTTGCGCAGGACCTGGTGCAGCACCTTGTTGCGCAGGCGCAGGTCCAGAGGTTTCGCGGGGGCCGGTGAGCCGTCGGGGCGAGTCGGTTCCGGGTAGTCGATCCGCTGCCCGACCAGCCTTATCGACTTGGGGTCGAAGAGCCGTGAGCGCAGCGCCTCGATGCGTACGCTCTCATGGCCGTCGTCCTCGGCCGGTTCGGGCAGTTCGGACGACTCCTCGACCGGTGCGTTCCTGTCGGTGACCGTGTTCGCCACCGGGTGACCGGTGAACACCTTCTCGAAGAGCAGGGCCAGCGACTCGTGAAAGTGGTACCGGTCGCGGGACGCGCTGCCGAGCTTCTCCTGGACGACGAGCTCGCGCAGCCGGGCCACGCTGTACCCGGTCGCGTACTCCTCGCTCTTCACCGGCAGGATGTCGAGCTCCGGCCGGGCCTCCGCGTACAGCAGGAACAGGATCCGGTACAGGTAACGCAGCGACTCCTCGGTGAGCAGGCGCGGCAGGTCGCCGGGCTCCGGCAGGGCGTCGGGCAGCCACTCCGGCAGGTCCTCGGGGTGGGCCCCGGACTCCTCGCGGGCCCGCCTCAACACCTCGTTGGCGATGAGCTGGACGGACTTCTGGAGGCCGACGCGGAGCTCGGCGGTCACGCCCACCGAGTGGTCCCGGGACTCGGCCACCAGCTTGGCGATCTCGTCGTCCGAGCCGTCCTCCCCGGGGCGCAGGGAAGAGGCCGCGAAGATCGCCGCGATCAGGTCGATCTCGTTGGCTTTAACGCCCTTCGCCGCCTTGCGGGGCAGGGCGGTGTCCAGGTTCACGGCCAGATAGCGGCCCCGGGAGAACGCCTGCTTGTCGGCGAGGATCAGTACCCCGCCGAAGAGCAGCAGGGCGTAGCGCGGGGCGTTCTCCGCGTTCAGGACCCAGGAGGCCAGCTCGCGGACTGTCGTCAGGGTCTTCGAGGCCGAGACACGGACCGGTGCTGCGAGGAGGTTGGCGGGACCGTCGCCGCGTGTGGCATCCAGGTCCTCCGTGAAACCGCCGGTCAGGACGAGGACCCCGGGCTCCGAGTGGGCCACGGGCACAGCGACCGGGCCGGTCGGGGTGCGGGCCGTGAAGTGGCCGGGGCGTGGGGCGAAGTCCAGTGATTTCAGTAGGCGTTCGTGCCAGCCGGTCAGCGCGTTCCGCCACTCGCCCTCGGGCGTGGTGTCGGACTCGGTCTCCGGCGACAGTGGCTGGAAGACCGGCAGATCCGTGTCCGGGCCCGCTGCCTTCAGCACGGCTGCGGCCGCCGACTGCGCGGCGACAGCCGGTGCGTACTGCAGCCCGTTGTACTTCTCGGCGTCCGGGCCGAGCAAGGCTCGCGCGTCCATGTAGGGGCGGGTCAGATCACGCACGTTCTGCCGGGGCGTGGCCTCACCCTGACGCTCGCGCGCCGACCACTCCTTGAGGGGGCCGCTCGCCAGCTGCTTCGGCAGGATGTCGTCCAGGTAGAAGGACGGGAAGTACTCGCGCTCGTTGATCAGGGAGTCGAACGTCACGCCTGCTGCTCCTGCTCGCTGTTCATGGGGGTGAGGTCGTGGGGATGGGGACTCATGCGCCGGGCTCCAGCACGGCCAGGACCCGGATCATCGGCTCGCCCGAGGTGTGCAGCCGGGCGGCGGCCCCGGCCAGGCGGTCCGCGGCGTCGTCGCGGGTGGACCGGGTAAAGCCCGGAAGCAGCTCCTGTCGCCAGTCGCCGACCTGCTTCGCGTACGTGCGCAGCGGGGCGTCGACCTCCCGGTCGGCGATGTCCCGCAGACCGTCGAGTTCGCGGCGGGTCTCGGCCACCGCCTTCGGAACCAGCCGCTGAAGGTCGTCCAGAGGGCCCGGGGTGTAGTGGTCGGGCATGTCCGGGCCGATGCCCAGATCGGCGAGAAGCTTCGGCGTCAGTTCGCGGATGCGCGGCTCCGGCCCGTCGAGCCGGTCGATCGCACGCCAGGCGACCAGAGTCGGGCGCCCCTCGGCGTTCGACCACACGCCTTGGGTGAGGACCACCGGCGTGGAAGCGCGTTCGGGATCGATCTGGAGGACCTGGGCCTGCTGACGGCCGAGCTGGACGAGCACCTTGTCGGTGATCCACTCGACCACCGGGTGCAGTTCGCCGACGTAGTGGGCGTCCGGCCAGAGCGAGGACGAATTCGAGTCCTCCCGAGCCCTCTTGAGGGAATCGGCCGCGTCCTCGCGACTGAAGGTCAGCTTCATTCGGCGGGCGATGTTCTGGTCGCGCAGATAGCCGGGTGGCAGCACGTCGAGCCGGTCGGCCAGGTCCTCGGGAGTGTCGAAGCTCAGGTCGGTCCCGGTGAAGGTGGCGTTGAGGTGAAGCGCCTCCAGCTTGGCCAGCTCCTTCAGCCCGGTGCGTACGTACTGGAGGCGGTTCTGCTCCGGAGCGGTGTCGAACAGGCGCAGCTCGTCGACGGTCGGGACGCCGGATTCCGCCGGGGCCGATTCACGGCCGTCCTGCGCCGGAACGGAGTCGTCCTGTGCGTCGGACCCGTAGTCGTCCAGGTCCAGGTCGAAATCGAAGTCGGCGTCGAAATCCGTGTCCGGGGCGGTGTCACCGGCCTCCACCGGCGCCGGGCCCGTACCGAACTCACTCATCGTCTGCCGGGCGACGGGCAACGCGGCGCCCGGGCCGCCGCCCTCGGCGAGCGCGTCCACATCGACGGCCTGGAGGCCGGCGACCGCCTCCTCCGGAGGGGCCTCGCGGAGCAGCGCCTCCATCACGCGCCGCTCCTCCTTGTCCCAGTCGTTCTCCCTCGTGGCGGCCTCCACCGCACCGAGTACCTCGTGGACCCGGGCCTCGCGGGCGAGGACCTTCTCCGCGACGGTCCGGTCGTCCAGGGCGCCCTCGACCTCGCTCCGCAGGATCAGGGCCCGGAACTCCGGGCTCTTCGTCTGTCCGTAGCGGTCGATGCGGCCGTTGCGCTGCTCGACGCGGATCAGGCTCCAGGGAAGGTCCCAGTGAACGAGGTGGTGGCACTGCCGGTGCAGGTTGACGCCCTCGGAGGCGCCGTCGCCGGTCAGCAGCAGCCGCACATCGCTGCCGGCCCGCGCGAACTCGTCCACGTAGTCCATCTGAACCGTGTCGGAGACCTCACTGTGCATCACCTTCACCGCTGCCTCGCCGTCCTCGCGCTTCTTCCAGCCCAGCAGCGCGGGCAGCACGGAGCCGAGCCAGTTGAGGGTCTCGCGCCGTTCGGAGAACACGACCGCACGGGTCCGGCCGCCGGGTCCGACCTTGATCTCCCGGAGGTGGGCGACGAGTGCGGCGAGCTTGGCTGTGGCTGTGGGACCGGGTCCGGCCGTCGAAGCCTGCTCGATCTCGCGGGCGAGCTCCGTGAGCCGCAGCAGCGAGGCGACCTCCGGCACCGGCGAGTGCGTCTCCGCGCCGGTCAGCGGCGGATCGGTGACGTGCTTGTGGCCGTCGGGCAGGGCGTGACCGAGGCCGGACAGCTTCTTGCGGGCCGTCGCGAACAGGGCGCGGTGCGAGGACAGGAAGGACTTCAGCAGTACGTACGGGAAGAGATGATCGGCCCCGTGAAGGTCCGGGCTGCCGAGCCAGCCCTCGGTCAGCTCGGCGAAGACGCGCTCCTCCAGTTCGCCCGCCGTGCACGGGATCGGCTCCGACGCACCGCGAGGCGCCCAGGAGTCCTCCAACGCCCTGGCCACCTCCGTGCTCACCTTCGTACGGCGCAGCATGAGGTGGTGCAGCTCGGACGCCTTCGGGTTCTGCTCGTCCTTGACCGCCATCGGGTCCAGGAGCCGGACCAGACCGGTGAAGTCCCGCATCACACCGTTGTGCGGGGTGGCGCTCGCGAGGATCAGTGCGTCCGTCTGCTTCGCCAGCAGCTCGGCCAGCACGCGGCGGTCGCTGCCCCGGTTGATCAGGTTGTGGGACTCGTCGATCACGACGGCGTCCCACTCGATGCCCTGGAGCCACGTTCCGTAGCGCTTGGCGTTCTTCAGGGTGTCCATGGAGATGATGACGCGCTTGTAGTACGTGAACGGATTCCGGCCGACCGGGATCTTCCGTTCGATCCGGGAGATGCCCACACTGTCCAGGCGGACGAGGGGCAGCGAGAAACGGGTCCACATCTCGTGCTGGAACTGCTCCAGCACCGGCGCCGGGGTGACCACGAGAATGCGCTCGCCGCGTCCCCGGCGGATCAGCTCGCCGAGCAGGATCCCGATCTCCAGGGTCTTGCCGAGGCCGACCACATCGCCGATCAGCAGACGAGGCCGCAGTGGATTCGCGAGAGCCTTCTCGGCCGGACGCAGCTGGTAGTCCATGCGATCGAGCAGAAAGCCCTCGGTGAGCGCGAGGCGTCGCTCGATCTGGGGGAGCGGGGTCTTGCGCAGCACGGCTTCCAGGAACAGCCGGCTGAGGCGGAACCCCTCGGACCCGTCGTGGACGAGCCGGGTGTTCTCGGGGCGCAGCACGCGGGGCATGCCGTCGAGCGAGGTGAGGAAACGCGCCCGGTGCCCGCGCACCAGCTCGGAGGCGCCGGTGGCCTCGATCAGGATCTCGTCGGCGCGGATCCGGCTGCTGCTGCGGACCAGCCACTCCTCGTCCCGTACCTCGATCACCGTGCCCGCCGGGGGCGGGCCCGAGGAGGGTTCGGACGCTGCGTCGGGCATGGCGGGCGGTTCCTTTCGACAGACAGGCGGGACGCACGCCTGACTCGGGGTGCGCACGAGGTTCTGTTTCTACCGGTGCGGAGGGCGGCGCGGGCCCTTTCGAAGCCTAAACGGCCACAGGCGCTCTCGGTCCCGGGCCCGTTCTCGTAGCCAGGGCCGGGACCGGGCCGCGTCAGGTCAGAGGCGCCCGCTGTGGGCGTACGCCTTGCGCAGCCGCTCGGCGGCCCGCCGGGCGAGGGGCGGAGCCACGTCGAGTTCGGGCACTGCGGGGGGCTGCGGCGGTGCGAGAGGGTAGCTGGTGACCGGGGACTGCGCGGGGACCGGCGCGAGGGTTTGCGGAGCCGACTGCGCAGCGGGGTCCACCACCGTTGGCACGTACCCGGTGGGGCCGGGTGCGGGCTCGGCCGCCGGGTCCAGGGCTGCCAGGTCCGGCGCTTCGGCCTTCAGGAACTCGTCGAAGAGATCGGGCGCCCACGGGTCGTCCGGCGAGCCCCCGTCGTCGACGGCCTGCTGGGCCGCGTGCTGGACGTCGGGGTCCGGCAGGTCGGAGAGCGCCTTCGCGGGAAGCTCGGGGATGAGCCCGGCCTCCGTCACGAGGTCCCGCAGCTGGTCCGCGGCAGCCACCTCCGTTACCCCGTGATCGGCGAGCAACTGGCGAAGGTCGCTCTCGATCTCGTCGAGGGACGGCCGCTGCTCCGCCGTCTGCACGAGAATCCGGCCAAGCAGCGGCAGGCAATGCCCGTACACGCCGTTCCATTTCGGTGCGGCCTGCAGGGGAAAGAGAGGATACGGCGGACGCTTGGCGGCCGCGAAGAAAAGTACGGCACCCAACGAGTAGATGTCCGACGACTCGGTGACGTGCTTGGTGTCCCTCGCCTGCTCCAGCGACATATAGGTCGGGGTGCCGAATCCGGCGCCCGTCTTTGTGAGAGCCGCGTCGCTGTCCCGTTCGGTGAGGACGGCGAGACCGAAGTCGAGCACGACGGGGCCGTCGGGCCCGACGGCGATGTTGCCCGGCTTGAGATCGCGGTGCAGCAGTTTGGCACCGTGAATCGCGCGCAGGGCGTCCACCAGGGCGAGACCGAGCGCCCCGTACGGTCCCACGGCCAGGGGGCCACAGGTGTGGACGAGCTTGTGGAGGGTCGGGCCGTGGACGTAGTCCATGGCCAGCCAGGGCTGTTCGGCATCGGCATCGGCGCCGAGCAGCACCGGGACCCGCGCGCTGGCCACCGTACGCATCGTCTCGATCTCCTGCGCGAACCGTGCCCTGGCCTCTTCCTCGGAGTGCTCGGAACTGTCCCGCAGTTTCGACGGTTTGATCACCTTGACCGCCGCCAGGGGTGGCTGGGCCGACTCCTCGAACTCGGTCAGGTGGTACCCCGTCTCCAGCTCGGGACCGAGGTTCTCCAGGGGGAGCCTGCGTCCGAGATAGGTGCGGCCCATGCCGCCCTGTCCGAGTACGGCGAGCAGTTCGAACGGACCCAGTACCGCCGGATCCTTCTCCTCGTTCAGTTCGTACATGGCTCGTTCCCCCACCGCCGTCGTCCCCTGAATGTGGTGTCGTCGGCGGTGTGTTCGGCCTTGGAAGAGCAGACACGCGGCGGCCGGGGCGGCCGACGGCGCGCACAGCTGCTGACAGTCTAGGACGGGCGGCCGCGACTTCTCCCAGTGCCCGGGCTGGTCAATGAGCCGAGAGGCCGGATCGGATCAGGCACTGGCCGAGAAGCGACATACGGGTCCCGGGCATCGGTGGAAGCTCCGTCGCGGCGGACCGGGCTCCAGAGCGGTCGGATCCAACGGCGTACGACACGTGCGAGGTCCCAGCGAAATCCCGCAGGTACTGCCGCACCCGTCGGTGTCCCACTGACAGTGGGCCGGTTCCACGGCCTCGCGGCCGAGGAACCGGCACCACGGGACCGACCCGGGGCTAACCGGGCGGTGACGCTCTCGGGGCGGAACTGTCCTCCAGTGTGGGCAGGCACGCCCAGTCCAGAGTCCCGACTGCCCGCTCGCGATGCGATTTCGCTGCCGCCCCTGGACCTCGAAGCCGGCAGGGGACTCCTCCCGCGCCGTTCAGCCCTGTTCGCCCACTGGTGAGTCGCCGAACCTGACTGTCAATGTTGCCTGCCGCGCTTTCTGGTATGGCGAGCACAGAGTTCGTGAGCATCTCGTTCTTTTGGGGATATCAGATCTCCTTCGAGGCTATATAGCCTCCTTTGTCAATCAATTGGACGCAGGATCTGGCGAACGGACGCTGGGCCGTCCGGATCGCGGCGCTTACCGTCGCTTCCGGGTCCTGGCACCGCTCCTTGGTCACCTCCCGGTCTCGCCTGGTCCATGCTGCAGCAAGTAAGGTGACGCTCGTTTGACGCTCCGGGGCAGGCGGCCCGGCCGTGAACCTGCGCTGACCTGCGGTTATGCTGCTTCCACGTTCGGGTACCTCTTTCCGATGACGCACCATGTGGAGTGCGTGGCGATCCTGGAGCCGGTCCCGAAGGACGCCTGACCTGTGGATTTGCCTGGCCGGGGGATCCCTCGACCTATTTTCCTCCGCACAACGGATCGGACAAGCCGCCATTCGCTCGGTGCTCTGAGCTGCGGTTTCAGGCCCCGGCGGAAATCCGGCCGTGCCGTAGTTCTAGGCGTTTTTTCGCACGATTGACGCTCAAGTGACGCTCGTGCTGAAACCTCGTCACGCCTGGTCGTTCCGCTGTGCACGACCAGGCGTGACGCAACCGGAAGTGGCGCGCGGAGCGCGCCTTATCGCCGAGTGGATCAGTTGAAACGCGTGTGAATGAGGCTCGCGTCCATTTTGGTAGCGGCAACGCCGTCGCATCCGCGTGCGGTTCCACAACGGCCCCTCGCACATCGGCAGGTCTACGTCGGCTTAAAGCGGCCCTCCTGACCAACACCCGCATCTGGTTTCCCAGCGGTCACGGAACGCGCCGTCCGTGCATTTCGCGCGCCCCCCGTGCGTACTGAGCCGGCCCCTTCACCTCCAACAAGTCTGTGTCTGCGGTGATTCACCGCCCGCGTCCATCGCTTGGAAGGGGATAACGTGCCGGAGGAGTGGATACAGGCTCTCGTGGCGGACTTCGGATCCGAGTGCAGGGAGCGTCTGCGGGTCAGCGACACTGAGGCGTCCATCAGTCCGCCGGTGGTGAAGCTGGTGGAGGCAATCGGGGCGCGCTGGAAGCTGAGTCCCCGTCTTCACCCCGAATACCCTTTGCCCGAGGCCCGGGTGCGCCCGGACTACGCGGTGGAGACCTCGGGGCGCATTGTCGGCTTCTTGGAGGTCAAGGCTCCTGGGCATGACGTGACGCCCGACGGCTTTACGAAGCGAGACCGCGAGCAGTGGGAGCTGATGCACCGGCTGCCCAACGTGCTGTACAGCAACGGTCACACATGGTGCTTGTACCGAGGCGGTTCACGGCCTCTCCGCACGGTCCGGCTCGACGGCGATCTTTACCGGTCCGGCAGTCGGTTGCGTACCCGTGAAGCCGACGGTGCCGCGTTTCGGGATCTGTTCCGGGAGTTTCTCGGATGGCAGCCCCAACGCATCACCACCGTGAGTCAGTTGGTGACGTCCCTCGCTTCGCTGTGCCAGTACTTGCGGGAGGAGGCATTGGAGCAGCTTGCCCTCGAACGCAGAGCACCGGACGGCTCCCGCAGTCGGCGGCGTGACCCCAAGCCCTTCACTGCTCTCGCTCACCACTGGAGAGAGGTGCTCTTCCCCTCGACCGATGGACAGGATCCCGACCGCCTCTTCGCCGACCGCTATACCCAGACGATTGCCTTCGCCCTGCTGCTGGCCCGTATCGAGAACGTACCGCTCGCCAACCGGAACTTCGGTGACGTTGCACGTGAGTTGAAGGCCGAGAACATGGTCATGGGCCGAGCCCTGCAGTTGCTGACGGAGACGGTGGACGCCGAGTTCGCCCGCCGAATTGACACGCTCGTGCAGGTCATCGACGCCGTCGACTGGGAGGCGATCCGAGCTCAGAAGCCCGACGCCCACGTTCACCTCTACGAGAATTTTCTACAGGAATACGACCGCGAGCTACGCAAACGCTCCGGCACGTACTATACGCCGCCCCGCCTTGTGAAGGAGATGGTCCGCTTTACCGACGCCGTACTGCGAACCCGCCTGGGTTGCGAGGAGGGGTTTGCCGACAAGCAGGTGACGATCGTCGACCCCGCCATGGGTACAGGGACGTTCCTCAGCGAGATCATCGACAGGGTCGCCGAGGAACGCTCCCGCCGGGGGCAGGGTTTCCGCGGCGAAGCGGTGGAACAGCTGGCGGACCGGCTGATCGGCTTCGAGCGCCAGATGGCCGCTTACGCCGTGGCTCAGATGCGGATCACGCAAACCCTGCGCAAGCAAGACACCGACACTCAACTCAGTGATCTGCGACTCCATCTGGCCGACACCCTCGCAGACCCCTACGAGAGGGCAACGCTCTTCACGTTCTTGCCCGATGGTGATCCTCTGGTCGAGAACACCCGCAAGGCGGATTGGATCAAGCGGGAGCAGAAGGTCACTGTCATGATCAGCAACCCGCCGGACCGGGAGAGAGCCGAGGGTGAGGGCGGCTGGGTGGAGAAGGGCCGCGAGGGGGACGACAGAGCACCTCTGCTGGATGACTTCCGCCTCGGTGGCAGAAACGGAGTGCACGAGAACAAGCTCAAGAACCTCTATGTCTACTTCTGGCGCTGGGCCACCTTCAAGGTTTTTGAACAGCATCGTTCCGAGTCGGACCGCGGAATCGTGGCCTTCATCAGTACCGCGGGCTTCCTGAGCGGGCCTGGTCTCCGGGGAATGAGAAAGTACCTGCGTGAGACTTGTTCGGAGGGCTGGATCATCGACCTCAGCCCGGAGGGCATCCAGCCGCCGATGCGGACACGTCTCTTCGAAAGCGTACAGCAGCCACTGGCGATCGCCGTGTTCGTCCGCAGCAGGGCGGACACCGAACTCGCCCACATCAGGTACGTCGCCCTGGACGGAGGCTCTCGTGAGGAGAAGTACGCGCAGCTCGAGGCTCTCGAGCCGGACAGCCACCAGTGGCGGTCGGTGCGCCAGGACGTCCATGACCCGTTCACGCCCACCGCACGCGGAGCGTGGGACACGTACCCCGCATTGGGTGACCTGTTGCCATGGACTGTGCCCGGCATCTTGCCCAAACGGACATGGGTCTACTCTCCCGACCCCGACACACTGCGCTCCCGATGGCGGAGACTGACCGCTGCGACGGACATTGTCGAGAAGCGTGCCTTGTTCAGAGAGACTCAGAGCCGTACCGTCGACCGGCAGGTCAAGCCCCTCCCAGGGGCAGCGCAGCGACGGCGGTCGATGCTGGAGGCGGGCACCGAGTGCCCGGAACCGGCACTCTTCGCCTTCCGTCCCTTCGATCGGCAGTGGATTATTCCGGACAACAGGATCCTCGACAGATGCTCGCCGGAGCTGTGGGAGAACCGGGCCGAGGGCCAAATTCACATCGTCGAGAAGCACTCCGGACGTTTCGGTGACGGCCCTGCCACGCTGTTCACCGCGCTGATGCCGGATATGGATCACTTCGCCGGCTGGGGTGGTGGCAGGGTGATTCCCCTCTTGCAGAAGGATGGCACCCCCAATGTGACTCCCGGCCTTCTCCAGCACCTTCGCAACTCCTACCGTGGTATGCCTGTCACCGCCGAGGACCTGGCCGCGTACATAGCCGCGATCACGGCCCACCCCGGTTTCCGCTCCCGCTTCGACGACGAACTCACCACCAACGGCGTCCGCGTGCCCGTGACCGGCGATGTCGCACTGTGGTCGGAGGCGCTGCATCTTGGGCGGATGGTGATCTGGGCCTCGACTTTCGGCGAGAGGTTTGTGGACCCGGTAGCGAAGAGGCCTGGTGGGGCCCGGCAGGTCTGGGCGACCGCGCAGCCGGAGATCACGTATAGGAGGCAGGTTGGTGCGGACGAACTACCCGAGGCTTTCGTCCACGATCCCGAAGGTCTCGAAATCCATTTCGGCCAGGGTGTCTTCGGTCCGGTGACTCGGGAGATGCGGGAGTATCGGGTCAGCGGACAGAATGTTCTCGACGGCTGGCTGAAACGCAGGACCGGACGGCCGTCTCGCAGGGCCGTCAGCCAGCTGGACCACATTCGCCCCGCCCGGTGGCAGCCCGCCTGGAGCGAGGAACTCCAGCACGTACTGGCCGTCCTATGGCATCTGATCGAGCTGCAGCCGGCTCAGGCTGAGCTACTCGACGGTGTTCTCATGTCACCTCTGGTAAGCGTCGCCGAGTTGCAGCGTCGGAACGTCCTGCCCGTCCCGGACGCCGCACGCCGTTCTGCGCCCGCACCGGCACAGACTGACCCCATCCCTGGGACCGAGGGGATCGAGGCGCGCGAGCCGCACGCCGTCAGGCCACTCATGGTGGACGAGAGCTCTCCGGCCACTGCTTCGAAGACGCCCTCACGGAGGAGCGGGAAATCCGACGCTATGAAGTCACCCCGCAGGAAGCGTAAAGCTCCGTAGAGCTGCTGGCGGATCTGCTCGACGGTGTCTCCTGGGCGGCGCCCACTGCTGCGTCTCCCGCGTTGTTGGTCCAACTTGGTCCATCGACGTGATGAAGCGGCTCGCTCGTCCGCTGTACGACAGCTGCAGATCCTGCACTGGGCCGTGGAGGCCAAGCGGTCGGCTGTACTGGCAGGGAGCCTGAAATCCCCAGCAATGACCGACCAGGACGTAGCTCCGGGGCGTGACGCCCGTTCGACCTGACCGGGCCGGCACCACGGCCGGCCCTGGTTCTGCACTCGGATGCGGGCAGTCAATACACGTCGTACGCGTTCACCGCACATTCCTCAAGCTCGGCATCCACGCCTCGACCGGTGCAGCCGGTGACGCCCCGGACAACGCGCTCACGGAGTCCTGGATCGCCCTCCACGAAACGGAGTTGAGAGGCGAGGCGCCGACGACCTCTGCGGCGAGCAGTCCTGCCGGGGACGTTCCGCTGCTGGGGGAGAGTCCGGCCGTGGCGGAGACCACATTTTCATTCCAGGCTGCCGTGTTCTGTGTGTTCTCCGGGAATCCGCGGAAGCAGGGGCGGGGGAGATCGCTGCGATCCGCCTCAATTCAGGACAAGGGTGACCGGGGATTCCCAGGAAACTCCCAGGGACTCCCCGGAAGCGGCGATGTGGGGTTGCCAGAGTTCAGCCACGCCGACGGATGGCACCACGGGTCACGTCACGACAGCCCCCGGACCGTGACGTGCGCCGGGACCCCACACATGTGCCGTGCCAGGGACTCGCGATGAGCACCCGCACGGACCGTCCGATCCGGCCGCCCTTCCGGACCCTCAATTCCCTTTCCAGGAGTTACCCGTGGCGGCCTTTCTCTACAGACTCGGCCGGTTCGCCTTTCGGCACCGCTATTTCGTGGCCCTGTTGTGGATTTCGCTCCTCACCCTGGGCGGCATCGCCGCGTCCCAGGCCCCCGCCTCCGGCCCTACGACCTTTGCCATGCCCGGCACCGAATCCCAGCGCGCCTACGACCTGATCGATGAGCGGTTCGGGGGGCGGAAGGCGGACGGCGCGACGGCGCAGGTGGTCTTCAAGGCCCCCGAAGGCCGCAAGATCACCGATCCGGATATGCGAAAGGTGGTCGAGAGCACGGTCGATGAACTCGCCTCCGGCTCCGAAGTGGCCCAGGTGGCCGACCAGTTCAAGGCGAAGGCCGTCAGCGCCAACCAGTTGGCCGCGTACGCCCAGGTGACCTACAAGGTCTCCAGTGCGGAGCTGTCGGACCACTCCCGCGAAGACCTCAGCGGCGCGATGGCGGAGGCCTCGCGGTCGGGGATGACGGTCGAGGCCGGAGGCGCGGTGCAGAACGAGACGAAGGGGTCGCACGCCGCCGAGGCCACGGGGCTCGCCATCGCGGCCGTCGTCCTGCTCCTCACCCTGGGTTCGCTGCTCGCCGCCGGGCTGCCGCTGGTCACCGCCCTCATTGGCGTCGCCATCGGCGTGTGCTCCATCACCGCGCTGGCGTCGACCCTCGAACTGGACTCCACCACCTCCGTCCTTGCCATGATGCCGGGCCTGGCCGTGGGGATCGACTACGCGCTGTTCATCGTCTCGCGCTACCGCAGCGAGCTGGCCGACGGACGGCGACGGGAGGACGCGGCCGGGCGGTCGCTCGGCACGGCCGGCTCGACCGTGATCTTCGCCGGACTGACCGTGGTGATCGCCCTCGCGGGTCTGGCCGTGGTCAACATCCCGCTGCTGACGAAGATGGGCGTCGCCGCCGCGGGGACAGTGGTCCTCGCCGTCCTGGTCGCGCTGACCCTGGTGCCCGCACTCCTGGGCGTGGCCGGCAGCCGGATCAAGGCGCTCCGGCAGCGTAAGAAGTCGGTACACACTGCCGGAGCCGAGGACGGTGGGACCACGGCGGCGGCACCGAACATGGGCAGCCGCTGGGCGGCCTTCGTCATCCGCCGCCCCGTGTCCGTGCTGATCGTCGGCGTCGTCGCGCTGTGCGCACTGGCCGTCCCGGCGGCATCCCTGAAGCTCGGAATGCCCGACGGAGGCTCTCAGCCGGAGAGCAGCACGCAGCGCAAGGCGTACGACCTGATCTCGGAGAACTTCGGCCCCGGCTTCAACGGACCTCTGCTCGCCATCGCCGACGCGAAGGACAGCGACAACCCGAAGCAGGCAGTGAGAGAGGTGTCCGCCGCACTGAAGGGGATCGACGGCGTCTCCACCGTCGGCCCGGCCCGTTTCAACGAGGCCGGCGACACGGCGATGATCACCGTCATTCCCGAGACCCGTCCCGGCAGCAGCGAGACGGAGAGCGTCGTGCACGCCATCCGTGCCGAAGGCGGTGACGTCATGGATGAACACGGCGGACGGCTGATGGTCTCCGGCACGACGGCGATGAACATCGACGTGTCGCAGAAACTGAACGACGCGCTCCTGCCCTACCTGGCTCTGGTCGTCGGCCTCGCCTTCCTGTTCCTCGTCTTGGTCTTCCGTTCCCTCGCGGTACCGCTGAAGGCCGCTCTCGGATTCCTGCTCTCTGTCGCCGCGTCGCTCGGAGCGGTCGTCGCGGTCTTCCAGTGGGGCTGGTTCTCCTCGCTCCTGGGGGTCACGGATCCCGGGCCCGTCATGTCGATGATGCCGATCTTCATGGTGGGAATCGTCTTCGGACTGGCCATGGACTACGAGGTGTTCCTGGTGACCCGGATCCGCGAGGCTTACACCGGCGGGCGGACGGCCCGCGAGGCGATTGTCACCGGATTCCGGCACAGCGCGCGAGTGGTCACCGCCGCAGCACTGATCATGATCGCCGTCTTCGCGGGGTTCATGGGGTCGGACGAGCAAATAGTGAAGACCATCGGCTTCGGCCTGGCCGCCGCCGTGTTCATCGACGCCTTCATCGTGCGGATGACCCTCGTGCCGGCCGTACTCGCCCTCATGGGCGACAAGGCGTGGTGGCTGCCCCTGCGCCTCGATGCCGCACTTCCCCGGGTGGACATCGAAGGGGACGACCGGCACGACGAAGAGGAGGACGAAGAGCTCGCCGCCGTTCTTCCCGGCACCCATACCTGAAGACGGCATACGGAGAGAAGGCCGCGATGGCAACCTCGAAGAAGAAGACTCCCGAAAAGGAATCCGCAGAGGAATCCGCGAGGGAATCCGCACAATCCGCGAAGAGGGAATCCGTAAAGGCAGTCGCACCGAAAAGCCCCGGCACCGTCACCCGTCATCTTCTGGAAGGAGCGGCCTCCGTCGTAGCCGCCACCTCGGCGGTCGGCGGAGTCTTCCTGGCGCTGGTCCTCGTACCGCTGGTGCTGTCGGCCCTGCTGGTCGGCCTGGCGTTGGCCGGCCAGGAACTGCCGGGGCAGGCCGCGAAGGCCGGTGGGGCGCTCCTGCTCCTCGCACCCAACCTCCTGGCCGTTCTCCTGACCACGGGTGCGGGCTCCGCCTGGCAGGGCACGATGCAGAGGCAACAGGGCCAGGGCGGCGGGATGGGGGCCATGCTCGGCCAGGGCCAGGCGGCCCCCTCATCCCCGCCGCGCGGCAAGAACGTCATGGACATCGCGGTCGCGGGCATCCCCCTGTGGGCCGTCGGACTGGTGCTGCTCCTCGCCGCGCTGCTCATCTGCGGCTACCGAGCCACTGCGCGCACACCGGCGCCCACCGCGCGTCAGGCCGCGAACGCCCTGTTCGGTTTCCATCTGCAGATCGCGATACGCATCTCGGTCATCACGTCCCTGTGCATCGTGCTGCTCTCCTGGCTCACCACAGCCTCCGGATCCTTCGGCATCGGTATCATGGGGATGCAGATGGGCGGTGCCGAAGCAGACCTGAGCGGTAACTGGCTGCCGGCCATTCTCATCGGCGGCATCCTCGGCGGTGCCGCAGGGTATGCCGGGAGCCATCTCCACCATCTCCACCGTCTGTATCGAATGCGGCGGTCCACCACACCTCCCGATGAGAAGGGCCGCCCGGACCTGTCCCCGCCCACGGAACGGGCACGGCCCCGGGCTGCCGCAGCCAAGAACTCATGACCGCGCCGCAAGGCGAACACCGCTGTCCAGGATGCCGAGGATGACCACTCCCCTTCCGGCAGCCGGCGGGAACCTGCTCGTCGTCGACGACGAGCAGACCGTCCGGGAGCTGCTGCCGACCGCACTGCGCCATGCCGGCTTCACCGTGGATACGGCCGCCAACGGCGAACAGGCCCTGGACAGGGCAGCCCAGAACCCCCCTGACCTGGTGCTGCTCGACGTCATGCTGCCGGACATGGACGGCTTCGAAGTCATCCGGCGCCTGCGTGAGCAGCCGAACCCGGCAGACATCCATCGCCTCGGTCCCGTCCCCGTCATCTTCCTCACCGCGCGAGAGGCCACCCAGGACAAGGTCAACGGCCTCCTCCTGGGCGGTGACGACTACGTCACCAAACCCTTCGACCTCGAAGAGCTGATTGCCCGTATTCAAGCCATCCTGAGAAGGACCAAAGGAAATCCTCATGCGACGCTGGTGATTGCCGACCTCGAACTCGATCCCGAGGGGCACCAGGTCACCAGAGCAGGTGTTCCGATCCGGCTTTCTCCGACCGAATTCCGGCTCCTGCATTTCCTCCTCTCCAACCCGGGGAGCACGGTGTCCAAACCGCAGATCCTGGAACACGTCTGACGCTACGACTTCGGTGGCGACCCCAGCATCGTGGACAGCTATTTCAGCTACCTGCGGCGCAAGATCGACAACGGTGGTCCCAAACTCATCCACACGGTGCACGGGGTTGGCTACGTCATGCGCGGACCGCGCCCGTGATCGTGAGTGCGGCGACGTCCGGACCCGGCCGGCCGTGAACCGTTACTCCCTCCGCGCCCGCCTGCTGTTCCTCGCGGCGACACTGCTGGCTGTCGGCCTGCTGACCAACGGGTTCTTCGTGATCAACGCGCTGGATGGGTACCTGATGAAGCAGGCCGATTCCCGGTTGAACGTCACCACGCAGATTTGCGCCCGGCTGCCCGTCGCTGCTCTGGAACCGGCACAGGGCCCACAGATTCCCTCGCGGTGGAACCAGTTCAGCACCCGGTCCTGTACGTGAACGCTCAGGGGGAAGTCCTGAACGAGCTCCCCGCGGAGAAGACATCGCCCGGCGGTGGTCCCGATCTGCCGGTTCTCGACGCCGACGCCGTCACGGTGAGGCAGGGCAAACCATTCACCGTCGACTCCCGGGACGGTACGGGGCGTTGGCGGGTCAACGCAGTGCCTCACCAGGCACCCAACGGCCCCTTGGATGCCGCCTTCAACACGCCGGTCAACGTGGTTGTGGCCGCGTCTCTCAGCCAGGTGGACGACATCGTGAACGAGATCCGGAGCATCTCCGCAACGGTGGGCAGCGTCCTGCTGTGCGTCCTCACGTCGGTCGGCTGGCTCGCCGTGCGCTCGGGCCTCGGCCCCCTGACCCGTATCGAGGAGACCGCGGCGGCCATCGCCCACGGCGACCTGTCCCGCCGTGTGCCCACGCTGGCCGGGCCGCGCACCGAAACGGGTCGGCTCACTGCCTCGCTCAACGGGAGGCTCGTCCAGATCGAGACCGCCTTCCAGGCCAGAGAGGAGGCCGAGGCGCGTATGCGCCGCTTCGTGGCCGACGCCAGTCACGAAATGCGTACCCCGCTGGTCGGCATCAAGGGATACACGGACCTCTACCGCATGGGCGCGCTGCCGACCCGGGAGAGCGTCGACGAGACCATGGAACGCATCGCCCGGGAATCCGAACGCCTGGGCAGGCTCGTCCAGGACATGCTGCTGCTCGCGAAACTCGACGAGAGCAACCCCCCGGCACAGTCCGCACCGGCGACCCCTGCGCCGTACCCGCTGGACCTGGCCCCCATGGATCTGCGCACCCTCGCGATCGACGCCCTGCACGATATCCAGGCCATGGCCCCCACCCGGTCCGTCAGCCTGACCGGCCCCGATGAGGGAAAGGCAGCCTCGGCTCCGGCGCTCGCGGACGAGGCCCGGCTGCGCCAAGTGGTCAGCAACCTGGTCGGCAACGCCCTGAACCACACACCGTCCGACAGCGGCATCCGCATCGGCGTGGGCTCCCTCGACGGCCGGGCCGTGCTTGAGATCGAGGACACGGGTCCGGGTCTGACAGCGGACGAACAGGAGCGGGTCTTCGAGCGCTTCTACCGCGCAGACACCTCACGCAGCCGTAGCACGGGCGGAGGCTCCGGCCTCGGGCTCGCCATCGTCCATGCCCTGGTCACCGCCCACGGCGGCCGCATCGAACTGCGCTCGGCACCAGGCGAAGGGTGCCGCTTCAGAGTGCTGCAGCCTCAGCTGCGCATCGAGAGCTGATTCGAGAGCTGATTCGAGAGCTGACCTCCCCGGCGGTGTTCAAGCCCGGCCGGAGCGTGCGTAAGAGGCGGCCGAGCGGTACAGGTTGGCTGCCATCAGGCCGCGCTCACCTCCGGCCCGGGTCTCGTAGAACTGGGCGACGCCCTCCGCGTTGGGCCGGTGTGCGGCCAACCCCATCGGCAGCGGGACTTCGGAATCGCCGAAGGCTCCCTGCGGAAACCCGTGGTTGTTGCGGACCGCTCTCCTCCGGTTGCCTGTGGTCTGCATCGCTCTTCCCGGTGATGCGGGACTGTGGAGGTGAACGTGACCGCGCACGCAGCGTCGCAGGTGACGGCCGGGCCCGGGGAGGGGAGGAGCCCCCGGCGGGGGGTGTTGCCGAAGGACTGGTGGATCATCGGCCTGCTCCTCGCCTTCTTCACGCTCAACTTCGCGGACAAGGCGGCGATCGGGCTCGCCGCTCCCGACGTCGAGAAAGAACTCGGGCTCGACGCCGGACAGTACGGCCTGGTGTCGAGCTCCTTCTTCTGGCTGTTCGCCGCGGGCGCGGTCGTACTCGCGCTGGGCTTCCGGCGGATCGGCTGGCGATGGTCCGCCGCGCTGCTCATGCTCGCCTGGATGCTGAGCATGGCGCCGCTCGCCGTGCCCACCACCCTCACGGTGCTGATCGTTTCGCGGATGATGCTCGGCTTCTTCGAGGGCCCGGCGCACGTCCTGTGCCAGTCCGTCGTCGCGGACCGCTTCGCGCCGGAGCAGCGGGCCTTCGCCGGGGCCGTGGTCAACGCGGGTTCATCGGTCGGGCCGTTGGCCGCCGCCCCCCTCGTCACCTGGGTGATCCTCACCTGGAACTGGCATGTCGCGTTCTCCGTGTTCGTCGTGGTCGGCCTGGTCTGGGTGGTGATCTGGTGGCTCGTGACCCGCCGGGAGCCGGGCATGGGGCCGCAGGGGACACCCGTCGGCCGGTCCGCCCGCGCGGAGCAGGCCGAGGATCCCAACGGCGACATCGACGTGCCGCTGACAACGCTGTTGCGCGACGGGAGTTTCTGGGGGCTGGCGCTGCTCTCGTTCGCCGGGTACCTCATCACCTCGCTCAAGGTCGCCTGGCTGCCGTCGTTCCTGCACGGGGGGATGGGCTACTCCCAGCAGACCGTCGGCCTGCTGGTCACGCTGCCCTACGGGTTCGCAATCGTCGTCCTGCTCGGCGCGGGGCTGCTGTCCGGGCGCCTGCTGCGGGCGGGATACTCGGCCCGGGCCGCACGCGGCTACCTCACCATGGGCTTCCTCTGCTTCGCGGGGCTGGCCATGGTCGCCTTCACGCAGATTTCGCCGGGGATCCCGCAACTGGTCCTGGTGGTGGCCGCCTTCTCGATCAACAGTGTGGCGTTCTCGGTAGCCTTCGCCGGCGCGGCGGACTTTCTGCCGCGCCGGCACCGCCCCGGCTTCTTCGGCTGCATCATCGCCGTCTACAGCATCGCCGGCATCGTCGCCCCCTGGGCGCTCGGCGCCATCGTGGACGCGGCCCGCACCGTGGCCCAGGGCTACGCCGACGGCTTCCTCGTCGTCGGGACCGCCATCGTGGTCTTCGCCGTCGCCGGGGGCCTCCTGCTGAACCCGGCACGCTCCCGCGCGGCGCTGCTGGCCGAGACCGCACGCCGCCGGGCCGTGACCGCGGAGGTGGCCCGATGAGCACCACGACGGGCATCCGCCCGCTGGCCGGCCTGCGCGTGGTGGACTTCGGTCAGTACATAGCGGCGCCGGGGGCCGGCCAGAACCTCGCCGACCTGGGCGCCGACGTCATCAAGGTGGAACCTCCGGCAGGGGACCAGGCACGTGGCATCGGCCACTTCGGTACGGCGATGGTGCGGGCCAACAACCGGGGCAAGCGCAGTATCGCCGTCGACCTGCGGGCTCCGGCCGGCCGGCAGGTGGTACGTGACCTCGTGGCCTCGGCGGATGTGCTCCTGCACAACTTCCGGCACGGCGTGAGCGAGCGACTGGGCCTCGGCCCGGACACCCTGCTGGCGCGCCACCCCCGACTCGTCTACGGATTCGTCACCGGCTTCGGCACCCGCGGACCGTCGGCGTGCCGGGCCGGTCTGGACATCGCCGCGCAGGCGGAGTTCGCCGTCATGGACCTCACCGGGGCCGCGGACGGCGAACCGCAGCGGGTGGGCTTCACCATCGCCGACGTCCTGGCCGCCCAGGCGCTCACCTCCGGGATCCTGGCAGCACTCCTGCAGCGTGCCGCCACCGGCCGGGGCGAGGTGGTGGAAACCTCGCTCATGGAGGCGGTGGTGCACGCCCAGGCGGCCACCTGGGCCGAGTACGAGCTGAGCGGTGCCGCCCCGCGACGGCGCGGCAACGGGCAGGCGCTGGCGGCGCCCGCCGCCGATCTGGTGCGCACCCGCGATGGTGGCGCGCTGGTCGTCTCGGCGTACACCGCCGAGAAGTTCGCGGCCCTGTGCGAGCTGATCGGCCGCCCCGGTCTCGTCACCGACCCGCGGTTCGCCACGAATCCCGCCCGGGTCGCCCACCGTCCGGAACTGCTCGACCTGCTGCACGACACCCTGGGGCGGCTCGACCGGGCGGAGGCCGTGGAGCGGCTGCGGTCCGCGGGCATCGTCTGCGGGGCGGTACGGCGTTTCGACGAGGTCGTCGGGGACGCCGATGTGCTCGCGTCCGGGCTGATCGCCGACTGCACCGGCGAACGGGCCGCCTACACCGCGCCGACCACACCCTTCTCCCTGGGCGGGACGCGCCCCGCCACTTCACTGCCCGCGCCCGGCGTGGGGGAGCACACCGGCCGCGTCCTGGCCGAACTGGGCAGGACCCCGGCGGAGATCCGTGCACTGACCGAGGACGGTGTCGTCGTCTGCGCGGACGCCGGAGCCGCCGCACCGAAGGAGGAACCAGCATGATCGACCCGGACGTCTTCCCGCTCGGCTTCGAGGAGTACCTGAAGCGCGTGGCCACCCTGACCGACGAGGTACTCATCCCCGCCGAGCCCGAGATGGTGGCGGCGGGCGCGGTGCCGGAACACGTCATGCGGGCGCTCGCCCACAACGGACTGTTCGCGGTGTCGATTCCCCGGCACCTCGGTGGCCTGGAGTGGAGCATGACCGAGCAGGTCAGGCTCACCATGGAGTTCACCCGTGCCTCATGCGTCTACCGCTCGCGCTTCTCCACCGTGATCGGGCTGTGCTCCCAGGCGATCCTCGACCACGGCACCGATGAGCAGCGGGAAGGGCTCCTGCCGAAGATGGCGGCGGGCGAGCACATCACCGCGTTCGCCCTGACCGAACCCGAGGCGGGTTCGGATGCCGCCTCGCTGACCACGACCGCGCGCAGGGTCGACGGCGGCTGGGTCATCGACGGCCGCAAGCGCTACATCACCAATGCCCACTGGGCGGACGACCTGGTCGTCTTCGCCCGGACCGGGGAGGCGGCCGACGGCGCAAGGGGCGTATCCGCCTTCCTGGTTCCGCGTGCAGCCGACGGCGTCACCACCCGCCTCCCCACCCGGATGAACGGCCACGCCGAGGCCCCGGTGGCCGAGATCGAGCTGACAGGCGTACGGGTGAACGACTCGGCCCTCCTCGGCGGTTCACCCGGCACCGGGTTCGCCGCAGCGCTCCGCGGCATCAACCATGCCCGTCTGCACGTCGCGGCCACCTGCGTCGGACAGGCCACCCGGATGCTGGAGGAGACCGCCGAACACCTGCTGGGCCGAAGGCAGTTCGGGGCGCCGCTCGCCGACCTCGGGGCGGTTCAGGCGGACCTCGGCGCGTGCTTCGCGGAACTGGAAGCCGGACGGGCGCTGACCATGGAGGCGGCGCGGGCGTTCGACTCGGCAACCGTCCCACGGCACCGCATCGCCGCGGCCAAGCTGTTCTGTTCCGAGATGGCGAGCCGGGTGGCGGACCGCTGCGTCCAACTGCTCGGCGGCGAGGGCATCGTCGGCGACCACCCCGTGCCCCGGATGTGGCGGGACGTGCGGGCGCTGCGCATCTATGAGGGCTCATCTCCGGTGCACGAGCGCAACCTTGGGCGGGCGGTGACCCGGCAGGTGCTGCGGGACGGCACACTTCCCGACACCTACCGCGCGACCCGCGGGCAGGCCGCGAGCGGGTGAGCGGCCTCGACGAGGGGCGGGATCGGCGGGATCGGGGACGGGGCGCAATCGGTCCGCAGGCACCGCAGGCACCGCAGACACCGCAGGGCCGGTTGAGGGACGGACCACGGGCGGTCACCGGACACCCGGGCGCGCTGTGTTGTGCTGTGCTGTGGGAAAGCAGGGAAAGCGGGAAAGGAGCGGGACCACCGTGGAACTGCGACAGCTGGAGCACTTCATGGCAGTGGTGGACCACGGCGGTCTGGCCCGTGCCGCAGAGCGGCTCTACCTGTCCCAGCCCACCGTCTCCAGCTCGATCCGTGCCCTGGAACGGGAGCTGAAGGTCTCCCTGTTCCACCGCACAGGCCGCCGTCTCGTGCCCACTTCCGCGGGCCTGGAACTTGTCCCGCTGGCCCGCCGGGTGCTGGACGACGTGGTCGCCGCTCAGGACGCCATGCGCAGCGCCCGCGAGGTCGGCGGGGGAGTCCTCACTGTGATGTGCACGCCGGACATGTCGGGTGAGGCGGTGGCCTCCTGGGCCGGCGGGTTCACCCACAAGTACCCGGCCGTCCGGCTGGACATCAGCGAGGTCGGATCCCGGCACGAACTCGTCACGGCGGTGGCGGACGGCCAGGCCGAGCTGGGATTCACCCTGGAGTCCGAACTCCGCAGCGACCTCCACTTCGTCGAGCTGGGCGTGCAACGGCTGCTGCTGGTACGGCCGCAGGGGCACCGGCCGCCGGAGGCCGGCAGCGTCCCCCTCTCGGAAATCGGTGACCTGCCACTGGCCTGCCGGCAGGCCGCCCCCAACGAGGACGACGCGGTGCGCACGGCCCTGGCCGCGCACGGGATCGAGGCGGTGATCGGGGCCAACGTCCCCAGCCGGACTGCACAGCTGGCCTTCGTGCTGGGCTCGGGGTTCCAGGCCTTTCTGCCGTTGCGCATGTGCGCGACCGCGTTGGACGCCGGCGCCTGCGTCGTCGAGACAGACCCCCTGATCGAGTCCCCCTTCGGAGTCGTGCACCGCTCCGGGGTACTCGCCCCGGCCGCGCAGCAGTTCGTACACGATGTCCGGTCCGCTCTGCGGGGCTGGTTCGACGCGATCGCGGCACACCGCGCCGAAGGACTCGGCCTGGTGGAAGCGGTGGTCGCCGCACGCGACACCACGATGTGAGCCGAGCCGTCGGCCGCCACCGCTGTCCGGCCCACGGTTCCTAGACCACGCAGAACTCGTTGCCTTCCGGGTCCTGCAGTACGACGCCGTAGTGCCCCATGTCCGGCTCATCCGTGATCCGGAGTACTCCGGCGCCGGCTTCGGTCAGTCTTTCCACCGTGGCGGTGACCCGCTGGGTGCGGACCGTCAACGGGACGTCGCGCCCGCCGCCGACCTTCAGGTCGAGGTGTATCCGGTTCTTGGCGGCCTTGAGCTCCGGCACCTGCTGGAACCACACCCGCGGCCCCTGCCCTGCGGGATCGACGATCGACTCCGGGGTGTCGCCCGCACCGGCAGGCAACTCCTCCTCGGGCACCCCCATGGCCGCCCAGTACTCCCGCCACGTGGCATGGCCGCCCGGCGGAGGTTCGGGTACGTATCCCAGAGCTTCGCTCCAGAACGCCACCAGTCTCTGTATGTCGGTGCAGTCGATCGTCAGTTGCAGCGTCATCTCCATGACCGGAGCCTGGCAGACAGGTCTGACATTCCGCCGAGCCCGACGTGCCAGTGCCTGATGCGCGCGTGTCTGACGCGCGTCAGGAGGCCCCCGGGCTCTCCTGGCGCGCGTTCACCATGACCTCGACACCGTCGAGGACCCGCTGGAGTCCGAAGACGAACTCATCGGTGGGGGCGTCGATGACGCCGGCCGTGATGAGCTCGCTCAGGACAGGGAAGTGGTCCGCGTCCACGAGCTTCGCCAGGAGCCGTCCGTACTGCGGCATCGTGGCCCCGTCGTCGCCCGGCAGCTGCAGGGCCGCCGTGGACAGCTTCGTACCGGCGTGCACATAGCCGTTCATGAGGAGCACGACGGAGAACTTCTCGGTCGCGCTGAGCCCGGTGCTGTGCAGCATCTGCAGCCCGCACTCCATCCAGGACAGCTGCCCGGGCTCCAGCGGCGGGCCGGCCGTCGGGATCTGCAGCATCCAGGGGTGGCGGCGGTAGACGGCGAGCAGCTCGGTCGTCCAACGCTCCAGTCCCGCACGCCAGTTCTCCACCGGGGTCTCAGGAAAGGGCGGCTTCCCGTACGCGGTGTCGAGCATGAAGACCAGCAGGTCGTCCTTTGTCGCCACATGGCGGTACAGCGACATGGTCGCGCAGCCCAGCCGTTCGGCGAGCCGGGCCATGGACAGCTTCGCCAGGCCGTCGGAGTCGGCGAACCTGACCGCTTCCGCGACGATGCGCTCCTGGCTCAGCTCGGGCAGGGAGCTCCGGGGCACACGGCGCCGGGACTCCCAGAGCCGTGCCACGCTCGGCGGGAGGGCGCTCCCCTTGTCTACGGTGCTCACCTGATGCTCGCCTTCGGGGGAGAGGAATGGAAGGTGATGGCGCGCGGACGACCGCACGGTGGCGGCGCGGCCTTCGCAGGCGTCCCGCCTCACCTGGCTCCAGTCTGCATGGTCCGTCGTTCCTCGCTGGATTTTACTGTCCGGCGGTGTCCCGTCCGGTCGCGGACGGGACACCGCCGGAGCCGTGCCGGTCCTCACCGTGCGGCATCCGCCACCCGGGGCGGCACGCTCCCGGCCGCCCCGGCCGCCCCGGCCGCCCCGGCCGGTGCGGGAGCGGCGATCGGCTCCTTGCGCAACAGGATCGCACTGAGCACGGCGGTCACCCCGAGGACGCCCGCAGCTGTCAGCGCCGCCAGGTCGAGACCGTGGGTGAAGGCTTCACGTCCGGCGTGCAGCAGGCTGTCGGCGGTCCCGCCGGTCAGCCGGCCGGCCGCCGACGTGGTGCCGCCGATGCTGCCCCGGGCCGCGTCGAGATCGCTGCTGGACAGGCCGCGGGGATGTACGTCGGCCATCCGATGGTGGAACACGGCCAGGCCGATGGTGCCGAAGGCGGCGAAGCCGAGGGCGTTGCCCAGTTCGTTGGCGGTCTCCGACACAGCCGCGGACGAGCCGGCGCGCTCGGGCGGCGCGGCGGTCAGGACGATGTCGGCGACCCGTGCCTTCACCATCAGCAGACCGGCAGCGATGAGGGCGACACCCGCCATGACGAACAGCACAGGGGAGTCCGCCCGGACGAAGAACAGCAGCCCGCAGCCGACCGCCATGACCACCATGCCGCAGGCAAGGAAGTTGCCTGGGCGAACGCGGCGTGAGTACGTGGCCGTGATCGGCGCGGCCATGGCGACCACCGGGAACGCCGCGAGCGACCACAGGGCCGCCGTGAAGGGGCGCATCCCCAGGACGGACATCAGGTACTGGTTCACCAGCAGGTTGATGCCGATGAGCGTGCCGTGGACGATCAGGGTGATGGCCACCGAACCGCTGAACGCCCGGTAGCGGAAGAGTTCCAGGTCGAGCAGCGGGCCGGCCACCGTGCGCTGGCGCTGTACGAAAGCGAAGCCGAGAGCGAGCCCGGCGGCGATGCTGAGCACCGCGCTCGGGCTGTAGCCGTTCACGGCGGACTCCTTGACGCCGTACACCACCGTGAGGATCGCCGCGAAGGAGAGCACGGCACCGATCGCGTCCAGCTTGCCGCGCGACGGGTCGCGGTGCTCGGGGAGCAGGAACGGCGCGAGCGCCACCAGCAGGACCATGACCGGGATGTTGATGAGGAAGACCGACCCCCACCAGAAGTGATTGAGCAACAGGCCGCCGATGACGGGGCCGAACGCGGTGCTGCTGGTGAGCACGCCGGTCCAGGCCGCGATGGCGGTCCTGCGCTGGTCGGCGTCGTCGAACATGACGCGGATCATTCCGAGCACGGTGGGTGTCACCGGCGCGGCCGCCACACCGAGCAGGGCCCGGGAGGCGATCAGGGCCTCGGGGGTGGTCGCCATGGCCGCGCAGGCCGAGGCAGCGCCGAACAGCAGCGCACCGGTGATCAGGAGCTTGCGCCGGCCGATCCTGTCGCCCACCCACCCCATCGGAATGAGTAACCCGGCAAGTGCGAACGGGTAGATATCCATGATCCACAGCAACTCGGGTGCGCTGGGCCGCAGATCGGCACTCATGGCCGGTACGGCGAAGTTCAGCACGCCGATGTCCAGCATGATCAACAGCGACCCGAGGGTGAGGACCGCGAGGCCCGCCCACTCCTTGGTTCCTGCCTTGGTCTTGGTGTTCATCGCTCTCCCCTTCGAGGTGCGTACGCCACACGCGAGGCGTATCGCGTACGCTCAGCGTATGACGTACGCAAGGAAGCGGCAAGGGTGTCATTTCCGGTCCGGCTCTTGATCCGTGGCCTTGGCCCGGAGTGGTGACCATCCCGCCGACCGGGATCAATCCCCGCAGTACATGGACTGGTTGACCGAGATCCCGGTCTGATCGGTGCATTGGGCCGACGGTGCTGCTCGGCTGTACGGTCAGGGCTTCGACCGTCCTGGCCACCGGCGCCGCCGCCCGGCTGCGGCCATCCGCACGGTCGGCTCCGTCCCCTGCCAGAGAGTCCAGAAGGAGAGACCGTTGAGCGTTACCGATTCCGAGCTTCCGGCGTCATGGACAACAGAGGAACCCGCTGAGCACGCTCAGAACACGGTGTCCCCTTCGCGGCTGTCGATCGCCGATGTGCTGACCCTCGGCAACGCGGTATGCGGCTTCGCCTCGGTGTACTTCATCACGACCAACGTCCTGGTCCCCTACCTCGGCGACGGTCCGGGCCAGGGAGTGGGGCAGGTGCGCCAGGCCGGTGCCACCGCGGTCCTGCTCATGCTGATGGCCTCGCTGTTCGACCTGTGCGACGGGCTGGTCGCACGCAGGTTCCGCAGCTCCGGCATGGGGGCCGAGCTCGACAACCTCTCCGACCTGATCAGTTTCGGTCTCGCACCGGCCTACTTCGTCGTCGTCTGGGGGCTGGTCAGCGGCACCGACTACCCGGGCCTCGTCGTCGTGGCCGGCCTCGCCGTGCTGCTGGCCGGGCTGCTGAGGCTGGCCCGGTTCTCCTGCACCACGATGCAGGACGGCATGTTCCAGGGCATGCCGATTCCCTTCGCCGCCCTCACCGTCGTCTCGATCGTCCTGCTTCAACTGCCGTTCGTGCCAACCCTGCTCGCAGTCCTGGGCGTCGCCTGGCTGATGGTGAGCCGGGTCGAGTACCCGAAGCCCACCGGCAAGCTGGCGGTGGCCACCATCGTGTGGGGATCGGCCAACATCGGGTGCCTGGTGGCCTGGGCCACCGGTATCGCGGGCGGTGAGTCGCTGATGGTCACAGGCTGCACCCTGCAGGTGCTGGTGGCAGCCGTCCTGCCGGTCTTCGCGGGGATGCGACGGATCAACGCCGTGCGGCAGCGACGCGCGGCCTGACGTCCCCCCCGTCGCGGCGACGCGTGGCCCGACGCCCCCTCGTGCGGCCCTTACGCGGCCCCGGCAGCGGCGCGCGCGGCCGTCTCCGTGCCGGCGGGCTGCTGCGCCGCCTGGTGGTTCGCCCGGCTCGGCTGCCGCTCCCGCACCCCTTCCAACAGCCGGTTCCGCCGGGCCGGCGACGCCGCCAGAGCGGTGCCCGTCAGGGCCAGGGCCGTGGCGCCGTCCAGTACCGCCCGGTCGGCGCCCGGGCTCTTGCCGTACGCGGTGAACTCGGGGGTGTGCTGCCTGGCGCCGCCCGTCTCGTAGCCGATCGTCGGGTGGATCGTGGGTACGCGCCGCGAGACGTTGCCCATGTCGGTCGACGCCATCGACTCGCCGTGCCGCAGTGTCGCCGTGCGCCCCACTTCGCCGAGGGCCTCCACGTACGCCTGCGTCATGTCGGCGTCCTGCCGCAGATCGGCGAAGTCCCTTCCGTGCGGGGCCACTTCGAGCTCGGCCCCGGTGGCGAGGGCCCCGGCCTCGAAGCAGGCCCGTACCCGCTGCCACGCCTCGGCGAGCTGTTCCACCGTCAGGGCCCTGACCTCCCAGCGCGCGCGGGTGCGGGCCGGTATGACGTTCACGGCCTGGCCGCCGTCGGTGACGATGCCGTGGACGACCACACCGGGCGGCAACTGCTGGCGGAGCAGCCCGACGGCGGTCTGCGCGACGGTCATCGCGTCGAGGGCGTTGACCCCTTCCCAGGGGGCGAGCGCGGCGTGCGACGGCTTGCCCCGGTACGTGATGTCCCAGGAGCCGATGGCCAGTGAGGAGGCGCCGACGCTGTCCTCCGGCGCGGCATGCACCATCATCGCTGCGGCCACGTCGTCGAAGACTCCGGCGTCGAGGAGGAGTACCTTCCCGCCGATGTCCTCCTCGGCCGGTGTGCCGATCAGCTTGACCGTCAGGCCGAGTTCGTCTGCCACGGCGGCGAGGCCGAGGGCGGCGCCGACGGCCGAGGCTCCGTTGACGTTGTGCCCGCAGGCGTGGCCGATGCCGGGCAGGGCGTCGTACTCGGCGCAGTACCCGATGACGAGGTCGCCGGTCCCGCACGTGGCGACGAGGGCCGTGGGGAGGTCCGCGACCCCCCGGTCGACCGTGAAGCCCGCCGTCTCCAGCAGGTTCCCGATCCTGGCGGCGGCGCGGTGCTCCTGGAGAGCGGTCTCGGGTTCGTCGTGCAGTCCGTGGCTGAGGGCCACGAGCTGCTCGCTCCAGGAGCTGACCGCTTCGGCCACGGTCCTTCGAACGTCGGGGGTGTCCGTCATGCGAGCTCTCCGCTCTGTGTCAGGTGCTGTTCATGCGCGGGGTCGGTCTCTCGCGGGCTGCGGTAGCGCAGCGCCAGTGCCGTGCCGGCGAGGGCGATGACGGCGCACGCGCCCCAGCCCCACAGGTAGCCGGACTCGGCGATGTGTGTGGTGCCGGCCTTGACGTGGGCCGCGAAGAACGCGCCGATCACGGCGGCGCCGATGGCCGCGCCCAGGGACAGGGCCAGTTCGTTGAGGCCGACGGCCAGGGCCGTCTCCTGTTCCGCGACGGCCTCGGCGGACAGGGTCCGCGTGATCGACTCGAAGAGTCCGGTGGCGAGCCCCACCACCAGGGCGCAGATCACGTACTGGGTGAGGGTGCGGTGGAAGAGGATCATCCCCAGGAAGCCGATGGCGACCAGGCCGCCGGCCGAGGCGAGCACGGCGCGGTCGCCGAGCTGCCGGGTGAGGCGCGGGGTCAGCGCGGAACCGGCGAATCCGGCGGTCACCATGGCGAGCGAGATCGTGGCGATGGCCTGCGGTCCCAGGTCCATGCCGTAACCGGTCGCGGACCGCGAAGCGCCCAGGAAGAGGGCGTTGGCGCCGAGGAAGCCGATCGTGCCGAAGGAGGCGCAGAAGGTGAAGCAACTCACCACCGCGAGCCGGGGATTGCTCAGCATTCGCACGCTGACCAGCGGGTTCGCCGAGCGCCGCTCGACCGTCACCCAGATCGCGAGGAGGACGACGGCCGCGACGGCGAGAGCGAGCGTACGAGGTGCTCCCCAGCCCCACGTACCGCCCTGCGCGAGGACCAGGACGAGCGCCACCAGACCCGCGGTGAGCAGCACGGCCGCCCCGTAGTGGAAGCGGCCGCCGCGTGGTGCGTCGCTGGCGGGCAGCACAATTCCAGCCACCACGGCGAGGGCGGCGACCGGGACTGCCGTCCACAGTCCGGCCTCGGCGTGCCGCTCGCTGAGCGCGCCCGCCACCAGGCCCCCCACGCCGATCGACAGAAGCAGGACCCCCACCAGGAGGGAGATCCCGCTGCGGTTCCGCTCGGGTGCGCGGGAGCGCAGGATGCCCACGAGCAGCGGGAAGAAGCCGACGACGGCGCCCTGGAGCACGACCCCGACGGCCAGCGTCACGGTGGCCGGATGCACGGCGATCAGCAGCGAGCCGCCCGCCACCATCGCGATGGACACCCGCAGGAGCCTGCGGTGCCCGTACAGGTCACCGAGGCGCGAGAGCAGCGGTGTCATCACCGCGAAGGCCACCTGGGACAGCAGATAGATGTTGTTCTGCCCCACGGTGCTGATGTGCAGACTGAGGCCCACCGCGGGCAGCAGCGGCGTCAGATAGCCCTGGGCGATGCCGCTCAGCAGGATCACGAACGCCATCGTCGCGAGCATGCCCGGTCCGGAACTCAGAGTTCCGGATCCGCGTCCCGTTCCCGATATACGTGGAAGCACAGCTTCACCTCTGGATGACTGGGGGCCGGTGGATCATGGGTGGCCGGAACCGAATGTCGTCGCTACTGTGCGGGCCGAGGCACGAACGACCTCGAATATTCATGGATTCGTCCGTAGGGAGGCCTTGTGATGCGAGAAACGGTCACCACCAGCGAACTCGACCTCGCCCTGGTGAACGCCCTCCAGCTGCGGCCCAGAGCCTCCTGGTCGGAGCTGGCGCCGCTGCTCGGCGTGACCGCGGGCACGCTGGCCCGGCGCTGGGAACGGCTGACCGGCGAGGGGCTCGCCTGGGTGTACGCGGCGCCCGGGCGCGAGTTCTCCCGTAACCGCTGCTCGGCCTTCGTCCTGCTGCGCTGCCTCCCCAGGGACCGCCCCCGGCTGATGGCGGAGCTGAGCGCGCTCCCGGAGGCCGTGACGATCGAGCTGACCGGCCACGGCACCGCCGATCTGCTGCTCGATGTGCTCGCTCCGGATCTGACGGCGCTCAGCCGGTTCCTCAGCGAGAAGCTGGACCCGATGCCGGGCATCACATCGGTGACCTGCCTGTTCGCCACGTCGCTGTATGTCGAGGGCAGCCGCTGGCGGCTGCGCTCCCTGGCCCCCGCCCAGCTGACGGCGCTCGGCAGCCCGGCGGCGGTGGGGGAGCACGCCCGTACGCTCGCACTCGACGCCGTCGACCGGGCCCTGCTCGACGAGCTGGTCCGCGACGGCCGGCTCGGGCTGGCCGAACTCGCCGAGCGCACGGCCGCCAGCCCGGCCACCGTCCGCCGCCGGCTGCGCCGTCTCACGGACTCGTCGGTCCTGACCTTCCGCTGCGACATCGCCTCCGCGCTGGCCGGGCATCCGGTCCCGGTCTCGCTGCTCGGCCAGGTGCCGGCGCGCGACATCGGCACCGTCCACCGCACCCTGGCCGCCCTGCCCGAATGCCGCCTGGTCGCGGCCGTGACCGGTCCCGCGAACATATTCGTCACGCTCTGGGTGCACGACCTCGGTGACATCCAGCGCCGTGAGACCGCGCTGTGCGCCCGGCTGCCCACCCTCACGGTGACCGACCGCATCGTCGGCCTGCACACGGTCAAACGCATGGGTCATCTGCTCGACGCCGAGGGGCGCCGGGTGGGGGTGCAGCCGATCGCCCCCTGGTAGCCGGGGCGCGCGGCGGCCCCCGGCGCACCCGGTGGACGGCCTGCCCCTCAGCTGTGCGGACGGGTGCCGTTGAGGTGGGCGCCCACCAGCAGAAAGGCCTCGATCAGGGGGACTTGCGGCACCGCGGGTGACATGACCTGGGAGGCGAAGTGCACGATGACGAGGTCGAGTCCGGGCGAGACGAACAGGCGCTGGCCGTGGATGCCGCTGGCCATGAAGGAGCCGTGCGGGTCGTTCGGAATCCACCACAGGTCGTGGTACGAGAGGGTGGCGGGCGTGGTCGCGGGGGCCGCGGGGAAGCGGACGCGCCGGGTGTACTCCGGGACCGGGGCGGTGATGCCGGCGGCGACGGACTCCGGCACCACCTGCCGGTCGCCGGCCGCACCGCCGCAGCGGATCATCTCGCCGAGCCTGGCCACGTCCCGCGCTGTCGCACTGTAACCGCCGCAGGCGGCCTCGGCGCCTTCGGAGTCAAGGATGTAGTAGGCGTCCTCCTCCGCCCCGATGCGGGACCAGAGGAGTTCGGACAGCAGCGCGGATGTGGTTGTTCCGGTGATCCGGCGCAGGACTTCGGCGAGCGCCTCCACATTGCCGTTCTCGTAGCGGAACCCGGCGCCGGGGGCGCCGGTCGCCCGTGCGGTGGCGAGGTGTTCGCGGATGGTCACCGGGCCCGTGTAGCCGTACGGGCGCAGTCGCGGGGCGAGGATGGCGGCGTAGCGCTGGGCTTCGAGCGCCTTGTCGTAGGGGCGGCCCGCGTAACTCATCCGCGTGCCCATGTGGAGCAGGTGGCCGACCTCGGCCTCGCCGAAGGCGGTTCCCGCCAGTTCGGGGACGTACGTGGTGACCCGGGCCGTCCGGTCGAGCAGTCCCTCGTGTTCGAGTACCGCCGCCAGCAGGCCTGCGTACGACTTCGCCGCCGATGCGTTGAAGTGCGGCACGTGGGCCTCGTAGCCGTGCAGGTACCTCTCGTGCACGACGGTGCCCCGGTGGAGGACGACGAAGGCGTCCGTCTGGGCCGCGGCGAACACCTCGGGGAGAGGGATCGCGCGGCCGTCCGGCGTGGTGAGCCGGAGGCTGTCGATGCCGGAGTCCCGCTCTGTCGCGGGCAGTTCCCACGGCTGGTTCCGGCCACGCCAGACCCGGCGGCTGGGCACCGCCTCACGGCCTGCGGCATTGTGCCGGCGCACCCACGCCGGATCCGTGAAACCTCGTGCCCAGACGAGGTCCCCCAACGAGGACATCTCCACCGGCTGCGTCATGCGCTCACTCCTGTCGGTTGTCCAGCGGCCTGAAGTACCGATAGATACCATACGAAGTGTTCAGTAAATAGGGGGGTGAGCGGCTGAGGGAGGGGCGAGCGGTCAGGGTGCGCTGTCGACGGCTCCCGGCGCGTCCGACGGTGTCAGCCCCGAGGCCCACACCCGTCCGTACACGGACAGGTCCCGCAGATGCCCGGTGATCTCGGCCGCGCTGTAGCCCGTGTCGTTCTCCACCCACCAGGTCAGCATCCCGATGAGCTCGCCCGTCCATGCCCGCGCGATGACGTCGAAGGGGATGCGGGGGGTGACGCCGAGCTCTCCGGCGCGTTCGCGGAAGAGGCGCTCGACGCGGTCGCAGATGATCTCGGTGAACTCCCGCAGCGCCCGGCCGTCGCCCTCGCCCCGGAGGATGACCCGGTAGACGGGCTTCTCCTGCTCCGCGTGCTGGAAGATGTAGAGAACCGGCAGGCCGGTGAAGCCCTGGGCCTGGGCCTGTTCGACGGCCGGCAGCAACCGGTCCCGGTCCGCGGCGAGTTCCCGGACGACATCGACGAGCAGGTCCTCCTTGTCGCGGTAGTGGGCGTAGAAGGTGGCGCGGGCGACGTCGGCGCGCTCGGTGAGCTCCTCCACGGTGATCGCGTGGAACCCGTGGTCCAGGACAAGGTCGACGAGAGCCGAGCGCAGTGCGTGGCGGGTGCGGCGGACGCGGCGGTCCTCGGCGGGTTTCGGGGCTGCGGGCTTCATGGCCGGATTATTTCCTCTTCGTGCGAACCGTTGACCTGACACTAACGCTGCATTTACGTTCCCATACATCAAGATTGTTACTGGACGGAGTGTTCAGAAACGATTGCCCAGGAACTGGTGATGGAGCGCGATGAACCTCGGACGGTACCTACGCAGGACGACCAGCCATCAGCCCGACGCCGAAGCCGTGGTCTGCGGGACGACCCGGCTCACCTACGCGGCCCTCGACGAGCACAGCGACCGGCTGGCAACCGCACTGCGCGGCCTGGGTCTCCGCAAGGGCGACTGTGTGGCGACCCTGGCGGCCAACCGCGCGGAACTCGTCGTCACGGAGATGGCCCTCTACAAGGCGGCGCTGGTGCGCGCCCCGGTCAACGCCCGGCTCGGTGAGCGGGAAGTGGCCCATCTGCTGCGCGAGTCGGGGGCGCGCGTCCTCCTTGCCGACGCCGCCCACCTGGACGCGGCGCGGCACGCGGTGCCCGTCAGCGGGGTAGGGACGGTGATCGGCTACGACGGGCCGAGCGACCTCGGTCCCGGCTACGCCGGCCTCCTCGCCGAAACCGCGCCCGAGCCTGTCGACACCGACTGCGACGACGGCGACCCCGCCGTCCTTCACTTCACCTCCGGCTCGACGGGCAAGCTCAAGGCCGCGATCCAGACGTACGGCAACCGTGCCGCGGTGATGCGCAAGATGGTGATGGGCCCGGACACCCGTGTCGGCCCCGGCGACCGGCAGATCCTGGCCGGGCCGGTGACCCACGCCTCGGGTATGCCGCTGCTCGGCATCTTCTTCGCGGGCGGGTGCGCGGTGGTGCTGCCGAGCTGGGACGCCGAGGGCTTCCTCGCCGCCGTCCAACGGGAGGGCGCGACGCACGCGTTCGTCGTCCCGACCATGGTCAACACCGTGCTCGCGCTGCCGGACGCCCGCTCCTACGACGTCTCCACGCTGCGCCAGCTGATCTACGGGGCCGCGCCCATGTCGCCCCAGCGCATCCGCGAGGCCTGGGAGTTGTTCGGTCCGGTGCTCTCCCAGGGGTACGGCTGCGGGGAGACCACATCGGGAGTGCTGTTCCTGTCGACGGAGGACCACCGGCGCGCCATCGAGGGCGAGGACGAGGAGCTGCTGCTGTCCTGCGGCCGGCCGCGTGCCGAGGCCGAGGTCGCGGTCGTGGACGAACACGGGGTGCCGGTGCCGGACGGCGAGGTCGGGGAGATAGCCGTACGGGGCCCCGACGTCGTACCCGGGTACTTCAATGAACCGGACCTCACCGCCGCCTCCTTCCGCGACGGCTGGTTCCTCACCGGCGACCTCGCGCGCCGCCGCGCGGACGGCTACGTCTTCATCGTCGACCGCAAGAAGGACATGATCATCTCCGGCGGTTTCAACATCTACGCCGTCGAGGTCGAGTCCGTCCTGCACGAGCATCCGGAGGTGTACGCGGCTGCCGTGGTCGGCGTCCCGGACGACCGGTGGGGCGAGGCGGTCAAGGCCGTCGTCGTGCCGCGCGAGGGCAGCACGCCGACCGAGGCCGGGCTCATCGAGTTCTGCGCCGAACACCTGGCGAGCATGAAGAAGCCGCGCTCGGTCGACTTCGTCGCCGCGCTGCCCCACAACCCCAACGGCAAGGTCGACCGCCGGGCGATCCGCGACCCCTACTGGGCGGGCGCCGAGCGCCGCGTCCACTGAGGTCTGCCGCCGCCCGCCCCGCGAAGCCCGCCGCACTCCGCTGAACAGGAGCCACCCCATGCCCTTCACCCTCGAACCCTCCTACGACGACAACCCGCGCCTTCAGGCACTGGTCGCCGACCTGCGCCGCTACCTCCACGAGGAACTCATCCCGTACGAGCGCGAGCGGGGCCTGACCCCCGAGACCAAGCTGGACCGGCCGACTCTCGAACACGTCTGGAAACGCAGCCGCGAACTCGGCTTCTACGGCGTCAGCCTGCCCACCGAGCTGGGCGGGCAGGGGCTGAGCCTGGTCGAACTCTGCGCTCTGAAGGAGGAACTGACCGCATCCGGCGCCGTGTTGTCCCACTCGGTCCTCGGCGACATGGGCGGACCGCTGCGCGCCGGCTCCATCGTGAAGTACGCGACCGAGTACCAGCTGGAGCGCTATCTGCTCCCCGTCATCCGGGGCGAACGTGCCTGCTGCTTCTCCATCACCGAGCAGGACGCGGGCTCGGACGTACGGCGCATGACCACCACCGCCACACCCGACGGCGATTCCTACCTGCTCACCGGACGGAAGGTGTTCAGCTCGGCCGCCCCCTTCGCCGACTTCGCCGTCGTCGTCGCCCGCATGGCCGGTACGGAGGAGTCGTACAGCGCGTTCCTCGTCGACCTCGACAGCCCCGGCTGCCGGGTCCTCGACGGCGAAGTCCCCATGTCAGGACAGCAGATGGAAGGGGACCTGGACTTCGACGGCTGCCGCGTCCCCGCCGCGAACCTGCTGGGCGAGACCGGCCAGGGACTGCGCATCGGCATCGGCCGCATCACCCTCAACCGCCTCCTGCACTGCCCCTCGCTCATCGGTGCGGCACGGCGCGCCTGGGACCTGTCGGTGGAGTACTCCAAGAGCCGCATCGCCTTCGGGCAGCCGCTCCTCGCCCTCCAGGCCATCCAGCACAAGCTCGCCGACATGGCCACCGACATCTACGCCGCCCGCTCCGCGGTCATGGCCACGGCAGCCCGCGCCGACCAGGGGGCGAACATCGCCGTCGAGGCCAACATGTGCAAGCTGCTCACCGCCGAGTCCTGTTTCCGCGTCGCCGACGAGGCCGTACAGATCCACGGCAAGGCCGGGCTCACCCGAGGCCACGAGGTCGAGCAGATCTTCCGGACGCTGCGCATGTTCCGTGTCGTCACCGGCACCAGCGAGATCCACAAGAACGCGATAGCCAAGTCGCTGATCTGAACGGCCGCCGCCGGCCGGGCAGGTGTGCGCCGGGGAACCGTCCAGCGCTCCGCCCCCCTGCTCCGCCCGCCGGGCAGCCGCCGGCCGGCGAGCCGCCCGCCGGGCACGCACCTGCCCGGCACCCCGGCCCCCTGCTCTTCCCCGAACCCGCAGGAGTCACTCTTGGCACCCCGACCCAGATCCCGGCCCCGCCCCCAACTCCGGTCTTCTGCCGACGGAGACACCGACGGCCGCACAGCGCCATCTCCCTCACCCTCCTACGACCGTCGCCGCGCCTGGCTGGTCACGGCCCTGATCGTGGCCTTCATGGTCGTCAACTTCGCCGACAAGTCCGTCCTGGGACTGGCCGCAGTCCCGGTGATGGACGAGCTGCACATCAGCAACAGCACCTACGGGCTGGTCTCCAGCTCCTTCTTCCTGCTGTTCAGCCTCTCCGGCCTGGTCGTCGGGTTCTTCTCGGCGCGCCTGTCCAGCCGGCTGCTGCTGTTCGCCATGGGGCTGCTGTGGGCGGTGGCTCAGCTCCCGGTTCTCGTCGTGGCCACGGTCCCCACCCTCGTCGCCGGCCGCCTGCTGCTCGGCGCCGCCGAAGGGCCCGCCGCCTCGATGTCCATGCACGCCCTGTACAAGTGGTTCCCGCCCGAGCGGCGCGGGCTGCCATCGGCGCTGCAGATCGGCGGCGCGGCCCTGGGCACCCTGGTCGCCGCGCCGGTGGTCACCTGGCTCATCAGCGCCTTCGGCTGGCGTTCGGCCTTCGCGGCCCTCGGCGTGACCAGCGCGGTCTGGAGCCTGGTGTGGTGGAAGGGCGGACATGACGGTCCGTACGACGAGACTCGCCGGACGCCCCACAGCCCCGCCGCGCCACAGACCTCCGACCGGCTGCCCTACCGCAGACTGCTGCTCAACGGCACGGTGCTGGGGAGCATATCCAGCGCTTTCGGAGCCTCCTGGGCGCTGTCCCTGAGCCAGGCGTGGCTGCCCGCCTACCTCCGGACACAGCTCGGTATGACGGCGGGGACCGCCGCGACCACCATCAGCGTCGTCGCGGCCTTCAGCCTCGTCCTGCTGTTGACGGTCTCGCCGTTCGTCGACCTGCTCAAGTCCCGTGGTGTGCCGAGTCGTTGGTCGTGCGGTGGGCTGCAGGGCGCTGCCGTGTGCGTCGCGGCGGTGGCCATGGCGGTTTTCCCCCTGATCGACGCACAGGGCCCCCGCGTCCTGCTCATCGGTGTGGCCTTCGCCTGTGGCTCCGTAGCTGTTCCCCTGCACTACATGACCACGGCAGAGGCCGTCCCCACCTCCCAGCGAGGCGCGGTGTTCGGTATCGTCGCCGCCACTGGCACCCTTCCCGGCCTCGTGGTTCCGGCCGTCACCGGCCACCTCATCGACGCGGGGGCGACCCAGCAGGCGGGCTATCGCACCGCCTTTCTCCTCGCCGCGGGCGTCATGTTCGTCGCGGGAGCGGTGGCCATCGCCGCGATCCGGCCCGAACACGACGCGCGGCGCCTGGGGTTGGCCGCCGGGAGGGCTACGGGGCCTCTCGTGGAATGAAGCCGGCCGGTGCCCGACCGGCACTCAGTGAGCCGACCGCGGGAGCGTCTCCTCGTTGCGCGTACGCACCGAATCGGGCAGCCGCGCGACGAGTCCGGCGATGGTGACCGAGCGCAGCGAGGCGCGCCAGGCCTCGTCGGCCTCGTTCATCACGGTGTTGACCACGCAGGGGCGCCGGCACTCCGCGGGAGAGGAGGCGCCGGTTCCGCGCTGCCGGATCTCCTGGCAGACGAAGGGCGGCGCGGCGCCCTCGATGGCCTCCACCACATCCAGGACGGACACCGACTCGGGGGCGCGGGCCAGCCGGTAGCCGCCCTTCGGGCCGGAGTTGGCGTACAGCACACCGGCTCTGGTCATCGCCTGGAGGTGCTTGGACAGATACGCCTCGGGCAGGCCGAAGTGGCCGGCCAGCGCGTCGCGGCGCATCAGCCCGCCGGGCGGCACCTGGGCGAGCAACGTGGCACAGTGCAGACCCCACTCCACGCCTTGTGAAAGCTTCATCACGTTCTTCGGTCTCGTCGAGGGTTTCCGAACCCGTCATGTCCGGCATACCCGGGCATGGCCTGCGCCGGCCCTCAGGCTTCGGCGCCGCCCGGCCCTTCGGCCGTGTCCCCGCCGATCAGCCAGGGCCTGACCTGCTGGCGGGCGCGGTGCAGCCGGGACTTCACGGTGCCGACGGGCAGGTTCATCCGGTCGGCGATCTCCGCGTAGTCGAGTTCGCAGATGTCGCGGTAGATCAGCGGCGTCACCAGCTGCGGGGCCTCGCGCTCCAGCCGCTCCAGCGCTTCGAGCAGATCGACGCGCGAGCCCGCGATCACGCTGGTGGTACGCGGGTCGGGGTGGGTCGTCTCCGCCGTGGTCAGCGGGGTCTCCGCCGAGCGCCGCTTGAGCTCGCGGTACTTCTGCCGCGAGCAGTTGGCGACCACCGTGTACAGCCAGGTGCTGAACTTGCTGCGGCCCTCGAAGCGGTGGATGTTGCGCGCCACTTGGACGAGCACGTCCTGGGCGGCCTCCTCGGCGTCCTCGCGGTACAGGAGGAACCGGGCACAGCGGCGCAGCACATCGGGACTGATGTCCCGGAGCAGGGCGTCCAGGGCTGCCTGGTCGCCGCCGGACGCCTGGATGGCCAGGGCCTCTGTTCCATCGGCGGGCCGGGTCACGGGAGGGTGTCCGCCGGTCGGGCCGGCTGGACTCGCTGGGGGATCACCCATGCATGATAGCCACATGTCCGTACCAGAAGAGATTGGCCGGTACCGCGTACTGCGGCGCCTCGGCACGGGGGCCTTCGCCGTGGTGTGGCTGGCCCACGACGAACGGCTGCACGCCGAGGTCGCGGTGAAGGTGATGGCCGACAACTGGTCGTACCGCCTGGACATCCGGGAACGCTTCGTGGCGGAGGCGCGATTGCTGCGCAGGGCGAACTCGGGTGGCGTGGTCCAGGTCTTCGACATCGGTGATCTCCCTGACGGGCGGCCCTACTTCGTCATGGAGTACGCCGATCACGGCACCCTGGACGACCTGTTGACCGCGGGCGAGCTCGATGTGGACGAGGCGCTGCGGCTGACCGCCGAGGCGGCGCGCGGCGCGGCCGCACTGCACGACGCGGACATCGTGCACCGGGACATCAAACCGTCGAACATCCTGCTCAAGGGCCGGCCGGGCGGCACCGAGCGGGTACTCATCGCGGACCTGGGCCTGGCGAAGAACCTGGCGCAGGCGTCCGGCCTCACCGTGATCGCGGGCAGCAGCGGCTATATGGCACCCGAGCAGGCGCAGCCGTACGACGGCATCGACCCGCGCGCCGACGTCTACAGTCTCGGCGCCGTCCTCCACCACCTGCTCACCGGCACGGTCCCCGGCCCGCCTGGCAAGGTGCTCCCGGCCGACGAGCTGCGGCCCGGCCTGGCGGCGCCGGTCGTGGCAGCGGTGCAGCGGGCCATGGACCCGGACCGGGAGCGTCGCTGGGAGAGCGCGCGGGCGTTCACGGCGGAACTGGAGAGGGTGCGGGAGCTGCTCACGTCCGGGGCGGCGGAACCGGCCCCGGGCGGCTCGGGCGTCTCTGCTGCCACGGCGGGCTCGCCCGTACCTGGCGTCCCGCTGGGCTCGGGCGTGGCTTCTGCCCCGGCAGGCTCGCCGGTGCCGGACGTCCCCGGCGGCTCGCCCGTACCTTCGGCCCCTGCCGGTTCGCCCATACCGTCCTCCTCCGGTGCACCTTCGGTCCCTGCTGGTTCACCCATACCTCCTTCCTCCGGTGCACCTTTGGCTCCTGCCGGTTCGCCCGTACCGACGGCTTCCGGTGCACCTTCGGTCCCTGGTGACCCGACGCCCGTGCCTCCGGGTCCGGTGTTCGGCTCGCCCGTACCCCCGGATCCGGGCGCATCCGCGGCACCGTCGCCCTCCCCGGAAGCCGTTGCGTTCTCCGGGGTCTTCGGCCCACCCGAATACGTCGCCTCGCCGGGGGCCCCGGCGTCCTTCACTTCGCCCGGGACTCCTGGGCAGCCGGGGGCCTCCGCGTCGCCGGTGCCTGCCGCACCCGGCGGGGCCGGTGACTCGCCGCATGCTCGTACGCGGCGTCCCCGGACCCTGCGGACCGTACTGATCGTGCTGACGGCCGTGGCCGTCGCCGCCGGGGCGGGAACGGCGCTGACCCTGTGGGAGCAGAGGCCGCCCAGTACGGAGAAGGTCAGCGACGCCACCGGGAAGCTCAGTCTGGAAGTCCCGCACGCCTGGGCCGTGCAACTGGCCGACTCCGGCTGGTCGCCCGGCGTCCTCGGCCTCGACGGTACGCACCGGCCCGGTCTGACAGTGGCGGACTCCGTCTCGGGCTGGTCCGATCTGCGGACGGACGACGACGGCGTGTTCGCCGGTACGGCCGGTACCGGCACTGACAGTTCGGCGGCCCTGACCGCGAAGGTGAAGAAGAGCACGCACCCGGGCTGCAAGGCCGCCGCCACGACGACGTACTCGGACAGCCGGTGGCACGGCACCGTCCGCACCTGGGATGTCTGCGGAACCGAGGGCAGGAGCCTCAAGGAAGTCGCGCTGGTCCCGGTCGCCAAGGGCAGTCCGCCGGTGTACGTGCAGATCAGGTGCGCCGAGAGTTTCGGCGCCGACGCCACCGACCGCATTCTGCGGAGTGTGCGGGCTACTGCGTGAACTTTTCGGTCCTTCCGGTCATCGGAGGTAGTCATAGGGACGTCACAGAAGGGACGGTAGGCACCATGCCGAATCCAGGACAGCGGGGCAGCGACGACCATCTGACCGGGGCCGGCGAGAGGACCGGATTCGCCGCCCGCCGGGGCCTGCTCGCCGGCGCCGCGACCGCGGCCGTCGCGGGCGCGCTGCTGCTCAGCGGGTGCGGCAACGCCGACTCGGGTCCGCAGAAGGTGGCCAGCGTCGGCGGCCCGGTGACCAGCGGCGCTTCGGTCCCCGCGGCCGACAGCAGCAAGGGACCGCCCCCGCAGCCGGTGGGGTCCGGCAGCGGATCGGAGCCGCCTGTCACCCCGTCCGGGTCGAAGAGCTCCGGCACCAGCGGTGCGACTCCGCCGAGGAGCAGCAGCGGCGGCGGAGGCGGGAACTCACCCGCACCGAACCGCTCGACCCGCTGCCACACCTCGGAACTCGGTCTTTCGATCGGCGACGACCACCCCGGCGCGGGGCAGGAGAACTTCGCACTGGTCCTCACCAACAAGTCCGGCCACACCTGCACCGTCAGCGGTTTCCCGGGCCTGGCCTTCGTGGACAACGGGGGCGGCCAGGTCTCGGTGGATCCCGCACGCACCGGCTCCTCCGGCGGGCCGGTGAAGGTGGCACCCGGAGCGAGCGCCTGGGCGCCGCTGTCGTTCAGCAACCCGGACGTGTCGGGGTCGGGCAAGGTGACACCGCCGACCGTACGGGTCACTCCGCCGGACGAGCAGGTCGCGCTGATCGTGCCGTGGAACGGTGGCCCGGTGCCGACGGACGGAAACTCGGGGCCGCAGGTCGGGGCGTTCTCGGCAGGCTCGGGCAGCTGAGCACAGGACGCGGGAACCAGGAGCAGGAACCGGAAGGGGGCGGGCCGCACCTGCGGCCCGCCCCCTTCCTCTGTGCCCTGGTGCCCTGATCAGCCGTTGACGCTGATGTGCGTGGCGAGCGCGGTGACGTCGAGCTCACCGTTGTCGACCCACTGCGGGAACTTCAGCGTCTTGTGCGTGGTGGACGCGGGCGGTGTGACCACCAGGTAGGAGGCGTGCCGGGCGTCGGACGTACCGGTGTTGGCGTGCGTCCAGGCGATGACCGACTCGGCGCTCTGGCCGTTCTTGAGGGTCAGCGTCTGCTTGGCCGGGCCCTTGGCATACCACGTGCTGCCCCAGTGCACCTTGGAGGCCAGTGTGTGGTGGCCGGCGTCCTGGAGGCCGAGTCCCGGGTAGCCGCGCAGGTCGCAGGTGTGGCCGCTGGTGTTCTTGAGCTTGAGGACGACGCCCTCGTGGTTCATGCCGCCGGCCAGCCCCTGCCCGAAGGAGGCAGTGAGCCCCGAGGTGGCGCAGGTGGGCACGGACGCCGCCTGGGCGGCCCCGGCACCGGCGAGCCCGAGTCCGGCGACAGCGACGACGGCGAGCCCCGCGCCGCCTATACGGCGGGCGATGCGGGTGCGGGCGCCTGCGCGCCGGGCGGTGCTGTTCCGATACTGCTCAGCCATGTCGATCGATCTCCACTCTCAAATGGTGCGCTTCTCAGCAATGCGGTGCGCGTTCTTCACGTTTCCAAGCAGTGGGATGCGGAAGACAGCCAGAAAGTTCACGGTAAATCCGCCCAGATCCGCCACGTGCGTACGCGGTGGCAGAAGTGGGGCGGGCCCGCTCAGGCGAAGGCGCGCTCCGCCTCGATCTCCTCCAGCGACTTGCCCGCCGTGTCGGGCATGAAGAAGAAGCCGACCGCCCCGCTGATCACCAGGAACACGGCCAGCAGCGCGGCCACCGGCCGGATGCCGGTGCTGGCGAGCGCCGGTACGAACAGGCTCCAGATGCCGACGAAGGTCCGCGAGAGGCCGAAGGTGAAGCCCTGGGCCGTGCCGCGCAGCATGGTCGGGAACAGCTCCTGGCTGAAGATCTTGTAGAGCGGCTCCCCGGCGAATGTCCCGCCCACCGCGAAGAGCACGATGTTCAGGATGATCACCGGGATGGTGAACGGCAGAACCAGATAGCTGACATAGGCGATGACCTGCATGGCGCCGCCCGCACCCCACATCCATTTGCGGGTGAGGTGACTCCGGTCGACGTAGCTCATGAACAGCAGCGCCGCGCCGATGCTCACCACGAACCCCGCACAGGCGAGTCCCACCCCCGCCGACTGGCTGCCCGCGTGCAGGGTCCTGATCATGTACGGGGTGAAGATGCCGTTGGTCGCGGCGGCCAGTCCCCAGAAGAGGTAGATCGTCCCGGTCCAGATCAGCGCGTTCCGGTTCGGCCCCCGGAAGAGTGCCCTCGCGGTGGGCCGTGCCTGCATTCCCGAGGCGAACGCCCTTTTCCAGCGCGCCGATTCCGCCAGACCGCGCCGCAGCGCCCACGTGACCAGTGCCACGACGAACAGCTGGAGAAACACCAGTCGAATGCCGAGCAGGCCGAACGGGGCGAGGGCGAGCGCGAGCAGGAGCACGATGACCGGGCCCAGACTCCAGGCGATCTGAGTGAATCCGAGCAGCTTTCCACGCGCCGACGCCGGTGCGAACTCACCCACCAGCGCGAGAGAAGTGGGGACGTCCGCGCCCACGGCGAGTCCTACGACAAAAGTGCCCAGAAAAAGCATCAGCGGGTTGACCGCGAGAGCGATGCAGAGAATTCCCGCCGCATAGACCAGCAGATCGTACTTGTAGATGCGTTTGCGGCCCAGCGTGTCACCCAGCCGGCCCCCGATGAACGCGCCGATGGCACAGCCGACCGCATTGGGTCCCAGCGCCGCGAGCAGCCCCACGGCATTCGAGCTCAGGTGCAGATACGACTGGAACATCACGAGCCCCGCGCCCAGCGCGACGATGGATCCGGCGTCCATGTAGGAGGCCATACCGGCCAGCACCGACCATTTCCACTGCTCGGATGTGACTTTTCCGGCCTCGCCGTCCGCCGTTTCCCCAGCGGCCGTACCGAAATCGCCTGTCTCCTGGGGGATCATGCCTTTCTCCGGATCTGTTCGTGGTTCGCGGTCGTGGTCGGCGGCCGGTGACCGGCGGCCCGTGGTCCGTACCGGCTGCGGTGCGGCCGTCCGCGCGCTGTACTGCACTGATGGCGCGGTTGGCGTGGGCGGCCGGGATTTCGCAGCTGCATTGTCCCGGCAATACGGGGTACGGAGTGGTCCGGCACTCCGTATTGCGGACGGTTGTGCCCGAGGCCGCGCCGACACGCGGTCTCTGTGTTTCCCCGAAGAAACTGGACAGGGGAGACCGAAGCGATGATGAACGCGGAAAATGCCGCTCTGCAGACGGGATGACATGAGCAAGGGACGCCCCCGACGAGAATCAAGGCCGTCCGGCGGATCGAACTCCGCCAACGACCGGCTCCTCCGTATCCTGCTACGGCGCCGCAAACGGTCACTGAGTGTCGAGGACGTGACGGTCACCGACAAACCCGAAGTGCGCAGGGCGGTGTCCGCATCCGCTCTCGGCAACATGATGGAGTGGTTCGACTTCGGTGTGTACGCCTATTTGGCGGGCATCCTCGGCGAGGTCTTCTTCCCTTCCAGCTCGCCCGGGGCGCAGGTCGTGTCCACCTTCGCCACGTTCGCCGCGGCATTCCTCGTGCGGCCTCTCGGCGGCCTGGTGTTCGGCCCGCTCGGCGACCGTATCGGCCGTAAACGCGTACTCGCCGCGACCATGATCATGATGGCGATCAGTACATTCGCCGTCGCGTTCCTGCCGAGTTACGACTCGATCGGGTTCACCGCGCCGATCCTGCTGCTCGTCTGCCGGCTCGTGCAGGGTTTCTCCACCGGTGGTGAATATGCCGGAGCGACCACCTATATCGCCGAGTACTCACCCGACAAGAGGCGTGGATTCCTGGGCAGTTGGCTGGACTTCGGTACGTTCGTCGGCTACTCGCTCGGTTCCGGCATCGTCACCATCCTGACCGCGGCGCTCGGGCACGACGGAATGGTGCACTGGGGCTGGCGGATCCCGTTCCTGGTGGCCGGGCCCCTCGGGCTGATCGGCCTCTACATGCGGCTGCGGCTGGAGGAGACCCCCGCCTTCAAGCGCCAGGCCGAGGAGGCCGCGGCGGAGTACGCGAAGGCGCCGCACGACGAGGGCGACGAGGACCCGGTGGAAGTGGCCCGGCAGTCCGGCCACGGACGGCTGAAGGAGATCTTCACCCAGCACTGGCAGGCGGTGCTCATCTGCATGGGGCTTGTCCTGCTCTACAACGTGACCAACTACATGGTGACCTCGTACCTGCCGACCTTCATGACCGAGACGCTCGGCCAGGACGCGCTCACCGCCCAGCTGCTGGTGCTCGGCACCATGATCGTGGTGGTGCTCACCATCACCACGGTGGGCCGCAGCTCCGACCGCTGGGGCCGCAGGCCCGTCTTCATGGCGGGCAGTATCGCGCTCATCGCCCTCTCGATTCCGGCGTTCCTCCTGATCAAGCAGGGCGGCATCCTGCAGCCCGCGTTCGGCTGCCTCATCCTGGGTCTGCTGCTGGTGTGCTTCGCCGGTACGTCGGCGTCCACCCTGCCCGCGCTCTTCCCGACCCGGCTGCGCTACGGGGCCCTGTCGATCTCGTTCAACGTCTCGGTCTCGCTCTTCGGCGGTACGACGCCGCTGATCGCATCGGGCCTGGTCGAGGTCACCAAGAACGACATGGTCCCCGCGTACTACCTGATGGTCGCCGGGGTCATCGGATTCATCGCCACCTATTTCCTGCACGAGACGGCGGGCCGGCCGCTGCGCGGCTCGGGCCCCATGGTGGAGACCCCGGACCAGGCGCGCACGCTGGTCGCCGCCAGCCGTACCGAGGCCGGACGCCGGGCGCGGGACGTGTGGATCCATCTGCGGCACCCGTGGGCCCGGCACAACGGTGGGGACAAGCGGGGCTGACATCCGCCGGGGCCGCACCGTTCGCGCGGGCTGACGGTGCCGCCCGGCCGCCGGTACGTCGATGAGCACACCTGACGGCAATATATAATTGCGATATGCATCTATCTTCGGCATCCGACGAGCAGCGGATCGAGGACGCCGCCCGAGGACTCCTGCGAGGCATCGGACGGCTCTCCCAGGCGCTCTTCAGGGCCGGGGAATTCGGACTTCCGCGCAGCCACGCCGCCGTACTCGACGCCCTGGAACCCAGGCCGCGCCGGGTCACCGAGATCGCCGCCTACACCGGCATCGCCCAGCCGCGGGTGACCCTGCTCCTCCAGGAGCTGGAGGAGCGCGGACTCATCGGGCGCGAACGCTGCTCCAAGGACCGGCGCGTTGTCGAGGCGTCGCTCACACCTGCCGGCGGAGAGCTCCTGGAGCGGGCGCGGCAGCGTATGGCGTCGGCCCTTCTCGAAGGGCTGGGCACGAACGTCGACGATCCGGAGCGGGCTGTGGGACTGGCCCGGGATGCGGTGTCCACCCTTCTGCAGGCCGTCGAACCGGAGGTCAGTTGACCACCCCAGCCACCGAAGCCGCGCAAGCCACCGAATCCGCAGCCGAAGGGGACGGGGGCAGGCCACCCCGTACCGGAGGCTCCGTCGCACCCCGCCGGGTCGGCGGGCCGAGACGCTGGTGGGACGGGGTACTCGCCGCCGACCCCGGTCTCGGCCAGCTGCAGTCCGGGTGGCGCTCGCTGGTCGCCGTCACCACCGGCCTCGCCGTCGGTTACGGGATGTCCCACGCCCTGACCCTGCCGGCCATGCTCGGCATGATGGTCGGCGGCATGATGGGCCTGATGAGCGCGTTCGCCATCGCGGAGAACACCCCGCTCCGGCTGACCCGCGCCATCCTGTGGATGCCGTTCCCCTACTCGGCCGTGCTGCCGCTCGCCGCTTGGCTGAGCGACGACCGTGCGCTGCAGCTCACCCTGATGGTGGTGGCGCTCGCGCTGACGTTCTTCCTCGCGCGGTTCGGGCGGCTCGGGCTGCTCACCGGCATGATGCTCTTCAACTCGTTCATGGTCGGCATGATGGCGGCCATCCCGCTGAACCTGTGCGGGAAGCTGTTCGTCGTGGCGCTGGTGTCCGCGGTGGCCATCCTCGCCACCCGGCTGCTGCTCTGCTGCCCGATGCCCCGCGAGGACCTGCTCCGTACCCAGCGCGCGTTCGTCGTCGAGGCGCGCCGGGTCGGTGACGCCGCCACCGCGGCGCTGGACCCCGACGCCGACCACGACGTCGCCATCAAGCGGATGCGGCGGAGCCTCCGCCGTCTCAACATCACCACCGTCACCATCGACGGCCGCCTCGCCCAGCCCGAGGTCGCCGCCGACCCGCACACCGCCGAACTGCTGCACCAGTACCTCTTCGACGCCGAGCTCGCCCTGCAGGGCATAGGCCAGGCGGTGCAGCGGCTCGCCCGGATGCCCGTGCCGCCGCGGCTGCGCGAGGCGCTGGTCGTCGCGCTGGTCGTCGCCCGCGACACCCCGCTCGGCCGGGCCGACGCCCTGCACCCGGCGGCCCGGCTCATCCAGCAGCAGGCCACCGAGGTCCTCTCCGACCGGAACGCGAGCCCCGACGAGGCCGAGGCCGCGATGCTGGCCCGGAGGGTCGGCCACCTCCTCGACTCGCTCGCCGACTCACTCGCGCACTGGCTCGAACTCGGCTGGAACGCGCCGAAGGCCCGCGCCAAGGTGCCCTTCCAGCCCACGGTCGCCCTGGAGCAGAACCGCCCGGCCGGAACCGGCGCGGTCGCCCGGCGGGTCGCGGCGGCCCAGGAGCTGAAGGGCTGGCGGCGCGTCGTCCCGTACGTACGCGTACCGCTGCACGCGGCGGTCGCCTGCGCCATCGTCTGCCCGATCACCGACGCCATCGACCCCCGGCGCTTCTACTGGGGACTGGTCGGCGTGATGATCACGCTGTTCGGCACCAACACCACACACGAGCGGCTGCGCAAGCTCGCCCACCGCATGGTCGGCACGGTCGCCGGTGCGGTGATCGGCATCTGGCTGCTCCATGTCATCGGCCCCGGCCACATCTACTGGACCCTGCTGGTCATCGTGGCGGGACTGGCCCTGGGCGCCTGGGGCATGCAGCGCCAGTACGCCTACTGGGTCGTGGGACTCGTCACCGCTCTCGTCCAGCTGTACGGGATGTCGACCCCGTACAGCAGGATGGACCACCTGCTGGGCGAGCGTCTGCTGGACAACGGGCTCGGCATCCTCGTCGCCACCGCCTGCGCCGCGCTGATCTTCCCGCTCTCCACCCGGAAGGTCGCCCAGGAGGCCGATCGCGGCTATGTCGCGGCGCTGGAGCACCTGATCAGCCAGGTCCGCGAACGCTGGGAGGACCCCGAGGCCCCGGTCCGGCTGCGCGGCGCGGCCCGCGGGGTCGACGCGGCCCTGTTCCAGGTCCGCAGTGTGGCCCGGCCGCTGGTCCGGATGCCGCTGGGGATACGGGGACGCGGTGCCGAGAACCGGCTCGCGCTCCTCGCCACCGCCACCGCGCACGCACGGGCACTCGCCGCCGCGGCCGATGTCGACATCGATCTCGGGCCCCGGCTCACCGGGCACGTCGAGCGGATCACGCAGACGCTCCTGGAGTCGCTGCGGGAGCTCGACCGGCACTTTTCGACCGGGGAGCCCGGCGGCACCTGGGTCCGGGTGAGCCCGCTCGTCCGTGACCTCGAAGGGCAGCTGCGGGGCGCCCCGGCAGGTCCCCGCGCCGACCGGCTGCACACCGCGCTCAGGGAACTGGCCGCGCTGGACGAGGTGCTGGCCGGATTCGCCGAGGGCCGCGGTCTGGAGACCGTCACCGCGTCCGCCGAGCCGGTCACCGCGCCGGCCGAAGCAGCCGCAGGGACGCCGCCCACCACGCCACGGGAGCGCCGTACCCAGGAGGTCCTCGCGGCGTGGGCCGCACACACCCGGCGGCAGGCCGACGAGCGGAAGCCGGGCAGCACGCCTGGACCGCGCGGACCGGTCACGGCCCGGGCCGGGCACCCGGCAGGGCCCGGGACGGCGGTGCCCGCGCAGGACGCCGCCCGCACGGTCGGCAGCGGACCGGACCGGGCGCGGAACAGCGGCGGCCCGAACGCCGGCGGTTCGAGGACCGGCGGTTCGAGGACCGGCGGTTCGGTCACGGTCAGCGGTTCCGTCCGGTGCGACGACCACCCGGTCGACTGCGGTGCCTGGATCACGGTCGTCAGTTCCCGGGGCAAGCGCCAGGCAGGCGTCCGGGCGGCAGGCGGCCGCTACCGGATCACCGGTCTGGAGCCCGGCACGTACACGCTCATCGCGGCCGGCTCGTCCCACGCTCCGCGCGCCGAGTTCCTCTCGGTGACGCGCACGGACGGCGAGATGCACCACGACATCCGGCTCCACCCGGCATCGGGGCAGTAAGCCGGGCAGCAGAACGAACCGCCGGCCGGACCGGCTGTGCGGGCGAGTGGCCCGCACAGCACCGTCCGGCCGGCGGTGGTGTCCCGGCAGGTCCGTCAGTCCCGCGTTCCCCGGTCCCGCGTGCCCTGCTCCGGCGCCGCGTGGCGGTCGCGGGCGGCACCGACGCCGATGACCGCCTGCGGCACGAGCAGCACGATGAGCATCACCAGCGGCACCGTCCAGCTGTCGGTCAGCTGGTGCACGGCGCCCAGCGCGAGCGGCCCCACCGAGGCCAGCAGATAGCCGAAGCACTGCGCCATGCTGGACAGTTGTGCGGCGTGGCGGCCGTCCGGCGCCCGCTGCACGATGAACAGCATCGCCAGCGAGATCGCCGCGCCCTGGCCGAGCCCGAGCAGCACCATCCAGAGGTAGGCCCCGCTCACCGGGGCCATGACGAGACCCGCGAAGCCGCCCATGGTCAGCACCGCACCGACCGTCGCCAGCAGCCCGGGCCGCACGCCCCGTGAGGCGAGGACCGGGGAGACGAAGGCCCCGGCGATCCCCAGCAGGCTGGAGAACGACAGCATCCATCCCGCGGTGCCTTCGGCCATCCCCGCGTTGCCCAGGATGGTCGGCAGCCAGGCAGCTGCGGCGTAGTACGAGAGGGACTGCAGGCCCATGTAGCCGGTGACCAGCCAGGCGACCGGGTGCCGCCAGAGCCCCCGCACGGGGTGCGCCGCGCTGCGGGCCTCGGCCGCGGTGGCCCGGCTGTGGCGGCGGATCTGCGGGGCCCAGACGATGACCGCCAGCACACCGAGCAGCCCCCAGAGCGCCAGCGTGGAGCGCCAGTCCAGGTGCGCGGCGTGCTCGACGGGGACGGTGATACCGGCCGCCAGAGCGGCGCCGCCGAACAGCGACATCGAGTAGAGGCCCGTCATCAGGCCGACCCGGTGCGGGAAGTCGCGCTTGATGACCCCGGGCAGCAGGACGTTGGCGACGGCGATGCCCGCGCCGACGATGACGGTGCCGCCGAGCAGCGCCGCCATCGACGGCACCAGCCGCAGCGCGGTTCCGGCGCAGATCAGCACCATGGTGCCCAGCAGCGCGGGCTCCATGCCGAACCTGCGTCCCAGGCGCGGTGCGAAGGGGGCCAGCAGGCCGAAGCAGAGCAGCGGCAGGGTGGTCAACAGCCCGACCGCGGTGGCGGACATGCCCGTGTCGGTGCGGATGGTGTCGAGCAGCGGCGACGCGGCGACCAGGGCGGGGCGCAGATTCAGCGCCAGGACGATCACGCCGAACGCGAGCAGCCCGCCCGGCCGCACCGCGTCCCGGGCCGGCGCGGACGCCGGTGCGGCCGGTATCCGCTCGCCGGGCGGCCGGGTCGCGCCCTGCTCGGCGGGCGCGCCCTTCATGCCGGCGGGGGTGCCCTTCATGAGCGGCCTCCGGTGTTCGCGCCGGTGCTCGTACCGGGGCCGGTTCCGCCGCCGTCGGGCCCGCCGGGCAGGGGGTCCGCGTCCTGCAGGGTCCGTACGGAGGCGATGGTCTCGTTGATGTACTGCTCGACACAGTGGACCGCCCGGTCGGCGTCCGCCGCTTCGATCGCGTCCACCAGGGCGGCGTGCGAATCCAGCTGGAAGCGCGGCCCGTCCGGCAGCGGAGCGTCGGTGACGGAGGTGACCGTGGCGCGCAGCCCGTCGGTGAGATGGCTGTACAGATCGGTGAGCATCCCGTTGTGCGCTGCGGCCACCACCGTGTGGTGGAAGGAGACGTCCGCGTCCACGAACTCGGCGGGATCGGGCTCCCGCCTGGTCTCGTCGCGGCGCCGCAGGGCTGCCCGCAGCGCGGCCACGTCCTCGGGGGTGCGGCGTTCGGCCGCCAGCCGGGCGGCGTCGCGCTCAAGACCGGCACGGACCTCCAGCGCCTCCAGATGGCTCGCCCGCCGCAGCCGCCGCAGCAGCGCGGCGCCGAGGTCGTCGGCGGCGCGTACATAGGTCCCGTCGCCCTGGCGCGGCTCCAGCATGCCGCTGTGCACCAGCGCGCGCACCGCCTCGCGCACCGTGTTGCGGCCGACCCCCAGCAGCTCCACCAGGACCGGCTCGGCCGGAATCTTCGTACCGACCGGCCACTCCCGTGACTCGATCAGGGTCTGCAGCTGGTCGATCACGCGTCCGACCAGGCTGGAGCGCTCCGTCGCGCGTAGCGGCATGTCCACCTCCAGGTCCAATACCTCCAATCAACCTAACATCCCATGTTTGACGGCGGTGCGACCGGCGGTGCGACCGGCGGTGCGACCGGGGTCGGCGGCAGGGTGGGGGAGCGGGCTGGAGGCGGGTGCCTACGGGGCCGTGGTGTGTACGCGCGCGGCGGATCCGGCGGTGCCGGACGCCTCCTCCGTACGCGCCGCGCGGTCCCGGACCGCACCCACGCCCCGGCCGAGTGCGCCGATGGCGAGCAGGAGCAGCACCGTGCCGAGCGTGAACGCCTCGAACGTGGTGCGCGTGACGCCCCAGGTCTGCCGGAAGCCGTAGCCGACACCGAGGACCGCTTCCAGGGTGCCGGGGAAGAGCGCGACCCAGGAGCCGACCAGGATCCAGGCGTAGACGAGGACCGCGCAGACCCGGAAGCCCGCGGTGCCGAAGGGCACCGTGTAAGGGCGGGGGACGTCGCGGTGGCGGTGGCGCAGGGTGACGAGCGCCGGTACGACGACCAGGTACGAGAGCAGCAGTGTGGTGATGGCGACGGTGAGGACGACGCCGAAGACCGCCGCGCTGTCGCCCCGTACGAGGTTCGTCGCGGCGATCATGAAGATCGTGGCGGTGATCCCCGACACCAGGTTCATCCGTACCGGGGTGCCGAGCCCGCGGTGGAAGGCGCCGAGCGAGCGGCCGAAGAAGCCGCCGTCGGCCGCCGCCATGGCCTGCATACGGTCGCTGACGATCATCCAGGCGCTGCCCTGGGTGAGCAGCGCGAAGGCGAACATCACCCCGGCCGCGGTCAGCAGCGGGCCGCTCCAGGAGCCGTACACCCCGAAGACCAGGGCCGCGGCTTCCATGAACCCGCCGATGCCGGTGACCTTGTCGGCGGGTGCCACGGACAGGATGGCGAGCACGGGCAGCAGATAGCAGCAGGTCGCGACGGACGCGGAGACCGCGATGGAGACGGGGACGTCGCGCTTGGCGTCGTGCATCTCGTCACCGGCCGCGTTCGGGGCCTCGAAGCCCACGTACGCGAAGAGCAGGACGGGGACCAGGGAGAGGAATCCCGCGGTGGTCGGCGTGAACCGCGCGTGGTGCAGGCCCGCGAAACCGTGCTGCAGACCGTAGGCCAGGGCGGTTCCGGTGAACAGGAGCACACAGCCCACCTTGACGACCGCACCGGCCGTAGTGATCCATTTGCCGCGGCGCAGCGAGACGACGGCGGTCAGGATCGAGGCCCAGATGAAGACGAGCTTGAAGGCGTAGTCGGCGAAGGTGCCGCTGCCCAGGTGTGACACATAGCTGTTCCACGCGTCGGAAGCGGCGAAGACCAGCGAACCGCCCAGCCAGACCGGGTTGGTGACCCAGTAGAAGAGGGTGGTGAGCGCGGCCGTCGCCTTGCCGTAGGCGAGCTTGACCCAGACATAGGGGCCGCCCTCCTGCGGGAAGGCGGCGCCGGTCTCCGCGAAGAGCAGGGCGTACGGGACGAGGAAGAGGAGCGCGATGACGGCGGTCCAGGTGACTGCCTCGCCGCCGCCGGTGGCGATCTGGCCGACCACGTCGAAGGAGATGACGGCGGCGATGCCCATGGCCATGATGTCGAAGCGGCGCAGGCTGCGGGAGAGATGGGGTGGCGGGGGCACGGCGGCTGGTGCGGGTGAGGCCGGTGGTGCAGACACTGGGTCCTCCTGCTGGGCACGCGCCGCGGGCAGGCACGTGGCGAACGGTTGCGGTCGGCTGATGGCGTTCCCGGCGGCAGGCGGGACCACCCCGGGCCTCCCGTGCGGAGGGGAGTCCCGGGATGGTCCCGCCCGGTGGTGATCAGGCCTGGACCTCGCCGGTGGGGAGGGTGCGTTCCAGGACCGAACGCAGCGCCACCGCGGCCTCCTTGGCCTCGGCGTCCGTCATGATCAGCGGCGGCGACAGCACCAGGCTGTGCGCCGAGTCGCGGACGATGACCCCGGTCTCGCGCCGGATGACGTCGTGCGGCATCCGGGCGGGATCCAGCGGGAGCGGGGCACGGGTCCCGCGGTCGGCGACGAGTTCGACGGCCAGCATCATGCCGACCGACCTGATCTCGCCGACGATCGGCAACTCGCCCAGCTGCGCGTCCAGTTCGGCGTGCAGCCGGGCGCCCATGGTGACGGCGCGGCCGAGCAGCCCCTCACGTTCGATGATGTCGAGGTTGGCCAGGGCCACGGCCGCCGCCACCGGATGGCCGTTGTACGTGTAGCCCATCGGGAAGCCGTGGTCGCGCAGCAGCACCTCGGCGACCCGGTCGGCGACGAGGAGCGCGCCGAGCGGGGTGTACCCGGAGGTGATGCCCTTGGCGGTGACGATGATGTCGGGGGTGACATCGAAGTGCTGGGCCGCGAACCACTCGCCGACGCGCCCGTACGCGGTGACGACCTCGTCGAAGATGAGCAGGATCCCGTGCCGGTCGAGGACTTCGCGCACCCGCGGCCAGTAGTCGGCCGGCGGCACGAGCATCCCGCCGACGCCCATGATGGGCTCACCGATCATGGCGGCGATGTTGCCGGGCCCGATCTCCGCGATACGGGCCTCCAGTTCGGCGATCAGGAAGTCGGTGGGGTCCTGGCCGCCGTACAGCTCGGTCCGGTACGGCCACGGCGGGGTGAGATGCGAGACGTGCGGCATCATCGGGGCGAACCCCTCGTGGTAGACGGGGAATCCGGTGGCGGAGCCGCCGCCGTAGCCGATGCCGTGGTACGCCTTGTCGCGGGCCAGGATCCAGGTGCGGTCGGTGTCGCCGCGCCGGTGGTGGTAGTAGCGGGCCATCTTGATGGCGGCCTCGTTGCCCTCGGAGCCGCCCGATGTGAAGTAGACGTGGTCCAGGCCCGCGGGGGCGAGCGAGGCCAGCCGGGCGGCGAGCGCGATGGCCTTGTCGTTGGAGAACTCCCAGAAACTGGTGAAGTACTCCAGCTGCTTCATCTGGTCGAAGGCGACCTGGGCGACCTCCTCACGGCCGTGGCCGATCTGGGCGAGCCAGAGCCCGCCGGTCGCGTCGAGGTACGAGCGGCCCTCGGCGTCCGTGAGCCGGCAGCCGGCGCCGCCGGTCATCACGACCCGCTCCTCGGCGGTCCCGGGGAGGTATGGATGGATGATGTGGGCCCGGTCGGTGGCGGCGAGTTCGGCATGGCTGAAGGGCATGGCCGTGCGTCCTTTCGTTCCTGTGCGCTGAGGTGTGGTGACGGAAAGAGCTGTGTGGGCGGTCAGGCGGGGCCGGTCAGTTCGACGGCGGCCAGTGCCAGCGCCTTCGCGGTGTCGACGAGATCGCTGACCTCGATGTACTCGTCGATGGTGTGGAGGGTCGGCGATCCGTCCGGCCGGGTCGCGGTGGGGCCCAGGCAGACGGCGGGCGTGCCGCCGATGCGGGTGAGCGTCGCCGCGTCGGTCCAGGAGGGTTCGCCGAGGACCCGGGGCGTGCGGCCCAGCGCCGTGGCGCAGGCGGCGAGCCGGTTGACCAGCGGATGGCCGGAGCCGACCTCGGCGGGCGGCAGTTCGGTGTCCCAGGCGAACCGGGGCGGATGCGCGGTGAGCCAGCCGTCCTCCGCACAGGCCGCCCGTACCGTCCGTTCGATGTCGTCCCGTACCCGGCTCGCCCAGCCTCCGTCGTCGGCCTGGACCGGCAGATAGGTGATGTCGAGGCCGACTTCGCAGGAGGCCGGGTAGGTCACCCACCACTCGCCGCCGTGGACGGTGGTCGGCACGATCGAAGGGGGCGGCAGCAGCGGGTGCCGGTGCGCGGGGTCGGCCGCCCAGCGCTCGCGCAGCCCCTGGAGGGCGGCGAGTACCGGAAGGGTCTTCTCGATGGCGTTGACGGCGCCCCCGGCCCGCCAGTCTCCCGGCGGGTGTTCGGCGTGCCCGGGGCGGCCCGCGACGGTGACGGTGCCGCCGAGAATGCCCCGCTGCGCGGTGACGACGTCGAGGTCGGTCGGTTCCGGGACGATCGCCGCGTCGGCGCGTACGCCGTGGTGGACCGATGCGAGGGTGCCCGCGCCGTTCCACTCCTCGTCGGTCGCGGTGTTGATCAGCAGGTCGCCGGGGAGCCGGACACCGAGGGCGGCGAGCGCCTCGGCGGCGACGACCGCAGCCGCGATGCCGCCCTTCATGTCGCAGGTGCCACGCCCGTACAGCCGCCCGTCGCGGACCTCGGCGCGGAACGGATCACTGGTCCAGGCGGCCCTGGGCTCGGCGGACACCACGTCGATGTGGCCGTTGAACAGCAGCGACCGGCCGCCGCCCGTGCCGGGGAAGCGGGCGATCAGCTGCGGGCGCCCGTCGAAGCCGAGGCCGGGCGGCGTCTGCGGTGACGCGGGCAGGCCGCCGGCGGCCGGGGTGAAGACATCGGCGGTGGCACCGGCCGCGCGCAGCCGGCCCGCCAGGTACTCCTGGAGGTCGGCCTCGTCGCGGGCGGGTTCGTCCGCGCTGCCGCGCACGGTCGTGTCGAAGGCCACCAGGTCGCAGGTGAGGCTGACCAGGTCGTCGGCGCGCCGGTCGATCTCGTCCAGAACACGTGTGTTCATGCGTAGTCGATCCAAGTCGTCTTCAGGCCGGTGTACTTGTCGAAGGAGTGCAGGGAGAGATCGCGTCCGAAGCCCGACTGCTTGAACCCGCCGAAGGGGGTGGCCGGACTCAGCGCGTCGACGGTGTTCACCGAGACCGTCCCGGCCCGCAGCGCGTCGGCGACCCGGTGGGCGCGGGAGAGGTCGCGGGTCCAGAGCGACGCGGCGAGCCCGTACGGGGAGTCGTTGGCGATCCGTACCGCGTCCGCCTCACCGGTGAACGGCAGCACGGTCAGCACCGGCCCGAAGAGCTCTTCGCGGGCCAGCGGCGCGTCCGGGGCGAGACCTGTGACCACGGTCGGGTCCAGATAGGCGCCGTCCCGCTCGGGGCGGGTACCTCCGCAGGCGATACGGCCGCCGGACCCGGTGACCGTATCGAGGATCCGGGCCGCCTGCCGCTCGTCGACCAGCGGGCCGAGCCGGGTGGCCGGATCGAGCGGATCGCCCGGCACATAGGCGGCGGTGTGCTTGACGACCCGGTCCGTGAACTCGTCGGCGATCGAGGCGTCCACGAGCAGCCGGGTGTTGGCGGAGCAGACCTGGCCCGCGTTGTAGAGGAAGCCCCACGCGGCGCGTTCCGCCGCGGCGTCCAGGTCGGCGTCGGCGAAGACCAGGCAGGGGCTCTTGCCGCCGGCTTCCGGCCACACCTGCTTCATGTTGGATTCGGCCGCGTACGACAGGAACTGCTTGCCGACGGACGTGGAGCCGGTGAAGACCAGAGTGTCCACGTCCGGGTGCAGCCCGAGCGCGCGCCCGGCCGTCGGACCGGGGCCGGGGACGACATTGAGCACCCCGTCCGGCAGCCCGGCCTCCGCGGCGAGTTCGGCCAGCCGCAGCGCCGAGAGCGGGGACTGCTCGGCGGGCTTGAGGACGACGCTGTTGCCCGCTGCCAGCGCGGGCGCGAGCTTCCAGGTGGCGATGTCCAGCGGGAAGTTCCACGGCACCACGGCGCCGACGACCCCGAGCGGCGCGCGCCGGACGAGCGCGAGACTGCCCGGCGGGGTGGGGGCGACCTCGTCGTACAGCTTGTCGGCTGCCTCCGCGTACCAGGCGAAGCAGCCGGCTGCGCCGGGCACGTCGGTGCCGTACGACTCCGTGATCGGCTTGCCCATGTCGAGGGTGTCGAGGAGCGCCAGTTCGGGGCCGTTCGCCTCGATGAGTGCGGCGAGGCGCAGCAGCACCCGTTTGCGGACGGCGGGGTCGGTGCGGGACCAGCGGCCGTCGTCGAAGGCGGTACGGGCGGCCCGGACTGCGGCGTCGATCTCGGGCGCGCCGCCCTGCGCGATCCGGGCCACGGTCCGGCCGGTGGCCGGATCGACGGTGGCGAAGGTGGCTCCGTCGGCGGCGTCGGTCCAGCGGCCGTCGGTGAAGACGCGGGTACGGAAGTCGAGGGCTGCGGCGCGCCGCAGCCAGTCGGCGTGGGTGTTCATACGGTCGGGGCTCCGGAGGTCGGTGCGGGGGATGCGGGCGGTGTTGTGGTGTCGGGGGACTCGGTGCCGGCGGATTCGGTGCCGGCGGATTCGGTACGGGCGGCCGCGCGGCGCCTGCGCTCGGTCAGCCGGGCGGCCAGCAGATACACGGGGACGGTGACCACGAGCCCCGCGATCCAGCCGAGGTCGGTGTCGCCGAGTGCGTGGGCGATGGGCCCGGTGTAGAGGGACTGCGCCATGAACGGGATCTCGGCGAGGATGCCGAGTACGTAGACCCCCAGGGCTGTCGGGTTCCAGCGGCCGTAGATCCCGCCGTCCCTGGCGAAGAACGACGCGATGTCGTAGTCGCCGTGCCGGATCAGATAGAAGTCGACGAGGTTGATCGCCGTCCACGGGATCAGGACGTACTGCAGGACGTAGATCAGATCGAGATAGCTGCTCATGAAGGAGCCGGCGAGCCAGAGTGCCAGGACGACGGAGAGTGCGGTGAGCAGGGTCCCCAGGACGGCGCGGCCGGTGGCGCGGGGCAGCCAGCGGTGCGCGAAGGTCTGCACCGCGGTGACCGCGCACAGCACGGCCCCGTACAGGTTCATCGAGTTGGTGAGCATGGTGACCAGGGCGAAGCTCCACAGGGTGAGCTGTCCGAGCGTGTGGCCGAGCAGACCGTCCAGCGCCGCGATCGGGTTGTCGCCGCCGGCCAGGCCGATCGCCGCGCCGACCACCATCGGGAGCAGGCTGCCGAGTACGCACCCGGCGTAGGTGCACCACAGCGTCGAGCGGACGCCGGCGCGGTCGGCCGGCATATAGCGCGAGTAGTCCGAGACGTACGGCGCGTACGCGATCTGCCAGAGCGCGCCGACGGAGACCACGCCGAGGAACCCGCCGATGCTGAAGCCGCCCCGGGTCAGGAAGCCGTCGGGCAGGCCGCCGGTGAACAGCCATACGGCGCCCACCAGTTGGACGGCTCCGAACACCCAGCTGGTGAGGGCGCCGATCCGGTGCATGAGGCGGTACCCCACCACGGCGACGACCAGGCTGACCACAGCGCCGAGCAGCACGCCCGTGTGCTGTCCCACCGGGGTCACCTCGCTCAGCGACTGGGCGCCGACGACCAGATTGGAGGCGAAGAACCCCTGGTACATGACGATGACGACGACGACCACGGCGAGGGCGCCCACCGAGCCGAACTGGCCCCGGCTCTGGATCATCTGCGGCACGCCGAGCTGCGGGCCCTGCGCCGAGTGCAGGGCCATGAGGAAGCCGCCGCCGAGATGGCCGGCCAGCAGGGCCGCCAGGCTCCACCAGAAGGAGAGGCCGAAAGCGGTGGGGGCGAGGGCGCCGGTGACGACGGTCAGCGGGCCCAGGTTCGCGCTGAACCAGATGGTGAACAGGTCGCGGGTGCGGCCGTGCCGCTCGGCGGCGGGGACAGCGTCGATGGTGCGGCTTTCCACGACACCCGGGACGGGCGGCGAGTGGTCTTCCATGCTGCCTCCTCGGCGCCGTTCGGCGGGCGCCCTGCAAGGGCCGGATTCTTTGATGCGAGATTCAAACAATGATGAATGATGCCGTCAATACCAACGGCATCTTGAAATCAGGTAACTTGAATCGACGGACGGAGAATGACTTCATGGCTCGACCCAAGAACCAAGGAGCCCGACGCGAGGCGCTGATAGACGCGGCCGGCCGGGCGATTTCCGAACGGGGCATCGCCGGCCTGCGGATCAAGGACATCGCGGCCGAGGCGGGCGTCTCCGCCGGTTCGGTCCTCTACTACTACCCGGACCTCGACGACCTCGTCTTCGAGGTCCACCAGGGCGCCGTCGAGCGGTTCCTCGCCGACCGGCACAGCCGTACGGACCACATCGCGGACCCGGTGGCACGGCTGCGCGAGGCCATCGCCTCCGGCCTGCCGGCCGACGCCGACGACGCCGCGCACCGGCTGCTGTACGAACTGCACAGCAGGGCCGACCGCAGCGCTTCGCACGCCGCGCTCATGGGCTCGCTCTTCGCCCGGGAGACCGCGCTGTACGCGACGATCCTCGAACTCGGCGCCGCGTCGGGCGACTTCACGCTGACCGAACCCCTCCAGGACACCGCCCGCAATCTGGTGACCCTGGAGGACGGCTACGGCCTGCACATCGTCAGCCGCAACACCGCGGTGGACCGCACGGCCGCGCTGCGGATGATCGCCGGTTACGCCCGCACGGTCACCGGCTGCCCGGAGGTGTGACGGACGGAGCTCGGCGGTCCGGGAGCGGCCGCGTGTGGTGGGACCACTATGGGAGGAGCGATCGGCATCGGTAAAGCTAATCTTTTGGAACCGGTTCATCGGAAATAGAGATACGGTTCTCCGCACCGTTCTCCGCACCGTTCTCCGCACCGGATCCAGCAGAGGGACTGCCCATGCCACCTGTCGCGTTCACCCTGGTCCAGCTGCGCTACTTCGTCGCCGCGGCCGAGGCGGGCAGCATGACGGGCGCCGCCGAACGCCTGCTGATCGCCCAGTCGGCGGTCTCCACGGCCGTGTCCAACCTGGAGCACGAGCTCGGCGTGCAGCTGTTCCTCCGGCGCCGGGCCAAGGGGCTGACACCGACCCCTGCGGGAAGCCGTCTGCTGCAGGAGGCCCGGAAGCTTCTGGCGCACGCGAGGGAGGTCGCCGACGAGGCGAAGGGGACGGGCGCGGAGCTGACCGGGCCGGTGGCGCTGGGCTGCTTCATCACGCTGGCGCCGTTCTTCCTCCCGGCGCTGCTCACCGAGTTCGCCGACCGCTGCCCCGGCGTCGAGGTGAGCGTGCTGGAGGCCGAAGCGACCGAGCTGGGCCGGGCATTGGGCGAGGGCCGGATCGACTGGGCGCTGACCTACGACCTCGGGTTCGGCCCCGAGGTCCAGCGGGAGACCGTGGCCACCGTGCCCGCCCACGCCCTGGTCGCCGCGGACCACCGGCTGGCCGGACGGAAATCGGTCGACCTGGCCGAGCTGGCCGGCGAACCGCTCGTACTCCTCGATCTGCCGTACAGCCGCGACTACTTCTGGTCGATGGTGAACGCGACGGGCACCCGCCCGGTCGTCCGCCACCGCACCCAGAGCTATGAGACGGTGCGCTCGCTGGTGGCGCGCGGACACGGGTTCTCGGTCCTCAACCAGCTGCCGGCCACGGCTCAGACGTACAGCGGCGGTGAGGTCGTCGCGCTCCCGCTGTCCAGTGCGCACACCCCGCTGGACCTGGTGCTCGCCCAGGTCGCCGGAGTGCGCCAGACGCACCGGGCGCGGGCCCTGATGGACGTGGTGCGTGAGGTGGTGCCGGGCGCCGTACCGCCCGGGGCGCCGTCCTGACGTACGGACCGCCGCACCCCGGGCCTCTGCCGCTGGTGCTGTGACCGGGATGGCTCACCGTGATCGGAAGGTGGCTCGTGGGACGAGCGCACGCGAAACGCTGGTATTACTGAGGCATGCAGGAAGAGACCGCACGCTCCGCGATCGACACGTTCATCTCCGCGTTCAACGCCTCGGACGACAGCTATGTGACTGCCCTGCTCTCCCAGGCCCTGACCTCGGACGTGGTCTTCTGGGGACCGTTGGGTCGCAGCGAAGGAATCGCGGCGGTCGAGCGGTTCGTGCTGGACATCCGGCGCCACCCGGCGGGGACCGGCACGATGGTGCGCTGCTCAGCGGTGGACATGCCTGACGAATGGGCCCGGTACCAGTGGGTCTTCACCACGCCCGATGGAGGCCCCCGCCTGGCGGGAACGGATGTCGTCCATCTGCGACGGAGCCTCATCGACCAGGTCATCGTCTTCGCGGGGGAGATCGAGCAGTTCGCCTCCTGAGTCGTCCTTCTGCCGCTGTCCTTCTCCTGAACCTGCCCCGTCGGCGTTCGGGGGCTGCGGTTCGCGGTTGGTCGAACCTTCCCGGTCAGAGCATGAGACGGCGCTCTCCGGGACCGCGCCGTGCCGCCGGCCCTCGATCGACTCGATGCGCGCGGCCTGATCGTCGCTGAGCACGTCGCAGACCCAGTCCCAGTGCAGCGCCACCCGGTCGCCGGGGGAGACCCCGGCGATCAGTGACCTGCCGCCCGTGGACCAGCGGACCGATTCCCGCCGTGGCGGCCCCGGTACGAGCACCTTCCCGTCCCAGGTCAGCGGACGGGACTCCACCGTGGCCGACTCGCCGTCGACGCCGACGACCACACCCGTACGGATACGGCACTGGTCGAGCACGGACAGCGCGACCGGGCTGCCGCCCGCGCGCAGCAGCTCCGCCCACGGGTACACGTCGAACACCTGGAAGCTGTGGTGCGGGAGGGCCCGGTGCGCCGCCTCCCGCCAGGTGCCGCCCGGCTGTCCCCGGAACCGTTCGAGCAGCCGGTCCACCAGCGCCGCGGAGTCGGCCAGGTCCAGCAGTTCGTTGCCGATCCAGTACGCCTCCACCACCCGGACATCGAGCGGATCGGGGATGCCCGCGGATTCCGCCAGGAATTCGAGATAGCACCAGGCACCGTCGAACTGCCGGGCCCGCTCCTCCATCCCGGCCGGCGCGCCGGGGCGCAGCAGCGCGGCAGCGTCGTCAGGACCGCAGTAGCCGAGTTCGTTGGGGGGATAGGCGTATCGCGCGAACAGCAGCGCGCCGGCGGCGCTCATTCAGCAGATCCGGGGCAGCTGCTCGCCGATCGGCAGCCCGACCACCCGGCTGCCGCCGAGCCCGGTCCTGGCCACCACCATCCCGGCGTGGTCCGGGACGCAGGTGCCGATCCGGCAGGCCGAGCGGCCCAGGGGGTGGGCCCGGAGCGCCGCGAGGACCTGGTCCGCGCTCTCGCCGGGGACCACCGCGATCAGCTTGCCCTCGTTGGCCACCTGGAGCGGGTCGAGCCCCAGCAGACTGCACGCGTCGCGCACCGTGTCCGGAACCGGCAACTCCCGCTCCACCAGCTCGATACCGACATCCGAAGCACGGGCGATCTCGTTCAGTGAGGCCGCGACACCGCCACGGGTCGGGTCCCGCAGCACATGCAGATCCGCGCCGGTGGCGATCATGCCGGCGACGAGGCCGTGCAGCGCGGCCGTGTCGCTCTCGACCGTGGTGCCGAACTCAAGGCCGTCCCGGCAGCTCATCACCGCCACCCCGTGCACCCCGATGTCACCGCTGACGAGCACGGCGTCCCCGGGGCGCGCACGGCGCGGCCCGATGTCGACGCCGTCGGGCACCATGCCGATTCCGGCGGTGTTGATGAAGACACCGTCGCCGCTGGCGTTGTCGACGACCTTGGTGTCCCCGGTGACCAGCCGCACCCCGGCGGACCGGGCCGCGGCACCCAACGCCTCAGCGATACGGCCGAGTTCACCGAGCCCGGTGCCCTCCTGCAGGATAAAGGCCGTCGACAGGAACAGCGGTACGGCGCCCGACATCGCGAGGTCGTTCACCGTGCCGTTCACCGCCAGATCGCCGATCGACCCGCCGGGGAAGAACATCGGCTTCACCACATAGGAGTCGGTGGAGAAGGCGAGCCGGGGGCCGCCGCCGACGGACAGCACCGCGGAGTCGCCCAGTTCGGCCGCGGCCGCGGCACCGTACGCGGGCAGGAAGAGATGCTCGATCAGCTCGCCCGACATCGCGCCGCCGCCGCCGTGGCCCATCACCACGGACGGCGTCTCGCGCAGCGGGACCGGACAGACCCAGCTCTCGAAGTCGAGCTCGGCGGGGGACTGCGTCGTTTCGGTCACTTGGCTTCGACCAGTTCCAGTCGGCGGTACGTGTGGTAGGCGGCGCAGGCGCCCTCGGACGACACCATCGTGGCTCCCAGCGGGTTGCGCGGGGTGCACTCCTTGCCGAAGGCCGCGCACTCATGCGGCTTGATCAGGCCCTGGAGGACCTCGCCCGACCGGCACAGGGACGACTCGGCCGTATGGATACCGGTCACGTCGAAGCGCTGCTCCGCGTCGAACTCGGCGTAACCGGGCGCCAGCCGCCAGCCGCTGCGCGGGATCATTCCGATGCCGCGCCACGTCCGGTCGGTCACCTCGAAGACATCCCGCAGCATCTCCATGGCGGGCAGGTTGCCCTCCTCGCGTACGGCGCGGGAGTAGGCGTTCTCCACTTCGTGCCGGCCCTCTTCGAGCTGGACGACCGTGCGCCGGATGCCTTCGAGGATGTCCAGCGGCTCGAAGCCGGTGACGACGATCGGCACCCGGTACTTCTCCGCCAGCGGCGGGTACTCCGCGGTGCCCATCACGCTGCACACATGCCCGGCGGCCAGGAAGGCCTGCACCCGGCAGGTGGCGGACTCCATGATCGCCGAGATCGCGGGCGGCACCAGGACGTGGGAGACCAGCAGGGAGAAGTTCCGTACGCCCAGGCGCTTGGCCTGGTACACGGTCATCGCGTTGGCGGGGGCCGTGGTCTCGAAGCCGATCCCGAAGAAGACGACCTCCCGGTCCGGGTTCTCCCGGGCCAGCTTCAGCGCGTCGAGTGGCGAGTACACCACCCGGACGTCCCCTCCCGCGCTCTTCACCGAGAACAGGTCCTGGCTGCTGCCCGGCACCCGGAGCATGTCACCGAAAGAGCAGAAGATGACCCCCGGCCGGGCCGCGATGGCGAGCGCCCGGTCGATGATCTCCAGCGGGGTGACGCAGACCGGGCACCCCGGCCCGTGGATCAACTCAACGCCTTCGGGCAGCAGTTGGTCGATTCCGTGCCGGATGATCGAATGGGTCTGGCCGCCGCAGACCTCCATCATGGCCCACGGCCGCGTGGTCGCCGCGTGGATCTGGTCGATCAGGCGCTTCGCCAGGTCGGGGTTGCTGAACTCGTCGAGATACTTCACCGGCCGACTCCTTCGGGGTATTCCTGCTGCGCGGCCCGTGCGGCGAGTTCGAAGCCGTCGCCGAACTCCTCCTCCAGGATGCCGAGCCTGTCGAAATCGGCCAGGGTCCGCCGGGCCGACTCCTCGTCGAGGCGCTGGATGGCGAACCCGACGTGCACGATGACGTACTCACCGGCCGTCACATCCGGGATGTACTGGAGGCACACCTCTTTGCGTACTCCGCCGAAGTCGACATCGGCCATCAACGTGCCGTCGACGTCGGCGGTACTCAGGACGCGCCCCGGAACTGCCAGACACATGGTCCCTCTTCTCTGTGGATCCCCGTGGATCGCGTGAATCTGTACGGATGACCTGGCGTACGGGGGTCAGCCCGACGCGGCGATCAGCAGCTGCCCCAGGGCGATGCCTCCATCGTTCGGGGGCAGGAGCCTCGGCCGCAGGACAGTGAAGTCCGCTGCTTCCAGGCCCTGTTGGACCGCTCCGAGCAGTACGGCGTTCTGGAAGACACCACCGCCGAGAGCCACCACCCCGAGCCCCGTACGGGCGCGGGCGAGTTCGGCGAGGGAGACGGTCAGGGCGGCGACGCAGGCGTGGAAGCGCGCCGCGATCAGCTCGGCCGGCGCCCCCGCCCGTACGTCCGAGACCACCGCGCGCACGACCGGGCCGGGGTCGGCGACGGCGGGCCCGCCGTCCACCGCTTCCCGGATCCCGAAGGAGTACCGGCCGTCCGCACCCGCTCCGTCCGGCCCGGCCGACCTGGCAAGACCCTCAAGGCCGATCGCGGCCTCGGCCTCGTACTCCACCTCGTGCCGGACCCCGGCCAGCGAGGCCACCGCGTCGAAGAGCCGGCCCATGCTCGACGTCGGCACACAGCCGAACCCGGTACCCAACTGGTGGGCCAGCACATCCCGTTCTCTCGGCGGGCACGCCCGTACGGACGGCAGCCGCTCGTCCCAGGCGACCCCGGCCGCACGGAGGTGGGCCAGCGCCATCCGGTACGGCCGCAGCACACTCGCGTCGCCGCCCGCCAGCGGCACGTACCCCAGGTGCGCCGCCCGCTCGAACGACTTGTACCCGGCGATCAGCACCTCGCCGCCCCACGCGGCCCCGTCCGTACCGGCGCCCGTGCCGTCGAAGGCCACACCGATCACGCTCTCGTCCGCCCCGACGCCGTGCTCGCCCATGACCGACGCGACGTGGGCGTGGTGGTGCTGCACCCGCCGCACCGGCCGGGACCCGGCGTGCGCCACGGCCCAGGCGCCCGACCGGTAGCCGGGGTGCAGATCGGCCACCAGCTGTCCGGGCTCGACCCCGGTGATCCGTTCCAGCTGCCGCTCGGTCCTGGTCAACGCGTCGGCCGTGGCCAGATCGTCCATGTCACCGATGTGCTGGCTCACCCAGGCGTACCGTCCGTCGCCGAGCGCGCAGGTGTTCTTGAGATCCGCGCCGACCGCGAGGAGCGGCGGTACGTCGAAGGGCAGCGCCAGCGGCAGCGGGGCGTACCCGCGGGACCGGCGCAGCGGAAGCTCCGCGCCCGCCACGAACCGGCTGACCGAGTCGTCGCAGGGCACCTCGATCCGCCGGTCGTGCCGCAGCCAGGCATCGGCCAGCGGCGCCAGTCCGGTGAGGGCCGCATCGTCGTCGGTGGTGATCGGCTCACCCGCCAGGTTGGCCGAGGTCATCACCAGCGCGTCGGGACCCGGCCGGTCGTCCCCGATACCGAAGAGCAGGACATGCAGGGGGGTGTACGGGAGCATCAGCCCCAGATCCGGGCTGCCCGGCGCCACCGAACCGGCGACCCCGGCCCCCTCCGGCGTCCCGCGCCGCGGCAGCAGCACGATCGGCCGGCGGGCACTGGTCAGCAGCCGCTCCTCGTCCCCGGTCAGCGTCACCAGCCCGGCCGTCACACCGGTGTCCGCGACCATCACCGCGAAGGGCTTGCCCCCGCGCCGCTTGCGCCGCCGCAGCTCGGCCACCGCCGCCTCGTTGCGGGCGTCGCATGCGAGGTGGTAGCCGCCGAGCCCCTTCACCGCGAGGATCCGGCCGTCGGCCAGCAGCTCCCTGGCCCCCCGCAACGCGTCCTCGCCGGCGGCCGCCGGCGCCCCGTCCTTGCGGACCAGTTCGAGCGTCGGCCCGCACGCGTGGCAGGCGACCGGCTGGGCGTGGAAGCGGCGGTCGCCCGGATCGCCGTACTCCGCCCGGCAGTCGGCGCACATCTCGAAGGCGGCCATCGTGGTGGCCGCCCGGTCGTACGGCACACCGGTGACGATGGTGAACCGGGGGCCGCAGTGGGTGCAGGTGATGAAGGGATGGCGGTAGCGGCGGTTCGCCGGATCGCGCATCTCGTCCAGGCACTCCCAGCACGTGGCGACATCGGGTGAGACCAGGGTGCGGGCGGGCCCTTCCCCACGGGACTCGCCGATGGCGAACTCCGTTCCGCCGAGGGGCGGCAGGTCCGACTCATGGACGGACTCGACCACGGCGAGCACCGGCGCGTCCGTACGCAGTCTCCTGCCGAACTCGGCCACCGCCTCTGCCGCGCCCTCGACTTCGGCGACCACACCGGAGCCGGTGTTCACCACCGAGCCGCTGAGGGCGAGTTCACGGGCGCTGACGTAGACGAAGGGCCGGAACCCGACCCCCTGGACCACACCGTGCACCTCGAACCGCCGCCGCAGCCGGTCCACCGCGGCCGCACGGGGCACGGGCCCACCGGGCGCGACCTCAACAACGGTCGCGGGCTCACCGGGCGAGACTTCAACGCGCACGACATCAACGGGCGGGGAGTCACCGGGCGCGGGCTGCTCGTCGCGGGCCCGGCCCATCATCTCCAGGCCGGAGAGCGCCTCCCCGGCCTTCGCCGCGTCGATGACCTCCAGCGCGAAGCCCATGTGGAGAAGCACCCAGTCGCCGTCGGCCGGAGGGGAGTCGAGCATCCCGACGTTGACGCGCCGCCGCGCGCCCTCGACATCGACGAGCGCGAGCTGGCCGGCATATCCGTCGACGAGCTCCACGACCCGCCCCGGAATGCCAAGGCACATGATCAGGACCTCCTGGTCGGGGCGGGCTCGGCGGGCAGCAGCCGGCCCACCAGAATCCGTACGGCGTCCATGGCCGCGGGCACCGCCGCGAGTACCGCGGGGCTGAGCCCGATGCCCTCACCGACGTCGGCGGGGGTGCAGCCCACGACGTAGGTGGACGGAAGGGTACCGCCCAGTTGTTCCAGATTTGCCAGCACTGCGACCGGATTCATACCGTGTGCATCGAATTCACCCGAACCGAGGTCGTCCGGCCCCACTTCGAGTACGGTCACCTCGCCGGGCGGCCCCCCGCCCGGGCAGGCGTCGACCAGCACCAGCGCGCCGTACCCGTCCAGCAGGTCGTACGCGAGGTGCATGCCCCGGATTCCGTAGTCCACGACGCGGACGCCGGGCGGCAGTGTGTCCGCACCGGCCAGCGCGCGGACCACCTCGGGGCCGAAGCCGTCGTCGCCCAGGAAGAGGTTGCCGACCCCGGCCACCAATACGCGATCCGTCACCGGCGCCACGTCCGGGCTGCTGCCGGGCCGGGCGCCGGGGCCGACGGGGCGTTCACATCGAACGCATTCGCAGATACCGGCGGATGTCCGGGATCGACTGGACTCCCACGGCCACAGCGGCTGCCACCAGAACTGCGCCCGCGACTGCGGTGATCACGCCAAGGGTCTTCACGATGAGCTCTCCTCTCGGTTTTCGAGGGTGGTCCCGGCGGGCAGGGGCTCCAGCTCGTCGGGGGCGAAATAGAAGTAACGGCCGTACCAGTCGTGCATGTCCGCCGCCGGGTCGTCGACGAGGACCAGGGCGACATGCGTCCCGCCGTCGACGTCCGAGAGCACCGCGGTCACCCGCGCCACCTGACCGGCGAAGAACAGGTCCTGGGCGTCCGCGCGGCGCGAGGGGTGCACCCGCACCAGGCTGCCCTGCGAGACGCTGACGCCGTTGATGACCACCGCGTCGGACGCCGGACGGACGGCCGCGTCCGACGCGGGGTCCCACCAGGGCGCGCCGCCGGTGTCGAACGCGGGCGGCTCACTGTCCCGGACGTCGGCGTTCAGCTGCGGCAGCGAGCCCGGAGCCGCCGGCGCGTGCGGTTCGCGCAGCAGCCCGTGCAACTGCTGGAGATCCGCGGCGGACATGGCGTCGCAGCGTTCGATGATCTCCCTGGCCCGGGGATCGGTGGCCCGCGCCTCCGCCTTCTCCTGCTCGGTCATGGTCATGACCCGCAGGGTCAGGATCTCGTCGATCTCGGTGGAGTCGAAGAGGGCGCCCGGACTCTGCTCGGCCACCTCCGGGTAGTCGTAGAGGATGATCGGCGCGCCCAGGACGGTGTCGGCCGAGCCCTCGGCCCCGGCCAGCACCGGCCAGCACCTGCGCTGCCGGCAGCGGGCGGCGGCGGCCACCGCGTGCTCCGGCGGTTCGAGCAGCGAGACAAACTCGCCGCCGTGCGCCCGCAGGATCAGATGCGCCCCGATCAGCGAGCTGCGGATCGCTTCATCCTTGGATCCGGGCGTTCCCGGGTGCTCGTTGGCCACGGCGAGCGACAGCCGCAGCAGACCGTCGTCCGCGGTGGCGCCCACCCGGATCCGGACGTCCAGCGGAAGCCGGCGCCGTACGATCCGCCCGACCGGTGCGCCGTCCGCGTCCGCCAGCTGCTCCACGTCCTCGCCACCGGCCACCGTCCGCCGCTCATCGACCGGCTCCGCGAGAGAGAGCCCGGGCAGCACGATCTCCTGCTCGACGGCCTCCTCCCAGCTCAGCAACCGGTCGCCGTCGACGGTCAGTTCGGGGACCGGGGTGTGGCCGCCGTCCGTCTCGCGGCGCTGCACCTCACGCATCTGCACCTGAAGGAAGCGCAGATGAACCGTGACGGCGGCGGGGGACCCGTCCGGGGCCAGCAGACACTGCATCGCCATGTCCGGCTCCTCGCCGAAGCAGGCGGGCGCCGCGGAGGGCGGCCCCAGCACCCCGAACTGCCAGCGGGACCGGTTCTTGTGGGAGCTGGCCCGGTACGGATACAGCAGGTAGCCCTCGTACAGCACCGCGTCGGCGACCGTACGGACGTGGTCCAGGCTCAGGGCGTTCACGGGGGTCACGGGACCACCTCTCCGGTCTCGGCCAGCAGGGTGTGGACCGTCTCTTCCCAGCTGATCAGCCCGCGCTGGGCGCGGAAGCCCGCGAACTCGGTGATGACGTCGTGGTCGAGCCTGATCCACCCGGCGTTCGGGAAGTGGGCGGCGATCATCTCCCGCCACACCGCGACGGGCATCGGATGACGGGCCTCGCAGTCCCAGGGCACCTGCCGTACACCGAAACCGGCGCTGCCCTTGGTGAAGACGGTGCCCGAGAAGAGCAGCGTGAGCGGGACCGCGCCCTCCCCGAGTGCGTGCAGATACCGGGAGCCGGTTACGTCGAAGTCGTAGGTGCAGGGCAGCGCGAGGTCGACCTCGGTGGCGCCGGTGAACCCCTGGACCGTGGTGTTGCACTGCATCCAGAGGAACGGCCGCAGGGTGTCCGCCCACCGGGACCGCTCCCCGAACAGCCCGCGCAACCCCTCCTCCTCGGCTGCGTCGTACGAGCGGCGCTGCGGTTCGATACGGACCTGGCACTGCAGCACGATCGCGTGGATCCGCTCGCCGCTGCTCTCCTCGATCCGCAGCCTCGCCGTCAACTGGGGTGCTGCCGCGTACGGTTCGGCCACCACGTCGAGCACCGAGAAGTCCAGTACGGAGAAGTCCGTGCCGCTCACGAGACCCCCTCCACCGGGACGGTCCTGCTGCGGTCCCGTACCTGCGTGAAGAAGGCGTCCATCGCCGCGTGCGCCTCACGGCCGCCGTCGAAGCCGCGCCACAGCGTCCGCAGCCGGCCGACCAGCTCGTAGCAGGCGTCGATGGGGACCAGATGGCACGAGCCGTCCCCGGTGCCGGGGCGGCGGATCAGCAGCGCCTCCACGTCGGGGCGCAGCACCGCGAGCGCGGGCGCCGCGCCGACGATGGAATCCCAGGCCTCCAGCGGCAGTTCGGACTCGGTGGCGCCCGCGGGCCCGGGGTAGAACGCGACCGTGCGGTCCTGCACCGAGTTGCGGAAGAGGAACGCCAGACCCACCGGGATCTGGAGTTCGTCCCAGGCCCGTGCGTCCAACGGCACCCCGTCGAAGCGGAGATACCGTTCCGGCACCGCCCGGTAGCGCAGTTGCGCGCCCTCATCGGTGAAGAGGAGATAGCAGGCACGGCAGCTGCACATCAGCGCGCGGCTCTCCAGGTTCACCACGTGCGCGTGCTCGGGGGCGACCGGCTCCGCGCACATCTCGCAGCGCTCACCGGCCGCCAACTGAGGGCGGTCGCGGGTGATCCGCCGCAGCGCGGACACCGGGGTCGCCGTACGGCCCGGGGCGCTCACGCGGAGACCGGGGCTGGCACCGCGACGGAGACCGTCGGGCCGTCCACGAGCAGGGGCAGCGGGTCCAGGTGCAGCCCGTCCTCGTCGAGACAGGCACCGGCCCGACGTACGTCGTAGTGCGCACGGCAGCCGGGGCACCGCAGCACACCGTCACCGGACGCGCCGCCCAGCCGGCGGGCGGGCACCGCGCCCTCCAGGGACCGTTCGCACCGCGCGCACCAGTCACGGAAGGCGAACAGGTCGGAGCCGATCCGGCAGGCCAGCACCGGGATCGCGCTCGCGGTGAAGTGCCGTACGCCACCGGGCTCCAGGGCGTCGAGACCCGGCACGGCCTCCCAGGACGAACCGCCGTCGCCCGGAGCCGAGGCCGCCTCGTGGAGCCGGGAGAACAGCGAGTCCACCGTGACCAGCGGCCCGGGTCCGCCGGCACCGCCCGCGGCCGGTGCCTCCACCTCGATCCCGGTGATCTCCGGGGCCGCGGCCTCGACCGCGCTCCGCACGGCCAGCTTGAGCGTGGCGGACGACGAGGGACACCCGTCGCAGCTGCCGAGCAGCCGCAGCGTCACGACGCCGTCGGCCGTGACGCCCAGCAGCTCCACATCGCCTCCGTGCGAACCGAGATACGGCCGGACGCTTTCCAGGGCCTCCTCGACCCGGGTCTCCACCCCGTACGGGTGCAGCCCGTGCACCAGCAGCAGACTGGCCACCAGGTCGTCGGCCGCCAGGGCCGCCAGCACCTCGTCGTCCAGCCGGCCGTGCTCGTGCACCAGGCCGAGCAGCCGCTCAAGACCCGCGCCGTAGAAGTCCGTGACGAGCCGGACCAGTTCCTCGCTGCGCTCGCGGGCGACGGCGCCGCCCGCCGCGCTGGCGGCGATCAGGGTGTCGATACGGTCGCCGGCCGCCCGCCAGTCGGCGGGCCCGGACACGGTCTCCTGTGCGGACACGGTCTCCTGTGCCATCACTCGCTGCCAGCCGACTGGGTGGGGGAGTGCAGCAGTTCCAGCTTCTTGCCCTCGCCTAGATACATGTGCACACCGCAGGGCAGACAGGGGTCGAAGCTGCGCACCGTGCGCATGATGTCGATCCCCTTGAAGTTCTCCCGGTCGTTCTCCTCGAAGATCGGCTGGCCCTGCACCGCGTCCTCGTACGGCCCCGGCGTACCGAAGTTGTCGCGGGGGCTCGCGTTCCAGGGGGTCGGCGGGTACGGGTGGTAGTTGGTGATCTTGCCGTCCCGGATCACCATGTGGTGCGAGAGCACGCCGCGCACCGCCTCGGTGAAGCCGCAGCCGACGCCCTCCTCCGGGACCTCGAACTTCTCCCAGGTCTTCGTCCGGCCCGCGCGGATCTCCACGAGGGCCTTCTCCGCGAAGTGCAGCGCGCAGGCGGCCGCGTACGCCTGGAAGTAGGTGCGCGCCCGGTTGCGCTCGATCGTGTTGCTCCACTTCGGGACGTGCCACTCCAGTTCCACCGGGCCCTTGAGCGCGGTCTTCGGGAGGTTGATCTTGACGCTGTTGCCGGTGGACTGGACGTACCCGATGTCGACGAGCCCGGCCAGCGCGGTGGTCCACAGCCGGGCCAGCGGGCCGCCGCCGGTGTCGAGCGCGAGGTAGTCCTTGCCGTCGAACCAGCGCGGCGACATCACCCAGCTGTACTTGTCGTCCAGATCCCGCTTCTGCGGCTGCGGGTTGGTGTGCTGGTTCCACGGGTGCCTGCGGTCGACGGGGTTGCCGAGCGGGTCGTGGCTCACGAACATCTCCTGCTCCTCCCAGTCGCCGTAGTACGACGAGCCGAGGAGGATCCGGATGCCCAGGTTGATCTTCACCAGGTCGGTGGTGACCAGTTTCCCGTCCACGACCACACCGGGGGTGACGTACATCTTCCGTCCCCACTCGGTCATGTCCTGGTACTTGAAGTTGCAGTGCTCCGGGTCCTGGAACGAGCCCCAGCAGCCCAGCAGGATGCGCCGGTTGCCGACCTTCTCGTAGCCGGGCAGTGCCTCGTAGAAGAAGTCGAAGAGGTCGTCGTGCATCGGCACGACCTTCTTCATGAACTCGACGTAGCGCTGGAGCCGGGTGATGTAGTCCGTCATCAGCTGCACGGTCGCCACGGTGCCCACGCCGCCCGGGTAGAGCGTGGAGGGGTGTACGTGCCTGCCCTCCATGAGGCAGAACATCTCCCGGGTCATGCGGCTGACCTGGAGCGCCTCGCGGTAGAACTCACCGGTGAACGGGTTCAGCGAGCGCATGATGTCGCCGATGGTCTTGTACCCGTGGGCCTCGGCGTGCGGTGACGGCGTGCGGTTGGCCTGCTCCAGCACGCCCGGGTTGGTCTCCGCGACCATCTTCTCGCAGTAGTCGACCCCGACCAGGTTCTCCTGGAAGATGTTGTGGTCGAACATGTACTCCGCGGCCTCGCCGAGGTTGACGATCCACTCACCGATGTGCGGCGGCTTCACCCCGTACGCCATGTTCTGCGCGTAGCAGGAACACGTGGCGTGGTTGTCTCCGCAGATACCGCAGATGCGGCTGGTGATGAAGTGCGCGTCGCGCGGGTCCTTGCCCTTCATGAAGACCGAGTAGCCGCGGAAGATGGAGCTGGTGCTGTGGCACTCGGCCACCACCTTCTGCTTGAAATCGATCTTCGTGTAGATGCCCAGGCTGCCGACGATGCGGGTGATGGGGTCCCACGCCATCTCGACAAGGCCGTCCTTGCCCTGTTTCCCGCTGCCACCCCTGCGTTGCGTCGCGGTCATTGCGCCGCCTCATCTTTCTGTCCGTTGTGGTCGGTTACCAGTTGCGGGTGGCACCGGTCGTGAGAGTCCTGCCGGGCCGGCGCCACTTGGGCTCCTGGTCCAGCGTGTGAGTGGTCAGGTTGCGCAGCCGGCGCATGGTCGCGCCGTACAGTCCGACCGCGTTCGACGAGAGTTTCCCGCCGGGCGGCTCATCCATGAACGGCATGAACTTGTCCGGGAATCCGGGCATGGTGCAGCCGATGCAGATTCCGCCGACGTTGGGGCAGCCGCCGATACCGTTCATCCAGCCGCGTTTCGGCACATTGCACTTGACCGCGGGTCCCCAGCAGCCGAGTTTGACAATGCACTTCGGCGATCCGTATTCGGTGGCGAAATCACCCTGCTCGTAGTAGCCGGCCCTGTCGCACCCCTCGTGGACCGTCTGTCCGAACAGCCAGGAAGGGCGCAGCGCGTCATCGAGCGGAATCATCGGGGCCTGGTCCGTGGCCATGTAGAGCAGATAGGTCAGTGTCTCGGACAGGTTGTCCGGCTGGATCGGGCAGCCGGGAACGCACACGATCGGAATCCCCGCCTTGGACTTCCAGTCCCAGCCCAGGTAGTCGGGCACTCCCATCGCACCCGTCGGGTTGCCCGACATGGCGTGGATACCACCGTAGGTCGCGCAGGTCCCGACCGCGACGATCGCGGTGGCCTTCGGCGCGAGCCGGTCGATCCACTCGCTGGTGGTCATCGGCTGTCCGGTGGCGGGGTCGTTGCCGAAGCCGCACCAGTACCCCTCGTCGTGCAACTGCTCGTTGGGGATCGACCCCTCCACGACCAGGACGAACGGCTCCAGCTCTCCTCGGTCGGCCTTGAAGAACCACTCGAGGAAGTCGTCGGCGCCGCCGTTCGGCCCGCACTCGAAGTCGATCAGCGGCCAGTGCACCGCGACCTGGGGAAGGCCGGGCAGGGCGCCGAGCGCGATCTCCTCGATGCTGGGCTGAGTGGCCGCCGTCAGCGCCACGGAATCGCCGTCACAACTGAGTCCAGCATTGATCCAGAGAACGTGGATCAGCGTCTCTTCTGCCTTTACCGCTGCTTCTGTCGGCATAGCTCTGCCGCCTTCCGGGACCGGCGTTCCCCTTTCCAGTCAGCACTGGACCGGGGCGCCTGGTTCACGAGTATGTTTTCGATCACATTGCTACCATCTAGGCCCGGTGTGAGCGTCCTGTCAACGCGAGAAGAAATCCGTATGGGCGCCCCAGGGCCGTGCCATTCGGCGGTGTGAACACCGGATACGAACCGGCAGGACAGAACTCGCGGCCATTTCTCCCTGCGCCCAGGTCCTGATTGCGCCGGTCGAATGAACCGGGAAAGGGAAAAGGGCCGACCGAACCAACCGTAAGAGGCACGCCCGGGATTCAGGTCCTACGGTCGTGCCACCGATGCGGGAACGAGGCAGAGATGCATGAATTATCGATCACGCAGAGCGTCGTCGACATGGTCTGCGAACGCGCCGGAGGCAGACCGGTCCGCACGGTCAGTGTGCGGGTCGGAGTGCTCACGGCGGTCGTGGCCGAGTCGATGCGGTTCTGCTTCGACCTGATCACGGCGGGCACGGTGGCCGAGGGCGCGCGACTGGAGATCGACCAGCCGCCGGGAGCGGCACGCTGCCGTACCTGCGAACAGGACTTCGCCCTGCCCGATCCCGTACTGCTCTGTCCGTGCGGCAGCGCCGACGTGGAGATCACGTCGGGGCGTGAACTGCAGATCATCTCGATGAAAGTGGGCTGACCCATGTGCGGTACCTGCGGTTGCGGCGACGAGGGCGGCGGCACGCGGATTTCGCTGCCCCGCGAGGACCACACACGGGCCACCGGCCGTCCGCACCACGGCCACGGCCACGACCATGACGACGACCACGGCCACGACCATGACCACAGTCCCGGCCGTCACGAGGACGAGGGCGCCCGTGACACCGGCGAGACAGTCACCCTTGAGCAGCGGGTGCTCGCCAAGAACGAGCTCCAGGCGGAGCGCAACCGGGCCTGGCTCGCCGAGCGGCGCATCCTGGCGGTGAACCTGATGAGTTCACCCGGCGCGGGCAAGACGACCCTGCTGGAGCGCACCATCAGGGACTTCTCCGGACGGCGGCCGGTGGCCGTGGTCGAGGGCGACCAGGAGACCATGCTCGACGCCGACCGCATCAAGCGCGCCGGATGCGCGGTGGTGCAGGTGAACACCGGCGCGGGCTGCCACCTCGACGCCGGGATGATGAAGGGCGCACTGACGGCCCTCGCACCGGAAGAGGGGGCGCTGGTCCTCGTGGAGAACGTGGGGAACCTGGTGTGCCCGGCCCTCTTCGACCTGGGCGAGAGCAGCAGGATCGTCATCATCTCGGTCACCGAGGGCACCGACAAGCCGCTCAAGTACCCCTATATGTTCGGCGCTGCCGACCTGGTCCTCATCAACAAGGCCGATCTGCTGCCGTACGTCGACTTCGACGTGGCCCGGTGCGAGGCGTACGCGCGCTCCGTCAACCCGGACGTACGCGTGCTGACGGTGTCCGCGACGACGGGTGAGGGGATGGACCAGTGGTACGAGTGGGTGGCGGCACTGGACGCTCAGATGCTCCTGAGCTGACGCTCATCCGCTGAGCGCTGGCCGGCCCAGGGGGACGGGGAGTGCGCGGCGAGGGCCGTGAGATGGCCGAACAGGTTGAAGTGCTGGAAGACCATGCCGATTCCGCGCCGCTGCCGGCACGGTTCGGCTTCCCGGATCTCGTGCAGGCGGTTGCCGCGCCGTTCGTAGCCGAGGAGTTGGCCGGCCCCGCACGCTGATCGTGCCTGCGTCAACCGGTTCGAGGTGGGCGACGCAGCGCATCAGAGTCGATTTGCCGGCCCCGGACGAGCCGAGGACACACACCACCTGGCCCTGCTCGACGTCGAGCGTCACGTCGCGGAGAACGCTCACGCTGCCGAAGGTCTTCTTCACATGCCGTAACTTCCGGACGCTTCAGGTCCATGTCGACAACAACCGCAATTTCACCGCGACCGCCGCGGCGCTCGGTATTCACGTCAACACCGCCCGCTACCGGATCGAAAAGATCCAGACCGCATTCGGTCTCGACCTGGCCGACCTCGATACGTTCACCTGGCTCGTCGTGCACTGCCGCTACCCGGAACCGCGCACCCGGCAGCCATGAAGCCGGAGTTGCCGCAGGTCAGTGAACGGACAGCCCGCCGTCGACGAAGATCGCCTGACCCGTGACATACGCGGAGGCGCGGCTGGCCAGGAACACCGCCGCGCCCTCGAAGTCCTCGGCCAGGCCGTTGCGTCCGACCATCGTGCGCGCGGCCAGTTCGGCTGTTTTCGCGGGGTCGGACGAGAGCCGCTCGTTGAGCGGTGTCATCACGAAACCGGGCACGAGCGTGTTGCAGGTGACGCCGTGCGGCGACCATGCCTCGGCCTGCGAACGGGCCAGGGACTCCAAGGCCCCCTTGGACACCCCGTAGGCACCGCTCTGGACGAAGGCCCGGTGTGCTTGCTGCGAGGTGACGTGGATGATCCGCCCGAAGCCGCGCCCGGCCATGCCGGGGCCGAACCGCTGCCCCAGCAGGTAGGGCGCCTCCAGGTTCACGGACATCGTGGTGTCCCACACCTCGTCGTCCAGCTCACCCATCGGCGGACGCAGGTTGACCCCGGCGGAGTTGACGAGGATGTCGGGCTCGCCGAACGCCCCGACTGCCTCTTCGGCCGCCGCGCGCACGCCTGCGCGGGTGCCCAGGTCGGCGCTCACCCAGGCCGCCCGGCAGCCGTCGGCCGTCAGTTCGCCGACGGTGGCGGCCAGTTCCGCCTCCCTGCGCGCCACGATGACGACGCTCGCACCCGCCCGGCCGAGTGCCCCGGCGATGCTGCGGCCGATGCCGGAACTCCCACCGGTCACGACGGCGACCAGGCCGTCCAGGGAGAACAGTTCGGAAAGGTAGGCCCGGGAGGTCATGCGTGCCTCCCGAAGTGAACGACCGCACCCTCCGGCACCGTGGTCGCTGTCGCGGTCTTCAACGTACTGTCCTCCCGTGTGCTGCGGCTGCCGCCGGTCAGCAGCATCTCACCTGGTCATGCCCCTGACGGAGGCAGCCCCCGGCCGTGCGAACGGTCCACGGTGCGGGGCGGACGCGCCGTATGGCCCCCGGGGGCCGGGTGGACGCCGGGGGCGAGCCAGGGCGTCGCGGCGGTGAGCAGATGGCGTACGCCGAGCCCGATGGCCGGGTCGGGGACCGGGGCGAACCGCGGGGAGTGGTTGTGCGGTATCTCCGCGGGAACCCCGTCGGCCGACAGGTCGGCGTCACCGAACGCCGCGGGGTCGAGAGCGCCGAAGATCCAGTACACCGATGGCGCGCCGAGCGCCGCACCGAAGGCCCCGAAATCCTCGCTGCCGGTGAGGGGCTGGGGCAGTGCGATCACGCTCGGGGACGCGAGCGTGGCGCGGAACGCACCCAGTACGGTCTCGGTGGCCTCCGGATCGTTGACGGTCACGGGGAATTCGGCCAGGGCGGTGATCTCGGGTTCCTTCGGCGCGCCCGAAGCTGCGGCTTCGGCGTGGACGATCCGCCGGATCGCCGAGAGGAGGCGGCCGCGTACGGCCGGGGTCGCGCTCCTGACGCTGATCCTGAGGTCGGCGGTGTCGGCAATGACGTTCTCCCGGGTGCCCGCGTGGATCGATCCCACGGTGAGGACGGCCAGTTGGTCCGCGGGTACCTCGCGGGCGACGACCGTCTGCAGCCTCATCACGACAGCGGAAGCCATGACGACGGGGTCGACGGTGGCCGCCGGGGTCGATCCGTGCCCGCCTCTGCCGAACAGCCGGACGGCCAGCGCGTCCGACGCGGCCATCACCGTGCCGGGCCGGGTGCCGACTATGCCCACCGGCGCGGGCGCCGCATGCTGGGCCAGGCAGACGTCCGGGCGCGGGAACCGGTCGAGGAACCCGTCCGCGACCATCGCCGGGGCCCCGCAGTCCTCCTCGGCCGGCTGGAAGACGGCCACGACCGTGCCCCGCCAGGCGTGGCGGTGGCCGGCGAGCTGCCCGCAGGCTCCCAGCAGGCAGGTCACGTGCAGGTCGTGCCCGCAGGCGTGCATGACGGGCACCTCGTTGCCGTCCGGGTCGGTGCCGGTCGCCGTGGAGGCGTAGGGCAGACCGGTCTCCTCCCGTACGGGCAGCGCGTCCATGTCTGCGCGCAACAGCACCACGGGCCCGTCCCCGTTGGTCAGCACGCCGACCACACCGGTGCCGCCGACGCCTTCGGTGACCTGCCACCCCTGGGCACGCAGCCGGGCGGCGACGACGCCCGCGGTGCGGAACTCCTGGTGGGACAGCTCCGGTTGGGCGTGCAGATCGCGGTACAAGGCGGTCAGATCCGGCAGTTGCCGGTCCAGGCCGACCAGGAGGGCACTGGGCGGTGCGGTCGTCATGAGGGCTCCCTAAGAATGTGAGGCGGTCCGGGAGGACCGGGTGTGGCTGATGAGGGTCTGTCGTTGATGACTTGGAAGGAATGGCCGCCCGGTCCTCCGGGACGCTCCGACCACTGATTGAGAACTGCGGTTATCGCTGGTTAGGGACCTGTCGGCGGGGTGTTCTTCGGACCGTGAAGTGCTGGTCACGAGGGACATGGAGCGACGGCTTTGAGCACGTCTGGCAGGCGGATATGGGTCGGCATCGACGCCGGCAAGGGACACCACTGGGCCGTGGCCCTCGACGCGGACGGCGAGACGCTGTTCTCCACAAAGGTCATCAACGACGAGACGCAGATCCTCACCCTGATCGAGACCGCCCGCGAGAAGGCGGACGAGGTGCGGTGGGCGGTGGACATCTCCGGCCGGGCTTCCACCCTGCTCGTGGCCCTGCTGGTCGCGCACGGCCAGCAGGTTGTCTACGTGCCCGGGCGGACCGTCAACCGCATGACCGGCGCCTACAAGGGCGAGGGGAAGACCGATGCCAAGGACGCCCGGGTCATCGCCGACCAGGCCCGCATGCGGCGGGACTTCGCTCCCCTCGACACACCCCCCGAGCTGGTCTCGGATCTGAGGGTGCTGACGAACTACCGGGCCGATCTGATCGCCGACCGGGTCAGGATCATCAACCGGCTCCGCGACCTGCTGGTCGGCATCTGCCCCGCACTGGAACGTGCCTTCGACTACTCCTCGGCCAAGGGCCCGGTCGTCATGCTGACCGAGTACCAGACCCCGGCCGCCCTGCGCCGGATTGGCGTCAAGCGGCTGACCACCTGGCTGGAACGACGCAAGGTCCGCGGCGCCGACACCGTAGCGGCCAGGGCATTCGAGGCCGCCCGGTCCCAGCAGATCACGCTGCCCGGCGAGAAGCGGGCTGCGAAACTGGTCTGCGATCTCGCTCACCAGCTCCTGGCCCTGGACGAGCGGATCAAGGACAACGACCGGGAGATCCGCGAGACCTTCCGATCCGACGACCGTGCGGAGATCATCGAGTCCATGCCCGGCATGGGCCCGATCCTCGGTGCCGAGTTCGTCGCCATCGTCGGTGACCTGTCCGGCTACCGCGATGCGGGCCGCCTGGCCTCGCACGCCGGCCTGGCACCGGTGCCCCGGGACTCCGGCCGCCGCACCGGAAACCACCACCGGCCCAAGCGCTACAACCGTCGCCTGCGACACGTCTTCTACATGGCCGCACAGACCGCGATGATGCGACCCGGTCCCTCCCGGGACTACTACCTCAAGAAGCGGGGCGAAGGACTGCTGCACACCCAGGCCCTGCTCGCGCTCGCCCGACGCCGGATCGACGTGCTCTGGGCGATGCTGCGTGACGGAAGGCTCTTCACCTCCGCCCCACCGGTCACGCAGGCGGCTTGACACGATCATTGAGATTCCTTCGCGATACGGACGGACAGGCCGGGCGGGGTGGTGCGGAGCAGGGCAGTGGTGAAACCGTGCGTGTCCTGCGGTGTGAGAAGGGCCCTCACGATGGTGAGGACCGGGCCGGGGGCGAGTACGGCGAAGGCGACTTCGGAAGTGGCCGCTTCGGCGATGGCGCCGAGGAGCGGCGGGACCGCCACACCGCGTTCTCCCGGAGGTGAGCCGGCCGCTCCGGCCGTCAGTCGAACAGGTCCGGCTGCTCCTCGGTGATCTGGTCCCACAGCGGGCGCAGCTGGAACCAGCCCGACAGCGGGCTGCCGATCTGCTCCCGCACCTGGAGGGCGGTCTCCCGGTCGATGGAGTACGGGGTGCCGGCCGCCATCGCCAGCAGCTGTGCCTGGCAGGAGCGTTCCATCGTGATGAACCACCAGGCCGCCTCGGCCACGCTCTGTCCGACCGTCAGCAGACCGTGGTTGGCGAGGACCACGGCCTTGTGCGGGCCGAGCGCCGCGCCGATCCTGCGGCCCTCCTCCGTGTCGTTGACGACGCCGCGGAAGTCCTCGTAGAGCCCGTGGTCCTCGAAGAAGGCGCAGGCGTCCTGGGTGAGCGGGTCGAGGCGCCGGCGCAGCGTGGAGAACGCCTTGCCGTGGACGGAATGGGCGTGAGCGGCGGCCACGACGTCCGGGCGGGCCCGGTGAACCTCGGAGTGGATGCAGAAGGCGGCACGGTTGACGGGGCGCCGGCCCTCGACGACGGCGCCGGCGTGGTCGACCAGGATGAGGTCGGAGACCTTGATCTGGCGGAAGCTCATCCCGAAGGGGTTCACCCAGAACCAGTCGGGGTTCTCCGGGTCGCGCGCGGTGATGTGGCCGGCCACGCCCTCGGAGAACCCGAACATGCCGAACAGGCGGAACGCGGCGGCGAGTTCCTGCTTGCGGTGCAGCCGCTCCTCGGCCACGGAGTCGAACGTGGGCGGGAGCATCGCCTCGAATCCGGGCGGGACCGGACCGATGCCGGGGTGCGGTGCTGCGGTGGACGTCTTCATGGAGTGGCCTCCTCGTCGAGTACCGATGAGTACCGGTGAGTACCGGTGAATTGGTACCGGTGAGTACCGATCGGGGTACGTGAACGTGTTGACGCGTGAGATACGGAGTCGTATCGGATGCAGATCTGTATCGGATACAGTGCTGTATCATGCGGAGAGTCGCACCGAGGTGTCAATGGCCGGGAGGGAATCCATGCCGAAGGGGCCCACCAAGCGCCGCCCGCAGACCACCGCGCGGTTGCTCGAAGCGGCCCGGGAGACCTTCGCCGAGCGCGGTTTCTACGGGGCCTCCATCGAGGTGATCTGCGAGCGTGCCGGGCTGACGCGGGGGGCGTTCTACTCCAACTTCCGCACCAAGGAAGAGCTGTTCTTCGCGTTGTTCGACCTGCAGGCACAGCGGGTGACCGAGCGGCTGGCCCAAGCGGTCGACGAACTCGACACCATGCCCGACGCCGTGCCCGACACCATGGACGATCCGCTGCGGACCCTGATCACCCGCATGAGCGCCGTCGACGAGGCCGAGCGCGGGTGGTTCCTGCTGTCGACGGAGTTCACCCTGCACGCCATCCGGCATCCCGAGGCGGCCCGCACGCTGGCGGAGCACGACCGCCTTCTGCGCGAACGGATCGTCGCCCTCCTGAGCCGTCTCTTCGAGCGCCTCGGCCGCACACCGACCGTCGACCTCGACTCGCTGGCCCGCCTGACGACCGCCATTCACGAAGGGGCGCTGACCCAGAGCCTCGTCGAATCGGACACCCTGGCCCCGGAGCACCTGGCTGTCACGTTTCTGCCGCTGTTGCTCGATGTCGTCTCGGAACCGGACGCCCGCACCGGCCCGGAGTGAGGCGCACCAAGCCGGCACCATGAACTACCTGGTGTCCGTGCCGCCCTGCCCCGGTGTGACGCCGGGCCGCTCCTGGGCCGTCGCGGGGTCGTCGGACAACCCGTCGCCCATGAGCAGTGACAGCACCAGCACGACGAAGGCGGCGCCGAGCCCCACGCCTGACCATCCCGCGCGCTGGACGCGGGCGGATCCGCAGGCCGGCGCGGTGTCGCGGTGGTCCGCCAGCGCGTCGTCGCCCGCAGGGTTGAGAACCGAGCCGCAGGTCACCTGCACGGTGGAGTTGACATCGGCGCGCTCGAAAGGATCGGGCACCGTCGGGGACATCGGCAGGAACAGCAGGCCCACCGCTGCCACCGCGATCAGCAGGGCGAGGGTCGCGCCGCCTCTGACGACCGCGGGCAGCCTGCCCAACGACCGTTCCGGCCGGACGCGTTGGGGTTCTCCCGGTATACCATCGTGCTCGCCGCTCACTGCCGTACCCCCGCTGCCCGTTCGGCCGAAACATTCCGGCCGCTGAGGCTACCCCGCACCGGCACCGGCACCGGCACCGGCACCGGCTCCGGTGCCGCAGCTACGGTCCGCCCGTCAGGCGGTGCGTCCGGTGCCGTCAGAGCAGTTTGGCCACGGTCAGCAGAAGGGCGGAGTCCTCCAGGGCCTCCACCCGGTGGCGGTTGTCGGGCACGATGATCAGGTCGCCCTGACGGCCCTCCCAGGACAGGTCGCCCGCCGAGAGCCGTACCCGGCCGTGCAGTACCTGCACCGTGGCCTCGCCGGGATTCTCGTGCTCGGCGAGGTGCGAGCCGCGCGTCATCCCGATGACCGTCTGGCGCAGGACCTTCTCATGACCGCCGTAGACGGTGTCCGCTGTGTGACCGCCACCGGCCGTGGCCGCCAGTTCGATCTGCTGGCGGGCCAGGGCTTCGAGAGAGAGTCTCTGCATGTCGTCATTCTCCCGCATCCGCCCGCCCGGGCAACGCGGACGGGACCGGGCGGACGGCACCGGGCGGGCGGGTCCGGCAGGGGCCGGGTCCTCCGGCCGGGCACGTCACGGGTACGTCAATGGGTACGTCACCGGGTCGAGGCCGCACCGGGGCCGACGCGGCGGCTGCTGCTGGGCCCGTGACCCTGCCCGTGTCCGAAGGCCCGGCGGACGGTCAGGCTGATGACCGTCGAGTTGACCAGAGCCGCCGCCACGAGCACGACCCACATCAGCGGTGCCCCGACGCCCGGCAGCAGCAGAAGCAGGCTGGTCGGCATGGTGAGCAGGATCGGGTACACGCCGGAGAACGACGCGTCCGGGTGTGAGACCAGTGTGGTGTCCACCCACACCCAGACCAGCAGGGCCGCGATGACCACGAGGTACCCGCGCGAGACCCAGTCACCCGCCACTGTCCGGCCGATCCGCCGCACCAGGTTCTTGCCGTTCATCGTCTCTCCACCACCGTCGTGTCGTTGTGACCGGGATGCCGCTCCTGCCTGTCACCGCAGGCCCCGCGTATGCGTGTTCGTGGGTCGCGTTCCCCCGCTTCCCGCTGCTTCCCGTTGCTTCCAGACTGCCGGAACCGGGCGGCCGTGACGTGAGTACCGCTACTCAACCGTGGCCGAGTACGGGGTGGTGCGCGAATCCCGGCGGTGCGCGGATCCCGTACGTGCGCGGATCCCGGCGGTGCGCGGATCCCGGACGTGGGCCGACCGGCCGGCCCGGAATGCCGTACCCGCTCCGAATGCCGTACAGACGCGCTGGGCAGGTACGGGTGTGCGGCGCCCGGAAGGCCGGACGGCGCTGACCCGGAGGGGGCGCGAAACGTCATGGAACCAGCAGGCTGGCAGTTCTCCGACGACCGTGGACAGCTGTCGACGGCCGCGCGGACACCGTCGAGAGTGACGGCGTACATCCGGGCCGGAGCCACTCTGTGGGACCACGGACTGGCCCCGCACGCGGTCTTCGGCTCACTGCACGACGGGGCGGCGGTCGACCCGGCGAAGGCAGGGTCGCTGCCGCCCGACGACGTCCGCTATCTGGGGGCGGGCGGCACACTGGACCTGGACACCCTGCTCAGCGGCGGCCCGGACCTCGTGGTGGCGGTCAGCTACGGCGGCGGCCAGGTGTACGGACTGGACCCGGACACCGCCAAACATCTGGGGGAGCAGGTTCCCGTCGTGGTCATCGACGTGGGGCAGACCCACACGCTGGACGGGATCAGGGGCCGGTTCGGCGCGCTCGCCCGTTCGCTGGGGGCCCGCGGCGACGGAGAACAGCAGCAGGCGCTGGACGCCGCACACCAGCGGCTCCGCCTGGCGGCGGACCTGCCGTCCCGGCCGGGGGTGCTCGCGCTCTCGCCCGCCGGACCCGACCAGGTGCATCTGGCACGCCCAGGCGCCTGGCCCGAGTTGCGCGAGCTGACGGAGCACGGCGTCGGCATGGTGCGGCCGCCCGACGGCGCGGGTGCGAACTGGGCCACCGTCAGCTGGGCGGAGGCGGCGGCGCTGCGCCCCGGTGTCGTGCTCGCGGACGTCCGGTCGAACGCCACATCCCTCGGTGAACTGCGCGGCAACCACGACTGGCTGCGCCTCATCGGCTGCGCCCGGGTCCTGCCGTGGAACCCGGAAGCCCCGGACAGCGCCAGATCCCACACCCGGTTCTTCGCCTCGGTGGCCGATGCGCTGGAGGCTCTCGCGGAGTGAGTATGCGGAGTGAGTGCGCTCACACCCGGCGCTGATCAAGGCACTCATCCGTGTCGGTGTTGGGCCGAACGGGTGAAGGGGGTCAGAATTGGCTGATGCAGATAGAAAGTCCAGCCGAGGTGGTCCGGTGAGCAGGTACGACGAGTACGACGTCACCGACGAGCAGTGGGAGGGGCTCGCCCAGGTGGTGCCGCTGCGCGGGCGCAACGAATGGCCCTCGCGAGTCGATCACGAGACGATCCCCAACGAGTACGCGGCCGAGCAGCGCCGTTTCGTGGTCCTGCGCGTCCAGGTCTTCGCGGACGCCCGTGAAGTCGCCGAGTACCTCGTCGGGCAGGTGCCGGTGCTGCTCGACCTGACCGGGGCGGAGACCGAAGTGGCCAAGCGCATCCTGGACTTCAGCAGCGGCGTGGTCTTCGGCCTCGGCAGCGGGATGCACCGGGTCGACAAGAACGTCTTCCTGCTGGCCCCGGCCGGCATGGAGGTGGAGGGGATCGCGGCGGCCGCAGTCCCCCGATCGTAGGAAGGTCATGCAGGCGGAACGGTTCGCCACCGTGACGCGTGCGTACGGTCCGGACCATGGACGCAACCTACGCACGCCCCACGGTCACCGAACTGCGGCTTTCGGCTTTCAAGTCGCACCGCGCCGCCGCCTTCCCGCTCGCCCCGCTGACCCTGTTCACCGGGGCGAGCGGGAGCGGTAAGACGAGCGCGCTCCAGGTGTACGAGGCGCTGGCGCGGCTCGGCGCGGGGGACGAGCTCGGTGAGGTCTTCGAGGACCCGGGCAGCTGTGTCCCGGAGTGGGCCGGCGCGGACGCGCAGGGGCGGCGGGGATTCCGGATCGGCTGCACCGTCGACGGCCTGGCCGGCCCCGTACACCTCGATCTGGCGGTGCAGGCCGAGCCCGAACTGCGTGTGGTGGGCGAACGGCTCACCGCCGACGGTCAGTTGCTGCTCTCCACGGCGCTGCGTGATCCGGCCCGCAGGACGGTGCAGGCCGCCTGGCACACGGCGGGCGCGGTCCCGGTGACCCGGGCGCCGCTGCCCGACGACCGGATGGGGACCGCGCTGCTTCCGCTGCGGGTGGCGGGCAAGACGGACGGACAGCTGAAGGTGCTGGCCGCTGCCGAGCAGGTGGTGGTGGCGCTGCGCTCGGTCTTCGCCTGCGACCCCCAGCCGCACCGGATGCGCCGTCCGGTGGCCGCCGGTGCGGGGCTGCTGCGGCGGGGGTGCGACAACCTGGCTTCGGTGCTGTACCGCACCCAGTCCGAGTGCGCGAACCGGCACCGGCAGCTGGTCGCCGCGGCGCGTGCGGGGTGCGCGGGGCCGGTGGCGGGGCTCGTGGCGAAGGAGCTGACCGACGGGCGGGTACGGGCGGTGCTCGGCCGGGGCAGTGGTGCGGGCACACCGGTGGAGCGGCTGGGCGAGGGCGAACTGCGCTATCTCGCGCTCGCACTTGTGCTGCTCACCGGGCCCGGCGTGCTCGCGGTGGATCCCGCGGGTGAGGTGCCGCCCGCGATGCAGTCGCTGACAGTGCTGGCCGACGGGTTCGACCGCTCCCTCGATCCGCGGCAGGCGCGCGAGCTCACCGCGCTCGCCGCGGCGATCTGCGGCCAGGGCCACATCAGGGTGGTGGGCACGGCGTCGGACGCCCGGTGGGCCGGTGAGCTGGCGGGTGTCTCGGTGGTAGACCTGGGCGCGTGACTGAACTGGATGTAGCGCAATTGCAGCGCAGGCTGGCCGAGTTCGCCGCGGCGCGGGACTGGCAGCCGTACCACACACCGAAGAACCTGGCCGCGGCGCTGAGCGTCGAGGCGTCCGAACTGGTCGAGATCTTTCAGTGGCTGACGCCCGAGGAGTCGGCGCGGGTGATGGACGATCCCGGGTCGGCGCACCGGGTGGCGGACGAGGTCGCCGATGTTTTCGCGTATCTGCTGCAGTTCTGCGAGGTGCTGGAGATCGATGTCCTTACGGCACTTTCGGACAAAATTGACCGAAATGAGTCACGTTTTCCAGCGAAGCGCACCGTGGATCGTCACTCTCCGGAGTGAGTGAGTTATCAACAATGCGTCTTGCGTCCACAGATTTCCGAATTCCTCTGGCTTTATGGTCCATCCACCCTCACTCTGGGTAATGAAAGGGGAGACGGTAAGTCATACGAACGGGGACAGGGATGGACGGGGTGCGGCTCATCGCAATCAGCCGGGACGCTCTGGCACGGAGCCTTCCGGAACGGGACACCATGGTGGAGGCCTGGCAGGCGCAGGCGCTCTCCGGCGCCGTGGGCGGGCATCTGGCGCTGCGCGGTCCGCAGGAGCTGCGGGCCGAAGCGCGGGCGCTCAGCGAATCGGGCGGCCGGGGCTGCGGGGCGCTCGAAGTGCCGACGGTGCGCGGCGGACTGATACGAGCCGCGCAGCTGACCGAAGTATCCGATGTGCGGGAGGTGTTGACGGCGCTCGGGGTGCTGCTCGGCGAGGTGGGGATCGCCCTGGTCGGTGTCGCCTGCGGGACCGACGAGGAGTCGGTCTACTGGCAGTGCATCGAGGCAATGGACGCGGCGGACGAGTCGGGTGACCGGGTGCGCGGAATGCTGCGGAAGCTGGAGGAGCGGGACGCGGAGAGGACCCCGAGGTAGAGCCGGAGGGAGAGGGGAGGGGGAGGGGGAGGCCCCAGGGTGTGAGGCGGAGACGCGGGTGGAGACGGGGGTTGTTCCGCGGGGAGGGGCGAGACGGGTGCAGGCGGGCCCGACCGGTCGGGTCGGTGGTCTCCCGGTGGCGGTGCGGGGAATCGCCGGACACCAGCCCGGCGGGCACTGCGGGAGGCGTCGGGGGGCGGTCGAAGGTGCAGGATGGATGCATGGATCTTCGAATCTTCACTGAGCCCCAGCAAGGGGCGAGCTATGACACTCTGCTGACCGTCGCCAAGGCAACCGAGGACCTCGGCTTCGATGCCTTCTACCGCTCGGACCACTATCTGCGGATGGGATCGGGGGACGGCCTCCCCGGCCCCACCGACGCCTGGATCACGCTGGCCGGTCTCGCCCGTGAGACCCGGCGGATCCGTCTCGGGACGCTGATGACGGCGGGCACGTTCCGGCTGCCCGGTGTCCTCGCCATTCAGGTGGCGCAGGTCGACCAGATGTCCGGAGGCCGCGTCGAACTGGGCCTGGGCGCGGGCTGGTTCGAGGAGGAGCACCGGGCGTACGGGATTCCGTTCCCCAGGGAGAAGTTCGGCCGCCTGGAGGAGCAGCTGGCCATCATCACCGGGCTCTGGGAGACCAGGGTCGGTGAGACCTTCAGCTATGACGGCACCTATTACCAGCTCAGCGACTCGCCCGCGCTGCCCAAGCCCGCCCAGGCGAAGGTGCCTGTGCTGATCGGCGGGCACGGGGCGACCCGTACCCCGCGGCTCGCCGCGCGGTACGCCGATGAGTTCAATATCCCGTTCGCCTCGATCGAGGACAGCGAGCGGCAGTTCGGACGGGTCAGGGAAGCGGCCAAGGCGGCCGGCCGGGCGGACGACCTGGTGTACTCCAACGCGCTGGTCGTCTGTGTCGGCAAGGACGATGCCGAGGTGGCGCGCCGCGCGGAGGCCATCGGGCGTGACACGGCGGACGTGAAGGCGAACGGGCTCGGCGGCTCGCCCGCCCAGGTCGTGGACAAGATCGGCCGCTATGAGGCCATCGGTGCGTCACGCATCTACCTCCAGGTGCTCGACCTCGACGATCTGGACCACCTGGAGCTGATCTCCTCGCAGGTCCTCTCCCAGCTGACGTAGTGCGCCCCGTCCGTACACTCGCCGCCGCGCTGGCCGAGTCCACCGTCGTCCTTGACGGTGGACTCTCCAACCAGCTGGAGGCGCAGGGCTGTGATCTCTCCGACGCGCTCTGGTCGGCGCGGCTGCTCGCCGACGATCCCCAGCAGATCGTGGCGGCGCACACGGCCTATGTACGGGCGGGCGCCCAGGTGCTCATCACCGCGAGCTACCAGGCCACGTTCGAGGGCTTCGCGCGGCGCGGCGTCGGCCGGGCCGAGGCCGCCGGGCTGCTGGCCCGCAGTGTGCTGCTGGCCCGGGAGGCCACCGGGACGGCGGACCGCGAGGTCTGGGTCGCCGCCTCCGTCGGTCCCTACGGCGCGATGCTCGCCGACGGCAGTGAGTACCGCGGGCGGTACGGGCTCACCGTCCGGGAGCTGGAGCGTTTCCACCGGCCGCGGATCGAGGCGCTGGCCGCGGCCGGTCCCGATGTGCTCGCGCTGGAGACGGTGCCGGACACCGACGAGGCCGAGGCGCTGCTGCGGGCGGCCGCCGGATCCGGGACGCCGGTCTGGCTCTCGTACAGCGTCACAGGTGAGCGCACCCGGGCCGGGCAGCCGCTGGCCGAGGCCTTCGCACTCGCGGCGGGCCGGGACCAGGTCGTCGCCGTGGGCGTGAACTGCTGTGTGTCGGGGGACGTGGACCGGGCCGTGGAGCTCGCGTCGTCGGCCACCGGCAAGCCCGTCGTGGTCTATCCGAACAGTGGCGAGCAGTGGGACGCGGAGGGCCGCGGCTGGCGTGGCCGCTCCACCTTCGCGGCCGCGAAGGTGGACGGCTGGGAGCAGGCAGGAGCCAGACTGATCGGCGGCTGCTGCCGGGTCGGCCCGGCGGAGATCGCGGCACTGGCACGGCTCCGGAAGCCGCCTCGAAGACCATGAAAACCTCTGGTCGGGCCCGGCCAACCGGGTGATACTCGGACCCGTGTTCCTGACGATCAGCACCACCGGCACCCCAGAGCGCCCCGCCACCGACCTCGGCTTCCTGCTGCACAAGCATCCCGACAAGGCGCAGGCGTTCTCCACCTCGCACGGCACGGCGCACGTCTTCTATCCGGAGGCCACCGCCGAGCGCTGCACGGCCGCGCTGCTGCTGGAGGTGGACCCGGTGGCGCTGGTACGGCGCGGCAAGGGCAAGGGGCGCGGCGGCGCACCCGACGCGGCGCTCGCCCAGTACGTCAACGACCGGCCGTACGCCGCGTCCTCGCTGCTGTCCGTCGCCATGACCACGGTCTTCAAGAGCGCTCTGCGCGGCGTGTGCACCGCGCTCCCGGAGCGGGCCGAGACCCCGATGCCGCTGCGGATCGAGGTGCCCGCGCTGCCCGCCGGCGGTGGCCCGGGCCTGGTGCACAGGCTCTTCGCCCCGCTCGGCTGGGAGCGGGTGAAGGCGGAGCCGGTCGCCCTGGACGAGAAGTTCCCGGAGTGGGGCGAATCGCGGTACGTGCGTCTCGTGCTCGAAGGCGAGCTGCGGCTCGCCGACGCGCTGCGCCAGCTCTATGTGCTGCTGCCCGTCCTCGATGACGCCAAGCACTACTGGGTGGCACCCGACGAGGTCGGCAAACTGCTGCGCGCGGGCGAGGGCTGGCTGGCCGGGCACCCCGAGCAGAAACTGATCACCAGCCGCTATCTGTCGCGGCGCTGGGGACTGACCCGGCAGGCGATGGAGGCCCTTGAGCTGGTGCGGCTTGCGGAGGCCGACGACACCGAGGTCGAGTCGATCGACAACGCCGTCGACGAGACCACGGACACCGAGGAGAAGCCGGTACCGCTGGCGGCGCAGCGCCGTGCGGCGATCCTGGACGCGCTGCGCACGGCCGGCGCGGGCCGGGTGCTCGACCTGGGCTGCGGCCAGGGCCAGTTGGTGCAGGAGCTGCTGAAGGACACCCGCTTCACCGAAGTCGTCGGCATGGATGTGTCGATGCGCGCGCTGAACATCGCGGCCCGCAGGCTCCGTCTGGACCAGCTCGGCGAGCGCCGTGCGGCCCGGGTGAAGCTCATCCAGGGCTCTCTCGCGTACACCGACAAGCGGCTCAGGCGGTACGACGCCGCGGTGCTGAGCGAGGTCATCGAGCATGTCGACCCGGAGCGGCTGCCCGCGCTGGAGTACGCGGTCTTCGGCGCCGCGCGGCCGCAGACCGTCCTGGTGACCACGCCGAACGTCGAGTACAACGTGCGCTGGGAGAGCCTGCCCGCCGGGCAGGCGCGCCACGGGGACCACCGTTTCGAGTGGACCCGCGAGGAGTTCCGGGGCTGGGCCGGAAAGGTGGCCGAACGGCACGGATACGGCGTGGAGTTCAGGGCCGTGGGGCCCGACGACCCCGAGGTGGGCCCGCCGACCCAGCTCGCCGTGTTCACCATGACCTCGAAGTCCGCCGCGGCTCCGGGATCCACGACAGTTCCGGGATACACGACAGCCCAGGAATCCACCACAGCCCCGAAGGAGGCGGAAGCGGCATGAGCGGTACTGACTACACCAGAAGCAGCGGCGACACCAGCAGCGCTGCAAGTCCCGGCCCGCGCGTCCTCCCGGTGACCGACCTCTCCCTCGTGGTCCTCATCGGGGCCACCGGTTCGGGCAAGTCCACCTTCGCGCACCGGCACTTCAAGCCCACCGAGATCATCTCGTCGGACTTCTGCCGCGGCCTGGTGGCCGACGACGAGAACGACCAGAGCGCCAGCGGCGACGCCTTCGACGTCCTCCACTACATCGCCGGGAAGCGGCTGGCCGCCGGGCGGCTGACCGTGGTGGACGCCACTTCCCTGATGATTGGGCGTGTTCAAGCGTCAGGGGAGGCGTCAGTTGCACGACTGGTACGTGGTGTGGGTGCCCGATCCGGGGCAGTGGGGATCGCTGCCGCCTGAGGGTGTCCTTGGGATACGGGACCTGCCGGTCGAGGTCGCCCGGATCGGTCTGCGGCCTGGTGATCCGGTGTTCGTGGCGCCGGACGGAACGGTGGACCGGGACCTGCTGTATTTCGTTCGGTCCGTCGAATTCCGGGATCTGGAGCGGGAAACCAAGCGGAATTACGCGACGGATATCCGGCCGTTGTTGACTTTCCTGTCCTCGCGCGGAGTTCTATGGAAGCAGGCGACCAGGCAGGACTTGGCGGACTACCGGCACTGGAGATGCCGGGCTCCGCAGAATCCGCGCCAAATCAGCGGGACGAAGTGGAACCGTGAGGCGGCCGCGTTCACCAAGCTGTTCCGGTGGGCGAAGGTGGCCCCGATGCCGGTGGACATCGTGCGGCGCGGGGACCGGGCGGCGGACTCGGTGAGCTCGCGGGTGCTGTGGCTGACGCCGCGGACCTGGGGTCTGTGGTCGGACATCGGGCTCCGCGGCCTCAGTCGTACAGGAATGCCGGTGCCAGGGTGGGAGTCGCGGACGGAGTTGCGCAACACCAGCTTCGTGCAGCTGCTGCTCAGCTCCGGCCTGCGCCGGCAGGAGGGTGGTTCGCTGCTCACCTTCGAACTGCCCAGCCAGCGCTTGCGGTTCGGCCGCTACTGCCATGGCCGCGTCGCCGCGGCGGTCACGCGGTCGAAGCAGAGCCGGGTCTTCTACGTGTCGGTGGACGCGGTCGGCCAGGCCGAGGCATACGTCGAGTCGGAGCGCGCGTGGGCGGTGCAGCGCGCCCAGGCGGAAGGCCGCTACGAGCGGCTGCCCATGATGCGGCTGGTCACGAAGGTGACGCGGGGCCTGAGACCGAAGATCGAGTGGGTCGACGCGAACGGCGTCGCCGGTGAGCAAGAACTCAGCCGTCTGGGATGGCGTGAGCGGCAGTGGCTGTTCCTGGATGGCCCGGACGGGCCGGAGCCGGCGTGGTTGTGGCTGACGGAGCAGGGCCTGCCGATGGCCCCGGACCGGTGGAACGGCGTGTTCAGGGCGGCGAACCTGCGCTGTGAGGAAGTCCTGCTCACCGTGGGAGAACGGGAGGTCGAGCGGGATTTCCGGCTGGCGGAGGTACGCGGCAAGAGCCCGTACGCCACGCCGCACGCCGCGCGTCATTCGATGGCCCTCTACATGCTGGTCTTGCTGAACCAGCTGGTGGAGACACGCTATGGGCTCTCGGCCGCGGACCGGCGGGACTTCGCGTTGCTGTTCGGCGATCCGTGGTGGCTGGTGAAGACCCTCCTCGGTCATGCGGACGTGGAGGTGACGAAACGGCACTACCTCGCGCCGGTCGCGCACCTGCAACTGGAGTCGATCCTGGCTGCGGCCGAACCCGTCGGTGAGGAGGAACAGCAGGTCGAGGACCTGGAGGGTGTGTTCACCCGGCTCGCCCGGGAGTCGCAGGGCATCCAGGACATCGACGCTGTCCTTGAGGCGGCCCGGTGACCGGGCGGGGACGGCGAGCCGCCTTGCCGCCGGCCGATCACCGCACCGAGCCGCCGCTGGCTCCCGACGGGCTCGTGGTGGCGGTCGTCAACAAGGCCGGATACGAGATGCCGTTCGACTTCGCCGAGTTGCCGGTTGCCGAGCTGATGCAGCGGTCACTGGCCAGGGTCTTCGCGGCCCGGTCTGCGGGCTGGAACAGTCATATGACCGCGCAGGCTTCCTGGATCACGGTGAAGGCGTTCGCGCGCTTCGTCTCCGAGCTGGAGCATCCCCCGGAAGACCTGGGGGATCTGACCACCGCCATGCTCAAGCGCTGGCGCGCGGCGCACATCGGCACCAACAGCGGGAAGAGTGTGCTGCGTCAGGTGAGGCCGTTGCTGCGGGCGGATCCGAGGCTGGCCGGCGGGCCGGTGGGTGAGGAACTGGCTCGCCGCATTCCTAAGCAGGTGCCGATCAAGCAGTCGTACGGAGAGGATGAGCGGGAGCGGGTGCTGCTGGCGGCACAGCGGCAGTTCCGAACCGCTCTGCTGCGGATCCGTGAGAACACACGCCTGCTGGAGAGCTGGCGGGCCGGTGACCTGACTGAGGGCAGCAGGGAGGGGCGCCTCGGTGAAATTCTCGACCACCTTGCGCGGACCGGCTACGTCCCGCACACGGTCTCGCCGAGCGGAGCGGTGAACGTGAGAGAACGCCGACTTCTGGGCGGCACCGGCTCGGAGTGCACGTGGGGCAGGCTGTTTCTCTCCCGTTCCGAGCTCACGGCGCTGGCCGTGCTGTTGACCGCCCGGTTCGGCTGGAATCTATCGGTCTATGACCGGTTGCCGGCCCCGACCACGGCCCCGTCGGCCGGAGGGACGGCCACGGTGACCTACCAGATTCAGGTGGAGAAGCGCCGGCAAGGCGGAGGCTGGTGGTTTTCCACGGAGAACGCCACCGACTCCGGAGCCGATTCGGCTGGCAGGCTGATCACTCAGGCGCTGGAGGCCACCGCACACGGACGGACTCTTGCCGCCCGGCTGGAGCCCGGCACCGACTTTCTGATGGTCGCGCGTATGCACTACCCCAGCAAGCGACATCAGCACACGGAACGGCCCCGCCCAGTGGGCCCTCTGTCGTTCGGTATCGGAAACGGCGACGCACAGCACTGGGGGATCACGCATGGTCTGGGAGGGGCGCCGTTCCAGCGGACCCGCAGAACCGCGGTGACACGAGAGGGGCGTCCCCTTCAGCACGCGCAGGGCACTCACGAGAGCATCTACATGCTGCCAGATGAGCATGTTCAAAGGGCCTCGCGGAGCGTCTTCGAGGCTGGCGCCAAAGAGGCCCTCGCCCAGGCCCAGGCCGTGATGTTCGCCGGCGACATCGCCGACACCCCGGACCCGGGGCACGGACAGACCGTGGCCGCGGACTGCGCGGACGAGACGTCCAGCCCCTGGCCCGACGCGCAAGGCGGCTGCGGAGCGGACTTCATGCTCTGCCTGGCCTGCCCCAACGCCCGTGTCCATCCCGGCCATCACCCACGGCTCGCCCAGCTGCACCGAGAGCTGAACAGTCTCCGCTCCGTCCTGCCCGACCGCTCGTGGCACGAGCGGTGGAGCGAACACGTGCTCCGTCTTGAGGACCTGCGCGACAAGGTCGGCCCGGTGGCCTGGAACGCGGCGCTCGCCCGCGTGAACGACGAGGACCGCACCCTGGTCCACCTTCTACTGAAGGGAGAGCTCGCCCCATGACCGCCGTCGGCACCGCTGCCGAGACCGATACGTACGTGCTCGCCATGCCCCGCCCGGACAGTCCCGTGGTGCTGCCTGAGTGGATCAGCCCCGGCAACACGCACCCGAACTCGCGTTACCAGGACGAGGTGTGGTCCATGGCGCCGCTCATCGACAATCCTGGCACCGGTCTGGTCAACCTCCACTGGAAGAACTGCCCGGGCCCCCTTCGGGACCAGGTGAAACTAGCCACCTGGACAATGATCAACGGCCAGTTGAGGCCCACCTACCTCCAAACCCGAGGCGTCCAGGCGCGATCTCGTTCGGGCGGCACCGATATGCTCGCCACCTGCCAGGAGTGGATGCGCCTCGCCCGCTGGCTGCACGAACGCCAGATCACCAGCCTGCACGCCTGCACCGACACACAGTGGCGAGCCTATGCAAGCGAGCGCATGGTCCGAGTGTCCCGTGACACCGCAGCGATCATCGCTGTCCGTTTGACGAACCTGTGGGCATTCGACCAGCTCAGCGCCCGCTCCACGGGCATCACCCGACCTCCATGGGAGACAGAGGGAGTCGACGACTTCCTGCCCCCAGCCATGACGGCCGCGGGCGGGGAGAACGCGACGGAGCCGTTGGACCCGCTTGTTCTCGGGCCGCTGTTGATCTGGGCCATCCGCTTTGTCGACGAGTTCGCCGACGACATCCTGGCGGCCTGGGCCGAGCGCCGCCGACTGATCGCCGTTGCCGCCGCCACGAAGGCCACGCCAGCCGGATGGGCTGGGCTTGAGGAGTGGTTGCTGCCCATGGCGCGGGCCGGTCACCCGCTGCCGGCGAGCTCTGGCAAACGCGAGATCCAGGTGGCCGCCACCTACATCGCCGCACTCACCGGCTCCAACCGCGGTCAGGTTTGGAGGTTCGTCAAGCAGCACGGGCTCGCGGAGATCGCCGCGTCGCGGCCAGGGCCCTGTCCGCTGCGGGTGCCGGTCACCGGGCAGATCAACGGCAAGCCATGGCGCGAGCATGTGGACTTCAACGAGGCCGCCGAACTGATGCGGAACCTGGGTACGGCCGCGACGATCGTCCTGCTCTACCTGACCGGGATGCGTCCGCAGGAGATGCAGGGACTGCGTTCCGGCTGCTGCCCCGACCCCGAACCAGGCGTTGACGGCGCCGAGGGTCAGCACCTGATCCACAGCCATCACTACAAGACCGTCACAGACGACGACGGCAACCACATCTCGGCTGGTGAAGTACGCCAAGTGCCCTGGGTCGCGATCACGCCGGTGGTCCACGCCATCCGCGTGCTGGAGCGGATGGTTCCGGAAGGGGAACTCCTCCTCGGCACCGCCCACCACGAGTTCCACTCGCGCCACGGATATGGGGGCGCGCTGAAGAAGTCCACGCTGGCCTTGCGCATCGAAGCCTTCGTGACCTGGGTGAACCGCGAGGCCAGGGCGCAGGAGTTGTCCGACCAGGCCATCCCGAACGATCCCCACGGCGCGATCGGTCTGGGGCGGTTCAGAAGATCTCTTGCCTGGCACATTGCCCGACGTCCCGGAGGGTTGATCGCGCTCGCCATTCAGTACGGGCACATGCGGACCGTCCTCGATGCCCGCACCTCAAGTGGCTACGGCGCCCGCGGCCGCCGCGGCATCCACGCCATCCTCGACGTCGAAACGGCCCTCGCCGCCGCCGACACCGCAGCGCGGCTGCGTGACCGCGTTGCCGCCGGAGAGAAGGTATCCGGGCCCGCAGCCCGCCGAGCCTTGACCGCCGCCGCCCATACCCCTCGCTTCGAGGGGCGTATTGTCCCCCGCACCTTCGCCAGGAAGGCCAGCACCTTTCTGGCCCGCGACGGCATCGTGCTCTACGACAACCCCGACGCGTTCCTGATCTGTGCCTTCAAGCACGACAACGCGCTCTGCGAGCCAGAGCCCGGCGCGACCGCCCCACGGCAGTACGACTGCCGGCCCGGCTGCGGCAACACGGTCCGCACGGACACCCACGCCCGCCTTCTTCGTGAACGTGCCAACGAACTCGACCAGTTCGCCGCCCACACCCCCGGCCCGGTCAGCAGACGCCTGCGGGCCAACGCCCACCGACTCCGCGAGACGGCCGCCACCCACGACAGCACCGCGCACCCCGCAGAGGCCCTCACATGAACCACCAGCACCAGAACGAGCGCGCCCGCATCCGCGAGGCCATGGACCGACTCCTGACCGGACAGGCCACCGCCTCCAACGGCAGCCTCACCGTCGTCGCCCTCGCCGCCGAGGCCGACGTCCACCGCATGGCCCTCCTCAAACGGCACGTCGACCTGAAGAACGAGTTCTACGAACGTGTCCGCGTCGAAACCCACCAAGTCCCGGAGACCGAGAAACGACTCCGGGAAACGGTCACCAAGCTGAAGAAGACCATTGCCAATCAGAGAGCCGAGATCGAAGAGCTCCGCCAGCAGGTGACGAGGCTCGCCCTCGCCAGCGCTGTGCTCACTCAAGAGGACGACAGGCAAGCAGGAAACGCACCTGCACCGAACAACGTCGTTCCGCTCCGCCCGCCGAAGGCCTGAAGCCGTCAGGCTCCCAGGGCTGTCATTCTGCGTGACTGCGGGAGCTGCTTCGAAGTGACAGCGGGGGTGAGCGACGCGGCGGCCGAGTGCACGGCGGCCAGAGAGGCCCGGTCGATCGATGCCGGTGTCAAAGGCCCTTCAGGACACGATCAAGTGCCGACCGGCCTGCGGGCCCCCAGTTCGGCTTGCCACCGGGCAGGCCGCGGTCCCCGTTCTGGCCCATCAGCATCAGGAACAGACTCTTCATTGCGGCCAGCCCACGCGCCCGTCGGACCGCCCCCTCGTCCGCCTGCGCATAGCTGTCGAAGAACCGCGAGGAGCCGCCCGCAGGGAGCAGCACCCAGGCGGCCGCCAGGTCCCATGCCGGGTCGCCGGCGAAGACATCGCCGAAGTCGACGACGCCCGCCAGTGTCCCCTCCGCGACGACGACGTTCGCGGGATGCAAGTCGCCGTGAACCCACACCCGCGGGCCCTCCCACCCGGGAGCCGCGGCCGCGTCGTCCCACACGGCCCGGATGTCGTCCTCCGCGAAGTCGCCGAGATCCACCGCCCTCAGGAAGTGCTCAAAGCCTTCCGTGCACTCCTTGGGATGACCGCCGCGGTCCGAGGCGTCCGGCGCTTCTGCGGGCGCCTCCACATGCAGTGCCTTGAGGAAGGCCGCCAGGATGTCGGCCGCATGGTCGCTGCGGGTGATCGAGCCGTGGTCCAGCGGCGTGCCCTCAACCCATGTCATGACGGTCCAGATCTTGGGGAAGCGCTCGGACGGCGCACCGTCCCGCACGGGGACCGGGATCGGCAGCGGCAGGCCCGAGGCCAGGGTCGGCAGCCACCGGCGCTCCTTCAGCTGCAGATCCGGGTTGGTGTCCATCCGCTGCATGCGGACCGCCAACTCGTCCCCGAGGCGCCACATCTGGTTGCCCCAGCCGCCCACCACCTCGCGGATGGGCAGCGCGGCCAAGTCCGGATGCTGGTCCCGCAGCAGGTCGCGGACCAGATCCTCGCTGATCTCATATTCGGCTTCGATCATGCGGAGTCACATTACTTGGCGCATGCGGAGGCGACCATGCTCCTTGGGGGGATCCAGCTTCCCGATTGGAATTCCCGAGCCCTCTCGAAGAAACCGACCGCTAAGCACCGCAGGCTGCGCCCCGTCCACCAACTGAGGCAGTGAGTCAACCGCGTTCATGGCCCCGCCGGGATTCGCTCGATGTGAACAGTAGAACTTGACAGGGAACGCGACGAACGTGCAGCCCGAGAGCCGCAAGCAGCTGGTGCGGCTGGCGCGCGAGCACGACGTACTGCCCATCGCGATCGTGCTCGACCTGCCCGAGGAGGTGTGCGCCGAGCGCAACGCCGTACGCCCCGGCCGGGCCGGTATGCCCCGCCACGTCATCCAGCGGCACCGCCGCGAACTGCGCCGTTCGCTGCGCGGCCTGGAGCGCGAAGGCTTCCGCAAGGTGCACATCCTGCGCAGCGCGGCGGAGGCCGATGCGGCCGAAGTCGTCCTGGAGAAGCGGTACAACGACCTCACCCATCTCACCGGCCCCTTCGACATCATCGGTGACGTCCACGGCTGCAGCTCCGAACTGGAATCCCTGCTCACCCGTCTCGGCTACACCGACGGTGCGCACCCCGAAGGCCGTACCGCGGTCTTCGTCGGCGACCTGGTGGACCGCGGCCCGGACAGCCCGGGTGTGCTGCGCCGGGTCATGTCGATGGTCGCCGCGGGCAACGCGCTCTGTGTGCCCGGGAACCACGAGAACAAGCTCGGCCGTTACCTCAGGGGACGGAAGGTCCAGCACAGTCACGGACTCGCCGAGACCATCGAGCAGCTGGAGAAGGAGGACGCGCGGGACCCGGAATTCCGCGAGCGGGTGCGGGAGTTCGTCGACGGGCTCGTCAGCCACTACGTCCTGGACGGCGGCCGGCTCGTCGTCTGCCATGCCGGGCTGCCCGAGAAGTACCACGGCCGCACCTCCGGCCGGGTCCGCTCCCACGCGCTGTACGGGGACACGACGGGCGAGACCGACGAGTTCGGCCTGCCCGTGCGCTACCCGTGGGCCGAGGACTACCGGGGCCGCGCCGCCGTCGTCTACGGACACACGCCCGTCCCGAGCACCAGCTGGATCAACAACACCCTCTGCCTGGACACCGGCGCGGTCTTCGGCGGGCGGATGACGGCGCTGCGCTGGCCCGAGCGCGAACTGGTCGACGTCCCCGCGGAACAGGTCTGGTACGAACCGGTCCGCCCGCTCACCACCGAGGCGCCGGGCGGCCACGACGGCCGCCCGCTCGACCTCGCCGACGTCAGCGGCCGGCGCGTCGTGGAGACCCGGCACACCGGCCGGGTCGCGGTCCGCGAGGAGAACGCGGCGGCGGCGCTGGAGGTCATGAGCCGTTTCGCGGTCGACCCGCAGCTGCTCGCGTACCTTCCGCCGACCATGTCCCCCACGGGCAGCTCGCATCTGGACGGCTATCTGGAACATCCCGCCGAGGCCTTCGCCCAGTACAGGACGGACGGTGTCGCGAAGGTCGTGTGCGAGGAGAAGCACATGGGCTCGCGCGCGATCGCCCTCGTCTGCCGGGATGCCGAAGCAGCGAGTGAGCGCTTCGGGGTGTCCGGGCCGACCGGTTCGCTGCACACCAGGACCGGCCGCCCCTTCTTCGACGACCCCGCCGTCACCGAGGAGATCCTCGGACGGCTGCGCACGGCCGTCACCGACGCCGGACTCTGGGACGAACTGGCCACCGGCTGGCTGCTGCTCGACGCGGAACTGATGCCCTGGTCGCTCAAGGCCACGGGGCTGCTGCGCAAGCAGTACGCGGCGGTGGGCGCCGCGTCGCGCGCCGTGTTCCCCGGCGTCGTCGGGGCACTGGAAGCCGCCGCCGCGCGGGGCGTGGAGGTCGGGGGGCTGCTCGCCGGGCAGCGCGCGAGGGCCGATGACGCGGTCGCCTTCACCGAGGCGTACCGGCGGTACTGCTGGACGACGGACGGCCTGGACGGCGTACGGCTCGCACCGTTCCAGCTGCTCGCGGCCGAGGGCCGCTCCCTCGCCGCCGTACCCCACGACGAGCAGCTGGCCTGGCTCGACCGGCTGGTCGAGCACGACCAGAGCGGCCTCCTGCGGACCACCCGCCGGCTGATCGTCGACACGGGCGACAAGGAGTCCGTCCGCTCGGGCACCGACTGGTGGCTGGAGATGACCGGGCGCGGTGGTGAGGGCATGGTCGTCAAACCGCTCCAGGCGCTGGTACGCGACGGCAAGGGCCGGCTCGTCCAGCCGGGCATCAAGGTGCGCGGCCGCGAGTACCTGCGGATCATCTACGGCCCCGAGTACACCCGCCCGGACAACCTGGCCAGGCTCCGTCAGCGCTTCCTCGGCCACAAGCGCTCCCTCGCCCTGCGCGAGTACGCCCTCGGCCTGGAGGCGCTGGACCGGCTCGCCGACGGCGAACCGCTCTGGCGGATCCATGAGGCGGTCTTCGCCGTGCTGGCCCTGGAGTCGGAGCCGGTGGACCCGAGGCTCTGAGCGGCGCCCGCCCCCGGGAGACGGACACGGGCGCGGCCGGACACGCCCCGCTCATCCCCGCACCTTCAGGGGTGAGCGGGGCCGACCGGGGACAGGATGGGGGGATGGGATTCCACGTCGACTCCGAGACGGGGCCGCTGCGCCGCGTCATCCTTCACCGGCCGGGTCTGGAACTGAAGCGGCTCACCCCCAGCAACAAGGACGCACTGCTCTTCGACGACGTGCTGTGGGTGCGCCGCGCCCGCCAGGAGCACGACGGGTTCGCCAACGTCCTGCGGGAGCGGGGTGTGGAGGTGCATCTCTTCGACGACCTGCTGCGGGAGTCGCTGGAGGTGCCCGAGGCCCGCACGCTCATCCTGGACCGGGTCTTCGACGAGAAGGAGTACGGCCCGCTCGCCACCCACCATCTGCGGACGGTCTTCGACGACCTGTCCGTCGGTGACCTGGCGGAGGTGCTGGTCGGCGGAATGACCAAACGGGAGTTCCTGGAGCGGTACCGGGAGCCGGTCTCGGTCCGCTTCCATGTGATGGATCTGGACGACTTCCTGCTCGATCCGCTGCCGAACCACCTGTTCACCCGGGACACATCGGCCTGGATCTACGACGGTGTCTCCATCAACGCGATGCGCTGGCCCGCCAGGCAGCGCGAGACCGTCCACTTCGAGGCGATCTACCGCCACCACCCGCTCTTCACCGGCTCGGGCGCCTTCCACCACTGGTCGCAGGGGCAGGTCGACTACCCGTCCACGATCGAGGGCGGCGACGTCCTGGTCATCGGCAACGGCGCCGTCCTGATCGGGATGAGCGAACGGACCACCCCGCAGGCGGTGGAGATGCTGGCCCGCGGACTCTTCGCGGCCGGCTCCGCGCGCACCATCGTGGCGCTCGACATGCCCAAGCGGCGGGCGTTCATGCATCTGGACACCGTGATGACGATGGTCGACGGAGACACCTTCACCCAGTACGCGGGACTCGGGATGCTCCGCTCGTACACCATCGAACCGGGCGACGGTGACCAGGAGTTGAAGGTCACCGACCACCCGCCGGAGCGGATGCACGACGCCATCGCCGGGGCGCTGGGGCTGAGCGGTATCCGGGTGCTGACCGCGACCCAGGACGTGCACTCGGCGGAGCGCGAGCAGTGGGACGACGGCTGCAACGTCCTCGCCGTCGAGCCGGGTGTGGTCGTGGCGTACGAGCGGAATTTCACCACCAACACGCATCTGCGCAAGGAGGGCATCGAAGTCATCGAGATTCCCGGCAGCGAGCTGGGGCGGGGCAGGGGAGGGCCGCGGTGCATGAGCTGCCCGGTCCAGCGGGATGCCGTTTGACGGCGTACCGTATAGTGATGCGTTCAATCGCATAGAATTCCATTGCGTCCCGTCCCTCTCCCTCTATTCGCGCCCCAAGGAGCAGCCACCATGGCGATAGACCTCGCAGGCCGCCACTTCCTCAAGGAGCTCGACTTCACCGCGGAGGAGTTCCGCGCTCTGGTCGAGCTGGCCGCCGAGCTCAAGGCGGCCAAGAAGTCGGGCACCGAAGTGCAGCGGCTGCGCGGCCGGAACATCGCCCTGATCTTCGAGAAGACCTCGACCAGGACGCGCTGCGCCTTCGAGGTGGCCGCCGCCGACCAGGGGGCGTCGACGACGTACCTCGACCCCTCCGGTTCACAGATCGGGCACAAGGAGTCCTTCAAGGACACCGCCCGGGTGCTCGGCCGGATGTTCGACGCCATTGAGTACCGCGGTGACAGCCAGCCGCATGTCGAGGAGCTCGCCGAGCACGCCGGGGTCCCCGTCTACAACGGACTCACCGACGACTGGCACCCCACCCAGATGCTGGCCGACGTGCTCACCATGACCGAGCACACGGACAAGCCGCTGGAGCAGATCGCCTTCGCCTATCTCGGCGACGCCCGCTTCAACATGGGCAACTCCTACCTGATCACCGGTGCGCTCCTCGGACTCGACGTCCGGATCGCCGCACCCCGCACCTACTGGCCCGCCGACGACGTCGTCGCGCAGGCGCGGAAGCTGGCCGCGGCGAGCGGCGGGACCGTCACCCTCACCGAGGACATCACCGAGGCCGTGCAGGGCTGTGACTTCGTCGTCACCGATGTCTGGGTGTCGATGGGGGAGCCGAAGGAGGTCTGGGCCGAGCGCATCACCGCGCTCAGGCCGTACGCCGTGACGATGGACGTGCTGCGCGCCACCGGCAACCCGGGGGTCAAGTTCCTGCACTGCCTGCCCGCCTTCCACGACCTGGGTACCAAGGTCGGGCGCGAGATCCACGCGCAGTTCGGGCTGAGCGAGCTCGAGGTGACCGACGAGGTCTTCGAGTCGGAGCACTCGGTCGTGTTCGACGAGGCGGAGAACCGGATGCATACGATCAAGGCCGTCCTGGTCGCCACCCTGGCGGGCAAGGGATAGTCATACGCCCAATTGGGTGAATATGCGATAAGGCGGCTACTATGTCGTCCATTGGTGGGGTTCGGGCTCGCACGCTCGAACCCCACTTCGCTGTGTGTGCTGCTGTGCGCGCCGCTCCGCGCACGTCCGGAAAGAGACCCGCCCCCATGCGTTCCCCCCGCCCCGCAGAACCGCGTCCGCCCCGGCTGCCCCGTTCGCCGGGACTGCGCGTCAAGTCCCCCGAACTCCTGATCGCCGAATCCGGCGCGGATCTGGAGGGGCACGGCCTCCGGCGCACCATGGGGCTCTTCCAGCTGGTGTGCTTCGGTGTCGGGGCCATCGTCGGGACCGGGATCTTCGTCGGCCTCTCCGACACCGTGGCCAAGTCGGGTCCCGCGGTGATGGTCTCGTTCGTGCTCGCCGCGATCACCTGTGTCTTCACGGCGTTCTCCTTCGCCGAGCTGGGGGGCGCGATCCCGGTGTCGGGCAGCTCGTACTCCTTCGCGTACGCCACGCTCGGCGAGCGCACCGCCTTCCTGGTCGGCTGGTGCCTGTTCCTGGAGTACGGCATCTCGGTGAGCGCGGTCGCCGTCGGGTGGAGTCAGTACCTCAACGAACTGCTGAACAGCCTCACCGGATGGCAGCTGCCGGCCGTGCTCTCCAGCGGCCCCGGCGACGGCGGAGTGATCAATCTGCCCGCCGTCGTGGTGATCGGACTCGCCGCCGTGCTGCTGGTGCGCGGTGTCCGGGAGAGCGCCCGCGCCACGGCCGCGATGGCCGTCCTGAAGATCGGCATCCTGCTGGCCTTCTGCGCCATCGCCTTCACCGCGTTCCGGGACGGCCACCTGGTGCCGTTCGCACCCGACGGTGTCGGCGGCATCACCTCGGGCGCCTCGATCGCGTTCTTCTCGTACATCGGCTTCGACGCGATCACCACGGCCGGCGAGGAGGTCAGGAACCCTCGGCGCAACATCCCGCTCGCGATCATGATCTGTATCGGCATCGTCACTGTGCTCTACTGCGCGGTCGCCGTGGCGGCCATCGGCGCGTTCGGGGCGCCCGCCGTCGCCGACCGGCCCGCCGCGCTCTCCCTGATCGTCAACCAGGTCACCGGCTCATCGGTCGGCGGCGGTGTCATCGCGTTCGGCGCGGTCGTCGCCATCGCATCGGTGGTGCTCGCCGTGATGTACGGGCAGACCCGCATCCTGATGTCGATGTCCCGCGACGGGCTGGTCCCCGCGGTCTTCGAGAAGGTCTCCCCGAAGACCTCGACGCCGGTCTCCAATACCTGGATCGTGGCGACCGTCGTCGCCGTTCCGGCCGCGTTCGCCTCGCTCGACGTGGTGGTGAACCTGACAACGATCGGGGCGCTGGCCACGATGGTGGCCGTGAACGTCGCGGTGATCGCGCTGCGCCGCAGCCACCCGGAGCTCCCGCGCACTTTCCGGGTGCCGCTGTTCCCCGTCAGCCCTGTGCTGGGGGTCGGGTTCTGTGTGTACCTGATGTACGGGACCGGCTGGCGGACCTGGCTCCAGTTCGCGGGCTTCCTGCTGGCGGGGGCAGTCGTCTACGCCGCCTACGGGCGCCGCCGCTCGCGGCTCGGAGCGCAGCAGCTTTAAGGACCCCTCAGTCCGCAGGACCCGCCGGCAGCGTGAACCAGACGGCCTTCCCGTGCTCGGTCGGGCGGTGGCCGTAGGACGAGCTGAGCGTCCGGATGAGCAGCAGGCCGCGGCCGTGTTCCTGCAAGGGGTCGGGCGGGCCGGCCGGCGGCGTCCGGGTCAGCGCGCCGGGCGCCACCGGGTCCCGGTCATGCACCTCGACCTGGCAGCCGGTGTGCAGGACCTCCACGACCAGCTCGATGGGGTCGCTGCCGAGCGTGTGCTCCACGGCGTTGGCGACCAGCTCGGACGTGAGGAGCTCGGCCGTGTCGGAGTCCGCGGCGTCCTCGCCCTCCAGGTCGGCGAGCACCGTACGGATCAGCGCACGCGCTATCGGCACCGCGGCCGCGGTGTGCGGCAGAGCGATGCGCCACGAGGCGGGGCGCGAGGTGTCCGGCACGGCTGGAGTTCCGTTCGGTGTGGAGGGGGTTGTCCTGATTTCAACGATACGGAGCCGGAGGCGTTGCGAGTAGAGGCAGCGGCCGGGAGGAAATGGGACCTGTGCCACATTCTGACGGGACTTCCGGTGGGAGGCTCTGTCACGTTCTCCGTCATTTTCTTTATCGCGTACTCGTGACGGTAGTCACGGGGGAGTGATAATTTGATGGGGCACGCCGCTCTTCCACCGGGTCTCCGACCGGTCTCCGGACGAGTCCCCCGACCGAAGGAGGCCGCACACCATGAGCCCCTTTTCCGGCTCAGCAGACTCTGTGGAGCACTGGGACCATCTCCGTGTGACCAGGCAGGACGGGATCGCGACCGTCACCTTCGCGCGCCCCGGAAAGCTCAACGCCCTCACCTTCGGCGCCTACGCGGATCTGCGCGATCTGCTCGCCGAGCTGTCCCGCGAGCGGTCGGTACGCGCGCTCGTTCTCGCCGGCGAGGGGCGCGGATTCTGCTCGGGCGGCGACGTCGAGGAGATCATCGGCGCCACCCTGGCCCTGGACACCGCCCAGCTCCTCGACTTCAACCGGATGACCGGACAGGTCGTCCGGGCGCTGCGGGAGTGCCCCTTCCCGGTGATCGCCGCCGTGCACGGGGTCGCGGCGGGCGCGGGCGCGGTCCTCGCGCTGGCCGCCGACTTCCGGGTCGCCGACCCGACCGCCCGCTTCGCGTTCCTCTTCACCCGGGTCGGGCTGTCCGGCGGCGACATGGGCGCCGCCTATCTGCTGCCGCGCGTCGTCGGCCTCGGGCACGCGACCCGGCTGCTGATGCTGGGGGAACCCGTACTGGCGCCGGAGGCAGAGCGGATCGGCCTGATCAGCGAGCTGACCGACGAGGGCCGGGCGGACGAGCGGGCCGCCGCGCTGGCCCGCCGCCTCGCCGGGGGCCCGGCGCTCGCGTACGCGCAGACCAAGGCGCTGCTCACCGCCGAACTCGACATGCCGCTCGCCGCCGCGGTCGAACTGGACGCCACCACCCAGGCGTTGCTAATGAACGGTGAGGACTACGCCGAGTTCCACGCCGCCTTCACCGAGAAGCGGCCCCCCAAGTGGCAGGGCAGGTAGCCGTGGCGGCCGGTACGGGGGAGCGCCCCGGCGCCGCCCTGCGGGTCGCGGTCGTCGGCGGCGGGCCCGGCGGGCTCTACGCGGCGGCCCTGCTCAAGCGGCTCGATCCCGCCCGGTCCGTCACCGTCTGGGAGCGCAACGCCCCCGACGACACCTTCGGCTTCGGTGTCGTCCTCTCCGACGAGACCCTCGGCGGCATCGAGCAGGCGGACCCGGCCGTCCACCGCGCGCTCCAGGATGAGTTCGTACGGTGGGACGACATCGACATCGTCCACCGCGGCACCACCCTGACCTCGGGCGGCCACGGCTTCGCGGCGCTCGGCAGGCGCCGCCTCCTGGAGATCCTGCACGAGCGCTGCCGCGCGCTGGGCGTACGGATCCGCTTCCGCACCGAGGCACCCCCGCCCGCCGAACTGGCCGCGAACCACGACCTGGTGGTCGCCGCCGACGGAGTGCACAGCGCCACCCGCCGGGCCTACGCCGAGGTCTTCGCGCCCCGTGTCACCACCCACCGCTGCCGCTACATCTGGCTCTCCGCGCCCTTCGCCTTCGACGCTTTCCGCTTCGAGATCGCCGAGACCGCGCACGGCGTGATGCAACTGCACGGCTACCCGTACGGGCCCAAGGCCTCCACCGTCATCGTCGAGATGCGCGAGGAGGTCTGGCGGGCCGCCGGGCTCGACCGCTGCGACGAGCGGGAGTCCACCGGGCGGTGCGCCCGGATCTTCGCCGACGCGCTCGGCGGGAGGCCGCTCACCGGCAACAACTCCACCTGGACCGCGTTCCGCACCGTGGTCAACGACCGCTGGTCGCACGGGAACACGGTGCTGATCGGCGACGCCGCCCACACCGCGCACTTTTCCATCGGCTCCGGCACCAAGCTCGCCGTCGAGGACGCCCTCGCGCTGGCGGCGAACATCGAGGAGCAGCCCGACCTGCCGTCGGCCCTCGCCGCGTACGAGAGCGAGCGCCGCCCGGTCGTCGCCTCCACCCAGCGGGCGGCCGGAGCCAGCCTGGAGTGGTTCGAGCAGCTGGACATGTATCTGGGACAGCCACCACGGGAGTTCGCCTTCAACCTGCTCACCCGCAGCCGCCGGGTCACGCACGGCAATCTGCGGCTGCGCGACCGCGCCTTCACGGACACCGTGGAACGCGACTTCGGCTGCCGGGACGGCACACCGCCGATGTTCACCCCGCTGCGGCTGCGCGGTCTCGAACTGCGCAACCGCGTCGTCGTCTCGCCCATGGACATGTACTCGGCGCACGACGGTGTCCCCGGCGACCTCCACCTCGTCCACCTGGGCGCCCGCGCCCTCGGCGGCGCCGGTCTGGTGATGACCGAGATGGTGTGCGTGAGCCCCGAGGGCCGCATCACACCCGGCTGCACCGGTCTCTACTCCGGCGAACAGGCGACGGCCTGGCGCCGCGTCACCTCCTTCGTGCACGAGCAGTCGCCAGGCACCGCCATCGGGGTCCAGCTCGGGCACTCCGGCCGCAAGGGATCCACCCGCCTCATGTGGGACGGCATGGACGAGCCGCTCCCGGACGGCAACTGGCCGCTGTCGGCCGCGTCCCCGCTTCCGTACCTGCCGGGCGTCAGCCAGGTCCCGGCGGAACTGGACGCGGCCGGACTCAGCGCGGTGCGCGAACAGTTCACCGAGGCGGCCCGCCGCGCCGCGCGGGCGGGCTTCGACCTGCTCGAACTGCACTGCGCGCACGGCTATCTGCTCTCCGGCTTCCTCTCCCCGCTCACCAATCTGCGCACCGACGGCTACGGGGGCCCGCTCCGGGGCCGCCTGCGTTTCCCCCTGGAGGTCTTCGACGCGGTGCGGGCCGTCTGGCCCGACGACCGGCCGATGACGGTCCGTATCTCCGCCGCCGACTGGGCACCCGGTGGTACGACACCCGACGAGGCGGTCGGGATCGCCCGCGCCTTCGCCGCCCACGGGGCGGACGCGATCGACGTGTCCACGGGGCAGGTCGTCCCTGGCGAGAAACCCGCGTTCGGCCGCTCGTACCAGACCCCCTTCGCCGACCGGATCCGCAACGAACTGGACATACCGGTGGTCGCGGTGGGCGCGATCTCCTCCTGGGACGATGTCAACTCGCTGCTGCTCGCGGGCCGTACGGACCTCTGCGCGCTGGCCCGCCCCCACCTGTACGACCCGCACTGGACCCTGCACGCGGCGGCGGAGCAGGGGTACGAGGGCCCGGCCGCACCCTGGCCCCTCCCGTATCGGGCGGGCAGCCGCGCCCCCAGGACCGGCAGAACCGACGCCCCGAAGCCGAGACTCACCCTCAAGTGACGGCTGCGCCGAGCGTCCTGGTGACGACGGCCCGGTCGGCAACCGGACGGTATCCGATGCGCCGGTACACGCCGTTGCTGGTCTGGTTGGCGACGTCGGTGAAGAGCAGCACACCGGCCACGCCCGCGTCCAGCGCCGCGCGGCTGATGTGCGCGGTGACCGCCGCCGCGTAGCCGCGACCGCGCAGGCCGGGCGGGGTGTACACGGGGGCGACGCGGACAGTGCCCGCGGTGGGACGGGTCACCCCGGCCATGGACACCGGGACGCCCCGGTGCTCCCAGAGAGCCAGCCCGCCGTACGAGATCCGGTCGTCGACGGAGCTCGCGACCCGGGCCACCGGCTGCCCCGTGTCGCGGCCGAAGGCGCGGTGCCACTCCGTCAGCAGCTCACGGTCGGCGGCCGTGGCGGCCCGGGCCCGCCCGGCAGGGCAGGGCGACGGCGGGATCAACTCGGACAGCCGGTAGAGGCGTTGCTCCTGAGTGGTGGTCCGGTCGGGCCACGAGGCGGTGAGCGCGTCGGCCACGGACCGTTCGGCGTTGACGGCGGTCACCCCCCACTCGTCGAAGGCGTTCGCGAGCGATGGCATGGCTTCGTCGGGCACCACCCCGACCTGCAGAGGATGCGGCGGCGTCCACACGACGGCGCCGTCCACCGCACCGGCCGGAGAGCGCCACCAGCCGTAAAGCGGCGCGCCGTCCCCGTAGAAGCGCGGACCATGGCGCTTGAGGGCAGCGGTAATGGTCAGGAGGAGCGTGTTCTGGGCGGGGTGTGCGGCGACGGCAGGCTCCGCGGTGGTGAGAAAGTCGTCCAGGTCCCGGGTGAAGGTCCATGTCATGCTGCCCATGGTGCGGGGCGGTGGCGCGCGCGGCACGTGAGTTTCCGGGGCGGGGCCCGCGTCGTCGACCCGCTCACCCCAGCCGGAACCGCTGGAGCTTCCCCGTCCCGGTCCGCGGCAGCGCGTCCGCGAACACCACCACCCGCGGGCACTTGTGCGGCGCCAGCTCCGACTTCACGAACTCCCGCAGCGGCTCCGCCTCCCGCGCCGCCCCCGCGCGCAGCACCACATGCGCCACCACCACCTGCCCCCGTTCCGGGTCCGGGCGGCCCACCACCGCTGCCTCCAGGACGTCGGGATGGCGCAGCAGCGCGCCCTCGACCTCGGGGCCCGCGATGTTGTACCCGGCGGAAATGATCATGTCGTCGGCGCGTGCCACATAGGTGAAGTAGCCGTCCCCGTCGCGCAGATACGTATCGCCGGTGAGGTTCCAGCCGTCCCGCACGTACTCCGACTGGCGTTCGTCGGCCAGATAGCGGCAGCCCACCGGGCCGCGCACCGCGAGCAGACCCGGCTCGCCGTCGGGCACCGGGCGGCCGGAGCCGTCCACCACCCGCGCCTGCCAGCCGGGCACCGGAACGCCCGTCGTCCCGGGGCGCACGGCCTCGTCCGCGGCCGAGATGAAGATGTGCAGCAGCTCCGTCGCACCGATGCCGTTGATGATGCGCAGTCCGGTCCGCTCGTGCCAGGCGTGCCAGGTGGCCGCGGGCAGATGCTCCCCGGCCGAGACACAGCGCCGCAGCGCCGAGAGGTCGTACGAGTCCAGCCCGTCCAGCATCGTGCGGTACGCGGTCGGCGCCGTGAACAGCACCGACACCCGGTGCCTGGCGAGCGCGGGCAGCAGCTGGCGCGGCCCGGACCGTTCGAGCAGGAGGGCCGAGGCGCCGGCGCGCAGCGGGAAGACCACCAGACCGCCCAGGCCGAAGGTGAAACCGAGCGGCGGGCTGCCCGCGAAGACGTCGTCGGGGCGGGGCTTCAGCACGTACCGCGCGAAGGTGTCAGCGACGGCCAGCACATCGCGGTGGAAGTGCATACAGCCCTTCGGCCGCCCGGTGGTGCCGGATGTGAAGGCGATCAGCGCCACATCGTCGGCGGAGGTCGCGACGGCCTCGTACACATCGGGTCTGGCCGCTGCCAGCCGCAGCAGGTCCTGCGGCCCCTCGCCGCCGTACGTGGTGATCCGCAGCGCGGGGGCCTCCGCCTTCACCAGGTCGTCGACGGCGCGGATGTCGCACAGCGCATGGCTGATCCGGGCGAGGGAGCACACCTCGGCCAGCTCGTGCGGGCGCTGGGTGGCCAGTACGGTCACCGCCACCGCGCCCGCCTTCATCACCGCGAGCCAGCAGGCCGCGAGATGCGGTGTGGTGGGACCGCGCAGCAGCACCCGGTTGCCCGGCACGACCCCGAGATCCGATGTGAGCACATGGGCGATACGGCCGACCTCGGCCCGGAGTTCGCCGTACGTCCACAGCTCACCGGTGCCGGTACGGAAGGCGGGGCGGTCGGCGCCGAAGCGCTCGACGGTCCGGTCCAGCAGCTCCGCCCCGCAGTTGAGCCGGTCCGGATACGCCGGCCCGGGAAGATCATCGAGGAGCAGCCGGGGCCACCGGTCGGCGGGCGGCAGCTGGTCGCGGGGAAAAGTGTCGACGTGCGCTGAGGTTTTCAGCTCCATCACAGGATCGCCCCCTTAGGCGGCATCGCATATGGAGCGTATCGTTTGCGTGACGACAGTCAACGGTTCACGATAGAGGGGATCGGGGATGACCGCATTCGCACTGGATCCGGACCAGCGGAAGTGGTGCGCCGAACTGCGCACCCTGGCCGCCGAACGGCTCGGTCCGCTCGCCGCGGCCGGGGAGCCCGGCCGGGTCAACCGCCCCCTGGTCGCTGCCCTCGGCGAACTGGGCCTGCTGGAGCGGCTGTTCAGCGCGGGCGCGCTGGACCTCTGTCTGCTGCGCGAATCGCTGGCGTACGGCTGCACCGAGGCGGAGACCGCGCTGGCGCTCCAGGGGCTCGGCAGTTACGCCCTCGTCCAGGCCGGCACCGCGGACCAGCGCGAGCGGCTGCTGCCCGAAGTGATCGCGGGCCGGGCCGTCGCCGCCTTCGCGCTGAGCGAGCCAGGCGCCGGGTCGGATGCCGCCGCACTGGAGCTCAACGCCGCCCCGGACGGCGGCGGATGGCGGCTGACCGGTGCGAAGTGCTGGATCTCCAACGCCCCCGACGCCGACTTCTACACCGTCTTCGCCCGTACGACCGAGGGCGCCGGAGCCCGCGGGGTCACCGCGTTCCTGGTGCCGGCCGGCCGCCAGGGGCTGACGGGTTCGCGGCTCGACATGCTCTCACCGCACCCCATCGGGACGCTCGACTTCGACGGGGTGCCGGTCGGGCCACAGGACGTCCTGGGCGAGCCGGACCGGGGCTTCCGGGTCGCGATGAACACCCTGAACCTCTTCCGCCCCAGCGTGGGCGCATTCGCCGTCGGCATGGCACAGGCCGCCCTGGACGCGACCATCGGCCACACGTCCCGGCGTACCGCGTTCGGCGGCCCGCTGAAGGACCTGCAGGCGGTGGCCCACCAGGTCGCCGAGATGGCCACCCGCACCGAGGCCGCACGCCTCCTGGTCCACGCGGCCGCGGCCGCCTGCGACGCGGGCGACCCCGGCATCGCGAAACGCTCCGCCATGGCGAAACTCTTCGCCACCGAGACCGCCCAGTACGTCGTGGACACCGCGGTCCAGCTGCACGGCGCGCGCGCCCTCCAGCGCGGCCACCTCCTCGAACACCTCTACCGCGAGGTCCGGGCCCCGCGGATCTACGAGGGCGCCACCGAGGTCCAGCGGACCGTCATCGCCAAGGAGCTGTACGCATGAGCCTCGACCGAGTCAACCCGCCGGATCTCTCCCCGCCCACCGGGTTCTCCCACGCCGTCGCCGCCACCGGGACCCGGCTGGTCTTCCTGGCGGGGCAGACCGCGCTGGACCGGGCGGGCGAGGTCACCGGAGCCACCCTTCCGGCCCAGTTCGAGGTGGCGCTCTCGAACCTGCTCACCGCGCTGCGCGCCGCCGGCGGCGGTCCGTCCGACCTCGCGCGGGTCACGGTGTACGCCACCGATGTCGCCGCCTACCGCGTCCACGCCGCCGAACTGGGCCGTATCTGGCGGAAGCTGGCCGGCCGCGACTACCCGGCCATGGCGGTGATCGGCGCCACGCGGCTCTGGGACGAGCAGGCGATGGTGGAAATCGACGGAGTCGCCGTACTGTCCTGACATGCCCGAGATCTCACTCACCGCAGGCACTGTCGACTACGTGGACACCGGTGGCGCAGGCCCCGTCGTCGTCCTCCTCCATGGGCTCGTCCACGACGCCACGGTCTGGCGCAAGGTGATCGAGGGGCTGCGCCCCGGCCACCGCGTGCTCGCGCCCACCCTGCCGTACGGCGCGCACCGCACCCCGATGCGCCGCGACGTACCGCTGACCCCTGGCTCGGTGGCGGAGCTCATCGCCGAGTTCCTCGACCGGCTGGAGCTGCGGGACGTCACCCTCGTCGAGAACGACTGCGGCCGCGCCCAGACCGTCGCCGCCCGGCACCCGGAGCGGCTCGCCCGGCTGGTCCTGACGTCCTGTGAGGCCTTCGACAACTACCCGCCGGGCATCCCGGGCAAGCTGATCGTGCTGGCCTGCCGGATGCCGGGCGGCATCCCCCTGCTGGTCCGTACGCTCGCGATCAAGCCGCTGCGCCGTCTGCCGGTGGGCTTCGGAGCGCTCACCAAGCGGCCCGTGCCCGACGAGATCGTCGACGGCTGGCTGCGCCCGCTCCTCACCGACAAGGCGATCCGTGAGGACTTCCGCCGCTACGGTCTGGGCGTACGCAAGGGCGAGCTGCTGGAGGCCGCGGAGGGACTGCGGACGTTCGACAAGCCCGCGCTGGTGGTGTGGGCACTGGAGGACCGCATGATGCCAAGGGCCCACGGCCGGCGCCTCGCCGAACTGCTGCCGCAGGGACGGCTCCTGGAGATCGAGGACAGCGGGACGCTGATCGCGGAGGACCATCCGGAACAACTGGTCGCGGCGCTGCGGGAGTTCATCGCCGGTGACAGCTGAGGGGGCTGAGCCGGGGGGTGGCCCGGCGGCCCCTCCGTACGGCCGTCGCGTCAGCGCTGCCGCGCCGCTTCGGCGGCGGTCACCGATGCGAGCAGCAGTTCCGTGTCGAAGAGCGAGGCGTCCGCGAGCCGGCTGGCCCCCGCGTAGGCGTTGAGCATGACCTTCGCGCTGCGCAGCGCGGCGGGCGACCGGCGGACCAGCGGTCTGATCCACCGGGCGACGGCGCCGTCCAGCTCGCTCTCCGCAACGACCTTGTGGAGTACGGAGAGCTCGGCCGCCTTCGCCGCGCCGAAGTTGTCCGAGGTCAGGATCAGTTCGCGGACTCTGGCGGTTCCCGCTTCGTTGAGCAGCCGGGGCAGTACGCCACCCCAGGCGGGCGGAACGCCGAGCCCCAGCTCGGGCATCCGGTACCGGCTGGTGTCCGCGCCGACCCGCAGATCGCAGAAGACGGCAAGTCCGAGACCGGCGCCGATCACGCCGCCGTGCAGCCGGGCGATGGTCACCGCGTGGGCGGTGGCGAGCGCGTCGCAGACCCGGCGCGCCTTGTTGCCCAGCGCGTGGAGCCCGGCGCCGCCGGGCTCCGTGGCGAGCAGCGTGGCGAATTCGCTGCGCTCACCGCCGAGGCAGAAATTGTCCCCCGAGCCGGACAGCACCAGCACTCTGATTCCGGGATCGTCGTGCAAGTCATCGAGTACGGACAGGAGTTCGTCGAGCATGCGACCGGAGATCGCATTGCCGGTCTCCGGAGTACTCAACTCCACTTTCAGTACGGCACCTTCATGCGTCACACGGAGAGTCTTGAGATCTTCCACGATGTGCTTCTATTCCTTTTGCTCTTGCCCGTGGCATATGCAGTTCCCTCGGGCTGACTGAGGCATTCCGATTTTCCGAAGGGCCGGTCGGCCTGTCGGCCCTTCAGTCCTGGACGACCATGAGTTCCGTGAGCCGGCGGAATGCCACGCGTGGCGCCCAGACCGGGGAGCCGCTGATACGCAGCCCCGGCAGTCGCCTGAGCACACCGGTCAGCAGGGATGTTGCCTCCAGCCGCGCGAGCGGGGCCCCGAGGCAGTAGTGAATTCCGCCGCCGAAGCTCAAGTGCGAAGCCCTGCGGTGGATGTTGAACAATTCGGCGTCGTCGTGCTTCGCCGGATCGTGGTGCGCGGTGCCGACGAGCAGCTGCACCATCTCGTCCTTGCGGATCAGCACGTCGCCGAGCACGGTGTCCGCCGGGGCGATCCTGCTGATCATGTGGATCGGCGGGTCGTAGCGCAGCACCTCGTCGATCACGTCCGGCAGGTGCTCGGGGTGCGCGCGCAGCCACTCCAGCTGGAGCGGGTGTTCAAGCAGCAGCCGTACCGAGGCGGAGAGCAGGTGGGAGGTGGTTTCGAGTCCGGCGAGCACCACGAAGAGCGCGAGGGAGTAGACCGCTTCGTCGGCGGCGCCCCGGTCGGGCTCCAGCCCGTCCCAGGTCCGGATCCAGCCCGACACTGGATCGTTCCCCGGGTTCCGGCGGCGCTCCCGGATCAGGGCAGTGAAATACTCCCGCAGTCGGGCTGTAGCGGAATCCGAGAGCGCGAGCTGACTGTGCGAGGGAAATAATTCCTGAGTGAATACCTGGTCGTGTGTGAGATCGCGCATGAGAGGGTAATCGTCAGGTGGCAGGCCGAGCCATTCGCCGATGACAGCGACTGGCAATTCATCGCTCACCAGTTTGCAGAAATCGGCTTCACCGTCCTGCAATTTCTCCGTCAGCCGGTCGAGCAGTCGATCGGTGTTCCTGTCGACCGAATGACTCATTATCTCAAGTGATTTGCGGTCGAACATGTGCCCCATGGAGCGCCGCATTCGGGTGTGATCCGGCGGATTGAGCATGGGGAGGGTGTCGCCCATCTGGAGCGAGGCGGGTGCGCTCCAGCGAGCGGCGTCCTCCTGCCGAGTACGCCACTCGCTGCTCGGAACAGTCCACGAACGGTCCCTAAGCACCTGGTCACACAGGTCGTAGGGGGTGACCAGGTACCCGCCCCATGGAGCCGGGAACACGTCCCCCATTTCCCTGAGTTTCGTGTAGAAAGGGAAAGGATTCGCCTGGCCTGCCGGCGTTCGCATACGCGAGAAAAGCGAAACGATCGTGCGCCTTTCGACGGGCCGGGTAGCCAGAGAAAGCTTCACTGCGACTCCTTGCTGCAGAGATCACGTAAGATTTGCCAACCCTGTCTACCCGTCCGCCTGAACGTTCATGCGACGGTAAAGTCACTCATGGTGTTGTGGATGTCACACCTTCCACCAGGTCAGGAATCCACTCCACCAGCTACCCTTTTCCGGCTTTCCACGGCCCTGTGGTGCGGGTGTGTTTTCCGGTATGCGCGGGCCGGTCGCGTAAGGCCTGGATGTGTGCTTTTCCCTGTGTTCGGGCGTAAAGCGGGCGGGCAGTGCGGCGAGCGCACGGTGGAAGGGGCCCGGCCGCCAGGTCAGGGTGTCGGTGGGCACCGCCAGGTCGATGTCCGGCAGGGTGTTGAGGAGCTTCTCGATCGCCAGGACCGAGATCAGTAGCGCGGGATCCTTGGCTGGGCAGGCGTGCACGCCCGCACCCCAGGCGAGGTGCGCGCGCTTGCTGAGCGTCTGACGGCTCACCGACAGGGCCGGATCGCTGTTGGCTGCGGCGAAGCTGATGACGACCGGGTCGCCGGCGCGAAGCGTCGTACCGGAGAGGTCGACGTCGTACAGGGGGTAGTGCGCCGCGTAGTTGGCTATCGGCGGCCCGTTCCAGAGGACGTCGTTGATGGCGTCCTCGACGAGCAGCCCCGCCGAGTGCTGGCCGCCCGAGTACTTGTCGTCGGAGAGGAGCAGCCGCAGTGCGTTGGCGATGATGTTCTGGGTGGGCTCGGTTCCGGCCCCGATGAGCATGACCAGCTGGTGGATCATTTCCTCGTCCGACAGCCGCGCCTCGTGCTGCATCAGCCAGGAGGTGATGTCCTCACCGGGCTGGGCGCGCTTGAGCGTGACCAGTTCGAACAGGGACTCCGTCAGGATCTCGCCGGCCTTCTCGACGTCGACGCCGTCGAAGAGGCAGGAGATCCCGTACACCAGCCGGTCGCCGATCTCCGGGGGGCAGCCGAAGAGATCGTTGAACACCAGCAGCGGCACCAACTGGGCGTACTCGGCGATCAGATCGGCCCGGCCGCGGCCGCTGAACTGCTCGATGAGATACATCGCCACCCGGTCGACGTGCCGGCTCACCCGGTGCGTGTCGATCCGGCCCAGCGACGAGGTCACGGCCTGACGCAACCTCAGATGATCGCTGCCGTCGGTGAACAGACAGTTCGGCCGGTACGCCATCATCGGCAGGATCGGGCTGTCCAGCGGTACCTGACCCTCGTTCAGGGCGCGCCAGCGGCGCGAGTCCCGCGCGAACACGTCCGGATTCTGCAGTACATGGAGCGCGGCCGCGTAGTCCGTGACGAGATGAGCCTCCACGCCGGGGGACAGCTCGACAGGTGCCGCCGTGCCGTACGCCCGCATGTGCTCGTAGTAGGCATCGGGATCGGCGGCGAACTCGGGCCCGTACAGCGGAACGCTCTTGCCGCTGTTGTGGGCGGGGCAGCCCGGGGGCGGGCCCTGGGCTTCGGAACGGTATTGCATGCCGAACTCCTAGGAAAGGCGCGACTGAAGATAGCGGACGAGGACGATCAGAGCATTCGCGGACGAGCGCTGATCGCGCGCGTCGCAACTCACCAGAGGTGTCTCGGGAAGCAGGTCGAGAGCTTCTCTGATCTCCGCGTCCTCGTGATTCGTCCCGATGTCGAACCGGTTGACGGCGATGGTGTACGGAATGCCGTACTGCTCCACCAGGTCCATCACGGGGAACGACTCCTGGAGCCGCTCGGGATCGACCAGTACGAGAGCTCCGAGCGCCCCGCGCGACATGTCTTCCCACACCTGGACGAAGCGCTGCTGCCCCGGTGTTCCGAAGAGATAGAGCACCAGATTCTCACTCAGCGTGAGACGTCCGAAGTCCATCGCGACGGTTGTCGTGGTCTTGCCGCGCGTTCCCTTGAGGTCGTCTATTTCCTCGCCGGCCCGGGTCATGACTTCTTCGGTCCGCAGCGGAGGGATCTCCGACATCGTTCCGATGAATGTCGTCTTGCCGACAGCAAAGTGCCCGACCACCAGGATCTTCGCCGCGGTCTGCACTGTTTCGTTCAGATAGACGCCGCTATCCGAAACGGGCTTGAAGGCCATTCAGCACCTCTTCGAGTATGCGTCGTTCGACACGCTCGGCCCGCGGAATGGGTTTGCGCGTGTAGAGGTATCCCGCATCGGTGAGATCGGCGAGCAGGACGCGGACAATACCGACGGGCAGCTGGGTGTGCCCTGCGATCTCGGCGACCGCGAGGTATCCCCCCGAGCACAGCTCGACCAACCGGCGCTTCTCCGGGTCGAGATGGCCGATCGCGGGACAGTTCTCGCCCACCGTGACCAGCGTGATCAGCGAGAGCTCGTGATCGTCCACCAGGCTGCGGCCGTTCGTGATGACGTACGGACGCACTAATTGCGGGGCTTCCGGCTCCTGGTCCGGCTCCTCTGTCGTCGTCATGCGTCGGCGTCGGCAATCTCGCGCGGGGGACTGGTCAGTGCCTTGCCGAGCTGGCCGACCAACTGCTGCATACGGAAGGAGATCTCCGCCATGTCGACCTCGGGGGAGGCCGAGACGGCGAGGTAGGCGCCCTCCCCTGCGGAGTTGAGGAACACCCAGCCGTGCTCGAACTCGACCAGCGTCTGGCGCCACTGGGGGCGGTCGCTCGGCGGGCGGCCGCAGAAGTCGGCCACCGTGCGGCTCAGCGACTGCATGCCGCTCATCGCGGCGGCGATGGTGTCGCCTTGGTCCTTGCCGACCTCCTTCGAGCGGGCCATGAGCAGACCGTCCGCCGAGACGAGGATCGCGTGCCGCGCTTCGGGGACTTCCAGGGCGCTGTCAAGCATCCATGACAGGTCGTAGTTCACTGAGTCTCAGGCCCTTCGCTGCTTGCACTGGTGGAACGGCGTCCCGACTGGGTCCCCCGCTGGAACGCCCCCATGACCGAGGCGATCTGCTCGGTCGACCTGGCAGGGGCGGCCTCGGGGCCGGATTCCGGCACGATGGAGATCGGCCCCCTTCTGCTGCGTTTCGGCAGACCGCCGAAGGTGGTCGCGGGAGCCGGTTCCGGTGCTGCCGCCGAACCCTCTTCGGGCGGCATCGGGGAGGACGCTGCCACGGTGGGTATCTCCTTCGCCTGGGGCTGGGGGGCGGGTTCCGGCATCGACGTAAGGAGGTCGTCGGGCAGGAGCACGACCGCGCGCACACCGCCATAGGGCGACGTGGTGTCCACGGAGACACTGAATCCGTAGCGTGCGGCGAGCACGCCGATCACGGTGAATCCGAACTGCGGCGGGTTGCCGAGTCCCGCGACACCGGGGGAGCGCTCACTCGAAAGCAGCTTGGCCGCGCGGCTCTTCTCCTCCTCGTTCATGCCGACACCGGCGTCGTCGACAATGATGCAGACGCCCTTGGGGACCGGCCGGATGTTGATCTCGATCATGGTTTCCGGCGCCGAGTAACTGGTGGCGTTGTCGAGCAGTTCCGCGAGTGTCAGGGCGACCGGTTCGACCGCGCGGCTCACGATGGCGAAATGGCTCTGGGTCCGGATCTCCACACGGGTGAAGTGGCGGATACGGCCCTTCGCGCTGCGGACCACGTCATAGAGCGACGCGTCGGTGCGCTGACGGCCGAGCCAGCCGTCGCAGAGCACGGCAATGGACTGGGCGCGCCGTGCGAACTGGGAGTTCATATGGTCGATGTCCAGGAGATCCTGGAGGATATGAAGTTCTCCGTACTTGTCCTGGAGTTTCGAAATTGCGAGCTGCTGCTCACTCGCGAGGCCCTGAAGCGTCCGCATTGCGGATTTAAGAGCGGTCTTGGTGGCCTCCTCGGCCCGCTCTTTCGCCTCTTCGACGGATTCCGCGTAGTGTTCTTCCAGGGTGGAGTAGTGGCTTCGGAGTTCCTGTTTTTCCGTGCGGAGCTTGGAAATCGACTTTCTTCCGCGAACGATCGCGGTAGCGGCGACAGGAGTACCAGCTATCAAAGCCCAGAGTGCTGGATCCTGGAGGTACTGAGTCATAAGGCTCTCTTCGGGTGGCGGGGCCGCCGGGCTCTGAATGTCTCGGGGGCGCGGTCGAGTGCACTCGTGGCCGCAGACATACGGGATCGGTCGCGCGCGTTCTCCTGCCCGACTGCCTTGATAGGCCCGGCTGATGGCAAAGTTCCCCCCGGGGTGGCGGAATTCTGGCCCGACGCGCTGCGCGATTAAGCGCCATAGCGGGTTTGGTACCGCCTGGCAAGCGTGATGATCTTAGCACCACGGGATGGGGTGACGTTCCTGGGGAAGCGTTATCTTTCTGGCATCTGACGGAAATTCAGCAAGGTGCCCATATAGGGTCTTGTGGTCGTTGGCTATTTGCCGGACGTGCCCGATTGATCATGATTATTAATCCTTCAGGATGAATGTCCCCGAGTGCCGGTCCGGGCCCGCACAGGGCCCGTGCTGGGTCCGCGGATGCCTGGAACAGGGGCTGTTCGGAGCCCCGTGCGGTCAGGGTGCCGCGAGCCGTTCGATGGCGACCATGGCCGCGTCGTCGCCCAGGCTGCCGTCCGCATGGCGCAGCAGATCGGCGCAGAGGTCGTCCAGCAGCGCATCCGGCCCTTCGGCGCGGAACGACGCGATCCGGTCGGGCAGCGGGTAGAAGCGGCCCGCCCGGTCGCGGGACTCGATGACGGCGTCCGTATACAGGAGCAGGATGTCGCCGACGCCGAAGGGGAACGTCTGGGCGGTGAAGGCGGAACCGGTCAGAGCTCCCAGTCCCAGAGGCGGCGCGGGCTCCCGGACGTCGAGCGAGAGGACCCGGCCGGACCGCAGCAGCAGGGGTGGCGGATGCCCGCAGCTGACCAGGCGGAGTTCCGGGTCGGCGTCCGGGATGTCCAGCACGGCAGCGGTCACGAAGGCCTCCGTACCGCGACCGTCGTCCCCCTCCGTGGGCGGCAGCCCGTCTCCGTACGCGGCGACCCCGGCCTCCAGCCGGGCCACGGCTTGCGGAAGTCCCGGTTCCTGGTGGGTCAGGGCCCGGAAGGAGCCCAGGACCTGGGCGGCTTCGCCCATCGCGTCGAGCCCCTTGCCGCGTACGTCTCCGACGATCACGCGGGAGCCCCCGGCCGTACGGGCGACCGCGTACAGATCGCCGCCGAGCTGCGCCTCCGCCTCCGCGGCCAGATAGCGCGACGCGATCCGCAGCGTCCCGCTCTGCTCGGGCAGCGGAGGCATCACCACGCGCTGCACCGCCTGTGCCACCCAGCGGAGGTGGTTCATCTCCCGTGAGTGCCGCTCCCGCAGATGGGCGAAGAAGGTGACGAAGACGGAGATCAGGAACAGCGCGGCGATCTGGTACGTGTGATTGAGGTCGTTGATGCTGGTGCGCGCGATACCCACCAGCGACTGGGCCAGGACGGCGACCGCACCGACGAAGCCGGTCATACGGGGTCCGGCGAACGACGCCGTGATCGCCGGAGCCGCCACGAGAAAAGGGCCGAGGTGGACGTCCGGTGGCGCGAAGATGTCGAGCACCGTGACGACGGCGATCAGGGCGAACGGCACCGCGATGAGCGCCCTCGGGCGTGGTCGGTCCTCGTGGAGCGGGCGCAGTATCCGCAGCGGGCTCATGTCTCTGGATACCGCACGGGAGCCTCACACGCGCCCCGCCGCCCCGCCGCGCTCCGGGGCGAGCAGGCGGACGGGTCGCGGGGCTCCCGTAAACAGATACGGGGGAATCGCGGCGGTATGCGGTTGTATCTCTCTATACGGAATAGCCGCCAACATAGAAATGACCCGTAATGACCCGTATTGATCCGTGCTGATCCGCGCTGATCTGTACTGATCCATGCGGAGTGGCCCGCTCGCCATGGAGGATGCGCCTTGCCCGCCAGCCTGAGTGTTCCCGTCCCCCCGGCTCGGCGCGCCGAACCACTGCAGCGGCTGCTGTTCGGCGGTATCTACGGAACGATTCTCGCCAGCGCGCTGGCCGCCGCGCTGGGCAACGACAACGGCAGTCCGGACCCCGGGTACGACGCGCTCTGGGTGCTGCTCACGTCACTCGCGTCGGCGGCGGCGCACGGCTACGCCCATGCCATCGCCCACCGGACGGCCGACGGAGTACCGGTCACCAGCAGCACCGTACGGTCGGTGCTCACCGAGTGGCCGCTCGCCGCCGCGGTACTGCCCACGGTGGCCGCCCTGCTCGGCGCGCACGAGGGCTGGTGGGGCGAGGAGGGCGCGATCGCGGTCTCCCTGGGGATCAACACGGTGGCGCTGTTCGGCTGGGGGCTCTGGGCCGCACGCGTGGCCGGCCGCGGCTGGGGCAGGGCGTCCCGGACCGGCGGCGTGGACATGCTGCTCGGGCTCCTGATCGTGGCGGCGAACATCCTGAGCCACTGAGCGCCCGGCGTCGGCCGGTGATCGTCAACGGCCTTTTCCCGCACGGCTGTTGGAGGGGGCGTGAGCAGGACGGGCCAGGTCTGCCCGGGCCGACAGGGCTGCAAGTGCCGATGGTGCCCCTTACGGTGAGACATGTGCCCCTGAGCGCGAAGTCTCTTCTGCCGGTCAACATCACCCTCGGCGTACTGCTGATGGTGCTGCTGGCGGTGGCGGCGGGGGTCGCCTACTTCTGCCGGCTGTCCCCTGATTCCTCGACCGCCCGCCCGCGGGAAATCCTGATCGCAGGAGTGCGTGCGGCCGCTCAGCTCGCCGCGGTGTCCCTGATCATCACCTGGGCGGTCACCAGGGTGGCGGGGCTGGGCGCGTTCCTGGTCGTGATGTTCGCCGTCGCCGTACGCACGGCAGGCCGACGGCTGACCAGCAACCACACCTGGTGGCTCACCGCCGCGCCCCTCGCCGCAGGCGTCGTCCCCACGGTGGCCGCTCTGCTGCTGACGGGGCTGGTTCCCCTCAAGGGCCTCGTGCTCATTCCGATCACCGGCATTCTCATCGGCGGCGCCCTCACAGCGACGGTGCTCGCGGGACGCCGCGCCCTCGACCAGCTGGAACAGCGCCGGGGAGAGGTCGAGGCCGCGATGGCTCTGGGCTTCTACGACCGGGACGCGCGGATGGAGATCGCGCGGCCCGCGGCATCCGACGCCCTGCTCCCGGGGCTGGATCAGACGCGTACCGTCGGGCTGGTGACCCTTCCCGGGGCGTTCGTGGGCATGCTCCTGGGGGGTGCGAGTCCGCTGATGGCCGGCGCTGCGCAGCTGTTCGTCCTGATCGCCCTCATGGCCGTGCAGGCCGTCGCCGTTGCCGTGACCGTCGAACTGATCGCCCGACGGCGCCTGTTCCGCCCGTAGCGGTACGGAGGCCGGTCGAGCCTTTTGACCGTACGGAGTCGTTGAAGCCGCTGATCCGCCCTGAGATCCGGCTGCACAGTTGAATTCCCCCGAACGGACCAAGCTCGTACGCCCATTCAGGAGATCGCGCCGTGTGTCGAATTGCGCGCTGGGGTGGTTGCTGTGGCGGCCGCAGTAGCTTCGTCTTGCTGAGGCGATTCGTTTCCCTCTGTTGGCCGTTCGACGGCGGATTGTGCGAGCAGTGAGCCGTCCGTGTCGGCGCGTATACGGGGGCGTCGTCTCACGGCATCTACCCATCGGTCTGTGACCTCGTGGAGGCAATGCGTGTTCCCCAAGCCCAAGACCAGCAAGCTCGTCATGGCACTGACTGCCGGTGCGATGGCCGTCGGCCTGGCCGCCGGTCCCGCCCTGGCCGGCGACCTCAGCAACGGCACGGCCAACAAGGACCAGATGACTGCCCCCGCAGCCATGTCCCTGTTCAAGGGCCGCGTGATCTCCAGGACGGGTGTGCTGGTGCGGAGCGGGCCCAGCCAGCGCTTCCGGGTCGTCGGTTCCTACTCGTTCAACTCGATCGTTCCGATCGTGTGCAAGGTGCGCGGCCAGAACGTGCAGGGTAATGACCTCTGGTACAAGACGCCCAAGGGCAACTTCGTGTCGGCGCGGTACATCGCCAACATCGGTGCCATTCCGCACTTCTGCTGAACCCCGGCAGACAGACCTCTTGTGCGGTGACATTTCTGCTGTCGAGCCATATCGCGCAAGGGGCTTGATCCGCTCCTGTTGCATTCGTCGCCGGCCCTGTGCTCCTGAGGGCCGGCGACGAAGCGTTTTCACGCGGAACTTTGATTTGCTCGAACATGGCGCCACAATGTGGACCCGCTCTGTGGTCAGAACCCCGCTTCGGCGCCGACGAGAAAGTGCCAGGACCAGTTGTCGTCGCCGGTGACCGGCTCCGGGTCCGGGGGGAGGAGCCTGCGCGTGGCCTCGGAGACGGGTGCCCGCAGGATTCCGATGGCGCTGTCGATGAGGTTGGCGGTGAGGAGCGCGACTCGCCGCGCGTTGTCGGACCCGCTGTGTTCCATGGCGTGCTCACACGCGGCCAGGGCGCGGACCGTGAGCATCATGGCCAGGGCGAGCCGGGTGCGCAGGACGGCTTGGGGCAGGTCGTCCAGGAGCCGGACGATTTCACTGAAGACCGTCCGTACGCTCTCTGTCGCCGCCGGATCGGCCGGTACGAGGACCAACGTCCATGGGGGAGTGGCTACTTGGGCGAGGAAACGCGCGTAATGGCTGTGCTCGTGCTCGATGAGCGTGTCGGCCAGCGGATGGATGAGGGCGTCGGCCAGTCCTTCCAGGGTGGGCTGCCGGCCGTTCTCGTACAGGGCGGCCAGCAGCTGCCGGCGGTGCATGTTCACCCGCCCCGTATGGCGTTCGAAGATCTCCCGGACGAGCTGTTCCTTGCTGCCGAAGTGGTACTGGGCCGCTGACTTGTTGCGCTGACCCGACGCCGCGGTGATCTCCCGGAGTGAGACGGCGTCGATCCCCCGCTCGGCGAACATGCGCAGGGCCACCTCGGCCATGGCCTCACGTGTCGTGTTCCCTCTGGTCATGAACCCCATTGTAAGGCACTCGCCTTAAAGGTTCGTGTACGTTGCTAAGGCACTCGCCTTATTTCTGAGCGCCTGGGGAGGATCCCTCATGAAATTCCGCACCTCGAAGCTGCGTCGCGTCGCGACGCGGGCCGTATCGCAAGCCGGGGCCGTCGCGTTGGTGCTCGCCGCCGCCGGAGCGGCACAGGCCGGGCCACTGCCGGACGGCCCCGGCATGAGTCAGGCCCGCGGTTCCACCGGCCGCCCGGCCGGCCCTCACCCCGTGCCGGGCAGCGAGGTCCACAACCCGTTCATGGCGCAGGACGGGCGGAGCGCCATGCACGGCGACAGCTATGCGAGCAACACCCAGCCGCAGGAAGGTCCGTTGGGGCGCCACCCCCGGGTCACCAGTGCCGGCAAGGTCACCGACCCCGGCGAGCCCGGCCAGTGCGCGGCGGCCACGTTTCTGCGCAACGGGCTGATGGTCCTCAACTGCGGCGCCGCGTCGCACCGGCCGACCCTGCGGCTGGAAGACCCCAGCACCCTCAAGGACCTGGCGACCTACCCCCTGCCGGTCCGCCCCTCCACGTACCAGGCAGCGGCGACCCACAACCCCGCCCTGATGTTCTCCGACACCTCTGGCTCCTACTACTACCTGGACAACCACGACCGGATCGTCATCGCCGGCGCCGACCAGCGCATCCAGCGGCTGACGGTGCGGCGCACCACCTCCGGAAGGTGGGAGTTCAAGCAGGCCGACGACTGGAACCTGCGTAGCCATCTGCCGCACGACTGCGCCACCGCGGCCGACCCGGACCCGGTGGGGGAGTGCGACCCGGTGACCGCGGTCCAGCCCGACTACCGCGGTCTGCTGTGGTGGGTCAGCGACCACGGCCGCGTCGGCACCGTCAACCCCAAGACCGGCACGGTCAGGACGGCCGGCCTCACGGGCGAGCAGATCGAGAACTCCTTCTCCACCGGCCCCGACGGCGCCTTCATCGCCACCGACCACGCCCTGTACAAGATGCACGCGGCGCCGGACGGGACGCCGCGGACCGACTGGCGCGAGACGTACGACCGAGGGACCCGCACCAAGCCCGGCCAGATCAACCAGGGCACAGGCGCCACCCCCGCCCTGCTGGGCAACAGCTACGTAGGCATCACCGACAACGCAGACCCACGCATGCACGTCCTGGTCTACCGGCGCGGCAGCCACGTCAACGGCAACCGCCTGGTCTGCTCCGTTCCCGTCTTCCGGCCCGGCGCATCCGCCACCGAGAACTCGCTGACCGCGTGGGGCAACGGCTTCACGGTGGAGAACGACTACGGCTACACGTCCATCAAGAGCACCCAGGGCGGCATGAGCACCCCCGGCGGAATCACCAAGATCGAGGTCGACAAGGCGGGCGACGGCTGCAACGTCGCCTGGACCAGCAAGGAACAGTCGCCCACAGTCGTCACCAAGCTCTCCCGCTCCAACGGCCTGCTGTACGCCTACTCCAAGCCGTACAGCAGCAAGGGAGTTGACGCCTGGTACCTCACCGCCATCGACTGGCGCACCGGTACGACCCGCTTCCGTACCCTGACCGGGACCGGCGACACCTACAACAACAACTGGTCCCCGATCACCCTCGGTCCCGACGGTTCCGCCTACATCTCCACCTACAGCGGCATCGTCCGGGTCCACGACGGGGCTGGACAGAACAGTTAAGGCCTCCCGTCCGGACCGGGCCGGAACCTTGTCGGGCCGGAACCTTTCCGGAGCGGACTTCGTCCTGCCCTGTAGTCGATCAACACGCTGCGACCGTCGAAGGGGAAGAGAACAGGTGAGGGATGCCGAGGGAGACGGCGGAGGACCGCAGGAGGCCGAGAACCCGCCGATCAGCGACGAACCCTGGTGGGCCGGCCTCGGCCGGCCGGGAGGCGTACTGCTCGTCGCGGCCGGTATCGCGCTGCTGCTGTGGTTGCTGCTGACCGGGAAGACGGCCGATGGCGACTGGTCCTTCTACTACGGGGCGGGCAAGGTTCTGGCCATCGGATGCGTGGTCGCCGGCACGGGACTTGTGTCCCGCCGCCGTCGACGTGATGTGCCCCCGACCTGAGCGGGGCGGGCGAGGGCCCGGATGACGGGTATGGCCGGCCGCGGCCGGCCATACCCGGGCGTTCCGGTCAGCCGCCGAAGGTCTTCGCCGGCGGCTGGGTCGACAGCGCTGCCTTGTTGAAGGTGACGGCCAGGCCGTGTCCCCGCAGCCGGGAGGCGCGCTGATCGATCTTCCAGCCGTCGATCCGCACCCCGATGTCCTTGTGGTCGCGGACCTGACCGGTGTCCAGCCGGACCCTGACAGTGCTCGACTCGCCGCCCACCAGGTTCAGGTAGTTGTCGTCGAACGTCGCCGGCAGGATGCGTTCACCGGTCCGGGTGTCGTACACCTGCAGGTGCACCATCAGTGCCACGGCCTTGCCGATGTTCTCGACCTCCGCCGTCAGCTCGATGCTGTCCCTCCCGTGCTTCACGTCGGCCACGACGGAGACAGCGGCCGGGGCCACATCGTTCAGGCTCAGGAATCCGGCGGCCCGGTCCGGGTTCTCGATCCAGTAGAAGTTGCGGACCAGTTCGGCGCCGTGCGCGTCCTTGAACGAGAGCCGGACGAAGGCCACGTCGGAAGGTGCGCCGTTCAGCTGCGTGGCGAGGTTGCCGATCACCGTGTGGTCGGACGCCGCTGCCCCGCCGACGCGCCAGGAGGTGTTGTCGAACGCCTTCCCGTCCAGGTCGTAGAGGGTGACGGCGATGGTGCCCCGCACAGCCGCCCGGGTGTGATTGGCCACCACCACGTCGTACGTCTTGCTGTTGAGGATCACGTTGACCCGCCGGCAGGCGTGCTGGACCGCGTAGAACGACGAGTGCGCCTCCAGGTCGTGGGTGTACATCTGCCAGACGAAACTGGGCTGCGCGGGATTGGTCATCCACATGATGACGCCGGTGCGCGGGTACGGCTTGCCCGGCGAAGCGCTCTCCATGTTCGCGGCGTGCGCCTCGTAGATCGCCTTGATGCACTCGTAGTTCATCAGCTGGGACTTGCGGGCGAAGTCCGGGAGATTCTGCAGCTCGCCGTAGCGCTCCGCGGTGAGCTGCAGATAGCCCGCGCCGCCGCCGTTGCCGCCATTGCCGTTGACGTCCCGGTCGGCCCAGGAGTCGTCCGGGTGCTCCCACGACGCCTCGGGGATCATCTTCTTGATGAACTCCAGCGTCGGGATCGAGTACGAACCGACCTCGTTGTGGAACGGCGGCCAGTGCGTGCCGTCGTTGAGGCCGAAGTGGGTGCTGGGGGTGACCCAGTGGTACGGCCCGCCCGAGCTGTACCCGCCAATGGGGTTCTTGCCGGTGTCGCCGGCCGAACTCGTCAGCGAGGCGCGCTTGGGGTCCAGTTCGGCGACCAGCGCGTCCAGACCGTCGACGAGCGGCTGCGGCGGCGGGCCCTCGTTGCCGCCGCACCACAGCAGGACCGACGGGTGGTTGCGGAACCGCACGATGCAGTCCCGGATGTTGTCCAGGTCGCGGGTGACGTTCGCCGGCGCGGGGCCTTCGGTCGAGCAGAAGAAGTCCTGCCAGACGAGGATGCCGAACTCGTCGCACGCCTCGTAGAAGTCTTCGGTGCTGCTCTGGCCGTTCCAGTTCCGGATCAGGTTGAGGTTGGCCTCGCTGTGCAGCCACACCTGCTCGCGGAGCCGCTCCCGCGGGATGCGCTTGAGCGCCTCGTCCAGGCCCCAGTTGCCGCCCATCACCATGATCGGCTGGTTGTTGACGGTGATCGCCAGGCAGTCCGTCGGTGTGCCGGTCTGTGACTGGATCGGCTTGGTGTACTCGATCCGCCGGACGCCGAAGTCCACCGTCCGCTCGTCGTGGACCTGGCCGCCGGACTCGACGCCGATCGAGAGCCGGTAGCGGTGGGGGTCGCCGTACCCGTTGGGCCACCACAGCTTCGGGCGGTTCAGCCGCAGGCCGGCGATGTCCTGCGACGTCACCGTCACCGTGGACGCGCCGGCCGGCACGGTGACGGTCCGGGTGAACTCGCGGCCGTCGAGGGTGCCCCTGACCACCACGGACCGGGGTGAGCCGAAGGCGCTGTCGAGGGTGAGGCCGATCGCGATGTCGGCCGTGCTCAGATCGGCGGAGAGCGTCGGATCGACGTGCACATCGGTCAGCCGGATCTGACCCGTCGTGGACCAGGTGACCGGCTGCCAGATGCCCAGGTCCCGGTCGGGGATGGTGGGCAGCCAGTCCCAGCCCGCCGTACAGAAGAACGTCGGCCCGTTCTTCAAGGTGATCCCGGTCTCGCCTCCGTTGCGCCCGCCGCGGGTCACGCCGCTGGCGTAGCTCGGCAGCGCCGGGGGGTCGGCGTAGTCCAGCTTGCCGATCAGCACCGCGAGGTGGGCGGTGCCGTCGGCCTTCGCGATGATGTCCGTGACGTCGAAGACGCCCCGTTTGAACGCACCCTCGATGGTGCCCACCCGGGTGCCGTTGAGCCAGATGGTCCCGAGGTAGTTGATGCCGTCGAACTGCAGCCAGAACCGCTGGCCCGGGACCAGCCGCGGTACGGGGAACGCGACCCGGTACCAGTAGTCGGTGTCCTTGAGGGTGTCCGGGACCGCGTCGGTCACGATGTGGCCGTACAGCGGGTCGGGGTACTCGCCGTTGGCGATCATGCTCGTGAGCGGTGTGCCCGGCACGACAGCCGGCTTCAGACCGGCTATGCGCTGCGCGCTGGCCACCTGGTCTCCGGGCGGCGTCGTTCCGTCCGCCGCGGTGAAGGTCCAGCCGCTGGTGATCTCGTGGCTGTCGATGCAGGGGAGGTGGGCGCCTTGGGTGGCTGCGGTGCCTGCGGTGCCTGCGGTTCCTGTGGTGCCGCCCGGTGCTGCGTCGGCGATGCCGGACAGTCCGAGCGCGCCGAGAACACCACCACCGGCGGTGGCGATCCCACTGGACAGGAACCGCCTGCGATTCAACTGGGTCACGTCGCTCCCGATGCGTCGTCCGACAACGTTGTCAGCCTTGATGTGAGTTCCATGGTCGACAGGCCCCGAACCCTTTGTCAACGCCCTTGAGGCCAGGTTCGGATGCCCGTGCCGGGGAGCAAGCTGCCGGTGTGCCCGGCGTTTCGGGGCCGGGGCCACGAAACGCCGGGACTGTCCGGGGGCGGGTGTCAGCGCACCGGGAAGCCGAAGGAGTGGCCCTCTTGCTTGAGTTGGGGGAGGAGCTGACGCAGGGCCTGGACGGTCTGGGCGCGGTCGCCGCCGGCGTCGTGGAAGAGGATTGTCGGTCCGTTGGGGAGTTCTTTTTCGACGGTGGCGATGATGGTGCTGGTGCCGGGGCGCTCGAAGTCCTTGCTGTCGACGTTCCAGCCGAGGGGCCGCATGCCGTGGGAGGCGGCGAGTTTGCGGCTGTAGGGGGTGAAGGCTCCGCCGGGGGCTCGGTAGTACATGGGGCGTACGCCGCCGGAGGCTTTGGTGATCATGCGTTCCGCGTCGAGGATCTGCTGTGACTGGTAGGCCTCGGAGGCTTTGTCCATGGCGGTGTTGTGCGAGACCGTGTGGTCGCAGAGCCGGTGTCCGGCTGCGACTACCTTCTTCACGAGGTCGGGGTGGGCCTGGGCCTCTGGTCCGATCATGCAGAAGGTGGCCTTCACTCCGTACTCCTGAAGCAGGTCGAGTACTTGAGGGGTCCAGGTGGGGTCGGGGCCGTCGTCGATGGTGATGTTGACTCCGCCGGTCCCCTTGTCGGAGGCATGGGCGATGGTCGCTGCGACCGGTGTGACGTCACGGCCCGGCATGGCCGGGGCGGCTGCCTTGGGGTGGTCCGCGGAGCGGGCCTGCGCGGTCCATGCGGAGGCACCGACGGCGAGCATCGTCACCCCGAGTCCCGCTCCGAGCACCTTGCCGTACCAGCCCCGCCCACCGTGCCGTGCCATGTCCGCCCCATATCTCGCAGTCCCACGCCGATCCCGGTCACCTCGCGACCACTTGGCAGGACGAGGAATGCGGTCCGACGGATGCGTCCGTTACCGATCGCGGACAATCCCCGGAAGGATCACGGACAACTCGCCGCGAACGGCGCCCGAATTCTGCCGGTATCGCACCCGGGAGGCGCTTTGATCCGGCGGGCGGGAGAGCCGCCGGTGCGGTGCGGTGCGGTGCGGTACGGGCAAAGACGCACCTGCCGAAATGTGGGCTGACAGCACGGCATTCAGGGCTGTAGCGGGTGGTGCACTGGAGAGAACTCGGCTTCGGCGCAGAGTTCGAGGGAAGCGTCGGCGCCAGAGAAACGTCAGCGCCAGAGAATCGTCAGCGCATGGGACTGCCTGTCATCCGGTAGGAGGGCACCGGGTGCTGATCTACGCCGCGGCCGGCGGAGTCGGTCATCTCGCCGGGCGGATCGCCAAGGAGTGGGGCGCGCACGTCACGGGGAGACGAGGACACCGCCGGGGCGGCGGCCGAGAGGGCACAGGTCCGCGTCGTACTCCTGTGAGTTGAGCACGGCCAGGCCGGGATGTGCGCCGTGGCCGAGCTCGTCGCCCGGGGCAGGCTTCGTGCCCACGGCCTGGGGGAGGCGGGCCGCACCACGGGCAAGCTGGTCACTACCGTGCGCTGGGGCGTGACACCTGCGAACCGTCGTACTGCGGAAGGCCGGTGTCCTTCGCGATGAGGGGCCGCGAGGCGGTCAGGTGCCCGGTGATCCGATGCGGCGACCGGCTGTGGCAAGCAAGTTCACCCCTCAGGACCAGGCCCCGGTGGTCGAACTCGGGGGTCGGGCTGGTGACCGTACGGTGACGCGTTGGCGGACCGCGAGGTCAGTACCCCTGTGACAGAACGAAGACGTCGCTGAGGATCCCCTGTGACTCGGTGCGAGATAGAAATACACCCGACCGCATGCACCGCATCACCACTCCTGGGGAACACCATGAAGCACACGCGCATCGCCGCTCTCGCCGCCGTCAGCCTCGCCGCCACCCTCTCGCTCACCGCCTGTGGCAGCGACAACTCCGCGCAGGGCTCGGTATCCAAGGACTCCTCGTCCACCGCGGGCTCCTCCTCCTCGGACAACCAGTCGTCCTCGGACACCGGCTCGAAGTCGCAGAGCAACTCCGGCTCCGACGGCTCGCAGGCCGACAACGCGAAGTCGGGCTCCGGTCAGGGCACCGCGGCAGAGACAACCTCGAACGGCACGGCGGCCGGCGGCAAGACCACGTTCTGCAAGACCAAGGACCTGGCCATAGACGCCGCGCCCGACTCGGCGGACCCCGGCAGGGTCAACATCACCATGATGAACCGGGGGGCGACCACCTGCTCGGCAACAGGCTTCGCGGGCGTCGACATCAAGGACGCCGACCACACTTCGAACCCCATCGAGCGCGGCCACGCCCAGCCCCGTATCACCACCCTCAAGCCCGGCGACGCCGCTGTCTTCGACATCGCCTACACCGCCGACAACAGCGGCAACAGCCTCTCCTCCCCGACCAACATCCTGGTCACACCCCCGAACGAGACCCACACCGTGACCCTGAACTGGCCCACCGGCGCAAGCGACATCAAGGGCGCCTACACCGACGTCCAGGTCTACCCCACCCACACCGTCAACTGAGCCGTGATACCCGCAGCCGGCACGTTGGAGCCGAGTCGGCCGCGCACGGTGATACGTGCGTGCCCTCGCCTCGCATTTATGCCAGCCAGGAGGGGCGTGACGGTGTTGTCTCCGACGTTGTCTCCGACGGCTTTCAGATGTTGCGGAAGAGACCAGTCAGCACGGTGACCTGCAACGATGGGGCCCGTTCCCGCAGCCGGTCGGCCAGCGGTTCCGGAACCAGACCAGAGGTGATCTGGCGGCCCAAGTCTGCGGCTGCTGACTGGAGTTGATGTGCGTGAGTGTCGATGCGGGCAATGCTCGCGAAGTTGGCCTTGCAGCGGTCCAGCTGAGAGTCTCGCTCTTCGCGTTGCGGCCGGGATTGCCGCCGCCTGGCGGCCCCGATGATGAGCATGGGTGTTCACCCACTCGATGAACAACTCGATGCGGTTGCCTATCGTGGCGATCGCCAGCGACCTGCCGCTGCGGCGCTCGGACTGGAGCGGATCGTGGACGTCGATCGCGAACAGCAGTCCGTGCATGCCGAGTTGCTTCAGCACCGCACTGCCGTGACGACCTGCGGGACCGTCGCCCAGGGGGCTTGGCGAACGACCCCGGCGGATTGGTGATTGCCGTCCTCGGCGCGGGCGACTTTGAACTGCCGGGCATGGATGAGATGCCTCAGGGCCAGGGCCAGGGTCGGGGCCAGGATCCGTGGCGGTTGGCGGTTGGCGGTTGGCGGGAGCGCGGTTCGGTGCCCGGGGTTTCCGTCGGCCTCATGTCTTTCAACGCGGTTTATCGCAGGCCGCCTTCGCGGGCAGTGGGCTCCATGGCGCTGAGAGATGTCCAGGGCGCATTGCGGGCGCAGGTGGTGGCGGATTCTGCTCAGGCCCGCGCGGAACGAGGAAGGTGGGTAGCGGCACGGATTTCTGCCGGTGTACCTGACAAACTGTGGGCCGCTCCCAAGGGCGACCCAAAGCCTAACTGGTGCCGCATCAGGCAACGTTCGCCCTGTTGTGATGTGACGCGCCGCCCGGGTCCTGGCCCTGGGCAGCCCACGGGCGTCAGGCTGTGCGGGTGGCAGACCGAGTACACGTGCGTGAGATCGACGACGAGGGCAGTCGGCTGCTGCGGGTCATCCGCTGGGGCACCGGGTCGGTGTGACCTGGCGGGGGGCGCAGATGGTGCTGCTGTCCGCGCAGGGCATGCCGGTGGCGAAGATTGCCGAGGTGTCGTTCACCGGCGACGACCGGGTCCGGGATGTGGTCCACAACTTCAACGCCGACGGCTTCGATTTTGCTCTATCCGAAGTACAAGGGTGGCCGGCCCAAGACGTTCACGCTGCCCGAGCGACGTGAGATCAAGAAGATCGCGAAGTCCGAGCCGACCGAGCACGACCTGCCGTTCTCCACCTGGAGTCTGACCAAGCACAAGGACCCCGACCGCGAACCGCGCCGACGGCGGGCAAACCACAACCGCTACGGCGGGGTACGACACCTGTTCGCCGCACTCGACCTGACCAACGACAAGCTCTACGGTCACATCAAGCCCATCGTGCGGCGCACCCAGTTCCTGGAGTACTGCCGCTACCTGCGCTCGCTCTACCCACCGACGGTGCGGATCGCGATTGTCTGCGACAACTTCTCACCTCACCTCACCTGACCACGAAGAAAGTGCCAGCGGGTCGGCACCTGGGCGGCAGCTAACAATGTCGAGATCGCCTACACCCCTACTAACTCCTCCTGGCTGAACCGCATCAAGGCCCAGTTCGCAGCCCTGCGCTACTTCACCCTGGACGTCACCGACCATGCCGGCCGCAAAGAGCTGCGCACCATTGTCACGAATAGGAGCCAGCGCGTATTAGCGGGCCATCGTTTCTGGTCATCTCACTACTGTTCAACTCGTCCATATCCAGGTCTGGTACGTCATCTTCCGACAGGTCCTCCCCGAATGCCTTGATGGCTTCAGACTCTGATCTGCTCAAGAGAATTGGATTGATGGTGCCGCACTCCACCCTGGTAAGCAGCTCGTGTGGGGTTATCCGCTTCGCGAAAACAACGCAATATCCATTCTCGTAAAGTTGCGAGTTCGGGAATGTTTCTGCATTCATTAAAAGTCTCCAAAATTAGATGCAATATGGCGGTAATTCCCGGTCCTTCGTTGGCAGGCCGGAAATTACCGCCATATTATTGCCAGTAGACTACTGGTTGTTCCCGGCGTCTACCCAGTAGGCGTCCGCCGTGGTGCGTGCGGCAGGGTGGCGCGCGGCTACGTCCTGAGCGAGGCGGCTGCACGGCCACCTGGAAGTCGGACCGCTGCATCGACACGGTGGCGGCGGCGACTTTCCGAGGGCCTCGCCGGGGTCGGTACCAGGGGCAGCATGTAGATGTCCAGGCCCGGATCGTGCCGCCAGCCATGCTCTTCCAGGATGGCTCGGCCGCCGAGAGCGGAGGAATGGTCGGCGGTGGCGGCGACCATGCCGAGCTGGGGGTGTTCGCCGAACGCGACGTCCGGCTCCACGTGCGCGGGGCGGTCGCGGACTGGCCCGGGTCAGGAGGCGAGCGAGGGGTCGAACGCGATGTCCGCGTCCACCTGGTAGCCGGCCTTGCGCAGCAGAGCAACGGCCCGGGTGGTACAGCCCTGTCCATCGTTCTGCTGATCGGCCAGCGAGTACAGCGCGGAGTGACCCGGGACGGGGTGGAAGTCGAATCCCTTCAACATCCATGCATTGGCGGCGAGTTGCCTGGGGCTGGTGGCGGTAATGCCGAAGTCGGGGTGGTGGCCGACTGCGATGTCGGGAAGCTGGTCGTGCTCGGGGGCGGGCATGGCGGATCCATCCGGTGCGGGCTCGGGAAGCGGGGCGATCGAGGGCCGCGATGGTTCTGCTGGTACTGGACATGGGGCACTCCGAGGCGGGATGCGGTCAGCGACCGGGATGGAATAGGGCGGAGGGGAGGGCGGCTGCGCGGGGCGTATAGCGGAATCTGCCGACGGTGGTGTGGGAGCCGTGCGCCGGGCGGTCGGCGAGGTTGCGCGAGCAGCGTTCACGCGGGGAGAGGCAGGCTCCCGCAGGGTGGTTCGGTCCTCCCGGACCGGGATCTTGTCGGGGTGCGCCGTGTGGCGGTCGGCCAGGACGCCGCGTATCGCTCGAATCTGCGTCGTGTAGGAGTCCTCTGCTGGGCATGGCGATCGTGCTGCGGCCGGTGTCGGTCTCGGTGCGGCAGTCCACCACCAACATGGCGCTGCTCTTCGCCCCGGCGGCGGTCACGGCGCTGGGCATCGGCCTCGGTATGCGCCTGCTCCTGGTGGACCGGCGGCGGCAGGCGGCGGCCCTCCGCCTCGAACAGCGCGCGGAGTTCGCCAGGGACCTGCACGACTTCGTCGCCCACCACGTGACCGGCATCGTCGTACAGGCGCAGGGAGCCCAGGTGATGGCCGGCCGGCGGCCCGAACTCGTACCGCCCGCGCTAGAGCGGATCGAACAGGCCGGTTCGGAGGCACTGACCTCGATGCGGCACATGGTGGGGATGCTGCGCGACACCGAAGGCGAAGTAACGCTGACACCGCTGGCGGGCATCGGTGAAGTGCGTACGCTCGTCGCGGAGTTCTCGGCCGTCGGCGGGGCCCGGGCCCGGCTCGAACTGGAAGGGGCCTTCGACGATCTGCCGGTCGAGGTGACCACGACCGCGCACCGGGTGGTGATGGAGGCCCTCACCAACGTACGCAAACACGCCCACGGATGCACCGAAGTGCGGGTGCGCGTGGATCGCTCGGGAAACCGGCTCACCGTACGGGTCAGCGACGACGGGCGGCCGTGCCACGTTTCCCAGAAGGGCTTCGGGCTGAAGGGTCTGGCCGAGCGGGCGGGCCTGATCGGCGGAGACGTCCAGGCGGGCCCGGTGGCGGCAGGCGGCTGGGGCGTCGAGGCGACGCTCCCCTGGTCCCCGGCTCGCGCCTGAGTCCCTGATACAGGTCCGTTCCGTGTCATGGAGTGGTGCTGATCGGGGACCACAAGCCGACGAGATCGCGGTAGAGACCGGATTCCGCGAGCATGTGCTCGTGGCTTCCTATGCGCGGGGTGCCCCCGTCCAGGACCATCACCCGGTCCGCGGCCCGCGCGGAGCTGATCCGGTGAGCGACGACGACCAGGGTGCCCGGGCGCTCCCGCATGATGCCCTCGGCTCGGGCCTCCGTGGCCGGGTCCAGGTGGCACGTCGCCTCGTCCAGGACGGTCAGCCGGGCCGGTGAGAGGTACGCACGTATCAGAGCGATCAACTGGCGTTCACCGGAGGAGAGTTGACTCGGCAGGAGGGGGCCGTCGTAGCCACCCGCCTCCGAGACCAGGCGGTCGACGCCGAACGCTTCGACCGCGTGGTCCAGCAGGTGATCGTCCGTCGGGCCGTCCGTCAGGTACAGGAGGTTCTCCCGGAGTGTCCCGGTGAAGACGTACGCCTCCTGGGGCAAGTAGGTGCGGATCAGACCCTGTTGGCGAGGCGTGAGAGTGGTGAGACTGACGCCGTCGAGGCGGATCTGGCCGTGTGTGGGGCTGTTGGTGCCGGCCAGCAAGGAGGCCAGTGTGGACTTGCCGATGCCACTGGGGCCGACGACTGCGATGTGTTCCCCGGGATTCACGCGCAGGCCGATACCGCTGAAGACCTCGTTCGTACCCCCGGCGTAGGAGAAGGACACCGAATCCAGGGCCACCGCGACTCCGGCGCTCTCCTGCCCGACACCGGTGCGGGGGTCGGGAACGGCAGACACGCGTGGGGTGGCGGGCGGCGGGAGTGCGGTGCCACGGCCGGCCTCCTCCGGCTGCGATTCCTGGTCCCTGAGCAGTCGGCCGAGCGTGACGAACAGCCTGATGCCGGTGGTGCCCACTCCCTGGACCAGTGCTTGCACCGCCGGGCGGAGATTCTGCGCGATGTAGGTCAGTACGCCGAGCACCGCGCCCGCGCTCATCGCACCGGCGCCCCATCGGACCCAGAGCAGGACCAGGACGAGCGGCAGCCAGCCCCCCACGCCGAGGGCGAGCGTGCGCAGCGCGGCGAGGCGGGCGAGCGCGATCTCCGCCTGCGCGTTCTCGCGCGCCGCGTCGTCGACGCGGCGCAGTGCAGGTTCCTCCAGGCCGTAAGCGGTGATGTCACGCAGGCCCGCGGAGAGCCGCCAGGCTTCGTGGGCCAGGGACTCGGTCGCCACGATGCTGCGTACCTGAGCGCGGACCACACCGCGCAGGGAGACGACGTAACAGCCGACCCCGAGGACCACCGGGGCGAAGACCAGCAGCCCTGCCGTGGGTTCAAGCGTGAGGGTGCCGATGCAGACGCCGACGAAGGAGAAGGCGAACCGGCACACCACGGACAGCAGGCTGCCGGCCGCCTCACGCACGATTTCGACCTGGCGGGTGAGTCGCGCGACACCCGAGCGGTCCTGCTGCATGCGGCTGCCGGTCAGCGCGTGCCGCAGGGTGGTCTCGACGGTGCGGGTCACCAGCGTGTCCCGCAGCGGCTCGACGATCACCGCGGTGGTCAGCAGCACCCCGCGGGCCCCGAACGCGCCCACGGCCGAGGCCAGGGCGAGGACGGCCAGCCAGGCGACACCAACGAGCGGTTCACCGGCCAGGAACCCCTGGTCGACCGCCGAGGCCACGGCGCGACCCGCGAGGAAGGCGGGCAAGGACTCCACACCGGCCCACAGCAGAAAACGGATCAACGGGCCCCGGTCGCCGCGCAGTCGCTGCCACAGGAACACCCCCGCAGCGCGACCGCCGGACCGGGTCATCGCCCGGCTCCTGCCGCGCCCGGAGCCGTGCCCGGAGCCGCGCCGGACTCTGCCCTCTCCTGGAACACGGCCCGATAGCCGGGCAGATCCCACAGCCCGCTGTGTGTACCGACCGCCCGCACGTGGCCGGCCTCCAGCCAGACCACGGTGTCCGCACGGGCCGCGCTCGAGGCGCGGTGGGCGACCATCACACGGGTGGCCCCCGAGGTGTCGGTGGCCAACGCCCGGTCGATCTCGTGTTCCGTCGCCATGTCCAGGCTCGACGTGGCGTCGTCGAGCAGCACGAGCCGCGCGGGCCGTACGAACGCCCGGGCCAGACCTATCCGCTGCATCTCCCCGCCGGACAGGACCACGGACTCGACCTCGGTCCGGTATCCGTTCGGCATCCTCTCGATGAAGGACGCGGCGCGGGCGAGCCCGGCGGCACGGGCCACGTCGTCGAGCGTGGCGTGCGGTGCGCCGGCGGCGATGGTGTCCGCGATGTCCATGCCGACCAACTCGGGCCTTTCGAAGGCGAACACGACACAGCGGCGGAGAGCCGCTCTGGTCAGTTGACGTACTGGCACACCGTCCAGGAGAACTTCCCCCTGGTCGGGGTCGAGGAGACGGCCCATCAGCGCGGCCACCGTCGACTTGCCCGACCCCGACCGTCCGACCAGGGCCAGCAGTTCTCCGGCCTGTACGGAGATGTCGATGCCGGAGAGGAGGGACCGGCCGTCACGTCGTACGGCCGTACCCTTGAGTTCGACGCCCACGCCTGCTGTCGGCGCCCCCGTCGGCTCCGGCAGGGTCGAGCCGCCATACGCCATGGGCGCCAGCGCCGTGTAGGCGTGCAACTGATCCGCTCCTGCCCGGGCCCGGGCGAGTTGGTTGACGAAGAGCAGGGACATACCGAGGCCGGTTCCCATGGCTGCGTACTCCGAGACGGCCAGCAGCTGTCCCGCGGAGATGCGCCCGCGTCCGAGTGCGAGGCCGGCCGTGGCCAGGACCGCGACATGCAGGAGAGGGAAGAGCACGTTTCCCCGGGCGGCGGTCCTGGCCTGCAGTCGCCAGAGCGCGTCCCCACTGCGGCGCAGCCTGGGCAGCGGCTCCACGACGCGGGCCACCTCCCGCTCCAGGGTGTGGGACGCGGCGATGGTGCGGGCTCCTCCGAGCGCTTCCGCGAGCCGGCTGGAGACCGTGCTCTGCTCCTCCAGGTAGCGGGTGATCAGGCGTGAGCTGTCGGCGGCGAACGACCTGAGGCACCAGGCGACGATGGGCAGTCCGCAGCTGAAGACGAGCCCGACCCAGACATCCGTCCGCCAGAGCATGACCAGGCTCACCAGCGCGGGAAGCAGGGAGAGCACCAGCCACACCGCGGCGTTGCTCCCCATGGCTGCCGCGCCCGCGCCTTCCAGCAGCTGGGCAGCGAAGCCGCCGGGGCCCCGTGCCGTCTGCGCGTGGGGCCCGGCGCCCACGAGCCGGGCGGTGGCCAGCCGCCGGAGGAAGAGTGCGGAACGCGCCTGCACCACGCCCGCCGTGTAGTCGCTGTACGTCTCGGAGACCACGTAGACGACGACCAGCGCCCCGCACACCCCCAGCCACCGCGTGAAATCGTCACCGCCGACGAGACCGTCGACCGTCTCGCCGAGGACGGCCGGCAGCGCGAGCTGGGCGGCGGCGCTCACACAGCCGGTGACGAGGAGCACGGTCGTACCGCCGGCCTGCGCCCGTGCCGCGGTGCGCAACAGCCGTGTTCCCGTACCACCCATCACCCGTCTCCCCCTCGCTTCCGCGGATCGTCAAGGCCGTGGACCGGCCCTGGACGCGGCCAGCGCCTCGGGGGGACTCTGAGTCTCCCCGAGGCGCTGCCGGACGACCGGGTGACGGTCATGGAATGCCGCTCACCCGGACGGACTACTCGATCAGTTACAGCCCACCCAGCTGTGGCTGGAGCAAGCCAGGCTGTTCGAGCTGCCCAGCGGCTGCGCGGACGTGTCGGGCAGCTCGAGGCCCTGCAGGTCGAGGATCGCCATTGGTCTTCCCTCCTCTCGGTTCATCTCTCGTCGTTACGGCCGGTGCGGCCGTGACCGACGTGGGTTCAGTTGCAGAAGATGTAGCTGGAGTTGCTGCAGTTCTTGCTGTTGCCGCTCATGGGCGCCATATCGTCGCCCTCAGGCAGCTCCAGTCCCTGGAGGTCGAGCAGTGCCATCGGATTCACCTCCCTTCGGCTGATCGGCTGGTGGGAACCCGCCCATCGGGTGGGCGGGAGCTTCGGGGGCGCCGCCTACCGCCGTCCCGCTGTCCGTGCCGGGAAGGCGGCGGGCCGCTCCGGCGTGGCGGAAGGGGCGGCGGTGAGGAGGGGCAGTCCGGGGTGGTTGCGGCCCAGCGCCACTGCCAGGGCGGTGAGCACGCCGGCGTCGCCGGTGGCCAGGTCCATGGACAGGCGCATGAGCATCTCGCCCGGGAAGGCGAGGCCGTCCCCGTAGGACAGGGCGTGCAGGTTGAGGAGGCCGAGCTGGCGGTCGAGATCGCCGCGGCTCCGCTCGCTGGGACGCGTCCTGTCGCGTTCGGCGAGGTACAGGATGATCCCCGCTCGCCCGTTGAACAGGTCGGACTGCACGTAGAACTGGGACGAGGCGGCTTCCGCGATGGCGTCCGATGCCGCGACCAGCCGGTCGTCGCGGTCGTGCCGCAGGTACTGGTCAAGTACGAGACCGATGCCGACGCTTCCTGTCGCGAGGTACGGCATGGTGCGCCACCCCTCGTTCACCTGCATCATCCCGTTGTCGCGGGTGACGCAACGGCGGAGATCCTGCTCAAGGGCCTTGCGGGACAGCGCGAGGGCCGCGGTGTCGCCGGTGCTCTCGTACAGGCGCAGGAAGAAGAGGGCGGGGCCGGACGAGCCGCGCATCAGCCCGGCGTAGGGGCGCCCGCCGCCGCTGGTCGTAGCGACGGAGTCGACCGTGCCCAGCCGTTCGCCGATCAGCTCGGCGGCGTGCAGCGCGGCTTGCAGATACTCCGTGTCGCCCGTCCGCCGGCTGAACGCCAGGAGATTGAGCCCGATGCCGGCGAGACCGCCCTTCAGGTCGGTGCCGAGGAGCTCCCACTTCTCCTTGAGGCACAGCGCGACGAGCTCGCGGGCGGAGTCCTCGTCACCCAGCCTCAACAGGGTGTGGGCCACCCCGTGCATCCCGTCGTACAGGCCGAGCCGGTCCTGCGGTCTCGGCGCCAGGGCGCGGTGGGCGAGCCACGTCCCGTACTCCTGTGGGTAGTCGACCCCCGCGTCGGCCAGTGCGAGGAGCACTCCGGCGGCGCCGTGCGCGAGGTTCAGGGCTCCGGTGTGGAACTGCTCGATGTCACCGGGGAACAGCCTGTCGTCGCGTGCCGGGGTCGCGCTGTGGAGGATGGCCCGGCCGAGCGCGTCGCGCAGGTGCGCCCAGTCGGCTGGATCGGCTGTGATCCGCGGTATCCGGTCCAGTGCGGTCCGCGCCGGAGGCGCGGACGCCGACGTCGGCTTCCGGCCGGTTCCGGTGATTCTCTCGACGGCTTCCTCCAGATAGCCGTCGGGCAGGGAGAACACCTGCCGAATCTGTTCCGTGAAGTGGTGTGCCTTCCCGAAGTCGTGCCGCAGCAAGGTGGTGAGCGGCATGAACAGCGAGAGCCGGAGACAGCCGAGGGCGTAGTGGTCGTGGTCGAATCCGACGCGGTCGGCGGGTGCGGCGAACGCGGGGTTCACCAGGCTGGGCTTGGCTCCCTCCGCAGCGTCCGACGACACTTCGTAGTCGATCAGCGAGACTCTGCCGTCCTCGCCTACCAGGATGTTGAACGGGTGCAGATCTCCGAAGACGATGCCGCGTCCGTGGATCTGGGCGACGGTCGCTTCGATCTGCCGGGAGACGTCGAGAGCCCATCGCGTGTAACGGGCTGCTTCGGCGGCGCTGGTCGCACGCTCGTTGAGCGGGTAGCGCAGAGCGAAGGTCTTGCTGAGTGTTTCCCCTTCGATGAACTCCTGCACGAGGAAGTGGTGGCCACCCCACTCGAAGTAGTCGATGAGTTCGGGTACTCCCTCGATGCCCTTGAGGCGCTCCAGGATCTCCCTCTCGTGCTGGAGGCGTTCCACGGCATCAGCGGAGTCCATGGTGAGGCCGGCGTGGGGGCGTGCCTCTTTGAGGATCACCTTGCGCCCGTTCTCGCGGTGCCGCGCCTCGTACAGGCCGCCCCCGTTGGAGAAGTGCACGGCGCGCTCGACGGTGTAGGCGATGTCGTCCGTCGTGCCGTCCTTGCGCGCCTCGATGTGCGGCATGAGGAACTCGGGCACGGAGACCCACGCCGGCACGTGGAAGACCGGGTCGCGGCGGTCCGGCACCAGGGTTCCCCGGTCGTCCTCGATGGCCCCGACCAGCGCACCCGTGTCCGATATGCAGTGCCGCTCGATGAAGCCCCCGTAACGCACGTACAGGGGGCCGTTCCCCCACCGCAGATCACTGAGGATGTAGGGGCCCTGTTGGCCGTCGAGCTCGACGCCGAGCTCCTCCAGAGTGGTACGCAGAATTCGCTCGTCCAGCGGGTACAGCGTGATGAACTTTCCGCTGGAGCCGCGGTCCGAGTACTTCAGGTTCCTGTTCCGCAGAACATGTCGACCGGACAGATACTTGAAGGATATCTCGCGCGGCAGGCAGTAGTCGTACACGGCTTCCAGGATCGAATCCGCATTTCCACCGTGTGCCGAGACGTGGATTTTCCATCCCTGCATCGGGAGCTGCTGCGCGGGCGGGTTGCAGACGGTCCAGTCCTCCTTTGCGAACTTGCGCCATCCAGTGGGAAGTTCGGTGGAGCCCGCAGGGAAGGAGAGCTTTTCGAGATCTTCAGCGGTTGCCTTCTGGTCCGGCAGGTCGTAGAAATAGCGGTCTGCTAGGCAGTAGACGTCATAGCGCTTGTCCACTATTCCTCCTGGAATCTCCCGGGTTGTTGTGCCGACAGGTAATATTTTCGGTCAGAGGGTGGGTGCCGGACAAGTGTGTTCCGCATGGTTGTGCGCATGGATTTCACACGACGGAAGTCTTTCCATGGATTTCCCATGGCGTGCGCTCATCGCCGCAGAAAGCCGCCGGCCCGAGCGGTGGAATCCGCTCGGGCCGGCGGCCGTCCGACTTTCGGTCTGTGCCGCCGAGCCGCCTACTCGGCCCCGCGCAGGGCGCTGGTGGGGCGCTGCCGGAGGGCGATGCTGGTGGTGGAGACACCGGTGGCGAGTGCGAGGATGCCGGCGCCGCCCAGGATGAGGGCGAGGGTGGTGCCCGCGAGCTGCGGGCGGGCCGATCCGGTCAGCGCGTGACTGAACACGGCGAGGACGGCCCCGGCGACCAGCGCTCCGACCAGAAGCGCGGCCAGGACGATCACCGCGTTCTCCAGGCGCACCATGCGGGCGACTTGTCTGCGAGTGGCGCCGACGAGGCGGAGGAGGGCGAACTCGCCCGAGCGTTCCATCGTCGTCATCACCAGGGTGTTCACGACCGAGATCGAAGTGAAGACCGTCACCACCACCAGGAGCAGATAGGTGGCGATCATGGAGGCATCCTGCCGGCGCAGCGCCTCGGCCCGGTAGGCGTCGCGGTCGAGTACCCGCCAGGACGGCTTCTCGCGGCGCAACTCGACCAGACCATGGGCGAGTTGTTGCCGCCGGCCGGGCTTGGCCCGCACGTACACAGCATCCTGGAGCAACTGCCCGCCCAGGTGCCCGGCGGTCAGTCCCTGGGGAATCACGGCCTCGCCGAAGCCGCGGGAGCGGCTGTACACGGCCGCGACCCTGACCTTCTCCGTCCGGTCGTCCTCCATGGCCAGCCGCACCTCGTCACCGGCCCGCACATGGGCCCGGTGCGCCAGGTCCCTGCTCAACGCGACGTCCCGTGGCCCCAGTCCGTGGATCGTGCCCTGTACAACGCCCAGGTCGAGGACCTCGTCCAGCGGGCCTCCGGTGACGGCTTGCGCGATACCGCCGGGCCCCGGTTGCGACGCGTCGTCGCCGACGGGAACCGTCACATAGGTGCCCGTGGTGCCGAGCACGGCACCAGCCCCCTGAGTCTTGAGGAGAGTTCGGGCAGCGGTGGCCGGCAGTCCGTTGCCGTTGCTCTGGACCACCTGATCGGCCATCATGCGCTGCCCGTCCTGCTCCTGCTGCTCGTGCCACTTCATCTGCGGTACGAACAGCGCTACGGCAGCGAAGGCGACGGTGAGGGCGAGCGGAGTGGCCGCGGCACCCAGCCGGCGGTAGCCCGCGACGAGGTTGGTCCTCACCAGGAGACCGACCACGGGGAACAGGGCCTGACACAGCAGGCCGAGCCCGGCGCCCGCCAGCTTCCCGATCCAGGGGGCGAGCAGCCCCACGGCGACCATCAGCACCATGACCATCGCCACAGCGCTGTTCGCCGCGTCGGACCCCCCGGAGCTTCCGATCGCCGCGAGTCCCCAGACGCCTCCGCCCAGGACCGCGAGACCGCAGCAGGTACGCACCACACCTGCCCGGCGGCGCGGCAGGGAGGCCTCGCCCAGCGCCTGTACGGCGTGCACCCGGGAGGCCCTTCTGCCGCTGCTCCACACCGCGGCTTCGGCGGTCACCCAGCAGATCAGCAGGGCGGTCAGGATACTCAGCGGGCCGAAGTGGAGAGGGAAGGCGTCCGGGATCATGTCCTGGGCGACCAGCCAGGCGCGCAGGCCCCCGGCGAGCAGCACGCCGAGTCCGCACCCGGGGACGGCGGCGACGACGGTGACGACCAGCGCCTCGTACCCGATGAGTCTGCGGACCTGACCGGGTGTCGCGGCGACGGCTCGCAGGAGGGCGATCTCCCGCATCCGCTGCTGGACGGAGAGGGAGAACGCGCCCCCTACCGCGAATGCCATGACGAACAGGCAGACGAAGCCGAAGGGTACGACGAAGGACACCACATCCGCGCCACCCTGGACGGGAGTTGCCCTGCTTCCGGCGTCCAGCAGTACCCCGCAGGCGGTGATCAGCACCTGTGCGCAGACCATGGCCACGAAGGACCCGGCGAAGGAGACCTTCCGGGTACGGATGGTCCACCATGCCAAGAGGAGAAGCATTTCTTCAGGCCCCCAGTCGCGCCATGCGCTCGGCGATGGCACCGGCCGAAGCACCGTGCAGCACCTCGGTGATGCGTCCGTCCGTCAGGACCAGGACGGCGTCCGCGTACGAGGCGGCCACCGGGTCGTGGGTGACCATCACGACCGTTTGGCCGATGTCGGCCACGAGGCCTCGGAGCAGTTCGAGTACCTTGCGGGCCGATGTGGTGTCCAGGGCTCCGGTGGGCTCGTCGGCGAAGACCACCTCAGGGCGGGTGATGAGCGCACGGGCGATCGCCACCCGCTGCTGCTGACCGCCGGAGAGTTCACCCGGCCGGTGCCCGCGGCGATCAGTGAGCCCGGTGTATTCGAGCAGTCGCTCCAGCCAGGGGCGGTCGAGCCGGATGCGGCGGCCCGCCAACCGCACGGGAAGGGTGATGTTCTGCTCGGCTGTCAGCGCGGGGAGGAGGTTGAACCCTTGGAATACGAAGCCGACCCGCTCCCGTCGCAGCATCGTCAGCTCGCGCTCGCCCAGAGGGCCCAGCTCACGGCCACCGATCTCGACGGTGCCCTGGTCCGGGCGCTCCAGACCGGACGCGCAGTGCAGGAATGTGCTCTTGCCCGAACCGGAGGGGCCCATCACAGCGGTGAACGTTCCGTACGGCAACTCCGTGGTGACCCCGTCGAGTGCCGTCACGGCGGAGCGCCCACTGCCGTGCACCTTGCGCACCGCGCTGAGACGCACTGCCCAGGGACGCTGTCCAGGTGTCGCCTCGCCACCGCCCGGTGGCCGGTTGTGCGCCGATGCGCCCAGGTGAAGACCGGCTCCAGCGCCTGCGTGCTCGTTCACGTGCACTCTCTCTCGCTCCAGCGTTTCCTGTCCGGCGGTCGGTGACCGCCGGGTAAGTGCCACCGCTCGTCCTGACACAGCCGCGTCCGCCCGGCCGTGCCGAGCGGGTGGGGACGGCGGTCCCCTGGCCGGTTCATGTCACGGCGAGGGCCAGCGCACGGACGAACCGGGGCACGTCGACCGTGCCCCAGCCGCTGGCCGTGTCGAAGCCGTCTCCCGCCGTGAACCCCGGTACCTCGGCATAGGAGTTGGCGCCCTGCGTGACATCGACGATCCCGGCTTCCGGCCCCGCGGCGCCCAGTCGGTAGAGAGCCGGATTGATGTTTCCCAGAGGTCCGTGGTGCAGCTGTACCGCAAGGGCGAGCACTCCGGCGAAGAGCGGGGCCGACTGGGATGTTCCGGCCGCTCCCTGCATCGTGATGTCCGGAAGCGAACGGCCGGACACGGAGCCGGTGCCCGCCACGGAGTGCTGCCACGGGGGCCGCGGGAAGACGGAGGAGTGGCCCGCCCCCGACTTGGGCCACAGTGTGTCGGGGGAAGTGCGGTGACCCTGTGGGTCGACGTGCAGCAGTGAGCCGCCGACGGCGGTCACCCGGGGGTCCGACGCAGGCCAGGCCACTACCCGCCGGGGATGGTGCAGGGCGGGGTCGTCGCGCAGTGGGCCGCTGGCTCCATGGTCTCCCGACGAGGCGACCAGGGTTATGCCGGCGGCGCGGGCACGGGCAAGTGTCCGACCGTAACGGCGCATGGAATCGGGGCTGTTGAAGTTCTCCTCGACGGAACCGAAGCTCATGGACACCACATCTGCCAGACGGTGCCGCGTGAGATGGTCCAGGGTGCGCATCATCTCGGGCATGCCGCTGTCGCCCTGGGTCTCGTCCACAGGCGACGCGGCGATCACGATGCGCGCCCCCGGTGCCAGCGAGTGGACCATCGCCACATCGAGCCGGCTCTCCGACACCCAGGCCAGGCAGTTCTCCGTGTTCACTCCGGGGTCGGTGCAGGAGGGCGGCTTGCCCAAGGGCTCGACCCGCCGGATGTCGGCCGGGGGGAGTGCGTACTGCTCGTCGTAGTCCGCCATGAACTTCTCCATGCCCGGGTCTCCGAAGGAGACGAGCACGGCGACGGTGGCACCCTGGCCGGTGATGCCGCGCCGCCACAGTCCGTCCACGCGGTACGGCACGGCTATCGACGGCTCACCGGCCGCGTCGGCGGCGTGCACGGCGGAGGCACGGGTGAGACCAGCGCCCTCCGCGACAGCCGTACCGGTACCGGGGGCCAGTAGCACCATCGCAGCCGCGAGCAGGCCGGCGGTTCGCTTCCACGTGCCGGCGACGCGGCGTGCTGGCTTCCTCTCCGACCCCATACGGCTCGCTCCCCTCCATTGATCGCTCCTGTTTCTCCACAGGATCGGTCCGGTACACCGGCGGAACACGGTTCACCGGAGAAATCGTGGGATACCCACGGGTGGCGCCCCGGGTGCCGGAGATCCTGGCTGCGTCACGTCGGGGCGGGCCGCGCCGGGGTCAGTGCCCCAGCCGGGACATCGCCTGGTCCGGATAACGACCGCCGGCCACCGAGCCGTCCGGCACGGCATCCCTGAGCAGGCCGATGTGCTCCGTACTCAGGGCCACGTCGGCAGCCGCCGCGTTCTCCTCCAGGTAGTGCCTCTTCTTCGTGCCGGGAATGGGGACGATGTCCTCGCCCTGGGCCAGCAGCCAGGCCAGAGCCGCCTGGGCGGGAGTGCAGCCGATCCGGGCCGCGACCTGGTGCACCGCGTCGACGAGTGTCAGGTTGTGCCGGATGTTCTCCTCGGCGAACCGTGGCCATCGCCTGCGATTGTCGTCGCTGCTCAACTCGCCGGATGAGGTGATGTTCCCGGTGAGCATGGCGCGGCCGAGGGGTGCGTACGCCACCACAGCGATGCCCAACTCCCGGCAGGTGTCCAGCATGTCGCCCTCCACCACATCCCGGGTGAAGAGCGAATACTCCAACTGGACGGCGCTGATGGGATGGACGGCGTGGGCCCTGCGCAGCGTGCCGGCGTTCACTTCGCTGAGGGCCAGGTGCCGGATGTCGCCCGCTGCCACCAGCCCGGCCATGGCGGCGACCGTTTCCTCAATGGGGGTCGCGGGGTCGCGGCGGTGCACGCAGTAGAGGTCTATGTACTCAACACCCAGGCGTCGCATCGAGGCGTGACAGGCGGTTCGTACGTATCCCGCCGACGTGTCCACGACGTTCACCCGGCCCGAATCCGCGTCGTGACGCAGTCCGAACTTCGTCGCCAGTACGACGCGTTCCCGGTCGGCCGCCCGGCGTCGCAGCCAGGTGCCCAGGAGTTCCTCGTTGGCGCCCCGTCCGTAGGCGTCGGCCGTGTCAAGGAAAGTGACACCCAGATCGAGCGCCCGGTCCAGGGTGCGTTCGGACTCTGTGTCGTCCGGGGCCCCGTAGGCGATCGACATGCCCATGCAGCCAAGACCCACGGATGACACACGTGGCCCGTGCGTGCCGAGCGTGCGGTATTTCACGAGGAACTCCTCTTTCGGGCGGTCTTTCGGGCGGGCGGAAGACTGGAGAATGCCCTGGCCACACTCAGCAGCCAGGTCACCTCTGTGGCGTAGTCGCCACTCTTGCGCAGAGACGGTCCCCCGGGTGCGGGTACCTCGGGGACCCGGAGGCCGGGATCGGCGCTCTTGGCCCGCAAGGCCTGGCTGAGCACCGTGGCCTGTACCGCTGCCTGCAGGGCTCTCCCCGACAGGCCTGCCAGCAAGGCGGTCTTCCGGGCGCTCGTGGCGATCGCCGGATCCATGTAGGGGCGGAGGGCCAGCAACCCGTCCTGGATCTCGATGACCTCACGGTAGAGGCGGTAGCTGATGTTGCCGGGCATCATGCGGACAAGAGGGGCGGACTGCTGTGGCTCCAGCACGATGTGGGGGTGCGCCGTGCTGAGGGCGCGCCACAGCGGTTGCAGCCGCTGGTAGCTGATGAAGTTGCTTATTCTGCGGTGCGTTTCGGAGGCCGTCGGCCCCCAGGAAGGCATGGTGAGCCCCACTGAGAGAAAGAGAATTCCCATGCCGTTGGCCAGCGGTGTGAGCAGCTCCCAGCGCAGCGGATCGAGCCCGAACTGTACGGCGAGCACTGCCGTCGCGCGATGAATGCAGTAGATGAGGTAGGCACCCGCGCCGATCCCGGTGGCGTACAGACCCCGTCGCAGCCACTGGCGTCCGGCCACACGCCCGAATCGTCGGCACAGCCGGATGATCTCGACCATCCCGGATCCGAAAGCGGTCACATAGACCAGCAGGTAGAGGGCGACAGGCAGCCGGTGTGCCTGTTGCAGCAGGTAGTGGGTGGCCCGCCCTTGGGCCCCGGAGCCGGCCACGAACCACATCGCCACCATCACAGTGGCGCACAGCGCGCTGCTGAGCAGTCTCCAGAGGGCCTTGCGGCGAGCCTCGTGCGCCGGATAGACCCAGTAGGCGATCGCGATGAGGATGGCTGCGCTGGAGGCTACGCCGCCGAAGAGATGGATGCCCAGCGCACCCAGATTGGGAGTCCCCGTACGGCTGTCCACCGCTTCCGAGACCCACGGCGTGGACAGTGCGAAAGACGCTGCCTTGCAGGAGAAAGCAATGAGCAGTGCCAGCAGCGCCGGGTCGGTGCGGTGGGCGCGTACGTCGCGCAGCTTGTAGAGCAGAACGAGCACGCAGAGGGCGGTGCACAGCGGAAAGACCGTGCTCTTGACCTCGAGCAACGCAACTCCAGACCGTCGGGGTTTCCGCTGGACGCGCCCGCAGAGTCCACACCGGTCATTTCGGGGGCCTCAGGGACTGGTCGATCCGTGCGACGGTCTCCGCATCGCTGGAGGGCACTGCCCATCTGGACTCCATGGGCGGGCGGGTGACGCGCTCAAGGATCAGTGAGGCGACGATCTCCGCCGCCTGTTCGTCTTCGGTCGGATAGGCGGTCCGGCCGAGAATATCGAGCACGCGCACGACATCGAGGTGCGGGAACAGCAGGCTCATGTCCTCCGGTTCCCACTCCTGGGAGCCGGAATGGCTGCACAGCATGTGCGCCAACTCGTGCGCGATGATGTGGTCCCGGTGGAACTCAGTGGTGTCGGCCTCGACGACGATGATGTCGACGCTGTCCGTCGCCAGCCATATTCCGCAGGGCTCGCCCGCGCCCAGCGTAGTCGGTATCACCTGGATGGGGCGGTTGCGCGTATGGCTCAGCCGGTCGATGAGTGTCGAAATCCCGCTCCCGGCGGGCAGATCCAGCCGGTCCAGCAGCTCTTCGGACGTACGGCGCAGTCGCCGGAATTTCCTGTGGGCGATCCACCAGCGGGAGACGGCGGACAACTGCGCAGGCACCGATAACTTCACAGGCACTGACCGATTCCGCCCGCAGGACAGTACCGGCGGCCTTCCGGCAGGAGAGGAAGCTCCCGGGCTTGTACGTTCTGGGGCATGCGTCCTCCAACCCGATGGCAAAGTCACGTGGCCGTAGAGCGGTTTGGGCACCCGAATGGTAGCCGTCGCCGTCGGCTGCCGCTCGACCGCGATGGCCGGAAACAGTCACCTCATGGGTGCTTCCGGACTACTCGCCCCCGGGCCCCGTGACCGATTCTCCCGGAAGCCCTTCGAGCTCGCGGGCATGCTCGATGATCTCTTTGATGGTCCGGAGGGTCTTGGGTGACAGACCTGCGGCTCGCAGCGCCACGTGCTGCACTCCAGCGGTCCGCAGCGCGACCATCAGAGCGAGTTCGCGGTCGACGTCCTGGGTCACCTGATCGTCGAAGAAGTAGGCCGGCGGTACCCCGAAGAACCGGGCGAGCGCCTCGACGTGCTTGAGGGTGGGGTTGTCGCGCTGCCCCTTGCGCAGCAGCCAGATGTAGCTGCCGGAAATGGAGACGCTGCCGGAAGAGATGGCGCGTGCCACCTCTTCCGTGCTGTATGGACCGCGCCCCGCCGGCACAACTGTCTCAAACAGGTAGTTCAACTTGGCGGCGAGCGAACGCTCACCGACGCCCTCTGGATCAGTCACATCACGCCTCCGTCCCCACCTCAATCTAGCGGCACACTCGTGTGCGAGTCGATGGCTGACTCGTTCACATGAGTTGACGGACGTGGATCAGCGGCTTAGCCTCCTGCTTCGCGGCATCAACTCATGTTGCTGGGGCGGGGCGTTGATCAATCAGCGGTTGGTGGCCGTGAAGCAGGTGCCAGGTCCTGGCTCAGGTCCGGCAGGGAACGGGCCTGATCTTCCGTACTGAGGGGGCGGGGGTTTCGTGAGCATCACGGAAAGAGAAGCAAGCCGGCTGTGTCTGCGCGGAGACGAGGAGGGGGGCGAGGGGGCCTTCTCGGCCTTGATGACCGTGGAACGGTTCCAGGGTTGTGCGCCGGTCGACAGCGAGCCGGACACCATCGGCGTACTGATCATCGCGCAGGGCGCACTCTCGCGCAGTGGCATCGCCGCCATGCTTTCGTCCCGGCCGGGCATCCGGGTTCTGGGAGGTGCGGACGACGTGGTGTCCGTTCCGGCGGGCGGGGAGCCCCGCCCGGATGTGCTGGTCCTCTGCCTCGCCGACGGCAGCAGGGCGGAGTTCGAGAAGCTCGGGCGGACCCGCGAGGCATTTCACGGATCCGCGATCCTTCTGGTCATGGGAACCCTGTCCGCAGGGGGCATTCAGCGTGCCCTGAAGGCCGACATCGCCGGAGTGATCTCCGACGATGCCTCGGCCGATGAGCTGGTCGAGACGATCAGACGCCTGAGCTGGGGTGAGCGCATCGTCGGCACCGATGTGGCCGTCATGGGCAGCGCCCAGACACGCAACCCGCTGACTCCTCGGGAGTCGGAGATCCTCGGCCTGGCCGCCGAGGGCGAAAGCCCCGAGGAGACGGCCGCGCATCTGCACCTGTCCGTCGGGACCGTGCGCAACCATCTCCTGTCCACCGTGCAGAAGGCTGGAGCCAGGAGTCGACTCGACGCGGTTCGCATCGCCCGGCGCCGCGGGTGGCTCTGACCCGGCCCCGAAGCCGGCAGACCTTCCCGACGAGCCGGAAGCGGGCAGCTGACCCTCGCTGCCAAGGCCCGGCCCCCATGCGCCCATTCGTCCAGGCGTCCTGGCTCTTACCCGCTCCGTCGGCTGATCTGGCGCGGCAATGCCACGTACTACTCCGGCACGACCACGCCGGATGACGACTCCGACGAGAACCTCGACGCGGTCCTCAAGAACTTCCATGACGCCTGCCAGCCGGGTGCGGAGCACCCACTGCCGGAAGTCTCCTGGCTCGTGGCGCCGTACGGCTGGTCCGAGCACCCGAGCGCGGACACCCAGCACGGCGAGCGCTACATCAAGAAGGTGCTCGACAGTCTCCAGAGCAACCCCGATATCTGGAACCACACCCTCTTCATTCTCAACTACGACGAGAACGACGGGAAGTTCGACCACGTGCTCCCGCCGTGGCCCGAGCCGGGCACGGCGCGTGAGTACGCCGGTGACTACCCGCTCGGCTTCGGGGCGCGGGTGCCGATGCTGCTGGTCTCGCCGTGGACGCGCGGTGGGCACGTCGCCTCGGAAGTATTCGACCAGACCTCTACGATCAAGTTCCTTGAGACCTGGGCGGCCCACCTCGGCAAGCCGTTCCGCTGCCCCAACATCAGCGACTGGCGGCGCTCGATCGCGGGCGATCTGACCAGCGCCCTCGACTTCACCCACCCCCAACCGGGCCCGGCCGCCTTCCCGGACCCTCGTGTGGAGCGCTCTCAGCCGATCGCCGCCGACCACATGAAGCCGCGCCCGCTGAGCTTCCATCCGCACGCGACGATCTCGGAGGACCGCGCGTCGGGGACGGTCACCGCCAGGATGACCCTGGCCGGTGGCCCGAAAGACAAGGCACTCAGTTTCCAGGTGTTCCCCGACAAATACCGGGCGTTCTCCAACACGCCGTACACCGTCACCGCGCGCAAGCCGCGCGACTACACCTGGGACACCAAGGCCACCGATGGCAAGTACGCCTTCTCGATCTACTCCAACGACGGCTTCGTGCGTTCCTTCGCCGGCCAGGTCGCGTCCGCGGGCAGCAGGCACGGTGGCCTCCCACGCGCGGAGGCCGACCTGCTGAAGGGCCAGGGCGTGAAGCACGAGGCCCAGGTGAAACTCACGCTGCACAACGACGGCACCAAGCCGGTGACCTACACGCTCACCGCCCACGACTACCTCGGCCGTACCCAGAAGGTCACAGTGGCCCAGGGCAGGACGAAGGTCGTCATGTGGCCCACCCAGGAGGGCCGTTACGACGTGGTCGTCACCGTCGACACCGACACCACCTGGACGCAACGCTACGCCGGCCGCGTAGCCACCGCCGGAAAGCGCTGATCCGCCGTGACGCCGTGGTGACGGCGAGCTTTCGGTTATGGAGCGCAGACGGTTCGCGTAGTGAGCATCGGTCGCGTCGCCGAGCCCCTCCCACCAGTCGGCTGTCGTGCCGAGGATCTCCACGACCCGCTGGAGAACTCCGTCGCCGGGGGCGGTCAGTTCGCTCAGCGAGGCAACCGCCTCGCTCGTATGCGCCGACGCCTGGATGGACTGATCCAGGTGTCCTAGCCGGTCGCCGAGGCCCATCTCGTGGGCGCGGGCGGGAGGCAGGCCGGAGTCCAGCAGAGCGGGGTCGCATGAGACGTCAAAGCCCTCGGCCTGCAGCATGTCGAAGGCCCGTGTCACCACCAGCCGCTGCTCGGCCGGGTCGGTCATAGCCCTGGGCAGCCGGTGATGCTCACCGAAGACATAGGCAGGGACGAAACCCGCGCGATGAAGGACCGCGTCGGCGGCGCTCTCCCGAGCGAATCGTTTCGGCTCCGGTCGTGGAGGCATGCTTAGCCGGTCCAGCCGCGCGTCGATGACGGAGAGCAGGCTCGGGATACTTTCACCCCACACGGCATCGGGGCCGCCGGGCTCCGAGTCGTAGATCGCTTCGTGGGTTGGGGAGTTGTCGTGCCCGTGGAGCACCAACCAGCTTTCGGGGTAACCGGGCGGGTGGTCGGTAGCCGGTTCCTGGGGTGGCGAGATGATCAGCGAGCTGCCGTCGGGAAGCGCGGCGTGGACGATGTAGTCGCTGAGGCCGTACTCGACGGTGCACTCCAGGCCACGCTGGCGAAGGGGAACGGTGAAGGGCCCGTACCCGTGCTCCCGCCGCGAGGCGTCGGCAATGGCTTGGTGTGTGAGGGGGTCGATGGTGCGTGCGGTGACGTGTGTGCCCTCCTGCCGGAGGATGACCAGGGGCTGATCGAGGCGCATAGGGGGGTTTTCTCCGTGGCCGGGCCGCAGGCGCGTGGGGCTGGTAGAGGGGGAGTGACGTTCCACGAGGATCCGGCGACCGGCCGGTTTGGCCCCGCCGGAAATCGGTGCTAGCCTCGAATTTTCGTGACGGTCCGTCGACGGTGTCGGTGGACCGTTTTCGTGCCGTGGGTTGAGAGTGGGCAGGTTGAGGGCCCGAGTGTCGTCTCGGATGGACGCCGGGTTCCACTGCTCCGGCTGGAGGGTTCTCTCGTAGGGGTGGGTGATCCGCTGCTCATCCCGGGTTTGGTAGGAGTGCGAGCCGGTCGAGGGCTGCGGTGATGTGACGGGTCCAGGGCCAGTGCCGGGCGAGGCGGAGGATCCGCCGACGGCCGGTGGTGACGAGCTGTCCGGCCGTGGTGAACAGGCGGAGCCGTAGTCGGCGGGGTTCCCAGAGGCGGGCCTTGCCGGTCAGGGCGAGCATCGGCATCCAGGCCAGCAGGTCGAGCGCGATCTGGACGATCTCCAGCCAGATGCGGTTCTGGGCGGTGCGGTGCAGGGGGAGGTTGCGCGGCCGGTGGCCCGGGCGGCCCTGATGCGGTCCTCGGCCCGGGCCCGCAGCCGGTGACGGAGCTCGAGTTCGGCGATCGGCCGGTCCGAGGTGTTGGTGGCGAAGCACGTCAGCCGCATGCCGTCCGCATCGGTGAGCCGCGGCTGGGCCCCGGGGTGCGGTCGTTCCTTGCGGACGATCAGCCGCATGCCCTTGGGCCAGCCGTCCTGGACGTCGCCGGTGAGTTCGGCGACCCAGGCGCCGTCGCGGATCTCTCCGTCCGTTTCGACGGCCGCCGTCCAGGCCGATGCCGGAACTTTCAGCACGTGCTGGTGGACCTGCTCGGTGACTGTCATGCCGACCGAGTAGGACAGCCACCGTCCTCGCCGGGCGAGCCAGGCGACGAAGTCGTGGGTGCCGCCCGCGGAGTCGGTGCGGATCAGGGTCCGGTGCCCGCGCCGGTACTTCTTCGGTAGCTGGGCCAACGCCAGTTGGGTGGCGGTGATGTGGTCGGCCGCCGTGTTCGAGCCCGCGTTCCCGGGCCTGAGCTGGGCCGCGACCGGTTCACCAGTGCCGCCCGGCCCGTGGTCGACGAACCCCATCAGGGGGTGATGCCCGTAGGTCCGCTTCCAGGTCGGGGCCGCGTCCTCCTTGTCCGAGTGCGCGATCACCAGCACCCCGTCGAGATCGACGGTCACCGTCCCGCCCGCATCAGGCGCTTCCCCGCCGGCCAACCGCCAGACTCGCCCGCGCGCTTCGGCCCGCGCGGCACGGATGGCCCGCAGGGCCTTCTCCCCGGAGGCTGCGAGGGTGTCGATGAGGCGGGAGACCGTCGGGTCGGAAGCCACCGGCCCGAACACCGCCGGCTCGGCCCGCAACACCCCGGCATCCGCGAGGCAGTCCCCACCCAACGCAACCGCCAGAGCCACGTCCAACAGGATCTTGCCCGGATCGTGCACCGCCCGAGCCTTCCGCCACGGCGTCAGCGCCGCTGATATCGCGGTGTCCAAACCGGCCTTGCGAACGGTCTCGACCAGCAGCACACTCCCGGCCTGCGAGACCACCGCCCGGCCACCACCCTCGATACGGACACGCGGGTACGACCCGATACTCTTCTTCACCTGAGAAGTGCCTCCGGCTGGAGCAGGAACAAGGACCTCGACAATCCTCATTCTTGCTGGTCAGAGGCACTTTTCGCTTACCTGACCACCCGTCGGACAGCCCGCTTCACGAAATCGCGAGGCTAGAGGCGTCAGCGGGAACGGCGTGGTGCCGTCGGATTCGACGCGGGCGCCGCAGGAGGTGAAACGGGTGGTGTCCCGCGGTTGCCGGGGGCGGAACGGGCTTTGTGCTGAGGGCCAGAGCCTGGGGCGCGGAGACTTGTCACGCTGCTCATCGTGGGGCGGCCCGACACCTCGTCGGCCCGGACGTCGCAGCGGGTGCTCCCACGGGGTGGGCGCAGGCTCAGGCCGTGACACGGCGCCCGTCTACGACAGAGGACGCGCCCGCGTGGTGCGGGTCCTCTTCTGCGTGGCGAAGGGGTCAGCCGGAGGACTTGGATGCGCGGTCGGACCCCGGGCTGCGTCGCGAGGCCGGAGCCGTCGGGCAGATGGCGGTTCACCTCGTCGCCCAGACCCGGTCGGCGTGACCCGACAGGCATCGGATGTTGCGAGGCCACTTCGGCGACAACCCTCCGTGAAGACTGACGGTTACTCAGGTATCTTTGACGCCCTGTCAGCCATTCAAGATCATCTTGCACGTGCGTTGCACAAGGTACTGAAAAGCGACAGTGATCAGTGAAGGGCTGTGAAGGTGAGTATTCGCAGTTCAGTTGGCATGTTGAGGTGTTGTGCCCCTTGGGTCCAAGGGGCACAAATTCCCGCCCGTCAGATGTCGCGGAAGATCTCGATCTGTGCGCCCACGGAGTTGAGGCGTTCCGCCAGCTCCTCGTATCCGCGGTTGATCACGTACACGTTGCGCAGCACCGACGTGCCCTCGGCAGCCATCATCGCCAGCAGTACGACCACCGCCGGACGCAGCGCCGGCGGGCACATCATCTCCGCGGCGCGCCAGCGGGTCGGGCCTTCCACCAGTACCCGGTGCGGGTCGAGGAGTTGCAGCCTGCCGCCCAGCCGGTTGAGGTCCGTCAGATAGATCGCGCGGTTGTCGTAGACCCAGTCGTGGATCAGGGTCTGGCCTTGCGCGACCGCCGCGATGGCCGCGAAGAACGGCACGTTGTCGATGTTGAGCCCCGGGAAGGGCATCGGGTGGATCTTGTCGATCGGGGCTTCGAGCTTGGAGGGCCGTACGGTCAGGTCCACCAGCCGGGTCCGGCCGTTGTCGGCCGCGTACTCGGCGCTGCGGTCGTGGTCGAGGCCCATCTCCTCCAGTACCGCGAGCTCGATCTCCATGAACTCGACGGGGACCCGGCGGATCGTCAGCTCCGACTCCGTCACGACGGCGGCGGCCAGCAGGCTCATCGCCTCGACCGGGTCCTCGGAGGGGGAGTAGTCGACATCCACGTCGATGTCCGGCACCCCGTGGACGGTCAGCGTCGTCGTGCCCACGCCGTCCACCCGTACGCCCAGCGCCTCCAGGAAGAAACACAGGTCCTGGACCATGTAGTTGGAGGACGCGTTGCGGATGACGGTCACGCCGGTGCTGCGCGCGGCCGCGAGCAGCGCGTTCTCGGTGACGGTGTCGCCGCGCTCGGTCAGCACGATCGGGCGGTCGGGGGTGGCGCCCCGCTCCACCTGTGCGTGGTAGAGCCCCTCCGTCGCCGTGATCTCAAGACCGAAGCGGCGCAGCGCGATCATGTGGGGCTCGATGGTGCGGGTGCCCAGGTCGCAGCCGCCCGCGTACGGCAGCTTGAAGTTGTCCAGGCGGTGCAGCAGCGGGCCGAGGAACATGATGATCGAGCGGGTGCGGCGAGCGGCCGATGCGTCGATGGCGGCCATGTCCACGTCGGCGCCAGGGGCGATCTCCAGGTCCTTGCCGTCGTTGATCCAACGGGTGCGCACGCCGATGGAGTTGAGCACCTCTAGCAGGCGGTACACCTCCTCGATGCGTGCGACTCTGCGCAGCACCGTCCGCCCCTTGTTCAGCAACGAGGCGCAGAGCAGCGCCACACAGGCGTTCTTGCTCGTCTTGACGTCGATCGCGCCGGAGAGCCGGCGTCCGCCGACCACCCGCAGATGCATCGGTCCGGCGTAGCCCAGCGAAACGATCTCGCTGTCGAGAGCTTCGCCGATCCGGGCGATCATCTCAAGGCTGATGTTCTGGTTTCCGCGCTCGATGCGGTTCACGGCACTCTGGCTCGTGGCGAGCGCATCGGCCAGCTGAGTCTGTGTCCAGCCCCGGTGCTGACGGGCGACACGGATGAGCTTGCCGATGCGTACGAGGTAGTCATCTGCCATGCAGCAGACGCTATCTCACATATGAGATGCCGACTCTTCCGGGTAGGCCATTGGAGTGACGGGTGGGGCGACGGGTGCCGTCTCAGCTCTCACGCGGGAGGGGCGCGCGCCACCGTGGGACCCACAGCTTGTGGGTGACGAACAGCTCCTCGCGGGGAACGTTGCTGCTCAACACCGTTGTGCAGGGGCACGTACCGCATGGAGGCCGACCCCTTTCCTGAGAGTGTGGGTGTGGGTGAGGGGGTGGGTGTGGGGGTCAGAGGGTGATGAGGGCTTTGAGTACCTGCCGGTCGGCCATGGCCCGGTAGGCGTCCGGGGTCCCGTCGAGCGGGAAGCTGCGGTCGAAGACGCGGCCGGGTGTGATGGTGCCGTCCAGGACGTCGGGCAGTAGCTGCTCGATGTAGGCGCGGGCAGGGCTGGCGCCGCCGGTGAGCGTGATATTCCGCATGAAGGCGGACGGGCCGATGGGGCCTTCCTCGTACTGCGGGACTCCGAGCCGGCTGATCGTGCCGCCGTCGAGGACCGCGCCGAGGGCGGCGTTCAGGCTCTGGCGGGTGCCGACCGCCTCGATGACCCTCTGCACGCCGCCGGTCAGGTCGCGGACCCGGGCGATGCCCTCATCGCCGCGCTCGGCGATCACGTCGGTGGCGCCGAACTCACGGCCCAGGTCGGTACGGGCGGTGTGGCGGCCCATGACGAGGATGCGTTCGGCCCCCAGCCGCTCGGCGGCGGCCACCGCGCACAGGCCGACCGCGCCGTCCCCGATGACCAGAACCGTGTCCCCGGTAGCGACACCGGCGGTGACGGCACCGTGGTGGCCGGTCGTCATCACGTCCGACAAGGCCAGCAGCGAGGGCAGCAGGGCCGAGTCGGCCGCGACGGGCAGCCTGACCAGAGTGCCGTCGGAGTGCGGGACTCGCACCGCCTCGCCCTGGCCACCGTCGACGCCGTCCAGGCCGTAGCGGCCGCCGTGCCGGCAGGAGATGTGCAGGCCCTTGGCGCAGTAGTCGCAGGTGTTGTCGCTGTACGTGAACGGGGCGACGACCAGGTCGCCCGCCCTGAGGCGGCGCACGTCGGCACCGGTCTCCTCGACGATGCCGAGGAACTCGTGCCCCATCGGGCGTCCCGTGCCGGTGGCCGGCATGGACCGGTAGGGCCACAGGTCGCTGCCGCACACGCACGACGCGAGGGTGCGCACGACGGCGTCGGTGGGCTGGACGATCTTCGGGTCGGGACGGTCCTCGACGCGGACGTCTCCGGCCCCGTACATCACTGCTGCACGCATTCGCTGTCTCCGGTCCGTGGCATACCCGGCAGCTCCGCTCTCACCTGCCCGCGGTCGTCGCGCCTGCCGGCGACGTCGGCCACGGGCCGCGATGGCTGGCCTGCCGGTGTCTTGTGCAATCACCTTCGCCCGGATCGGACGGATGTGGCAGGGCGGGTTCTTCGGGGGTAACGACAGGGCCCCTCTCGGGTCTGCGCCGCAGGTCAGTACGGTGTGAGACTGAAGGCATGGCATCCGACGGCACCGATTCCGGCAACAGCGCGAACAGCGAGGGCGCCGAGCTGGGCCGCTTCCTGCGCGCCCGCCGGACCCAGACCAGACCCGAGCACGTCGGCCTGACCATCGGTGCCGGAGTACGCCGCACCCCGGGCCTGCGCCGAGAGGAACTGGCCACCCTCGCCGGCATCAGCATCGACTACTACGTACGGCTGGAACGCGGCAAGGAGACCCGCCCCAGCCCCTCCGTCCTCGACGCCCTCGCCCGCGCCCTGCACCTGGACGACCAGCAACACCAGCACCTGCGCGAGCTCGCCGCCCGCGCTGCCCGCTACGCCCCCGAGCCGCCGCCCGCCCCCAGCCGCACCGTGGGCCCCCACCTCGAACTGCTGCTGGAATCGCTGCGCCCGAACCCGGCCTACGTCATCAGCCGCAGCATGGACATGCTGGCCTGGAATCCGGGCGGCCTCGCCCTCTACTACGGGCTTGAGGACCGGCCGGTCAAGCAGCGCAACCTCGCCCGCTACCTCTTCCTCCACCCCGCCGCCCGCGACCTCTTCCACGACTGGGACCGGCAGATCACCGGCTGCGTCGCCCGGTTGCGGGCCATGGCCGGTACGGCACCCGACGCCCCCGACCTGACCAACCTGGTCGGCGAACTCCTCCTCAAAAGCCCCGACTTCGCAGGTCTCTGGGAGCGTTACGAGGTGACCGGACGCAAGCCGGCGCAGAAGACGTTCCACCACCCCCAGGTCGGCATGGTCACGCTCACGTCCCAGTCCCTGCAGGTGGAGGGCACCCCCGGCCGGCGCATCGGCGTCTACACCGCCGAACCCGGCACCCCCGACCATGACGCCGTGCTCCTGCTCGACATGACCGCACCCCGGCATGACCACACCTCAACCGGCGTACGGTCCCGCGCCGCCCACCCCGAGACCAACCCGTAAGGAGCGGTAGAGCTGCCCGCCGCTCTCCCTGCGCCAGCGACGCGGGGAGAGCTGGGCCGCCGCCGCACAGGAGGACCTGCCCTGCCGGTTTGTCCGCGGCCTGTCGCCTTCGCCCACCGACGGAGTGGGCCGCCCTGGTGGCGAGTTGGCGTACTGCTGCGCCTCGGCCGAAGAGGCCCCTGGATGCTTGCGTGAGCGGGTGAGGCGCCCTGTCCCGTCGTCGGCGCGGGCGCGGCGGCTGACCGCTGCGGTTGACCCGGGCGGCCGGGTGAAGCTCAGGTCGCTTCGTCCCCGGGTCCGTCTCCACGTTTGCCCCCGGGTCCGTCCTCGGTTCCGTCCCCGGATCCGTTGTCGTCCGACGCCACGCGAGTGAGTGCCGTCACCATCAACGCGTAGACCTGTTCCGCCCGTTCATCCAGTTCGGCCAGGGGGATGCCGGTGTCGCGGGCATAGGCTTCACGGAAGATGACGTAGCCCATCTGTGCCGCCGCCGTCATCACATGGGCCATGACCGCGTCGGCTTCGGCGGGCAGGGCGCCCTGTTCCTGGTCGCGTTCGAGGCTGCGGCGAGTCTGGGTGAAGCGGGGCAGGGGATGGAAGTCCTCGTCGCCGTCGAGTGCCAGCAGCGATTCCAGCTTGACCAGTTCGGGGTCGGAGAGACGGTGGCGGAACATCATCCTCCGGCGCTCGGCGAACGGAAGGTCCCAGTGTCCGTGCTGCCCGGCCGTCCGGCGCTCCACCAGGTCGGCGACGGAGGCGCGTAGCAGGGCCTGGCGGGTGCCGAAGTACTGGTAGATCTGGCCGTGATTGACGCCCGCCTCCGTGGCGATCTCCCGCAGATTGACGCCCGCGAGCACCCCGTCGCGCTGAAGCAGGCGGCGGGCCGCCGCGAGGAGGTCGGCCTCCGTCTCCTGGCGGCTGCGGCGTCTGCGCCGGGGCTTGTCCGCCTCGTCAGCGGCGCTCTGTGCTCGTTTGCCGCTCTCGCCGTTCATTCGGTTCCCGCCTCCGCAAGGGTCTTGCCCGTCGTCGGTGACCAGCCTATGGTCTCGCTAAGAACGTTTCGTTAATAACGAAACGTTAGTACTGCGTGAAGGGCGCCACCGCATGCTGAACCCGCCGAAACCGATGAGCCCGCCGAACCCGCCGAAACCGGCACTTCCCCTGGACGGTATCCGCGTCCTCGATCTCTCGACGGTCCTCGCGGCCCCCGTCACCGCCACCTTCCTGGGCGATTTCGGCGCAGAGGTCGTCAAGGTCGAGGAGCCCCGGCACGGAGATTTCACCCGGGGCACGGCGACCGGTGAACGCTCCCCGTACTGGGCGCAGGAGGCGCGCAACAAGAAGTCGGTCACGCTGGATCTGCGGACCCCGCACGGTCAGGGACTGGTGCGCTCCCTCGTCCCGCTCTTCGATGTGGTGATCACCAACTACCGCCCGTCCACGCTGAGCTCATGGGGCCTCGACCCGGACTCGCTGCGTGCCATCGCGCCGGACGCGATCCTGGTCTATGTCACCGGGTACGGGCTGACCGGCCCGTACAGCGACCGCGGCTCCTTCGACCGGATAGCCAGCGCCTTCGCGGGACTGACGTATGTGACCGGCGATCCGGACCGGGAGCCGGTCCGCAGCGGATACTCCACCATCGACTACATGGCCGCCTACCTCGGCGCCTTCTCCGTGGTCACCGCGCTCTACCACCGTGACACGGCGGGCGGCGGCGGCCAGGTCATCGACCTCGCGCTGTACGAGGCCGGGTTCCGTGCGTCGGAGGACGCGCTGACCTCGTACGCCACCACCGGCCGCGTTCGCGAGCGGCTCGGCAACCGCAATCCGAAGATCGTCCCCGCCAGCGACTTCACCACCTCCGACAAGCGGCGGATCTCCCTGCACGCGGGCACGAACCCGCTGTTCCGCAAGCTCGCGGCGCTGATGGAGCGCCCCGAACTGCCCGGCCTGCCGCAGTACGCGACGCGGGCCGCGCGGGCGGAGAACGCCGAGAGCCTGTACACCACCATCGCCGACTGGGTCGCCCGCCACACCGCCGACGAGCTCACCGGACTCCTCAACAGCGCGGGCATCCCCGCCTCCCCGCTGATGAACATCGCCGACATCGCCGCCGACCCGCACTACCTGGAGCGCGGCACCATCACCACCGTCGACGACCCGGACTTCGGGCGGCTCCCCATGGCGGCACCCATTCCGCGCCTGTCCGAGACCCCCGGGCAGATCCGTACGACAGGACCGGCACTCGGCGAGCACAACACCGAGATCTACGAGGGACTGCTCGGCCTGAGCTCGCAGGAGGTCGCGGACCTCCACGCCGACGGCGTCATCTGACACCGCCCCCGCCGCGCCGTGCCAACCCGGAGGCCCGCACACATGAGCGCCACCCCTACCGACCATGCCGCCGCCCTCGGCCGGCGGCTCGACCGGCTCCCGCTCAGCCCGTTCCACCGCAGGCTGGTCCTCGCACTGGCCGGGATGATCCTCTTCGAGTGGGTCGAGACGTATTCGTTCGCCTTCGTCGCGCCCGCGCTGCGCGACCAGTGGGGCCTGTCCCTGTCCGTCGTCGCCGTGATCGTGGGCGTCAGTTCCCTCGGCGCCTTCGCCGGCGGCGTACTCGGCGGCTTTCTGGCCGACCGGATCGGCCGCCGGCGCACGATGCTGGGCTGCGTCACCGTCTACTGCGCGGCCGCCGTCCTGTGCGTCCTCGTACAGAGTCCCTGGCAACTCGTGATCGCCCGGTTCGCCACGCAATTCGGGGCCCAGGGCATGGCAGTCGTCGCGATCGTCGTCCTCTCCGAGTTCGTCCCGGCAGCCGTACGCGGGCGGCTGCAGACGTACAAGGTGGTCGTCGCCTCGCTCGGTATCCCCGTCGCCGCCTGGTCGGGCTACTTCCTCGTGCCGCAGTGGAGCTGGGGCTGGCGTCTGGTCTTCGCGCTCGGGCTGTTCGGCATCGTGTTCGGCTGGCTGGTCCATCGCTGGGTGCCGGAGAGCCCCCGCTGGCTCGTCTCGCGCGGACAGACGGAACAGGCAGAGGAGATCGTCCGCTCCGTGGAGCGCCGGTGCGCAGTGCAGCCGGGCTCGCCCCCGCCCGCCGGGGCAACACCGGACGTCCCCGCGCCTGCGCGCCGGGCCCGCCCGTCCGACCTGCTGAAAGGCGCGGACCGCCGCGTCTTCCTGACGGTCACGACCATGTGGGTGGCCGGCCTGCTGGCCTACTCGGCCTTCAACACCTGGACGCCCACGCTCCTTTCGGAGAACGGTCTCAGCCTGGACGACACGCTTCTGCTGTCCGCCGTCCTGGCCACCGCCGCACCGCTCGGCGCACTCGTCGCGGTCCCGCTGATCGACCGGTGGGACCGCCGCGTGACCCAGCTCGTCCTCGGCTTCCTCTCCGCGGGCACACTGCTCCTGTTCGCAGTGGCCCGCACGACGGCGGCCGTCCTCGTGCTGGGCAGCGTCATCAGCCTGCTCTTCCAGATGGCCGTCCCCTTCCTCCAAGTCTACTCGGCCGAGGTCTTCCCCACCCGGATCCGCGCCCTCGGCTCCGGCACGGCCAACGCGGTCTCCCGTCTCGTCAACTTCGGTGCCCCGTCGCTGGTCGCCGCCATCTTCGCCGGGCTCGGCTACACCGCCGTCTTCGTCTTCCTGGCCGTCCTGAGTCTCGTCGGCGGCATCGTCGCCATCGCCTTCGGCCCGCGCACCACCGGGCTGAGCCTGGAGGACACAGGAACCGCCACCCCTCCCGTTTCCTTCCCCGCCATCGCTACCGAGGAGCACCCCGCCCCGTGAACACCCCCACCCCAGCAACCGACCTGTCGTACGCCTCCGCGACCGCTCTCCTCGATCTGATGCACCGCCGCGAGCTGTCGCCCACCGAGCTGATGCGCCACACCCTGGAGCGGATCGAGCGGCTCGACAGCGACCTCAACTCAGTGGTCCGCCTGGACCCCGAGCGGGCCCTGGCCGAAGCCGCCGAGGCGACCGGACGCCTCGCCCAGGGCGATCAGGAACCCGGCCCCCTCACCGGGCTGCCGATCCTCGTCAAGGACAACGAGGACGCCATCGGCTTCCCCACCAGTCATGGCACCAGCGCCTTCCGCGACGCCCCGCCCGCCACCCGCGACACCGTGCACGTGGCCCGGCTGCGGGCGGCCGGAGCGATCATCATCGGCAAGACCAACATGCCTCCGCTGGGCGCCGGGATCCACACGGCGAACGACGCCTTCGGCATCAGCCGCAACCCGTGGAACCCGGAGCTCTCGCCCGGCGGTTCCAGCGGCGGCTCCGCAGCGGCGGTGGCCGCCGGGTTCGTCGCCCTGGCCACCGGCGGCGACGGCGGCGGCTCCACCCGCGTCCCCGCCGCGCTCTGCGGAGCGGTCGGCCTCAAACCGACGCGCGGCCGTATCCCGCAAGGACCGTCCCGCTTCCCCAACTGGCCCCGCAACACGGTCCTCAGCAGCATGACCCGCACCGTCCGCGACGCAGCGCTCCACCTCGACCTCGCCGCGGGCCACCACCCCGCCGACCCGTTCTCGCTTCCCGCGCCCGGCCTCTCCTACCTCCAGTGCGCCGACCGGGCCGTCCCGCGCCTGCGCGTCGGTGTCCTGCACACCCTCGGAGTCGCCGAGCCGCAACCGGCGATCCGCCGGGCCGTCGACCACGCGGCCGACACGCTGCGCCACCACGGCCACCAGGTCACCCCCGAGGACATCGCGCTGCCGGATGCCGAGAACTTCCCGATGGCGCTGCGGCTGCGTCAGCAGGTCCTGGCCCACGCCCGGCTCATGGCCCACCTCGACACCTTCACTGCCCGGCGTGCGGACTTCGAGCCGTGGATCGCCGACGCCCTGGACCAGTCACGCGCCCTCACCACGGACGACCACGCCCGCTACTGGACCCACCGCGCACTCCTCGATCAGTGGTCCGCCGACGTCTTCACCCGCTACGACGTGCTGCTCATGCCGACCACACCGACGACCGCATGGCCCGCCGAGGGTCCCGACCTCGACACAGCCCTCCGTGACCGCACCCTCCCCGTGGCCTACACCTCCGTCTTCAACGACACCGGCAACCCCGCCATCAGCATCCCGGCCGGCCTCACCCCCGACCGGCTGCCCGTCGCCGTCCAGCTCGTCGCCCCGCGCCACGGCGAGGGCCTGCTGATCAGCGTCGCCGCCCTGCTCGAACAGTCCGAAGCACAGACCCGACCCGTGTGATCACTGTCCGACCGCGCCGGGAAGGCAGGAGAGATTGAGGAGGAGAACGAAGAGGATGCAATCGAGCAGGGCCGGAGGCCGGGCGCGGCAGCCGGCCCTGGACCGGGGCCGGCGATCAGCGTTCGTTCATCGAGGCGAACTCGTCCGCGAGGATGCCCATCATGACGACATCGTGGTGCCGGCCGTCGAAGAACACCTGATCGCGGAGGCGGCCTTCCTCGACGAAGCCGAGCCGGCGCTGGAGTGCCAGCGAAGCTTCGTTGTGCGCGAAGATCCGCGCTCCGCACTTGTGATAGCGCCGCTCGGCGAACATGAAACGCAGCAGCATCACCACGGCCTCCGCCGCGTAGCCCTTGCGCCGGTGATCGGCGCCGATCGTGACGCCGTACTCGAACCAGCCCGCGGATGAATCAGCCTGGTGCGAGCCGACCGCACCGACTATTTCCCCTGTCTCGACGGCTTCGACCGCCAACTGGAAGCGGTCGCCGTCCGGACTGGCGGCGGCCTGCTCCTTCGCCCAGGCGCGGAAGCCCTCGGCGGAACGGGGAGGCTGCAGCAGATCTCCCAGCCGCTCCTCGTCCTCCGCGAAGCGCATGAAGGCGGTCCAGTCGTCGGGCTCGATGCCGCGCAGACGTACCCGTGTGCCGGTCCAGAATGACTTCATCCCCTATTCGATCACGCGGCAGGGCGCGGCGTACGGGACTTTCACCGGTCCCGGGGCGACCTGTGGGCAGCAGGAGGGGGCAGGTCGTGGTGAGCCTCTTCGCGCACGATGACGGCGCGTCCCCCGGGTGACACCGGCCTCCGTCCGCCGGCCTGCGGCTGGTGCACGCTGACTGGGTTCGCCGGCAAGGAAGCCGGAACGACTGGCTCCGCTGTCAGACGCCTCACGTGGATGAGAGCGGTCAGGGGGCGGCCCCACATGACCTCCGCGCGGACGTGTACTAGAGTTATCTCGACATCGAGATATCTGCCGAGGCGCATCGCGGTCATCGCTCGGTAAGGGTTACCTAACTAATCCTCACTGTAGTGGATGGCCGAGCAGCCGCAGGCGGCACCACGCGGCGCCGGCGCTCATGAGGCGCGGCGACGGTAGAACGCGCACTTTGATGAAGGAGACTGTCGTGTCGGCGAACAGCTTCGACGCCCGCAGCACGCTGCGCGTGGGCGACGAGTCGTACGAGATCTTCAAGCTGGACAAGGTCGAGGGCTCCGCGCGCCTCCCTTACAGCCTGAAGGTGCTGCTGGAGAACCTGCTGCGTACCGAGGACGGCGCGAACATCACCGCCGACCACATCCGGGCGCTCGGCGGCTGGGACTCGCAGGCCCAGCCGAGCCAGGAGATCCAGTTCACGCCGGCCCGCGTGATCATGCAGGACTTCACCGGCGTTCCCTGCGTCGTCGACCTCGCCACCATGCGCGAGGCCGTCAAGGAGCTCGGCGGTGACGCGGCGCAGATCAACCCGCTCGCCCCGGCCGAGCTGGTCATCGACCACTCCGTCATCGCCGACAAGTTCGGTACGTCGGACTCCTTCGCGCAGAACGTCGAGCTGGAGTACGGCCGCAACAAGGAGCGCTACCAGTTCCTGCGCTGGGGCCAGACCGCGTTCGACGAGTTCAAGGTCGTCCCCCCGGGCACCGGCATCGTCCACCAGGTGAACATCGAGCACCTGGCCCGCACCGTCATGGTCCGCAACGGCCAGGCGTACCCCGACACCCTCGTCGGCACCGACTCGCACACCACCATGGTCAACGGCCTGGGTGTGCTGGGCTGGGGCGTCGGCGGTATCGAGGCCGAGGCCGCGATGCTGGGCCAGCCGGTGTCGATGCTCATCCCGCGCGTCGTCGGCTTCAAGCTGACCGGCGAGCTGAACCCCGGCACCACCGCCACCGACCTGGTCCTCACGATCACCGAGATGCTGCGCAAGCACGGCGTCGTCGGCAAGTTCGTCGAGTTCTACGGTGAGGGCGTCGCCGCCACCTCGCTCGCGAACCGCGCCACCATCGGCAACATGTCGCCGGAGTTCGGCTCCACCGCCGCGATCTTCCCGATCGACGCCGAGACGCTGAACTACCTGCGCCTGACCGGCCGCGACGAGAAGCAGGTCGCGCTCGTCGAGGCGTACTCCAAGGAGCAGGGCCTCTGGCTCGACCCGGCCGCCGAGCCCGACTTCTCCGAGAAGCTGGAGCTCGACCTCGCCACGGTCGTCCCCTCCATCGCCGGCCCGAAGCGCCCGCAGGACCGCATCGTCCTCGCCAACGCCAAGGCGCAGTTCGCGCAGGACGTCCGCAACTACGTCTCCGAGGACGAGGAGTCCGGCAAGGAGTCCTTCCCGGCCTCCGACGCCCCGGCCACCCACAACGGCGTGCCGAGCCGTCCGACCACCGTCACGGCCCCCGACGGCTCGACGTACGAGATCGACCACGGCGCCGTCACCGTCGCCGCGATCACCTCCTGCACCAACACCTCGAACCCGTACGTCATGGTCGCCGCCGCGCTCGTCGCGAAGAAGGCCGTGGAGAAGGGCCTGACCCGCAAGCCCTGGGTCAAGACCACCCTCGCCCCGGGCTCGAAGGTCGTCACCGACTACTTCGACAAGGCCGGGCTCACCCCGTACCTCGACAAGGTCGGCTTCAACCTCGTCGGCTACGGCTGCACCACCTGCATCGGCAACTCGGGCCCGCTGCCCGAGGAGGTCTCGAAGGCCGTCAACGACCACGACCTGGCCGTGACGTCGGTGCTCTCGGGCAACCGCAACTTCGAGGGGCGCATCAACCCCGACGTCAAGATGAACTACCTGGCGTCCCCGCCGCTGGTCGTCGCGTACGCCATCGCGGGCTCCATGAAGGTGGACATCACCAAGGACTCGCTGGGCACCGACCAGGACGGCAAGCCGGTCTACCTCAAGGACATCTGGCCCACCGAGGCCGAGGTCAACGACGTGGTGGCGAACACCATCGGCGAGGACATGTTCAACAAGTCCTACCTGGACGTCTTCGCGGGTGACGCCCAGTGGCAGGCGCTGTCGATCCCGACCGGCAACACCTTCGAGTGGGACCCCGAGTCCACCTACGTCCGTAAGCCCCCGTACTTCGAGGGCATGACGATGGAGACCACCCCGGTCGAGGACATCACCGGCGCCCGGGTCCTCGCCAAGCTGGGCGACTCGGTCACCACCGACCACATCTCCCCGGCCAGCGCGATCAAGGCCGACACCCCGGCCGGCAAGTACCTCACGGAGCACGGCGTCGAGCGCCGCGACTTCAACTCCTACGGCTCGCGCCGCGGTAACCACGAGGTCATGATCCGCGGCACCTTCGCCAACATCCGCCTGCGCAACCAGATCGCGCCGGGCACCGAGGGCGGCTACACCCGCGACTTCACCCAGGAGGACGGGCCGGTGTCGTTCATCTACGACGCCTCCCAGAACTACCAGGCCGCCGGCATCCCGCTGACCGTCCTGGCGGGCAAGGAGTACGGCTCCGGATCGTCCCGCGACTGGGCCGCCAAGGGCACCGCGCTGCTCGGCGTCAAGACCGTCATCGCCGAGTCGTACGAGCGCATCCACCGCTCGAACCTCATCGGCATGGGCGTCCTGCCGCTCCAGTTCCCGGAGGGCAAGACCGCCGAGTCGCTCGGTCTGACCGGCCAGGAGACCTTCTCCTTCACCGGTGTGACCGAGCTGAACAACGGCACCACGCCCCGCACGGTCAAGGTCACCACCGACACCGGCGTGGAGTTCGACGCGGTCGTCCGCATCGACACCCCCGGTGAGGCGGACTACTACCGCAACGGCGGCATCATGCAGTACGTGCTGCGCAACCTGATCCGCAAGTAGGGCGGACGGGCCGCGAGGCCGCGAAGGGCCGTACCCCCGCTGAACACGGCGGGGGTACGGCCCTTTCTCCGTGCGCGCGGCTCAGCGGACGCCGAGCAGGTGCTCCATGGCCAGCTGGTCGAGCGCCTCGAAGGCCATGCTGCGCTCCGCGGCCGCACCGGTGTCGAACTCCTCGTACGCGGAGCGGTCCGCCAGCAGGCCCTTGACCCCGTCGGCCGCTGTGGGTACCGACAGCTCGTCCAGGCGCGAGGCGGCCAGCGCCTCCTGCACGGCCGGGTCGGCACGGAACGCCAGCGCGCGCTCCTTGAGGATCAGGTAGTTGCGCATACAGTTCTTCGCCGACTCCCAGACTCCGTCGAACCCGTCGGTGCGGACCGGCTTGAAGTCGAAGTGGCGCGGTCCGGTGTAACCGGCGCTCTCCAGGAGGTCGACCAGCCAGAACGCCTGGCGGAGGTCGCCCGCTCCGAAGCGCAGGTCCTGGTCGTACTTGATGCCCGACTGGCCGTTGAGGTCGATGTGGAAGAGCTTGCCCGCCCAGATCGCCTGAGCGATGGAGTGGGTGAAGTTCAGCCCGGCCATCTGCTCGTGGCCCACCTCCGGGTTCACGCCGTACATCTCCGGGCGCTCCAGCCGCTCGATGAACGCCAGGGCGTGGCCGACGGTGGGCAGCAGGATGTCGCCGCGCGGCTCGTTCGGCTTGGGCTCGATGGCGAAGCGCAGGTCGTACCCCTGGTCCACGACGTACTCGCCGAGCAGGTCGAACGCCTCCTTCATCCGGTCGAGCGCCACCCGGACGTCCTTGGCGGCCCCGGACTCGGCGCCCTCACGGCCGCCCCAGGCCACATAGGTCCGCGCGCCCAGCTCCACGGCCAGATCGATGTTGCGGATGACCTTCCGCAGCGCGAAGCGGCGCACGTCGCGGTCGTTGGACGTGAAGCCGCCGTCCTTGAAGACGGGGTGCGTGAACAGGTTCGTCGTGGCCATCGGGACCGTGAGACCCGTGCGGTCCAGCGCATCCTTGAAACGCGCGACGAGCGCCGAACGCTCGCTCTCCGACGCGCCGAACGGGATCAGGTCGTCGTCGTGGAAGGTCACACCGTGCGCGCCCAGTCCGGCCAGGCGCTCCACGGACTCGACGGGGTCCAGGGCGGGGCGGGTCGGGTCGCCGAAGGGGTCGTTGCCCTTCCAGCCGACGGTCCACAGACCGAAGGTGAACCTGTCAGCGGGGGTGGGGGTGAAGCGGTCCGGCATGTTCAGCCTCTTGTCGACGAGGGTCCGGGTGGCCGCGGACTGCCGCCCCGGCCAATTTGTTTGCCGACACTACTAATACGGCATCGCCGCGGATGTTTCCAGAGCCCGGAGCGGTGACAGGGGCTCTGTACGGACCGAGGGGCGGGGCCCGGAAGTCCAGGCCCCGCCCCAGCAGTTCACTCCGTACGGTCGGTCACCCGCCGGTCAGGACAGCAGCTCCACCTCCGCCAGCGTCGCCGTCCCGGTGCTCACCAGGCGGTACTTCTGGTACGTGCCGGGGTGGGCCACCGAGAAGACCCGGGTCTGCTTGTCGTAACCGAACGACTCACCCGAGCGCTGGTCCAGCGTGGTCCACGTCGTGCCGTCGGTGGACCCCTCCAGCTTCCACCCGGTCGGGGCCTTGGTCCGGTCCGACGAGGTGAGGGTGTACTGCACGGTCCGCGTCGCCGACTTCACAGGGAGGTCGGCCGAGGTGAACGAGGCGTCCGTCTTCGACGTGTTGTCGATGAGCGCACCGGGACCGCTCGTGGCGTCCTCGCGCGGCGACGGCACCTTGTCGTCCTTGGCGATCGAGACCGGGGCCGCGTTCTTCCCGGTGCCCCACTTCGACGGCTGGGGACCCATGGCGAAGTCCAGGGTGCCGCCGCGCTGCAGAACATCGTTGGGCAGCGCGGTGGAGTTCCACGCCTTGCCGTTCACCTTGAGGCCCTGGACGTAGATGTTCTTGGCGCTGTTCTGCGGAGCCTTGACCACCAGGTCCCTGCCGTTGTCCAGGTGCACGGTGGCCTTGGTGAACTGCGGTGAGCCGACGGCGAATTCGCCGCTGCCCATCACCAGGGGGTAGAAGCCGAGCGACGAGAAGATGTACCAGGCCGACTGCTCGCCGTTGTCCTCGTCGCCGAGGTAGCCCTGGCCGATGTCACTGCCCACGTACAGCCTGCTGAGCACGGAGCGGATCTTCTCCTGCGCCTTCCAGGGCTGGCCGGCCGCGTCGTACATGTAGGTGACATGGTGGGCGGGCTGGTTGCTGTGGCCGTACTGGCCCATCCGCACGTCGCGCGCCTCGATCATCTCGTGGATGACACCGCCGTACGAGCCGGTGGTCTCGGGGCCCGCCGTCTGCGGTGTAGCGAAGTAGGTGTCCAGCTTCTTCGCCAGACCCGCCTGGCCGCCGTAGAGGTTGGCCAGACCGCGCGAGTCCTGCGGAGCGGTGAAGGCGTACCCCCAGCCGTCGGTCTCGGTGTAGTCGTAACCCCAGACCTTCGGGTCGTACGAGGAGGCCGGGAGCCGCCAGCTGCCGTCCGGGGTCCTGCCCTGGAAGAAGCCGATCTCGGGGTCGAACAGCTTGACGTAGTTCTGCGCCCGGTTGAGGAAGTACTCCGACTCCTCCTTGTAACGGGCCTCGTGGGTCTTCTTGTAGAGCGCCTGGCCCATCCGGGCGATGCCGTAGTCGTTGACGTAGCCCTCCATGGACCACGACATGCCCTCGTTGGTCGCGGTGGAGGCGTAGCCCGTGAAGGGAGAGGTGTCCATGCCCTTGCGGCCGACGCCCGAGCTGGGCGGGACGACCGTGGCGTTCTTCACAGCTGCCTCGTACGCCGTCTTCGCGTCGAACTTCACGCCCTTGACGTAGGCGTCCGCGAACGCCACGTCGGAGCTGGTGCCGGTCATCAGGTCCGCGTAGCCGGGGGACGACCAGCGGGACATCCAGCCGCCGTCCTTGTACTGCTGGACGAAGCCGTCGACCAGCTTCCCCGCCTTCTTCGGGGTGAGGAAGGAGTACGCGGGCCAGGTCGTCCGGTAGGTGTCCCAGAAGCCGTTGTTGACGTACACCGAGCCGTTCACGATGTTGGCGCCGGTGTGGGTCGGGGTGTTGTCCCCGGCCTTGGCCGAGAATGGGCTTGCGTACTCCGTCTTCGAACCGACCTTCTCCGAGCCCGAGTTCGGGTACAGGTACAGCCGGTACATGGAGGAGTAGAGCGAGGTCAGCTGGTCGTGCGTGGCGCCCTGCACCTCGATCTTGCCGAGGATCGCGTCCCATTGGGAGCGGGCCTTCGCCTCGGTCCCCGCGAAGGTCGACGACGCGGGGAGCTCCTGGGCGAGGTTGGCCTTCGCCTGGTCCACGCCGATGAGCGAGGTGGCGATGCGCAGGGTGACCGTGCGGTTCTTGCCCGGCTTGAAGCGCATGTAGCCGGTGACGTTGTCGCCGCCCCCGCCGGTGAGCTTCGAGCTCGCCGTGACCGGGGTGTCGGCGACGCCGTACACGAACATCCGGGTGGCGCCGGTGGAGCCGCCGCTCTTGACGTCCGAGTAGCCGCTGAAGGTGCCGGTCTTCGGATCGAGGGTGAGACCGCCTGCGTTGGAGATGTTGTCGAAGATCATGCTTGCGTTGTCACCGGGGTAGGTGAACCGCATCATGGCCGCATGGTCGGTCGGCGTCATCTCGGCCTTGAGGCCGTTCTCGAAGGTGACCCCGTAGTAGTCGGGCTTCGCGACCTCGTTCTGGTGCTTGAAGGGGAGGGCGCGCTTGGTCCGGGAGGCGTCCGGGGTGCCGGAGTCCACCGACGGCATCACCTGGAAGGTCTGCCGGTCGCCCATCCAGGGGCTCGGCTCATGGCTGGCGCTGAAGGCCTGGAGAGTGGGCAGATTGTCGGCGTTGTTGCCGTTCGCGTAGTTGTAGAGCCAGCTGGTGGAGCCCGCGTCGGTGACCGGTGTCCAGAAGTTGAAGCCATTCGGGACGGCGGTCGCCGGGAAGTTGTTGCCGCGCGAGTAGGAGCCGCTCGAATTGGTGCCCCGGGTGGTGAGGGCGTAGTCCGATAGGTGCGCGGAAGGCTTCTCCGCCTTCTTGGCGGCCAGCGAGATGTCGTCGATCCAGCCCCGGAACGTCGCCGGGCCCTTGGGGGAGTCGTACGCCACCAGGATCCGGTCGACGGTCTTGCCCGCGGCGACCGTCCCGATGTCCGCCGAGACGGCGTTCCACTGGTTGACGTACAGCCGCTCGGCGGCCCCCTGCCCCTGCGGCGTCAGCAGCCCGCCGTTGGAGTCGGTGGCCTTCAGATCGCTCAGATAGGTGCCGTCCGTGAAGGCGAGGTCGACCGCCACATGGGTGGACGGGTAGTTCAGGTCGGTCTTGCCCATCTCCGGGAAGACCTTGTACGACAGCTCGGTGTTCCGGCTGATCGTGGTGTTGACGTCGAAGACCTTATTGTACGAGTACGCGCGGCCGGTGCCCTTCTGCGTGCCCTCGTACCGCAGTGACCTGATGCCGGTGAACCCGGCGCCCGTCTTGGCGGTCGGCGACGAGGTGGGTCCGCTGTCCACCCGGGTCACCATGTCCGACGGCGGGGGCGTGCTCGTGTCGCCGTTCGAGAACTGGACGTCGGCGAGCTGCACCGCGTCGGTCGCCCCGTGGTTGGCGGTGATGTCGAGGCGGTAGTGCGCGTACGCGGTGTCCGCGCCCGCGATGTCGTACGACTTCGTCTGGAACCGCTTGTCGAAGTCCTGGCCCTGCTGGGTGTCGAGGGTCTTCCAGTCCTTGCCGTCGGTGGAGCCCTGGAGGGTCCAGTCCTTCGGGTCGCGCTCGTCGTGGTCGTTGGCGGACGTCATGGCGTACGTCTTGAGCTTGACCGCCTCGTCGAGATCGAACTCCACCCATGCCGTGGGGTGGAATGCCAGCCACTTGGTGTCCGGATTGATATCGATGAGGCTGCCCTTGCCCTCACCGCTTCCAGCGTTCTCGTCACTGGCGCGCAGAGTGACGACATGGTCCGTGACATTGCCTGGTATTCCCGCATTGATGGTGCCATCGATGCCGGATGCGCGTTTATGGCCGTCCGGGCCTACTTCAACGGTATTGCGCCAGTCCGGCTGTGGCTGGCCCGCTTCGAACGAGGAGCTGAACCCCTTGTCCCCTACATGGGGTTGGGCGGGTTGGGCGACGGCCGCGCCCTGCCCCGCCACGACGAGCACAAAAGCGGCCGCCACCAGGGCGGCGGCCGGGCCGGCCCTGTGCCGAGGTCTGGTCTGCATGAGGGTTTTTCCTCTCGCCTGAATGCTTTGGACAACGTTGTCACTCTGACACGCAAGGTCCAGTAGGAAGGTAAGTGACATCTGAGTCAAGGGTGTTGACGACGCGCGGGCGGAAGAATTGGACGCGCTCTCACGAGAGGGTGTCACTCGGTGGGCGGAGTGCACCAGATGTCTGTGAGGTCTCAACTCGGGAAAGACTGACGTTCAAACCTGCATTCGATCTTGCCCAGTCGAAGGGAAGTGGACTATACCTGTCGACGTCCGCCTAGCCGTGTCTTTGGCGGCGGGCCAGGGGGGCGGGGATCGGGGCGGGGGGCTTCACGGCACCGCGGCCGCATTCCCAGCTTTCCCTCCTGCAGCCAGTGCAACCCCCAGCGTCAACTGACCGCGGTGGCGGGGCCCTTCGCCTGAGGCGAATTCTCAACGGGCGACCGGTACACCGCCTGAGTCCTGTAGAAGGCGAGGACTTGAGCATGGGATCCACCTCCGCCCGCACCAATGAGGGCCTCGGCCGTCGTGATCTGATCAAGCGGTCTGCCGCTCTCGGCCTGATCACCGTTCCGACGATGAGTTTTCTCTCTGCCTGCGCGAGCAGTGACAGCAGCGGCGACAAGCAGGTCAAAAAGGGCAAGACGAGCGCCAGTAACCCGCTCGGCGTGAACGAGACCGCCCCGCTCGACATGGTCGTCTTCGACGGTGGCTTCGGCACCGACTACGCCAGGGCCGCCAACGCGCTGTACTCGAAGGCGCACCCGAAGTCGAAGGTCAACTTCTCGGCCACGCAGAAGATCCAGTCGGAGCTGCAGCCGCGCTTCAATGGCGGCACCCCGCCCGACCTGATCGACAACTCGGGCGCCGAGCAGATGGACATGGGTGTCCTGGTCGGCAAGAACCAGCTGACCGACCTGACGCCGCTGCTGGACGCACCGTCCGTCGACGACCCCAGCAAGAAGGTCAGGGACACCCTGCGGCCGGGCATCGTGGAGATGGGCCAGTACGACGGTCAGCCGTGCTGGATCATGAACTACGCGTACACCGTCTACGGCGTGTGGTACTCGCAGACCGCCCTGGACAACCTCGGCGTCGAGTACCCCAAGACCTGGGACGACATGCTCGCCGTCTGCGCGAAGGCGAAGAAGAAGGGCATCGCGGGCTGGACGTACGCGGGCAAGTACCCGTACTACATCCCGTTCTCGCTCTTCCCCTTCATCGGGAAGATCGGCGGCCGCAAGGTCCTCGACGATATCGACGACCTGGCGCCCAACGCCTGGAAGCACCCGGCGGTCAAGGCGGCGTTCGACGCCTACTACGAGCTCTTCAAGAAGGGCTACATCCTCAAGGGCACGCCCGGCATCGACCACATCCAGTCCCAGACGGCCTGGACCGCCGGCAAGGCGCTCTTCATCCCCAACGGCTCCTGGGTGGAGAACGAGTCGGCGAAGACCACGCCCAAGAACTTCCAGATGAAGGTCGGCGCGCCGTCCAGCCTGGACTCCTCGGACAAGATGCCGTACGGCACCCTCTGGGCCTCCGGCGGTGAGCCCTTCATCGTGCCGCGGAAGGCCAAGAACCCGCAGGCGGGCATGGACCAGCTCCGCATCATGCTCAGCGAGGCCTCGTCCAAGACCTTCACGTCCAAGGTCAAGTCGCTGTCCGCCTTCAACGGCGGCACCGACGGCCTCAAGCTGTCGACGGCCCTCCAGTCGGGCCTCGACGTGCTGAAGGCCGCGGGTGACAACGTACTCAACCCGCGCCTCCAGGACTGGTACGTGAAGCTCCAGAAGGAGCAGATCGGCGTCTCCGTACTCGGCGAGATGATGGCCGGCCGCATGACCCCGGCCGAGGCCGTCAAGAAGTGCCAGCAGTACGCGGACGCGGCGGCCAAGGACACGTCGATCAAGCACTACAAGCACCAGTGAGCACGCGTCACCAGCGGCGGCACCCGCCGGAAGATCGGGGTCGGTAACCATGCAACAAGGTAAGTACCGGTTCATTGTGGGATTCTTGATAGTCCCACTGGCGTTGTACGTCGTCTTCGTCATATGGCCGTTCATTCAGTCGATCTATTACTCGTTCACCGACTGGACCGGCTTGAGCCCGGACTTCAAGATGGTCGGCTTCGACAACTACAGCCGGATGCTCCACGACTCCACTTTCTGGAAGTCCCTGGAACACAGCGTCCTTTTCGTGCTGTTGCTGCCGCTGGTGACGCTCGGCCTCGCGCTGTTCTTCGCCTTCATGCTGAATGTCGGTGGCCGCCGCCGTAAGGGCGCGGCCATCGCGGGCGTACGCGGCTCGGGGTTCTACAAGATCGCGTACTTCTTCCCGCAGGTGCTGTCGATCGCGATCGTCGCCCTGCTCTTCAGGTTCATCTACAACCCCGACGGGGGCATCCTCAACGGGGCCCTGAGCGCGATCCATCTCGACAGCATCCAGCCGGACTGGCTCGGCGACCCGAAGCTGGCCCTCTGGTGCATCTTCGCGGTCCTGGTCTGGTCCCAGGTTGGGTTCTTCGTGGTGCTCTTCTCGGCCGGTATGGCGTCCATCCCGAAGGACTTCTACGAGGCGGCGCTGCTGGACGGCGCCAGCCGGGTCACGACCTTCTTCCGGATCACCCTGCCGCTGCTCTGGGACACCGTGCAGTCGGGCTGGGTGTACATGGGCATCCTGTCCCTCGGCGCCGAGGCGTTCGCCGCGGTGAACATCATGAGTGTGGGGCCGGGCGGCCCCGCCCAATCGACCACCGTGCTGCCGCTGTTCGTCTACCAGACGGCGTTCCGCGACGGAGCGGCCGGATACGCGACAACGATCGGTGTCGCCCTCCTCGTGCTCACCATGGTGTTCGCCGCCATCGTGATGCGACTGGGCCGGCGCGAGCGGCTGGAGTTCTGAGATGACTACTGACACCCCTCCGGCCGAGCTCACCAAGGACCGCGAGCCCGCGCCGCCGGCCAAGCCCGTCGCGCCCCCGGAGCAGAAGAGCGGCGGCACCCTCAACGTCTTCTCGCACGGCGTGCTCATCATCTGGGCGGTCCTGGTCGTGGTGCCGCTGCTGTGGGCGGTGATGTCCTCGTTCAAGAACGACCACGACATCCTCGCCAAGCCGTGGAGCCTGCCCGACCGGCTGCACTTCGAGAACTGGTCCCGCGCCTGGGGCCAGGCGCACATGGGCCAGTACTTCGGGCACACCATCGTGGTCGTCGGCGGTTCGCTCATCGGCACGCTGCTGCTCGGCTCGATGGCGGCCTATGTGCTGGCGCGCTTCGACTTCCCCGGGAACCGGTTCATCTACTTCTTGTTCGTCGGCGGGATGAGCTTCCCGATCATCCTGGCGCTGGTGCCGTTGTTCTTCGTCATGAACAACATGAGTCTGCTGAACACGACCCAGGGCCTGATCCTGGTCTACATCGCCTACTCACTGCCGTTCACCGTCTTCTTCCTCACCTCGTTCTTCCGCACCCTGCCGGGAGAAGTGGCCGAGGCGGCGACGCTCGACGGTGCCTCGCACACCCGGACCTTCTTCCAGGTGATGCTGCCGATGGCCAAGCCGGGTCTGATCAGCGTGGGCATCTTCAACTTCCTGGGCCAGTGGAACCAGTACCTGCTGCCCACGGTGCTGAACACCGACCCGAAGCAGCGGGTGCTGGCCCAGGGCCTGGTCGAACTGGCCACCAGCCAGGGGTACAAGGGCGACTACTCCGGCCTCTTCGCCGGTCTGGTGATGGCGATGCTGCCGGTTCTCGCGGCGTACATCATCTTCCAGCGGCAGGTGGTCGCGGGGCTGACCGCGGGAGCACTGAAGTAGAACTTCCTCTTCCGCTCCGGCGCCGGTCCCGCGCCGGTCCCGCGACGGATCTCCACCCCGAACCGCCCGACGGCATCCGCTGTCGGGCGGTTCGTCCGTTTCACCCCGGGGGCCGCCCGCTCATCCGTGTCTGCCCTTGCTCAAGGTCTTGCTCAAGGTCTTGACGGGAGAGAGCGCCAAAGGGTCAGCTGAGGGTTCACATGTTGGAGATAGGGCGGGGTTCAACACACGCGCCCCGCGCGGGGACGGCCGTCGTGCCGTCCGCCAGTGGCAGGAGTGGATGAGTCGATGGAGACTCCGGGGTCGCAGACATCTCTGCACCGGGCCAACCTTGAGCGGGTCGTACGCGCGGTGCGTATGGCGGGCTCGCTCACTCAGGCGGAGATCGCCCGCAGCACGGGGCTCTCGGCAGCCACGGTCTCCAATATCGTCCGGGAGCTGAAAGAGGGCGGCACGGTGGAGGTCACCCCGACCTCGGCCGGCGGCCGCCGGGCCCGCAGCGTCTCGCTGAGCGGGTCCGCCGGCATCGTGATCGGGGTCGACTTCGGGCATACGCATCTGCGGGTGGCCGTGGGCAACCTCGCCCATCAGGTGCTCGCCGAGGAGTCCGAGCCGCTCGATGTGGACGCCTCGTCCGCGGAGGGCTTCGGCCGGGCCGAGGAGCTGGTCAACCGGCTGATCGAGGCCACCGGCATCGGCGCCGACAAGGTCGTCGGTGTGGGGCTCGGAGTGCCGGGGCCGATCGACGTCGAGTCGGGCACCCTCGGCTCCACGTCGATCCTGCCGGGGTGGTCCGGCATCAACCCGAGCGACGAGCTGGCGTCCAGGCTCGGCGTGCCGGTGTACGTCGACAACGACGCCAACCTGGGCGCCCTCGGCGAGCTGGTCTGGGGGAGCGGGCGCGGGGTCAGGGACCTCGCCTACATCAAGGTCGCCAGCGGGGTGGGAGCCGGCCTGGTGATCGACGGGCAGATCTACCGGGGCCCCGGCGGCACGGCGGGCGAGATCGGGCACATCACGCTCGACGAGTCGGGCCCTGTCTGCCGCTGCGGCAACCGGGGCTGCCTGGAGACCTTCACGGCGGCCCGGTACGTCCTGCCCCTGCTGGAGTCCAGCCACGGCACCGGTCTGACCATCGAGCGGGTCGTCCAGCTCGCCCGCGGGGGCGATCCGGGCTGCCGCCGGGTGATCGCGGACGTCGGCCGGCACATCGGCAGCGGCGTGGCCAACCTCTGCAACCTCCTGAACCCCTCCAGGGTGGTGCTCGGCGGGGACCTCGCCGAGGCCGGTGAGCTCGTGCTCGGCCCCATCCGGGAGTCGGTCGGCAGGTACGCGATCCCCAGCGCGGCACGGCAGCTGTCGGTGCTCCCCGGGGCGCTCGGAGCCCGGGCCGAGGTGCTCGGCGCGCTGGCGCTCGTCCTCAGTGAAATGGGCGATTCAAGTCTTTTGGACACAGCGCTGCCCACCAGCACTCCTGCCTTCACTTAGATAACGAATGACACCGTTGCCATCTCGTTAAGGATTTACTCCTTGACGCTGGCCTGGCAGCCGAGTTGACTCCAGGCACCTCGGCCGCAATGTCGCGGCCTCGTCAGGGAGGTTTCTGAAGTGAACACGCAGATGCGTCGTGCCGCCGTGGCCGTGGCCGTCACCGCTATGGCTGTCTCTCTCGCGGCCTGTGGCAGCGCCAAGGAGTCGGGCGGGAAGGACAAGGCGTCCTCGAACTCCGCCAAGAAGGGCGACGCCCTCAACATCGGTCTGCTCCTGCCGGAGAACCAGACCGCCCGGTACGAGAAGTTCGACAAGCCCCTGATCGAGAAGAAGGTCAAGGAGCTGACGCACGGCAAGGGCAAGATCACCTACGTCAACGCCAAGCAGCAGGCCGACACGCAGAGCCAGCAGATGGACACCATGGTCACCAACCAGGTGGACGCCATCATCGTGGACGCCGTGGACGCCAAGTCGATAGCCGCCTCGGTCAAGAAGGCCAAGGACGCCGGCATCCCGGTCGTCGCCTTCGACCGCCTCGCCGAGGGGCCGATCGACTCGTACGTCTCCTTCGACAACCAGACCGTCGGCAAGACGCAGGGCACCGCGCTGCTGAAGGCGCTCGGCTCCAAGGCCAAGTCCGGCAAGATCGTCATGATGAACGGCTCCTCGACCGACCCGAACGCCGCCGACTACAAGAAGGGCGCTCACTCCGTCCTCGACGGCAAGGTGAACATCGGCAAGGAGTACGACACCAAGGAGTGGAAGCCGGAGAACGCCAACTCCAACATGGAGGGCGCGATCACCGCCATCGGCAAGAAGAACGTCATCGGTGTCCTCTCCGCCAACGACGGCATGGCGGGCGGCGTCATCACCGCCCTCAAGTCCGCCGGTGTCAGCCCGATCCCGCCGGTCACCGGTCAGGACGCCGAACTCGCCGGTGTGCAGCGCATCGTGGCCGGTACGCAGTACATGAGCGTCTACAAGCCCTACCTCCGTGAGGGCCCGGTCGCGGCCGAGATGGCGGTGGCGCTCGCCAAGGGCCAGAAGCTCGACTCGATCGTCAAGACCAAGGTCGACAGCGCCAGCGAGAAGAACATCCCCTCGGTGATCTTCCCGGTCTACTCACTGACCAAGACGAACATCAAGGACACCGTCATCAAGGACGGCATCTACACGGTCAGCGACATCTGCACCCCGGCCTACAAGGCCGCGTGCGACAAGATCGGTCTGAAGTAATTCCCCTGCCCCGCAAGGGAATTACGCCTCACTGAAGCCCGTCCGGCGCCCCGCCCCCCAACCGTCCCGCTACCGGGGCGGGGCGCCGGACGGTACACCCCGGTCAAGGGGTCCCTTACGCCACCGCGCTCTCATGGCAGCGCGGTATCCCCGCCGGTCAGGCGGCGAAGGAGATGGTTCAAGTGTCCGCTACGCCCGTGCTGGCGTTGCGTGGGGTCTCCAAGCGATTCGGTGCCGTCCAGGCGCTCACCGATGTGGAGCTCGAAGCCTACGGCGGTGAAGTGCTCGCCCTGGTCGGCGACAACGGAGCCGGAAAGTCCACGCTGGTCAAGACGATCGCAGGCGTGCACCCCATCGATGACGGTGTCATCGAGTGGGAAGGCAAGGCAGTACAGATCAACAAGCCGCACGACGCGCAGAACCTGGGCATCGCGACCGTCTACCAGGACCTCTCGCTCTGCGACAACATCGATGTCGTCGGCAACCTCTACCTCGGCCGGGAGCTGCGCAAGCGCGGTGTCCTCGACGAGGTCGAAATGGAGCGCCGCTCCCGCGAGTTGCTGACCACGCTCTCGATCCGTATCCCCAGCGTGCGCATCCCGATCGCCTCGCTCTCCGGCGGTCAGCGCCAGACCGTGGCCATCGCGCGCTCCATGCTCGGTGAGCCCCAGCTCGTCATTCTCGACGAGCCGACCGCGGCCCTCGGCGTGGAGCAGACCGCGCAGGTCCTCGACCTCGTCGAGCGGCTCCGTGAGCGCGGCCACGCGGTCCTGCTCATCAGCCACAACATGGCGGACGTCAAGGCCGTCGCCGACAAGGTCGCGGTGCTCAGGCTCGGCCGCAACAACGGTGTCTTCGACGTGAAGACCACCTCGCAGGAAGAGATCATCGCCGCCATCACCGGCGCCACGGACAACGCTGTGACCCGTCGTGCGTCGCGCGGTGTGGAGGTTCAGAAGTGAGCATCGACAAGACCCCCGCCGTGGACGTCGCGCCGGCCGCGGTGGACGCCCCGGCCCCGGCCGCCGACGCCGTGGCCGCCGTCGACCCCCGGCTGCTCGTCCGCGAGCAGGGCTTCGCCGGCTATCTGTCCGAGTTCCGGCGCAAGATACGCGCGGGTGAGCTCGGCTCCATCCCGGTGATCGTCGGCCTGATCGTCATCGCCGCGATCTTCCAGAGCGTGAACTCGCGCTTCCTCACCGCGGGCAACCTCACCGACATCTCGGTCACCATGGTCGGTACCGGCATGATCGCCGTCGGTATCGTCTTCGTCCTGCTGCTCGGCGAGATCGACCTCTCGGTCGGCTCGGTCAGCGGTGTCTCCGGTGCCGCCTTCGCCGTACTGAACGTCACACACGGGATGAACCAGTGGCTGGCCCTGGTGCTCGCCATCCTCACCGGCACGGTCGCCGGCGCGATCCACGGTTTCTTCTTCGCCCGCATCGGTGTTCCCGCGTTCGCGGTGACCCTGGCCGGTCTGCTGTTCTGGAACGGCTTCATGCTCCAGATCCTCGGGGACAACGGCACGATCAACCTGCCCGACAGCGGCCCGATCGCCAACATGACCGGCTACTACTTCTCCGACGTGGCGGTGGCCTACGCCGTCGCCGTGGTCGCCGTGGTGATCTTCTTCCTCACCTCGTTCCTCGACGCCCGGCGCCGTGAGGCCGCGGGCGTGCCGTCCCGGCCGCTCAGCGAGATCGTGCTGCGGACCGCCGTGCTCGCGGTCGTCGGCCTCGCCGTCGCCTACATGTACAACCAGTACAAGGGCCTGCCCCTCGCCGTCCTGATCTTCCTGGTGGTGCTGGTCGGCACGGACTTCGCCCTGCGCCGTACCACGTACGGCCGCAAGGTCTTCGCACTCGGCGGCAGCGTCGAGGCGTCCAGGCGCGCCGGTATCAACGTCACGCTGATCCGGATCTCCGTCTTCGCCATCGCCGGGACGTTCGCCGCCGTCGGCGGACTCTTCCTGGCCTCCAAGATCGCCACCGCCAACCAGGGCGCCGGCAGCGGTGACCTGCTGATGAACGCCATCGCGGCGGCCGTCATCGGCGGTACCAGCCTCTTCGGCGGCCGCGGCCGTACCTGGAACGCGCTGCTCGGCGTACTCGTGATCGTCTCGATCCAGTACGGCCTGTCGCTGCAGGGCATCGCCTCGCCCATCCAGTACATGATCACCGGTGGCGTCCTGCTCGCCACGGTCGTGATCGACGCCGTGACCCGCAAGACCCAGAAGTCCGCGGGCCGCGCCTGACCGCCCGGCGGACGACCCGCACGCATCGGACGCCCGGCCGGGGCACTCCCGCGCCGGGCTCCCGTGCGTCCCGGTCCGCCGAACGGGTGACGTACGACGCACCGCCCGATGACGAGTGCCCCGGATGGAACATTAGACTCGACAGACCCGGCAAAGCTCGATCACAGTTCGAACGCAAGGAGGCACGGGTGCCGCTGCTGACCCGCATCAGGGGACCGCGCGATCTGGACAGGCTGGGCCCGGAGCAGCTGGAACAGCTGGCCGGGGAGATCCGGACCTTCCTCGTCGACGCCGTGTCCAAGACCGGTGGCCATCTCGGCCCGAATCTGGGTGTCGTCGAGCTGACCATCGCCCTGCACCGCGTCTTCGACTCACCGAAGGACCGGGTGCTCTTCGACACCGGTCACCAGAGCTACGTGCACAAGCTGCTCACCGGCCGCCAGGACTTCGGGATGCTGCGCACCAAGGGCGGCCTCTCCGGCTACCCCTCGCGCGCCGAGTCCGACCACGACGTCATCGAGAACTCGCACGCCTCGACGGTGCTGGGCTGGGCCGACGGCCTCGCCAAGGCCAATCAGGTACTGAAGAAGAACGACCACGTCGTCGCCGTGATCGGTGACGGCGCGCTCACCGGCGGGATGGCCTGGGAGGCGCTGAACAACATCGCCGACGCCAAGGACCGCCCGCTCGTGATCGTCGTGAACGACAACGAGCGCTCCTACGCGCCCACCATCGGCGGGATGGCCAACCACCTCGCCACGCTCCGCACGACCGACGGCTACGAGCGCTTCCTGGCCCGCGGCAAGGACCTCCTGGGGCGCACGCCGGTCGTCGGCAAGCCGCTCTACGAGACCCTGCACGGCGCGAAGAAGGGCCTCAAGGACTTCATCGCCCCGCAGGGCATGTTCGAGGACCTCGGCCTGAAGTACGTCGGCCCGATCGACGGCCACGACATCGAGGCCCTGGAGTCCGCGCTGGAGCGCGCCAAGGGCTTCGGCGGACCCGTCATCGTGCACTGCCTCACCGAGAAGGGCCGCGGCTACCAGCCCGCCGAGCAGGACGAGGCCGACCACTTCCACGGCATCGGCCCGATCCACCCGGACACCGGCCTGCCGATCAAGGCCGCCGCCGCCAGCTGGACCTCGGTCTTCGGCGACGAGATGGTGAAACTCGGCCGGGAGCGCGAGGACATCGTCGCCATCACCGCGGCCATGCTCCAGCCGGTCGGCCTGACCAAGTTCGCGAAGGAGTTCCCCGGCCGGGTCTACGACGTGGGGATCGCGGAGCAGCACGCGGCGGTCTCCGCCGCCGGTCTCGCGACGGGCGGGCTGCACCCGGTCTTCGCGGTCTACGCGACCTTCCTCAACCGCGCCTTCGACCAGCTTCTGATGGATGTGGCCCTGCACAAGTGCGGTGTCACCTTCGTACTGGACCGGGCCGGGGTCACCGGCGACGACGGCGCCTCGCACAACGGCATGTGGGACATGTCCATCCTCCAGTGCGTCCCGACACTGCGGATCGCCGCCCCGCGCGACGCCGAGCAGGTGCGCGCCCAGCTGCGCGAGGCCGTCAGGGTCGAGGACGCGCCGACCGTGGTGCGCTACTCGAAGGGCGTGGTCGGCCCCGCCGTCCCCGCCGTCGGCCGGGTCGGCGGGATGGACGTGCTGCGCGAGGCGGGCACCACCGCGCCGGACGTCCTGCTCGTCTCCGTCGGCGCGCTCGCCCCGATGTGCCTGGAGATCGCCGAACTGCTCAACAAGCAGGGCATCTCCACCACCGTGGTCGACCCGCGCTGGGTCAAGCCCGTCGACGAGGCGCTCGCCCCGCTCGCCGAGCAGCACCGGGTGGTCGTCACCGTCGAGGACAACAGCCGTGCCGGGGGCGTCGGTTCAGCGGTCGCGCAGGCGCTCCGCGACGCCGGTGTCGACGTACCGCTGCGGGACTTCGGCATCCCGCCGCGCTTCCTCGACCACGCGTCGCGCAAGCAGGTCATGGCCGAGATCGGGCTGACCGCCCCGGACATCGCGCGCCAGGTCACCGGCCTTGTCGCGAAGATCGACGGCCGGTACGACAGCCCGTCGGCCGCGTCGGCCGAGCCCGCGCGCGACTGACCGCACCACGCCCGCGCGCGGCCGCGCGGCGCCGGACGAGCCGGTGGGCCTACCTGTACGGGTGGTCCCGCCGGCTCATTCGTGTGAAAGGTTCTCGCCAAGGGGTACATGGCTCTCACGCGCTCCAATCATGGCGAGGACTACAAGCGTGGAGGTACACCCGTGAGCAGCAGTCTCTTCCGGACGAAATCCGTGGAGCAGTCGATCCGGGACACGGAGGAGCCGGAGCACGCCCTCAAGAAATCCCTGTCCGCACTGGATCTGACGGTCTTCGGTATCGGAGTCGTCATCGGTACCGGGATCTTCGTCCTGACCGGGCTGATCGCCAAGGAGACCGCGGGTCCTTCGGTGGCTCTCGCCTTCGTGGTCGCCGGTGTCGTCTGTGCCCTCGCGGCGCTCTGCTACGCCGAGTTCGCGTCCACGGTGCCGGTCGCGGGTTCTGCCTACACCTTCTCGTACGCGTCGCTCGGCGAACTGCCGGCCTGGATCATCGGCTGGGACCTCATCCTCGAACTCGCCCTGGGCTGTGCGGTGGTGGCGGTCGGCTGGTCCGGATATGTGCGCTCGCTGATGGACACGGCCGGCATCGGTATGCCGCAGGTCCTCTCAGGGACGCATAACGGCAAGTTCGGCTTCGACCTGCTGGCGGCCATCCTGGTTCTGGTGCTGACCGGGATCCTGGTCCTGGGCATGAAGCTGTCCTCGCGCGTGACGACGGTCATCGTGGCTGTGAAGGTCACCGTCGTCCTGCTGGTCATCATCGTGGGCGCGTTCTTCATCACCGGGTCGAACTACCACCCCTTCATCCCGCCCGCCGTGCACGGCTCGGGCAGCAGCAGCCTCAGCGCCCCGCTCGTACAGCTCTTCGGGTTCAACCCCGGCTCCTTCGGCGTGATGGGCATCTTCACCGCGGCCGCCGTCGTGTTCTTCGCCTTCATCGGCTTCGACATCGTCGCCACGGCGGCCGAGGAGACCCGCAACCCGCAGCGTGACGTGCCGCGCGGCATCCTCGGCTCGCTGGCGGTCTGCACCGTGCTGTACGTGGCGGTCTCGATCGTCGTCACCGGGATGCAGAAGTACACCCAGCTGTCCACGGACGCCCCGCTCGCCGACGCGTTCAAGTCGGTCGGACACCCCTTCTGGGCGGGCGTGATCAGCTTCGGCGCGGCCGTCGGCCTCACCTCCGTCTGTATGATCCTGCTGCTCGGCCAGAGCCGGGTCTTCTTCGCCATGAGCCGTGACGGACTGCTGCCCCAGGTCTTCTCGCGGGTGCATCCCAAGTTCGGTACGCCCTACCGCGCCACGATCCTGCTCGGCCTGATCGTGGCGCTGGTGGCGGGCTTCACCTCGATCAGCGTGCTCGCCGACCTGGTCAACATCGGGACGCTGTTCGCGTTCATCCTGGTGGCTGTCGGAGTCATCATCCTGCGCCGGCAGCGCCCGGATCTGCCGCGCGCCTTCCGGACCCCGCTCGTCCCGCTGGTGCCCGTCCTCTCGGCACTGGCCTCGTTCTGGCTGATGCTGAACCTGCCGGCCGAGACCTGGATCAGGTTCGGCATCTGGATGGTCATCGGCGGCGTCGTGTACGTCTGGTACGGGCGCGGGCACAGCCGGATGTCCCAGCGGGCGCGGAAGTAGCCGAGCCGGTGCCCGGGCCTCGCCAGGCTCGGGCAACCGCCGCTCTCACCGCTCTCACCAGGCGGAATGTTATTCTCAGCGGTACCGTTCGACCGGTTGAGGGAAAGCTGGCAGCCAGCCATGTCGTCGCGTTCCGCACAGGCCGCAGGCCCCGCCACGAGCTGCTGGCTGCTGCGGGGCAAGGACGGCAGCCTCAGCGCGTACGCCCCCGCGGACGGCGGTCTGCTCCGCTGGACCGAACAGCGGCCCGGCGGGCCCGACTGGACGGGGCCCCATTTCATCGAGGCCCCCGGCCTCACCCACGCCACGCTGGCCCAGGGCCCGGACAGCTATGTCCATCTGATCACCCGGCGCACCACCGCCAAGGGTGTCGAGCTGATGCACACGACGCAGTACCAGACGGGCCGGCCGTTCGGCCCCTGGCACTCCCTCGGCAACCCGCACAAGGAGCAGGACCGCGCACGCGCGGTCGGGGCCCCGGCGGCTGCGGTCGGCGCCGACGGCCGGGTCCATGTCTTCGTACGCAACGCGGCCGGCGGTGTCAGCCTGCGCAGACAGGGCAACTCCGGCAAGTGGGAGGGGTGGAAGGACCTGAAGGGCAGTCACCTCCTGGACGCGATGCCCGCGGCGGTCGCCGTCGGCGACCGGGTCGAGCTGCTGGTCCCCGCCGTTGAGCAGCTGTCGCGCTGGTACCAGGAGGAGCCCGGCGGCGACTTCACCGAAGCGGAACCGTATCCGGCGACGGCCGCCGCCGGATCCGTCACCGGCCTGTGCACCGCGGACGGCCGCGCCACGTACTACGGCTGCGCCCCGGGCGGCGCCGGGGTGACCGCGCACCGCGAGGGCGCCGGCGCGCTGGCGCTGGGCGGCGCGCCGGACGGCGGTCCGGTTGCCGTGCTGCGCACCTCCATAGAGGGCTATGACTGCACGGTCCTCGCCTACCGCGCCAGGAACGGCCGCCCGGCCATCGCGGCCTGCCCGACCGAGGGCGAGGCGGACGGCCTGTGGTGGACGGAGACCGGCGAGCCGTCGGTCGGCGCGCCCGCGCTGGCGGTGGACGGGGAGGGGCGGGTGGTGCTCGCCGCCATCGCCGATGACGGCACACTGCGGGTGGCCCGGCAGAAGGCGGAACCGGGCCTCGCACTGGCGGCGTGGACCAGGGCCTGAACTTCCGGTCCTGCGGCGGGTGGTACCCGGGGCAGGTGGTTCCCGGAACAGCCGGTCCGGCGGTCGGCTCGCGGGCCTGATTCCGGCACGGGCCGCTGGAGGCGGGGCCGTACCGGAATCAGAACGGGAATCAGCCCGGAAGCAGAACTGGATCAGGACCGGTCCGTACGGATCCGGGCCGCACCAGTCATCAACCGCCGTGCGCCGGGGACTTCTTCGCCGACGCGGGGATCTCCGTGTCCGTGTGGATGGCCTTCCACAACTGCGTGGCCTGCGGCTCGGCCGCCACCACCCGGTTGGGGTCGACCTTGTCGTACTGCACCGGGAGCATGATCGTCTCCATGGTGTCCGGGTTGACGCCCTTCATGCTGCGGGCGAACTCCGCCAGCTTGGTGAGCGACGCCAGATCCGAGTCGGTGGTCAGCGACTTGGTGGCGGAGTTGGCGATCTTGTACGTCTTGGCGGGGCTGCCCAGCACGTCCTGCTTCTGCACTTCGCTCAGCAGGTCGAGCAGGAACTGCTGCTGGAGCCCTATCCGGCCCAGGTCGCTGCCGTCGCCTATGCCGTGCCTGGTCCGTACGAACTCCAGCGACTGGGTGCCGTTCAGCTTCTGCGGACCCGCCTTGAGGTCGAGGCCGCTGGCACCGTCGTGGATGTCCTGGGGGACATTGACGGTCACGCCGCCGAGCGCGTCGACGAGGCCCTTGAACCCGGCGAAGTCGACCTCCATGTAGTGATCGATCCGTACATGGGACATCTGCTCCACGGTCTTCACCACACAGGCCGGACCGACCTGTGAGTAGACCGAGTTGAACATGACCCGGTTCGCGGAAGGCATCGACGAGCCGTCCGACTTGGCGCACTCGGGCCGGGTCACCAGGGTGTCGCGCGGGATACTCACCGCGGTCGCCCTGCTGCGCCCCTCGGGCACGTGGATCACCAGCGCGGTGTCGGAGCGGGCGCCGCTGACGTTGCCGCCGGCTATCTTCCCGTTCTCCCCGGCGCGTGAGTCGGATCCAAGGACCAGCAGGTTCTGCCCGGTTGTGGGCAGTTTCTCCGGACGGTCCTTGCCGAGCGACTTGTTGATGTCGACGCCCTTGATATTGCCGTTCAAGTTGCTGTACAGCCACCATGCGGTCCCGCCCGCGGCGAGCAGCAGCACCAGGAGTACGAGCAGAACGATGCGGAGCCCACGACGGCGCTGCCGGGGGGCTTTGCGCGAGTGGGGCGGGGTGGCGGTGGCCTGAGTCATGCCGTAGTTGTCCTCTGGTCCCGGTAATCGGCTTTGTGGCGGAGTGACGACCGCGTCTGGCATGGGGGGACTGGCGGTCGGTCGAGTGCGACAGCGCATAAAAGAAGGGGGGTGTCGTTGCCGCCGGTTTGAATTGGCACCAGAGCATATAGGCAATTGTGTGCTTCTTGTGTGCGTCTATCGTGCTGGTGTGCGTGAGAGCCTGGCGGGCGGCCGCCCGACCCGGAGGTTGTCCGGCAGGCTCCAAGGGGCGGGTACCGCGGACTCCGCGGCGGAAGGGAGCGACAGCGCGATGGTGGCATCAACCGGACCCCGTGCCGAGGAGTACGGGCGGCGGGACCCGCGGGCCGCGGGGCCGGCCGGGGCCCGGCAGGCGGGCGCGGTGCTGCTCGTCGCGGCCACACCCGCCGACGCGGCCGACCTGCTCGCCGGTACGGGCGGTCCCGGCGAGGTCACCGTGGTCTGCCTGGAGAGCGGGGGACCGCAGGAGCGGCAGCTGTTCGAGCGGGCCGTGTCCGACGCCGTACGGCAGGGCCGGCGGGTCCAGGCAGAGCCCCGCGTCCTCGCGTCGCGCGACGACAGTACGCGGGCGGTCCTGGCCGAACTCCGCACCGTACGACCGGTGCTGGTCATCACCACGGGGCCCGACGCACCGTCCGGAGCTCCCGCTGTGGACCCGGGTGCGGAGCAGCGCCGCAGCGCCGCCGCGTGCGCCGCTCTCCGGGCGGCCGATGCCTACCAGCGCGAGAGCGGCCGGCCCCTCCTCGTCGACTGCCGGGCCCCGGCGCTGCCCGGCGCGTCCGGCACGGCGCTCCGCCCCCGGTACGCGCCGCCCGGCACCTGGCTGATCAGGGGCAACGACGGCCGTCTCTCCGGCTATCTGCCTACCGCGGGAGCGGTGCTGCGCTGGACCGAGGGTGTGAGCGGCGGGTGGTCGGGCCCCGAACGGCTCGAAGCGCCGGGCCTGTTGCCGGGCCTGACCGTGGTCCAGGGACCGGACGGCTATGTACGCCTGGTCGGCCTGCGCCGCACCGAGGGCCGCGGCGGCGCGGTCACCGTCGACGTCGTGTGCGCGACCCAGTACCAGACGGGGCGTCCGGCCGGACCGTGGCACTCGCTGGGCAACCCGCACCGTGCCGAACCGCAGCGGGGCCGCCATGTCGGTTTCCCCGTGGCCGCGTTCGACGACGACGGGACGCTCCACGTCTTCATCCGCAACGACGAGCACACCGTGAACACCCGCCACGAGAAGCCCAACGGTTCGTGGTCGTCCTGGCAGCATCTGCGGGGCACGAAGACCGCCGACGAGCTGGTGGCCCTCCGGGTGCCGGACGGCAGGGTGGAGCTCTTCGCCCGGCTGCGGGACGTCCCCGGGACGGCGCGCTGGAGCCGGACGGGGCGCGACGGCGCCTGGGCCGTGGACACCGGGGCCAACGTCCATGCCGCGGCGGACAGTCTGGCGCCCGCGCCGGAGAGCGGCGCACTGCGCTACCGGTACGCGGGGACCGGCGAGCTCTGCCAGTGGCAGTGGAACGCCCCCGGCCCCGTGGCGCTGCAGAGCTCCGACGCGATGGGCAGGGTCACCGGTGCGACCGGTGTCGACATCGGCGGCTGGGCCTGTACCGTGCTGGTCTCCACCGACGCGCACGGATACTGCCTGGCCGGCTTCCATGTCGACGGACGGCCCGATTCCGGTGTGTGGTGGTCGGGTACCGAGCAGTGGTGCCTGGTTCCGCCGGCCCTGGTACGGGACCGGCTCGGCCGGATCACGATCGCTGCGCTCGGGCCCGACGCCCGGCTCGCCGTCACGCGGCAGATGTCGGGCGGACAGGGGCTGGATCTCGGCCCCTGGGCGTAGTGGGGCCTGGTACCGGCGTCCGGACAGCCTGCGGGCACAGCCGGAACCTACCGATACGTAACGTACTGGTGGCTTGTCCCGATCTTTGATCCGGGTACTATTCTGACCCCAGGTAAAGCTCAGGTTAACGTTTGGGTGGGGCCCCCTGAAGCTTTGCCGTCACTGTGGTGCCGCTTCGCGTCCGCGCTCTGTCGCGCACGCATGCCCTGGGGGGAGATGCGGGTCCGGGTGTGCGTTGTGCCGATGAGAAGAGGACGAGATTGATAGCCGCACTGATCCGGCATGCCGAAATAGCCAAGGGCAAGAACGTCCTTGTCCTGTTCCTGCTGCTGGCGAGCTACTTCGGCATGCTGGTCTCGGGCGCCCTCGGTCTCCTCTGGGTCTTCACGGCGGCCCTGCTCCTCAGCTACGCGACCGACTTCTACCTGCACCGCGCCGAACCGGACCTGATCCGCTTCCTCGGCAAGCTCAAGTGGGGCCTCAGCATCCGTGTACTGACACGGGAACTCGGCATGCTGGTGCTGCTGCGGGACACCGTCGGTGACGACCGCGACATCTTCACGGTGGTCTTCCTCGGCTTCGCCGCCGTGCACTCGCTGCGCCTGCTGTACACGTTCCTCTGCATGTTCATCAAGCGCCGCCGTGCGCTCCCGGTGCGCGTGCGCAACCTCGATCTCAGCGCCCTGAACATGCCGGAGCCGCCGCCCCCGATCGCCTTCAAGTCCTACGAGCGGAAGCTGCTCCACCTGGACAGCGCGGTCATCGCCGGCGCCATCGCATCCCGCGCCACGCATGTGATCGGCTTCTGTGTCCTCGGCGGCGCGCTGGCGGTGACCGTCGCCGTCCTCGGCATGGTGATCCTGCTGCCGACCATCAGGCAGTGCCGCCGGGTGCCCAGCCATGAGCGCACCTTCCGCATCCTGAACAAGCAGGTCGCCAAGTACCGCCCCGAGGTCGTCCTCTACTTCACCTACGCGGCCGGCGCGCGTGACTCCGCCTACCAGGTCAACATGTGGCTGGAGACCCTCTCCCGGCTCGGCAGGCGGCCGTTGATCGTGCTCCGCGAGGTCACCACGCTGCGCTTCCTCGCGTACACCTCGCTGCCGGTCGTCTGCCTCCCGAAGGCCGACGACCTGAGCCTGCTCGAACTGCCCGAGGTCCGGGTGATCCTCTATCCGGCGAATGCGGGCAAGAACGTCCACATGCTGCGGGTGGCCGAGGCCAAGCACGTCTTCATCGGACACGGCGACAGCGACAAGCTGGCCAGCAGCAACCGGGTGAGCAAGGTCTACGACGAGATATGGACGGCGGGCCAGGGCGGCGAGGAGCGCTACCAGCGGCTCCGCGGCACCATCCCCGGTTCCGCCCTCGTGCCGGTGGGCCGCCCGCAGCTCAGCGCGGTCGAGTCGGTCTCGGCCCGGCCGCACGGCCGGATGACCACCGTGCTGTACGCGCCCACCTGGGAGGGGTGGACCGCCGACCCGTTCCACACCTCGCTCATCCTGATGGGCGAGAAGCTCATCCGGATGCTGCTGAACCAGCAGGAACCGGTCCGGATCCTCTACAAGCCGCACCCGTTGACGGGCAAGCGGTCGGCCGAGGCGACCCGGGTGCACCGGCGCATCATGGCGCTCCTCGAAGCCGACAACGCCAAACGCGACCGCACCAGGGAAGGCCGGAACTCCCGCGCATCGCAGGCGGGCGGCGACAAGAAGCTGGCCGGCCTGGAGAGCCGGATGGCCCGGCTGAAGGCATGGACCGTGGTCGGGGTCTACGGCCTCTGGCACAAGGACAGGTCCATGCTCGCCCGGCCACCGAAGGAGACCTGGGAGGAGCTGCAGGCCCAGTGGCACGAGACCTTCTGGGCCGCGGGCGGCGGTGAGCGCCACCAGGTGGTCACCGGGCAACTCCCGTCCCTCTACAGCTGTTTCAACGAAGCCGACATGCTGATCAGCGACATCTCCAGCGTCGTGTCCGACTTCGTGGCGAGCGAGAAGCCGTACGCGGTCTCGAACCCGTCCGACTCGGACCCCGAGCTCTTCAAGCAGCTGAACCCCGCGGCGTCCGCCGCGTACATCCTCGGCCCGTCCTGCGAGGAGCTCGCCGTCTGCGTCGAGGCCGCACGCTCCGGCGGCCGGGACCGGCTGGCCGGGCACCGGGAGCACCTCAAGCGCTATCTGCTCGGCGACGGGGACTCCATGGTCCGGTTCAACGACGCGGTGAACCAGCTGTTCGCGCGGGGCATCGCCGAATTCCCGGCCGGGGACACCGCGGAGCCGATCCTCGCCAACCCGTTCACCCGGGGGACCGCCGCCGTACCGGAACAGCCGCTGGAGTCCACCGCGCCCCTCCCGCAGCTGGGCTGGATCGGGCAGCAGCTCGGGCCGCAGGAATCGATGGAACAGTACTTCTGACCTGTGGGCGGTGACACGATCTGATGGAGGGTACGGCGATGTACGGGCAGGAGATGCCCCGCAGGCGGATGTTCGTCACGGGCGATTCCACGGTGGTGACGCGATCCGTCGACTACCTCCCGATGGCAGGCTGGGGGCAGACGCTCCCGCTGTTCCTCGGCCCGGCGGTGGAGGTCGTCAACTGCGCACGTGCGAAGGCGAGTTCCCGGAGCTTCTACGACCGGGGCCGCTTCCAGTGGATCCGCGAACGGGCCGCCCCCGGTGACTACGTACTGATCAGCTTCGGGCAGGTCGACTGGGAGCCGGAGGAGGGCCTGCACACCGAGCCCTTCGAGGCGTACCAGCAGTACCTCCGGCAGATGGTGCACCTCACCAGGGAGGCGCAGGCGCACCCCGTCCTCGTACTCACCCACGAGCGGCGCAAGTTCGACGCGTACGGCAATCTGCGGCGCTTCCTGCGCACCTACCCGATGGCCATGCGGGAGGTCGCCCAGGAGCTGTCCGTACCGCTCGTCGATCTCTACGCCCAGAGCATGGCCTGGTGGGAGGAGCTCGGCAGCGACGCCGCCAGGGAGCTCTTCGCGCATCTGCGGCCGTACGAGAACCCCGTCGCCAACCTCAAGGGCGCGGACGACACCCATCTGCGCGCCGAGGCGGCGGTGGAGTGCTCGCGCTTCATCGCCCGCGCCCTGCGGGACCAGGGGCTCGTCCCCGCGTCCTGGGTGCACAGCCTCGACCGGTCGGACTTCACCACCGACGAGATGGGCTGGCTGGACACAGCGACGTTCAACCGGCTGACCAAGGAGCGAGTGGCGCAGGTGCCGGGCGAGGCACGGATAGGAGCCGGGCGATGACCTTCCTGCTGGGCGTGGTCCGCATCCAGGAACCCGGCTTCCCGGACAGCGCGACGCAGGCGGCCGTGCACTGCGACGCGCACCCCCTGGCCTCCGTCGCTCCCGGGCAGACCGTCCGGATCGCCCTCACGGTCCAGGCGGGCCCGGGCATCGGACATGCCTACGGCTACCTCGCCGAGGACTCCTTCGCCGGGGCCGCGGACGTGGTGGGGGTCCACGGGGCCGAGTACTCCTCCCTGCTGCGGCACTACCGGGCCCGCGCCGACGGCGGCGGTTCGGGGACCGCCGTGCTGACCCTGCGGATCCGCCAGGACAGTACGGAGCACGCGCTGCGTCCGGCGGTCGCCGTCGCGATCCCCGGCCGGGACCCCCGCAGACTGCTGCGCACCGAACCGCTGGCCGACCAGGGCGTGCGGATCCGGGGCTTCTCCGCCCCCGGCCGCGCCCTGAACGTCTCCGAGCACGCCGCGTACGCGCCCGCGCTCGTCGACGTACGGGACGGCCTGCCGCAGGGCACGGTCCTGGTGGGACACAGCCAGCCGCGCTCCGGGCAGGTGACCGTCACCCACGACGGCGTCCTGGCATTCCAGGCGGCTCCGGGGGCGGTGGGCTACGACCACTTCCAGTACGCCGTACAGTCGCCGTCGGGGGAGCGGGCCGAGGGCCGGGTGGTCATCCACATCGGTGATCTCTCCGAAACCCCGGGGCTGCTGACCCCGCCCGGTTTCAACGGGGCCGGCACCACAGCGCACGCACCCTGGACGCAGCCGAACATCCACGGTGCGCTGCCCTGGCCGCACGAGGGCGCGGCGCTCCCCGGCTGAACCGCGCCCCGCTCGCACCACCCCCGTACGCAATGAAGTCTGGTGATCAGCGTCGTGAACCCCGTGTCCATCCACCCCAAGGAACAGCCCGACGTCAGCGTGGTCGTCGACGTGGCCGACGCCGTCGGCCGGATCGGCGGCTGCCTCGAATCGGTGCTGGCCCAGGGCGACGACGGATTCCTGGTGGAGGTGCTGGTCCTCGACCGCGGCTCCCAGGACGGCACCCGCGAGGCGCTCCAGCAGTGGGCGGCCCGGTACCCGGCGCTGAAGTGCTCGTCCGCGCCCACCGCGACGGACACTCCGGCGCAGGCGCGCAACGCGGGCATCGAGCAGTCCACCGGCCGTCATCTTCTGTTCCTCAGCGGCACGGACCGGCTCGCCCCCGGCGCGCTGAAGGCCATGGTCCGGGCGGCCGACGAGAACGACGCCGATGTCGTACTCGGCAAGGTGGCGGGCCTGGACGGGCAGAAGGTCGGCACCTCCATGTTCACCCGGAGCGTGGCCGACGCCGATGTCGCGACCTCGCGCGTGTACTGGTCGCTGAGCGCCGACAAGCTGTTCCGCCGCTCGCTGGTGGACCGCTGCGGACTGCGCTTCCCCGAGGACTGGTCCCTCGGCGACGACCAGGCGTTCACCGCGCTGGCCTATCTCTACGCGGACCGGATCTCCGTCGTCGCCGGACAGGTCTGCGTCGAGCAGGCCCGCCGGGTCGCCGGGGTGAACACCTCCCGGTTCAGCGGTTCCCTCGCCGACCGGATGGCGCTCACCCGCCGGATGGTCTCCCTCGTCACGGAACGGGTCCAGCCGGGCCCCCTCCGGGACCAGCTGCTCGCCCGCCACTTCGAGCTGGAGCTCGGCAAGGCCACCGGGTCCGCCTATCTGGCATGCGAGGACCACGAGTTGCGGCTGGCCGCGCTCACCGAATGCCGTGGACTGCTCGAACTCCACGCGGGCCAGGAGGTGTTCCGGAAGCTGCCCCGGCCGCTCTCGGTACGCCTGGAGCTGATCCGCCGGGGCCTGTTCGCCGAGGCCGAGCGGATGATCGCGTTCGAGCAGGGCAAGGAGAAGGCCGCCCTGCTGGTGGAGGAGGGGCGCGCCTTCCGTAGGTACCCCTTCTTCCGGGACCCCGAAGTGGGGCTGCCCGACGCGTACTTCGAGATCACCCACACCCTGCGGGCCAAGCACCGGCTGACCCGGCTGAGCTGGTCGGGCACCGTGCTCAGGGTGCACGGCCACTGCTACATCGAGCAGTTGCCGACCCGTGATCCGGCCGTCCGGGTGGTGCTGCGCGAGCGCGCGAGCGGCGCTGAGTACCGCTTCCGCGTCTACTCCACGCCCACCCCCAAGCTCGACGCCGCCACCCGCGCCGACCGTGCGCAGGCCGGGTTCGAAGCGAGGCTCGACCTGTCGGCGGCCGACGGATTCCAGCCCGTCGCCCCCGGGCTCTGGGACCTGTTCCTGCACGTTGCGTACCAGGGGGTGGGCAAGGAGGTGCGGCTCGGCGGGGCCCGCGCGGAGACGGTCACCGACCGGACGCGGCAGGGTGTCGTGGTCGGCCCGGCCGACGCGTCCGGCCTGGAGACGGTCTGCCACCTCTACGCCACGAAGGCCGGGAACCTCACCGCCGAGGTCTCCGCGAGGCGCCCGCTGCCGCAGTGACGCCGCGGTGCGGGCCCCTCAGGTGCGGGTCCCTCAGCGGTCGTTTCGTCCCGTTGTTTCATCCCTGGATGCGCCTTTGACGGGCGCTCCTCGCCGGAAGCCACGGGACTCAAGCGATCACCGACTCACGTGCGCAGCGGCGCGCGCAGCAGGGGGCGCTTGTCGGTCGGGGTGCTGATGCCCAGGGCCATGGCGTCGGGCATGGGAAGTCCGACCGCGAGCTGCATCGACATGGTGTGGGGGCCTCCGGCGATGAAGCTGCCGGCGGGCATGCGGCTGCCGTCGGGCTGTTCCAGCCAGACCATGTACCGCTTGCCCTGCGGCAGGCCGGCGATGTCGAGGTGCACCATCGTGCCCCAGCCCTTGCCCTCGACCGTCGCCGACGCCCGTACGCCGGCGGGCTGGGCGGTGAAGGAGACGGGCCGGCCGTGGGGCGAGGCCGCCTGCTGGGCGACCACGGCTCCTGCCCCGAGGCACACGGCGATCACGGCGGCCGCGAGCATGAGCACCTTGGGGCGGCGGCGCCGGGGCTGCCGCTCCTTGGCGATCTCCGTGAAGATGGCGGTTCGCAGGGAGGCGGGCGGGGCCGGCGGCTGTTCGGCGACCCGGTCGGGGTCGGCCTGGCCCAGTGGTCCGGCCACGCCGCGCAGTTCGCGGAGTTCGGCGCGGCAGTCCGGGCAGCCGTCGAGATGCGCCTGCACCGCCACGGACCGGGTGGCATCCAGCCGCCCGATGGAGTGCATGCCGAGCAGGGTCCGGTGGTGCCGACACTGGTCAGTAGTCACCCTGCCACCCCATTTCCTCCATGACGAGTTTGAGTGCCTTGAGCGCGTAGTAGACGCGGCTGCGGACCGTGCCTTCCGGGATACCCAGTTGGGCCGCCACATCGGCGGCGGGCCGGTCGCGCAGGTAAACCTCTACGAGGACGAAACGGTGCTGGTCGGAGAGCCGGCGCAGGGCCTCCTCCACCTGCAGCCCGACCAGAAGCTGCTCCAGCGGCTGATGGACGGGGGCGTCGGCCGGCGCGGTGTCCTCCGGTTCGGCGTCTGCCGCCTGGGGGCGGGCGGCCCTGGCCCGGTGGGCGTCGATGACGATGTTGCGGCAGATCGAGAAGAGCCAGGTGCGCAACGACGCCGTCGCCGGTTCGTACCGGTCGGCCGACCGCCAGGCCCGCAGAAACGTCTCCTGTACGGCCTCCTCGGCCACCCCCGCATCGCTCAGTGAGCGGCGGGCGAAGGTGAAGAGCTCTCCGGCGTGGTCCTCGTACGCCTCGCGCAGCACCACTTCGTCGTCGAGCCGACCCCTCCGCTTGCGCGAAACCGGCCGCAGCATGGCATCACCTCCGAGGTCATCGTCATATGGCCGGAAGACCGGATCTCAGGGGGTATACGGGCCGTGCCGCAGAAAGCTTCACCCCGTCGCCCGTTCCGTCCATGTGACATGTCGCACACCCGGCGCCCGTGAACGCGCGCCGTGCAGGGCCCGTATCCCCTGTTGCTCGTATTCAACAGACACGGACGGAGAGTTGCGATGTTCAGCTGGACGGTCAGGCGGATGGTGGGCAGGCGGACAGGCGTCGCCCTGGCGACGGCGGCGGGCGGGGCCCTTCTGCTGTCGGCCTGCGGCGGTGGCGGGTCGCAGGAGTCGCAGAAGCCCGAGGGGAAGCCGGTGAAGAAGCCCTCGGCCTCCGCGGAGGCCGGCGGCACGGCGGGGCACGCCGAGTTGGCTTCCCGGAAGACCGGCCTCGGCACTGTGCTGACCGACGGCAAGGGCTTCGCCCTCTACACCTTCGACAAGGATTCCACCGGCACGTCGGCGTGCTCCGGGAAGTGCGCCGACCTGTGGCCGCCGACGGCCGGTACGCCGCACGCCGTCGGCAGCAAGGAACTCCCCGGCACGCTCGGCCACTTCACGCGCGCGGACGGCACCGTCCAGGCCTCCTACAACGGTAAGCCGGTGTACCGCTTCGCGATGGACACCAAGCCCGGCCAGACCAACGGCGAAGGTGTCAAGGGCGCCTGGCATGTCGTCAAGCTCGACGCCGGCAAGTGACGGAGGAAGAGGGAAAGTGAACGAGGACAGCGGGAGGGCCGAGCCCCCTCCCTCATTCCGGCCGCCCCCGACGCCGGCCCTGACCCGGCGCGCCCTGCTCGGGCTCGCCGCGACGGCCGGCGTCGGGGCGGCGAACGTCGGCGCCTTCGCCTACGCCGGCGACCTGTTCCCCGAAGACAGGCTGACCCCCGCCCGTTTCGTCGACCGCTTCGAGCAGGTCGCAGGCAGACACCCCGGGTTCCGGCGCAACCACGCCAAGGGGGTGAGCGTCTCGGGGCACTTCACCGCCAACGGCGACGGAAGCGACGTGTCGAAGGCCGTGGTGTTCGAGTCCGGGCGGACCACCCCCGTGACGGGACGGTTCTCCCTCTCGGGCGGCGCGCCGGATATCGCCGACGCCGGCCTTCTCGTGCGGGGGCTCGGCCTCCTCTTCGCTCTCCCGAACAGCGAGCAGTGGCGCACAGCCATGATCAACACTCCGGTCTTCCCCGACAGCACGCCCGAGGGCTTCTACGAGCGGATCCTCGCGTCCAAACCGCTGCCCGCCACGGGAAAACCCGACCCACGGAAGATGGCCGACTTCCTCGCCGCGCACCCGGAGACTGCCGAGGCGATGGCGTTCAACAGGAGGCACCCGCCCACGTCCGGCTTCGGCGACAGCACCTTCAACGGCCTGAACGCCTTCCGCTTCACCAATGCGGCGGGTGCCACCGTCCCGGTGCGGTGGTCGCTGACGCCACTGCAGCCGGCCGGACCGGGCACGGCGGGCGACGGAGGGGGTGCGGGCAAGGCACCGGACAGGAACTACCTGTTCGACGGGCTGATCTCCAACCTGGCGGAACGCCCCCTGCGCTGGCGGCTGATGCTCACGGTCGGGCGCCCCGGCGACCCCACGCACGACGCCACCCGGCCGTGGCCGCCCGACCGCAGGACGATCGAGGCCGGGACGCTGACCCTCGACGCGGTGCGCACCGAGGCCGAGGGGAATGCCCGCGACATCAACTTCGACCCTCTCGTCCTGCCGGACGGGATCGCGGCATCCGACGATCCGCTGCTCAGCGCCCGTTCGGCGGTCTACGCCCAGTCGTACAGGCGCCGCGCAGGCGAGCCCAAGCAGCCCAGTCCCGTCGACGTATCGAAGGTGCTGCGGTGAACACACCTGTGAACGACCACGCTCGCGAGGATGCTTCCGGAAGTACGGCAGGCGGTGGGACCGACGGCGGCATCGGAGAGGTGGAGGCCCCGCCGAGGTTCGCGCTGTTCTCCCGGCTGCTGCACTGGGCGATGGCGGCGGCAGTGGTCGCCATGCTGTTCATCGGGGTCGCCATAGTGACCTCGCTCGACCACTACGCCGTACTGCGGTCGGTCCACGAGCCACTCGGGGTGCTGATCCTGATCCTCGTCGTGATCCGCTTCATCAACCGCCTGCTGCACCGGCCGCCGCCCCACCCCCCGAGTATGGGCCGGTGGGAACGGCTCGCGGCGACCGGCTCCGAATACCTCATGTACGCCCTGATGTTCGCCCAGCCGCTCGTCGGCTGGGGCATGGTGATGGCGGCCGGTACACCCGTCGAGCTGTACGGGTCGCTGCACCTGCCGACGGTGCTGCCCGCCGGCCAGGACCTGTACGCGGCGCTGCGGGAGACCCACACGGTGCTGGCCTACCTGCTGTTCGCGGTCTTCACCGCCCACATGTGCGCGGTGCTGTTCCACACACTGGTCAGGCGCGACCGGCTGCTCGGCCGCATGGGATTCGGACGCGGCCCCCGGCCGGGTCAATGACCTGTGCGGGGGCACCGCCCCCGCACCCGCCCGTCCGCTGTACGCCGTTCAGCAGGGCGACGCCCACGGCGTTGTCATGCGCCGAAGCCGTCGGCAGGGCAACCGCCTCGACGACGAGGCCCGACACGTCCACGCCAGGCATCTCTTCCTGCCCGGGTCCGTCACGCCCGGCCGCACGAGTGGATCGCCAGCATCCTGGCCCGCGAGCTGCCGGTCGCGAAGCCCACACAGAGCCGGGGGCCGCCCGCCAGCCTGACGGCGAGCCCTTCCGGCTCCCGGTAGGCGAGGTCCGCCGCCACGGTGATCCGTCGCGGAGCGGGCACCGGGCCGCCGCTCAGGCCGATCGCGGTGACCCGGGTATTGCCCCCGGAGACGGCCGGGTTGGCGCCGGACGCCCGGGTGTACGGGTTGCCCGCGAGCTGGTACACCCGGTCCCCGTACAGCACGCACCCCTGGAACGTCTCGGCCGCGCCGCGTCCCCGCTGGGGCACGGTGTGCAGCGGCTCGTAGCGGCCCGCGAGGAAGTCGGCCATGGCGTACACCGCGTACCACTGCTGCCGTCTCCCGTACGCCGGGACCGTCCAGTAGCTCACCATCACCCGCCGCGCGGCCATGTCGACACTCGGCTGGTTGGCCAGTGAGCCGGGCACCGGGCGGTGGTGGCGCAGACCGGGGTGGTCGCTGTCGAGCACAGCGCCGTCCCGGAACGGGAACCGGGTGACGGCCCGCCCGTACCCGGTCGCCGGGTCGGCCTGCGACTCCGTCCAGAGGAGCGCGCCGGAAGCCGACGGCTCGACGCCGAGGGAGACACCGTGGCCGAACCCGCGCAGGAACATATGGCCGCTCGGCCGCCCGCCCGCGGACAGCCGCGTCACACAGAGGTCGCCGCGCTTCTCCCGCTCCGCACTCGACAGCCGGTACGGCTCACCGGGCAGCCGCAGACCGCCCTGGGCCAGCTGCACCGCGTAGATGTCGCCCCGGCTGTCGTCGAAGGCGAACGACTGGGGCACCGTGGTCTGGTGCAGCGCGGTGGGGGCCAGGATCTGCGAGCGGTCCGCCGCCTCGAACGTGCCGTCCCCGTGCGCCTGTTGCTCCGCGTACCACCGGCCGCCGGCCAGACCGCCGGCCGCGGCCGCCGCCGAGACGCCCGCCCACAGCGCGGTCCTGCGTGAGTACTTCCGCTGCCGCTCCACGAACCGTCCTGCCCCCCAGCGTCCGCCGTCCGGCAGGTACTCGACTCCCAATCCCCACGAACCCGGGGAAAGGTCATTTTGTCACACCACGACGGCCGCCCCGCAACGGCGAGTGCCCGCCCCGGCATCGCCGGGACGGGCACACACACGACGGGCTCCGGATCTGCGGAGACCCGGGGTCAGACCGGAACGCTCGCCACACCCTGCGCGAGGAACGGCTTGCCGTTCACCCGCTGCGACACACCCTCACGGTCCAGGTACGGCGTGATGCCGCCGAGGTGGAAGGGCCAGCCGGCGCCGGTGATCAGGCAGAGGTCGATGTCCTGGGCCTCGGCCACGACACCCTCGTCCAGCATCAGGCCGATCTCCTGCGCCACCGCGTCCAGGACCCGGTCACGGGTCTGCTCGGCGGTGAGCACCGATGTGCCCTGCTTGAGGAGTGCGGCGACCTCCGGGTCCAGCTCGGGCTTGCCCGACTCGTAGACGTAGAAGCCGCGCTTGCCCGCCTTGACGACGGCGGCCAGGTTCTCCGAGACGGTGAAGCGCTCGGGGAAGGCGCGGTGCAGCGTCTCCGAGACGTGCAGACCGATGGCCGGGCCGACCAGTTCGAGCAGCACCAGCGGGGACATCGGAAGACCGAGCGGCTCCACGGCCTTCTCGGCGACCTCGACCGGGGTGCCCTCGTCGATGACGTTCTGGATCTCGCCCATGAAGCGGGTGAGGATGCGGTTGACGACGAACGCCGGGGCGTCCTTCACCAGGACCGCGGTCTTCTTCAGCTTCCGCGCGACACCGAACGCCGTGGCCAGCGAGGCGTCGTCGGTCTGCTCACCGCGCACGATCTCCAGGAGCGGCAGGATCGCGACCGGGTTGAAGAAGTGGAAGCCGACGACCCGCTCGGGGTGCTTCAGCTTCGACGCCATCTCGGAGACCGAGAGCGACGAGGTGTTGGTGGCGAGGATCGCGTGCGCCGGGGCGACCGCCTCGACCTCCGCGAACACCTGCTGCTTGACACCGATCTCCTCGAAGACCGCCTCGATGATGAAGTCGGCGTCCGCGAAGCCCTCGGCCTTGTCGAGCACACCGCTCACCAGGGCCTTGAGGCGGTTGGCCTTGTCCTGGTTGATACGGGACTTCAGCAGCAGCTTGTCGATCTCGGCGTGGACGTACGAAACGCCCTTGTCGACCCGCTCCTGGTCGATGTCCGTGAGGACGACCGGGACCTCCAGGCGGCGCAGGAAGAGCAGCGCGAGCTGCGAGGCCATCAGGCCCGCACCCACCACACCCACCTTCGTCACCGGACGCGCCAGGTTCTTGTCCGGCGCACCCGCCGGGCGCTTCGCGCGCTTCTGTACGAGGTTGAACGCGTAGATGCCGCTGCGGAGTTCCCCACCCATGATGAGGTCGGCCAGCGCGGCGTCCTCGGCGTCGAAGGCCGCTTGCAGGTCACCGCTCTTGGCGGCGGCGATGATGTCCAGCGCGCGGTACGCGGCCGGAGCGGCGCCGTGCACTTTGGAGTCGGCGATGAAGCGGCCCTTGGCGACGGCCTGGTCCCAGGACTCGCCGCGGTCGACCGCGGGGCGCTCGACCTTGACGTCGCCCTTGAGGACGTTCGCCGTCCAGGTCAGAGACTGCTCCAGGAAGTCCGCGCCCTCGAAGATCGCGTCGGCGATCCCCAGCTCGAAGACCTGCTTGCCCTTCAACTGCCGGTTCTGGTTCAACGAGTTCTCGATGATGACCGAGACCGCACGCTCGGCGCCGATCAGGTTCGGCAGCAGGGCGCAGCCGCCCCAGCCGGGAACCAGACCGAGGAAGACCTCGGGGAGCGAGAAGGCGGGCAACGCCTTGGAGACGGTGCGGTAGGTGCAGTGCAGACCGACCTCGACACCGCCGCCCATCGCGGCACCGTTGTAGTACGTGAAGGTCGGGACCGCCAGGCCGGACAGCCGCTTGAAGACCTCGTGACCGCCCTTGCCGATGGCCAGCGCGTCGTCGTGGTTCTTGAGGAGCTCGACACCCTTGAGGTCGGCGCCGACGGCGAAGATGAACGGCTTGCCGGTGATACCGACACCTACGATCGCGCCTTCGGCCGCCTCCTTCTCCACCTGGTCGATGGCGGCGTTCAGGTTCGCGAGCGAACCCGGGCCGAAGGTGGTCGGCTTGGTGTGGTCGAAGCCGTTGTCCAGCGTGATCAGCGCGAACTTGCCCGCGCCGTACGGCAGATCGAGGTGGCGTACGTGCGCCGACGTGACGACCTCGCCGGGGAACAGCTCCGCTGCACCCTTCAGAAGCTCGGTGGTGGACGTGCTCACTTCTCGCCTCCGGCGTCCTTGTGGTTCGGGTTCTCCCAGATGACCGTGGCGCCCATGCCGAAGCCGACACACATCGTCGTCAGGCCGTAGCGGACCTCCGGCTGCTCCTCGAACTGCCGCGCCAGCTGCGTCATCAGACGCACGCCGGAGGAGGCGAGGGGGTGGCCGTAGGCGATGGCGCCGCCGTACTGGTTGACGCGTGTGTCGTCGTCCGCGATGCCGTAGTGCTCAAGGAAGGCGAGCACCTGGACCGCGAAGGCCTCGTTGATCTCGAAGAGGTTGATGTCCTCGATCGAGAGGCCCGCCTTGGCGAGTGCCTTCTCGGTGGCCGGGATCGGGCCGTAGCCCATGACCTCCGGCTCGACGCCCGCGAAGGCGTAGGAGACGAGGCGCATCCTCACCGGGAGGTTGTGCTCGCGTGCGAAGTCCTCGGAGGCGATGATCGAGGCGGTGGCACCGTCGTTGAGACCGGCGGCGTTGCCCGCGGTGACGCGTCCGTGCGTACGGAACGGCGTCTTGAGCCCGGCGAGGTTCTCCAGGGTCGTCCCGGGACGCATCGGCTCGTCGGCGGTGACCAGACCCCAACCGGTCTCGCCCACCTCGGCGTTGGTGTTGCGTACGGAGATCGGGACCAGGTCCTGCTGGATCTTCCCGTTCGCGTACGCCTTCGCCGCCTTCTCCTGCGAGCGCACGGCGTACTCGTCGGCGCGCTGCTTGGTGATGGTGGGGTAGCGGTCGTGCAGGTTCTCGGCGGTCATGCCCATGAAGAGGGCGGACTCGTCGACGAGCTTCTCGCTCACGAACCGCGGGTTCGGGTCGACACCCTCGCCCATGGGGTGGCGGCCCATGTGCTCGACGCCACCGGCGATGACGGCGTCGTACGCACCGAAGGCGATCGAGCCGGCCGTGGCGGTCACGGCGGTCAGCGCGCCCGCGCACATGCGGTCGATCGAGTAGCCGGGTACGGACTGCGGCAGACCGGCGAGGATGCCCGCGGTCCGGCCAAGCGTGAGGCCCTGGTCGCCGATCTGCGTGGTCGCCGCGATGGCCACCTCGTCGATCTTCGCGGGGTCCAGATCCGGGTTGCGGCGCAGCAGCTCCCGGATCGCCTTCACGACGAGATCGTCGGCGCGGGTCTCGTGGTAGATGCCCTTCGGGCCCGCCTTGCCGAACGGGGTGCGGACGCCGTCGACGAAGACGACGTCCCGGATGGTACGAGGCACGATGGCTCTCCTCCAGGGTGCGGGATGGCACTGCTGCTGCGGGCGCGCCGGAGCGCGCTGCACCAGGCCATGCTACCCACGGGTAACCATGCTGCCCAGTCCCCGGGCCGGGAGCGTCGAAGGTCACACACCGGGCGGGCCCGCGAACGGACCCGCCCGGTGTGCCCCGATGGGTGGGCGCTCAGCCCGTACAGCTCACCGAAGCGGACCCCCAGTCCCCGTGGTCGAGTCCGTTGTCGTCCCCGCCGTCACCGACGACCAGGTCCACCACCTGGGCGCCCGACACGTCGGCGTCGAGTGCGACGGCCGCCTGCTTCCCCCTGAGTACCGGAGTGGTGGCGACCTGTTTTCCGTCGGCCAGCACGGTGAAGGTCACCGAGCCGCCGCCGTCCGTCTCGTCGTCCACCCCGACCGACGCGGTGAAGCGGGTGCAGGCCCCGCCCAGATAGGCGGTGACGTCGCTGTCGGCGTTCGTCCCTATGCCCTTCGCGTACGCCGTGCCCGCGATCGACATCGGCCTGCCGTCCCCGGCCTCCGCCTCACCGTTGGACATGTTGCGTTCGACCGGGCCCCAGCCGTTGGTGGCGGTGAAGTCCAGATCCGCGAGGTCGTGGCTCCCCGCGCCCGGTGCCGGCGGCGGGGTGGCCACCTCCACGGCCGCAGCCGCCGCACCGTGCCCCGCGTACTGCGCCGCCGCGGACAGTACCGCCGACCACGGCTGCGACCCGGCGGGCGCGGTGACCTTCCAGGAGCGGCCCACCGTCCGCCCGGCCCGTACGTCCCCCAGCGGCTGCTTCGCCGCCGGTTCGGCCGTCCATCCCTTTGGCAGCCGCAGGGTGAGCGAGGCATCGCGCGCGGTCGAACCACGCGGTGCGAACGTCGCGTTCACGGTCCCCGTGCCGCCCTGCGCGAGCGTGTCCGGCGCGGTGATCCGTACGTCCGCTGTCGCCTTCGGGTCGTGGTTCACCGCGGCCGACCAGCCCGGCGACGCGATGTCGCCGTACCGCAGCGGCGTCGTGTGGTTCCCGTACGCCTCCAGCGACACCTTGCCGAGTCCGTCCCCGGCCGTGTCCTCGCCGATGACGGCGATGGCGACCGTGTTGTGGCCGTCGGTGCGCAGCATCCCCGGCTGGACCGGGAAGCTGGTCTGCGGCCCGAGGCCGTTGATGTAGAGGCCGACCATCCAGCCGTTGACATACACCATCGCCCGGTAGTTCCTGGTCTTGTCGTCCGAGAATGTCAGCCCCATCGGGACGTCCTGGTCCTTCGGCAGCTTCAGGTCGAATCCGGTCCGGTACCAGGAGACTCCCGGCGCGCCCTTCCGGGTGTCGGGCAGCTGGACACCGGGCCACTTCGCGTCCGGGTAGCCGGGCAGATGCATGCCCTGGCGTTCGCCGTACAGACCACCGGTGTTGAGCGGTCCGCGCACCGGGTCGACGAGGTTCTCGCCGCCGAGCGCGCCCTGGATCCGCCAGCTGATCTGCTTCGCCGAACCCACCAGCCGTACCGAGGTCAGCCCGCGCGGCTGCTTGTGGCCGTCATCGACCGACCAGTCCTGCTCGTGCGCCATGTCGGCGGCCAGCACCGAGAGCACGTTGTCCTTGCCGGGTCTGAGCGTGGCCGGCGGGACGGTGAAGGTGTGCGGGCCCGAGTCGGAGCTGCCCAGATACCTGCCGTTGAGCCAGGCCAGATACGAACCGGCCCTGCCGGTGGTCGCGTTGACCTGTACGGCGCTCTCCGTGCCCCGGGCGGTGAAGTGCCCCCGGTACCAGACGGAGCCCGCGTGGAAGCCGTAGTTGTCGGCGGCCAGGGACTGCTGGTCGGCGGCGCGCCAGGCGGCGTCGTCGAAGCCGGGCTGCGCCTCCGGGGTCTCGCGCTGGTACTTCCAGTTGCCCAGCTTCGGGAGAGTGACCGGCTCCGGTCCCGCGAGGGTGGCCCCGGTGGTGTCCAGGGCGCCATCGGCGGGCTTTCCGTTCCAGGTCACGGCGGTGGCGGGTGCCCCGGTGACGACGTTCAGCTTCGACGCCTTGCCGGTGTCGCCGGTCAGCTTCAGCACGCCGTTCGCGTACGCGCTGGTGCGCAGCAGCTCGGGACCGGAGGCCAGCACCGGACCCTGCGGGGTGTCGAGCCGCCAGTAGGTGTCGGCGGTCGCGTCGTCGGCCAGCAGGAGCAGCAGCGGGGTCTTCGCACCGGGCGGGGTGATGAGCACCTTCGCGAGCCCATCGTGCCGGTAGTCGAGCCGCAGATCGCCGGACTTCGCGTCCCAGCTCTGCTTCACCGTCCCGCCGGTCACCTGTACGTCCGGCTTCGCGGCGTACCGCAGCACGGTCTCGCCGTCCTCCCCGTGACGTCCGTACAGCAGCGCCACGTCGCGCGGCCCGAAGGAGCCGTGCGTCATGATCTCCGAGGTCGAGTACCGCAGTTGCTGATGGTCCATCGCGTAGTCGGAGACCAGCAGTTTGGAGTCGCGCCCGTCGACGGTCAGCGCGGTTCCCGGTTCCTGGGGCACCGAGGGGTAGCCGCCGAGGGCCAGATGCGTGGTGTCCTTCGCCTTGTTGTTGACGTCCTTGTGGCGGACGACGGTGATCCCGGTCCCGTTGTCCGGGTTGCGCCGGTCACGCCGCTGCACGGCCGCGTTGTCCGGCGCCGCCGCAGTCACCTGCCCGGTCTTCGTCAGCGGGGCCACGGACTGCACGAGATACCCCAGCCGCTTGTCGACGAGGTACTTCTCGCTCAGCTGCCGGTCCTCCTGGATCGGCGCGCCGTAGTCGTACGAGCTGTAGACCGCGCCGGGAGAGGGCAGCCAGCCCCAGGAGGTGCCGCCGTACGCCATGTAGAAGTTCTGCATGGTGGCGCCGGACGCGATGTTGTTCTCGTACGCGGCCTTCTCGAAGTCCCCGTCGGTCAGCTGCCGGCACTTGTCGAATCCGGGTCCGCCCCATGGGTCGAAGGACCCGCCCTGGAACTCGGGGAGGAACAGCGGGCTGCCCGCCTTCTTCGCGCCGGAGAGATCGGGCAGCCCGCTCCACTTGTCGGGGCTGGAGCAGTTGAAGCCCTGCGGGTAGGCGTCGGGCCCGTCGATGTCCAGTTCCTTGGCGAATACGCCGCTGTTGTTGCCGGTCAGCGGGACCTTGATCCCGTCGGCGCGCGCCTTGTCCGCGAGGTGCTTGATGTAGGCGTGCCCGTCCGGGGTGTCCTGGTAGTACTCGTTCTCGACCTGATAGGCGATCACCGAACCGGTTCCGTTGGTGAGTTGGTGCCGGGCGATGATCGGGTCGATCTTCGACAGCCACTCGTCGGCGGCGGCCAGGTAGTCCGGCGCGGTCGTCCTGGCCTTGCCCTTCTGGGTGGTCAGCCAGCCGGGAAAGCCGCCGCCGTCGGTCTCGGCGTTGATGTACGGGCCGGGGCGGGCGATGACGTAGATCCCGACTTCCTGGGCGATGTCCAGGAGCTTGTCGACATTGCGGATGCCCTTGAAGTCGTACACCCCGGGCTTGGGGGAGTGGAAGTCCCAGTCGAAGTAGATGGACGTGGCGTTGAACCCGCCCGCCTTCATCTTCTGCAGTACGTCACGCCATGCGTCGGGGCTGGGCAGCCGCCAGTAGTGGAATTCGCCGGACCAGATGGTGAGCGGCCTGCCGTCGATGGTCATGGCGGTGTCGTTGTACCCGACGGTGTGGGCGGCGGCGGGCCTGGCGGTGGCTGTCGCGGGTGCGGCCCGGGCGGCGGTGAGCCCTCCGGTGCTGAGAGCCAGCACGGCGAGGGCGGCGGTGAGAGACCGTCTTAATGACGTGCGCATGTCAGTCCTCTGTTCGCAAGGGCGTTGCTGAAGGAATCTGATGCGTCGCACAGCCTAAAGCTGTTGAAGCGTGTTGGATACGGTCCGGTCCTGGGGGTTTCGGGCCTGCGGCGGCGGACGCCGCAGGCCCGGGTTGTCAGCCCTGCTGCGGAACGTCCTGAAGTGCGCTCACCAGCAGCGGCGCGACCTGCTCGATCTGCCAGTGCCGGGCGCCGAGCTCGGAAAGAACGGCTGAGATCTTTTCCTCGGTCCGCTCCCGCGGCGGCTCCCAGCACACCCGGCGCACGGTGTCCGGGGTCATCAGATTCTCCTGCGGCATCTTCAGCTCGTCGGCGAGGGCCGACACGGCAGCGCGGGCCGCGGAGAGCCGGGCCGCGGCCGCCGGGTCCTTGTCCGCCCAGGCGCGGGGCGGCGGCGGACCCGCCACCTGCTGGCCCGGCTGCGGAAGCGCGGTGTCGGGGAGTGCCTTGGCCCGGTCGACGGCCGCCTGCCACTGCTCCAGCTGGCGCTTGCCCATGCGGTGGCCGAAGCCGGGCAGCGCGGTGAGCTCCTGGAGATTCACCGGGAGGCCGAGGGCGGCCTCGACGATCGCACCGTCCCCGAGGACCTTCCCGGGGGAGACATCACGCCGCTGCGCCACCGCGTCGCGGGTGTTCCACAGCTCCCGTACCACCGCCATCTGGCGGCGCCTGCGCACCTTGTGCATCCCGGACGTACGGCGCCAGGGGTCCTTGCGCGGCGGGGCGGGCGGCGCCGACGCAATGGCGTCGAACTCCTCCATCGCCCAGCCCAGCTTCCCCTGCCGCTCCAGCTCCTCCTCCAGGGCGTCCCGGAGGTCGACCAGCAGTTCCACGTCGAGCGCGGCGTAGCGCAGCCACGGCTCGGGCAGCGGGCGGGTCGACCAGTCGACCGCCGAGTGGCCCTTCTCCAGCGTGAAGCCCAGCACGCTCTCGACCATCGCGCCGAGGCCGACCCGCGGGAAACCGGCCAGCCGCCCGGCCAGCTCGGTGTCGAAGATCCGGGTGGGAATCATGCCTATTTCCCGCAGGCACGGGAGGTCCTGTGTCGCGGCGTGCAGCACCCACTCGGCGTCGGCGATGGCCGCTCCGAGGGAGGAGAGGTCGGGGCAGCCGACCGGATCGACGAGGGCGCTGCCCGCGCCCTCGCGGCGCAGCTGCACCAGGTACGCGCGCTGCCCGTACCGGTAGCCGGACGCGCGCTCGGCGTCGACGGCGACAGGCCCCGTCCCCGCGGCGAACGCCGCCACGACAGCGGCCAGTGCTTCATCGGTGGCTACCACCGGCGGAATGCCCTCGCGGGGCTCCAGCAAGGGGATCGGCGCCTGTTCGACGTCGTCCGGGGGAGCGCCCCCAGTGGTTCGCAGTGCTGTCTCTGCTGCGGTCTCTTGAGCGTCGGTCACCCGTCAAGGGTATCGGTGAACGCACAGCACCCGCCGACGTAACGCTGCGTCGGCGGGTGCTGAGGGGGCTGAAACCAGTCAGTTCCGATTCGTGGCCGGCCCTGTCGGACGGGTCACGTCAGTGGATGATTCCGGTACGGAGTGCCACCGCGACCATCCCGGCCCGGTCACCCGTGCCGAGCTTGCGCGCGATGCGGGCGAGGTGGCTCTTGACGGTCAGGGCGGAGAGCCCCATGGAGACGCCGATGGCCTTGTTGGACTGGCCTTCGGCAACCAGCCGCAGCACTTCGACCTCACGGCCGGAGAGCTCGCGGTAGCCGCCCGGGTGGCTCGGGGTACCCGGGGGGCGGCGCTGCATCCGGGCGGCGCCGATGGGTGCGGCGCCGGGCCGGGTCGGATGGCCGATGTTGTTGCGGGTGCCGGTGACGACATAGCCCTTGACGCCGCCCGCGAGGGCGTTGCGCACGGCGCCGATGTCGTCGGCGGCGGAGAGGGCCAGACCGTTGGGCCAGCCTGCGGCCCGGGTCTCGGACAGCAGGGTCAGCCCGGAACCGTCGGGCAGGTGGACGTCGGCCACGCAGATGTCACGTGGTTTGCCGACGCGGGGACGGGCCTCCGCGATGGACGACGCCTCGATGACGTCACGTACTCCAAGGGCCCACAGGTGGCGGGTGACGGTGGAGCGGACACGTGGGTCGGCCACGACGACCATGGCCGTCGGCTTGTTCGGGCGGTAGGCGACCAGGCTTGCGGGCTGCTCAAGGAGAACGGACACCAGGCCTCCTGGGAAGGTGCGGAACGAACGCCGGCCGGGGGAAGAGCCGGGGCGAACCGTGCTTGAAGGGTCACAGACTTCTTCGGCAGCAAACCCGCCCGCCTTTAGAGAATGATCACGATTTAGTGAGTAACAATTCGGGCAAATCGGATGCCTGACCGATCGTTCGAAAGATGCCCGTGTTTGCGAAGGCGCTGTTCGTGCCGCCTGTGCGCCGGCCGGTGGGTCCGCCGGCGCGTCAGGCAGTGCGCCGGCCGGGCCCCCGGGTAGTGCGCCGGCGGACCGGCGGGCCGGGGTGTCAGCTGGGCCGGTGGAGGAGCGCGTCAGTGCGCGCGGGGCCCGCGCCGCTGCGGCAGCGAGACCACACCGGCGTCCGGGGGCCCGACCGGCGGCAGCCCGGCGATCTGGCAGAGCAGATCGCACCAGGCGGCGAGATGCGCCCCGGTGTCCGGCACCCCGCTCAGCCCCTCGCGCGGGGTCCAGGACGCCCGGATCTCGATCTGGGTCGCGGGCTTGCGCTCCGAGAGCCCGCCGAAATAGTGCGACCCGGCGCGGGTGACCGTGCCGCTGGCCTCCCCGTACGACAGTCCGCGCCCCTCCAGCGCGCCGGTCAGCCACGACCAGCAGACCTCGGGCAGCAGCGGGTCGGCGGCCATCTCGGGTTCCAGCTCCGCGCGGACGAGTGTCACCAGGCGGAAGGACCCCTGCCAGGCGTCATGGCCCGCGGGGTCGTGGAGCAGGACGAGCCTGCCGTCCGCCAGGTCGTTGTCGTTCTCGACGACCGCCGCCTCCAGCGCGTAGGCGTACGGCGCGAGCTTGCGGGGCGGCTTGGTCGGGTCGATCTCCATCTCCGGCCTCAGACGCGCGGACTGCAAGGCCTCGACCGCCTGCCTGAACGCGGGCGGGACGGAGTCCGTCTCCGCGCTGTTCGTACCGTCAGCGCTATCTGAAAGTCGTCCCTGAGCCGCAGCCATGCCGGGAAGACTAGGCGGAACGAGGCAGTTGCGGGGGGAGGGACACCCGGCCCGGGCTCACCGCTTCCCCCGCACATGCGAAACTTCTCGGCGTGAGTGTCAACGACCGCCCCACGGGCGCCCAGAACCCAACAGCCGACTCCGTCTTCCTCAAGGCGTGCAGGCGGGAGCCGGTGTCCCACACGCCTGTCTGGTTCATGCGGCAGGCCGGCCGCTCACTCCCCGAGTACCTCAAGGTGCGTGAGGGCATCGCCATGCTCGATTCGTGCATGCGGCCCGACCTGATCACCGAGATCACCCTGCAGCCGGTCCGCCGCCACAAGGTGGACGCGGCGGTCTACTTCAGCGACATCGTCGTACCGCTCAAGGCCATCGGGATCGACCTCGACATCAAGCCCGGTGTCGGCCCGGTGATCGCCCGGCCGATCCGCACCCGCGCGGACCTCGCGCAGCTGCGCGATCTGGAGCCCGCCGACGTCTGGTACGTCACCGAGGCGATCGGCATGCTCACGGCCGAGCTCGGACAGACGCCGCTCATCGGTTTCGCCGGTGCGCCCTTCACCCTCGCCAGCTACCTCGTGGAGGGCGGCCCGTCCCGCAATCACGAGCACACCAAGGCGATGATGTACGGCGACCCGGAGCTCTGGGCCGAGCTGCTCGACCGGCTCGCCGTGATCGCCTCCGCCTTCCTCCGGGTCCAGATCGAGGCGGGCGCGAGCGCCGTCCAGCTCTTCGACTCCTGGGTGGGCGCGCTCGCCCCGGCCGACTACCGGCGCTCGGTGCTGCCCGCGTCGGCGAAGGTCTTCGACGCGGTGGCGCCGTACGGGGTCCCGCGCATCCACTTCGGTGTCGGCACCGGTGAGCTGCTCGGGCTGATGGGTGAGGCCGGCGCGGACGTCGTCGGCGTCGACTGGCGGGTGCCGCTGGACGAGGCGGCCCGCCGGGTCGGCCCCGGCAAGGCGCTCCAGGGGAACCTCGACCCGGCCGTCCTCTTCTCCACCCCGGAGGTGGTCGCGGCCAAGGCGGACGAGGTACTGGCAGCGGCGGCGGGGCTCGAAGGCCATGTCTTCAACCTCGGCCACGGCGTCCTGCCGACGACCGACCCCGACGCGCTGACCCGGCTGGTGGAGCACGTCCACACCCGCACGGCCCGCTGAACCGTTCCGCTCCCGGTGTGCCGGACGGCCCGTACCGTCCGGCACACCGGGGCGCGACCGGCAGGACCCCGCCCGGCTACGCGCCCGCCCGGCGCACCGCTGTGACCGCCTTCCGCGCGGCCACCAGCACCGGGTCCCAGACCGGTGAGAACGGCGGCGCGTACCCCAGGTCCAGCGAGACCATCTGCTCCACCGTCATCCCCGCGGTGAGCGCCACGGCCGCGATGTCCACCCGCTTCGCCGCGCCCTCCCGCCCCACGATCTGGGTGCCGAGCAGCCGCCCGGTCCGCAGTTCGGCGAGCATCTTCACCGTCATCACGGCCGCGCCCGGGTAGTAACCGGCGCTGTTGGTCGACTCGATGGTCGCTGTGACGTACCGCAGCCCGGCCGCGTCCGCGTCCTTCTCCCGCAGTCCGGTCCTGGCGATCTCCAGATCGCAGACCTTGCTCACCGCGGTGCCGACCACACCGGGAAACGTGCCGTATCCACCACCGGCGTTGGCGCCGATGATCTGGCCGTGCTTGTTCGCGTGCGTGCCGAGCGCGATGTGCCGGTTCCGGCCGGAGACCAGGTCGAGGACCTCGACGCAGTCGCCGCCCGCCCAGATGTTCCGGTGGCCGCGCACCCGCATCGACAGATCGGTCAGCAGCCCGCCGTACTCGCCCAGCGGCAGCCCCGCGGCGGCAGCGAGGCCGGTCTGCGGCTCCACACCGATCCCCAGGACCACCACATCGGCCGGGTATTCGGCGGCGTCCGTGGCGACGGCGCGGGCTCGTCCCCGCTCGTCCGTGCGGATCGCGGTGACCTCCGCGCCGGTCACCGTGGAGATGCCCATGCCGTCCATCGCGCCGTGGACCAGCGTCCCCATGTCCGGGTCGAGCGTGGACATCGGCTGGGCGCCGCGGGTCAGGACCGTCACCTCGTACCCGCGGTGCAGCAGCGCCTCCGCCATCTCGACGCCGATGTACCCGGCCCCGACGATCACCGCGCGGCGGCCGGACGCCGCCCGCAGCGAGTCGATCAGGGCCTGGCCGTCGTCCAGCGTCTGTACGCCGTGCACGCCCGGCGCGTCGATGCCGGGCAGCGCGGGGCGTACCGGACGCGCTCCCGTGGCGATGACGAGCTTGTCGTACGGGGTCCAGCCTGCCGCGCCCGATTCCAGGTCGCGGGAGTGCACCCGCTGCCCCGCGACGTCGATCTCCGTCACCTCGGTCCGCGTCCGGAGGCCGATCGACCGTTCGCGGTGCTCGTCGGGGGTGCGGGCGACGAGGTCGTCGCGCTCGCCGACCTCGCCGCCCACCCAGTAGGGGATGCCGCACGCGGAGAACGAGGTGAAGTGGCCGCGCTCGAAGGCGGTGATCTCCAGCTCCTCCGGGCCCTTGAGCCTGCGGGCCTGGGACGCGGCGGACATGCCTGCCGCGTCCCCGCCGATGACCACCAGTCGCTCCGCTGCCATTGCGCGTACCTCCGTGGCTGTTGCCGCTGTCCGCTGCCGCTGTCGTACGGGCGCTGCCAGCTCCGTATCCCTCTGGGACGGTACGTGTGCGGGCCGCGGAACATTCCCCCGCGGCGCGGGAGGTCTCGCGTGGGAGTCACCGGACCACGGCCACGTTCGGCCCGCCGGAAAGGATTTGAGAGAGTGGGGGCATGAATGCGGACACGCGTACGGCCCATGTCGTCGTCATCGGAGGCGGGATCTCCGGTCTCGCGGCAGCGCACCGGCTGGCCGGCAGCGGGGTCCGGGTGACGGTCCTGGAGGGCGCGGGCCGGGTCGGCGGCAAGCTCCACACTGGCGAGATCGAGGGCGTACGGGTCGACCTCGGCGCCGAGTCGATGCTCGCCAGGCGCCCCGAGGCGGTGGCCCTCGCGCGTGAGGCCGGTCTGGGCGACGCGCTCCAGCCGCCCGCCACCAGCGGCGCCGCCCTCTGGAACAGGGGGGCGCTGACCCCGATGCCCACCGGCCACGTCATGGGCGTACCGGCCGACGCGGACAGGCTCGGCGGCGTGCTCTCCGACGAGGGGCTCCGCCGGATCGGCCGGGACGCCGAACTGCCGCCGGCCGAGATCGGCGAGGACATCGCACTCGGCGCGTACGTGGCCGACCGGATGGGCCGCGAGGTCGTCGACCGGCTCGTCGAGCCGCTGCTCGGCGGGGTCTACGCGGGCGACGTCTACCGCACCTCGATGCGCGCCGCGGTCCCCGCGCTCTACGAGGCCGCGCGCACCCAGCCCACGCTCGGGGCCGCCGTGCGCTCGCTCCAGCAGCGCGTCACCCCCGCGTCCGGCCCGGTCTTCATGGGCCTGGACGGCGGCATCGGCAGCCTGCCGCCCGCCGTGGCCGACGCGGTACGCGCCCGGGGCGGCGAAGTCCTGCTGCACCGGCCCGCGCTGGAGCTGCGGCGCACCCCGGACGGCTGGCTGATCCGCACCGGCGGGCAGGACGGGGGCCTCGGCATTGAGGCCGACGCCGTGGTGCTCGCCGTCCCGGCCTGGGCGGCCTCCGCGCTGCTGGCCGACGAGGCGCCCGCCGCCTCAGCGGAGCTGGCCGCCGTCGAGTACGCCTCGATGTCGCTCGTCACCCTGGCCTTCCGCCGTACCGAGCTGGACCTCCCCGACGGCACGGGATTCCTCGTACCGCCCGTGGACGGCCACTCCATCAAGGCGTCCACCTTCTCCAGCCGCAAGTGGGCCTGGTCCGACGCCGACCCGGACCTCGTCGTGCTGCGGACCTCGCTCGGCCGCTACGGCGACGAGGAGCATCTGCACCGCGAGGACGCCGACTTGGTGGACCTCTCGCTGCGCGACCTGGGCGAGGCCGTCGGGCTCACCGCGAAGCCGGTCGCCACCGAGGTGACCCGGTGGATCGGCGGACTGCCCCAGTACCCCGTCGGCCACCTCGCACGGGTGGCCCGGGTGCGGGACGCGGTCGCCGCCCTGCCGGGCCTGCGGATCTGCGGCGCGGCCTACGACGGGGTGGGCATTCCGGCCTGTGTCGCCAGTGCCGAGCGGGCTGCGAAGGAGATCACAGCAACCCTGGCGTCGGGCACCACCGACGGCGCGGGAGAATAGCGGCATGACTGATGCTCCGGAGACCGTGACGTCCCCCAAGGCCCCGAACGCGGGCAAGAAGGCCAAGGACCTCAACGAGGTCGTGCGCTACACGCTGTGGTCCGTCTTCAAGCTGCGCGACGTGCTCCCCGGCGACACCGACCGCACCGCGGTGGCCGGTGAGGTCCAGGAGCTGTTCGACCAGCTCGCCGCCAAGGACATCACGGTCCGCGGCACGTACGACGTCTCCGGGCTGCGCGCCGACGCCGACCTGATGATCTGGTGGCACGCGGAGACCTCGGACGAGCTCCAGACCGCGTACAACCTCTTCCGGCGCACCCGCCTCGGCCGTGCTCTTGAGCCGGTCTGGTCGAACATGGCGCTGCACCGCCCCGCCGAGTTCAACAAGTCGCACATCCCGGCGTTCCTCGCCGACGAGACCCCCCGCGACTACATCTCGGTGTACCCCTTCGTGCGCTCCTACGACTGGTACCTGCTGGCCGACGAGGACCGCCGCAGGATGCTCGCCGAGCACGGCAAGATGGCCCGCGGCTATCCGGACGTGCGGGCCAACACTGTCGCGTCGTTCTCGCTCGGCGACTACGAGTGGCTGCTGGCCTTCGAGGCCGACGAGCTGTACCGCATCGTCGACCTGATGCGTCATCTGCGGGGCTCCGAGACCCGGATGCATGTACGCGAAGAGGTCCCCTTCTTCACCGGCCGGCGCAAGTCGGTGGCCGACCTGGTGGCCGGGCTCGCCTGAGGCGGACCCGGTCACCCATGACCCGGAAGATCAGAGAGCGGGCCGCGGCCTCGGCAGCGTCCGCTTCTCCAGCGACACCGGGTCCGGCAGCGGGTGCGGCGCGCACACAGCGCGCCGCACCGGCGTCCGCCCCGTCAGCAGGTAGCCGTCCAGATACGCGTTGACGCACTTGTTGGGGCCGCCGCCGATGCCATGCGTACCCGCGCCCCGTTCAGTGATCAGTACCGACCCTCGCAGCCGCCGCTGGAGCTCCAGCGCCCCCGGGTAGGGGGTGGCCGCGTCCCGCTCGGCGGCCAGGATCAGCGTCGGCGGCAGCGCACCGTCGGAGCTGCGCACATCGAGCGGCTGCTGCCGCGGCGCGGGCCAGTAGGCGCACGGCAGGTTCATCCAGACGTTGTCCCAGGTCTCGAAGGGCGCCCGGCGTGCCAGCGCGGTGTTGTCCCTGTCCCAGACACGCCAGTCGGCCGGCCAGTGCGCGTCGTTGCACTCGACGGCCGTGTAGACCGCTGTGCTGTTCTCGTCCGCCTTCGCCGCCGCCGGATCCGGAGCGGCCAGCTTGATCAGCGGCTTCGGATCCCCCCGCAGATACCGGGCGAGCGCATGGGCGGCGGCAGGCCAGACGTCGTCGTAGTAACCGGCCTGGAGGAAGACGTTCTGCAGCTGCGCCGGGCCGACGCCGCTCTCCGGTCTGTCCGCGAGCCGGGCCCGCGCCGTCTCGTAACCGGCCAGCACATCCGACGCGTCGCGCCCCAGGTGGTACGTCTTGTCGTGGAGCGCCACCCAGGTGCGGAAGTCGTCCCAGCGCCGCTCGAAGGCGAGTGACTGGTCGAGGTTGTCGCGGTACCAGATCTTGGCGGGATCCGGGTCGACAGCCGAGTCGAAGACCATGCGGCGCACGTGCGAGGGGAAGAGCGTCGCGTAGACCGCACCGAAGTAGGTGCCGTACGAAGCGCCCATGAAGGTCAGCTTCCGCTCGCCCAGCGCGGCCCGCAGCACATCCAGATCCCGGGCGTTGTTCAGCGAGTTGTACTGCCCCAGGGCCGCACCCGCCCGGCGGGCGCAGCCCTGGGCGTAGGCCTTCGCCTGGGCGATCTTCTGCTGCTTGAACGCCTCCGACGGGTAGATCGGGGCCGCCTTCGCGGGCCTCGCGTACGCGGCGGGGTCCTCGCAGGAGAGCGGCGCCGAGCGGCCGACGCCGCGCGGCGCGTACCCCACCAGGTCGTACGCGGCGGCCAGCGGCTTCCACGCGGGAACCGCGGTCGCCATCGGGAAGAACATGCTGGAGGCGCCGGGGCCGCCCGGGTTGTAGATCAGCGCGCCCTGGCGGTCGGCCGGTTTGCCGGTGGCGTGCGCCCTGCTGACGGTCAGGGAGATCTGCGCGCCGTCCGGCCGGGCGTAGTCGAGCGGGACCCGGACGCTGCCGCACCGCACGGACGCGGGCAGCGACTCGCTCTTCGGGCAGCTGCCGAAGACGATCCCCGCGGCGGCGGCCCGGGCGGCCGCGGTCAGGGTGCCCGCGGCCTCGGCCGCTCCGGTGCCCGGGGCGGTGGCTGTTCCGCCGCCGCCCGGGCCGCCGCCGTCCGCGTATGCGCCTGCCGGGGCATCCGCGCTGCCGGGCGGCGCCGCGGCCAGGGCGGCCAGTCCGGACAGCACCAGAACGCCCGCCGTTCCGTACAGCGCGACTGCCTTCATCGGGTTCCCTTCGTATAACTGCTAATAAAAGGGATAATTCGTCCGGCAGCTGACGTTGTAAAGGACCGCTCGGCGGTGTCGGTGTCCATTGACCCGGCCGACCGGTGGCGGACGGGCCGGAGTCACCGGTAGGCGCGGCCGAGCCGGGTCCGGGCCGCGCGGGCGAACCTGACCGCCCTGGCCGGCCGGCGCGGGGCCGACCGCTCCTGCCACCAGAGGGTGAGCCGGCGCCGGGCCGCGGCGTCGGCGGGGAGCCCGGTGCGGAGCAGCTGCTCCGCGAAGTCGAGCGCGTCGCGCCGGTAACCACCGCTCATCGGGCGGGACTTGGCGTACGCCAGGAACGCGGGCCGGTACCCGGCGCCGAGCAGGGCGGGCAACTCGGGGGCGACCTGTGACACGACGTCGGCACGCTTGGCGGCCAGCGCACGGCTCTGCACCCCCAGCCGCCGGGTGTCGAACCCCTCGGGCGCGGGGGTGCCCGCGACCAGGGCGGAGAGCAGCGCGGTCTCGGTGAGGGCGAGCCGCTGCCGGGATGCGGTGGTGGAAGGGGAAGCCGCCGCTGGGCGCTGTGCGGGGGTCTCCCGGGCCTCGGCGGGCGCGGTCGTGCGAGCGGGCGCGGTCTCCCGGGCGGTGGCGCCTTCCCCGGCGGTCACGGTCCTGTGGGCGGGCGCGGCCCCGCGGGCCGCCAGCGTCTCCCGAATCGCGGACAGTTCACCGGCCAGCTCGGCCGCCGGCGGGAAGTCGTCGTCCCGCTCCAGCAGCACGCCCGGCGGGTCCACCCGGTCCCGCAGCTGGGCCAGCACGTCGAGGACCGGTGCGGTCACCGGGTGGGCATGGGTGTCGTGCCAGACACCGTCCCTCTCCACGCCGCCCGCGACATGGACGTACGCGATGGCCTCCACCGGGAGTTCGTCCAGGGCGGCCGCGGGGTCCTCGCCGCGGTTCACGTGGTTGGTGTGGAGGTTGGCCACGTCGATCAGCAGCCGTACGCCCGTGCGCTCCACCAGTTCCGCCAGGAACTGCCCCTCCGTCAGCTCCTCGTCCGGCCAGGAGATCAGCGCGGCGATGTTCTCCAGGGCGAGCGGGACGGGCAGGGCGTCCTGGGCCACGCGGACGTTCTCGCACAGCACGTGCAGCGCGTCCCAGGTGCGCGGGACGGGCAGCAGATGGCCGGCCTCAAGACCGGGGGACGCGGTGAGCGGGCCCCCGGCCCTGACGAAGGCGATGTGCTCCGTGACCAGCGGTGACTCCAGCAGGAGGGCCCGCTCGGCCAGCGCCGCGAGCCGGTCGGCAGCCGGGCGCTCGGCGCCGCCGACACTCAGGGACACGCCGTGCGGAACCACCGTCACCCCGCGCTCGCGCAGCCGCAGCAGGGAGTCCGGGAGATGGCCGGGGCAGAGGTTCTCGGCGACCACCTCGACCCAGTCGATGCCCGGCAGCTCCTCCACCGCCGTGGCGATCTCCGGCCGCCATCCGATACCGGTTCCCAGCTTCTCCATGGTTCCCCCTCCGCCGCCGCTGCCGGGGCGCGTGCGGGGGTGATGACCCCGCGGGGCCGCGGCGAATCCACCCGGTGGGACGTTCAGAGCTTGATTTGAGGTTCCCGGCCCGCGGGGTGAAGGCCGGGCAGGGGCTGCTGCGGCCCGTGCGTCAGCCCGGCGGTGCGCCGCGGCATACGGAGCGACTGGCCGGCGCCTCGTGGACGCCGCCACCTGCCGGGGGGCCCGGCGCCGGGTGCCGTGTTGGGTACGATGACGGGCCACCGAAGGGGTCGAGGATGGCTACCATCAGGGACGTCGCGCAGCGGGCGGGTGTCGCCCCGAGCACCGTCTCGTATGTGCTCAACGGCTCCAGGAGCATCTCCGCGGAGACGCGCGGACGTGTCCAGGAGGCGGTGGACGCCCTCGGTTACCACCCCCGGGCCAGCGCGCGGACGCTGCGCAGCAGCCGTACACAGGTGATCGCCCTGGCCCTGCCGCGCGCGGCCGGTGTGCAGCATTCCGTGGACGGCAGATTCGCCATCGACGTCAGTGACGCCGTCAGCAGCCTTGGCTACGACCTGCTGCTCACCACCTCCCAGGACAAGGCGGGGGGGCTGCGGCGCGTGGCGCTCAGCGGCCTCGCGGACGCCGCGATCCTGATGGCCGTCGACATGGAGGACGCGCGGATCGACGTCGTACGGGAGCTGGTCTTCCCATCGGCCCTGATCGGGCGGCCCGCTGACGAGGACGCCCTGCCGTGGACCGACCTCGACTGGGAGGAGGCCGCCGCCCTCGCCGTACGCGAACTGGCGGCCGCGGGACACAGCGACATGGTGTATCTCGCGCCTAGCGAGGCCGAGGTCGGGGCCCGGCGCAGCTACGCGTTGCGCGGTATGGCCGGGGCGCGGAGAGGGGCCCGCGCAACAGGCGCTTCCGTCAGGCTGATCCACTCCGTGGACGATGCAGCGAAGCTCGCCCGCAGGCTGCGGACATTGCTGCCGGGGCCCGCGGGCAACGCGCACGGAAGGCCGCCGACCGCTCTTGTCGTGCAGCATCCATCGGCGCACCACCACATCATGGCGTCCGTGGCCGCGGCCGGTCTGCGGGTACCGGAAGATCTCACTGTGGTGGTCATCGGTTCGCTCCCGGGGGATCCGTCGAGCCGCCGGCTGCCCCGTATCGAACTGCCCGTCGAGACGTTGGCAACCGAGGTCTCCCGGCTCGCCGTGTCCGCCGCCGCGGCCTTGCGCGAGCGTGCTGCAGGCGAAGGCGAATCCGAGCCCGGCGCGCAGCTGCTCGCCGCCTCCATCGGGCATCTGCTCATCGCGCCTGTCCTGCTGCCGGGGGCGGCGCCGTTCACCGCGCCGCCGCGCTGAACTCCTGGCCCGCCGGGCCCACTTCATCGCGTTGCCGCACCTCTTGTCGGCATCTCTGTGAGCGTTTAGCATCACTGCGATCTATCGAATCGATTCGACGGATCGACCGGATCGACCGGATCGACATGTAGGCACATCGAACCTCCGTCTTCTCACCGAGCCGTAGACCGAACGGAGAGCAGCCACCATGCACCTCCTCCGCCGACGCCCGGCGGCGTCGGCCGCGATCGCCACCGCCACCGCCCTCCTGACCGTGGCCGGCCTCGTCGGCTGCGGGAATGTCCCCGACCCGGGCACGATCACTGTGCTGAACTCGGCCACGGACACCCTCGAACACGATCAGGAACAGAAGTTCTTCGACGGGTGCGCGAAGCCGCTCGGAGTCAAGGTCAGACAGACCAGCGTCCCGGCCGGCCAAGTGGTCTCGAAGGCGTTGCGGATGGCCTCGTCCCGCTCGCTGACCGACATCCTGGAGCTGGACGGCTCCGATGTGCCGCAGTTCGCGGACACGGGCGGCCTCGTGCCGCTGAAGAACGCCGGTGTCGACGTGTCCGGGCTGTCGGGCAGTGCCATCACCATGGGCAGCTTCGACGGCACCCTTTACGGCATTGCCCGCTCGGTCAACTCGCTCGCCCTGATCTACAACGTGGACCTGCTCAAGAAGGCCGGGGTGGGGCCGCCCACCACCTGGGACGAGCTCGAGTCGACGGCCAGGAAGCTCACGCACGGCAGGACGTACGGGATGGCCTTCAGCGCCACGCCGGACGCCGACGGGGTCTACCAGTTCCTGCCGTTCTTCTGGTCGGGCGGCGGCGACGAGGCCCATCTCGACAACGGCAGGGGCGCGCCCGCGCTGCAGTTGTGGAAAGACCTGGTGGACCAGAAATCGGCGTCGAGCGCTGCGGTCACCTGGAACCAGCAGGACGTCAACGACCAGTTCATCGCGGGCCGCACCGCGATGATGATCAACGGTCCCTGGCAGGTCCCGGTGCTCAGCGAGCACAAGGATCTGCACTGGGCGGTCGCCGCGATACCGGTGCCACAGGGCGGTCGCCCGCCGGTGCCGCCGATCGGCGGCACCGTGATGACGGTGCCGCAGACCAAGGACAAGCAGCGGCAGGGGACCGCCGCGAAGATAATCAACTGCCTCAACGAGCGGAAGAACCAGGTCGCCTGGGGCGAAGCCGTCAACAACGTACCCACCCGTACCTCGGCGGCTGCCGCGTACAAGGCCCAGAATCCAAAGCTCGGAGCCTTCGCCGACGAGGTCGCGACGGCACGCTCGCGCACCGACCGGGTCGGTGCCGACTGGCCGGCCGTGTCCGACGCCCTGGCCGGCGCCTTCCAGTCCGTTCTGACCGGCCGCTCCACACCTGAAGCGGCCCTGAAGCAGGCCCAGTCACGGGCCACGGCCGGCGAGTGAGAAGACGACTGCCATGACGATCACCGCCGCCGTCCAGGCGCCACCGGCAGGAAGCACCGCAGCCAGGACACCCGGGGCGCACAGACGCCGCGACACACTGTTGCGCTGGGGCTTCGCCGCTCCGGCCGTCCTGTACATGCTGGCTTTCTTCGGCTACCCGCTCGTCCGCAATGTCGTGATGAGCTTCCAGCACTACACGCCGCGTTCCTTCTTCACCGGTGAGTCGCCCTTCAACGGACTCGACAACTGGCGTGGTGTGTTCGCCAACCCGCTCTTCACCGGCTCCCTCTGGCACACCTTGGTCTTCACCCTCGGCTCGCTGCTCGGCCAGTTCGTCCTGGGCCTCGCACTCGCCCTGTTCTTCTCCCGCCGATTCCGGCTGTCCGGATTCGTCCGTGCGGTGCTGCTGTTGCCTTGGCTGGTGCCGATGGTGGTGTCGGCGGTCGTCTGGCGCAAACTCCTCGACCAGGACACCGGTGTCATCAACAGCCTGCTGATGAATCTGCACATCGTCCCGTCGCCGGTGTCCTGGCTCAGCAGCCCCGGCGTCGCCCTGCTGTCGGCGATCCTGGTCAACATCTGGATCGGCATCCCGTTCAACATGGTGATCCTCTACGGCGGTCTCCAGGAGATACCGCGCGATCTGTACGAGGCGGCGGCCCTCGACGGCGCCGGAGCCTGGCGCACGTTCCGCAGTGTCACACTGCCGCTGCTGCGTCCCGTGGTGACCGTCGTCCTCGTGCTGGGCTTCATGTCGACGGTGAAGATCCTCGACCTGATCCTCGCACTCACCGGTGGCGGCCCCGCCGACTCCACCCAGACCCTCGGCACTGTCACCTACCAACTCTCCTTTCAGCAACTGGACTTCGGGCAGGGTGCGGTGGTCGGCGACATCCTCGTTCTTGTCAGTGCGGTGTTCGCCGTGCTCTATCTGCGGTTCAACCGCGCCAACCTCGGCCAGGGGAAGTGATCGCCATGTCCACCCGCCGACTGCGCCGGGGCGGAAACACCGTCATCGCACTGATCATTCTGGTCATCCTGCTCTTCCCGCTCTACTGGATGCTCAACATCGCCCTTCAGCCGGGCGAGAGCCTCGCCTCGACCGACTGGCTACCGACGGCGCCCGGCTGGGAGAACTTCCACCGCGCGCTCAGCAGCCAGGGCGGGTCGCTCGGCACCAGCCTGGTGGTCGCGCTCGGCGCCGTGGTGGTGTGTCTGGCGCTCGCCGCACCCGCCGCGTACGGCCTCGCCCAGCTCGGGCCGCGGGGCAGCCGCACCATTGTCTTCGGCACCCTGATCACGCAGCTGGTGCCAGGCATCGTGATCGCCAACGCGCTCTACAGCGCCTACGTCGATCTGAACCTGGTCAATTCGACGTTCGGTCTCATCCTCGCCGATGCCTCGCTGGGGCTGCCGTTCTCCATCGTGCTGCTGCGGGCCTTCATGGTGTCCATACCACGGGAGGTCGTGGAGGCGGCGCTGGTCGACGGGGCGAACCGGTTCACCGCGTTCTGGCGCATCGTCCTGCCGATGAGCCGCAACGCCCTGATCACCTCAGGCCTCTTCGCATTCCTCTTCGCCTGGTCGGACTTCATGTTCGCGCTGACCCTCAACACCACCGACGACGTCAAGCCGGTCACGCTCTCCCTGTACGAGTACATCGGCGCACACGTCAGCGACTGGGGCGCTGTCATGGCGACGGCGGTCGTATCCGCCGTACCGGCCGCGATCCTGCTCGTGGTGGCCCAGAAGTACGTCGCGGCCGGGATCACCGGCGGCTCCGTCAAATAGCCCCGCACGCATCGCGGAACACACCCGAGCAGGAGAACCGATGAAGTTCACCGACGGCTACTGGCTCATGCGCCCCGGCGTCAGTGCCCACCATGCGGTCTCCGTGGCGGACGCCGTTGTCACCGGCGACCGGCTGACCCTGTACGCGCCGGTGGGCCGGGTCGCGTCCCGGGGCGACACCCTCAACGGGCCGCTGCTGACGGTGGAATGCTGGTCGCCCGCCGAAGGTGTGATCGGCGTCCGCACCACCCACCACGGCGGACGGGCTCCCCGGCGGCCCGAGTTCGCCCTCAGCCCGTCGGAGGATTCCGCGGCCAGGGTTGTGCGCCGGGGATCCGTCATCGAACTCGCTTCCGGTGAGCTGTCGTTGACGGTCGACACCGAGGCGCCGTGGCAGCTGGACTTCAGCGGCGGCGGCCGGGCCCTGACCTCCGTCGGCCCGCGCGGCACCGGCTTCGCGGTCGGCGATGACGACCGGCACTTCATGCTCACGCAGCTGTCGCTGGGCGTCGGTGAGAGTGTGTACGGCCTCGGCGAGCGCTTCACGCCGTTCGTACGGAACGGCCAGAGCGTCGACATCTGGCAGGCCGACGGCGGGACGAGCAGCGAACAGGCCTACAAGAATGTCCCGTTCCACCTCACCGACCGGGGGTACGGAGTCTTCGTCAACCACCCCGGCCGGGTGTCCTACGAGGTCGGCTCGGAGTCCGTCGGGCGGGTCCAGTTCAGCGTCGAGGACCAGTCGCTGGAATTCTTCGTCGTGTATGGCCCGACACCCAAGGAGGTTCTCGCCCGCTACACGGCGCTGACCGGCCGCCCCGCGCTGCCGCCCGACTGGTCGTTCGGCCTGTGGCTGTCCACGTCCTTCACCACCTCCTACGACGAGACCACGGTCACCCGGTTCGTCACGCGCATGGCCGAGGCCGAAATTCCGCTGAGCGTCTTCCACTTCGACTGCTTCTGGATGCGCGAGTACCAGTGGAGCGACTTCGTCTGGGACCCGGACGTCTTCCCCGACCCGGTGGGCATGCTGGCCCGGCTCAAGGAGCAGGGCCTGCGGATCTGCGTATGGATCAATCCGTACATCGCCCAGAAGTCACCCCTGTTCGCTGAGGGCATGGCGCTCGGGCATCTGCTGAGGAAGCCGGACGGCGACGTATGGCAGTGGGACAGGTGGCAGGCCGGCATGGCGCTGGTCGACTTCACCAGCCCCGCGGCGCGGGACTGGTACGCGGGCAAGCTGCGGCTGCTGCTCGACCAGGGTGTGGACTGCTTCAAGACCGACTTCGGCGAGCGGGTGCCCGTCGACGTGGCCTGGTACGACGGCTCGGACCCGGAGCGGATGCACAACTACTACACGCAGTTGTACAACGAGACCGTCTTCGACCTGCTGCGGGAGGTGCGCGGCGAGGGGGAGGCCGTCGTCTTCGCCCGCTCGGCGACCACCGGAGGCCAGCGGCTGCCGGTGCACTGGGGCGGCGACTGCGAATCGTCGTTCGAGGCGATGGCCGAATCGCTGCGGGGCGGGCTGTCGCTCGGCCTTTCGGGCTTCGGTTTCTGGAGCCACGACATCGGGGGCTTCGAGGGCACGCCGACACCGGCACTGTTCAAACGCTGGGTCCAGTTCGGGCTGTTGTCGTCGCACAGCCGGCTGCACGGCAGCAGGTCCTACCGCGTCCCGTGGGACTACGGCGACGAGGCGGTCGCCGTCACCCGCTCCTTCACCCGGCTCAAGCACCGGCTGATGCCGTACCTGTACCGAGCCGCCGTCCAGGCGGCCGGGGCGGGTACACCGGTGATGCGCGCCATGGTGCTGGAGTTCCCCGACGACCCGGCCTGCCGGTTCCTCGACCGGCAGTACATGCTCGGCGACGACCTGCTGGTGGCGCCTGTCTTCACCGAGGACGGCACCGTCGAGTACTACCTGCCGGCCGGCACCTGGACCAACGTTCTTACCGGGGAACGGATCCCGGGGCGGGGCTGGCGGCGGGAGACGCACGGCTTCGACACCCTTCCGCTGCTCGCCAGGGAGGGCGCCGTCGTGCCGTTCGGAGCGGTCGCCGACAGGCCGGTGTACGACTGGGCGGACGGTGTGACGCTGGGCGTCCACGCCCCCGCCGACGGGTCGACGGCAGTGACGGCCGTCCCGCTGCCCGACGGCTCGGGAGAGGCGGCCGTCTTCACCACCCGGCGGTCGGGGGACGAGATCGTCGTGGAGACCGCGAGCGCACTGCCCTGGAACGTACTTCTGGTGGGCGCGAGCACAGCCAGGGGCGGCACATCGCATCCTCTCGGCGTGCTGTACTCCTGCCCGGCCGGCACACCCGGGCTGACGGCCCACTGGTCGTAGCAGGGTGCCGGCCGTGCCGGCCGAGCCGGCCAGGACATCCGGCAGCCCCGCCTACGGCCGTCGTCCGCGCGGGAGCGGGCAGAAGCGGCTGCCCCCTTCGGTCACGACGGTTTCCCCGGGCGCGATCTCGGTGAATCCCGCGTCATGCACGACCGGCAGCCCGCTCGTGGTCAGTTCGCCCCAGTGGCCGGGGGCCGCCGTCCGTACCGACAGCGGGAACCCGGCGGCCCGCCACGCGTCCCGCTCGGAGTCCGAAAGCTCCCACCAGGCGAGCTGGGCGCCATGGCCGGTCTGCGCCATCGACTTGCCCGCCGACATGTCCAGCCGGGGGTTGAGCCAGATGACCGGCGCGGTACGGTCCGGCGCGGGCAGCGGCCCGGAATCGTCCAGGTCGGTGCCGCTGACCTGGAGCTTCGCCAGCTCCTTCGGCCAGCCGTCCAGCGGCACCGGAGGGAAGACCCGTACCTCGGCCGCGGACCCGGTGACCGTGATGCCCGGCAGCGCCGACGCCTTGCGCCACTCGGCGCCGCGCGCCCGCCGTACGACCTTGCGGATCCGGGCGTCCTGCCAGTCCGCCATCGCCCGCGCCCATTCGCCGTCGCCCAGCGAGCGTTCGTCCGACAGCATCACGAGCACCGCACGCGCCGCCGTCTCCAGTGCGTCCGTACGGGCCGGAGGTTCGGCCTTCTCGATGTGGACCACCAGCGGAAGGACGAACTGCGGGGCCTCGTCGCGTGCCGTCGGCTCCGCCTGGAAGGGGCTGTCGTTGCTGCTCATCCGCCCCAGTCTGCCAGTCGGGTCCCGGCGGGTTTCCCGCGCATTCCCCCGGATTCCCGGCGGTGCCCGGCGGATTGTCGGCGGATTCTTGGCGGAGGGCAATCTTCCGGGTGAGGATGCCCCCATGAAGAGCGATCTTTTCCAGACCGAGCACATGGCGCAGCAGGCGACAGCCCCCGGGATGTCCCTGCAGAACGCCAAGTCGATCAAGTACACCGTCAACGGTGACATGCTCGCGCGACAGGGCGCGATGATCGCTTACCGGGGGAGTCTGCAGTTCGAGCGCAAGGGCCAGGGCATAGGCGGGATGCTCAAGCGGGCCGTCACCGGCGAGGGGCTGCCGCTGATGTCCGTCACCGGGCAGGGCGAGGCCTGGTTCGCGCACGAGGCGGCGAACTGCTTCATCGTCGACGTGGAGCAGGGCGACGCGATCACCATCAACGGCCGCAACGTGCTGTGCTTCGACTCCACGCTCTCGTACGAGATCAAGACCGTGAAGGGCTCGGGCATCGCGGGCGGCGGGCTCTTCAACAGCCTCTTCACCGGGTACGGCAAGCTCGGGCTGATCTGCGAGGGCAACCCCATCGTCATCCCGGTCACCCCGCAGCAGCCGGTCTACGTCGACACCGACGCGGTGGTCGGCTGGTCCGCCCAGCTGCAGACCTCGCTGCACCGCTCGCAGTCGATCGGCTCCATGATCCGCGGCGGCTCCGGTGAAGCCGTCCAACTGATGCTCCAGGGCGAGGGATTCGTGATCGTACGGCCCAGCGAGGCCAAGCCCGAGAAGCCGCAGCAGCACTGAGGCTCGAAGAGGTGGGCCGCCGGTACGGCCTCGGCGGCCCCTGGGTGCTGCGCGGGGTCGGCCTCGACCTGCCCACACGCTCGCTGGTCCGGGTCGAAGGCCCCAACGGCAGCGGAAAATCCACCCTGCTCCGGCTGCTCGCCGGGATCGACGTCCCGACAGCGGGCCGGATCACGGGCCGCCCCCGCACCGCGTACGTCCCCGAACGCTTCCCCGCCGCCCTGCCGTTCACCGCCACCGGCTATCTCGTGCACCTCGGCCGGATCCACGGTCTGCGGCGGGCCGTCGCCGCGGCGCGCGCCGAGGAGTGGCTGACCCGCTTCGGGGCGGCGGACCATGCCCGTACACCGATCGGCGAGCTGTCCAAGGGCACCGCACAGAAGGTCGCGGTCGCCCAGGCGCTGCTGGCCGGGCCCGAGTTGCTGATCCTCGACGAGGCCTGGACCGGCCTGGACACGGCGGCCCGTGCGGAGCTCGACCGCGCGGTCGCCGAGCGGGTCGCGGCCGGTGGCACGGCCGTCTTCGTCGACCACGATCCGCAGCGTCTGGCAGGCGCGGCCGATCTGCGGCTGCGGGTCGAGGGGACCGCGCTCGTCCAGGTCCCCGCGGTGCCGGCACAGCAGACCGCGGCCCGGGGGCGCGCGGTCCGGATCGAGGCCGGCGGGCCGCCGGGGGCGGTGGTCCCCGCCGGGCTGCCGGGGAGCCCGGCGCACGAAAGCCGGGCGGACACCACGGTGTTCACCGTCTCCGCCGCGTACTCCGACGCCCTGTTGCGCGCCCTGCTCGCGGCGCGCCCGCCCTGGCACATCCGCGCGGTCACCGCCGCCGGCTCTCTCGCGGAGCCGCTCACCGACGGGGAACGATGACCGCACTGCTCCGCTACCAGGCGGCTCTGCTGCTCCGCTCCCAGCGCTGGCTGCCGCCCGTGCTGCTGTACGGGATCTTCCTCGCGGTGGGCGCCGGGAGCGGCGATCCGGTGCTCGACTCGCTCGGCTACGGCGCCGCCGCGCTGCTGCCGGTCGCGGCCTGGCTGGTACGGATCTGCGTCAACCAGGAACCTGCGGCCGCCCGCGACTGCGTCGCGGCCGCGACCGGCCCGCGCCGGGGCCATCTCGCCTCGCTGGGCGTCGCCGCGGGGTGCGCGGCCCTGCTCGGCTGCGCGGGCACCCTGGTGATCACGCTGATCAGCTCCCCGACCGACACCGGCCACCAGGTGGCCGTTCCGCTGCTCCCGGCCGGGGTGGCCGGGCTGCTCGCCTCGTTCGTCTCCGTGCTGACCGGCGCCGCCGCGGGCGCGGTCCTCACCCGCCCGGTGCTGCACGGCAGGGGCTGGTCGGTCGCGGCCACCTCACTCGCCGCGCTCCTGCTGCTGGTCACCAGGGGCTCGCCCGCCCGGACTGCGGTGTACGGCCTGGTCTCCGGGTCGCGCACCGGCACCGTGCACACCCCGGTGCTGCCTCTGTTCGTCGCGGTGCTGGTCGCGGCCCCGGCGGCCGCGGTCGCGAGCGCGCTCGCCGCACGGCGGGGCTGAGCGGGGGAGCCCGGCCGGGCAGGGGCTGGGCCGAGCGCGGCCGGCCCGGCTGAGGCGGGGGCCCGGTTGGGACAGCGGCCGACTGAGACAGCGGCCGACTGAGACAGCGGCCGGTTGGGACAGTGGCCGGTTGAGACAGCGCCCGGCTGAGGCAGAGGCGCGGCTGAGTAGGCTCGTACGCATGGACGAGTCCTACTGCGAGGCCCCTGCGGCACCCGCACCCGCACCCGGAGCCGCACCGGGCGGCCCTCCCTACGCCGAGTGCGTGCTGTGCCGCAAGCCGACCGAGTACCCGGAGTCGACGCGCGGTGCGACGCTCTGCCCCGTCTGCGAGTGGCAGGAGGCGGGCCGGACCGCCTGCTCCGGCTGAGAGCGGGCCGGCCGGGGCGTGCCCGGCCGGCGGGAACGGCGGCTCAGCTCAGCTTGGCGCTCAGCGTGATCTTCGTACCCGTGAGGGCCTGGCTGACCGGGCAGTTGGCCTTGGCGTCCTCGGCCGCCGCGGTGAAGCCGTCCGCGTCGATGCCCGGAACCTCGCCCTCTACGGTGAGGTGGATACCGGTGATGCCCTCGCCCGGCTGGAAGGTGACCTCCGCCTGCGTGACCAGCCTGGTGGGCGGATTGCCCGCACCGGTCAGGCCGTTCGAGAGGGCCATCGAGAAGCAGCTGGAGTGCGCGGCCGCGATGAGCTCCTCCGGGCTGGTCCTGCCGTTCGCCGTCTCGGCACGGGAGGCCCAGGTGACCGGGTATTCGCCGATGCCCGAGGTGTCGAGGGTGACCGTGCCCGAGCCCTTGAAGAGCTCGCCCTCCCAGACCGTGTGGGCGACACGCGTGGTGGCCATGTTGATTCCCTTCAGGCGGCGGATCCGGTGGCGGATCCGGTGGCGGATTTCCAACCTACTGGCCCACCAGCGGCTTTGCGTCGCGTGCCAGCGCCGTCAGCCGGGAGATCGCCCGGAAGTACTTCTTGCGGTATCCGCCGTTCAGCATCTCGTCACTGAAGAGCCGGTCGAAGGGGAGCCCGGAGGCGAGTACCGGGACCTCCCGGTCGTAGAGCCGGTCGGCGAGTACGACCAGACGCAGCGCCGTCGACTGGTCGTCCACCGGCTGCACACCGGTGAGGCAGACCGCGCTGATGCCCTCGGTCAGTGCGCCGTACCGGCTCGGGTGGATCCGGGCGACATGGTCGAGGAGGGCGGGGAAGGGGTCGAGCGAGGCGCCGGCGGTCGCGTACGCCGCCTTGGTGACCTGCTCGTCGTCGTACGGGGCGGGGGCCTCGGGCAGACCCCGGTGGCGGTAGTCGTCGCCATCGATCCGCAGCGGCCTGAAGTGGGCCGAGAGCCCCTGGATCTCCCGCAGGAAGTCGGCCGCCGCGAACCGGCCCTCGCCGAGCTTGCCGGGCAGTGTGTTGGAGGTGGCGGCGAGTGCGACGCCCGCCTCGACCAGCCTGCTGAGCAGCGAGGAGACCAGCACGGTGTCGCCCGGGTCGTCCAGCTCGAACTCGTCGATGCAGAGCAGCCGGTGGCTGCTCAGCGTCTGGACGGTCTGCTGGAAGCCCAGCGCGCCGACCAGATTGGTCAGTTCGACGAAGGTGCCGAACGCCTTGTGCTCCGCCGGGGCGGGCGTGGCGTGCCAGAGGGAGGCGAGCAGATGGGTCTTGCCCACGCCGTAGCCGCCGTCGAGATAGACACCGCGCGGCCCCGCGGGCGCGGCCGGCTTGCGGCCGCCGAACCAGCGCTTGCGGCCCGCGCCACTGGCCGTCGCCCCGCCGAGCCCCGCGGCGAAGGCGCTGAGCACGGTCACCGCCTCGCTCTGGCTCGGCTGGTTCGGGTCCGGTACGTACGTATCGAAGCGGACCGAGTCGAAGCGCGGTGGCGGCACCATCTCGGCGACCAGACGGTCGGCCGGGACGCGCGGCTCGCGGGCGCACAGGGACTGGGGGACCACTTCAGCTATGGGCGACGACACGACCCCAGCGTAATGGCCATGCCACACTGCCTGACATGCGACGCCTGCTCCCTGTGACCGACCAGACACCTGCCGCTCCCGGAACGGAGCAGCCCGGCGGGGCTGCTCGTGAGTGGAGCCTGGACGAGCTCGCCGAGGCCTACGCGTATCCGGCGGACACCGGACAGGACCGTGGGTGGCTGCGCGCCAACATGGTCTCCTCGCTCGACGGCGCCGCCCAGCACGAGGGACGCTCGCAGCCGATCTCGACCGAGACGGACATGCGGATCTTCGGCACCCTGCGCGCGCTCGCCGATGTGGTGGTGGTCGGCGCGGAAACCGTACGTCTGGAGGGGTACCGCCCGGCGAAGGCGCGGGCGGCCTTCGCCGAGCGGCGCGAGGCGGCCGGGCAGGGCCCCGCGCCGGCCATCGCGGTGGTCAGCGCGAGTCTGGACCTGAACTTCTCGCTTCCGCTGTTCACCGCTCCGCTCGTGCCGACCCTGGTGATCACCGGCGCAGGGGCTCCGCAGGACCGGCTGGAAGCGGCGCGGCAGGCGGGTGCGCGGGTCGTGATCGCGGGGGACGCGCGTGCGGTCGACCCGGCCAGGGCCGTGCGGGAGCTGGTCGCTCTCGGTTTCCGGCGGCTGCTGACCGAGGGCGGGCCGCGGATGCTCGGTCAGTTCGTGTCGGCCGGGGTGCTGGACGAGCTGTGCCTGACGCTCTCGCCGATGCTCACATCGGGTGATGCCCAGCGCATCGTGGGTGGTCCGGGGCTCGCGGTGCCCGACCGGTTCGCCCTGGCCGCACTGCTGGAAGAGGCCGGGTTCCTTTTTGCCCGATACGTTCGTATCTGACAATCTGCGGAATCTACCGTTCCGCTTACCGTTCTTTGGGCAGACTTAGATCGCAGACCCCGTGCGGGCACGGGGAAGGATGGTTTCAGCAGAAGGGCCCTCAGTTGTTCACGAGCGTATTGATGATCGAGAAACCTCTGACGTCCGAGGACGTGGAGTTCGTGACCACGCTGCACGGGGACGATCCCGTCTCCTTCATCGTGCTCATGCAGCCACGAGGCGACCAGGCGGACTTCCTGCTCCGGGCGATCGACGACGTGGCCCTGGGCGAACTCGACGAGGCGGGCCGCGAGACCGAGGTGCCGGAAGGGCAGGCGGCGAGGATCCCGGCGGAATCCGCGCTCCTGCAGTCGCTGGAGGCGCTGCGGGCCACCGGCTGCAAGGCGGCAGGACGGGTCGTCGAGGAGCATCCGCTCGATGTGCTGCAGTCCGTGGTCATGGAGGAGTCGGCCGATGAGGTGATCGTGCTCACCGCGCCGCACTACGTGGAGGAGTTCTTCCACCGGGACTGGGCCTCGCGGGCCCGTCACAAGGTGGGCGTACCGGTGCTCAAACTCTTCGCGCACAGCGAATAGGCTGGGGCCTTCCATTCCGCAGAAGTACAGCTTGGGGAGACACCCGTATGGCACCCGGTAGCCCGACCGCCATGGACCGACCGCACTTCATCGGCATCGGCGGCGCCGGGATGTCGGGCATCGCGAAGATCCTCGCCCAGCGCGGCGCCCAGGTGGCCGGCAGCGACGCCCGTGACTCCCCGGCCGCCGAGGCGCTGCGCGGGCTGGGTGTGACGGTGCACGTGGGCCACGCGGCCGGGCATCTGGCGGAGGACGCGACCTGCGTCGTCGTCTCCAGCGCCATCCGCGAGGACAACCCGGAGCTGGTCCGTGCCGCGGAGCTGTCCATCCCGGTGGTGCACCGCTCGGACGCGCTCGCCTCGCTGATGAGGGGGCTGCGCTCCATCGCGGTGGCCGGCACGCACGGCAAGACGACGACCACCTCGATGCTCGCCGTGGCCCTGACCGAGCTCGCGCTCGACCCGGCGTACGCGATCGGCGGCGACCTGGCGGGCCCCGGTACGAACGCCCGGCACGGCAAGGGCGACATCTTCGTCGCGGAGGCCGACGAGAGCGACCGCAGCTTCCAGAAGTACGACCCCGAGGTCGCCGTCGTCCTCAACGTCGAGCTGGACCACCACGCCAACTACGCCTCGATGGACGAGATCTACGACTCCTTCGAGACCTTCGTGGGCAAGATCGTCCCCGGCGGCACCCTGGTCATCAACGCCGACCAGCCGGGCGCGGTCGAACTGACCGCCCGGGTCCGCGACCTCTCCACCCTGAAGGTCGTCACCTACGGCGCGTCCGACACGGCCGACGTACGCGTCCACAAGGTCACCCCGCGCGGTCTGACCAGCGAGGTCACGGTCCTGCTCAACGGGAAGTTCCTGACCTTCACGGTCTCGGTCCCCGGCCGCCACTACGCCCACAACGCGGTCGCCGCCCTGGCGGCCGGTGTCGCCCTCGGTATCCCGGCGCACAACCTGGCGTCCGCGCTCGGCAAGTACACCGGGGTCAAGCGCCGCCTCCAGCTCAAGGGCGAGGCGGCGGGGGTCCAGGTCGTCGACTCGTACGCCCATCACCCCACCGAGATGACCGCCGACCTCGAAGCGATGCGCGGCGCGGTCGGCGACGCGCGGATCCTGGTGGTCTTCCAGCCCCACCTGTTCTCCCGCACCCAGGAGCTGGGCATCGAGATGGGCCAGGCGCTGCGCCTCGCGGACGCCTCGGTGGTGCTGGACATCTACCCGGCCCGCGAGGACCCGATCCCGGGCATCACCAGCGAGCTGATCATCGATGCAGCCCGCGCGGCGGGCGCCGACGTGACGGCCGTCCACGACAAGGAGCAGGTCCCGGCGACCGTCGCGGGAATGGCGAAGCCCGGTGATCTCGTTCTCACCATGGGAGCGGGCGACGTCACCGACCTCGGCCCGCGGATCCTGGACCACCTGTCGAGCTGAGGGAGCGCCATGCCGTACGACATCGAGAAGCCGGACGAGCAGTGGCGGGCCGAGCTGTCCGAAGCGGAGTACGCAGTGCTGCGCAAGGCCGGCACCGAGCCCGCCTTCGTCGGCGAGTACACGGACACGAAGACGACCGGTGTCTACTCGTGCCGGGCCTGTGACGCCGAGCTCTTCCGCTCGGACACCAAGTTCGAATCGCACTGCGGCTGGCCGTCCTTCTACGATCCGAAGGACACCGACGCGGTTGAACTGATCGAGGACACCTCGCACGGGATGCGCCGGATCGAGGTGCGCTGCGCGAGGTGCGGCTCGCACCTCGGACATGTCTTCGAGGGCGAGGGCTATCCGACCCCGACCGACCAGCGGTACTGCATCAACTCCATCTCGTTGCGGCTCACGCCGGACGCGGGCTGAGAGTACCGGGCTGAGAGCAAACCGGGCAGGGCCCCGCGGCCACAGCGCCGCGGGGCCCTGCCCGCGCCCGCCCTCTCCGGCCTTGGCTGCGGAAGCGGCACCGAGGTGGCCACACGAGCGCCCCGGCACGGAGAATCACCGTATGAGCCCCACGGAGACCCCGACCGCCTCCGCGACGCCCGCTCCCGGGCTGCGCGAGCGCAAGAAGCTGAAGACCCGGCGGACCATCCGGCGTGAGGCGTACCGCCTCTTCGCCGAGCAGGGGTACGCGGCGACGACGGTCGACCGGATCGCCGAGGCGGCCGAGGTCTCGCCCAGCACCTTCTTCCGGTACTTCCCCACCAAGGAGGACGTGGTCCTCGTCGACGAGTACGCCCCGGTGCTCGCGGAGGCGCTGAAGTCCCGGCCGGCCGGCGAACCGGTCGTGGAGGCCGTCCGGCACGCGTTCACCGGCACGCTGGCCCAACTCCTGGGCGCCGACCGGGAAGAGCTGCTGTTCAGAACCCGGCTCGCCTTCACCGTCCCCGCCATCAGGGTGCGTGCGGCGGACGAGCAGCTGCGCAGCCAGGACGCCGTCGCCGCACTGATCGTGGAGCGAACGGGCCGCGAACCGGGCGACCTTGAGGTGCACTGCGCCGCCGCGGCGATCACCGCTGTCTTCTCGGCGGTCGTCCGGTACTGGACGGAGGGCGGCGGCGCCGAGGATCTCGCCGCGCTCTTCGACCGTCAACTGTCCCTGCTCTCGGCCGGGTTGAGGATCTGACGTGCGGATGACACAGCCGGGGGGCATCCCGGGGCCCGGTCTGCGAACCGGCAGGTTCGGGGCGTTCGCACTGGAGGCGGAGGCGGAGGCGGAGGCGGGGGAGCCGGGCGCGAGGGAGCCGGTGACCGGTTCGGTCGTGCTGGTCGAGTCCTACGGTGACCCCGTGGAGACGGCCCCGCTCCTCCCCGGGGAGGAGCAGTTGGTGGCGCGCGCGGTGCCCTCCCGCAGGGCCGAGTTCGCGACGGCGCGGGCCTGCGCCCGGGCGGCGCTGGCCCAGCTCGGAGTGGCGCCCGCCGCCATCCTGCGCGGCGCCCGGGGCGAGCCGCTGTGGCCCGCCGGGATCGTCGGCGCCATGACGCACTGCGCGGGTTACCGTGCGGCCGCCGTGGCCCGCGCGGCCGATGTGGTGGCGCTCGGCATGGACGCCGAGCCGCACCTCCCGATGCCGGGTCAGGGAGAACTGCAGCTGGTCACCGTGGCCGAGGAGCGGCGGCAGCTGCCGGAGCTGGCCGCCCGGCGCCCGGAGGTCTGCTGGGACCGGCTGCTCTTCAGCGCCAAGGAGAGCGTGTACAAGGCCTGGTACCCGATCACCGGCCGGTGGCTCGGTTTCGAGGATGCCGTGATCACCCCGGACCCGGACTCCGGCACGTTCACCGCACGGCTGCTCGTGCCAGGACCCGTGGTCGCCGGGAAGACGCTCACCGGATTCGACGGAACCTGGACGATACGGGACGGACTGATCCGCACCGCGGTCGCCGTCGGCCACTGACACCGGCGCGCCCGGGTGAACTCCGGCCGTCTCCGTCCCCGCGTACTCCGTTTCTCCGCCGCCCAGTTGGGGACGAGGGCGGCCGAAGCGACCCCCGTGAGCCCCTGCCGTGCAGGTCAGAGACCGTTCCGTGCTCGAAGAGTGCGTGAAACGTGCTCGTAACTGCGCTGTCAAAGGTTTTTCCGAGCAGCTCTTGTCATTTCCATCTCGGGCAGTGCAGGATCAGTGCATCTTGCAGGCCAGAACACCAGATTCCGCTTTTGGACGGGGTTCGGCAGGTCTGCGTCCCCTGACCACCCTCTACGCGGAGGTGACTGTGTCGGCCGCTGCGCCCACTTCGCCCCGTCCGTCCACATCTCAGTCGGAAGCCCCTGACGACAAGCCGTCCTCCCCGGTCGTACCCCCGGCCGGGAGCCCTCGCGGGCGGAAGTCGTTCGGTCAGCGGTTCCGGCGTGACCGCATGCTTCTGCTGCTGTGTGTGCCGGGCGTCCTGTACTTCGCGGTGTTCTTCTATCTGCCGCTGGCTGGCAACGTCGTCGCGTTCCAGGACTACCAGCCGTTCCTCGGCTTCAAGTCGAGCCCGTTCGTCGGCTTCCAGAACTTCACCGCGCTGCTAGCCCAGCCGGAGTTCTGGTCCGCCGTGCGCAACACGCTGGAGATCACCGTCCTCCAGCTGATCCTCTACTTCCCGGCCCCCATCGCCCTGGCGCTGCTGCTCAACTCCCTGGTCGGGGAGAAGGTCAGGCGGCTCGTCCAGACCGTCGTGTACCTCCCGCACTTCCTGTCCTGGGTCGTGGTCGTGGCGATGTTCCAGCAGGTCTTCGGCGGTACCGGCACGGTCACCAGCCTGCTGCAGAACCACGGCCTCGCGGTCGGCAACATCATGAGCAACCCGGACACCTTCAAGGTGCTCGTCACCTCGGAGATGATCTGGAAGGACTGCGGCTACGGCGCGATCATCTTCCTCGCCGCGATGGCCTCCATCGACATGACGCAGTACGAGTCGGCCGCGATGGACGGCGCGGGCACCTGGCGGCGCATGTGGCACGTCACCCTGCCCGGGATCCGGCCGGTGATCATCATGATGCTGATCCTGCGCCTCGGCGACATCCTCTCGGTCGGTTTCGAGCAGATGCTGCTCCAGCGCGACGCGGTGGGACCCGATGCGTCGGAAGTGCTCGACACCTACGTCTACTACCACGGCGTGATCGACGGGGACTGGGGCATGAGCACGGCCGCAGGGCTGATGAAGGGCGTGATCGGCCTCGGGCTGATCGTCGCGGCGAACAAGCTGGCCCACCGCTTCGGTGAGCAGGGGGTCTACCGATGACCACGTCAGTCGCTCCGAAGCGAGAGAACTACCTGGCCCGGCTGCGGTCCGGCGGGCAGCGCCCACCGTGGATGGAACGCCCCAGCTGGTTCGGCCAGGGCGCGAAGGCGCTCGCGCTCGCGCTGATCGTCGTCATGGTGACGTACCCGTTCCTGCTGGCGCTCGGCACCAGCCTGGCCGGCCAGAAGGAGCTGGAGGCGCGCGGCGGTTACGTGCTCATTCCGCACCACCCGACGTTCCAGGCGTACAGCGTGCTGCTCCAGGGCGGTGTGGTGACCCGGGCGACGCTGGTGAGCATCGGGATCACCCTGATCGGCACCGCGCTCAGCCTGCTCTGCACGGTCACGCTGGCCTACGGCCTCTCCCGGCCCGGGATGCTGATGGGCAAGCCCATCCTGCTGATCGTGCTCGGCACCTTCCTGTTCGCGCCGGGCATCATCCCCACATATCTCGTGGTGCAGCAGCTCGGTCTGCTCGACAGTTATGCGTCGCTGATCCTGCCGGTCCTGCTCAATGTGTTCAACGTGATCGTGGTGCGGGCGTTCTTCCAGGGAATTCCCACCGAGCTGTACGAGGCCGCACGTCTCGACGGCGCGGGTGAACTGGCCATTCTCTGCCGCATCGTGCTGCCGCTCTCCAAGGCCGTCATCGCGGTGGCGGGACTCTTCTACGCGGTCAGTTACTGGAACAGTTTCTTCAACGCCCTGCTGTTCATGAACGACTCGGGGAAATACCCGCTCCAGGTCATCCTGCGCTCGTATGTCGTCCAGGGCGAGACGATCAACGCCCACGCACTCGGCGTGAATGTGCTGCCGCCCTCGATCTCACTCCAGATGGCCGTGCTCATCATCGCGCTCGTGCCGATCCTGCTGGTCTACCCGTTCCTGCAGAAGCACTTCGCCAAGGGTGTCCTCACGGGCGCCGTCAAGGGCTGACCTCTCTCACCGGCCGATCCCTCTCACCGGTCCTGCCTTCCCAGGAGAATCATGTCTTCTCAGCACGTCAACCGGCGTACGTTCCTCGGCGCCGCGGGTGTCGTCGGACTCGCCGCCACCGGAATGTCGACGCTCACCGGGTGTTCCACCGGGACCGCTGCCGCGGGCAAGGGCGCCGAAGCGTTCAACAAGGTCAAGCTCCCGACGTACGTGCCCGCCAAGGTCGCGGCGCCGGACCTCGCGGGCAGCGCTGAGGGCCTGGACGCCGCCTACCTCCGCTACCCGAAGAACCTGGTCAAGTCGGTCGCCGCGCCGCCCGGCGACGGCTCACCGATCACCGCTCTGACGGAGACCTTCACGACGCCGGCTCCCGCGATGGGCAAGAACGCCTACTGGAAGGAGCTCAACAAGCGCCTGGGTTCGGAATTCAGGATGAACATCGTCGTCGAGACCACCGACGACAGCTACTCGTCCAAGTTCAACGCGGCGATAGCGGGCGGCGAGATTCCCGACCTCGTGTGGATTCCCCCGAACCAGGGGCTGCGCCGGATTCCCGAACTGCTGGACGCGAAGTTCCAGGACCTCACCGCGCATCTCTCGGGCGACGCGGTCAAGAAGTACCCGAACCTCGCCAACCTCCCGGAATTCGCCTGGAAGACGGCCGTCATCAACGGCAAGATCTTCGGCGTACCGGTGGCGTACGGCCGTATGGGCCAGGTCTATGTCACCAATGAGGACTTCTGGAAGCCGGTCGGCGGTGCCACTTTCACCAGCGCCGATGACTTCCTCGCCAAGGGCAAGGAACTGCTGGACGTCAAGCGCCACAAGTACGTTCTGGAGCCCGCCTATGTGAACCATGTCGGCATGTACGCCCAGTGGTTCGGCGCCCCCTCCGGATGGTCCCTGAAGAACGGCAAACTGGTCCACCAGTTCGAGACCGACGAATACCGCGAGGCGCTGGAATTCGGAGTGAAGGTCAGCAAGGCCGGGCTGTTCTGGCCGGACCCGAACCTCACCACGACCCGCGAGAAGATGGCGCAGGGCTCCCTCGGCGCGTACGTCCAGTCCTTCCCCTCCTTCCTGGTGGACGTCAAGACATACAACTTCCCCTTCGGGATGATCCTTCCGTTCGCCGCCAAGGCCGGGGTGACCCCGCACTTCTACTACGGTCTCGGCTCGGTCGGCTTCACCGCGATCAACAAGAAGGCCGACAAGAAGCGTCTGGACATGCTCCTCAAGGTCCTCGACTACCTCGCTGCCCCGTTCGGCACCGAGGAGCGGCTGTTCCTCGACAACGGGATCGAGGGAACGCACTTCCACCGCACAGCGAAGGGCGACGTCGAGCTGACGGACAAGGGCAACGCGGAAGCCGTGACGACGGGGATGCCGGTCTCCTTCCTGGCCAACGCACCCGAGTACCTCTACCTGCCGGGCCAGGCCGATCTGACCCGCCGGATCCACGACTGGCAGAAGAAGCTCATCGCCATGGCCGTGATCAACCCGACGGTCGGCCACTACTCCGACACGAACGCCAGCCAGGGCGCCTCGCTGACGATGGCCGTCAACGACGGCATCAAGGACATCGTCGCCGGGCGCAAGCCGGTCTCGGCATACGACGGCCTGGTGCGCACCTGGCGCTCCGGCGGCGGAGACAAGATCCGCGCCGAGTTCGAGAAGTCCATCGCGCTGACCACCAAGTGACCGGCGGTACCGCCACCGCCACCACCGCCGCATCCGCACAACTGCGTTCAAGGAGCACCATGCAAGACCTCCGTATCGGCGTGGTCGGCCTCGGTCTGCGGGCCAATCTGGCCGATGCCGCCCACCGTCCCGGCGCCGGGTCCGTCGTGACCGCCGTCGCCGACACCGACCCCGCCGTGCGGGCCACGGTGGCGGACCGGTTCGCCGGGGCGGTCGCCGTGGACGACTACCGCAAGCTGCTCGACGACGACACGGTCGACGCCGTCATCGTGGCCACCCCCGACGACACCCACGAGGCCGTCGCCTGCGACATCCTGCGCGCGGGCAAGCCGGTGTACGTGGAGAAGCCGCTCGGCATCACCGTCGAACAGTGCGACACCATCCTGCGCACCGCACACGAGACCGGCACCCGGCTCTACGTCGGCCACAACATGCGGCACATGGGTGTGGTGCGGCTGATGCGCGACATCATCGCGCGCGGCGACATCGGTGAGCCGAAGACCGTGTGGGTGCGGCACTTCGTCTCGTACGGCGGCGACTACTACTTCAAGGACTGGCACGCCGACCGCACCCGCACCACCGGGCTGCTGCTCCAGAAGGCCGCCCACGACATCGACGTGGTGCACTGGCTGGCCAACGGCTACACCTCGCGCGTCAACGCCATGGGCGACCTCATGATGTACGGGGACCTGCCGCGCCGCGAGCCGGGCACCCCGCGGCCCGACGGCTGGCTGCGGGAGTTCGACTGGCCGCCGGCCACCCGCAAGGACCTCCACCACGTGGTGGACGTCGAGGACGTGTCGGTCATGAACATGCGGCTGGACAACGGCGTGATCGCCGCCTACCAGCAGTGCCACTTCAGCCCCGACTACTTCCGCAACTACACGGTCATCGGGACCGAGGGACGTCTGGAGAACTTCGGCGACCGGCCGGGCGACGAGGTCAAGGTCTGGAACACCGGCCCGACCGGCTACCGGGCCGACGCCGACGTGGTCTACAAGGTGCCGGACTCGAAGGGCTCGCACGGCGGTTCGGACGAGCGGATCATCGGTGAGTTCTGCCGCTTCGCCAGGGACGGCGGGGTGACCGACACCTCGCCGGTCGCCGCCCGGATGAGTGTGGCCGCCGGAGTGATGGCCACGCAGTCGCTGCGGTCCGGCGGGACGCCGTACGACGTACCGCCGCTGGACCCGGAGCTGATCGCCTACTTCGAGTCGGGGCAGCAGCGGGGCGCGCGGGACGCGGCTCCGGGGCTCACACCGCGATGACCTCGACACCGGCATCGGTGAAGAGAGCGGTCATCTCCTCACTGATGCCGGTGTCCGTGACCAGGGTGTCCACCTGGTCGGTGGTGCAGATCCTGGCGAAGGCACGGGTCCCGAGCTTGGTGGAGTCCGCCGCGACGACCACGCGCTCGGCGCGCTCGCACAGCAGCCGGTTGATGCCCGCCTCGTCCTCGTGGTGCGCGGCGGCGCCATGGACGACATCGAAGCCGTTCACCCCGAGCACGGCGGTGTCCATGGTGATCTGGCCGAGTACGCCGTCGGCGAGGGGGCCCGTCAGCTCGTACGACTGGGGGCGGGCCACCCCGCCGGTCACCACGATCTTGAACTGGGGCCTGATCGCCAGCTCGTTGGCGATGTTCAGCGCGTTGGTCACGACGGTGAGCGCCGGGGTGCCGGACGCCAGGTCGGGCCGGACGGCGAGCGCGCGGGCCACCTCCGTGGTGGTGGTGCCGCCGGTCAGGCCGACCGCCTCGCCCGCGGTGATCAGCTCGGCCACGGCCTGCGCGATGCGCTGCTTCTCGGAGGCGCGCCGGGCTGTCTTGTAGCGCAGCGGGAGTTCATAGCTGACACCGTGGACGACGGCGCCGCCGCGGGTGCGCACCAGCATCTGCTGCTGGGCGAGTTGGTCGAAATCGCGCCTGATGGTGGCGGCCGAGACATCGAGGGCGAGAGCCGCCGCTTCGACATCGAGGCGGCCCTGCTCGACGAGCAGTTCCAGGAGTGCCTTCCAACGCGCGTCGCGGGACTGGGACATCTCTCGCACTCTCCTCTTCGGTGGAACGCTGTGACCTTAACCCAGAAACGCTTACTTGCTTGATTGTGCTTGAAACAACGCAGTATCTTGCAGAAACAATCATTACCTTGAGGGGTGGATCAGCATGAGCCATGTCCAGAACGAGCTGGCCAGTCAGCCCGAGTGCTGGGAGCGCGCCGCGGCGCTGGCCGGGAGCCAGGCGGCGGCGCTGCCGGCCGCCGGGGAGCGCGTCGCGATCGTCGGCTGCGGTACCTCGTGGTTCATGGCGCAGGCCGTGGCCGCGCTGCGGGAGGGGGCGGGCCAGGGGGAGACCGACGCCTTCGCCGCGTCCGAGTTCCCCTTCAGCCGCAGCTACGACCGGGTGATCGCACTCAGCCGCTCGGGCACCACGACCGAGGTGCTCGAACTCCTCGGCAGGGTACGGGGACAGGCCCGGACGACCGCCATCACCGGTGACCCCAAGACCCCGGTCATGGAGGCCGCCGACGACATCGTCGTCCTCGACTTCGCCGACGAGCAGTCCGTCGTCCAGACCCGGTTCGCCACCACCGCGCTCACCCTGCTCCGCGCCCACCTCGGCCTGCACACGGACGCCGTGGTGGCCGACGCGCGGACCGCGCTCGCCGAGCCGCTGCCCGAAGGGCTCGTGGACTGCTCGCAGTTCACCTTCCTCGGCCGCGGCTGGAGCAACGGCCTGGCGCAGGAGGCCGCGCTGAAGATGCGGGAGGCGTCGCTCTCCTGGACCGAGGCGTACCCGGCCATGGAGTACCGCCACGGTCCGATCAGCATCACCACCGAGGGCACCGCCACCTGGATGTTCGGCGAGACCCCCGAGGGCCTGGAGGAGCAGGTCCGCTCCACCCGCGGGATGTGGGTGGCCGGCGGTCTCGACCCGCTCGCCGAGCTGGTACGGGCACAGCGCCTCGCCGTCGCCATCGCGGCCGCGCGCGGCCTCGACCCGGACTCGCCGCGTCACCTCACCCGCTCCGTCATCCTCGCCGAGGGCTGAGCGATGTCCCTTGCCGAGAGCGGCGCGCTGGTCGCGGACGCCGCCGCGCGGCGCGGCGCGGTGGCCGCGTTCAACATCATCACGCTGGAGCACGCCGAGGCGGTGATAGCCGGGGCCGAGGCGGCTGGCTCCCCGGTCATCCTCCAGATCAGCGAGAACGCGGTGAAGTACCGGCAGGGCCAGGTGCTTCCGCTGGCCCGCGCCGCCGCCGAACTGGCCGGGGCGGCAGCCGTACCGGTCGCCCTCCACCTCGACCACGTGAAGAGCGACGCCCTGCTGAGGCAGGCCGCCGACGCCGGGTTCAGCTCGGTGATGTACGACGCAGCGCACCTTCCGTACGCGGAGAACCTCGCCGCGACCCGTGATGCGGCCGCCTGGGCGCATGCCCAGGGGCTGTGGATCGAGGCCGAGTTGGGCGAGGTCGGAGGCAAGGACGGGGCGGCGCCGCTGGACGCGCACGCACCCGGAGCGCGGACCCGTCCGGAGGAGGCCGCCGCCTTTGTGGCCGAGTCCGGGGTGGACGCGCTCGCCGTCGCGATCGGCAGCTCGCACGCGATGACCTCGCGCACCGCGGTCCTCGACCACGAACTGCTCGGCAGGCTGCGGGATACCGTCGGCGTGCCGCTGGTGCTGCACGGCTCCTCCGGGGTGCCGGACGCCGAACTGTCGGCGGCCGTCACCGGCGGTATCGCCAAGGTCAACATCGGTACGGCGCTGAACATCGCCATGACCGCGGCGATCCGTGAGGTGCTGACGGCGCAGCCCGATGCGGTCGACTCGCGGAAGTACCTCAAGGCCGGGCGGCAGGCGATGGCGGACACCGTCACCGGGCTGGTCAAGCTGGTCGGAAGCACCGTCTGACGAGACGGGCCGGGGGCCGGTCGCGGCGCCGGGACGGGGGGCACCGTGAGCCGGACGCGGCTGTGCGGACACGGATTGCTCCGGCGGCAGGTACGGAAGCGTGCCTGCCGCCGAAGCCCGGACAGCCGAACAGCGCGCCGCCTGCTGCCGCGCGGTGCGATTTCAGCCGGGCCACGGCCCACCCGCGGTGCTACTTGAGCCGGGCCACGGCCCACTTCGTCTCCTGGGCCAGCATGCCGAGGCTCCGCTGGGCGGACTTGCCCATTCCGGCGTGCAGTTCTCTGGCGACGGCCAGCGACTCCAGGGCGATCGGCGCGATTCCCGCGCCGGCGGCCGCCCGGGCGAGCTCGAAGTGCTCGGCGGCGACCATCCGTCCCAGGCCCAGCCGCCGCCACCGCCGCTCGGAACCGTCCGTGTCGAGGATCTCCGGGACCGGCCGCAGGGTCCGCCAGGCCGCCGGCAGGTCACCGGTGCGCCGCTCGAGCTCGGCGAGCCTGCGGCACGCCACCCCCCGGTCGCGCGGCTCGTCCACCAGAGCGGCGTGCCCGGACTGGGCGCGCGCCGCCTGGCCGAGGTCGCCGAGCGCCTCCAGCTCGACGCTCAGCACCCGCAGCAGATCGGCCTGTTCACCGGAGGCGGCTGCTACGGCTGCGTCCAGGATGCGCAGCAGCGCCACCCGTGCGAGCTCGGTGCGGCCCTGCCGCCTGGCCAGCCGTATCCAGGTCAGCTCAGGCTCCCGTGCGGGGTCATCGCCCAGGTGCGAGCCGTCGAGCCCGCGCGCCCACTCCGCGACGGCTCCCGGCTGCTCGGGGATCTCGGGCAGGCCCCAACGGGCGGCCTGAGGTGCGGCATGGGCGGCGCGCAGCAGCGGCAGATCCTCCGCGCTGCCGTGCAGCGCGACCAGTACGGCGGCGAGCCGCAGCTCCTCACTCGTCCCCGCATCAGCGGTCTCGGCCGCCAGCAGACAGCGCAGCAGCGGCAGATCGCGGTCCTGCCGGTCGAACTGCGCCGCACGCAGCACCGTGGCGCGCCGCGCCTTGTCGCCCGTCACTTCGGCCCACTGCGCCGTGTCGTCGCGGAGCCGGGCCAGATCCGCCAGACCGGGACTCAGCACCGTCTCGCGCAGGGGCGTGCGCGGATGCGGATCGAGCCGCGCGCGGGCCCGGCCGCCGGCCGTGTCGAGCAGCAGATGGTCCGGCTCGGTACGGAGCAGGGCCGTGTGCAGCCGGGCGAACAGCTCGGCGGGGGAGCGGACGGGCAGCCCCAGCGCCCCGCGCAGTGCGGCCCGCCGGGCGTCGAGATCCGGCTGCGACTCCCGTATCGCCTCCTCCGACGCGGTCACCGCGGCAGGCAGTCCCGCCCCGGCCCCGGCGGGGGACAGACGCACCAGACCGAGCCACCCGGGCAGCCCGACCGCCAGCTCCAGCGCCTCGTCGGCGCTCGCGGCGACGAGCCCGGCCGTGCCGTCACCCGATGCGTACAGCACGGGCCCTCCGCCGCACACGAAGAACGTGCCACCCGCACCGTCCCCGGCCACCGCCTCCAGCGGGGCGCCCGACGCCAGCCGGACCGCCGCGCCGTGCGCAGCCCCGGCCACGTCGAAACCGAAGGGGAACGCCGCCACTTCGGCCAGCTCCGGCCGGTCCACGAGGAGAGCGATGGCACGTCCGTAAAACGTCATACGGGAAACGTAACAGCCATGTCCGACATGACTCTCACGCCGGTTGCAGAAGGTCCCACCGGTTCCCGTGGAGGTCCTCGAGGACGGCGACCGAACCGTACGGCTCACGTACCCGCTCGCGCGGAGGCGCCAGCTGTGGCGACAATGGCCGCCATGACTGCGCAGCACCTCATCGACCGTGCCCGGCTGCTCGCCGGGGCCGGGCACCGGCGGATCCTTGGCATCGCCGGCCCGCCGGGCGCCGGGAAGTCCACGCTCGCCGCCGGTCTCGCCGACGCGCTCGGGCCGAGTGCCGTCGTGGTGCCGATGGACGGTTTCCACCTCGCCGGGGCCGAACTGCGCCGCCTCGGCCGCGCCGACCGCAAGGGCGCTCCCGACACTTTTGACGACGCCGGGTACGTGGCACTGCTCGCCCGGCTGCGTACGCCCGGCAGCGACGTGGTGTACGCGCCCGCCTTCGACCGCGCGCTGGAGGAACCCGTCGCGGGATCGGTGGCGGTCGACCCCGGCGTGCCGCTCGTGATCACCGAGGGGAACTATCTGCTGCACTGGCCGCGTGTGAGGGCCCTGCTCGACGAGGCGTGGTTCATCGGTGACGAAAGCCCCCGGAGCCCCGGGAACGAGGCCCGCGTCCGGAGACTCGTCGAGCGTCACATCCGGTACGGCAGGAGCCGCGCGGAGGCCGAGCGCTGGGTGCACCGGTCCGACGAGGCCAACGCCCGGCTCATCGAGCGCACCAGGGACCGGGCCGACCTGCTCGTGCCGCACCTCTGAGAGGCACACTGCTCACGACAACGCGTCGCGTCCGCGGGCGCGGCCCGGCAGGATGGGGCCATGTCCACCGAACCCGTACCGTTCACCGCCGACGACTACCGCGCCCGTATGGCCCGTGCCGCACAGAGCGCGGCCGACGCCGGACTCGCCGGAGTGCTCGTCGCCCCCGGCCCCGACCTCGTCCACCTCACCGGCTACCGGCCGACCGCAGCCACCGAGCGGATGACCATGCTGGTCATCACGGCAGGCCAGGACCCGGTCCTCGTCGTACCGACGCTGGAGGCCGCGGACGCCGAACACGCCGTCGGCGCCCCCGCGCTCACCCTGCTGGACTGGACGGACGGGAAGGATCCGTACGGCATCACCGCCGAGCTCCTCAGCCCGGACGGCCGGTTCGCGGTCAGCGACAACGGATGGGCGATGCATCTGCTCGGGCTCCAGCGCGCCCTGCCCGACAGCTCGTACCAGTCGCTGACGGAAGCCCTGCCGATGCTGCGGGCCGTGAAGGACGCGCCCGAGCTGGCCCGCCTCGAAGCGGCGGGCGCCGCGGCCGACGCCACGTACGAGGAGATCCTCAAGGTCCGTTTCTCCGGGCGCAGGGAATCCGACGTCGCGGCCGATCTGGCCGCGCTGCTGCGGCAGTTCGGGCACTCGCAGGTGGACTTCACGGTGGTCGGCTCCGGCCCGAACGGCGCCAACCCGCACCACGAGGCGGGCGAACGGGTCATCGGGACCGGCGACATGGTCGTCCTGGACTTCGGCGGCCTCAAGGAGGGGTACGGCTCCGACACCTCCCGCACCGTCCACGTCGGCGCCCCGGACGCCGAGGAGCAGCGGGTGCACGACATTGTCCGCGAGGCGCAGGACGCGGGCTGCCGGGCGGTGCGTCCCGGCATCGCCTGCCAGGAGATCGACCGGGTGGCGCGCGCGGTCATCACCGAAGCCGGGTACGGCGAGCGGTTCATCCACCGCACCGGCCACGGCATCGGTGTCACCACCCATGAGCCCCCGTACATGATCGAGGGCGAGGAGCAGCCGCTGGTGCCCGGTATGTGCTTCTCCGTCGAGCCGGGCATCTACCTCCCCGGCCGCTTCGGCGTGCGGATCGAGGACATCGTGACCGTCACCGGGGACGGCGGGCGGCGGCTGAACACCACCCGGCGCGAGCTGGCGATCGTCGAGTAGCCGCCCCGCATCACCTCACCGATGACGGGCCGCTACGAATCCGTCAGTACGACACACGATTCCGGCGGCAGCAGGAGGAGACCGTCGGGGCCCGGCGGCCGGACCGGCTCCCAGGAGGCCAGGATCCGGCCGCCGCGCCCGTTCAGCGGGATCCGGGCGGCCCCGGCGCCGAGGTTGACCGCGATCCGCAGATCGCCCCTGCGGAGTGCCAGCCAGCGGTCGTCCTCGTCGTACGCCACCTTGACCGCGGCCAGATCCGGGTCGACCAGGTCGGGGCAGGTGCGGCGCAGCGCGATCAGCTCGCGGTACCAGGCGAGCAGCCGCGAGTGGTGGCCGCCGTCCAGCTCGCCCCAGTTCAGACAGGACCGCTCCCTGGTGGCGGGCGACTGCGGGTCCGGGATGTCCGCCTCCGCCCAGCCGTGCTCGGCGAACTCGCGGCGCCGGCCGTTCCGTACGGCCTCCGCCAGGTCCGGATCGGTGTGGTCGGTGAAGAACTGCCACGGAGTGGCCGCCCCCCACTCCTCGCCCATGAACAGCATCGGCACGGACGGCCCGGTGAGCACCAGGGTTGCCGCGCACGCCAGCAGACCGGGCGGCAGGGTCGCCGAGAGCCGGTCGCCGAGTGCCCGGTTGCCGATCTGGTCATGGCTCTGCGAGAAGCCGACGAAGCGGTGCGCGGGCGTCGACACGCGGTGCACGGGCCGGCCGTGGGTCCGGCCGCGGAACGTCGAGTACGTACCGTCGTGGAAGAAGACCCGGGTGAGCGTCTTGGCCAGGGCGGCCAGCGGCGCGCGGGCGAAATCGGCGTAGTACCCCTGGGATTCACCGGTCAGCGAGGTGTGCAGGGCGTGGTGGAAGTCGTCGTTCCACTGGGCGTGCACACCAAGACCGCCCGCCCCGCGCGGAGTCGTGGTCCGGGGATCGCAGAGATCCGACTCGGCGATCAGGAAGAGCGGTCGCCCGAGCCCGGCCGAGAGGGTGTCGGTGGCGGCCGACAGCTCCTCCAGGAAGGTCAGCGCCCGCCCGTCGGTGAGCGCGTGGACGGCGTCGAGACGCAGCCCGTCGATCCGGTAGTCGCGCAGCCAGGCCAGCGCGCTCCCCAGCAGATACGCCCGGACCTCGTCGGAGCCGGGCGCGTCCAGATTCACCGCCGAGCCCCACGGGGTGTGGTGAGTGTCGGTGAAGTACGGGCCGTAGGAGGGCAGATGGTTGCCGGACGGGCCCAGGTGGTTGTGGACCACGTCCAGCACGACCCCCAGCCCGCGTTCGTGAGCCGCGTCGACGAAGCGCTTCAGCCCGTCCGGGCCGCCGTACGGTTCGTGCACCGCCCACAGCGAGACCCCCTCGTACCCCCAGCCGTGCCGGCCGGGGAAGGGGCAGACCGGCATCAGCTCCACATGGGTGACGCCCAGCGCGGCCAGATGGTCAAGACGCCCGGACGCCGCGTCGAAGGTGCCCTCGGGGGTGTACGTGCCGATGTGCAGCTCGTACAGCACGGCGCCCGGCAGAGCCAGGCCGGGCCACTCCTGGTGCCACCGGTACGCGTCGTGCGCGACGACGGCGCTCAGCCCGTCGGGACCCGCGGGCTGACGGCGCGAGCGCGGGTCGGGCAGCACAGGGCCACCGTCCAGCCGGAAGCCGTAGTGGTCGCCGTCCGCGGCATCCGCGGTGACGGCCCACCAGCCCGCCCGCAGCGGATCACGCTCCATGGCGAGCTCCCGCCCGGCCAGCTCCAGCGTGACTTCGCTCTTCTCCGGTGCCCACACCTCGAACAGCACAGCTTCCCCTCGGTCGTGTCGTCGGGACCAGGTCGTGTCGTCGGGACCGCCATCGGCCGGCCGGCAGCTCTCATCTTGACAAGATCAGGGGCTGGAGCGAGCGCACTCGGGCCATTAGGGTCGCGAGCCATGAGGATTCCGCCACTGCCCGCCTTCCCGCCCGGTTTCCTGTGGGGTGCCTCCGCTTCCGCCTTCCAGACAGAGGGCGCGGCGGGTACCGACGGCAAGGGACCGTCCGGCTGGGACGCCTTCGCCGCCCGCCCCGGCCGTATCAAGGACGGCGCCGACGGCTCGCTCGGCACCGGCTTCTACGACCGCTACCGCGAGGACGTGGCGCTGCTCGCCGGGCTCGGCGCCGGGGCCTTCCGCTTCTCGGTGAGCTGGCCGCGCGTCGTCCCGGACGGTTCGGGCGCACTCAACCCGGCGGGCCTGGACTTCTACGACCGGCTCGTCGACGAGCTGTGCGACCGGGGCATCACCCCCGCGCCGACGCTCTACCACTGGGACACCCCGCTCGCACTCGAAAAGGACGGCGGCTGGCTCAACCGCGACACCGCGTACCGCTTCGCCGACTACGCGGGCGCCGTCGCCGAACGCCTCGCCGACCGGGTCCCGATGTGGATCACCATCAACGAACCGGCCGAGGTGACGCTCCTCGGCTACGCGCTGGGCGAGCACGCCCCCGGCAGGAAGCTGCTCTTCGACGCGCTGCCCGCCGCCCACCACCAGCTGCTCGCGCACGGCCTCGCCGTCGGGGCGCTGCGCGCGGCCGGGGCCTCGAACATCGGGATCGCCGTCTCGCACACCCCGGTCTGGACGGCGGGCGAGAGCGAGGAGGACCGGTTCGGGGCCGGGCTCTACGACACGGTCTCCAACTGGCTGTTCGCCGACCCGCTCCTCACCGGCGCCTACCCCGACGAGAACTTCGCGGCCCTGATGCCGGGACCGGTCGCCGACGACCTGGAGATCATCTCGGCCCCGCTCGACTGGTACGGGGTCAACTACTACAACCCCACCCTCGTCGGCGCGCCGGCCCCGCAGGCCCTCGACACCTTCGCCGGGTTCGGCATACCGTCCGAACTGCCCTTCGGGATCAGGGAGATAGACGGGTACGACGTCACGGACTTCGGCTGGCCGGTGGTCCCCGACGGGCTGCGCGACATGCTGATCCAGCTGGAGAGCCGCTACGGCGACCGGCTGCCGCCGCTCTACATCACCGAGAACGGCTGCAGCTACGACGGCGTGCGGGACTCCCGCAGGATCGACTTCCTCGACGGTCATCTGCGCGCCCTGCACGCGGCCATGGCCGAGGGCGTCGACGTCCGCGGCTACTTCACCTGGTCTCTCACCGACAACTTCGAGTGGATCGAGGGGAACGCCCAGCGGTTCGGGCTGGTCCATGTGGACTACGAGACGATGCGGCGCACCCCGAAGGACTCCTACCGGTGGTACCGCGAGGTGATCCGCAGTTCACAGGCCGGACGCCCTTACGAACACCCCCAGAAATGATCAATACTTCAACCATGCTCGCTCCGTGGTGGCAACAGGCTCGGCTGGGGATCTTTGTGCACTGGACGCCCGCGTCCGTGCCGGGGTGGGCCCCGCCGTACGACCCCGCGGGGCGCGCACACCTCGGCTGGACCTCGTACGGCGAGTGGTACGAGAACTCCCTGCGCTTCCCCGGCAGCCCGGTCTCCGCACACCACCGGGAGACCTACGGCAGCCGCCCGTACACCGCGTTCGGCGGCGACTTCGCCGACGCGCTCAGCGGCTGGGACCCGGCGGACTGGGCGCGCCGCTTCCGCGCGGCCGGGGCCCGCTACGCGGTCCTCGTCACCAAGCACCACGACGGCTACTGCCTCTGGCCGTCGGAGGTGCGCAACCCCCACCGCCCCGGCTGGCACACCCCGCGCGACGTCGTCGGTGAGTTCGCCGAAGCGGTCAGGGCCGAGGGGCTGCGCTTCGGTGTCTACTACTCCGGCGGCCTCGACTGGACGTTCCAGCCGCGCCCCATCGCGACCGGCGCCGACACCGTCGCCGCCGTCCCGCGCGGCGCCTACCCGGCGTACGCGGACGCCCAACTGCGGGAGCTGATCAGGCGGTACCACCCGGACATCCTCTGGAACGACATCGCCTGGCCCGCCGGGCGCGCCGCGATCCGGAGCCTGGTGGAGTACTACCGGTTCACCGTCCCGCACGGCGTCGTCAACGACCGGCTCTACCCGTACACACCGCTGTGGCGGGCACTGCGGATGCCCGGTCTGCGGGCCGCGTACAACAGCTGGGAGCGCCGCACCGTCGTCAGCGACGAGGGCTTCGTACCCAAGAAGCCGCCGTACTACGACTTCAGGACACCGGAGTACTCCCGCTACACCGGCCCCGACCCCTTCGAAATCACCCGCGGCATCGACCACAGCTTCGGCTACAACCGGAACTCGGGCGAGGACTCCTTCATCGGCCGTGACGCGCTGGCCGCGCTGCTCGGGACGGTCCGGTCCGACGGCGGGAACCTGCTGCTCAATGTCGGCCCGCGCGGCGAGGACGCCGCCATCCCGCCCGAGCAGCAGCGCCGCCTGGACTGGCTGGGCGAAGCCGCCGGGGCCGGCTCCAATCCGTAGGCCGCCCCGGCGGTTCAGGTCACTCCCACACCATGTTGACCGCCCGCCCGAAGTTCACATAGCCGGCCCGCTCGAAGGCCCGCGCCATCGGGACGTTGCCCACGTCCGTCGACGCGCGGATGCGCGGCACGTCCTGGCCGGCGAGGATCCGGGTCCCCTCGGCGAGGATCTCGTCGATGTACCCGTGTCCCCGGTGGCCGGGCAGCACCCCGATGTACGCGATGATCGCGTGGTAGTTGTTGCGTGCGGGGATCACGAAACCGACCGGATCCCCGTCCGGCAGCTCCGCGATCCGCCACCAGTCGCCCGGACTGCGGTAGCCGGCCAGTTCCTCGTCGTACTGCGCATCGGACACCGCGCGCGGGCTCAGCCCGGACGCCAGCGAGATCCGGGTATGGGCGTCGAGTGAGCCCTCGGCGACCCGCGTCATCAGCGAGACGAGTTCCTCCCGGTCGCGCACCGCGCGGAAGGCCAGCCGGCCACCGGGCACCGGAGCCACCGCCGCTCCGGGCGTCCACTCCAGCCGGAGCCGTTCGACCAGCAGCCGCGCCCCGGTCCGCTCCACCGCCCGCATCCGCGCCTCGACCACATCGCGTGCGACCGGGTCCGTATGCCAGTCCGGCGGGATGAACCGGCCGTACTCGGGGCGCTCCGACCCGGCGGGGAAGAGCCGCGCCATCGCCGTCTCCAGCAGCCGCACGCCGGTCTCGCCGCGCTCCGGCTCGGGCAGGCTGTCGTCCAGATCGAAGAAGTCGAGCGTGTACGGGGCGGCGCCGGGCGCGGGGGCCCACCAGGCGGCCCGTGCCAGTACGCGGTCGCCGCGCAGTGCCACCCACATCCACTCGGGACGGCGCAGGCCGCCCGCGAGGTCGTCGGCGAGTTCATGGTCGAGGACGTAGGGCAGGCTGCGGAAGAGGGCGAGCTCGTCCGGCCCGGTCAACGGGCGGATCACCAGCTCGTGGCCGTGCGGTTGGTCGGGCAATTCGGCTCCTGGGACAGGGGGATGTCCGCAGACCGTAACAATCGATGTCCGGCGTGGTCACATGGATATCGCAAACCCGGGGGCGCCTGGACACCTCGATCGGGTCCGGCCGACAATCAATCCTGTGATGTCCTCTTCAGAGCCCCCGGCGCCCGCCCATGAGCCGAACACGGCTCCTGCCCGGCTGTCCGACGTCGAGCGCGACCGGGTGGTCGGCGTACTCAAGGAGGGCGCGGTCCAGGGCAAGCTCTCCCACGACACCTTCATGCACCGGATGGAACTGGCCCTGGCGGCCCGCAGGTCCGACGAACTGGCCGCTCTCACCGCGGACTTGGAGAGCGGGACCGGCTGGTCGCACCGGCTGCTGGGCGCGGTGGGCCAGGTGTCGGCCTTCCCCGGCCGGATGCGCAGGGCCTGGGTCACCGAGCGGCTGCCGAAGCTGCTGCTGCCCGCGCCCGGTCCGTACCCGCTGCGCATAGGCCGCGACCCGGTCAACGGCCTGCGGCTGAACCACGAGACGGTGTCGCGGATGCACGCCGAACTCGGTGTGCAGGCCGGGCTGTGGGTGTTGCGCGACCTCGGCTCGGCCAACGGGACGACGGTCAACGGACACCGGGTCACCGGCGCGGTCGCCGTACGCGACGGGGACTCGGTCGGCTTCGGACGGATCCACTTCCGGCTCTCGGCGCAGTGACCCCGGTGGCCGCTCAACCACTGTGCTGCGTACGGAGGTTCAGCGGGGGCCGGGGACGCTCACCCGGCCGCGGACGCCGGTACGACCCGCTTGAGCAGCGCCACCGGCCGTACGGCGAACAGCTCGCTCAGGGCGACCCGCCCGGTGAACTCCCGCTCAGGCGCCAGCAGATCGAGCCACACCCCGGCGGGCAGCGGCAGTTCCGTGTCGCGCCAGCCGCCCTCCTGTTCGAGCCGCAGTGACAGCCGGGTCACCGCGGTGACGGCCTCGCCCGAGCGGCAGAAGGCCAGGCAGTGGTCCGCCGCGGGGCCCTCCGGCGCCAGCGGTGCGTACGTCCCCGACTCGCCGAAGACCTCCGGGCAGTCGCGGCGCAGCAGCAGCGCCGTGGTCGTCAGCGCCAGCTTCTCGTCCGACGGGTCGACGGGCACCGGCGGCCTGCGGTTGTCCGGGTCCACCAGTGCGATGTACGTGCCCTCCGTGCCCTGGTAGACGTCGGGCACGCCGGGCATCGTGAGGTGGACCAGCGCGGCGCCCAGCACATTGGCCCGTACGTACGGGGCCAGCCCGCGGGCGAACGCGGCGACGGCCGACTGCGGGGGACCCGCGGGCCCCGCCGCCGTGAAGTCGGCGACCGCCTGCTCGTACGCCTCGTCCTGCTCGGTCCAGCTGGTGTGCAGCCCCGCCTCGCGCACCGACTTCAGCAGCGCGGGTCCGAGCCGGTCCCGGTCGGGCAGCCCGAAGCCGAACGCGCTCTGCCAGGCCACCCACGCCAGCTGCGGATCGGGTGCCGGAGTGGTCAGCCGGTCCAGCAGCGCGGCCCACTGCTCCGGGCACTCGGTGAGGACCGCGATCCGCGCCCGGACGTCCGCGCTCCGCTTGGTGTCGTGCGTGGTCAGTACCGTCCCGCCGGCCGGCCAGTCGCGGGCCGCCCGCGCGCAGAACGCGTGGAACCGCGCCGGGCTCACCGCCGGAGCCCCCGGGTCGCCGCCGACCTCGCCCGCCGACACCAGCGGCGCGTACCGGTAGAAGGCGGTGTCCTCCACGGACTTGGCGCGCAGCGCCGAAGCGGTCTGCGCGAACCGGGCGCAGAAGGCGGCGCGGTCGGGGCCGCCGCCCAGCCTGCCGAGCGCCAGGTCCCGTACGACCCCGACGGCGGCCGACTCCTCGGGCACGGTGAAGGACGCGGCGGCCTGCCGTACCGTATCCGGGTCCAGCGTGGCCTCCGCGGTGTCGGGCGTCGGCCCGCCCGCGGTCACATACGGCCGGTAGACGGGCATCCGTACCAGCAGCTCGCGCAGCGCGGCCCGCAGCGCCCACGGCGCGTGATCGCGCAGCGCCGGGTCCGCCGCGCAGATCCGCTCGGCGGTGCGGACCAGGAAGGCGGTCTCGGCCGCCAGCTCATGGGTGATGACCTTGTACGCGGCCCGGCGGACCGTCGACTCCCAGTAGCCGCCGCGGTCGCCGGGGGCACCCGCGTAGTCCCGGTAGCGGCGCACCAGCTCGTCGGCGCCCGCCGGGTCGGTGAACAGGCCGTCGATCCGGTGCAGCGCGTCGTAACCGGTGGTCCCCGCGACCGCCCAGTCGGCGGGCAGCTGCTCTTCGCCGGTGAGGATCTTCTCCACGACCGTCCAGCGCCCGCCCGTCGCCTCGCCGAGCCGCCGCAGATACGCGCCGGGGTCGGCGAGCCCGTCCGGGTGGTCGATCCGCAGCCCCTCGATGACGCCGTCGTCCATCAGCTCCAGGATCTTGGCGTGGGTGGCGTCGAAGACGGCCGGGTCCTCGACGCGCACCCCGATCAGGTCGGAGATGGTGAAGAAGCGGCGGTAGTTGAGCTCGGTGCGGGCGAGCCGCCACCAGGTGAGCCGGTACCACTGGGCGTCGAGCAGCTCGGGCAGCGGCAGCCCCGCCGTGCCCTCGCGCAGCGGAAAGGCCTGGCCGTAATAGCGCAGCACCTCCCCGTCGACCCGCAGCCGCTCCAGCTCGTCACCGAGCCGGTGGCCGAGCACGGGCAGCAGGACCTTGCCGCCGCCCGCCTCCCAGTCGATGTCGAACCAGCGCGCGTACGGCGAGACCGGCCCCTCGCGCAGCACCTCCCACAGCGGCCGGTTGAACCGGGGGGCCGCCGCCATGTGGTTCGGCACGATGTCCACGACGAGCCCGAGCCCGTGCGTGCGCGCGGTGTGGGCCAGCGCCCGCAGCCCGGCCTCGCCGCCCAGCTCGTCGCGGACCCGGGTGTGGTCCACGACGTCGTAGCCGTGCGTGGAGCCGGGGACGGCGTCCAGCACGGGCGACAGATGGAGGTGCGAGACACCGAGGGCCGCCAGATACGGCACCGCTGCCTCGGCGGCCGGGAACGGGAACTCCGGCTGGATCTGGAGCCGGTACGTCGCAGTGGGCGTCATGGGAACCTACGTACCCCGTTTCGCGGGCTCCCTGTCACCCGGCGGCCCGTCAGGCCGGCGCCGTCCACCTGGCGGCCCGTCAGACCGGTGTCACCCCACCGCAGCCGGTCAGGCCGGCCGTTTCAGCACGGCCAGGCTCCGTCCGATCAGCGCCAGCCGGTCCCCGGCGTCCACCTTCGGGCCGGGCCCCGACGGCACACCGTCCTCATGGGCCGTGTCCACGACGACCTCCCACTGCCTGCCGTGGTTCACCGGCACCAGGAACTCGATCTCCTCCGCGCTCGCGTTGAACATCAGCAGGAACGAGTCGTCGGCGATGCGCTCGCCGCGCGTCCCCGGCTCCGAGATGGCGTTCCCGTTCAGGAAGACCGACAGGGCCTTGGCGTTCGCCGCCTGCCAGTCGCGCTGGACCATCTCCTCGCCCTCCGGGGTGAACCAGGCGATGTCGGAGAGGTCGTCGTGGGTGCCCTCCACCGGGCGGCCGTGGAAGAAGCGCCGCCGCCGGAAGACCGGATGCTCGCGGCGCAGCGCCACCATCGCACGGGTGAAGGCCAGCAGGGTGCTCGTGCCTGAGCCTTCCTCCGCGGAGCCGCCTTCCTCCGCCGCGGCCCCTTCCGACCCTGGCCAGTGCACCCAGGCCAGCTCGCTGTCCTGGCAGTACGCGTTGTTGTTGCCGTGCTGCGTACGGCCGAACTCGTCGCCGTGGCTCAGCATCGGCACCCCCTGCGAGAGCAGCAGCGTGGCCACGAAGTTCCGCATCTGGCGGCCCCTCAGCTCCAGCACCCCGGGGTCGTCGGTGTCGCCCTCGGCGCCGCAGTTCCAGGACCGGTTGTGGCTCTCGCCGTCCCGGTTGTTCTCGCCGTTCGCCTCGTTGTGCTTGTCGTTGTACGCCACCAGGTCGTGCAGCGTGAACCCGTCGTGGCAGGTGGTGAAGTTGATCGAGGCGAGCGGGCGCCGCCCGTCGTCCTGGTACAGGTCCGACGAGCCGGTCAGCCGCCCGGCGAACTCCGCGAGCGTGCGCGGCTCGCCCCGCCACAGGTCCCGTACGGTGTCGCGGTACTTGCCGTTCCACTCGGTCCACATCGGCGGGAAGTTCCCCACCTGGTAGCCGCCCTCGCCCACGTCCCACGGCTCCGCGATCAGCTTCACCTGGGAGACCACCGGGTCCTGCTGCACCAGGTCGAAGAAGGACGACAGCCGGTCCACCTCGTGGAACTGCCGGGCCAGGGTCGCCGCCAGGTCGAAGCGGAAGCCGTCGATGTGCATCTCGGTCACCCAGTAGCGCAGCGAATCCATGATCAGCTGGAGGACGTGCGGGGAGCGCATCAGCAGGCTGTTGCCGGTGCCCGTGGTGTCCATGTAGTAGCGCGGATCGTCCGTCAGCCGGTAGTAGGAGGCGTTGTCCAGGCCGCGGAAGGAGAGCGTCGGGCCCAGGTGGTTGCCCTCCGCCGTGTGGTTGTAGACCACGTCGAGGATGACCTCGATCCCGGCCTCGTGCAGCGCCCGTACCGCTTGCTTGAATTCGAGCACCTGTTCACCGCGGTCACCCCAGGAGGCGTACGCGTTGTGCGGGGCGAAGAACCCGATCGTGTTGTAGCCCCAGTAGTTCGAGAGCCCGCTGTCCGCCAGCCGGTGGTCGTTGACGAACTGGTGAACGGGCATCAGCTCCAGCGCTGTGACCCCGAGCCCGGTCAGATGCTCGATGACCGCCGGGTGCGCCAGCGCCGCGTACGTCCCGCGCATCTCGTCGGGGAGCGCCGGATGGAGCATGGTCAGGCCCTTCACGTGGGCCTCGTAGAGCACCGTCTCGTGGTACGGGGTCCGTGGCAGCCGGTCGTCGCCCCAGTCGAAGTACGGGTTGACCACCACCGACGTCATGGTGTGCGGGGCGGAGTCCAGGTCGTTGCGCGAGTTCGGCCGGCCGAAGTGGTAGCCGTACACCGACTCGTCCCATCTGACCTCGCCGCTCACCGCCTTGGCGTACGGATCGAGGAGCAGCTTCGCCGAGTTGCAGCGCTGCCCGCTCTCCGGCGCGTACGGGCCGTGCACCCGGAACCCGTACCGCTGGCCCGGCATGATGCCGGGCAGATAGGCATGGCGTACGAAGGCGTCCGTCTCCCTCAGCTCCACCGCCGTCTCTGAGCCGTCGTCGTGCAGCAGGCACAACTCGATTCGGTCGGCGGCCTCCGAAAAGACCGCGAAATTGGTCCCGGCGCCGTCGTACGTGGCACCGAGCGGGTATGTCTGTCCCGGCCAGACCTGCATGGGCACGACTCTTCCACATCAGGCACCGAGTCACGCGTGTCAGCGCGTCCTCGCCACGAACCACTATGAATCCCCTCACTCGGCCCCGTGCGGCCGGGGAGAACGGTCACCGCGAATACGGGAGTTGGGAAAGTAGGCTGTGCATCCGGCTGCACCGGCTCCCGCGCGCGGAGTACCCTTCCTTGATCGTTGCAGGGGCAGTGAAAGGCGGTACGCGGGTGGGCTCGGGAGGGCTGGAGCTGCCCCCAGGTGACCCGGGTCACGACGGGGGCTCCGCAGGTGTCCCACCCGGGGCGGTTTCCCTGGCGAGGCCGGTGGAGATCGGGGCGGAACTCGACTGGGACGCCGGCGCCTGGAACGAGGTGCGGACCCGGGCGCAGCGCGCGGGGCGCGCCTACATCTGGCTGAACCTGGTCGAGCAGCGCCTCCGCGCGGTGGTGGCCGCCGTGCTGCGCCCCATCTACGAACCGGTGCACGCCGACGACTGGGTGGTCGCGGCCGCGGGCCCGGCCGGCCAGGAGTGGGTGCAGCGCGCCGTAGCCGTACGGGAGGTCTCGCGCCGCAAGGGCTATCTGCTCGACCCGGCCGACGACAACGTCCTGAGCTTCCTCACCCTGCCGCAGCTGCGCGAGCTGATGGTCCAGCACTGGCCGTGCTTCGAGCCGTACTACGACGACCGGCGCGACGTGGAACTGGCCCTGGACGAGCTGGAGGTCACCCGCAACGTGGTCTCCCGCAACCGCGCGCTCTCCGAGGCGGTGCTGGCCCAGGCCGAACGGGCCTCGTCACGCCTGCTGAACATCCTGGGCGCGGGGTCGGGCGCGCCGTCCGCCGACCGGCTCCCGGTGGACGCGGTCGAGGACCTGGTGGGGGACCGGTACGCGGACGTCATCGGCGTCCACCCGGACCGCGTCCGGCTCCAGCGGCAGCTCCCCGCCGAGGACCTGTTCGGCGGGGCGCGCAGGCTCGACGCGATAGGGATAGGCCTGAACCTCCTCGTCCAGAACTTCTCGGGCCGCAGGCTGGTCCGGCTGGCCGAGTCGGGGTGCCGGGTCCGGCTGCTCTTCCTCAACCCCGCCAGCAGCGCGGTCAAGCGGCGCGAGCGGGAACTGGGGCTCAAGAAGGGTGAACTGAGCCGCGCGGTGGAGACGAACATCCTGCACATGCGCCGGGTGCGGTCCCGGCTCCGGGATCCCGGGGCCTTCGAGATCCATGTGTTCGACGAGACGCCGCGCTTCATGGCCTGCCTGGTCGACGGCGACGGTGCGGACGGTCTCGCGGTCGTCCAGTCGTATCTGCGCCGGGCGCGCGGGATGGAGGCGCCGGTCCTGGTGCTACGGGGCGGCGGGCGTGCGGTGGTCCGGCACGGGCAGGACTCGGAGCACGGCCTCTTCGAGACGTACCGGGACGAGTTCGAGTCCGTATGGGGCGATTCGCGGCCGGTTTCCTGACAGGGCCTCACCGGGAGTGCGGTGCCCCTCAGGGGGTACGGGGCCGTCCGGCGGCCGGGGGATTCGCCGCGCTCGACCGCCCCGGGGCGCGCCGCCGGCCCGGTGACCGGGCGGCCGGACCCGTTGTCAGTGGCGCGTGCGAGGGTGGTCACCAGCTGGGGGACGTACAACGACGCACCATCAAGGAGGGCCGCCATGAGCTGGCACCGGGGACCACTGGTCGGCTTCGACCTGGAGACGACAGGCACCGACGTCGAGACCGACCGCATCGTCACGGCGGCGGTCGTACGGCTGGACGCGGACGGCGGCATCGAGGAGCAGCGCACCTGGCTGATCGACCCCGGGGTCGCGATACCCGAGCAGGCGGCGGCGATCCACGGCATCTCGACGGACCACGCCCGCGAGCACGGGGCCCGGGCGGCCTCCGCCGTCGAGGAGATCGCTCACACGGTCGCCGAGGTGCTGCGCTCGGGGGTCCCGGTGGTGGTGATGAACGCGCGGTACGACCTGTCGCTGCTGGACCGTGAGTGCCGGCGTCACGGGGTGGCGTCGGTCAGCGAGCGGCTCGGCACTGTGCCGTCGCCCGTCATCGATCCGCTGGTGATCGACAAACACGTCGACAAGTACCGCAGGGGCAAGCGCGCCCTCCAGGCGCTGTGCGCCTACTACGGGGTGGCGCTCGACGACGCGCACGACGCGAGCGCGGACGCGGTGGCCGCCGTCCGGGTGGTGCGCCGCATGGGGGAGCTGCACCAGCCCGTCGGGACGATGCCGTTGGCGGACCTGCACGGCCTCCAGGTACGTGCGGCAGCCGAGCAGTCGGCCTCGCTGGAGGCATATCTGCGACGCACCGCCGACCCGGCGGCGGTCGTCGAGGCGGCCTGGCCGGTCATCCCCCGGAGCCGGTGAGACGGAGCGGGCCGGGCGGAGCCGGTGGGGCGGAACGGGCGGGTACGCAGAAGCTCGTTGCGGTGCGCAGGGACCGGACGGCGGGTGCTGGCCAGGGCCGGGCGGCGCCGTTGAGCGGCCGATGCGGCCTCTAGAACGGATACCACCGGACCCCGGGGTCGTTCTCGCGCAGTGATGCCACCCTGCGGCGGAACTCGTCGAGCGCCCGGGGGTTGGCCGGGGCGTGCTGGGCGACCCAGGCGCAGCTTGCCGTCTCGCGGGCGCCGCGCAGGACCGTGCAGCCCTCCCATTCGCGGACGTCCCAGCCGTAGGTGCGGACGAAGGAGTCGTACGCCTCCGGGGGCACCCCGTAGCGGTCGCGGGAGAGGGCCATGACGACCAGATCGTGCTCCCGCAGGTCCGACGAGAACGTCTCCAGGTCGACCAGGACCGGCCCTTGCGGGGTGACATGGACGTTGCGCGGGAGCGCGTCGCCGTGGATCGGGCCCGGGGTGAGACGGGGTGTCAGTGCGGCCGCCGCCGACGCGAAGCCGTCGCGGCGCTCGCGGAGGTAGTCCGCGTCCGCCGGGTCGACGGCGTCGCCCGCGAGCCGCAGCCAGCGTTCGACCCCGCCCAGGAGTTCGCGCCGGGGGAGCGCGAAGTCCGGTGCGGGCAGCGTGTGGACGGAGCGCAGCAGTGTCGCGAGGTCCGCGGGTCCGGCCGGGCGGACCGCGTCGGGGAGCCGGTGCCAGAGCGTGACCGGGTGCCCGTCCACCAGCCGGGGCGACGGCTCGGCCGCGCGCACCGCGGGGATGCCCGCCTCCGCCAGCCAGCCCGCCACGGACAGTTCGCGCTCCGCGCGCTCCAGCAGTTCCGGGGCCCTGCCCACCTTGATGACGAGCCCGCCGTCCGCGAAGACCGCGTTCTCGCCCAGCGCCAGCAGCTCCGCGTCCTTCGCCAGACCGGCCGTGCGCAGTATGTCCCGCGCCGTTGACTCGTCCATGTGGTGTCTCCCGCTCTCGTTGGAACGGGCCAAGTTTCGCATCCGTGCAGGCGGGGCCCGGCATCCGAGGGTGGTCCTGGGCTCCGTCCAATTAAGTTGCACGAGACGTCTCGTCTCGCCTACCGTCGTGGCATGACTTCACCGAAGCGTGCCCATATCGCCATGTTCTCCATCGCGGCCGCCGGGCACGTGAACCCGAGCATCGAAGTGATCAGGGAACTCGTCGCCCGCGGCCACCGCGTCACCTACGCGATCCCGGCCTCCTTCGCCGAGAAGGTCGCGGAGACCGGCGCCGAGCCCGTCATCTACACGTCGACCCTGCCCACCGACGACGACCCCGAGGCCTGGGGCACCGAGGTGATCGAGAACATCGAGCCGTTCCTCCGCGACGCCATCGCGGCGCTGCCGCAGCTGACCGAGGCGCACGAGGGGCCGGACGGCGTGGGCATACCCGACCTGATCCTGCACGACATCACCTCCTACCCGGCGAGGGTGCTGTCCCGCCGCTGGGGCATCCCCGGCATCTCGCTCTCCCCGAACCTTGTCGCCTGGCAGGGGTACGAGGAGGAGGTCGGCGAGCCGGTGGTCGCCCAGCTCATGGCGACCGAGCGGGGCCGGGCCTACTACGCGCGCTTCCACGCCTGGCTGGAGGAGAACGGCATCGACGAGCACCCCGACCCGTTCGTCGGCCGCCCCCGCCGCAGCATCGTCCTCATCCCGCGCGCGATGCAGCCCAACGCCGACCGGGTGGACGACACCACGTACACCTTCGTCGGCAGCTGCCAGGGCGACCCCGAGGCCCAGACGGACTGGCAGCGTCCGGAGGGCGCCGAGAAGGTGCTGCTCGTCTCGCTCGGCTCGACCTTCACCAAGCAGCCCGGCTTCTACCGCGAGTGCATAGCGGCCTTCGGTGACTTGCCCGGCTGGCATGTGGTGCTCCAGATCGGCAAGTACGTCGAGGTCTCCGAACTGGGCCCGGTCCCGGACAACTTCGAGGTGGCGCGCTGGGTCCCGCAGCCGGCCGTGCTCCGGCAGGCTGACGCCTTCATCACCCACGCGGGTGCGGGCGGCAGCCAGGAGGGGCTGGCCACGGCGACCCCGATGGTCGCCGTCCCGCAGGCCGTGGACCAGTTCTCCAACGCGGACATGCTCCAGTCGCTGGGCGTGGCCCGGCACATACCGATGGCCGATGCCACCGCGGCGACACTGCGCGAAGCGGTGCTCGCCCTGGCCGACGACCCGGAGGTCGCCCGGCGGCTCGCGCGGATCGGTGCCGAGATGGCGGCGGAAGGAGGCACCCGGCGCGCGGCCGACCTCATCGAGGCGGAACTGCCCGCACAGTAGGCCCTGCCGGCCGGTGCCCCCGCGCCCCCGCACCGGCAGCGCGCGCTGCCGCAGCAGCAGCCGGGGGAAGCGGCTGCCCGCGGGGAGCGCGCCGTCTATCTTCGTCCCCATGACGACCAGATACGCGGTACTGCTGCGCGGGATCAACGTGGGCGGCACCAGGAAGGTCCCCATGGCGGACCTCAGAGAGCTGCTCACCGGACTCGGCCACGACGACGTCCGTACATACCTCAACAGCGGGAACGCCGTCTTCAGCAGTGAAACGGCCGGCGAGGACAAGCTGGCGGCCGCAGTGCAGGAGGCCATCGCCGACCGCTTCGGCTTCACGGTGGACTGCCTGGTCCGCGGCGCCCGCTATCTGCGGGCCGTGGCCGACGACTGCCCCTTCCAGTCGGCCGGACTCCAGGGCAAGCAGCTGCATGTCACCTACTTGTCCGGCCCCGTCGGGCCCGAGCGGTACGCCGCGATCGACCAGCAAGCCTATCTGCCCGAGGAGTTCAGGCTCGGCGACAGGGCGCTCTATCTGTACGCCCCGGACGGGCTCGGCCGCTCCAAGCTCGCTCAGGCCCTGAGCAGGCCCGGCGTGAACAAGGGAGTCATCGGCACCTCCCGCAACTGGAACACCGTGCTCAAGCTGGCCGAGATGACCGGCGGCTGACCGGCGCCCCTCGCCATCCGCCGTGACCCGCCGTCAGCGCTGGGCGGCCCGCTCCGAACGGGCCGCCCAGCGGCCGTCCGTGCGAGTGATCCGCACCGGATGGTCGAAGCACTTGCTGACCTGGTCGGTGGTGAGGACCTCGTCGGCCGGCCCCGAGCCCAGGCAGGCGCCACCGCGTAGCAGCATCGCGTGCGTCGTGGACGCGGGCAGCTCCTCCAGATGGTGGGTGACGAGGATCGTCGCCAGCTCCGGGTGCTCGGCGCGCAGCTCGTCCAGGCTGGTCAGCAGTTGTTCGCGGGCGGCCAGGTCCAGTCCGGTGGCCGGCTCGTCGAGAAGTACGAGACGGGGGCTCGGCATCAGCGCGCGGGCGATCAGGGTCCGCCCCCGCTCGCCCTGCGACAGCGTCGGCCAGCGCGACTCGGCCTTCTCGCCGCCCATACCCAGCATGGTCAGCAGCCGGTCGGCCCGCTTGACCTGCTCATCGGTCGGCGACCAGCGCGGCACGGGCTCGATGGAGTTGGTGAGACCGGTCAGCACGACATCGCGGACCCGCAGCGGTGAGTGCAGCGGATGGCGCGGGTTGATGTGCCCCAGATGGGAGCGGAGTTCCCGCAGGTCCACCCGGCCGAGTGTCCGCCCGAGAATCTCCACCCTGCCCCGGGTGGGGTGCGCCACCGCGCCCAACAGCCCGAGCAGGGTCGACTTGCCCGCGCCGTTGGCACCGAGCAGCGCCCAGTGCTCCCCGCTGTGCACGGTCAGCGAGACCGAGTCCAGCAGCAGGTTCCCGTCCCGTACGAAATCGACGTCGTCCGCACGGATCACGACGGTGCTCACAGGTCGTTCAGCTCCTTCAGTCTCTTTCTCGGTCGGCGCCATGGCGGCCCGCTGCCGGGGTGAGTACCGAGGGGGCCTCACCGGCCGGTGCGCGCCGTCCGGCAGCGGGAACCAGGGCAGAAAGGCGAGGCCGCGCGTCTCGCACTCCGCTCGTACGCCAGCCGACGCGCGGTCGAGGAGAGGGAGGCGGCTCTGCGCCGAGACGGTCCCGGTCGGGGACAGCGCCTGCTCAAGCTGGTCGGCGGTCATCGTGTCCAGGCCGATGTACCGGATCCTACCCTCCGGCCGCAGCGCGCCGACGGCGCCCGGCTGCTCCCGGTCCGGCCGGCTGCGCGGTGCCGGGAGCGGGACGCCGTACGGGGACCGGGACGCCGTACGGGAGGCCCGGCAAGGGGCCGGAATGTGCCTTGGATCATGGCCCGGCGCCGTCCGGCTGTGCCAGAGTCCGGGGATGCGCTACATCATCATCGGAGCCGGCGCGGTCGGCGGCATCATCGGCGGACAGCTGTCCGAGAGCGGCAGCGAAGTGGTTCTGGTGGCCCGCGGGGCGCACTACGAGGCACTCCGGGACGGCGGGCTGCGGATCGCGACCCCGGAGGGTGCCCGCACACTCGCACTGCCGGTCGCCGACGGCCCCGAAGCGGTGGAACTGCGCCCCGATGACGTCCTGGTCCTGACGGTGAAGACGCAGGACAGCGTCGCGGCCCTCGACGCCTGGGGCCCGCGCCCGGTGGCCGGGACCGGCGCGACGGCCGCCGAGGTGCTCCCGCTGGTCTGCGCGCAGAACGGTGTGGAGAGCGAACGCCTCGCGCTGCGCAGCTTCCGCCGGGTGTACGGCCTGTGCGTCTGGCTGCCCGCGACCTTCCTGGAGCCGGGCTCCGTCGCCGCGGGCGGTTCCCCGCTCTCCGGGATACTGCACATCGGCCGCTATCCGGAGGGCACGGACCGTACCGCCCGGCAGATCGCGGCGGATCTGGAGAAGGCCCCGTTCGAGGCGCCGGTCGTCCCCGACGTGATGCGCTGGAAGTACGGCAAACTCCTCTCGAACCTGGTCAATTCGCTCACGGCGGCCTGCGGGATCCACGGCACGGACCCCACCGCTGACGCCATCGTGGAGGAGCTGCTCCGGCAGGCGGATGCCGAGGGGCGCGCCGTCTACGCAGCAGCCGGGATCGAGGCCGCGAGTGCCGAGGAGCAGCAGCGGGCGCGCGGCGACAGGATCACCCAGCTACCGGTCGAGGGGCAGCCGCGCGGCGGCGGGTCCTCGTGGCAGAGCCTCAGCCGGGGCACGGGCACCATCGAGGCCGACTTCCTCAACGGTGAGATCGCCCTGCTCGGCCGGCTGCACGGGGTGCGGACCCCGGTGAACGACGTACTCCAGCGGGTGGCCAACACCTTCGCGCGAGAGCGCCGGCCCGCGGGCTCCATGCCGGCCGCCGAGCTGGCCGCGCTGGTGGCCGACGCGACCCAGCACTGAACGGCGAAGCGGTACTGAACGCGGAGCGGTGCTGAACGTGCCGCATGAAGTGAGCCCGGCCGCCCCGCGCTGCGAGGACCGGCCGGAGTGGCCCGCTGAATCCCTCCCCAAGTGGCCCACGTGGGGAGGCCATTGCGGCCATAACCTCGTCCGTATGACGACTCTCGACTTCTACTTCGACCCCGCCTGCCCCTTCGCCTGGATCACCTCACGCTGGATCCTGGAGGTCGAGCAGCACCGGGACATCGACGTCCGCTTCCGGGTGATGAGCCTCTACCTCCACAACGAGGGCAACGAACTGCCCGACTGGTACCGCGAGTTGGTCGACAAGTCGATCGGCCCGGTACGGGTGGCCGTCGCCGCTGCCCAGGAGCACGGGGACCAGGTGCTCCGCGACCTCTACACCGCGCTCGGCACCAGGATCCACGCCGGGAAGAACGAGGACTTCGACCAGGTGATCGCGGAGTCCCTCGCTGAGACCGGACTGCCCGCCGCCCTCGCGGACGCGGCGCACTCGACGGCGTACGACGACGCGGTCCGCCGCAGCCACGACGCGGGGAAGGACCCGGCGGAGGGTGCCTACGTCGGGACCCCGACGCTCCACCTGGACGGCGCCGTCTACTTCGGCCCGGTTCTCGGCTCGATCCCGCGCGGCGAGGAGGCGGCCCGGATCTTCGACAGCGTGCGGGTGCTCGCCGGGTGCCCGGACTTCTTCGAGCTGAAGCGCACCCGCACCGGCAGCCTCGACTTCGGCTGAGCGGGGGCCTGCTGTTGGCTGTTCGGACGCCCGGAGTCCTCCGATGATCTGAAAGGAATCAGTCGGATCCTATCGGCATTCTTGTCGGATCCGTTGACCGCTGCATCTCAACCCTCCTACCTTTCTCCTGCCATATGAACCTGATTCCATGGGAGGGAAGATGCTCGCACCCCGAAGAGCCACGCTTGTCGCGGCTCTCTCCGCCGTCCTGGCGCTCGGCGTCCCTGGCAGCGTGACCGCGGCCGGAGCCGACTCCGGTGCCGGCGGCTCCGCCGGTTCGCACTCAGCGGACGTGTATGTCACCCCGTCCGGCGACGACCACGCCCAGGGCACCGCCCGCCACCCCGTCAGAAGCCTTCAGCGCGCCCGGGATCTGGCCCGGGTCAGATCCGCCGGCCACGACGGAGATCTCACCGTTCACCTCGCGTCGGGTACCTACCGGACGACGGAGCCGCTCGTCCTCGATGCGAGGGACTCCGGGCGCGGCGGACACCGGATCATCTGGCAGGGCACCGGCTCCACCGTCATCAGCGGCGGCAAGAAGGTCCAGGGCTGGAAGCCGGTCCACGGGCGCCCCGGCCTCTACTCGGCGCCCGCACCCCAAGGGCTCACCGACACCCGCCAGTTGTACGTCGACGGAGTCCGGGCCCAGCGCACGCGGGGCGAGGTGCCCGTGGGGCTGACCGCCACCGCGTCCGGGTACACCACGACGGTGGACACCATCGCCCACTGGCGCCACCCGTCCGACGCCGAATTCGTGTACTCCAGCGGCGAGGAGCTCTGGAACGTCGAGCGCAACGGCCTGGGCCAGTGGACCGAGCCCCGCTGCCGGATCGCCGCGGCCAAGGGCACCACGCTCACCATGGCCCAGCCCTGCTGGGACAACTCCAACAAGCGGGTGGAGTTCCCGGACATCCCCGGGCGCACCGTCTCCATGGTCGGCCCAGGACATCTCACCAACGACGCCAAGGCGTCCTACATCGAGAACGCCTACGAACTCCTCGACCAGCCCGGCGAGTGGTACCTGGACCGTACAGCCCACACGGTCTACTACCTCCCGCGCAAGGGGGAGGACATCCGGCACGCGGACGTCGAGGCCGCGGCGGCGGAGAAGCTCGTCGACGGGCGGGGCACCGCAGCCGCCCCGGTCCACGATGTCGCCTTCCGCGGGGTGCAGTTCAGCTACGCGACCTGGCTGACCCCGTCCAAGCCCGAGGGCTTCTCCGAGATCCAGGCGGGCTACACCATCACCGGCGCCAACGGCTGGGCCACCCAGGGCCTCTGCGGGTTCGTGAAGGGCGGCACCTGCCCGTTCGCCTCCTGGACCCCGATGCCGGGGAACGTCTCCTTCACCTACGGTACCCGCATCGAATTCAGCGACGACGACTTCACCCACCTCGGCGCCGCCGGCCTGCAACTGGGCACCGGAACCAGCGACTCCAGGGTCCGGGGCAACACCTTCACCGACATCTCGGGCAACGGCCTGGAGATCGGTGGAGTCGACGGCAGTACCCCCGCCGACCACGTCGAAGTGACGGACAACCATCTGTACGCCCTGCCGCGCGAGTTCCACGGCTCGGTCGGCATTCTCAACGGGTACACCCAGCACAACACCATCGCGCACAACCAGCTCGACCATCTCGGCTACAGCGCGATCTCCATGGGCTGGGGCGGCTGGCCCGACAAGGTCGGCTCACCCGCGACCCCCAACGCCAGCCATGACAACGCGGTGAGCGACAACCTCATCTTCGACTACATGCAGATGTTCGACGACGGCGGCGGGATCTACACCCAGGGCCTGACCGGCACTTCGCTGGCAGACGGCGAGAAGGTCACGGGCAATGTCATCCACGACCAGTGGGGCCTGGGCAAGAGCGTCTACACCGACAACGGCTGCACCTACGAGACCGTCGAGGGCAATGTGCTCTACGGCGCCTCGTACGCCAATGTCGCCAGCCGTCACACCGACTACCGCGACCAGCTCGGCAACAACGACCCGACGCTCGTCAAGGACAACTGGTGGGAGGAAGGCACCGCCGACGGCGACAACAAGGGGCTGGTGACGACCGGCAACCACATCATGGCCGCACCGTCGGACGCCCCCGCCGCGATCGTCGCCGCCGCGGGAATCGAGCCCGCGTACCGGGACGTCCTCAGCCGCACCGCGGGAGCCGTCTCCGTTCCCGAGGCGCCGTCCAGGGTCGGTACCAGCACGGCAGGGGCGGACGCCCTGTACGCCATCTTCAACCCGGTCTTCGCCGACGGGGGTTCGCCGGTCCTCAGCTACACGGCGCACGCCCTGCGGCCGGACGGCACCGAGGCCGCGCGGCAGACCGTGTCGGCAGCCGACTACAAGCGGCTGGCGTACATTCGCATCGGCGGACTCCCCGCCGGCGGCGGCCCCTTCACCGTCACTGTCACCGCGGCCAACGCGCACGGGAGCAGCGCGCCCTCACTCGCATCCGCCCCGCTCGTCCCGACGGCGGTCACCGTGCTGCCCGACGCGCCGACGGGCCCGAAGCTCCGCACCGAGGCGACGGCCGCGACCCTCGCCTGGACGCCGCCCAAGAACATGGGTGACGCCAAGCTCACCGGCTACCGCCTCACGGTCTCCGACGGCCGCACCATCGAGGTCACCGGCCGGGACGCGATGGTCGGACAGCCCTCGGGCAAGGGGATGTTCCGGGTGATCGGCGGTCTCAAGCCGGGCACCGGCTACACCGTGACAGTCGCCTCCGTCACCGCGGCGGGCGTGGGCCCGGCGGCCACGGTCACGGCGACCACCAGCGCCGGATAGGGAAGCCGGACAGCAGAACCACCGCACGCCGGCGGGCACCGCGCACCCGCGTGGTGCCCGCCGACGTGCCGGTGACGGTACGGGCCACGCACGTCGTCGCCCGGCGTCAGGCGCTCAGTGCCGCCGGCGCCCGCACCCGTGCCTCGTCGTACCTGGCCAGCAGCAGCCGGGCCAGCTCACCGCAGGGACCCAGCACACCGGCCAGCACATCGGCGCCGGCCGCGCGGGCACCCGCCTCGATACGGTCCGGCAGCCGGCCCGGCGCGATGACATACGGCGCCACCGCGACGCGGTCGGCGCCGTATGCCCGCAACTCCCGTACCGCGTCCTCCGTACGGGGCAGAGCAGCGGAGGCGAACGCAGGCCGCACGGCGCACCAACCGGTGTGCCGCAGCTCCCGCGCAATTTCAGCGATCACTGCGATCGCCTCCGGGTCAGTGGAGCCCGCCGAGGCCAGGACCAGCCCCGTCGAGCGTTTCAGGGACGGGGTGAGCCCCGCTTCGTACAGCCGCCGTTCCAGCGCGGTCAGCAGCAGCGGGGACGGGCCGAGCACCTCCGCCTGGCGCACCCGCATCCCGGCCGGTGCCCCGCGCAGCACCCCCGGGATGTCCCACTTGGCGTGGAAGGCCCGGGTCAGCAGGAGCGGAAGGGCCACCACATCCCGTACGCCTTCGGAGGCCAGCCGTTCGAGCACCCGCGGCACCGACGGCACCGCGAAGTCCAGGAACGCGGTCTCCACCCGAACCCCGGGGCGCAGTGACCGCACCCGCCGGGTCAGCGCACGGACGGTCGCGGCATGGCGGGGGTCACGGCTGCCGTGCGCGACGACGAGGAGCACCGGACGGTCGTCGTACATCCCCGTTCAGCTCCTGACCAGCAGACCGCGGCCGCGCAGCACGCGCCGCTCCAGCGGACTGAAGATGAGCAGGTCGATGGCGATACCGACGATGAGGATCAGGAAGATGGCCAGGAAGACCATCGACATGCTGCTGGTCTCCCGGCCCTGCTCCAGCAACTGGCCGAGCCCCACGCCCAGATCGGGCGACGACGCGATGATCTCCGCCGCCATCAGCGAGCGCCAGGAGAACGCCCAGCCCTGCTTCAGGCCCGCCAGATATCCGGGCAGCGAGGCGGGCAGCACCACATGCCAGGTGCCGCGCAGACCCGAAGCGCCGAGCGTACGGCCGGCGCGCAGATAGAGCGGCGGGACCTGGTCGACGCCGGAGACGAGGCCGTTGGCGATCGAGGGGACCGCGCCCAGCAGGATCACCGCGTACATCATCGTGTCGTTGAGCCCCAGCCAGATCACCGCGGGCGGCACCCAGGCGACCGACGGCAGGGACTGGAGGCCTGAGAGGACCGGGCCGATCGCCGCGCGGACGAACTTCACCCGCGACACCAGGAGCCCCAGCGGAGTCCCGATCACGAGCGCCAGCAGGAAGCCCAGCATGCCGCGCGAGACGCTCGTCCAGATGAAGCCGAGCAGGGTGCCCTGCGCCCAGGCGTCGGTCACCTCGCCCCACACCTGGGCGGGCGAGGGCAGTTTGTAGCTGTCGGTGACCTTCGCCCAGATCAGGATCTGCCAGACGACCAGCACCAGCACCACCGCCACCGCGGGCGGCAGTACTTTCCCCACCAGCACCTGGCGGACCGGGACCCGGTCCACCCGTACGGTGTCGAGCGCGTCCAGACCCGCTTCCAGGCCGGCCAGCTCGTCCGTCCTGACGTCAGTGTCGGCCATGTCGGCGGATCTCCCCACGCAGTTGTTCAGTGATCTCCACCGAGAGCTCCGCGACCGCGGAGTCCTCGATCCGGCGCGGATGCGGAATGTCCACCGCCCACTCGCGCGCCACCCGGCCCGGCCGCGAGGAGAGCAGCACCACCCGCTCGGCGAGCCGCACCGCCTCGCGCACGTTGTGGGTGACGAAGAGGACCGAGACGCTCGTCTCGCGCCAGATCCGGGTCAGTTCGTCGTGCAGTACGTCGCGGGTGATGGCGTCGAGCGCCGCGAACGGCTCATCCATCAGCAGCAGTTGGCTGTCCTGGGCCAGCGCGCGCGCCAGCGCCACCCGCTGGCGCATCCCGCCGGACAGCTCGTGCACCCGCTTGGCGTACGCGCCCTCCAGCCGTACGAGAGCGAGCAGCCGCTCCGCCTCGTCCCGCCGGCCGGCCTTGGGCACGCCCCGCAGCCGCAGCGCCAGTTCGATGTTCTTGCCCGCGGTCAGCCACGGGAACAGCGCGTGCTCCTGGAACATCAGCGCAGGCCGGCCGCCCGGGGTCGTGATGGTCCCCGACGTCGGCGCGTCGAGTCCGGCCACCAGATTGAGCAGGGTGGACTTCCCGCAGCCCGACGCCCCCAGGAGCGTGACGAACTCGCCCGGTGCGACGTCGAGGGTGATGTCGTCGAGTACGAGCTGCCCGGCGGGTCCGCCGAAGGACTTCGAGACGTGGCCGATACGGGCCGCGTGCGTCACCGCGGTCCGGTCGTCGGCCTTGGCGAGTGCTGTGGCCATGGTCGTCACCTCCTGGGAACGGGTCTGGATCCGGGGCTACTTGACGCCGAGACCGGCGTCGGGGACGGACGGCTGCCCGGCGGCCTTGAGGACCTTGTTGAGCGGCCGCAGGTCGTAGATGCCCTTGAGGTCGGGCTGCTGCAGCAGACCGGACTTGACCGCGTGGCCCGCCTCCGTGCTGAGCGTCGCCGCGAGCGGGTCGTCCGTGGTCTGGATCGACTTCCACGCGGGGTCGAGCACATCGGCGGGCAGTGCCTTGCCGGACAGCTTCTTCAGCGCGGCGTTGGCCGACGCCTTCGCCGCGTCCGGGTGGGCCTTGATCCAGGCGTTGGTCTTCACCGAACCGCGCAGTACGGCCTCGACGACGTCCGGGTGCTCCTTGAGGAACTTCTGCGACACCACGATGTTCGTGATCACGAACTTCTTCTGCGGCCACAGGTCGCTCTCGTCGAGCAGCACCTTGGCCCCCTTCGCCACCAGTTTGGACGCGGTCGGCTCCGGGACCCAGGCACCGTCGATGGAACCGGAGGCGTACGCGTCCGGGGTCACGCTGTTGTCCGTGCGGACCACGGAGACGTCGCCCTTGCCGCTGGTGGCATTGGTCTTCCACCCCTTGCCGGCGATCCAGTTGAGGAACGCGACGTCCTGGGTGTTGCCGAGCTGCGGGGTGGCGATCTTCTTGCCCTTGACGTCGTCCAGGGTCTTGATCTTCTTCGGGTTGACCACCAGCTTGACGCCGCCGGAGGCGGAGCCGCCGATGATGCGCAGGCTCTTGCCCTGGGACTTCGTGTACGCGTTGATCGCCGGGGACGGGCCGATCCAGCCGATGTCGATCGAGCCGGAGTTGAGCGCCTCGATCTCGGAGGGCCCCGCGTTGAAGGTGGACGCCTTGAGCTGGGTCCCGCCCAGCTCCTTCTGGAATATCCCCTGCTGGTCGCCCACCAGCGCGGTGGCATGGGTGAGGTTCGGGAAGTAACCGATCCGCACCGAGTCGGCGGAGAGTTTCTTGGCCCCGGCCGCGACGTGGGACGTGCCCGGGTCGTCCTTGGCCTTGGCCGATCCGTAGCCGCAGGCGGTGAGCGCCACGGCCAGCAGCGGGAGGGCGGCGGCGACCGCGAGGCCGCGGCGCAGGGGGGGAGTGGCAGGCACGGGAGGGTTTCCTCTCGATGGCCCGGTGCGGGCGTCCCTCAGGACACCGCCGGGCGGTCGGCTGGTCTTCCAGGTCTTCGCCGGGTCTGGTGCGGCGAGTGGTGATTCCGGGCGCGCAGGCAGTGCGCGTACGCCTTCACGCACATCGCCCGACCCCGCCCTGCCCGCTGCCCAGGGCGCCGCTGCCGATCCGGCCGCCCTCCTTCGCGAAGGTGGCGTAGATGTCCACTGCCATGGCCTGCCGTGACACTAGAAGTCCCACCCGGCCTCGTCCGGTGCGGTCTCGGCGGTCTCCGCCACGGCCTCAGCCGCGGCGGCGAACGCGTCGCCCGCCATCCCGGCGGCCAGCGTGGTGCCGTCGGCCGGGTCGATCAGCAGGAAGGAGCCGGTGCGCCGCGAGTCCGCGTACGCGTCGAGCGCCAGCGGCTCGGCGGTGCGGATGACGACCCGGCCGATGTCGTTGGCGACCAGCTGACCGGGCGCCGGGTGCTGCGACAGGTCGTCCAGGGTCAGCCGGGACGGGATGTCCTTGACGATCGCCTTGACCGTGCGGGTGGTGTGCTTGAGCAGCACCCGCTGGCCCACCGACAGCGCCGAGTCGGCCACATGGCAGACCGTCGCCAGGACGTCCTGGGTCGGCACCGGGGCGTGCTCGGTCGGTGCGATCAGATCGCCGCGCGAGATGTCGAGGTCGTCGGTGAGCCGCACGGTCACCGACTGCGGGGCCCAGGCGATGTCCGCGCTCTGCCCCAGTACGTCGATGCCGGCGATGGTCGACGTACGGCCGGACGGCAGCACCGTGACCGCCTCACCGACCCGCAGTGCGCCCGAGGCGATCTGGCCCGCGTATCCGCGGTAGTCGGGGTGCTCCGCGGTCTGCGGGCGGATGACGTACTGGACGGGGAAGCGCGCCTTGCAGCCGGTGAGGTCGTGACTGGCGGGGACCGTCTCCAGGTGTTCGAGGACGGTCGGGCCGCCGTACCAGTCCATGTGGGCGGACGGCTCCACCACATTGTCACCGGCCAGCGCGGAGATCGGGATCGCGGTGATCTCCGGGACACCGAGCGAGGCCGCGTACGCGGTGAACTCCTCGGCGATGGCGGCGAACACCGGCTCGGCGTACTCGACCAGGTCCATCTTGTTCACGGCGAGCACCACATGCGGCACCCGCAGCAGCGCGGCGACGGCGGCATGGCGGCGGGTCTGCTCGACCACGCCGTTGCGGGCGTCGACCAGCACCACGGCGAGCTCGGCGGTGGAGGCGCCGGTCACCATGTTCCGGGTGTACTGCACATGGCCCGGGGTGTCCGCGAGGATGAACCGGCGCCGGGGCGTGGCGAAGTAGCGGTACGCGACATCGATGGTGATGCCCTGCTCGCGCTCGGCGCGCAGCCCGTCGGTGAGCAGTGCCAGGTCGGGGGTCTCCTGGCCACGGCCTATCGATGCCTGCTCGACGGCCTCCAGCTGATCCGTGAAGATCGACTTGGAGTCGTGCAGCAGCCGTCCCACCAGGGTGGACTTGCCGTCGTCGACGGAGCCCGCGGTGGCGAAGCGCAGCAGCGTGGTGGCCGAAAGCTGCTCGGCCGACCGGTCGGTTGACGTGGTCATTTTAGAAGTACCCCTCGCGCTTACGGTCTTCCATCGCGGCCTCGGACATCTTGTCGTCGGCGCGGGTCGCGCCCCGCTCGGTCAGCCGGGAGGCGGCGATCTCGGTGATCACTGCGTCGAGCGTGGTGGCGTCGGAGTCGACGGCGCCGGTGCAGGACATGTCGCCGACGGTGCGGTAGCGCACCAGCCGGGTCTCGACGGTCTCGGTGTCCTTGGGCCCGCCCCACTCGCCGGGGGTCAGCCACATGCCGGACCGCTTGAACACCTCGCGCTCGTGCGCGAAGTAGATCTCCGGAAGGGCGATCTGCTCCCGCTCGATGTACTGCCAGACGTCCAGCTCGGTCCAGTTGGAGAGCGGGAAGACCCGGACGTGCTCGCCGGGCGCGTGGCGGCCGTTGTAGAGCTGCCACAGTTCGGGGCGCTGGCGGCGCGGGTCCCACTGGGAGAACTCGTCGCGCAGCGAGAAGACCCGCTCCTTGGCGCGCGCCTTCTCCTCGTCGCGGCGTCCGCCGCCGAACACCGCGTCGAATCGGTGCTGCTGGATGCCCTCGGTCAGCGGGACGGTCTGGAGCGGGTTGCGCAGCCCGTCGGGCCGTTCACGCAGCTTCCCGGCGTCGATGTACTCCTGGACGGAGGCCACATGGAGCCGCAGCCCGTGCTCGGCCACCACGCGGTCGCGGTAGGCCAGCACCTCGGGGAAGTTGTGCCCGGTGTCGACGTGCAGCAGCGAGAACGGCACGGAGGCCGGGGCGAAGGCCTTCAGCGCCAGATGCAGCATGAGGATGGAGTCCTTGCCGCCGGAGAAGAGGATCACCGGCCGCTCGAACTCGCCCGCGACCTCGCGGAAGATGTGGACGGCCTCGGACTCCAGGGCGTCCAGGTGGCTCAGGGCGAACGGGCTGTCGGTACCTTCGGTGACAGTGGCGGCGGTCGTCATCGGGCCAGGCCCCTCTCGGTGAGCAGCGCGTGCAGCGCGGCTGCGGACTCCTGCACGGTCTGGGTGTGCGACTCGATGCGCAGGTCCGGGGTCTCCGGCGCCTCGTAGGGGTCGTCAACGCCGGTGAGACCGGAGATCTCGCCTGCCGCCTGCTTGGCGTACAGGCCCTTCACATCGCGTACGGAGCACACCTCGACCGGGGTCGCGACATGCACCTCCAGATACGCGGCGCCGGTGCTCGCGTGCCGCTTGCGCACCGCGTCGCGGCTGTCCGCGTACGGCGCGATGACCGGCACCAGCGCCTTCACGCCGTTGGACGCCAGCAGTTCGGCGACGAAGCCGATCCGCTGGACGTTGGTGTGCCGGTCCTCGCGACTGAAGCCGAGGCCCGCCGAGAGGAACTCGCGGATCTCGTCGCCGTCGAGCACCTCCACCCGGTGGCCCTCGCCGCGGAGGGTGTCCGCGAGTTCGTGGGCGATGGTGGTCTTGCCCGCGCTCGGCAGACCGGTGAGCCAGACAGTGGCTCCCTGGTCCGTCGTCATCTCGTTCTCCTGATCCTTCGTCATCAGCCGTGCAGCCCGCACTCGGTCTTGTTCCGTCCGGCCCAGCGGCCGGCGCGGGCGTCCTCGCCCTCCGCGACCCGCCGGGTGCACGGTGCGCAGCCGATGGAGGGGTATCCGTCCATCAGCAGCGGGTTGGTGAGGACGCCGTGCTCGGCGACGTACGCCTCCACGTCGTCCTGCGTCCAGCGGGCGATCGGCGAGATCTTGGTCTTCTGCCGCTTCTCGTCCCAGCCGACGACGGGGGTGTCCGCCCGGGTGGGGGACTCGTCGCGGCGCAGGCCGGTCGCCCAGGCCGAGTAGTTCCTGAGCCCGTCCTCCAGGGGCTTCACCTTGCGCAGCGCGCAGCACAGGTCGGGGTCCCGGTCGTGCAGCTCCGGGCCGTACTCGGCGTCCTGCTCGGCGACGGTCTGCCAGGGCAGCAGCGTGATGACGTTGACGTCCATCACGGCCTCCACCGCGTCGCGGGTGCCGATGGTCTCGGGGAAGTGGTAGCCGGTGTCGAGGAAGACGACATCCACCCCGGGGAAGGCGCGGGAGGCCAGGTGGGCGACCACCGCGTCCTCCATGGAGGAGGTCACGCAGAAGCGCTTGCCGAAGGTGCCGGCCGCCCAGGTGAGGATCTCCAGGGGCGACGCGTCCTCCAGTTCGCGGCCCGCGCGCTCGGCGAGGGCCTTCGGATCCTCGGTCGCCGCAGTGCCGGTCATATCCCGTCCCCTTCAACGCTGTTGGCCGCGTGGTGCTGGAGCCCGCGGGCCAGCAGCCCGAGGAACTTCAGCTGGAATGCGCGGTTGCACGCCGCGCATTCCCAGGCGCCGTGCCCTGTCTCGTGGGGGCGCAGGTCCTCGTCGCCGCAGTACGGGCAGAAGAAGGGCGCCGCCCGCTCACTCATGAGAGGGACTCCGCGTCCGCGCGTGCGGCCCAGGTCGCGAACCGCTCGCCGTCCGCGCGCTCGGCCTGGAAGTTCTTCAGCACCCGCTCGACGTAGTCGGGCAGTTCGTCCGCGGTGACCTTCAGCCCGCGGACCTTGCGGCCGAATCCCGCGTCGAGTCCCAGCGCGCCGCCCAGGTGCACCTGGAAGCCCTCGACCTGGTTGCCTTCGCTGTCCAGCATCAGCTGGCCCTTGAGGCCGATGTCGGCGACCTGGATACGGGCGCAGGCGTTGGGGCAGCCGTTGATGTTGATGGTGATCGGCTCGTCGAACTCCGGGATGCGGCGCTCCAGTTCGTCGATGAGCGAGGCACCGCGCGCCTTGGTCTCGACGATCGCCAGCTTGCAGTACTCGATGCCGGTGCAGGCCATGGTGGAGCGCCGGAACGGCGAGGCGTTGACCTTGAGGTCGAGCCCTTCGAGAGCGGAGACCACCGAGTCGACCTGCGACTCCTCGATGTCCAGCACGATCATCTTCTGCTCGGCGGTGGTCCGCAGCCGCCCGGAGCCGTGTGCCTCGGCGACCTCGGCGATCTTCGTCAGGGTCGTGCCGTCCACCCGTCCCACGCGGGGCGCGAACCCCACGTAGAAGCGGCCGTCCTGCTGCTTGTGCACTCCGAGGTGGTCGCGCCAGACGCCGGCGGGCTGCTCGGGCGCGGGGCCGTCGGTCAGCTTCCGCTGGAGGTACTCGTCCTCCAGGATCTGCCGGAACTTCTCCGGACCCCAGTCGGCGACCAGGAACTTCAGCCGGGCGCGGTTGCGCAGCCGGCGGTAGCCGTAGTCCCGGAAGATCGAGATGACGCCTTCGAAGACATCGGGCACCTCGTCGAGCGGCACCCAGGCGCCGAGCCGGACACCGAGCTTCGGGTTGGTGGAGAGCCCGCCGCCCACCCACAGGTCGAAACCCGGGCCGTTGTCGGGGTGGTCGACACCGACGAACGCGACGTCGTTGATCTCGTGCGCCACATCGAGCTGCGGGGAACCGGAGATCGCGGTCTTGAACTTCCGCGGCAGGTTGGAGAACGCGGGATTGCCGATGAAGCGGCGCTGGATCTCGTCGATGGCCCAGGTGCCGTCGATGATCTCGTTCTCGGCGACGCCCGCCACCGGGGAGCCGAGGATCGTACGGGGGGTGTCACCGCACGCCTCGGTGGTCGAGAGGCCGACCGCCTCCAGACGCCGCCAGATCTCCGGGACGTCCTCGATCCGGATCCAGTGGAACTGGATGTTCTGCCGGTCGGTGAGGTCGGCGGTGCCGCGTGCGAACTCCTGCGAGACCTCGCCTATGACCCGCAGCTGCTCGGTGGTGAGGCGGCCGCCGTCGATGCGCACCCGCATCATGAAGAACTCGGCGTCCAGCTCCTCCGGTTCGAGGACCGCGGTCTTGCCTCCGTCGATGCCCTGCTCGCGCTGGGTGTAGAGACCCCACCAGCGCATCCGGCCGCGCAGATCGCCGCCGTCGATGGAGCCGAACCCGCGCTTGGCGTAGATCGTCTCAATACGTGTCCGCACATTGAGACCGTCGTCGTCCTTCTTGGTCTGCTCGTTGCCGTTCAGCGGGGTGAAGTGGCCCTTGGCCCACTGGCCTTCGCCACGGTGACGGCTGACCTTGCGTCGGGGCGCGGCTGGCGGGGGTGTTCCAGGGCTGGCGGCCATGATGCTTCGTCCTTCTGTGGCGGCTCGACGGGGCGGTTGATCACGCTGAAGGGACCCCTGTGACCTGCCGGTTCACGGCAGGGCACGGTGGCGGTGGGATTGCAGGACCCCAGCGGGGGACTTCGCTCGTCCGCTACGACGGGGACGGCGGGAAAACGGCGTGGCTGGTGGAGATCAGCGCGCCGGACAGATGGCGCTGGACATGCGGCCGAGATCGACGTGGCGTCGACTCACCAAGGCAATTCCAGTTCCAGACATGACGGAAGCGTGTCACGGCGATCTCGCGCCAGTCCACTACTATCCATTATGTGGACGAGATGGTCTCGTATCATGGGACGGTGTGGTGTCCGTCACGCGGTGGGGTCATGCGGTTGCTTCATGCGGCGGGACTCATACGGCCGGGCTCATACGGCCGGACTCATACGGCCGGGCTCATGCAGCCGGGCTCATACGTCCGCGCCCGGCCACGGGCCCGGAGTCTCGACGTCCGGCTCCTCCTCGGTCTCGGTCCTGAAGAGCCGGAACCCGCGGCTCAGGTAGTTGTCCATCGCGTGGGCGCCGTCCTTGCTGCAGGTGTGCACCCAGACCCGCTCGGTCGCCGCCCGCCCGGGGGTGCGGTCGGCGAGGTCCCAGGCCCGCCGGATGCCGTACGTGAGGAGGTGGCCGCCGATCCGCCGCCCCCGGAAGGCCGGGATCAGCCCGAAGTACATGATCTCCACGGCCCCGTCGTCGTGCGCGCAGAGCTCCACGTATCCGGCCGGGGTGCCCCGGTCGTACGCCACCCAGGTCTCGGTGCCCGGCCGGGCGAGCAGCTCCTGCCACTGGGCGTACGGCATCGAGAGCCGGTCCGTCCAGCGGATGTCCCCGCCCACGGAGGCGTAGAGGTACCGGCTGAACTCGGGGGAAGGGACCTCGGCCCGGACGATCCGGATGTCGCCGGCGGGCTCGGCGGCCGGGCGCAGATCGGCCGGGGAGGTCTGCTCCAGGTACCAGGTGGTCACGGTGACGGTGCGCTCGCTCTTCATGAGGACCAGCGAATCACGCGGTGGCGCGGTGGCTCACAGCAGCCCCGCGGACCCCCGGCGCAGGAACGCGAGACGGGCCCGCTTCTCCGGTTTGTCGATCTCCGGGCCGAGTTCGAAGCCGAAGCCCGCCAGCCGGTCGATCACCTTCTGGTTGCGGACATCCGGTTCGACGACGATGCGCTGCCGGGAGGGATCCGCGAGGACGAAGCGCAGGAACACGCTCAGCAGTGTGGTGGTGAAGCCGTGCTCGGGCCTGCCGTCGGCGGGGCCGATCAGCAGATGGATCCCGTGGTCGCCGGGCTGGACGTCGTAGCAGTCGCCCACCGGGTCGGCCTCCGGCTCGTAGCTCTGGAAGAGCGCCGCGGGTACGCCGTCGCGGTACAGCAGATACGCGTGGTGCGTGGTCAGCGAGTCGACGTACGCGTACGTCTCCTGGACGTCCGCCGGGCTCGCGTCGCCCATGCCCCAGAAGCGGGCCCGCTCCTGGCTGACCCAGCTGTGGATCAGGGCGCTGTCCCGCCGCGGGTCGACCGGGCTGATCCGGACGGTCCCGAATCCGTCCACCCGCTGCTCGTGCACGGTGGTCATGGAGCTCCTCAGCTGTTGCCAGTCGGTGATCACGGGGACGAGCCCGCCGCGTACCCACAGCGGCAGCTGGTCGAGCCGGTGGGGATCGCCGGGTACGCCGGACGCCCCGAGCGGTACCGCCCAGAGGCTGTCGTCGCGCCGGGCCAGATCCCAGACATACCGGGCGGTGGATGCCCGGGCGGCGCGGTGGGTGAGTCCGGGGACGCTGGAGGTGGACAGGACGCAGTCGTGGTCGCCGGAGAGGCCGGGCCATCCGCCGGGCGGCGGTCCCGACGGGCCGCCCGGCTCGCCGGGCAGCGCCTGCCACGGGGCGAGCCGGTGCAGTTCGCCCCATGGGACGTCCGGCGGCGCGGTCTCCTCGGCCGCCGCCCGGACGAGCGCCGCCCGCTCGGTCTCCGGCAGCAGCTCCGACGTGAGCAGGCCGTCCAGTGCGAAGGCGACCCGGGTGACCAGGGCCAGCCAGGGGCGGAAGACCTCCGGATACGTCCCGGCCACCCCGGGCCCGGCCAGGGCGGCGAGCGCCGGGTGTCCGGCCAGCCGCCGCACCACGGCCGCACGGAGAGCGGCGTACGCGGCGGCCTCCCTGCTCGCGGCATCCATCCTGCGGTCCCAGCCGGCCAGCCGCTCTTGCAGGGCGGTCGCACCGGGACCCGGCTCGTCGAGCCCGTCCAGCAGATCGAGCAGGGGCTGCTCCGCGGGCAGCCGGGTGTCCATATGCACCGCGGCCATGCCGGGCGCCGACCAGTTCTCCGCCCCGGCCAGCAACTCCCGTATCCGCCGGGCCCGGTGCGGGGGAGCGAACTCGACCCCGAGTGGGGCGGCCAGTCCCCGCTGGTTGGCCATCACCGCGATCCCGTGTGCCGCCAGCCCGTCGGCCGCCGTCCCGTCCGCTGTCAGCCCGTCCGCCGCTACCCCGTCGGCCGCCGCCCCGTCGACTGCCTCGCGCGGCAGGGGCGCACGCGTACCGCGCCAGGCGTACCGCGCCTCCCAGCCGGGGACGACACCCAGCCCGTTCTCCCGGTCGCGCACCGGAACCGCCCCGGCGACCCGGTGCAGCAGACCGCCCCGGGTGTCCGCGGCCTGGACGACGTTGACGGGCTCGGCCCACCGGTCGAAGGCCCGGTCCACATCGGCGACCGTACGGGCGCGCAGCAGCAACGGCAGTGCCTCGAAGCCGAGTTCACCGGTCACCCGCGGGGGATAGCGGAGGCTGATCGCCGAAGGGGCGCCCGGGCCGCCGACGATGACCGGGCCGCGTGCGGTCTCGGTCACCTCCACCGCGACCGGCTCGCCGCCCGCCACCTCGATGGTCTCGGTGTGCGAGGGGGCGGGCTCCCAGCCGTCCGGGCCGCACGCCTCCACACCCGCGCCGGTGCGCCGCAGGCGCTCCCGGTAGAGGTCCTGGTAGTCGGCCATGGCGTTGGTGATCGACCAGGCCACCGCCGACGTGTGCCCGAAGTGCGCGATGCCGGGAACGCCCGGCACGGCGAGGCCCGCCACGTCGAACTCCGGGCAGGCCAGGTGGATCTGCTGGTAGACGCCTGGCGCCTCGATGAAGCGGTGCGGGTCGCCCGCGAGGATCGGTGCGCCACTCGCGGTGCGTGCCCCGGTGACCAGCCAGCCGTTGCTGCCCGCGGTGCGCGGGCCGTCGGTCGCGAAGAGGCCGAGGGCCCGGTCGCCCAGCGCGGCGGCCGCTTCCTCGCGCCACAGCTTGGCGGGGAATCCGGCGAAGAGGATGTGAGTGGACAGCCAGACCGCCAGCGGCGTCCACGGCTGCCAACTGCCCGGCTCCAGACCGGCCGTGGCGAACTCCGTCGCGTTCCTGGCCCCTTCGGCCAGTCCGGCGTTGACGCCGTCGGTGTACGAGCGGACCCATCCGGCGGTGTCCGCGTCGAGGCGCGCGTAGCAGCGTCGGGCGGTGTCCGCCAGCCTGACCTGCCGGGCGAAGCTGTCCCAGGCGACGGCATCGGGGCCCAGGAAGGCGGCGCTGGTTCCCTGGGCCCGGTGCCGCTCGGTCTCCAGCTGCCAGGCGCGGTCCGTCGCCGCGTTGCGGCCCTGCGCGTGGGCCAGGGCTGCCGCGCTGTCCGCCCGCAGATGCGGAATGCCCCAGTGGTCGCGGTGCAGCTCGGTGCTCACCCTTGTCCCCGTTCCATTAGGTTAGGCTCACCTAAGCTAATGGATGTCTGTTCAGGAGACAATTCCCGCCTGCGGAACCGACCGGCGCACGGCGGGCGCCGTCGAGTGCGGAAGCAGTTCCGCCGGGTCGTCCGGGCCCGTGACCGCCACCTCGACCCCTTCGGCGAACCGGTACGGGCGGTGCGCCAGCACCTCGGCGAGACCGCGGCGCACCCGCGACATCTCCGCGCGCACCGTCACCGTCCGGGTCGCGTCGCCGAACAGGTCGTCCGCCAGCTCGGCCGCTGTGCGGCCCTCGCGGTGCAGGCTCAGCACGTACAGCAGCTCCGCGTGGCGGGGCGTCAGATCCTGGGTCCAGCTGCCGGACGCTCCCGACACGGTCACCGACCAGCGCCTTCGTCCGCTCAGATCGAGAACGACGCGGCTCACCGCGGCCCCGCCGGCCGGCTCCCGCACCCCGGGCCCCTCCTCGTCCAGCCGGATCAGCCAGCCCCCGGGCAGCGGCTCCACCGAGCACATCCCGAGCGAGGGCAGCCAGACCCGCCCCGGGCCGAAGGACTTGGCCAGCGGCAGGCGGCCGGCCGGCGGCATCCCGGTCACCGCGGCGGGCCAGCCGTGCGCGTCCACCACCAGGGCCCGGCCGCCCACCCTGCTCAGGATCGGCGCGGCCACCGACCGCAGCCGTTCGACGGATTCGAGATGCCGGTCCCGCAGCTCCGCCGCCGCCAGCCGGGCCACCGAGTCCACCAGCGCGAGCATCGCCGGATGGAAGGTGGAGTCGGGGCCGCTGACGTCGATCACCCCGAGCAGCCGCCCGTCGCGCGGATCCTGCACGGGCGCGGCGGCGCAGGTCCACTCCTGCAGTGTTCGGACGTAGTGCTCGGCGGAGTGCACCTGGACGGTCTGGCCGGTCGCCAGGACGGTGCCGACCGCGTTGGTCCCGGTGGAGCCCTCGCTCCAGGCGGCGCCCTCCTGCAGCCAGATACCGTTGGCGCGGCGCAGGACGGCCCGGTTGCCCTCCCGCCACAGCACCCGGCCGTCTCCATCGGTGACCACCATGACCTGCATCGACGCGTCGGCGACCGAGGCGAGTCCGCGGCTGAGCGTCGGCAGCAGCTCACCGAGCGCGGTCGATCTGCGCCGGTGCTCCAGCTCCTCCGTACCCAGCAGCACACTGCTGGTGTCCCGCTCCGGGTCGAGGCCGATCCGGAGCATCCGCTGCCACGAAGCGCCGATGACGGGGCGCGGCGCGACCTCCGGACGGTCCCCGGCCAGCGTCGCCTCACGTATCCCGTGCAGGGTGCGGGCGGTCTCGCGGGTGTGCCGGGCCGGGGGGCCGGCCGCGTTGGTGGCTCCGGTCCTCATGGGTACTCCCGAATGTGATCCACGACGTCGCACTGGACGTCGGACTGATGGTCCAGCTGGGCCGGTTGACGCGGTGCCCCATCGTGCATCTCCGGGGACCCGGCGCACCGGACTTCAGCAGAACCTGTGCAACCGTCTGCAACCCTGGCGTAAGTACCCCCGGTTGTACGAGGGTGGGGGCTGCCCAGCCGGGGTGGTGCCGTGTCGGCGCAGCATCAACCCCGGCTGGTCCCCGTGCTGCCCGCAGGCGCCCTGGACCGGGTCCGCCGGCTCCGCGTAGGGCCTCTCGTTTGGATCATGCCGGGCTCGCGGGGTCTGGCACGCGCATCTGCGGCGTTGTCGTCAATCACCATGGCTCCTTCCCCAAGTTCTCGGCTTCGCTCGAACAGGGGAGGCCCCAATCGCCTCAATCCTCCGCCTTGCAGCTGCGCTCGGCATCCAAAGGGCAATCAAAGAGCCGAGACGAAGTGAGCGAAGCGAACGCAGTGCACCAGACCCCGCTCCCTGATCCGGCCTGATCCAAACGAAAGGCCCTACGCGGCGGCCCGTGCCCGGTCGACGACCGACCCCAGATCCAGGGTGTGCGGCAGCGTCCCGAACGCCGTACCCCAGTCACCGCCCAGCCGCGAGGCGCAGAACGCGTCGGCGACCTCCGGCGGCGCCCAGCGCACCAGCAGCGACCCCTGGAGCACCAGCGCGATGCGCTCGGCGACCCGGCGCGCACGGGCCTCGATGCCGTCCAGATCGGCGAGTTCGGTGAGCAGGTCCCGGATCGCCCGGTCCAGCCGGTGGTCGGCGCCGCGCGCCCTGCCCACCTCCTGGAGGAACGCGTTGAGCGCCTGCGGCTCGCGCTGGAGCGCCCGCAGCACGTCCAGCGCCTGTACGTTCCCCGAGCCCTCCCAGATGGAGTTGAGCGGCGACTCGCGCAGCAGCCGGGGGAGCCCCGACTCCTCCACGTAGCCGTTGCCGCCCAGGCATTCGAGAGCCTCCGCCACCACAGGCGTACAGCGTTTGGTCACCCAGTACTTGGCGGCCGGCACCGCGAGCCGGAGGAACGCCCGCTCCTCCTCCGTGTCGCTGTCGTACGCGGCGGCCAGCCGCATCGCCAGCGTCGTCGCCGCCTCCGACTCCAGCGCCAGATCGGCCAGGACGTTGCGCATCAGCGGCTTGTCGATCAGCTCCCCGCCGAACGCCCTGCGGTACGTGGCGTGGTGCACCGCCTGCGCCACCGCCTGCCGCATCAGCGCGGCGGAACCGATCGCGCAGTCCAGCCGGGTCGCCGCCACCATCTCGATGATGGTGCGCACCCCCCGGCCCTCATCACCCACCCGGCGCGCCCGGGTCCCGTCGAACTCGACCTCCGCCGACGCGTTGGACCGGTTGCCGAGCTTGTCCTTGAGCCGCTGGATCGCGAAGACGTTGCGCTCCCCGTCCGCCAGCACCCGGGGCACCAGGAAGCAGGTCGGCCCGTCCGGCGCCTGCGCCAGCACCAGGAAACCGTCGGACATCGGCGCCGAGCAGAACCACTTGTGGCCGGTGAGCAGATATGCACCGCCGTCCCCCGCGGCCGGCACCGCGGCGGTCGTGTTGGCGCGGACGTCGCTGCCGCCCTGCTTCTCCGTCATCGCCATCCCGAACAGCGCACCCGGCTTCCGGCCCGGGGACCCCAGCTCCCGTTCGTACACGTGCGAGGTGAGCCGCGGCTCCCACTCGGCGGCGAGGGCGGGGTCGGCCCGCAGCGCGGGCACCGCCGCATGGGTCATCGACACCGGGCAGCCGTGCCCCGCCTCGACCTGCGACCACACCAGGAACCCGGCCGCACGCCGCACATGCCCGGCCGGCCGGCCCCAGGCGTCCGTGAGCCCCGCCGACACGGCCTTGCCGAGCAGCCGGTGCCAGGCCGGATGGAACTCGACCTCGTCGATCCGGTGCCCGTAGCGGTCGTGGGTCCGCAGCCGCGGCGGGTTCTCGTTCGCCTGGAATCCCCACTCGCGCGCCTGCGCGGACCCGGCGCTGCGGCCCAGCTCGGCCAGCTCCTCCCGTACGCCGTCGACGAGTTCCGGCGCGGTGTGCCGGTCCACGGCCTCGGCCAGGACCCGGTCGGTCGTGAAGACGTCATGTCCCACCAGCGGCGGAGGCTGGTTGGTCACTGTGTGAGTGCTCGGTGCCATGGGGCTACGGTATGGAGGTGCAGGCAGCAAATGAAACAGGGGAGCAGCATCCGGGTCTGCTCCATCGGGCCAGAGCCCTCTATCGCAATGTCTCCAAACGCAGAATGGCGTGGTTGCTCCTCAAGGACACCATCAACTCGTGCATGGAGTACCGGATCCTGGGGCTCGCGGCCGAGGCGGCGTTCTTCACGCTGCTCTCCCTGCCGCCGCTGCTGCTCAGTCTGATCGCACTGCTCGGCTACGTCGACGGCTGGACCGACACCCATACCGTCGCCAGCCTGGAGAAGAACATCCTGCACGCGGCGAGCACGGTCCTCTCCGACCGGGGTGTCCACGACTTCGCCGAGCCGCTCCTGGAGAACGTCACGCACGGCAAGCGCCCCGACGTCGTCTCCATCGGTTTCGCCTTCGCCCTGTGGTCCGGATCACGGGCGGTGAACGTCTTCATCGACACGATCACGGTGATGTACGGGCTGGACGGCCGGCGCGGCATCGTCATGACCCGGCTGCTCTCCATCGTGCTGTACGTCGTCGCGCTGGTGATCGGGGCGGTGGTGCTGCCCCTCGCGGTGGCGGGCCCCGACCGGGTCGTGCAGTTCGTGCCCGGCGCCGAACAGGTCATCGCGGTCCTGTACTGGCCGGTTGTCATCCTGCTGTCGATCGCCTTCCTCACCACGCTCTACCACGTGTCGGTACCGGTGCGCTCGCCCTGGATCGAGGACACGCCGGGGGCCCTGGTGGCGCTGTGCATGTGGTTCCTGGGGAGCCTGCTGCTGCGCATCTACCTCACGAGCACGGTCGAGGGACCGACGATCTACGGCTCACTGGCCGCGCCGGTCGCGGTACTGCTGTGGATCGGGGTCTCGGCCTTCGCCGTCCTGGTCGGCGCCGCGGTCAACGCGGCGATCGACCGGATCTGGCCCTCGGTGGCCAAAGCGGCGGCACGCGCGGCGAACGAGCGGCTCCGGCTCCAGCAGACCGCCCGCCCCGAGGGCGGAGCGCACACCCCGGACCACCCGGGTGCCGGAGCCCCCGAGGCCGACGACGAAGGGTCGGACATGCCGTCCGAATTCCCCGAGCGCTGGTCGAAATTCCTGCCCCCCGAGGACGTCACCGCCCGCCTGCGCACGAAGAAGCCCGAGGACAGACGGTCGACACCGGACCAGGACTGACGGCGTCCCCACGCCACCGAGCCGGCACTAGTCTGGCGAGGGTGTACGCAGAGTGGGCCTCCCGGCTGGCCGGAGCCGTCGTGTGGACGCGCACCGTGCGCGGCGGGGCCGCGTACCCGGTGCTGCCCGACGGGTGCGTGGACCTGCTCTGGACCGGCGGCAGCCTGCTGGTCGCCGGACCCGACACCCGTGCCTTCGTACCGGACGCCGCACCCGCCGACCGGTACGCCGGAGTGCGCTTCGCCCCCGGCACGGCACCGGCGTATCTCGGTGTGCCGGCGCACGAACTGCGCGACCGGCGGGTCGAGCTGAGCACCCTGTGGCCCGGCGCCGGCACGCGCAGACTCACCGAGCGGATCGACGCGGCCCCCGATCCGGCCGCCGCGCTGGAACGGCTCGCCCTGCGCCGCGCGGCGTTCACCGCCCCGCCCGACCCGCTGCCGCAGGCCGTCGCCGCGTATCTCGGTGCCGGATGGACCGTGGCCGCGGCGGCGGACGCGGTCGGGCTCGGCGCCCGCCAGTTGCACCGCCGTTCGCTGGACGCCTTCGGCTACGGCCCGAAGACCCTCGCCCGGGTGCTGCGCCTCCAGCGCGCACTGGCCCTCGTCACTGACGGGGTGCCGTACGCGGTCGCCGCTGCGGCCGCCGGATGCACCGACCAGGCCCATCTCGCCCGGGAGATGCGCAGCCTGGCCGGTATGTCCCTCAGCTCCTACCTGGCGGCCCGCGGAGTCTCGGCGAACAGCGACACCTCGCAGCCGTCCGGGTCGAGCAGCGTCGCGTAGCGCTGGCCCCAGACCGCGTCCCAGGGCTTGAGGTGCCCGCGATGCCCCGCCCCGACCAGCGCCGCGTACAAGGCGTCGACGCCGGCTGGGGAGTCGCAGGCGAAACAGAGCCCGGTACGCCCGCCCGGCCGCGGGCGCCACTCCGGGTCGAACGAGCGGACCGTCTCCTCGGTGTCCCACAGGACGCGGAGACCTCCCGGGAGCACCGCCTCCGCGTGCGGCAGGCTGTCGGCCCCGGCGGGGATGTCCAGACCGAGCCGGCGGTAGAAGGCCAGCGAAGCGGCCATGTCGGCGACGACCAGGCCGATCGCGTCGAATCGCGCGGCGGGGGCGGTGGTTGAGGTGGCCGGCTGAGTCATGGCGCCACCGTAGGCAGCGGGCCGCCGGGAGTCTTGTACGAATCGGACGTGACGCCCCGGCCCCCTGGACTCTCCGTACGCCGTCCCGGGGCGAGGGCGCCATCCCCGCCCCGGACCGCGCGGCGTCCTGCCCCCGGGCAACCGTCCCCGGGGTACCGCGGGTTACGGCTTTGGGAAAGGCTTGGGAACGCCCTTACGGAAAACGTTCCCGCCCGGCCCGCCCGGGTCGCTCGTCCGGTGGCTCTGCCGGTCGCCCGCTGTCACTGACCGTGGTGGACCCCGTACTCTGAGGTGCGCGACAGAGACGCGCGGTGTACGCAGAGACGTTCAGGAAGCGCGGCGGGGGCGGTATGGCACTCGGTTACAGCCGGCGCACCGGCGAACTGCCCGCGGAAGTCACCGGATTCGTCGGCCGCTCCGCGGAGCTCGATCGGACGCGCGAGCTGGTGGCGCGGGCGAGACTGGTGACCCTCGTCGGCCCCGGCGGAGTCGGCAAGAGCCGGCTGGCGCTGCGCGCCGCACTGACCCTCAAAGGGAACTACGCGGACGGTGTCGTCCTGGCCGAGCTCTCCTCGCTGCACGACCCGGAGCTGCTGCCCCAGGCCGTGGCGACCGCGCTGGGGCTGGCCGAGCCGTCCGGGCGGGTCCTGCTCGAGGTCGTCATGGAGCATCTGCGGCAACGCCGGCTGCTGCTCGTCCTGGACACCTGCGAACACCACCTCGACGCCTGCGCGTTCCTCGCCGACCTGCTGCTGCGCGAGGCGCCCGGGGTGACGGTGCTGGCCACCAGCCGGCAGCCGCTGGACGTCCCGGGCGAACACACCCTGTACGTACCACCGCTGGCCTGCGACGACGCGACGACGCTCTTCGAGCAGCGGGCCGCTGCGGTGGTGCCCGGCTTCCGGATCAACGCGGGCAACCACCAGGACGTGCTGGCGCTCTGCCGCCGCCTGGACGGCATTCCGCTCGCCATCGAGCTGGCCACCGTACGGCTCAGAGCCATCCCGCTGGACCAGCTGACCGCCCGGCTCGAACAGCGCTTCCGGGTGCTCACCGGTGGCCGGCGCAGTGCCGTGCTGCCCCGCCACCAGACGCTGCGCACCGCGATCGACTGGAGCCACGACCTGTGCTCGGCCGAGGAACGGCTGCTCTGGGCGCGGCTGTCGGTGTTCGCCGGGCCGTTCGACCTGGCGGCCGTCGAAGAGGTCTGCTCGGGCGCCGGGCTGCCGCGCGACGAGATCCTGGAGCACCTCATCGCCCTGGTCGACAAGTCGGTGGTGCTGCGGGTGCAGCGGGACGGCGACGACGGCTCCCGCTACCGGTTGCTCGACACCATCAGGGAGTACGGAGCGGACCGCTGCGCCGCGCTGGGCGACGAGCAGGAACGCTGCCGCGCCCGCCACCGCACCCACTATCTGACCCGCGTCCAGCACTTCTACGAGACCGTGCTGACGTCCGAACAGGTCACGCTCTACTGGGAGTTGTACCGTGACCTCCCTGATCTACGGAGCGCACTCGACTACTCGCTCTCCCGGCCCGACGGCATCAGGCCCGGACTGGAGATGGCCGCGAGGCTCTGGCCGTTCTGGCTGACGGCCGGGCTCTCCGAGGAGGGCCGCTACTGGCTGGGCAAGGGCATCGACGCCGACCCCGAACCCTGCCGCGAACGGGCGCTCGCGATGCTCTGGCGCAGTCTTCTCGCCCTGGTCCAGGGCGATCTCGAACCGGCACTGGCCGGATTCGAGGCGACCAGGAAGATGGCAGGACAGGCGGGCTCGGAGCTCGATCTCGCCCTCGCCACCGGCTACACCGGCGGCGTCCGCTGGCTCCTCGGCGACCCCGAGACGGGACAGCGGCTGCTGGACGAGGCGCTGGCCCGCCAGCACCGGATCAACGACCGGCTGGGACTGGTCGTCTTCCACTACCAGAAGGGCTACATGCACGCGGTGCTGCGCGACTCGGACGCAGCGGTCGAGGAGTGCGAGAAGGCGCTGCTGCTGCTCGGCGACGAGAGCGGCGAATGCATCATCAAGGGCCAGATCCTGGTCATCGAGGCCATGGCGGCCTGGGGGCGGGGGGAGCCCGCGGAGTGTGTGGCGCTGGCCCGCTCCGGTCTGCATCGCAGCCGCGAGGTCCGGGAGATGTTCGGCGCGGCGAACAGCCTGGAGCTGCTGGCCTGGGGCGCCGCCGACCTGGCGAACCCCAGCAGGGCGGCCTGGCTGCTGGGCGCCGCCGGGGCGCTGTGGCGCAAGGTCGGCTCCCCGATGATGGGGGCCGCGGTGTACCTCGACGACCACGCACGGGTGGAGAGAGCCGTCCGCGCCGAGCTGGGGGACGCGGAGTTCGCCCGGCTGTTCGCGCAGGGTGCCGAACTCCCGCTGGACCGGGCCGTCGAGCTGGCGCTCATGGATGCCGACACCCCGGCCACCCGCCTGCCCCGGCAGCCGGAATCGGCTCCGGGCGACATGCTGACCCGCCGGGAGCGGCAGGTGGCCGCGCTGGTCTCCGAAGGGCTCACCAACCGGGAGATCTCCGAACAGCTGGTGATCTCCAAGCGCACGGCCGACGCCCACGTCGAACACATCCTGGCCAAGCTCGGCTTCTCGTCCCGCGCGCAGATCGCGGCACTGGCGGGGCACCCCCAAGTCACGGTCACGGCCACGGGCCCGGAAGCGGCGCCACCGCAGTAGCCGCCCGCCCGGCGCCGCCCGCCCCGGGGCAGCGCCGGCCGGCGGCAGCAGGGTCCGCCGCCGGCAGCGGCGTCAGGGGCGCCGGTCGCTCTGGCCGCAGATCCAGGACAGCGCGTCGTACAGCCCGCGCGCATAGTCGTCCGGGACACCGCGCTGCACCGCGTCCTCCAGCTGAACGGTCACCGCGTCCACCTCGGCGGTCAGCCGTCCGAGGTCCGGGGCGCCGCCGGTGATGCCGGTGGCCGGTGCCGCGTCCGCCCGGCCCAGGGCCCACTGATACCCGGTCAGTACACCGCGCGAGAGCGGCGTCTGCGCGTCGGGAGCCGCTGCCACTTCCACCTTCCGGTACGCCGCCTCCACTTCGGCGCGGTACCTCGTACCCACGCGTTCGTCGTCGAATGCTTCTCTCTCCGGGGTGCTCATACCTCTGAGTGTGTCCGATTCCTTCGTGGTGATGTCTCCGGGGAGGCCCCGCCGGGGACGGTTTCCGGCGCCCCACCGCGTCCTGCGTCCGGTCAGACGGAGGACGCGGTGGCGGCGTCCAGATGGCGGTTGAGGGACCGCCCGATGTGCGCGAGCGGCGCCGCCTGGGTCATGGCGTGATGGGTGCACGCGATGTCGTGCGACTCGATCCGCCCGGTCACCCAGGGGCGCCACGCCTCCCCGGTGAGGGACTGCGCCGACTTTCCCTGGGTCGCGTGGAAGTACAGCAGATCCCCTTCGAACACGCCCTCGACGAAGGTCGGCTGGAGCCGGACCGAGTTGGTGAGGACCGAGGTCATCGCCGCCACATGGTGCTCGGCGAGTCCGTCGTGCTCGGTGAGCGGGGCAGGGCGCCCGTTCCCGCCGTCGCTGCTGAGGATCGCCGCGACATCCGTGGCGGTCAGCGCCGAGAGACCGGGGCCCTGCGGGGTGTGCCCGGCCGCTTCGAGCAGCAGCGCCAGGGCCGCGTGGTCGTCGGGCAGCGACCGGAGCCGGCTGCGCGGGTCGATGGGGCGGGAGTCCAGCATGGCCAGCAGGGCGACCTGTTCGCCCCGGTCCTGGAGCCGGACCGCGATGGCGTGCGACAGCGCGCCGCCCAGGGACCAGCCCAGCAGGTGGTACGGGCCGGACGGCTGTACGGAGCGGATGTGCGCCACATAGTCGGCGACCATCTCCTCGAAGGTCGCGGGCAGCCCTCCCGGCCCGGTGAGCCCCCGCGCCTGCAGCCCGTACACCGGGAGGTCGGCTGCGAGATGGCGCGGCATTCCCGCATAGCACCAGCTCAGACCACCCGCCGGGTGGACACAGAACAGCGGCGGCCGGGAACCGTCGGTGCGCAGCGGCAGCAGCATCGCGAAGGGGTCCTGGGCGGCGCCGCTGTCGAGCAGCCGGGCCAGTCCGGCCACCGTGGGCGCCTCGAAGACCGCGCCGATGGACAGGGCCGCGCCCAGCGACGAACGGATGCGGCCGATGAGCCGGGCGGCCAGCAGCGAGTACCCGCCCAGGGCGAAGAAGTCGTCGTCGATGCTGACGTCGCCGACGCCCAGTACCTCGGCGAACAGCGCGCAGAGCGTCTTCTCCTGCGCGCTGCGGGCGGGCCTCCCGGGCTGTTCGACCGCCGCCTCCGGCGCCGGGAGCGCGGCCCGGTCGAGCTTTCCGTGCGGCGTGAGCGGCAACGTGCCGAGCAGCAGATACGCGCCGGGGACCAGGTAGCCCGGCAGCCGCTCCGTCGCCCAGGCCCGCAGCTCGGCGGCGGACGGGGCACCGTCGGCCCCGGCCCTCGGCGCCGGGACCGGGACCTGCCGGCAGGCCGGCACCACATAGGCGGCCAGGACCGGTTCGCCCCGCGGAGACTCACGTACCGCGACCGCCGCGCGGGCCACCCCGGGGTGGCGGGTGAGCACCGTCTCGATCTCGCCCGGCTCGATGCGCAGCCCCCGGAGGCTGAGCTGGTCGTCGGTGCGCCCGAGGTACTCCAGCGTGCCCCGGGTGGTCCACCGCACGAGATCGCCTGTGCGGTACATGCGGCTGCCCGGCGCACCGAACGGATCAGCGAGGAAACGTTCGGCCGTGAGCCGGGGCCGGTTGAGATAGCCGCGCGCCACCTGCGGGCCGGCCAGGTGCAGTTCGCCGGGCACCCCGGGCGGCACCGGGTTCAGGGCGGGGTCCAGGACATAGGCGCGGACGTTGTGACCGGGCCGCCCGATGACCGGCAGCTCACCCTCCGCGTCCAGCCGGCAGTACACGGCGTCGACCGTGCACTCGGTCGGGCCGTAGTAGTTGTACGCGGCCGTGTCCGGGCACTCCCGCAGCGTCTGCCACAGCGCCTCGTCCAGCGGCTCCCCGCCGACCATCAGCAGCCGGGGGCGGTGCCGGGCGCCGGTGAGCAGACCGGCGGCGATCAACTGGTGCAGATAGGAGGGCGTGACATCCAGGAAGTCGATTCCGTGCCGGTCGGCATAGCCGGCCAGCGCCGCCGGATCCAGCCGTACGGCGTCGTCGATCACATGGAGCTCCTGGCCCGCCGCCAGAAAGAGCGGACCCTCCCACGCGGTGTCGAACGTGAACGTCGCGGTCAGCGCGGCCCGCAGCGGCCGGCCCGCCGCCGCGACCGCCGGCGCGATCAGTTCGCTGTGGTGGTCGGCGCAGAGATTGCTGAGCGAGCGGTGCTCGACGACCACGCCCTTCGGCGCCCCGGTGGACCCCGAGGTGTAGCTGACGTACGCGGGGTGGTGCGGCAGCAGCGGGGCCCGGCGGTCGCTGTCGCCGGGGTCGGTGTCCGGCCCGGCTGCCAGTTCGCTGACGGTGCCGGGGGCGTCGACCAGCAGCGCGGGCACGGCGGCGGGCAGCCCGGGGGCGGCAGCTGCGGTGGTGACGACACAGAGCGGGGCGGCGTCGGTGAGCAGATACCGGATGCGTTCGGCGGGGTGCTCCGGGTCCACCGGTACGCACGCCGCGCCCGACTTGAGCACCGCGAGCAGCGCGACCGGGTAGTCGGCGGTGCGCGGCAGCGCCAGCGCGACGAAGGTCTCCGGACCGGCGCCGCGCGAGATCAGCAGCCGGGCCAGCCGGTTGGCGCGCGCGTTCAGTTCGCCGTACGTGAGGACGCTCGCACCGCACACCAGCGCGGTCGCCTCCGGCGCACGGCGGGCCTGGGCCTCGAACAGCTCGGTCAGCGTGGCGGCGGGCACCGGGCGCCCGGTGTCGTTCCAGCCGCTCACCACCCGGTGCCGCTCGTCGGACGTCAGCAGCCCGATCTCCGCGACCGGCCGGTCGGGACCCGCCGTGGCCAGCGTGTCGAGCAGGGCCAGGAACCGCCGGTGGTGCTCGGCCGTGACCTCCGCGCTGTACAGGGCGGGGTCCGCGTTGAAGTCGATCCGCAGCGAACCGTCCGCCGGGCGGTCGTACACGTTCACGCCGAGCCCGGTCACCGGGCCGTTGGAGAGGTTGTGCAGGACGGCGGGGTGCCGGCCGAACGCCAACTGCGGGTCGTATCCCATGATGTTGATGCCCCAGTCGCCCAGGTACCCCCCGGTGGGGATACCCCCGAGGTCCTTGACGAGGTACGGCGCCGGGTAGCGCTGGTGGCGCAGCAGCCCGCGGGCCTGCCGCGCGGTGTGGCGTACCAGCTCGGAGACCGTGCCGCCGGGCTCGGGACGTACCGACAGCGGAAGTACGTTGGCCAGCATCACCGGGACCGTACGGGCGACCGCTCCGGTGCGGCCGGTCACCGTCAGATCGAGCGACACCTCGTCCCGTCCGCTCAGCCGGTGCACGTACAGCGCGAGCGCCGCCATCGCGACCGACGGCAGGCTCGTCCTGGCCTGCCGGGCCAGGGCCCGCAGCCCGGCGGCCGCCGGGGCGCCGACCGGGCCGCTCTCCCGCACGAAGCGGTGCGGGACCGACTTCAGCCGGCCCGCCGCGTCGGGCACGGCCGGGTGGCCGGCGAGCTGCGCCGCCCAGTACTCCCGGTCCTCGGCGAACCGCTCCGACGCGTGGTACGCGGCCTCGTCGGACAGCAGTTCCTCCAGCGTCCCCCAGGACGGGTCGGGCCGGAACCGGCCGGACTCCAGCGCGGAGTAGAGCTCGGCCACCCGCTGGATGAAGAGCGAGAAGCCGTAACCGTCGAGCGCGATGTGGTGCACGCTGATGTAGAGCAGGAAGCAGTCGTCGGCCGTCCTGAGCACCGCGAAGGTGAAGAGCGGCGGACGCCCGAGGTCCAGCGGGCACCGCATGTCGTCCCACATCCAGGTGTGTGCGGCGGCCCACGGGTCGTCAGCGCCGCGCAGGTCCACCAGCGGCAGCGACCACTGCGGCGCGGGCCCGACGAGCTGCCAGGTGCGGCCCTCGCCGTCGGTCTCGAACCCGGCCCGCAGCGCCTGCGTCTCGCCGACGGCCTCGCGCAGGGACTCCTCCAGCAGCTCAAGGTCGAGCGGGCCCCGGATCTCGACGAACTCGGCCGCGCGGTAGTTGGGGTTCTCCGCGTCCAGCTCCTGGGAGAACCACATCCCCGTCTGTGCGGCGGTCAGCGGCAAGCGACCGTTCCGGCTGCCGGACTTCCTGTTCATGCGTGCCGTCTCCTGACGCGGGTACTTGGTCTACGGGCCATCAGGGCCAACGAGCGTCACCGGACAGGTGTATTGGTCCGGGGCGAAACTCTTTGGACCGGCGTTCCCGGACGGGCCGCACGCCGAGTGCCCTGTTCCGTACCAAGACTTGGCCTGCGCTTTACGAGAAGTTCTGCAACCGCCGCGCCCCGGCTAATGTCTCTACTGGTGTTGTATTCAGCGGGCAGTGATGTGAGCGGAGCATGAGCATGGGGCGGGTCAAGGGCGGCATAGGGATCGCACTGCTGGTCAGCGCGGTACTGGCGGGCACGAGCGCCTGTGGGGGAAGTGCCTCGGCGTCCGCGTCGGGCGACTCGGCGAACGGGGGGTCGCCCAAGGCGTCGGCGGCCGCACACCCGTCACCGACTCACCCCGCGGGCCCGCCGATGCTGCTGGAGACGATAGCTCCGAAGACCGGTACGACCGTCGGGGTCGCGATGCCGATCTCGGTCGTCTTCACCAACCCGGTCGCCACCTCGGCCCGTGCCAAGGTCGAGAAGCACCTCAAGGTCTCCACGTCCGCGCCGGTCACCGGCGCCTGGCACTGGTTCAGCAGCACCCGCGCCGACTGGCGGCCCGAGAAGTACTGGCAGCCCGGCACCAAGGTGACGCTGGACGCGGACCTGAAGGACGTGAGCAACGGCAACGGCCGTTACGGCACGCACAACTACCAGCACAAGTTCACCATCGGTGACGACGTCGAGGCCACGGCTTCGGTGCCCGGCCACTCGATGAAGGTGACGCGCAACGGCAAGACGGTCCGCACCCTCCCGATCGACGCGGGCAGCCCCAGCTTCCCCTCCTGGGACGGCACGATGGCCGTGATGGACAAGGCCAAGGAGGTCCACATGACCTCGTGCAGCGTCGGCATCAGCTGCACCAAGGGCAGCCCCGACTTCTACGACCTGACGCTGCCCTGGGACGTGCACCTCACCAACTCCGGCACCTACATCCACTACTCGACCGGCGACCCCTACCCGGGCCACAGCTACGGCTCGCACGGCTGCGTGCACCTCTCGATGGCCGACGCCAAGTGGTTCTACGACTACGTCAAGCAGGGCGACCCGATCACCATCACCGGCTCCCCGCGCGGCAAGGCGGCCGGTGACAACGGCTACGCCGACTTCAACCTCTCCTGGGAGCAGTGGCTGAAGGACAGCGGCAGCGGTCAGCAGACGACGGCCACCGGCTGACCCACCGCACCGGCCCGGTGCACCCCGGCCCGGCCCGCGTTTCCCGGCCCGCAGTTCTCGCTGCGGGCCGGTTCGCGTGTCAGGGTGAGGTGTTGAGGGGCCCGGGACGGGGCCGGTGCCGGGTGCGAGTGGAGGAACGGCGCGCTGATGAGCGAAGAGACAGCGGCGTCCGGGGCGGGACATGGCGGGTTCCCGCTGCCAGGAGTGCGGATGCGGGCCCGGGACCCCGACGAGCCGCACCGTGCCTCCACCCCGCTGGAGCTCTTCTTCGACCTGTGCTTCGTCGTCGCGGTGTCCCAGGCGGGCAGCCGTCTGGTGCACGCGCTGGCCGAAGGCCACCCGGCCCACGGGATCACCGGCTATCTGCTCGTGTTCTTCGCGATCTGGTGGGCCTGGGTCAACTTCTCCTGGTTCGCGTCCGCGTACGACACCGACGACGTGCTCTACCGGATCGCCACCCTGATCCAGATCGCCGGGGTGCTCGTCCTCGCCGCCGGGGTCCCGCGCGCCTTCGACCACGCCGACTTCGGGGTCGCGGTCGTCGGCTACCTGATCATGCGCGTCGTGCTGACGCTCCAGTGGCTCCGGGCGGCGCACAGCGAGACGGGCGACGCCAGGACCACGGCCCTGCGGTACGCGGCCGGGCTCGTCGTCGTACAGATCGGCTGGGTCGTTCTGCTGCTGCTGCCCCACGCCGTGTGGCAGTGGGGCTTCGTGCCCATGGCCGTCGCCGATCTGTCGGTGCCCGCGTTCGCCGAACACCGCCACCGGACCCACTGGCATCCGCGCCACATCGCCGAGCGCTACGGGCTCTTCACCATCATCATGCTCGGTGAGACCGTCGCCGCCGCGACCGTCGCGGTGCAGTCGGCGGTGGACGAGTCGGCCGCACTCGGCGAACTGCTGCCGATCGCGGCGGGCGGTCTCGTCATCGTCTTCGCCGCCTACTGGATCTACTTCGCGGTGCCCATCCACGAGCACCTGGTCTCCAACCGGCAGGCGTTCCTCTGGGGCTACGGCCACTATCTGGTCTTCGGGTCGGCCGCCGCGATCGGCTCGGGTATCGAGGTCACCGTCGAGCAGGTGACGGGCCACGCGCACATCACGGCGGTCGCGGCAGCGGCGGCAGCCACCGTGCCCACCGCGCTGTTCCTGCTCACGGTTTCGCTGCTGCACACACGCCATTTCAAACGGGGCGCGGCCCAGCAGGCGGTCCTGCCGGTCAGCGTGCCACTGGTGCTCGCGACCACCTTCGCCGGCCACTGGGCGGTGCCGCTGGCCGGCCTCGTCACCGCCGCCACCGTCGTGGTGGGCAGCACGCTGGCGCACCGGAGTCCCCGTACGGCGGGGCTGTCCACCTGATCGCCACCTCGCCCACCTCGTCCATTGAGCCCGGCCGAAAAAACAGGTGGTGCCGCGCGCGGTGGCCGGGCTAGTGTCCCACTCGTTCCGCACGGCGGTGGCGCAGTACGCCATGGCTGTGGCCGCTTCATGTGTGATCCGGGAGGTGTGACCGATGACTGTCGTTTCCGCGGTGGGCGTTGCCCGCACTCAGCCAGTCGTTCCTCTCTCCCGCGGTCCCCGGGTGACCCTTCTGTAAGTCGCCTGCCGGGGCTGCCCCTTGAAGGGTTCCCCCTTGTCTTCTCTCTCCTCTTCCGCTTCCGGTCTCTCCTCTTCCGATGCGGCCTCCGCCGCGTCCGCGCACCCGCTCGCCCTGTACGGCTGGGACGGGCGCTGGGAGGCCGAGTTCGCCCCCTACGCCGCACAGGGGCTGCTGCCCGGCCGGGTCGTACGCGTCGACCGCGGGCGGTGCGATGTCATCACCACGGCCGGACTCGTGCGGGCCGACACCGAGTACGTCGTACCGCGCGACCCCATGCGGGTCGTGTGCACCGGCGACTGGGCCGCGGTCGACCCGGCCGGTGACCCGCAGTTCGCACGGGCGCTGCTGCCGCGCCGGACCGCCTTCGTGCGCTCGACGTCGTCCGACCGGTCCGAGGGCCAGATCCTCGCCGCCAACGTCGACCACGCGATCATCGCCGTGTCGCTGGCCGTCGAGCTCGACCTCGGCCGGATCGAGCGGTTCCTCGCTCTGGCGTGGGAGTCGGGCGCCACGCCACTGGTCGTCCTCACCAAGGCCGACCTGGTACCGGACCCCACCGGGCTCTCGTATCTCGTCGACGACGTCGAGACCACCGCACCGGGCGTACAGGTGCTGCCCGTCAGCTCCGCCACCGGCGACGGCTTGGACGTCCTGGCCGCCGTGGTCGCCGGTGGGACGAGCGTGCTGCTCGGAGCCTCCGGCGCGGGCAAGTCGACCCTGGCCAACGCACTGATCGGCGCCGACGTGATGGAGGTGCAGGCCACCCAGGCCACCCGGGACAGGGACGGCAAGGGCCGGCACACCACCACCACCCGCAATCTGCTCGTCCTGCCGGGCGGGGGCGTCCTCATCGACACCCCGGGGCTGCGCGGTGTCGGGCTCTGGGACGCGTCGAGCGGGGTCAGCCAGGTCTTCTCCGAGATCGACACGCTCGCCGAGCAGTGCCGTTTCCACGACTGCGCCCATGAGTCGGAGCCGGGGTGCGCGGTGCTCGCGGCCATCGACGACGGTTCGCTGCCCGTCCGCCGCCTGGAGAGCTACCGCAAGCTGCTCCGGGAGAACCAGCGCATCCTCGCGAGGACCGATGCCCGGATGCGCGCCGAGATCCGGCGGGACTGGAAACTGAAGGGCGCGGAGGGCCGGGCCAACATGGAGGCCAAGCGCGGCAAGGTCCGCAAGCCCTGAACGGATCCGCTCCCCGGCCCCTGGCACCGCGGTCCCGGACGCGCTGTCCGATTTCCGCCAGCGAGGGGCCGGGGGCCGGGGCAGACTGGTCACCGTGATGGACGAAGAGACCAGGTACGAGGCGGTGAGCAGCCGCGACGCGCGCTTCGACGGAGAGTTCTTCTTCGCTGTGCGCACCACGGGGATCTACTGCCGGCCCAGCTGTCCGGCGGTGACACCCAAACGCCGGAACGTCTGCTTCTACCCGACGGCGGCGGCGGCCCAGGGCGGCGGATTCCGCGCCTGCCGCCGCTGCCGGCCGGACGCCGTGCCCGGTTCCGCCGCCTGGAACGTCCGCGCCGACGTCGTCGGCCGCGCCATGCGCATGATCGGCGACGGGGTGGTCGACCGCGAGGGTGTGCCGGGCCTCGCGGTACGGCTCGGCTACAGCACCCGTCAGGTCCAGCGGCAGCTGACCGCAGAAGTCGGCGCGGGCCCGGTCGCGCTGGCCCGCGCACAGCGCTCGCACACCGCGCGCGTCCTGCTCCAGACCACGGGGCTGCCTGTTACGGAGATCGCGTTCGCGTCCGGTTTCGCGAGCGTGCGGCAGTTCAACGACACCATCCGGCAGATCTACGCCCGCACGCCGAGCGAGCTGAGGGCCGAGGCCGCCACATCGGCGCCGGGGGCCGCCGCCGGGACGGCTGCCGGTATCCCGCTGCGGCTCGCCCACCGCGGCCCCTATGCGGCACGTGAGGTCTTCGACCTGCTGGCGCGGGAGGCGATCCCGCGGATCGAGGAGGTGCTGGGCAAGCCCGGCTTCCGCACCTACCGGCGCACCCTGCGGCTGCCGTACGGCTCGGGCATCGCCGCCGTCGGCGAGCGGTCGGCCGGGCGCTGGCTGGACGCGCGGATCCACCTCACCGATCTGCGGGACCTGACCACCGCGGTGCAGCGCCTGCGCCGGCTCTTCGACCTGGACGCCGATCCGTACGCCATCGACGAACGGCTCTCCGCCGACCCGCGCCTCGCGCCGCTCGTCGCCCGCCGCCCGGGGCTGCGCTCGCCCGGTACCGCGGAGCCCGAGGAGTTCGCGGTACGGGTGCTGGCCGGGCGGGAGAAGTCGCAGTGGCTGGTCGAGCGCTATGGCACAGCCCTCGACCGGCCCTGCGGCGGACTCACCCATCTCTTCCCCGCGCCGGACGGACTGCTGGCCGACGAGCCGTCGCTGGGCGCGGTGTCCGCCGTACGCCTCGACCCGGGAGCCGACCGCGACGAGGCCGAACAGGCGCTTCTCGCGCTGCCCGGTATGACCCCGCGCGGGGCGGCGCTGATCCGGATGCGGGCGCTGGGCGACCCCGATGTGGCGTTCACCGGTGAGCCGGGCGCGGAGAGCTGGCGGCCCTGGCGCTCGTACGCCCTGCGGCACATCTGGCTCGATCAGCCGTGAGCAGCCAGGGGAGGGCCTGCCGGGTTACTCCAGGCCCCAGCTGTGGATCTTCGCGGGGTGGATGCGGATCAGCTCGTCGCTGAAGTGCGAACCCAGGTCGTGCGGGCCGGTCAGCAACTCGGCCTCACCTCTGATGTCCACCCCGCGCACCGCCCACGGCTGCACGCTCACCACGTCGTCCACGACCAGCGCGACCTTCGGATTGGTCTGCAGATTCCGCCACTTCTTGGTCGTGCCGAGGGCGTATCCGCCGATCAGGATGGTCCCGTCCTCCTGCGGAAAGAAGCCGACCGGGTTCGCCTGCGGCTGCCCCCTGGGGTCGACGGTGGCCAGCCGCCCCAGGCGCTGGGTGGCGAGATAGGCGCGTTCGGCGTCGGTGAATTCGCTCATGCGCCCAGCATCGCGCGGGGACCCCGCCGCCGCATCGGCGACCTCGGTGGCACCACGTGGTGCCACATGGCGCCACTTGGCACCACGTGGTGCCATCGGATGTGCGGGAGAGGCGGCGGCGCCACGTGGTGCCGTATTGATGCAACTTCATGACAGAGGTATTTCCGCAGGTCAGGACCGTTCGGAGTCGTTGCGGTGGCTCCGGTCGGTCATCGTCTGCCCTTGCGGGCTTGCGTATGGCGCCACTGTGGTGCCACTATGGCGTCATGGACCTCACGCCGTATGTCGACAACCTCCGCCGCGAACTCGCGGTGGCCGCCGAAGCCGGTGGCGAAGAAGCCCGGGAGCTGGCCGAGCGGCTCACCGCTCCCCTGGAGTCGGCGACCCGCCTGACGATGCTCAATGTGCTCTCCGCCGCGATGGGCGAGGTCACCCGTGAACTCGCCCCCGGGTCGGTCGACGTACGACTGCGCGGGCTCGACCCCGACTTCGTGGTGACGCGGCCGGCGGGCGACGAGGCGTACGAGGGCAGCGGCGGGCCTGCCGAGCCGCTCAAGGCCCCGGCCCCGGCACCCGTCGACGGCGACGACGGTGGCGGCACCGCCCGCGTCAATCTGCGGCTGCCCGCCCATCTCAAGGCGCGCGCCGAGGAGGCCGCGAGCCGCGAGGGGCTGTCGGCCAACGCGTGGCTGGTACGGGCCGTATCGGCCGCGGTTGACGGCGGCGCCCCGTCGCGTACCGCGGAGAAGACCCGCACCGCCCGAACCGTCGGGCAGAGCTTCACGGGCTGGGTGCGCTGACCGCGTCCCGCCCATCCCGCTTCACTCGCCCCACCCCACTCCGCTTCACCCACACCACGTCCCACCAGCAGGGACGCCACGAAGACCCAAGAGGACGGGACAGCCATGCCTTCTTTCGACGCTCCTTTCGGTACTCCCTTCGACACCCCCGAACCGATCTCGGTCACCGCCCGCATGGATGCCGGATCCATCCGGTTCATCGCCGCCGACCGGCTCGACACCCTCGTCGATGTGCAGCCCCGCGACCCGAAGAAGGACCGGGACGTACAGGCGGCGAAGCAGACCGAAGTGCGGTACGCGAGCGGCCTGTTGGCCATCAGGACGCCCAAGGGGCGCTATCTCATCGGGCCCACCGGCACCGTCGACGTGACGGTCGAACTGCCCACGGGCTCGCAGGTGGACATGACCGGTGCCTGGGTGCAGGTGCGCGGCGAGGGCCGGCTCGGCGAGGTCCATGTGAAGACCTCGGCGGGTGACGTCCGCCTCGACACCACCGGGCCGCTGCACCTGACCGCGTCCCACGGCAGCATCACGGTGGACCGCGTCGAGGGCCCGGCGGAGATCTCCACCAGCTCAGGCAGTCTGCGCGTCGGTGCCGTCGACGGCGCCGCCGTCCTGAAGAACTCGCACGGCACCACGACCGTCGGTGACGCGATGGGTGACCTGCGGGTGAGTGGCGCCAACGGTGACATCTCCATCGAGCGCGCCCGGGGCTCGGTCGCCGCCACCACCGCCAACGGCACCCTGCGCGTCGCTGAAGTCGCCTGCGGCACCGTTCAGTTGGAGACATCCAACGGTGCCATCGAGATCGGCATCCGCGAGGGCACGGCCGCCTGGCTCGACGCCGGCTCGGCCTTCGGCCAGGTGCACAACGCGCTCGGCGCGTCCAGCAGCCCGGACGAGTCCGAGGACACCGTCGAGGTCAGGGCCCGTACCCGGAACGGCAACATCGACATCCGCCGCGCCCGGGCCTGACCTGCTCGGCCCTGACGTGACCTGACCCGCCCGGCCCTCGTACGGCCAGAGCCACTTCACCGCTCGTCGCGCCGTCACGCCGTCACGCCGTCACGCCCTCACACCCTCACGCCTTCGAAATGGAGGACTCCATGGCTTCATTTGTCATGCCCACAACCAAGCCGGCCGGCCGACAGCCGCTCGCCGTCTCCGCCGCAGGACTGCGCAAGTCGTACGGCGACAAGACCGTCCTCGACGGCATCGATCTGCGCATCCCGGCCGGCACCGTCTTCGCCCTGCTCGGGCCGAACGGCGCAGGCAAGACCACCACCGTGCAGATCCTGTCCACGCTCATCTCCGCCGACGGCGGCCAGGCCCAGGTGGCGGGCCACGACATCGCCACGTCGCCGGACGGTGTGCGTGACGCGATCGGAGTCACCGGCCAGTTCGCCGCACTCGACGACCTGCTCACCGCCGAGGAGAACCTGCTCCTCATGGCCGACCTGCTGCACCTCGGCAAGCGCGAAGGACGCAAGCGGGCCGGGGAGTTGCTGGAGCGGTTCGAGATCGCGGATGTCGCACACAAGCGCGCCGCGTTCTTCTCCGGCGGTATGCGGCGCCGGCTCGACCTCGCCATGACGCTGGTCGGCGACCCGCGGGTGATCTTCCTCGACGAGCCGACGACCGGGCTGGACCCGCGCAGCCGCCGCACCATGTGGGAGACCGTGCGTTCGCTGGTCGCCGGCGGCGTCACCGTCTTCCTCACCACGCAGTACCTGGAGGAGGCCGACCAGTTGGCGGACCGCATCGCGGTACTCGACGGCGGCCGCATCGTCGCCGAGGGCACCGCCGACGAGCTCAAGGCGCAGATCCCCGGGAGCCATGTACGTCTGCGGTTCACCGACCCCGACGCGTACGAGCGCGCCGCCGCCGCTTTCCCCGGCGCGGCCCGGGACGACGAGCAGTTCGCCCTGCGCGTCGCGGGCGACGGCGGCCTCGACGCGCTGCGCGCCCTGCTCGACCGGCTCGACGCCGCCGGTTCCCGCGCCGCCGACTTCTCCGTGCACACCCCTGACCTCGACGACGTGTTCCTCGCCCTGACCGGCGACGGCAGCACCAACCCCGCGCTCCACGTGAAGGAGACCCTGCGATGAGCACCCTCACCTACGCCGTGCACGACTCGATGACGATGCTGCGGCGGAACGTCAAGCACGCGATCCGCTATCCGTCCGTGGGGCTCGGCACCGCCATGACGCCGATCCTGATGCTGCTGCTGTTCGTGTACGCCTTCGGTGACTCGATCGGCGCCGGCATGGGCGGTGGCCGGGGCGCGTATCTGAACTATCTGACGCCCGGCATCATCATCATGGGGGTGGCCGCCGGCTCGATGTCGACCTCGATCGCGGTCTGCACCGACATGACCGAGGGCATCATCAACCGCTTCCGCACCATGAACATCACACGCTCGTCGTTCATGACGGGGCATGTCATCGGCAGCGTCGTCCAGACCATGCTGAGCACCGTGCTGGTCGTCGGCGTCGCGCTCGCCGTCGGCTTCCGGTCCGGGGCGACCCCGTTGGAGTGGCTTGCCGCGGCCGGCCTCCTCGCGGCCGTCGCCTTCGCGGTGACCTGGCTGTCCACGGCGCTCGGCCTGATCTCCAAGACCGTCGAGTCGGCGAGCAACAAGCCGTTGCTCGTCCAGTTCCTGCCGTTCCTCGGTTCGGCGTTCGTACCGGCCGGGTCGATGTCGCCGGGCCTGCGCTGGTTCGCCGAGTACCAGCCGTTCACGCCGATGACCGAGACACTGCGCGGCCTGCTCTCCGGCTCGGAGATCGGCAACAACGGCTGGATCTCGCTCGCCTGGTGCGCCGGTATCGCCCTGGTCGGCTACGTCTGGTCGCGGTCGCTCTTCAACAGCAGCACCAAGCGCTGAGTACCGGACCCTCAGCTGAGCAAGGACCCGACAGGGGCGGGGTGTTCACTCACCGGTGGGGGAGTGAACACCCCGCCCTCACGGCCTGTGGGCCTCCCGCCACGTCACGCGGGCAGACCCCAGCGGGCGGCCTGTTCGTTCGGAGCGACCGGCCGCACCGTCAGATCCGGGCGGTCGCCCGCCGCGGTGATGAGCGCGGACTCGCCCCTGCGGAGCGCGATGGCGACGGTGCCGTCACCCCCGTCCTCGTAGCGCAGCGGGTGCCCGTGGCCGTCGCGTACGTCGACGGGTCCGGTGATCCCGTGGCGCACCGCACACGGTGCGCCCGCCTCACTGGTCACCCTGACCCAGCGGTTCACCCCCTTCTCCCGTACCGCGCTGAGCAGGAACGCCCCCTGGGTACGGAAGTCGTGGAGCACGAGGTCGCGCCAGGCCGCCGGGACCGCCGGGAAGACCCTGATCACACCGCCCCACGACTGGCAGAGCATGTCGTGCAGCGACTGCGCCGCGGACAGCGGCGTCTCGATGACGGGGCCCGACTCCTTGTACATGGTGTTGGCCTGGATGAAGCGGGCCATCAGCTCACCCAGGTACTTCAGCGCGTCCTCGCCCTTGCCGAGCAGCGCGGACATCGAGGTGGCGCCGGTGAACGTGTAGCCCTGCAGGGCCCCTTCGAAGCCGACCCAGTGGGCCAGCGACTTCTCGATCAGCGCGCGTTCGTCCGGGGTGCGGCCGGTCAGCTCGTACAGCGGGTAGACCGCGAGGAGATGCGAGTAGTGGCGGTGGGACATCGCGAAGGGGACGCCCGCGCCGATCATGAAGCCGTTCTCGTCGACCGGGTACGGCGTCAGCCTGGCCAGCACCTCCTGCCAGCGTTCCTTCAGCGGGTCCCTGATGCCCAGGACGGCGGCCGAATCGACCAGGGTGCGGCAGCCCCAGCGCAGCAGCATCAGGTCGTAGTTGGTGTCCGGGGCGTCGACCCCGTACTCCGGTGAGAAGGTGGCCGGCAGATGCAGCTTGCCGTCCTTGCCCGGGGTCAGGAAGTGCAGGTAGTAGTTGACGGCCTTGCGCAGCAGCGGGAAGAGCGTGTCGCGCAGGATCCGCTCGTCCATGGTGTGGCGGTAGCTCAGCCAGACGTTGTGCAGCGCCCAGGTGAGGTTGCCGACCTCGGGCGTCGGCGGGTCCTCGCCGGGGATGCCCACGCCGTAGCCGCCGTTGGCGACGGTCGCCCCGTTGGCCAGCTGGGGGTCGGTGGTGCGCGGGATGCCTGCCGAGTCCTTCCGGTACGGCGCCGCCAGCTGGTTCGACAGGTTCTCCCGGAACTCGCCCAACGCCCGTGTCACCGCGTCGAGTTCCAGGTGGTTCGAGCCGTGGATCAGCCAGTACTCCAGCTGGACGTTGAGATTCCACCAGGTGTTGGGCCAGGGCGTCGGCTCCAGCCAGGGCCCTGACGTCGCCATGACGGGGGCGTCGGCGCGGGCGGCGGACGCGACCTTGTAGAGCTGGATCCAGTAGAAGCGCTGGATGCGGGCGTCGGGTACGGACAGGAAGCTCTTGCTGTAGTAGCCGTGCCACCAGGCGCGGTGGGTCAGCGCGTGTACGCCGAGGGGGACCGGCGCCACACCGCGTATCAGCCGTACGGCCCGGTCGAGTGCGGTGTTCTTCGGGTGGGAGTGCGCCACGGTGGCGTACAGCGTGCGCCGTGTGCCGTGGGTGCGCTCCTGCCACGCGGTCACATGCTGGCCGCCCGCGAGGAGCGGCTGCACGGCGGTCGTCACCCCGCTGTGCTCCTCGGTCACGGCGGGCGGATTGGCCGTGTAGCCGTCGGGGAGCGGCTTCGAAGCGGCGCGCGGGCTGATCGCCTCGGCCGGGTGGAAGACCCAGCGGAAGTCCTGCTCGCCCTCGCTCGGAGTGATCTCGACGGCCAGTACCGAGAGCGAGTTGTGGACCAGGGCGCGCAGGGTGAGGGTGCCGCGGTCGGTGGTCAGCGTGCCGGTCAGCTCGGCGTCGCGCAGCCCGAGACGCCAGTCGATGCCGGTGATGGTGCCGGCCGGTTCCAGCGTGAAGTAGCCGATGGGCAGCCGGGCGAGGCCGAAGAGCGAGCCGAACTCGGGGCGGTGGTCGGTGACCTCGGAGTGCTGGACGTTGAAGCGGACCGCGTTGCGGCCGGGCTCGGCGTAGATGCCCGAACCGAGGAATCCGTTGCCGAGGTACGGGCCCTCGTACCAGGTCTTCGGCATCCGCTGCCAGACGAGGTCGGCGTCGTCGAGAATCGCCTTCCAGCTGTCGTCCGATGACTGGGCGGCGGTCGGTGTGATCGCGGGTGAGGCAGCGGTGGCGGCGCCCGGGGCGGCCTGCGCGGATACCACGGACAGGCCCCCGGTGAGCAGGGCGCCGCCGACGGCGGTGCCGGTGGCGAGGACGGTCCGTCTTTTCGGTGGTTCAGGTGCAGCGGCCATGACGCCTCCCGGCGGCTCGTAACCCAAGAAATCATCCGAGCTATCCCCCGGAGAAAGGTAGACACGGCACTGAGGTGCGTCAATGAGTCGGGAGAGATCCCATGTATTGCAGCCTGACCCAAACGAAGGGGCCTAGCCCCAGATCAGCGCGCCGAGCCAGGCGCCGATGACGGTCAGACAGGCGAGCAGCTCGACGAGAACCGCCGTCCCGATGGCCCGCATGACCGTACGGGTGGATGCCCGGCCGGCCCGGTGGCTGCCGAGCCGCACCCGCTCCGCCCCGTAGATCCCTCCGATGAAACCGGCGATACCGCCGAGCACCGGCACGATGAAGAAGCCCACGATGCCCGCGGCCCCGCCGATGTACACCGTCCTGCGCGGCGCCCCGGACTCGCGCGGACGGCGGGTGGGCAGCAGCGGACGCAGCGCCTGGTTCAGCAGCAGCAGGGCCGTGGCACCGGCGAGGATGCCCCAGGCCAGGCCGGTGGTGTCGGTCAGTGCCCACCACGCGACGGCGGCCCACACGATCGCCGGCCCCGGCACACCGGGAACCAGGACCCCCACCAGGCCGAGCAGCATCACCAGGCCCACCGCGACGAGCTGCCACAGACTCATCTGCCAAGCGTGCCGGAAGCGACCGTCTCGCGCAGCGCGGCGCCGGGCCTCCGGCCGCCGGAGCGGGTGAGGCGGTACGAATCCGGCGGGTGCGCCCGGCAGGTGCGCGGGGCACGGCCGCACGGCTCCGGTCAGCCGCTCCCGTCGGCCGAGTCGGCCGGCGTGTTCCGTCCAGGCGTGTTCCGGTCGGGGGTCCTGGCGACCCAGCCCTTCTCGTACGCGTGCCAGCCGAGCTGTAGCCGGGTGGAGACCGCGGTCAGCTCCATCAGGCCTTTCACCCGCCGCTGCACCGTCCGCAGCCCCAGCTCCAGCTGCTTGGCGACGCTCGCGTCGGTCATCCCGGCGAGCAGCAGCGAGAGGATCTGCAGATCCGTGGCATCGGGACCCGGCTCGCCGTCCTCGGCGACCTCTCCACTGTGACCCAGCCGCAGCGGCAGCGCCTCCCGCCACACGGCTTCGAACAGTCCCCGCAGTGATTCCAGGAGCCCGCTCTCGTGGACGACCAGGGCGGAAGGCTGCGCGCCCCGGCCGGTCAGCGGCACCATCGCCAGGCTCCGGTCCGCGATCACCAGTTTCGTCGGCACCCGGTCGATGACACGTACCTGCTCCTTGCGGCCGAGCGCCGCGGCCAGCTCGGCTATCCCGCCGGGCTCCTCCAGGACCACTCGCTCCAGCACCACCCGGTACGAGACCCCGCGGCTCGCCGCCCGTTCCTCGGCATCGTTGTCACCGCTGGACACCGCGATCGGATTTCCGCCGGTCACCAGCGCGCAGACCTCGTCGGCTGCGCCCAGCTGCAACTGCAGGAAACGCTGGGACACGGCGTTCGCCCCGGTGACCACCTCCACCAGGTCGAGTACCGCGGGCTCCTTCGCCTCCGCCCTGAACTCCTCGACCAGCAACGCGGCCGTCAGCTCGGCCTGTTCCAGCTCGTGGCGGTGCTGGGTGAGCAGGGCGCCCAGCGCGACACCCGGCGGAGCGGCCACCCACCTGCCGGTCCGTGCGGACGACTGCGCGGCCAGACCGTGCCGTTCGAGGGAGCGCAGGGCGCGTTCCGTGTCGGTCTCCGAGAGCTGGAGCCGGTGCGCGAGATCGGCGACTTCGGCCGCGCCCAGCGCGACGAGTGAGCGGTACGCCGACTCCTGGAGGTCGTCCAGACCTATGACACCGAGCAAGGGAACCTCGATCCGCTGGCGGCTTTGAGTCACGGCGGGTTTCCGCCGCGGCACATCATCGCCGTTGAACTCCGGTTTCTGCCAGGGTGATCGAACTGGTGTAACAGAAACCCGCTTCCGCGCAGGCCCGGTTGACCGTATCGGGCGGTTTGCGGCGCCTCTCTCCGCAACTCCGTTGGGCCGCACCCCCGTGGGGGGCGGTGCGGCCCAACGGGCAATTCCGCGCACCCTGTACCGGGACCACCCCATCGATGGACAATAGGGGCATGAGTCAGCAGGGGGAGCAGCCCGCCACCGCCGACGACTGGTGGGGCCGGCTGTACGACGAGACCGCAGAGGACCAGACGACCGCCGACAAGGGCGACAGCCTTGACGACCGCTTCGACTCCGCGGCGGGGACGGTGGGCGCCGCGCGGGGTGTGGATGCTGACGCGGCTCCCGGCGCGGCCGGTCAGGAACCACCGGATACGGAGGCGGAGTTGCCGCCCCTGGTGTACCCGCCGACCGGGCCCGCTTCCGTTCCCGCTTCAGGGCCCGCTTCCTTTCCCGCTCCGTGGCCGGTGGCCGAACCGGGGGACCGGGCGCCGTGGGAGCCGCCTGCGGAAGGCGTACTGCCCTCCCGTACTTTCCCGTTCCAGCGGGGGAGGAGCGGTGCCACGCCCGCACCGGCCCCGCCACCGGCACCAGCCCCAGCGCCGACCCCGCCACCGGCACCAGCCCCAGCGCCGGTACCGGCGCCCGCATCCGCACCGACACCCGCATCCGCGCCCGCCCCCGCATCCGCACCGCCCCCCGCTCCCCGCACCGCCCCCTCCGTCACCGCCGCGCGCCCCGCAGTCGCCCATGTGGGTGACGGGCCGCCCACCTACGACGCCGAGCCCACCGCCCTGCCCGACGCGCACCCCGACGCCCTGGACGAACTCGTCGCCGACACCGTCCTCGACGGCGCCTGCTATGGCTCGTACACCGTGCGCGCCACCTCCGTACGCGGTGACTCCGCGCGGTACCGGGGCGAGCCCCGCAGGGACGCCCTGCTCACCGCCCGTTTCGGCAGCGGCGACAGCGCACTCGTGCTGGTCGCCGTCGCCAGCGGAGCCCGCGCGTCGGAAGGCGCGCACCTCGCAGCCGCCGACGCCTGCCGCTGGATCGGCGGAGCCGTCGGACGCAGCAGGCTGCGGCTCGCCGAGGACATCAGGGCGGGCCGCAGGGACGACCTCAAATCGGGCCTGCACCGGCTGACCGGGCGCGGCTTCGGCAAACTGCGTGCCCGCGCCGCCGAACTGGGCCTCGGACCCCATGAGTACACGGCGTCCCTGCGCTGCCTGCTGCTCTCCGGAGACCCCGAATGCCGCACCCGGGTCTTCTTCGGGGTCGGGGACGGCGGGCTGTTCCGCCTCCGTGACGGCGCCTGGCAGGACCTGGAGCCCGCGGTGCCGGGCCCGTCCGAGCCCGCCGGGGAAGCGGTGGTCGGCTTCGGTTCGGCGCCGTCCGGGACCCTGTCCGGCGACTGGCCGGGCATGGACCCCGGTACGGCGGCGCCGCTCCCCGCCCGTCCGGACACCCCGCAGCAGCTCCCGCCCACCGAGCCGTTCCGCTTCCGCGCGTCGGTGGCCCGGCCCGGAGACACCCTGCTGCTGTGCAGCGCGGGCCTCGCCGAGCCGCTGCGCGGCGAGCCGGAACTCTCCGGCGAACTGGCCGCGCGCTGGGCGCCGGCCGAGCCGCCGGGGCTCACGGAGTTCCTGGCCGACGCCCAGGTACGCGTCAAGGGGTACGCCGACGACCGCACCGCCGCGGCGGTCTGGGAGAGCTGAGGTTCACCGGCGGCCCGCCCACCCGGTGCGGTGCAGCCAGTCCTCGAAGGTCATCAGCCCGGGGTGCAGGCGGCGCAGGAGGGCGATGTCCCGGTCGCGGGTGTAGAGGTCCCGGTCGGCGAAGAACTGGAACATCGCCGCGTAGTCGTGGGCGAAGTCGGGTACGGCGGCGCGCAGTTCGTCGTGCGGCATCGGGGTGTAGGCGCTGGGGACGCCCGTGGCCCGCGCGAAGGTGGCGGCGATCTCGTCGCCGGTGAGGCTGTCGCCGATCACCGCGAGGTCGCGGGCGCCCCAGGACTGCCAGTGCTCGAACATGTGGCCCGCGAACCAGGCGATGTCCTCCAGGGCGACGAGCGGGTAGCGGGCGGAGCCGAGGGGAAGTACGAAGGTCAGGCCTCCCCGGCCGTCCGGCCTGGGGGCGAGGCGGTGCCGCAGGTTCTCGAAGTACGGTGCCGTGGTCAGTACCGACACATGGTTCGTGTACCAGCCGTCGGTCTCCTGACGGAGCATTTCCTCCGACCGCATCAGGTTGATGTGGGCGGCTACCGCGGCCTTGCTGTCGAAGTGCGGGACGGGGCGGCCGGTCAGGGACACCGCGCTGTCCAGCGAGGACCAGATGAAGCGTTCCACGCCCGCCGTCCGCGCGGTGGCCAGCAGGTCCCGGCCCTGCCGGTACTCGCCCACGGCGCTGCCCGTCGAGAAGAAGTCGGTGTTGGCGAACACCTGGTCCACCTCCCCGGCCAGGACGCCGAGGACATCCGGGCCGGAGCGGACCAGTTTCACCCGGTCAGGGGCGGTGGCGGCGAGTTCAGTGGCGTGGGCGGACCGCGGGTCGCGGGTGGGGACGGTGATGGAGGCGTCGGTGGTGGCGAGCAGGTGGCGGACCACCTGCCGGCCCATCGCCCCGGTGCCGCCGACGACGAGGATGCGGGTCATGGCTTCATTCCCTGGTGGGTGAGGACGTGCTCGGCTACTTGAGCGTGAGTGGCGGCCCAGATGTCGCCGGACGCGCGGACGCGGTCGAGGATCTGGGCGACCATGCCCGAGAGGGGCGGACGGCCACCGACGTGGGCGTGCACGGTGAGGTGGAAGACACCTGGCCCGGGGGCGGCGAGCAGCTGGTCCAGCAGCTCCTGGTGCAGGTCGCGGTAGGCGTACGGGCCCGCCGTCGCGCCCCGGACATCGGAGTGGTCGCTGTGCATGAGGGAGACCAGAGGACCGTGGGCAGTGGGCAGGATCCGGGGGAGGTCGTGGTCGCTGTAGTCACCGGTCCAGCGGTAGCCGGCCTCGGTGAGCAGGCCGGGGGTGTGCTTCGAACCGGTGGCGCGCGGGCTGATCCACCCCGTCGGGCGGACGCCGGTGACTCGCCCGAGCAGTTCGGTGCAGCGACGGATGTTGTCCCGCTCGGCTTCGGTGTCGAGCAGCGCGGGCACGACGTCCTGAGCCCAGGAGTGCGCGGCGATCTCGTGTCCCGCATCGTGTACGGCCGCCACGGTGCCGGGATGCCGCTCGGCGACGAGGCCGTTGACGCCGACGGTGGCGGGCAGGTCACCGAGGACGTCGAGCAGCCGCTGGATCCCGGTGGTGACGCCGTAGTCCACCCAGGATGTGCTGTGGGTGTCGTCGGCGCCGGGCAGCGGCCACGCCGCCGCCATCGGCGCATAGGCGGGCCAGTGCCCGGGCGACCACAGCTCCAGTGCGACCGTGACCAGCGCGGCGACCTTCCGCCCGCCCGGCCAGTCGATACCGACCGTCATTCGCTTCCCCTCCTCGGCAGCTCCTGACGGGGACGCTAGTAGGGCGCCGGGTACCTCCTGGTTCCCGGCGGCGGGCTACCGTCGGGGGGTGCGTGAGTACCCCGGTAGCGTCTTCCTCGCCGACTGCCCTGCCCGGCTGGCGGTCGAGATCATCGCCGACAAGTGGGCCGTGGCCGTGCTGTTCGCGCTGAGCCGGGAGCCCTGCAGGCACGGTGAGCTGGTCGGCCTTATCGGCGGGATCTCGCGGAAGGTGCTGACCCAGACGCTGCGGCGGCTGCAGGGGTACGGCCTGGTCGACCGCCGCGCCGGGGGCGGCAAGGCCGAGTACGCGCTGACCGGCCTGGGCCGGACGCTGGTGGAGCCGATCGCCGTGCTGACCGAGTGGGGCCACGTGCACGGCGGCGCCGTGGTGGAGTTCCAGGAGTCCCGGGCGGGCGAACGCCAGGGCGATGAGGACCAGGGCGATGAGAACCGGGGTCATGAAGACCGGGGCAATGAGAACCGGCGCCATGAGGACCAGTTCCAGCAGAACCGGGGTCATGAAAAGGCGTAATAGCGCAGGCGCGACCCTGGCGCGCATGGGTTGATGGAGGCATGGCCAAACAGAACGTTGCGGAGCAGTTCGTCGACATCCTCGTCCGCGCGGGTGTGGAGCGCCTGTACGGAGTCGTCGGCGACAGCCTGAACCCTGTCGTGGACGCCATCCGGCGCAACTCGGCCATCGACTGGATCCAGGTCAGGCACGAGGAGACCGCCGCGTTCGCGGCAGGAGCCGAGGCCCAGGTCACCGGCAGGCTCGCGGCCTGCGCCGGCTCCTGCGGCCCCGGGAATCTGCATCTGGTCAACGGCCTGTTCGACGCCCACCGCTCCATGGCGCCGGTGCTCGCCCTCGCCTCGCACATCCCCTCCAGCGAGATCGGCCTCGGGTACTTCCAGGAGACCCATCCCGACCGGCTGTTCCAGGAGTGCAGCCACTACAGCGAGATGATCTCCAGCCCGCAGCAGATGCCGCGACTGCTCCAGACCGCCATCCAGCACGCCATCGGCCAGAGCGGTGTCAGCGTGGTGACCCTCCCCGGTGACATCGCGGGCGCCCCGGCCCCGGACCGGACCGGTGAGACCGCACTGGTCACCTCGCGACCGTCGGTGCGTCCGGGCGAGGCGGAGATCGAGAAGCTGGCCCGGCTGATCGACGAGGCGGAACGGGTGACGCTCTTCTGCGGCAGCGGTACCGCGGGCGCACACGCCGAGGTGATGGAGTTCGCCGAGCGGATCAAGTCCCCGGTGGGCCACGCGCTGCGCGGCAAGGAGTGGATCCAGTACGACAACCCGTACGACGTCGGCATGAGCGGCCTCCTCGGCTACGGGGCCGCCTACGAGGCCACACACGAGTGCGACCTGCTGATCCTGCTCGGCACCGACTTCCCGTACAACGCCTTCCTGCCCGACGACGTGAAGATCGCCCAGGTCGACATCCGTCCGGAGCACCTCGGCCGCCGTACCAAGCTGGACCTCGCGGTCTGGGGCGATGTGCGCGAGACACTGCTGGCGCTGACACCGCGGGTGAAGGCGAAGACCAGCCGCAAGTTCCTCGACAAGATGCTGAAGAAGCACGCCGGCGCCCTCGAAGGCGTCGTGAAGGCCTACACGCGCAAGGTCGAGAAGCACACCCCGATCCACCCCGAGTACGTTGCGTCCGTCCTGGACGAAGTGGCCGACGACGACGCCGTGTTCACGGTGGACACCGGAATGAACAACGTGTGGGCGGCCCGCTATCTCACACCCAACGGCCGCCGCCGGGTGATCGGTTCCTTCAGTCACGGCTCGATGGCCAACGCCCTGCCGCAGGCCATCGGCGCCCAGTTCACCGACCGGCAGCGGCAGGTCGTCGCGATGTCCGGGGACGGCGGCTTCTCGATGCTGATGGGCGACTTCCTGACCCTCGTGCAGTACGACCTGCCGGTGAAGGTCGTCGTCTTCAACAACTCCGCGCTCGGCATGGTCGAGCTGGAGATGATGGTGGGCGGCCTCCCCGCGTACGGCACCACCCACCAGCACTCCGACTTCGCGGCCATCGCGCGCGCGGCGGGAGCCTACGGCGTCCGCGTGGAGAAGCCGAAACAGCTGGCCGGGGCGCTCACGGACGCCTTCAAGCACAAGGGCCCCGCGCTGGTGGACGTGGTCACCGACCCGAACGCGCTGTCCATCCCGCCGCGGATCAGCGCCGACATGGTCAGCGGCTTCGCGCTCTCCGCGTCCAAGATCGTGCTGGACGGCGGCGTGGGCCGGATGGTGCAGATGGCCCGCTCCAACCTGCGGAACATGCCGAGGCCGTAGGGCCGCAGAGCCGCAGGGCCCGGAGCGGCGTTCCTGGGCTCCGCCGGTCAGGTTTTGTTGCTGAACAGCCGGTCGAGGTGCTGGTCGACGGCGGTCAGGGCCGCTGCCGGCTCGATCACGTTCAGTTCGATGAGCGGGGTCAGGCCGGTGAGCGCCAGGAGCAGGTTGGTCTCTGCCGCCGGGTCGCGGTCGGCGCTGATGCGGCCATCGGCGACTGCCTGGCGGACGATCTGCTCGACGAGGTCGCGGCCGTGGGTCAACCCGTCGCGTGCGCGGGTGTGGATGTTCGCGTTGTGCAGTGCCTCCAGGACGTAGGCGGCGCTCATCCGGCTCGTCGCGCGTGCGTCGGGATGCAGCGGGAGCATCTCCGTGAGCATCACCCGGAGCAGGTCACGGGGGTGTGGTGGGTCGCCGAGTTCTCTGATGCCTTCGGCGACGCGCAGTGATGTCTGTTCGGACGCGAAGTCCATGGCGAAGACCAGCATCTCCTCCCGGGTGGCGAAGTAGTGCTGCACCGCGCCGTGGGAGATGCCCGCTTCCTGGGCCACTTCTCGGACGCTCGCGTGCGTGAAGCCGCGTTGTTCCACTACGCGCCAGAGGGCTCGGGCGATCGTCTCGCGGCGTTCGCGGTGATCCACCTGCTTGGGCATCGTTGACCTCTCCTGTTTCAATACAGTTGACATATTACATCTGACCGGTAAAAGCTGGGAGTCCGTTCGTGGAGGAAGGGCGTGGCATGTACGGACAACCGAGAGCACGGACTGCGGAGGGCCTCGTCGCAGGGTGTTGGCGGGGAGAGCATGCGGTGTTCCGCGGCATCCCCTATGCCCGGCCGCCGGTCGGGCCGCTGCGCTTCCAGGCGCCTGCCCCGGCCGAGGGGTGGGACGGGACGAGGCAGGCGACCGGGTTCGGCCCCGTGGTTCCGCAGGCGGGACCGACGGCCGAGAGCTCGACCGGAAACGACTGGCTCACGCTCAACGTCAGCACCCCGGCCCTGGGAACGGCCGGGCTGCCCGTGCTGGTGTGGATCCACGGTGGTGCCTACATCGCGGGGGCCTCCAGCGATCCGATGTACGACCCTGCGGCCCTGACCGACGCGGGCCTGGTCGTGGTGAGCATCAACTACCGGGTGGCAGTCGAGGGTTTCGCCCTGGTCGACGGCGCCCCGGCCAACCGCGGGTTTCTCGACCAGATCGTGGCCCTGGAATGGGTGCAGCGCAACATCGCCGCCTTCGGCGGAGACCCTGGCCGGGTCACGGTAGCGGGACAGTCCGCCGGGGCGGGGTCGATCGCGGCCCTGCTGACGATGGAGCGGGCGCGCGGGCTGTTCCGCAGGGCCATCGTGCACTCGGTGCCGGGATCGCTGTGCACCCGCGCGCTGGCGGAAGAAGTCGCCGCCGAGCTCGCGGGCCGGGTCGGTGTGACACCTGACGCTGAAGCCCTGTCCGGCATCGACCCCTTGCGCCTGGCCGGTGAGCTCACCGCCCTCGGCGCCGACCTTCCCGGCCGCCGCGAGAGCTGGGGCCGGTTCTCGCAGCTCGGTGTCGCCGTGTGCCCGGTCCTCGACGGCGTGGTGCTCACCGAAACGCCCTGGAGGGCGCTGGCCGGCGGCCGTGCGGACGGAATCGAGCTTCTCGTCGGCCACACCCGCGACGAGTTCCGGCTGTTCAGCGTCATGATGGGGCGGTTGGGCACCTTCACCGACGACGACGCCCGTACGGCCCTTGAGCTGTTCGCCCCGGGACCGGGCGGCGCCGAGGCCTACCGGGCCGCCCACTCGCAGGCCACTTCCGAAGAACTGCTCGAACTGGTCTACTCCGATGCCCTCTTCCGGATGCCCTCACTGCAGCTGGCCCAGGCGAACCAGGCAGCCGGAGGCACGTCGTTCCTCTTCGAGCTGCAACTGGCGGCCACGGCGGCCGGCGGAGTCCTGGGCGCCTGCCACAGCATCGACGTTCCCCTGGCATTCGGCACGTTGGACAGCCCCACCGGCCGGCACGTCTTCGGCGACCGGCCGACGCCGGAGGTCTCGGCGGTATCCCGGGAACTGCAGCGGGGATGGGTCCGCTTCGCCACGGCCGGCGACCCCGGGTGGCCCGCCCACCGGCCCGATCGACGGCTGACTCGCGTCCTGGACACCGAGTCGAAGACCTTGCCCTACCCGGAAGAGGCCTCCCGCCGGATCTGGGAGGGAAACGACCCGGCCCCCTTCGACGTCACATAGACGAGGTCGTCGCCGTCGGCCGTGCCGCGGGAAATCCGGTCTGCCGAGGTCTTCCCGGCCGGATCGAGCGGCGCTGTCCGACAACCACCGAGTCGGCCCGCCCCTCGGTCGAGCCGGTGCACCGGTCGTGAGGGAGAAGTGCGCGCCGCCCGCCCCGTGGTCCCCCCCCGGGGCGGGCGGCGGCGGTCAGGCCGGGCGCAGCCGCAGGGTCAGGATCTGGAAGGGGCGCAGCGTCACCGTGAGCGCGTCGCCGTCCGCCGTCACCTCCCGCAGCGGCCGCTCCAGCAGGTCGGTGATCTCGGCCCGCCCCACCGGGAACCCGAACCTGACCGCGGTGTCCGCGCGTCCGCCCGCCGACTCGTAGAGCCGCACCACCACATCCCCGCTGCGGTCCTCGGCGAGCTTCACCGACTCCACCGTCACGGCCGGATGGTCCGTGGCGACCAGCGGCGCCAGCGCGGGGGCGTCCGCCGTCCGCAGCGGCAGATTGAGCGCGAGACCCTCCCGTACGGCGTCGGTCACCCCGGCGCCCGGATACAGCGCGTAGCTGAACCGGTGGGTCCCCAGGTCGGTCTCCGGGTCCGGGCTGTGCGGGGCGCGCAGCAGCGTCAGCCGTACGGTCGTGCCGAGCCCGTCCCGGTGCTCCGCCCGCGTCACATCGTGGCCGTACGTCGAGTCGTTGAGCACGGCGACCCCGTACCCCGGTTCGGCCACCCGCAGCCACCGGTGCGCGCAGATCTCGAAACGGGCCGCGTCCCAGCTGGTGTTGGTGTGCGTGGCGCGGTGCACATGGCCGAACTGGATCTCGGCCGTGGACCGTTCGGCGTGCACATCGAACGGGAAGGCCGCCTTGAGTACCTTCTCGGACTCCTGCCAGTCGGCCTCGGTGACGATGTCCAGGCGCGGGCTCTCCGCGTCGAGCCGCAGCTCCTGGGTGATACGCGAGGCCCCGAAGGTCCGCACCACCCGCACCACGGCCCGCAGCGGCCCCTCACTGGCGACCTCCACCGAATCGGCGGCGGTGAGGTCGGTGCGGCTGCGCCGGTAGTGCCGGTCGATGTCCCAGGCGTCCCACTTGTTGGGGTGGTCGGGGTGCAGCTGGAGCAGATTGCCGCGGCTGCCGGGGGCCAGGACCTCGCGGTCTGCCGTCAGGTCGCGTACCGAGGACAGCAGCCCGTCCGCGTCCACGGTGACCCGCAGCAGCCCGTTGTCCAGCACGATCGCCGGCCCGTCCGCCGTCACGACCACGGGGGCGCCGGGCGCCGTACCGCCGAGCGGCGCGGAACCGAGCGGCGGTACCTCGGCGAAGGCGAGGACGCCGTCCGCCGTGCCTCCCGTGTCGCCTGTGCCGTCCGCCGTGCCTCCCGTGCTGTCCGCCGCGACCCCGGTTCCGTCCGCCGTGCGGACGACCTCGCGGCGCCCGTACGGTGAGGCGTTGAGCACGGACCTGGGGGAGTGGCTTCCGGTCAATGGCCGTACATCCGGGCCGAGTTCGAGCGCGTCGAACGCCCCGGCGATGATCGCCTCCAGCTCCTCCCGTACCCCTGCGTAGGTCTCACGCGCCTCCCGGTGCACCCAGGCGATCGACGAACCCGGCAGGATGTCGTGGAACTGGTGCAGCAGCACGGTCTTCCAGATCCGGTCCAGCTCGTCGTGCGGATACCTGTACGTGTCCGACCGGAGCGCGGCCGCCGTCGCCCACAACTCGGCCTCCCGCAGCAGGTGTTCGCTGCGGCGGTTGCCCTGTTTGGTCTTCGCCTGCGTGGTGTACGTGGCGCGGTGCAGCTCCAGATAGAGCTCGCCGGACCAGACGGGCGCCTGCCGCCCGTACTCCTCCTCGGCCGCAGCGAAGAACGCCGACGGCTTCTCGATCTCGACGCGCGGCGAGCCCTCCAGGTCCCGGAGCCTGCGCGCCTTCTCCAGCATCTCCCGCGTGGGGCCGCCCCCGCCGTCACCCCAGCCGAACGGCACCAGGGAGCGCGTCGCACGCCCCTTGTCCGCGAAGTTCCGCTCGGCGTGCGCCAGTTCGGCCCCATGCAGCTGGGAGTTGTACGTGTCGACGGGCGGGAAGTGGGTGAAGACCCGGGTCCCGTCGATGCCCTCCCACCAGAAGGAGTGGTGCGGCATCCGGTTCGCCTGGTTCCAGGACAGCTTCTGGGTGAGGAACCACCTGATCCCCGCGAGCTTCGCCAGCTGCGGGAAGGCGGCCGTGTAGCCGAAGGAATCCGGCAGCCAGATCTCCTCGGTCTCGACGCCCAGCTCCTCGGCGAAGAAGCGCCTGCCGTGCACGATCTGGCGGGCCAGCGCCTCGCCCCCCGGCATATTGGCGTCCGACTCCACCCACATGGAGCCGACCGGAGCCCAGTTCCCGTCCACCACGGCATTCTTGATGCGCTGCCAGATATGCGGCTGGTTCTCCTTGACCCAGGCGTACTGCTGGGCCTGCGAACAGGCGAAGACCAGCTCCGGGTAGTCGGCTGCCAGCGCCGTCACATTGGCGAAGGTCCGCGACGCCTTCCGTACGGTCTCGCGCAGCGGCCACAGCCAGGCCGAGTCGATATGGGCGTGGCCGGCGGCCGAGATCCGGTGCGCGCCCGCCTCGGCGGGCCTGGCCAGCGCGGGTGCGAGCGCCTCCCGTCCGGCCGCCGCCGTGCCCGGAACGTCGTGCAGGTCCAGCGCGTCCAGCATGTCCTCGAGGGCGCGGAGGATCTCGTGGTGCCTGCTCCGGTCGGTGGGCAGCTCCCGCATCAGCTCGGAGAGCACCTCGATATCGATGACCAGCTGCCAGACGTTCTCGTCCAGTACGGCGAGATCCGCTGACGCGAAGCGGTAGACGGGTTCGTCGCCCGCGGTCAGGACGTCGCCCAGCGGTGTCGGTTCGAAGCCGTGCTGCAGCACCGCGGGGTTGGCGGCGGCCTCAAGGAGCAGACACACCGGTTCGCCGCCCGCGGCCGGCGCCGCGACGGGCACCTGGCGGTTGCGCGGATGGATGCCCTTGACCGGCACGCCTTCGGCGTCGTAGATCATCCCCTCGGCCTGGAACCCCGGTCCCTGGCCGGTGAATCCCGGGTCGATCACCGCCTCGACCCGGCGGCCGGCCCACGCGTCGGGGACGGCGCCCTCCAGCCGGAACCAGCTGGTCGACCAGGGCCTGCCCCACTCCGTTCCGGCCGCGAAGGGCTCGTACGTGCCGCGCAACGCCTCCGCCACGGGCACCGGCTCACCTGGCGCATGCCAGACGGACAGGGTGAGCGCCACCCGGTCCGGGTACTGCGCGGGGCGGATGAACTGGTTCAGGGCCCGCTCCAGGCGGCCCTCAACCAGCGATCGGTCGTCGTGCATCGCGGCTCCTACGGGATCGGCTCGGCGTGACGTTCCCCGCTTGCCTTCCCCGGCGGAGCGCACGGCACCCGCCCGCGATGCGTGAGTACCCGCCTGCCGGGCATGCATTCCGTGAGGCTGTTCGAGCACGACAGAGCACCACGACTTGCAGGCGGGGGATATGACGGGGCGTCACAGTGGCACGAGTACCGCACCTGACCGGTGCGGCCAGGGATCCGGCACGCCGGGGAGGCGCCGGAGCGGACGGCTGCACCGCAGACTCGGCCGGGGGGATCTGCCGGCGGTGAAGGACGTACGGCACGGGCTCAGGGAGCTGCTGCGGCGGTGCGGAAGGCAGAGCAGCGCCGATGTGGCCGAGCTGCTCACCAGCGAACTGGTGACGAACGCGCTGGTCCACACGGACCGGGGAGCGGTTGTCACGGCCGGGGTCGGCCCGGCCGGACTCCGGGTGGAGGTACGGGACTTCACGAACGGGCAGCCGGAGTCCCGGGGCGCCACCGACGAGAGCACGCACGGCCGGGGGCTGCTCCTGGTGCAGGCGCTCGCGGACGCCTGGGGCGTACGGACGCACGAGGTGGGGAAGTCGGTCTGGTTCGAACTTGGAGGCGGTCAGGCGTGAATCACACCTGACCGCCTCCGTGCCGCGCGGCGGAATCCGGCAGCGCGTTCAACCGGACACCCGGCTGTTCGGACACCCGGCTGTATCGCGCAGCGTCGCTCAGCCGAATTGCTGTTCCAGGTCCTTCAGTTTCTGCTCCAGGGAGTCGAGGCGGGGGAGCGTCTGGGTGTCGTCCTCGGCGGTGAGGTCGACCGTCACGGCATCGGTTCCCGCCGCGGCGCGGTCGGATTCAGGACCCTTCACGGCCTGCAGGGAGGGCCTGGAGCGTAAAGGCAGCTGTCCCGGCTCGGGTATGGCAGGCTCCGAGACCGCCTTCGGCGCGCCCACAGCCGGGGCCGTGCCCGCCACCTCCACCTGGCGGCTGCCGCGGCCGCGCCCCAGCGACCGGTGCTGCCTGTTGATCGCCTTGAGGTGGGCCCGCTCCAGCTTTTCGTGCTCCCGCTTCCGGAGCCGGTTCTGCTCCTTCTGGCGCCGGTCGTCACGGACCTCGTCGACCGCCTCGTCCAGCGTCCGCACACCCTCCAGGAGCATCAGCGACCAGGCGCCGAAGGTCTCCCGGGGAGCGCGCAGCCACCGTACGATCCGGATCTGCGGCAGCGGCCGGGGGACGAGCCCCTGCTCGCGCAGCGCCGCCACCCGGGTCTGCTTCAGCGCGCGGTCGAACAGGACCGCGGCCGAGAGCGACATCCCCGCGAAGAACTGCGGGGCGCCCGCGTGGGCCAGGCCGCGCGGCGCGTGCACCCAGTTGAACCAGGCCGCCGCTCCGGCGAACGTCCACACCAGCAGCCGCGAGCCGAGCGCCGCGTCACCGTGGCTCGCCTCCCGCACCGCCAGCACGGAACAGAACATGGCGGCGCCGTCGAGGCCGAACGGGACCAGATACTCCCAGCCGCCCGTGAGATTGAGGTTCTGCCGGCCGAAGCCGACCAGTCCGTGGAAGGACAGCGCGGCGGCGACCGCCGCGCAGCAGAACAGCAGCAGATACGAGGCGGTTCCGTAGACCGCCTCCTTGTGCCGTCTGCGTTCCTCGCTGCGCTCCCAGGTGTCGTCGGCTGATCCCTTGTCGGCGGAGCGCCTGCCGCGCACGAGCACCGCCACCGCGACCAGGACCCCCGCGATCATCACGCCACCGGGAAGCAGCCAGTCCAGAGATATGTCGGTCAGTCGCATGCGGTGTCCCTTGCATCGCGTCAGTGCATTGCGGCCGCAATATTGGCCCAGATCCCGGGGCGCCCAGAGCGTTTCGGGACAAGAGCACGCCAACGGAGTGCGGGGAGCACCGGATAGGGGCGATCTGATCGAACTGCCTTGCGTGCTGGCTGTGTTGGGTTCGAATTCACTCAGCCGAAGGAGGGGTGTCGGCGCTGAGCCTGGCCACTCGGTCGGCGTCGCAGGTGCGCGGGCAGGTAACGCAGGTGTCCCCGGGGCGCACGGTGTAGAAGAGGCAGCAGCTCGCGCGGTCGCGGGTCGGCAGCGGCCGGCCCTGCGGTCCGGCCAGCTCCCGGAAGCCCGCCGTGCCCACGTACGGGGCGGTCGCGCCCGGCAGCAGCAGTTCGAGCTCCGCCACCCCGCGCGACTCCTCGCCGAGCAGATGGGCGACGTACCAGAGGCCCTCGACGATCTCGTCCGTCGCCATCCCCCACAGCGCCCGCCGGCCGCGGCGCATCCGCGGGCCGAAGCCGTCGAGCACCGGTTCCAGATGCTCGGTGACCGCCGCCCGCACCTCGGCGCGCAGCGCGTCCTCGTCCGCGACCACGTACGCGCCGGGCGCCCCGGCGGCCGGGTCGTCCGGCAGGCAGGCGAAATCGCCGGTACGTACGGCCATCCGGCCCAGCGTGCGCTGGAAGGAGACGGCGCCGACCGGGAGTCTCGGCACCCTGCGGTGCAGGAACCACGGGACCGTGATCAGCAGACAGGCGGGCCAGGCGTACCGGTGGAAGCCGAAGCCGGCGATGACGTCGGGCCGGGCCCGCTGCCCGTAGTCGCGGAGCACCTGGGCGCTGTCCCAGTCGAGGAAGGCGTCGAGCTCGCTGCCGCCCGACGCGAGGCCGGCGGCGGTCACCCAGTCGTCGCCGGACGGGAGGAGTCCGGCCGCGGGCTCGGTGACGGACAGGCCGGGGAACACCTCGGCCAGTCGCTCGTAGGAGGCGGCGACGGGGGAGCGCAGCAAGGTGGAGACGGTCATGCAGGGACCACCGAATCGCGATCGTTGGCAGGTAAGCCTTACCTTAGCCGATTCGGTCGATGTTTGAACTGAGGCCCCGTCCGCCTATCGTGCTGAACAGGACGCCGGAGGAGGACCCAGGTGGAACAGGGCAGAGCACGCGATGCGGGACAGCCGTACGCGTCCGCGCACCGGTCCGGCCCGGCCCGGATCCCCGATCCCGCCCGCAGCCCCGAGCAGCGGGAAGCCGCGGAGCCGGCCAGCGGCGAGCACATCCGCTGCGGGCCGGCCGGGGCCGCCGTACGGCCGGTGCCCGACGGGCTGTTCGCGCCCGGGTCCGCCGGGGCGAAGCCGGTGCGGCGCCACTCGGTGCGTGGCCAGATCCTGGACGCGCTGCGCACCGCGCTGGTGGACGGCGAACTGGTCCCCGGCGAGGTCTACTCGGGTCCGGCGCTCGGCGAACGCTTCGGTGTCTCCGCCACCCCGGTACGGGAGGCCATGCAGCAACTCGCGGTCGAGGGTGCCGTCGAGGTCGTGCCGAACCGGGGCTTCCGGGTCGCCGAGCGGAGCGCCCGGGAACTCGCCGAACTGGCCGAGGTGCGGGCCCTGATCGAGGTTCCGGTGATGCTGCGGCTGGCGCGCGCCGTCCCGGCGGACCACTGGGCCGGGCTGCGGCCGCTCGCCGAGGCCACGGTCTCCGCCGCCGCGGTCGGCGACCGCGCCCGCTACGCCGAGTCCGACCGTGCCTTCCACGGGGCCGTGCTCGGGCTCTCGGGGAACGAGCAGCTGGTCGCCGTCGCCGACGACCTGCACCGCAAGGCCCAGTGGCCGCTGGTGAGCGCGCCCGTCACCCGGCGGGCCGACCTGCTCGCCGACGCGTCGGAGCACACCGCCCTGCTGGACGCTCTGATCGCCCGCGACCTCGCGGTCGTCCAGTCGCTCGTACGGGAGCACTTCACCGGGGCGCCCGGCTGAACCGGAGCGCCGACCGGAACGGGGCGTCGGCCGGCCCCGCGCGCCAACTGCCCCTGCGCCGCCGGCGAAGCGCTCCCGCACCGCGCCGCCGACCTGCACCGCCGACCCGCACCGCGGCCGCGCTCACTCCGCGGCCGCGCTCACACCGCCGCGGCCGGTGGGGTGAGCTGGGCGGCCAGCCAGGTCGGTACGCCGTCGAGCAGCCGGAACAGCCGGGCCGCCTCGGCCCGCAGCCTGGTCGCCTCCGGTTCGGGCTCAGCGTCGGCGAGCGCGGCCAGCGCCGGCGCCGTACCGACGAGGTAGCCCAGCTCCTCCCGTATCCGCAGGGACTCCGTGAAGCCGTGCCTGGCCTCGGCGAGTTCGCCCTCCCGCAGGGCCAGCGAGGCCAGATGGCGCCAGGTGAAGGAGAGCAGCAGCGTCTGGCCGTGCGCCGTGGCGCCCGCGTGGGCCCGGCGGTAGGCGGCGCGCGCCGACTGGGCCGAGTCGGCGAGGTTCTGGGCGATCAGCCCGCGGCGGAAGTCCAGGAGCGGCCGGCCAGGCGAGCCCGGCGCGAGCAGGGCGGCCGCCCTGCCCATCGCGGCCCTCGCCTCGTCGGCCCGGTCCCGTACGCCCAACAGCGTTGACGCGTAACCGAGCTGGCCGCGCTCACAGGCCGCGGCACCGCGTGCCTCGTCGCTGCGGGCGAGCGCTTCGGCCGTCCGCAGGGCGTCCTCCGCGTCCGTCCAGCCCTGCTCCGTGTAGAGACACCGCTCGATCAGCAGCGCGGCCCGGTGCAGGGCCGCATCGGCGTCGTGCTTCGCGTGCGGTTCCAGCAGGGCGGCCGCGTCTGCCCAGCAGCCGCGCGAGCGCAGCCGCCATACCGCGGTCTGGAGTGGAGGATCGTCATCAGCTGTCGTTCCGTAACCAGACATGGCGGTATAGGCCACATTGCCCTCCCCGAGCGCACCATTGAGCTGTTGAGTCTGGGCGCATCTCAGCACGGATTGGCACGCCGGGCCAAGGGGTTGGGTGAATCAATTCACAATGTGCGGCTCCGCGCGGACCCCCGCAGGGCCCCGTGCGTCAGCTCATCCGCAGGGCCAGGAAGAAATCGAGCTTGTCCTCCAGGCGCGAGAGGTCACGTCCCGTCAACTGCTCGATCCGGCCGACACGGTAGCGCAGCGTGTTGACGTGCAGATGCAGCCGGGTCGCGCAGCGGGTCCATGAACCGTCGCAGTCCAGGAACGCCTCCAGGGTCGGGATCAGCTCCGCCCGGTGCCGCCTGTCGTAGTCCCGCAGCGGGTCGAGGAGCCGGGCGGTGAACGCCCGCCGTACGTCGTCGGGGACGAACGGCAGCAGCAGCACGTGCGAGGCGAGCTCGTGGTGGCCCGCGGCGCAGACCCGGCCGGGCCGGGCCGCGGCCACCCGCCGGGCGTGCCTGGCCTCTTCCAGGGCGCCGCGCAGCCCCTCGGCCGAGTGCACGGACGCGGAGACCCCGAGCGTCAGCCGACCGTCGTCGGCGAGCCCGGCCGTGAGCGGTTCGCGCACCGAGGTGAGCAGCTCGTCCGCGTGCAGTCCGGCGCCCGGGTCCTGGACCGCCTCGTCGTCCCCGGCATCCGGCGCGAGCGGCGGCAGGGGCACGAGCGCGATGGCCTCGTCACCCGTGTGGGCCACCGCGATCCGGTCGGACGAACCGGGGCCCGAGCCGCCTGGCAGCGCCTGCTCGACCAGGATCTCCTCAAGCAGCGACTGGGCCACCGGGCCCCCGTCGATCGCCGGTCCGTCCTGCTGGTCCCAGTCGACCCGGGCGACGACCACCTGCCAGCGCGGAGCCGTCCCGATCCCCGGCATCAGCACCGGCGCGGCCACCCGCAGCCTGGCGGCGATCTCGGCGGGCGGCGCACCCGTCTGGACCAGTTCGAGAACTTCCTGGGCGAGCCTGCGCCGTACGGTACGGGCCGCGTCGCGCCGGTCGCGCTCGACGGCGATCAGCTGGGTCACGCCCTGGAGCAGGTCCAGCCGGGCGGCGGGCCAGTCGCCCGCGTCCGCCTCCACGGCGAGCAGCCAGTCGGAGAGCACCGTCTCGCGGACGTCGCGGAGCCCGGAGGCCGCGCCGCGCCCGCCGCCCCGCACCGGGAACAGCGAGTACGAGGTGGAGTGCACCGTGACCCGGTGCGGCCCCCGCCGCCCGGTCCGGGTCGCGGCGAGGTGCCCGGCCGCCAGTACGGCGCCGGTCCCTTCCGGCAGCGGGTCGCCCGCCCCGGCGATCTGCCGGCCGGTGGGGGAGAGCACCCACGCGTGCAGATCCAGGTCGGTGGTCAGCAGGTCGAGCACCACGTCGGGGCCGCCGCCCGCCGGGCCCGACGTCATCAGCCTGCGGTGCCGGTCCACGACGGCGGCGAGGTCCCCGGCCCGCTCGCCCGAGACCTGCCGCACCACGTACTCGGTGACGACGGCGAAGGCGACCGACTCCTCCACCGCGAAGATCGGCAGCCGGTGGCGCACACAGGCCGCCACCAGGTCGTCGGGGATGTCCCCCAGCTCCGCCTCGCCCGCCGCGAGCCCCGCGACCCCGGCGCTCGCCAGGATCCGTACGAACGGCTCGGAGTCCTCGGCTGAGCGCCGCCAGGCGAGCCCCGTGAGGACCAGTTCACCCCCGGTGAGGTACCGGCTCGGATCACGCAGATCCGTCGTCATCACGCCGCGGACCGTGCGGTCCAGCTCGTCCTCGCCGCCGAGCAGCCGCAGGCCCAGCGCGTCCGTGTCCAGCAGTGCGCGCAGCCGCATCTCGTCGCCGCCGATCCGTATCGTCCGCCGTCCTGGTACAGCCGGTCGGCGGAACTTGTCGTTTCCAGAGGAAAGCCAAGAGGTAACTCAACCCCGTCTTTCGTTCGAACATACAAGACGACCAAGCACACCAGCCAACTCCTTCATGGTTTCGGTGACTGCACCCCGCGCGGCCCGGCTTGTGTACTTGTGCCGTCAAGCGTTAACAGCAGATGAACATCCAGTCGAGGGCCGGCCGTCCCGGGCCCCAGCGAACAACCCCGAATGAGAAGAAGAGAGCCGCTACATGGACTTCCTTCGCCCCGCCAGCTGGGAGGAGGCGCTCGCCGCCAAGGCCGAGCACCCCACGGCTGTGCCGATCGCCGGTGGCACCGACATCATGGTGGAGATCAACTTCGACCACCGCCGGCCCCAGTACCTCCTGGATCTGAACCGCATCGGCCTCCTCAGCGAGTGGCATGTCGGCGAGGAGACCGTCCAGTTGGGCGCGTCCGTCCCGTACGCGAAGATCATGCAGCACCTGCGCACGGAGCTGCCCGGTCTCGCGCTCGCTTCGCACACCGTGGCCTCCCCGCAGATCCGCAACCGCGGCGGTGTCGGCGGCAATCTCGGCACCGCGTCGCCCGCCGGTGACGCCCACCCGGCGCTGCTCTCCGCAGACTGCCAGGTGGAGGCCGAGTCGGTACGCGGATCCCGGCTGATCCCCATCGACGACTTCTACACCGGTGTGAAGCGCAACGCGCTGGCACCCGACGAGCTCATCAAGTCGGTCCACATCAAGAAGGCCGACGGCCCGCAGCAGTACTCCAAGGTCGGCACCCGCAACGCGATGGTCATCGCGGTGTGCGCCTTCGGAATCGCGCTGCACCCCGAGACTCGCACGGTCCGCACCGGCATCGGCTCGGCCGCCCCGACCCCGATCCGGGCGAAGGCGGCCGAGGACTTCCTGAACGCGGCGCTCGACGAGGGCGGCTTCTGGGAGAACGGCAAGATCATCACCCCGTCGATCGCCAAGCAGTTCGCGGAGCTGGTCTCCGGTGCGGCGAACCCGATCGACGACGTCCGCGGCACGGCCGGCTACCGCCGTCACGCCGTCGGCATCATGGCCCGCCGCACGCTCGGCTGGACCTGGGAGTCGTACCGCGGCAACGGCCGCAGCACAGAGGGAGTCGCATAATGCGCGTGAACTTCACGGTCAACGGCCGTCAGCAGGAGGCCGACGACGTCTGGGAGGGCGAGAGCCTGCTCTACGTGCTCCGCGAGCGCATGGGGTTGCCCGGTTCCAAGAACGCCTGCGAGCAGGGCGAATGCGGCTCCTGCACGGTGCGCCTCGACGGCGTCCCGGTCTGCTCCTGCCTGGTCGCCGCCGGGCAGGCCGAGGGCCGCGAGGTCGTCACGGTCGAGGGCCTGGCGGACTACTCCAAGCACCGCGACGGCGCCCACCCCGGCACCGGCTGCGCCTCGTCCGACTGCGGCACCAGCCTGGACGCCGCCAAGCGCTGGCAGTCCAAGCCGACCGACGGCCGTACCGGCGAGGCCGGCGACCTCTCCCCGATCCAGCAGGCGTTCATCGACGCCGGCGCCGTGCAGTGCGGTTTCTGCACCCCGGGTCTGCTGGTCGCCGCCGACGAACTGCTGGAGCAGAACGACTCACCGTCCGACGCGGACATCCGTGAGGCGCTCTCCGGCAACCTCTGCCGCTGCACCGGTTACGAGAAGATCCTCGACGCGGTCCGTCTCGCGGCCGCTCGCCAGGAAGAGACGGTCTGATCATGGGCGTCACTGGTTCACCCACCAACATCAAGCAGGGCTCGAAGACCAAGGGCGGCATCGGCGAGTCCACGCTCCGCCCCGACGGCACGCTCAAGGTCACCGGCGAGTTCGCGTACTCGTCCGACATGTGGCACGAGGACATGCTCTGGGGCTTCACCCTCCGCTCCACCACCGCGCACGCCGAAATCAGGTCGATCGACGTCTCCGAGGCGCTCGCGACGTCCGGCGTCTACTCCGTGCTCACCTACGACGACCTGCCCACCGAGATGAAGAACTACGGCCTGGAGATCCAGGACACCCCGGTTCTCGCCCACGGGAAGGTCCGCCACCACGGCGAGCCGGTGGCGCTGGTCGCCGCCGACCACCCGGAGACGGCCCGCCGGGCCGCGGCCAAGATCAAGATCGAGTACGTCGAGCTGCCCGTCATCACCGATGAGGCGTCGGCGCTCGCGCCGGACGCGCTGCTCGTCCACGAGGGCCGCGACGACCACCACATCGGCCATGTCCCGCACCCCAACATCGTGCACCGCCAGCCGATCATCCGCGGTGACGCCGACGAGGCCGCCAAGCGCGCCGACGTCATCGTTACGGGCGACTACGTCTTCGGTATGCAGGACCAGGCGTTCCTCGGCCCGGAGTCCGGCCTCGCGGTGCCCGCCGAGGACGGCGGTGTCGACCTGTACGTCGCCACCCAGTGGCTGCACTCCGACCTGCGGCAGATCGCGCCGGTCCTCGGTCTGCCCGAGGACAAGGTCCGGATGACGCTCTCCGGCGTCGGCGGCGCGTTCGGCGGCCGCGAGGACCTGTCGATGCAGATCCACGCCTGCCTGCTGGCGCTCCGCACCGGCAAGCCGGTCAAGATCGTCTACAACCGGTTCGAGTCCTTCTTCGGCCATGTCCACCGCCACCCGGCGAAGCTCCACTACGAGCACGGGGCCACCAAGGACGGCAAGCTCACCCACATGAAGTGCCGGATCGTGCTGGACGGCGGGGCCTACGCGTCCGCCTCCCCGGCCGTCGTCGGCAACGCCTCATCGCTCGCTGTCGGCCCGTACGTCATCGAGGACGTCGACATCGAGGCCCTCGCGCTCTACACCAACAACCCGCCCTGCGGCGCCATGCGCGGCTTCGGCGCGGTCCAGGCGTGCTTCGCATACGAGGCGCAGATGGACAGGCTCGCGGCGAAGCTGGACATGGATCCGGTGGAGTTCCGCCAGCTCAACGCCATGGAACAGGGCACGAAGCTGCCGACAGGACAGGTCTGCGACTCGCCGGCGCCCGTCGCCGAGCTGCTGCGGCTGGTCAAGTCGCGTCCGCTGCCGCCCGAGCAGCAGTGGCTCTCGGCCGGCGAGGACGCGGACGTCCGCGCCCTGCCCGGCGGCCTCTCCAACACCACGCACGGCGAGGGCGTCGTACGCGGTGTCGGTTACGCGGTCGGCCTCAAGAACGTCGGCTTCTCCGAGGGCTTCGACGACTACTCCACCGCCCGGGTGCGGATGGAGATCATCAACGGCGAGCCCGTCGCGACCGTGCACACCGCGATGGCCGAGGTCGGCCAGGGCGGCGTCACCGTCCACGCGCAGATCGTCCGCACCGAACTCGGCGTCAACCAGGTGACCATCCACCCGGCCGACACCCAGGTCGGCTCGGCCGGTTCGACATCCGCCTCCCGGCAGACGTACATGACCGGCGGCGCGGTGAAGAACACCGCGGAGGCCGTCCGGGAGAAGGTCCTGGAGATCGGCCGGGCCAAGCTCGGCACGTACCACCCGGCCTGGGCGACGGCCGAACTCCTCCTGGAGGGCGGCACGGTCGTCACCGACGGCGGCGAGGTCCTGGCGGACCTGGTCGACGTACTGGAGGACGAGGCGGTGGACCTGGAACTGGAGTGGCGCCACCGTCCCACGGTCGCCTTCGACCTGGTGACCGGCCAGGGCGACGGGCACGTCCAGTACTCGTTCGCCGCGCACCGCGCGGTCGTCGAGGTGGACACCGAACTCGGCCTGGTCAAGGTCATCGAGCTCGCGGTGGCCCAGGACGTCGGCAAGGCGCTCAACCCGCTCTCCGTCGTCGGCCAGATCCAGGGCGGTACGACCCAGGGCCTGGGCGTCGCGGTGATGGAGGAGATCATCGTCGACCCGAAGACCGCGAAGGTGCGCAACCCCTCCTTCACGGACTACCTGATCCCGACGATCCTCGACACGCCGACGATCCCGGTCGACGTACTCGAACTGGCCGACGAGCACGCCCCGTACGGCCTGCGCGGCATCGGCGAGGCCCCCACGCTGTCCTCGACGCCGGCCGTTCTGGCGGCGATCCGCAACGCGACGGGACTCGAACTGAACCGGACCCCGGTCAGGCCGGAGCACCTCACGGCCACCTGACCGGCCCCAAGCTCTCCGGGCGGCGTATGCCTCCTAGGAACGTCACACTTCCCAGCGTGCGCCGCCCGGAGTCACCAGTACCGCCCCGCTCGCGGTCCTTGCCCCCACAGTGCAGTACCCATTCGTCTCGGGCCGTCCCCCGGGTCGTGCAGCCCACGCAGCATCCCAAATCCCGCGTCTCCAATCTCCAGGCGGGTGCCCCTTTGAACCTTGGGAGTAGGCACCATGACCCAGCAGTCCCTTGAGCCAGAGACCGTGCCGGAAGACGCCGGCGCGGGCACGCGCCAGCCGGCCGGCAGGTCCTGGCTGGACCGGTACTTTCACATAACGAAGAGAGGGTCGACGGTCGCGACGGAGGTGCGCGGCGGCATCACCACCTTCATGGCGATGGCGTACATCATCCTCCTGAACCCGGTGATCCTCTCCGGCGCCGATGTCACGGGCCACCATCTCAACGGCGGCCAGATCACCACCGCCACCGCGCTCGCCGCGGCCGTCACCACCCTTGTGATGGGCTTCATCGGCAATGTGCCGCTGGCCCTCGCGGCGGGGCTCAGTGTCTCCGCTGTGATGGCGTACCAGGTCGCCCCGGAGATGACCTGGGGCAACGCGTTCGCGATGTGCATCATCTACGGCGCAGTCATCGTGCTCCTGGTCGTCACCGGCCTGCGCGAACTCATCATGAACGCCATCCCTCTGGCGCTGAAGCACGGCATCACGATGGGCATCGGCCTCTTCGTCTGCCTCATCGGCCTGGTCCAGGCAGGCTTCGTCACCGGGATGAAGGGCCCCGGCGGTATCGCGGGAGCGAAGCCGCTCCAGCTGGGCACCAGTGACATGCTCACCGGCTGGCCGGTGCTCTGCTTCGCGGTCACCCTCCTGCTGATCTTCGCGCTCCAGGTCCGCAAGGTCCCCGGCGCGATCCTGATCGGCATCGTCGGTGGCACCGTCTTCGCCGCGATCGTCCACCAGCTCGCCGGCCTCAGCCAGAAGGACTGGGGACTCAACGCCCCGGCGCTCAAGGGCTCGCCCGTCAGCGCGCCGGACTTCGGTCTCTTCGGCAGTGTCTCGTTCAGCGGTATCGGTCACGTCGGTGGCATCACCGTCGGTGTCATCGTCTTCACCCTGGTGCTCGCCGGATTCTTCGACGCGATCGGCACCATCGTCGGCGTCGGCCAGCAGGCCAACCTCGTCGACAAGGACGGGAAGATGCCGGGCCTCAGCAAGGCCCTGACCATCGACGGCGCCGGCGGCATCGTCGGCGGACTCGCCGGGGCGTCGGGCCAGACGGTTTTCGTCGAGTCGACCGCGGGCGTCGGCGACGGTGCGCGTACCGGCCTCGCCAGCGTCGTCACCGGCCTCGGCTTCGCACTCTGCCTGGTCTTCACCCCGCTCGCCCAGCTCATCCCCACCCAGGTCGCGTCCGCCGCGCTGGTCGTCATCGGCTCGATGATGCTGACCAACGCCAAGCACATCGACTGGAACGACCAGGCCACCTCCATCCCGGTGTTCCTGACCACCGTTCTGATGCCGTTCGCCTACTCCATCACCGTGGGCATCGCGGCCGGTGTCATCTCCCACGTCCTCATCAAGGCCGTCCAGGGCAAGTTCCGGGAGATCGGCTGGCTGATGTGGGTACTCACCGCAGTGTTCCTGGCCTACTTCGCACTCCATCCCATTGAGAGCTGGCTGGGCGTCAAGTAGCCGCCCGCCCCCTTTCACATATCCGTGAGGAGACCGACATGCTGGACATCGCCGAAGAACTGAACCGGTGGGTCGAGCAGGGACGTGAATTCGCCGTCGCCACCGTGGTGGCGGTCGGCGGAAGCGCACCGCGCCGCCCGGGAGCCGCACTCGCGGTGGACACCGAGGGCACCGCGATCGGGTCGGTCTCCGGCGGCTGTGTGGAGGGGGCGGTCTACGAGCTCTGCCAGGAAGCCCTGGAAACGGGCCGCAGCGTCGTCGAACGCTTCGGCTACAGCGACGAGGATGCCTTCGCCGTAGGTCTGACCTGCGGCGGAGTCATCGACATACTGATCACCCCGCTCCGCGTCGGCGCAGCCTCGCGGGAGACGTACGTGGCCGCGCTGGCCGCCGCCGCGGCCGGCACGTCGGCGGCCGTAGCCCGGATCACCGACGGCCCCGACGAGCTGCTGGGCCGCGCCGTGCTGGTCCACACCGACGGATCGTACGAGGGGACGCTGGGCGGCCACCGGGAGCTGGACCGCACCGCCGTCTCCGAAGCGCTGGCCATGCTGGACGCGGGCCGCACCGAGACCATCACGATCGGTGAGGACGGCTCCCGCTGCGGGCGCCCGCTCACGCTGCTGGTCGAGTCGAGCGTGCCGCCGCCCCGGATGATCGTCTTCGGCGCCATCGATTTCGCGTCGGCCCTGGTCACCGTCGGCAAACTGCTCGGCTACCGGGTCACCGTCTGCGACGCGCGCCCGGTCTTCGCGACCGCCACCCGCTTCCCCGACGCCGACGAAATCGTCGTCGACTGGCCGCACCGCTATCTCCAGTCCACCGATGTCGACAGCAGGACCGTGCTCTGCGTCCTCACCCACGACGCGAAGTTCGACGTGCCGCTGCTGAAACTGGCCCTCACCCTGCCGGTCGCCTATGTGGGCGCGATGGGCTCACGCCGTACCCACCTCGACCGGAACACCCGGCTCCGCGACGTCGGCGTCACCGAGATGGAACTGGCCCGCCTCCGCTCGCCCATCGGCCTGGACCTCGGCGCCAGGACCCCCGAGGAGACCGCCCTGTCGATCGGCGCGGAGATCGTCGCCCACCGGCGCGGCGGCACCGGGGCCCCGCTCACCGGCGCGCACACGCCCATCCACCACGACAGCTCGACGGGCCCGGCCGGCCGGATAGGCTCCGTCGCCTGACACGCCCCCGGGCGGTGCGTGACCCGGGGGCACGCACTGCCCGGCTTCACCCGATCGGGGCAATTACGTGGCCTGAGGGGGTACGGGATGGAACGAGCAGGCATCGAATTCCGTCTTGGGGGCCGACCGGTAATAACCCCGAGAGGCAGTGGTGAACATGGCCGTCGACGCATCGAGCGTCACCGTCCCCAGGCAACCGGGCGACGGAGACCTGACGTCGAGAGGCCCCGGGCGCGGCGGACCGCTCCGGGAACTGGCCAGATCCTGGGCGCTCGTCCTCTCCCTGGTACCGCTCGGCCTGCTCGCCGTGGCGGCCTGGTACGGGCAGTATGTGCGCCCCAGCGCCGACGAGTGGTGCTTCCTGCCGTACGTACGTGACCACGGCATCTCCGGGCTCACCGGCAAGTTCTACTTCCACGACAACGGCCGGATCGCCAACGGCTGGCTCGTCGGCCTCTACGCCGAGCCGGGAGTCCCGGGCCACCAGTGGTTCGGACTGGTCAGCGGCGTGCTGATGGTGGGGCTGCTCTGGGCGGTGATCGCCCTGGCCTTCCGGGCCGGCCGGCTCACCGTGCCGCGCGGCGTACCCCTGCTCGTGGCCTCCGTCACGGCCGTGGTCTTCCTCTTCGCCACCACCAACACGTACAAGACGTTCTTCTGGCCCGCGGCCTCCGTCTCGCACACCGTGGCCCCCGTGCTCGCCCTCGCCGCGGTCATCCCGGCGCTGCTGGCCCGCAGCCCCCGGGGCAGGATCGCCGCCCTGGTCATCGCCGTGTTCGCGGGCACCTTCCTCGGGACGCTGTCCGAGGAGACCTCGGTCGTGCTCCTGGTGGTCCTGTCGGCCGTCGTGCTCTTCGCCGGCCAGGTCTTCACCGCCGACGCACGGCGCCACGTCCGCCACTGGGCGCTCGCCACGATGGCAGGAGTCGTCATCGGTGTGCTGCTGCTGGTGACGTCACCGGGCTCGCGTGAGCGCCGCCAGAAGTTCGGCGCCGGGACCTCGATGGTGTCCCCCGACTCGCTGACGACCTCCCTGCACCTGTACGTCCACATCATCTGGACGGTCGTGTCGACCTGGCAGTACCTGGGTGCGGTCGCGGTCGGCCTGGTGATCGGTCTGGTGGCGCGCCGGGAGAGGTCCGGGGCCCTGCTGCCGTGCCGCCCGTTCCTGCTCGCGGGCGTCGGCGCGCTGGCCCTGCTGGTCTCCGGCTTCCTGTGCACCGTCATCACGTACCCGGTGTTCGGGAAGCACGTCCTGACCACCCAGCGGACCTGGAACGACTATCTGCTGCTGTACGTCCTGCTGCTCGTCGGCATCGGCGCGCTGCTGGGCCGCGCGATCCGGCTGCGCCCGCAGGGGGCGCTGGCCTTGACGGCCGCGGCGGGCGTCGTCTGCGCCGGGGTCTGCGTCTCGCTGGCCGTGCCGCTGCACACCCTCGGGCACCAGATGCACGTCAGGGCCGAGAAGTGGGACCGCCAGGACCAGTGGATGCGGAAGGAGTCGGCGGCCGGGGCGAAGGTGCTGCCGTACAAGCCGCTGCATGTGGGGAAGATGCTGGAGCCGTTCGGTATGAAGCCGAACGGCTGGCCGGCGAGTTGCGTCGCCGACTACTACCACGTGGACCGGGTCACCCACGCGAAGCGGCTGCCCTGACCCGGTCCTCTCCGGGCGCGGAGGCCGTGCCCGAGTCGATGGCCCAGCGGGCCAGCAGGAACGAGACGGGAGTGACGAGGACACCGGCCGCGACAGCGGCGATGTCCTCGTTCATCCCGAGCATGCTCACCGCGAGATAGAGCAGGATTCCGCTGCCCACGACGTTGACCAGGCCGGAGACCGGGTAGCGCGCGAAGGCGCGCCAGGTGGGGCGGGTGCGGCAGGTGATGTACGAGTTGAGCAGGAACGACACGGTGATGCCCACGGCCCAGCCCAGCACATGGGCCGCCAGATACGGCATCCACTGGTTCAGCGTGGCGAACACCGCGTAATAGACGCCGGTATTGGCGACCCCGATCGCCGCGAACGTGACGAACTGCCCGAGCGTGCGGCCCTTCTTCGGGGGCGGCGGGGGCTCGGCCGGGGGCGGGGGAGGTGCGGAGGGCGTGCGGGTTTCGTCGGGGCTCATGAGGTCGGCCGCACCTGGCCCGCGGCCTCCAGCGCCGAGCGCGGCGAGAAGTCCCTGGGGCGGTCGTCGGTCTCGCTGACCACGTAGTGCGGCCTGCGCTTCGACTCGTGGTAGATCCGCCCGACGTACTCGCCGATGACCCCGAGGGTGGCGAGCTGGATCCCGCTGAGCGCGACGATCGCGGTGATCAGCGTCGTGTATCCGGGGGTGTCCACCCCGTCGAGCACGACGTTCCCGATGATGTACACCGCGTAGACGAGCGCCGAGAGGAAGAGGCAGAGGCCCGTGTGGATGGCGAGCCGGAGCGGCTTGCTGTTGAACGAGAGCAGACCGTCGATGCCGTAGTTGAGCAGGTGGCGCCCGCCCCACTTCGACTCCCCGGCCGCTCGCTCGACGTTCTGGTAGGTGAAGCTGACGGTGTCGAAACCGATCCAGGAGAAGATCCCCTTGGAGAAGCGGTTGCTCTCCGGGAGCGACAGCACACTGTCCACGGCGCGGCGGGACAGCAGCCTGAAATCGCCCGCACCGTCGATGACCTCGACGTCCATGCAGCGCCGGACGAGCCGGTAGTACGTCCGGCTGAGCGCGGACCGCAGCGCGCCCTCGCCCGTACGGTCGCGCTGGGCGACGACCTGGTCGTAACCGTGCCGGTGCAGGTCGAGCATGCGCGGGAGGAGCGTGGGCGGATGCTGGAGGTCGGCGTCCATCAGGACGGCCGCGTCGCCCGCTGCCATCCGCAGGCCGGCGAGCATCGCCGACTCCTTGCCGAAGTTGCGGCTGAAGGAGGTGTAGCGCACTCGTGAGTCGTCGGCTGCGAGCCGGCGGAGTTCACTCAGTGTCCGGTCTCCACTGCCGTCGTCGACGTAGCAGATCTCGAAGGTCTCTCCGGTCGGTTCGAGCGCGGCGACCAGCGCGGTGTGGAAGGCGCCGACCACCTCCGCTTCGTTGTAGCACGGTACGACAACCGAAAGGTGCACCATCGTCATTCACTCCGGTCTGTTTGCGAACGGCGATCTCCCTCCGGAAATCGCTACCCATGAAGAACGGTGGTGAGGGCGGCGGGGTTGCCTGTCGTGACCAAACCGATTCAGACTTTGCGTCACCGGGCCATCACGATCGAAAAGGATCCGAACGGTGGCGAGTCGGACCGGCCGCGGAGATGCGGGCCGGTGTACGGCGCAGGCCTGCTCAGGCCTGCGGAACCTTCCCGGGCGGGCGCCGGTGGGCCAGCGCGCCGTGCCAGTACTGCGCGGGGTCCGCCTGCTGGAGGGCTTCCTCGGCGAGCTTCCGCGCCTCGGCGAGCACGTCGCCCTGCTCCTGGACCAGCTGGTCGTATATCGGCGAACCTGGGGTGGAGAGATAGCTCACGGTCGTACGTTCCTTACAACTCGGGTTCCTGTCCAGCGGCTGGTGCCCGGAAAGAGCCGGACCATGCACGATCCGCCGCACCGTGCCGGGGCGGCGGGCCTCGGACAGGCGCCCGGGGAGCACCGCCCCCGCCGGACTGGCGGCGCGGGTGCGCCCCGGGCGGGCCCCGGTGTCACTCCACGAGGCTGCCCAGCCGCCCTTCGAGCAGCACCAGCAGTTCGCTCAGCGCATCGGACAGCTCGGCGCGGCCCTGGGCGTCGATCCCGTCCAGCAGGGCCGCCTCGTACCGCAGCTGGACGGGGAGCAGCCGGTCCAGCAGCGTGCGGCCCTCCTCCGTGAGGGAGAGGTGGGAGACGCGGCGGTCGCGGTCGTCCGGCCGCCGGGAGACGAGCCCGCGCTCCTCCAGCTGCCGTACGCGCTTGGTCACCGCGGCCCCCGACGCGAAGGTCTCACGGGCGATCCGGCCCGGTGTGAGCTCACGGTCCACCCTGCGCAGGGTGCCGAGTACGTCGAACTCCGGCCGGGAGAGCCCCTCCCGGCGGAGCGGTGCGTCGGCGGCCTGCTGCAGCAGCGCGGAGCAGCGGTTGAGCCGTCCGATCACCGCCATCGGGCCGGTGTCGAGCCCGGGCAGCACCTGCTCCCATTGCCGGATCACCCCCGCGACGATGTCCTCGGCCATGTACACCCTCCTCGCTCTCGGTCCGGGTCGATTCTGCCCCCTGGCGGAGCTGTCTTCCTAAGCGGCCGGTACCGGCGGCGCGGTGCGGCGTACCAGCAGTGCGAGGGTGCGGTGGCCGTCCTGCTCGGCCGAGGTGACCGGGCCGGTGGGGAGGGCGCGTTGCCACCACTCGCCGGCGGCGACATCGACTGCCTCGCGCAGCTCGACCAGCGCGAGAGCGAGGCGGTCCCGGGCCCACCCCGTGGTGTGGTCGGGGACGGCCCGCAGCTCGACCAGGCGCCGTGCGGCGGCCTCGGCCGCCGTGACACGTACCAGGGCCGCATCGATACGGTCGGTGGCCCGGCGGTTGGTGACCAGCAGGCAGCAGAGCAGCCCCAGCACCGCGCCCGTCAGGGTGTCCAGGGCGCGGTCCGCGATCAGGGTGCGGGCGGGCATGGCGGTACCGAACTCGGTCAGCAGCAGTGCCATCGGGGTGACGCACACCGACCCCAGCCAGTAGTTGCGGGTCATGAAGGCCTCCGCGCCGAGCTGGAAGGCCAGCGCCAGCAGCACCATGGCGAGCCGGCCGGTGTGGATCAGCGGAAGAAGCCCGAAGTAGAGGGCCAGACCCAGCACGTTGCCGATGAGGCGCTGGACGGCCCGCTGCCAGGAGAGCGTGATGTTGGCCTGGAAGAGCGAGGCCGCTGTGACCACGGCCCAGTACGGGTGCCCCACCCCGGCGGCGAGCGAGGCCCACCCCGCGAGCGCGCACCCGGCGGCCACCCGCGCTCCGATGGGCAGCAGCGGGGACCCGGGACGCAGCCGCGCCAGCACCGGCCGGATCCCGTGGGCGCGGTCGGGCGGCGGGAGCCTCAGCCGGAGGGCGAGCGCCCGGTCCTCGGCGGGGGTGAGCCCGACCGTGGGCAGCGACCTGCCGCGCCGCAGGACGCGCGCCAGGTCGGCGCACCGCTGCGCCTCCCTGCCGGGATCCGGCACCGGGCCCGGAACAGGGTGCGTCACGGGGCCGGGCACGGGGCCCGTCATGAGGTCCGGGGCCCGGTCAGGAGGCGGGCCGGCGGCTCGGTCCTGGGCCAGGAACGCCGCCGGCGCGGCCAGCGCGGACTCCGCGTGGACGAGCAGTCGCTCCAGCGCGGCCCGCTCCTCGTCTCCCGACCGGACGAGGAAGAGCGTGTGCCAGGCGGCGTTGACGGCCGCCGCTGTGGCGCGCCGGCCGGGGAGCGAGCCGCGCTGTTCCGCGCGCCACAGCGCGGCAGCCGCCTCCAGGGCCCGGGCGACCGCGATCCGCTCCGGCCCGCGCGGGCGGAGCAGCACCGGAGCCATCCCGACGGCCCAGGCCACCGCTCCGCCGCCGAGCGCTAGGGCCAGATGAAGGGGCAGCTGCCCCAGGTGCTGGGGGACGAAGAAGGCGGATGCGGCGATGAACGTGAAGATCAGATTGCCCGGCGGTCCGATCCGGGTCGCGTCGCAGGCCATCTTGTGGACGGCGGCCAGCACCGAGGCGAGCAGCACCAGCAGGGCGGGCGAGGTGATCAGCGATGCGCCCAGCAGCGCGGCGGCGAGGCTCGCGACCATGCCGAGCACCACCCACACCAGCGTGCGGGCGCGTGCGGCGTAGGGCAGGCCGTGCGCGTACAGGGCGCACATCGCCCCGGCCGACGTGTAGAGGACGAGGTCCATCCGGCCCAGCGCGAGCAGCGCCGCGTCGGGTACGGCGATGGCCACCGCCGCGCTGAGTGCGGGCTTGTGCCAGATGTCGGCCGGGCGCCTCAGCGTGAAGGTGGTCCTGACGGGGAGCGGGCGGATCCGCGGGGGACGTGCGCCCTCCGGTCCTCTCCTGGCGTGCTTGGGCATAGTAAAAGGTTAGCAGGTGTTTTACTCGTAAAGGAGGTGACCGGTGCGGAGCCCTTTCGCTGCCCCGGCTGTCCATGATGTGGTCGGCTGTTTGACCGGGTTCAGCCGTGCCGGATACGTTGCGCGCCATGCAGCCTTCCGCACACCTGACGACGCGTGGTCATGTCGACCTGAAGCGTGTGTGCTCCGCCGCGTGTCACCGGGCCTGACCGCCCTGGGTGTACGCGCCGCCCGCTGACTTCACCTCCCCGCACCGGTTTCCCGGGCCGCGCGCCGCCTTCCCGGAAGAAGCAGAGCTCCGCCGGCCCTCGTCGGCGGGGTCTGCCGTGTGGGCTCCGCAGCGGAGCCCCGTACCGCAGTGCCACCCCACCGAGCAACGGGATGCCATCCGTGGACCGTCCGCCCGCGCCCGCCCGCCGCCCCGTCCCTGTCCGCCGTCCCACCCCTGTCCGCCGCTCCGACATACCGGCCGCCGGACCGCAGCGCCGTGCTGCCGGTGCCGCCACCGGCGCCGTACTCGCCGCGATCCTCGACCACGGTCCGGTCGCCCGCTCCACCGTCGCCCGTCTCACCGGTCTCTCGCCCGCATCGGTCACCGGTCACTCCAGGCAGCTGCTGGCACGCGGGCTGATCCGGGAGGCCGCGGAGACCGCGGGGCCACGAGGTCTGGGGCGGCCGCACATCCCGGTGGAGATCGATACCGGCCGGTGTCTGGTGGCCGGTGCGCACATCGCCGTGGCGCACTCGACGCTCTCCCTGATGGATCTGCGGGGCCGGGTGGTGGCCGAGGTACGGCAGCCCCACCGGGACACCGGCCCCCGGCCGGTGCTGCGCGCACTGGCCGCGCGGCTGCCCCGGCTGGTGGCCGCGCACGCGGGCGGCAGGGCCGTACTCGGGCTCGGTGTGGCCACCGGGAACCGCGTCGACCCGGCGGCCGGGACGATCGTGGACCATCCGCAACTCGGCTGGCGCGACGTGCCGGTACGCGAGTACCTCACCGCTGCCACCGGGCTGCCGGTCCATGTCGACAGCCACGCGCGGGCGTTGGCGCGTGCGGAGCAGATGTTCGGTGAGGTGACCACCCGTACCAGCGCGGTCCTGCTCTTCGTCGGCGCCGTCATCGACGCGGCCTTCACCTCCGCCGGAACCGTCCATCTGGGGCCGCGCGCCGGGGCGGGGAGTGTGGCGCATCTGCCGGTCGGCCCGGACCACGGGGCCTTCACCTCCGCCGTCTGCGCCTGCGGCAGGCCGGGTTGTCTCCACTCCGTGGCCTCGGAGTCCGCACTGCTGAGCCGGGCCGCCGAACAGGGGCTGTACGTAACGGTGTTCAGGGAGCTGCTCGATCTGGCCCTGGCCGGTGAACCCCGCGCACGGGAACTCTTCAGGCGCCGGGCCCAGTACGTCGGCCGGGCGGCGGCCCTGCTGCTGGACACCTTCGACCCCGAAATCCTGGTGGTCGTCGAGCCGGGAGCCGCCCGGCTGCCGGAGTGTCTGGCCGTGCTGCGGGCGGAGGCGGGCGAGCGCTCTCTGGTCTGCGACGACCCCGAACAGACCGTGGTGCCCGGCACGTTCACCGAATCGGTGCTGGCCACCGCAGGCGGCGCGGTGGCACTCGGCGCCCTGTACGCGGACCCGCTCGGCCCCTGGCCGGTGGTGACCGCCGCCTGCTGACGCTCCCCGCGGTGCACCGAATTAATTCAGAAGGTTGCATTGTTGACCCGGCGGGAAAAAGGACGCGAGGATGGATTCATGACCGGACCGCAGCGTATTCGCCAGTACATGCCCTACGGGGTGTGCGACTGCCGTGCGGCTGCGTCGGCCGGCGTCCTCGCCCGCCTTTTCTGTTGTCGCTCCGGCCGGGTGTCCCGATAGCCGCTGGGCGTTCTCGTCCGCTCCGTTGATGAGCGTACGCAATCACCGCTTTCCCGGTTCTCGCTTTCCTTCCTTCCTCATTCTTCTTTCCTGTCCCAGGTGTGCCGGGCCGATCCGTCATGCCTGCGGGCCGATTCCTCCTGGGGAGATCATGACCGTCACTGCCACTCCTGCCACTCCGTCCCCCGCGCCGGCCACGTATTCCCCTCCCGGCATTGCTCCGGGAATCGCTCCCGAGCGGTTCCGGCAGGTGTTCCGCCGCTATCCCGCCGGGGTGGTCGCCGTGACCGCCGACTCCGGCCGGGGGCCGGTCGGGTTCACCGCTACGTCACTCACCTCGCTCTCCCTCGACCCGCCGCTGGTGTCCTTCGGGATCGCGGTGACCGCCTCCAGCTGGCCGCACATCGAGCGCGCCACGACCGCCGTCGTCAACTTCCTCAGCTCCGAACAGGAGTCGCTGGCCAGGACGTTCGCGACCAGCGGCATCGACAGGTTCGCCGCGCCCACCGAGTGGCGGAGGCTGCCGGGCGGCGAGCCGGTGCTCGGCGGGGTGGCCGGCTGGCTGCGGCTCGGCGTCGAGCAGATCGTGCCGGCCGGGGACCACCGGATCGTGGTGGCCCGGGTCGAGGACTCCTGGCTCGACGAGAGCCGGCGCCCGCTGGTGTTCCACGACGGCAACTACCTGCCGCTCTGAGCCTGTTGACCGTTCCGCCGTCCGTACCGCCCACTGATCAGGAATCACCATGCCAGTTTTCCCGCCATCGGCTCCCGCCGGCCGCAGGTCCTTTCTCGCCCTCATGGGCGGAGCGGCACTCGGCCTCGCCGGCTGCGCCCCACAGACCACGACGGCCGCCAGCGGGAAACCGCTCGGAAAACTCCCGTCCGGCGCCCCGCCACCGGGAACGGAACTCTCGGTTGCGGTACGGACCACAGAACTCCAACTCGCCCCGTCCGGGCTGAAAAAGGATCTGCGGTTCACCGTCTCCGACTGGCCCAATCTGACTGCGGGCCCCGATATCATCCAGGGATTCCGTGCTCACTCCATCGATCTCGCGGCCAATGCCGGAATTCCCCCGGTCCAGGCCGCCGCGATCGGGGTCGGCGCGCGGATCGTGGCGGTCCAGGAGCGCGACCACCCGTCGTACGTCTTCGCCACAGCGCCCGGCTCGTCGATCACGAAGGCCGGAGACTTCCGGGGAAAGAGGATCGGCTTCTCGCAGGGCCAGGCCCAGGGCGTGGTCGTCCTGCGGGCCTTGAAGAAGGCCGGTCTGCGCAACAGTGACGTCACCCTCGTGGCCCTGCCCAGCACCCAGTTCCTGACCGCGCTCCAGTCCAGGCAGGTGGATGTGGCCCCGCTCGCGGAGCCCACGCTCACCAAGTACCTCAGGCAGTACGGCAAGGACGGCGCCCGGGGCGTGCACACCGATGTGGTCGACCTGCTCACCGTTCTCTGGGCACCTGACGAGGTGCTGGACGACCCGGCCAGGGCCGCCGCCGTCCGTGACTTCATCCCGCTCTGGGCCCGTGGCCAGGTCTGGGCGTGGGAGCACCCCGACCGGTGGATCGACCGGTACTACGTCAAGGACCAGGGCGTCACGGCGGCGGACGGCAGACGCATCGTCGCCTCACTCGCCAGACCGGTCTTCACTACGCGCTGGGACCGGGCGATCGCCTGGGAACAGGAGACCGCCGACCTGCTGGCATCGGGCGGTTTCGTACCCCGGCAGGACGTCACCAAGCTGTTCGACCGGCGCTTCGAGCGGCTGGCCGCCGAGGCCGTACCCGCCGCCTACCGGGAGGGATCATGACCGGAGTACTGCCGAACACCCGCGTCCGGGAACCGGCGCACGCCGAGCCTGTGCAGCCCGGGTCCGTGCAGACCGAGCCGGCGCAGTCCGGGTCCGTGCAGACCGGGTCCGGGCACCCCGAGGCCGCGCACGCCGAGTTGGCGGACCCCGGCTCCGTACACCCCGCACCCCGGTCCCGCACCAGGTCTCCCGGCCGGGCCACCGGCAGGCGGCTGGGGCCCGGGCGGGCCGTGCCCTTCGGCCGGTTGATCGGGCCCGCGCTGGTGGTCCTCGTCTGGTGGGCCTCGTCGGCACTCGGCTCTCTCGACCCGAGGATCCTCTCGGGGCCCGGCACCGTGCTCTCCACCGCGGGCGATCTGGCCGCCGACGGACGGCTCCAGGCGAACATCCTGGTCTCGCTCCAGCGCGCCGGGCTCGGTCTCCTCTTTGGGGTGGCGGCCGGGACGGTCCTCGCGGTGGCGGCGGGACTGAGCCGCACCGGTGAGTACCTGCTCGACGGCCCGCTCCAGATCAAGCGGGCCATTCCCTCGCTGGCGATGCTGCCGCTGCTGATCCTCTGGCTGGGCATCGGCGAGGAGATGAAGGTCACCGTCATCGCCCTCGGCGTCGCGGTGACCGTGTACGTCAACACGTACGCCGCGCTGACCGGCATCGACAGCCGCTATGTCGAACTCGCTCAATCCCTCGGGCTCAGCCGCCTCCAGTTCATCCGCAAGGTGGTCGGCCCCGGCTCGCTGCCCGGCTTCTTCGTCGGGCTGCGGCTCGGCGTGACCGCCTCCTGGCTCGGCCTGATCGTGGTCGAGCAGATCAACGCGACCAGCGGAATCGGCTACATGATGTTCCAGGCTCAGCAGTACGCACAGTCCGACGTCATCATCGTCGGTCTGGTGGTCTACGGGATCTTCGGCTTCGTATCGGATGCCCTGGTCCAGGCGATCGGAAGGAGGGCGCTGTCGTGGCGACGCACCCTGGCGGGCTGACCGGTACGCGTCCGGCGGCCGTACGGATGACGAAGCTGGTGCGCCGCTTCGGCGACCGGACCATCCTGCACGAGCTCGATCTGACGCTGGGCCGGGGCGAGTTCACCGCTCTGCTCGGCCGCAGCGGCTCGGGCAAGTCCACCCTGCTCCGGGCCGTGGCCGGCCTCGACCACGCGGTCGACGGCTCGGGCGGACTCAGCGTCCCCGAGCGGGTGTCCCTCTCCTTCCAGGACTCCCGGCTGCTGCCCTGGCTGCGCCTCCTGGACAACGTGGTGCTCGGGGTGCGCGGTCCCGGGGCCCGGGAGCGCGGGCTGACCGCGCTCGACGAGGTCGGCCTGGCGGGCCGTGAGCGGTCCTGGCCGCACGAACTGTCCGGCGGCGAGCAGCAGCGGGCCGCACTCGCCCGCGCCCTGGTCCGCGATCCCGAACTGCTGCTGGCCGACGAGCCGTTCGGCGCACTGGACGCACTCACCCGGCTCAGGATGCACGGGCTGCTGCGCGAGCTCTACGAACGCCACCGGCCCGCCGTGCTGCTCGTGACCCACGATGTCGACGAGGCGGTCGAACTCGCCGACCGGGTCCTGGTCCTGGAGGGCGGCCGGATCTCCCTGGACCTGACGGTCGGCCTCGCCGCACCCAGGAGCCGGCGCGATCCCCGGTTCCAGGAGTACCGGGACACCCTGCTCGCCGCCCTCGGCGTGGCAGAACCCCAGCCCCAGCCGTAGGCCCAGCGCTTGCCCCGGGCGCCCGGTCGTCCCCGCGCCCGCCCGCCGCACCCCCTGGCCACCCCGCGCGCGTACCTCCACGTACCCCGCGCGCATACACCCGCGTACCTCCTGAGGAGACGACACCGTCATGCCACGCACCCCCGGCGCCATCCCCGGCCGTACCCCGCTGCACCTGAACGCGTTCCTGATGTCCACCGGCCACCACGAGGCGTCCTGGCGGCTCGCCGAGAGCCCGGCGCGCGCCAACGCCGACATCGAGCACTACAAGAACCTCGCCCGGATCGCCGAGCGCGGCAGACTCGACTCGGTGTTCCTCGCCGACAGCCCCGTCCTGATGGGCGACCCCGGCAGGCGGCCTTCGTCCAAGCTGGAGCCCACCGTCCTGCTCACCGCGCTGGCGGGCGCCACCGAGCACATCGGGCTCATCGCCACCGCCTCCACCAGCTACAACGAGCCGTACAACCTGGCCCGCAGGTTCGCCTCGCTCGACCATGTCTCCGGCGGCCGGGCCGGCTGGAACATCGTCACCACCGCGGGCGCCGACGCGGCCCGCAACTTCGGCCTCGACGACACCCCGCTGCACCGCGACCGGTACCGCAGGGCCGCCGAGTTCGTCGAGGTGTCCACCAAACTGTGGGACAGCTGGGCCGACGACGCCGTGGTCGCCGACAAGGAGCGCGGGGTGCACGCGCTGGCGGACCGGGTACGCCGGATCGACCACGTCGGCCCGTACTTCCGCGTCGACGGACCGCTGAACGTCCAGCGCCCGCCGCAGGGATATCCGCTGCTGGTGCAGGCGGGCTCCAGCGAGGACGGCAAGGACTTCGCCGCCCGTTACGCGGAGGCGGTGTTCACCGCCCAGCAGACACTGGAGGAGGGCATCGCCTTCTACCAGGACGTCAAGCGGCGCGCGCAGGCCGCAGGCCGTGACCCCGATGGCATCAGGATCCTGCCGGGGATCGTCCCCGTCATCGGCGACACCGAGGCCGAAGCACGTGAACTGGACGCCGAACTGGACCGGTTGATCGTGCCCGAGTACGCCAAGCGGCAGCTGGCCGAGCGGCTGAGGATCGCCCCGGACGACCTGGCGCTCGACGAGGAGCTGCCCGACGGCATTCCCACCGAGGACGAGATCGAGGGGGCGAAGAGCCGGTACACCCTCGTCGTGGAGCTGGCCCGGCGCGAACGGCTGACCGTGCGGCAGCTCATCGGACGGCTGGGCGGCGGCCGCGGCCACCGCACCTTCGCCGGTACGGCGGAGCAGGTGGCCGACACCATCGAGCACTGGTACGACAGCGGAGCGGCAGACGGGTTCAACATCATGCCCGCGGTGCTGCCCTCCGGGCTGGAGACCTTCGTGGACCGGGTCGTGCCGATACTCCAGGAGCGCGGACTGTTCCGCACCGAGTACACGGGGCGCACGCTGCGCGAGCACTACGGCCTGCCGCGCCCCGCCAACCAGCTGTTCGACACCGCGGCCCGGACCGGCGGACAGACACCGGCCGGCCGGCCGGTACCCACCCGGGCACGGTGAGGTGCTGGGGCAGCTACTGGAGCGCGTGAACGGCCGCCGTGAAGACGGCGGGCAGCCGGGCGGCCGCGGGCACGACGAGGCCCGCGGTCCGCGGGCTGCCGCTGAAGGCCAACAGGGCGCCGGTCAGCAGTCGGTGACGACGGGTCAGGCGCTGCCAGGCGCCCTCGTAGTCGGCGGGCCGGCCGGCGGCCAGGCAGCGCACCGCTGTCCCGGCAGTCGCCAGGGCCAGGGCGATGCCCTCGCCGGTGAGGGCATCGACGTACCCCGCCGCGTCACCGACGAGCAGGACCCGCCCCGCGACCCGGCGCTGCACCCGCTGGCGGAGCGGTCCCGCCCCGCGCACGGCGCTCGCGTACGGCCCGCTCAGCGCCGCGTTGAGTGCCGGGAACCCGGCCAGGTGCTCGGCGTAGCCGCGACGGCTGCGGCTGAGCACCGCGACCCCGACCAACTCCTCGCCGACGGGGGTCACATACGCCTCGCCGTGCGCGGACCAGTGCACCTCCACGTAGTCGGTCCACGGGGCGCACCGGTAGTGGCGGCGCAGTCCGTACCGGCCGGGGGAGCGGCCGGGCAGATCGAGCCCGAGGCCGCGCCGCAGCGGTGAGTGCAGGCCGTCGGCGGCCACCAGCCAGCGCGCGGTGAGCCCGGCCGCCGTCACGCTGTCGGCGCTCTGGCGCACTTCGCCGACCTTGCCCGTGACCATACGTACGCCCAGCCCGCGGGCGCGCTCGTGCAGCGCGGCGTGCAGCACCGTGCGGCGGATCCCGAGTCCGGTCCCGTCCCGGAACGCCGCCTCGGCGCTGTGCCGGCCGTCGAGGTAGCGGATGCCGCGCAGGTCCCGCCCCTCCGCCGCCACCCCCAGCGCACGCAGCGCGGCGACACCGCCGGGCATGACCCCCTCGCCGCAGGCCTTGTCCACCGGCGAGGTCCTGGGCTCCACGACGACCGCCTCCAGACCGGCCTGCGCGGCGTGGACGGCGGTGGCGAGCCCGGCGGGACCGCCGCCCGCCACCAGGACGTCGATCACGCGGTGACGTTCCCCGCGGGACCGGACCGCGCTGCCCGCTGTGCGAACGCCGCGTCGGCCAGCGCAGCGTTCTCACAGCGGATACGGACGGTCAGCAGCACGGCGTTGAGCCCGGTGAATGCCAGCGCGGTGAGCCACGCGGTGTGCACCAGCGGCAGCGCCAGGCCCTCGGCGACCACGGCCACATAGTTCGGATGCCGTAGCCACCGGTAGGGGCCGCCCTGCACCAGCGGCAGGCCGGGAACGACGATCACCCGGGTGTTCCAGCGCGGCCCCAGGGTCCCGATGCACCACCAGCGCAGCCCCTGGGCGGCCACCAGCACGGCAGCCATGGTCCAGCCGAACCCCGGCAGAAACGGCCGGCCGCCCAGCCAGACCTCGGCCACGCACGCCGCGAGGAGGCCGGTGTGCAGCGCGACCATCGCCGGATAGTGGCCCTGCCCGGCGACGACCGCACCGCGCGCCATGCTCCAGCGCTCGTTGCGCCGGGCGACGACGAGTTCGGCGATGCGCTCGGCGGCGACAGCGGCCACCAGCAGCACGTACCAGATCATGGGGTCCTCCGAATCACTGCGTCCTCCGCATCACGGGGTTCGCCGGCTCAGTCCTGCTCGTTCGCTGATGAGAGGGGGGAGCGCCGGACTACCAGCGCAGCAGGACCAGTTCGCAGCCGAAGCCCGGGCCCATCGCCATCAGCAGTCCCGGTGTGCCCGGGGCCGGGGGATCCCCGGCCAGGGTGTCGCGCAGCACGTGCACCACCGACGACGAGGACAGATTCCCCACGTCGGCGAGGTGGCGCCAGGTGACACCGAGTGCGTCGTGTGGCAGTCCGAGCGCCTCGGCCACGGCCTCCAGCACCTTGGGCCCGCCCGGGTGGCAGACCCAGGCGGCCACGTCCTTCGGCTTGAGCCCGTGGTCGGCGAGGAAACCCGTGACGTCCGCCGCGAGGTGACGGCGGACCAGATCGGGCACGCACGGGTCCAGCACCACCTGGAAGCCGGAGCTCTTGATGTTCCAGCCCATGACGTAACCGGTGTCGGGGTAGAGCTTGCTGCGGGTGTCCACGACGGTCGGCCCCGGCAGGCCGCGCTCCGCGGCGGCGTGGTCCGGGCCGCAGGCGACGATGGCCCCCGCGCCGTCCCCGAAGAGGGCGGTGGCGATCAGATTGGCCATCGAGCTGTCGCCGCGCTGGAAGGTGAGGGAGCACAGCTCGACGGAGAGCAGCACCGCGACCTGGTCCGGATGGCCGAGCAGGTAGTCGTGCATCCTGGCCAGCCCCGCCGCGCCCCCGGCGCAGCCGAGCCCGAAGAGCGGCAGCCGCTTGACGTCGGGACGCATCCCGAGCCGCCCGGCCACCCGGGCGTCGACCGAGGGGGCGGCGATACCGGTGACCGAAGTGAAGATCAGCAGGTCCACGTCCTCGGGGCGCAGCCCCGCCGCGTGCAGCGCACCCCGCACCGCTGTGGTGCCGAGCTCCGTCGCGCCGGTGATGAACGCGTCGTTGGCGGCCCCGAACCCGTCCAGCTTCTCGTACGCGTCGAGCGGCAGCGTCATGTGGCGGGAGCGGACCCGGGAGCTCTGGTGCAGCCGGTCGAGGACCCGCCGGTCGGTGCCTTCGGGCAGACAGGCGCGGGCCACCATGTCGGTGATCTCGTGCTGGGCGTGGCGGTGCGGTGCCAGGACACCGTGGACGGCTGCGATCCGGGTCAATGTGTTCTCCCACCTCGGGGATGACGTGCCCTGCATTGCAGCATCCCTGCCCCGGGCACGGCCCCCGACACCCTGGCCGGTGCCCCGGCGCCGGCTGCCGGTTCGCCCGTACGTGTGGAGAGCGCGCGGAACCGCGGTGTGCGGGTGGCCCGCGCCTACGATCACCGGGTGGGAACTCCCGAACAGCCCCTGGCAGATGGGCCCGCCGTCCGGCGGGGCGGTGTCGTGGCCGCCCTCGCCGGGTCGTGCCACCCCGGCCCGGTCGTGGCGGTCACCGTGCTGCTGGCGGCACTCGCCGTGTCCGCGGGGCAGAGCCCCGCGCGGTGTGTGCTGACCGTCGCCGCCGTGCTCACCGGGCAGCTGTCCGTCGGCTGGTGCAACGACGCGGTCGACGCCCGCAGGGACACTGCCGCGGGCCGCAGCGGCAAGCCGGTCGTCGACGGCACGGTCGGCGTACGCACGGTGTGGGCCGCCGCGTTCACCGCACTGGCGCTCTGCGTGCCACTGTCGTTCGGCTGCGGGCCATGGGCGGGCGCCGTCCATCTGACCGGGGTCGCCTGGGCCTGGGCGTACGACCTCGGGCTCAAGGCGAGCGTCTGGTCCTGGCTGCCTTACGCGGTGGGCTTCGCCGCGCTGCCCGCGTTCGTCGCGCTGGGGCTGCCGGGACAGCCGTGGCCGGTCTGGTGGATCGTCACTGCGGGCGCGCTGCTGGGGATCGGCGCCCACCTGGGCGACGTGCTGCCCGACATCCGCAGCGACCTGGCACTCGGAGTGCGCGGCTGGCCGCACCGGCTCGGCCCCGACGGGGCGCGGCTGCTGCTCCCCGTCCCCCTGGTCACGGCGTCCGCCGTTCTGGTCCTGGGACCTGCCGGGCCGCCCTCCGGCCGGTCCCTGGCCGCGCTCACCGCGGCGACCGCTGCCGCCGTCGCGGGGACGCTGCTGGGCCGGCGCAGGGAGCGGGCCGCGTTCGCCTCGGCGGTCGTCGTGGCCGCGATCGATGTGGCGCTGCTGCTGTTCAGCGGCGCCGCCATCGTCTGAACGCGCGCCATCCCTGAACTCGGCCATCCCCTACGGCCCGAGCACCCGACGACCCGAGCACCCGACGGGCCGAGCACCGGACTGCCTGAGCACCCGACGGGCCGAGCACCGGACTGCCTGAGCACCCGACGGCGCGAGCCCCTGACGGCCCCTGACGGCGTGACGGCCCAAGCGCCTGAACGCCATAACGCCAGAACGCCTGAGCGCCCTGGCCGCCTCAGCGCCGCATCCGCCGCCGCAGCAGCCAGAGCGACGCGGAGAGCGAGGCCAGCAGGGCCCCGACCGCCGCGAAGCCTCCCAGTACCGACGCCTTCCTGGTCGTGGAGTGGTGGGTAGCCATGAGCGCCGCGTCCGCCGGGGTCTGCGCGGGGCCGGCGGCCGACGTCGTGCTGGTCCTCGCGACGGGGGGCCGGAGCGAGCCGACCGGCCGCACCTTGCCGGCCGCGGAGAAGCCCCAGTCGAGAAGCGAGCGGGCATTGTCGTAGACGGTGCCCTCCTGAGGGTTCATCACGGTCACGATCAGCGTGTGGCCGTCCCGGTGCGCCGCGGCGATCAGGGTGTTGCCCGCCTCGGTGGTGTAGCCGTTCTTGACCCCGATGAGACCCGGGTAGGGGCTGACGTCCTGGGTGCCCGCCAGCAGGCGGTTGGTGTTCTGGATCTCGTAGGGGGCGTCGGCCCGGCCGGACCTTTCGACGCCGCCGGGGAACTCCGCGACGCTCGTCGAGCAGTACCGGGCGAACGCCGGGTCGGCCAGGCCGGTGCGGCCGAAGACCGCGAGGTCGAAGGCCGACGAGTACTGGCCGGGTGTGTCGTAGCCGTCCGGGGACATGACACGGGTGTCCTGGGCGCCCAGCTGAACGGCGCGCTCGCGCATCTCGTCCCTGGTCTTCCGCCAGCCGCCGTTCATGGACGCCAGCACGTGCACCGCGTCGCCGCCCGAGCTGAGGAAGACCCCGCGCCACAGGTCGTCCACCCGGTAGGCGCGCCCCTCGACCACTCCGACACGGCTGCTCCCCGCGCCGAGGCCGTTCAGATCCGCGCTGGTCACGGTGTGCACCCGGCGCGCGGGCAGGTGAGGTAACACCGTGAGGGCGAAGAGCGTCTTGAGGGTGCTGGCCGGGGGCAGATGGCGGTGGGCGTCCTTCGACGCCAGCACATCTCCGGTGGTCGCGTCGGCGACCACCCAGGACAGGGCCGAGACCTCTCCCGGCAGCGCCGGGGCCTCGGTCCCGCTCCCCGACGTGCTGCCGGGTGGACGGTAGCCGGGCAGCGGGGCCAGCGCGGCACAGGGAGCGATCGCGGTGGCGCCGACGGCCAGCACCACAGCTCCGGTGCAGAGACTTCGTACTGCTGGTCTGATGATCATTCAGTCACGTTAAAAACACTGTGCGTTGCCCGCATCTCAGGCGTACGCCGAGGAGTCCGAACGGCCGACGTCCGGCCGTCCCCGGCGCGGGACCGGCCCCGGGGAGCGGCCGGACCGTACAGCTGGCCTGTCCGGCGCAACCTGACGACCCGTTCGGGTTGCGGGGCTCGCCAGACCGCGGTGGAGCCGCCTACCGTGGCCCCGCAGTGATGTGCGTTTCCCGCTGAGCGCGTGGCCGCTGCACAGGCAGGTCCGTGCGCGTGTTCCTCTGCCGTGCACCCCTGCCGGCCGCAGCCCGGTTGCCGCAGCGCCCCCGCACCGGCCTGCTGCCGCGGTCCTGTACCCGCATCGTGTGCCCGGAGGTATCCCCCAATGCGCTTGACGAGTATCGGGTCTGCCGCCCTGCTGAGCGCCGCCGTGCTGTCCCTGGCCTCCCCGGCCGCGATGGCGGGCGACGACGGCGGGGCCCCGTCGTTCGGGTCCACCGTGTCGCCCGGCTCGGTGGCTCCGGGGGACCCGGTCACCCTCGGTGCCACCGGCTGCCGGGCACCCGGCGTCACTGTCTCGTCCGGCGCCTTCGGCCCGGTCACCCTCCACCACGGACACCCCGCGACCGTGGTCGTCGGCCCGGGCGCGAAGGCGGGGAAGCGGTACGACGTGACGTTCGCGTGCGCGGGGCAGCGGAGCAGCGTCCCGCTGCTGGTCTCCGGCACTCCGGACAAGCGCATCAGAGCGGTCCTCAGCGGTTCGCTCACCGACCTGGACACCACCGAGCTGGTCGCGGGCGGTGTCCTGATCGCGGCGGCCCTCGGCGGAGTCCTCCATCTGCGCCGCCGTACCGCCCACGGCGCGTCCTGAACCGGAACGCCGTACCGGGGGCCGCCCCGGCGGTGTGGCAGCCGCCGGGGCCCGGCCTCAGTGCGACCGGCACTCCGCCCTGATCAGCTGCGCCGCGTAGCGCGCGTCGAGGGCCGGGCTGGCGAAGCTGTCCGGATGCGCGCACATACGGGCGCGGCCGGCCGCCGTGGTGCCCTTCCAGCTGAGCCGTACGGTCTGCTCGGTGAACGCGCGCCGGTCGTACGGAGGCGGATTCGTGTCACCCTCCGTATGGGGCGCGGCCCGGGGCGCGGTACGGGGCGCCGACGGCGGCGCGGCCGCCGGCTGGCGCACATTGCTCGGGGTGATCGCGCCTGCGGTGAGGGTGGCGCACAGGGCTGCTGTGGCGAGCGCGGTACGCATCAGTGCGTGCATGGCGGTGCTCCTTCGGCTCGTCGAAGGCGGGATCGGGGCGAGCCGCCCCGGGGGCGGCCGCGGTGGTCCTCACACGGCCGGTACGGCGACGGTGATGTCGGAAACCGTCGCGCCGATGGCGATGCCGCTCTGCCGGGGCGGTGGACGCACATGCGGCGGACGCACATGCGGTGGATGCACGGGTGGAGACGCAGGGGGCAGAGCCTGCCGAAGCCGTTCCAGGATGGCCGCGGCACGGCGGCCCCGCAACCTGGTGCTTCCTCCGGACCGAAAGGCCTGGTCGGCGGCGCGCCCGGCAGTCCAGGCCTGGTTCGGTCAAATGACAGGTATGAAGCATTCAAAAGACGTTCAACCTCTTACCAAGACTTGCTGCCGGGCCGACAGGGGGCAGGTCGCGGTGGGCCGGTGGTGCGCCGCATCCCAACAGCGGTTATGTCGTACCGTACCGCTCCGGACACGCTCGGTGTCCGATCTTGGGGACTCTGCTCCGCTTGCGCCGGGCGTACGGTTTTCAACAGAAAGTTGATCTAGTGCCAATCCCCCCTGATCTGGGGGTATCTGGCCAATTCGCCATGTCCTCAAGGGAGTAGACATGTCTGCGGCGGAACAAGTGGTGCCGGCAAGGAGCCGGGCGCCCTTCCGGATCGGGCAAGTGCAGCTGCGGGGCATCGCACAGGTCACCTTCAGCGCGAACCCGTGGACCGGACTGCTGTTCACCGTCGGGCTGTTCGCCGAAGGATGGCGTACCGGCGTGTACGGACTGCTCGGCGCGGCGGTGTCCGCCGGGACCGCCGCCCTGCTGGGTGCCGACCGCGGGAATCTCGTCAAGGGTCTTGAGGGCTACTGCGGTTGCCTGACCGGTATCGCTCTCCTCGTCACCTTCGGCTCGTCGGGACGTACCGTCCTGCTCGCGGTTCTCGGTGCGGCGGTCTGCCCGATACTGAGCGCGGCGGCCGGCCGGCTCTTCGGGCGCGTCGGACTGCCCGTGCTGACGGCCCCGTACTGCCTGGTCGCCGGAGCGCTGGTGATCGCGCTGCCGACGGCCCCGGCCGCGGCCACCGCCACCGCGCGGGTCGGTGGGTTCACCACCCTGACCGCCGCGGAGACCGGCCGGGCCTTCTGCGACAACATCGGGCAGATCTTCTTCCTCGACAAGTGGTACGCGGGCCTGATCCTGCTCGTCGGAATCCTCGTCACCTCGCGGGCCGCCGCCGTCGCTGCGGCCGGCGCCAGCGCCCTCGCGCTGCTGACCGCCTGCGTCGCCGGACTGCCGGCCGACCGGATCACCGAGGGGCTCTACGGCTACAACGGGGTGCTCTGCGCCATAGCGCTGGCAGCCACCTTCCTGACACTCACTCCGTGGACCGCCGGATATGCCGCGCTCGCCGTCGTGGCCTCGGTCCCCTTCACCGCCGCCTGGGAGGCGTTCACCCGGCCGTCCGGCGGATCCCCCTTCACCTGGCCGTTCGTTGTGACGACCTGGCTCTTCCTCGCGGCGGGTCCAGCGCTGGGCCGGCCCGGCATCTCGTTCGAGAAAGCAGAGTGACGCCATGAATCTCGCACCACGCGAAATCGACAAACTCCACGTCTATGTGGTGGCCGACCTGGCCCGCCGCCGCAGGGCCAGGGGAACCAAGCTCAACTACAGCGAGGCCGCCGCGCTGATCACCGAGGCCGTCCTGGAGGCAGCACGTGACGGCCACACCGTCGCCGAGTGCATGGAGCTGGGCCGCAAGGTCGTCGCTCAGGACGACGTGATGCCCGGAGTGCGCGAGATGCTCACGGTCCTTCAGGTCGAGACCGCGTTCGTCGACGGGACGAAGCTGGTCACCTGTCACGACCCGATCAGCGCCTGAAGTCTGAAGCCTGAACCACCGAGGAGACAGAGATGTCGGGCGGAGCCCACTACCTCTACGGAGATGACCCCGTGGAGATCAACGCCAACCGGGCCACGGTCAGGCTGACGGTCGCCAACACCGGCGACCGCGCCATCCAGATCGGGTCGCACTACCACTTCTTCGAGATCAACCGCGCGCTGCGCTTCGACCGTGAAGCCGCCTTCGGAATGCGCCTGGACATCCCCTCCGGCACCGCCGTGCGCTTCGAGCCCGGCGACAGCCGCGAGGTCGACCTGTGCGCCTTCGGCGGCGGCGGGCGGCTCGTCGGATTCGCCGGACTCGTCAACGGGGGCCTGTCGGCGCCCGACACCAAGCGCAACGCTCTGCGCCGCGCGGCCGAACTGGGATTCACCCACGCCGACGCAGCCACGGACAGCACAGGGAACACGCCCGGCGCCGACAGCACCGCGGGCACCGAGGGGACTCAGCACTGATGGCGATCATTCCGCGCAAGCAGTACACCGACCTGTTCGGCCCCACCGTGGGCGACCGGTTCCACCTCGCCGACACCAACCTGGTCGTCGAGGTCGAGTACGACCACAACGCCGGTTCCTACGGGGAAGAGGCCGTCTACGGCGGTGGCAAGGCCATCCGTGACGGCATGGCCCAGGACCCCTCCGCGCTCAACCGCGAGGGCGCCCTCGACCTGGTCATCACGAACGTCGTGGTCATGGACCCGGTGCTCGGCGTCGTCAAGGGCGACATCGGTGTCCGCCACGGTCTGATCGTCGGGGTCGGCAAGGCCGGCAACCCGCAGCTCCAGAACGGCGTGGACCCCAAGCTCGTCATCGGCCCCGGCACCGAGGTGATCTCGGGCGAGCACCTGATCGCCACCGCGGGCGGCGTCGACACGCACATCCACTTCATCTCGCCGCAGCAGGCCCAGGAGGGTCTGTCCAACGGCATCACCACCTTCTTCGGCGGCGGCACCGGGCCGACCGACGGCAGCAACGGCACGACCTGCACCCCCGGCCCGTGGAACATCCACCGGATGCTGGAGGCCGTGGAGGACCTGCCGGTCAACGTGGGTCTGCTCGGCAAGGGCAACGGCAGCCAGCCCGAGGCCCTGCGCGAGCAGATCGAGGCGGGTGCGGCCGGTCTGAAGGTGCACGAGGACTGGGGCGCGACCCCTGCCACCATCGATACCGCCCTCAGCGTCGCCGACGAGCACGACGTGCAGATGGCCATCCACACCGACACCCTCAACGAGGGCGGTTTCTTCGAGGACACCCTGTCCGCGATCAATGGCCGGACCATCCACACCTTCCACACCGAGGGAGCGGGCGGCGGCCACGCCCCGGACATCATCCGGGTCTCGGGTGAGGCCAACGTCCTGCCCGCCTCCACCAACCCGACGCTGCCGTACACGGTCAACGCGGTGGACGAGCTGCTGGACATGGTGATGGTCTGTCACCACCTGTCCCGCGACATCCCCGAGGACGTCTCGTTCGCCGACAGCCGGGTGCGCGCCGAGACGATCGCGGCCGAGACCGTACTGCACGACCTCGGCGTGATCAGCATCTTCTCCTCGGACTCCCAGGCCATGGGCCGGGTCGGCGAGTCGTTCGTCCGGGCGTTCCAGACCGCGCACCACTGCAAGGAGCTGCGGGGCCCGCTGGCCGAGGACAGCTCCCGCAACGACAACGCACGCGTGCTGCGGTACCTGGCCAAGCTGACCATCAACCCCGCCATCGCGGTCGGCGCGGCCGATGTGATCGGCTCCCTGGAGCCCGGCAAGCTCGCCGACATCGTGCTCTGGCCGATGCACTCCTTCGGCGCCAAGCCGAAGCTGATCATCAAGGGCGGCATGGTCAACTGGGCCCTGATGGGCGACCCCAACGCGTCGCTGCCGACCCCTCAGCCGGTCTACTACCGCCCGATGTTCGGCTCGTACGGCCGTGCCAAGCAGCAGACCTCGGTCACCTTCATGTCGCAGGCCTCCATCGCCGCGGGCGTCCCCGCCGAACTGGGCCTGCAGCGGCGGACCGAGCCCGTACAGCGGTGCCGGACCATCGGCAAGCAGCACATGGTGCGCAACGACGCGCTGCCGCGTATCGAGGTGGACCCGGAGACGTACAAGGTCACCGTCGACGGCGAGCCCGCGACGATCGAACCCGCCGAGCGGCTCCCGCTCAACCACCTCTTCTACATCGTCTGACCGCCCCCGGCGGTCTCCGACAGCCGGATCACCGCGGACCACCCCCTCGCACGAACGGAGCCCCGGCGTGAACGACCCGATGCCCACAGCGGCGCTGCTGACCGGGCTCCAGCTCACCGACTCGGCCTTCCCCAGCGGCTACTACACCCTCTCCCACGGTCTGGAGGGCTTCCAGCAGGCCCGCGCGGTGACCCCGCGCACGCTGCCCGCCCTCCTTAACGACCTGCTGCGCCACAGCGCGGGACCGTCCGACGCCACCGCGCTCGCGCTCGCGCACCGCGCGGTCACCGCCGGCGACTGGGCGGAGGTCACCGCCGTCGAGCAGCGGCTGCACGCCACCAAACTGGGCCGTGAGGCCCGGCAGGCGAGTGTCCGCACCGGGCGGCAGCTCCTCGATCTGGCGGCGGAGGTGTACGGAACCCCGGAGATCGAGCAGTACCGCACCCTCTACCGGGACGGCGCCGTGCGCGGCTGTCAGCCGGTCGTCGCCGCCGCGGTCCACGCGGGCAACGCGGTGTCCGTACGGCAGGCAGTCACCTGCGAACTGTTCGCCTTCGCGGCCAGTTTCGTGGGGGCCGCCCTCCGGCTTCGGCTGACCGACCACCGTCAGGCGCAGGTCGTACTGCACCGGGCGGCGCCGGTGATCGAGGAGACCGCCGAAGCCGCCCTGGAGCGGGAGTTGGCCGACATCGGCGGTTTCGTACCGATGGCGGACATCATGGCAGGCCGCCATGAGCGGGCGGAGGCCCGGCTGTTCGCCAGTTAGGCGGAGTGCCGCACCCCGGTGCTGTCCCGGCCGTACGGCCGTACCGCAGGGACAGCACCGGGGTGCCACCCCGGCCAGGACACCACACCAGAGAAGGAACACCATGCACGACCCCATGCAGGCCCGGCACCACCACAGCCACGACGAACTCCTGCGGCGCCCCAAGGACGGCGTCCTGCGGGTAGGGATCGCAGGTCCGGTCGGCTCGGGGAAGACGGCTCTGATCGAGGCGCTCGTCCCCATCCTGTTCGCGCGCGGCCGTACCCCGGCCGTCATCACCAACGACATCTTCACCACCGAGGACGCCAACCACGTCCGGCGCACGCTCGACGGGATCCTCGACGCGGACCGGATCGTCGGTGTCGAGACCGGCGCCTGCCCGCACACCGCGGTCCGCGACGACCCGACGATGAACCAGGCGGCGGCCGACGAACTCCTGGAGCGCCACCCCGACGTGGACACGCTGCTCTTCGAGAGCGGCGGCGACAACCTGACACTCACCTTCAGCCCCGCGCTGGTCGACCTCTTCCTGTTCGTACTGGACACCGCCGAGGGCGACAAGATGCCGCGCAAGCGGGGCCCCGGCATCACCGAGTGCGAACTGCTCGTCATCAACAAGGTCGACATCGCCCAGTACGTGCGGTGCGATCTGGAGGTCATGGAGTCGGACGCGCGCAAGGTCCGGGAGGGGCGGCCCGTCGTGCTGACCAACTCCCTCACCGGAGCCGGCCTCGACACCATCGCCGACTTCCTCCTGGCCCACGAAGCCGCCCAGGAGGCGGCTTCCGCGTGACCACGGCGCCCGCGCGGCTGGACCCCGCGCACTACGAACCCCGGCGGACACCGGCCCGGCTGCTCGGCCTCGCCGGCCCGCCGGACACACTGGCCGCCGGGCGCCCCGGCAAGGTCGGCCTGCTCGAACTGCGCTACGCGCGCGTCGGCGACCGCACCGAACTCGTCGACCGCTACCAGAAGTCACCGCTGCAGATCATGCGGCCGCTGTACATCGACCCGCACCGACCCGACATGCCGGTGACCTATCTGATGTCGACCGGCGGCGGCATCCTCCAGGCCGACCGCAACCGGATCGACATCGGCTGCGGCCCCGGCACCTCCGTGCACCTGACGACACAGGCCGCCACCAAGGTGCACCGCATGGAGTTCGACCACGCGACCCAGCAGGTCAACCTGACGGCGGGGGAGGGCAGTTACGTCGAGTACCTGCCCGATCCGCTGATCCCGTACCGGGACGCGCGCTTCTACCAGCACACCCTGGTGACCGCCGATCCGTCGGCGACCGTACTGCTGGGCGAGACGATCTCGGCCGGGCGGCTGGCCCGGGACGAGCGGCACGCCTACCGGATGCTCTTCAGCGATCTGGAGATCCAGCGCCCCGACGGCACGCTCCTCGCGGCCGACACCGTACGCCTCGAACCGCACGGCCCGGGCGGGGTGACCGGACCCGCGGTCTTCGCAGGCCACGACCTGATGGCCTCGCTGTACGTGCTGACACCGCTGGCCCCCGCCGCCCTGGTCGCCGACACCCTCCATGAGGCGCTGGCGGCCACCGGCCTGGTCTTCGGCGTGAGCGTGCTGCCCGACGACACGGGCGCGTGGGCGCGCGTCATGGGCAGCGACTCCCCGGCTGTCACCCGTGCGCTGCGCGCAGTGTGGGATGCCGTACGCCGCGTGCTCATCGGGGTGCCGGCCCCCGACCTGCGCAAGACCTGACCGAGCGGACGCGCCCGCCGACCCGCCGCTTGCCCCTGCGGAACTCGTAGCACCGCAGGGGCGGTTGGGCGTCGGCGTGCCGGGCATGGGCTGTCGGAGAGGGAACCGGACAGCGATTACGGAATGAGGCGCTGCTCCTTCGCCGTCGCGACGGCCCCCGCCCGTGTCTCGACGCCCAGCTTGCTGTAGATACGGCCCAGATGGGTCTTCACGGTCGCCTCGCTGATGAACAGGGCGCGGGCGATGTCACGGTTGCCGAGGCCGTGGGCCAGCTGGCCGAGGATGTCCAGTTCCCGCCCGGTGAGTGAGGGCTGCGGGCTGCGCATCCGGGCCATCACCCGGCTGGCGATCGGAGGGGAGAGCGTGGTGCGGCCCTGCGCCGCCGCGTGGATGGCGTCGAAGAGTTCATCGGGGCGCACGGCCTTCAGCAGATATCCGGTGGCGCCGGCCTCGATGGCGCGGGTGATGTCGGCGTCCGTGTCGTACGTGGTGAGGACCAGCACATGCGGGCCGTGCGGGGGGACCGCGGCGGACGTGATGCGGCGGGTGGTCTCGACGCCGTCGATGCCCGCGCCCAGCTGGAGGTCCATGAGGACCACATCGGGGACCAGCTTGGCGGCGAGTGCCACCGCTTCCTCCCCGGTGCCGGCCTCGCCGACCACGTCGATGCCGGGGGCGCTGCCCAGCAGAGCGAGCAGGCCCGCGCGGACGACGACGTGGTCGTCGCAGACGACGATCCGGACCGGGGGCGGGGTACTCACGGGCTCTCCATCGGAGTCGGGGCGGGTGCGGCCAGCGGGACCGACACGGACAGGACGGTGCCGCGGCCCGGCGCCGACTCGATGGTGAGGGTGCTGCCGAGCTGGCGGGCGCGTGCCCGGATTGCGGGCAGGCCGTGCCCGCGCAGGCCCTGCCTGCGCGGATCCTGCCCGCGGGGATCCTGGCCGTCCGCGGCGGGCCGATCGGGGTCGAAGCCCCGGCCGTCGTCCGCGATGTCGAGGACCACCTGGTCGTCCAGGCTGGTCAGGGTGAGTGCGGCGGTGGTGGCACCGGAGTGCTCGCGTACGTTGGCCAGCCCGCCCTGGGCGATCCGCAGCAGCGCGTACCGCACCCGGTCGGGTAGAGCGGCCGACGCGCCCTCGGCGTGGAAACGGACAGTGATCCCCGCGCCCGACTCGCGCTCGGCCAGGGCCCGCAACGCCTCTTCCAGGCCGCCGTCGGCCGCCTCGGCCTCGGCGAGATCGGCGGGAGCCAGATCCCGTACAAAGCGGCGTGCCTCGGCCAGGCCCCGCTCGGTGACCGACTCGGCGGTGCGGACATGGGTGCGGGCGAGCGCCCCGTCGGTCTCCCAGATCCGGTCGGCGGCCTGGAGCAGCATCTGCTGGCTGGACAGGGACTGCGCGAGGGTGTCGTGGATCTCCATGGACAGGCGCTGGCGCTCGGCGAGCATCCCTTCGCGGCGCTCGGTGGCGGCCAGTTCACGGCGGGTACGGATCAGGTCGTCGATCAGCGCGCGCTGCCGGTCCGTCTGCCGCTCCATGTGGAGGAAGACAGCGGTGGCGATCGCGGCGACAGCGGGCGGGGCGAGCAGCCGGTCCGCGTCGAAGCGGCCGGCGAGCTCCAGTTGGGAGGCGACGACCAGGACGGTCAGCAGGCCGACGAGGACGAGTGCCGCACGTGTCGGCAGGGTGCGCAGCCCGGTGTAGAAGAGCGGCACCGCGCACCACGCGAAGCTGGGCGCCAGCAGGACGAGGACCACCCAGACGGTGACCACCAGGGCCAGCCAGGTCAGCCGGCGGGGAGTGGCGCTGGCGCCGAGCGGGGGTCCGAACATGTACAGCAGGGCCAGGACGCCGGACAGGGCGATGATCCAGGGGATGCGTGCCTCGCCGGCGTGCCGGATCAGGAAGCGCGTGAGGGCGCCGCCGAGCAGCAGGAAGAAAGCCACATGCATGACGGCGGCGAGCCATCCGGCGTCCGGGTCGGCTTCGGCGTGCTGCGCCACGGCGGGGCTCCCCTCGTCCTGTCGTCTTCTGTCGTGACGTTCTGTTTCCTGCGGTCCGTTTCCTGCGGTCCGTGCTGTTCTGTACCGCCCCGCAGGGCAAACACCCTCATTGTGGTCGATCACGGCGAGCGCTGCGTCAACCGATCGGATGACCCGGGCATCAGCCGGTCCGCGCTCCGCTTGCAGCCGGTACGCCGACGGGCCGGGCGGGGTCCCGGACCCAGGATGGATCCAGGAGCGGACGGCAGCGCCGGGACCTCACCGGCAGCCGGCCCCCGCCACGGCCGCATCCGCGAGCCACCGCCCCACCCCGCACCACCGCCCCACCCCGCACCACCGCCCCACCCCGCACCACCGCCCCACCCCGCACCACCACCCCACCCCGCAAACCACCACCCCACCTCACCAGGAGCCGACCCGTGAAGCACGTCAAGCGCACCTCCAGGCGCACCCGTCTCGCCGTAGCCGGTGCCCTCGTCGCCGCGACCGCCGCCGGCACCACGCTCGGCGCGGTCTCCGCCAGCGCGTCCTCCCCGTCCCCGGCCGCCCGCGCCGCATCCGGCGCAGCGGCACAGAGCGACGTCCACCAGGGCGACCTCGCGGTCTCCACCCACCTGGACATCGACGGCGCGGCCAAGGCCGCGCAGGCCGCCCTCGACGCCGCCGAGAAGGAGAACCAGCACGTCTCGGTCGCCGTCGTCGACCGCGACGGCAACACGGTCGTCACCCTCCGCGGCGACGGCGCCGGCCCGCAGTCCTATGTGTCGGCCGAGAAGAAGGCGTACACCGCGGTCTCCTGGAACGCCCCCACCTCCGAGCTGGTCAAGCGCCTGGGCCGGACTCCTCAGCTGAAGGACATCCCCGGCACACTCTTCCTCGCGGGCGGCGCATCCGTCACGGCGAAGGGCGCGCCGATCGCGGGCATCGGTGTCGCGGGTGCCCCGTCCGGTGACCTGGACGAGAAGTTCGCCCGGGCGGGCGTCGCCGCTCTCACCGAGTAGGCGGCGCCGCGCGGGCGCCGAGCGGAGGACAAGAGCAGGATGAGCGGGACGAACACGCACCGGGTGAACCCGGGCCGGCCGAGGAGGACCACAGTGAACGAGCAGGACCGGACCCTTCTGGAAGCGGCCGGCCGGGGAGACACGACGGCGGTGCGGGCCGCCCTGGCGGCCGGCGCCGCCCTGGAGGCCCGCGACGGGCACCGGCGTACCGCCCTCCTGCTCGCGTCCATCGGCGACCACGTCGGGGCCGCCCGCGTCCTGGTCGCCGAGGGTGCCGACCCCGACGCCCAGGACGACCGCGACGACAGCCCCTGGCTGGCCACCGGTGTCACGGGAAGCGTGGCGATGATGCGCGAGCTGTTGCCGGCCGGCCCCGATCTGACCCTGCGCAACCGCTTCGGTGGGATCGCGCTGATCCCGGCGTCCGAGCGCGGCCATGTCGACTACGTACGCGCCCTGCTGCGGGAGACCGATATCGACGTGGACCATGTCAACAACCTCGGCTGGACGGCCCTGTTGGAGGCGGTGATCCTCGGTGACGGGGGTCCGGCGCATCAGGAGATCGTCGGACTGCTGCTCACGGCAGGTGCCACGCCGGGCCTGCCGGACGGCGACGGGGTGACGGCCCTGACCCATGCCGAGCAGCGCGGGTACACCCGGATCGCGGAACTCCTGCGGGACGCCACTTGATACCCGTACGAATTCGTCGGCGCGCGCGGGCCACCCCGGAGTTGGTCCCGTACGCGTCGCGGGCGGCGTTCGGGGCGGTCTTCGAAGGCGGCGTGATGCAAACGAAAGGCCCACGGCACCGCCCGAGTGGGCGGTGATCTCCCTACGGCAGTGGTGACCTCGGTACGCTGACCCGACGTCGACACGAAGGGGGCTCGGTGGAAGCTGAGTTGGCGGCGCTCGCGTCATCGGGGGCAACCGCGCTGGTGGGGCTCATGGTCTCGGAATCCTGGGACCGGGCCAAGCTCCGGCTGGCGCGGTTCTTCGCGCAGCACGGGCGGCCGGGCCCGGAGGGCGCGACCGATGAGGACCTCCAGAGCGCCCGTGACGAACTCCGCAGTGCCCGGCAGGCCGACGACACAGGTGCGGCGGCCGACATCGAGGCGGAGTGGCGGCAGAGACTGCGCAGGGCCCTCCGTGAGGACCCTGCCGCCGCGCGGGAACTCCGCAGCCTGCTGACGGAACTCGCTCATGAGGCGGGCGTGGAGTGGGACGCGAGTCCCCATGCCGAGATCAGCGGCGGAGTGCAGAACGGTCCCGTCTTCCAGAACACGCAGATCCACGGCGGCATTGTCTTCCAGGCCCAGCCGCCCGCGCCGCTGGACGCGAAACCCGACCAGGTGCCGGCCCGGACCAGCCGCTTCGTCAACCGCACCGAGGAACTCCTCGCTCTCGACGGCTTCTTCACCGCGCTCGCGGACGGTTCCCCGCACATCGACATCGGAGCACTCGACGGCCTGCCGGGCGTGGGCAAGACGGCGATGGCCTGCCGGTGGGCGGAGAAATCCCGGAACCTGTTCCCCGACGGCCAGATCTACGTCGACTTCGCTGAACTGCGCGGGACCGGCGGCGGAGCCGATGTCTTCGAAGCGGTCGGCATGTGCCTGAGGGCCTTGGGTGTCGCAGACGCCTATCTGCCGCAGTCGCTGACCGAGCGGACCCAGCTGTTCCGGTCGCACTCCGCCGGGCGGCGGATCCTGCTCGTACTGGACGACGTTGACCAGCCCGCCCAGGTCAGAGCCCTGGTACCCAAAGGCCCTGGCAGCGCAGTGCTGGTGACGAGCAGCAGTAGACTCGGGGAGCTCGCGGCCGTCGAGGGGGCCCGGCTGATGTCGCTCGAACCGCTCGACGCGGCCGGCGGGCTGAAACTGCTGGCGGCGCGGTGCGGTCAGCAGGCCGTCGACGACGAGCCGGCAGCCGCTGAGCAGCTGGTCGGCCTGTGCGCCGGGCTGCCGGTCGCACTGCAGGTGGCCGCTGCCCGTCTGATGTCCACCCGCCGCCTCACCATGGCCGCCCTGGCCGCGGAACTTGCCGACGAGACCGGCCGTCTGGCCGCACTGTCACTGCGAGGAGAGCATTCGGTGTCCGCCGTATTCGGAACCTCCTACGCCCAGCTCCCGCCCGACGCCGCCCGGCTCTACCGGCTGCTCGGCTGGGTCCCCGGCCGCACCTTCGACACCGGCACGGCAGCGGTGGCCGCGGGACTTCCCCCGGCCACGGCCCAGGATCTGCTGGACGTGCTGGACGACGCGAGCCTGCTGGAGGCGACGCCGGACGGGCGTTACCGGATGCATGGACTCGTACGGCTGCACGCCAGGGAGTGCGCCGCCGATGAGGAGAGCCCCGCCGCGCGCCGGCAGTTGATCGGCAGAGTCACCACGCACTACCTTGCCCTCACCGCATTCGCCGACCGTGCGGTACGGGCGGACCGGCTGCGTATCGCCGAGCTGTCCGAGGTCATCGGCGGAGCCCCCGACCCGTTCGCCTCCCCGTCCGCGCCGCGGCCGCTCGCCTGGCTGGAAGCCGAACGGCCGAACATTCTGGCCGTCCTGCGCGAGGCGGCACAGCAGGGCCTGCACACCCCGGTGTGGCAGCTGTCCGAAGCCTTCACTGTGCTCTTTCTTCACCGCAGGCACCTTCGCGACTGGATGGAGTCACTGGAACTGGGCGCGGCTTCGGCCGCCGCGGCGATGGCACCGGCCGCCGAGGGCCGGCTGCGCAGCCTGCTCTCCCGCCCGCTCATGGACCTGGGGGAGTACGACAGGGCCCGCACCGAACTCGACAGTGCCGTCGCGTGCGCCGAGATCGCCGATCACACCGCCCTGCGCGCCTCCGTCCAGGAATTCCTGGGCCGGTACCTGGACCACGCCGACCCCTCTCGCGCTGCCGCGGCCTACCAGCGCTCACTGGAACTCAACGAATCGGCCGGCGAGCGGCGGGGGGCCGCCATCGCCGCCTACTTCCTGGGCCGCGCCCAGGACCGGGACGGCGATTCCGCGGCGGCCCTGACCACACTCCGGCACGCCCACGCCGGGCTCACGGCCTGTTCCGACCTGCGGATGGCGGCCCGGGTGACCGCGGCCACCGGTGAGGTCCACGACCACCTGGGCGACACGGAAGAGGCTGTCCGGGCGCTGCGGGAGGCCGCGGTCGCCCTCAGGGCGCAGGAGGCGACCCACTACGAGGCCCAGGCTCTGGTCCTGCTCGCCGGTATCGCGCAGCGCCCGGGCAACGACCGGTCCACCGCGCGCGCCGACCTGACCCGGGCTCTGGAGATCTACGAGGCGGGCGGCAGCCCACTGGCCGACGCGCTGCGCGAACGGCTGCGGGATCCGGAGGACCTCAGCTGAACCGGGCCCCGGTCCGCGATTCCCCGCCGCTGGGAAGGACCCGCAGCGCAAGCATCTGTGTCCGTGCGGCGCCCAGCCGCAGTTCCACCCCGGGGTGCTCCAGCGGCCTTCCCGCCCGCAGGAAGCTGTAGACCACGGCTGCCGCCAGACCGGGATCCGGGGCAGGCACCTGCCCGGCTGTCTGCGCGGCCGCCTCCACGATCCGTCCGTCCCGCAGGCCGGTCAGTACGCGCCCGCCGTGCAGTGCTACCGCTGCGATCAGGCAGCCGGGAAGCCGGGCGAGCGTGTCGGCGATCCAGCCCGTGGCGGATTCGGTGCTGTCTGCGGGCGCGCACCGGAACAGCACGGAAGCGCTGTCCACCAGCCGTCCGTCCCGCTCGCCCTCCTGGCAGGCCAAGTGGGCGAACTGTGCGGGCCCTTCACGGGGGTCGCCGTGCACGGCCGACGGGGTGCGGTCCACCATGACCGCCAACTGGCCCGCGTCCGTGGAGACAGCTGTCGTCACGGTCCAGGCCAGGACCGCGCGTACCGCCATCTCCGGAGCGCCGAGAGCCGCCGCGCCGGGCGGCGGCGATGACGGCTCCGGGAGCTCCAACAGGCGGTACACGGCGCTGCGCAGTCGGGCGAGCGCCTGCCCCGGCTCGGCGAAGGCCTGCTGCGCGACAGCCTCGTATCGCCGTGGCTCGTGCAGATCGACAGCCTTCTCGACCTGCCCCCGCAGGTCCTTGAGCGGATCGAGCCGGGGCGCGACCCGCGCCAGTTCGGAAACGGCGGTCCCCGGCACCGCGTCGCTGCCGAACGAGCCGATGAGCAGCGGGATACCGAGTGAGGCACCGTAGAGCGTCACCGAGCCGTGGTCACCGATGACGGCATCGGCCGCGACGAGGGCGGGCCGCCAGGTGTGCACCGGAGGCACCAGCAGCAGACCGGCTTCCAGCGCGGACGCCAGCAGATTGCTGAGCTGCCAAGCGCCGTGTCCCGCCCAGACGTTGGGGTGCACGATCGCGCCGACCCGGTACTCGTCGTACGGAAGCTCGCCGAGGAGACGGGCCGGGAGCCCGGGATCGCGGCCCAGCAGGGACGTGGGGCCCCAGGTCGAACTGAGCATGACGAGGCGCTGATGGTCCGCGATGCCGAGCGCCCGGCGGTAGGTGTCCCGGTGCGGCCGGCTGGCGATGAGGTCGTCGAAGCAGGGGTCCCCGATCAGGAGCGTGCGGCCGGCGGCTCCGGGGTGCGATCCGCGCAACTGCTGTTCCTGGCCGGGGTGCGACACCGCGAGCCAGGCGCGCCCGGCCTCCAGGAGCGCGTCCGGCACCACACCGGACAACCGGGCCCGGTCACTGCGGGAGTCCGGTACCAGCTTCTGGAAGCCCACTCCGTGGGGCAGCACGAGTACCGGGCAGTCGCCCTCCGGAAGGTCGACGTTCTCGCTGGCCGAGATGATGAGATCCGCGGAGACGTCGCGCAGCTGGTCCCACGGCATGACCCGGCACCCGGCGTCATGGAGAAGGTCGAGGACACCGTCGTTGAACGCGGATGTGGGGTCGTGGGCGAACACGACGGAGACCCTGCTGTCATCACGGAGTACGGCAGGCAGGCACTCCAGGACGCGTGCGCTGGACGTGACCGTACGGGCCGCTACGACCAGTGTCCTCTCGGCGTGGAAGGTGCTCCACCGCCGGGAATCCCGGCCCACAGGGACACGCAGATGCGGACTACTGTGCATGGCCACCCCGCCAGATTACGCGCCGCCCGTTCACGACGGCTCGCGGCTCGCGGCTCGCGGCTCGCGGCTCGCGGCTCGCGGCTCGCGGCTCGCGGCTCGCGGCTCGCGGCTCGCGGCTCGCGGCGATGTTCCGCTAGCGCAATTCAAAGCGTTCCGCAATCCTTCTGGGATTCCCGTACTTGACAGCCCGTCCGGCGTCAGCTGTGCCTCTCGCGGCACCGTGCCGGACGGCTCCCACAGTATCTTCCGCCACCAGAGGCGTGCGACGGCTTCCTGGAGGTGTTCACAGGATCACATCTGCGAGCTGTTTGGTTGATGGGATGAGCATTCGCCAGTTGATTTACGTCAAGGCTATGGCAGATGCAGTATGAGGAGGGATGGATTCCCGATAGGTGCGGAGGCGAAGACGGTGGCTGGTGTCGCGGGGAGGCCCGAGGTGCGGGAGCCGTCGCGCGGGCCCGGCGCGCCCGCCGGTGGCCCGGCCTTCCCTCCTTCGCTGATTCCCTGCTCACGAGGCGAGGTTTGGATCTTCATGGATGTCCGCAGCTCCGATGGCAGCGCCGGTGATGTCGACTACGGCAGCATCGGCACCGGCTACTCGAACCACCGGCGGCCCGATCCCCGGATCGCCCAAGTCATCGCCGACGCTCTGGGCGGTGCCCGGAAGGTCGTCAACGTGGGTGCGGGAGCCGGTTCGTACGAGTCCGCCGCAGTGGCGGTCACGGCGGTCGAGCCGTCCGAGTCGATGCGGGCCCAGCGGTCCACGGGGCTGCCCCGGGCGGTGGACGCGGTGGCGGAGAACCTGCCGTTCGCGGACGGGGAGTTCGACGGGGCGATGACCCTCTTCAGCGTGCACCAGTGGTCCGACGTCGACGTGGGCCTGCGGGAGATGCGCCGGGTGACCCGTGGCCCGGTGGCCGTGCTGACCTGCGATCCGGAACTGGTCAGGGACTTCTGGCTGTACGAGTACGCCCCCGAGGTCCTCGACACCGAGGCACGGCGCTACCCTGCGCTCCGGGCGATGGCCGAGGCTCTCGGCGGTACCGTCGGCGTGCAGGCCGTGCCGATCCCGCTGGACTGCACGGACGGGTTCAACGAGGCGTACTACGGGCGCCCGGAGATGCTGCTCGACCCCGCCGCCCGGCAGGCGTGCTCGGCATGGAGCTTCGTGGACGACGGGGTGCGCGAACGGTTCACGGACCGGCTGCGCGCGGATCTGGAGTCCGGGGCATGGGACGCGCGCTTCGGTCACCTGCGCAGCCAGTCGCACTATGAGGGGTCGCTCGTTATTGTGCGCGCGACACCACAAGAGGCCCAGGAAACAGGGGAACAGCACCATGGCGGTACCTGATCGGATGGACGAGCAACTGCGTGCGCTCGGGCTGGAGGAGGCGCAGCGCAAGGCGGTGGCCCTCTTCGCGGAGGTCGAGACCAGGCACCTGGTGGCGCCGGGCGCCGGTGAGCGGGAGGTCAGCGACCGGATCCGGGACCTGGCGAACGACATGTTCGGGACGACGAAACACTGGCACAAGCGGATCGTCCGCTCCGGCCCGCACACGATGTTCCCGTACCAGGAGAATCCGCCGGACCGGGTGATCGGTGCGGACGACATCGCGTTCGTCGACTTCGGCCCGATCTTCGAGGAGTACGAGGCGGACTTCGGGCGCACCTTCGTCCTCGGCGGCGACCCTCACAAGGAGCGGCTGCGCGACGACCTGGCGACGGTGTTCGCGGCGGGCCGGGAGGCGTTCCGGGCGGCCCCGGACATCACGGGGAAGCAGCTGTACGCGGAGGTCGAGCGGCTGGCCGCCGACGCGGGCTGGACGCTGGGCGGCTGGCACGCGGGCCATCTGGTCGGCGAGTTCCCGCACGAGACGATCGACGGGGCGAAGGCGGAGTCGTACATCACGCCCGACAACGACACCCCGCTCCGCCGCACCGACCGCGCCGGATGGCGCTGCCACTGGATCCTGGAGATCCATCTGGTCGATGAGGAGAACCGCTTCGGCGGTTTCTACGAGCAGCTCCTCGACCTCGCCTGACCGGACGCCGCCGGCCCGGAACACCCGGAACCCCTCCCGGGGAACGGGGCTCCGGGCCGCGGCCCTGACGCGACAAACTGCGGTCATACGCAGCGAAGTTGATGTGGGAAGCTGTCGGCAACCGCTCGCCGGTGGGGAGCCGGGGCGGTCGTCGAGAGGGGCGCAGCGTGAGACAGGACGGCTTCCGTGCCGAGGGGATCGACACCAGCAGGCCGCACCCCGCCCGGATCTACGACTACCTGCTGGGCGGCAAGGACAACTACCAGGTCGACCAGCAGGCGGCCGAGCGGCTCGCCGCCGCGGCGCCCGAGGTGCGGATCGGGGTACGGGCGAACCGGGCCTTCCTGCGGCGCGCCGTCAGATACGTGATCGGCAGCGGCGTCCGGCAGATCCTCGATATCGGCACCGGACTGCCCACCTCGCCGAACGTGCACGAGACCGCCCAGGAAGTGGCGCAGGACGTACGCATCGCGTACGTCGACAACGACCCCATCGTGAACGCCCATGCCAACGCACTGCTCAGCCGCTCCGGCGCGACCAGCGTCGTGCTCGCCGATCTGCGCGACCCGCGGGCCATTCTGGACCACCCCGACATCCGCCGGGTCATCGACTTCGACGAGCCGGTCGCCGTGCTCCTCATCGCCATCCTCCACTTCCTCACCGACGCCGAGAAGCCCGGGCAGGTGGTCGCCACCCTGCGCGACGCGCTGCCGGCCGGCAGCTTCCTGGTGCTCTCGCATGCCACGAGCGACTTCGCCGACCGAAGTGCGGCCCAGGCCGTCTACAACAACGCCACCGCCACTCTGAACCTGCGCTCCCGGGCCGAGGTGGAGCGGTTCTTCGACGGCTTCGAGCTCATCGGACCCGGCCTGGCCCAGGTGCCGTTCTGGCGCCCGGACGCCCCGCCGCCTGCCGGTTCCGACGAGATCGGCTTCTACGGCGGGGTGGCACGCAAGACCGGCTGAACCAGCTTTCAGCGCAAGGCAGTTCACGTCAGCGCAGAGCAGTTCACTTCAGCGCAAGGGAGGTCACCGGGACTGCCCCGCCTGCCCGCCGCCGTTCATCACGGCGGGGGAGGTCGCGTCATGGATGAGGATGTGCGGGGTGCCGGTGCCGTCGGCGGGGGTCGCCCACACGTCCCAGCCGCCGCCGGAACCGCGGGGCCGGCCGTACATCACCGTGTGTCCGTCCAGCCAGGCCGCCTGGTCGTCGATGCTGTGGACCTCGGCAAGTGGGGTCTCCCGCATGGTCGCCAGGTCCAGGACGTACAGCCGCCAGGGGCGGTTGGCGCTGGCGTTGACGCGTTTCTTGAACACGACGCGGGTGCCGTCGGGCGACAGGGACGGGCATTCGGCGTTGGTACGCAGGGTGCGCGCCGTCCACTTCCGGTAGTCGCCCTTGACCAGGTAGGTGCGCCCCCCGGTACGTACCGTCGCGTAGAAGGTGTTGTCGTCGGCGGCGAAGTTGACGCCCCAGTAGTTCACGTCCGCCGCGTGGTACGCCTTGCCTCCGAGCGTGAGCGGGATCCCTTCGATGTTGCTCCTGAGCTTGCCGGTCCTGGTGTCCAGGACCGACGTACGGGTGGAGAAGTCGTCGCGGAGGTAGGAGTCGCCCTGGACGAACGTCGTCCAGGAGAGCATCGCGCCGCTGGCGGAGACCCGGGCACGGTTGGGGAAGCCGGCCGCCTTGACCTGGCGGGTCCGGTGCATGTCGCGGTCGAGGACGCTGACGTAGGTGGCGGGAACCGGTCCTCTGCGCTGCAGGCAGATGCCGGTTCCGTGGGCGGTGTAGAGACGGTCGCAGCGCGCTGCTCCGGTCGTTCTGGCGCCGCCGGGGCGGGCCGCGGACACCGTCGCGGCATGGCCGAAACCGGCGCCGGGAGCGGTGTCGCGGAACAGGATCCGGCCCGGCCGGTCCAGCTGGATGCTGCCGGTCGGCCCGGCGGCGGTGTCGCCCCGCGAGTGCATGACGTAACCGGTGACGGTGGTGGCCAGGACCAGAGCGGTCATGACCAGGACCAGCACCCTCGTCCTGGTGCTCAGGCCCGGATTCTTCGGAGAGCCGGTGGTGTCGGTGGTGTTCGCCTGTGGGCTCATGTGCGGGTGCCTTCTTCACGGAGCGGGAGGATCCACAGCGCGGCGAGGATCGCCGTCACCAGGGCGGCGAGCGCCAGCGCGAGTGCCGCGTGCAGACCCCAGAGGGTCCAGGCGGCGCCGAACAGCACGGAGGAGACCAGCATCGCCACGGACTGGCCCGTCTGGATCAGCGCCATGCCGCTGGCGCGCAGTTCCGCGGGCAGCAGCGGTCCGACGGCGGCCATCAGAACCCCGTCGGTGGCCGCGTAGAACAGGCCGTGCAGGACGAGAGTGATGACCAGCAGCGCCGCTCCGCCGACCGGGCCGAACAGCAGCAGGTACGCACCGAGCAGCGCCACATACCCGCCGGTGAACACCCGCAGTCTGCCGAGCCGGTCGGCGAGCTGCCCGAACGGGACTGCCAGCAGCAGATAGGTGGCGGTCGTACCGAGCGGCAGCAGCGGGAAGTACTCGACGGCGATGTCCAGGCGCTCCTGGAGCAGCAGGTAGACGAACGAGTCGCTCAGCGCCACCGTGCCCAGCAGGGCCGCGCCGATGCACACCCGGCGGAAGCGGGGCAGCAGGAGGAGCCGCAGCGCGGCGCGGACGGTCGCGCCCTGCGGGCCGGCCAGGGTCTCGCGCCGGTCGCGGACCGTCAGGGCCAGCACCACCACCGCGAACGCCGCGATGCAGAAGCTCGCGACAAACACGGTGTCGTACCGGTCCGGATCCGCCAGGAGCAGCCCGAACGCGACCAGCGGGCCGAGGAAGGCGCCGGTGGTGTCCAGCGCCCGGTGGATGCCGAACGAGCGGCCCAGCGTCCCGGGGGTGCTGCTCAGCGAGATCAGCGCGTCCCGCGGTCCGGTGCGCAGGCCCTTGCCCGTACGGTCGGCGGCGATCACCGCACCGAGGGCCGGTACGGAGGCGCCCGCGGCGAACAGGCCCAGTTTGCAGAGGGCGGACAGGGCGTATCCGCTGCCCGCGACGAGTTTGCGCCGCTGCCAGCGGTCCGCGGCGTGCCCTCCGGCCAGGCGTACGAGAGCGGTGATCCCGAAATACATGCCGTTGAGGGCGCCGAACTGGAGGGGGCTCAGGCCGAGGGTGAAGATGACGTACATCGGCAGGACGGCGGTGATCATCTCCGATGAGATGTCGGTGATCAGGCTGACCGATCCCAGGGCCACCACATTGGGTGCCACGGCCGCCCGCGCCCGTCCGGACCCCGGCCGCGCGCCCTCGGCGGTGCCGGGCGTCGGGGTGGACCGGCTCGATGAGACGTACATGGCTCTGTCCTCCCTGCTGGCTCGTGCTCGTTGTGCCGACGCAACTGTCGCGCCGGCGGAACTGCCGCGTCGGCTGAACTGCCTTGCTGCTGGGCCGATATGCCCGCTGGGCCTGCCGGCCGGCACGCCGTGCACCGGTGTGTGCCGGCCGGCAGGGTCGATGGACCGGTCAGAGTCCGGCCGGCCCGGTGAGCCGCGCTGTCACCGCGCGATCGTGTACGGGTCCCCGTACGTCTTCCAGGACAGCGGCGGGTTCAGACCGAGGTTGCCGGCGGCGAGGAACACCCGCTGCTCCGTGTCGACCCGGCTGGTGTCGTCGTGCGCGGCCTCGGTGAGCATCGCGGCCTTGCGGGCGTCGAGGAAGGCGTTGAGATACGTCTTCTCGTCGCCGCCCTGTGCGGGGGTCCTGGCGTGCTTCATCGCCGTGGCGCGGATCCCGCCGAAGCTGACCGGGTCCGTCCCGGGGCCGTGCATGACCATCGCGTCGTAGTAGCTGAACTGCCCCAGCGCGTGCAGCCCGTCCTGCTTCGCCCGGTCCACGGACGGGGTGAAGTACACCCGGTCCCGCTCGTCGTTCTGGGCCTGCTGGAACGCCGGGTCCGACGCCGCCGTGTGCCAGGCCGAGACGAAGCCGGATCCCAGACCGGCGTGCGAGTCGCTGCCGTTCACCTTGCGCAGGGCGGGCAGATACGCGGCCAGCGGGTTGCCCGGCTCCCGCTGTGTGTACAGCTGGACCAGGTCGAGCATGTCACCGGTGCCGGAGCAGAACCCCACGATCCCGCCCGTGTAGCCGCGCCCGTCGCCGATGTCCTCGACATAGGTGTACTGCGCCTTCCAGTCCAGCGACGAGTTCTCCGCGCTGGACACCAGCTGCATCGCGATGTCCTTCTTGTGCGGGTCCGTCAGATCCGCCGCCGAATCGGCTGCTCCACCTGCTGCTCTATCGGCTGCTCCACCTGCCGCTTTACCGGCCGGCGCAGGGGCCGGTGGGCGTGCTGGTGCGGCCGCCGGTGCGACTCCCTTGCCCTTCCGGGGCGCGACGGAGGTGTTCCAGATGTCGGTGACGGGCTTCGCCGACGCGGCCTTCCCCAGGGGAGCGAGTCCGTACATGTCCTCCAGCGTGCGGAGCAGTGAGTAGTGGTTGTAGTGGGCCTTCGACTTGGCGCCCGGCTGCACGTGGTCACCGACGACCATGGTGGCGATCTGGTTGTCCGAGTCGTCGCCGTCGTCCTCGTCCCAGGTCAGCATGAGGGCGCTGTTGTGCGTCTTGGCCCACTGGACGTAGCCGTCGAGGTTCTTCTTCAGCCAGCTGTCGCCCTGCTTGACGCTGCCGTCGTGCATGTCGTTGTCCAGGTTGGGCGTCACGAAGGACACCGTGGGCAACTTGCCGTAGTCCGAGGGGAACCGGTCGAATCCCAGGTTGGACGAGGCCGGGGTGTTGGCGAAGTCCACCCATCCGTTGTGCTTGCGGGCGTAGCCGCTGTCGCCGTCGTCACCGCAGTCCTTCGACCCCGCGGACGGCAGGTCCTCGGAGTACCCGATGAAGCTGTGGCCGCTGCCGAGCAGCTGGTGGCCCAGGTTGTCGGCGCTGAAGTCGTGGGGGCAGTCGTCATCGGCGACTCCGTGTGTGGAACCGGAGTACAGCGCCACGTAGTTGCCCTGGCTGGGGTGCGTCGTGCCGTGGAAGTCGGAGAACGAAGCCCCCTGCTTGGCAAGGGAGTTGATGTACGGGGCGTCCTTGCTGCCCACGATGTCGTCGTAGAACTTGTTCTCCTCCATGAGCACCACGACGTGGTCGTACTGGGGTATCCCGGATGCGGTGGTCGTCAGCGCCTTCGGCGGGGGAGGCGCGGTCTCCGCCGATGCGGCGGATCCGGCCATTCCGAGCAGGCCGAGCGCCACGGTTGTTCCGGCCGCGACAACGGCGTTCCTGGCACGGCGCGTTCGGGCCGGAACCGAGGTGGCCGGGCCGTCGCCGGACGGGTCATGGGTGCGGCGTGCGCGCAGGGGCGGGTAGGGAGGCGTCATACGGATCTCCTTGACGGGCGGTTGCCGTCGGTTCGGCAGACGTGGGGGAGGTACCTGGGGGAGTGCCTGAAGACGTGCCTGAGGAGGTGTCTGAGGAGCTCTGAACGCCTGCGGGCATTCGGATGCGTTTTCGGCCATGCCGCAGGTGTCAGTGCTGGCTTGTTGCTGCGGCGAGCTGGTGCCGCAGTGAGCGCGAGCGGCATCGGGCCGCGGGCAGCCGGGACAGAATCAACTGAGCGCGTCGGGTTACGAACTTCCGCGCCAGGCCGCTGACGGAGATTCCTACTCGTCGGCGCGGCGGCCTGTCAACCGTTCCACCGGGGTGGCCGAGTTCGCCTCCCAACCCTTGACTGAGCATCGACAGGTCGGTAAAGATTCAAACCGTCAGGAAAGTTAACTAACAGTTGGCGAATCGGGGCCGGCGATGGCAGTGAGAAGCTTCAACTACGTTGCTGCACAGGTTGGTTGACGGTTGGGCGTGGCTCCTTACCGTCGTAGCGCACCGTTTGGGGCTTCAGGCGGTTGACTGGTGGGAGGATCGGATCCGTGACGACCGGATTTGGGGACTTCGAGCTGACCATGGACGAGCTGCGCGTTGTCGCACGCTACGTTGTGGAGAGCGCTGAGGAAGTTCTCCCTGTATTCGAGGCCGCCAACCCCAGTGATCCTCGACCTCGTGCAGCCATCGAAGCCGCACGGGAGTTCGTGAACGGTGCGAGAAGGACCAAGCTCCAGCGCATCACCTCCTTGGATGCGCACCGCGCCGCGAAGGAAGCGGCCACCGAAGCCGAACGGCTCGCCGCGCGTGCCGCCGGCGATGCCGCCTCTGCGGCTTACCTCCATCCGATTGCGAAGGCCACCCAGGTAGGTCACATCCTGCGAGCCGCCGCAAGCGCGGCGCGCGTGGGGGAATTGAGCGCGGGCGGTGATGCCGCAGTCGGGCTCAAGCTGATCGAGCAGGCTCGACAACGCGCCACACCGGTCTTGATCGATGTCCTCAACCGGTACCCCCTCGCGCCGACCGGCACGAGCCGGGCCGCACAGCTCATGTCCATCCTGGACACGACCTTGCGCACGTCCCGCTAACGGGAGGCCGTCCGCCACCGTCGTCGTCCGCGGCACCTGTCGCGCACGTACCACCCACCGGCGCCCTTCGACCGAGCTGACCGAGCTGACCGAGCGGCTCCCTCCGGCCGAGCGGCGGACGCCCTTCACCCGCCATCCGGTGGACCCGGCGCACCCATGCGGAGGGCATTCGTCCCCGGCAGAGCCCAACACCCCGGTGAGCCGTAAATCGTGTGCTTAACGTGCCGGGCATGAGTCGCACCAGCCTTCTCTCCGTGACCGCCTGTGCCATGTGCCCGGCCGCCGCTCCCACCGAGCGCGACAGGGCGATGGCCGCCGGTGGCGCACCCGCCGGGCACGGCTACCACGTCGCACTGCACACACCCAGTGTGTTCACCGCACCCGTGGACTACCACCCGACGGCCCTGCTCATCGAGGCGGGCAGCAGTGACGGCGGACGGTACCCCGCCGGAATCCGGGTACGGGGTGGGGGCGAGGAATCGGCTTACGGACGCTCAGTGTTCTGGCCCGAGGACAGCGGCCGGCCGATGACCGGTCAGCACAGCCTCATCCCCCGCTCACGGGCGCACATCTCGCTGAACGAAGGACACCCCGAAGGGCAAGCCGAAGGACACCCCGACGGGCTGCCGCCGACCGGTACGGGACCGGCCGGCGCGGAGTTGCCGGGCGCCGTCGGGCAGCACTCCGCCACCCCGCTGACGCCGCCATGGCGACCGGCCGGGGGCAACGACCCGGCCGTCATCAACAACGCCTCCACCTGGCACGCCCCCGAGTACGTCCGGATCCCGGGCGAGCGGTGTTCGTACCGGCCCTGGAACTCAGCCCTGGCGACCGGTCTCACCTCGGTCGGCGACGATGTGCCGGAAGCCGCCGCCCTGCCGGCCCGCTCGCCGGCCGCACCCGTACCCGTACCCGAGTCCCGTAACGGAGGTACCAGGACCGGCTCTTCGGTCGTCTGGTACGTGGCGGGTGGTGCGCTGCTGCTGGTGATCGCCGGAGTGCTGGTCCGCCGACGGCAGCGCTGAAAGGGTCCGGGTCCTGGACACTCCGCCGGTCAGGACCCGGGGCCCTGCGAGGTGGGCGGGGGAGGCGGCGGCGCGTGCGGGCGTTCGACCCCGGACCAGCCGTCAGGGGTGACCCGGTAGTGCTGCCCGTCGTCGGCGTCCATCCGTGAGTGGGCGTGCACATCCAGGCAGTCCACCTCAAGCCGGTAGGTGAATCCGCCCATCATGCCGACCACCGGGAAGACGATCTGGACAGCCGGTCCCTCGGTCAGTGGAGCCAGCGGCGGCAGCAGATGTTCGATCTTCTCGAAGCAGTGGCCGGTCTTCTCCCGCAGCAGCGCATGGAAGTGACGCTCCAGCATCTCCGGAGGGGAGGGGAGCTTCCGCACCACGACCGGCTCCAGGAGCTCCAGCAGGTGCGTGTGCCCGTGCTCCCGGGCGACGTCCACGGGGCGCTTCCCGTCCCGGCTCCGCTGCGTGCGCCAGGCACCGTGCGCGAGCAGCCGGGCGACGACGGCGAAGTCAGCGCCGTGCCAGGCCGCCTGATGCAGCGGCGCGAAGCCGCTGCGGTTCCCGGGCCGGGGGAGGTTGACCCACCCGGGGTGCCTCCCCAACTCCTCGAACAGGCCGTTCCAGTCGGCGTCCCGGGCTGTGTCCGCGAACCGGTTCCGCTCCTCGCGGTACCACTCGCCGAGAACATCGGAGTCAGTGAGGCCGTCCCACTCCATGCTGATCACGCCGACACGCTAGCTTCGCCACCGGAGATGTCATAGAGCTTCCGGGCGGGTAAGCGAACGGCGTCGCCGACGGGGAGCCAGTGACGCGAGCACCGTAACCGGACCACCGTAGCTAGGCGAGCTGGGTCTCGCGCGCGATGGTCCGCTTGCGTTCTTGCAGTGCGGCGTGGCTCGTGAGGCCAATGAGGATGGCCAGCAGCACCGTTGATGACCCCGTGGTGCCCAGATCGAGACCGCCCTTCGCGAGCGGCTTGGTGAGGGCGTCCCCGAAGGTGGCGCCCAGTGGGCGGGTGAGGACGAAGGCGATCCAGAACAGCGCGACATGGGGCACGGCCGGCACACGCATGAGGGCAGCGAGCACGACCAGGAGCGTGACGACGAGCAGTGCTCCGCCCGCATAGCCGAGGCCGGAGCTGTCGGAGAGGAAGTCGCCCATGGATGTGCCCAGTGTGTTGGACACCAGGATCGCGGCCCAGAAGAGGGCCTCGCCACGGAAGGTGACGATCTCGGTGATCGCGAAAGTCTGCCCGGTGAACTTCCAGACGATGAAGACCGCGATCAGCAGGGAGACCAGGATCGCGGCGCCCGCCGGGTATCCGAGGCCCAGGCCCTGGGGGCCCCAGCCCAGCGATGCCGTGCCCGGAGGAAGGTACTTCGCGGCGGCGTCCCGGTTCATGAAGTCGGACATGGTGGTGCCGGCCATGCTGGTGGAGAGGATGACGGTCCAGTAGAAGACCGGGTTGTACCGAGTGGAGCGCAGCTGCACGATCAGGGTGGCCACGAACAGCATGAACAGCGCAACCGTGGTCAGGAAGTAGCCCATTCCCAGGGTCTGGGAGAACAGGTCTCCGGCTGTCTCCCCGAGGGTGGTCGCGGTGATTTTCGTGATCCAGAAGGCCAGAGTGACCTCGGGCAGCTTCTTCATCACATACGGGCCGTCGCAGGTGGCATCCACCTGGGCAGCGAACTCCGGCTTTCCCACAACGCGCTCCTGATCTGCCGTTCGGCGCTGCCGCGCGCGGACATCGAGCGGCTCGCGGTGGTGCGGCCATCGACGCGCCGCCGTCACACCGGGCATCGCCTCGAATGCGCAGCGTAGTTGGTCTACATTTCTGTAGACAAAAGAAGGTGTAGATGCCACGGGAAGCCAGGCCGGGATTCGGCAGGTTCGTTCCGGCCGCCGTACGCCCGGAGTCGGCGCGGCCATGTCACCGCTTTCCGTTTTCAAGCAGACCTCGGGCCACGGGCGGGGTGCCGTCGTCGAGGGCTCACCCGAACTTGTCAACACGACTGAACAAGACTGAACACGACTGAAACGGAGCAGGCGTCCTGGGGGCCCTGTTCGTCACCCTCTTTGCTCTGCCCTACCGTCCAGCGGCTAGTTTGTGGGGCAGAACAGGTACGCGGGCCCGTGATGACGGAGATGCACGGGGGACGAGAGGTTGGGAAGAGTGTCGCTGCGTGGAGGTGATCCGGCCGAGATCGGCGGCTATCCGCTTGAGGCGCGGCTCGGCTCGGGCGGCATGGGCACGGTCTTTCTGGCCCGTACGAGTTCGGGGCGTCCTGTCGCGATCAAACTGATCCACCAGCAGTTCGCGGCGGACGACGAGTTCCGCATCCGTTTCCGGCAGGAGGTCGCGGCGGCGAGGCGCGTGAGCGGCGCGTTCACCGCCGCCGTGGTCGACGCCGCCCCGGAGGCCGAGCAGCCGTGGATGGCGACGGCCTACATCGAGGGGCACACGCTCGCCCAGCACATCGCCGCGAAGGGCCCGCTGACCGGTTCGGAACTGCGGAAACTCGCCATCGGTCTGACGGAGGCGCTGCGCGACATCCACCGCGTGGGCGTCGTCCACCGTGACCTGAAGCCCTCGAACGTCGTGCTCTCGCCCGAGGGGCCGCGCGTCATCGACTTCGGCATTTCGCGCGCGGTGGACCAGCAGACGCTGACGATGACGGGGCGAGTCATCGGCACACCACCCTTCATGTCGCCGGAACAGTTGCAGGCACCGCGTGGTGTGGGGCCGCGGTCCGATGTCTTCTCGCTCGGGACGCTGCTGGTGTACGCGGCGACGGGGCAGGGGCCCTTCGACGCCGACAGCCCGTACATGACGGCGTACCAAGTGGTGCACGAGGAGCCCTCGCTGGATTCCGTACCGATGACGCTGCGCGCGGTCGTCGAGTCGTGTCTGGAAAAGGACCCCGAGGAGCGCCCCACGGCGGACGAACTCCTCGTACTGCTGCGGGACCTGCCTGCCGACCTCGGCGGCGCCGGCGCGGACGGGGCAGGCGCGGGCCGCACCCGCGACACGAACACCCAGCATCACCTCGCGATGCAGGCCACCCCGCCGCCGATCGCCCCGACCACCCTCGACGGTCCCGATACAGGGAGCACCGGCGCCCTCATCGGCCGCCGGCTGCGCCGCCGGTGGCGTCCCGTGCTCGCGACCGCGGTCGCCGTGGCAGCGATCGGCGGCGGGGTCGCCGCGGTGACGGCCCGGGGTGGGGGGAACAGCGGCGGAGACACAAGGAGCAGGGCCGCGGCGCCAGGTGTGCCGGGTGTCGCACTTCCGGTCGGCTTCGCGCCATGGCACCGGACCGTGCAGGGCGGCCGCAAGGACATCCCCGACGAGCTGCGCTGCGTCGCGCGCGGCGATGCGCTGTTCTGCGGGGGCGGCGGAGTCGTCGCGACCCGTATCAGGGCCGTGGACGGCTCGCAGGTGTGGAAGGTGCAGAGTCCGGGCGTCCCCGCTCAGGGCATGCACATGGTGGGCGCCACCGACGACACGGTGCTCGGTTACCGCTTCGCCGCCGAGGGCGACAGGCAGAACCCTCCCGTTGAGGTGGTGGCCATCGACGCGGCCAAGGGCCGGGAACTGTGGTCCGTGCCGTCCGGTGCACAGTCCACGGCCGTCACGGGGCGTACACGGGACGCCGTGGTGATCGGCTCCACCGTCGTGACGGTCGACGCCTCCAACTCCCGCTTCGAGGCCCGGGACGCGCACAGCGGCAAGGTGGCCTGGACGACGCCGTTCCCCGCGGGCGCGCAGTGCGCCCCGGTTCCGGTGGGCGCACAGCTCTACGCGATGTGCGCGACGAATACGGAGGTGAATGCGTCAGAGGTGCGCCACCCCACCCTGCGCACGCTCGACCGCGCCTCGGGGACACTGGGCAGGCGCATCCCGGTCAAGGGGCCCGCCGTGCCGATGGGCGTCGCCAACGGCAGTCTCGTGTTCCTCGAGGAGCACATGGACGGAACGGCGCTGGCCGGTTACGACGGGGTGGCGCGGTTCGACCCGGCCTCGGGGAAGGTCACGTACTCCCGGCTGGCGAAGACCTACGAGGGAACGCCCGGCATGGCGGACGGCAGCGTCTTCGTGAGCGGGCAGACCGGTCGCGTCACGGCCCTCGACCCCGCCACCGGCGGGGAGAAGTGGTCGCGGCAGACGGGCGTGGAGGGTGCGTCGGGCCCGGTGGCGGGAGCCGGGGCGCTGTACTTCAGCTCGGCCACCGGCCGGGTGGTCGCGCTGTCGCCGCGCGACGGCGCACCCCTGTGGACAACGGATCCGCAGGCCGACGGCCTGACGGGCGAGCAGGGCGCAAGCCCGCGTGTGACCGTCGCGGGGCGTGCGGTGGTCGTGGCCGCGGCCAAGAACACTCTCTTCGCGTTCGACACGAAGAACCCGCCGAAGTCGCCCTGACATCGGCGGCACCGGATGCCCGCCACTGTCATCGCCCTGTGGGCACTTCACCTTCAACCGGGCGAAACGCACGCCACCGCAGATCACAGACCCTCGCCACGAGGTGGGGCGGGGGGCTGGTGGCGCGCGTGTGCGCCGTCGGCCCCTACGACCGGTTTCCGGTGTCGAGTTGGATGTGCTCGATGTCTTCGTCCAGAAAAGTGGTCAGGTCCTGGGCTTCGGCGCGTACGGCTTCCTGCTCCGGGGCGGTGAGGGGCCGGAGGGGGCTGATGCGGAGCCGGTGGTCGCGCACGGTCCAGGTGGCGGTGACGCGCCCCTCGACGAGGACGGTGCGGTGACCCGCGACGGACAGACCGAGGTGGGCGGCGTCGATGATGCGGCTGCGGTCGCGGTAGCCGAGGACGGCGTTGTCGAAGGCCGGGAGGAACCGGACCGGGGCAGGGGTGTCGGGGTGGGGGCGGGGTGCGTCGGGCAGGTCGAGCAGTTCGCGACCGTGTTCGTCGCGGAAGACGAGGAGTTCCTCCCGGGCGGCTTTGACGGCGGCGGGAAGTCCCGCGAGCCCGCACCAGGCACGTAGGTCCGAACTGGCGGCGGGCCCGTAGGCGGCGAGGTAGCGGCGTAGCAGCTGCTGCCCGACGGGATCGTTGTCATCGGTGGTCAGGGGCGCGATGTCCCGTTCCAGCCAGGTGGGCAACGGCAGGTTGCGCACGCCGGCAGTCCGGTGCCACAGACCGCGGGGCGGCAGCTGGGCCATGGGGATGAGGGCCGCGATGAGCAACTCGCCCAGGACGCGGCGTGGTGGACCGGGCCAGCGGTCTTCGACGGCTTGCACGAGCTCGCTCATGGTGCGGGGCCGCTGGTCGGCCATGACCGCGCGGCCGGCGGCGGCGACCTCGTCCACGTCGATGCCGGCCAGTTCGCGCCGGTAGGTTCCCAGGACCCGCTGGCGCAGCATGGTGTCGTGACGGGCTCGCCAGGCGAGTGCGTCGTCCGATGCGACGAGGTGGACGGTGCGGCGCATCAGGTGGGTGCGCACCACCGTGCGGCCGGTCAGCGCATCGTCCAGTTGCCCGGGCTGGAAGTCGGCCAGGCGGGACCAGAGCCCGATGAAGGGTTCCTGGGGCTCTTGCGCCTGCAGGCCGCACAGGTGGGCCACCGCCTCGGGCGCGGATGTGTCGCTGCGCGTGAGCAGGTGCTGGCGGGCGAGGGTGGCGCGGTTGAGGGCGCGGCTGTCGAGGACGGTCATGGCGTTCTCAGGCCGCCGCTCGCTCGTGGGGCGGGCGGCGGCGCAGGTCCGTGCGTGTGAGGGAGGGGGGTGTGTAGGACACGTCCAGCGGGCTGATGTCGGTGCCGGGCGGGACGACTGCGTCGATCTCGTCGAGGATGTCGTCGCCGAGGGTGAGGGTGGCGCCGGTGAGCAGGTCGTCGAGCTGGTCCATGGTGCGCGGGCCGATGATGGCGGAGGTGACGTCGGGGTGGCTGGTGGCGAAGGCCATGGCCAGGTGCGTGAGGGTGTGACCGGCTTCTTCGGCGAGGGGGAGCAGCTGCTCGACGGCGTCAAGCTTGCGTTCGTCGGTGAGGTGCCCGGGGACCCACTTCATACGGGCGTTGTCCGGCCGTTGGGCGTTCCTGCGGTAGCGGCCGGTGAGCAGGCCCATGGCGAGCGGGCTCCACACCAGGACGCCCAGGCCGTAGCGGCGGCAGAGAGGCAGGACCTCACGCTCGATGCCGCGGCTGAGGATGGAGTAGGTGGGCTGCTCGGTACGCAGGCGGTGCAGTCCACGCTGCTGGGACACCCACTGGGCTTCGACGATCTCCGAGGCCGGCAGGTTGGAGGAGCCGACCGCCCGGACCTTCCCGGCACGCACGAGGTCGGTGAGCGCGGACAGGGTCTCCTCCATGTCCGTGTGCGGGTCGGGGTGGTGGATCTGGTAAAGATCGATGTACTCGGTCCGCAGCCGCTTCAGCGAGCCCTCGACCGCCTGGATGATCCAGCTCCGGGAACTGCCGCTGCGGTTGGGGCCCTCGCCCATCCGTCCGTTGAACTTGGTTGCCAGCACGACCTCGTCACGGCGTCCCCTGAGGGCCTTTCCGACGATCTCCTCGGTCTCGCTGTAGCCGTAGACATCGGCGGTGTCGACGAAATTGATGCCCGCCCCGAGCGCACGGTGGATCATCCGTACGCAGTCGTCGTGATCTGGATTGCCCATCTTGCCGAACATCATGGTGCCCAGGCAGTAGGCGCTGACTTCGATGCCGGTCCGTCCCAGCTTCCGCATCCGCACGGTGACCCTGCTTCCTTCCACTTCTCCACGTGCTTGGTGCCTGCGCCGTCCGGACCGCCAGTGGGGCTGCGGCGGCCCGGACGGCGCAGGCATGTTCAGGGTGGGCTGGATCAGCCGTTGTACGGGGCGGTGACGTCCAGGACCCAGGTGACGCCGAAGCGGTCGCTGAGCATGCCGTACAGCGGCGCCCACTGCGCGGGTTCCAGCGGATGCACGATGGCCGAGCCCTCGGCGAGCCTGTCCCACAGGGCGCTGATTTCCTCGGCGCTGTCACCGCGTACCGAGACGAAGAACGGGTTCTCGCCCTGGTTCCAGGGCAGTTGCGAGGGCACGTCGTAGGCCATGATGTGGAAGCCGTTGTCGCCTGCCACCTCGCCCCACATCACCCAGTCCGCCTCGCTCTCGTTCTGCACGGCGCCCGCGTCCTGGTAAGTGACCGCGACAGTACGTCCGCCGAAGACGGACCGGTAGAAGTCCAGCGCCTCCCGTGCGGCGCCCCGGAAGTTCAGATGAGTGGTGGTCGTGACGGACATGGCCTGCTCCTTGCCTCGATGTGACGAATGCGCCGCCGACGGTCGAAGTCGTCGGTGGCGGCTGCCGTGACCAGGAGCGATGCCTCCCGAACGGCTCGTGTGCCACTGTGGCGGAGGTAGAGGACAGGATGTGTCCTGTACTGCGGTGAGAATGGATCCCATGCAAAAGACCTCCTCCCGGCTGCTCGCGCTGCTCTCGCTGCTTCAAACGCACCGTGACTGGTCCGGCGAGGATCTCGCCGGGCGTCTGAGCATCACCTCGCGCACCGTGCGCCGTGACATCGACCGGCTGCGCGAACTCGGCTACCTGATCACGACCGTCAAAGGGCCGGCCGGCGGCTACCGCCTGGAGGCCGGCGCTCACATGCCACCCATGCTGTTCGACGACGGCCAGGCCGTCGCCCTGGCCGTCGCGCTCCAGACCGCGGTCGCCGGCACCGCAGTCGCCGAAGACGCCACCCGCGCCCTGGCCACTCTCCGCCAGGTCATGCCACCCCGCCTGCGTCACCGCATCGACCTGTTGCGCGTCACCGCCGTCCCACCGCCCGCGGCCCGCGACATTCCTCAGGTCGATACCCAGGTCCTGGAGGACCTGAGCCGTGCCATCCACGCCTGCGAGGAACTTCGCTTCGACTACACCCCGGGCGGCGGCACCTCAGCCGACGATCCCCGCCGCGTGCAACCCCACCACCTGGTCACCCGGCGTCATCGCTGGTACCTCGTGGCCTGGGACCTCGACCGCGAGGACTGGCGTACCTTCGGTGTCGACCGCATCCGGCCCCGCACACCCACCGGCCCCCGCTTCGCCCCTCGCGCACTCCCCGGCGGCGACGTCCCGACCTTCGTCATCAGCCGATTCCGCGGCAATGACGGCACCACCACCGACTGGCCGTGCCGAGGCGAAGTCATTCTCCACCTCCCGGCCGCCGACGTCGCGCCCTTCGCCCAGGACGGAATCGTCGAGGAACTCGGCTCCCAGCACTGCCGACTTGTCCTTGGTTCCTGGTCATGGACCGGACTCGCCTCGGCCATCGGGCGCTTCGACACGGACATCGACGTCATCGGCCCACCCCAACTGGCCACCGCATTCGCAGAGCTCGCCGCCCGCTACGCCCGCGCCACAGGACCAGAGACCGGTCCGACGCCATGAGCACGAAACCCACCGCGCCGGTCTAGCCCTTCGAACGTCCGGTACAGACGCAGCGCTCTTCCACACACGATGCTCGGAGTTGAGGAGTGGAGTTGAAGAACAGCCGGGTCCGGACCGGCCGGTCAGCGCCCTGACCGACCGACCGTTGCGGTCCCCGACAGCCCGGGAAGCGGGTCAGGACACGGTGATCCGCGTGCTCGCCTCCGAGCTGGTCCGTGCGCCGGTGCTCGTGACATGGGTGACCAGTTGGCTGTCACCGGCGCGGGTGTCCACAGGCGGGGTGACCCGCCAGGTGACGCTGACGGTCTCACCCGGGGCGATGCTCGGGAATCCGGCCTTGCCGGTGTGCTCGGCCCGCCAGCCGGTGGGCACCGCCAGGCCGATCCTGGCGTTCTTCACCGTGGTGGTGCCGGTGTTGGTGTAGCGGGTGGTCACCGTCGCGGTGCCGCCACCCTTTACTGTCGCCGGACTGTCGATCGTGACCGGTGCCTTCACCCGCTGGGCGCTGCCGTAGGTCAGAAAGCTGATCTTGGAGGTGCCGCCGGAGCCGGTGGCACGGTAATCGATGTTCTGGGCACCGGACTTGAAGGTGGCGGAGCCCTGCGCGGCCACCGTGTCGACCAGGTGCCAGCTGCCGTCGTACACCTTCGCATCCGCGCTGCCGTCGGCGACCAGGTAACCGCCGGAGGGCACGGTGGTCCGGTAGCCGACGGTCTGCCCGTCAACGGTGAACGACGGGTCGGTGACGGTTCCGCCGCTCGCCTGCAGCTGGAACTGCACCGGCTGCGCGGCATGGGTGTTGGTGTAGCTCCAGCTGTGCTGCGAGCCGTCGTTCGGCGCACTCAGCGGGCCGGCCGGGAAGTCGACGTCGTACAGATTCCACTGCTTGCCGGGGACCACGGTCTCCAGGTGCCAGTTGGAGTCCGTGTCCCGCATGGCCTTCGTCTGCTCGCTGGTGAACGCGTGAGCGTTGCGTGCTGCCTCCCACTCCTTCCAGGCAGCCAGGACCTCGGTGGTGTTGCCGGCGCTCTTCAGGGTGGAGACGGTGGTCTGAAGGCCCGTGCCCGCGTTGTAGCCCGCCATCTTCGACAGCAGCCACTCCTGGGAAAGCGTCGAGAACCCGGAGCGGAACCCGCGCCAGCCCATCATGTCGGGCATGTCGTTGCGGTCGAAGTACGGCATGTACTTGAGGGCGGTCAGCGGCGCCCTCTCGGGCAGGCCATGATCCTCTCCCCAGCTCGCCCGGGTGGTTGCATCCCACGTGCCGGGCAGCAGATTGCTCGCCTCGGAGATGAAGTCGTCCTGGGACTTGAGGTTCCGGTAGGTGCCGTTGACCAGCCGGTTGGTGCCGAACAGGCCGTAACCGGCCAGCGATCCGGTCTCCAGACCGTCGTAGGACATCGACTTGGTGCCGGTGGTGTTGGAGATCTGCGCGAAGCGGGCGGCGATGTCGCCCATGACCGGCATACCGCCGACGAACTGGCCGTAGGCGTAGCGCCGCATACGGTCCATCGCGTCGCCGTCGGCGTGCGCGACGGCGCTGGTGCCCCACATGCCGCGGGAGCCGAGCCGCACCTCGTACTCGCCGGCGGAACCGGGCACCTGCGTCACGGCGGAGTACTCGGCGAACTCGTCACCGATCCTGAGGATCTTCTCCTGGCCGTCCTTGAAGACCGAATCGCCGTCGACGTAGGCGACCGTGGAGCTCGCGTCCAGCGGCCGGGTCAGCTTCACCGAACCCAGGGTGGCCAGGCCCTTGCTGGGCACCGGGGTGGCGTACGGGTCGTTGGTGTCGACCAGGTTGGACAGCGTGTGCACACCGACCTTGACACCGTGGTCCGCCGCCTTGGAGACCAGCTGGGCGGCGCCCGCGTCGGAGCCGCCGAAGGCGGAGTCGAACTGGTAGTGCCCGGCGGACTGCCAGGGGCCGTCGGAGCCCGGCAGCGAGTAGACGTAGCGGAGCCCGGCCTGGTTGGCGAAGGCACTGGCCTGGTCGACGTTGTCCTTGTTGAGGTCTCCGAGCACCAGGAAGGACTGCGATGCCCCCTGCGCGGTCTTCTGCCACTGTCCGTCGACCGTCGGGTGCGGCAGGCCCTCGCCGGTCTCGATCCTGGAGAGCGTGCCCAGCGTGGCGTCCGGGGCCGAGCCGAACAGGGCTATCTTCGATCCCTCGATCCGGGCGTCGTCCCCGCTCAGCGGCGGGACGGGCGAGCTCGGCTCGTTGGTGTCACCCCAACCGACGTACCGGTTACGGGTCTTGGTGTAGTCGTACGTGTACGCCTGGAGGATGCCACCGAAGGTGGTCCGGTGCGCGGCGAACCAGCCGTAGTCCCAGTTGAACAGTGGATCCCCGGGAGCGTCGGGGTAGCTGAGGCCCTTGTACTCCTCCGGCCAGCCCGCCGGCGTCTTGTCGTTGAGACCGTGGATGCCGATCGCGAAGTCCTTGTCGTGCACCACACCCACGGTCTCGCCGACCGTCTGGGAGATGTCGGTGGTGATCGGCCCCCACAGCAGCGTCTGCACGTCCACGCCCTGCGGAGCGCTGACGCCGGTCGCCTCCAGGGTCGCGTAGCCGGACTTGCCGACCACCCGGATGCCGACCTTTATCCCCTTGGCGCCGAAGGTGAAGGTGAAGGTGGACCGGACATGGTCGTAGGACAGGGCGGTGGGCCGCTGCTCCGCGCCGTCGGCGACCAGCTTGATCAGCGGTGCCAAGTGGTCGGTGCTGGCGTAGTCGTGGCCGTTCGCCGCGTCCACCAGGCTGGTGACGGTGCCGGTCGGGTCCAGGCCGATCCTCAGGGTACCCGCGGCGATGGTGAACGGCGTGTGGGGAGCCGCCTGGGCACCCGGTACGAAGCCCGCCGCAAGGGCCAGGGTGAACGCTGCAGTCGCCGCTCTCAAGGCGGTGTTCCGGCGCTTGGGCATGGAAAACCAACTCCTCTGCTGGGATGTGACCGGGGATCCGGTCAGGAGGGCATGACGTACGGTCGCGGGCGGCAGACGCGCCGGCCCGGAAGCCGGGAGGCCCGGCTGTTCATGGGGGATGGTTCTGGTCCGCCGGCCCCGGGGAGCAGGGGGCCGCGCCGGTCCCGGAGGGTGGCCGCCCACCCTTCGGTGGTCCTACTGCCGGACCTGCTCGAAGTACGCGGCCATCTCCGGGTCGACCGGAGCGACATCGATGGCCCGGCCTCCGTCCCGCAGCGACATGGTGGCCGCGCAGCCGGTGGCCACCGCCTCGCGGGCCGCCACCGGCGAGGTGACGGTGGCCCCGCCCTCGCGTACGAACTGCAGGAACTCCTCGACCAGCACCGGATCGGCGCCACCGTGCAGGCCGGGCGGGGTGGGTACGGGCACCACCAGGTCCGCCTCGGCACGGTAGGTGGAACGGCGGTTCCACACCCGGATCTCCGCCCCCTCGGTGTCGCCGAAGTTCTCCAGCCGCCCCTCGGTGCCGATCACGGTGTAGTTGCGCCAGTTGTCCGGTGTGTAGTGGCACTGCTGATAGCTGGCGAAAACGCCGTTGTCCAGCTGCATCTGCATCATGCTCAGGTCCTCGACGTCCACCACCGGACTGAGCCCTGTCTGGCTGAGCGGCGGCCAGTTCCCGTCCGACAGCCACTCGGTCATCCGCTCCCCGCTGCGGTCGCGGCGTGAGCTGATGCCGCCGTAGACCGTCAGTCCGCCCATGGCGTTCACCCGCCGGGTGCAGCCGTTGGCCAGCCAGTGGATGACGTCGATGTCGTGGGCTCCCTTCTGCAGCAGCAGCCCGGTGGTGTTGCGTCGGTCGGCGTGCCAGTCCTTGAAGTAGTAGTCCCCGCCGTTGCCGATGAAGTGGCGGCACCAGATGGCCTTGACCTCGCCGATGGTCCCGCTGGTGATCAGCTTTCGGATGGCCACCACGGCCGGCATGTGGCGCATGTTGTGGCCGACGTACAACGGGGTCCGGTGTTCGCGGGCCGCCGCGAGCAGTCGGTCGCAGCCCTCAGTGGTGATGGCCATCGGCTTGTCCAGGAAGACCGGGATGCCGGCCGCGAGGAAGTCCAGGCCGATCTGCTCGTGGGTGTGGTCCGGGGTCAGCACGAACACGCCGTCAAGCCCGGCATCGAGGAGTTCGTGGTGGTCCGAGGTGCTCCGCACCTGGGTGCCGAAGCGGTCCTCGGCGCGCGCGAGGATGCGCGGGTCGCGGTCGCACACTGCGGCCAGCACCGAGCCGGAGCCGGGCCGGTGGGCCAGCTCGGCCAGGTCGCTGCGGACGCCGAGGCCGATGACGCCGAGCCTGATGTCGTTCAATGTGCCTGCCCTTTCCGGGAGTTGCGGCGAGCAGGGCTCAGCCCTTGCTGCCGGTGAAGGCGATACCCTGGATGAAGTGGCGCTGCAGCAGGATGAAGGCGACGATCATCGGCACGGTGGCCATGAGCGACCCGGCCATCAGGATCGAGTAGTCGGTGAAGTGCTCACCCTGGAGCGTGGCCAGGCCGGCCGAGAGGGTCATCTTCTCCGGGTCGGTGTTGATCACCAGCGGGAACATCAGGTCGTTCCACGACCACAGCGTGGTCAGGATGGTGAGTGCCAGCAGACCGGGCCTGGCCAGCGGGAGCGCGATGTGCCAGAAGATCTGCCACGGGTTGGCCCCGTCGAGGCGTGCGGCCTCCTCGACGTCGTGCGGCAGTGCCATGAAGAACTGGCGCATCAGGAAAGTGCCGAAGGCGCTGAACATTCCCGGGACGATCAGGCCCTGCAGGGAGTTCAGCCAGCCGAGGTTCTGGATGATCACGTACTGCGGGATCAGGAAGACCAGGCCCGGGACCATCAGCACCGACAGGAAGAACCCGAACAGCACCCCGCTGCCGCGGAATCGCATCCGGGCGAAGGCGTAGCCGGCCATCGACGAGAAGAGCAGCTGGCCGGCAGTCCGTCCGGCGGTCACCAGAACGGTGTTGAGGAACATCCGCCCGAAGGGCAGAGCGTGGAACACCGAGGTGAAGTTCGACCACTGCCAGTGGTGCGGCAGGAGAGTGGGTGGCAACTGGGTGGTCTCGGCGAACGACTTGAGCGCCGTGACCACCTCCCAGAGGAACGGGCCGATCATCAGCGCCGCACCGGCGATGAGCACCGTGTGGGTGGCCACCGAACGGACGCGGTGGCGCGGAGGGCCGGAGCGGGACGAGAGCTCAGGCATAGTGCACCCACCTCTTCTGCAGACGGAACTGGACGAGCGTCATCAGGACGATGAAGCCGACCAGGATGAAGGCCACCGCGGCCCCGAACCCGATGTCGTGCTCGACGAAGGCCTTCTGGAAGAAGAGATACGAGATCGACCGGACGCTCGGCAGCGCGGGGTTGGCGGCGCCGGCGGAGGAGCCGGGGGTGCTCATCATCATGTAGGCGATATCGAACATCTGCAGAGAGTTGATCATCGTCAGTACGGTGACGAAGAAGATGTTCGGAGTCAGCAGGGGCACGGTGATGCGCAGGAATGTCCGTACCGGTCCCGCACCGTCCACCCGCGCGGCCTCGTAGTACTCGGTGGGTATCCCCTGGAGGCCGGCCAGGAAAATCACCATGTTGTAGCCCAGGGACATCCAGATGCCGATCGCGGCCAGCGCGTACAGTGCGACGCCGGGGTCGGAGGCCCAGTGCGGTCCGTGGATCCCCACCGTGGACAGCAGGTAGTTCACCAGGCCGTAGTTGCCGTCGTACATCCAGCGCCACAGCATCGCCACGGCGACCGGCATGGTCACGGCCGGCAGGAAGTAGAGCACCCGGTAGACCGCGCGGCCGCGCAGGTTCTTCTGGTTCAGCAGTGCGGCCACCAGGATCGCGAGCGGGATCCCGGCCAGCTGGATCACGGTGTACAGCAATGTGTTGACCACCGCCCGGCTCACCGTCGGATCGTCGGCCAGCGCACGGTAGTTGGCCGTGCCGGTCCAGGTGTGCCCGCCGAACGGGCCGGAGTGGGTGAAGCTGTAGTAGAAGGTCTGCGCGATGGGCCACAGGTAGAAGATCCCCAGGCCGATGGTCATCGGCGCGACCATGAGGGAGGCCCAGGCCCACTGGCGGCGGCCGTGGCGCCGCCCGCGCCGGGGGACGGCGTTGGCGGCACGGGCGGCACGGGCCCTGGGCTGGAGAGCCGCGGTTCGGGTCATCTGGTCACTTTTCCTTGCTCAGCGCCGTGTTCATCAGACCGGCCATCTGCTGGGCGGCCGCCCCCACGTCGGTCTTGCCGTCCCAGGCGGGAGCGAATGTGGTGGGCTCCTCGTTCGCCCAGACGTTGGTGTTCTTGGAGGTGGGGAGCGGCACCGCGTAGGGGACCTCGTCCAGGAAGGACTTCAGATGGAACTGCGGATTGGCCTTCACCCAGGCCTGCTGGGTGTTGTTGAAGGCCGGGATGACCCCGCTCTCCTTCGCTCCGATTTCCGCGGCCTGCCTGGACCCGAGGAAGGCGACGAAGGAGGCCGCCTCCTTGGGGTGCTTGGTCTTGGCGTAGGCGACGTTGGCCAGTCCGTGGATCACCACCGCCCGCTTCTTCCCCTCCGGCAGGACGGCGACGTCGATGTTCTTCTTCAAGGTGCTGTTCTTGGCGAACGTCAGGGTGTCCCAGCTGCCGCCGTAGTACATGGCGACCTTGCCGGACTCGAAGAGCTGGCTCGGGAATGTGTCGGTCATGGACTTCAGTGACGGCGAGTACCCCGCCTTGACCAGGTCCGTCCAGAACTTCAGCCCCGTCTTGGCCGCCGGCTGGTCGTAGCCCGAGGACTTCCTGTCGGCCGAGATGACCGAGCCCCCGGCCTGGAAGATGGTGTCGTAGAAGTTCTCCTGGCCGAACGGGGGCGCCAGGATGCCGTACTGCTTCCTGGAGACGTCGGTGAGCTTGCGCGCGGCGTCCTGAACGGTCTTCCAGGTCCAGGTGTCGTCGGGATACTTCACACCGGCCGCGTCGAACAGCTTCTTGTTGTACCAGAGCCCGACGGTGTCGAAGTCCTTCGGGATTCCGTACTGGGTGCCCTTGTAGTTGTAGAGGCCGACCAGGCTCTTGGGGTAGTCGGAGAGCTTCACGCCGTTGGCGTCGAGCTTGTCCGACAGCGGCATCAGGATGCCGTTCGACTCGTAGAGCTGGGCGTTGGGCCCGTTCATCCAGAACACATCGGGCGCGCTGCCGCTGGTGGCGTCGGCCTGCATCTTGGTCCAGTACTCCGCGCTCGCGGTGACTTGGATCTTCACCTTGACCGACGGGTGGGCCGCCTCGAAGGCGTCGACGATGTGCTGCATGGCGGGCCGCTGGGTCGCGTCCCATATCCGGTAGGTGAGCTGGACCTTGCCGCCCGCGCTACTCTCGTCCGAGCCGCCCGAACAGGCCGTGGCACCGAGAACCAGAGCGGCGGCCGCGGTGAGTGCCGCCCAGCGTCTGCCGGCCTGGCCGGTGTGTCCGCTACTACGCCGAATGTGCATTCGAACATCCCATCTGTAGTGCATTACCGCGGCGTATAGATCTGATACATATCAGGGCCGCAAGGCTGGTCAGGGCTGAATTTCCGGAGGCGTGCCGCAGGCCATGAGGCTCAAGTCGGCTGTTCAGAACGGGTGTCGTGCCAAGAAGCGGGCGAATCGGCCCGGCTTGGACAGGGAAGAGTCTGAAGTCATCGGACCTTGGCGTCAAGGGTCTGGATGTGCTTCACTGCAGCTGAAGTGCCTGATATATAGGAAACATATGAAGGCCGACAGACGCCGGGACAAGCGGGCGTCGAGTGACGGCAAGAGCGAAGTGAGGGAACACTGTTGGCCCGCTCAGAGAAGACCCCTTCGCCGGCAGGCGCGGGGGGTGCCTACCGTCCTGGATACGAGGTCGCGGCCGAACGCATCCTTGAGTACGTCGTCCAGGAGGGACTTCAGCCTGGCGTGCGGCTGCCCACCGAGAAGGATCTGGCGGACGAGGTACAGATGAGCCGGACCGTGGTCCGGGAGGCGGTCAAGATCCTCTCCGCCATCGGGCGGCTGTCCGTACAGAAGGGCCGCGGCATCTACGTGGCCGAGCCCGAGCAGTCCTCCTGGCAGGCGTCGCTGGCCAACTTCCTCCCCGCGGACCTGCGGCAGGTGGACGAGTTGTTCGAGTTCCGCCGGCACGTGGAGACCACAACGGCCAACCTCGCTGCGCAGCGGGCCACCCCGACGCAGGTCAAGGCGGTGCGCGAAGCCGCACACCGGTCGTCCCTCGCGGCGGAGCAGGGGGATATCGAGGCATTCAACAGCGCCGACGAGGCGTTCCACGCCGGCATCGCGGATGCGGCGGCCAACATGTTCTTCGCCTCCACCCTCGACGCTGTGCGGCGCCTGCAGTGCCAGGCCACCATCATCGGACTGGCCGGGGTCGCGGGCGGGTCGCTGCTGGTGGCCGCGCGGCAGCACGAGGAGATCGCCGCCGCGATCGGCTCGGGGGAGCCGGACAGGGCCGAGGGCCTGATGGCCGAGCACATCTCCATGACCGCTCAGCAGTTCCAGCGGGAGATCTGGCGTCGCGTCGCGCCCGGCGGCGACACCGACTCCTGAAGTCCAACTTGCAGCCGTGAAGGATACCCATGCGAATAACCGATGTGACCATGGAACTCGTCGACCTGCCGGCTCAACCGCCCTTTCGGTGGCGCGCCGGGCTTCCGGGATCGGAGCCGTCCGTGGTGGGCGGCATCCTGCGTGTCCACACCGATGACGGCCTGGTGGGCGAGGCGCACACAAGACGCGGGGTGATAGTCGCCGACCTGGTCGGCCGTCGCATCCGCGAGGACCTCATCGGTCGCGATCCTCTGATGCGCGAGCTGCTGTGGCAGCGGTTGTGGGAGCTGGACCGGATCGAGGAGCTTCCGATCTACGCTCTCGGCCTGGTCGATGTGGCGCTGTGGGACCTGGCCGGCAAGGCGGTCGGACAGCCGGTCCACCGTCTCCTCGGCACCTACCGCGAGGCCATCCCCGCCTATGCGAGCACGGTCACTTTCGGCAGCGTCGAGGAGTACCTCGACGTCGCCAACCAGTGCCTGGAGCTGGGGTACGTCGGCATCAAGCTGCACGCCTGGGGTGACCCGAAGGCCGACGCGGACCTCTGCCAGAAGCTGCGGGCGCACGTCGGTGACGACGTCCCGCTGATGTACGACGGCTCGGCCGGCTTCGACCTCGCCGACTCGGTCTACCTCGGCCGTGCGATCTCCGAGGCCGGCTACCTGTGGTACGAGGAGCCGATGCGCGAGTTCAGCGTCACTTCCCACCGCTGGCTGGCCGAGCAGGTCGATGTCCCGCTGCTGGTCGCGGAGACCTCCGACGGCGCGCACTTGAACGTCGGCGACTTCATCGCGACCGGCTCGGCGGGACGCGTCAGGACCAGCGCTCAGTACAAGGGCGGGATCACCGGGGCCATGCGCATCGCGCACCTGGCCGACAGCTATCAACTGCGGGCCGAGGTACACGGTCCCGGGGTGGTCAACGCCCACCTGTGCATGGCGATTCCCAACACCACCTACTACGAGTCCCTGGTGTACAGCAACCCCGTGCAGCGCGAGCCGGTGGTGGGTGCCGACGGGCTGATGCATGCCCCGACGGCCCCCGGCATCGGCTTCGGCCAGCCGGGCTGGTGATTGCTGACCACCCGTCCGTAGAAGGCCGCCGGTGTGCAGCGTACGCCGGACCGGCAGCCCCGGCGGCGGCCAAGCCGCGGTCCACCTCGGACCGCAGCAGCCGGTCCGGGGCGGCCTCGCCCTGTACCGGCGGCGGATGCCGGCCAGGCGGTCGCCGCCGGGCAGTGCACGCAGTTCGGCAAGGACGTCGGTGACCGCGGAGGAGGTCCGGCCCGTCCAGCCGACGACGCCGGCCACCAAGCGGGTCGACGGCGGCCGGAGTTCTAACCGGCGCGACCGCAACGCAGGTTGACGACAACTCAGCGGAAGTCGTCGGCGTGGTCGCCGGCCCACTGGGCGTAGGTGTGGGCCGCGCCCGTGATCTTTTCGGCGATGGCGGAGGTCGGGGCGTGGACGCCGTTGGCTGCAGCCCACTGACTGACGATCGCCTCGGCCACGACCGGATGCATTGTTCTGCCCACTTCCGCGCGAGCCTGCTCGTCGGAGACATGTTCAATCCGGATGCGGCGGCCGAGGGCCTCGCCGATGTACTCGACCTGCCGTTGCAGGGTCAGGGACTCGGCCCCGTAGATCGTGTAGGCCTGATGCGAGTGGCCCGGTTCGGTCAGGGCGGTCACCGCAATCGCCGCGATGTCCTTCTCGTGCACCGGTGCCGACTGTGCGAGCGGATAGGGAAGGCGGACGACGTTGTCGGTGCGGATCGATTCGGCCCACCAGGTACAGGTGTTGGTCGCGAATGTCCCCGGCCTGAGGAACGTCCAGTCCATGCCGGACCGTTGGATGGTCTGCTCGATCGTGCGGTTCAGGCGGGGGACCGGGTGGTCGGCATCGAGGTCCAGGACCGACACCGACGACAGCAGGACCACCTGCCGGATTCCCGCGGCCGTGGCCGTCGCGGTGACCTTCTCGATGTCGTAGGGCTTCTGAGGGTCGAGCATTCCGTACAGGAACACCTTGTCGGCGCCGTCGAGCGCTGCGGTCAGCGTCTCGGGACGATCCAGGTCGGCGGTGACTGCTTCCCACCCGGGTGCCGAACCCGCGGCTGGGGTTCTGCTTACTGTTCTGACCTGCTCACCGGCGGCCCGCAGGCCATCGGCCACGTGACGGCCCACGTTACCGCGAGCACCAAAGACAACTGCCACCATGACGGGACCTCCTGTTGGTTGTGGACGTGAATAGCTGCACAGCCGGCGATGCTGTGGAACCCGCTTTCGCCACGGGGATGCCGGCAGTGCGGGACGTGTTGCTGCCGCGCGGCTGGTGGTCCGGCGTCAGCGTGCTTGGGAGTTGGCGATGAGGGGGGAATCAAGTCAAGGGCCGGAGCGCGTCGGCTGGGTATGGACGGGGACAGCACGTCGCCGCGCCGAGACGGTCGGCCGCTGGTGACGTAGGTGAGGGTCTGCCGTTGTCGGCGCGAGTACCGAGTGAGTGGGCCTCCCGGTCGCCGGTCAGGGCTGGATGTTCTCCAGGTCCTCCAGGAGGCTGGGGTGCTTCGGCTCCCAGCCGAGCGACTGCCGGGTGTGGGTGCTGGACGAGGGCTGGTCGTTCGCGAAGATCGGGCCGAGAGGGCCGTAGGTCTCCGCTGGGACCGACTCGACCGACAGGTTCAGCCGTCGGCCGATGACCGCGGCGATGTCACGCACCTGATCTCCCTCGTCGGCCACGGCGTGCCAGGAGGTACCGGCTTCCGCCTGCTCCAGGGCGAGCCGGAAGAGGGCTGCCGCGTCGAGCGCGTGCACGGCAGGCCAGCGCTGTGCGCCGTCGCCCGGGTAGCCGGACACTCCGGTCCGGCGTGCGATGTCCGTCAGCAGCCCGGCGAACCCGCCCGTGCCCTGGTTGTGAACCGTGCGCGGCAGGCGTACGGCCGTGCTCCGGACACCGTGCGATGCCAGGCCCAGGGCCGAAGTGACGGCGCGGCCACGGCCACCGACCGGCCCGTCGGCCGACACCGGGTCGGCCTCGGTGGAGGCACGGCCCGGCACCGAGGGCGTACCCGAGACGGTGACGAAGGGGCGGTCGCTGCCGACGAGTTCCTCGCCGAGGGTCGCGATGGCGGCGCTTTCCTCGGCGGCCGCCTTGGCGAGGGCGCCGGGGCTGCTGAAGTCGTTGGCGAACGCCAGGTGGATCACCGGTGCCACCGGTGACAAAGACACGCATGGAAACTCCCCCTCCAGCGATGGGACTCTTGTCCCGTCACTCTAACAGGGTGATGGCACAAGAGTCCCATCACCTGGGATGGATCCACGAGCCGGCGGGAACCAGGCGCACGTGAACGCCTTGTCGTGGCTGCTGGGGATCTGTTCACCGAGCAGGGGTGCGGCGGCACAGCGGTCGTGCAGATCGCCGAGCGCGCCGGTGCCAAAAGCACTTCTGGCTGTATGACCAGCACGCTGAGTGATCGCCGCGCGCCGTGCCTGCCCCCGTCAGCGGCTGACGGAGTTGAGTTTGCGAGGTGACGCTGGCGGTTTCCGGTCCCACGTGGCGCAGGTTGTAGATCGCGTCTTGTGGGGGCCGGAGTGGTCCAGTTGAGACCGCATGAGGTCAGGTCAGCTCGTCGTGGTCCAGGCGCGGCTACGCAGTTGGTGCACACGAAGCGGCCCGGCAAGAGGGATCTCCGGCCGGGCCGCTCCCTGCTTCCTGCGGGAGGGCCCACCTCCGAGAAGGACCCGCCCCGCGGGGAATGGGGCTCCTCGCCAGGGGCGACCCATATCAGCCCCCGCAGACGGTCAGCGCCGGCCACGTGTCCACATCACGCCACCCTCCCGGCTCGATGAGACAGCGGCCCTGCTCGCCGTAAGACGGTTCACCCGGTTCCCTTCGCCTCGCCCGCATCAAGCGGTGGCCTCACACCATTGAGCGGTCCGCCGACCCGCAGTTCATTGCGAAGGCCGTCGACGTCGTCGGCCCGGTCGCTGCTTCAGTTCGGCGGCGGTGCGTTCGCCCAGGGCGCGTACGTGCCGGACCAGAGCGTTGAACACGCGGGTTTCGACGTGAAGTGCTTTCTCTGACCTGCCCCTTTGGGCGGCGGCTGGGGATGCGGATGCCGATGCCTGCGCTGATGTAGCCCTTGTCCGCCAGAGTCGGCATACCCACCACCAACCACAGAAAGCGAAACGGTCCACCGACTTCGTCGGCGGACCGTCATGCAAGATCGAGGTTAGCCCGCCTCGACCGGATCGTCCTCCGGCGTGAGCAGCCGACCGATCTCGACCATCTTCGTTATCCGGCCATCGTCGCCGAGTCGACCGATGAGATGCGATTCGCCCTGCACAACAGATCCGTCCTTCATGGCCATCCGCACCGTGACCCGTGCCGCCACGGTGCCTGTCGCCCCGTCGCTGACCTCGTCGAGCACAGTGATCGTCCCCTCGTCCATAGCGGAACGCAGCTCCGACACGTGCCGGAGATAACCCGCCACGTCAGACTCCTTTCCGTTGAGACGCAGCGTGGCAGCCGGATCGACAAGAGCGCGCACTTCCTGGGCGAGCGTCTCGTCGTCAGCCTGGAAGGTCAGCACACCGAGCCTGGTGAGCGGCTGGGCATGAGATGAAGCCATATCAGAGTCCTCCTGTACTGAGGTACGAGTTCCGGGTGGTCGGGGAAAATAGAGAACAGGACATCATAATGGATATGTCCGCGCAGTCCGCAGTCGTCACTAATCGACGCCCCTGCTGAGAGCGTACACATCGGGGTGTGAACACTGAGCGGTCGTGGCGGGCTGAAGATCTCCGCGAGCAGGGCGATGACGACTTCCCGATGGTCCGTGTCCTCTTCGAACCGCTTCTGTCACCTTGTGAGTTGTCGGAGTACCCCTTCGGCAGACTCATTGATGGACAACAGTGATTGCCAGGCATGGACGAACCGTTCCCGACTCCGAACGTCCTGACATGCGGCGTGGACCACGTCCGAACCTACGTCGCTGGAGACGAGCGCCAGGAAGGATCCCAATGTCCGTCGGCGTGGATTCCCGTCGGACTCGGCTTCGTCGTTCTGCAGCCATTGAACGAGGTTCTTGTGCACCATCGTGGGGTCCCTGCGAGCGAGCTCCTCAAAGGCACCGACCGGATTGGCATCACCGAATGGCGTCCCACCTGCAGCTTTGCCCCAGCGGGTGAGAGCGAGAGCTGGCCGCTGCAAGCCCCAGGGGCCGCCGCAGACGTCGATGGTGAGGTCGATCTTCTTCTGTGAGCTGGATTCCGCCCAGTTGCGGAGTCGGTCCCGGACGTAACGGCCGAGTTCGGCATCGGCGGCAGCCGTCGTGAGTGCATCGACCGTGAGGATGCGCCGAGGACCAGTGAGGCCGGTCGAGAGGGCGTCGAGCACGGTCCTGTCGTGGAGGTTCACCGCTAGTAGGGCTTTGTTACGTGTCTAGGCAGGTGGTCGCCTTGGTGGTTTCCTGCTGGTATGAGGGCTGATGAACTCGTAGCGTGCAGGGGCCGGTTGGAGGAGTTCGCTGGGGAGGTGTTCGCGCCTTTGGTGCGTGCTGATCAGCGGGTGAAGGGTGGGCTGTATCTGCGGGGCCTGCTGTTGGACGGGCGTCGGAAGTCGATGCAGCCGATGGCCGGGCGGCTGGGTGTGGACCATCAGCAGTTGCAGCAGTTCATGACGTCGTCAACCTGGCCGGTGAACACGGTTCGTGCCGGAGTGGCCCGCCGGGCGGTGGCGGTGGTGCGGCCGCAGGTGTGGGTGGTGGACGACACCGGGTTCCCGAAGGACGGAACGTCCTCGCCCGGGGTGGCCAGACAGCACTCCGCCACCCTGGGCAAGGTCGGGAACTGCCAGATCGGGGTCCGTGTCCAGGCCGCGTCCGACACCGCGTCGTGCCCACTGTCGTGGCGTTTGTTCCTGCCCAGCAGCTGGGACAAAGGCCGAAGCTGCCAACCGTCGGGCCCGCTGCCGCATCCCCGAAGGCGAGCATCACGGGCCGAAGTGGCAGCCCGCGCTGGACATGCTCGATGTAATTGACCGATGGCTTCGTGCGCTCGCCCACGCCCGACGCGCTTCACAATCATTCTCAGTCTGATGAGGGCGGACTGTTGGCGGCGACCTCAACTCGTAGTCCTGCCAGCGTAGTAGCTTACTGAGACGCTCTTTGGGATCTCTGTCTTCAACGGCAGGCTCTCTCACGCCGCACCCGGTTCGCAGAGGGTTCGGGCCTTGATAGCAGTGAGCCTTTTCCAACTTCAGTCAGAGCTGGTCAGGTGCAGAGTGAGGACGGCTTGGACGAGGCTGGTGATGCGTGGGGACGGGGCGCTTCCCGCGTGGTGGTGTCCGTGGGTGCGGTGGGTCAGGACTTGAGGTGGCCCAGGGCGTTGATCACGGCAGCGATGGCGGGCTCGGCGGCGCGTTCGCGGTGGTGGGCTGCCATGAGGTGGACGTGCCATTCGGGCATGTCGCTCACATCGAGTTCGACCAGGGTGCGGGCGGCGAGGTCGCGTTCGACCGTGGCGCGGGTGAGGACGGCGACGGCCTGCCCGGAGCGCGCGAGATCGGCTGCCGTCTCGGCGGAACTGATGCGGTAGAGCTGATGCGCGCGGGTGGGGGCGTCCAGGAGCAGTTCTTGAAAGAGCTGCGCACCGCTGCCCCAGAGGTTCACGGCGAGGGGGTGGCCGCTCAGCCCTGCAATGTCGCAGGGGCGCGCCGTGAGCGGGTGGTCCGGGTGACAGACCGCGATGACCGGCTCACTGCGGAACGTGTGCAGCCGTACCTCGTGAGCGTGCGGCATCGGCAGTGTGATGGCGATGTCGGTCGTGCCCGCGGCCACCCGCTGGAGTGCGTCCTGACTGTGCTGGTCGTCGACCACGACGGCGTATCTGAGCGGCTGCAGGGCACCGATGACGAAGGGGACGGCCAGCGGTGCGTAGCTGGCGTGGGTGGTCACGTGCAAGGTGCCCTGGGTGTCGTCCTCCCGTGCAATGTCCAGGGCCCGAGCCGCCAGATCCAGACACCGCTCCGCGTGGGGCAGCAGCCGTTCCCCCGCGGGCGTCAGCGACACTCCTCGGCTGGAGCGGTCGAGCAGTGGCTGACCGACGAGCCGTTCCAGTCGGCGCAGCCGCTCGCTGACGGACGGTTGCGCAACGCGCAGCTCACGTGCTGCGGAGGACAGCGAGCCGACGGATGCGGCGGTGACGAAGACGCGCAGGTCCGCGAGTTCCAGGGCCATAGGCGCAGCTTATGGCCAGCGCCCTCGGATCATGGGGTTCTGTGTGGCCGACGGCGCCCATAGCGTGCCGGTATGACATCCCCCGTGAGGTGAGGAGCCTCTCTTGCACGAGATTTACGAGACCACTGTTGAACTCGTCCCTGCGATTACGGATGATCTGCCCGGGATCGTCGCCATCCAGAATCACATGGCCGCGACCTCGCACGCCCGGTTCGCCACCAGACCGCATCGCATGGAGGAGCGGCGGGACTGGTTCGCTCAGTTCGCGGAGACGGGACCGTACCGGATTCTCGTCGCCCGGCGCGGCAACCAGGTTCTCGGTTATGCCTGCAGCCAGTGCTACCGCGATCAGGACGCTTTCCGGGAAACGGTCGAGGTGAGCATCGGACTCGGCGAGGACAGCAGAGGACAGGGGCTGGGAACCGCCCTCTACCGTGGGCTCTTCGCCCTCCTGGCCGACGAACCGGTGCATGTCGCCCTCGCCGGCATCGCCCTGCCGAACGACGTGTCGGTGGCCCTGCACCGCAAGTTCGGCTTCGCCGAAATCGGAACCTTCCACGAGTACGCCGTGAAGAACGGCCAGTATCTGAGCTCCCTGTGGATGCAACGCCTGCAGTCCACTCCGTTCCCGGGACCGGACCAGAGCTGACTGGTCCCGGGAACGTGTGCCAGGGTCCAACGAGTGTACGGGGCGGGGCCCGCAAGAGGCGTGCGCTAGCCGCAGGCGGCCGCCTGTTCGTCGTCCCCGGGACGGGCCCGGTAGGAAACAGCGCTTGGCGGAATCCGTCCACGCGCTCGCTCGTGTGCGTCACATGGTCGGCCACGTCGCGCAGGTAGCGCTGCAGTTCCTCGTGTGTGCCGTATGGCGAATCCCGCCATGAGAGCGTGCAGCATTCCCACGAGGGGCCGGGTGGCGCGCTGGAACTCGACCATCTCGCGGGAGAGTTCGTAGATACGGCGGGACACCGCCGGGTCACCGCTGAAGACCTCGGTCTCGATCTCGTCGATGTCGTTCTGCACGCCGGTGACGACCGGGGCGTAGCCGTCGACGACCGCGTCCAGGATCGCGTACAGCGCGGCCTCGGGTCCCAGCGCCAGCAGGTCCGGGGTCTCCTCCATGCGGGTGCGCACCGCGGACAGGTCCGGTGCCGCGCCGTGTCTGACCGTGATCAGGAAGTCCCTGCCGGTGAAGACATGCAGCTCGCCGAAGTCGACCTCCTCGGGGGCGTCGAGTTACTGATCGTTTCAGAATGAAGTTTCATGTGTCCCTTGGCAGTTGGGTGATGTGTCGGCAGGATCTGTTGGGTGTCTGCTGATCTTGTGTCTGATGACCTGTGGGAACGTGTGTCTCCGCTGCTGCCGGTTCGTGCGCCGCGTCGGCACCGCTACCCGGGGCGGTTGCCTGCCGATGACCGTGCTGCTCTGCGTGGGATCGTTTACGTGCTGCGCAAGAGTGTGAGCTGGCGAGACGTCCCCGCTGAGTTGGTCGGGTGCAGTGGGGTGACGGCCTGGCGTCGTCTGCGGGACTGGACCGAGGCCGGAGTGTGGCCCCGCCTGCACGAAGTCCTGCTGGCAGAACTTCGTAGAGAGGGACTGCTGGAGATGGACGACGCGGCGATCGATGCCTCGCACGTCAGGGCCCTCAAAGGGGGCTCACACCGGACCTTCGCCGGTTGACCGAGCGCGGCCGGGCAGCAAGCACCACCTCATCGTCGACCGGAACGGAACTCCGCTCGCTGTCTCTCTGACCAGCGGAAACCGTCACGACGTCACTCAGCTCATGCCCCTGCTGGACGCGATGCCCCGTATCCGTGGTCTGCGCGGCCGGCCACGGCACCGGCCCCGGCGGCTGTTCGCCGACCGCGGCTACGACTACGACAAGTACCGCCGTCTCATCCGAGCTCGCGGCATCACACCCAAGATCGCCCGCCGTGGAGCCCCGCATGGTTCCGGCCTGGGCAAGACCCGGTGGGTTGTCGAGCGGACCTTTGCCTGGCTCCACCAGTTCAAACGGCTCCGCATCCGCTACGAGATACGCGCCGACCTCCACCTGGGACTCCTCCAACTCGCCTGCAGCATCATCTGCTTGAGACGACTCAGAACCTCATTCTGAAACGATCAGTTAGTGCGCCGCGCGCAGCACGACGAAGGGTGTGTCGCCGTACCGTTCCAGCTTCGGCCGCTGATGGGCCTCCAGGGCGTCCTCCACCGCGAGCGGACGCAGGTCGAACTCCGCGGCCAGCGAGAGGATTTCCCCCTCCGTCGGACGGTGCAGACCGATCCAGGCCATCCCGTCCGGGTACTCGCGCAACTGCCGGAAGGTCTCCGCGAGCGAGTCGGGGGCGGAGACGCGGCGGCCCTCGCGGTACAGCGCCGCCTGCACCACGCTGGTGTTGTCCAGCTGTACGGGCTCGGGCGCGGCCGGGGCGGGTGGCGTCCCGGCGGGCGGCGTCCGCGCGCCCGGGTAGCGTGCCCCGCATGGCCCCGATCAGCACCCGCGCACTCAACCGCGCCACCCTGGAACGCCAGCTTCTGCTGCGCCGTGCCGAGCTGCCCGCCGAGGAGGCCGTCACGCGGCTGCTGGGGCTCCAGGCGCAGAACACCAGGCCGCCGTACTTCCAGCTCTGGTCCCGGCTCGCGGATTTCGACCCGTACGAGCTGTCGGAGCTGCTGGAGAGCCGTGCGGCCGTACGGATGGTGACCCTGCGCTCCACCATTCATCTGCACACCGCCGAGGACGCCCTCACCCTGCGGCCGCTCGTCCAGGCCGCACGCGAACGTGAGCTGAAGGCCTTCCGTACCGGGCTGGCCGGGGTCGACATCGACCGTCTTGCGGAGCTGGCGCGCGGCCTGGTGGAGGAGCGTCCCCGCACGATGAAGGAGCTCAGGGAGCACCTGCTCAAGGAGTGGCCGGATGCCGACCCGCTCGCCCTCGCCGTGGCCGCCCGCTGCCGCCTCCCGCTCGTGCAGGTGACCCCGCGCGGCCTGTGGGGCCGCAGTGGGCAGGTCGAGCTCACCACCGTCGGGCAGTGGCTCGGCCGTGCGTCGGCGCCCGCCCCGGCACCCGACGAGACCGTGCTGCGCTATCTGCGTTCCTTCGGGCCCGCCTCGGTCAAGGACATGCAGATGTGGGCTGGACTGACCCGGCTGGCCGCGGTGTTCGAGCGGCTGCGGCCGCAGCTGGTCACCTTCCGGGGTCCCGGCGGCTCCGAGCTCTTCGATCTGCCCGACGCGCCCCGGCCGGACGAGGACACCCCCGCACCACCGCGCTTCCTGCCCGAGTTCGACAATCTGCTGCTCGCCCACGCGGACCGTACGCGCGTCATCCCCGTCGAGTACCGGGGCCGCAACGGCGTGGGCAACCAGGTCTTCGGCAGCTTCCTGCTCGACGGGTTCCTCGCCGGGATCTGGCGGCTGAAGGAGCACCGGACCACGGCCACGCTCCGCATCGAGCCGTTCGCCCGGCTCACCCGCGCCGACCGGGCGGCCCTGGCGGACGAAGGCGAGCGGATGCTCACCGGCATGACGGAGGCCGGGGTCCACGACATCGGGTTCGGCGCCCTCGACGCGTGAGCCGGGCTGTCCGTGGGCCGGACTGTCCGTGGGCCGCGGGCGCGGATGTGCAGAGCGACCCGTCAGACCCGTCCGAACCCGTCAGACCCGTTCGAACCGTCCGGCCCGGCGGGAAAGAGGCCGGCTCTACCCGAGTTCGAGTGTCGTGATGCCGTAGACGCACTGGTCGGCGACCGGTCGGATCGGACCCGTGTACATGCGGGCCGTCTCGAAGGAGGGCGTGAGGCCCAGCGACCCGACCAGTGCGACGGCTGCCGCATTGGACTCGGGGACGTCCACGGCGACCTGCGCCGTACCGGCCTCGGCTGCCAGCGCCCCGTACAGCGCCTCGGCGTCCACGGGCGTATCGGCGAACAGCGGTCCGATACGGAGGACTCCGCCGGCCGCCGGGCGGATCACCGCGTACCCGGTCAGGTGCCCCTCGTCGAAGCACACGAACGCGCGGTGTCCGTCCGTGGTCAGCCAGTGCTTCAGGAAGCGCGGGCGGTCGGCCGGGTAGCACGCGCTGTCGTACGCCGCGATGGCCTCGTGGTCCGCGGCCCGGACCGGCCGTACACCCGTCGGCTCGCGGGGCGACAGGACGCCGGTGTGGCGGAAGGTGCTGTGGGCGTGCGTGAACCCCGACTTGCGGTAGTTGTGCTGCTGGGCCACGACCCCGTCCAGGCCGATGGTCCGGCCCTCCGCGTGGGCCTGCGCAGCCTGCCAGGTGGCCAGGCCGTGGCCGCGTCCCCGCAGGTCAGGGCGGACCAGATAGCAGCCGAGAAACGCGTAGCGGGCATCGTAGTTGACGACCGAGACAGCGGAGACGGGCTCTCCGTCGAGGCGTCCGAGGAAGAACCCCTCGGGGTCCTGGGCGAAGAAGCTCCGCGCGTCGCTGATCCCCGGGTTCCAGCCCTCGTCGTGCGCCCACCCGCTGATGACGGGCCAGTCCTCCTCGGCCGCCGGCCCGACGACGAGCTGCCCGGCGGATGAGTACGTCATGCCTGCTCCGTAAGTCGTAAGTCGTGAGGTGTGAGTCGTGTGTGAGGTGTGAGTCGTGGGTTGTGAATCGTGAGTCGCAAGTTTTAAGTCGTGAGTTTCAAGGCGTACGAACGCTCAGTGACGTCGGACGGAAGCCGCTGGGCGCCTGTCTTCCAGCAGCTTCCTCTTGGGGCTTTTCTCATGGCTTCGGCCGGGATGTTACGGCAGCAGGCCCGCCCGCCGGGCCGCCACGACCGCTTCGAGCCGGGTGTGCGCCCCCAGCTTGCGCATCGCGGACCGGAGATAGCCCTTCACGGTCTCCGGCTTCAGCCCCAGCCGCGCGCCGGCCGCCGCGTTCGTCGCGCCGGTCGCCACCCAGGCCAGCACGTCCACCTCGCGCGGCGCCAGCGCGACCGGCCGTTCGAGCCCGGCTCCGCCACCGCCGCCGGCCAGCCGGGCGCAGACGGCGAGAAGCTCGTCGCGCAGCTCCGGGTCCGCGATGCGTGTTGCCAGCGCGCGCAGTTCACTGTGCGCCTCGCGCACCTGCTCCCACGCGCCGGGCTCGGCCACCGGCTCGCGCGCCGCCGCCAGCCGTTGCTGCACCTCGTCGCGCACCACCAGCGACTGCTCCACGTCGCGGGCCGCCTCGACCGCGGCGTTGTACGTCCGGTCGCCGAACGACAGCCGCTCGCGTACCGCCCCGTACAGCACACCGCGCACCTTCCGCCGCACCACCACCGGCACGGCGAGCACCGCGTGCAGCCCTTCCGCGCCCACCGCCGTGTCGTACTCATGGCTGATGTGGAGCGAGGAGCGGTAGTCGGTCACCGCGCACGGCCGCGACAGCGCTATCGACTTGCCGCCGAGACCGTTGCCTGCCGATACCGCGAGGCCGCGCAGCGCCGGTGTCGCCGTACCGCTGAGCTCGGCGATGCGCAGCTGCCCGGTACCCGTCAGCAGGCCGCCGAACGCGACCGGCAGCCCGGTGGCGCGGCGCATCCGCAGCAGCGCCGCCCGCATATCCACTGCCTCGACCGGCTCCGGCACGCGGCCGCTCCTCTCCGCCGGGGCGGGACTCCGGCGCTCCTCGGGCGGGACGCCGCCTTCCCCCCGTTCGGGGGTGGTGGGACCCGGGGCACTGATTACACGATGCTGGGCAGCAGTCCCGCAATGAGGAGGACACATGGTGTCGAACAACGCGACGGAGGAGTTCCGGGCCGCACGGGACTTCCTGCTCCGTCACCGTACGGAGTACCGCACGGCCTACGAGGGCTTCAGCTGGCCGCGCCCCGAGCATTTCAACTGGGCGCTCGACTGGTTCGACACCATCGCCCGGGACAACGAGAGCACCGCGCTGCACATCGTCGAGGAGGACGGCACCGAGACCAGGGTCTCGTTCGCGGAGATGGCCGTGCGGTCCGACCGGGCCGCCAACTGGCTCCGGGCGCAGGGCGTCCGGGCCGGCGACCGCATCCTGGTCGTACTCGGCAACCAGCAGGAGCTGTGGGAGACGGCCCTCGCCGCGATGAAGCTCCGCGCCGTCGTCATCCCGGCAACTCCACTGCTCGGACCGGCAGATCTGCGCGACCGGGTCGACCGCGGCGGCGCCCGCCATGTGCTCGTACGGACCGGGGAAACCGCCAAGTTCGCCGAGGTGGCGGGCGATTACACCCGGATCGCGGTCGGCGCGGACACCCCGGACGGCTGGCTGTCGTACGGGGACGCCGCCACCGCGTCCGCCGTCTTCGAGCCCGACGGGGCCACCGGCGCGGACGATCCGCTGATGCTGTACTTCACCTCCGGGACGACCGCCCGGCCCAAGCTGGTGGAGCACACCCACACGTCGTACCCGGTCGGCCATCTGGCGACGATGTACTGGATCGGTCTGCGCCCCGGCGATGTCCACCTCAACATCTCCTCACCCGGATGGGCCAAGCACGCCTGGTCGAATCTGTTCGCGCCCTGGAACGCCGAGGCGACGGTCTTCATCCACAACTACACGCGCTTCGACCCGGCACGGCTGATGGCCGAGATGGACCGGGTGGGGGTGACGTGCTTCTGTGCGCCGCCGACCGTCTGGCGGATGCTGATCCAGGCCGACCTCACCCGGCTCCGCACACCGCCGCGCGAGGTCGTTGCCGCCGGCGAGCCGCTGAACCCCGAGGTCATCGAGGCCGTACGGCGTGCCTGGGGTGCGACGATCCGGGACGGTTTCGGGCAGACGGAAACAGCCGTCCAAGTGGCCAACAGCCCTGGCCAGCTCCTCAAGGCGGGCTCCATGGGCCGCCCGACGCCCGGGTACAAGGTCGAACTGCTCGACCCCGTCACCGGGGAGCCGGGGGTGAGTGAGGGCGAGATCTGCCTGGACCTCTCCGCCCGGCCGGTCGGCCTGATGACCGGGTACCACGGCGACCCGGAGCGCACGGCCGACGCGATGGCCGGCGGCTACTACCGCACCGGCGACATCGGCTCGCGGGACGCGGACGGCTACATCACCTACATCGGCCGCTCCGACGACGTCTTCAAGGCGTCCGACTACAAGATCTCGCCCTTCGAGCTGGAGAGCGCGCTCCTGGAGCACGAGGCGGTGGCGGAGGCTGCGGTCGTTCCCGCCCCCGACCCGCTGCGGCTCGCCGTCCCGAAGGCGTACGTGGCCCTGGCGGAGGGCTGGGAACCCGGCCCCGACACGGCGAAGCTGCTGTTCGCGCACTCGCGCGCGGTGCTCGCTCCGTACAAGCGGATCCGGCGGATCGAGTTCGCCGAGCTGCCCAAGACGGTCTCCGGGAAGATCCGCAGGATCGAACTGCGCCGGGCGACCGCGGAGGGCTCCACCGCCGAGTACGACGAGGGCGAGCTGCGATGACCCTCTCGTACACGCACGGCACCGGTACGACGCCGCTCCTGGGCGACACGATCGGCGCGAATCTGGATCGCGCGGTCGCGGCGTTCCCCGACCGTGAGGCGCTCGTCGATGTCCCGTCCGGGCGGCGGTGGACGTACGCCCGGTTCGGCGCCGCGGTGGACGAGCTGGCCCGGGGGTTCATCGGCAGCGGGGTCGGCAAGGGTGACCGGGTGGGGATCTGGGCGGTCAACTGCCCGGAGTGGGTGCTCGTCCAGTACGCCACCGCGCGGATCGGCGCGATCATGGTCAACATCAACCCGGCGTACCGGGCGCACGAGCTGGAGTTCGTACTGCGGCAGGCCGGGATCTCGGTACTGATCGCCTCGACCGAGCACAAGGGCACCGACTACCGGGCCCTGGTCGGCGAGGTGCGCGGCAACTGCCCGGCGCTGCGGTCCGTCCACTACATCGGCGACCCGACCTGGGACGAACTGACGGCCGCCGCACGGCCGGTGGAGCTCGACGCGGCACTGTCCTGCGACGACCCGATCAATATCCAGTACACCTCGGGCACCACCGGATTCCCGAAGGGGGCCACCCTCTCCCACCACAACATCCTCAACAACGGCTTCTTCGTCGGTGAGTTGGTGGGCTACACGGAGCAGGACCGGATCTGCCTTCCGGTGCCCTTCTACCACTGCTTCGGCATGGTCATGGGCAATCTGGCGGCCACGTCGCACGGCGCCTGCATCGTCATCCCGGCGCCCTCCTTCGACCCCGGGGCGACCCTGCGCGCCGTCGAGCAGGAGCGCTGCACCTCGCTCTACGGGGTGCCCACGATGTTCATCGCGGAGCTGAACCACCCGGACTTCGCGGCGTACGACCTGAGTTCGCTGCGTACCGGGATCATGGCGGGCTCGCCCTGCCCGGCCGAGGTGATGAAGCGGGTCGTGGCCGAGATGCATATGGCCGAGGTGTCGATCTGCTACGGGATGACGGAGACCTCGCCGGTGTCCACCCAGACCCGCCGCGACGACGATCTGGAGCGCCGGACCGGGACGGCGGGGCGGGTCCTGCCGCACCTCGAGGTGAAGGTCGTCGACCCGGCGACCGGGGTCACGGTGGAACGCGGTGAGCCGGGCGAGCTGTGCACCCGCGGCTACAGCGTGATGCTCGGCTACTGGGAGGAGCCGCAGCGGACCGCCGAGGTGATCGACGCGGGCCGCTGGATACACACCGGGGATCTGGCCGTCATCCGCGAGGACGGCTACGTGCAGATCGTCGGCCGGATCAAGGACATGATCATCCGGGGCGGCGAGAACGTCTATCCGCGTGAGATCGAGGAGTTCCTCTACGGCCACCCCAAGATCGCCGACGTCCAGGTGATCGGCGTACCGGACGAGCGGTACGGCGAAGAGGTGCTGGCCTGTGTCATCCCGCGGGATCCGGCCGACCCGCCGACGCTGGACGGGATCCGGGAGTTCTGCCGCGACCGGCTGGCCCACTACAAGATCCCGCGCGGGCTGCGGATCCTGGAGGCCTTCCCGATGACGGTCAGCGGCAAGGTCAGGAAGGTGGAGCTGCGCAAGCTGTACGGCTAGAGCCCTTCGTTTGGATCATGCCGGGCTCGCGGGGTCTGGCACGCACGCCCGTGGCCCCGCTGCTCCCGGCCGGGGCCGGGCCGGCGCTCAGTCCTGTGCCGCGCTCGTACTGACCAGTTCGTCGGCCGGTCCGTTGACCGGCTGCGGGGTGCCGGTGAGATCCAGCGCGAAGAGCGGCACGGCCAGCTCGTCGGCCCGGGTGCGCGCGTCGGCCGCGTACCCCGAGAGCGAGAAGAAGACGCACGCCGACGCTGAACTCATCCCGTGCAGCCACAGGCACTCTATGTCCCGCAGAAGGGCGGGCCGGGTGGTGGCTTCCACCGTGGCGATCAGGCCGGGGCCGTGCAGATCGATCCCGGAGGGGGGCCGCCGCTCCGGCTGCACGATCCCCCGGAAGCCCAGCCACTCCAGATAGCGCGCCGCCGCCGACACCACGTCGCCCGCGGTGCGGATCGCCAGGGGGCGGAAGGCGGGACGGGGCGCGGCGGCCGTGCGCGGCAGCGGGATGTGGGCCGGGGCGGCGGAGTCTGCGGCGGTGGCGTCGGCGGCGACCGGATCGGGACCGGCGGGATCCATACCCGGGCCGTCCGGTGCTGCCGCGCCTGGAACCGCGGTGCCTGGAACCGCGGTGCCTGGAACCGCGGTGTCCGGGTCCGCCGTGCCCGGGGCCGCCGGGGGAGCCGTCACCGGGCGCACCGCCAGGCGCAGGACCGTACCGCAGGAGCAGCCGATCTCGGGCCGCGGCCACTCGCCCTCCCGTCCGCACGCGGCGCAGCGGACCGCGACCCACTCGTCCGACCAGCTCCGGCGCGTGATCGGCACCGGGGGTGTGTCCGTCAGCAGCGGCGGGGCGAGCGGCGCGCCGCAGGCGCAGGGCAGGACCGTCGCCAGATAGGCGTGTTCCGCCAGGCAGACCGGGCAGCGCACGACCGCGCTCGTCGCCCACTCGCCCGCGCCCCTTCCGGCACCCCTCCCCGCTCCCTCTCCCGCTCCTTCTCCCATGGGGACATCGTCCACCAACGGGCCCGGCCGGCGGGCGTACTTCGCACAGGTGACCCACGTCCGTCCCCCTTCTCTTGACGGCAGGTACGACCACCTCTTACATTGCTTCCGTATAGCAGAAATGAACTTCCGTAATGCGGAATTGGGCGATCTCAGGTTGGCGCGACAGGAGGCCCACTCCGACTGGCGAGCAGGAGTATTCAATGCCCCGTATGACCGCTGCCCGAGCGGCAGTCGAGATTCTCAAGCGCGAGGGCGTCAGCAACGCGTTCGGCGTGCCGGGCGCGGCGATCAACCCCTTCTACGCGGCCCTCAAGGCCGCCGGCGGCGTGCGGCACACGCTCGCCCGCCACGTCGAAGGCGCCTCGCACATGGCTGAGGGATACACCCGTACCCACCCCGGCAACATCGGCGTCTGCATCGGTACGTCGGGGCCCGCGGGCACCGACATGATCACCGGGCTCTACTCCGCCACCGGTGACTCCATCCCGATCCTCTGCATCACCGGCCAGGCTCCGACCGCCGTGATGCAGAAGGAGGACTTCCAGGCCGTCGACATCGCCTCGATCGCCAAGCCGGTCACCAAGGCGGCGACCACTGTCATGGAGGCCGCTCAGGTCCCCGGCGTCTTCCAGCAGGCGTTCCACCTGATGCGCTCGGGGCGCCCGGGACCGGTCCTCATCGACCTGCCGATCGACGTGCAGCTCACCGAGATCGAGTTCGACCCGGAGACGTACACCCCGCTGCCGGTCTATAAGCCGGTCGCGTCCCGCGCCCAGATCGAGAAGGCGATCACGCTCCTCAACGAGTCGGAGCGCCCGCTGATCGTCGCGGGCGGCGGCATCATCAACGCCGACGCGTCCGAACTGCTGGTGGAGTTCGCCGAGCTGACCGGTACGCCGGTCATCCCGACCCTGATGGGCTGGGGCATCCTCGCCGACGACCACGAGCTGAACGCGGGCATGGTCGGCCTCCAGACCTCGCACCGCTACGGCAACGCCACGTTCATGGAGTCGGACTTCGTCCTCGGCATCGGCAACCGCTGGGCCAACCGCCACACGGGCAAGCTCGACACGTACACCAAGGGCCGCAAGTTCGTCCACGTCGACATCGAGCCCACCCAGCTGGGCAAGATCTTCGCCCCCGACTTCGGGATCGCGTCCGACGCCAAGGCCGCCCTGGAGCTGTTCGTCGAGGTCGCGCGGGAGCTGAAGGCCGCGGGCAAGCTGCCGGACCGCAAGGAGTGGGCCGCATCGGCCCAGGACCGCAAGGCCAGGCTCCAGCGCCGTACGCACTTCGACAACGTGCCGATCAAGCCGCAGCGTGTGTACGAGGAGATGAACCGCGCGTTCGGCCCCGACACCCGTTACGTCACCACCATCGGCCTCTCCCAGATCGCCGGCGCGCAGATGCTGCACGTCTACAAGCCGCGCCACTGGATCAACTGCGGCCAGGCCGGCCCGCTGGGCTGGACGATCCCGGCCGCGCTGGGTGTCGCCACCGCCGACCCCAGTGCGACGGTCGTCGCGCTCTCCGGGGACTACGACTTCCAGTTCATGCTGGAAGAGCTGGCCGTCGGCGCGCAGCACAACATCCCGTACGTCCATGTCCTGGTGAACAACGCGTACCTGGGCCTCATCCGCCAGGCGCAGCGCAACTTCGACATCGACTTCCAGGTCAACCTGGAGTTCGAGAACATCAACTCTCCCGAGCTCGGCGTGTACGGCGTGGACCACGTCAAGGTCGCCGAGGGGCTGGGCTGCAAGGCGATCCGGGTCACCGAGCCCGACCAGCTGCTGCCCGCCTTCGAGGAGGCCAAGAAGCTGGCCGCGCAGTACCGCGTGCCGGTCGTCGTCGAGGCGATCCTGGAGCGGGTCACCAACATCTCGATGAGCGGCACCGACCTCGCCGGGGTCAACGAGTTCGAGGACATCGCGACCGAGCCGGGCCACGCCCCGACCGCGATCCGCCCGCTGATCACTTCCTGACCGTCGTACGAAGAGGGGCGGGCCACCGGCAACGGCGGCCCGCCCTTTGCGCGTTCCGGCGCCCGTGTCACCGGGGGCCCGGAGGCCAGGGGTCACAGGAGCCGCTTGCGGCCCCAGAGGATGACGAAAGCGGTGACGGCGGCGGCGACGGCGAGCATGATGCCGGCTCCGAGCCACTGCATCGTGTGCATCTGGGAGACCGGGAGGTAGTCCATGGAGTAGCCGATGACGTGCTTGGACTCCAGGCAGGCGGTGCGCGCCTTGTCGTGCTCCGACTGATCGAGACAGGTGGTCCAGTCCAGACGGCCTCCGGAACTGGTGAGGAAGTAGGTGCCCTGACCCTGCTGTTCCGCCTGGGCGGGCAGCTCCGGCGGCACCGCGCCGTGTCCGACGCCCTCGTGGGTGCTGATCGTCATGATGTGTCCCAGCTTCCGCCAGAGCTCGCTCCAGACGAACCCGATGGCCCCGACGATGCCGAGCGTGACCACCATCGACACCAGCGTGCGGCGCAGGAGCATGCCGACCGCCACGCCCACGGTGAACGTGAGCAGGGCGTAGGCCACCGGCGTGACCCCCGTGACACTGAAGAAGGCGGTCCAGATGAGGCCGCTGGAAAGTCCCTTGACCGGGTTCCACCACCAGGTGAGGACGGCGGTGAGCACGCCGGTCGACAGCGTGAGCATAGCGGCGGGAAGGGCGAGTTTCGTGATGAGCCACCGCAGTCGGCTGACGGACTGGGAGGTCACCAGCTTGGCGGTGCCGGACTCCAGGTCGCCCGCGATGAGCGGAGCCCCGAGGAGGACGCCTGCCAGGACAGGGATGTAGCTGAGGTAACTCCCGATGCTGAACAGAGGGTTGACGTAGGTCTCGAACTCGGGCGGCAAGCCGCCGGACCTCCGTGAGGCCGGGTTCTGGGCGGCCAGGAAGTCCATCATCTGCCCGCGCAGGTAGAGCATGACGAGCACACCGAGGACGGTGACGGCGATGAGCGTCCAGAACGCGGCGCGGTGCTGGCGCCAGACGAGCCAGACCGGACCGCCGAGCCGGGGGATCCACTTGTTCCGTGCGGGTCCGGCGGGCGCCGTACGGGCCGGGTTACGGGTGAGCGTGCTCATGTGGTCACAGCCTTCTTCGGGTCGCGGGTGATGATGTCGTGGATGTCGCCGACCCGGGCGCTGGGGGCGATCAGCGGGGGCGCGTCGGGTGACCGCAGATAGGCGAGCAGTAGCTCCTCCAGAGTCGGAGGCTCGGCCTGCCTGCCGTGCTCGACCGGCCCGCCGAGCCGCACCAGGACGCCCGGCCGGCCATCGCCGCTGCTGCGGGAATCGATGACCCGGTGCGGTGCGACCGCGGGGGACGAGCCGTCTGACGGGAACGCGAACAGGGCGTGTGCGGCGCGCAGTTCGTTCACCTCACCGGCGAGACGCAGACCGCCGTTCGCGATGACGAGGAGGTAGTCGCAGATGTGCTCCAGCTCGGCGAGCATGTGCGAGGACACCAGCACCGTTGTGCCGTGTTCGGCTGCCTCCGCCGTCAGCGTGGCCATGAGCTCGCGGCGGACCAGCGGGTCCAGATCGGACATCGGCTCGTCGAGGATGAGCAGATCAGGACGCTTTCCGAAGGCCAGCGCGAAGGCGACGCGGGTGCGCTGCCCGCCGGACAGTGTTCCGATCCTCGCCTCCAGCGGCACCTGGCCCGCGCTGACGATCCCCTCGGCGACTTCCTGGTCCCAGTGCGCATTGAGTTCTTGGCCCAGCCGCAAGGTCTCGGCCACGGTGAAGCGCTTGAACAGCGGCTTCTCCTGGGTCAGGAAGGCGGTTCGCAGAACCGCCTCCATCGAACCCGGCACCGCGCCGAACACCCGCAGGTCGCCGGCCGTCGGGCGGATCATGTGGGTCGCCAGACCCATCAGAGTGCTCTTGCCGGCGCCGTTGGGGCCGACAAGGCCGCACACCCGCCCGGCCGGCAGCCGGAAGGAAACATCCCGCAACGCCCAGCCGCGCCGGTATTTCTTGCCGAGCCCATGGGCCTCGAAGGCCGGTTCGCCCGCGGGGCGTGTGAACTCCGTGATCATGACATGCTCCTCAGATGATGAATGGCGAACGCCGCCCGGCGGACACAACTCTCCTCGGCCGGGTCCCGAGGGGGATCCGGCGAAAGACAGATCATGTGCGGCCGGATCCGACTTTCGGCCGGTCGGCGGGGGCACCCGCGGGGAAGGGGAGCGGCACGGCCGCCGGCGGCAAGGAGCGCACCGGGCTACTGCCCGTGACCGCATGGCTGCTGCTGATCACGGTCCTGGCCGCCCTCGTCCTGCTGGACGGGTTCGCCGGTTTCTACTCGGTCGAGAGACACGGCCCCGGCAAGCTGACCGGCGCCCTGCTCGCCGTCGGTCTTGTCATCGCATCGCCCCGGCTCGGCGGCCGGGCGCTGCCGGTGGCCGCCTGCGCACTCGCGTTCGTGTCGCTGTGCCTCTCGTTCCTGCTGCACCTGACCATGTGGGCCAGCTCGCAGGCGATGGGATTCGCCGAACCGGCGGCGCTGGTGTGGCTCCTGCTGCTCGTCGCCCGACGGGGAAAGCCGTCGTGGGCGGCGGCGGCCGTCCCCGTACTGTTCCTGGCCGTCGTGGTGCGGCCGGTGTCAGTCGATGTGCGGCAGTCCACCACCATCATGGCGCTGCTCTTCGCCCTGGCAGCGGTCACGGCGTTCGGCATCGGCCTCGGAACGCGTCTGCTTCTGGTGGACCGGCGGCGGCAGGCGGCGGCTCTCCGGCTGGAGCAGCGCACAGAATTCGCCAGGGACCTGCACGACTTCGTCGCCCATCATGTGACCGGCATCGTCGTACAGGCACAGGGAGCCCAGGTGATGGCGGACCGGCGGCCCGAACTGGTGCCGCCCGCGCTGCAGCGGATCGAACAGGCGGGCTCGGAGGCGCTGACCTCCATGCGGCACATGGTGGGGATGCTGCGCGACGCCGACGGAGAAGTGGCACTGACGCCGCTGGCGGGCATCGGCGAAGTGCGTTCACTGGTCGAGGAGTTCTCGGCCGTCGGTGGCGCCCGGGCCCGGCTCGATCTGGAAGGTACCTTCGACGACCTGCCGGTCGAAGTGACCACCACCGCACACCGGGTGGTGATGGAGGCCCTCACCAACGTACGCAAACACGCCCACGGCTGCACCGAGGTACGGGTGTGCGTGGGCCGCTCGGGAGACCGGATCACCGTACGGGTCAGCGACGACGGACGGCCGCGCCATGTCTCCCAGAGCGGCTTCGGGCTGAAGGGCCTGGACGAGCGGGTGGGCCTGATCGGCGGAAGCGTCCAGGCGGGCCCGGTGACGGGCGGCGGCTGGGGCGTCGAGGCGACGCTCCCGGTGTCCACGGCAGGAGTGGTGGCATGACGATCCGGGTGCTGATCGCCGACGACCAGGCCATGGTCCGTGCCGGGTTCGCGATGATCCTCGCGGCGGAGGACGACATCGACGTCGTCGCGGAGGCCGCGGACGGGGTACATGCCGTGGAACTCGCCGGGCACCACCGGCCCGACGTGGTGCTGATGGACATCCGTATGCCCCGCATGGACGGGCTGGAGGCACTGCGCAGACTGACCCGCCCCGGCACGGTGAGTCCGCCGAAGGTCGTCGTGGTCACGACGTTCGACGACGACGAGTACGTCCAGCGCGCCCTGAGCGAAGGCGCATCCGGGTTCCTGATCAAGGACTCCGGGCCTGCCCTGCTGGTGGAGGCCATCAGGGCGGCCGCCTCGGGCGAGGCACTGGTGAGCCCGGCCATCACCGTACGGCTGCTGCGGCGCCTCAACAGCGCCGTGCCCGCCGCACGGGAGCCGTACACCGCGCTCTCCGCACGGGAGACGGACCTGGTGCGGCTGGTGGCCAGGGGGCTGACCAACGCCGAGATCGCCACCGAACTGACCATCTCGGTGGGCACGGTGAAAACCCACCTCGCCAACGTGCAGATCAAACTGTCCGCCCGCAACCGCGTGGAGATCGCCGCCTGGGCGTGGGAATCCGGCCTGGTCGACGGGCGTGGGTAGGCACACGAAAGGAGTGCGGAACAAGGGATCGTGGACCCTGTTCCGCACTCCGGCTCGTGCTGCTGGTGACCGCCCGACGGTACGAGACTGGGCGCGACAGGACATTCGTGCCGCCGGGCGGAGCTATTGGGGTGGTGCTGTTGGGGTGGTGCTCTGAACGGTGCGGCTGCGGGGAGGGTTTCCGCAGTGGGACAGCAGGGGACCGCGGCGGAGTGCGATCGGCCCTCCGGTCTCTCTCCTTCACATCAGGAGAGCGCCGGGGGAGCCTTGACCACCGCACTGGCATCGTCACTCCGCCGCGGTCCGCAGGCTTGTCCGGGCCGCCGGCCACCCCTCATCGGGACGGTGGCCCGGACTGCGCCGGCGACCTGACCTCCCGTCAAGTCACCTGCGCCGTCTTTTGGTTCGCTCAGTCCTCGCGCAGGGCGCGGACCGCTTCCTCGACGCGCTTGCCGTACTCCGTGTCGGCGGCGTGGAAGTGCGCGAGGTTCTTCTCGATGACCTCGTCGAGGGTGACCTGCGAGAGGCCGCCCGCGATGTTGGCGATCAGGCGCGACTTCTCGTCGTCGGACATCAGCCGGTAGAGCTCGCCCGCCTGGAAGAAGTCGTCGTCCTTCACGTGCTCGGCGGCGCCCTGCGCTCCGGTCCAGCCGGTCACGGCCAGCGGGGCGGCCAGGGGCGCGTCCGTCTGGGCCGGGCCCGCGTGGGAGTTGGGCTCGTAGTTCTTGTCGTGGCGCGAGCCGTAGCGGGTCGCCATGGAGCCGTCACGGCCGTAGTTGTCGGCGGTCGCGTTGCGCGGCGCGTTGACCGGCAGCTGCGTGTGGTTGATGCCCACGCGGTAGCGCTGCGCGTCGGCGTACGCGAAGAGACGGCCCTGGAGCATCTTGTCCGGCGAGGGACCGATGCCGGGGACGAAGTTGTTCGGCGAGAACGCCGCCTGCTCGACCTCGGCGAAGATGTTGTCCGGGTTCCGGTCCAGGACGAGACGGCCCACGCGCTGCAGCGGGTAGTCGCTGTGCGGCCACACTTTGGTGACGTCGAACGGGTTGAAGCGGTACTCGGCCGCCTCGGCCGCCGGCATGATCTGGACGTGCAGCGTCCAGGACGGGTTGACGCCCCGCTCGATCGCCTGGAGCAGGTCGGTCTGGTGGCTGTCGCCGTCCTTGCCCACCAGCTCCGATGCCTGGTCGGCGGAGAGGCTGCGGACACCCTGGTTCGTCTTGAAGTGGTACTTGACGAAGAAGGCCTCGCCCTGGGCGTTCGTCCACTGGTAGGTGTGCGAGCCGTAGCCGTTCATGTGCCGGTACGAGGCGGGGATGCCGCGGTCACCCATCAGCCAGGTCACCTGGTGGGTGGCCTCGGGGGAGTGCGCCCAGAAGTCCCAGACGTTGTTGGCTTCCTGCTTGCCCGTGAACGGGTCACGCTTCTGCGAGTGGATGAAGTCCGGGAACTTGATGGGGTCCTTGATGAAGAAGACCGGGGTGTTGTTCCCCACGAGGTCGTAGTTGCCCTCGTCGGTGTAGAACTTCAGCGCGAAGCCACGGGGGTCGCGTACGGCGTCGGAGCCGCCCAGCGAGTCGGCCACGGTGGAGAAGCGGATGAACGTCTCGGTGCGCTTGCCCACGCTGGAGAGAAAGTCGGCGCGGGTGAAGCCGGTGACGTCGTCGGTCACCTCGAAGTAGCCGTACGCACCGGAGCCGCGGGCGTGGACGACACGCTCCGGGATGCGCTCACGGTTGAACCGGGCGAGCTTCTCCAGCAGGTGCTGGTCCTGGATGAGGATCGGACCGCCGACGCCGGCGGTGGCAGAGTTCTGGTTGTCGGCGACCGGGGCGCCTGACTCGGTCGTAAGCACGCGCTTCGACATCGTGGACCTTCCGTACTGGGGCTGCTGACGGCTTGAGGAGCGTAAATACGCCGCGAACGCTACGTCAACAGTTTGTTGAAATTGAGGTGAGGAGACCGGACCGCGGCAGCGCCTGGGCGCGACAGGACAGGTGTCAGCGCTGCCGCGGACCGGAGTTCGGAAGGGGCCGGACGGTGCCCCGGAGGTGCGGCGGCGGGCGTCAGGCCTGCTGGCCGGAGAGCCGCTCGACCGAGCGCAGCAGGGCGGAGTGGTCGAGGCCGCCGTCACCCTGGGCGCGCAGCGAGGCGACCAGCTGGGCGACGACCGCGCCCACGGGAAGCGCGGCGCCGACGTTGCGGGCGGCGTCGGTGACGATGCCCATGTCCTTGTGGTGCAGGTCGATCCGGAAGCCGGGCTTGAAGTCGCGGTTCAGGAAGTTGTCCTTCTTGCGCGTCAGGACGGTCGAACCGGCCAGCCCGCCGTTCAGGACGTCGAGGGCCGCGCTGAGGTTCACACCGGACTTCTCCAGGAAGACCACGGCCTCGGCGCACGCCTGGATGTTGACGGCGACGATCAGCTGGTTGGCGGCCTTCACCGTCTGGCCCGAACCGTGCGGACCGCAGAGCACGATGGTCTTGCCCAGCGCGTCCAGGATCGGCTTGGCGGCGTCGAAGTCGGCCTGCTCGCCGCCGACCATGATGGAGAGTACGGCCTCGATGGCACCGGCTTCGCCGCCGGAGACCGGGGCGTCGAGGACGCGAAGGCCCTTCTCGCCGCCCGCCTTGCCCAGGTCGACCGAGGTCTGCGGGGTGATCGACGACATGTCGATCAGCAGCGCGCCCGCCTTGGCGTTCTCCAGGATGCCGTCAGGACCGTACGCGATGGCCTCGACGTGCGGCGATGCGGGCACCATGGTGATCACCACGTCGGCGTCGCGCACCGCTTCGGCGATCGAGGACACGGCGGTGCCGCCTGCGGCAGCCAGCCGGTCCAGCTTGTCCTGCTCCAGGGTGTAGCCGGTCACCGAGTAGCCGGCCTTGATCAGGTTCTCGGACATCGGGGAGCCCATGATGCCGAGGCCGATCCATGCGACCTTGGGGAGATTGCTCATGCGGGGGTCCTCTTTCAACACGCGGGTGGAGATGGTCAGTTGGGGAGCCAGCCGAAGGCGTCGGCACTCGGCCGGTCGCCCGGCTTGTACTCCAGGCCGACCCAGCCGTCGTAGCCGGCCTTGGTCAGCCGGTCGAGCAGGTCCTCCAGCGGCAGCGAACCCGTACCGGGTGCGCCGCGGCCGGGGTTGTCCGCGATCTGCACGTGGCCGGTCTGCGCGGCGTAGGTGTCGATGACCTCGTTGAGGTCCTCGCCGTTCATCGACAGGTGGTACAGGTCGAGCAGGAACTTCGCGTTCCCGAGCCCGGTCAGGGCGTTGACCTTGTTGACCACGTCGATCGCCGCCGGAGTGCTGACCAGCGGGCAGAGCGGCGACTCCGGCTTGTTGAGCGCCTCGATGAGCAGGATCGCGCCCACCCGGCCGGCGGCGCGGGCCGCTACCGTGAGGTTCTCCAGGGCCAGCTCGTCCTGGACCGCCGGGTCCACACCTTCGACACGGTTGCCGTAGAGCGCGTTGAGCGCCTTGCAGCCGACCGACGCGGCGAAGTCGGCCGCGATGTCGATGTTGGCGCGGAAACGGTCGGACTCCTGGCCGGGAACGGAGAGCGCGCCCCGGTCCGGGCCGGGGAGCCGGCCGGCGTAGAAGTTGAGACCCACCAGCTGGGTGCCGGCGTCGTCGAGTGCCTTTTTGAGGGCGTCGAGCTCGGCCTGCGGAGGGGTGGGGGTCTCGATCCAGGGCCACCACAGCTCGACCGCGCTGAAACCGGCCGCGGCGGCAGCCGCGGGACGCTCCAGAAGCGGGAGTTCCGTGAAGAGGATCGAGAGGTTCACATCGAAGCGCTGGTCCGTGTAGCCCATAAGGCGTTCGGCGCTCCTTCCGTATTGCGGAAGTTACTTTCTACTTGATGGAAGATTGCCTGTCGTCCTGCTGAGCTGTCAAGTGGGCCTGCCTTTTTTTGTCCCCCGCGCAGTAGGTTGTGCGCGTGCGATTGAGAGTGGAATTCACGACGGAGCCCTTTGATCTGGACGATGCGCCGCCCCATGCGGTGGTCGCCCGGGAGGTCATCCAGGCCGCCGAGCTGGACGCGGTGGATGTCGGACCGTTCGGCAACACCGCCGAGGGCGAGTCCGACGCGGTGCTGACCGCGGTGGACGCGCTGCTCCGCCGGGCGCTGGGCGCGGGCGCCACCCGGGTCTCCCTCCAGGTGAACGTGATCGGGCAGGACGGGGAGGACCAGAAGTGACCGAGCCGGGAGACCACCCACTCGTCGCGGCGGTGAAGCCGCTGGTCGACGCCATGGGGGCCGAGATCCTCGTACCGGACCAGGCGAGGGAGGACGACGTCGTGCTCGCCTGGGAGGGGGTGGACGTCCTGGCCGTGCGGCTGCCGCAGCTCTCGGACTCCCTCGACCACATCCTGGCGGCGCTGGAGCGACGGCACGGGGTGCCGCTCTCGGAGCTGGACCGTAAGACGAAACAGGCCGTGGTGCGGATACTGGAGGCGCGCGGCGCCTTCTCCGTACGTCATGGCGTGGAGACCGTCGCGGGCGCCCTCGGGGTCAGCCGCTTCACCGTCTACAACTACCTGAACCGGGAAAACGTCGCCAAGGGTGACTGAGCGCCGCCGTGGCGGCCGGGTGGGCCCCGCCGCGTCCGACAACCGCCGTCCGGGATGCCGGGCGGCGGTTTTTGTCTCACCAAGTTTTCAACAAAGTGTTGACGTGGTGTTTCCGAGGGCGTTAGCTATCCGCAGCCCGTCCAGCACAAGGCCCATACAAGGCCACGGAGGTCCCCGTGACTTCGAGTCCAGAGCGCTTGCCGGGGGAGAACCCCGGAACCCCCGAGGGTCTCGCCCGGTTCAACACCCTGCGGGACAGTGCGGCGCGAGCCGTGCTCCACGAGGTCTGCGCCAGTTCGGTCTGGGAGAGCAAAATCCTCGCCCAGCGCCCGTACGCCACAGCTGAAGCCCTCTTTCGCGCAAGTGACGCCGCCACGGCGGAGCTGACCGCGGAGGATCTGGCCGAGGCGATGGCTGGGCACCCGCCGATCGGGCGGCCGAAACCCGGAGACCCGACGTCCTCCCGTGAACAGCGGGGGATGGCCGGAGCCACCGAGGAGCTCAAGGCCGAGATGCTCGAACTGAACCTGGCCTACCAGGAGAAGTTCGGACATGTCTTTCTGATCTGCGCGACCGGTGCCACCGGCGAGCAGATGCGCGACGCGATGAAGGCCCGGTCCGGCAATACGCCCGAGCAGGAGTGCGCGATCGTGCGCACCGAACTGGGCAAGATCAACCGCATCCGGCTGAATCAGGTCGCAGCGGCCACCGCGGAGAACGCGGCGGCCGCGGAAGAAGGAGAGTGAAGGTCTTGAGCACGCAGACCACCGCTTCGGTGTCCACGCACATCCTGGACACCAGCGTGGGACGCCCCGCTGAAGGTGTCGCCATCTCGCTCGCCGCGCGCAGCGGCCACGGCGAGCAGTGGACGGCGCTGGGCGGATCCGCGACCGACGCCGACGGGCGCTGCAAGGACCTGCCGGCCCTGCCGGAAGGAACAACCCACGTACGCCTCGATTTCGAAACCGAGGCGTACTTCTCCAAGAAACAAGCCGAGGCACAGCAGGACGCCCCCCGCGTAAGGGACAGCGGCGCTTTCTTCCCGGAGGTGGCGATCACATTCGCCGTCGTCCCGGGTGAGCACTTCCACGTACCGCTGCTGCTCAACCCGTTCGGCTACTCCGTATACCGAGGGAGCTAGCACCGACATGCCCACGATTCTCGGCCAGAACCAGTACGGCAAAGCAGAGAACCGCGTAGTCAAGATCACGCGGGACGGCGACACCCACCACATCAAGGACCTGAACGTCTCGGTCGCCCTCTCCGGCGAGATGGACGAGGTCCACTACTCCGGCTCCAACGCCAACGTCCTGCCGACCGACACCACCAAGAACACGGTGTACGCGTTCGCCAAGGAGCACGGCATCGAGTCCGCCGAACAGTTCGGCATCCATCTGGCCCGGCACTTCGTGACCAGCCAGGAAGGGATCCACCGGGCCAGGATCCGGATCGAGGAGTACGCCTGGGAGCGCATCGCCACCTCCGACGCCAGCTCGCAGTTCATCGGGGCCGACGAGGTGCAGCACTCCTTCGTCCGCAAGGGCCAGGAACTGCGCACCGCCGAGATCACCTTCGACGGTGAGAAGTGGCAGGTCATCTCGGGTCTGAAGGACCTGAAGGTGATGAACTCCACCAACTCGGAGTTCTGGGGCTACGCCAAGGACAAGTACACGACGCTCAAGGAGGCGTACGACCGGATCCTCGCGACCGCGGTCTCCTCCCAGTGGCGTTACAACTGGTCCAGCGACGCGGACCGCATGCCCAACTGGAACAAGTCCTACGAGCAGAGCAAGAAGCACATGCTCCAGGCCTTCGCCGAGACGTACTCGCTCTCGCTGCAGCAGACCATGTACCAGATGGGTGCGCGGATCATCAACAGCCGCAGCGAGATCGACGAGATCCGCTTCTCGCTGCCGAACAGCCACCACTTCCTGGTGGACCTGGAGCCCTTCGGGCTCAAGAACGACAACGAGGTCTACTTCGCGGCCGACCGCCCGTACGGACTCATCGAGGCGACCATCCTGCGGGACGGCGCCGAGCCCCGTATCCCGGTCGACATGACCAACCTCTGAACCCGTGCCGGTACGCCGCCGCAGGCCGCCTCAGCCGGCGGCGGCGTACCGGACCCGGACCCGCCACACCACTTCACTTCACTACTTCGGCACCCGGAGCCACGCGGCTGCGGCACTCAAATCCTCCTGGGGTCCTGCCGTGCCCACATCGCCACTGCGAGAGAAGGTATCCCCATGGCAGCAACGGCAGCCGCGCGCACGGTCATTGAGAACGTAGCCATCGCGACAGTCGACGCCCACGACACCGAGTACGCATCGGGCCATGTCGTGGTCGCAGGGAACCGCATCGAATCCGTCGGCGCGGGCAAGGCCCCCGACGGACTCACCGGCGTCGTGCGCCGGATCGACGGCACCGGACACCTGGTGACCCCGGGTCTGGTCAACACCCACCACCACTTCTACCAGTGGATCACCCGGGGTGTGGCCACCGACCACAATCTCTTCAACTGGCTCGTCGCGCTCTACCCGACCTGGGCGCGCATCGACGAGCAGATGGTCCGCTCGGCCGCGCAGGGATCCCTCGCGATGATGGCCCGCGGTGGTGTCACCACCGCGATGGACCACCACTATGTCTTCCCGCAGGGCTCCGGCGACCTGTCGAGCGCCGTCATCGGCGCCGCCGCCGAGATGGGCGTACGGTTCACGCTGGCCCGCGGCTCCATGGACCGCAGCAAGAAGGACGGCGGGCTGCCCCCTGACTTCGCCGTCGAGACCCTCGAAGGCGCGCTCGCGGCCACCGAGGCGACGGTCGACCAGCACCACGACGCCTCGTTCGACTCGATGACCCAGGTCGCCGTCGCGCCCTGCTCGCCCTTCTCCGTCTCGACCGAACTGCTCAAGCAGGGGGCCGAGCTGGCGCGCCGCAAGGGCGTACGCCTGCACACCCACGGCAGCGAGACCGTGGAGGAGGAGCAGTTCTGCAAGGAGCTGTTCGGGATGGGCCCGACCGACTACTTCGAGTCGACCGGCTGGCTCGGTGACGACGTGTGGATGGCGCACTGCGTCCACATGAACGACTCCGACATCGCCGCCTTCGCGCGGACCGGGACCGGCGTCGCCCACTGCCCGTCCTCCAACGCCCGCCTGGCGGCCGGGATCGCCCGCGTCCCCGACATGCTCAGGGCCGGCGTGCCGGTCGGCCTCGGGGTCGACGGCACCGCGTCCAACGAGTCCGGCGAGCTGCACACCGAACTGCGCAACGCCCTGCTCATCAACCGCCTCGGCGCCCACCGCGAAGCGGCCCTCAACGCACGTCAGGCGCTGCGCCTCGGCACGTACGGCGGAGCCCAGGTCCTGGGCCGTGCCGCGGAGATCGGTTCGCTGGAACCGGGGAAGCTGGCCGACCTGGTGCTGTGGAAGATGGACACCCTCGCCCACGCGTCCATCGCCGACCCGGTGACCGCGCTCGTCTTCGGCGCCGCAGCCCCCGTCACGCTCTCCCTCGTCAACGGCAAGCCCGTCGTCGAGGACAACCACCTGACCACGGTGGACGAGGACGCCATCGCCCGCTCCACGCGGGACGAGGCCCGGCGCCTGGCGCAGATCGCCGCGCAGGCCTGACGTCCGACAAGCTCCGGCCGGGGAGGACGGTCCCCGGCCGGCGGCCGCGAACCCGAGCGGGGTTCACGGCAGCCGTGACCGGGGGGTGTGTGCCCAGAGTGCACACGCCCTCCGGGGCGGTGACGTACCCGGAAGCCCTCCCCGGAACTCCCGTGCCCCGCCCGGTACTTGACCGAGAAACACAGCAGTACCGCCCTTACCCCTCCCGCAGCCGCACCTGCATTCCGCACCACCTCCCTGACACCCACGTCACCGCCGACGTGTACCCGACCGGAGGAGCCGCCGTGGCCGCCGAGCCCAGGTTTCGCACTGATGCAGCAGTAACAGCCGCCGACACCGAATCACCCGGAGCCCCCGGAGCGACCTCCGAGGACCCCGGCACCATCTCAGCGGACAAGGGAAGGACCGCTGCGAAGCACCCGGTCGATGAAATCCTGCCGCCCTTCAAGATGTTCAGCAGCGGCCTTCAGCATGTGGCCGCGATGTACGCGGGAGTTGTCGCCCCGCCGATGATCGTGGGCCCCGCCGTGGGGCTCAGCGCCAAGGAGACCGCCTTCCTCGTCGGGGCGGCCCTGTTCACCGCGGGCATCGCCACCCTGTTCCAGACCCTCGGGTTCTGGCGGGTCGGTTCCCGGCTGCCGTTCGTCAACGGTGTCTCGTTCGGCGGAGTCAGCCCGATGATCGCCATCGGCAAGGGCCGTGGACACGACGGCATCGCCGTGATCTTCGGCGCGATCATCGTGGCGAGCGTGCTGGGGTTCATACTCGCCCCGTATTTCAGCAAGCTGCTCCGGTTCTTCCCGCCGGTCGTCACCGGCACCGTCATCACCCTCATCGGGGTGTCGCTGCTGCCGGTCGCCTTCGGCTGGTCGCAGGGGACCCAGGGGGCCGCGGACTACGGCTCGATGAAGAACATCGGCATGGCCGCGCTCACCCTGGTGATCGTCCTGGCCCTGCGGAAACTGCTCCGCGGTTTCCTCCAGCAGATCGCCATCCTGCTGGGTCTGGTGATCGGTACGGTCGCCGCCATACCGATGGGCATGACCAGCTTCGACGCGATGCGCAACGCCGACCCGGTCGGGTTCCCGACGCCCTTCCACTTCGGCGCCCCGCAGTTCGAGATCTCCGCGATCATCTCGATGTGCATCGTGATGCTCGTCTGTATGACCGAGTCGACCGCCGACATGCTGGCGCTCGGCAAGGTGGTGGGCCGGCCCGCCGACGAGCGGACCATCGAGGGCGGACTGCGCGCCGACACCGTCTCCAGCCTGATCAGCCCGTTCTTCAACAGCTTCATGGCGAGCGCCTTCGCACAGAACATCGGCCTGGTGGCGATGACCAAGGTGCGCAGCCGGTACGTCGTGGCGACCGGCGGCGGGATCCTGATCCTGCTCGGCCTCTGTCCGATGGCCGCGGCCGCGATCGCGCTCGTGCCGCTGCCGGTGCTGGGCGGTGCCGGGATCGTGCTCTTCGGCTCGGTCGCCGCGAGCGGTGTCCAGACCCTGGCGGGCGCGGCCATGGAGAAGGGCGAGAACGCCCTGATCGTCGCCACCTCGCTGGGTATCGGGCTGATCCCGATCGCGGCGCCGGACTTCTACCACTCGTTCCCGAAGAACGTGCTGGTGGTGCTCGACTCGGGCATCTCCACCGGGTGTGTGGTGGCCATCGTGCTCAACCTGGCCTTCAACCACCTGGGGCGCAGGAAGGGCGCCGGGTCCACGGAGGATGCCGACGGGCCGGCCGGCGAGGACAACGCGACGCACCAGGCCGTGGCCAAGGCGGCAGCCGCACTCCACTGACAGTGCTGTGACCGACAATGCTGTGACTGACCGTGGCATGACATACGGGGCGCGGACCGCACCACTGGTGCGGAACGCGCCCCGCAGGTGTGCGCGGACCGCAGGACCATCGGCGTCCGGTCCCTCCGGTACCCGCGGACCGGTCAGCTGATGCTGTACGGGTCCCCGTAGACCTTCCACTTGAGCGGCGTGTGCAGGTCGAGATTGCCGTTCTTCAGGAAGACGCGCTGTTCGGTGTCGACCCGGCTGGTGTCACTGTGGGCCTCCTCCTGCTGCATCGCCCACACGCGGGCGTCGAGGAAGGCGTTGAGATACGTGGTCTCGTTGCCTCCCTGGGCCGGGGTCTTGGCCTTGGCCAGCGCCCTCTTGCGGATGGAGCTGAAGCTGGTCTTGTCGTCGCCGTCACCGTGCATGACGATGGCGTCGTAGTACGCGAACTGGCCCAGGACCCCGATGCCGTCCGTCTTGCCCTGCTTGACCGCCGGGTTGAAGTAGACCCGGTCGCGCTCGTCGTTCTGCGCGGTCTGGAACTTGGTGTCCTTGGCCGCGGTTTTCCACGCGCTCTCGAAGGCCGAGCCGAGGCCCGAGTGCGAGTCGCTGCCGTTGACCTTCTCCAGGGCGGGGAGGTACTTGGCGAGCGGGTTGCCCGGCTCCCGGTCGGTGTACAGCTTCACCAGGTCCAGCATGTCGCCGGTGCCCGAGCAGAACCCGATGATGCCGGCGGTGTAGCCGCGACCGTCTCCTATGTCCTCGATGTACTTGTACTGGGCCTTCCAGTCCAGCGAGGAGTTCTCGGCACTGGAGACCAGCTGCATGGCGATCTCCTTCTTCGCCGGGTCGTCGAGTCCGGTCGCGGAGACGGCGCGGTGTGCGCTCTGCGCCGTGCCGTGCTGTGTGCTGTGCTGCATGCTGCGCAAACTCACGTGGTCCGCAGGGGCGTTGGCCGCGTACGCGGTGGCCGGTACGGCCACCAGGGCCAGCCCGAGCACGGTGCGCGTGATGATCCTCTTGCTGCGTCCAGCGGTGGTGCGGTGGGGGGCTTTCACCGGTCCTCCAAGGGGAGTTCGAGCGTCGGTGTTCTGTTAGGAAGCTTTCCTATCAGCTGCCCAAGAGGCCGTACACCCCCCGGGGAGAAAGGAGTTGAGCGAATTGGGCGCGCCCTCGATCATTCCCGATCGCTGACTCGCTGGGTTGAGTCGGGATGGCTGAGAGTTCTATGGCCTATTTTGCCCGAATGTGACTCCATGTCGCCGGGTGACACCCGTGCGCCACGGCGGCGGAGGTACCGGCCCGCGCGCGGTAGCGTCTGCGGTATGGACGATCACTCAGTAGTCGATGTCGGCGACGTACGGCTCGCGTACCGCACCTGGGGCGACCCCTTCGGCGCGCCGGTGGTGCTGCTGCACGGTCTCGGCGGCTCATCCGCGACCTGGGAGGAGACCGGCCGGGCACTCGGCAACGAGTGGCGGGTGTACGCCCTCGACCTGCGGGGACACGGGGAGAGCGACTGGCCGGACGAGTACTCGTTCGAGCTCATGCGCGACGACGTGCTGGGCTTCCTGGACGAACTGGAACTGGACCGGGTCGGTGTCGTCGGCCACTCCATGGGCGGCGTCGTCGCCTATCTGCTCGCCCAGGAGCACGCGGACCGGGTGGAACGGCTCGTCCTGGAGGAGGCCCCGCCCCCGTACCCCAGGGAGGCGGCCGAACCGGAGCGCCCCGAAGCGCCGGTCGACTACGACTGGAACGTGGTGCTCGCCATCAAGAACGAGCTCCGGGATCCTCCTCCCGAGTGGGCCGAGCGGCTCGGCGAGATCGTCGCCCCGACACTGATCGTGGCCGGCGGCCCCGACAGCTCCATGTCGCAGGAGCGGATTCCCGACATGGCGGCGGGGATCCCCGACTCCCGGACGATCACGATCCCGGTCGGCCACACCGTGCACGCCCTGGAGCCCGGACAGTTCTCGGCCGCGGTCAGCGACTTCTTCACCAGCTGAGCGGCCGGGCGCGGCTGTTCGGCCCGGTGACCACTGAGACCCGGCACCCGTCGGGGCCGCCCTCCGCAGCCACGCACCCTCTCCATGGACAGCGTGACGCTGCCCGTTAGTCTTGCAGTCGTACCGGACACGGGGTGCCCCGCCCAGGGGCTGAGATCACACCCGCCGAACCTGAACCAGTTAGTACTGGCGGAGGGATGTCGCTCAATGTCATTGCCACCTGCTCCCAGCAGCACGGCCACAGGCCCTCGGTCCGTCTTCGACGGCCGGATGCCCGCCGAGCCCGGCGACCTGCGGATCGAGGCCCGCGGGATCGCGCCGGTGCCCGGGCAGCACCGCTACGGCGGCCCCGGCCGGCTTTTCACCGTGTGGTTCGCCCCGAATCTCACCATGACCGGCGTGTTCACCGGAACCGTCGGTATCGCGCTCGGTCTGGACCTGCCCACCGCCCTGTTGGCCGTTGTGCTGGGCACCTTGATCGGCGCTGTTCCCACCGCGTACCTCGGAACCTGGGGCAGCCGCACCGGGGCAGGCCAGCTGCCGTTGGCCCGGCTCGCGTTCGGCCGGTCCGTCACGGTGCCCGGCCTGCTGCAATGGCTGTCGTCGGTGGCCTGGGACGCGCTCATCGGGCTGTTCGGCGGGGACGCGCTGGCCCGGCTCTGCGGCTGGCCGTTCTGGCTGGGTGTGCTGGTGATGATGGTGGGACAAGGGTCACTCGGAGTGCTGGGCTACGAAGCGATCCACCGGCTGCAGAAGCTGATGACCTTCGTGCTCGCCGCCGCTTTCGTCGCCCTGGCCTTCAGGCTCCCGGACAGCGTCCACCCCGCGGCCGCCGGCAGTGCCCACGGCGCCGACCGCGTCGGCGCGTTCGTACTGACCAGTACCATCGCCCTGAGTCTGGCGCTGTCGTGGGCTCCGTACGCCAGCGACTTCAGCCGCTACCTGCCGCAGGACACCTCCCGGCCGCGTATGTTCTGGTACACGCTCCTCGGCGTCAGCGTCTCCTTCGTGGCCGTCCAGGCACTCGGGTTGTGGGGGGCCACCGTCTTCACCGACCAGACCGCCCGGGGCGTCGACAGGCTGCTGGGCGGCGGCCTGCTCGGCGCGGTGGGGCTGCTGGCCGTGGCGCTGGCCGCTCTGTGCAGCAATGCCATGAACGACTACAGCGGCTCGCTGGCTCTGCAGACCATCGGTCTGCGCGTCCCGCGTCCGTTCGCGGCCGCTCTCGCCGCCGTACTCGGTTTCCCGCTGGTGCTGTGGATGCATGCCGCCGACACCGCCGCGCGCTTCCAGAACGTACTGCTCTTCGTCGGCTACTGGATCCCCGGCTTCGTCGCCGTCGTCGCTGTCGACTGGTTCGCACGGGCTCGCGCGGGCGAACCGGTCGATCCCACAGCGGAGAGCGTCCGCTCGCGGTCCGGCAGGCCCGCTCTGGTGGCATTCTGCGCGGCCTTCGCCGCAGCGGTTCCGTTCATGAACACGGGCCTCTACACAGGCCCGGTGGCTGCGGCACTGCACGGCGCCGACCTGGCCTACTACGCGGCCTTCCTCACCGCGCTCGCCGTCTACGCACCCCTCAGGCTGCGCCGCAGCAGGACCACCCTGCCGGACGCGAGCCCGGCCTGATCCGAACGGAAGACCCTAAGGCTTCCAGTCCGGGCTGCGCCCGCTGAGGCCGATCACCCGGTCCAGGAACGGCGCGTCCTGCGGCACCTCGACCGCCGGGCCGAAGGCAGGCTCGCGCGCCGGGCTGTCCGCCGGAGCGAGCAGTGCGTACGAGACGCCGAGGCTCGCCGGATCGGGTGCGTACCGCTGACCGGTCGCGCGGGCCAGGTCCCAGCCGTGCACGACCAGCTCGTTCAGTGCGATCCGTCCGGCGACCGTGGCGGGGAAGGTGAATCCGCCCGCCCTGGTGTCGCCCTCCCACGCGGCGGGGGAGTGCCAGGCCACGATCAGCTCCTCCAACTGCCGGGGCAGCGCCGTCCGCCAGTCCGCGGCGAGTTCGGGGCCGGCGCCGGTGCCCGGGGCCGTGTCGGTGTGCGGCCCGAATTCCTTCCCTGCCGCCGAGTGGAACGCCACCGTCAGTCCGGAGATGTGGGCGAGCAGGTCCCGGACCGCGAAGTCCGGGCAGGGTGTGGGATCACCCAGCTGTGCGTCGCTGACGGCGTCGGCGAGCTTCGCCATGTACCGCGCCGGGGGCTCCAGATCGGGCAGAGCGCTGTCGGGTTCCTTGGGTGCATCGGTGTGCGTATCCGTGTCCATACCCTTCAGACCGGACCCGTTACGAGAACTCATCGGTCGGCGGAGAATCCCTTGGACTCACCGGCATCCTGCCTGGTCGGGCGGGGGTGCGGGCGAGGGTGCGGGAGTTCTGGCGGGCGCCGGAAGGTGCCTGTCCCAGGGCCTGGCGCGGCGCCCGTCCCCGTGCACGCCCGGAAAACAGCTGGGGCTGCCCCGGAGCCGTACAGCTCCGGGGCAGCCCCAGCGATCAGCGGGCCGCGCGACCGGTGTCGCACAGCCGGCGGGTGGTGCCTCAGCTCCCCAGCTGCTCGTACGCGGGCAGGGTGAGGAAGTCCGCGTAGTCGGCGTCCAGGGACACCGTCAGCAGGAGGTCGTGCGCCTGCTGCCACTTGCCCGCTGCGAACGCCTCCTCGCCGATCTCCTTCTCGATCGCGGTCAGTTCGTCCGCCGCGATCTTCCGGGCCAGCTCGGCCGTCGCGTGTTCGCCGTTCTCGAAGACCACGTTCGCGTTGATCCACTGCCAGATCTGCGAGCGGGAGATCTCCGCCGTCGCGGCGTCCTCCATCAGATTGAAGATGGCCACCGCGCCCATGCCGCGCAGCCATGCCTCGATGTAGCGGATGCCGACCTGGACCGCGTTGACCAGGCCCTCGTACGTCGGCTTGGCGTCCAGGGAGTCGATCGCGATCAGGTCGCCCGGTGCCACCGCGACGTCCTCGCGCAGGCGCTGCTTCTGGTTCGGGTTCTCGCCGAGGACCGCGTCGAACGACTTCATGGCGATCGGCACCAGGTCCGGGTGGGCGACCCAGGAGCCGTCGAAGCCGTCGGCGGCCTCGCGGTCCTTGTCCGCCTTGACCTTCTCGAAGGCCACCTTGTTGACCTCGGCGTCGCGCCGGGAGGGGATGAAGGCGGCCATGCCGCCGATGGCGTGCGCGCCGCGCTTGTGGCAGGTGCGGACCAGGAGTTCGGTGTACGCGCGCATGAACGGCGCCGTCATCGTGACCAGATTGCGGTCCGGCAGGACGAACTTGGAGCCGCCGTCGCGGAAGTTCTTGACGATGGAGAACAGGTAGTCCCAGCGTCCCGCGTTCAGCCCGGACGCGTGGTCGCGCAGCTCGTAGAGGATCTCCTCCATCTCGTACGCCGCCGTGATCGTCTCGATCAGGACGGTCGCGCGGACGGTGCCCTGCGGGACGCCGACGTAGTCCTGCGCGAAGACGAAGATCTCGTTCCAGAGGCGCGCCTCCAGGTGGGACTCGGTCTTCGGGAGGTAGAAGTACGGGCCCTTGCCGAGCTCGATGAGGCGCTTGGCGTTGTGGAAGAAGTACAGGCCGAAGTCGACCAGCGCGCCGGGGACGGGACGGTCGTCCAGCACGAGGTGGCGCTCGTCGAGGTGCCAGCCGCGCGGGCGCATCACGACGGTCGCGAGCTCGGCGGCGGGCTTCAGCGCGTACGACTTGCCGGACTTCGGGTCCGTGAAGTCGATCCGGCGCTCATAGGCGTCGGTCAGATTGAGCTGGCCTGTGACAACGTTCTCCCAGGTCGGGGCGGACGCGTCCTCGAAATCTGCGAGCCAGACCCTGGCGCCCGAGTTCAGGGCGTTGATGGTCATCTTGCGGTCGGTCGGGCCGGTGATCTCGACGCGGCGGTCGTTGAGCGCGGCCGGGGCCGGCGCCACCTTCCAGCTGTCGTCGTTACGGATGCTCGCGGTCTCCGGGAGGAAATCGAGCGAGGACGTCCGGGCGATCTCGGCGCGGCGGTCGGCACGGCGGACGAGCAGCTCATCACGGCGGTGGGTGAACCGCCGGTGCAGCTCGGCCACGAAGGCCAGGGCCGCATCGGTGAGAACCTCGTCCTGCCGGGGCAGGGGCTCGGCATCGACGATGGCCAGCGGAGACGGCGCCGGTGCGGACATGAGCTGTCACTCCTTCAGCGGGCGGTACTTGACGGCCGCGGGACTCTCATGGTGGCACGGAGTGCCACGGGGTCGCGATACGGCCGCAGGCGCTCTGCGGGGCACAGAGCGCTTCTGACGTGTGGATACTAGTTTCCTCATGGTGGAAGTTCAACGTATGTTGACATCGAGATTCTCCGGATCGACAGAATTCGTCGCAGAGTGCCAGGTCGGTCACTCCAAGTGGAACAGGTCTTCGACGGTGTCGATGTCGTACTCCTCGGCGATGTCGGAGCACTCCACCAGGGTGATGGCCGCCTGGTGGGCCTTGAGGTAGCTGCGGGCCCCGCGGTCCCCGACCGCGGTCGCCGCGATGTCCGCCCAGCGGTCGGCGCCGAAGAGGACCGGGTGGCCGCGCTTCCCCTCGTACGAGGCGGCCACCAGGCTGGTCGCGGAGCCGCCCGCCTCGCGTACCCGGGCCACCGCCGCCGCCCCGATTCCCGGCTGGTCCACCAGCAGGACGAGGGCGGCGTCCGCGCCCGACCCGGCGAGTGACGCGAGTCCGGCGCGCAGCGACGACCCCATGCCCTCCTCCCACCCGGGGTTGTCGGCCAGCACGCAGCCGGACAGTTCGGCCCGCTTCCGTACGTCGTCCGCGGCGGCACCCAGTACGACATGGACCGGACCGCAGCCCCCCTCGCGCAGGACCCGGACCGCGTGCTCGACCAGCGGCCGGCCGCGGTGCTCGAGCAGGGCCTTGGGGCGTCCGCCGAGCCGCCGGCCGCCGCCCGCCGCGAGCAGCAGTCCCGCGACCACCGGTCCGGCCGGCCGGTCAGGTCCCGGCCGGAAGGCATCCGTGTCCGTGTTGTTCACTTCGGTTCCGCCTTCGTATCGCATCAGGACTGGATACTTCATGGACACCACCTCGTCCGGCTGAATTCCCGCTGTGGAGTGGCGAGAACGACGAGTGGTGGCGTTAACTGACTCGTGACCCGCGGTGTCCGACCAGCGCCACACGGTCGATCAACCGTAGGGAATGACCGGCACAGAGTGGTGCGAGGGGGAACTTTGTTGCGAAGTGCGGGGCAGAAACGCGTAACGGGCATCGGTGAGGACCCGAGAGTGTCGGAGCTCAGCGCCTCCGTCTCCCGGCTCCGCTGTGAACTGGCCGCTCACCCGGCCCAGTTCCCGGACCGTGCCATCGCCGAGGACGAACTGGCGGCTCTGGAGGAGATGGCCCGGAGCGGAGTGCCGGAAATCCTGCGGCTGCGTCGCTCGTTGCTGCTGGTCGCGGGGGCGATCGGCTCGGTCAGCGCACTCGCGGTGTCGCTCTCCGAGGTGCGGAACGCGGTGGAGCTGTTCGGATCGGGCTCATGATGGCGGCCTGCTGATGTCCGTCCGCAGGGTGGTGCCGGACATCACGACGCACGCCATGGCGGAGAGCCGGGACTTCTACGGTCTGCTCGGGCTCGGCGAGGTCATGAACCAGGGCTGGGTCATGACGCTCGCCTCGTCCGTCAACCCCACCGCACAGATCACCCTCACCACGCACGACGCGAGCGCCGCCGTGCAGCCCGACCTCTCCGTCGAGGTGGGGGACGTGGACGCGGTGTACGCGGCGGTGCTGGCCGCGGGGGCGGAGATCGTGCACCCGCTGCGGGACGAGGAGTGGGGCGTACGGCGGTTCTTCGTACGGGATCCGAACGGCAAGGTGGTCAATGTGCTGAGCCACCGGCACGGCGGATGAGCCGCCGCGCCGATGCAACGGCCACCGCCGAAGTACGGGAGTCCACACCCAGCTTGGCGTAGATGTGCACCAGATGGGACTTCACCGTCGCCTGGCTGAGGAACAGCGCCTTGCTGATCTGCTGGTTCGACAGACCGTCCCCGACCAGCTGCAGCACCTCCAGCTCCCGGCGGGTGAGCGACTCACCCGGTGCGCGCATCCGGTCCATCAGCCGGTGCGCGACGGCGGGCGCCAGCGCCGAGCGGCCCGCCGCCGCGGTCCGCACAGCGGCGGCCAGCTCCTCGGGCGGCGCGTCCTTCAGCAGATAGCCGCTCGCACCGGCCTCGACGGCGGCCAGGATGTCCGCGTCCGTGTCGTACGTCGTCAGCACCAGGACCCGGGGCGCCCCCTCGACGGCGGCGATGGCGGCCGTGGCCTCCGCGCCGTGCATGCCCGCGCCGAACTGGAGATCCATCAGGACGACGTCGAACTCTCCCGAAGCGGCCAGCTCCACGGCCTGTTCGGCGGTCGCCGCCTCCCCGGCCACCCGGAAACCCGGCTCGGTGTCGAGGACGGCGCGCAGCCCGGCCCGTACCACCGGATGGTCGTCGGCGAGCAGCAGCCGGATCGTCATGGGGACGCACCTCCGGATACGGGGACCTCTTCGGATTCGGGCAGCGGCAGCGTGACCGCGACGGCCGTCCCCTGACCCGGTGTGGACTCGACGGCGAAGGTGCCGCCCAGTGACTCGACGCGTGAACGCATGGCGGGCAGCCCGAAACCCCCGTCACCGGACGCGGCACCCGCGAGCAGCGGATCGAAGCCGGAACCGTCGTCGACGACGTCCAGGGCGACCGCGGTCTCCATGAAGCTCAGGGTGATCTCGGCGCGGGACGCCCCGGCGTGCTGGACGGTGTTGGCGAGCGCCGACTGCGCGATCCGCAGCAGCGCCACCTCGTACGGCGTGGGCAGCGCGACCGGCGTACCGCTGGTGGAGAAGCGGACGCGCGGCCCGGGGCCGCCCGTGCAGAGACGGTCGAGCGCGGCCGCCAGCGAACCGTGCTCCAGCGCGGGCGGCGACAGCGCCCGTACGAAGCGGCGGGCCTCGGCCAGGTTGTCCTGCGCGGCCTGCCTGGCCTGTTCGATGTGGGCGGCGGCCGGCGCGTCGGCGGGCAGGGTGCGCCCGGCGGCCCGCAGCAGCAGCTGGATGGAGGAGAGCCCCTGGGCGAGGGTGTCGTGGATCTCGCGGGCGAGCCGCTCGCGCTCGGCGAGCGTGCCCGCGGTCCGTTCGGCTGCGGCGAGTTCGGCCCGGGTCGAGATCAGCTCCTCGATCAGCCGGCGGCGGCTCTCGCTCTCGCGGTAGAGCACCTGGTAGCCGAGGACGGTGGCCACGGCGACCGCCGCCCCGAGGAGCGGGCCGATGAACGCACCCGGATTCAGCGCCGCCCCATGCCCCACGTACGCGGCGATGGCCGCGCCCGCCGTGACGACGACCAGCGGCACCGACCAGCGCACCGGCAGGAGATGCAGCTGGAGGAAGTACAGCGGGAACGCCACCCACAGCCCGTCAGGGGAGAGCACGAGCAGCCCCAGCCACGCGAGTCCCAGCACGCCGAGCCAGACGGCGGCGGACCGGCGCGAGGTGCGTACCGAAGGCCAGACCGCGCCCGCCCCATACACCGCGCCCAGCACCGCGGCCGCCGCCACCACCGCGGGCGCGTTCGCCGTGTGACCGGCGAGCGCCCGTACCGCGGCCAGCACCAGCAGCCCCGCCATCAGCAGATGGAGGCAGAGCCGCAGGACGAGCAGCGCGGGGGTCAGTGCACGGGGATCCATGATCCTCCCAGCGTAGGCGGATCGTCCCGGAACGCCCTCAATCGAAAGTTTGATTGCCGGCTCCGTCTTTTGATCCGCCCGGAGCCATCCGTGGCGCGATGCCCAAGCACCCCCGGTGCCCGCAGGGTTGGGCACATGTTCGTCGCATGGAGAGATCTGAGATTCGCCAGGGGCCGGTTCGCCCTGATGGGGACGGTCATCGTGCTCATCACCCTGCTGGTCGGACTGCTGTCCGGGCTGACCGCCGGGCTGGCCAGGGACAACACGTCGGCCGTCACCGGCCTGTCCGCCGACCACCTGGCCTTCGCCGCGCCGCCCTCGGGGCAGTCCGCGTCGTTCACCGGGTCGCAGCTGCCGCAGAGCGCCTGGCGGACCTGGGCCGCGCAGCCCGGGGTGAAGAGCGCGCAGCCCGTCGCCATCGGCACCGGCAACGCGGAAGCGGGCAGCCGTACGGCCGCGGTCTCCGAGTTCGCGGTACGGCCCGGCTCAGGTCTGGCGCCCGCGGAGCCCGGGCACTCCGGTGTGGTGCTGTCCAGGGGCGCCGCGGACGACCTGGGCGCGGCGGCCGGGGACACCGTCACGCTCTCCGGCAGGAAGCTCAAGGTGACGGCGGTCGCCGGGGACGACTCGTACAGCCACACCCCGGTCGCCTGGACCTCGCTCCGCGCGGGTGAGCACGCCAGTGTGGTGGCCCTGACCACCACCGGCGGGGCGGACCTCGGCGCGGGAGACCGGGCGGCCGGTACGAAGACGCTCACCCTGGACGGTTCGCTGAGCGCGCTCCCCTCGTACCAGGCGGAGAACGGCTCGCTGCAGCTGATGCGCGGCTTCCTCTTCGTCATCTCGGCCATGGTGATAGGCGCGTTCTTCACGGTCTGGACGATCCAGCGCAGCGGCGACATCGCCGTCCTGAAGGCGCTGGGCGCCTCCACCCCGTATCTGCTGCGCGACGCTCTCGGTCAGGCGGTGCTGATGCTGCTGGCCGGGACGCTGCTGGGCACCGCCATCGCCGCCGGGGTCGGTGCCGTCGTGCCCGCGAGCGTCCCCTTTGTGCTCGACCCGCTGACCTCCCTCTTCCCGGCCGCCGTGATCGTCGCCCTCGGCGTGCTCGGCGCGGCCCTCTCCATCCGGCGGATCACCGCCGTCGACCCGCTGACCGCTCTCGGGAGCGCACGATGACCCTGACCCTGGACGATGTGACGCTGACCTACCCCGACGGGGACGGCCGGGTGGTCGCGCTGGACGCGGTGACCCTCGATGTTCCGGCCGGTTCGCTGACCGCGGTGGTCGGACCGTCCGGATCCGGCAAGTCCAGCCTGCTGGCCGTGGCGGCGACGCTGGTGACGCCGGAGCGGGGCCGGGTGGTCGTCGACGGGGCGGACACGGCCTCGCTGAACCGAGCGGCGAAGGCGGCGCTCCGGCGCGAACGCATCGGGATCGTCTTCCAGCAGCCGAATCTGCTGCCCGCGCTGACCGCCGCCGAGCAGCTCCAGGTGATGGCGCACCTCTCGGGGCGGCCGGCCGCCCAAGTCCGCGGCCGTGCCATGGAGTTGCTGGACGCGGTGGGCCTCGCCGAGCAGGCGGGCCGACGCCCGCACCAGCTCTCCGGCGGTCAGCGGCAGCGCGTCAACATCGCGCGGGCGCTGATGAACGAGCCGTCCGTCCTGCTGGTCGACGAGCCCACCAGCGCCCTCGACCACGAGCGGGGTGCGGGCGTGCTGGACCTGCTGGTCACGCTGACCCGGGCGCGCGGGACGGCGACGGTGCTGGTCACCCACGACCACGCGCATCTGGACCGGATGGACCGGACGGTTTCGATGGCCGACGGGCGGCTCACCGTGCCGGTGGCCGAACCGCCGGTCGTCTGAACCGCCGGTCGTCCGAACCGCTGTACGGAGCCGGGATCCGCCGGGCCCCGGCCGGATCAAATCTGCGGGGATCAGGCCTGCTGGGGCCCCGCGCTCGCGAGTGTGGCCGAGAGCTCCAGGGCGATGCCCTGGAGGATCGGCACGATCCGCTCGGTCGCCTCCTCCGTCACCCGGCCCGCCGGACCCGAGATCGAGATCGCCGCGGCCGTGGGGGAGTTGGGGACCTGGACCGCGAGGCAGCGGACCCCGATCTCCTGTTCGTTGTCGTCCACCGCGTACCCCGCGCGGCGCACGACCTCCAGGGCGTCCAGGAACCCCTCGGGTGTGGTGATCGTCTTCTCGGTGGCGGCCGGCATTCCGGTCCTCGCCAGCAGCGCCCTGACCTCGGGCGGTGAGGTGTGCGCGAGCAGCGCCTTGCCGACTCCGGTGGAGTGCGGCAGGACCCGCCGTCCCACCTCGGTGAACATCCGCATCGAGTGCTTCGACGGGACCTGCGCGACGTACACGACCTCGTCCCCGTCGAGCAGGGCCATGTTCGCCGTCTCCCCGGTCTCCTCGACCAGCCGCGCGAGATAGGGGCGGGCCCAGGTCCCGAGCAGCCGGGCCGACGACTCGCCGAGCCGGATCAGGCGCGGGCCCAGCGCGTAACGCCGGTTGGGCTGCTGGCGTACGTAGCCGCAGGCGACCAGGGTGCGCATCAGCCGGTGGATCGTGGGCAGCGGCAGACCGCTGGCTGCCGAGAGCTCGCTCAGGCCGACCTCTCCACCGGCGTCGGCCATCCGCTCCAGCAGATCGAAGGCGCGCTCCAGGGACTGCACGCCACCGCTCGGTGCTGCGGTCTTGGCGTCGGGTGCGCTGGTGTGGGACTGCGGCACGGCGGCGGTCCTTTCGAGGCGGGCGGGGCAAGGCGCCAGCCTACCGGGCCGGAGTCCGCTGTATCCCCCTCGGCGGCAGGCGTTGGGGCCGGTCAGGACCCCTTTGTCCGGATCGGGCCGTCGGATGGGTACGATCCGGACCCAGGGATACCGGAGGGAACTACATTCCGGCAACCGAAATTCGGCTTTCGCTTTGTGGAATCATCCAGGCGGCCGGTCCGGTCTTGACGAGTCGCGGCGCGCAGCGAACACTCCATTATTGGAACGTGAATTTCGCTATATGGAAAGAGGGGCTCGGGTGTCCACCACCGAACTGGTTCTGCGCTCGACGCGTGTCATCACCCCCCAGGGGACACGCGCCGCATCGGTCGCCGTCGCCGAGGGGAAGATCGCAGCAGTGCTGCCCTACGACGCGGAGGTGCCGGAGGGTGCCCGGCTGGCGGACTTCGGCGACGATGTGCTGCTCCCCGGCCTCGTCGACACCCATGTCCATGTGAACGACCCCGGCCGCACCGAGTGGGAGGGGTTCTGGACCGCGACCAGGGCCGCGGCCGCGGGCGGGATCACCACACTGCTCGACATGCCGCTCAACTCGCTGCCGCCGACCACGACCGCCGCCAACCTGCGGACCAAGCAGGACGTGGCCCGCAGCAAGGCGCACATCGACGTCGGTTTCTGGGGCGGCGCGATCCCGTCCAACGTCAAGGACCTGCGCCCGCTGTACGACGCCGGGGTGTTCGGCTTCAAGTGCTTCCTGTCGCCTTCCGGCGTCGAGGAGTTCCCAGAGCTGGACCAGGAGGAGCTCGCCCGGTCCATGGCCGAGATCGCCGGCTTCGGCGGGCTGCTGATCGTCCACGCCGAGGACCCGCACCAGCTGGCCGACGCCCCGCAGCGCAGCGGCCCGCAGTACGCGGACTTCCTGGCCTCCCGCCCGCGCGCCGCCGAGAACGCGGCGATCGAGGGACTCATCGCGCTCGCCCGGCGGCTGGACGCGCGGATCCACGTCCTGCACCTCTCGTCCAGCGACGCGCTGCCGCTGATCGCCGCCGCCAAGCGCGAGGGCGTCCGGGTCACCGTGGAGTCCTGCCCGCACTTCCTCACCCTGACGGCCGAGGAAGTCCCGGACGGGGCAACGGAGTTCAAGTGCTGCCCGCCGATCCGCGAGGCCGCCAACCAGGACGCGCTGTGGCAGGGGCTGGCCGACGGGACGATCGACTGCATCGTCTCCGACCACTCGCCCTGCACCACTGACCTCAAGACCCCCGACTTCGCCGATGCCTGGGGCGGTATCTCCTCCCTCCAACTGGGGCTCCCGGCGATCTGGACGGCGGCGCGCGAGCGGGGTCACAGCCTCGACGACGTGGTCCGCTGGATGTCCACGGCGCCCGCCGCGCTCGCCGGTCTTTCCGCCAAGGGCGCGATCGAGGCCGGCCGGGACGCCGACTTCGCGGTGCTCGCGCCGGACGACACGTTCACCGTCGACCCGGCGGAGCTGTACCACCGGAACCAGGTGACGGCGTACGCCGGGAAGACCCTGTACGGGGTCGTGCGCTCCACCTGGCTGCGGGGCGAGCGGATCGCCGAGAACGGCGTGCTGGGCGAGCCGGTGGGCCGGCTGCTCGAACGCGACGCCTGAGCCTGCCGGCCTCCGCCCCGGACCCGCGAGTTCCCGGGTCCGGGGCGGAGGCCCCTGCCTTGGTGCTACGCGGCGTGCCCGCCGTCCACCAGCAGCTCGGCCCCCGTCACATACCCGGCCTCCTGACCCGCCAGATACGCCACCAGCGAGGCCACCTCGTCCGCCGTACCGAAGCGTCCCAGCGCCGTCGCCGCGCGCTGGGGCCCGGCGTACGGACCGTCCGCCGGATTCATGTCCGTGTCGACCGGGCCCGGCTGGATCACGTTGACCGTGATGCCCCGCTCGCCCAGCTCCCGGGCGAGTGACCTGGTCAGCCCGGTCAGCGCCGCCTTGCTCATTGCGTAGAGGCTGGCCCCGGGACCGCCCGCGTAGCGGGTCAGCGCCGTGCCGGTCGAAATGATCCGGCCACCGGGCCGGAGCACCGCGGCCGCGGCCTGTGAGCCGAGGAAGACCTCTCGTACGTTGACCGCGAGCGTACGGTCGAGGTCGGCCGCCGTGAGGTCGCCGACCGGACCCAGCACGCCGACCCCCGCGTTGTTCACCAGGATGTCGAGCCCGCCGAACTCCTCGGTGGTACGGGCCACGGCGGTCGCCGCGTCCGTACGCAGTGCCAGACCCCGGCGGCCCGCCGCCTGGATCCCGGCGACGACCTCCTTGGCGGCGGTCTCGTTCTGTTCGAAGGTGATCGCGACGTCCGCGCCCTCCCGCGCCAGCCGAAGCGCCACGGCGGCCCCGATCCCGCGGCTGCCGCCGGTCACCAGCGCCGCCCGGCCGTCCAGAGCTGACCTGTTCAGAGAAGACATGATGTGTCCCGCCCCATCGTTTCGTCGGTAGTGTTCGCACGTCCCAGCAAAGCGGCGGGCGGCCACCCGTACCGGCGGGAAACGGACTGCGAGCCCGGCGGCCGGGTCCGGGGCCGGAACAGCCCCGCCCGGAACCGGACAGCCGGAACCGAACAGCGGGTGCCGGCCGTTCACCTGCTGGTACGGACGTACCGGCCCCGCCACCGCCCCCGTCATCGCCCCAAGGAGAACCGGCCGTGACCCTCCAGCAAGAGATCGTCGGCAACGCCATGCAGATGGCCGTCGTCAACCTTCAGCCCGGCCAGACCGTCTACTGCGAGGCCGGGAAGTTCCTCTTCAAGACCTCGAACGTGAGCATGGAGACGCGTCTCTCCGGGCCCGGTGGCGGTGGCGGTGGCGGTCAGCAGGGACAGGGCGGCCAGCAGGGGCAGGCCGGCGGCATGGGCGGGATCCTCAGGCAGGCCATGGGCACCGCGATGCAGGTCGGCCAGCGGGCCCTGGCGGGGGAATCGCTCGCCTTCCAGTACTTCGCGGCCACCGACGGCCGCGAGGGCACGGTCGGTTTCGCGGGCGTGCTCCCGGGCGAGATGCGCGCCCTGGAGCTGAACGGCAGCCGGGCGTGGTTCGCCGAGAAGGACGCGTTCGTCGCGGCGGAGTCCACCGTCGATTTCGGTATCGCCTGGCAGGGCGGCCGGACCGGCCGCAGCGGCGGTGAGGGGTTCATCCTGGAGAAGTTCACCGGCCGCGGGACCGTGATCATCTGTGGCGCCGGCAACTTCATCGACCTCAACCCGGCCGACTTCGGCGGCCGTATCGAGGTCGACACCGGCTGCATCGTCGCCTTCGAGGAGGGCATCGAGTACGGCGTCGAGCGCATCGGCGGCCTCAACCGTCAGGGCATGATGAACGCCGTCTTCGGCGGCGAGGGCCTGTCCCTGGCCACGCTGGAGGGCAACGGCCGGGTCATCCTCCAGTCGCTGACCATCGAGGGTCTGGCGAATGCCCTGAAGAAGGCGCAGGGCGGCGACAAGCAGGGGCCCACGGGCGGGCTCTTCTCGACGAACGCCGGATAGGCCCTGTCCGGACAGGTCGGACAGGTCCTGTCCGGCCCGGTCGGGGAGGCGCTCCGGCCGGCGAGTCCTGCGCGATCACTCCGAAAGTCCCGGACTCCGCGACTTCGGTCTCGGCTGCGCGCTGAACACCGCACCGGCCGCGGCTCCTGCGTAACTTTGTGGACATGACGCGTTCGGAGTACCGCTGGCTGCTGCCCTCGGCCCTGGCGGGCAGCGAGCCTGCCGAGGACGGGGCGAGGCCGCGCCGGACCCTGCGCGACTGGATCGTGGACATCACGGCCCTCCTGATCGCGCTGGGCATCGGTGTGCTGGCCCTGGACTCCATCAAGAACCAGGCGGGCTACACCGACATCGACAGCGCCGCCGACCAGGTGCTCGGCGCACTCTCCTGCTGCACGCTGTGGGTGCGCAGACGCTGGCCCGTGGGGCTCGCCGCGGTGCTCGTGGTGGTCAGCGCGTTCGCTCCGCTCGCCGCGGGCGCCGTGCTGGTGGCGCTGTTCAGTCTGGCTGTGCACCGCCCGTTCCGGCCGGTCCTGGTACTGGGGGCAGCGGCGGTGGCGGCCGGGGGAGTGCAGGCCGCGCTGCGGCCCGACCCGACCATGTCCTGGATCAGCTCGACGCTCTACGGCACGGTGCTGGTCCTGCTGGTGATCATCTGGGGCCTGTTCGTACGCTCCAGGCGCCAGCTCGTCGTGGTACTGCGCGAACGCGCCCACCGCGCCGAGGCGGAGGCCGACCTCCGTGCCGAACAGGCGCAGCGGCTGGCCCGCGAGGCCATCGCCCGGGAGATGCACGACGTACTGGCGCACCGGCTGACCCTGCTCAGCGTCCACGCCGGAGCCCTGGAATTCCGGCCCGGCGCGCCCGCGCCCGAGGTCGCACGCGCCGCCGGGGTCATCCGGGACAGCGCCCACGAGGCCCTCCAGGACCTGCGCGAGATCATCGGGGTGCTCCGGACCCCCGGCGACGGCGAGGAGAACCGGCCGCAGCCCACGCTGGTCACGCTCGAAGCCCTGGCCGCCGAGTCCCGGGAGGCAGGGATGTCGGTCACCCTGCACAACCAGGTCGCGGACCCGGCCACCGTCCCCGCCGCCACCGGCCGTACCGCCTACCGCATCGTCCAGGAAGGGCTCACCAACGCCCGCAAACACGCGCCGGGGGCCGAGGTCACCGTCACGGTCACCGGCAGCCCCGGGGCCGGGCTGACCGTCGAGGTACGGAATCCGCCGCCGCCCGGAGACGTGCCGAAGGTGCCGGGATCCGGGCAGGGACTGATCGGCCTCACCGAGCGGGCCACCCTTGCGGGCGGCCGTCTCGACCACGGCGCGACCGACGGCGGCGGCTTCCGGGTCACCGCCTGGCTGCCCTGGCCCGCGTGACCATCAGGCTCCTCGTCGTGATGGACATCCGGATGCCGGGTGTGGACGGGCTGACGGCCACCGAGCGGCTGCGGAGTGTCCCCGGTGCGCCCGAGGTCGTCATGCTCACCGCCTTCCACGCCGACGAACAGGTGCCGCGTGTGCCGGCCCGGCCCGGCCTCAACAGCCGTGTCCGGATCGCGCTGTTGGTCCACGAAGCGGGGTTCCTCGACGAGGACGGCCACGTACGCTGAGGTGATGACGCTGATCGATCTGCGGCAGGACACCCAGGACTTCAACGCGAATCCGTATCCGTACTACGAGAAGATGCGCGCCGCCGGGCCGGTGCACCGCGTGCGCACCCAGGAGACCGACCCCGCCGGTGTCTGGCTGGTCGTCGGCCACGAGGAGGCGCGGGCCGCGCTCAACGATCCCCGGCTCATCAAGGACCCCCGGAAGACGGCCGGTTGGCAGGACGATTCGGACGGCCTCTTCACCAACATGCTGGACGCCGACCCGCCGCACCACACCCGGCTGCGCAAGCTGGTGGTGGGGGAGTTCACCGCACGCCGCGTCCAGGCGCTGCGCCCGCGCGTTCAGGAGGTCACCGACGCCTGCATCGACGCCATGCTCGCGGCCCCGGAGCGCACGGCCGACCTGGTGGACTCGTTGGCGTTCCCGCTGCCGATGACCGTCATCTGTGAACTCTTCGGTGTGCCCGACCTGGACCGGGCGAGCTTCCGTGTCTGGTCCAACGAGCTGGTCGGCCCGACCGGCGGCGACCAGGAGAGCGCCGCGGTCGGGGCGATGAGCGGATACCTCGTCTCGCTGATCGAGGCCAAGCGGGAGCGGCCCGGCGACGATCTGCTGAGTGCGCTGATCCGGGCCCGCGACGAGGACGGTGACCAGCTGTCCGCCCCGGAACTCGTCGGTATGGCCTTCCTGCTGCTCGTCGCGGGCCATGAGACCACCGTCAACCTGATCTCCAACGGGATACGAGCTCTGCTCACCCACCCCGAGCAACTCGCCGCGCTGCGCGCCGACATGAGCCTGCTGGACGGCGCGGTCGAGGAGATGCTGCGCTACGACGGCCCGGTGGAGACCGCCACCTACCGGCACGCGGCGGAGCCCCTGCGGATCGGCTCCGCGGACATCGCGGCGGGCGAGCCCGTACTGGTCTCGCTCGGTTCGGCCGACCGCGACCCGGCCCGCTTCCCGGACGCCGACCGGTTCGACATCCGGCGCGCCCCGCAGGGGCACCTCGCCTTCGGGCACGGCATTCACTTCTGCCTCGGCGCGCCCCTCGCCAGGATGGAGGGCCGGATCGCCGTCCGTACGCTGCTGGAGCGCTGCCCCGCTCTGGAACTCGACCCGGACGGCGGCGCGTACACCTGGATTCCGGGACTGCTGATGCACGGGGTGCGGAAACTGCCGGTGCGCTGGTGAGGCGGGGCCCGCGGTCCGGCAACGGCCGGCGGGGAGCGGCGCGATGAGCGAACTCGACCTGGACCTCGCGCGCCGGACGCTCGACGCACAGCCGTTCAGCCGTCTGCTGCGGGCACGCGTCACGGGGTTCGGCGGCGGCGTGGCCGTCCTTGAGGTGGACGTACGCGACGAACTGCTGCAGCAGAACGGCTTTCTGCACGGGGGAGTGCTGGCGTACGCGGCGGACAACGCCCTCACCTTCGCGGCCGGGACGACGCTGGGGGCCGCCGTACTGACCGGCGGCTTCTCCATTCAGTACGTACGCCCCGGCGCGGGCCGGACGCTCGTCGCCCGCGCCGAGGTGGTGCACACCGGGCGGCGCCAGGCCACCGTCCGCTGCGATCTGGTCATGGTGCGCGACGACGGTGAGGAGGTGCTCTGCGCCGTGGCACAGGGGACCGTGCTCCCGGCTGCTGTGCCACCGCCCTGACCGGGCGTCAATATCCGGTGTGCACGGTGCGATCGCAGGTTCAGCCGGTGACGAGCCCGTCCGGGCGGACCGGGCGCCGCTCGCGCCGGGACAGCTCGCACGCCTCCGCGATGCGCAGCGCGGCCAGCGCCTCCCGGCCGTCGCACGGGTTGGGCAGCTCGCCCCGCGCCACCCGCAGGAAGGCGTCGAGCTCGGCCTCGTAGGCCGGGGCGAACCGCTCGAGGAAGCCGGGCCACGGCCGGTCCGCGGGCGGCGGGTCCTGCGGTTCGGCCGAGCTGAGAGGCGTACGGTCGCCGAGCCCCACCGAGATCTGGTCCAGCTCCCCTGCCAGCTCCATCCGGACGTCGTAGCCCGCGCCGTTGCACCGGGTGGCGGTCGCGGTGACCAGGGTGCCGTCGTCCAGGGTGAGCAGCGCGGCGGCCGTGTCCACGTCACCGGCCTCGCGGAACATCGCGGGCCCCGCGTCCGACCCGGTCGCGTACACCTCGGCCACCTCGTGCCCGGTCACCCAGCGCACCATGTCGAAGTCGTGCACCAGGCAGTCCCGGTAGAGCCCGCCGGAGAGCGGCAGATACGCGGCGGGCGGCGGCGCCGGGTCGGAGGTGAGCGCGCGGACGGTGTGCAGCCGGCCCAGCGAACCCGACCGCACGCGCTCGCGCGCGGCCGCGTACCCGGCGTCGAAACGGCGCATGAAGCCGAGCTGGAGCACAGTGCCCGCCTCCTCGGCCTCACGCAGCGCTGCCAGCGTGCCCGGCAGGTCCCCGGCGACCGGCTTCTCGCAGAAGGCGGGCAGCCCGGCGCGGGCGGCCCGGCCGATCAGAGCGGCGTGCGACGAGGTCGCAGAGGCGATGACGACCGCGTCCAGGCCCGAAGTGAAGACCTCGTCGACCGAAGGGGCGGCAGTCGCCCCGGTCCGCCGCGCGACCTCGATGGCGCGGGCCCCCTCGGTGTCGGCCACCACCAGCGCGCTGACGTCCCGGTGGCCGCTGAGCACCTTCGCGTGGAAGGAACCGATCCGGCCTGTCCCGATGAGTCCGATACGCATGGACCCCAACGTGGCCGCAGCTCCGCCCACTGTCAAGCCTTTGTCCTGACAACCGGACCTGGGCTACCCTCTCGGCGTGTCCAAACCCGCGGTCGACCCCGCCCTCAGCCTTGAGCTCAGCGTGGACCGCGGCAGCCCGGTCCCGCTGTACTTCCAGCTCGCCCAGCAACTGGAGTCGGCCATCGAGCGGGGCAGGCTCGTCCCGGGCAGCCTGCTGGGCAACGAGATCGACCTCGCGGGCCGGCTCGGCCTGTCGCGCCCCACCGTCCGCCAGGCCATCCAGTCGCTGGTCGACAAGGGGCTGCTGGTACGCCGCAGAGGCGTCGGCACCCAGGTGGTGCACAGCCAGGTCAGGCGCCCCCTCGAACTGAGCAGCCTCTACGACGACCTGCTCGCCGCGGGCCAGCGGCCCACCACCCGGGTCCTGCGCAACGAGACCGTCCCCGCGACGGCCGAGGTCGCCGCCGCGCTCGCGGTGCCCGAGGACAGCCAGGTCCGGTACATCGAGCGGCTGCGGCTCGCGTACGGCGAGCCCATGGCGCAGCTCCGCAACTACCTGCCCGAAGGGCTGCTCACCCTCGAAACCCCGCGGCTGGAGGCCACCGGCCTGTACCGGCTGCTGCGCGCCGCCGGGATCACCCTGCACAGCGCCCGCCAGTCGGTCGGCGCCCGGGCCGCGACCGCGGAGGAAGGCATACGGCTCGCGGAGCCCGAGGGGGCGCCGCTGCTGACGATGGAGCGCACCACGTACGACTCCACGGGACGGGCCGTCGAGTTCGGCACGCATATCTACCGCGCCTCGCGGTACGCCTTCGATTTCCAGCTGCTGGTGCGCCCGTAGGACAGCCGATGAGCAGCCGTACGGTTCGTAAGAATGTTCTGACAAACCATTGACGAGCCACGGTGCCCGCCGCTAGAACTCCTCTGCCGCAACCCGGCGGCCGGGAGAGAGGGCGGACCCCCCTTGCGTATGACCTGTACAGCAGCAGCGCACCAAGTGCCGCAGCAGGCAAGGTTCGGTACCCGATGACTCGCCGGCGATCAGCGGTGACCCATACTTGGGCCGCCGGTCCGGACACGACCGGCCACCGTCCGCAGCGAGCACAGCAGTCGCAGCGCCCGCAGCAAGCACAGGAACACCGAGAAGGGCATCACGTCGTGGCAAGGGTACGAACCTGGGTCAGCGGGGCGCTGGCGCTAGCGCTGGGGCTCTCCCTGGCGGGATGCAGCAGCACCGGCGGCAAGCGGGCCGAGGAGCGTGCCTCGCGGGCCGCGGCCGTCGGCAAGGCCGCGGTGAACACCCCCCGCTGGAAGATCGCGATGGTCACCCACTCCGGCGACGGGGACACCTTCTGGGACATCGTCCAGAAGGGCGCCAAGCAGGCGGCCGCCAAGGACAACATCACCTTCCTCTACTCGCACAGCGAGGAGGGCCAGCAGCAGGCCCAGCTGGTGCAGACCGCGATCGACCAGAAGGTCGACGGACTGATCGTCACGCTCGCCAAGCCCGACTCGATGAAGGCCGTCGTGCAGAAGGCCGAGAAGGCCGGCATCCCGGTCATCACCGTGAACTCCGGCTCCGAGGAGTCCAAGCAGTTCGGCGCGCTCAGCCACATCGGCCAGGACGAGACGATCGCGGGCGAGGCCGTCGGAGACGAGCTGAACAAGCGCGGCCGCAAGAAGGCCCTCTGCATCCTGCACGAGCAGGGCAACGTGGGCCACGAGCAGCGCTGCGCCGGAGCCAAGAAGAACTTCCACGGCACGATGGAGAACCTGTACGTCGACGGCACCAACATGCCCGACGTCCAGTCCTCCATCGAGGCCAAGCTCCAGGCCGACCCGGCCATCGACTCGGTCGTCACCCTCGGCGCACCGTTCGCCGACGCCGCCGTCCAGGCCAAGGACACCGCGGGCAGCAAGGCCGAGATCGACACCTTCGACCTGAACGCCAAGGTCGCGTCCGCCCTGCAGAAGGGCACCCTCGGCTTCGCCGTCGACCAGCAGCCGTACCTCCAGGGGTACGAGGCGGTCGACCTGCTCTGGCTCTACAAGTACAACGCCAACGTCCTCGGCGGCGGCCGCCCGGTCCTCACCGGCCCCCAGGTCATCACCAAGCAGGACGCGGGCGCGCTGGCCGCATACACCCAGCGGGGGACTCGATGAGCACCGCCGCACAGACGCCGGACGAACGGCTGCTGCGCTCCTCACCGCTGCGCCGGCTGCTCGGCCGCCCCGAACTGGGCTCGGTCGTCGGCGCCGTCGCCGTCTTCATCTTCTTCTCGGTCGTCGCGGACAGCTTCCTGCGGCCCTCCAGCCTCTCCACGGTGCTCTACGCGGCGTCGACCCTGGGGATCATGGCCGTACCGGTGGCGCTGCTGATGATCGGCGGCGAGTTCGACCTGTCGGCCGGGGTCCTGGTGACCAGCTCGGCGCTGATCTCCTCGATGTTCAGCTACCAGATGACCGCGAACGTCTGGGTGGGCGTAGGCGTCTCGCTGCTGGTCACGCTCGCCATCGGCGTCTTCAACGGCTTCATGCTGACCCGCACCAAGCTCCCCAGCTTCATCATCACGCTGGGCACCTTCCTGATGCTGACCGGGCTCAACCTCGGCTTCACCAAGCTGATCAGCGGCACCGTGTCGACGAAGTCCATCGGTGACATGGAGGGCTTCCCCTCGGCGAAGAAGGTCTTCGCCTCCCAGCTCACCATCGGCAACGTCGACCTCAAGGTCACCCTCCTGTGGTGGGCGGCGCTGATCGCCGTGGCGACCTGGGTGCTGCTGCGCACCCGGGCCGGAAACTGGATCTTCGCGGTCGGCGGCAACGACGACGCGGCCCGCGCGGTCGGTGTCCCGGTCGTCAAGACCCGGATCGGCCTCTACATGGGAGTGGCCTTCGCGGCCTGGATCTCCGGCCAGCACCTGCTCTTCAGCTACGACGTGGTGCAGTCGGGCGAGGGCGTCGGCAACGAGCTGACGTACATCATCGCGGCCGTCATCGGCGGCTGCCTGATCACCGGCGGTTACGGTTCGGCGATCGGCTCCGCGGTCGGCGCGTTCATCTTCGGCATGACCAGCAAGGGCATCGTGTACGCGGAGTGGAACCCGGACTGGTTCAAGTTCTTCCTGGGAGCCATGCTGCTCCTGGCCGCCCTGCTCAATGCCTGGGTGCGCAAGCGAGCGGAGGCGTCGCGATGACGGAGCAGACAGCGCCGGGTCAGCCGGAGCGGCCGGAGCCGGAGGGGACCACATCGCCGGCAGGGACCACACCGCCAGTGGGAACCACACCGCTGGTGGAGCTGGACCGCGTCAGCAAGTTCTACGGGAACATCAAGGCGCTCGAAGAGGTCTCCCTCGTCGTGCACGCGGGCGAGATCTCCTGTGTGCTCGGCGACAACGGCGCGGGCAAGTCGACCCTCATCAAGATCATCTCCGGGCTGCACCGGCATGACGCGGGCCGTTTCCTGATCGACGGCGACGAGACGAGCCTCGGCAAGCCGCGTGAGGCGCTCGACCGGGGCATCGCGACCGTCTACCAGGACCTCGCCGTCGTCCCGCTCATGCCGGTCTGGCGGAACTTCTTCCTCGGCTCAGAGCCGACGAAGGGCACGGGCCCGCTCAAGCGCCTCGACGTCCGGCTGATGCGCGAGACGACCCGCTCCGCGCTGCTGCGCATGGGCATCGACCTGCGCGACGTCGACCAGCCCATCGGCACGCTCTCCGGCGGCGAGCGCCAGTGTGTGGCCATCGCCCGCGCCGTCCACTTCGGGGCCAAGGTGCTGGTCCTCGACGAGCCCACCGCCGCGCTCGGCGTGAAGCAGTCCGGGGTGGTGCTGAAGTACGTCGCGGCGGCCCGGGACGCCGGGCTGGGCGTGGTCCTCATCACGCACAACCCGCACCACGCCTACCTGGTCGGCGACCGCTTCGTACTGCTGAAGCGCGGCGCGATGTTCGGCAGCCACAGCAAGGACCAGATCACCCTGGACGAGCTCACCCGGCAGATGGCGGGGGGCAGCGAACTGGAGGAGCTCAGTCACGAGCTCCGGCGTGCGCCGCGGCCCGGAGAGCCGGGACCCGGATCGCCGGAACCGGGCGAGCCCGGCTCCGACGAGTCCGGCCCCGACGAGCCCGGCCCTGACAAGTCCGGCCCCGACAAGACGGACGGAAACCCCGCCGGGGAAGCCTCCTGAGGATTCGGGTGGCATCATCAGTCCGATGAGTACGTACCGTGACTTCGCGCACCGCGGCTCCGCCCGCGCCACGGTCCTGCGGACCGTCGGGACCCGCGAGCGGCGCTCGCACCTCACAGCGCCCCGCGTCCCGACCGTCGGCATCGACATCGGCGGTACGAAGGTGATGGCGGGCGTCGTCGACGCCGACGGCGTCATCCTGGAGAAGATCAAGACCGAGACGCCGGACAAGTCCAAGAGCGCCAAGGTCGTCGAGGACACCATCGTCGAGCTGGTCCTCGATCTCTCCGACCGCCACGATGTGCACGCCGTCGGCATCGGAGCGGCCGGCTGGGTCGACGCCGACCGCTCCAGGGTCCTCTTCGCCCCTCACCTGGCCTGGCGCGACGAGCCGCTGCGCGACGCGCTCCAGGGCAGGCTCGCCGTTCCCGTCATGGTCGACAACGACGCCAACACCGCGGCCTGGGCCGAGTGGCGCTTCGGCGCCGGCCGGGGCGAGGACCATCTGGTGATGATCACGCTCGGTACCGGTATCGGCGGCGCGATCCTGGAGGACGGTCAGGTCAAGCGCGGCAAGTACGGCGTCGCAGGTGAATTCGGTCATATGCAGGTCGTCCCCGGCGGCCACCGCTGCCCCTGCGGAAACCGCGGCTGCTGGGAGCAGTACAGCTCGGGCAACGCCCTCGTCCGTGAGGCCAAGGAGATGGCCGCCGCCGACTCCCCGGTGGCGTACAGCATCATCGACCGGGTCAAGGGCAACATCCCCGACATCACCGGGCCGCTCATCACCGAACTCGCCCGCGAGGGCGACGCGATGTGCGTCGAGCTGTTCCAGGACATCGGCCAGTGGCTGGGCGTCGGCATCGCCAATCTCGCCGCCGCGCTCGACCCGTCCTGCTTCGTCATCGGGGGTGGCGTCAGCGCCGCCGACGACCTGCTCATCGGACCCGCGCGGGACGCCTTCCGGCGCCAGCTGACCGGCCGCGGCTACCGCCCCGAGGCCAGGATCACGAAGGCGCAGCTCGGCCCCGAGGCAGGTATGGTCGGGGCGGCCGACCTCTCCAGGCTGATCGCCCGGCGGTTCCGCAGGGCGAACCGCCGCCGTGTGGAGCGCTACGAGCGGTACGCACAGGCTGCCCGTACCACCCGCACCACCCAGGGATCCCCGTAATGACGACGTCCGTGCCGCAGCAGACCTCGCCCCCCGAGGGCGGTGGACAGTCGCCGGAGGACCACCGGCACATGATCCGCCGCCGATGGCTCACCGCGGTCATCATCGTGCTGCTCATCGGTATCCCGGCCGGCTATCTGGCCATCTCGGCCGCGCAGAGCCGCGAAGGCGGCCGGGCCAACGAGAAGGAGGCCATGGCGACCGGCCTCACCCACCACTGGCCGTCGAAGGTGCTGCGCCGCACGTTCGACGTACCGATCCCGGAGAACGCGGTGGGCGTCTGGTACTACCAGACCAGCAACTGGAAGGTCAGCAGGCTGTACGTGCGGTTCACCACCAACCAGGCCGGCCTCGACGCCTTCCTCAAGAAGGCGGGCACCAGCACCGCCGCGCTCAAGGACGGGAAGATCACCGTCAGCCCGCGCGACGCGAAGACCGTCGGCTGGAAGTTCCCCGACACCCGCGACTGGGCCGGTACGACCGTCACCCGCAAGAGCCCGCAGCCCACGGTCGACATCACCGTCGACCGGACCTTCCCGCACGGCAAGAGGGTGTACCTCGTCTCGACCGACACTCCCTGAAGCCCCGGTCCGGCACGCCGTCCCGCCGGCGACCGCTGGGGCGGCGGCGGACTGAGGGCTGCGGCCGGGGGCGCAGGCCGCGGTCGACGAGGTTACGAACCCTCTGTGAACGCGGTGGCGTGGTCGGCGGCCCACTGCCGATACGTTCGCGGCGCCCTCCCGAGGATGTCGGCCACCGCAGTGGTGACGTACGCGGGCTGTCCGACCGCCGCTCTCCACGCGGCGAGCAGCATGTCGACGACCGAGCTGGGCGCGGTGCCGTCCGACAGGCTCCGGAACTCGTCCGGTGTCATCTCCTCGAATGCGATCCGGTGCCCCAGGGCGTCACCGATGACGCCCACCTGCGCGGCCTGGGTCAGCGACTCGGGACCCGTAAGGACGTAGTCGCCGCCGACGTAACCGTCCTGATGGAGCGTCCGCGCCGCGACGGCTGCGACGTCGCGGTCGTCGACCGGTGCCGTCTCGGCAGCGCCGTAGGGCCACCGGACGACCTCGCCCGCCCGGATCGCGGGCGCCCACCAGGCCAGCGAGTTCGACGCGAGCATCCCCGGCCGGATGATCGTCGACTCAAGTCCGGTGGCCGCGATGAGCCGCTCGATGTCGGCGTGCAGCACCGCCATGGGATTGGGCTGCTGGAAGAAGGGGTGCGGCGTCTGGTGCGGGGAGGAGAGGAAGACGACCCGCCGCACATGGGCTGCCAGCCGCTCGACGACTGCCGCGGCGGTCCGGGGCGGGGCGGTCCAGACGAGGAAGACCGCACCGGCACCGTTCAATGCCGGGTCGAGCGACTCGGGGACGGTGAGGTCGCCGGTGAAGACCTCGACCTTCGCCGGCAGCGTCGCCGCCGCCTCGGAGCGATGGGTGAGGGCGCGGACCGGCACGCCCGCGTCGAGGAGTTGGTCGACGACGACGCGGCCGACCCGGCCCGTCGCCCCGGTGACGAGCACGGGAGGAATGTCTGGCTGATTCATGGTGCCCATGGAAAGGGGTACCTGATGGAAAAAGCAACTCGGTCATAGATTTTACTCTGGCCGGACGAACGAGCCGCCGGGACCGCGGACCCGGTCAGGCCGCTTCCGCGGGCGCCATCGCTCGGTGGTCGGCTCCGGAAGTCCCTCTGGGCTGATCAAGCTGCCGGCGCGATGGAGGGTTTTCCTGGGGGATCGGCTGTGCAGTGGCGTTGTAGCGGTCTTCGAAGGCTCAAAGCCGGTCCCCGACCTGGGCAAGGTAGGCGAAGTCGTTGGGCTGTCCGCCCGTTGATACTGGCGGATACTCATGTGGGTCAGCTCAAAGAGCTCTTCGATGCGTACTCGGGAGTGCCGCAGGGTCTCGATGGTGGCCCACCCCCAGAAGGCAACCTAACTGTCGCAATGCGAGGTCCCTCGACCTGCACCAGGCCGCACCGTCCATGACGGACGAGGATGACCCGGCCCGAGGCATTGCCTGGTGCCTGACCACTTCACGCTTCATCGCTGAACAGGCCATGCTCAGGGTCGGGGCGTGTGCGCACAGGGTCGCGGTGGTGCTGGCCGCATGGCTCCGCCGTAGTTCCCCCGTCCGGATCCCGGGGTGCCTGGCTGGGTCCAGCGCTCGCCGGGCCTATCACCGCGTTCCAGTCCTATCTGTGATGGGCCGAAGGTAACGTGGCGGCATGGGCCTAGCAATGCGTGAGATCGAAATAGAGTGCTCTGATCCTCTGGAACTGGGGAAGTTTTGGAGCGGAGTACTGCAAGCGCCGATCGGGCCCGGTAAAGACGGCGTTCACATCGCGTCTCCCGGGGACCAACATCCGATGTCTCTCTACCTTGTCGAAGAGCGAGACTCTCAGCGCCCGCGAAGCCGGACGCGACTGTGGCTGAATCCGATGCAGGGATCGCTCGTTGACGAGGTTTCCAGGCTGACGGGCCTCGGGGCAGTCGTGCTGGCCCTTGTACTCAACCTGAAGTATGGATTCGGTGTAGTACACGACCTTGGATACCAGGTTTGAGCATTTGTGCGTGGGTCCGAGGGTCTTTTTGCAGGCTCCCCAGCCGCCGTCCTTGTGGGCGATCGTGCTGACGCCCTTCATTATGCTCACTTGAAGGCGGCACGAGCCGGGCTTCGGCGTCGTGCATGTCTTGATCCTTCCGGCGCCAACCATTGTGCTCGTGGTCAGCTTCCCGGGTGCCTCCGCAGTGAAAGTACAGCCGACAACTTCCTGCAGCTTTGCATCTACGGCGGCTCGGGAAGTATCTGTTCCGTCTTTCGCGGCAGCAGGTGCGGCCGATGCGCCCAGTGCAATCAATGCGGCGGCTAATCCTGCAGCGGAGATCTTCATTCCGTTTTTGATGGTTCCCCCTTGAGTTATGCCTGTGGGCTGGTCTACCCACAGGCCCACCTTTAGGTAATTGCCTACGCTTAACAAGCGCATTTGCGTCAAATGGATAATTTGACTAATGAACGACAATCGCGACATGGGGTAGATTAATTACCATTAAGGGTAATTGGCTAATTCTCGCGCGCGTGAGGCGTGAGGTACGGGCGCTCTGGCTGCAGCGTCCCCCAGCACCCCGAACCGACACGGCAAGCCGGGCCGTTCATGCGCTCAGTACCTGGGGCGCGTTTCGAAATCGGCCTCAGATGTTCCGGTTCGCGTTGTCCGGACGTTAGAGCAGGACCCCCGGGTACAATTCCGCCCGGCTGTCTGGAAGACCGCCGTCTCATAGTCGTGCCAGCCGGCCGGATCGGCGTATCCAGCTCGGCGGTAGCCATAGGCTCCATCGCCCCAACGGTTGTCGACGTGGGCGACTGTGACCGAGCCGTCAGGAGACCGGTGAGCAGCGGCGATTACCTGGGACGTGCTGAGCCGAGAGTCTCCTCCCGGATCAGCACCCGCTCGCAGCCGCGCCGGTCCCGGCGCTGTCCCGCCCCATGCGGCGCGGTGGCTAGGAGAGTGACTGCCAGGTATGCGGCCAACACCGACCCGACGGCACCGTAACCGGAGGCGACGTTGTCCTCGATGAGTGTGTGCTGGACGAGGTTGTAGGAGGCGGGGAAGTGCAGGACTTCCATCTCGCCGTCCCGGTCGGAGAGTTGACGATCGCCCACGGGTTGCCCTGTGCGCGGGGTGACAGACGGCAGATTCAGACGGCGGGCATGGGAAGTGCGGACTCGGACGAGCCGCTGATGCTGCCGCCGGGGCGATCGAGCTGGACGCCTTCCGCCACCGGCACGAGCAGGACACCTTTTGGTGCTCGATGTATCAGCGGGTTGTGGCTGTGGAGTTGTCGTCATGGGTGATGGTGTTGCGGCATTCTCCGATGCCGTCGATCCAGGTATGCGAGGTCTGGCCGGGGCGGAGGTGGTCGGCCGTGGGTTCGCCAGTGCCCGATGGGGTTCCGGTCAAGATGAGGTCTCCGGGGAGCAGGGTCAGGAACTGACCGGCGTAGGAAACGCGGTCGGCAGGGGTGAAAAGCAGGTCGTGGGTGGAGCCTCGTTGGCGGGACTGGCCGTCGACGTCGCAGCCGATGGCGAGGTCGTGGGCGTGGTCGACTTCGTCGGGGCTTACCAGGACGGGTCGGGGCGGGGTGGTGCGGTCGAAGGTCTTGCCCTGGAGCGCTTGGCTGGTGCGGTGCTGCCAGTCGCGCATGGAGATGTCGTTGACAACCGTGTAGCCGGCGATGGCCAACGCCGCCTGGTCCGGTTCCGCTCTGTGGGCCGGGCGGCCCACGACGACGGCGAGTTCGGCTTCGCAGTCGATCTGGTCACTGTTGCCGGGATCCGGCAGTGATGTGTACGGACCGGCGAGTGCTGAGAGCGGAACTTCGCGAACAGGGTGGGGTAGCGGGGTGTCGCCAGCCTCAGATCGGCGATGTGGCTGCGGTAGTTCAGCCCGACGCACAAGATGTGCTCCGGATTCGGGGAGACCGGCGCGTAGTGAGCGTCAGCAGGGCTGAGTTCGGCGATCTCCCGCAGGGGGTGGGGTTGGTCATGGCCTGGACCGCGTCGGCAGCGTCCAGGACGATCAGACGGTCGCCCTGGATCCGCGCCGCGGCGGTCCGCCCCCGGTGGAGGATCGTGGTGTAGCGCACGGCGGCTCCATTCAGTTCACTGCCACCGTGTCTCCGGTGGCCAGCCGGGTGTAGGGGGCACCGATTCCGGGGCCGTGTTCGCCGAGGAGCCCGCCCACCATGGCGATCCCGGTGTCGTTGAGGGCGCCGTCATGGATGGCGTAGGTGCGCTTGGGGGCGACTTCGCGTACGTAGTCGACGAGGTGGCCGACGGTGGACCAGGGCGCGTGGACCGGCAGGAGAAGGGTGCCCAGGCCCGGCTGGTTGGGGACGGTCAGCGCGTCGCCGGGGTGGAAGACGGTGCCGTCGATGAGGAAGCCGATGTTGGTGACGCGCGGGATGTCCGGGTGGATCACCGCGTGCCAGGTGCCATGGACCTGAACCTCGAATCCGGCGGCGGTGAAGACGTCGCCGTCGCCGACCCGGTGCACCCGGCCGCCCAGGCCGTCCAGTTGCTCGGCCACCGCGGCGTTCGTCCATATCTCCAGGCCGGAGTCGGCATCGGCGGCGGCACGCAGCGCAGCCTCGGAGAAGTGATCGAAGTGCTCGTGGGTGACCAGGACGGCGGAGGCGCCGTGCAGGGCAGCAGGGTCGGTCAGGCCACCGGGGTCGATGACCAGTCGCCGAGCGTCCTGTTCGACCTGGACGCAGGCGTGGCCGTACTTGGTGAGCCGCATGGGGTGTCTCTCTCTGCCATACCGAAGGAGTCAATATCTACAAGCAAACTGTACAGTACACTTGTAGATATTCCGGTAGGCTGGCCTGATGACACAGAGTCGCGAGCTTGCCGAGGACCTCCGTAAAGCTGTAGGACGGCTGGTCCGCAGCACGAAGCAGGGCGTCGACTCGATGCCCGCCGCCGAAAGCGCCGTCCTCGGGCTCCTCGACCGGGACGGCCCGCGGAACATCGCCGAACTCGCTCAGGCGCGTGGGGTCCGTCATCAGTCAGCCGCCAAAACGGTCAAGGACCTGACCGCGGTCGGCCTCGTCAGCACCGAGGCGCATCCCACCGACGGCCGCAAACTGCTGGTGCACATCACTGTCCACGGCCGTGCCGTCCTGGAGGAGGACCGCAGCTCCCGCGCCGACGTATTGGGAAACGCCATCGAGGCCGAGCTCACCGTGCAGGAGCGCGAGGAACTCCGACGCGGAATCGAACTGCTGAATCGCCTCAGCGCCCGGATCCGCCCCTGACCGCCGCGATCTCTCCCGAAGCCGCGCAGCGCTGCCGGTAGGTCTGCGGGGGTGCGCGAGCCTGGGGCCAGGCCAGGCCAGGGCCTTTGTCGTGGTGGGTGAGACGCGGACGAGATGCTTCAGCTCGATCGGGGTGAAGGCGAAGTCCAGCGCCGTCTGGATCGGCGGCACCAGCTCTCCTCCGTGCTGCGGTGCGGGGGACGGCCGCCAGCCGGGGGAGACCGATGCCCAGCCCTCGGGGCTGCAAGACAGCAGTTGCTCGGTGTAGCGAACGGGCGCAGCACGTGCGCAGCTGGTCCATCCCGTACCTGATGCGTGGCTCAAACCGAGCAGCATCGCTCAAGAGCCCGTCCAAGTTCGGGAGTTCCGGCGTAGGCCGCCTCCCGACAGTCGGCCGAGAAGTGAGGGGCTGGCATTGGAATCGACGCCGCCAGAGCATTACCCCCAGGACCTTGGCACCATGGTCGGTCTCTTCTGGATGGAACCGGGAAAGACCTACTTGGGTATGTCCCCGTTGCCGCCGGCACCCGGCGTACTTCTCTCGCCAGCAGGCACCGCAGGTCCTCGGGCCCGCGCCGCGAATGTTGCCGCGGCGGCCTTGAACGCGTGGGTTCCTGGGAGCCCGGCGGAGATGACCGTAGTGATTGCCAGCGGCGGCAACGAATACAAGACACCCGTACTCTCGGGCGCCTCAAGCGCCTACACGCAGTGGGAGGTAGATCTGTCTCAAGGGCTGCTCGCGCACTTGGTGCGCGGAACTACTTCGCCCGTGGTCCCGTCCGATTGGTGGAATGAGAACCGGTGGAGAACTGACGCTGCGTCTGTTCGACCAGTACACCGAAGAGTGGTCGCTCAACTGGTCCAACAGCAGGTTCGGCCGACTGGACCCGCCAGTGCGGGGGCGGCTCCGGGAGGACGGTGTCGGTGAGTTCTACGGCGATGACACGTAGGCGGACACGGCGGTATGCATGCGGTTCCTGTGGTCGGACATCATCGACAAGACCGCCCGCTGGGAGCAGGCCTTCTCTGCGGACAACCAACGCAGTTGGGTGACGAACTGGATCATGGATTTCACCCGCAGGGGCTGAGTCTCGACACGCTCTTGGCACAGGGGCGCCATGTCCACCACGCCGGCAGCGCCGAACACCACCGCCCCGGACCCAGCGATCGGCTCGACCAGATGGGGGCGGCCTGCCGCACGGGCGACCGCACCTACTTGGACGTGGCTCGGCTCCAACGTGCCGGCTGCGGGTATCACGGCTCAGTTGACGGTGTGGGTGGGGTAGACCTGGACGTCGGTGTAGGCGCCCTTGATGTCGCTTGCGCCGGTGGGCCAGTTCAGGGTCACGGTGTGGGTCTCGTTCGGGGGTGTGACCAGGATGTTGGTCGGGGAGGAGAGGCTGTTGCCGCTGTTGTCGGCGGTGTAGGCGATGTCGAAGACAGCGGCGTCGCCGGGCTTGAGGGTGGTGATACGGGGCTGGGCGTGGCCGCGCTCGATGGGGTTCGAAGTGTGGTCGGCGTCCTTGATGTCGACGCCCGCGAAGCCTGTTGCCGAGCAGGTGGTCGCCCCCCGGTTCATCATGGTGATGTTGACCCTGCCGGGGTCCGCCGAGTCGGGCGCGGCGTCTATGGCCAGGTCCTTGGTCTTGCAGAACGTGGTCTTGCCGCCGGTCGTCGTGCCGTTCGAGATTGTCTCTGCCGCGGTGTCCTGGCCGGAGCCCGACTTCGCGCTGCCGGCCTGCGAGCCGTCGGAGCCGGAGTTGCTCTGCGACTTCGAGCCGGTGTCCGAGGACGACTGGTTGTCCGAGGAGGAGGAGCCCGCGGTGGACGAGGAGTCCTTGGATACCGAGCCCTGCGCGGAGTTGTCGCTGCCACAGGCGGTGAGCGAGAGGGTGGCGGCGAGGCTGACGGCGGCGAGAGCGGCGATGCGCGTGTGCTTCATGGTGTTCCCCAGGAGTGGTGATGCGGTGCATGCGGTCGGGTGTATTTCTATCTCGCACCGAGTCACAGGGGATCCTCAGCGACGTCTTCGTTCTGTCACAGGGGTACTGACCTCGCGGTCCGCCGGAGCGTCGCCGTACGGTCACCAGTCTCAGCAACGCCCTGAGCGGGGTTCAAATACGGTTGCTGGAAGTGCCGTTCGATCCCGGGGCCCTTCGTGTTCTCTGAGGATGCTCACAATCCGATGGGATTGCGCAGGAGTGCTGGTTGGGACGATGTGTATTGCAGGGCCGAGGTGAAACCGGTGCGGGTGGGGCGGCGAACGGCCGCCGAGACGCGGTCGCCATTCCGGAGGGCGTGCTCGGTCAGATGGCGGCCCAGGCCGCCGGAGGCTCCGGTGGCGAACCAGTGACGTACGGCCTTGTCGGAGAGAGGGGCATGAGTGTCTCCTGGCATAGAGTCTTAGCGGAACATATTCCGCTTAGAGTTGAGTGGAACGCGTTCCGCAAGACAACCGGAATCCGGCGCTGAAGGAACCTGCATGCCCGCTGCACCCCGCCGTACCAGGAGTGACGCACTGCAGAACCGGGAGCGCCTCCTGGAGGTCGCCGCGCAGGTCTTCGCCGAACAGGGACTGGACACCGCGCCTGCCGCCATCGCCAGGCAGGCGGGCGTCGGTGTCGGCACGCTCTATCGGCACTTCCCGACTCGGGAAGTGCTCATTGATGCCGCCTACCGGCGCCAACTCACCCACGTGTGCGAGAAGGTGAACGATCTCCTCACCCGGCACTCGGGCGCCGACGCCACCCGGATGTGGATGGAACACTTCATCCAGTACGCCACGGCCAAGAGCGGTATGTCCGAAGCCCTCAACGCGGTCATCGCTTCCGGAATCGACCCGTACTCCGACAGCCGCGCCCTCCTTACCGACGCCGTCGCCACCCTCCTCGCGGCCGGCGCCCGAGACGGCAGCCTGCGAACCGATGTCGCTCCCGGCAATGTCCTGCTCCTCATGGGTGGCATTGCCTATTCCGTGCAGTGCGGCACCAAGGAGCAGGCCCGCACACTCGTCGACCTCTTCATGGACGCACTGAGGCGTTGACCGTGGTGGGGAGGGAGCAGCGCGTCACCAGGGCTGCCGGCAACCGCCGGGGATTGGTTCAGTTACCGCTGCCGAGGCTCCAGGATTCGATGTCCCGGTAGTGGATCGGCCCAGGCCCGCGGCCGATGTTGCTGCCGACGAGGTGCAGGCGTTCGGTCTGCCATCGCCGGCCGGTGAATCCGGCGAGTCCCGCGGCGATCTTCGTTGCGGAGGAACGATCGTCCCTGCGGGCACGGGCCAGCGTCAGATGGGGGCACAGCGGCCGGTCCTCGAAGACGACGCCGCAGCTCCTGGCTGCGGCACGCACGTCGGATGCGAGCAGCCGCAGCCCGTCCAGATCCCCGTCGATCCCGCTCCACAGCACCCGTTCGTCGAAGTTGCCGCTGCCGCGCAGCGCCAGGCGGAGAGGTTGCGCGGCCGCTGCGAGCTGCGCGAGCTCCGGGCGCAGGAGCGCGACCGCCTCGGTCGGAAGCTCTCCGAGGAACGCCAGGGTGATGTGCCAGTCCTCGATGCGGTTCCACCGCATGTGAGGGTACGCGTCGTAGGCCGGGAGCAGCTCACGCGCGAGTTCCTCTTTCGCGTCGTCGGGTGGGGCGAGGGCGATGAACACGCGAACGGTCGCGGGCTGAGCCTGTTCGTTCTGGACACCGCCCGGCGGGATCATCGGGCCTCGTCGCTCTTTGACGACAGGGGCGCCCAGGTGTACCGGACGCGCACGCCGCGGTCGTGGAGCCAGGCGGTCTCGCGGTGCCGCAAATCCTGCGCGGACTCCGGGGCGATGGCGCTGGGCCAGCGGACGAGTACCGCGGTGACGTCGCCTGTCTGCACCAGCTGTCTCACACGCCGCCACCCTCTGCGCCGGGCCGGGTCGGGCTCACCGAACGTGTCGGTGACGACCTCGGCGATCGTCAGTCCGCGCTCCTGGGCGAAGGCGTGGCCTTCCGTCTGCGCGCGCTGGGTGGCTGGCCCCGGGGTGCCCGGGGCCCGGTCGGCGCATACGTACAGCACGACGGGAGAAGCGGTTTCACCGTGCGGGGTCATGGGCGCCTTCTGTAGGTGGATCGAGGAGAAGATTCCTCGCCGCGTGAAGGGGACGTAGCGGGGCCGTGCGGTTGCCGGCTGCGGTCCTTGCCGCTGGCCGGGGGAACTGTCCCGGTGCGCACTAGGCCGTCCCTGTACAGGCTGGATCCGGACTGTCGCTGCTGGGCCGGGCACCGTATTCGGTGCCCGGCCGGTACCTGTGGCGTCAGGGATAGGCCGTCAACTCCGCCCAGACGACCTTGCCTTCGGCCCGCGTCGAGCGTGCGGAGCCCCAGCGGTCCGCGAGTTGCTGGACGAGGAACAGACCTCGCCCGCCTTCCTCGCCGGGCCCGGCGAGGTGCTCGGGCGGGCGCACCGGGGTGCGGTCGTCGTCGTGGAGTTCGATACGCAGGCGCCGCTCGTCACCGGTCAGCATGAGGCCGCACAGGACACGGGCACTGTCGGTGTGGACCACCGCGTTCGTGGTCAGTTCGGAGACCAGCAGCACCGCGTCACAGCATGTGTCGCCGGGCACCTGCCAGGCGCGGAGCCGATCGCGCACGGTGTCGCGGGCGGATCGCGCGCTGGTGTGCAGGGCGGGCAGGCCGATCCAGTGCTCCCGACGAGGCGCGGACGTGGCTAAGGCGGGAGTCGAGACCGGGGCTGAGGGCGTGGGCAGATTCACGGATGTCGCCTTCCAGTGCCTTCCGGGGGGCAGGCGCGATGTGGGGATGCGGGCTGCAGCCCGAGGGCGTGAGAGGCGTGTGCCGAGACCGGCGCCCCGAGGTGGGCGCCGACGACGGCATCAGCACCACGTGTTCTGTCCGGGGCCGGATGCTGTGTCAGAGCTATGACTTGACCGCTCACATGTCAACTATGCGCGTGATCCACTCACGCTGCAACCGACTCCCTGATAATTTCAGCAGCGCGGCTATCAGGCTGGCGTCGTCATCAAGGCACTGTCAGAATGGCGTTCTTGATGATCCCTCAGGAGGTTGGGCGTGAGTGAAGCCCGTTCCGGCGCCAGCGCACCGACAGTCCTGCGCATGATCCTCGGCCGTCGGCTGCAGGACATGCGGCTCGGCGCCGGTGCCTCGCTGGAGGACGCGGCACAAGCACTGCGCGTGAAGACCCTGACGATCCGTCGGCTGGAAAAGGCCGAGGTCGCGCTGAAGCCTCTCTACGTGGAGAAGCTCCTGGAGACCTTCGGCGCGGACCGCCAGGAGATAGACGAGTTCGTCGACCTGGCCGAACAGGCCAATGAGCCCGGCTGGTGGCACTCCTACCGGGACGCCGTCCCCAGCTGGTTCACCGCCTACGTCAGCCTGGAGACCGGCGCCAAGACCCTGCGCACCTATGAACCCCAGTACGTCACCGGCCTCCTGCAGACTCCCGACTACGCCCGCGCCGTGCTGCTCGGCGGATTGCCGAACGGCAGCGAGGAGGAGCTCACGCGCCGCGTGCAGCTGCGGCTGCGCCGCCAGAGCCTGCTGGAGCGGGAGGACGCCCCCACCTTGTGGGTGGTCATGGAGGAAGCCGTCCTGCACCGGGCGGTGGGCAGTTCTGACGTGATGCGGGAGCAGATCGAGCGGCTCCTGGACATGTCGGAGCTCGCGCACGTCAGCATTGACATCGTTCCCTTCGCCGCCGGTGCGCATGTCGGTGCGTGTGCCCCGTTCACGTATTTCCGGTTCGAGGAACCCGAGTTGCCCGACATCGTCTACAGCGAACTCCTGTCTGCCTCCGTCTACCTGGACCAGCGCGCGGACGTCGTCGCCCATCTGGAGGCGCATTCCCGTATGGCGCTGCTGACGTCGTCGGAGGACAGCAGGGCGCTGTTGAACCGCATGCGCAAGGAGTACTCGTGACGATCACCGACAAGGGCGTCTACAACGGAATGTCGGCCCGCGATCTCGGGGACCAGGGCTGGGAGCGCCCGTGGAGCGGGCCGAACGGCGGTCAGTGCGTCGAGACGAAGAAGCTCGCCGACGGCCGTGTGGCCGTACGGCAGTCGACCGACCCGGCCGGGCCGGCGCTGATCTACGCGCCGGAGGAGATCGCCGCGTTCGTCCGCGGGGTCAAAGAGGGTCTGGCCGATCACTTGGCCGCCGGGTGAGCCGGCGGCGAGCGGAAGGGGCGGCGACACCGGTCCCGATCCTGGCCTGCGGGCCGACAGATACACGCATGAAGGGGAGAACATGACCACCAGCCAGGCCGGCCGGGATCTCGACACGAGCAGGCCGCACTCGGCCCGGATGTACGACTACTTTCTCGGCGGCAAGGATCACTTCGAGATCGACAAGGAGGCGGCTCTGGTCGCCGCCGACGCCCACCCCGGCATCTTCGTGACCGCCCGCGAGAACCGGGCGTTCATGCACCGGGCCACCCGTGTCCTGGCGCAGGAGCACGGCATCCGCCAGTGGCTCGACATCGGTACGGGCATCCCGACCGAGCCCAACCTGCACCAGGTCGCCCAGTCCGTCGCGCTCGATGCCCGCGTCGTGTACGCCGACAACGACCCCCTCGTCCTCAAGTACGCCGAACGCCTCATGCGCAGCACGACGCAGGGACGCACGGCCTACATCGAGGCCGACGTCACCGACCCCGACGCACTGATGAGCGCCGTGGACGCCTCGGGGGTCCTGGATTTCGACCAGCCCATCGCCCTCAACCTCAACGCGCTCATGCACTTCATCACCGACCCGCACGACCCGCACGCCATCGTCCGCAGGCTGCTCGACTCCCTCCCGGTCGGCAGCGCCCTCGCCATGAACCACTGCACGCCCGACTTCGACCCGGTCACCTGGAACAAGGTCGCGGAGATCTACACCGGCTCCGGGACTCCGGTGCAGTTCCGTTCACACAGCGACGTCCGCCGTTTCTTCGACGGGCTCGACCTGATCGACCCCGGCATCTGCTGCTGCCACCGCTGGCGGCCCGCCGGGCCTACCGACGGGACGGAGCCCACGGACGCCCAGATCAGCCTGTTGGCGGGCGTGGGCATCAAACGCTGACCGGGGTCGGACCGACAGTCCGGCCGGCTGGTCACCTGCGTCCGCAGCGCAGGTGACCAGGGGAAACCGTGGGAGCACGAGACCCGCAAGAGTGTCCTCGACAGCGGCGCGCGGTCCCTCGGGCCCTCGCTCCGGTCAGGCTGCTACGGCGTCCTCACCGGCCAGGAACGGACGCAGCAGCGTGAGCAGGGCGCGCGGCCGGTGCAGCGGGATGATGTGGCCGCAGTCCTCCATGACGTGTCCGGTGAGATCGTCGGTGACCGGGCGGAGCTGGCGTTCCAGCGCAGTACCGACGGGCCGGGCGCCCAGCGCCATCGTCGGCACTGTCAGGCGGCCGGCGGCGACTGCCCGCTCGATCTGTGCCGCACTCTCGGGCAGGGCCCGGTAGTACGAGAACGCGCAGCTCAACGCCTGCCGACCGGTGTACGCGCGGACGAAGGCGTCCCGGACGGCGGGGCGCACCCCGGCGCCGAGCGTGCCGGAGCGCAGGAACCAGTCGACGTACGCGGCTTCGTGGCCCTCCAGCACGGTCTCGGCGAGGCCGGGCGCGGCGGAATGGAAGCCGAACCACCACGGCGGTCCGTCGGCGAGGAAGTCCTCGGCACCGGGCAGCCCGCCCAGCAGGGCCTCCATGACGACCAGGCGCCGGACGAGACCGGGGCGGCGCAGGGCGAGGAGGAAGGCCGGCGGGGTGCCCGCGTCGATGCCCACCACCGCGGCCGAGGACACGCCGAGCGCGGTGAGGAGCGCTGCGGCGTCCTCGGCCAGGGTGCCCGCGTCGTACCCGGAGGCGGCCCGGCTGCTCGCGCCGAACCCGCGCAGGTCCGGTGCGATGACGCGGTAGCGGCCGGACAGATCGGCGATGACATCCGTCCACAGCTCCCAGGTGTGCGGGAAGCCGTGCAACAGCAGGACGGCCGGGCCGGATCCGGCGAGGGCGACGTTCAGTTCGACACCGTTGACGGGGACGCGTCGCAGCTCGGGCATGGGGGCCCTCCAGGTGTGGTGAACGATGGTGACAAGGTCACGCTAGGGAACTAACCTGGCCCGCCCAAGACGGCACTTCTGAATCAGGTGGTGAGCTCCGGGTGACCACGTCGACGCCCAGCGGACGTGACCAGCGGCCCGGTGTCCGCGGTGACCTGCTGGATCCGCGCTGCCCGACCCGTCAGCTACTCGACCGCATCGGCACCAAGTGGACGTCGATGGTGGTCAAGGTGCTGGCCGAAGAGGCTCCGGACGAGCTCCGCTTCGCGGAACTGCGGCGCCGTATCCCGGGCATCTCGCAGAAGATGCTGTCCGTCACCCTGCAGAGCCTGGCCCGCGACGGCCTGGTCGCGCGCCGGGTGGAAGCCACGGTGCCGCCTGCCGTCCACTACCGGCTCACCGGGCTCGGCCTGTCCCTCGAAGGCCCGCTCTCCGCCCTGCGGGTCTGGGCCGAGACACACATGCCGGAGATCGACCGCAACAACCAGTTCGCCGACGAGTGACGACGAGCTGTCCGGCCAAAGCGTTCAAGGTGCCCCGGTCCAGCTGATCGTGCCGTCGACGTCGACGTCGACGTGGATGTTGTCGCATCGACGCCGTTGCGGAGAAGCGCGTCGATCTGGTGGTCGGGGTTCTGGTCGGCCGTCGAAGTGCGGCAGTAGCCAAGAAGCATTGTCGGAAACCACCTCGACGACCGTTCACCGACGTTGATTTCCGGCGGGAGTTGTCGACAGTGCTCACCTGCGGATTTGTGATCACGCGTATGAGTGTCGGACGACGGTCGTTTGCCGACGCTTTCGGGCCCGGCCTCGGCTGCTGATCCGGCGCGTCTCCTATCACGTTCCCGTCGGACTCGAGCATCCGTCAGTGGCAGACGTCCAGCGCTGAGCAGTCAGCGCCGGCCCACCAAGATCATCGCTTGGCGGACTGGCGCATCTGTGCCATGCCCCCGCTTCAGATGCAGATCACGATCTTTCCGCGTGTGCGTCCGCGCTCGGCGTGCGCGTGGGCGTCGGCGATCCGCTCCAGGGGGTAGGTCTGTTCGATACGGGGTGTGTAGCGGCTTTGCCGGCCCAGTTCCGCGGCCGCGGACAGGAGGGTGGAGTCGTTCTCCGCGTTGACCACATGCGTGCCCAGGCGTTGCCCGCCCGCATGGTCGGCGACCGTCGCGACGCGCTCCGGGTCGCCCGTGATCGCGACGAGGTCGGCCAGGGATCCGGAGGCCGCGGTGTCGAGCGCGATGTCGACGCCGTGCGGAGCGAGAGCGGACAGGCGCTGCGCGAGGCCGGGGCCGTAGGTGGTGGGAACGGCGCCGAGAGAGGCGAGGAACTCGTGGTTGCGTTCGCTGGCTGTCCCGATCACGGTGGCACCTTGTGCCACAGCGATCTCGACTGCCGCGCTGCCCACGCCTCCGGCGGCGCCCTCGACGAGCAGGGTGCGCCCCGCGAGGGAGCCGAGCGCGTTCAGGCCCCGCATCGCAGTCACGGACGCGAGACCGGCGCCCGCGGCCTGCTCGTCGTTCCACGTGTCGGGGGTGTGGGCCCAGGCCGAGAGGACGACCAGCTCTGCGGTTGCGCCGGTGACACCGCCCAGCCCGAAGACGCGGTCGCCGATGCTCACCCCCTGCACTCCGTCACCGATTTCGTCGACCGCGCCGGCGGCGTCGCGCCCGGGAACGGCGGGTAGCTCCAGGGGAATCAGCTGCTGCAGGGCGCCGGCGCGCAGCTTCCAGTCGATGGGATTGACGCCGGCCGCCGCGACACGGACACGTATCTCACCAAGTCCGGGGTGGGGCTCGGGGGCCTGCTCGATCACCAGGCTCTCCGCCCCGCCGTATTCATGGAAGCGGGCTGCACGCATAGTGTCTTGCATAGTGTTCTGCCTTACCTTTATAGGTCGAAATAATGGTGTTCATTCGACGCCCGTTCCTCTGATGAGGTGCGAATCGGCAAGCCGACTGCCTTCCGCCCAGAGGGGGACGGGTGCGGATCGGTGAGGTTGCCGAGCAGGCGGGCGGCCACCCGCCCCGAAAGCCACGATCCTGCCCGTCGTCGGAATACCTCCCGTTGCGCCGATGCTCAGGAAGATATCCAGCAGGTCGGTCACCAGCTGGATACCAAGACCGGAGACGGGAGACTCTCGATGACGCAACGGCCGCCGCTGCCACCCGACTTGTTCGACGAGCTGTGCCCGTCCTCGCTGCTGCCTTTCCGCTTCGGTGACAAATGGGCACCCATGGTCCTCCGCTGCCTGGATGACGGCCCGCGCAGATACTCCGAACTCCGCGTGCCACTGGGCCGCGTCACCCCGAAGGTGCTCACCCAGTCGCTCCGCGGCTTGGAGCGGAACGGGTTCGTGTCACGCACGGTGTACGCCGACCCGAAACTGCGGGTGGAGTACGCGCTGACACCGCTGGGCCGCAGCATGCTGGAGCCGCTGGCCGCCGCGTGCCGATGGGCTGCCGATGGGCTGCCGAGCACTGGGACGAGCTGCTCGACGCCCGCGAGGGCGGCATCTCCTCCATCGGCTGACTCGAAACTGCTTGGCGCGTGCCGCACCGGACGAGCCGCACCTCTGTGCTGACGTTTGGTGCGGGCAAAGGAGGCGTACCGCGAGAGGCTGCCTGCCGTGACGGAACGGCCCGCGTCCAGGTAGTGCGGCGTGAACACAACCCGAGGCTCGCGCACCGCGGGCAGTACGCGGTGGGGGTCGATGAATGCCAAGGTGCCGATGGCATAAGCGGCATCGAACGGCTCAGCCCCGGCGAGGTAGCCAGCCACATCCCCGTGCGCGAATTCCACGCCGGGCACAGCCGCGTGCGTGGACACGGCGCGTTCGTGCTGAGTCGGGGACAGCCCGATTCCGGTGACGCGAGCGCCGTGGGCCTGGGCGAGATACACGGCGTGGTGGCCGGCGCCGGAGCCGATGTCCAGGACACGCCGGCCGGAGATGTCGCCCGAGGATGGCAGCCCCGGACCGGCCTCCTCTCAGGGCGCCCAGGACATCTGGTCGGGAACGGGCGGCATGCAGGCGCGGGCCAGTTGGCGTTTGCCGTAGGCGGTCCAGGCTTGGGTGTTGATGGACTCCGGGGAATTGCATTTGATGGGTGAATGCGGGCGGCTTGAGCTGGGGACCTGCGGCATCACTGTGTTTCCTGAGGGTGGGCGGGGCAGGCTGTTGACCTGTGTTCTTGCCGTGGATCAGTCATCTGACACATGATTCGCGCACCCTGAGGAAGAGGGCGGCGTGACGACGACGGACTTGAGCGAAGGCTCTGCCGGGCTGGTGTTGCTGAACGGTGTGACGCTGCTGCATCCCGAAGGCACCGTCTTCGAGGCGATGTTGGAGGGCTGGACGCGGCAGCAACGTGGAGGCCGGCGTACTGCAGGCGTAGACGATCGGCGACCGTCTGCGCGTGGTGCGCCAGTTCAACGACTTCGCTGGGGCTTACCCGTGGAACTGGTCGGCCGCCGCGATGGACGAGTGGACGACGTACCTGATCGCGGAACTTCACCGCGCGGAGTCGACGATCCGCGGCCACCAGACGGCCGTTCGCCTGTTCAGCGACTACATCACCTCGCCGCACTACCAGTGGCCCCAGGAATGTGAACGGCGCTTCGGCACGCACCCGGTGCAGATCTGCCACGAGTGGAACACCGCCGCACACCTCGTCGACTACGAGGGGCAGGCGGGTCGACGGCCGATGACTCGTGAGGAGAGGACTCCGATCTCGTGCCGCACTGTCTGCGGCACAGCCATGTCACCCACCAGATTGAGGACGGAGCCGACCCAGCGTTCGTCCAGCGGCAGGTCGGCCACCGCTACGCCTCGACGACCGCGCTCTACACCAACCCTCCGGAATTGCATCAGACGGGCGAGAAACCGCAGGTCGCCTGGTCGTGGGGGGAAACGGAAGGAGTCCATAGCCTCTACGAACTGGCCTCCTGAACAGGGATGTTGCCGAGTTGATCCCTTCTGATGCATGATCTGCTCTCCAGAAGGGATGGTCTGGAGTGGTGCATCAGCGCAAGGTGGCCCTGGCCGGCTCGGCCCACATGGAGCTCGTCTCCGGGGTCGTTCAGCTGCGTCCCGAGGACGCGATGTTCGACGCGATGCTGCGCGGTTGGCGTGCTCAGCAGAAGTCGCGAGGGCTGAAGGACGAGACGATCGCCCCGAGGGAACGGCTGATCCGCCGGTTCCTGGAGTTCACCAACGAGTACCCCTGGCGATGGACGCCTTCCCATCTGGACGAATGGTCGGCCTCGCTGACGAGCGAGAGGCGCCTGGCACCCTCCACGATCCGCAGCTACCAGGGCACCGTTGGGCTGTTCACCGAGCTCCTCATCGATGCCCGATACGGCTGGGTCCCAGCGTGCGAAGAAGCCTTCGGCACCTTCCCGGTGGCGATTTGCCATGAGTGGAATACCCTCCCTCACCTGCAGGATTACGAAGGCAATCCAGAGGCGAGGCCGTTCACAAGGGAAGAGCTGCAGCGCTTCCTCGACTACGCCGACGACCAGGTCGCACGCGCGGTGAAGGCCAAGCGCAAGGGGGCCCTCGCCGCCTACCGCGACGCCACGTTGTTCAAGGTCATCTACGGGTGGGGGCTTCGCCGGACCGAGACGTCCAAGCTCGATGTCGTCGACTTCGGACGCAATCCGCAGGCCCGGCAGTTCGGCCGGTACGGCACGCTCAACGTCCGCTACGGCAAGGCGAAGAAGGGCCAGCCGCCGCGGCGGCGGAACGTGCTGTCGGTGATGGACTGGGCCGTCGAGGCGGTCGCCGACTACGTCGAAAACGTTCGGCCTCGTTTCGGGTTCCCCGATCACCCGGCTCTGTGGATCACGGAACGTGGGGGCCGTCTCCAGCCCGGCTCCATCAACGACCGGTTCGAGGCATACCGAGACGCTCTAAAGCTCCCAAAAGACCTGACTCCCCACTCAATCCGACATTCTTACGTCACGCATCTGACCGAGGACGGAGTCGACCGCCGGTTCATCCAGCAGCAGGTCGGCCACGAGTGCGACAGCTCCCTGGCCATCTACACGCACGTCAGCGACGACTTCATGAACACTTCCCTGCACAAGGCACTGGCCCCGGCGTTCGCCGGAGCCTGAAGAGGAAGGATCCGGCGATGGCCGCCAAGCTCGACTACCACTGGCACCTGCGCAAAGTCATGGCCGACCGCGGGATGTTCTCCACCACCGACCTCCTCCCACCGCTCAAGGAACGCGGCATCAGCCTGTCATCGAGCCAGGTCTACCGGCTTGTCGTCGAGCGACCGGAGCGACTGAGCCTGAAGATCCTCATGGCCCTGCTCGACATCCTCGACTGCACCATGGACGACCTCATCGAGCCCATCGCGGCGGCCGGCGCCGTGAAGAAGCCGAAGAAGGCCGCTGCCGGTGGCTCGGCACCTTCCGTGGAGGGGCTTGGCGGGCTGCGGCCAAAGCGGGCTCGGATCAGGAGTGTTGACCGGTCATGACCACGGCTGACCAGCTCGACCGCGCCGTCACAGACCCGGTCGGCTTGATCACCGACCTCGTCGCCGACATCGAGAGGGAACTCGGCATCGAGATGATCCGGGCCGTGGTCACCGCGGTCGCGGGCGGCCGAGCGAAGTCACGAAGCTTGGCCAAGGCCCTGGCCATACGGCCCGCTGTCCTCACCGACGGCCGGTCCCCGGCGCCCCGGGCCATCGGCGATCTGCTCATCGAGCTCCGCAAGGCCGGCGCCTCGGTGATCGCACCACCTCTCTGCGCCGAGTGCGGCAAGATTCTGCGGACTCTTCAACGCAAGGGGCAGGACTGGTACTGCTCAGTCTGCGGGCAGGAAACCGCCGAGTGCACCGCCTGCGGCAACGTCCGTCGCGTCGGCTTCCGCGACCGTAAGGGCCTGCCGCGCTGCAAGGTGTGTCCCGACCACGACCACCGCGATCCTGTCACGGTCGTCCAGGACCTGATCACCGCGATCGCCCCGGGCGCCGACCGTGATGCGGTCGCCGAGGCTCTCCGCCGGACGGCGCCCGACCGTCCCCACTATCGCCAGCGAGTGGTCTGGGCCTTGGAGGAGAATCCCCGGCTGCTGACCGGAGAGGGCTACCTGGCGCCGCATCGCGCCATCTTGAAGTTCATCGAGCTGCTGCACGAGGCCGGTGTCGCTGGGATCGTCCGGCCTGCCTGTCCTCGCTGCTGCCGGGTGGTCCGCATCGACAAGCCGCTGGACGGACAGCGGGTCTGCCGCAACTGCATCGCCAAGTCCCGCGTCGAAGAATGCGTACGCTGCGGGGCCCGGCGTGAGCCGGCCACTCGCGACGACCAGGGGCGACCGCTGTGTCCGAACTGCCTGATCACCGACCCCGCGAATACCGAGGTCTGCATCAGCTGCGGCGAACGACGCCGAGTACAGAACCGCACCGCCGACGGTCCCCTCTGCCCCAACTGCTGCCCCCTGCCCGTCCTGGTCTGCGCGATCTGCGGCCGCACCGCGCCCGGCACACTCTCGAAGCTCACCGGCCTGCCCCGCTGCCGCGGCTGTTTCCAACGACAAGCTCACTGCACCATCTGCGGAGGACTCCGCGGCATCCACTCCGGCACCGCCGACGCGCCCATCTGCGGTCCGTGCACGACACCGGACGCCGAGCTCTGGCGCCCATGTCCCACTTGCGGACAAGCCGAGCGGCTGCACGCGCCGGGTCCGTGTCCTCGCTGCACTCTCAAGCAGCGGCTCCACGATCTCCTCGCCGACGATACCGGCTCCATACCCTCGAAGCTGCAGCCCCTCTACGACGCCCTGGCCAGCACCGAACGGGCCCGCACCGCGATGAGCTGGCTCTCCAAAGGCATCGTATCCACCGTCCTGTCCGATCTTGGCTCCGGCCGCCGCCCTCTCACCCACCAGGCCCTGGATGAGCTCCCGGAAGGCAAGGTCGTGGAGCACATCCGCAGCGTTCTCGTCGCCGCCGGAGTCCTGCCTAAACGAGACGAGCAGATGATCCGTCTCGAACGGCACGTAAAGGACCTCGTCACCTCCCATACGACGGTCGAGGGACGCAAAATTCTGCACCGGTACGCAACTTGGCACCTTCTACGTCGGCTTCGCCGACGCAGCCGCGGCAAGGAGATCACCCACTACCAGCTCGCGACCGCGCGGCAGCACCTGCGGGCGGCCGTCTATCTCCTGGACTGGCTCGAGGAACAGAATCTGACCCTGACCACCTGCCGACAGGCCGATCTTGATCGCTGGATGACCAGCGACGGCGTCCTCCTTCGCACAGAGGCAGGCCACTTCGTTCGCTGGGCCCTGGCCCAGAAGATCACCCGCGACCTCAGCTTCCCGGCCGTCAGATGGAACGGCCCCACCCAGCCGATGGACGACGAGGCCCGCTGGGACACCGCGCGACGCCTGCTGCACGACGACGCCCTCAAGCCCGAAGACCGCCTCGCCGGCCTGCTGTTGCTCCTCTATGCCCAGTGGCCCGCCACGATCTCCCGGCTCACCGTCGACCACGTCGAGGAGACGGACACAGCCGTCCGTATCCACCTCGGCGCCGTCCCGGTCGAACTACCGACACCCGTCGCTGAACTCGCCCTCCACCAAGTCGCGGTCCGCCGCAGCCATGCCGTCCTCGCCCGGACGGACTCACCCTGGCTCTTCCCCGGCGGCCAGCCCGGCCGCCCGATCAGCGCCTGGGCCATGGGCGAACGCCTCCGCAAACTCGGCATCCGCCTCGCGGAAGCCCGCTCGACTGCTCTTTTCCAGCTCGCCACGGAACTGCCCGCAGCAGTCCTCGCCCGCACCCTCGGCATCGACATCACCGTCGCCGTCAAATGGCAGCGAGCCGCCGCCGGAGACTGGGCCGCCTACGCAGCCGACGTCGCCAGCCGCCCGTGAGCCAATGCCATGCGCTGCTAACCCATGCCGCCGTTGCTCTGGAGAAGCTGGGCGTTGATCCATCCGCCCTCTGCAGAGCAGAGGAAGGAGACAAGATTCGCGCAGTCCTGCGGCACACCGAGGCGTCCCAGGGGCGTGAAGCGGATCATGTCCGCCTTCTGATCTTCGGTCATCCAGCCCGTGTCGGTCGGTCCGGGATTGATCGCATTACAGGTCACTCCCAGGTGGGCGAGCTCACGGGCGGCCGCCAGCGTGATCCGGTCCATCGCTCCCTTGCTTGCCCCATAAGGCAGGTTGCCGGCCGTGTGGTCGCTGGTCAGGCTGACGATCCGCCCGCTGCCGTGCTGTCCGCGGAACCGCAGCCCGTACTCCCGGATCAACAGCCAGGTTGCCCGCGCATTGACTGCGAAATGCAGGTCGAAGCTCTCCACCGTGGTGTCCAACAAGCCGGAGTCGACCGACTCGCAATGGCAGAGCACCAGCGCGGTGACGTTTCCCAGTTCACGCTCGACTCTGTCGAAGAGCTGAGCCGGCACGGCCGGGTCGCTCAGGTCCGCCTCGACCGCAAGCGTTCTCGCCCCGAGCGACGCCACCTTCTTCTGCAGCTCTTCGGGCGCACCCGGCTCCAGGCCCCACTGCATCCGCGCGTCATACGGAGTCCAGTACGTGAAGGCCACATCCCACCCGGCCCGGGCCAGATTCAGCACCACGGCCGCCGCGATCCCCGCCGAACGGCCCGCCCCCGTGACCAAGGCAAGCGGGCGCCCCGCTTCTCCCACGTGCTGCCGTCTCCCCAAGGGCGTCTCACCAGTCATGATCCTCATCCTGGCGGGCCACCCTTCGCACGGCACCCGATTTTCCCGGTCGCTGCCACAGTCACACGCGGAGACCTAGCCGCCACAAGGCACACATGGCATAGATCAGACAGGTATTCAGGCAGTTCCAATACCCGACTCCACCATTAGGCGTGAGCGGGGACTTCATGAACACGATGATGCGCAAGGTCTTGGACAAGGCCCTGCACCCGGGACAGTAGGGAGACGACGTGACGACGAAACTGGACTACCGGTGGCATCTGCGGGAGGTCATGGCCACCCGCGGCATGTTCTCCACCACCGATCTGCGGCCCCTGCTGGCTGAACGCGGAATCGACCTGTCGGCCAGCCAGGTCTACCGGCTGGTCGTCGAGCGTCCGGAACGGCTGAGCCTGACCACACTGATAGCGCTCCTCGACATCCTCCAGTGCCGCATGGAGGACCTGATCGAACCGGTGGCCGCCCGGGCGGCCGGCAGGAAGACGGCAGCAGCAGGAGGCGACGGCCCGGCTGTCGGCCCCGCAGCCGGGGTCGGCGAGTACCGGCCCAAGCGGGCCCGTATCACGCCCACGGGGGAGTAGCGCGTGGACGCCGCCGCCCTTCCCCGCTTTGCCATCGACCCCGAAGGCGTGATCGCCGAGGCGGTCGCCGCCGTCGAACCGGCCATGTCCCCCGAGCTGATCCGGTCCGTGGTGAAGGGCACCTTTCCCCGCGGCACTCAGCGGCGGAAGCTTGCCGAGCTCCTCCAGCGGGACATGGCGTGGCTGACGCGGGGGAGTTCGGAGTCGCCCACCATCGTGGAACGGCTCATCCGAGCCCTGCGCGAACAGGGCGCCGTGCACGTACAGCAGCCACGCTGCGGGACCTGCGGTCAAGCGCGACGCCTCGTCGGCATGCTTCCCGACAGCACGTCACGCATCTGCAACACCTGTGAGGGACGACGCCGGCAGAAGGCGAATCCCTGCGCTGTCTGTGGCCGCCACGAGTTCCTGACCCGGGACCGCGACGGGCAGCCCCGCTGTCGAGCTCACCCCCCCCCAGACGACGGCGCCGACCCGATGGAAGGGCTGTGCCGGATCATCCAGCAGACCTGCCCGAACCTGGCCCCGCAGACGGTTGCCCAAGCCGTTCGAGCGGTTGCGCCGGTGACCGCCCGGCAGCGCAAACTGCTGTGGGCCCTGGAAGACCGCCCCGACCTGCTGACCGGCCAGGGCGCCCACGGCCCGGTCAAGGTCCTGCACCTCATCGCTGCGCTCCAAGAGCGAGGCGCGCTGAATGTGATGGCCCCGGCATGCCCCTACTGCGGCCGGGACGTGCCGCTGCCGCGTACACGTGACGGGCTCCGTTGCTGCACCGAGTGCCGATCCGCCGCACGCGCCGAGCCATGCGCCCGGTGCGGACGCGACCGGCCGGTGATGGGCCGAACCCACGACGGCCTGCCCTTGTGCCACGCCTGTCGGCACCACAACCCAGTCGTCCATCAGGTCTGCGCTCAGTGCGGCGAACGCCGCTACACCCAGGCCCGCGAAGACGGCCGCCCCCTGTGCCAGCGCTGCCACCAATACCCCACCGCGACCTGCAGCGACTGCGGAGAACAGCGCCCGTGCCTGCACATCTCCACCGACGCCCCCATCTGCGTTCCGTGCACACGCAAGCGACGCCCCCGCGCCATCTGCGCCGGCTGCCACCGCGACAACATGGTCAGCTACCGCACGGCCGACGGCGAGCCGCTGTGCTCCTCCTGCGGCGCCACCCACCGCCCCTGCGCCCAGTGCGGCCGGACGCCGCGCATCCACGGCATCACGCCGAACGGCGACGAACTGTGCCCCACCTGCTGGCGCCACCACCCGGCCCGCAAGCGGCCGTGCAGCGAGTGCGGCACGGCCACCCACCTGCACCATTACGGCCTCTGCCCCGACTGCGCCGCCCGCGCACGGCTTCGAGACATTCTCAGCCCCGGAGGACGCATGCGCCCCGGCGTCGTACCAGTCTTCAACGCCCTGCTGAGGCAGCCCGGCACCAACGTCCTGTACTGGCTGAACCGCCGCCCCGCCCGGCTCAGCGTGCTGCGCACCCTGGCAGCCGGAACCGGGCCGATCACCCATGACACCTTGGACGGGCTGCGCTCCACGCCCAGGCGATGACCACTGACTCCGCAGGCGAGCGCTGGCTGCTCCCAGGCCGATTCCCGGCCCAACACCTCAGCCGCAGCCAGCTCGTCCGCCGCCTCCATCCGCTCGGCATCCGGCCCCGCATGGCCCGCAACACTGCCCTCGTCGAGCTGGCCTCCGAACTCGCGGCCGTCATGGTCAGTCGACTGCTCGGTGTCCACCAGAACACCGCCGACTCCTGGAAGCGCATCGGCGGCCAGGACAACGCCTACGCCGCCGAAATCGCCAGCCGACAACAATCCACCGAGGAACGTGTGGGCCTCGTCGATGCGCAGGTACTCGGTCCAGAACCGGCCGACCGTGTAGGCGGCGACGTAGAGGGCGAAGGTCCTGCCGTGACCGAGCGGGAACCGTCTCGCCGCCCAGAGGACCAGTGCGGCGACGCCGATGTTCCAGAGGGATTCGTAGAGGAAGGTGGGGTGATACGTCGCGATGTCGAGCATGCCGGCCGGACGGTGAGCACGGTCGATCTCCAGGCCCCAGGCCGATCGCCTGGGCCAGGACGATGCCCGGGGCGACCGTGTCCGCGAAGGCGGGCAGGGGAATGCGGTGGCGACGGCAGCCGATCCACGCGCCGACCGCGCCCAGGGCGATGGCACCCCAGATACCGAGCCCGCCCTCCCACACGTACAGGGCTCGGACGGGCTCGCCCCGTTCGCCGAAGTACGCGTCGGGGCTGGTGAACACGTGGTACAGCCGTCCACCGACGAGGCCGAAGGGCACGGCCCAGAGGGTGACGTCCGCAATGACGCCCTGCTCACCGCCGCGTGCGACCCAGCGCCGGTTGCCGAGCCAGACTGCCGCGAATACGCCCAGGATGATGCAGAAGGCGTATGCCCTCAAAGGAACGGGGCCGAGGTGAAGGACGCCGGTCGAAGGGCTGGGAAGGTAAGCGAGGTCCATGATCGAGAGCCTTGGTCGAGGTCGTGGAGGGCTTCAGGTGGCACGCCCGACGGCACGGGTAGTTCGGCCGTCGCTCAGCGCTGCCAGCCGTCGGCGGTGCGCAGTCCATAGCCGAGCGTGCGGTCGAGGGCAATGTGCAGCAGCCAGGCGAGTCCGAAGGTGAACAGGGCGGTGCCAGGCGGGTCGGGCAGCACAATGCAGACGGCGAGCCACAGGAGAGGCACAGCCGGCCGGTGGACGAGGTTGTAGCCCGGCACCCTGCCGCGGGGGAGCTGCCCGGCCCCGTGCGACCCCGACGGCCCGACGAACAGCGTCAGATCAGGAGCGAAGAGGCCCGCAATTCCCAGCGGAATCGTCGCGCCACCATGGTTGACCATCTCCAACACGAGCCAGAACAGCAGAAATGCGCCGAACAGGGCCCAGGCGCCGCGGACCGGACCCGAGGCCGAGCTCCGGGTAGCTCCCTGGACCGCAGGGGGTGTCATATGGCCACTCCTGGCGAGGAGGTGACATCTCTGAGCTCAGCTCCGCATGTGGCGGCGTGTACGTAGCCCGCGGTTCGGGCGACGGAACCGGGAGCGGGTACCCCGGTAAGAGTGGTCATGCCGTGCCTCCATGCGGCTTGTTCCGGATTGCCTGGGTGAACGCCTCGCAGCCGGTGCGCCAGGCCACGTCCAGGTCCGCGCCGGGTGGAAAGCGGCCGTCGAGTTCGAGCACGACCATGCCGTGGGCGAATGCCCAGAACGAACGCGCGATATCGATGTCGCCGTGCACCGCGCGGGCCAGCGGCAGCGCCGCTCGGTCTTCGAGCCCTTCGGGGAGCGCGGTGCGGGCGAGCGGCCAACCGTGCGTGATGCGGTACAGGTGCGGGCTGGCGAGCGCATGACGTCGGTAGGCGTAGCCGAGCACAAGCAGGGGCGGGTCGGTGCCGATCTCAGCTTCGGCGGCCTCCTGAACCTCTGCCAGGAGGGTCACCCCCTGCGCTTGGAGCCCGGCCACGAGAGCGGTCTTGTCCGCAAAGTGCTTGTACAAAGAGGGCGCCCGGATGCCAACACGCTCCGCGATGCGCCGCATCGACAACGCATCCGGCCCTTCGGCGTCGAGCAGTTCCCGGGCGGCGGACATGATTTGTTGTGCGCGGTCAGCCACGGCGGACCGTTCGCCCGACTTCGATGGGGGTGAGCCATCCGGAGCCGGAAGTCGCCGTCTGGACGGCTGGCGGGACCTCGCACGAAGAGAGCCCGGGGCGCCGCATGCCCGCGGTGCGATGCGCGGGGTTCGGTGAGAACGGGCTCGGCCCAGCAAAGCATGCGCGTGCGGTCGCTGGCGATGGGCGCTCTTCCCCGGAGACCACCAACGTCCTCAAGGGGAGCACTGGCGCTGCCCGTACTCTCCGGCAGGGCCGGGGCCAGTGGTTGCCGCGCGGGGTGCTGGCTGCGGCAGCAGTCATTGCATCCCCCTCACATGACGATCAATCAACGCGACTAACAGTGTTAGCTGCGTGCGCCACGGTACGGCTTACGGTGTTAGCCGTCAAGGCCCACCGACCCGATACCCCCAGCTGACCTCACCGTCGACGGCACCGGACTGCTCTGCGTCACCCTCCCGCGCAGCCGCCCGGTATACGGAATCTGTCTGGCCGCAGGCGCCCGCGCCACGCGCGCTGACGCACCCTGGCACCCCGCGTCCACGTCCTCCCGGGGCTGACGCGCGCCACCGCGCAACCAGTCCGCAGCTCGGCAACGCCTTGGTATTCCGCAGTTTGTGATAGCCGGAACTACCAGCATCCTCGGCGGTCACGGTGTCTCCTCGGTGGGGGTGGCGCGACGCGGTCAGGTGTGTGTGATGAGGTACGCGGGGCCTTCGCCGAGCCGGGCTCGTTCTACGGCGTCGAGACGGGCGAACGCCCGGGGCGCCATCAACTCCCGCCAGCCGGCGAGGTCGTGGATGGCCCACATGTCGTGCTCGGCGGGATCGAGGCGGATCCGGTGGAGCTGGTCCGCGCTGAGCCGGCCTCCGTCGAAGACGAGACCCATCTTGTTCAGGGGCATCCGAGGGCCGCCGGCGTGCAGGAAGTGTGTCAGGAGCAGTCGCGGTGTGCCCAGGCCGAGTTCGAGGCCGGTCTCCTCCACGGTTTCGCGGCGGGCGGTCTGCAGTGGGTCTTCTCCTTGCGCGTCGAGGTTGCCGCCCGGGAACTGCCAGAGCCGGGATCCGTAGACCGAGCGCAGCTGCACCGGCCGGTCGTGCTCGTCACGTACGTACAGGCAGCCGTACACCGTGTGGTGCGGGATGGTCTGCGCGTACTGCGAGGGTGTCATCGGCATGGGGCGGCCGGGCTGAGCGGGGCGGTGGTCGAACTCGAAGGCGAGGGTGCCGAGATACTCCTCAGCCACCGGAAAGTTGGTGCGCAGGCTGGTCAGCAGTTCCTCGCGCGGTCCGTCCGGATCGATGCGGGCGGGGTCCTCCGCGCTGAGCAGGTCGTCGAACGAGGCGTACGGGGTGACTCGCTTCACGATGATGTCGAGTTCCCGACCGCTGTCCTGGTCGTGGAAGACGACCGTGTCCCCGACTTCGACGGCCGCCTTCGTGGGAGTGCGGACGCGTACCTCGATCGTCTTTCGGCCCGATTCCACCTGTGCGTAGTGGCGCCCCAAGAGGCGGAAGGCGTGCCGCCGCGACGACGTGGCCCCGGCGGCCCCGGCGGCCCAAGGACTGCCGGTGCCGGACGGCCTGCTCTGCACTCCGGCGGGTGGACTGCTTCGCAAGGGAGCCTCGTCCGAGCCCGGGCCACGCAGGATCACGAAGGCCAGCCCCTCCGCGTCGCATCGCTCCACCTGCTCCCAGCCCTCGCTCAGCAGGCCGATCTCGTCCTCGTCCAGGGCGATATACCGACGCTCCCCGGGAGTGCTCGCCGCTACCGGGGTGATGACGACCAACGCCCCGCCCGGTCGCAGCCGAGCTGCCAGGGCGCGCACCGCGCTGGTGCGGTCGCCGAGGAAGGCGTACACCAAGCGCATGATCACCAGGTCGTAACCCTCGCCGTCGAGGTCGGCCAGGTCGTCGTGCTCGATGTCCAGACACAGCCACCGCACGCCTTCGACGTGCTCGTGCGTCTGCCGGGCTCGGGCAAGGGCGCCTTCGGCGAAGTCGAGGGCATCCACTGCGTAGCCGAGTTGGGTGAGGTGGGCGGCAAGTTCGCCGGTGCCGCAGCCGACCTCCAGCGCCCGGCCGCCGTCGGGGGCGGGTGCGTGCCGGATGAGCAGGTCTCGTTCCACGTCGCGCAGCGGCCGGAATCCGCGCCCGTCTTTGTAGTGCTCGGACCAGTCGGCTCGGGTGTATCCCACAGTTCACTCCTCGTTGTGAAGGCGAGACGGTGCGGAGCTACGGCGTTTCGGTGGGTCCGTAGACGGCGGCGGGCTGCTGTGTCTGCAGAGCCCAGTACCGGTCGCCGTACGACCAGTGCCACCACTCGGTGCCGTAATTGATCAAGCCTGCTACGGACAGGGCGTTGCCGAGGGTGATCCGGTGTGCACGGGCTCGGTCGCTGAGGCCGGGGGCGTCGGTGTAGCAGGCGCCGCCGCTCTCCTCCGGGCTGGCGTCGACGCGAGTGCCCATGTCCAGTTCGTGCCCTTGGTGGTCGATCAGCGTCAGGTCGACGGCCGCGCCGGCGGAGTGCGGCGCGATCTCCGGGGGCGACACGAAACGGCTGGCGGCCTCGCGGATCTCGGTGCCCTGCCAACCGGGGTGAGCCCGCACCAGCTCGTCGGAGTACTCCTCGAAGTACCTTCGCTGCAAAGCCGGAGGCCGATAGCCCTCGATGAACAGGAGGTGCACACCGGTGGGCAGCAGCGACTGCGCGTGCAAGAGCCGGGTGAGGACCCCTTGCCGTACCTGGGCGAAGGCTCCGGTCACGTCTTGTTTACGGTCATCGGCCTGGAGGCCGTGCGCTCGGACATCGACGAGGCCCTCGCCGCATTCCCGGAGCGGGATCGCGGCCACCCGCCGGTCGGACATCAACACAACGCTGCTGGTCACTCGTTCCCCCAGTCCCAGGTATCGACGTACCCGGCCGTGCCGGTGCGGCGTGCCTCTGCCACTGCGCGCAAGCGCATGAAGTCTCTGGGCGGCATCAGCGCCTCCCACTCGGCCAAGGGCAGGATGCGGACCTCGTCGTGCTCCTCAGGGCTCACGGCGATATCACGAACTTGCGCGGCGCCGAGCCGGCCGCCGTCGAAGACGCAGCCGAACGTGCTGTAGGGCCAACCGGCACCGGGGAGGCCGTACACGGTGGCCAGCAGCCGGGGCGGGCCGGCCAGCGTCATGCCGGTCTCCTCACGGCACTCACGAACAGCAGTCTGCCAGGGCCGCTCACCCGGGTCCATCGTTCCGCCGACCAGCTGCCACGGGTGCTCGGGGGAGTAGACGGAGTGCATCTGCAGTGGCCTGTCTTCCTCGTCGGTGAAGTACACGCATGCCCAGGCAGTGGCTTTGAGTACCATTTCGGCATACTGCTCGGGCGGCATCCAGGTCCTGCTGCGTTCGGCGTCGGCGGGCGTGGCCGTGCGGACCGCTTGCTGCCCGGTAGCGGCGAGTTCCATCTCATTCATGCGTTCTCTCCTGAAGGCGAGTTGCTGCGCGGCGCGCAGCCGGGCCGGACTTCGTCGGCCCCGTTCAACGAGCTCGGATCATCGTGGGCGACGCCGAAGGCAATCCCACTCGCCGCGTCGAGGGCCGAGTCGATGAGCAGGCGCGGTCCTCCTCGGCATTGGTCAAGTGCCGCCCGTACCCGGCCAGGAACTCCTGGTAGAGGTCGGGGCGACCGGCCCACGCGTCGGACAGCCGGACCGGATCTCGTACCGCGGGGCCGGGCTCGCTCCCCTCGCAGCCGATCAACGCCACGGATCCGTCGTCAGCGCCGTCGCGCAGGATGTTGCGGAGCTGGAAATCCCCGTGGGTCTCGACCCAGTCGAGCGCCGGCAGGAATTCTGCCCGGCGGACACGTTCCCGGACGAACTGCTCGTAGCCCGGGGCGAGATGAGACCGGGCGTCCGACGGATGCCGCTCGGTCTTGTCGACGGGCGGGCCGCTGTCTGCGGGGGCGGTCCGTGGGGGAGCGGCTTGGCGGATGCGGCGGGCCGGCTCACCGATCAGGCAGAGGATTTCACGCTCCCGCTTGTTGGCAGGGTTTGCTGTTGACCATTGACCACTTGCCGCACTGAGATGTTCGAGAGGTAGCTGATGGCCTTCAGGGCACCCGCTCCGACAGAGCGGCTGGTGCACCTCGGTTCCGCAGCGACCCCGGTCGTACTCGGACTGCGGGTGGGGAACTCGTAGGCCCCCACCCCGACGGTGCGCCGCCATCGCTGGAAGCCCACGAAGTGAAGGACGAGGTTCGACTCCATCGACCGCTGTCACATGAATGCCATGTTGTTGCATCGCACCTCCGGAGGGCACAAGTACGTACAGGAACTGCATAGGCAACGAGGCTCGGGGCGCGCGTGTTTCGATCTCCAAGGCAAAGGCCGTCGCCGCCGCGGCGGTGGCCGGCTTCATCGGCAACGAGTGGGTGGCCCGTTACCGCATCCGCACCGGCCGCAAGATCGGCTCCGCAGCCCTCGTTGCCGACGGTCTGCGCCCCCCTGACCCACCACGCCCGATGACGCCCGCAAGGGATAGGGCGATGGCCGTACCGGACTGATGGACCGGCCCCACCGGGTACCGGTCCGGGGTATGGTCGAGCCGCGACAGCGGCACATCGGGCGTGGTCGATGGCGTGGGGAAAGGGAAGCAGTGGTGGCAGGCAGCGGACCGGCGCGCAGGCGGGGTATCGCCCGGCTGCCGGCGCTGTGCGCGGTCCTGTTCGGCCTGTTCCTCATGCACGGCGCACCGGCCACAGCCGCCGCGGGCTGCCACGGCGCGATGTCCGCGCCCGCCGGGATGCACGAAGGTCCCCACGCGACGCAGTCCCGGACGGCGCCCGTCATGACCCATCCCGGTGTGCAGCAGGCGTCAGGCTCGGCGGCGATGGACGGCGCGACGTGCGTCTCGACGCCCGCACGCGACACGGTCCCGCTGACCACACCCGCTCTGCCGGCCGTCGTCGCGGTCCTCGCGTCCCTGTTCCTGGCCGGCCGCACCCTGGCCCCGGGCCGGACCCGGCGGCGCGGCCCACCGCCACCAGGCGGGCGAAGTCTGCTCCTCCACGTGTGTATCGCGCGGACCTGACAGGACCTGGCCGGAACCCGGATCTCCGGGCCCGGCACCGCCCTGCTCACCTCCGCGCGCCCGCCCGGCGTGGTGCGCCCACCCGGAAAGACACCCACATGTTCGCTTCCACCCGTCCCGTCGTGCGCCGTCGTGCCCTGGCGGCAGCCGGTACCGCAGCCGCTCTCGCGCTGACGCTGGCCGCCTGCGGCTCCTCCGACGACAGTTCCTCCTCGATGCCCGGCATGGACCACAACACCGAGCCGTCCGCGTCATCCTCGGCGAACGCCTCGCCCTCCATGAGTGACATGCCCGGCATGGACCACATGGCCGCAGGCGACGGCCTGTCCGACAACAAGGACGGCTACCGTCTCTCCAGCAAGGACACGGCCCTGGCGGCCGGCAAGCAGGCCGCTTACCGGTTCACGGTCACCGGCCCGGACAACAAGCCCGTCACCGGCTTCGCGGTCGACCAGACCAAGCGGATGCACTTCTACGCCATCCGCTCCGACCTGACCGGCTTCCAGCACATCCATCCGACCATGGCCGCCGACGGCACCTGGACAGCCGACCTGGACACGCTCCCGCCCGGCTCGTGGCGCATGTTCGCCTCCTTCACCCCCGACAGCGGAGCCCGCAAGGGCACAGCGTTCGTGCTGTCCCGCACCGTCTCCGTCCCGGGCACGGCAACGAAGACCCCGCTGCCGGCCGCCGCCAAGACCGCCGAGGCCGACGGCTACACCGTCACCGTCAAGGGCGACCCGATGGCCGGCATGGCGCACAGGCTGACGGTCACCGTCACCAAGGACGGCAAGCCCGTCACCGATCTCCAGCCCTACCTCGACACCTACGCCCACCTCACCGCCTTCCACGAGGGCGACACCGCCTTCGCGCACCTGCACCCGACCACCAAGGTCAACGGCGACCATGGCGGACCGGAACTGTCCTTCAACGCGGAACTGCCGACAGCGGGGAACTGGCGGCTCTTCCTGCAGTTCCAGACCGGCGGCACGCTCCACACCGCAGCCCTGACCCTCAACGTCGGCTGAAGACCCGCGGGGTGCCACCCACCGGGTGGCGCCCCGCGCCCGGACTGCCGCATCAGCTCCAGCGGGTTTTCCGAACGGCAGGCCTTCGCCTGCCCGACGTACGGGGCGAAGCCGAACTGGCCCTGGACCGGACCCGAGAGGAGATGGCCGCTTAACTGATCGTTTCAGAATGAAGTTTCATGTGTCCCTTGGCAGTTGGGTGATGTGTCGGCAGGATCTGTTGGGTGTCTGCTGATCTTGTGTCTGATGACCTGTGGGAACGTGTGTCTCCGCTGCTGCCGGTTCGTGCGCCGCGTCGGCACCGCTACCCGGGGCGGTTGCCTGCCGATGACCGTGCTGCTCTGCGTGGGATCGTTTACGTGCTGCGCAAGAGTGTGAGCTGGCGAGACGTCCCCGCTGGGTTGGTCGGGTGCAGTGGGGTGACGGCCTGGCGTCGTCTGCGGGACTGGACCGAGGCCGGAGTGTGGCCCCGCCTGCACGAAGTCCTGCTGGCAGAACTTCGTGGAGAGGGACTGCTGGAGATGGACGACGCGGCGATCGATGCCTCGCACGTCAGGGCCCTCAAAGGGGGGCTCACACCGGACCTTCGCCGGTTGACCGAGCGCGGCCGGGCAGCAAGCACCACCTCGTCGTCGACCGGAACGGAACTCCGCTCGCTGTCTCTCTGACCAGCGGAAACCGTCACGACGTCACTCAGCTCATGCCCCTGCTGGACGCGATGCCCCGTATCCGTGGTCTGCGCGGCCGGCCACGGCACCGGCCCCGGCGGCTGTTCGCCGACCGCGGCTACGACTACGACAAGTACCGCCGTCTCATCCGAGCTCGCGGCATCACACCCAAGATCGCCCGCCGTGGAGCCCCGCATGGTTCCGGCCTGGGCAAGACCCGGTGGGTTGTCGAGCGGACCTTTGCCTGGCTCCACCAGTTCAAACGGCTCCGCATCCGCTACGAGATACGCGCCGACCTCCACCTGGGACTCCTCCAACTCGCCTGCAGCATCATCTGCTTGAGACGACTCAGAACCTCATTCTGAAACGATCAGTAACTGAACGGCGTTGGAGCTAGGTGGCGCAGAGCCCGCGCTGCATGGTGAAACTGGGACTGGCCTGAGGGGACGTGCAGGCTGCGGGAGAGTGCCAGAGGGGCGCCCAGCTCAGCGGTGACCGCCTCGCCATGTCCTCGGCCCGGCGGGCGTACTGATCCGACACGCTAGGCGGTGACTTTGAGCCAATTTTGCTCTGGTTTGGGGGTCGAGTCACGCGATCTCTTCACAGCTCCATCACGGATAATTTGCAGGTTGAGCACGGGAGTTGCCTGTGCTGAGGCTGGTGTCTGTGCGGGTGGCGTGTTCGCGTGGGCTTGGTGTCACCTCTTGTGACGACCTGTTGGCTCATGTCTATGGTGCATGCCGCGCCTCAGCCGGGGATCTTGATCTTTGTTCTGCTGGTGGCGCTGTCCTGACCGGCACACCGGGGGGAGTGCCGCGCAACAGTTATGATCCGCTGTTCTGCTTCCCTTCGGTGGGCCCTTCACCTATCGAAGGATGCTCTGTTGCGACCCATATCCGAATTCCTGGTACCCGGACGGCGAAGATCCAGATGGGTCACGTCTGTCATGACGGGTGTGCTGGCTCTGGCTGTGTTGTGCGGCCTGACTGTTCGCCCGGACTTGCTGGATCTCGGGCGGGGTGCCGAACCAGTTGGCGACTCGTACGACTGGTACACGGACACGGCTGCTGAGAAGTTGCGGCAGGACCAGTGTCTGGTGGGCGATGTACTGCGTCTGGGCGGTCCGTCGATGGCCAGGACCGCGCAGGGCGGTCTCAACCTGACGCCAGATCAGCTTCGTGTGCTGGCTGACCGGCAGTACTGGCAGAAGACCCCGCTCGCCACCGCTTACACGGCGGACCGTGATGCGGCGGGCAAGGAACTGGATGCCCTCGGGGCCCGGCCCGCCGCGTGGCAAAAGCCGCTCTCGGGCCTGACGTCGCCGGCCGGCTTCACGGACACCGACTTCCAGTGGCCTCCGGGATCGCCCGGCGACGGGAAGGACGACTTCTACGGTCAGACGGGTCTGAACCAGTGGGTCGCCGACCGCTTCTGGAAAGACGAGAGCGACTTCTACCAGGACTCCACCCCGGCGGCTGATGCGAAAACGCTCAAGGCCGTTGACGCCGTGGGCGCCCCTCTCTACGGCAAGGACCCGGATCCCGCCGGCCTGACGTCGGACGAGTGGAACCGTGCGGTTGCCGAACACGATGCCTTCGAGTGGATGCACGAAGGGCAGGGAGGGAACGCGGGCGCGGACGACGCCCGTATCTTCCTTGGGTCCGGGGGCTTCCCGCACGCGGCTCCGCAGCCGGGAAGCGCGGAGTACCGGATCGCCGTCGAGGACCTCAAGGCCCGGTTCGCCGGGTGCGCGTGGCGAGATCCAATCGACCCGGACCAGGTCCTCAGCAGCATCACCGCAACCGCCGCCACAGAGTGGCAGCAGGAAGTCGCCTCGCAACAGGTTCAGCGCAACCAGATCCTGGACGCGAACACCACTGCCACGAAGGCTCTCGCCACTGGGGCGAAGGCGCTGGGCGAGTTGCTGGGCCAGTCCTGGATCGCTGACCATCTTGCCCGCTGGCAGGACTACTGGTCGCCGGGCGGCGCCGGATGGGTCGGTGACGCGCCCGGGGTGATCGAAGTCCACGCCGCGAACAACAAGTGCCTGGACGTACAGAGTGCCGCGAAGACCGATGGCACCCCGGTCCAGGTGTATACGTGCAACGGTTCCGCGGCGCAGGCGTGGCGGGTCTACGGCGACGATGTGGGTCTTCACCTGCAGAACGTGAACTCCAACAAGTGCCTCGACGTGAACGGCAACGCCGCGGTCAACGGTACACAGATCCAGATCTGGGGCTGCCACGAAAACCCGGCGCAGACCTGGGAGTACAACCTCCACGCCACCACGAGCCTGAAGAACGTCGGGACCGGCAAGTGCCTTGACCTGCACACGTTCACCGACGGTCTCAACTCGCAGCTGTACACGTGCAACAACACCGCGGCCCAGCAGTTCGACATCAAGCCGTCCGGACATACCGGGACGGTCCCGCCCAAGGCCCAGTTCGACCAGGCGAAGAAGGGCGTCATCGACGCCCAGGCGGCCGCCAAGACGCAACTCGCCGCCCTCAAGGCCCAGGCCACGGCAGCGACGACGGCCACCACTGCCTCGGACACCGCCGAGAACGCCGCGTACTCCATCGCGGACAAGAACGGCGCGCCCCGGGGTCGTGGGCTGCTGGTCGGAGAGCAGAAGGCGCAGGTCACCCAGGGGGCGTCTGCCGCTCTGGACGCGATGGTGAAGGCCGGCGAGACCGCCGAGGCCGCCACCCGCGCATCGGGTGGGGACAGCGAGACCATCGCGCAGCGTGCGCTGGCCCAGGCGGCGCAGGTGAAGACGGAGTTCCGCAAGGAAGCAGCGCACAGCGCCGAGTTGCAGGCGAAGGCCGCAGCCGACGCGGCGAAGGTCCACCGGGACAACGCGAAGAAGGACAAGGAGGAGGCCGAGGCCAAGCTCGCCGAATCTCTGAAGGCCGAGAGCGATGCCAAGACGGCGGCCGCGCAGGCGCACGCGAAGCGGCTCGCCGCCGAGGCCGAGGAGAAGACGGCCAAGGCGGAGAAGGAGACCGCCGCCGCGAAACAGGCCGAGGCCGCGGAGCACAAGAAGAACGCGGAGGGTGAGGCGACCAAGGCGAAGGACGCCAAGGACAAGGCAGAAGCCTCCGAAGCCACCGCGAGCGAGAAGCGGGACGCGGCGGTCAAGGCCAGCAACGCCGCGAAGGCGAAGCGGGACGACGCATGGGACGCCGAAGAGAAGGCGAACGCAGCGCGCGCCAAGGCGGACGCGAAGGACGCCTACGCCGACTCCCTCGACGCGGGTGATGCCGCGACCGACGCCAGGACCGCGGCCGATGCGGCGGACCAGCACGCATCGGACGCCGAGGCCGCCGCTACGAAGGCTCGCTCCGAGGCGGATGCCGCGACACAGGCAGCAGCAGACGCGGACGCCGCGGCCACTCGCGCCGAGGCAGCCGCCAAACGCGCCCGCTCAGACGCGGACGGAGCACAGGCGGCGAAGCTGAAGGCCGATGCCGCAGTAAAGACCGCGACCAGCGCCGCAGCGGACGCGATCGAAGCATCCAAGCACGCCGCATCCGAGGCCAGGACAGCTGTCAAGCTCGCGGACGAAGCCGAAGCACAGGCCAAGACCGCCAAGACCCAGGCGGACGCGGCAAGTAAGGAAGCCAGCAACGCCCTGGCCGCATCGGCGAAAGCCGCGGGCTTCGCCCATGTCACCGCACAGGCCGCTGAGGACGCGGGCAACGCGGCTGCACAGGTCGCCAACCCGGCGAACGACGCCATCCAGCTCGGCTCGCCCTACGTCACCACGGACTCGGCCGCAGGTCTCGTCGTGCTGACCGGTCAGGCATCCAAGACGATCGCTGAGCAGCAGAAGGCCGTCGCCGACGCCCACGCCAAGAACGCACAGGAGGAAGCAGCCGCCGCCAAGGCCCTCGCCGACCAGGCCACAGGTGACGCGAAGGCCGCCTACCAGTCCGCCGCCAACGCCGCCGGCTACGCGGCCGACGCCCGCACCTACGCCAAGGACGCCCTCGGCTACGCAGCCGACGCCGCCACCGCCGCGTCCAAGGCGACCGCGTCACTGGCCCGCACCATCACGTACGACAACCAGGCCACCGCCGACGCAACCGCAGCCGACGCGGCAGCAGTCCGGGCCGAGGGCTACGCCAAAGACGCCCGCGACTCCGCCGACCAAGCAGCACTCGACGCCGAAGCCGCCCGCACCGCGGCCACCCAAGCCGAGCAGGACGCGACGGACGCACGCGCAGCAGCCGACCGCGCCGACACCGCAGCGACCGAAGCCGAACAGGCCGCGAAAGACGCCGACAAATATGCCAAGGACGCCCAGGAAGCAGCGACACGCACCGAGGCGAAAGACAACAACGACCAGATCGCGAACGGCGCCACCACCGGCATCGGGAACCTGTTTTACGTCCCCCGTACGGAACTGGTTGGCGAACCGGAGGAGGTGAAGAAGGACAACTGCAACCCGATCATTCACACCGGGGACTGCACGATCACCGCGAAAATCACATTTCGTCCTGTGATCGACATCTACCTTTGCACGGCGCTGGATATGCCCGCCACGCAATCTGGATGCCCCGAGCAGGAGACCCTGTTCCTCGGTACCCAATCGCTCGAAGAGCAGAGCAAGACGGTCACCCATACCATCTCAATGCTCGAATTTAATCAGGGCATCGACCCGGTGAAGATCCTTCTCGAAGACTTCATCAAGTGTGGTCAGAAGATCGCACCGGGTGGTGCGGGCGGTAGCTGGGGGGCATGCGCCTGGGCGGCTTTCGATATCGGATCCGCCGTTTTCGGGGGCAAGGCCACCAAGGCCATCGTGGATGCCATTAAGGCCATTGATGCTTCGCTGCGTACCGGGATCGGAGTTAAGGACGCCTACCAGGCACTCAAAGCCCTTGACGGAGTGAACCCCGCAACGCTAGCCAACATTGAGCGCACTCTGTCGGCGTACGAGGAGGACATCCAAGCTGCCTGCCAGGCCGTCGACGCGCTGGGTTTCGCAAGAGCAGCAGCGACGGTTGCTGGACCGCCCTGCAAGTTCTGGAAGCTGGCCGATTTCGAGGGGCAGCGCGTGTACCAGCGGGACGATCTGATACGCCCTGACTACGTATCACCCAAGGACCCCTATACTCGTACGAATCTCAAGCGGATGCAGCAGGGCTTGGCGCCAATGGGCCCAGACGACAATCCTCTGAACCTCCACCACATGCTTCAGACCCAGGACGGGCCCATGGCCGAGGTGACAAAGAAGATGCATCTCGACGAGAATTACCATCAGCTCCACTGGAAGTCAGGCAGCAAGATTCCGAGCGGAATCGACCGCCCAGAGTTCGACAAGTGGAAGAAGCTGTATTGGAAAGACAGGGCGAAGGGATTCAGCCAATGACGAGAGCCGTCGAGGCAAGCGAACAGACGATCGCGCTGGTGCGTAACAACGAGGACAGCGCGAACCATGCCGACGGTTGCGACCTCGAGATACTGGACTCTGCGGAGCGTGAGATGGGTCTCGTGTTCCCTCCGTCCTACCGGCGCCTCCTCGAAGAATTCGGCACCTGGGAAATCGCGGGAAAGGAATTCTTTGGCGTCTACAAGTCGCCTGCCGGAGGGGATTCCCTTTTGGGGACGGTCGAGCAAACCCTAGAGGCTCGTCGTCAAGTCGGTCTGCCAGCCGACCTGATGGTCGTCATGGTCGACGACGTATGGGCATATGTTGTTCTCGACACCTCACAGGGAGACCAGGACGGCGAGTACCCGGTGTTCGCCTGGAATCCCGGACTTCCAGACCGTGACAGCATGGAGAAGGTCGGAGGAAACTTCGGGTCCTTCGCCCTGCAAGAGTGTCAGCGAGCCATGAGTACGTAGAGACAATCGCCTTGAGGGCGGGCGGAAATTCTTCCGCCCGCCCTCGTAGTTTCGAAAACTACGCGAGGCTGCCGACCATAACGCCGTCGGTCACCCCTTCGGCGTCCCCTTTAGTCAGACAACAACATTCCAATTCCATTACCCAACCTCCCCACTCCTGCCCATAACGCCTCGCCCCGTCAGCATCAACTCTGAAACCAGCAGTAAGGATCGGTCCGCTGAGCGAGGGTCTCGAAGCCATTGCGCTCCGGAGCCCTACCGCTCTACTCGCCTTCGTCGCAGCGCAGGTAGGACCGGATGTCGTCGAGTCCGTCGAGAGCTCGCCCGTCAACGTCCAATGGGTCCAGCTCTGCCCGGGTGGCCAGGGTTTCAGCCAGCAGAATTGCTCGATCGCTGAGGTGCCCGAACCTGGGGGCTGCGTGTCCCAGGCACAGGCCGACAAGCCCAAGCAGTTGGCTGCCAGCAGCCGCCCTTGTTCCCACTTCGATGCAGCAGTGCTCGATGAAAGCGCGATCGTTGTCGTTCATCGCAGCGCCGACCAGCGCGACCGCGGCGTGGGCTTCCAGCATGCTGTTGTGGAGTGCTCCTTCGACTGCCTCGGCAACGACGTCGTGACGCAGTGCGGGGGGATTCTCGAACATGTGATGAGCGCCCGTCATCGGGAGAGGCTACGTGGCACACACGGACCCACCGGGAAACGCACCTCTTGCGTCAGGGCAGAGCGAAGGGCCTGACGCGGCGCCAGGGGGAGGCCCAGTTGTGGGCCCTTCCCTCCTGGCGGCCGGGGCTCATCTACCGGGAGCGGAATCTCTCAGGGGAGACCTTGCGCTCCTTCACGAACGGGCCCTTTGGGGGCAACTTCCTTCCTCAGTCGTCACCGTAAAGGAGACAGATCATCTCTTACTGATCGTTTCAGAATGAAGTTTCATGTGTCCCTTGGCAGTTGGGTGATGTGTCGGCAGGATCTGTTGGGTGTCTGCTGATCTTGTGTCTGATGACCTGTGGGAACGTGTGTCTCCGCTGCTGCCGGTTCGTGCGCCGCGTCGGCACCGCTACCCGGGGCGGTTGCCTGCCGATGACCGTGCTGCTCTGCGTGGGATCGTTTACGTGCTGCGCAAGAGTGTGAGCTGGCGAGACGTCCCCGCTGAGCTGGTCGGGTGCAGTGGGGTGACGGCCTGGCGTCGTCTGCGGGACTGGACCGAGGCCGGAGTGTGGCCCCGCCTGCACGAAGTCCTGCTGGCAGAACTTCGTAGAGAGGGACTGCTGGAGATGGACGACGCGGCGATCGATGCCTCGCACGTCAGGGCCCTCAAAGGGGGCTCACACCGGACCTTCGCCGGTTGACCGAGCGCGGCCGGGCAGCAAGCACCACCTCATCGTCGACCGGAACGGAACTCCGCTCGCTGTCTCTCTGACCAGCGGAAACCGTCACGACGTCACTCAGCTCATGCCCCTGCTGGACGCGATGCCCCGTATCCGTGGTCTGCGCGGCCGGCCACGGCACCGGCCCCGGCGGCTGTTCGCCGACCGCGGCTACGACTACGACAAGTACCGCCGTCTCATCCGAGCTCGCGGCATCACACCCAAGATCGCCCGCCGTGGAGCCCCGCATGGTTCCGGCCTGGGCAAGACCCGGTGGGTTGTCGAGCGGACCTTTGCCTGGCTCCACCAGTTCAAACGGCTCCGCATCCGCTACGAGATACGCGCCGACCTCCACCTGGGACTCCTCCAACTCGCCTGCAGCATCATCTGCTTGAGACGACTCAGAACCTCATTCTGAAACGATCAGTTATAGGTGGGTGCGGCCTGCTCCTTCTCCGAGTGGCAGGTGATCAGCGTGGCGTCGAGGTCCAGGACCAGGCCGGGAAGTTCACGCCCTGCGACCGTCACCGCGGGTATGCCCTCGCCGGTCTCGGCGGCCTGCATCCAGGTGACTTCCCGGGCTGAAGCGCGGGCCGCTCGCATCGAGGCGAGCGCGGCCTCGTCGGTGTCGGCAAGCAGCCGCCAGGCCGTGGGGGGTGGAGGCAACCGAGCCGAACACCTCGGCCTGGTCCCGCAGCACGGCCAGATCCGTAATGGCCTCGCCGCCATCGGCGAGCATCACCGCCAGATCCGCGGCTATCCGACCTGGATCATGCCCGGTCCCGCGCGGCCGAAGCGGCTTGAGAGCGACGGAGTACGCGGCGGTCAGCCCGGTGGCATCGGCAAGATCCGCCAGCAACCGGGCCCCGGCATGACCGACCACCCCCGAACCATCAGCGGAAACAAGGAGCTTGGGACGAGAACCGATACCCTTCACGCAGAAAGTGCCTTCCGCCTGGACCGACAGAACCCCTCGACAAGGTTCATCGTTCCAGCTCGGAAGGCACTTTCGTGTTACCGCTCATGATCCGGACCAAAGCCCTAGTGAAACGCGCAGGTTAAGCCTCGCTCCCGTTCTGTGCCGTGACGCTTGCGACTGCGACAGCGAGGCATTCGCCTACGGCAGACAAGAAAGAACACCGAAAGACTGGATAGCTGTGCCAGGACTATGTCAACGTACAACGGTCCCGCAGAACACCAGGTCAGACGGTGCTACTGCTCGGCTGCGATCAGGTTTCCGAAACCGCTCGGAATGACGCTCCGCGCGTGTTGGCCCGCTGGCGTAGCTCCTACTTTGGAGGCCCGTCTGTCTGAATCCGCAATCCGATCTGCCCGCTTCACTCCACCCGTCCTCTTTGCGCTCGCGCACTGAGCGCTTGGTCCGGTCGGGCAGCCAGCGACTACGGCGTCGTGTCCATTGGGCTGTGTGTTTGCGTCTGCGCGGCCGGGCTGTTCGGCGAGGACCTACTGCATCGCGGCTATCGCCGCGACCGGGCCGTCCTCGCACACGTTGCGGCGCACCCCTATGCTTCGATGGGGGGCGTGGCCCGTGCCATTGGGGCTCCAGAGCGTGTCGTGCTTCGAAATCTGAACCGTCGCGTTGATGACGGTCTGCTGGTGCTAGTCACGGACGGCGCCAGCCTTGCGCTCATACCGGTTGGCTTTCCTGAGCGATGCCGGTGCGGAGGCAAGCTTCTTTTGCTGATGCGACCCGCAACATAGACCACGATCGCCGGTTGGCCAAACCGGCGATCGTGACCACCATGGGGGCAACGGGATGGGGCTGCACGTGGCGGTAGAGCCAGTCGTGCGTCTCTTCAGAGCGAGCCGGCGTGCGGCGGGTATTGAATTGGCGCTCGTTGTGGATGTAACACAATGATGCCTCTGACTATGCGTCCATTCCTGAACGGGGCTGGCTAGGAAGGGTAGAGTAATTGACCGATATCAAGAAAATTACGCTTTCGTCGGGAAAAGTGAGGTATCGATTTGTTCTCGACATCGGGCGGGGAGGGGACGGTAAGCGTAAGCAGCTAACGGTTACTCGAGCCACGCTCCGAGAAGCCAAGGCGGAACTATTTAGAATAGAAAGCGAACAGGGCTCGGGTGTGTTCGTTCCGCCTAATCGGCTGACGGTCAATAATTGGATTGATCAATGGCTGGGAAAGAAAGCAGAAGACCTCGAAGAAACCACTATATATAACTACCGAATCACCCTGAATCGAGTCCGGGGAAAGCTCGGGGGGATCCTGCTTCAGGAACTTACTGAAGAGGATGTGGAGGAGTGGATGAAATGGGCCCTAAAATACGGTCGTATCCGTGGAGGAAAAGCTGGGACTCCGCTTGGAGTTACGACTGTGGACATGAGTCTAGCGCGGCTTAAAGAGTGTTTGAATCGCGCAGTGACTAAGCGACTGGTGCCTACGAACGTGGCTCAGCATCTTACAATTCCGCGTCGGGCGCGAAAAGAAGAGCGGAAAACCAAGGAGGAACTGAAGCCTTGGAGCGTCGCAGAGGTCCATGCATTCGTGCAGGGGATCAGGGTGGATAGGCTCTACGCCCCGCTCCTGCTTTCTCTCATGGGTCTTCGCCCGGCAGAAATTTGTGGACTCCGTTGGGAGGATATCGACTTGGAGTCCGGAACTATCAGCATCGCTAATACCCGCACGATGATGGGGAACAAGACGGTGGTGGAGAAAGATACAAAGTCGATGGCTGGAGAGCGGGAGCTTCCCTTGCCAGTCCCGGTTTGGGACGCGCTCCGGTCGTTCAAGTCTCTCCAGGCCAAGGAAAAGCTGGCCCTCGGGCCGGATTACCTTGATTCCGGCTACGTCCTGGTGGACGAGGTGGGGGAGGTTCGTAACATCAAGCAACTCCGTCGGCGGGCATACCGGATCATGGCGCTTCTGGGGCTACGTCAGGTGCGCCTGTACGACGCTCGGGCGTCCTGCTTCACATACCTAGCCAACATGGGGGTGCCGGACCACCTATTGGCTCGGTGGGCGGGACACGCGAACGTCCTGACCACCAAGAGGTGGTACGTCAAGCCGGGCGTGGAGGATCTTCGTGCAGCTGCCACAGTGTGGGGTGGGCTGCATGGGTCCGGGGACGACATACCGCGTGGTCGTGAGAGATTGTGAGATATGAGAGCGTGAGGCGGATGAGCGAGACGACGCAGCAGACCCTCCAATACCGTTTTGACGGGCCAGAACACGCTCCAGTGCTGGTCCTGGGACCCTCCCTTGGTACCACATGGCACATGTGGGACCGGCAGACGCCCGAGCTGTCCAAGACCTGGCGTGTCCTGCGCTTCGACCTGCCGGGACACGGCGGCGCTCCCGCCCACGCAGTCCCCTCGGTCGCCGGGATCGCCGAGCGGCTGCTGGCCACGCTCGACGAGCTCGGTGTGCAGCGCTTCGGTTACGCGGGGTGCTCCATCGGTGGCGCGATCGGTATGGAGCTGGCGCTGCGCCACCCGGAGCGGGTCGCCTCGCTGGCGCTGGTCGCCGCCTCTCCCCGGTTCGGCACGGCGGACGAGTTCCGCCAGCGCGGGGTGATCGTCCGCACCAACGGGCTCGACCCGATGGCGCGCAGCGCGCCCGAGCGGTGGTTCACGCACGGCTTCGCGACGGCGCAGCCGGCCATCGTGGAGTGGGCCGTGCAGATGGTCCGCACCACCGACCCCGGGTGCTACATCGCGGCCTGCGAGGCCCTCGCGGCCTTCGACATCCGCGCCGAACTCGGCCGGATCGGCGTGCCCGCCCTGGTCGTGGTCGGCGCCGAGGACCGGGTGACCGGACCCGGCGACGCCCGCACCCTGGTGGCGGGGATACCGGACGCCCGGCTCGCGATGGTCCCCGCCGCCTCCCATCTGGCGCCGGTCGAGCAGCCGGCGGCCGTCACCGATCTGCTGGTACGGCACTTCTCCACCGGGTGGCAGGACAACGCCTCGTCGACCAGCTCGACCACCTCGACGTCGATACCGGTGCCGCCGCACGTGCCGGGCCTCTCGGCTCCGGTGGCGCCCATCGCGGAGATCGCCCCCGCGGCGGTCCAGCCGGACGCCGTGCCCGCCGGGCGCCCCGATCCGTACGACGCGGGCGTCAAGGTACGCCGGGAGGTACTGGGCGACGCCCATGTGGACCGGGTGGAGGCCGCGGCCGACGCGTTCACCGGCGACTTCCAGGAGCTGATCACCCGCTACGCCTGGGGCGAGGTCTGGACCCGGGACGGGCTCGACCGCCGTACCCGCAGCGTGGTGACTCTGACGGCGCTGGTCGCCGGCGGTCATCCGCAGGAGCTGGCCTCCCACGTCCGCGCGGCCCTGCGCAATGGGCTCACCCCCACGGAGATCAAGGAAGTGCTGCTCCAGACCGCGGTCTACTGCGGTGTTCCCGCGGCGAATTCGGCCTTCGAGGTGGCCAGGGCCGTGATCCAGCAGGAGACCACGCCCGAGGCGTAGCAGAATGGTGGGTATGACGATCAAGCTGACGAAGAAGACCCACGCCTGCATCCGGCTGGAGAAGGCCGGGCGGACGCTCGTCATCGATCCCGGGGGGTTCAGCGAGGAGGACGCGGCGCTCGGCGCCGACGCGATCCTCGTGACGCACGAGCACCCCGACCACTTCGACGAGAACCGGCTGCGCGCCGGGATGGAGGCGAACCCGGCCGCCGAGATCTGGACCCTGCGCAGCGTCGCGGAGCAGCTCTCCGCGGCGTTTCCCGGCCGGGTCCACACCGTCGGCCACGGCGACACCTTCGAGGCCGCCGGGTTCGGCGTCCAGGTGCACGGCGAGCTGCACGCGGTGATCCACCCGGATCTGCCGCGGATCACCAACGTCGGTTATCTGGTGGACAGTTCGGTCTTCCACCCGGGCGATGCCTTCACCGTTCCCGACCAGCCGGTCGAGACGCTGATGCTTCCGGTGCACGCCCCGTGGAACAAGATCTCCGAGGTGATCGACTATGTGCGCGAGGTGCGGCCGCAGCGCGCCATCGACATCCACGACGTGCTGCTCAAGGATCTGGCGCGCGGTGTGTACGACACACATATCGGCAACCTCGGCGGTGCCGGCCACACCCGCCTGATGCCGGGCGACGCCACGGACCTGTGACTGTCGGTGCCACCGGTTAGGTTTGGTCCTATGCGCATCGCCACCTGGAACGTCAATTCGATCACCGCCCGTCTCCCGAGGCTGCTGGCCTGGCTGGAGAGCACCGGCACGGACGTGCTGTGCGTCCAGGAGACCAAGTGCTCCGCCGAGCAGTTCCCCGCCGACGAGCTGCGCGAGCTGGGATACGAGTCGGCGGTCCACGCCACCGGCCGGTGGAACGGGGTGGCACTGATCTCCCGGCTGGGACTGGACGACGTGGTCAGGGGACTGCCCGGTGGCCCGGAGTACGAGGGCACAGAGGAGCCGAGGGCCATCTCGGCGACCTGCGGCCCGGTCCGGGTCTGGTCGGTGTACGTGCCGAACGGCCGCGAGGTCGAGCACGCGCACTACGCGTACAAGCTCCAGTGGCTCGCCGCGCTGAAGGAGGCGGCCGCCACGGACGCGGCGGGCGGGCGCCCGTTCGCCGTTCTCGGGGACTTCAACGTCGCCCCGGCGGACGAGGACGTCTGGGACCCGGCGCTGTTCGAGGGTGCCACCCATGTCACCCCGGCCGAGCGGGCCGCGCTCACCGAGCTCCGGGGGACGGGACTCAGTGATGTGATGCCCCGCCCGCTCAAGTACGACCGCCCGTACACTTTCTGGGACTACCGGCAGCTCGCGTTCCCGAAGAACAAGGGCATGCGCATCGACCTGGTGTACGGCAACGAGCCGTTCGCGGCTGCCGTCAAGGACAGCTATGTCGACCGCGAGGAGCGCAAGGGGAAGGGCGCGTCGGACCACGCTCCGGTCGTCGTCGATCTCGACGTCTGAGCGGCTGTCGGGTGACCTCATAGGGCCGGGGGGTCCGCGCGCCTGTTGGTGCGACTGTCCGGCGGAATGCGAGGCTGAGCGGTGTGAACATCCCTTTCCTTGAACACTGGCGCAGACGGCACGGCGGCACGGAACACGCGGAGACGCTCGCCACGGCGGTGCGCAACAACCCGCAGGGAGTGGGCGAGCTGCTCGCTGAGTGCGAGCTGCTGCGTGCCAGAGCCGGGCAGGAAGGGCTTCAACTCGACGACTCACCGGCCTCGTTGACCGCACTCGACCAGCTTCCGCCGCGCTGGCGCGACGACCCCGAGGAGCTGCCCTGGCTGGGCAACGACGCGGGTCTCTACCTCGGGACCATCGTCGTCAGGACCGTCCCGGGCGCGGTCTGGGACGTTCTGCCGGGCGGCACCCCGGTGGTCCGCCTGGAGTCGGGGCGCGAGATCAACGTGGTCGAGGCCGGACTCGACTGGGCGGTCACCGGCGCGCCCGAACTCTCACAGGTCTACTCGGAGGCAGCGGAGGCCTGACCGCCCGAATTGGCCCACTTCACCGCTTTTCAATACAAATACGGTTTATGGGCACTTAGCGCGTGTCGGGTGTGAAGTCCCTTGTCGGGGTGGATAGTTTGCGTCATCGACCGTCCGCATACGGCCGGGTCCGGCCTCACCAGGAACGCTGCTGCCGGGTGCGCAGTAGCACGTAGGGCACCAAGCCCGCCCGGCAGCAGCCGGTGATCACTTCTCGCGCAGCGGGACCGACAGGTACGACGGGTCGGACTCGGGTGAGGAGAAGGTCAGCTGCGCGCCGGTCGGGTTGTGCTCGATGTACAGCGGGTCGACGGTGTCGGTCACCAGGGCCAGATGATGGCCCGCCGGCACGTCGTACGCCGTGGAGAACAGATCCAGGTCCACGGGGAACGCCTTGCCGGGAGTCTTCCCGTGGAAGGTGTACGGCGCATTGCTGACCAGCTTGCCGAGGCCGAGCGGCCCCACGTCGTAGAGGTACGCGATGAGGGTGCCGCTCTCCTTGGTGCTGGTGAGGGTGGTGTGGAGGGTGGCCGTGCCGCGGATGCGCCGCTCGGTGGCGCAGGCCCCGGACTGCCAGACGGCCGCGAACGACCGGGGCAGCAGCGGTACGGACGCCATGGGCGGGATCTTGAGGAACTGGTCGAGGGCGTTGGAGAGTATGGCGACGCCGCCGTCAGCGCCCGAATCGACGTTGGTCAGGATCTTCTTCGTCCCGGCGAGATCCAGCCTCTCCTTGTCGTTCGGAACGGCGGCCCAGCTCGGGTACCCCTCGTACGCGTTGCCGGAGCGGGACTTGAGCTGCACCGGCTGCTCGTGCTCGACGCCGTTGTCGTCGCCCTTGAGGTAGTGGTCGAACCAGCGGTGGGCGTTGGTCCAGGTGTCGTTGGGCAGGCCGAGCAGTCCGGTGCCTTCGGCGGTCGCGTGGTCGCCCGGGCGCAGTTCGAGCCGCTTGGGGCCGGTCAGGGCGTCGAAGAACTTCGCGTAGCTGTTGGGCGGGAAGATCGTGTCGCCCCAGGCGTTGCCGAGCATGATGGCGGCGCCGTTCTTGTTGATCCGGTCGAGATAGGTGGCGGGGGAGCGCTTCCGGCCCCAGTCGATCATGTCCTGTTCCTTGGCCAGGCTGGAGCCGAGGAAGTCCTTGAGGGTCTGCCGCAGCTCGGGGCTGGGGCGTCCGGTGAGCTCGCCGAGCCCGCCGAGCAGGGCGGCGGCCTGGGCGTGCTGGGTGCGGCCGCTGTAGATGGAGTCGATGAGATCGGCCCAGCCGCTCATCGCCACCACCGCCTTGATGCGTTTGTCGAACCCGGCGGCGAGGAGGCTGATGCCCGCACCGTACGAGACGCCGCCCATGCCGATCTCCGCCGGGTCGGCCGCGGTGTGCGCCAGCGCCCAGTCGATGACGGACGAGACATCAGCGATGTCGGGCGGTCCCGCGACCTCGATCTCACCACCGGACTCCCAGAAGCCGCGCGAGGTGTAACTCACCACCACATAACCGGAGTCGGCGAGATTCCTGGCCTGGGCGATGTACTCGACCTGCGGCATCGCCCAGCTCGTCGGCAGCACGATCAGCGGGTACTTCGCCGCGCCGGCCGCGGTGGCACCCGCCGGTGCGAAGACATTGCCCTTGAGGGTGATGCCGCCCGAGCCGGGGATGTCGTAGAACTTCAGGCTCGAAGCGGACACGGCGGCCGGCGCCGCGCCCGCCGCCTCCGCCGTCGGGGCCAGGCCGAAAGCGGCGCCGGTGAACAGCGCCGCTGCGGTCACCGCGGCAGCCGTGGCCCTTCGGGGGTGTGCCATGAATCGCTCCTCACTCGCACCGTTGCAGAGTGGGGACGTTAACCGCGTGAGGCTCCCTCTGGTAACCGGCCAGTAAGTTACGTGCGGGTAACGATTGTTGGACATGGTGTCAACGGCGCCGTGCGGACCCGGTCCCGACACCCGGCCGCCGCCGGAGGATTGTTGACCGGGATTCAGGGAAACGCTGGCGCGAACGCATCCGGCGTCCCAAGCTCTCGGTGTGACGAATTCAGAGAACGGCGCGGACCGGGGGCGAACGGACATGACCTTGCGGCTCAGGGGGAAGCTGCAGTGGGTCCCGGTGGCGGCGGTGGTGGTGCTGGTCGCCTGGGTGGTGGCCATCCCGCCGGTCGTCTCCGGGGCGTACGGAGCGGTCGGCGGCACCCTGATGGTGATCGCGGGACTGCTGCTCGCCTTCTTCACGGCCACGTTCGTCGGCTATCTGGTGCGGCCGCTGCGGCTGGCTCCGGGGGCCGACGGTCTGACCGTACGTCTGCCCAGCTGGCCCTCCCGTACCGTGCCGTGGTCCGCGGTGGCGGGCGTGGCGGCCACCGAGGTCGCCGAGGGCGGCAGGACCAGCGCCCATGTGGTCGTGGACTTCGCGCCCGGCACGGAAGCGCTGCCCCGGTTCTGCCGGCCGCGCTCGATGTACCGCAGGCTCGCACCGTCGCTCGGCCGGGACGAGCGGGCGCAGGGCCTCTGCGTCGAGGCGCAGGTCTTCGACGTGGACCCGGCCGAGCTGGTGGCGCTGATCAGGGAGTACGCGCCCGGCAGCGTCCCCGTCGGAGACCCGGCCGGTATGAGGTACCGGAATCCGGGGTCCGCGCCCCGCGGGTGACGTCCGCGATCGGCGCCACCGCATCAGGGCCGTACGTCTGACCAGGCCGTACGCCCGGTCCAGCCGTTCGCCCGAGCCGGGCCGTACGCCTGGGAGTTGACCCCCTTCAGCAGCCGCGGATGACCAAGTCAACGCCTATTTAGGCCAGTTGGCGGGTCCGGAGCGTCTGCGCGCCCGTCTCCGGGACGCGCTGGAGGGCTAGGCTGCCCGCGGTGGAGTTCGGTCCGCCGCACTTCGAAGGAAGGGGAGAACGCCATGAATTCTGTAGTGACGTTGGACTTGGATGTCATCGATGTAACGCCCAGGACCTGGGACGAGTTGTCCACAGATCTGGTCTCGGACAGCGTTTATGCCGCCGACTGCCAGTGCACCGGTGGTTGTGGCTGTTGCGGCGGCTGTTCGGGCTGCTGCATCTGACGTTCGTCCCGTCGGCAGACCCGGTGCCGCGCACCGAGGTCTGAACGGTAGAGGTAGCGGCAGCTCTGCTTCTACCTCTACCACCCCTACCGCTGCCACCCCTGCCTCTGCCACCCCGCAACAGACAAGTGAGGGCTCACCGTAAGCGCCGCAGACAGCTTCGACGACCTGGTGTCGCCATACGGCGTCATTCACGCCACCGGTGCGAACCGCGCACCGGGCTGGCTGGCAGACATGAACGTCTCCTTGGCCGACGGCGGCAGCGGATGCCCCGGCCGGGGCGCGGGCCATTCCACCAGTACCGGCTGCGGCCGCGCCTTCGGCGACCCGGCGCATGCCCGCATGATCGCCATCGCCGAAGCCGCCGAACGCTATGCGGCCTACGAGCCACCCACCGCCGAACACCGGTGGGCGACGGTCGCCGAACTCGAAGGACCTGTCCTCGACACCACCCGGCTGCCCCGTTGTTCGGCGGCCGAACTGGCCAATCCCGCCTGCTCGATCACCCCGTTCGACGCCGGCTCACCGGTGCGCTGGGTACAGGGCCTGGATCTGGTGACGCGGGAACGGACTTGGCTGCCGGCGGTGATGTCGACGTACCGCCTGCACGCCGCGAGACCGGCAGAACGGTTCTGGTACCAGCTGTCCACCGGTTTCGCCGTCCACACCGATCCGGTGGAGGCATTGGTCCGCGCCATCCTGGAAGTGATCGAACGCGACGCGATCGCGCTCACCTGGCTGCAGCGGATGCCCTTGCCGCCGATCCCGGCCGAGGCGCACTCACCGCGGCTGGACCAGCTGCTGGCCGCCGCGGAGCGGCATTTCCTGCACACCCTGCTGCTCGACGCGACCACCGACCTCGGGGTGCCGACCGTGTACTGCGTGCAGATAGCCGAGCACGACCCGCGGGCGCGGCACGTGGTGGGTTGTGCGGCCGACCGCACCCTGTCCGCAGCCGCGGAGAAGGCACTGGCCGAGACCCTCAGCATCCGCGGCCTGATCTACTCCGGCACCAGCGTGCCGGAGTCCTTCGAGGAGTTCGCCGACATCGCCGACGGCGCCCGCTACCTGGGTGTACCGGAACGAGCCGAAGCATTCGACTTCCTCCACCAGGGGATCGCGGCCGGGCCGCGCCGTACGCCCCCCGATCTGCCGGCGTCGCCGCAGGCCGCCCTGGACACTCTGCTGCAGCGCTTGTCGGCACTCGACATGCAGGTGCTCGCGGTCGACCGCAGCCACCTCGAACTCCGCTCGGTCGGCCTGACCGCAGTCAACGTCGTCATCCCCGGCCTGCAGCCGATGTCGCTGTTGCCGCTGGCCCAGTTCCGCGCCCATCCCCGGCTGTACCGGGCACCGGCCGCGATGGGCTTCCCCGTCCACTCCGAGGAGGAGCTCAATCCATGGCCGCAACCGTTCGCCTGACCGGCACCGTGCCGGTCCTCGGCCTCGGCGCCTTTGGTTCCAGGGTGGCCGAGCTGCTGTGTGACGGCATCGCCGGCGCGTACCGGATCGGTCCGGACGACCTGGCCGGCTCCTTCGCCCGCCGGCCGGGCGCGGTCGTCGTGGCCTCCCAGCATCCGGTGCCGGAGGTGTTCCGCAGCGCCGACCGTGCGGCCTGGCAGCACGGGGTGCCGTGGCTGCCGGTGGCCGACGAGGACCTGGCCGTCCGGGTCGGCCCGTGGGTGGTGCCCGGTTCGGGGCCCTGCTTCGACTGCTATCTGGCGCGGCGGGTCCAGCACGACGACCAGTCCGCGATCACCGCCGCCGTCCGGGCGGCCTGCGCGGACGACCCCGAGTGCGGACCGCGCGGATTCCTGCCGCAGCACGCCCGGGCGGCGGCAGGCGTGGCACATGGCCTGCTCGAAGAGCCGCCGGATCCCGGGACGGTGGTCGCGCTCAGTATGCGCAGCGGAAACCTCGACTCCCAGCGGGTCCTGCGCTGCCACGGCTGCCACCGCTGCGCCCCCGGAACCGTTCCCGGCCTGGACCGCACGGGAGCACTGGCCGAGCTGCTCCGCCCGGGCAACGCCACCGCACCGCACGGGGTTCCGGCATGAGCGCACCTGCGACCACCCGGGATCCCGGCCGCGTCGGCAACTCGCGTCTGCGTCGCGGGCTCACGGTCGTCCCGACCGAGCGGGGGCTGGTCGTCGAGGGGGTGGGCCGACGGCACTTGTTCGGCGGCGCGGCGGCCACGGACGTGCTGCCGCGACTGTTCACCCTGCTCGACGGTTCCCGCGACCTCGCCGAGATGGCCGCCGAACTCCGGCTGGACGTCGACCAGATCACCGGGGTCCTGGACATGCTGGCCGACCGCGGGTTGCTCGAACCCGCCCCGGCCGGCGCCGTGACAGCGGAGCAGACGGTCGCCGACTATCTGTCCCGCACCGGACCGGTGGCCGCCGCCGACGGCGGATCGGTGAACGCGCTGGCCCGGCTGGCCATGAGCCGCGTCGTGCTGACCGGACCGGCCGCTGTGACCGGGCGTATCGCCGACGACCTGCGGGTCTGTGGCGTGGGTGAGATCGCTGCCGTGCCCGAAGGCGACCCGATACCGACCGGTCCGGCGAACCTGCTCGTGGTCTGGGACGACGAGGCGGACCGAGTCGGCGAGGCGTACCGGATCGGTGCGGCGGAGGGTTTCGAGGTCCTGCGGTACAGCGTGCGGCGCGCGGCCGGCCGTATCGCGGCGATCGAGATCGGACCGCGCTTCCACCCTGGCCACACAGCGTGCCCGGACTGCCTCCGGACCGGCCACGAACGTGCCTTCCCGAAGGACGCGGTGTCGCAGGACGCGGCACCGGTCGACAACGTATCCGGTGAGTTGCCCGGTGCGGTGGCGGATCTGTTCGCCGGGCTGGTCGCGGCCCAGATCACCGCTGTGCTGGCGGGCACCGGCCAGCCGGTGCCGCGCCGTGACCTGTGGCGCCTGACGCTGCCGGATCACACCAGCCGGCGCTGGACGGTCGCCCCGGAGCCCGGCTGTCGTGGGTGCGGGCCCGTCGGCACGGGCGCGGAGCAGGAGCTCGACACCGTCGAATGGCTGCTGCAGGGCACGCCGGACGAAGCCTTCCAGGGCGACACCGCAGCCACGGTCTGGCCCGAGCCACTCGACGTCCTCGATCTCACGACCAGCCCTAGACGCCCGCTGGCCACCCCGGACAGCGCCGCCTGTACGCCGGGGCTACTGGACGAACAGGCGGTCGGCCTGCTGCTGTCCCGCACCGCGGGACCACGCGAATCCACCGGGGCACACGGCGGGTTCGAGTCGCGCTGGTGTCCCAGTGGCGGCAACCGTGCCTCGGTCCAGCTCTATCTGCTCACCGAGGCGGGCTGGCCGGGACTGCCCGGCACCGTCTTCAAATACGACGGCGACGCCGGCACCCTGATCGCGGTCCGCGCCGACAAACCGTCCCTGCCCGAGCTGCTGGCGGGTACCGGCCTGGCCGGACGGCCTCCCCGGGCGGCGGTGGTGGTCACCGGTGCGGTGTACCAACTGCGCGGAAAATACGGCGACTTCGGTTTCCGGCTGACCCACCTCGACGCCGGCTGCGCCCTGGCCCAGTGCGCGCTGGTCGCCGCCGAACTCGGTCTGAACGCCGAGCTGGTGACCGGCGACGTCGGCGACCTCGCCGGACAACTGGATCTCAACCCGGCCGATCAGCTGGCGCTGGGAATCATCGGGCTCTACGGGAAGGACACCGGCGATGCCGCTGCTCGACCAGCGTGACGTGATGGACGAGTTCGCCACGCGACTCGCCGCGGACCGGCCGGTGCCCGCGCTGGGTTCGACCGGCCGTGCGGTGCCGCTGCCGGCCGGTTCGCTGTGGGAGGTGCTGTCGTCCCGGCACTCGGTGCGGTCCTTCGCCGACCGGCCGATCGCCGCTACCGACCTGTCCGAGCTGCTCGCCACCGCCCTGGCCACCGAGCGCGACCGGTGGCCCGCCCGGACACCGGACGATCTGACGGTGCTGATGCAGGTCCATCGCGTGCGCGGGCTGGCCGCCGGGTGGTACGAGGTCGCCCCCGAAGGCACCTGCACCCGTGTGGCCGGGGCGCCGGAGCTGCCTGATCCGACGGCGCACTTCGACGACGCACCCGTGGTCCTGTCGTTCGGCGGCGATGTACGGGCAGCGGTGCGCCGCGCGGGTGTCGCCGGATACTCCGATCTGCTGGTGCGGGCCGCCGCACTGGCCCACAACTCCTGGCTGCTGGCGATCAGTCGTGGGTTCGGCGGATGTCTGCGCGGCCGTGCGCAGTACCTGTCCACCGCAGCGTTCGCCGCAGGCGGCCCGGGCCGCCGTCACCTGCTCAGCCTGACCCTCGGCCACCCCGCGCCCGACCCGGTCCCACCTGGCCCGCGGTCGTCCACGGATCACCGGCCGGCAACTCGATGAGCGGAACCGACGCCGCGGCGGTCCGGGCGGCCACCGCCACCGGCGCGGCGGCCGGACGGGCCGTCGGCGCGGCTGCCGACGGCACAACCACCGGTGCGGTCACCGCGACCGCGACCGCGACCGCGTCCGATGACGGGTACGACGGATACGGCGGACACGACGGGCACGACGAAGACGGCGACAAGGCGTACTTCACCGGTACGCATCGGGTGTGCCCGCCCGCGAAGACCTGGGCCCGTATCGCCCCGCTGCTGCCTGCCGCCGGTGTCACCAGGATCGCCGACGTGACCTGGCTGGACGACATCGGTATCCCGGTCTACCAGGCCATCAGCCCGGCCAATCGCTACCTGTCGGTGTATCAGGGCAAGGGCCTGGACCACATTTCCGCGAAGGTGTCGGCGGCCATGGAGGCGATCGAACGGTGGCACGGCGCGCACCTGGACACCCGGCCCGACCACACCGGCACCGCCGGGGAGGTGGAGCCCGAGCTGGGCTACCGGCTCGACGAACTCACGCTGCGCCCACGGCACTGTCTCAACCCGGCCACCCGGCTCGACTGGCGTGCCGCGGTACGTCTCGATGACGGCGGCAGGTCGCTGGTGCCGCTGGAGTGTCTGAGCCTGGACCGCCGGGTCGGTCCGCGCTGGCGCCCGCCGCTGTTCGCCGCCACCAGCAACGGCCTGGCCGGCGGGAACACCCGCTACGAGGCGATCGTGCACGGCCTGTACGAGGTGATCGAACGCGACGCGATCCACCGCAGCACTCCCGCCGGGCCCGCGACCGTCATCGACCCCGCCACTGTCGCGGCACCGGCGGCCGGGCTGCTCGAACGGTTCCGGGCGGCCGGGGTACGGGTCGGGATCGGCATGCTGGCCACACCGCTGGGCCTGCCCTGCTTCAGCGTGGCCATCGTGAGCGACGGATTCCCGCTGCCGGTCTACGGCTACGGCTGCCACCTCGACGCACAGGTCGCGCTGTGCCGGGCGCTCACCGAAGCCGCCCAGGTCCGGGTGTCGGTGATCGCCGGCGCCCGCGACGACCTGGACGACCGCTACTACGCGCGGCTGCGCCGGACCATGGCCGGTGCGCCGGTGCCGGCGCCGCCGGACGCCCGGCCGACGGTCGGTTTCGACACCGTCGATTCGGTACGGGTGCCCGGCCACCGGGCCGAGGCCGCCCTGCTCACCGACCGGATCGCCGCCGTCACCGGCCGCGCTCCGCTGGTGGTCGACCACACCCGTCCCGAACTCGGTGTCCCGGTCGTGCACGTGATCTGTCCCGGGCTGACGATGCCCGCCGCTCTGTGAGGCCACCCGTGACCACGCGCTACCTGTTCATCGGACCTTCGGTGCCCGGCCTCGTGCCACCGCCCGGTATCGTGCTCCGGCCGCCGGTCGCCGCCGGTGATCTGCTCGCCCTCCCGCTCGCCGCCGGTGACACCGTCGGCATCGTCGACGGCTACTTCCATCAGGTCCGGGCGGTGCCGCACAAGGAGATCCTCGCCCTGCTCGACCGCGGCGTCGCGGTACTCGGCGCGGCCAGCACAGGTGCCCTGCGCGCCGCCGAACTCGACACCTTCGGGATGCGCGGGGTCGGGCGGATCTACGCGGACTACCGTCGCGGGCGACTCGAAGCCGACGACGAGGTCGCCCTGCTGCACGGCCCGCCCGAGAGCGGCTACCGCGCGATGTCCGAACCCCTGGTCAACATCCGCGCCGGTCTCTCGGCGGCGGTGCGGGAGGGAGTGTGCGCGCAGGTGACGGCCGATCGGATCATCGCCGCGCTGCGGTCGGTCCCGTACGCACTCCGCTCCTACCAGGGGTTTCCCGAGCTGGCTGGGACGACCGGCCTCAATCCCGGGGAGCTGGCCGCACTCGGCCGCCACTGTGCGCGCAACCGCCGCGACGTCAAGCGCGCCGACGCGCTCGCCCTGATCGAGTCGATGCGTGCCGACGGCCCGGCCGGCGACCGTTCCGGCGGCCCAGTGCCGCGCACCGTGTTCCTGGCCGAATGGGAGGACCGGGCCCGGCGGCCCGCCGGTGAGTCCGCGGACCACCCGGGCAGTCTGACGGCGCTACGGGTGCTGCAACTGTTCTCGCCCGGTTTTCCGGAACTCCGCCGCGACCGGGTTCTGGCGTTGCTGGCCCGCGAATGCGCCGGATCCTGCGGTCCCCAACCGGCCGGGGGAGACGCCGCGATCACCCACGGGGTGCATCGCGGGGTGTACCCGGATCCGGACGAGCACCCGGACGGCTTCGGCTTCCTGCGCTCGTGGCTCACCGACGACGAGGCGGCCTGCGGCGACCGGCGGCACCAGCTCCGACTGTTCCTGTCCCGCAGCTTCGAGACCGGTCCCGGGACGGGTGGGGACGCGGTGTTCCTCGACGCTCTGGAACCCACCGCCGAATTCGCCCGGGCCGCGCGCACGGCCGCCGCCTGCCACCGCTTCACCGACGAACTGTCCAGGGACAGACCGGAATTCACGGTGGACCGGATCTCGCCCGAGCGGATCGCCGAACTGCTCGTCCAACAGTGGGGCGGCAACCGCGCCGATGCCGAGTTCGGCGCGCTCGACCGCGGATTCGGCTCGTTCGCGGCGGCGATCGAAGCGGCCCGGCCGTACTACCCGCTGATCAAGCTCGCACCGAGGACCTGACGCCATGGACGTGCTGCACCGCTTCACCGACGACACCGGCACCTTCCACGCCGCTCTTGCGCAACGGAAGCCGGCGGTGTTCCGCCCGGCGGACCCGCCGACCGAGCTGTTCCCGCTCGACGAGCTGGACCACTGGCTCGACACCGGCCTGCTGCGGGTGCCGTACCTGCAACTGGTGACCGAGCACGGAGAGATCGAGCTGCCCCGGTTCTGCCCGCCACGCGCGGTCCTGAACCGGGTCGAGCACGGCTACGTCGACGGCGCCGCCGTACAGGAGCTGCGGACCGAGGCGACCCTGCTGCTGCGCTACATGGACCACTGGCATCCCGGCATCCGCGCGTTCTGCGCCTCGATGCGGGAGCAACTCGGCCGCCAGGTGGAGGCGTTCTGCTTCGTCACACCACCCGGCACCCAGGGGCGGCCGGTGCACCGCGACGACGCCGATGTCCTCGTCGTCCAGATCAGCGGGGCCAAGGACTGGCACCTGTACGGCGGCCCGGACAGCGACCGGTGGGCGCCCGGCTCCGCCGCCGTGGCCGGTGAACCCGGGTTCACCACCCGCCTCGACCCGGGCGAGGTCCTCTATGTTCCGCGCGGCCACGCGCATCGCGCCGTCGCCGCCGGTGGCAGCGCCTCTGCCCACCTGTCGTTCACTGTGCGCGAGGCGGGCGGGACCCAGTTGCACGCCGCTCTGGCCGATCTGCTGACCGGCCGGAGCGGTCCGCTGCGCCCGGTCGGCGAGACCGAGCTCCTGGCCGCCGCCGACCGGATGCTCGCCGACGCCCGGTCTGCGCTGTCCGAGCTGACGGCCGAGGAGCTGGTCGGCCGGGCCCGCGCCCGTATGAGAGCTGTCGCGCCCAGCCCGCGTCACGGGTAGCGGGAGTTCACGCGCCGGCGCGGTCCGGAAGAGGGGTGGCGGCGCCGCGACGGTGGTGCGGGGCGACCGCCGCCGGCTATCGACGTGTTCATGACGAAGGGGTGGTGCGCGGGCTACGCTGCGCCCTACGTCTCTCCGCTGGAGGTCATGGATGCGCCGTGTCACCGTCCGGAAGCTCTCGTATCTGGCCGTCGCCGCCGCCCTGTTGTCGGTGGGCGCGACCGCGCCGCCCTCCGCCGCCGGAGCGCCACCGGGACAGCCCCGGGGGACCGCGGCGGCGAAGTCTCCGGTCGCGGTCGGCTACGGCGGCGCGGTGTCGAGTGTCGACCAGGACGCGTCGGCCGCGGGCATCGAGGTGCTCCGTGAGGGCGGCAACGCGGTGGACGCCGCGGTGGCCACGGCCGCCGCACTCGGCGTGACCGAGCCGTACTCGGCGGGCATCGGCGGTGGCGGCTACTTCGTCTACTACGACGCGAAATCCCACCGGGTGCGCACCATCGACGGCCGCGAGACCGCGCCGCGTTCAGCCGACTCCTCGCTCTTCCTGGAGAACGGCAAACCGCTGCCCTTCGCGGACGCGGTGACCAGCGGTCTGAGCGTGGGCACCCCGGGCACCGCCGCCACCTGGGACTCCGCGCTCGCCTCCTGGGGCCGCAAGTCGCTGGGGACAGTGCTGAAACCGGCCGAGCGGATCGCCACGGACGGCTTCACCGTCGACCCGACCTTCCGCAGCCAGACGCAGGACAACCAGGCCCGCTTCGCGGACTTCCCCGCGACGGCGAAGCTCTTCCTGCCCGGCGGGCAGCCGCCCGCCGTGGGCTCCACGCTGAAGAACCCCGATCTGGCCCGCACCTACGAGGAGTTGGGCCGCAAGGGCGTGGGCGAGCTCTACCGGGGCAGCCTCGGGCAGGACATCGTACGTACCGTCCGCAAGCCGGACCTGGCACCCGGTTCGACCCGCAACGCCCGCCCCGGGGACCTGACCGCGGAGGACCTCCGGGCGTACGAGCCGCTGCACCGCGCTCCCACCGAGACGTCCTACCGCGGTCTCGACGTGTACGGCATGGCGCCGTCGTCCTCCGGCGGTACGACGGTCGGCGAAGCGCTCAACATCCTGGAGCGCACGGACCTTTCGAAGGCGTCGCAGGTCCAGTATCTGCACCACTACATCGAGGCGAGCCGGATCGCCTTCGCGGACCGGGGCCGCTGGGTCGGTGACCCGGCTTTCGAGTCCGTACCCACCAAGGAGCTGCTCTCCCAGCGCTTCGCGGACTCCCGCGCCTGCCTCATCAAGGACGACGCGGTCCTGACCAGCCCGCTGGCGCCGGGCGACCCGCGCCACCCGGAGCGGTGCCGGAACAGCGGCAACGCGGCCCCCACCACGTACGAGGGCGAGAACACCACACATCTGACGGTGGCCGACAAGTGGGGCAACGTCGTCGCGTACACGCTGACCATCGAGCAGACGGGCGGCAGCGCGATGACCGTGCCGGGCCGCGGGTTCCTGCTCAACAACGAGCTGACCGACTTCTCGTTCGCCCCGGCCAGCCCGTCGGTGCACGACCCCAACCTCCCGGGGCCCGGGAAGCGGCCGCGTTCGTCGATCTCGCCGACGATCGTCCTGCAGGGCGGGAAGCCGGTCCTGGCCGTCGGATCGCCGGGCGGCGCGACCATCATCACCACCGTGCTCCAGACGCTCATCGGCCATCTCGACCGGGGACTGCCCCTGGTGGACGCGATCGCCGCACCACGGGCGAGCCAGCGCAACGCCGCTACCACCGAGCTTGAGCCAGCCCTGTACAACAGCCCGCTGCGGGGCCAACTGGAGGCGCTCGGGCACTCGTTCACGCTCAACCCGGAGATCGGTGCGGCGACCGGGGTGCAGCGGCTGCCGGACGGCCGGTGGCTGGCCGCGGCGGAACCGGTCCGCCGGGGCGGCGGCTCCGCGATGGTGGTCCGCCCGGACGGGCGCCCCTGAGGGGGCCGCGCGCGGTGGCCGGCCAGGGAATCACGGCCGGCCGCCGCGGCGGGCACGCAATCCGATCACGGTGGGATGCCGAATGATCATGAAGAGGCGAAACGTGATCGACTCGGCCGGTTAACGGTGATGGTCTTGCCCCAGTGTGTGACGGGGCTTACGTTCTCCTCCTACGCAACCCGTCTACGTGCGTAGAGCTTCGTGGCGCCCTGTTGAAGGAGCTGCTCGTGTCCCACGTCGTACGCGCCGCACTGGTCCAGGCCACCTGGACCGGCGACACCGAATCCATGATCGCCAAGCACGAGGAGCACGCCCGCGAGGCGGCCCGTCAGGGTGCGCGGATCATCGGATTCCAGGAAGTCTTCAACGCCCCGTACTTCTGCCAGGTGCAGGAGGCCGAGCACTACCGCTGGGCGGAGTCCGTGCCCGACGGGCCGACCGTGACCCGGATGCGGGAACTCGCCCGCGAGACCGGCATGGTGATCGTGGTTCCGGTCTTCGAGCAGGAGCAGTCGGGCTTCTACTTCAACACGGCGGCCGTCATCGACGCCGACGGCTCCTACCTCGGCAAGTACCGCAAGCACCACATCCCGCAGGTCAAGGGCTTCTGGGAGAAGTACTACTTCAAACCGGGGAATGTGGGCTGGCCGGTCTTCGACACGGCCGTGGGCAAGGTCGGCGTGTACATCTGCTACGACCGTCACTTCCCGGAGGGCTGGCGCCAACTCGGCCTGAACGGGGCACAGATCGTCTACAACCCCTCCGCCACCTCGCGCGGTCTCTCCGCCTACCTCTGGCAGCTGGAGCAGCCCGCCGCAGCGGTCGCCAACGAGTACTTCATCGCCGCCATCAACCGGGTCGGCCAGGAGGAGTACGGCGACAACGACTTCTACGGCTCCAGCTACTTCGTCGACCCGCGCGGCCAGTTCGTCGGCGAGGTCGCCGGTGACAAGAGCGAGGAACTCCTCGTCCGCGACCTCGACCTGGATCTCATCGACGAGGTCCGGCAGCAGTGGGCGTTCTACCGGGACCGCAGGCCCGACGCGTACGAAGGGCTGGTGCAGCCGTGAGCGACCTGTACAACAGGCATCAGGCCGTCCTCCCCGAGTGGCTCGCCACGTACTACCGGGAGCCGATCGAGATCACCCACGGTGAGGGCCGGCACGTCTGGGACGCGGACGGCAACCGCTACCTCGACTTCTTCGGCGGCATCCTCACCACCATGACCGCCCACGCCCTGCCCGAGGTGACCAAGGCGGTCAGCGAGCAGGCCGGCCGGATCGTGCACTCCTCGACGCTCTATCTCAACCGGCCGATGGTGGAGCTGGCCGAGCGGATCGCGACACTCTCCGGGATCCCGGACGCCCGCGTCTTCTTCACCACGTCGGGGACCGAGGCCAACGACACCGCGCTGCTCCTCGCCACCGCGTACCGCAGGTCCAGCCAGATCCTCGCGATGCGCAACAGCTACCACGGGCGCTCCTTCACGAGCGTCGGCATCACCGGCAACCGCAGCTGGTCGCCCACCGGTCTCTCCCCGCTCCAGACGCTCTATGTGCACGGCGCTGTCCGCAGCCGGGGCCCCTACGCGGAGCTCAGCGACGCCCGGTTCATCGAGGCGTGCGTCGCCGACCTGGAGGACCTGCTCGGCCACACCCATGACGCGGCGGCCCTGATCGCCGAGCCGATCCAGGGCGTCGGCGGCTTCACCGCCCCGCCCGACGGCCTGTACGCCGCGTTCCGCGAAGTACTCGACCGGCACGGCATCCTCTGGATCGCCGACGAGGTGCAGACCGGCTGGGGGCGCACGGGCGACCACTTCTGGGGCTGGCAGGCGCACGCCCAGAACGGCCCGCCGGACATGCTCACCTTCGCCAAGGGCATCGGCAACGGCATGTCCATCGGCGGTGTCGTCGCCCGCGCCGACGTCATGAACTGCCTGGACGCCAACTCCATTTCGACCTTCGGCGGCTCCCCGGTCACGATGGCCGCGGGCCTCGCCAACCTCACGTACCTCCTGGAACACGACCTCCAGGGCAACGCCCGCCGGATCGGCGGCCTCCTGCTCGAACGGCTGCGGGCCGTCGGTGCGCAGTCCCCGCTCGTACGCGAAGTGCGCGGCCGGGGCCTCATGATCGGCGTCGAGCTGGTGAAGCCCGGCACCGACGAGGCCAACCCCGCGGCGGCGGCCGCCGTCCTGGAAGCGGCCAGGGAGGGCGGGCTGCTGATCGGCAAGGGCGGCGGGCACGACACCAGCGTGCTGCGCATCGCACCGCCGCTGTCGCTCAATGTCGCAGAGGCCGAAGAGGGCGCGGCCATCCTCGAACAGGCCCTGCACGCAGGCTAGTCGGCGGGTTCCGCGCACCGGTGTACGGGAGCAGCACTCACCTGTGTACGAGAGAGGAAGCAGAGCACCATGAGTACGCGCACCTTGGTCCGCGGCGGTCTCGTCATCACCGCCGCGGAGGAGACCCACGCCGACGTCCTCATCGAGGACGGCCGGATCGCCGCTCTCGCCGCGCACGGCTCCGCCGCCGCGGACGCCTGGACCGCCGACCGTACGATCGACGCGACCGGGAAGTACGTGATCCCCGGCGGTGTCGACGCCCATACGCATATGGAGATGCCCTTCGGCGGCACCTTCGCGTCCGACACCTTCGAGACCGGGACCCGGGCGGCGGCCTGGGGCGGCACGACGACCATCATCGACTTCGCCATCCAGTCCAAGGGCGGATCGCTCGGTGAGGGCCTCGACACCTGGCACGCGAAAGCGGACGGGAAGTGCGCGATCGACTACGCCTTCCACATGATCATGTCCGATGTGAACGAGTCGTCGCTCAAGGAGATGGACCGGCTCGTCTCGGGCGGCGTCAGTTCGTTCAAGCTCTTCACCGCGTACCCGGGGGTGTTCCTCTCCGACGACGGCCAGATCCTCCGGGCCATGCAGCGTGCCGGGTCCAACGGCGGTCTGATCATGACGCACGCGGAGAACGGTCTAGCGATCGACGTCCTGGTGGAGCAGGCCCTGGCGCGCGGCGAGCGGGACCCGCGCTACCACGGCGAGGTCCGCCACGCGCTCCTGGAGGCGGAGGCCACACACCGGGTGATCAAGCTGAGCCAGGTGGCGGGCGCCCCGCTCTATGTGGTGCACGTGTCGGCGCAGCAGGCCGTCGCCGAACTGGTACGGGCCCGGGACGAGGGCCTTCCGGTGTACGGCGAGACCTGTCCGCAGTACCTCTTCCTGTCGACCGACAACCTGGCGGAGCCGGACTTCGAGGGCGCCAAGTACGTCTGCTCCACTCCGCTGCGTCCGGCCGAGCACCAGGCCGCGCTGTGGCGCGGGCTGCGCTCGAACGATCTGCAGGTGGTCTCCACCGACCACTGCCCGTTCTGCTTCAAGGGCCAGAAGGACCTGGGGAAGGGCGACTTCTCGAAGATCCCGAACGGTATGCCGGGCGTCGAGAACCGTATGGACCTGCTCCACCAGGCCGTTGTCGACGGGCACATCAGCCGCCGCCGCTGGATCGAGATCGCCTGCGCGGCGCCGGCGCGGATGTTCGGCCTGTATCCGCAGAAGGGGACGATCACCCCGGGCGCCGACGCCGACATCGTGGTCTACGACCCGGCCGCCGAGCAGGTCATGTCCGCCGCGACGCATCACATGAACGTCGACTACTCGGCGTACGAGGGCAAGCGGGTGACGGGCCGGGTGGAGACGGTGCTGTCGCGGGGTGTCCCGGTGATCGACAGCCGTGAGTACACCGGCCACGCCGGGCACGGGGCCTTCGTGCCGCGCGGGCTCGGTGAGTACGCGCACTGAGCCCGCGGCGGCGCACGGGGCGCGATCGCGTTACTTGACGGCGATCGGGTTGACCGGAGAGCCGACGGCTCCGGTGATGGGCAGCGGGGCGGCGGTGAGCCAGAACTCGTACACACCGTCGCGGGCACAGTCCTCGGCGAGTGCGTCCGGGTCCCACAACTCGCCGACCAGCAGGCCCATGTTGGGGATGACCACCTGGTGCAGCGGCTGGAACGAGGCCTCGAACTCGTTGGGCCGGACCTCGAAGCCCCAGGTGTCGGTGGCGATCGCGGCGATCTCCGTACGGTGCAGCCAGCCGGCCGTGGTGAAGGAGAGGCCGGGGGCCGGTCCGCCCGCGTACTCGCCCCAGCCGTCGCGGCGGACGCGGGTGAGCTGTCCGGTGCGCACCACCACGATGTCGCCGCGTCCGACGGTGACGCCCTGGGCCTGCGCGGTGGCGGTCAACTGCTCCTCGGTGATGGCGAAACCGTCGGGCAGCTCGCCCGTTCCGCCGTCGGCGAACCGGCCCACGTCCAGCAGGACACCGCGCCCCGCGACATAGGGGGCCATGTGCTCGACACCGGTGACCAGGTCACCGGCGGAGGTGACGACGTGCTCCGCCGGCCGCCCGTTCCAGGCCATGCCGTGGTCGAAGATGTGGCCGAGGCCGTCCCACTGGGTGGAGCACTGCAGCGGCATCGAGATCACGTCGTCGGCGCCGCCGATGCCGTGCGGGAAGCCCTGGTGGCCCAGGACGGCGTCGGTGCCGGTGTCGAGCATGGTGTGGACGGGGTTGGTGCGCCGCCGCCAGCCGTTCTGCGGGCCGTCCATGTCGAAACTCTGCGACAGGGAGAAGCTGGCGCCGCGGCGCACGAGGGCCGCGCCTTCGCGGCGCTTGGCCTCGTCGAGGAAGTTCAGGGTGCCCAGTACGTCGTCGGCGCCCCAACGCCCCCAGTTCGAGTACGCCTTGGCGGACTCGGCGATCGCGCCTTCCGGGTCGTGGCGGTTCAGGCCCACTTGGTCTCCTCCATGATGCAGCGGGTGCGCAGCGCGCCGAACATGCTGACCGGCGGCCCGTCCATGATGGCACCGTCGCGATGGATTCAGCTGGTGAGGGCCTCGTCGCGGACCAGCAGGGCCCGCAGGGCACCGTGTGGGCCGGTCAGGACGGACTCTTCCAGGCCGTTTCCCGCAGCAGGCGCAGGCCGTTGAGGCCGACGATCACGGTGGAGCCCTCGTGACCGGCGACGCCGAGCGGCAGCGGAAGCGTGGCGACGAGGTCCCAGACCACCAGGGCGGTGATGAACACGCCCGCGATGACGAGGTTCTGGACCACCAGGCGCCGGGCGGCCCTGGAGAGTGCCAGGACGGTCGGGACGGTGGAGAGTTCGTCGCGTACGACGACGGCGTCGGCGGTCTCCAGGGCGAGGTCGCTGCCTGCCCTGCCCATCGCGATTCCGGTGTGTGCGGCAGCCAGCGCCGGGGCGTCGTTGACGCCGTCGCCGACGACCAGGACCCGGCGGCCCTCGCCTTCCCACTCCCGTACGGCGGCGACCTTGTCCTCGGGCAGCAGCCCGGCGCGGACATCGGTGATGCCGACCTGGCCGGCCAGGTGCCGCGCGGCACGTTCGTTGTCGCCGGTCAGCAGGACCGGGGCGCGCCCGGTCAGCTCGGTGAGGGCGGCGACGGTGGCGGCGGCGTCCGGCCGCAGCCGGTCCGCGACGCCGATGACACCGGCCGGAGCGCCCTCGTACAGGACCAGCATCACGGTCTGTCCGGCGCCCTCCAGCTCCTGCACCAACTCCCGTACGGGCCCGGTGGCGGAGGGCAGGAGGCGGGCGGGGGAGCCGATCGTGACGGTGCGGCCGTCGACGGTGGCGCGCACTCCGTGACCCGGCGTGGACGCGAAGCCGAGCGCGACGGGCAGCGGCAGGCGACGTTCGCGGGCGGCGTCGACAACGGCGCGGGCCAGCGGGTGTTCGCTCGGGTGCTCGGCCGCGGCCGCCAGGGTCAGCAGCGTGTCGTCGGTCAGCCCGGTGCCGGGCAGGGGCCGCAGCGCGGTGACGCGCGGAGTGCCTTCGGTGAGGGTGCCGGTCTTGTCCAGGGCGACGGCGTCGACCTGCCCGAGGCGTTCCATGACGACGGCGGACTTGGACAGCACGCCGTGGCGGCCTGCGTTGGCGATCGCGGACAGCAGCGGCGGCATGGTGGAGAGCACGACCGCACAGGGCGAGGCGACGATCATGAAGGTCATCGCGCGCAGCAGCGCGGGCTGGAGCCCGGAGCCGTACGCGAGGGGCACGGCGAAGACGGCGAGGGTGGCGACCACCATGCCGATCGAGTACCGCTGCTCGATCTTCTCGATGAAGAGCTGGGTGGGGGCCTTGGTCTCGGATGCCTCCTGGACCATCTTCACGATGCGGGCGATCACCGAGTCCGACGGGTCCCGCTCGACCCGTACGCGCAGTGCGCCGGTGCCGTTCACGGTCCCGGCGAACACCTCGTCGCCCGGCTGCTTGGCCACCGGCAGTGGCTCGCCCGTGATGGTGGCCTGATCGAGGTCGCTCGCGCCGTCCAGGATCCGGCCGTCGGCGCCGACCCGCTCACCCGGCCGCACCAGGATGGTGTCCCCGACGCCCAACTCCTCCGCGGCGACCGTCTCCTCGCAGCCCTCGGGCAGCAGCCGGGTCGCGGTGGCGGGTGCGAGGTCGAGCAGACCGCGTACGGAGTCCGCGGTGCGGGCGGTCGCGAGCGCCTCCAGCGCGCCGGAGGTCGCGAAGATGACGATCAGCAGCGCTCCGTCCAGGACCTGGCCGATGGCCGCGGCACCGACGGCGGCGACCACCATCAGCAGATCCACGTCCAGGGTCCTGTCCCGCAGGGCCTTCAGGCCCTCCCACCCCGGCTCCCACCCGCCGGTGAGGTAAGCGGCGGCGAACAGCGGGCCCCACGCCCACGCCGGGGCGCCGAGCAGGCTCAGCGGGAGCGCGAGGAGGAACAGCACCAGCGACGCGAGCGCCCACCGCGCCTCCGGCAGGGCCAGGACACGGGTGCGCCGCCGCGGCGGAGCGGGCGGCGGCCCGGCCGTGACCGGCGCGGGGTGTTGGTCGAGGACAGAGGACATGACGAAACGACCCTTCGCGGGTGGACCGGCGGCAACATGCACACCGTACAGGAATACCTGAAGAGGTATTCACGTGTTGTGGGTACGATGACTCCATGGGCCATCAAGTCGACACCACCGGCAGCGCCACCACCCGCGAGCGTCTTGACGCGGTCGGGACCGCTGACGTGGCCGCGACACTCCAGGCACTCGCCACCCCCTCGCGGCTGCACATACTGGCCCGGCTGCAGGAAGGCCCCTGCTCGGTCAGCGCCCTGGCGGCCGCCGTCGGCATGGAGCCGTCGGCCTGCTCCCACCAGCTGCGCCTGCTGCGCAACCTCGGCCTCGTCACCGGCGAGCGCCAGGGCCGCTCGATCATCTACGCCCTCTACGACAACCACGTGGCCGAACTCCTCGACCAGGCGCTCTACCACGTCGAGCACCTGCGGCTGGGCGTCCGCGACACCCCGGCCGACGTTCCGGAGAGTGCCGCACAGCCGGTGCGCTGACGGGAGCGCCGATCGCTTCCCGGCTTCGCGCCGCGCCTTCGGCCGGTCCCGCGCGGCCTTCAGGCTCCGGCGAGCCAGGCCCGGCCCGCCGCCTGTATCCCGGATGCCGTGGGCAGGTGTCTGTGCGGCTGTCTGTGCGGCCGTCTTCCCAAGACCCGGCAAGCGGTCCAGGATTGTCCCCTCGCGACTCGCGTCCGGGGCGTTGTCGCACAGGCTTCTGCACGGCCCGATGTGGAAGGATCTCCCGGGGCGCGGACCGCTTCCGCCCGGCCGCAGTTGCCCGGCCGCGGGCTCATCGGACCCTGCATCACCGGACTCTGCTTCACCGGACTCTGCTTCACCGGACCCCGCCACAACGGACCCTGTTTCACCGGACCCCGCATCTCCGAAACTCGCATCTCCGAAACCCCCGGAATCCGCACCCGCACCAGGAGGCCACGCCTTGGACTTCGGACTCGTCCTGCAGACCGATCCGCCCGCTTCTGCCGTCGTCGGACTGATGCGGCGCGCGGAGCGCAACGGCTTCCGCTACGGCTGGACCTTCGACTCGGCCGTCCTCTGGCAGGAGCCGTTCGTCATCTACAGCCGCATCCTGGAGCACACCACCCGCCTGATCGTCGGGTCCATGGTCACCAACCCGTCCACCCGGACCTGGGAGGTCACCGCTTCCACCTTCGCCACGCTCAACGAGATGTACGGCAACCGCACGGTCTGCGGTATCGGACGCGGCGACTCTGCGATGCGGGTCGCGGGGCGCAAGCCCAACACGCTGGCCACGCTGGGCGAAGCGATCGGCGTGATCCGTGATCTCGCCGAGGGGCGCGAGGCCGACGTGGACGGCCGGCCGCTCAGGCTGCCCTGGGTCGAGGACGGGAAACTGCCGGTCTGGATGGGTGCGTACGGCCCCAAGGCCCTCGCCCTGGCCGGGCAGAAGGCCGACGGGTTCATCCTCCAGCTCGCCGACCCCTTCCTCACCGAGTCGATGGTCGCGGCGGTGCGGACGGCCGCGTCCGACGCGGGCCGGGACCCGGACTCCGTGAAGATCTGCGTCGCGGCGCCCGCGTACATCGGCGACGATCTGGCCCACGCCCGTGAGCAGTGCCGCTGGTTCGGTGGGATGGTGGGCAACCACGTCGCGGATCTGGTGGCCCGCTACGGCGAGCACTCCGCGCTGGTCCCCGACGCGCTCACCACGTACATCGAGCAGCGTGAGGGGTACGACTACAGCCACCACGGCCGCGCAGGCAATCCGGACACCGAGTTCGTCCCCGACGAGATCGTGGACCGCTTCTGTCTGCTCGGCCCCGCCGAGGCGCACATCGAGAAGCTGCGGGCGCTGCAGGCCCTGGGCGTGGACCAGTTCGCGGTGTACGCGATGCACGACGCGCGCGAGACCGTCATCGACGCGTACGGCGAGCAGATCATCCCGGCCCTCGGCTGACCTCGCCGCGCGTCACCCGGCCCCGGCGGTCAGGGCACCCGCGCCGTCCACTCCGGAGTGGAGAACTTGGCCGCCGCCAACTCCTGTGCCCGGGCCATCTCCTCCTCCGTGACGCCGCCGTCGGCGAGGCCGTAACGGCTGCGGAAGGACCCGATCATCCGCTCGATGACCTCTTCGCGCGGCAGGCCCGTCTGCCGGGCCAGCGGGTCGACGCGCTTCTTGGCGCTCTCGATCCCCTTGCCCGACAGTTTCTCGCGGCCGATGCGCAGCACGTCGGTCATCTTGTCGGCGTCGATGTCGTACGCCATGGTCACGTGGTGCAGCACGCCGCCGCCCGCGAGGCGTTTCTGCGCCGCACCCGCGATCTTGCCCGACTCGGTGGTGATGTCGTTGAGCGGCTGGTACCAGGCCTTGATGCCCATGTCGGCCAGCGCGCCGAGCACCCAGTCGTCGAGATACGCGTAACTGTCGGCGTACGAGAGGCCGGACACCAGCGACTCGGGTACGGAGAGGGAGTAGGTGATGGTGCTCCGCGGCTCGACGAACATGGCTCCGCCGCCGGAGATCCGGCGGACGACCGTCACGCCGTGGCGCTCGGCGGCCTCCGGGTCGACCTCGTTGCGCAGGGACTGGAAGCTGCCGATGATCACGGCGGGGGCGGCCCACTCCCAGACCCGCAGCGTCGGCGGGCGCCGGCCGGCGGCGACCTCGGCGGTGATGACCTCGTCGAGCGCCATGTGGAGGGCGGGGGACTGCGGGCGGTCGTGGATCAGCTGCCAGCTGTGGGCGCTCCACTCGGTGGCCCGGGTGAGGGCCCGGCGTACGGCGACCGCGACACCCTCGGGGGAGAGGCCGAGCAGCACGGCGGCCGGGGGCAGTGCGGCGGTGATCCGGGCGGCGAGCGCGGCGGCGTCGGTGTGGGCGGGCGCGCCTTCCAGGGCCGCGTCGATGTCCAGGATCGCCTCGTCGGGTTCCAGGAAGAAGTCCCCGGCCACCCGGACGTTGCGCAGTGCGCCGCCCTCGACATCCAGGTCGACGACGACGAGCTTGCCGCCCGGGATCTTGTACTCACCGTGCACAGCGTTGCCTCCAGATCCGCCCGGCCCACCCGCGGATCCATCCGCGCGCCAGCTCCGGCCAGCAACAACGCCGGAGCCGGCGGGGTCATTCCGCCGTGTGTCAGTCGACCGGGGCCGGGGCCGGTGTCTTCGGGGTCTGCCGGCGGTCGCTGACGGCCAGGTGGTTCACCAGGATGATGATCGGCACCAGCAGGGCCAGGCTGACCGGGCCGGTGCCCCAGCCGAGTCCGTCGCGGTGCACGGGCACCCCCATCCAGTCGGCGAACGAGGCTCCGAGCGGCCGGGTCAGGACGTACGCCCACCAGAACGCGGCCACCGCGTTGAGTCCGAAGAAGCGCCTGCACAGTGCCGGGACCGCGATGAGGACGGCGAAGAGCACACCCGACGGGAGGTAGCCCAGGTGCAGGGTCCCGGCGGTGAGGTCGCCGACCGCGGTGCCCAGGGCGAAGGTGGTGAGCACGGTCGCCCAGTAGAAGCCCTCGCGGCGGCGGGTACGGATGCTGTGGATGGAGAGGGTGCCCTCGGAGGCGTACCAGGTCATCAGCACGGCTGCCAGGATGACCGCGAAGCCCCCCGCCGAGACCGCGTAGGGGACGCCCACCACCACATGGACGACGTCGGCGGCCATCGTGCCGAAGACACTGACCATCACGATCGCCGACCAGTAGGTCCAGGCGCCGTAACGGGCCGTGCGGAACTGGAGCATCAGCAGGGCCACCAGGCCTATCAGTCCCAGGCCGCCGGCCACGACCGGGCCGAGTGTCCGGGCCAGGTAGTCCGACGCCGTCTCCCCCATCCCGGTGGTGAGGACCTTGACGACCCAGAACCAGACCGTCACCTCGGGTACTTTGCTCCACCCCGACACGGCCCGTCCCCGGGCCCGTCCCTGCGGGCTGCGCACCGCGTGCGCGGGTCCGACGGCCGTTCGGCCTACTGGCTCTCGCATGCTTTTCTGTCACCCCTCCGGGCGCCGCGCGCCGCGTCAACTGCCGTCCGGGCGCTCCCGGTCCGGTGCAAGCCGACGGCCGACCGCAGTCCCGCCGGCCCGTCGAGCGTCTACGTTACTGTAGACGGTGCGGGTGGTACGCGGGCGCCTCGTCCGGCAGCCGGGCAGCTCCGTCGTCCGGCGTGCGCGGGACGGCAGGGCAGAACCGGACGGCCAGCCGGAAGCAGACGCAGAGCCAGCAGAGGGCGAACAGCCAGCCGCCGGCGACATCCGTGGACCAGTGGACCCCGAGATACACCCGGCTCAGTCCGACGAGCACGGCCCAGCAGCCGATGCCGGCCGCGATCGTCCTTCTGCCGTGCGGTGCCCGCAGCAGCACCGCCGCGATGAGTAGCCCCGCGGTCACCGCCGACGTGGTGGTGTGCCCGGAAGGGAACGACCAGCCGGTGGCCTGCGTGGCCCAGTCGCCGACGGGCGGGCGCGCCCGCGCGACCAGCGACATCACCCCGTACCGCGCCAACTGCGCCAGGCCCAGGCAGACCAGGCAGGCGACGGCGGCGGTGACCCGCTGCCGCGCACTGCGCCCGGCGATCACACCCGCCAGTACGGCCAGCAGGTACGGCACGACACCGGTGCCCGTGTCGGTGACGCCGCGCGCCGCGGCGACCGCGACCGGCGGCCGGTGGCGCACCGACCACGAGAGGAGTCCGCGGTCCGTCAGCAGCGGGGCGCCGTGGTGCCCCGACACCAGAAGTGCCAGCAGCGCGAAGGCGACCAGGGTCCCCACGGCCACGGACACGGCCAGGTCGGCGGCGCCCCTGCGGTTCACGACGAGACCAGCAGCGGCCGGAGCCTGGTGTCCGTGAGCCGCCTCGCCAGGGCCTCCGGCCGCCGGCGCAGGGCCGTCGCGAGCACCAGCGCGACCAGCGCGCCCACCAGCGCTCCGACGGTGACATCGTGCGGGTAGTGGGCGCCCACCCAGACCCGGGATGCCGCCATCGCGACCGCGCAGACGAGGGCGGCCACGCCAAGACGCCGGGAGACGAACAGCAGGGCCACCGCGGCCGCGAAGGCGAGGGCCGCGTGGTTGCTGGGGAAGGACCAGTCGCCCGGTGCCGGGCACGCCTCCAGCGTCGTCACATGCAGGCTCTGGCACGGCCGGTCCTCGCGCACGACCAGCTTGACCGCGTCGTTGACGCAGTACGCCAGCACCACGATCACCGGCACGGCCAGCGCCATCAGCCCGGCGGTGGCTCCCTCCCGGCGCGCCCGCCACCACCCGGCGAGCATCAGCACGGCGAACAGCGCCAGGCCGTACCCCGACCAGGCCGACACGGCCGAGTCCAGCCACCCGGGGGCGCGGTGGGCGAGATCCACCGTGTCCGTGTAGAGACCGCCGTCGATCGACGATCCGTCGTACGCGAGGTTCATTCACTGACTCCGTCTGTGCGCGGGCGGTTCTTGCGGGAGCGTCGCAGCTCCAGGGCGAGGGGCAGCAGGGAGAGGACGACGATCACCGCGATGATCGGCAGCAGATAGCGGTCCACGTTCGGGATGGACGACCCCAGCGCGTATCCGGCCAGCACCAGGCCCTGGCTCCAGATGAGCCCGCCGACCACCTGCCAGAGCGTGAACGTCCTGGCAGGTACGGAGAGCGCGCCCGCCATCGGGTTGAGCACCGTGCGCACCACCGGGACGAAGCGGGCGAGCACGATGGCCTTCGCGTGGCCGTACTTGCCCAGCAGTTCCTCGGCGCGGGCCGCTCCCTTGAGCAGATGTTCCGAACGGCTGCGGGCGAGCAGGGCGCCCCCCGCCTTCCGTCCGATCAGATAGCCGCACTGCGCTCCCGCGAGCGCGCCGACCGCCGACGCGAGCAGCACCGTGGGCAGCGAGAGCTTCAGGCTGCCGGTGGAACTGCCGGTGCAGAGCAGCCCCGCGGTGAACAGCAGGGAGTCGCCCGGCAGGAAGAAGCCGACCAGCAGGCCGGTCTCGGCGAACAGCACCACCGCGATACCGGCCACGCCGAAGGCGGTCAGCACGGACTGGGCGTCCAGGATGTTCACCGCGAGTGTCGAGGCTGTGAGCAAGGTCCCGGCCTTTCCGGTAGGACGAGGGAGGGAGTCCGGGCCGGGGCGCCACGCCGGACGGGCGGTGCGGTCCTGGCCAGGGGGTGGCGGACCACACCGAAGCGACTACAGTTCAGTAGACGGTCTACGTAACTGTAGACGATAACGGGCTGAGGAGCGTTCCATGAGAGACAGCGCCGAGCGCCGTCCGCCGGGTGCGCTCGAAGCGAGCGTGGTGGCGGCTCTCTGGGCCGCGGGCGCCCCGCTGACCCCGGGGCAGGTGCGGCGCCGCCTCGCGCTGCCGCTGGCCCGGACCACGGTCGCGACGATCCTGTCCCGGCTGTACGAGAAAGGCGTCGTCGGCCGGGAACGCTCGGGCCGCGGCTTCGCGTATGTGCCGCTCCAGGACGCCCAGGGGCTCACCGCCCTCCGTATGCACCGCGCGCTGGACAGCGACAGTGACCGGCGCACGGTGCTGGCCCGCTTCGTCGCCGAGCTGAGCGCCGAGGACGAGTCCCTGCTGCGCGGACTGCTTGAGGACGGCGGGGCGTGATCGCGGGGTAGGTTCCGTTCATGGAGCGCGATGAACGGCCGACCGCAACCGCTTCGAGGTGGCTCGTCCGCACCACGGCGACCAGGTACTTCGCGCTGGCGGGGATCTTCTTCGTCTGGGCGTTCATCTGGCTGGCCTGGGCGCCCAAGCCGGACGCCTGGATCGCCACCGTTCTGTGGATCGTCATCGCCGCGGTCTTCGCCGCCCAGGGGCTCCGGCTGCGCGGGCAGGCGCAGGCCGCCGAGCGGGCGGAGGGATCCGGCAGGGCGGAGGGATCCGGCAGCGGCGGCGGTGGCGAGATCGCGTCCGGCGGGGGCGGCGAGGGCGGCCGGTCCGCCGCGCGGCGGACCCGGACCGGGCGGAGGCCGGCCCGGCCGGTCCACCGCCCGCACCACCGGATTCCCCCTCGCCAGGACCTCCGCAGACGTCCCCCGCGCCGACGGGAGCACGGGCCCGGCACGGGAGACCACCGGCCGTGAGCGCCTGCGGCGCGACCCGCCCTCGGCCTTCTCCGCGCACCGGTTCTCTTCCGTGCGTCCTTCCGCGTTCCTGACTTCCCGGCCGCCGCGCGACCGGCCGTCGACGGCGTGATGCCCCTTTTGCTGTGGGGTGTTACGGGATCTTCGTCAAGAGTCACCCGCTATCCCGGCAGAGGGCTTGTCCGTGGACTGTATGCGAAATACGGTCTGCGGTATTCCTTGATCGTCCTTGGCGGGAGGTAGTCCCTCGTGCGCCGAAACGCGGTTGCCCTGATGGCAGTTGCCTTGGTGTTCCTCATATCGGGCTGTACGTCACTCCAGTCCCCGGCGGCCCGGATCGGCGGGGAGCGGATGGCGGACGCCCGGCCCGTGCGCGACGGCGGCACGCTGACCGTCGCCCTCAACGCGGATCCGGACAAGCTCGATCCGACGCTCTCCCAGACCCTCGTCGGGCGGACCGTCTTCGCCGCCATGTGCGAGAAGCTCTACGACATCGACCAGCAGGGCACGGTCGTGCCCCAGCTGGCCGCCGCGCTGCCGAAGACGTCGGCGGACGGCCGGACGGTCACCGTACGGATCCGCAAGGGCCTGCGGTTCAGCGACGGGACCGGCCTCGACGCCGCATCCGTCGTCACCTCGCTCGAGCGCCACCGTGATCTGCCGGGCTCGGCCCGCGCCACCGAACTGGCCCCGCTGCGGGACATCCTGGCCGCCGGCCCGTACACCGTGCAGCTGCGTCTGAAGCAGCCGTACACCCCGCTCACCGGTGTGCTCGCCGACCGGGCCGGGATGGTGATGTCCCCGGCCGCGCTCAAGAAGTACGGCAAGGACTTCACCGACCACCCCTCCTGCGTGGGCCCCTTCCGCTTCGTCGAGCGGGTCGGCGGTGACCGGATCGTCCTGCGCAAGGACCCCGACTACTACGACGCCGCGCATGTCCACCTCCAGCAGGTGATCTACAAGCCGATCCCCGACAGCAACGTCAGACTGGCGAACCTCCGCTCGGGGGACGTCCAGATCGGCGATCAGATGGCCCCGGTCGATGTGCAGAGCGCACTCGCCGAATCCAGGCTCCAGCTCTTCAACTCGCCTTCCCTGGGCTACCAGGGCATCGGGCTGAACGTCGGGAACGTCAAGGGCCTCGGCCAGAAGCCGGGGAAGCTCAGCACCCCCATCGCCAGGGACGTCCGGGTCCGGGAGGCGTTCGAACTCTCCATCGACCGCGATCTGCTGAACAAGGTCGTCTTCCAGGGGATGTACGAACCGGCCTGCGGCCCCGTGTCGCCCGAATCCCCGGTCGCCCCCGGCGTCAAGCCGTCGGCCTGCCCCAAGCGCGACATCGCCAGGGCGAAGAAGCTGCTGAAGGAGGCCGGGGTGCGGACCCCGGTGCGGATCGGGCTGAAGGTGCAGACCTCACCCGAGTCGAGCCGTATCGGCCAGGTCGTCCAGGCCATGGCCAAGGAGGCCGGGTTCGATGTCGTCCTCCAGCCGATGGAGTACGCCACGCTCCTGGAGGAGACCGACGCCGGACACTACGACGCCTTCACGAGCGGCTGGTCCGGCCGGCTCGACCCGGACGGCAACATCTCCAACTTCCTCCAGACCGCGGGCGCGATGAACGCCTACGGCTACGGCGACCCGGAGACCGACCGGCTCATCGAACGCGGCCGCACCGAGGCCGACCCGGCCGCGCGCACCCGCATCTACCACGAGCTCGCGAAGCGGATCGCCGACGCGCACACGCTCATCTACCTCTACCGGCAGAAGAACTACGTCGTCGCCGGCAAGAAGGTCTCCGGCATCCAGGTGTACGGAGACGGCCTGGTCCGAGTGAAGAGTGCGGGGTACACACGGTGACCAAGTACCTGCTGACGCGGGTGCGTCAGTCCCTGATCACGCTCTTCCTGGTGAGCGTCGTCGTCTTCGCGGGCGTCCGGGCGCTGCCCGGCGACCCGGCGCTCGCCATCGCGGGCGAGGAGCGCAGCCCCGCCGCACTCGCCGCCATCCGCCGGAGCTACGGGCTCGACGACAACCTCTTCGTACAGTACGGGCGTTACCTCTCCCACGCGCTCCGCGGCGACCTGGGGAACTCCTCCCGCACCGGGCTCCCGGTCGCCGACGCGATCGGCGGCGCCCTGCCCGTCACGCTCGAACTCTCCGCGCTGGCACTGCTGCTGGCCGTCGTCCTCGGAATCGGCGCCGGGATGGTGGCGGCCGTACGGCGCGGAAAGCCCGCCGAGTGGCTCGCCAACGCCATCGCCCTGCTGGGGCTCTCGGTCCCGACGTTCTGGCTCGGCATGGTGCTGGTGCTCGCTTTCGCCATCGCCGTACCGGTCTTCGCGGGCTCCGGGTTCGTGCCGTTCGCCACCGACCCGCTGGACAACCTGCGGCGCATGGTGCTGCCCGCCATCGTGCTCGGCTCCGGGCTCGCGGCCGTCGTGATGCGCCAGACGCGCGCCGCGATGCTCGACTCGCTCTCCGCCGACTACGTGCGCACCGCCAGGGCGAAGGGCCTGTCCCGGCGGGAGGTCATCGGCGGCCACGCCCTGCGGAACTCCCTGGTGACGGTGGTGACCGTGCTCGGACTCCAGCTCGGCAGCCTGATCTCCGGCGCGGTCGTCACCGAGCAGATCTTCGTGCTTCCCGGCTTCGGCAAGCTCACCATCGACGCGGTCTTCACCCGCGACTACGCGACGCTGCAAGGCGTGGTGCTCTGCACCTCCGCCGCGTACATCCTCATCAACCTGCTGGTCGACGTACTCTATTCGGTCATCGACCCGCGCATCCGGCTCGGAGGTGCCCGGTGACCGCGACCACCCTCACAGCGGTACGGACAACCCGGGTGGGCGGCGCCAAGCTGCGCGCCCTGCGCCACAACCGGCTCGCGCTCACCGGCGGGGTCATCGCGGCGGTCTTCGTCCTGGCCGCGCTCTGCGCCCCGCTCATCGCCCCCTACGACCCGGCGCAGCCCGACTTCGGCCATGTGCTGGCCCAGCCCGGCTGGTCGCACTGGCTCGGCACCGACGACCTCGGACGCGACCAGCTGTCCAGGATCGTCTACGGAGCCCGCGCCTCCATGCAGGTCGGTGTGCTCGCCGTGGTGCTGGCCTTCCTCGTCGGCGTACCGCTGGGGCTGGCCGCCGGGTACTACGGCAGGCTCGCCGACGGCGCCGTTTCCCGGCTCACCGACACCATGCTGGCCTTCCCGTTCCTGGTGCTCGCGGTCGGTCTCGCGGCGATCCTCGGGCCCTCGCTGACCAATGCGACCATCGCCATCGGCATCTCGCAGATCCCGGCGGTCATCCGGATCACCAGGGCCGAGACGCTCCGGCTCAAGCACGCGGACTTCGTGGCCGCCGCGGTCGCCAACGGCGGCGGCGACGGGACGGTGCTCTTCCGGCACATCCTGCCCAACGCCACATCGGCGCTGATCGTCCAGGGGACCGTCGGCATCCCCGCCGCGATCATCGGTGAGGCGCTGCTGAGCTTCCTCGGCCTCGGTGTCCAGCCGCCGGACGCCTCGCTGGGTGTGATGCTCTCCAGTGCGCAGTCGTTCCTCGCTCCCGCACCCTGGATGGCGGTCTTCCCCGGCCTCGCGATCGTCGCGGCGACGCTCGCCTTCAACCTGCTCGGCGACGGACTGCGTGACGTCCTCGACCCCCGTGGAGCCACCCGATGAGCCCTCAGCAGCAGGACCCTCAGCAGGAACACCGGTGTCCCGGCGACCCCGCCCCGGACGGCGGTTCCCGGCCTCCCGTGCTCAGCGTCCGCGACCTGTCCGTCTCCTTCAGCTCCGGCGGGCGCACCGTGCACGCCGTCGACCAGGTCTCGTACGACCTGATGCCCGGCGAAGTCCTCGCGGTGGTCGGCGAGTCGGGGTGCGGCAAATCCGTCACCTCCCTGGCCGTCATGGGGCTCCTGCCGCCCACCGCGACCGTCACCGGGTCGGTGCTGCTGAGCGGACAGGAGCTGGTGGGGGCCGGCGAGAAGGAACTCGGCAGGGTACGCGGCAACGACATCGCCGTGATCTTCCAGGAGCCGATGACCTCACTCAACCCGGTGCTCACCGTCGGACGCCAGATCGGTGAGGTGCTCCGCCGCCACCGGGGGCTCAGCCGCAGGGAGGCCCGGGAGCGGGCGGTCGAACTGCTCGGCCTGGTCGGCATTCCCGCACCCCGGCAGCGGATCGACGAGTACCCGCACCAGCTCAGCGGCGGGATGCGGCAGCGCGTGATGATCGCCATCGCGGTCGCCTGCGACCCCGCCGTACTGATCGCCGACGAACCGACGACGGCACTCGACGTCACGGTCCAGGCCGGCATCCTGGAGGTCCTCCAGTCGCTGCGCGAGCGCCTCGGCACCGCGATCGTCCTCATCACCCATGACCTGGGCGTGGTGGCCGACACCGCGGACCGGGTCCTGGTGATGTACGCGGGCCGCGCCGTCGAACAGGCCCCGGTCCACGAGCTGTTCGCGACGCCCCGGCACCCGTACACCCGCGGGCTGCTCGGAGCCGTGCTCACACCGGGCGGGCAGGGCAAGCGCCGGCTGCCGGAGATCCCCGGACTCGTCCCCAGCCTCGATGCGCAGCCGGACGCCTGCACCTTCGCACCCCGCTGCGCACTCGCCGACGAACAGTGCACCACGAAGCGCCCCGGCTTCCGGGCCGTGGCACTCGGGCCGGGCGCCGGCGCCCGGCACCAGGCAGCCTGCTGGCATGCGGACACCCCGGTACCATCCACGGTTGAGGAGAACGCACAGTGACCGACTCCGTACTCGAACTGAGCGGCCTCACCCGGCACTTCGGACCGGTACGCGCCGTCGACGGCGTCTCGTTCACCGTCGGCCGGGGCGAAGTCGTGGGCCTGGTGGGGGAGTCGGGCAGCGGCAAGTCCACCGTCGGCCGGTGCGCCGTACGCCTGGACGAGCCGACCGCCGGTACCGTCACCGTCAACGGCACCGATATCACCCGGATGAAGCGACGTGCGCTGCGGCCGCTGCGCAAGGACTTCCACCTGGTCTTCCAGGACCCCTCGTCCTCCCTCGACCCGAGGATGACCACCGGACAGATCATCGCCGAACCGATCACCCTGCACGGTCTGGCGAAGGGGCCCGCGGTACGGGCCAGGGTCGAGGAACTGCTCGGCCAGGTCGGGCTGCGCCCCGAGCACGCCGACCGCCACCCGCACGAACTCTCCGGCGGGCAGCGCCAGCGCATCTCCATCGCCCGCGCGCTCTCCGTCGACCCGGCACTGCTCGTCGCCGACGAGCCGACGTCCGCGCTCGACGTCTCCGTTCAGGCATCCGTGCTGAACCTGCTCGCGGACCTCCAGCGGGACCGCGGCTTCGGCTGCCTCTTCATCACCCACGATCTCGCCGCCGTCGAGTTCCTCGCCGACCGGATCGCTGTGATGTATCTGGGCCAGATCGTCGAACAGGCCCCCACCGCCGAGCTGTTCGCCGACCCGAAGCATCCGTACACCCAGGCTCTGCTCTCCGCGGCGCCGGTACCCGACCCGGTCACCCAGCGCGCCCGTGAGCGCATCGTGCTCAGCGGCGAGCTGCCGAGCCCGCACGACCCGCCGCCCGGCTGCCGGTTCCACACCCGCTGCCCGCTCGCCGTGGACCGCTGCCGCACGGAGATCCCGGCGCTGCGGACCCTCGACGGGGGACGGCAGGTCTCCTGCCACCTGGTCACCGACGACGGCGCCGCGCCTGACGCGTCCGCCGCCGTACCGGGCGGACGGGGCTGAGGTCCTGCGCCGGGGCCGTCAGATACCGGCCTTGTCCAGTGCGCTCTGCAGGGACTGGACGTAGCCCTGGCTGGTGTAACTGGCGCCGGAAACCGCGTCGATATGAGCGCTGTGGGCCCCCAGTGCCTCCTTTGTCAGCCGGGGTACGGACGAGGCGGCGAGCTGCCGGCTGTGGTCGTCCCCGGACGGGGTGTGAAGGGCCTTGACGCTGGTCAGCCGGCCGTCCTTGACGGTCGCCGTGACCTGCACGGTGCCGTACTTGGTGGGCACGGCATCGCCGGTATAGGTGCCGCTCACCGGGTGCGAGCCGCCCGGTGGGGGCGACGGCACACTCCGGGGCGGGGGCGCGGTCGGCGCCGGTTGCGCGGCCGCCATTTCTTCGGAGTGGTGCGGTTTGAACGAGAGGAGCATGACGACCACGGCGCTGGTCGAGGCAGCGGCCAGCACGGCTCGGCGGACTGCCACGGACATAGTGGGCCTCCTCAGAACGCGAACGACTCGTGGTGGATATGCCGGCGCGGGATCCCGGCCACGCGCAGGGCGTGCAGAGCGGCATCGGTCATGCCGGGCGGGCCGCAGAGATAGACTTCGTGGGCGGTGAGGTCCGGCACCAGGCGGGCCAGCGCGTCGGCGGTGAGCGGCGACGACGCGGCCGGCTGGTCGACCACGTAGTGCACAACGGCGCCCCGGTCGGCGGCGATCGCGTCGAGTTCGTCCCGCAGCGCGAGGTCCTCGGGGCGGCGGGCCCGGTATATCAGTGTCACCTCTCCCGGCAAGGTCTCGAACAGCGCCCGCAGCGGCGTGATCCCTACACCGCCCGCCAGCAGCAGGATCCTGGACGACCGTTTCCGGGCCGCGGTGAAAGCACCGTACGGGCCCTCGGCCCACACCCGTGTTCCCGGCCGCAACGTGGCGAGGGCAGCGCTGTGTGCGCCCGCCGCCTTGACGGTGATCCGCAGCTCATGCGGGAGCGGGGGCGCGGAAAGTGAGTACGGGTTGGCGGCCCACCACAGACCGGGCGTCAGGAAGCGCCAGCGGAAGAACTGCCCCGGTTGGGTGCCCAGTTCGTCCAGATGGTCGCCGGTCAGGCGAATGGAGACGACCCCCGGGGCCTCGTCCCGCAGACCGGCGACGCGTACCCGGTGGCGCAGGGCGCGCCGTACGGGAACGACGAACCGGTACCAGCCGATCAGCGCGGCCACCCCGAGGTACAGGACGTACCACGCCACCCGGGCGGGGAGGTTGCCGGCGAAGTCCGCGCCGTTGCTGAGCTGGTGGAAGAAGGCGAGGAAGACCGCCAGATAGGTCGCGAAGTGCAGGTAGTGCCAGGTTTCGTAACGCATCCTGCGGCGCGCGGCCCGGACCGAGATGATCCCGGTGGCGACCAGCAGGAGGAACGCGGCGGTCGCCTTGAGCATGTCCGGATAGTGCAGCACCAGCGTCGATGTCTGGTGCACCACGCCGGAGTGGGAGGTCAGCGAGTACCCCCAGATGATCAGCAGCGTGTGGGCGAGCACCAGGGAGATGGTGTACCGGCCGCCCGTCGCGTGCCAGCGCGCGAGCCGGTCGCTGCCGATGGTGTGGTCCAGGAGGGGTACGCGGGCCATGAGAGCCACCAGCACGGCGCAGGAATAGCCCGCCAGCAGCCCCGTGATCCGGCCCGCGTCGGTCAGCCACCCCGCTGCGCCCACCACCGAGGTGGTGTCGGTCCACCACAGGGCGAGCACTCCCGCTGCACCCGCCCAGATCGCGCACTGCGTCAGGAGGGGAACCAGCGAGCGCGGGCGACGGGAGCGGATCACCGAATGGTGTTTCGCCGTACTCATGGAGCCTCACTCTCCACCTCATACCAAGTGTGACGACGCGACCTCTGAGAAGCCTCTGAGAACGACAGCCCGGCCGCGGCCCTGGCGAGTCCGCTCAGGTGGGTCAGTGCTCCGGCCCGTCGGCGGACGCGATGCCGATCCGGCGGCCCGTTGTACGGGTGGGCGCGATCGACACCCACAGGCTGCGGTCGCCACCCGCCCATGGGGTGGTATAGGCGTGCTGGTCCAGATCCTGGGCTGCCGCGCCACTGGTGACGGCCCGTGCGGTCCCGACCACGTTGACGCTCCAGCCCTTGCTCATCGCTTCGTCGATGTGATCGACCTCGAAGGCGACCTCTTGGCCGACGGCCTCTGCGGCTACCGTCCCGGGAGCGGTGCGATATGCGATTTTGCCTTGAGCGACAACGTAGTTGACAGGTACGACGGCCGGCCCGTCCCCCGTGGAGACGGCCACCCTGCCGACACCGTGGGTCGAGAGCAGTTCGCCGCACTCCTCGCTGCTCAGAGTCCTCAGCTCCGGATGGTAGGCAGCTTGCCCTGTGCCGGGGGGCAGCTCCGTATCGCTTCCGGTCAGTGCGTCGACCGTTGTCTCCAGCGCGTCGGCGAGACTCAGCATGAATCCGATGCTTGGGGCAGCCTTCCGTTCCTCGACGTACTCAAGGTAGCCGGATACGGACCCTGCTCGTTCGGCCAGCGCCTCCCGGCTCAGTCCCAGCTGCTCACGGCGGGCCATGACGCGTCGGCCGAGGTCGCTTGACGGCACGTAGGCGGCCTGGCCACGCGATGTCCCCTGGGGTTGATCCGCCATGGTGTACACACATCCTTCGCGCTACGGACGGGTCCCTGTCCATGTCACCTTGCCCGCCCGTCGGGTGCGCCGCATGGGCCGACCGGTTCCGGAACGGGACTGTCCGGCCCGCAGGCGGTGCGCTGGTCCGGACGGTCCTGCGCACCTGGTGCGATACGCGCACCATGGACAGGGGGCGACGCGCCCCGCGATCTCGTAGCGGGTGCCGGCCGCTGCGCGGAGGAGCCGGTGATGTCATCGAATTCCGTAGAAGACTCCAGCGGTACGGAAAAGCCGCGGCCCGCTGAGATCACCGAGACGCATACCGCGGTCGTGATGTTCGTCGGGGACCACGCCTACAAGCTGAAGAAGCCGGTCGACCTCGGTTTCCTCGATTTCCGTACGGCCAGGGCCCGGCACGCGGCGTGCGAACGGGAGGTCCTGCTCAACCGGCGATTCGCCCCCGACGTGTACGAAGGGGTCGCCGAGGTCGGTCTGCCGTGGGGCGGGCCGCCCGAGCCGGTCGTGGTGATGCGGCGGATGCCGGCCGGACGCAGACTCTCCCACCTGGTCACTGCCGGGGCTCCGGTCGATGACGCACTGCGGCGTACGGCCCGGCTGCTGGCAGCGTGCCACGCCGGCTCCCCGCGGACGGCCTCGATCTCCCAGGAGGGGACCCGGGACGCCCTGCTTGCCCGCTGGGAGGACAGCTTCGAGCAGATCCATGCGCTGAAGGCACGGCTTCCGCTGCCCCACATCGGTGAGACAGCGCATCTCGTACGCCGCTATCTGGCCGGCCGGCAGGACGTCTTCGACACCCGTATCCGCGAGGGGCGCGTGGTGGACGGCCATGGCGACCTGCTCGCCGAGGACATCTTCTGCCTCGACGACGGCCCCCGCGTGCTGGACTGCCTGGAGTTCGACGAGACCTTGCGCCATGTCGACGGTCTCGACGACGCGGCCTTCCTCGCCATGGACCTGGAGCGGCTCGGGGCACCCGAGGCCGCCGCGTACTTCCTCGCCCGGTACAGCGAGTACTCCGGTGACCACGCGCCCGCGTCCTTGCGCCATCACTACGTCGCCTACCGCGCCTTCGTCCGCGCCAAGGTCTCGCTGTTCCGGGAGCAGCAAGGCGTCCCCGCCGCGCGATCCGATGCGGAACGCTTCGCGGACATCACGGTCCGCCACCTGCGGGCATCGGCGGTACGGCTCGTCCTGATCGGTGGCCCTCCCGCCGGCGGCAAGTCCACGCTGGCGGGCGGGCTCGCCGACCGGCTCGGCCTGACCCTGCTGAACAGTGACCGCGTGCGAAAGGAGGTGGCGGGTCTCCCGCCCGAGCGGCCCGCCCCCGCCGAGTACGAGAGGGGCATCTACACCCCCGCGTGGACACGGCGCACCTATGAGGAGCTGCTCGGCCGCGCCTCGGCACTGCTGGCTGCCGGGGAATCCGTGGTGGTCGACGCGTCCTGGAACCTCGATGTGTGGCGGCGTGCCGCGACCGAGGCGGCGCGGCGCCACGACGCCGACCTGGTCGCCCTGCGCTGCGAGGTCCCACGCGATGTCGCCGCGATGCGACTCGCCGCCCGCCCGCCGGGTCCGTCCGACGCCGGTCCGGTGGTGGGCGATGCGATGGCAGCGGCGGCGGAACCGTGGCCGGAGGCCGTCACAGTAGACACCAGCGGGTCCCCGGCGGCCGCCGTCGAACGAGCGGTCGCGGCGGTGCGCCCTGACGGCGCCGGCGCACGAGGGATCTCCCGACGGCCGTTCATTGGCACTGGACTGAGGACTGAGGACTGAGGACTGAGGGCCGCCCCGCAGCCGTCACCGGGGTGGGTCGGCCGGCCCGGCCATGTCCACGATGTCGTCCGCGGCGACATCGTGCAGACGCACTGCGAGGTCCTCCAGCGCACGGCTCGCGGCCAGTTCGTCGCCGATCTCGGGGATCGGCCGGTCGATCGGATTCCGGCGTGCGACGCCTCGGCCCACCACGTGTGCGGTGTTGTCACGCCAGGAGTCCTGCGTGGTCAGAACCGCGCGGGCCCGGGTCTCGTCGCCGTCCTCGGTGAGGGAAATCTGTGCGGTCCACTGCTTGGCTTGCATGATCGCTCCCTTCGGCACTGCTCTTCTCATGCTGCTTGCTGCTCCTCTGGATGCGCACCGTCCGACCATTCCGGGACGACCGCCACGGGGCAGGGGGCATGGTGCAGCACCGCGTGATTGATGCGCCCGAGCTGCAACCCGATGGCAGCATGCCGACGTTGCGCCCCCACGACCAGCAGATCAGCGCCGGCCGCTTCCTCCAGGAGCGCCTGGTGCGCGGTGCCCGGGACGAGTTTGCGCTCGACCGTCACCTGCGGGTAGTCGCCGTCGACGACTCCCAGGATCCGGTCGACTGTCTCGTCCGCCTGCCGCCGGTATGCCGTCTCCTGAGCACCTCCGAGGAACGGGTAGGGCATGCTCGCGTAAGGCGGGCAGTTCCAGGCACGTACCGCGAGGAGTTCGCAATCCCGGGAGCGCGCCTGTTCGAAGGCGAAGCGTGCGGCGGACGTGCTCCCTGTCGTCCCCCCGACCCCGAGGACGACCCGCCCGTACGTGGGCGCCCCGGCCTGCGACTCCCCCCGCGTCACGAACACCGGGCAGTGGGCACGGCCCGCGACGGTCAGGCTCACCGATCCCAGGAGCATGGCCGCGATCGGACCGTGCCCACGAGGTCCGAGTACGAGGAGGGCTGCCTCGGTGCCCTCGGCCAGGAGCGCTGCCACCGGGTCCTCCGGCCGCACGTCGGTGGCGACCTTGACGCCGGGAGCGAGCGAGTGCACGCGCTCCTGGGCCGTGGCGACCAGGTTCTCGGCGTGGACCTGTTCGGAAGGGCGGTCAGCCGAGATGCGCGGCCGTACCCCTTCGTAGTGCTCCCACAGGGAGGCATGGACGATTCTCAGGGCCCGGTTGGACCGTTCTGCCTCTGCCGCCGCCCAGTCGACCGCCTGAAGACTCCCTTCCGATCCGTCCACTCCCACCACCACGGGAAGTTCCATCGCTCCCACCGCCTTCTCCCTCGAAGATGTGATCACCGGCAGTCAGCCTTCGACCGTCAGCACGTCTGCCACGGGGCGGCGCGGTGTCTCCGGCCCCGGCGGGCCGTATCCCAGCCGCACCACCATCTGGACCTGCCCGGTGCCCGAGAGCGGGTCGCGCAGTACCCGCCGCAGTTCGGGCCATTCGAGGGCCTGGGTCGCGAAGGAGCTGCTCAGCCCGTGGAGCGTGGCGACGAGCAGGACGCGTTCCAGGGCTTGCCCCGCGTGCAGCCAGTCGGCCGGTTCATCGCGTGCGGTGCTCAGCAGTGCCAGTTGGGGGCGGTCCTCGAAGTTCGCCCGAGGACGTCCGCCGGCCGGTGTGGGGCCGGCGAAATCCCGTGCGGGAGCTGAGCCGCCGCGCTTGAGCGGCCCGAAGGCGTACCTCGGTACACCGTCCACGGCTGCCTCATCATCGGTGTTCCGTGTCCACTGTTCCGTCTCGGCCTCCCTGGCCGCGTCCATGTGGTCGTACCCCTCGGCGTCATTGATGAGGTCGAGCACGGTCTGCAGGTGGGGCCCGGCCGGGAGGGCCAGGGTCGCGCCTTCCTGGTGCGCGGCCTCACCGAGCGCCTGTCGGACCTCTTCCGGGATACGCCGGTCGGTGAAGGGGGCCCGGCTCGTGCGACGCTCGTGGATCGCCGGGTACAGAAGAGCAAGTCCGTCCGTCCGGTCATCGGGCTCGTCGAGTCGTACGGTCGCCAGGAGCTCGGGGACGGCCGGGTCGGGAAACAGGCGGGTGACTGGCCGCAGGCCGACGTGGGACGCCGCTACCCGAAGGTTGAACAGGGCAGCACCACAGCCGATGTGCAGCCCGCGGGTCGTGGGGTCGGAGTGCGGCATGGCGCGCGTCAGATCGGCGAAGAGGCTGAAGACGGCGTTGCTTCGCGCGTACTGGAAGCGCCAGGGCTGTGCGTTGTGCATGGACGGCGCGGCCGTCGCGTCAAGGACGAGGCGGGCCGCGTCCACCTCGTCCGGAGTGTGTGCGGACACCAGGTCCTCCAAGGCGCGTCGGGTTTCCTTCACCAGCGTCCCCCGGAGGGAGCGTCTCGTGGGAGGGGCCGGTAGGGCCCGGTCGCGAGCCTCATGGCCTATACGGATCCGCCGCCGCGGGCCTTCCCGGCCGTCCGGGAGGGGCCGGGTGGCACCTGCCGCAGTACGGCAGCGAGCGCGCACCCTTGGTATGTGGCCGCGGTTCGGCGGTTACGGCGAAAGGGAGTGAGGACATGGATCACCGCAGGATCAGTGAACTCATGACCCGCGATGTGGTGAGCGTGCGGACCGATACACCGTTCAAGGAGATCGCCCGGACACTCGCGGAACACGATGTCAGCGCCGTACCGGTGCTGGACCGTGCGGGCCGCCCGGCCGGGATCGTCTCTGAGGCGGATCTGCTGCGCGAGGCGGCCGACCGCTCCGATCTGTCCGGCAGGACACCTCTGCCCCGCCTTGAGGCGTGGGAGCGTGCCAGGGCCGAGGGCCACAACGCGGAAGAGGTCATGTCCGCCCCGGCGGTGTGCGCACATCAGGACTGGACCGTCGTGGAGGCGGCCCGGCTCATGGCCGTGCACCACGTCAAGCGTCTGCCCGTGGTCGACGAGACAGACACCCCGCTGGGCCTCGTCGCCCGTGCTGACTTGCTGCGCGTCTTTCTGCGGCAGGACCGCGCCATCCATGAGGAGATCGTGCACGACGTACTCACCACGACGCTGGGTTTCGCGCCGTCCGACGTCACCGTCGAGGTCACCGACGGGCAGGTCCTTCTGCGCGGCACGGTGGACGACAGCAGTCTGGTCCCCGTGCTGATACGGCTGTGCACCAGCGTGGACGGAGTCGTCTCGGTCTCCGAGCGGCTGAGCTACCGGACGGCTCCCGTCCGCGCGGGAAACGGAGCGATGTCATGAATGCGGTTGTCACGGTGGGACTGGACGGCACCCCCGAGTCGCTGTCTGCCGCGCTCTGGGCAGCTCAGGAGGCATCGGCGCGCGGTGCGACGCTGCGGCTGCTGCACGCCTGGGTGCTGCTCGCACCAGAAGCGCCTGCTGCGGAGCAGCCGGAGGGCGACCCCAACTACTGGCCCAAGCGGATCGTGTCCGACGCACGCGACGCCATCGGGCAGCGCTTCCCCGGCCTGCGGGTCTACGAGGACCTGGTCGCCAAGGAGCCGATGGGCGCCCTGCTGGAAGCGGCCGCGGAGTCGCAGACGCTGGTCCTCGGTTCACGCGCACTGAGTTCGCTGACCGGATATTTCCTCGGTGACATCGGCATGCACGTCCTCGCGCGGGCCGAGGTTCCGACGGTCCTCGTACGGGCCAGGGAGGATGAGGCCCCGATCACGGAGGACGGTGATGTGGTGCTGGGGCTGAGCCTGCGCCGTCCGTGCGACGAGCTCATCGAGTACGCCTTCGACGCGGCGATCCGACGGGACTCCACTCTGCGAGCGGTGCACGGCAGGAATCTGCCGCCATCGGCCTACACCCGGGGCGGCCTCGACCCGTACCTCTCCCATGAACTGACCCGCGAGGCGCAGCAGGATCTCACCAGGACGCTCAGTCCATGGCGCGACCGGTTCCCCGACGTGCGGGTCGTCGAGAAGGTGCGGATGGAGAGCCCGGCGCGCGCCATCGTCCGCGACATCGCCGGTACGGGACTGCTCGTCGTCGGCCGCCGGGTGAAGCGTCCAGCATTCTCCCGTCGTATCGGTCATGTGCCGTCGGCGGCCGTGCACCACGCTCCGTGCCCGGTTGCCGTCGTCCCCCACACCTGACTGTCCCGGAGAGCCCGGCAGGGCAGTCCGAAGGGCCCGGGAACAAGGTGCCGGGCGCCCGCTGGCAAGGCGCCCCGGCACCGCTCGCCGCTACGGTGGAGAGACGAGGTGCTTCTCTCTGCTCGGCAGGGCCTGACGGAGGACACGGTGACCGAGGACCGCGAACGGGCGGACGGTGCGCCGAAACATCCCGAAGCACTGCCGTCCGAGCTGCAGGAGCGTCTGGCCACCGTTGAGCACGGCGCCAGGGAGACGATGCGGAGCCTCCTCGAAGCCGTGCTTTCCGTCGGCCGGGATCTTGAGCTCGCCCAGGTGCTGCGGCACATCGTGGAGGCGGCCACGGTGCTGGTGGACGCCGAGTACGGGGCGCTGGGCGTCGTCGGGGAGGGCACGAAACTCGCACAGTTCCTGACCACCGGTGTGAGCCGGGAGTGTGCCGCGTCCATCGGATCGCTCCCGTCCGGTCACGGAATCCTCGGTGAGCTGATCCGGCATCCCGAGCCCCTGCGCCTGTCGGAGCTGTCCGGGCATCCCGCGTCGTACGGATTTCCGCCGGGCCACCCGCCGATGCACTCGTTCCTGGGGGTGCCGGTCAGGGTCGGTGATGAGGTGTTCGGCAATCTGTACCTGACCGAGAAGCGGGGCGCCGCGGACTTCGACGACAATGACGAGACTGTCCTGCTGACGCTTGCCATGGCGGCGGGAACAGCCATTGAGAACGCGCGCCTGTACGAGATGTCCCGTGACCGGCAGCAGTGGCTCGAGGCCAACGCCGAGATCATCGCCCGTCTGCTGTCGGGGGCGGGCGAGGGCGAGGTGCTGAGTCTTGCCGTGGACCGCGCGCGCAGCATCCTCTCGGCCGACCTCGGCGCCCTGGCGCTGCCGGCCGACGGCGGGAAGAGTCTGCGGGTCGCACTGGCCTCCGGTGTCGACGCCGAGTTGCACGACGGGCTGGTCCTGCCCCGCGAGGGTTCCTTCGTCGGCGCCGCGCTCCAGGCCGGCGGAACGATCACCAGTGCCGACGTGGAGCACGATCCGCGCGTCACCGCCGGCCCGCCCCGGTGGGGCGGGCTGGAGCCGGCCGTCGCGGTGCCCCTGATCGTCGGCGATACGGTGCGGGGTGTCCTGGTGCTGGCACGCAGCCGTGGACGGGAGCCGTTCACCGAAGCGGGGACGGCCCCGCTGCTGGCCTTCGCCGGTCAGGCGGCGCTCGCCATGGAGCTGGCCGAGCGACGGCGTTCCGCCGAACAGCTCGCCCTGCTGGAGGACCGCGACCGGATCGCCCGCGACCTGCACGACCTCGCCATCCAGCGGCTGTTCGCGACCGGAATGACTCTGCAGAGCGCCGTTCGGTTCGTCGACCACCCGGAGGCACGCGAGCGGCTGTTGCGGGCCGTGGACGACCTGGACGAGACCATCAAGATCATTCGTTCGACGATCTTCGGACTCCGGGCCCCGGCGACGGAGCGTGACCGCCAAGGGCCTCCGTGGTCAGGTGTCCCCCCGTGGTCAGATGTCCCGACGGTCAGCTCCCCGCCGAGATCCTCCGCTCTGCGGGCGAGGTTGTCGAGCCCGCTGCGGTGGCTGTCCGGCGCGATACCGGTGCCGTTGTCGCAGACGGTCAGGGCCAGTCGGCCGCCACGGACCGTGAGGGAGACCTCGGCGGCGTCGGCGTGCGCGTGCCGGACCCGCCTCGTGTGGACCGTGCCGCTCGGCCACGGGTGAGCCGGCGCCCACAGCAGTCAGTGGCCCACAGCGGTCAGTGGTACCCGTGCTCGGTGTCGGCAGGGTGCGGGGCGGCCTGGGTGGCGAGAACAGCTGCCTGCACCCGCCGTGTGACGCCGAGCTTGGCCAGCAGACGCGAGATGTGGTTCTTGACGGTCTTCTCCGACAGATACAGACGCTTTCCGATCTCCTGATTGGTGAGTCCTTCTCCGATCAGGACGAGGACTTCCCGTTCCCTCGGCGAGAGCTGGGACAGCGCGTCCGCCTCCGGTCCGGTGTCGTCCTCCTCGCCGCGCAGACTGCTCATCAGCCGGGTGGTGGTCGCCGGGTCGAGCATGGACTGCCCGGAGGCGACAGTCCGCACGGCCGCGACGAGATCCGCCCCTTTGATGTCCTTGAGCACGTAACCGGCGGCCCCGGCCATGATCGCGTCAAGCAGCGCGTCGTCGTCGTCGAACGAGGTGAGCATCAGACAGGCGAGCTCCGGCATACGCGAGCGCAGTTCCCGGCAGACGGTGATCCCGTCGCCGTCCGGCAGCCGGACGTCGAGCACGGCAACGTCAGGACGCAGCGCGGGCCCGCGCGCGAGAGCGTGATCGACCGTGGCCGCGTCACCCACGACGTCGATGTCGGGCTCCGCGTCGAGCAGGTCCCACAGACCACGCCGGACGACCTCGTGATCGTCGAGGAGGAAGACCCGGATCGGGTCCTGCGGTGAGAACGGCCGTCCCTCGCTCATGGCTCTCCTTGGGCGCACTCGTCCATCACAGACCCCCTTTTCCTGCCTACCCCCGCTTCCTCCATGGTGACCTTGGTCCGGCACGAGGGCCACAGGGCAGCGGCCCGGACCACGGTGAACGGGCTCTGCCCGGGTCACCCCGGTCCGGTGCCGCTGCCGTGCGGTCCGTAGAGGTCCAGCAGGCGCGTACGGCTTCCCCGCAGCCGGGCCGCCACCACCTCGGCGACGCTGCGGTACATCGCACGGCCGAACACCGGATCGGCCTCGCACAGTGCCCGTACGACCGTCGCGTCGTACTGCTCGGCCTCGACGGTACGGACGGCCTGCGCCCCCAAGTGCCAGACGTACGGGGGGAACAGCCAGGACCAGCCGAGCAACTCGCCCGGCCCCACGGCGTCGACCACGGCCGCCTGGCGTCCGGGCACATGCAGGTCCAGTGTCACCCGGCCGCTCCGTACCACCCAGAACCGGTCGGCACGCCGGCCCTCCTCGAAGATCCGGGTGCCTCCGGTGAACGACACGTCCGAGGCGACTTCCCGCAGTCGCTCGCGCCGGTCGGGAGGCAGTCCTTCGAACAGGTTCATGGTCGCTGCCACTGTCGTCGCACCTCATTCCGGAGCCCGCGCGTGCTGACCGGTGAGACGGTTCACGACCGCCACCACTCCGTCCACCCGGGCTGCCATCCGTACCGCGACGGACACGTCCGTATCCTGCTCAAGGCGGCCACGCAGAGTCACCACACCGTCCTGGACCGACACGATGAGCGGGGCGGGATACAGGTACAGGGCCCGGGCCACGACCTCGTCGAGGATCTCGTCGCGGAGGTCGGAGTCAGGGCGCACGAAGACCCGCAGCAGATCGCGCCGGGTGATGATGCCGACGAGCCGGGCCTCCTCGTCCACCACGGGGAGCCGGCCGACATCCCGGGCGGCCATGGTGCGGCCCGTCAGAGCGATGGTGTCGATCGCGCGGATCGTGACCGCCGGGGCGGACATCAGCTCTCCGGTGGTACGCAGCCCGGCGTCGTACCACCCGCGGGGCGGGGCGGTGCCGGGGAGCCCCGGCACCGTGCCGTGCCGTGCCAGGTCGGTCCGGGTGACGACCCCGATCACCCGGTCGTCGTCGTCCACCACCGGCAGCCCGCCGATACCGTGCTCCGCCAGCGACCGGGTCACGTCCCCGGCCGGCGTGGCGTACCCCACGCTGACGACTTCGCCGGTCATGACATCGCCGGCCGTACGGAATCTCATCTCGCGCCTTTCGGTCGCTCGGCCGCGGAGTAGTACCGGCTTCCACCATCGGTTCCCGGACGGGAGGCGCGCTGGGGCTGTCCGGTGCCCTGACCGGGGCCGTCCGGCCCTTCGGGCGGGACCCCCATGGGTGGAGGGGTCCGGGCGGAACGCGTACGCGTCGCCGTCCCGGATTCCGACGAGGATCCCATCCACATGGCGCTCGGGGACCGGACGACCACGGTTGCTCCCGGCACGGCACGGCACGCCGGCTCGGTCTGCCCGGTACGAAGGACAACGCTGCCCGCGCCCCGGCAACGCGGGAAGGTCGGGAAGGTGTGGGGTGACGCCCGGCCCCGTGAGGCCATACAGGCCGTACGGTCCTGAAGTTCAGGGCGGGGGCCCGGCCGGCGGTGGTCCTGCCGGCCGGGCCGCCGCTGGTCCGGCAAGCTCGCACTCGACATCGACCACCCCTTCGACCGCCCGCGCGAGACGGACGGCGAGCGGCACCAGGGCTGTGTCGCGAACGGTGCCGCTGAGAGTGACCACACCTGCCTCGACAGCGACCTGGACACTCTCCTGGGGAGCCAGGAAGAGGTGCTGGACGACCTCTCCGCGTACGTCTTCCGCGATGTCGTCGTCGGACCGCAGGAAGACCTTCAACAGGTCGGAACGGCTGACGATCCCGCGGAGCATGCCTGCGGAATCGACAACCGGCAGCCGCTTGACCTTTCGCACCGCCATCGTCCGCGCGGCCTGCGCCAAGGTGGCGTCCTCGTGGATCGTCACGGCCGGAACGCTCATCAGTTCCCCGGCCGTCAGCGCCCCTGCCTTGCGGAGATCGTTGAGCCGGCGCTCCTGATCCGAACGGCTCGGATCCGCGTCCCTGAACTCCTCCTTGAGCAGCAGATCCGCCTCGGAGATCACCCCGGCCACCCGCCCGTCACCCACCAGTACCGGCAGCGCGCTCACCTTCCACTTGCCCAGGGTCTCGACCATCTCCTTGAACCCGGCATCCAGACTCACGGCGACCACGGGCCGCGTCATCACATCGCTCACGAGGTGCGGGGAGTGCATGATCCCTCCTGGACGAGAAGCGCTGTTCACAAAAGCCTGAGTTCGCCGTGGCTGGCATGCAAGGGGCCGACCGGCCCCGGGTCCGGCCGGGGGTGCCCACTGCGCCGGGCCTCCTCGCAGGCGACGGTGAACGGGGGTGGTCGCCGGGGGAGCCGCGTCTGCCGCGTCTCCGAGGTGCCGCGGAATCGGCTCTGAGGGCCGCCGCCGGGTGGAATTCAGAAGGTTCACAGAAGTTGAGCTGTGAGGCTGGCCATCCACGGCCGGAGCGAGCCCAGGCTGAGCGAGTCCCCCCTTTTTGGAGGTGCCCCATGACCAGCACATCCGTCCCGTCCGTCCCGCACACCCTCGCGGGCGCCTCGTCGGGTCCGTCCACGGGGACGGACCGGCAGATCGCCGCCCGCGCGCTGCCCAGACCCGCCCAGGAGGCGGCAGGCGTCCGGAACGCACACATCGACGCCGTCCCCGGCGCCGACCGCACCGGACAGGGCCAGGGCCACATCCGGTCCCTCCAGAGCGCTCCGGAGGATGCCCATGCCTGACACCGCACGCGGGCTGCGCCACGTCGAGCACGTGATGGGCACCGCCTTCTCCTTCGACATCCGGGACGAGCCCACCCCCGCCATCCACCGCGCTCTCGCCGAGGCCGTACGCCACCTCCACCGGGTCGACGCCATGTTCTCCACCTACCGGCCCGACAGCCACATCAGCCGTCTCGACCGCGGAGACATCCGGCTCGCCGACTGCCCGCCCGAAGTTCCAGAGGTCCTCTCCCTCTGCGCACAGGCCACCGGCGACAGCGACGGCTGGTTCAGCATCGTCCCCGCCGGTGTGCTCGACCCCTCGGGCCTCGTCAAGGGCTGGGCCACCGAAGCCGCCTCCGATCTCCTCCACGAAGCCGGCGCACGCAACACCTGCGTCAACGGCGGCGGCGACCTCCAACTCCGCGGCCAGGCGGCCCCCGACACCCCGTGGCGCATCGGCATCGCCCACCCCCTGCGCACCGGCGACCTCGCCACCGTCGTCACGGCCCACCACGAACTGGCCGTCGCCACCTCCGGCACCGCCGAACGCGGCGCGCACATCCTCGACCCGCACGACGGCACCCCTGTCACCACCTTCGCCTCCCTCACCGTCATCGGCCCGCACCTGACCACGACCGACACCTACGCCACCGCCGCCTTCGCGAGAGGAGAGGGCGCCCGGGACTGGCTGGAATCCCTGGAGGGCTACGAAGCCCTCGCGATCCTGCCCGACGGCCAGGAATGGCGGACCACGGGATTCAGCCGATACGGGTCATGAAGCAGGACACAGGCCCCTGACCGACCGTGGGGGAGCGGGGCCCGTCTCGGCCCACGCCTTCTCCCTCACACACCACACCGCACCGCCCTGACCCATACCTTGTCCAGCGTTCGACACCAGCTCTGAAGGAGCCCCTCCATGGGACCCGACCTGATCAACGGCATCCCCGCGCACGTCCTGTTCGTGCACGTTGTCGTGGTTCTGGTACCGCTGACCGCACTGGCGCTCATCCTGTGCGCCGTCTGGCCCTCGGTCATGCGCCGATTCGGTCTCGCCCTCCCGGTCCTGGCCCTGGTCACGCTGATCAGCGTGCCCCTGACGACGCAGGCCGGCGAGTGGCTGGAGCGCCATGTGGAGAGCGACGCACTGGTCCGCAAACACACCGAACTCGGAGACGGACTCCTGCCCTGGGTCGTCGCGCTGTTCCTGGTGGCCGCAGCGGTGTGGTGGTTCTACCGCCGCGCCTCCCACAGCTCGCCCGGCGCGGCTGGATCCACCAGCCTGACAGTGGCCACGCCGCTGCGTATCGCCGCTGCCGCGCTGTCCCTCGTCATAGGCGTGGGCGCGGCCGTGCAGGTCTACCGAATCGGCGACTCGGGTGCCAAAGCCGCCTGGCACGACGGCTACTCCGCCACCGCCCACTCCGATCACAGCTGACACCGACGATCGAGCAGGACGACCGCTGGGACGAGGCGGGGGAGCCACCCGGGATGCCGCGGGCTTCGGCAGGTGTGACGATCGGTACGGGAACCCGTTCAGGCACAGGCTGGGCGCCATGAGGAGGTTGTTCCATGGCCGCGTACACGGTGAGCACACCGGAGCAGCGGCTCTCCCCGCACGAAAGCGCCGTACTCGGCAAGTCGGCGCGGGCCCGCTCTCCCCGTTCGGGGCACGGTGATTTCGAGCCGTCCGAGCTGCGGACGAGCCCCGTGGACACCATCGAGAAGCAGTCGGCCACCCGGCTCCAGGAGCTGGTCCCGATCCGCTACGGACGGATGTCGGAGTCACCGTTCCGGTTCTACCGGGGCGCCGCCGCGATCATGGCCGGCGACCTGGCCACCACCCCGGATTCGGGCCTGCGCGTCCAGCTCTGCGGTGACGCGCACATGTTGAACTTCAGGCTGCTGGCCTCACCGGAACGCAACCTGTTGTTCGACATCAACGACTTCGACGAGACCCTGCCCGGGCCGTGGGAGTGGGACGTCAAGCGGCTGGCCGCCAGTCTGGCCATCGCGGGACGGGAGAACGGCTTCACCCGCGTCGAGCGCGCGACGATCGTTCGCTCCGCTGTGCGGTCCTACCGAGAGCGTATGCGCGGCTACGCCGGGATGCGCAACCTCGACGTGTGGTACGCGAAGGCCGATGCCAGGCAGCTGCGGGCGCTGGCATCCGAGCGGCTGCCGCGGCGGGAGAGCAAGCGGTTGTCCGCCGCCATGAGCAAGGCGCGCACGCGCGACAGTCTCCAGGCGTTCGAGAAGCTGACCGAGGTCGTCGACGGGGAGAGGCTCATCGCTTCCGCACCACCCACCGTCGTGCGGGCGGCCGATCTGCTGCCCGACCTCGAACGGGCCCAGCTGGAGGACATGTTCCGCGACCTCGTGTCGCGGTACGGGCGCAGCCTCCCCACCGACCGCGAGCACCTGCTGCGGCAGTTCACCATGGCCGACATGGCGCGCAAGGTGGTCGGCGTCGGCAGCGTCGGCACCCGCTGCTGGATCATCCTGTTGCTCGGCAGGGACGGAGATGATCCGCTGTTCCTCCAGGCCAAGGAGGCCGGGGAGTCGGTACTCGCCCCCTACGCCGGTGCGAGCGAGTACCCGACCCAGGGTCAACGGGTCGTCGCCGGTCAGCGGCTGATGCAGGCGGCCAGTGACATCTTCCTGGGCTGGGAACGCGTGCATGCGCCCGATGGCCGGGAACGGGACTTCTACGTCCGGCAGTTGCGCGACTGGAAGGCCATCGCGGAACCCGCGCGCCAAGTGCCGCACACCATGGAGGCGTTCGGTGAGGTCTGCGGCGGGACGCTCGCCCGGGCCCATGCGCGGTCCGGTGACCGGATCGCCATCGCCGCCTACCTCGGTCGCGGTGACGTCTTCGACCGGGCCGTGGCACGGTTCGCCGAGAGCTACGCGGACCAGAACGAACGCGACCACCAGGCGCTGCTCGACGCGGTCAAGGCCGGCCGGATCAGCGCCCGGGTGGCTTAGGTGTTCTGTCGGGGCCGCCAGTGAGACCGCCCAGGCCGGCCGCCACGTTGCGACAGGGAGCCACCGATCGCACGCTGGGGATATGTCAGTCGATACGGGCCTCGTGGCGCACGGGTGGGCGGTCCACCGCCCCGGGCCGATCGGGGACCACCCGCTGGAACGGACCGAGCGGCCGGTGTCGCCCGGCCCCGGCGAGATCCTGGTGAGGGTCGAGGCATGCGGGGTCTGCCGGACCGACCTGCACCTCGCCGAAGGCGACCTGGCCCCCAAGCGGCCGGACACCGTCCCGGGACACGAGATCGTCGGCCGGGTGCTGGCGGCCGGCCCCGGCGCCACCCGCTTCCCGCCCGGCCGTCGCGTGGGCGGGGCGTGGCTGCGGAGCACCTGCGGCGTATGCCGCTACTGCCGGGCGGGGCAGGAGAACCTGTGCCCGCACTCGCGGTACACGGGGTGGGACGCGGACGGCGGCTACGCCGACCTGACCGTACTGCCCGAACGCTTCGCGTACCCGCTTCCGGATGATGCCGACCCGGCACACCTCGCGCCCCTGCTGTGCGCCGGGATCATCGGCTACCGGGCCCTGCGGCGCAGCGCCCTGCCCTCCGGCGGACGCCTGGGCCTGTACGGGTTCGGCGCCTCGGCGCACCTCACGCTCCAGGTGGCAGTCGCCGAGGGCGCCACCGTGCATGTCCTGACCCGGTCGGAACGCGCACGGGAGCTCGCGCTGCGGCTCGGCGCGTCCTCGGCGGGTGGCTCCCGCGACGCACCGCCGGAACCGCTGGACTCCGCGATCCTCTTCGCGCCGGTGGGGGACCTGGTGCCGACCGTGCTGGAGGCGCTCGACCGGGGCGGCACCCTCGCCGTCGCCGGGATTCACCTGACCGACATCCCGCAGCTGAACTACGCGCGGCATCTGTTCCAGGAGCGCGGTCTGCGCAGCGTCACCTCCAACACCCGGGAGGACGGCACGAGTTTCCTGGAGCACGCCGAACGCCATGGGGTCCGTACCACGGTCACCCGCTACGCCCTCGCGGACGCCGGCCGGGCTCTCGCGGACCTGGCCGCCGACCGGGTCGACGGCGCGGCCGTCCTGCTGCCGGACTGAACGCACCCGCGCCGGGCCGGTGTCAGGGGGCGCACCTACTTCATGCCGTACTTCATGCACGCAGTGGGTAGCAGGGGGGACGGGCGATCGATAGCCTGCCCAAAGATCAGGTGAACGGGCCGGCGGGACCGAACTCCCCAGATTCTCCCCAGGCTCGTCGGTGAGCCGTGATCGGTTCGTTCACAGGCACAACTAGCAAGGGAACGCGCCATGTTCACCACTCGGCCGACTCTGCAGGGCACCTTCGGCATGGTGTCATCCACCCACTGGCTCGCCTCGCAGTCCGCGATGGCCGTTCTTGAGGACGGCGGGAACGCCTACGACGCCGCCGTCGCCGCCGGCTTCGTCCTGCATGTCGTCGAGCCGCACCTCAACGGGCCGGCCGGCGAGGTGCCCGCGATCATCGCCCCCGCCGACGGCGAGGTCCGGGTGCTCTGCGGGCAGGGTCCCGCCCCCGCGGGCGCGACCGTCGCGCACTACCGTTCGCTCGACCTCGATCTGGTCCCCGGCACCGGACCGCTGGCCGCCGCGGTGCCCGGAGCCTTCGACGCCTGGATGCTGCTGCTCCGCGACCACGGCACCAAGTCCCTCGCCGACGTCCTGAAGTACGCCATCGGTTACGCCGAGGACGGTCACGCGCCCGTCGAGCGCGTCGGCCAGACCGTCGAGAGCGTACGGGAACTCTTCGAGACCGAGTGGGAGTCCTCCGCCGATGTGTACCTCCCCGGCGGCAGGTCGCCCGCGCCCGGCGAGCTGTTCCGCAACCCCGCCCTCGCCGCGACCTGGCGGCGGCTGATCGACGAGGCCGCCGCGCGGGCGCAGGACCGGGCCGGCCGGATCGACGCCGCCCGCGCGGTCTGGCGCGAGGGCTTCATCGGCGAGGCGCTGGTACGCCAGTCGCAGCGCCCCACCAAGGACACCAGCGGCGCCCACCACACCGGCACCCTCACCGCGGCGGACCTGGCGGGCTGGTCGGCGTCCTACGAGGCGCCCGCGACGTACGACTGGAACGGCTGGACCCTCTGCAAGGCCGGCGGCTGGAGTCAGGGCCCCGCCTTCCTCCAGCAGCTCGCCCTGCTCCCGGACGAGCTTCCCCGGTACGGGTCCGCCGACTACGTCCACCTGCTCGTCGAGGGCTGCAAGCTGGCGATGGCCGACCGGGAGGCCTGGTACGGCGACGCCGGGGACGTACCGCTCGGCACGCTCCTCTCCGACAAGTACAACGCGGGGCGCCGCGCCCTGATCACCGGCGAGGCCTCGCACGAGCTGCGCCCCGGCAGCCCCGACGGCCGCAGGCCCCGGCTCAGCAGGCAGGCCACCGCCGTGGCGGCGGGCGAGCCCGGATTCGACGCCATGGGGATCTCCGCCGCGGGCGCGGGCGAGCCGACCGTCGCCAAGGACGGCGCCACCCGCGGCGACACCTGCCACCTCGACATCGTCGACCGCTGGGGGAACATGATCTCCGCGACCCCGAGCGGCGGCTGGCTCCAGTCCAACCCGGTGGTGCCCGAGCTGGGCTTCCCGCTCGGCAACCGGCTCCAGATGACCTGGCTGGACGAGGGGCTGCCGAACTCGCTCACCCCGGGCTGCCGTCCGCGCACCACCCTCACCCCCTCGCTCGCCCTGCGCGACGGTGTGCCGGTGCTCGCCTTCGGAACGCCGGGCGGCGACCAGCAGGACCAGTGGCAGCTGCACTTCTTCCTCGCGGTCGCGCTGACCGCTCCGGTCCGCGGCGGCCTGGACCTCCAGGGCGCGATCGATGCCCCGAACTGGCACAACGACTCCTTCCCCAGCTCCTTCTATCCGCGCGCGATGCGGCCCGGCAGCGTCACTGTCGAGTCGCGGATCGGGGAGGAGACCATCGCGGAGCTGCGCCGCCGCGGGCACGACGTCACCGTCGGCGAGGCATGGTCGGAGGGGAGGCTGTGCGCGGTCGCCCGCGACCCGCGGACCGGGGTGCTGAGCGCCGCCGCGAACCCGCGCGGCATGCAGGGTTACGCCGTCGGCCGCTGAACCGGTACGGGGCCTTCACCGGGGTGTGCTGAGATGGACGCATGACCGAACAGCTTCTGGCCAGGGATTTGACCGAGGTCGAGGCGGTGGTCCGCGAGGCGGCCGCCGCCGAGATCCTGCCGCGCTTCCGGCAGCTCGCCGCGCACGAGATCGCTGAGAAGAGCGGTCCGCACGACCTGGTGACGGTGGCCGACCGCGGCGCCGAGGAACACCTCACGGCCGCCCTCACCGCACTGCTGCCGGGCTCGGTGGTGGTCGGTGAGGAGGCCGTGGCGGCCGATCCGTCCTCGTACGAGGCGATACGCGGCGACGCGCCCGTCTGGATCGTCGACCCGGTCGACGGCACCCGCCAGTTCGTGCGCGGCGAACCGGGCTTCTGCACTCTGGTGGCGCTCGCCCACCACGGCGAACTCCTCGCCTCATGGACGTACGCCGCGGCGCTGGACGAGATGGCCGTGGCCCTACGGGGCGGTGGCGCCCGCCTCAACGGGAAACCCCTCCTGGCGGGCTCGCCGGTACCCGGCGCGGAACTCCAAGTTGCCACCTCCCACCCGGACTTCACCACCCCCGAACAGAAGAGCTCGCTGCTCGCCCTCCGTACCGAAGGCGTCCGCACCAGGCCGTGCGGCTCGGCGGGCCTGGAGTATCTGGCCATCGCCAGGGGCGCCCTCGACGCGACCGCGTTCAGCTGGGAACTTGCCTGGGACCACGCGGCAGGTCTGCTCCTCGTGGAGGAGGCCGGCGGCGCCCATCTGACGCTCACGGGCAAGCCGTTCCGTGTGACGGGCGGCAACGCGCTGCCGTTCACAGCCGCCCGCGACGCGGCCACGGCCCGCCGGGTGCGGCAGCTGCTGGCGGCGGGAGCCTGAGGCGCGGATCCGCCGCTGCTCCGGCCGCCCGCCGGCCTTGGCCGGAACTCCCGTCAGAGGGCGGCGGCATCCAGAGTTCCGCCGTCGTAGAAGCCGCCCGCGCTGTAGATCAGGGGCGGCCGTTCGGAGTGGGCGGCCTGGGTGACCCGTCCGATGAAGATGGTGTGCGTACTGGTCTGCAGGCGTTCCTGGATCCGCGCCTCCAGTACGGCCGCGCTGCTGTCGATCAGCGGCGAGCCGTGGGCCCCGGCGGTCCAGCGCAGTGTGGCGAACTTGTCGTCGCCCTTGCCCGCGAAGACCGTCGCCACGGGCAGCTGGTCGGACGCGAGGATGCTGATGCCCATGTGGTCCGCGCGGAAGAGCGGTTCATAGGTCGACGAGGTCCGCTGGACGCAGACCATGACCAGCGGCGGGTCCAGCGAGATGCTGGAGAAGGCGTTGACGGCAAGCCCGCGCGGCCGTTCGCCGTCCATCGTGGTCACGATGGTGACCCCGGTGATGAACTTGCGGTGGAGTCCCTTCACATCGGCAATATCGGGTATGTCAGGCATATCGCGGAGGTCGTCCACTTCGGTCGTGTCCGGGGCCGGCTGGTTCCTGGCGGTGGTGCTCATGACGCCACCGCCGATCGGGCGCTGCGCCCCCGGGCGTCGGCCGCTTCCTCCGCGGGGGCATCGGACCGGGCGCTGTCCAGCGGGATGACCCCCAGCGCGGTCAGCAGCTGACGGGGGTCCCAGGTGACCCACTCCTCGGCGACCATGCCGTCCTCGACGCGGGAGAACGTGGCGCCGGAGACCGTGACGGTCCGGCCGGTCGGCGGTACGTCCATCAGGCGGCCGGTGTGCGTGCCCCTGCTGACCCAGCGGGTCGCCACGCGGTCCCCCTCGACCACGCAGTCCTCGATCACCGTGACCAGGTCGGGGAAGCCCGCACGGCACGCGGTGATGTTGGCCTTGAGGTCCGCCGCGTCCTGCGCGGTGCGCCCGTGCCGCCGGTAGCCATCGGCCAGGACCGTGTCGAGTACGTCGACCTCGCCGCGCTGCCAGGCCGCGCCCCAGGCCGCGGCGATGCGTTCCCTGATGTCGGTGCTTCCGGTACTCATACGTCGTCCACCGTGTCCTTTCTGCGGGGAGCCGCGTCCGGGATGATCCGCCGGTTCCGCTCCGCCGTGCACTGCTCTTGTGTGGCAGGACGCTATGAACGCTCCTCTTGCATGTCAAGAGATCGCCCTGTTCTCGCTGTCCTCGCGGTCCCAACTCCGTTGTTCTGTACGGATATAGGGGCTATATCGCAGCCAAAAGGACCGTTCTGAAAAACGCCATTCCGAGTCTTGACGACTGAAAGAACAGACACCTACGGTCTGTTGTATGCCAGCAGCTGCTGGCCGGCACAGAGAGGCAGGTCCATGCGTTTCTCGATCTTTCACGCGCTCGGCGCTCCCGGGCAGCTCGGCGAGTACCACCGTCTGATGCGGGAGGCGCGCGAGTTCGCGGTCGCTGCGGAGGACGCGGGTTTCTGGTCGGTCTGGTACACCGAGCACCACTTCGGCCACGAGGGCCAGGAGCTGACGCCCAACCCCGTACTGATGGGTACGGACATCGCCGCGCGCACCGAGCGTATCCGCATCGGCCAGGCCGCCAATATCGTCACCTTCTGGCATCCGCTGCGCCTCGCCGAGGACCTGGCGCTGCTCGACCAGCTCTCCGGCGGGCGCGTCGAGGTCGGGGTGGGCCGCGGGCTCTACGGCCGTGAGGCGATGAACCTCAACCCGCAGGCGGACCCGCGCGACCAGGAGCAGAACCGCGCCCTGTTCGAAGAGACCCTGGAGATCCTGAAGAAGGCCTGGTCCGGCGAGTTCTTCGAACACCACGGCCGCTTCTACGACTTCCCCGCCCCCGGCCTGAAGTGGAGCCACCCGCTCTCTCCGGCCACCGAGGACTTCACCACCGACGGCGAGATAACCAAGCTGGCCGTCACCCCTGCCCCGTACCAGCGCCCGCACCCGCCGATGTGGCAGGTCGTGGACTCGCCCCGGTCCATCGAGTCCTGTGCCAGGAACGGGATCCAGGGCATCCTCTGGCTGCCGCCGGTCTCGGCGCTCAAGGGACGGTTCGACCTGTACCGGCGGGCCGCCACCGAGGCGACCGGCCGTGAGCACGCCCTCGGTGAGGGGCTCGCCCTGGTCCGCGACGTCTATGTCGCCGACACGATGGAGCAGGCCAGGGAGGAGTTCCAGGAGGCGCTCCTGCAGACCTACCGGTGGGTCACGCACTGGCGGGGGCTGTCCAACCTCATGGAGGAGGGCGAGGAGCTGACCGACGAGCACGAGCTGAGCTTCGACTTCCTCCAGGACCGCAACCTGCTGGTGGGCACCCCCGACTACGTGGCCGGGAAGATCAGCGAACTCCAGGACGAGATCAGTCTGGAGCATCTGATGCTGTGGACCACCCACCCCGGACTGCCGCACAAGAACGCCATGCGCAGCCTGGAGCTCTTCTCCGAGCAGGTGATGCCCCGCTTCAGCTCAGAGATCAGCACCTCAGCGATCAGCACCTCCGGGACCAGCGGCGCGGGCCGCTCGTGACCGTCATCCGGCGCATCGTCTCCTCCTGCGAGGACTTCGTCAGCGAACTGGGCGAGCCCGTCGCCACGACCGTCCGGCGCGGCTCCGTCGCGGTGGTCGTACGCAACCCCTGGGCCGGCCGCGGCACCGTGCCCGACCTGTCGGCCGAGGCGCGGGAACTCGCACCCGTCCTGGCCCGGGAGATCACCGGCCGGCTGACCGCCATGCTCGGCGGCGCGGACGCCATCGAGTCCTTCGGCAAGGCCGCCGTCGTCGGCCTGGACGGCGAGAGCGAGCACGGCGGGGCCCTCATCCACACCCCGTACTTCGGCAATGTCGTCCGCGAGATCCTCGAAGGCACCTCGATCATCGCTTTCAGCGAGGAGCAGGCCCCGGCGGGGACCACGGTCACGGTCCCCATCTGGCACAAGACCGCCGCTGCGACCCGCTCGCACTACGCCGCCACCCGGATCAGGATCCCCGACGGCCCCCGCGCGGACGAACTGGTGATCGTCGCCGCCGCGGCCACCGGGCCGCGCCCCAACGCCCGGATCGGGGACCGGCGCACCGACCCCGTGGTGACCCTGGAGACCCTGGCAACCCCCGAGAGGACCCCATGAACATCCGTAAGATCGTCACCCTCGTGGACGAGATCCACACCGAGGGCGGCGTCCCCGTCGAACCGGCCGCCCGTACCGCTGTGGTCGCCGCCGTCATCGACAACCCCTGGGCGGGCCAGGGCTTCGTCCAGGACCTCGGCCCCGGTATCGAGGCGACCGCTTCCGAACTGGGCGCGCTGCTCGCGCCGTTGGTCGTCGAAGCACTCGGGGAGACCGTCGAGGCCTACGGAAAGGCGGCCATCGTCGGCCTGGACGGCGAGACCGAACACGGCTCGGCCCTGATCCACACCCTGAAGTTCGGCAACCACTTCCGGGACGCGACCGCCGCCACCACCCTGCTCCCCGCGGTCGAGAAGCGCGCCGGGGCGGGCGCGGTCTTCGACATCCCGCTGAAGCACATCACCGACGCCACCATCCGCTCGCACCACCAGACCACCGAGGTCCGTATCCCCGACGCCCCGCGCGCCGGTGAGATCGTGGTCGCGCTGGCCGCCGCCGCCCAGGGCCGTCCGCAGGCCCGCCTCGCGCCCCTGGCGACCGAGCAGTGATCGGCTACGAGGACCACGGCAGCGGCACGGACCTCGTCCTGCTGCACGGGGTCGGCCTCGACCGGCACATGTGGGACCGCTGCCTTCCGGCGCTCGCGGCCCGGCACCGTACGCGGGCCGTCGATCTGCGCGGCCACGCCGGTTCACCGCCGGCCGCGCCCGGTATCACCCTGGACGACCTCGCCACCGACGTCCTGGACACCCTCGAAGGCCCCGCCCACCTGGTGGGATTCTCGCTCGGCGCCCTGGTGGCGACCCGGGCCGCCCTGCTGCGGCCGACCGCCGTCGCGTCCCTGACCCTGGTCTCATCGGTGGCCCGGCGTACCCCCGAGGAGAGCCGGGACGTGGCCGGCCGGCTCGAACGCGCCCGGGAGGACTTCCCGGGCTCGGTGGACGCGGCGATCGACCGCTGGTTCACCCGGGAGTGGCAGGCAGCCGAGCCCGGCCTGGTCGAAGAGGTCAGGGCGACCCTGCTCGGTCAGAACCACGTCTCGTACCTGGCCTGCTACGAGGTCTTCACCCGGGCCGACGCCGAGCTGTGGCCCCAGCTGCCCTCGCTCACGGTGCCGACGCTCGCCGTCACCGGCGGCGCCGACCCCGGCTCGACCGAGGCGATGACCCGGGCGCTGGCCGGTGCCGTACCCGGTGCGCGGGCCGCGGTCATTCCCGGCGCCCGGCATCTGCTCGCGCTGGAAGCGCCGGGCCGGCTCACCGACGAGATCATCCGACACACCACGGAGGTGGACCGTGACCGCACAGCGGCTCCCGCGGCATGACCACTACATCCACGGCGCCTGGGTGCAGCCCGCGAGCGGCGCCTATCTGCCCAGCGTCAACCCGACGACCGCGAAGCCCTGGTACGAGACGGCGCGCGGCGACGCCACCGACGCCGACCGCGCCGTGCGGGCCGCGCGCGCCGCGTTCGATGACCCGAGCTGGCGCGATCTGACGCCTACCCGGCGCGGCGCGCTGCTGCGGCGGCTCGCCGAACTCATCGGCGAGCACGGCGAGGAACTGGCCCGTACCGAGACGCTGGACAACGGCAAACTGCTCAGCGAGATGCGTGCCCAGCTGGCCAGCCTGCCGGAGTACGTCCACTACTACGCGGGCCTGGCCGACAAGGTGCACGGCAGCACCATCCCGGCCTCCCGCAAGGAGATCCTCAACTACACGGTGCGCGAACCGCTGGGTGTGGTCGTGGCCATCACCCCGTGGAACTCGCCGCTGCTGCTGACCATCACCAAGCTGGCGCCCGCGCTGGCCGCAGGGAACACGGTCGTCGTCAAACCGTCCGAGCACACCTCGGCCTCGCTGCTCCAGCTCGCTCCGCTGCTCGAGAAGGCCGGCTTCCCGCCGGGTGTCGTCAACGTCGTCACCGGTTACGGGGACGAGGTCGGCACGCCGCTGGTGGAGCACCCGCTGGTCGCCAAGGTGACGTTCACCGGCAGCACCGGCACCGGGTCGCGGATCGCGGCGAGTTGCGGCTCCCGGTTCGTCCGCACCACGCTGGAGCTGGGCGGCAAGTCGCCCAACATCGTCTTCGGCGACGCGGATGTGGTGAACGCGTCGGTCGGCATCGTCGCCGGAGTGTTCGCCGCCGCCGGGCAGACCTGTGTGGCGGGCAGCCGGGTCTACGCCCAACAGGACGTCTACGACGAGGTGGTGGAGCGGGTGGCGGCGCGGGCCGACGCCATCCGGCTCGGCGACCCGCTGGACCCGGCGACCCAGCTCGGGCCGCTGGCGATCGAGAGCCAGCGCGACAAGGTGGAGGAGTACGTCGCCGTGGGCCGGGCGGAGGGCGCGGTGACCGTCGCGGGCGGCAGCCGGCCCGAACCCGGCGGGCTCGGCGGGCTCGACGGGTTCTTCTACCGTCCCACCGCCTTCGTCGAGGCCGACAACAGCATGCGGCTCTGCCGGGAGGAGATCTTCGGTCCGGTCGTGGCGATCATGCCCTTCGGGACCGAGGAAGAACTGGTGGCGCTCGCCAACGACACCGACTACGGGCTCGCCGCCGGGCTGTGGACCCGCGACCTGGCCCGCGCGCACCGCGTCGCGTCCCGGCTCGACGCCGGCACGGTCTGGGTCAACACCTACCGCTCGATGTCCCCGATGTCGCCGCGCTCCGGCTTCAAGTCCAGCGGGATGGGCGTGGAGCACGGCACGGAGGTGATGGGCGAGTACACCCGGCTCAAGAGCGTCTGGATCAACACCGGTGAGGGCCCCGCCGACGACCCGTTCGTCCTGAAGTCCTGAAGCCCGGATGACGCTCAGCCGGGCTCCCCGTCGGCTCCGCCGTCCGCGGCGGGAGCGGCCCGGTCGAGACCGTCCATCAGCGCCCGGTGGCTCGCCCGCACGTGCTCGCGCATCACCCGTTCCGCGCCGTCCCCGTCCTTGGCCCGGATCAGTTCGAGCACATGGTGGTGTTCGGAGTCGGACCTGGTGGGGCGGCCCGGCTGCGCCAGCGAGGTGTGCACCAGGCGCGGGTAGGCGAGCTGGTTCATGAGGGTGCGGTAGTGGTCGGCGAGCTTCGCGTTGTCCGCGCCGCGCATCACCAAGTCGTGGAACTCGTGGACCAGTTCGGCGTAGCCCTCCTGGTCCGCACTGCGCACCGCGGCATCGGCGGTGGACAGATTGGCCTCCAGCGCGTCCAGTTCGGGGACCCGGCCGCGCTGCGCGAGCAGGCGCGCGGCGGCGCCTTCGAGCAGTTCCTTCATCTGGAACAGCTCGGTGATCTCCCGCCGCGAGGGCGCGGCGACGAAGGTCCCCACCCGGGGCCGGATGTCGACGAGCCCCTCGGTCTGCAGCTGCTTCAGAGCCTCGCGCACCGGGGTGCGGCTGACGCCGAACGCCTCCGCCAGCACGATCTCCGACAGGCTGGTCCCGGGGGCGAGTTCGCCGGAGATGATGCGGCCGCGCAACTCGACGATCACCCGGCTCTGGATGCTCATACCGCTCAGCCGCTGCTTGCGTACAGCGGGATTGCGGTCGGCAGCGAGTGCACCCTCGCTCGAAGAAGTATCTTGCATGGCACGAACCTAGGGTGCTCTCTGTTGCAGCGTCAAGACGATATCGCGCCGCTGTTGCACCCTCGCACACCCCTCTGGCTGCCTGCGTAAGGCCGTTGAGCGGGTGTGGCCGGCCCGTGCCGGAACCCTTGACAAGCACACATGGCACTTTCACTCTGACCACTGGCATACAACATGGCAGCAGTCTGTAGGAGGCATGGCATGGACCGTGACAAGCCCGCGCAGCAACCGCCCGACCTGGGGTATCGCGACAGCATCGCGAAGGTGGAGCCGTACGGCGTGGACCACATCCCCGAAGTGGAGCGCCACGGAAAAGCAGGCTCCCAGTTCTCCATCTGGTTCGCCGCGGGACTCAACTTCCCGATCATGCTGCTCGGTTTCAGCGCCGCGGCCCTCGGTCTGTCCATGACCGCCGCGGTCACCGCCATCCTCGCCGGGGCCCTGGTCGGCTCGGCCACGATGGGGATCATGTCCCGGATGGGGGTGCGCCTCGGTGTGCCCCAGCAGATGCAGGCCCGCGGCCCGCTGGGCTTCGTGGGCAATCTGCTGCCCGTGGCGTACATCAACGTCTTCGCGGGCGTCGGCTGGGCCGCCGTCACGGTCATCCTCGGCGGCAAGGCGCTGGGCGTCCTGCTCGGGACGCCGTTCTGGCTCTCGGCCGCGGTGCTGACCGCGCTCCAGCTCACCGTCGCCGTCTTCGGCTACAACATGATCCACTACCTGCAGCGGATCCTGGCCGTCGTCCTGTTCGTGCTCTTCGCCCTGGTGACGGTCGTCGCGCTGTACCGGGGCGGCCACTTCCTGGCGGCCAACCCCCGCGCGCCGGGATACATCGGGTCCGCCGGAGGCTGGGTCACGCTCGGCGGCTGGTTCCTGGCCTTCCTCATCGCCTGGCTGCCGTTCGCATCGGACTACTCGCGCTATCTGCCGGACAGCAAGCGGGTCAGCACCTCCGCCGGCCTGCTGACCGCGCTCGGCAACTTCGTCACCCTGTCCTGGCTCGGAATCGCGGGAGTCGTCCTGGCCGGTGCGGCGACCACCACGGACGACCCGATCCTGGCCCTGAAGGAACTCACCGGGCCGTGGTCCGTCCCGGCGATGCTGGCGATCCTGCTCTCCTCCTTCTCGCAGAACTTCCTCAACGTCTACGGCGGCGCGATCTCCCTGCAGACACTGGGGCTGCCCCTGAAGCGCTGGCAGAGCGTCACTCTCATCTGCGTCGCGGCCTTCGGCGTCAGCCTGTGGGGAGCCGGCGGGATCTACACGTCCTTCGAGGTGTTCCTCAACCTCACCGCCTACTTCATCGCGCCGTACGTGGCCGTCATCCTGCTCGACTACTCCGTCGGCCCGCGCCGCGACAAGGCGCGCATCCCCGAGCTGTACGAGAAGCGCCGCATCCTGGAGTGGGGCTTCGTGGCCTGGCTGGCCGGGGTCGTCTGCTCCGTGCCCTTCTGGCAGTCGGACCTCTACACCGGCCCGGTCGCCGCCGCGCACCCCGGCTGGGGGGAGCTGACGTACTACGTGGGGTTCGCTGTCGCCGCCGTGCTCTACCTGCTGACCTACCGCCTGCCGCCGCTGTGGCACCGCGTCCCCGCCGAGCTGCCGGAACAGGCTGCTGCGGGGGAGTCCATGGCAGCGGAGACGGGCGCCCCGGCCGCTGATCAGCACGTACCGGCCAAGCCCTGACGGTGCCCGCCCCGGCCGTCAGCCGCCGGGGCCGAGCACCGCGCGTACCTCAGCCACCAGGGCGGCCGCCGCCTCCACGGCCGCCGGGTCCAGTGCGCGGAGCGCCGACGACACCCGCTCGCCGAAGCGGTCCGGAGTCTGCGGCAACGCTGCGGCGGCCGCCAGCGCACCCTTCTCGTTGACGCACCAGACGCGGTGGTGCGCGTGCAGGGACTGGGCCAGGATGCCGAAGGCGCGGGAGAGGCAGAGCGAGACATGCAAGGTGTCCCCGCTGCCCGCGGACTTGCGGGCGGCGGCCACCGAGAAGTCCGCCTCCCAGGCGGCTCCGGCCAGCGCGGTGCGGAGCGGCTCCGGGTAGCGGCGCGTCTCCTCGCGCAGCGCCGTCAACTCCCCGGACGGATCGGCGAGTACGCGGCACAGCGCCACCTCGCCGGGGTAGGCCGGGGACCAGAAGCCGAGCGGATGGCCCGGCTGGACGCCCACCTCGTAGCGGCCCTCGCGGCACTGCGACCAGACCCGCTCCACCCGGTCGAGGTCGCGCAGGATCCAGTCCACCGCCACCCCGCCGACCGTGAGCCAGGCGCCGCCGTCGACCCAGGGCCCCCAGCCGCCGGGGCCCGCCACTTCGACGGGCCGGCCGGCCAGCGCGGAGGCGAGCGCGGTGAGCGCCGCCGTGTCCGGGCTGCCGCGGTAGTAGAGGCCGAGATCCCAGTCGGATCCGGGCCGTTCGGCGCCCCGCGCACGGCTCCCGCCGAGGGCCACCGCCCTGATCCCGGGCAGGGTGCGGAGCCGGTCAGCCATGGTCTCGATCGTCGGATTCATCGGCCGTGACGCTACCCCGGGCCGCACTGTCGGTGCGCGGGAATATCCTTGGGGCTCTGGCCGTCGGCTGACGAAGGAGTCCGAAGGTGCCGTCGATGCTCGATGCTGTCGTCGTGGGGGCGGGGCCCAACGGGCTGACCGCCGCCGTGGAGCTGGCCCGCCGCGGATTCGCCGTCGAGGTCTTCGAGGCCCGGGACACCGTCGGAGGGGGCGCGCGGACCGAGGAGCTCACGCTCCCGGGCTTCCGCCACGACCCCTGCTCCGCCGTCCACCCGCTGGGCATCGGCTCGCCGGTCTTCAAGACGATGCCGCTCGACCGGTACGGCCTGGAGTGGCTGCACCCCGAGCTGCCCATGGCGCACCCCTTCGACGACGGCACCGCAGCCGTGCTGTCCCGCTCGGTCGCCGAGACCGCGGCCTCCTTCGGGCCGCGCGACGCGGGTGCGTACCGGCGGCTCGTCACCCCCTTCCTCGGCCGGTGGTCCACGCTGGCCCGGGACTTCATGTCGCTGCCGCTCACCGCGCTGCCGCGCGATCCGCTGACCCTCGCCCGCTTCGGGCTGGCCGGTCTCCCGCCGTCCACCTGGCTGATGAAGCGCTTCCGTGACGACCGGGCGCGCGCCCTGTTCGCCGGTCTCGTGGCCCATGTCATCGCACCGCTCGACGGCCTCGCCACCGGCGCCGTCGGCCTGATGTTCGCGCTGGCCGCGCACGAGGGCGGCTGGCCGCTGCCGCGCGGCGGCTCGCAGTCCATCTCCGACGCGCTGACCGGGTATCTGCGCGATCTGGGCGGGGTGGTGCACACCGGCTACGAGGTGAAGCGGCTCGACGACCTGCCGCCCGCCCGCGCGTACATCTTCGACACCTCGCCGACGGCCGCCGCGCGCATCGCCGGTCTCGGCCGGGCCTACGACGGATACCGGTACGGGGCGAGCGTCTTCAAGATCGATTACGCGCTCGACGGGCCGGTGCCCTGGACGGCGGAGGCGCCCCGGGCCGCCGGGACCGTGCAGATCGGCCCGAGCAGCCGCGAGATCGGTACGGCGCTGCGCCAGGCAGCGGGCGGCCGCGCCCCCGATACGCCCTTCCTGATCAGCGCCCAGCCCAGCCTGGTCGACCCCTCCAGAGCGCCCGAAGGCAAGCACGTCTTCTGGACGTACGGACATGTGCCGCATGCCTGGGACGGCGACCTCACCGAGGCCATCGAGCGGCAGATCGAACGCTTCGCGCCCGGCTTCCGCGACCGTGTGCTCGCCCGCGCCACCGCGGGACCCGCCGAACTGTTCGCGCGCAACGCGAACTACGTGGGCGGCGACATCGCCTGCGGGGCGGCCTCCGGCCTGCAACTGCTCCTGCGGCCCAAGGTCTCGCTGTTCCCCTACACGACCTCGCACCCGGCGGTGTACCTCTGCTCGGCGGCGACCCCGCCAGGACCCGGCGTCCACGGTATGTCGGGTCACAACGCGGCGAAGGCCGTATGGCGGCGGCTGCGCAGGACGTGAGCGGACAGGGACCGGTGGGGGCCCGGCGGAGATCCGTCGGGATCCGGCAAGATCCGGGGGGATCAGGGGGAGGCCGGCGGAGATCCAGCAGAGGGAGATGTCGGATTCTCGCCAGCCGCCGGTACCGGAGGTGGCCGATGCTTGAGCCATGCACACCGACACCGAGCGCTGCGTACGCGCCGTCCAGTCGAAGGACGCCCGCTTCGACGGCTGGTTCTTCACGGCCGTCCTGACCACCAGGATCTACTGCCGCCCCAGCTGCCCGGTCGTGCCGCCCAAGGTCGAGAACATGACCTTCTACCCGAGCGCCGCCGCCTGCCAGCAGGCCGGGTTCCGGGCCTGCAAGCGCTGCCGCCCGGACACCAGCCCCGGCTCCCCGGAGTGGAACGCCCGCGCCGACGCCGTGGCCCGCGCCATGCGCCTGATCCGGGACGGCATCGTCGACCGGGAAGGCGTGCCCGGCCTCGCCGAGCGGCTCGGATACTCGACCCGGCAGATCGAGCGCCAGCTCCGCGCCGAGCTCGGTGCCGGCCCGCTCGCACTGGCCCGCGCGCAGCGTGCCCAGACGGCGCGCATCCTCATCGAGACCACGGAACTGCCCATGGCGGACGTGGCGTTCGCCGCCGGGTTCTCCTCCATCCGCACCTTCAACGACACCGTCCGCGAGGTCTTCGCGCTCGCCCCGGGCGAACTGCGCTCCCGCGTCGCGCGCGGCGCACGGCCGCACACCCCGGGCACCATCCCGCTCCGGCTCCCGTTCCGTGCGCCCCTCAACCCCGACAACCTCTTCGGCCACCTCGCGGCGACCGGGGTCCCGGGCGTGGAGGAGTGGCGGGACGGCGCGTACCGCAGGACGCTCTCCCTCCCGTACGGGCACGGCATCGCCGAACTCACGCCCCGGCCCGACCACATCGGCTGTCTGCTCTCGCTCACCGATCTGCGCGACCTCACCCACGCCATCAGCCGCTGCCGCTGGCTGCTCGACCTCGACGCCGACCCCGTGGCCGTCGACGGCGAGCTGCGCAACGACCCGCTGCTGGCGCCGATGGTCGACAAGGCACCGGGCCGGCGGGTGCCCCGAACCGTCGACACGGCGGAGTTCGCGGTACGAGCGGTGCTGGGCCAGCAGGTGTCGACGGCCGCGGCGCGTACCCACGCCGCCCGGCTCGTCGCCGCGCACGGGGTGCCCGTCGACGATGCCAGGGGCGGCCTCACCCATCTCTTCCCGTCGTCGCAGGCCCTGGCGGCCCTCGACCCGGAGGCCCTGGCGCTGCCGCGCAGCAGGCGCACCACCCTGACCACCCTGGTCGGCGCGCTCGCCGACGGGTCGCTCACGCTCGGAGTGGACAGCGACTGGGACGAGGCCCGCACCCGGCTGCTCGACTTGCCCGGCTTCGGCCCCTGGACCGTCGAGGTCATCGCGATGCGCGCCCTGGGCGACCCCGACGCCTTCCTCCCCACCGACCTGGGCATCCGGCGGGCGGCGGGGGAGCTGGGCCTGCCGTCGACACCTGCCGCGCTCACCGCGAGGGCCGCGGCCTGGCGGCCCTGGCGGGCGTACGCCGTGCAGTACCTGTGGGCCACAGACTCCCACCCCATCAACCAACTACCCGTCTGACTCCCGCAGTTCCGGGGAGAGGAGAGCACCCCATGTCTGCCATCCCTGCCATGTCTGTGAATCCGGCCGCGAAACGGCACACCGTGGTCGACAGCCCGTACGGTCCGCTCACCCTCGTGGCGACCGACGGCCTGCTGAGCGGCCTGTATATGACGGAACAGCGCCACAGGCCGCCAGACGAGACCTTCGGCAAACCCGACCCCAGGCCCTTCGGGCAGGTCAGGGAGGAGCTGACCGCGTACTTCGACGGCGGGCTGACCGAGTTCACCGTGGAGCTGCACCTGGTGGGCACGCCCTTCCAGCGCACTGTCTGGGAGCAGCTGCGGCAGATTCCGTACGGCGAGACCCGTTCGTACGGCGACCTCGCCGACCGGCTCGGCCGGCCGGGCGCCGCACGGGCCGTGGGCCTGGCGAACGGCAAGAACCCGGTCGGGATCATCGTCCCGTGCCACCGCGTGATCGGCTCGACGGGCGGCCTCACCGGTTACGGCGGCGGACTCGACCGTAAACAGCGGCTGCTGGCCTTCGAGTCGGGCGGCGCCGGTCCGGAGGAGTACGCCCTTTTCTGACCGGTTTCTGACCGGTCCGTATGGGCAGCGGGCAGGTGGTGCGGATAGGGTCGGAGCGGCGCGACTGCCTGTTCGAAAGCAAGGGATAAACAAGGTGACGGACGGAGCAGTAACTGAGGCCGCACGGGTGCTCGTGGCGGCCGACAAATTCAAGGGGTCCCTCACGGCCGTGGAGGTCGCCGAGCGGGTGACGGCCGGCCTGCGGCGGATCGTTCCCGGCGTGGAGGTCGAGACCCTGCCCGTCGCCGACGGCGGGGACGGCACCGTCGCCGCCGCGGTCGCGGCAGGTTTCGACCGGCATGAGGTACGGGTCACCGGGCCCCTCGGCGAGCAGCTGACCGCGGCGTTCGCGCTGCGCGACGGTGTGGCCGTGGTGGAAATGGCCGAGGCATCCGGCCTCCAGCACCTCCCCGCAGGGGTGTTCGCTCCGCTGACCGCCACCACGTACGGCTCGGGTGAGCTGCTGCGCGCGGCGCTCGACGCGGGGGCCAGGTCCATTGTCTTCGGCGTCGGCGGCAGCGCCACGACCGACGGCGGCGCGGGGATGCTGGCCGCGCTCGGCGCCCGCTTCCTGGACGCCGCCGGAGAGCCCGTGGGGCCGGGCGGCGGGGGACTGAGCGAGCTGGCGACCGCCGATCTGTCCGGTCTGGACACCCGTCTGGCCGGTACGGAGATCGTTCTTGCCAGCGATGTGAACAACCCGCTGACCGGGCCCAAGGGCGCACCCGCGGTGTACGGGCCGCAGAAGGGCGCGTCCCCCGAGCAGGTCGCGGCCCTGGACGCCGCGCTGACGCACTTCGCCGCCGTCCTGGAGAAGTCCATCGGGGCGGGGGCCGCTGAAGCCGCTCTCGCGCCGGGAGCCGGCGCCGCGGGCGGTATCGGCTTCGGGGCGCTGGTCGGCCTGGGGGCGAGCTTCCGCGCGGGTATCGACGTGATGCTCGACGTCCTGGGCTTCGCCCCGGCCGTGGCCCGGGCGACCCTGGTCGTCACCGGCGAGGGCTCGCTCGACGAGCAGACCCTGCACGGCAAGGCGCCGGCGGGTGTCGCCGCGGCGGCGAGGGCCGCGGGCAAGGAGGTCGTGGCGGTCTGTGGCCGTCTCACGCTCCCGGCGGAGGTCCTCGGCAGGGCGGGCATCCGCCGTGCGTACGCCCTCACGGAGCTGGAGCCCGACGTGGAGCGCTGTATCGCCAACGCGGGCCCGCTCCTGGAGCAGGCCGCCGAGAACATCGCCCGCGATTTCCTGGTGCGTGAGTGACAGCGGGCCACTCCGGGGTGTGAACCGGGCCGGGCGGGGCGCCGCCCGGCCCGGCCCGTGCTGCCGGGCGGAGGCGGTCCAGCCCCGTCCGAATGTTTGAGATGGTCAACTTTCCTGGCGTAGCATGGTCCCATGCCAGAAACCCCCGGTCCGGGCACCGGCCGGCTCATGGAGCTGCTCTCGGTCTCGCTCGGCGCCTACTACGGCGACTTCACGGCCGCGGCCGCCGCCGAGGGCCTCACGGCCAGCCAGGGCAAGACGCTCAGCGTGCTGCGCCGGGGGCCGTCCGCGATGCGCGCCCTGGCGGTCACACTGGCCTGTGACGCCTCCAACATGACCGGGATCATCGACCGGCTGGAGAAGCGCGCACTCGTACGCCGGGAACCCAGCCCCACCGACCGGCGCGTCAAGAACGTCCTCCTCACCGAGGCGGGCGAGCGCACCGTCGACGCGATCAGGGCGGGGATGCACACGACGCTGGCCGGTCTCGAAGCCCTGCCCGACGCCGACCGGACCGTACTCGCGGACCTGCTGGAGCGGGTCTTCGCAGCCCCCGCCGAGGCCGGCCGGACCCCCTGACGACGCCGGAGGGCCCCGAGTGCGATGCACTCGGGGCCCTCCGGCGTCGTCCAGGAGCTACGGCAGCTGCGCCGTACGCGCCTCGCGGCGGTTGCCGCGGAAGGTGTTCACCCGGCGCGCGGTGGCGAAGAGCGGAATGACCGCACCCAGCACCACCTGGAGCGCACAGCCGGTCTGCAGGAGCAGCTGGCCACCGGGGGCGTCGAACGCCCAGGCGGCGAGCAGGCCCATGGCGCCCACGATCCAGCTGAGCATTCCCACCGCGAGGACACCCCGCGGCTTCGGGTACTCGACCCGGCTCACCATCAGCCAGGCGACCCCGATGACCGCGAGCAGCGTCGGTACGAAGGGCAGCTGAAGGAGCACGATGGAGACCACGGTCAGCGCCCCGAACGGCGACGGCATGCCCTGGAAGGTGCCGTCCTTCATGGTCACGCAGGAGAACCGGGCAAGCCGCAGCACCACCGCCAGCAGCACCACGATCGCCGCCACCGCCGCCACGCGCTGGTGGGCGTCGTCCGCGACCATCCCGTACACGAGCACGAAGTAGGCCGGGGCAAGCCCGAAGCTGATCAGGTCGGAGAGGTTGTCCAGCTCCGCCCCCATCGCCGAGCTGCGCAGCTTGCGCGCCACGAGCCCGTCGCAGAGGTCGAAGATCGCGGCGAGCAGCATCAGGATCACGGCGGTCGCGGCGGAGTGCCGCCCCATGCCGGCCTCCTGGCTGCCCTGGAGGTGCGGGATGAGGATTCCGGTGGTGGTGAAGTACACCGCCATGAATCCGCATGTCGCGTTACCGAGAGTCAGCGTGTCCGCTATCGACAGCCGCAGTGAGAGCGGCATGTCCTCGATGTCGTCCTCGGCCTCCGCCTCGGGAACCCAGCTGGTCTGCGTCTCCGGATCAATCACGGTCAATTCGAGTCACCCCCGCGGTGGTGGGCTGGCCGACCTCGACCGCGACATCGACACCTTCCGGAAGGTAGATGTCGACGCGGGAACCGAAGCGGATCAGGCCGATCCGCTCGCCCTGCTCCACCTTCGTACCCTGGGGGAGGTACGGCACGATCCGCCGTGCGACGGCACCGGCGATCTGCACCATCTCGATGTCGCCGAGCTCGGTGTCGAAGTGCCAGACAACGCGCTCGTTGTTCTCGCTCTCCTTGTTGAACGCCGGGACGAAACCGCCGGGGATGTGCTCGACGGACGTCACGGTGCCCGCCAGCGGTGCGCGGTTCACGTGGACGTTCAGCGGGCTCATGAAGATCGCGACGCGGGTGCGCCCGTCCTTCCACGGCATGATGCTCTGCACTACACCGTCGGCCGGCGAGATGACCCTGCCCTGTGTGATCTCCCGCTTGGGGTCGCGGAAGAACCACAGCATTCCCGCCGCGAGGGCGGTGGTGGGCACGGCGGCAGCAGCCCAGCGGCCGGACCGGCGGGCCCGGGCCAGGCTGAGCGCCGCGGTCGCGACAGTCGGCAGGAGCCACGGCGAGGCTCCGCGCGCAAGACGGACTCGACCGCGTGGTGCAGAGGTTTGGCTGTGGGGCATGAATGACCTTCGTAGCGGATGATGCCGCGCGGGAACGGGGGACGGCGGCTTTCGGGCGATGCTATCGGTTGTGGACCACAACTGGGCAAGCCAGGAAGCCGAGTCGGCGGCTGGAAGATGATGACTGGCTGTGATCTTCTTCGCTGATATATCGCCACGAAAGGGACAATCAACCCTGGAATCGGTACTCTTCGAGGAGGCGCCGGCCGATGATCATTTTCTGGATCTCGGCGGTGCCTTCGCCGATCAGCAGCATCGGGGCCTCGCGGTAGAGCCGCTCGATCTCGTACTCCTTGGAGAACCCGTATCCACCATGGATGCGGAAGGCGTCCTCCACAACCTCCTTGCAGTACTCGGAGGCCAAATACTTGGCCATTCCTGCTTCGAGGTCGTTTCGTTCCCCGGAGTCCTTTTTGCGTGCTGCATTGACCATCATCGCATGGGCGGCTTCGACCTTGGTGGCCATTTCGGCCAGCTTGAACTGAATTGCCTGATGCTGGGCGATCTGTTTGCCGAAGGTGTGACGTTGCTGGGCGTAGCTGATGCCCAGCTCGAAGGCGCGCTGTGCCACGCCGCAGCCACGCGCTGCGACATTCACCCGCCCGACTTCGACTCCGTCCATCATTTGGTAAAACCCTCGGCCCGTAACGCCACCAAGTACGCGATTGGCCGGAATTCGCAGGTCGTCCATGATCAGCTCGGTGGTGTCGACCCCCTTGTAGCCCATCTTGTCGATCTTGCCGGGGATGGTCAGGCCCGGACGGACCTCGCCGAAGCCCGGCTCCTTCTCGACCAGGAAGGTCGTCATCGATTTGTGCGGGGCCGTCCCCTCGGGGTGACCCTCGTCACTGCGGCACAGGACCGCGACGAGTGAGGATGTGCCGCCGTTGGTCAGCCACATCTTCTGGCCGTTCAGGACGTAGTCGTCGCCGTCCTTGATCCCCTTCGAGGTGATCGCGGACACATCCGAGCCCAGCGCGGGCTCGGACATCGAGAACGCGCCGCGGACCTCGCCGGCGGCCATCCGCGGCAGGAAGCTGTCCTTCTGCTCCTGGGTGCCGTGCTGCTTGAGCATGTACGCCACGATGAAGTGCGTGTTGATGATGCCCGACACGCTCATCCAGCCACGCGCTATTTCTTCGACACACAGCGCGTACGTGAGCAGCGACTCGCCCAGGCCCCCGTACTCCTCGGGGATCATCAGCCCGAACAGGCCGAGTTCCTTGAGGCCCTCGACGATCTGGGACGGGTACTCGTCGCGGTGTTCGAGTTCGGTCGCGACCGGCAGGATCTCCTTGTCGACGAAGTCCCTGACGGTGGCCAGGATTTCCTGCTGCACATCGGTGAGACCCGATGTCCGGGCGAGTCGGCTCATGACTGCTTCTCCTGTGACGTCACGCAGTTAGTTGGCGGGCGTGGGGCGGCCGGGCTGTTCTCCGCCGCGCTCCTTGATGTAGGCAGCGGTGGGGACCATGACTTTGCGGCGGAAGACACAGACGACGGTGCCGTCCTGGTTGTAGCCCTTGGTCTCGACGTACACGATTCCGCGGTCACTCTTGGACTTGGAAGGGGTCTTGTCCAGGACGGTGGTCTCGCCGTAGAGGGTGTCGCCGTGGAAGGTCGGCGCGATGTGCTTGAGCGACTCGACTTCCAGGTTGGCGATGGCCTTGCCGGACACGTCGGGGACGGACATGCCGAGGAGTAGGGAGTAGACGTAGTTCCCGACGACGACGTTCTTGCCGAAGTCGGTGGTCTTCTCCGCGTAGTTGCTGTCCATGTGCAGGGGGTGGTGGTTCATGGTGAGCAGGCAGAAGAGGTGGTCGTCGTACTCGGTGACCGTCTTGCCGGGCCAGTGCTTGTAGACGGCGCCGACCTCGAACTCCTCGTAGGTGCGTCCGAACTGCATGGTCAGGCCTCCGGGGCTTCGAAGGCGGTGGTGCGGCGCAGTCCGGCGGCGCGGCCCTTGCCGGAGACGACCAGGGCCATCTTGCGGCTGGCCTCGTCGATCATCTCGTCGCCGAGCATGGCGGAGCCCTTCTTGCCGCCGGCCTCGGATGTGCACCACTCGTAGGCGTCGAGGATCATCTCGGCGTGGTCGTAGTCCTCCTGGGAGGGCGAGAAGATCTCGTTGGACGCCTCGACCTGGCCCGGGTGCAGAACCCACTTGCCGTCGAAGCCGAGAGCCGCCGCCCGCTTGGCGACGTCGCGGTAGCCGTCGACGTTGCGGATCTGGAGGTAGGGGCCGTCGATCGCCTGGAGGTCGTAGGTCCGGGCGGCCATCAGGATCTTCATCAGGATGTAGTGGTAGGCGTCGGCACCGTAGCCGGGGGGCTGCTCGCCGACGACGAGGGTCTTCATGTTGATGGAAGCCATGAAGTCGGCGGGGCCGAAGATGATGGCCTCGTTACGGGGTGAGGCGGCGGCGATCTCGTTGACGTTGACGAGGCCCTTGGCGTTCTCGATCTGTGCTTCGATGCCGATCTTGCCGACTTCGAGGCCGATGGTCTTCTCGATCTGGGTGAGCAGCAGGTCGAGGGCGACGATCTGCTGGGCGTCCTGGACCTTGGGGAGCATGATGCAGTCGAGGTTGTGGCCCGCGCCCTCGACGACGGTGATGACGTCGCGGTAGGTCCAGTGGGTGGTCCAGTCGTTGACGCGTACGACGCGCGTCTTGCCGGTCCAGTCGCCCTTGTTCAGTGCCTCGACGATGGTGTGCCGGGCGCCTTCCTTCGCGAGCGGTGCGCAGGCGTCCTCCAGGTCGAGGAAGACCTGGTCGGCCGGGAGGCCCTGGGCCTTCTCCAGGAAGCGCGGGTTCGATCCGGGAACGGCGAGACACGAGCGCCTCGGACGCAGACGGTTCACGGGGCTGGTCGACTCGGTCATGCGGGGACCTCCAGAGGGTCGAGCTTGTTCGCTTTCCGGATCACGTCGACGATACGTCCGATGATCTCGGTGATCCCGAAGTCCTTCGGGGTGAATACGGCGGCGACGCCGGCGTCCTTGAGGGCCGCGCCGTCGGCGTTGGGGATGATCCCGCCGACGATCACGGGGATGTCGGATGCGCCCGCCTCGCGCAGCCGCTGCAGCACGTCGGGGACCAGTTCGGCGTGCGAGCCCGACAGGATCGACAGGCCCACGCAGTGCACGTCCTCGGCCAGGGCCGCCCCGACGATCTGCTCGGGGGTCAGTCTGATCCCCTGGTAGACCACCTCGAACCCGGCGTCGCGGGCCCGTACGGCGATCTGCTCGGCGCCGTTCGAGTGCCCGTCGAGGCCCGGTTTGCCGACCAGCAGGCGCAGCCGTCCGCTGCCGAGGTCCTGGGCCGTACGGGTCACGGCGGCGCGTACGGCGGCGAGCGGGGTGCCCTCCTCCGCGGTCACCGCGACCGGCGCGCCGCCCACCCCGGTGGGCGCCCGGAACTCGCCGAACACGTCGCGCAGGGCCCAGGACCACTCGCCCGTGGTGACGCCCGCGCGGGCGCACGCCACCGTCGCCCCGAAGAGGTTGCCGTCACCGGCCGCGGTCGCCTTGAGGAGCGCGAGCGACTCCTGGGCCGCGCTCTCGTCGCGGTTGTCGCGCCAGGTGTGCAAGGCGGCCACGACCCGCGCCTCGTTCTCCGGGTCGACCGTCATGATCGCCGTGTCCAGGTCGGCGGTGAGCGGGTTGGGCTCCGTCGACTCGTAGCAGTTGACGCCGACGATCTTCTCCTCGCCGCCCTCGATCCTGGCCCGCCGGCCGGCGTGCGACGAGACCAGCTCCGACTTGAGGTAGCCGGACTCGACGGCCGCCATCGCGCCGCCCATCTGCTGGATGCGCTCGATCTCCGCGAGCGACTCCTCGACGAGCTCCTCGACCTTGGCCTCGATGACATGGGATCCGTCGAAGATGTCCTCGTACTCCAGCAGATCGCTCTCCTGGGCGAGTACCTGCTGTATCCGCAGCGACCACTGCTGGTCCCAGGGCCTGGGCAGCCCCAGCGCCTCGTTCCAGGCGGGCAGCTGCACGGCGCGGGCCCGTGCGTCCTTGGACAGGGTGACCGCCAGCATCTCCAGGACGATGCGCTGGACGTTGTTCTCCGGCTGCGCCTCGGTGAGCCCCAGCGAGTTGACCTGGACGCCGTAGCGGAAGCGGCGCTTCCTGGCGTCCGTGATCCCGTACCTCTCCTGCGTCAGCCGGTCCCAGATGCGGCCGAAGGCGCGCATCTTGCACATCTCCTCGATGAAGCGGACCCCCGCGTTCACGAAGAACGAGATCCGTGCGACGACCGCGTCGAACCGCTCGGGCGGTACCTGCCCCGAGTCGCGTACGGCGTCCAGGACCGCGATGGCGGTGGACATGGCGTACGCGATCTCCTGGACGGGGGTGGCGCCGGCCTCCTGCAGGTGGTAGCTGCAGATGTTGATCGGGTTCCACTTGGGGATGTGGGCCACCGTGTACGTGATCATGTCGGTGGTGAGCCGCAGGCTCGGCCCCGGCGGGAACACGTGTGTCCCGCGCGACAGGTACTCCTTGACGATGTCGTTCTGTGTCGTCCCCTGGAGCCGGTCCGGGTCCGCGCCCTGTTCCTCGGCGACCACCTGGTAGAGCGCGAGCAGCCACATGGCCGTGGCGTTGATGGTCATCGACGTGTTCATCTGCTCCAGCGGGATGTCCTGGAACAGCCGCCGCATGTCGCCGAGATGGGAGACGGGCACCCCGACCCGGCCGACCTCGCCGCGGGCCAGGATGTGGTCCGGGTCGTAGCCGGTCTGCGTGGGCAGGTCGAAGGCGACGGACAGACCTGTCTGGCCCTTGGCGAGGTTGCGCCGGTAGAGCTCGTTGGACGCTTCGGCCGTCGAGTGGCCCGCGTACGTCCGCATGAGCCAGGGGCGGTCCTTGTGACGTTCAGTCATCTGGAGACCTCAGACGTTCCGGCCGGCGGAGCTCTGCTCCGCCGGGTCGCTGCGGAACAGGTTGATGGCGTCGATGTGCTTCTCGCGCAGCTCCGGGTCGCGCACACCGAGCCCCTCGGCGGGGGCCAGCGCGAGGACGCCGACCTTGCCCTGGTGCAGGTTGCGGTGCACGTCGTACGCGGCCTGCCCGGTGTCGTCGAGCGAGTACACCTTCGACAGGGTGGGGTGGATCTTGCCCTTGGCGATGAGCCGGTTGGCCTCCCAGGCCTCGCGGTAGTTGGCGAAGTGGGAGCCCACGATCCTCTTCAGCGACATCCAGAGATAGCGGTTGTCGTACTCGTGGGTGTACCCCGACGTCGAGGCGCAGGTGACGATCGTGCCGCCCTTGCGCGTCACGTACACCGAGGCACCGAAGGTTTCGCGGCCCGGGTGCTCGAAGACGATGTCCACGTCCTCGCCGCCGGTCAGTTCGCGGATGCGCTTGCCGAACCGCTTCCACTCGCGCGGGTCCTGGTGGTGCTCGTCCTTCCAGAACTTGTAGCCCTCGGCGTTGCGGTCGATGATCGCCTCGGCGCCCATCCGGCGGCAGATGTCCGCCTTCTGGTCGCTGGAGACGACACAGACCGGGTTGGCGCCGCCGGCCAGCGCGAACTGGGTGGCATAGCTGCCGAGGCCGCCACTGGCACCCCAGATCAGCACGTTGTCGCCCTGCTTCATCCCGGCGCCGTTGCGGGAGACCAGCTGGCGGTACGCGGTGGAGTTGACCAGGCCGGGGGCGGCGGCCTCCTCCCAGCTGAGGTGGCCGGGCTTGGGCATCAGCTGGTTGGACTTGACGAGGGCGATCTCCGCCAGGCCGCCGAAGTTGGTCTCGAAGCCCCAGATGCGCTGCTCGGGGTCGAGCATCGTGTCGTTGTGGCCGTCGGAGCTCTCCAGCTCCACCGACAGGCAGTGCGCGACGACTTCGTCGCCCGGCTGCCAGGCGTTGACGCCGGGGCCGGTCCGCAGCACGACGCCCGCCAGGTCGGAGCCGATGACGTGGTACGGCAGGTCGTGGCGCTTGGTGAGCTCGCTGAGCCTGCCGTACCGCTCAAGGAAGGAGAACGTGGAGACGGGCTCGAAGATCGAGGTCCAGACGGAGTTGTAGTTCACCGAGCTGGCCATGACGGCCACCAGGGCCTCGCCGGGGCCGAGTTCGGGCACCGGCACGTCCTCGACGTGGAGGGACTTGCGGGGGTCCTTGTCGCGGCTTTCGAGGCCGGCGAACATCTCGGCCTCGTCCTTGTGCACGGTCACCGCGCGGTACGACTCGGGGAGTGCCAGGGCGGCGAAGTCGGCCGCCGTCGCAGCGGTGGAGCCGTCTGCTGTGTCGGTCCGCGACTGGATCGCGTCCAGGATTTCCTTCACGGTGCTGCCTCCGGCGAAGCGTGTTGGGGGAGTTGGTCAGGGTGAGCCCCGCGGGAGGCGGGGCTGCTGCTGTGGAGGTGTGCCGTCGGTTCGGCGTGAGCTGGAGTGGCGCGCCGTGGTGGGGCGCTGAAGGTGCCTGTGACGCAGGCGTCCGGGCGCGTGAACACATGGTTCACGGGGACAGCCGGCATACGAAGGTCGCTGCACGCCGGCCGCTCGGACACCTTCAACGTATGGCACCCCGTGCCAAGCCGCAAGACACTGAGTGCCAACAAATTCTCTCAGTTGTCACCGGCGGGCCACGTATGAGCGAAAAACCGGAACGGCCGCCCCCGGAGGGGCGGCCGTCGCGGTGCGGATCGGTCAGATGCTGGTCGGTTTCGTGCTCAGCGCTTCCTCAGCGCCTGCTCGATGGTGCGCATGACCTCGTCGAGCGGGGCATCGGTACGCGCCACCGTCACCAGAACCTCACCGCTGCTCCGCACGGTCGCGGCCGGGGTGCGCTCTGCGGTGCGGCCGGCGCCTATCCCGGTGCCGAAGGTGTCCCGGACGATGGAGAAGGCGTGGTCGAGCCGGGCCTCCACGTCGCCCTGGCCGCCGGCCCGCAGCCAGCGGCGCAGCACATGGTTGTGCGCGGTGACCACGGCGGACGCCGCCACCTCGGCCAGCAGCGGGTCGTCGTTGCCGTCGTGCTGCTCGTGCTCGTCGAAGTGGCCCAGCAGATAGCGGGTGAACAGCCGCTCGTAGCGGGCCACCGAGGCGATCTCCGCCTCCCGGAGCGTCGGCACCTCGCGGGTCAGCTTGTACCGCGCCACCGAGACCACCGGCGACGCCGCGTACATCCGCATGACCTCTTTGATGCCCCGGCACACGGTGTCGAGCGGATGCTCGTGCGGCGGCGCCGCGTTCAGCACCGCCTCGGCCCGCACCAGCGTGTCGTCGTGGTCCGGGAAGATCGCCTCTTCCTTGGAGCGGAAGTGCCGGAAGAAGGTCCGGCGGGCGACCCCGGCCTGCGCCGCGATCTCGTCGACGGTCGTCGCCTCGTACCCTTTGGCCGCGAAGAGCTCCATCGCCGCCGAAGCCAGTTCGCGGCGCATTTTGAGGCGCTGGGCGGCCGCGCGGCTGCCTGCGGCACTCTCAGGGGCGTCTGACGACGCGTTCTTGCGGACAGGCCGTCGGACGGGGCCGGTGAGCTCGGGCATGGTCCGAACGTACTGCATCGGACCGGCGGAACGTGTTTGCGGGGGCGGGCCGCCGCCCGGTTCCAGCAGCCCGCCCCAGTCGCCCGGCGGATCAGCGACGGGCATACTCACGGAAACCGCGCCCGGTCTTGCGGCCGAGGCAGCCCGCCGCCACCAGGTGTTCGAGCAGCGGCGCCGGGGCGAGACCCGGGTCGCGGAACTCGCGGTGCAGCACCCGCTCGATGGCGAGCGAGACATCCAGGCCGACCACGTCCAGGAGCTCGAAGGGGCCCATCGGATAGCCGCCGCCCAGCTTCATCGCCGCGTCGATGTCGTCGAGCGTCGCGTAGTGCTCCTGGACCATCTTGACCGCGTTGTTGAGGTACGGGAACAGCAGCGCGTTCACGATGAAACCGGCGCGGTCGCCGCAGTCCACCGGGTGCTTGCGGACCTTCGTGCAGACCTCGCGGGCCGTGGCGTGGATGTCGTCGGTGGTGAGGACGGTACGGACCACCTCGACCAGCTTCATCGCCGGGGCCGGGTTGAAGAAGTGCATCCCGACGACGTCCTGCGGGCGCGAGGTGGCGCGGGCGCACGCGATGACCGGGAGCGACGAGGTGGTGGTGGCGAGCACCGCGCCCTGCTTGCAGACCTTGTCGAGCGTCTCGAAGAGCTGCTGCTTGACCTCCAGGTCCTCGGCGACCGCCTCGACGGCCAGATCCACCTCGGCGAACGCGTCGAGCGAGCCGGCCGGGGCGATCCTGGCCAGCGTCTCGTCACGGGCCGCCGCGGTCATCCGCCCCTTGTCGACGGAGCGGGCGAGCGACTTGGCGACACGCGCCTTCGCGGCGTCGGCCTTCTCCGGGCTGCGGGCGGCGAGCACCACGTCGTAACCGGCCTTGGCGAAGACCTCGGCGATGCCCGACGCCATCGTCCCCGAGCCCGCGACGCCCACCAATGTGACGGTCCGGGCCGTGGCGAGCTGCGTACCGTCGAGCGGGGTGAGGGCGTCCCGCACCACATCGGCGCTGCCCGGCTCCTCGTACGTGTAGAAGCCGCGGCCCGACTTGCGCCCGGTCAGCCCGGCGTTGCTGAGCTGCTTGAGGATCGGCGCGGGGGCGTGCAGCCGGTCCCTGGACGCCGAGTACATCGCCTCCAGGACGGTGCGCGCGGTGTCGATGCCGATCAGGTCGAGCAGTGCGAGCGGGCCCATCGGCAGCCCGCAGCCGAGCCGCATCGCCGCGTCGATGTCCTCGCGGGACGCGTACTTGGCCTCGTACATCGCCGCTGCCTGGTTGAGATAGCCGAACAGCAGGCCGTCGGCGACGAAACCGGGGCGGTCGCCGACCGCGACCGGCTCCTTGCCGAGATCACGGGCGAGCTCGGTGACGGCGTCGACGGCCGTCGGGGCGGTCAGCACCGATGAGACCACCTCGACCAGCTTCATCGCCGGGGCCGGGTTGAAGAAGTGCAGGCCCAGGACGCGCTCGGGGTGCGCGGTGTCGGCGGCGAGCCGGGTCACGGACAGGGCGTTGGTGCCGGTGGCCAGCACCGTGGTGGGGCGCACGATCCCGTCCAGGGCGCGGAGCACCTGCTGCTTCGTCTCGTACGACTCCGGTACGACCTCGATCACCAGGTCGGCTTCGGCCGCGGCCTGGAGATCGGAATAGGTGCGGAACCGGGCGAGGACGTCCAGCCGCTCCTGGCCGGTGAGGCGCTCCCGCCGCACAGCGCGGGCGGTGGAGGATTCCAGTGCCGCCACCGCGCGGGCCGCCGCGTCGGCGCTGACGTCGATTCCGATGACCTCGCGGCCGCCGCGGGCCAGGACCTCGGCGATGCCGGTGCCCATGGTGCCGAGGCCGACCACGGCGATGGTGTGCAGAGGGATGTCCATCAGGGGACTCCAGGGATGAGTGACGACTGAGGGGTGCACGCGGTGCCCGGGCCGTACCAGGGGTACGCCGGGGGGAGTGCGTGTGAGGTGTCGTGAGAGGGGCCGACGGACCCGGTCCCGGGGCCACGTCGTACAGAACTGCTGAGTCCTGCAGAACTGCTCTGTTCTGCTGAGAACTGCTGAACCGACAGACACTCTGGGCGGCTGCGTCACCAGGCCGCGCTGAGGTGGAACGAGCGGGGTGGTGTCCCGCTCACTTGAGAGTAACCGGCGAGTAACGAGCGCGCCATACCTGGGGCGCTGTGATCTGGATCGCTGCCGCGCCGCCCGGCCTGCGGACGCCGGAGGTCCGGGACCGGCACGGGTGGTGCCGGTCCCGGTGAGAGGTGGTGGGGCAAGGGGTCAGACGGGCGTGACGTACGCGCCCGCGATCCCGCCGTCGACCAGGAACTCGGCAGCGTTGACGAACGAGGAGTCGTCGCTGGCGAGGAAGGCGACCGCGGACGCGATCTCCTCGGGCTCGGCGAACCGGCCGACGGGGACGTGCACAAGGCGGCGCTCGGCAAGCGCCGGGTCGTCGGCGAACAGCTTCCGCAGGAGCGGGGTGTTGACCGGCCCCGGGCACAGGGCGTTGACCCGGATGCCCTCGCGGGCGAACTGGACGCCCAGTTCGCGGGACATCGACAGCACGCCGCCCTTGGAGGCGGAGTAGCTGATCTGGGAGGTGGCGGCACCCAGCACGGCCACGAAGGACGCGGTGTTGATGATGGAGCCGCGGCGCTGGTCCCGCATATAGGGCAGGGCGTGCTTGCAGCAGAGGTAGACCGAGGTCAGGTTGGTCTCCTGGACGCGCTTCCAGGCGTCCAGTTCCGTGGTGAGGATCGAGTTGTCGTCGGGCGGGGAGATACCCGCGTTGTTGAAGGCGATGTCGACCGAGCCATAGGTGTCGAAGGCGGTCCTGTAGAGGGCCTCGACCTGGTCGGGTTCGACCACGTCCACCTGGACGAAGAGGCCGCCGACCTCCTGGGCGGCGGCCTTGCCCGCCTCGCCGTCGATGTCGGCGCAGACGACGTTGGCGCCTTCGGAGGCCAGCCGGCGGGCGCTGGCCAGCCCGATGCCGCTGCCGGCACCGGTGATCACTGCGGTGCGGCCCACCAGCCGACGGCACACGGAAGTCTGGTCGGTCACTTCAGTACTCCTCGGAGGCGATGAAGACGTTCTTGGTCTCGGTGAAGGCGTTCAGCGCGTCCGGGCCCAGCTCACGGCCGAGTCCGGACTGTTTGAATCCGCCGAAGGGTGTCGAATAGCGCACGCTGCTGTGGGAGTTGACGGAGAGGTTGCCGGCCGCGACAGCGCGCGAGACCCGCAGCGCCCGGCCGACGTCGCGGGTCCACAGGGAGCCGGAGAGCCCGTAGTCGGTGGCGTTGGCGATCCGGACCGCGTCGGCCTCGTCGTCGAAGGGGAGGACGACGGCGACCGGGCCGAAGATCTCCTCGACGGCCGTACGGTCACCGGGCCGCCCTTCCAGGACGGTGGCCGGGTACCAGAAGCCCTTGCCCGTGGGTACGTCGCCGCGGATGGCGGCCGGGGCCTCCTCGGGGACGTAGGACCGTACCCGTTCGCGCTGGGCGTGGGAGATCAGCGGGCCCATCAGGGTGGCGGGGTCGGCGGGATCGCCGGCCACGAACGCTTTGACCGCCGGCTCCAGCAGTTCCATGTAGCGGTCGTAGACCGAGCGCTGGACGAGGATGCGGCTGCGGGCGCAGCAGTCCTGGCCGGTGTTGTCGAGGAAGGATCCGGGGGTGGCGGCCGCGGCGGCCTCGATGTCGGCGTCCGCGAAGACGATGTTGGGGCTCTTGCCGCCGAGTTCCAGGGTCAGCCGCTTGGTCTGCTCCGCGCAGCGGGCCGCGACCCGGCGGCCCGTGGCGGTGGAGCCGGTGAAGACGACCTTGGCGACGGCGGGGTGGTCGACGAGGGCGGCGCCGGTGACCGGGCCCTTGCCCGGCAGGACCTGGAAGAGGCCCTCGGGGAGCCCCGCGTCCAGTGCGTACTGCGCGAGCCGGAGCGCGGTGAGGGGGGTGGTCTCGGCCGGTTTGAGGAGGACCGCGTTGCCGGCCGCGAGCGCGGGGGCGGTGCCCCAGGCGGCGATCGGCATCGGGAAGTTCCAGGGGGCGATGACGGCGACGACGCCGAGGGGTTCGTGGAAGGTGACGTTCAGTCCGCCCGCGACCGGGATCTGGGCGCCGTTGAGGCGTTCCACCCCGCCGGCGGCGTAGTGCAGCAGATCGCGGACATTGCCCGCTTCCCACTCCGCGTTGCCCAGCGGGTGGCCGGCTTCCTGCATCTCCAGCCGGGCGAGAGGCTCGCGGTGGGCGTCCACGACATCGGCGAACCGGCGCAGGACGCGGGCCCGGTCGGCGGGTGCCAGGGCGGCCCACTTCACCTGGGCGGCGCCGGCCCGGCGTACCGCGGCGTCGACCTCGGCGGGGGACGTGGTGGGGACGGTGGCCACCAGTTCCTCGGTCGCCGGATTGATGATGTCCAGCTCATGCACATTGACCACGTGGTTGTTCCTCACATGCGCTCGAAGGAGCGGAAGCGTTCCCAGTCGGTGACGGCGGTGTCGTAGGCGTCCTGTTCGACGCGGGCCATGTGGCGGTAGTGGTCGACGACTTCGTCGCCGAAGGCGGCCCGGGCGATCGGGCTGTTCTCCCAGCGCTCGGCGGCTTCGCGGAGCGTGGTGGGGACATGGGCGGCGTCGCTGTTGTAGGCGTTGCCGGTGCATGCATCGGGGAGTTCCAGCTCGTTCTCCACGCCGTACAGGCCGGCCGCGACCATCGCGGCGACCGCCAGGTAGGGGTTCACATCGCCGCCGGGCAGCCGGTTCTCCAGGCGGTGGGAGCGGCCGTGGCCGATCACCCGCAGGGCGCAGGTCCGGTTGTCCGGGCCCCAGGCGACGGCGGTGGGTGCGAAGGAGCCGGCCCGGAAGCGCTTGTAGGAGTTGATGTTCGGGGCGTAGAAGAGCGTGAAGTCCCGCATGGCGGCGACCTGGCCAGCGAGGAAGTGCCGCATGACCTGCGACATGCCGTACGGGCCGCTGTCGTCGGCCAGCAGGGGCCGGCCGTCCGCGTCCTGCAGCGAGAGGTGGATATGGCAGGAGTTGCCCTCCCGCTCGTCGTACTTCGCCATGAAGGTGAGCGACATGCCCTCCTGCGCCGCGATCTCCTTGGCGCCGGTCTTGTAGATGCTGTGCTGGTCGCAGGTGGTGAGCGCCTCGTCGTAGACGAACACGATCTCGTGCTGGCCGAGGTTGCACTCGCCTTTGGCCGACTCGACCGTCATGCCGGCCCCGCCCATTTCGTTGCGGATGCGGCGCAGCAGGGGTTCGACGCGGCCGGTGCCGAGCACCGAGTAGTCGGCGTTGTACTGGTTGGCCGGACTCATCTGGCGGTAGCCGCGTGACCAGCCGTCCTCGTAGGTGTCCTTGAAGAGCATGAATTCCAACTCGGTGCCCGCGTACGCGCTCCAGCCCCGCTCGGCGAGCCGGTCGAGCTGGCGGCGCAGGATCTGCCGGGGGGAGGCGACGACCGGTGAGCGGTCGTGCCAGGCCAGGTCGGCGGTGATCAGTGCGGTGCCGGGGTTCCAGGGGGTGCGGCGCAGGGTGGCCGCGTCGCCGTGCAGGGCGAAGTCGCCGTAACCGCGTTCCCAGGAGGACATTGCGTAGCCCCCGACGGTGTTCAGGTCCACGTCCACGGCGAGCAGGTAGTTGCAGCCCTCCGTGCCGTGTTCGAGGACGGTGTCGAGAAAGTAGCGGGCGGCGAACCGCTTGCCCTGGAGCCTGCCTTGCATATCCGTGAAGGCGAGGACGACAGTGTCGATCTCTCCGGCTTCCACGAGGACTCTGAGCTCCTCGACCGAGAGTGGGGGCGTGCGGTCAGCCACGGTTCTGCCTCCTGTCACTGCATCCGGAGGTCATAAGGTATGCGCGTGAACCATTGATTGGGAAGGTGTTGGTGATGGACGGTGCGTTGGATCGGCTCGCACCCGTGCTGCGGCCGGTGCGGGCGGGCAACGGTTTCGAGGAGGCGCTGGAGCAGATACTCCAGATAGTCCGGCTCGGCCTGGTCTCCCAGGGTGAACGACTGCCCTCGGAAAGGGAGTTGGCCGAGCGGCTGCAGATCAGCCGGGTGACGCTGCGCGAGGTGCTGAAGGTCCTGCAGGACCAGGGTCTGGTGGAGGCCAGACGCGGGCGCTACGGCGGAACGTTCGTACGGGTGCGTACGGAGAATCCCGGCGAGGCCGAACTGCGGCGCCGGATCGGGAAGATCGATGTCGAGGACGCGCTGCGGTTCCGGGAGGTGCTGGAGGTCGGTGCGGCCGGGCTGTGTGCGGCGCACGGGCTGACCGGGGCGGAGGGCGACCGGCTGCGCTCCGCGCTGGCGGCGACCCATGACGCGCCGCTGGCGGACTACCGCAGGCGCGACACGATGCTGCATCTGACGCTCGCGGAGCTGTCCGGTTCGGCGTCGCTGGCGGCTCAGTACGCGGCGGTGCGGGCCGGGGTGAACGATCTGCTGGACTGCATTCCGCTCCTGGTGCGGAATCTGGAGCACTCGCAGACCCAGCACAGTGCGCTGGTGGAGGCGGTGCTGGAGGGCGACGCGGACGGCGCGCGCGAGGTGATGCGCGAGCACTGCTGCGGGACCGCCGCCCTGCTGCGGGGATTCCTGACGGCCCCGGCGCCCTGACGGCCCGTCGGCGTACAGGTCTTGCGCGTACAGGTCTTGCGTACAGCTCTTGCGCGCACAAGTCTCGCGCACGGGTCTTGCGCCGGAGCGGTACGGGCGGCAAAGGTATGCCGCTGAACCTTTACTCCGGATCCCCGACGGCGAGGCAGGAGCGGCTCATGGCCGACAGCGAGGAAACCGCACGGACCGCACCACCGCCCGCTTCCTTACCGGGCGGCAGCGCATCGCCCGAGGACGCCTATCTGGAGCGGCGGGCGCTGCGCCGCGGCAGCGCCGGGCCCTTGCTGCTGACCGGTCTGGGCGTCGCCTACGTCGTGTCGGGAGACTTCTCGGGATGGAACAACGGTCTGGCGCACGGCGGCTTCGGCGGCCTGGCCGTCGCCGCCGTCCTGATGGGCCTGATGTACACCTGCCTGGTCTTCGCGCTGGCGGAGCTGTCCTCGATCCTGCCGACCGCGGGCGGTGGCTACGGCTTCGCCCGGCGCGCGCTGGGCACCTGGGGCGGCTTTCTCACCGGGACCGCGATCCTGATCGAATATGTGCTGGCGCCCGCCGCGATCGCCATCTTCCTCGGTGACTATGTCGAAGCGCTCGGCCTGTTCGGCCTGCACTCGGGCTGGCCGGTCTATCTCGCCTGCTTCGTGATCTTCATCGGCATCCATCTGTGGGGCGTCGGCGAGGCGCTGCGGTTCAGCCTGGTCGTCACCGCGATAGCCGTCGCCGCGATCGTCGTCTTCGCGCTGGCCGCGTTCACCGACTTCCATGTGGACACGCTCAACGACATCCCGGTCCACGGCGGCACCCTCGGGGCCAACTCCTGGCTGCCGTTCGGTGTTCTGGGCATCTGGGCGGCCTTCCCGTTCGGTATGTGGTTCTTCCTCGGTGTCGAGGGCGTACCGTTGGCCGCCGAGGAGACCAGGGACCCGGCCCGCGTCCTGCCGAAGGCGATGGCCGCCGCTATGGGCATTCTGCTGCTGCTCGCCCTGGTCACCTTCACCGCGGCGACCGGTGCACGCGGCTCCGCCGCGATCCAGTCCGTGGGCGATCCACTGGTCCACGCGCTGCAGCCGCACGGCGAGCCGACGGTGGTCAGCCGGATCGTCAACTACGCGGGTCTCGCGGGCCTGGTCGCCTCGTTCTTCTCCCTCATCTTCGCCGGCTCGCGGCAGCTCTTCGCGCTCTCCCGGGCCGGCTACCTTCCCCGTTTCCTCTCCCTCACCAGCCGCCGCAAGGCGCCCTACCTCGGCTTGCTGATCCCCGGCGCGCTCGGCTTCGCGCTCGCCGCGGCCACCGGCGACGGCGCCCGGATGCTGAACGTCGCGGTCTTCGGCGCCACCATCTCCTACGCGCTGATGTCGCTCTCGCACATCGTGCTGCGCCGGCGCGAACCCGGCCTGCACCGCCCGTACCGCACCCCCGGCGGGATGCTGACCTCGTCCGTCGCGTTCGTGCTTGCCTGCTCGGCGCTGGTCGCGACGTTCCTGGTCGACAAGGAGGCGGCGTTCATCGCGCTGGGCGTCTACGGCGTGGCGCTGGCCTACTTCGCGTGTTACTCCCGCCACCATCTGGTGGCCGCGGCGCCCGAGGAGGAGTTCGCGGCGCTGGCGGCGGCCGAGGCCGAACTCGAACGCGACTGACCCGGCCGGGCGGCCCGGCCCCGCACCCGGGCCCTCGCCGGCCACCCGCCCTACACACGCACGGAGGAGCCGATGTCCCAGCCGCTGATCGGCATCAGCACGTATCTGGAGGAGGCCCGTTGGGGGGTGTGGTCGCTGCCCGCAGCCCTGCTGCCCGCCGGCTACCACCGGCTGGTGCAGCGTGCGGGCGGGCTCGCGGCGCTGCTGCCGCCGGACAGCCCGTCGGCCGCCGCGTCGGCCGTCGCCCGCCTGGACGGGCTGGTGATCGCAGGCGGCGCGGACGTCGAGCCCGCCCGCTACGGCGCCGCCGCGCACCCCAGGACGGGGCCGCCGGCCCTGGACCGGGATGCCTGGGAACTGGCCCTGATCGAGGCCGCGCTGGAGCGCGGTGTACCGCTGCTGGGCATCTGCCGGGGGCTGCAGCTGCTGAACGTGGCGCTGGGCGGCACCCTCGTCCAGCACCTCGAAGGACACGCGGGCGCGCCCGGCGTCTTCGACCGGCATGTCGTCAGGCCCGTCCCCGGGACGCTCCTGGGCGGGACGCTGCCCGAGCCGGTGTCCGTGCCGACCTACCACCACCAGGCGGTGGACCGGCTCGGCCGCGGGCTGCTCGGTTCGGCGTACGCGGAGGACGGCACCGTCGAGGCGCTGGAACTGCCCGGCGCGCGTGTTTTCACCCTGGCCGTGCAGTGGCATCCGGAGGCCGGGGACGACACCCGGGTGGCGGCCGCGCTGGTGGCGGCGGCCCGCGAGGGGTCCGCCGTGCGGTGAGGCGGTGAGGCGGTGAGGCGGTGAGGAGGGGGCCGGCGGACCGGCGTTCACGGGCGGCCGGCCGCCCTGCCCGTTTCAGCCACGGAAGCCGTCCGCCCTTCATGGCCGCGGCCACGGCACTACGCTTCCGGGATGGACGAGGCTTCCGGCATGGACGACTCCGGCACGGACGAGGATTCGCGGTCGTTCACGGACCGGCTGCGCGGTGAGGCCGGGGGCTCGGCGGCGTACGAACGGCTGGCCGCCACCGCGGACCTGGAGGAGCTGGCCGGGGTCCTGACCGAGACGGGACAGCCGCTGTGGGCCCGGGAGTTGGCGGCGTTCCGGCTGGGCTGCGCCCGGGATCGCCGGGCTTTCGAGGCCCTGGTGCTGCTGCTCAACCACCGCGACCCGGAGCGCTGCGTCCTGGCGGCGTACGCGCTCGCCCGCCTCGGTGACCCGCGCACCGCCCGCGCCGCGGCGGCCCTCGCGACCAACCCGCTGCGCACGGCCTACGCGCTCCAGCCGGTGCGGCTGCTCACGGAGTTGCGGGCCCCCGAGTCCGCGCCCGCGCTGATCCGCACACTGGCGCCGCTGCTGGCACCCGACGGCCCGCATCCGCGGGTCGCGCTCGGCTGTGTCGAGGGGCTGGGGCTGCTCGGCGACCCGCGCGCCCGTCCGGTGCTCGAAGCGGCCCTGACCCGCCCGGCGTTGCACGCAGCGGCGACCCGGGCGCTGGGGCTGCTCGGATAGGGCCGTTCCTGCTCGGGCAAGGAGGCGTTCCTGCTCGGGCAAATGCCGTTCCTGCCCGGGGGGACGAGACCGCTCCTGCTCGGGCAAGGGCCGTCCCCCGTTCAGGCAGGGCCCGTTCAGATCAGCGTCAGCTGGGTGGGCACCGCCGGTGAGGTCTCGGGCGGTGCCGGGATCCGGCGCGGCACACCGCGCTGGGCGGGGCCAATGCCGTACTCGGCGGCCAGCTCGTGCACCTGGCGGGTGATCCGGCGCTGGTACCACTTGGGGGCGTACGCCCCCTCCGCGTACAACCGCTCGTAGCGCCTGACCAGTTGCGGATGGCGCTCACCGAGCCAGGACATGAACCACTCGCGCGCCCCGGGCCGCAGATGCAGGACGAGCGGGGTCACCGAGGTCGCCCCGGAGGCCGCCACGGCGCGGACGGTGGCGCGCAGCTGGTCCGGGTGGTCACCGAGGAACGGGATCACCGGGGCCATCAGCACCCCGCAGCCGATCCCCGCGTCGGTCAGGGTGCGTACGGCATCGAGCCGGCGCAGCGGTGCGGGGGTGCCCGGCTCCACCGTGCGCCACAGCTCCTCGTCCACGAAGCCGACCGAGACACAGACGCCGACATCGGTGACCAGCGCGGCCTGCTGGAGCAGCTCCAGATCGCGCAGGATCAGCGTGCCCTTGGTCAGGATGCTGAACGGGTTCGCGTAGTCGCGCAGGGCCGAGATGATGCCCGGCATCAGCCCGTACCGCCCCTCCGCCCGCTGGTAGCAGTCGACATTGGTGCCCATCGCGATGTGTGCGCCCTGCCACTGGCGGGAGGCGAGCTTGCCGCGCAGCAGTTCCGGCGCGTTGGTCTTCACGACGATCTGCGAGTCGAAGCCGAGACCGGTGTCGAGGTCCAGATAGCTGTGGGACTTGCGGGCGAAGCAGTACACACAGGCGTGGCTGCAGCCCCGGTAGGGGTTGACCGTCCATTCGAACGGCATCCGGGAGGCGCCGGGCACCCGGTTCACGATCGAACGGGCCCGTACCTCGTGGAAGGTGATCCCGCGGAATTCCGGGGTGTCGAAGGTGCGGGTCGTCACGGAGTCCGCTCCGAACAGCGCGGCGTTCCCACCGGTTCCGCCGTCCCCTGCGGTGGTGTCGTTCCCGGCGTTCCGGGTCAGCTGGTCCCAGCGCATGGCGCCTCCTCGATAGCACGTACTCCTGAATAGAACACCTGTTCCCATGGTTCGTGCAACCCGGATTTCCGTGCCCGCACCCGAGGTGGTTGGCTCAGGGCGCGGTTCATCACACCGACTGAAGAACGACAGCTGGAGGAACTGGTATGGCGCAGGTCGAGGCCACCACGGAGCGGATCATCACGGCGGACGCCGAGGCAGTGTTCGATGCACTCGCCGACTACAGCGGTACCCGCGAGAAGCTCCTGCCGGGGCACTTCAGCGAGTACGAGGTCCGGGAGGGCGGCGACGGCGACGGCACGCTCGTCCACTGGAAGCTCCAGGCCACCAGCAAGCGCATCCGGGACTGCCTGCTCGAAGTGACCGAGCCGACCGACGGCCAGCTCGTCGAGAAGGACCGGAACTCCTCCATGGTGACCACCTGGACGGTCACCCCCGCCGGGGAGGGCAAGTCGAAGGCCGTCGTCTCCACCGTGTGGAACGGCGCCGGCGGCATCGGCGGATTCTTCGAGAAGACCTTCGCCCCCAAGGGCCTCGGCCGCATCTACGACGAGCTCCTCGCGAAGCTCGAAGCCGAAGTGGGCAAGCAGTCAGCTGCGTAACCCCTTCGGGCGGAAATGAAGCTCACCGGTTCGAGTGGTTTTCTGTACGGCCCCGTTGTGCGCCGTAGGGGCTCCCACCGGCCCTGAAGCCCCCGGCGTGCGCCTCGCGCGCCAATCGTCGCGCTTGCACCCCTTGTCGCCGAATGCGAGAAAAGGGCGGCGCAGGCGCGACGAGGGGAGCGGTACGTGGGTGGCATCACTCTGGTGAAGGACGGTCCGGACGGGCAGACCGATGTCCTGACGGAAGCGGCGGCCGTCCCGCCCCCGTCACCCCCCGCGCCGGGGGAGCAGCCCGAACTCAGCCCCGGCCGGGTGCGGATGGTCTTCTTCGGGCTGATGCTCACGCTGCTGCTCGCGGCCCTCGACCAGATGATCGTGGCGACCGCGCTGCCGAAGATCGTCGGTGAACTGCACGGCCTGGACAAGATGTCCTGGGCCGTCACCGCGTACCTTCTCGCCTCCACGATCGGCCTGCCGGTCTACGGCAAGCTCGGCGACCTCTTCGGCCGCAAGAGCATCTTCATGTTCGCGATCATCGTCTTCGTGATCGGCTCCGCCCTGGCCGGCTGGTCCCGGACGATGAACGAACTGATCGCCTTCCGCGCCGTCCAGGGCATCGGGGGCGGCGGCCTCATGATCGGCGTGCAGGCGATCATCGGCGACATCGTGCCGCCGCGCCAACGTGGCCGGTTCATGGGGCTGATCGGCGCGGTCTTCGGGCTCGCCTCCGTCGCAGGACCGCTCATCGGCGGCTTCTTCACCGACCACGCGTCCTGGCGCTGGTGCTTCTACATCAATGTGCCGTTCGGCCTGGTCACCCTGGCTCTCATCACGGTCGTGCTGAAGCTGCCGAAGCCAACTGCCAGGCCCCGCCTGGACATTCTCGGCGCGCTGCTGCTTGCCGTCGCGTCGACCTGCCTGGTGCTGCTGACGACGTGGGGCGGCAACGAGTACGCCTGGGGCTCGCGCACCATCGTCGGGCTGGCCGCCGGATGCGCCGTGGCGACCCTGCTCTTCCTCGCCGTCGAGCACCGCGCGCCCGAACCCATCATCCCACTGCGGCTGTTCCGCGACTCGATCTTCAACGTGACAGCGCTCGTCGGGGCCGTCGTGGGCGTCGCGCTCTTCGGCGCCGCCAGCTATCTGCCGACCTTCCTGCAGATGGTCGACGGCGCCAGCGCCACCGAGTCCGGGCTCTTCATGCTGCCGATGATGGGTGGCGTCGTCATCGCCTCCATCGTCTCCGGGCAACTGACCAGCCGCACCGGGCGGTACAGGATCTACCCGGTGCTCGGCAGCGCGATCTCGGCTGTCGGGATGTGGCTGCTCTCGCGCCTGGAGACCGACACCCCCCAGCTCACGTACAGCATCTGGATGGCCGTACTCGGCATCGGCATCGGGCTGATCATGTCGATCCTGGTGCTGGCCGTGCAGAACTCCGTGCCACCCCGCGACCTCGGCACCGCCACCAGCGCCAACAACTACTTCCGGCAGATCGGCGGCAGCGTCGGCGCGGCCGTCTTCGGCGCGCTCTTCGCCGACCGCCTCACCCATGCCCTCAAGGTCCGCATCCCGTCCGGCGCGCACCTTCCCGACCCCGAGTCGATCACCCCGCAGCTGGTCCGCTCGCTGCCGCCCGCCGTACGCGACGGCTACATCCGGGCGTACGCCGACGCCATGCCCCGGATCTTCCTCTACCTGGTGCCGGTGCTCGTGCTCGGCCTGTTCATCGCCTTCTTCCTCAAGGAGAAACCGCTGGTGTCCCACAACGCCCCCACCGCCGCACCGGATGCCACCGTGCCCGCGGCCCGCACTCCGGAAGCCCCGTACGTCCCGGGCGTCCCCGTCTGCGGGACCGTCCAGCACTACGACGGATCAACGGTGCCCCGCGCGGCACTCACTCTCATCGACATCACCGGACGCCAGATCGGGCGCGGTGCGAGCGGCGAGGACGGGCGGTACGCGCTGAGCGTGCCCGGATCCGGTTCGTACGTCCTCATCGCGGCGGCGGGCGGCCACCAGCCGCAGGCCGTCAGTGTCACGGTCGGCGAGCGCCCCGTCGATCTCGACGTGGTGCTCGGCGGCGCCGGACGGCTGGCCGGGACCGTGGTCACCGCCGACGGCACGCCGGTGCGCGACGCGGCCGTGACGCTCACCGACGTACGCGGTGAGGTGGTCGCTTCCACCCGCAGCGGGCGGGAGGGCGGCTACGTCATCAACGAGCTGGTGGCCGGTGAGTACACACTCGCCGGCAGCGCCCCCGCGTTCCGCCCGGCCGCGATGCCGGTGAGTGTGCAGGCAGCACGCGAGACCCGGCAGGACGTCGAACTCGCCGGCGGCGCCGTGCTGCGCGGCACCGTGCGTGCGAGCGGCGGCCGGCCCGTCGAGGACGCGCGGGTGACGCTGCTCGACGCGGCCGGAAACGTCGTGGACACCCTCACCACGGGCCCCGACGGCACCTTCCGCTTCGTGGATCTGTCGTCCGGCGAGTACACGGTGATCGCGGCGGGCTATCCGCCGGTGGCGACAGTGCTCCAGGTCGCGGGCGGCGGGCGCACCGAGCGCGATCTCCAGCTCGGCCACGAGGACTGACCCGGGAGAACCGATCCCCGGGGGCCGGCCCGTGAGGACCGGCCCCCGGCGGGTGTACCGGGCCGGGGCGCGCGCCGGGCGCACCACCCGTCGGGGCCGATTCCGCCGATGGCCCCCGGGCGCCGGACGCGGGGCCGTACGGTGGACCCACGTACCGCAGAGCAGTGCGGCCGGGAAGGAGCCTTCCAGCCATGGACGTTGGTGTACCGCCACAGAGGCCGGAGCCGCCGCGCGACGCCGCGGTGGGCCGTGTGCCGCTCGCCGTGGTGGTCGTCGACAGCGAAGGGCTGGTCTCGCACTGGTCGACGGGCGCCCGCCGGCTCTTCGGCGTACCGCGCGAGGAGGCGATCGGCTGCGCCGCGGGCGAACTCCTGCCGGTCTCCGGGGCGTTGCGCCAGGAGGGAGAGCGCGGCCCGGACGGGACGTACGCCGACCTCGGCCCGGAACTCGACAACTCGATCAGCGGGATCATCGCCTACCCGTCAGCCGGCCGGGCCCGGCTCGACGAGCCGGTGCGCGGCCGTATCGATGTGCTCTGGTGGGCGTATCCGCTGGTCGGCCCCGGCCCGGAGCGGCTGCTCGTCCTCGCGGCCGACGCCGCGCAGGCGGCGGAAGACGAAGGGGACGGCACCCCTGGGACCGTAGCCCCAGGCTTCGCCCTCCACACCGACTTCCCCGGCTACCTGGAGCTGGCCGGACGGCTCCCCGAGATCCTGCCGAACATGAGTGTCCAGGAGGCGACCGGGATCGTTGCCCAGGTCCTCGAACTCGGCTATCCGGTAATGGAGTTCAGCCGCCGCGACCAGTTCCCCGTCACCCCGGACTGGGGTGTGCCGCGGCACACCCCGCGCGGCCTGCCCGGTGATGCGTCCCGGGGGACCGGCGACGGCCCCCGTGCGGCCCGCACGGCGCCCCGCCCCGAACTCGACCTGGAGTACGCCGCTGTCCGCGAGCGGCTGGAGTTCCTCAACGAGGCCAGCGGGCGGATCGGCACCTCCCTCGATCTGGAACGCACCATCCGCGAGGTGACCAGCGCCGCGGTTCCCCGCTTCACCGACTTCGCGGGCACCCATCTGCGCGCCGCGGTGCTCGCGGGCGAAGGCTTCCCCGACGGCCCGCCCGACGTCACCACCGTCTGGCACCGGGTGTGGGTCGAGCACAACGACGAACCGGGCCGCTGGGACGACACCGTGCCGGTGGGCGAGGCCATCGCGTTCCCCGAGCACACGCCGTTCTTCCAGTGCATGGTCACCGGTGAGCCCGTTCTCGTACGGCACGTGGACGAGGAGCTGAGCAACCGGATCTCCGGCGAGTTCGAGAAGCGTGATCTGCGGCCGCTGATCACCCACAGGTCGCTGCTGATCGTGCCGTTGAAGGCCCGCGACGTGGTGCTCGGCTTCATGGTGCTGATGCGCCGGCCGGGCCGTGAGCCCTTCGACGACATGGACCGCACCACCGGCGCCGAACTCGCCGCCCGTGCCGGACTCGTCCTCGACAACGCCCGTATGTACACCTACCAGGAGAACGTCGCCGAGACGCTCCAGGACAGCATGCTGCCCACGGTCGAACCGCGGATGGCCGGCTGCGACATCGCCACCCGCTACCTGCCGGGCGCCCGGCTCGGCAGGGTCGGCGGCGACTGGTTCGACTCGGTGAAGCTGCCCGGCTCCCGGACCGCGCTCGTCGTCGGTGACGTGATGGGGCACGGACTCAACTCGGCCGCGATGATGGGCCAGTTGCGGACCGCCGTACTGACCATGGCCACCATGGAGATGCCGCCCGCCCAGCTGCTGCGCAACCTCGACGACCTGGCGCAGCGGCTCGGCGAGCAGTATCTGGCGACCTGTCTGTACGCCGTCTACGACCCGATCCGCTCCGAACTCCAGATCGCCAACGCCGGGCACATCCCGCCGGTCCTGGTCCGGGCCGCCGACGGCCGGGCCGAACTGCTCGATCTGCCGACCGGCGCGCCCATCGGTGTCGGCGGTGTCGCCTTCGAGACCGCGACCGTACGGGTGAGCCCCGGCGACCGGCTGATCCTCTGCACCGACGGTCTGGTCGAGGTGCGCGGCCAGGACATCGGGGCGGGCCTCGCCGCGCTCTGCGCGTCCGCCGCACACCCCGCCGCCTCCATGGACGACGCCTGCGACACGATCATCCGCGCGCTGAACCCGAGCGGCGGCCGCAAGGACGACGTGGCCCTGCTGATGGCCAGGGTGAACGGGATCCCCGCCGACGACGTCGCCGAGTGGCAGCTCGCCCTCGACCCCCGCGAAGTGGCGCGGGCCCGGCGGCTGGTCCGCGGGCAACTGCTCGACTGGGGACTGCCGGACGCGGTGGAGCCGGCCGAGCTGATGGTCAGCGAACTCGTCACCAACGCCGTCAGGCACGGCCGTACCCACGAGGTCGGGCTGCGCCTGGTCAGGACGGCCGCCCTGCTCTGCGAGGTCAGCGACGACGAGTCGGGCCGTGGGCTGCTGGTGGTGAGCGCTCTCGCCCGCGAGTGGGGTACCAGCGCCAACGCGCACGGCAAGACCGTCTGGTTCGAACAGGCGCTGACCCGGGCGCCGCGCCCCGGAGCGAGCACCAGGTGAGAGCGGCGGCCGCAGGCGGCTGAGTCCGTCCGTGCTCTTGCCGACACCGACCCGGAAACGGTAGTCGTTCTTCAGCAGAGCACCGAGGGCGCAAGGGACTTGGGAGTACGTATGCACGTGTCGCCGCAGTACCGGGAGTCGTGGGAAGGGTTCTGGTCGACCACATCGGACACTCCGGGCGAGGCGATCTGGGACTCGGATCCGTCGCTCACTTCCGTACCGCACAGTGAGCTGCTGCTGCCGTACGCCGACACCTCACTGCCGGTCGTGGACCTCGGCTGCGGGAACGGCACCCAGACCCGCTATCTGTCCACCGTCTTCGCCCGCGCGCTGGGGGTGGACCTCTCGCACGCCGCGATCGGGCACGCGCGCCGGGCCGACACCGCGGGTGTGGCCGAGTTCGCTCAGCTCGACCTGGTCGACGCGGACGCGGTCCGGGCGCTGAGCCGGCGGATCGGGGACACCAACGTCTATATGCGCGCGGTCATCCACCAGAGCGAACCCGAGGCGCGCCCGGCAGTCGCCGCGGCCGTCGCGGCGCTGCTGGGCGAGCGGGGGCGGGCTTTCGTCGTGGAGCTGACACCCGAGTCGAAGGAGGTGCTCCAGAAGGCGACGGCAGGTCCCGGCGGGCCGCCGGCGAAGCTGCGCAAGGTCATCGAACACGGTCTCAAGCCGGCCGACGCCTCCGAGGAGGAGGTGCCCGAGCTGCTCATCGGCGCGGGGCTGACGGCACTGGCGAGCGGGGACACGGCGCTGGCCCAGACCGAACACATGGCTGACGGCACCCGGATCGAGCTGCCGGCGCGCTGGTTCGTGCTCGCTGCGGCTTCCTGAGGCCACCGAGCCGGCTGACCCGGCCGGGCGGGTGGGTCAGCCGGGCTCGTCGCCGGCGGGCGGCAGGATGTCCATCTGCCCGGGGGCGAGCTGCTCGACCAGGTCGGCCAGTTCCACACAGGCCAGCTCGATCTTGCTGCGGATGTTCTGCTGCTCGGTGACGATCGCGGCCAGCAGCAGGGCGGTCAGCGCCACCGAGCCGCTGAACACCGCGACATTGGCCGTCGCCTCGTAGAGACTCCGGTGGCGGAAGGGGCCGCTGTACTCGGTCGCAGCGAGCACTGCGAAGACCGAGACCAGACACGCACAGGGTGCGCTGCCGGGCAGCTGGAAGCGGAGCGCCGCCCAGATGAGCAGCGGAAAGACGAGGAAGAGGAGGGGGATCGAGTTCCGCGTGGCCAGCAGGGTGACCACGACCGCGGCGACGGCCAGCGCGCTCGCCTCCAGCCATCTGTCGGTGGCCCGGGGGAGCCTGGCCTTGCGCAGCACCAGCAGTACCGGGGTGGCCACGAGTACCCCCGTCACGTCACCGGTCCACCACGCCGCCCAGACCGGCCAGAAGTCCCGGAGGGGGAGCTGGCCGGTCGCCGCCAGTGTCCCGCAGCCGATGGAGGCGCTGACCAGCATCGCCGCCATGGCACCCAGGAAGACCAGGTTCACGCCGTCCCGCAGCCGGTCGAGCTCCGGGCGGAAGCCCACCCTGCGCAGCAGCAGGAACGCACAGACGGGAGCCAGAGTGTTGCCTGCCGCGATGGTGACACCGGGCTTGGTGAGGGTGTTGCTGATCGTGGCGATGGAGAGCAGGGCGCCGACGGCGATACCGGGCCAGACACGCAGCCCCATGTAGAGCAGGGCGCTGAGCGCGACACCGGTGGGCAGCCAGAGCGGCGTGATCACCGCACCGTCGACGAGCACCTCTCTGAGGAGGCCGAGGCGCGCCGATCCGTAGTAGGCGGCGGCCACCAGCACCATCTGCGCGACGAGCACCATCGGGCGCCGGGTGTCCGGCGCGAACAGAGCAGTCGCCATCAGTGCGCCCCGGGGGGAGAGGAGTCGATTTGATCCGGTATTCCCCGTGGAGGGCCGTGGATGTGCCGAATCCGGGAAAGTTAGCCGATCCAGACCAACCGGGCCTCCCTGGGCCCAGACCGACCGGCCTCCACCGGCGTAGACCTCTGGTCCTTCTGGTGGTGGCTGGGTTCTGCCCGGCCACCGCCGATGGGGATGACGAGACGCCGGCCGTTCGCCTGCCGACGTGTCGGTGTGCCGTGGAGCGGAGGAACGTTCAGAAACCGCTGCCAACACCGTTGACCCCTGAGCGCTGTTGGGCCACATTACCTATCGGTAGTACCCGACGGTAATCCCGTATTCGGTACTCCATGGCCAAAGGCGCGCGCGCCGGCGGTGCTGTCGCCTGCTTTTGCTCAAGCCGCTTTTTCTCGTGAAGGCCGGCCGTGTCCGTTGCGGCTGCGCCTCCGCCCCTCGTGAGAAGAGAGAGCACATGCCCAAGCTCCGCCATGCCATGGTCGCGTCAGCTCTGGCGGGTGCGCTGACCGCCGGCTTCACCGGCGCCACCGCACACGCCACGTCGCCTCTGGACTACGTCGCCCTCGGCGACAGCTACAGCGCAGGCTCGGGCATTCTGCCCATCGACACCAGCAACCTGCTGTGCCTGCGCTCCACCGCGAACTACCCCCACGACATCGCCTCCGCGACGGGCGCCCATCTCAAGGACGTGACCTGCGGCGGAGCTCAGACCAAGGACTTCACCGAATCCCAGTACCCGGGAGTGGCGCCCCAGACGGACGCGCTGAGCGCCGGCACCGACCTGGTGACGTTCACGATGGGCGGCAACGACAACAGCACGTTCATCAACGCCCTGCTGGCCTGCGGCACCGCGGGCGTCCTCAGCGGCGGCAAGGGCAGCCCCTGCAAGGACAAGAACGGCTCCTCGTTCGAGGACCAGATCGACGCGAACACCTATCCCGCGCTCGTGAAGTCACTGCGGAACATCCGCGCCAAGTCGCCCAACGCCCGGGTGGCCGCGCTGGGTTACCCCTGGATCACGCCCGCGACCGCCGACCCGTCCTGCTTCGCGAAGCTCCCGATCGCCTCCGGCGACGTGCCCTATCTGCGCGCCATCCAGGCGCACCTCAACGCCGCCGTCAAGCGTGCGGCCCAGGAGACCGGAGCCGTCTACGTGGACTTCTCCCAGGCGTCCGAGGGGCATGACGCGTGCAAGGCCGTCGGCACCCGGTGGATCGAGCCGCTCCTGTTCGGGCGGAACATCGTGCCCGTCCACCCCAACGCCCTCGGGGAGCAGCACATGGCCGACCAGACCATGAGTGCCCTCGGACTCGGCTGACCCGGGCGCCGCTGGACCGGCGGTTGTGCGCGGCTCCGGCCGGAAACACCTTCCGGCCGGAGCCGGCGGGCCCCGCTCACCAGGGCCGGCCCTCAGACGGCGGCCGGCACCGGTACCTCGGCGGCCTTGCGTACCGGTTCCTGGCGGGCGATGCCGAGGCCGGTGTAGCCGCAGATCACGGCGATGATCACGCCGAAGTAGTTGAGGAACGCGTAGGGCGCGTAGGCCATCGTCGCGACGCCCAGGGTCGTGGACATGTAGGTGGCGGCCTCGGTCCACGGCACCAGCGGTACGAAGACCGTCCCGGAGTCCTCCAGGGTGCGCGACAGGTTCTTCGGGGCGAGCCCGCGCTCGGGGTAGATCTCGCGGAACGCCTGGCCCGGCACGATGATCGTCAGGTACGAGACCCCCATCGTGAGAGCGGCGCCCACCGAGGTCAGCGAGGTGGCGAGGACGATTCCGCCCGTCCGGCGGACCTTGGTGAGCAGCCGGCGCATCAGGACGTCCAGGCAGCCGGTCTCGGTCAGGATGCCCGCGAAGGCGAAGCCGGCGAGTCCGATGAGCATGGTCGACGCCATCGACGACATGCCACCGCGGTTGAGGAGCGTGTCCGCCGCCGCGGACAGGTGCTGGGGGTGGCCGCTCAGCATCGACGTAGTGAAGCCGGTCGAGGCGGAGGCGCCGATCTGCTGGAGGGAGAAGCCCTGGAAGACGGCGCCCAGGATCCCCGCGACCGCCGACGAGACGAGGATCGTCGGCAGGGGCGGCTTCTTCATGATGGCGCCCACCAGCACCGCCGCGGGCGGCAGGAGAAGCAGCAGGTTGAAGTGGAACCCCTGCTCCAGCACGGTCCGCAGGGCCACCGTGCGCTGGGCGGCATGGCCGTCGGCGTGCTGGGTGCGGCCCAGGAAGAGGTACAGGACGCAGGAGAGCACTGCGGCCGGGCCGGTCGTCCAGAGGAGGTGCCGGATGTGCTCGAAGAGGTTCGAACCGGCCACGGCGGGAGCCAGGTTGGTGGTGTCCGACATCGGGGACATCTTGTCGCCGAAGTAGGCGCCCGAGATGATGGCGCCCGCCGTCATGGGCAGGGACACACCGAGTCCGCCGGCCACGCCGATCAGGGCGACGCCGACGGTGCCGACGGAGCCCCAGGAGGTGCCGGTCACGGTCGAGACGACCATCGTGATCAGGAACGCCAGCACCACGATCCACGAGGGCTGGATGGCCTTCAGGCCCCAGTCGACGATCATGGGGATCGTCCCGCTCAGCGTCCAGGTGCCGATGAGCATGCCGATGGAGATCAGGATCAGCAGCGCCGGCATCGCGTCGTCGATCTTCGACCGTATGCCGGTGAGCATCTCGTTCCAGGTGACGCCGAGCCACCGGGCGATGACGCCGGTGACGGCGCAGGCCGCGACGAGGAGGACCACGGGGTCGAGGTCGAACCGGAGAGTGCCCACGATCATGAGGGCCAGCATCAGCACCACGGGCAGTGCGGCGACGAGCAGTCCGGGGGTGCGGCGCTCGCGCGAGGGCGCCGCCACGGCAGAGGGTTCGGTCATTTCGGGTACTCCAGTGGCCCGGCGGGGCCGGACGGTTCGGCAGGGTGACGGGGGAGGAGGGAGCGGACCGGTTGCCGGGGAACACCGGCCGGAGGCGGAAAGGGCAGGGTGAACCGCGCCGGAGCGCGGAGGCACCCGCCCGACGGTGACGGGACTTGTCCCGTCAGGGGTCAGCCGGCGGCCGGGCCCGTCAGGGGTGAGCCGACGGCCGGGGCGCTTGCCATGTGGGACCGCACCCGGCCGAGATGGAGATCCATGAGCGCCGCGGCGCGCACGCCGTCACCGTCCGCGACGGCGGCGGTGATCTCCTCGTGGTCGTCCAGGGAGTCGGCCGTGTGGGCCGCCGGAACGTCCAGCGGACTGCGCAGCAGGATGATCTGCTGCTGCACCCGCCACAGTTGCTCGGCGATGCGGGGACTTCGCGCGGTGTCCGTCAGGGTCCGGTGGAAGTCCAGGTCCAGCCGGTGCACGAAGCGCCGGCCGCTCTGGATGGTCTTCCGCGCCCGCGCACAGGCCGAGCGCAGCGCGGCGACGTCCTTCTCGTCGCGGCGCTCCGCGGCGAGCCGGGCGGTCGTCGTCTCCAGCGCCGTACGGAGTTCGAACAGGGCCCGGACATCGTCGGGTTCGGCCGCGAACACCGTGGCGCCGCGGTTGGGGTTGTGCACGAGCAGCCCCTCGCTGGCGAGTTGCCGTACGGCCTCGCGCAAGGGACCCCGGCTGGTGCCGAGCTCCCTTGCGAGAACCACCTCGTTGATCCGGGTCCCGGGCCGCAGGTGGCCGCCGAGCAGGCGTTCGCGCAGCACCTCGGCGATCTGGACGGCGAGTCCGCGTTGCAGTGTTTCACTCACGGGGAACGCCTCCTCTGGACCGCCAAAGTGTTGACAGTTGACAGCCACGTTTCCGCAGGTGTCAAGGGTGGTTGGCGAAATCGCCTTCGTATTCGACAGGTTCGATGCCAAGTGATAACTGTCGACAGTTGACTCAATTGAATCGACCTGACTCGAACTGACTCGACCTGACTCGAACTGGAGAGGCGGACGTATCTGATGCACACCGTGGTGGCCGAGGTCTGGCGTGGGGATTTCCTGGAGTCCGTGCACCACGGGACGGTCCTCGCGACCGGCCCGGACGGTTCGGAGATCCTGCGGATCGGGGACGTCGACGCCCCGATGTACCCGCGCTCGTCCAACAAGCCCCTCCAGGCGCTCGGCATGCTCCGCGCCGGGCTCGGCCTCGACGGCGAACTCCTGGCCCTGGGCTGCGCCAGCCACTCCGGGGAGGACATCCACCTGGACGGCGTGCGGGCGATACTCGGTTCGGCCGGGCTCGGCACGGACGCGCTGCGCTGCACGGCAGCCCTGCCCATCGGTGAGGGCGCGCTGCGCGCGTACCTGGCGGGCGGGGGACAGCCCTCGCCGCTGACGATGAACTGCTCGGGCAAGCATGCCGCGATGCTGGCGACCTGCGTCGTGAACGGCTGGGACACCGCCACGTATCTCGACCCGGAGCACCCGCTCCAGGTGGTGCTGCGCGAGACGCTGGAGGAACTGGCGGGCGAGCGGGTCGCCGCCACGGGGATCGACGGCTGTGGCGCGCCCCTGTTCGCCATCAGCCTGCGGGGTCTCGGCCGGGCGTTCGGGCGCCTGGCCTCGGCACCGGACGGCAGTCTCGAACAGCGCGTGGCCCGCGCGATGAACACACACCCGCAGTACGTCGGCGGCACCGGCCGGGACGTGACGCGGATCATGGGCGCCCTGCCGGGGGCCGTCGTCAAGGACGGCGCCGAGGGCGTGTACGCGCTCGGCCTGCCCGACGGGTCCGCCGTGTCGCTCAAGATCGCCGACGGCTCCCAGCGGTCCCGGCCCGTGGTGATGGTCGCCGCGCTGCGCCACCTCGGTGTGGACGTGGACGGCGACGAGACGCTTCGGGCACTCGCCACCGCGCCGGTACTCGGCCACGGCGAGCCGGTCGGGGCGGTCCGCCCCACGTTCTGACGGAGCGAGGGCGGGAGCAGCCGCGCTGTGAGGTGGCCGGGCACCGTGCGGTCAGGGGCGCGCGGTGCCCGGGACGGGCGGAGTCCGCGGCCGGCCGGCAAGGCTGCCTGGCCGCTTCCGGTGGCAAGGCCCGTCAGTAGTACGACCGGTCGCTTCCGCGGAAAGGGCTGGTCGTAGGCCATACGAGGTGAGTTCACTGGTCTGGACCACCGATAGTTATCCACAGCTGTGGCCGAGGCGGCTCGGCAGCGCGTACGGTTTCGAGGCATGAAGATCCTCATCAGCGCCGACATGGAGGGCGCGACCGGTGTGACCTGGCCCGGTGACGTGCTGCCCGGCAGCGCGCAGTGGGAACGCTGCCGGTCCCTGTTCACGTCCGACGTGAACGCCGCCGCCCTGGGCTTCTTCGACGGGGGCGCCGACGAGGTGCTCATCAACGAAGCCCACTGGTCCATGCGCAATCTGCTCATCGAGCAGCTCGACGAGCGGGTCCAGATGCTCACGGGCCGTCATAAGTCGCTGTCCATGGTGGAGGGCGTCCAGCACGGCGATGTCGACGGGATCGCCTTCGTCGGCTACCACACCGGCGCCGGCATGGAGGGCGTACTCGCCCACACCTACCTGGCCAACTCGATCACCGGGGTCTGGCTCAACGGCGTACGGGCGAGCGAGGGCCTTCTCAACGCACATGTCGTCGCGGAGTACGGAGTCCCCGTGGTGCTCGTCACCGGCGACGACCTGGCCTGCGCCGACGCGCTGGGCTACGCGCCCCGGGCCCGTACGGTGGCGGTGAAGGACCATGTCTCGCGGTACGCGGCGGTCTGCCGCACCCCGGCCCGTACGGCCTCCGACATCCGGTCGGCCGCAGCGGAAGCCACCGCGCTCGCCGTGCGCCACGAACCCGTTACCGGTACGTCGTTCACGGTGGAGCTGGAGTTCGACGCGGAGCATCTGGTGGGTGCCGCGAGCGTCGTTCCGGGGGTCCGGCGGACGGCCGAACGGCGTGTCGCGTACACCAGCGCGACGATGTATGAGGGCATTCGGACCTTCAAGGCGGTTACGACGCTCGTCTCGTCCGCGGTGGAGGAACAGTATGGCTGACGTGAACCCGATGGCGGCGGTCCAGCTGGACGCCCGGGCGCTCGACGAGGTGGTGGACTTCACCTCGGAACTGATCCGGATCGACACGACCAACCGGGGCGGCGGCGACTGCCGGGAGCGGCCCGCCGCGGAGTACGTCGCCGAGCGCCTGGCCGGTGCGGGGATCGAGCCGACGCTGCTTGAGCGCACCGCGGGGCGGACCAATGTGGTCGCGAGGATCCCGGGCACCGATCCGTCGGCGGACGCGCTGCTGGTCCACGGTCACCTCGACGTGGTGCCCGCCGAACCGGACGACTGGTCCGTGCACCCGTTCTCCGGTGAGATCCGCGACGGTGTGGTCTGGGGGCGCGGTGCCATCGACATGAAGAACATGGACGCGATGGTCCTCGCGGTGGTGCGGGCCTGGGCGCGCGAGGGCGTGCGCCCCCGGCGCGACATCGTCATCGCCTACACGGCCGACGAGGAGGCGAGCGCCGTCGACGGCTCCGGCTTCCTCGCCGACCACCACCCCGGACTCTTCGAGGGCTGCACCGAGGGGATCAGCGAATCCGGTGCCTTCACCTTCCACGCGGGCTCCGACCTGCCCATCTACCCCATCGCGGCCGGTGAGCGCGGTACCGCCTGGCTGAAGCTCACGGCGCACGGCAAGGCCGGCCACGGCTCCAAGGTCAACCGGGACAACGCGGTCAGCAGGCTCGCCGCCGCCGTCGGCCGGATCGGCGAACACCAGTGGCCCGTGCGGCTCACCCCGACCGTGCGGGCCGCGCTCACCGAGATCGCCGCGCTGCACGGCATCGAAACCGACACCACCGCACCGGACTTCGACGTGGACGCGCTGCTCGCGAAGCTCGGCCCGGCAGCCGCGCTGGTCGAGCCGACCGTCCGCAACAGCGCCAACCCGACGATCCTGGAAGCCGGTTACAAGGTCAACGTGATCCCAGGGCGCGCGACGGCGTACGTCGACGGGCGGATGCTCCCCGGCGGCGAGGACGAGTTCCGCACGACGCTCGACCGGCTCACCGGGCCGGACGTCGACTGGGAGTTCGACCACGGCGAGGTGGCCCTCGAAGCGCCGGTGGACTCGCCGACGTACGCGAAACTGCGCGCGGCCGTCGAGAAGTTCGCACCGGAGGGGCATGTGGTGCCCTACTGCATGTCGGGGGGCACGGACGCCAAGCAGTTCTCCCGGCTGGGGATCACCGGGTACGGCTTCTCGCCGCTGAGGCTGCCCGCCGGGTTCGACTATCAGGCCCTGTTCCACGGGGTCGACGAGCGGGTGCCGGTGGACGCACTGCACTTCGGTGTCCGGGTGCTCGATCACTATCTGCGTACCGCATAGGGGAGTTGGCAGCATGGCATCCACCGGGGCCTACGGAACGTGGCCTTCACCGATCGACGCCGCCCTCGCGGCGTCGCAGGACGGCCGTCCCGAGTTCGTCGGCACGGTCGGCGAGGAGGTGTGGTGGACCGCGCCGCGCCCCGCCGAGGGCGGCCGGCGCGCGCTGGTGCGGCGGCGGGCGGACGGCCGCGAGGAGACGGCCCTGCCCGCTCCGTGGAACGTCCGCAGCCGGGTCATCGAGTACGGGGGGCAGCCCTGGGCCGGAGCGGTGCGGCCCGCGGGCGGACCGCTCGTGGTCTTCGTCCACTTCGCCGACCAGCGGCTCTACGCGTACGAGCCGGACGCGCAGGACGGCACGGGGCAGCCGAGGCCGCTCACCCCGGTCTCCGTCGTGGGCGGCGGACTGCGCTGGGTGGACCCGGAGATTCACCTGGACCGCGGCGAAGTCTGGTGCGTACTGGAGGAGTTCACCGGCGGCTCGCCCACCGACGTGCGCCGGGTCCTCGCGGCCGTACCGCTGGACGGCTCCGCTGCCGGGGACCGGGCTGCCGTACGCGAACTCTCCGACGGGGGGCACCGTTTCGTCACCGGCGCACGGCTCTCGCCGGACGGGCGGCGCGCCGCGTGGCTGGGCTGGGATCATCCGCGGATGCCGTGGGACGGGACCGACGTCATGGTCGCCGATGTCACGGACGACGGCCTCTTCGAGGGGGCCCGGCACTTCGCCGGGGGGCCCGGCGAGTCCGTCGCGCAGGTCGGCTGGACGGCCGACGGGCGGCTGCTGTTCGCGTCCGACCGCACCGGCTGGTGGAACCTCTACCGGGCTGACCAGGACGGCGCGGCCGTCGCGCTCTGCCCCCGCGACGAGGAGTTCGGCGGACCGCTCTGGAAGATCGGCCAGAAGTGGTTCGAGCCGCTGGACAGCGGGCTGATCGCCGTCGTCCACGGAGCGGGCGGCACCGCGCTCGGCGTACTGGACCCGGAGACCGGCGAACTCGTCGACGCGCCGGGCCGCTGGAGCGAGTGGGCCCCGGCCCTGTCCGCGTACGGCAGCCAGGTGGTCGGCCTCGCGGCGAGTCCGCGCTCCACGTTCGAGATCGTCGAACTCGACACCAGTACCGGCCATATCCGGGTCATCGGCTCCCCGCACCGGGACGCGGTTGATCCCGCCTACTACCCCGATCCGCAGACCCGTACGTTCACCGGGCCCGGCGGCCGGGAGATCCACGCCCACATCCACCCGCCGCACAGCCCGGACCTGACCGCACCCGACGGCGAGCTGCCGCCCTTCGTGGTCTGGGCGCACGGCGGCCCCACCAGCCGTACGCCGCTCGTACTCGACCTGGAGATCGCCTACTTCACCTCGCGCGGCATCGGCGTGGCCGAGGTGAACTACGGCGGTTCGACCGGCTACGGCCGGGAGTACCGCAACCGGCTGCGCGCGCAGTGGGGCGTCGTGGACGTGGAGGACTGCGCGGCCGTCGCCGGGGCGCTCGCGGACGAGGGCACCGCCGACCCGGCCCGGCTCGCGATCCGCGGCGGCAGCGCGGGCGGCTGGACCTCGGCCGCCTCGCTGGCGTCGTCCGGTGTCTACGCCTGCGGCACCATCATGTATCCCATCCTCGATCTGACCGACTGGGCGTCCGATGACGGCACCCACGATTTCGAGTCCCAGTACCTGGAGACCCTCATCGGGCCGCTCGCCGAGGTTCCCGAGCGGTACCACGACCGCTCGCCCGCCCAGCACGCGGACCGGGTGTCAGCGCCGTTCCTGCTGCTCCAGGGGCTGGATGACGTGATCTGCCCGCCGGTGCAGTGCGAGCGGTTCCTGGACCGGATGGCCGGCCGGGGCGTGCCGCACGCCTATCTGACGTTCGAGGGCGAGGGGCACGGTTTCCGCAGGGCCGACACCATGGTCCGCGCGCTGGAGGCCGAACTCTCCCTGTACGCACAGACCTTCGGCATCGACCGGCCCGACGTACCCGCCCTGGAGCTGGAGCAATGAGCCTCACGCCGCCGCCCATCACACCTCCGTCCCTCACGCCGCCGTCCACCCCTCCGCCGCCCCTGACATCCCCGTCCCTCACGCAGTCGTCCCTCGCCGCGCGGTCCCCGGCGGCTCCCGGCCCCACGCCGCCCGGCATCGCGGCACCCGCCCTGGTGCCGCTGACCCGGCCCGCCCGGCTGCGGCCGGGTGCCAGGGTCGCCGTTGTGTCGCCCAGCGGGCCCGTCCCCGAGGACCGGCTCACGGCGGGGCTCGACATCCTTCGCGGCTGGGACCTGGACCCGGTCGTGATGCCCCATGTGCTCGACAGGCACCCGCGGTTCAAGTACCTCGCGGGCGCCGACGAGGCGCGCGCCCGCGACCTCCAGACGGCCTGGTGCGACCCGGAGGTCTCCGCGGTCCTCTGCGCACGCGGCGGTTACGGCGCGCAGCGCATGACCGATCTGCTGGACTGGGCGGCGATGCGCGCGGCCGGGCCCAAGGTGTTCGTCGGCTACAGCGATGTGACCGCGCTGCACGAGGCGTTCGCGGTACGGATGGGGCTCTCCACCCTGCACGGCCCGATGACCGCGGCGCTCAGCTTCATCGAGAACGCGGAGACCCAGGAATCCCTGCGCGCCACGCTGTTCGAGCCCGACACGGTCCGCACGCTCGGCCTCGGCACCGCCCGCACCCTGGTCCCGGGCCGGGCGGCCGGAATCACCTTCGGGGGCTGCGTCTCGCTCCTCGCCGCCGAACTCGGCACTCCGCACGCCCGTCCCACCGGGCGAGGCGGGCTGCTGCTGATCGAGGACATCGGTGAGGAGGGCTACCGCATCGACCGGATCCTCACCCAGCTGCTCCGCTCGGGCCTGCTGGACGGCGTCGCGGGCATCGCTCTCGGCTCCTGGGAGGAGTGCACCCCGGGCGACGAGGTGCGGGAGGTACTGCTGGACCGGCTCGGCGGTCTCGGTGTCCCGGTGGCGGGGGAGTTCGGCTTCGGGCACTGCTCCACGGCGCAGACGATGCCGCTCGGCGTACCCGCGGTCCTGGACGCAGGCGCGGGCACCCTCACCCTGGACGTCCCGGCACTGATCTGAACCGCCGGGGCGCGAACCCGGGCCACCCGTAGCGCGCGCCCCGGGCGGTCTAATCTGGCCCGATGTCAGACACGACCGAATATCTGGCCTCGGGGCCCCGGGTGGGCGTACGCGCCTTCTCGTACGAGGACGCCGGGGAGTTCACCGCACTGGTACGGGAGAGCAGGGAACTGCACCACCCCTGGCTCGCCCCGCCCGCCGACCCCGAAAGCTTCCTGGTCTACGCGCGGCGGCTGATCGAGGACCCGACCAAGGCGGGCTTCCTGGTCTGCGAACGGGAGGGTGAGGCGGCCGGGCGCATCGCGGGGTTCATCAACATCAACAACATCGTCGAGGGCGCGTTCCGGAGCGGGGCGCTCGGATACGGCGCGTTCGCGCACGCCGCCGGCCGGGGCCTGATGGGGGAGGGGCTGCGCCTGGTGATGGCGTACGCCTTCGGCCCGCTCGGCCTGCACCGCCTTGAGGTCAACATCCAGCCCGCCAACGAGGCGTCGCTGACGCTGATCCGCCGCGCCGGCTTCCGGCTCGAGGGGTACTCGCCGGACTTCCTCTTCATCGACGGGGTCTGGCGGGACCACGAACGCTGGGCGTTCACCGCCGAGATGACGGTCCGCTGACGGCGGCACCGCCGAACGGGCCCCCGGGCCCGCCGGATCCCCGGGCCCGCCGGACGGACCCCTGGACTCTGCCCTCTGGAGCCGGGGCCGTCTTCCGGACCGGACCGCTCGGGACCCGCCTTCCGGACCGTTCCGGACCGTTCCCGACCGCCCCGACCGCGTCGGCCCGGTCAGCGGCCCTTGCGGTTGATTTTCATGGTGTCCATGTCCGTCACGGTCGAGCGCAGTGGCCCGAAGCCGTGCCCCAGCTCCTTCAGCGCGGTCTCGGCCCGGTCCTCGGCGATGGCGCCCGCCATCTCCTCGCCGTCCGCCGCGTCGGAGACGACGACATAGCGGAACGAGAAGTGCTTCAGAACCCTGTCGTAGGTGAGGGAGCCCTGCTCGGTGAAGTGCATCTGCGTCAGCCCGTGGTCGTCGACTTCGGCGAGCAGCCGGGTCCGTGAATCGTCGGTCAGCCCGTCCCAGGTGCCCCGCACAATGACCCGGTAGGTGTGCTGCTCGGCCATCTCGTCCGCCCTCGTCTCGTTCGTACACCGTTCCCGGCGAAGGGTACGGGGCGCTCCGCGTCCGGCGCCGACCAATTTTATTTCGAGCGGCCCGCCCATTTCCCAGAGAGGCCGTCCGCTTCCTGCGAGCGGCCCGCCGCGTGGATCGGGCAGCCTTTCGGATAAACCGGTCTGCGGGAACCCCTGGTCAGACCTGGCCGGCCGGTGTTCCATGGTCATCAGGGGAGGGGCCGGGCGGACGGCTGCCCCCACGAGCGAGTGAGGTTGCCTTGGCCACGACCGTGCGACGTGCCGTAATGACGCTGCCCGCTGCCCCGTTGGGGCCGGAGAACCCGCTTCCCGCGCTGCGCCCGCTCGACGAGATGCACACCGTGGACGTCGAGGGGCGGGCCGGACTCCCGCACGACATGGCCCGCCAGGTCGGGTACGAGCCGCTGACCAGTGTGCTGCCCGTGCGCGTCCTAGACGGGTACGGCAGGGACCGCACGGCCACCGGCATCGACACGATCGTGATCGAGAACGACCGGCTGCGGGCCACGGTGCTGCCCGGCCTCGGCGGCCGGATCCAATCCCTGTTCCACAAGCCGTCCGGCCGGGAGCTGCTCTACCGCAACCCCGTGCTCCAGCCCGCGGACTTCGCGCTGAACGGCGCCTGGTTCTCCGGCGGCATCGAGTGGAACATCGGCGCGACCGGACACACCACCCTCAGCTGCGCCCCGCTGCACGCCGCGCTGGTGACCGCGCCCGACGGCGGTGAGATGCTGCGGCTCTGGGAGTGGGAGCGGCTGCGCGACCTGCCCTTCCAGGTGGACCTCTGGCTGCCGGAGGACTCCGACTTCCTCTACGTCGGCGTCCGGATCCGCAACCCGCACGAGCAGCCGGTGCCCACCTACTGGTGGTCCAACATCGCCGTGCCCGAGGGCCCGGGGACCCGTGTCCTGGCCCCCGCCGACGAGGCCTGGCACTTCGGCTACGAGCGCAGCCTGCGCCGCGTCCCGGTCCCCGAGTGGAACGGCGCCGACCGCACGTATCCCCTCCGCAGCGAGTACCCGGCCGACTACTTCTACGAAGTCCCGCCCGAGGCAAGGAAGTGGATCGCCTCGCTGGACGAGGAAGGACGGGGGCTCGTCCAGACATCGACCGACCAGCTGCGCGGGCGCAAGCTCTTCCTGTGGGGTTCGGGTACCGGCGGCCGGCGCTGGCAGCAGTGGCTGACCGAACCGGGCACCGTGGGTTACGCGGAGATCCAGGCGGGTCTCGCCCGTACCCAGCTGGAGCACGTACGCCTGGAAGCGGGCGCCGAGTTCAGCTGGCTGGAGGCGTACGGGCCGCTCGAAGCGGATGCGTCGGCCGTCCACGGCGACGACTGGGCCGCGGCGCGCGGCGAGGCGGCGGCCCGGCTCGAAGCCGCCCTGCCCAGGGCCGCGGTCGAGGCCGCCCACGAGGCGTGGCGCGGCAGCGTGGACCGCGAACCGCACGAGATGCTTGCCACCGGCTCCGGCTGGGGCGCGCTCGAAGTGCTGCGCGGCGGGTACAAGCTGCCCGGTACGCCGTTCGACGAGTCCGCGCTCGGCGACGACCAGCAGCCCTGGCTCGAACTGTGCCGTTCGGGTGCTTTCCCGGCGCCGCGCGAGGTCACCCCGCCCGGCCCGTCGCTGGTCTCCAGGCACTGGCGGGACATGCTGGAGACGTCGCGCGCCGAGCCGCTGACGGAGTACCACCTGGGGATCGCCCAGTGGCACGGCGGCGACCGGGCCCAGGCGGTGCGCAGTTGGGAGCGCGGTCTTGAACGGGCTCCGTCCCGCTGGCCGTTGCTGCGCTGCCTCGCGGTCGCCGACCGGTGCGAGGGCCACGACGGGAGGGCGGCCGACCGCTGCGCCGAGGCCTTCGACGACCTCTGCGAGGAGCGCCGCGAAGGCCGGGACTGGACGGCGGTGACGGCCGCCCTGGGGCGCGAGGCGATCGACGTACTGCTCGCGGTGGGACGCACAGCGGACGCGCGGAGCGTCTGGGACCGGCTGGGCCAGGAGACCCGTGCCCGTGGCCGGTTCCGGCTGATCGAGGCCCAGTTGCTGCTCGCCGAAGGGGATGCGGGGGCGGCGCGTGCGGTATTCGAAGCGGGCTTCGAGGTGGCGGACCTCCGGGAGGGCGCGGAGATCCTCAACGAGGTCTGGTCGGCCCTCACGGACGATCCGCTGCCGGAGGCGTACGAGTACCGGATGCGGCCGCGGAGCTGACGGCCCCGGGGACCCGGGGCCGGGCGGCCGTACGGCTCAGGCGGTGGGCCCGGCCCCGGTCCCGTTCCTGTCGACGTACTCGAACACCGACCCGTCGGGGTGGACCGCGATCAGATTGCGGCCCACCGGGGTCGGTACCGGCCCCGCGATGACCTGTGCGCCGACCTCGGTGAGCGTGGTGAGGGCCTCGTCGACATCACGTACCGCGATGGTCGCCGTCACCTTGCGCAGAATCTCCAGCTCCGACTCGGGACCGCTCATCAGAAGGAAGAAGCCGACCGCGGCGACGGACACCCCGCCGCGCTCGAAGCGCAGCGCTTTGGCGCCGGTCAGGCGTTCGTAGAAGAACACCGAAGCTTCGAGGTCGGCGACGCAGATACGCAGAGTCGTTCCCAGGATCTCCATGCGGAGAAGCCTAGTTGACGTCAGATCCGGGGCGGCGGGAGCGGGCCCCGGGGCGGCGGGAGCGGACCCCGGCAGCCCCGCCCCCTCCGGGGTGCCTCAGACCCGGCAGAGGATCTCGCCGTGCGGTACCAGGAACCACCCGTCGTCCTGCGCGCCCCACTCGCGCCAGGCGTCCGCGACCGCCGCCAGCTGCTCCGGCGTCGCGTGGCCGCCCTCGACCGCCTGCTGCGCGTAGACCGATTCGGTCGTACGGTCCGCCCACAGCCCGCTCCACCAGGCGCGCTCCTCCTCAGTGGCGAAGACCCAGTTGGTGGCCGTCGTCCTGATGTCCGTGAAGCCCGCCTGCCGCGCCCAGGAGAACAGCCGCCGCCCGGCGTCCGGTTCGGCGCCGTTGCCGTGGGTGACCCGGTGGTACAGGTCCAGCCAGTCGTCCATCACCGGGGACTCCGGGTACCAGGTGAACGCCCCGTAGTCGGCGTCGCGCACCGCGACGATGCCGCCCGGTTTGGTGACCCGCCGCATCTCGCGCAGCGCCTGCACCGGGTCGCCCACGTGCTGCAGCACCTGATGCGCGTGGACCACGCAGAAGGTGTCGTCCGGGTAGTCCAGCGCGTGGACGTCCGCGACCGCGAAGCCGGTGTTGGTCAGGCCGCGCTCGGCGGCCAGCGCGCGCGCCTTCTCCAGGACCCCGGGCGCCCTGTCCACTCCGGTGACGCTGCCCTGCGGGACCAGGGCCGCCAGGTCGGCGGTGATGGTGCCGGGGCCGCAGCCGATGTCCAGGATCCGCATATGGGGCTTGAGCTCGCCCACCAGATACGCCGCCGAGTTGGCGGCGGTCCGCCAGGTGTGCGAGCGCAGCACCGACTCGTGGTGACCGTGGGTGTATACGGCTGTCTCTTCCGGCATGGCGGATCTCCCTGTTCGACGTCGAACTCATCCGAAGTGGTGTCACCACCGTAGAGGTTCCTGCCGAATAGTGAGATACCTATCTCGCATATTGATACCCGCATTCTGGTACCTGGATGTGGTGCGCCGATCGATTCACGGGGGCCGGCCGGGGCGGTGTCTCTGCCGCCAAGCCGGGGAAACGTGTGCGCGTCGCGGCGCACCGGGTACGCGGTGCTGTGCGACCGGGACAGGCTGAGCAACGGGCACGCCCACCGATGGGGCGGCCCGCTCGACACCGCACCGCCGGCCCGGCTGAAGGTCCGGTCGCGGGAAGGGAACAGCAATGACCACGTATCAGCACGCGGAACTCTTCGAACTGGCCCAGCAGCTCCGCGTGGACGCGGTGCGCGCCGCGGACGCGGCAGGCTCCGGGCACCCCACCTCATCGATGTCCGCGGCGGACCTCGCCGCCGTACTGCTCGCCCGGCATCTGCGCTACGACTTCGACCGGCCTGACCATCCCGGCAACGACCGCTTCGTCCTCTCCAAGGGGCACGCCACACCGCTCCTGTACGCGATGTACCGCGCGGCGGGGGCCATTGACGACGAGGAACTGCTCACCTTCCGCAAGGAGGGCAGCAGGCTCGAAGGCCATCCGACGCCGCGCATTCCCTGGGTGGACGTGGCCACCGGATCGCTGGGGCAGGGGCTGCCGGTCGGCGTGGGCATGGCGCTCGCGGGAAAGTGCCTGGACCAGGTGGACTACCGGGTCTGGGTGCTGAGCGGGGACAGCGAGATGGCCGAGGGCTCCGTCTGGGAGGCAGCCGAACACGCCGGGTTCGAGAACCTCGGCCGGCTGACCCTGATCGTCGACGTCAACCGGCTCGGACAGCGCGGACCCACCCGGCACGGCCGTGACCTCGCGGCGTACGGGCGCAGGCTGCGGGCCTTCGGCTGGCACACGGTCGAGGTCGACGGGCACGACATCGCCGCAGTCGACGCCGCGTACGAGGAGGTGCTCGCCGTCACGGACAAGCCCACGGCGATCATCGCGGGCACCCGCAAGGGACGCGGGGTGGCCTCCGTCGAGGACCGCGAGGGCATGCACGGCAAACCGCTGCCCGACGCCGCCGCTGCCGTCGAGGAGCTGGGCGGCCGGCGGTCCATCCGGGTCGACGTGCACAAGCCCGCCGATGTAGAGCCACAGCGGATCACCGGCAGCGGGGAGCTCGTGCTGCCGCGCTACGAGAAGGGCGACGAGGTCGCGACGCGCAACGCGTTCGGCGAAGCGGTCACCGCCCTCGGCACGGCTCGCGGCGAAGTGGTCGTACTGGACGGGGAGGTCGGCGACTCGACCCGCGCCGAGTTCTTCTCGAAGAAGCACCCCGAGCGGTACTTCGAGTGCTATATCGCGGAACAGCAGCTGGCGGCGGGCGCGGTCGGTATGCAGGCGTGCGGCTATGTTCCGTTCGCGTGCAGCTTCGCCTCGTTCCTCACCCGGGCGCACGACTTCTTCCGGATGGCGGCGGTCGGCGCCGCCGACATCAACGTCGTCGGCTCGCACGTCGGTACGGCGATCGGCCAGGACGGCCCGTCCCAGATGGGGCTCGAGGACCTGGCGATGTTCCGGTCGATCCACGGCAGCACGGTTCTGTATCCGAGCGACGCCAACCAGGCGGCCCGGCTGGTGGCGGAGATGGCGGACGCGCACGGCATCCGCTATCTGCGCACGAACCGCGGGGAGACCCCGGTCATCTACGGGCCCGACGAGGAGTTCCCGGTCGGCGGCAGCAAGGTCCTGCGCTCCGGCGCGAACGACGAACTGACCCTGGTCGGCGCGGGCCAGACCCTCCACGAGTGCCTGGCGGCGGCCGACATCCTGGCGCAGGAGGGCATCGCCGTGCGGGTGATCGACCTCTACTCGGTCAAGCCCGTGGACGCGGGGACCCTGCGGACCGCGGCGGACCAGACGGGCTGCCTGGTCACGGTGGAGGACCACCACCCCGAGGGCGGTCTGGGGGACGCGGTCGCCGAGGCGTTCACCGACGGCAGGCCGGTGCCCCGGCTGGTCCGGCTCGCGGTCGGCAACATGCCGGGGTCGGCCACCCCGCAGGAGCAGCTGGCCGCGGCCGGCATCGACGCGCGGAGCATCGCGGCGGCCGCCCGGCTGCTGGTGGAGAGGGCGGTGATCCGCCCGGGCTCTGCTGCCTGAGCGGGGCTGCCTGCGGGCCGGGCTGCCTGAGCGGGGCTCCGCCGGTGGGGCATCGAGAAGACCTGGCCGGAGGCCGGCCAGGTCTGTCCCGATGTGACGGACGCCGCTACAGCGGCAGTGGACGGTACACCGTGAGCGCCTCGTCGTCCTTGTCGATCCACAGCGTGGGCGGTGCCTCCGTGATCTCCCCGTCGAAGGCGAGCGGCGTGCCGGGCGCCAGTCCGGCGACCCGGACCCGGCGCAGCCGCTGCGCCGCGTGCACGGGGGAGCGGGACAGCGGCCCCGCGAGCGCCGCCGCCAGCAGCCGCAGCCCGGGCAGCCGGCCGCCGTGCACCACCCGGACATCCAGCAGCCCGTCCGCCAGATCGAAACGCCGGCCGGGGGTCGGCCCCATCTGCTGGTACATGCCGTTGCCCGCGAACAGCATCCACAGGGTCCGCTGTTCGCCCTGGAACTCGGCCCGGAGCGGCCGCTGCGAGCTGAGCACCCGCGCCGCCGCCAGCACCCCGGCGGGCCAGCCGCCGATCTTCGGGGACCAGTGCTCCCTGATCCGCACCAGCTCCGGATAGGAGCCCAGGCTGAAGGTGTTGAGGAAGTGCCCCGGCCCGCCACCGGGCCCGTCCGGCCCCGGTGTGAAGCGGCCCAGGTCGACCTTGACCGCGTCGCCGGATGCCAGCGCCCGGCAGGTGTCGTGGACCTCCTCGATCCCGACGTCGTACGCGAAGTGGTTCAGGGTGCCGCCGGGGAAGACGGCCAGCGGCACACCGTGCCGGGCCGCAACCACGGCCGCCCTGTTGACCGTGCCGTCCCCGCCGCAGATGCCCAGGGCCCGGCAGTTCCGCGCGGCCTTCTCCAGGGTGGCCACCAGCTCGCCCGGATCGCACTCCACCACCTCGGCGAGCGGCAGCGCGTCCCTGACGAGGGCCGACTTGGCCGCGGCCGAACCCGATGCCCTGTTGACCACCACGACGAGATCCTCGCCACCGGGCAGGACCGGTGCCTCGGTGTGCGGGCGGCCGGGGGCGGGCAGCTGGTCGCGGGTCGGTACGAGCCCCCGCACCGCGAAGGCGGCACCCACCCCGAGCGCCGCCCCGATCACCACGTCGCTCGGGTAGTGCACCCCGGTGTAGACGCGGGACGCGACGACGCTGACGGCGAGCGGCGCGACGACCGCGCCCCAGCCCTTCGACTCCAGTGCGACGCCCGTGGCGAAGGCGGCGGCCGAGGCCGCGTGCCCGGAGGGGAAGGACGTGGTGAGCGGCTGCCGCTTGAGCTGTCTCATCACCGGTACGGCGTCCAGTATCGGTCTCGATCTGCGGACCGACCGCTTGGCCACCGTGTTGACGACGGCCGAGGCCACGGCCAGCGAGGTCACCCCGCGCAGCGCGGCCCTCCGCGCCCGGGTCGAGCGGCCCACCGCGGCGATCCCGGCGGCGGCGCCGAACCAGAGCAGGCCATGGTTGGCGCTGCGGCTCAGCCGGGGCAGCACCGGCGCCGCGGCCGGCCAGTGCCGGACGGCCGCGGACCGGAACAGGGCCTGGTCCCGGGCGCCGAGCCAGCCCGTGAGCCGTTCGAAGCGGACCGGGCCGCTGTGGGGGACGGCGGATGCCATGGAGACCAACCCTCTCAGTGATCGTTTACGCGCCCCGGACGGCTGCCCGTGCGGCGGACGGCCCCGTGCGGCGGCTCTGCTGACCGATCGTCGTACCCCGTCCGGCCCGGTAGATGCCTCCGCCGGTCCCGGCGCGTCGTCACACGTCGCGGGCGCCACCGGCCGGACCTGAGCGCCGGAAGCCCCGACAGCGGGCGCGGACCCCGCCCGGAGAGGCCCGGTTCCCACGGTCGCCCGGTCGGGCAAATCTACGTATAAAGGTCTCTGGGGGCCGGCGACAGCGGAGGTGCGGGAATGCAGCGGACGGTTCCGGAGAGCCGCGGCCCGGTCCGCTACGGGCCGCCCGCCCCCGGACCCGGACTGCCGGTGCTCCCCGAACTGGCCGCCGCACTCACCGGCGCCGCCTTCCGCACCGACCCCGAGCCGCCCGGCGGCGGGCCCGTGCTGCGGGCGGCGGCCGCCGGATACTGGACCCGCCGCGGACTCGGCTGCGCACCGGGCGACACGGTCGCCGCCGGCGGCGCCCAGTCGCTGCTCCTCGCGCTCCTCGCCGCGGACGGCGGCGACCTCATGCTGCCCCGCCCGTGCCCCGCCTGGTGGATACCGCAGGCACGTCTCGTCGGGCGGTCCGCGTACCCGGTGCCGACCCCGGCGGAGTGCGGCGGGGTGCCCGATCCGTACGCGCTCCTGGAGACCGTACGCAGAGTGCGTGCCGAGGGCGGCAACCCCCGGCTGCTGCTGCTCTCCGTCGCCGACGACCCCACCGCGACCGCCGCCCCGCCCGAGCTGCTGCACCAGGCCTGTGAGGCCGCCCTCTCCGAGGGGCTGCACATCATCAGCGACGAGACCTGGCGCGACACCAGGCACCGTCCCGGCGAGACCGTGCTGCTCAGCCCGGCCGAGATGTGCCCGGCCGAGGTGACCGTCCTGTCCGACCTGGCGGGTTCGCTGACCCCGACGGCCTGGCCGGTGGCCGTCGCCCGGTTCCCCGCCACCGCGGACGGGGCCGCCCGGCGCGCCAGAACGCTGGACGTGCTCACCGCGATCGGGGCGCCGGTGTCCGCACCGGTCGCCGCGGCGGCGGCCTGCGCGCTGGGTGAACCCGCGGCCGTACGGGAACGGTCGGCGCGGGCGAACCGGCTGCACGCCCGGGTGGCCACCGCGGTCCACCACGCGGTGCTCGCCGCGGGCGCGCTCGCCAGGCCCCCGCAGGCCGGGCGCCACCTTTACGCGGACCTGGACCCGCTGCGCTCCGGCCTCGCGGCCCTCGGGGTCACCGACGCGATGGAACTGGAGGACTATCTCGGGCAGCGGATCGGCGCACCGGCGCCAGGGGGCCACCGCTTCGGCGACGATCCGGCCGCCCTGCGGGTGAGGTTCGCGACGGGTCCGCTCGTCGGATCAACCCCCCGGGAGCGTCTGGAGTCCCTCAACTCGGCGGAGCCACTCGAACTACCCCATGTGGCCCGCGCGTTGAGAACCTTTGCGACGGCCCTGGAGCACCTGCGATGAACGACTCACCGCCACCGGACGGAGCCCTTCGATGACGGAACGGACCGAGAGCTCCCTCACCGGGCCGCAGCCACCACAGCCACTGCCGCAGCCGCAAGCCCCGACCGGGTCCCGGCCCCGGCCCGGGCCGCAAGTCCCCGCCGCGGGGAAGACACAGCTCCGGCCGCACACCCGGCCCAGGCCCCGCACCCGCACCCCCGGCCTCCTGCGACCGCCGGGCGAGATCAGACTCTGGCCGAAGTCCTTCGCCGACCGGCTCACCGCTCCGCTGCCCGGTGTCAGGGCGATGGCCAGACTGGCCCGCGAACGCGCGGTGCGGCCACGCTCCGACGGGCTGCGCGACATCCCGCTGCTGCCGTACGCCCCCGCCCCGCTCCCCGAGGCCGACGCCACCACCATCGCCGTCACCTGGGCGGGCCACGCGAGTTGGGTGGTGCGCATCGGCGGTCTCACCGTCCTCACCGACCCGGTCTGGTCGCGCAGGATCCTCGGTACGCCCGCCCGGGTCACCCCGGTCGGGGTCCGCTGGGACGACCTGCCGAAGATCGACGCCGTGGTCATCAGCCACAACCACTACGACCATCTGGACGCCCCCACGGTCAAGCGGCTGCCGCGCGACACCCCGCTCTTCGTCCCGGCCGGACTGGCCCGCTGGTTCCGGCGCCGCCGGTTCACCCGCGTGACCGAGCTCGACTGGTGGGAGTCGGCCGAGACCGGCGGTGTCCGCTTCGACTTCGTGCCCGCCCACCACTGGTCCAAGCGCACCCTCACCGACACCTGCCGCTCGCTCTGGGGCGGCTGGGTCCTCACCGACCAGCGGGGGCAGCGGGTGTACTTCGCAGGCGACACCGGATACGGGCACTGGTTCGGGGAGATCGGCCACCGCCATCCGGGCATCGATCTGGCGCTGCTGCCGATCGGGGCGTACGAACCGCGCTGGATGCTCGGGCCCGTGCACACCGACCCGGAGGAGGCGGTCGCGGCCTGCGAGGATCTGGGCGCGCGCCGGATGGCGCCGATGCACTGGGGCGCGTTCCTGCTCTCCGCCGAGCCGGTGCTCGAACCGCTCACCCGGGTCCGGGCGGCCTGGGAGCTGGCGGGCCGCCCGCGCGACGAGCTCTGGGACCTGCCGGTCGGCGGGTCCAGGGTGCTCCAGGAGGTGCCCGCCGCCGACTGACCGGCCACGGGCCTCCGGCCGTGCGGCCCTTCAGTATCCGGCCGGGCGCACCAGGCCCGTCTCGTACGCGAAGACCGCGGCCTGGGTCCGGTCGCGCAGCCCCAGCTTGACCAGGATCCGGCTCACATGGGTCTTCACGGTCTGCTCCGCCACCACCAGCTGCCCGGCGATCTCCGCGTTGGAAAGCCCCTGGGCGATGAGGGAGAGGACCTCGGTCTCGCGCTCGGTCAGATCGCCGGCCCGGCCCTTCGGCGCGGTGCGGGCGGAGCTGGTCACCCGGGAGAACTCGGCGATGAGGCGTTTGGTGATGTTCGGGGCGAGCAGCGCGTCACCGGCCGCCACCACCCTTACCGCGCGGGCGAGTTCGTCCGCCGACGCGTCCTTCAGGAGGAAGCCCGCCGCGCCCGCGCGGAGCGCCTCGTACACGTACTCGTCCAGGTCGAAGGTCGTCAGCACCAGGACCCGCACGGCCGCACCGCCGGGCCCGGTGATCCGGCGGGTGGCCTCGATACCGCCGAGTTCGGGCATCCGGATGTCCATCAGGACGACGTCCGGGGCGAGTTCGGCGACCCGGGCGATGGCGTCGAGCCCGTCGACCGCCTGGCCGACGACTTCGATGTCCGGCTCCGCGTTGAGCAGCACCGTGAAACCCTGACGGACCATCATCTGGTCGTCGGCGATCAGCACCCGGATGGTCATGAGCGCCCCTCCAGGGGAAGTACCGCCGCCACCTCGTACCCGCCGCCGGGGGTCGGCCCGTCGGCGAAGTCGCCGCCCAGCATGGCGGCGCGCTCGCGCATCCCCAGCAGCCCGTGGCCGGCGCCTGCGGTCGCGGGTGCGGGCCGTCCGGCCGGTGCGGTGTTGGTGACGCGTACGCCGACGGCGGACGAACGGTACGCGATCTCCACCTGTACCTCTGCTCCGGGCGCGTGGCGCAGCACATTGCTGAGCGCTTCCTGCACGATACGGAACGCCGTGAGACCGACACCCGGCGGCAGTGCGTGCGGGAGCCCGGTGGTGTCAGCGGTGACGGTGAGTCCGGCCTTGCGCACCCGGCCGAGCAGTGCGTCCAGCTGGTCCAGGGTGGGCTGCGGCGCGTGCCGCAGGCTGTCGTCCGACGCGTCGTCGGAGCGCAACACCCCCAGGACGCGGCGCAGTTCGGTGAGCGCGGTCACGGCGTTCTCGCGGATGCCCGCGAGGTTCTCGCGCAGCTCGTCGGACGGGTTCTCGACCAGATGCGGGGCGACCTGGGCCTGGATGGAGATGACCGACATGTGGTGCGCCACGACGTCGTGCAGCTCGCGGGCGATCCGGTTGCGCTCCTCCAGGAGGGTGCGCAGGGTCCGCTCCTCGGCGGTGAGTTCGGCCTGGGCGTCGGTCTCCCTGCGGGCCTTCCGCAGGCCGCGCAGCGAGGAGGCGACCACCACGACGGCGAGCAGGACGGGGACCGCGCGGTCGACGTCGTAGTTGTGCGGCTGTGCGGTGATGACGGTGCAGGCGGCTCCGGCGAGCAGGGTGACCACCAGCGCCCCGCCCGCCCGCCGGGGCCGTACCCGCAGCGCCAGCAGGAACAGCGTCCCGCCGGTCAGGAACATCCCGGGAACGGTCCACGGGTAGGGCACAGTGGCGCCGATCCCCGGCTCGGTGAGGGCCAGGGTGGTGACCAGGCCCGTCGACGCCCACCAGGCGGCCACAGGGCGGAACATCGCGGCGACGAGCGCCACCGCCTGGGCGATGCCCAGCAGCAGCGGGAACCCGGGTACGGCGCCGTCGTTGTCCGGCGCGAGACTGTTCGCCTGCATCAAGGCGAGCAGCACCGCGCACAGGACCATCGGAACCACCAGCACCGGCCGCCACGACGTATGTCCGGGCCACTCCCTGACCGGGTCGGCCGGGTCCGTCAGATCGTGCAGCAGGGCGCGCGGCGCACGGCGCACGGCTGCCCTCGCCCCCTCCCGGCTCCACCGGGGCGGCCCCTGCCGTGTCACCCGGTCCGCCTCAGACATGGCCATGATGTGTCTCCCCCCGTGGGGCGGGCGCCCCGGTCCGCACGACCCTGCTGTGCCCGCGCCGCCCCTGCTCGTACGTGTGGAACGCGGCCCAGCACACCAGCAGTGCCGCGGCGAACACCGGCAGCCAGGCCGCCCGCGCGAGCACCCAGCCCCAGCCGTCGGGGACGGTGTGCAGGCCCGGCAGTGCCCGGCCGGTGAGCATACCGACGGCGGTGACGGCCATCATCGCAGTCTGGTGCCAGAGGAAGACCGTCATCGCGGAGAGGTTGACCAGCGCCACCGCGGCCCAGGCGGCCGGGCGCGCCAGCACCCGGCGCAGCGGGCCGAGCAGCAGCAGAGCGGCACCGCACTGGGCGAGACCGAAGGTGACGGCGGCGAGGGTGGGCGGATCGAGGTTCGATATCCGGGAGCCCGGCACCCCGACCATGGACGCCGGGTATCCCGCCCACAGGACGACCGCCGCGGTGGCCGCGGCGCCGCCCAGCAGCAGGGTCCAGGCCGTCCGGCGGTCGTTGAGCGCGCCGCGCGCCCAGGCCGTGCCCACGCAGTACGGCACGAGCCAGCCCGCCGCCACATTGATCCAGCCGAGCCAGGAGGGCCCGCCGAGACCGAAGCGGATCAGGTCGACGTGCAGCACGACGGCGATCGGCCACAGCGGGTGCAACCGGGTGACCAGCGGGGTCGCCGCCGTGAGCCCCGCGAAGACCAGCAGGAACCAGAGCGGCGACAGCACCAGTTTGAGCAGGGCGTGCACGGTCTCCGGGCCGACGCCCGACACGAGCATCACAGCCGCCGCCACGGTCCACACCGCCAGCACCGCGGCGACCGGCCGGCCCAGCCGCACCAGCCGGGCCCCCAGCCACTGCCGGTAGCTGACGCCCCGGCCCCGGGCCGTCGCGTAACTCACCGCACCCACCTGGCCGCCCACCAGGAAGAAGACCGCCAGGGTCTGCAACAGCCAGGAGACCGGCGTGAGTTCGGGCATGTGCTGCAGCGGGCTCGCGCCGTGCACCGTGCCGCTGTCGGTGACCAGGGCCGTCACCAGCCAGTGGCCGAGCACCACACCGAGGATCGCGAGGGCGCGCAGCGCGTCGACGGCCCGGTCGCGGCCGGGCGGGGTCGCGGACTCGATCCGCCGGACGAGGTCACGCATGGCGGACCACCCCGGAAGGGGTCTGCCCGGAGACGATCCGGGCGAGGTTCGCCAGCGACAGCGAACCGGGCTTCAGATAGTCGCTGTGGCCGCCGTCGCCCGCGTCGAACACCCGGGCACCGAAACCGGCCGCGACCGGATCGGCGCCAAGACCGACGGTGACGAACGGCAGCGGGATCCGTACGTGGGGCACGTCGGCGATCCAGTCGTCGCCGCCCCGGCCGGCCCAGACGGTGGCCCGGGTGTGCAGGGCGGCGGCGCTGCCCCGTCCGGCGCCGGGGCTGCCGTACAGGACGATGCCGTTGACGTCGAGCCCGGCGGCGGCCCGGCCGCAGACCACCGCACCGTACGAATGGCAGAGCAGCGAGATCCGGGCGGCCGGCGCGGCCCCGCCCAACTCCCGGACGAAACGGCGCAGTACGGGTGCCGCGTCGTCCGCGCGGCCGGTGGTCAGCACGGTGGGGCTCACCGTGGCCGGTGTCGCGTACCCGAGCCAGGCCACGACGGCCGACCCGCCGCCCAACTGCCGCCGCAGCGCCTCCGCACCGGCCAGCAGCCGTCCGTACTGGTCGAGTCCGGTGTCGGAACCCGGGACCAGTACGGCGATCCGCCGGGCCCGCGACAGGTCGCCGAAGACCTCGGCGGTGCGCCCGCCGTCGCGCCCGTCGAAGCTGAGGAAGTGGCGCCCCGGCCGTGCCATGACACGGAGCGAACGGGCGCGCTTGGTGTCGCCGTCGGCCAGGGCGGTGCGCGCCGCAGCCCTGATGTCGGCGCGGGTCGTGGCGTACCGCACGGCGAGGGCCGCCGGTGCGACGGTCCGCAGGGGGGCCAGGGCCGTCGGCGCGGGTGCGGGGACGGCCGCCGGGCGGGCCGCACCCGACACCGGCACGGCCACCGAAGCGGTGACGAGTGCGGTGAGCAGGGCGCGGCGCAGTCGGGTGCTGTGCGGGCGGGACGCCATGGATGGTCCTTCCGTACCGGATGGCTTCGTGCTTCCGGTACAGAAGTTATGGATCACCCCGCCTGGTCGGCGTCCCGCTGCGGAGCGAACCTCCCGCGTCACTCCTGAGTACTACGGGTAGGGGTGGGGCAGTGCGAACGGGGCCAGGTGGCCGGGAAGTTGGGGGAGTGCTCAGCGGGGCGCGGGCGAACCGGTGCGCGTCCTGAGCCTGCGCCACGCGGCGGGCGCCCCGCTCACCAGCAGGGTGAGTGCGACCGCCACGACCACACCCTTCCAGGGCTCGTCGAAGAGCGAGCCGCCGAGTATGCCGATGAGCTGGTACGCGGCGGCCCAGGCGAGACAGGCCGGAATGTCGCCGCGGGCGAACCTGCGCAGCGGCATCTCGCCCAGCAGACAGGCAAGCATCACCGGAATCCTCCCGGCCGGGACCAGCCGGGAGAGCACGAGCACCGAATTGCTGTGCTTGTCGAGCTGGTCCTGCGCCTTCGTCAGACGCGCCTGCGGGACCCGGTTGCGCAGCGCCTCCAGCCAGCGCGAGCCGTTCTTGGAGTGCACACCGCGCCGGCCGAGCCAGTACAGCGCCATGTCCCCGAGGAAAGCGGCGGACGAGGCGACCGCGAACACGAGGAGCAGTGCCAGTGGATCGGTCTGGTGGAGGGCGACCACGGCCGCGGAACTCACCAGCGCGCCCGTGGGCACCACCGGCACCAGGGACCCCAGGGCCACCAGCAGGAACAGCGACGGATAGCCCACGGCCTGCTGAGTGGACTCGGGGGGGACCTGGCTCACCAGTGCGGATATCACCGGGCCACCTCCGGCCGCACCAGTTCACCGTGAGTGAGCCGGTACACGGAGACCTCGGGCGCCAGCAGCGCAGCCTGCCGTACGAACTCGTCGCCCGGCGTGTGGAATTCGTGCGGACGCACAGCGTCCATCCCGACCGGCCAGTACGTGCCGTAGTGCACCGGGACGGCGGAGCGCGGCCGCAGGACGGCCAGCGCCTCGGCGGCCCGCCGGGCGTCCAGGTGCTCCTGCCCGAGGAACGGGCCCCAGCCGCCGACCGGAAGCAGCGCCACGTCGATGTCGCCCACGGACTCGGCCATCGCGTCGAACAGGCCGGTGTCCCCGGCGAAGTAGGTCCGCGCCTCACCGCTGACGACGAAGCCGAGCGCGGGCGCGCGCTGCGGGCCGAAGGGCATCCGGCGGCCGTCGTGGCGTGCGGGCACCGCACGGACGACCAGATCGGCGACCCGGACCTCGTCGCCCGCCCGGACCTCGGTGATGTCCAGGCCGAGCCGCCGCAGCCCCGGCACGGCACGGACCGCGCCGCGCGGCACGATCAGCGTGGTGCCCGGCGCGAGGCGGGCCAGCGACGGCAGATGCAGATGGTCGGCGTGCAGATGCGAGACGAGGACGGCCCGGGCGGCCGCGGCTCTGGGCGGCGGCACCGCGCCGCGGCGGCGGCGGAGATGGGCGAGCCTGTGCGTGAACAGCGGGTCGGTCAGCACCCGGACCCCGGAGTCCTCGACCGTGCAGGTGGCATGTCCCCACCAGGTCACATCGACCGGCACCTGCTGCCTCCTCACCTCTGGTCGCGGCGGTACGCGTCGGTATGCGTCCATACGCGTCGGCTCGTATCGGGTCGCGTCCGGTTCCACGCGACTCTATGCGCCCCGTTCCCGGGACAGCGTGTCACGTCTGTCCCGGCCCATGGTGGGTAGCGATCAGGCAAAACGGGAGGAGGCTCCGTGACCCTGTACTCGGTGCAGTGTCCGCGCTGCGGAGGTGTCCTCGCCGTCACGCAGGACGGCTGGAAGATCTGCCACTCCTGCGGGTACTCGTCCCCGCCGTGATGTCCCGGCCCTCACGCCCCCACCCTGATGTCCCCGCCCCGACATTCGCACCGTCGTCCCAGCCGTGACACGCGTCACGGCGGTGGGACCGGACCGCCGCCCCTGCCGCCCGGTGGCCGCGGCCGTCGCCGGGCCGCCGTCGGTTCCTGTGAAAAGCTGGCCGACGGGCCCACCCGGGGTCCCGCAGGACGTGAGGTGGAAGAGGCGTGGCCGCAGGGCGATGGCGCAGGGCGGGCAGCGCTCTGTTCCGGGTGATCGTGGTGTGGGCCGTGTCCACACTGACCATGCTGGCGCTCGCCGGGATCCTGCCGGACTTCCGGCTGGAGTCCGCCAACGGCGACAGCGCCACCACGGTGGCGATCACCGCCGGCTGGGGCGCCGCCGCCTTCGGTCTGCTCAGCGCGCTGGTGTGGCCCCTGGTGGTGCGCGCGCTGCTGCTGGTCCCGGCCCTCGTCCTCGGCCTGCTGGTCTTCTTCCTCAACGGCTCGCTCCTGCTGGTGGCCCTGGACCTGATCCCGAACGGCCGCGGAACGTCCAACCCCGAGACGGCGGTGGTGGTCGCCGCCGTGATGTCCGCCGTCGCCTCCGCCACCTCCACCGCTCTCGCGGTGCGCGACGACGAGGCGTACCGCCGCAGGCTCTCGCGCCTCGCCTCCCGCAGACGGCGCAGACGCGGCGAGGACACCGGGCGGGGCGGACCGCACGGCACGGTCTTCCTCCAGCTCGACGGGGTGGGCCACGCGGCACTGCTGCGCGCGGTCCACGACGGGCTGATGCCCACCGTCGCCGGATGGATCGGCTCGACCCACCGGCTCGACGCCTGGCGCACCGACTGGTCCAGCCAGACCGGCGCCAGCCAGCTGGGCATCCTGCACGGCTCCAACCACGACATCCCCGCCTTCCGCTGGTACGAGAAGGAGACCGGCGGCGTGATGGTCTGTAACCGGCCGGCCAGCGCGGCGGAGCTCCAGCGCCGGGCGGCCGCGCGCACCGGCGACGCCGGGCTGCTCAGCATGGACGGCGCCAGCCGCGGCAACCTCTTCAGCGGCGGAGCCGACGAACTGGCCCTGGTGCTCTCGGTCGCCGCACGGCGGGACCGCGACCACCGCTCCCGGGCCGGCTACTTCGCGTACTTCTCCGACCCGGCGAACGCCGTCCGTACCGCGCTCTCGTTCTTCGCCGAGGTCGGCCGCGAGATCGGTGAGTCGACGCGGGCCCGCGCCCGGAAGGAGGAGCCGCGGCTCAAGCGCGGCGGCCTCTACCCGTTCATCAGGGCCTTCGCGACCGTGGTGGAGCGGGACGTGGTGGTGTCCGCGGTGATAGGTGACATGTTCGCCGGGCGGACCGCGGTCTACGCCGACCTGGTGGCGTACGACGAGGTGGCGCACCACAGCGGGCCGCACAGCAGGGACGCGGCGAAGGTGCTCGCCCGGCTCGACCGGTCGCTGGCGCTGATCGCGAAGGCCGAGAACCACGCACCGCGCCCGTACCGCATCGTGCTGCTCTCCGACCACGGGCAGAGCCCCGGGCAGACCTTCGAGGGCGCGTACGGGCTGACGCTCAGGGACCTGGTGCGGGCGGGCTGCGGGCTGCCGGTCCCGCGCCGGGCGCAGCGGACGATGAGCGGCTCGGAGGCGAGGGCCGCGGTCCGCGTGGTGCTGCACCGGCCGGTGCCGGCCGGCGACGAGACCCCGCCGGACCCCGGCTCCGACCCGGTCGTGCTGGCCTCCGGGAACCTCGGGCTGATCTCCTTCCCCGGCGCGCCCGGCCGGATGACGCGCGAGCAGCTTGACCGCCGCCACCCGGCGCTGCTGCCCACCCTGGCCAACCACCCGGGGATCGGGTTCCTGCTCCTGGCGAGCGAGGAGCACGGCTCGGTGGTGCTCGGGCCGGGCGGCGCCGAGGTGCCCGTCGCCCTGCTGGCCGACGGCGAGGGGCCGCTCCGGGGCTTCGGGCCCGGTGCGGCCGACGCCGTTCGCAGGACCGACGCGTTCCCGCATGTCGCCGATGTCATGGTCAATTCGATGTACGACCCGGAGACCGGCGCCGTGCACGCCTTCGAGGGGCAGATCGGCTCGCACGGGGGCCTCGGCGGCGAGCAGTCGGCGCCCTTCCTGCTGGCGCCGCTCGATCTCTCGCCGCCGGTGGGCGAGGGGCAGCAACTGGTCGGCGCCGAGCAGGTGCACGGCGTCCTGCGGCGCTGGCTGACCGAGTGCCAGGGCCCCCAGGTCCCGCTCGGGGCAGCGGTCCCCGTAGCGGACGGCGCCGGGCCCGACGCCACGGCCTGAGCCCGGCGCCCGCCGCGCTTCCGACGTTCCTGGTCCGACAGCGTCCGCTCCGGTGCCCGGCCCCGGCTCGCGGGACCCGGCACCGGCAGCGGTTCAGTCGTTCTGCCGTTCTGCCGTTCGGCCATGGAGTGGTTCAGCCGGTGATGATCGCCGGGTCGCTCACACCGGGCCGGCCGTTCTCGACATGTCCGGCCAGCCGGCGCAGATAGCCGCTGTCCTGGTCCGAGACCACGGTCAGGTCGTACCACTGCCGGGTGGAGCGCAGGTCCACCGCGTACACCACGGTCTTCCCCGTGCGGACCGTGAAGGTCTCGCTCTTCCCGCCGTACGCGTTGGTGACCGTGAGGTGGCAGTCGGCGCTGCCCGCATTGGTCATCGTCAGCTCGACCGAGCCGTCGGTGGCCTGGTGACGGGCGGTCACCTCGGGACCGGCCGTGGTGCCAGGGCCCTTGAACGTGCGGAGGAAGCCGTTCGGGCCGAACACCGACAGATCGTAGGAGCCCTTGGAGTACGACGTGTTCCAGGTGTCCGAGAGCTGCTTGCCCGCCTCGGCGGTGTACGTCCACGGCCCGTCGCCGCGGTTGGCCGACGTCACTGTGAAGCAGGCTCCGGCGGCCGTGCCCCCGCTGAACGTGAGCGTGAACTTCCCGTCGGACGGCGCCGCCTGCCCGTCCACCAGCGGCGCGTAGGCCAGCGGACGCGACGGCCGCGACCCCGCCTCCTGCTTGGGCAGCGCAGGGTCCGCGGGCGCCTTGGGTACGTAACTGTCGTGCCGCTTGTTGTCCGGCGGCTTGAAACCGTCGGTGTCCGGCAGCGTGGCCGGCTCGGTGTCCTGCAGACCGAAGTCGAAGGCGGACGTCAGGTCACCGCAGATGGCCCGGCGCCAGGGCGAGATGTTCGGCTCGGCCACCCCGAAGCGGCGCTCCATGAAGCGGATGACCGAGGTGTGGTCGAAGACCTCGGAGCACACGTAACCGCCCGTGCTCCAAGGGGAGACGACGGTCATCGGGACGCGCTGGCCGAGGCCGTAGGGCCCCGCGCCGTAACTCGCGTCGCCGGGGAAGTAGTCGAGCGAGGTGTCCACGGTGGAGAGGCCCCGGTCCGCGGAGGCGGGCGGGAACGGCGGGAGGGCGTGGTCGAAGTAGCCGTCGTTCTCGTCGTAGGTGACGAAGAGCGCCGTCTTGCTCCACACCTCCGGGTTCGAGGTCAGTGCGTCCAGCACCTGCGAGACGTACCAGGCACCGTAGTTGGCAGGCCAGTTGGGGTGTTCGGAGAAGGCTTCGGGGGCGGCGACCCAGGAGACCTGAGGGAGCTTGTCCGCCTTCACATCGGCCTTGAGTATGTCGAAGAAGCCGTCGCCGTTCTTGGCGTCGGTGCCGGTGCGCGCCTTCTCGTACAGCGGGTCGCCGGGCTTCGCGTTGCGGTACTTGTTGAAGTACAGCAGCGAGTTGTCGCCGTAGTTGCCGCGGTACGCGTCGTCGATCCAGCCCCAGGAGCCGGCCGCGTCCAGGCCGTCGCCGGTGTCCTGGTAGATCTTCCAGGAGACCCCGGACGCCTCCAGACGCTCGGGGTAGGTCGTCCAGTCGTACCCGGCCTCGGCGTTGCCGAGCACCGGGCCGCCGCCCTTGCCGTCGTTGCCGACGTGACCGGACCACAGGTAGTAGCGGTTGGGGTCGGTGGCCCCCATGAACGACGAGTGGTAGGCGTCGCACACTGTGAACGCGTCGGCCAGCGCGTAGTGGAACGGGATGTCCTCGCGGGTCAGATGGGCCATCGTGCCCGCGGACTTGGCGGGAATCCACTGGTCGTACTTGCCCTGGTTCCAGGCTTTGTGGCCGCCTGCCCAGTCGTGGTCGAGGCCGGCGATGAACTGCATGCCGAGGTCCTCGGCGTCCGGGTGGTAGGGCAGCACGTCCTTGGTGCCGTCCGACTGGTACCAGACCGGCTTCCCGCCGACGGGCGTCACCGGGCGGGGGTCGCCGAAGCCGCGTACACCCTTCATGGACCCGAAGTAGTGGTCGAACGAACGATTCTCCTGCATGAGGACGACGATGTGCTCGACGTCCTTGATCGTTCCCGAGAGCCGCTGCGCGGGGATGGCGGCGGCGCGGTCGATGCTGTTCGACAGGGCCGAGAAGCCCGCGGTCGCGCCCGCGATCTGGAGGAAGCGGCGCCGATTGAACTGAGGCATGTGTGGGGGTACCTCTCGCGGTGTGAGGGCAATATCCAGCCGAGTCTTCCCAGATGAGGGGGTGAAAGGGAAGGGGTAATGGCGCCCAAGTGACGGACCAGGACACACGATGCGAACAACCAGGCCGATTTCGGCCCGTCTTCCCCGGCGTGTCCTCACCCAGCGTGTCCTCACGCAGCGCGCCCTCACACCGCGTGTCCTCACACCGTGGGCGCCCCGGCCGGCTTCGGCTCGATGAAGACCATCGGTACCTCATTGCTCCGCACCAGCCGCCCCAGCACCGCCGCCAGCCGGTCGCGTTCCGCCGGGCCGATTCCGTCGGCCAGGGCCTCCATCCGCGCGCTCGCGCCGGCGTAGAAGTCGCCGGACATCCTGGCGCCCTCGGGGGACAGCGCGACCCGTACCGCGCGCCTGTCCAGCGGATCCGGCTCCCGGTGCACAAGCCCGCGCCGCTCCGCCCGGTCGACGAGACCGGTCAGGCTGGACTTCTCCAGGCCCAGCATGGTGCTCAACTCGCCCATGCCGCGCGGCTGGGCCATCAGTACGCAGATCAACTGGGCCTGCTGTACGGGCAGTCCGTACTCCCGGCTGGCTTCCGTGTACACGGCCTGCACCAGGAACGACGTCCGCACCAGCGCGGCCGCGATCCCCATCGGCTCCTCACCCTTGATCATCGCCATCGGGCCAGCATAGGGCGGACGGTTCGTGCCGCGAACCATTCGGGCGGGTGCGTCCCGCCCCGCCCGTCCGCGCGCCCGCGTTGCGGCGGGGCACCGGGCGCGCGAAGGTCGGAAGGGCGAGTACGAGGAGGACCCACCCATGCCCATCGCCACGGTGAACCCCGCCACCGGTGAAACGCTCCAGACCTTCGAGGCGCTGGGCGCCGAGGAGATCGAACGCCGCCTCGCGGCGGCCCACGCCACCTTCCGTGAGTACCGCACCACGGAGTTCGCCGAGCGGGCCCGGCTGCTGAACCGTGCCGCCGATCTGCTGGAGAGCGAGCAGAAGGACATCGCGCGCACGATGACCACCGAGATGGGCAAACCGGTCGCCGCGGCCCGCGCCGAGGCCGCCAAGTGCGTCAAGGCGATGCGCTGGTACGCCAGGCACGCGGCCGAGCTGCTGGCCGACGAGCACCCGTCCCGGGCCGACGCCGCGGACTCCGGCGCTGCCCGCGTGTACACCCGCTACCGCCCGCTGGGCGTCGTGCTGGCCGTCATGCCATGGAACTTCCCGCTCTGGCAGGTCGTACGGTTCGCCGCGCCCACGCTGATGGCGGGCAACACGGGCCTGCTCAAGCACGCGTCAAATGTGCCGCAGACCGCCCTCTACCTGGGGGAACTCTTCGAGAGGGCCGGATTCCCGCAGGGCTGCTTCCAGACCCTGCTGATCGGCTCGGGCGCGGTCGAGGCGATCCTGCGCGACCCCCGGGTGGCCGCGGCGACCCTCACCGGCAGCGAACCGGCCGGCCGCTCGGTCGCGGCCGTCGCGGGCGACGAGGTCAAGAAGACCGTACTGGAGCTGGGCGGCAGCGATCCGTACATCGTGATGCCGTCGGCCGACATCGGGCGGGCAGCGCGGACCGCGGTGACGGCCCGGGTGCAGAACAACGGGCAGTCCTGCATCGCCGCCAAGCGCTTCATCGTCCATACGGATGTCTACGACGCATTCATGGAGGAGTTCACCACCCGGATGGCCGCACTGACGGTCGGCGACCCGCTGGACGAGTCGACCGATGTCGGACCGCTCGCCACCGAGCAGGGCCGCACCGATGTGGAGGAGCTGGTCGACGACGCCGTACGTAGGGGAGCGACCGCGCTCTGCGGCGGCGGGCGGCCGAAGGGGGCCGACCGCGGCTGGTTCTTCTCGCCCACCGTCCTGATGGGCATCACCAGCGACATGCGGATCCACCACGAGGAGGCGTTCGGCCCGGTGGCCACCGTCTACCGGGTGACGGGCGCCGACGAAGCGGTGCGGGTGGCCAACGACACGCCGTTCGGGCTGAGTTCCAACGTCTGGACCCGGGACGAGGACGAGGTGGACCTGTTCGTACGGGACCTCGAAGCGGGCGGTGTCTTCTTCAACGGCATGACCGCCTCCCACCCGGCCCTGCCCTTCGGCGGGGCCAAGCGCTCCGGGTACGGGCGCGAGCTCTCCGGCCACGGCCTCCGCGAGTTCTGCAACATCACCACCGTCTGGCACGGCGCCGACCCCGGCGAGTGACCCGGAGCCGGTCCCCGGGCCCGTCCCCGTACCCCGCGCGATTCAGCAAGGAAAGCGTGAATCAGCAAGGAAAGTGAGCACGATGGCCGACACGGAGAACCAGGACACGCTCGTCACGGTGGCGCTCACCGGCCACTCGGAGGAGGACGCGGCGGCCGTCTTCGGCGCGCTGCGCTCGGCCTTCCCCTGCGACCGGCCCGCGGGGGACGCCCCGCAGCCGGAGATCCCCGGCCGGGTGACCGTGTGGGCCGCGTCCTACGAGGTGCTGGACGCCGACCCGGGGAAGCTCGGAGCGGCCAGCCTGACGGGACCGGTCATGGCGACCGTGCAGGGCGGCTACCACGCGGTCGACCTGGTGCGGAACGCGCTGGGCACCGTGTTCTCCGTGGAGGAGCAGGGCGAAGCCCTCGGTGACCAGGAGAAGGAGCTGAACCTCCAGCTGGAGAACAGGTAGTCCGCCGGATCGCACCGGTCATCGCACCGGTCATCCGGCATACCCCGACTTGTACTGTTCCAGACCGTCGTGACCGGTTCGAGCACCTGCCGAGGTGGGAGAATTGGAGGGGAGGAGGCGGAAATGGAATACGTTATGCAGGCCCATCTCCAGGAGGGTTCGTCGCCCACGGACGAGCACCCCAGGGTGCAGTGGTGGCACATCGCGCACGTCAGGGAGACGACAGCTCTGTGCGGGCGCGAGCTGGACCCGGCCGCACCCAAACAGTCGACGGACGTCTGGGGTACGCCCGAGAGCCAGCCCTTCTGCCACACCTGCGGCGCCCTGTATCTGCGCCAGGTCCCCTAGGTGTATTGCCCTGTGAGGTTGGGGACGCGACTGGCGGGTGGTTTGCCTGTGAGCGTGGTGTGTCCGCGGTGGTGATTGTAGGTGTGGAGCCAGGCGGGGTAGGCGTCGCGTCGTTCCTGTTCTGACCGGTAGGTGTGTTGTCCTGGTGCGTTGGTGACCGGCGACACGTCTGCGGAGGTGCCTGAAAGGGGCGAGGGCCTTCTGGCCCGGTGAGGGTTGCGACCGCCGAGCCAGAAGGTGTTCACCGTCCTTGGGCCTGCGCCCGCACCCGGTCCTCTCGTGCGCGCCGCAGCGTGGCGACGGCGATGCTGGTGTCCTCCGCCACCAGATCGGCGTTGATCGCGACGGCGCTCACAGTGCCGGCCGCCGTCGCGCCGACGACCTGAGCGGTCAGGTCGGTAGCATTGCCGGCCACCCACACGCCCGGCACCGCGGTGCGGCCGGTCGCGTCCGCCTCGATGTGCTCGCCGACCCCCATCGGGTGCTCGACCGGGTCGAGGCCGAGGCCCGACAGCAACTTGCCGGCGCGCATCCGCGGACTCAAGGCCACCGCCGCGACCTCGACCACCCGGCCGGAAGCCATGCGGATCCCGGTCAGCCGGTCCTCGTCCACCTCGACGGCTGCCACCGCGCCCTGCACGACGTCGATACCGCGCGCGGTCAGCTGTTCGCGCTGATCGTCGGTGACCTCGACCCGGTCGGCGGGGAACAGGATGACGCGCGAGGTCCACTGCCGGAAGAGCAGCGCTTGGTGCACCGACATTGGCCCTGTTCCCAGCACTCCCAAGGACTGGTCGCGGATCTCCCACCCGTGGCAGTACGGGCAGTGCAGGACATCGCGGCCCCACCTCTCGGCGAGACCCGGCACCTCGGGCAGCTCGTCGGTCAGCCCCGTGGCCACCAGCAGCCGCCGGGCGCGGTAGCGTTCGCCGGCCTCCGTCACGACCTCGACCCGCCCGTCGAGCCGCTCGACGGAGACCACGCGACCGGACACCAGGCTGCCGCCGTAGCGGGCCACCTCCTCCCGCCCACGAGCGACGAGATCGTGAGGCGGTATGCCGTCGCGTGAGAGGAATCCGTGCACGCCGGAGGCGGGCGCGTTGCGCGGCTCCCCCGAGTCGATCACCACCACGGAGCGGCGTGCTCGGGCCAGGGTCAGTGCCCCGGACAGACCGGCGGCACCGCCGCCGATGACGATCACTTCCACGGACTGGTCTGTGTTCATGTCGGGCATGTTCACTTGCCCTGGCCGGTAAAGCAAAAGAACTTGCCGAGTCCGCAAAATTCGACCAACGGGGCGAGTGGCGAGCCGTGGAGTAGCGCGCAAGCGGGCCTCCACGGCGGCCGGCGTGACGTTCTTCAGGGCAATGGCAGGGCGACGGTAGAGCGACGCCAAGGGTGACGTCAGAGTGCGAGCGCCGGCACCGGCACGATGCTCCCAATTTGCCGTATTGGCAAGCTGGTTTGCCCATTCTTAGGGGTGGGCGCACCATCCACACCATCGACACGGCCGGTCGGACCGCGGTGGTCGGGGCTGGTGCGGGGACGCGCCGCGCGGGGGGCATGCCGTCCCTGCCCGATCTGCGCCGGCCGTCGACCGGCCGTCGAACCGGTCGGCGTTTCCGGCCGGTGGTGATTCCTGACTGCGGTCGCGTGTGACCGCCACCTTGGAGAGGAGAACGCTGTGTCCAGCGAGTGCTTCGACGATGACGGTGAGTTGACCGGGTACGACGGGTGGCGCCGGAGCCGGTGGGAGGAGATGGCGGGCCCGGACGGGAAGGCGGGCCGCATCGCCTATCGACTGATCACGGAACCAGGCCAGGAGTTCCCCGAGGTTCCGGGGCGGTGGACGTCCACCGGCTTCTCGGGGAGCCTGACGCTGACCGCGGCCCGTACCGACGGCGTGTGGGCCGATGGCCACGCGGTCGACGGCACGGTGGAACTGACCGACGCCAGCCGCCTGTCCTTCCCCGATGGGCTGCGCGGCACCATCGAGGAACTGCAGGGAGCCCACGTCCTGGTCGTGTGGGACCCGGCCGCGCCGACCCTCGTCGGTCTGCGCGGGATCGAGGCGTGGCAGTGCGACCCGGCCTGGATCGTTGAGGCGGAGTACCGTCCGGCGGATGCCGGACGCCGCCTGGAGGTGACCCGGCTGACCAGCCCGAGTACGCAGGACGCCCTCCCGGCCCCGGGGGACTTCGTCTTCGATCTGCGCGGCGAGCGGCACACGCTCCGGGCGTTCGGCGTGGGCGGCGACGTCCTGCTGGTCACGTTCACCGACGGCACCAGCGGCACGGACACGCCCGCCATGGGCCGGTGGCTGATCCTGCCCCAGCCCAAGGACGCCAAGGGCACGGTCCGTATCGACTTCAACCGCGCCGTTGTCCCCCACCACATGTTCTCGGCGGCCTTCCCCTGCCCCATGCCGCCCCGGGAGAACCACCTCCCCCTGCGTGTCGAGGCGGGAGAACGCACCCCCGTCTTCGAAGAGAACGCGGCCGTTGGCACCACTACCCCCGCCGTCTGACCTCCCCCGCAACCAGCACGCCCCGAAAGGAAGAAACGATGACACACGACCAGGATCTTCGCGCAGCAGCAGTGCACTACCTCCGGCAGTGGGAGGCGCGGGACTACACCACGATGCGGTCCCTGTGCACCGACACCGCCACCGTGTGGCACAACGACGGAAGCGGCGACCAGCCGATCGACGAGAACATGGAACTCCTGAAGCAACTGGCCGCCGACGTCGAGAAACTTCGGTACGACATCGTGCGGCAGTTCCAGGACGGTGACGAAGTGCTCCAGCAGCAAGTACTCCACCTGACCATGACCGACGGGTCCCGCAGTGACGTACACGCGGCGATGTACTTCCGGTTCGACGGCGACCTCATCGACCGCATCGAGGAGTACTTCAACGTCGTACCGCTCGACGCGTCCATGCCGTCGTCCGGCTCGTCCGGACAGCGCTGATCGCGGCCGCGAACCAGCGGCGGCCAGACCGGGCCGCCGCTGGTTCGCCTGGTCGGGGCGGCGCCGTCACCGGACACGATCACGCGCCGGCCACTACCTGGGGCAATTGGTGTCCCGGGTGTGCGGGTCACGTTTCACGGCGGGGGTGTCAGGCGAGCGGTTTGCGTTCGGGCCACCACCGCTGGACGGCCTCGGCGGTGGTCGAGGGGCTCACGTTGAAGCAGAGCTTCGCGCCGGGTGCCAGTTCGCGGGTGGTGTCGACCAGGACCTCGAAGAGGTGGGTCAGCGCCGGGTCCAGCCGGACGCCGGCGCCGATCATCGCGATGTCGTAGACCTTCCTGGACAGCGCGGCGCGGTAGACCGCCTCGGCCGTGCCTCCGTGGTCGAGGAGGCAGGCGTCGACGGTGAAGCCGAGTTCCTTGAGCCGGGCCCGCTCGGCGGCCACGCCTGCCCGGACCACTTCGGCGTCGATCTCGGGGAACGCCGCCCGCGACGAGGGCGCGTCGTCGACCAGCGCGGGATCGAGTCCGACGGTGAGCATGGACGGGGACACTGCCGCGGTACCTCCTGCGACTTCGCCTTCCGTTTTCCGTTTTCCGGAACGAGGCTGGCACCGGGGCAGCGACGCGGCCATCCCACACTTCTGGGATACCGTTCGCTGGTGAGTTCCACGGCGGCCCCGGCCGCGGCCGGCGTGAGCCCGGCCAGGACGGTGCCGTAGTGGCGGCCCTTGCGGGTGACGTACTCGTCGACGCCGACCACTCGCGGTGAACCCGAGGCCGTTCCGGCCGCGGACCCATCCGCGTCACCTTGGTCACGAGGACACCGGTTCGCCGACCGGACCCGGGCCCGGCACGCTGCCGTCCACGCCCTGCTGAAGGCGGGACACGGCCGCCGCTCGATCCAGCGGCAGCTCGGGATGTCCTGGCGTACCGTCAAGCGTCCTGCTTGCGTGACAGGCCTCGCGACCTCCCACTGTTGGGGCACGGCCTATACCGGCTCCTCGTACACGTCAATCTCGGAGGGCGCGCGTTCCAGCAGTAGTTCGAGATGCCCCTCCACGGTGGCGAACCACTGGTCGAGGTCCGCATCGGTGTCGTGAAAGAACCACGAGTCAAAGCGCCCCAGGGCGTCCAGGGCGGGTTCGGGCTCGTAGCGCAGCTCGCAGTGGACCTGTGCGTAGCACCCTAACGTCGTGGGGCAGGATCAAACCCGGCCCTGGTCACCGAGGCGTCCGCCTTGCCGCCTTGCAACTCTCGGTCACAGCTGCACGGAAGCTGTGCCAGAACCCAGCCCGCCTCAGCCACTACCGACGACGATCTATCGACGAACCCGCTGGATAGATCACGAAACCGCACTGGAGTACTGGAACCGCCTGGAACCCCCTGGAACCCTCAGGCTGCCAGTGACCGCAGATAGGCGACCGTCGCGGGATCGGCCGGGAGGAACGTCTCGATCGCCAGCTCGGCCACCGTCACGTCCATCGGTGTGTTGAAGGTGGAGATGGACGAAAGGAAAGAAAGCACCCGCCCGTCGTGTTCGATCTCCAGCGGCAGCGCGAAGCGCGGAGCGGACCCCGGAGGCCGCTCCGGCTGCCCCTCCGCCGACGCGGGAAGCGGATAGGCGGCCACCTCCTCGTACAGCTCACGCAGTGAATCGGAACGGACCAGCGCCATCTGGCGCTCCATCTGGTGCAGCAGATGCCCCCGCCACTCCCGCAGATTGCGGATACGGGGCGCCAGCCCGGAAGGGTGCAGCGTGAGCCGCATCGCGTTCAGCGGGGGCGCGAGCAGCGCGTCGGGCACCCCCTCCAGCAGCATCGCGATTCCACGGTTGGCGGCGACGACGTCGTACCGCCCGTCGACCACCACCGCCGGATACGGCTCGTATCCGCGCAGAAGCTGGTTGATCCCCTCGTGCAGCGCACCCATCGAAGGGTCGTCGAGCAGGGTCTCCGGGTACCCCGGCGCATAGCCGGCCGACAGCAGCAGGGCGTTGCGCTCACGGACGGGTACGTCCAGGTGTTCGGCGAGGCGTAGCACCATCTCCTTGCTGGGGCGCGCGCGGCCCGTCTCGATGAAGCTGATGTGGCGGGCCGACGAGTCGGCCCGCAGGGCCAGCTCCAGCTGGCTGACCCGGCGCTGCCTGCGCCAGTCGCGCAGCAGTGGCCCCACTCCGGTGTCGAGAGCGACAGTTGTCATACCCAGACCGTAACGTCGTGCCGACAGTCTCCCGGAAGGAGTCCCGCACATGCCCGCAGAACCGCTGACGCGGAAAGAGACCGAGGACCGGCTGCGCGAGCTGCCCGGCTGGTCCCTGGACGGTGACCGGATCGCCCGTTCCTACCAGCTTCCCGGACACTTCGCCGCCACCGCGATGGTCGTCCACATCGCACAGATCCAGGAGGAGCTGGGCCACCACTCCGATCTGACCCTCGGGTACAACACCGTGGCGCTGAACGTGCACACGCATGACGCGGGCGGCGCGATCACCGCCAAGGACTTCGAACTGGCCCAGCGGGTCGAGGAGGCCGCTCCCGGGCACGGCGCCGGCTGAGGACGCGTCCCGCTGAGGATGCGTTCCCTGAGGGCGGGTCCGCAGCTGCCCGCGTTCCGTCGCGCAGCGTGACGCATTTGCCGCAACGGCAACGAAGCCCCCGCAATCGGGGCGGGACAGGGCACCCTGGCCGCATGACTCACCACCACGACACCACCGAAATCGACTGGGACGTCATGGCCCCGCTCCTGGAGCGGGGCGCCGAGTTGCACCGGCCCGCCCACCAGCAAGCGGCGGCCTGGATCACCGAACGGATTCCCGTGGCCGGCGTCCGCCGGATCCTCGACATCGGCAGCGGCCCAGGAGTCGTCACCTGCCTGCTCGCCGAGGCATTTCCGTACGCGGAAGTGGTCGCGGTCGACGCCTCACCCGCTCTGCTCGACCGCGCCAGGCAGCGGGCCGGAAGCACCGGACTGGGTGACCGCGTTCGTACCCACTGCACCGAACTGCCCCAGGGGCTGGGCGAGTTGGGTGACGCCGATCTGATCTGGGCGGGCAGCTCCCTGCACCACATCGGCGACCAGCGCGCCGCACTTGAGGGCTTCGCCGGGCTGCTGCGCTCCGGTGGTCTCCTCGCGTTGGTCGAGGGCGGCCTCACCGCACGCCATCTGCCGCGTGACACCGGTATCGGCAGCCCGGACCTGGAGGCGCGGCTGGACGAGGCCGGGGCCGAGTGGTTCAACGAGATGCGGGCGAAGCTGCCCGGCGCCAAGCGCGAGGTCGAGGACTGGCGCGCGCTGCTGGCCGCGGTGGGGCTCGCGCCGAGCGGCACCCGGTCGTTCCTGCTCGACCTCCCCGCACCGCTGCCGCACGCCGTACGCGAGCAGCTCGTCGCGCACTTCACCCGGCTGCGGGAGATCTTCGCGGACCGGCTGGCGGCGGACGACGCGGCCACCCTCGATCTGCTGCTGACCCCCGAGGACCCGCGCGGGCTGCTGCTGCGCGACGACACGTTTCTGCTGACGGCCCGCACGGTGTACACCGCACGCCGGGGCTGACGCACCGGCAGGCCGGCCCCGCCGACGGCGGGACACCGGCTACGCACACGGCGGGACACCGGCCACGCACACGACGGCGCCGCCCGGAACGAACCGGGCGGCGCCGCCGCCGTACGGGCTGATCGCGCCGGTGCGGGGATCAGACGCCGAGGGCCATGGTGGCCGGGTCGGCGCCCAGCCGCTTGCCCTCGTCGAGTGCCGCGATGGCCGCCAGGTCGTCGGTGTCCAGCTCGAAGCCGAAGACGTCGATGTTCTCCTTGATCCGCGACGGCGTCACGGACTTGGGGATGACCACGTTGCCGGTCTGCAGATGCCAGCGCAGCACCACCTGGGCGGCGCTGCGGCCGTGCTTCTGCGCGATGGCGACGATGGTCGGGACCTCCAGCAGCCCCTTGCCCTGGCCGAGCGGGGACCAGGCCTCCGTGTGGATGCCGTGCTCCGTGTGGAAGGCGCGGGACCCGGCCTGCTGCAGGTGCGGGTGGAGCTCGATCTGGTTGAGGGCCGGGACCACCGAGGTCTCGCCCAGCAGCCGCTCCAGGTGCTCCGGAAGGAAGTTGGAGACACCGATGGCCTTCGCACGGCCGTCGGCGTGGATCTTCTCGAAGGCCTTGTACGTGTCCACGTAGGCGTCCTTGGAGGGGACCGGCCAGTGGATCAGGTACAGGTCGACGTAGTCGAGGCCGAGCTTGGACAGCGAGGTGTCGAAGGCGCGCAGGGTCGAGTCGTACCCCTGCTCGGAATTCCACAGCTTCGTGGTGACGAAGAGTTCGTCGCGGGCGATTCCCGATGCGGCGAGCGCCTTCCCTGTGCCCTCCTCGTTGCCGTAGATCGCAGCGGTGTCGATGCTGCGGTAGCCGGCCTCCAGCGCGGTGCCGACGGCCTTCGTGGCCTCGTCGTCGGCGACCTGCCAGACCCCGAAGCCGAGCTGCGGCATCCGGGAGCCGTTGTTGAGGGTGATGAAGGGGACCTTGCTCACGAGCGGTTGACTCCTCTTGGTGCGCGATGGCGAGTACGTCATCGGGTTGATACCTCAATGGTCAACGATCACACGGCGCGGCCCATTCCCGCCTCCCTCGCCCGGAAGGAACCCGGCGTCCGGAACGAACCTGGGGTCGGGAGGGAACCCGGCGTCGGGAAGGAGCCCGGCGTGCACAGGCGCCGCCGCCCCGCTCCGGGCTGCCCTGTCGGCTCGAACTCCCTTGCGGGCAGTTCGAGTTGATCCTGTGCGTCCTCTTGACAACCGGTGTTCCTGGCGCTGATATGCGGTGTCGGTCAGGAAAGTTTCCTAACACTTCTCCGAGAGGACCACCCCCACATGCGCAGAGTCACGGCGGTACCCGCAGCGGCCCTCGGCCTGGTCTCCCTCGTCGCGCTCGCCCCTGCGGCCAGCGCAGCGCGGTCCACCGCCCCGGCGGCGGCTCCCGGCGCCATGGCGGTTGCCCCGTACGAATACCTCGGCTGGGGCAGCCCGCAGAAGCCGGCCGATGTGATGGCGGCGACCGGCGTGAAGTGGTTCACCCTGGCCTTCGTCCTCTCCGACGGCGGCTGCAACCCGAAGTGGGACGGTGACCGGGCGCTCAAGGGAGGCTCCGACGAGGCCGCCATCAAGGCGATCCGGGCGAAGGGCGGCGATGTCGTCGTCTCGGTCGGCGGCTGGAGCGGCAACAAGCTCGGCGAGAAGTGCTCCAGCGCCTCGGCCCTGGCGGGTGCCTACCAGAAGGTGATCGACGCGTACGGCCTCAAGGCGCTCGATATCGACATCGAGGACACCGAGTTCACGAACAGCACGGTCCGCCAGCGCGTCGTGGACGCACTGAAGATCGTCAAGTCGAAGAACGCGGGCATCGTGACGTACGTGACGATGGGCACCACCCCGAGCGGTCCCGACTCCACCGGCAAGGACCTCATCAAGAAGGGCGCGGCGGCCGGACTCGCCAACGACGCCTGGGTGATCATGCCGTTCGACTTCGGTGGCCACAGTGGCTCGATGGGCCAGGTGACGGTCGGGGCCATGGACGGTCTCACGGCGGCGGTCAAGAGCGCGTACGGCTACGACGACGCCACCGCGTACCGGCACATCGGTGTCTCGTCGATGAACGGGAAGACCGACGAATCCGACGAGACCGTCACCACCGGGGACTTCAACACGATCCTCGGCTACGCGCAGCAGCACCACATCGCGCGGTTCTCCTTCTGGGCGGTCAACCGGGACCGCCAGTGCGGGTCCGGGGGCGACGGGGACTCGTGCAGCGGGATCACGCAGTCGCCGTACGCCTTCACCAAGATCGCCGTCAAGTACACGGGCTGACAGCGGGGGGATGAGGGCGGGGCGGCGGACGGCGGGGGTTCTGCCCCCGCAGTCCGCCGCCCGGTCTCAGCGGTAGAGCGCCTCGACCTCTTCGCTGTACGCCGTCTCGATCGCCTTGCGCTTGAGTTTCAGCGACGGCGTGAGCAGGCCGTGTTCCTCGGAGAACTGATGGGCGAGGATCCGGAACGTCCTGATCGACTCGGCCTGCGAGACCAGGGTGTTCGCCGCCACCACCGACCGCCGGACCTCGGTCTCCAGATCCGGATCACGCACCAGGGCGGCCGGGGTCATCGGCGGTTTGCCGTGCAGGGAGAGCCAGTGGGCGACGGCCTCCTGGTCGAGCGTGACGAGCGCGGCGATGTACGGCCGGTCGTTGCCCACGACGAGGCACTGCGCGATCAGAGGATGGCCCCGTACGCGCTCCTCAAGGCCGGCCGGCGACACGCTCTTGCCGCCGGAGGTCACCAGGATCTCCTTCTTGCGGCCGGTGATCGTGAGATAACCGTCGTCGTCCAGCGAGCCGAGGTCGCCGGTGGAGAGCCAGCCGTCGTGGAGTACGGCGTCGGTTGCCTTGGGGGAGTTGAGGTACCCGGCGAACACGTTCCGGCCGCGCACCCAGACCTCGCCGTCGTCGGCGATGTACACGGTGGAGCCGGGGATCGGCTGGCCGACCGTGCCGTAGCGGGTGCGCTCCGGCGGGTTGGCGGCGGCCGCCGCCGACGACTCGGTGAGCCCGTACCCCTCGTAGATCGAGACACCGGCACCTTCGTAGAACAGACCGAGCCGCCGGTCCATCCCCGAGCCGCCGGACATCGCGTGCCGCACCCGGCCGCCCATCGCCGCGCGCACCTTCGCGTAGACGACCTTCTCGAAGAACTGATGCTGCATCCGCAGGCTCGCCGAGGGGCCGGGGCCAAGACCGAACGCCTTGTGCTCCAAGGCCTCCGCGTAGCGCACCGCCACCTCGACGGCCTTGTCGAAGGGCCCCGCCTTCCCGTCGGTCTCGGCCTTGCGGCGCGCGGCGTTGAAGACCTTCTCGAAGATGTAGGGCACGGCGAGGATGAACGTCGGCCGGAAGGCGGCGAGATCGGGCAGCAGCGCACGGGCCGCCAGTTCGGGCTGGTGGCCCAGCTTGACCCGGCCGCGTACGGCGGCGACCTCGACCATCCTGCCGAAGACGTGGGCGAGCGGCAGGAAGAGCAGGGTGGACGAGGTCTCGCCGCGCTTGGAGCGGAACACCGGCTCCCAGCGGGCGACCATGGTGTCCGCCTCGTACATCAGATTGGCGTGGGTGATCACGCAGCCCTTGGGGCGGCCCGTGGTGCCCGAGGTGTAGATGACGGTGGCCACGGACTCCGGGGTCACGGCCCGCCGGTGGCGGTGCACCACCTCGTCATCGAGGCCGACGCCGGCTGCGAGGAGTTCGTCCAGCGCGCCCGCGTCCAGCTGCCAGAGCCTGCGCAGAGCGGGCAGCCGGTCGATCACCGAGCCGATGGTCATGGCGTGGTCCTCGTGCTCGACCATGCACGCGCTGACCTCGGAGTCGTACAGCATCCAGAAGACCTGCTCGGCGGACGAGGTCGGGTACACGGGCACCGGCTGGGCGCCCAAGGACCAGAGGGCGAAGTCGAAGAGCGTCCACTCGTAGCGGGTCCGGCACATGATCGCGACACGGTCGCCGAACCGCACTCCGTCGGCGAGCAGTCCCTTGGCGAGCGCGAGCACCTGGTCGCGGAACTCGCCGGACGTCATGTCGTACCAGTGCCCGTTCTCCTTCCGGCCGAGGGCAGACCGGTGGGGATCGTCGTCGGCGTGCTCGAACACGACGTCCGCCAGTCCGCCGACCTGGGGCGCCGTCACTATGGGTGGGACAGTGAACTCGCGCAAAATGACCTGCTCCTATGTGACGCTCCGCACAGCGCCGTGACGCTACCCCAACGCGAGATCCGGCGGGAGAGGGGTCCGGTGACCGGAATGTGGGGATATCGCGAGGCTCCGCAGGGGCCCGGCGGGTGAAATGTGCCCACTTGGGAAAGCGTTGGGCACGTTCCTGACCGAACGGTAAGTTCCGCGAGGTGGAATCTCCACCGAATCTGTACGGAGAAGGCACGGAGGCCGCTCAACCGCTGTGACCTGCGGTGGGCGTGTGGAGCGGACGTTCCGTCGGCGGCAGCCACCCGTGACGTCCCTGTGATCCCTCTGTGATCGCGGGGGTGTCACAGGGGGCGGGATGAAAACACGGAGGGTGCCCGGACGACTCGTCCGGGCACCCTCCGTGATTGCGTGCGCTGCCTCCGGCCGCTGTTTCCGGCCGTGCCGGATCAGCGGAGCGTGGTCACCGCACCGCGGCGACCTCCGGCTCCTCGACGCGTACCGGCGCGGGCGCGGCGGGCGCGGCGGGCGCGGGCCGCAGGAAGGCCAGCACGGCGATTCCGGCCACCAGGCCCAGGATGCCCGCGATGAGCGCGGCGCCGTTGAGCCCCGATGCGAAGGCGCCGTGCAGCGTCGCGTCCGGGATCCGGGAGCGCAGCGCGGACGCCCCGCCGCCCGCCAGGACATGGGCGGCGGTGTGCGCCGGTGCGGAGGGGCCGGGCAGCGCCCCCTCCATCCGCGAGGTGAGCACGGTGCCGAACACCGCGACGCCCAGCGCGAACCCGAGCTGGCGGAAGGTGTTGACCGCGCCGCCCGCCATGCCCGCGTTGCGCGGCGGTACGGAGGCGAGCGCCGCGCCCGCCAGCGCGGGCGACACCAGTCCGACCCCGATCCCGGCCAGCACCAGCCCGGCCGACAGACCGGTCCAGTCCGACCCCGCGTCCAGCGTCGCCTGGGCCAGCGCCCCCGCGCCGATGAGGACCAGCCCACCGCCGATCACCAGCCTGGGCGACCTGCCGTGCAGCAGCCGGCCACCGGCCGCCGCCACCACGAACGAGGCCACGGCCAGCGGCAGTACGGCGAGCCCCGCCCGAATCGGGCTCATCCCGAGCAGCGTCTGGAGCCAGATCGAGGTGTAGGGCAGCACGCCGAAGGCGGCGGCGTTGAAGGCCAGCGCGCCCACCATCACCACGGCGAACGACGGCCGGCGCAGCAGCCCCAGATCGAGCAGCGGATGGGCGGCACGCCGTTCGACCACCACGAACGCGGCCAGCGCCACCACGGCGACGGCCACGGCGGCCCCGGTACGTCCTGAGGTCCAGCCCACGGTGTCCGCGCGCACCACGGCGAACGTCAGGGCTCCGGCGAACACCGCGAAGGCCGCGGTGCCGGCCCAGTCGACCCTGCGGTCGGTCTGCCGCTGCGACTCGGTGACCGTACGCAGCGTGATCCAGATGGCTGCCGCGCTCACCGGCAGATTGACGAAGAAGATCCACCGCCAGTCCAGCGACTGCGTCAGCACCCCGCCGAGCACCGGGCCGATGGCCGCGGCGGCGCCGCTCACCGCACCCCACACCCCGAGCGCGACGCCACGGTCCCGCCCCTGGTAGGCGGCGCCGAGCAGCGAGAGGGTCGTCGCGAACATGGCGGCGCCGCCCACCCCCTGCAGCCCGCGCATCGCGATGAGCATCGCCGGACTCGTCGAGAGCCCGCACGCCAGCGAGGCCAGCGCGAACAGTGCGGTGCCCGCCGCGTACAGCCTGCGCCGCCCGGTGACATCGGCCGCCGCCCCCGCACCCAGCAGCAGCGCGGCGAGCGCGAGCGCGTAGATGTCGATCACCCACTGGAGATCCGAGAGTGACGCGTGCAGCGAACCCGCCATGTCGGGCAGCGCCACGATCACGATCGTCACATCGAGCAGCAGCATGAAGGTGCCCAGACAGACCGCTATGAGCGGCCCCCACTTACGCATATCGTTTCCCCGTGTTTCCGTGTTCCGTTGTTCCGTGTTCCGCGGCGGCTGTCCGTACTGCCTCCGGCCACCCGTACGATCGGTGGTCGACGGCAGGATGTGTTAACCACGGCCGGAAAATCCGCCGGAACCCGACACCAGGAGGCGAGATCCGGTGGAATCGCACGACTTCGACGAGCTCGACCTCCGGCTGCTGCACGGACTCGAAGTCAACGCGCGTGCCTCCTTCAGCCGGCTCGCGGCCGTACTCGGCGTCTCCGACCAGACGGTCGCCCGCCGGTACCGCAGGCTGTACACCGAAGGCGGGTTGCGGGTGATCGGGGTCCGTGACGTGGCGAGCCTCGGTCAGGACACCTGGATGCTCCGGCTGCGCTGTGCGCCCGACGCCGCCGACTCGATCGCCAGGGCGCTCGCCCGCCGCCCCGACACCGCCTGGATCGGACTCACGTCGGGCGGTACGGAAGTGGTCGGCCAGACCAGCGCGCGCACCCGCGGCGAACACGAGGAGCTGCTGCTCGGCAAGCTGCCGCGCACCCCGAGCATCACCGAGATCAGGGCCCACCAGCTGCTGCACCGCTTCTACGGCGGTCCCGCCGGCTGGCTCGGCAAGAGCCGCGTCCTGACCGAGGCGCAGGTGGCGGCGCTCCGTCCGTCCTGGGCCGGGCGGACGGAGGGCACCGGTATCAAGGACTCCGGCATCACCGCGGATGACGAGCCACTGGTCGCCGCGCTCGAACGCGACGGCCGCGCCACCTTCGCCGAACTCCGGAAAGCGACGGGCCGTTCGGAATCGGCGGTGCGCCGCAGGCTCGACCAGCTGCTCGGCTCCGGCACTCTCTTCGTCGATGTGCAGTTCGACTCCGAGCAGTTCGGGTACGGCGTCGCGGCCCTGCTGTGGATCACCGCGGCCCCTTCGGCCCTGGATTCCGTCGGGCGGGCGCTGGCGACCCACCGGGAAGTGGCCACCGCGAGCGCCGTCTCGGGGCCGTGCAATCTGTTCGCGGTGGTGGTCTGCCGCGACACCCCTGAGCTGTACGCGTATGTGAGCGCACGCCTCGGCCGGCTGGAAGGGGTCCAGCACGTGGAGTGCACCCCGATGCTGCGCCGGGTCAAGCAGCTCAAGTACGAGGAGCGGCTCACCGGCCGCACGGTCTCCTAGGGCGTTTGCGTTGGGACCAGGCCGCCCTAGGCCTGGTGGTGCAGCCGGTCGGCGCCCGTCAGGATCGCCGATGCCAGTGCGTCGGCGGCCTCCTGGGTGCTGCCGCCCGCACGGCCGTGCAGCAGGACGAACTCCACGCCCCCGAGGTCGGGCAGCCCGGCCCGGGCCGGGATCTGGGTGAGCCCGGGCGGGATCAGGCCGCGGGTGTGCGCCATGATGCCGAGGCCCGCGCGGGCCGCCGCGATCAGTCCGCTGAGGCTGGTGCTCGTACAGGCGATGCGCCAGGCACGGCCGTCCTCCTCCAGTACCTCCAGCGCACGGGCGCGGGTGATGCCGGGCGGCGGGAAGAGGATCAGCGGGAGCGGCCGGTCGGGGTCGATGCGCAGCCTGGGGGCGCCGATCCAGGTGAGGGTGGAGCGCCAGACCAGCTCGCCGTGGCTGTGCCCGTCGCGCCGCTTGGCGAGCACCAGATCGAGCGCGCCTGCCGCCAGCTGCTCGTGCAGGATGCCGGAGAGGCCGACGGTGAGCTCCAGATCCACCTCCGGGTGGTTGGTGCGGAACGACTCCAGGATCTCCGGCAGCCGGGTCAGCACGAAGTCCTCCGACGCGCCGAACCGCAGCCTGCCGCGCGGCCGGGTGCCCGCGAAGAACGCCGCCGCCCGCTCGTGCCCCTGGAGGATCGTCCGGGCGAAGCCGAGCATCGCCTCGCCGTCCTCGGTCAGCTCCACGCTGTGCGTGTCACGGGTGAAGAGCGTCCGGCCCGTCGCGTCCTCCAGCCGGCGGACGTGCTGGCTCACCGTCGACTGGCGCAGCCCGAGGCGGTGGGCGGCCTGGGTGAAGCTCAGGGTCTGCGACACGGTCAGGAAGGTGCGCAGCTGCGCGGGGTCGTACATGAGGCGAGGTTATCGCGCATCGTGATCTCAGTCAGAGTGGTATGCAGGATTCCCGATCATGGAGAGGGCGTGGACGATGGGGAGGGCAACCTCCGACCCCCGAGAGCAAGTGGAGAACATGAGCCGCCGCAAGATGCAGTTCCCGTCCTGGCTGCCGATCGATCCGTACATCCTGGCTCTGATCGGCACCGTCGCGGTGGCGGCGCTGCTGCCGGCCCGTGGCACGGCGGCCGATGTGGCCGGGGGAGCGTCGACCGGAGCGGTGGCCCTCCTCTTCTTCCTTTACGGCGCCCGGCTCTCCACCGCCGAGGCGGTCGAGGGGCTGAAGCACTGGCGGCTCCATCTCACGGTCCTGGCCTGCACCTTCGTAGCGTTCCCGCTGCTCGGTCTCGCGGCGAAGGGGCTCGTGCCGTTCGTGCTGACGCCGCAGCTCTACAACGGGCTGCTCTTCCTCTGCCTGGTGCCGTCGACCATCCAGTCGTCGATCGCCTTCACCTCGATCGCCCGCGGCAATGTGCCCGCGGCGATCTGCGCCGGCTCCTTCTCCTCGCTCGCCGGCATCGTGGTGACCCCGGTGCTCGCGGCGCTGGTCCTGGGCAACAGCGGCGGCGGTTTCTCCACGGACTCCCTGCTGAAGATCGTGCTCCAGCTGCTGGTGCCCTTCGTGGCGGGGCAGTTGCTGCGCCGCTGGGTGGGCGGCTTCCTGGTACGGCACAAGAAGGTCCTCGGCTATGTCGACCGGGGCTCGATCCTGCTGGTCGTCTACGCCGCGTTCAGCGAGGGCATGGTGCGCGGTGTCTGGCACCAGGTGAGCTTCGTCCGGCTGCTGGGGCTGCTCGCGGCCGAGGCGGTGCTGCTCGCCCTCATGCTCGCCCTGAGCTGGTACGGGGCCAAGCGGCTCGGCTTCGCCCGCGGTGACCGGATCGCCATCCAGTTCGCCGGGTCGAAGAAGAGCCTGGCGGCCGGACTGCCCATGGCGAGTGTGCTGTTCGGCGCGCAGGCCTCGCTGGCGGTGCTGCCGCTGATGCTCTTCCACCAGATGCAGCTGATGGTCTGCGCGGTGATCGCCAAGCGCCGCTCGCGCGACCCGCTGCCCGAAGAGGTGGAGCAGGCCGCATCCGCCGAGGCCGCCATGACATGAGTCCGGCGGTCAGGTCAGACGCGTCGCGGTGAGGCCAGCAGATAGGCCGTGCCCACGCGCCGGTCCGTATGCGCCGAGGTCTGCCAGCCCGCACGCTCCAGCGTTTCCGCGTACGCCCGGGAGCCCGGACCGTCCACCCGGACCGCCTGGGGCTGCGCCGACTCGCTCACCAGATAGCCGCGGCAGCAGCCCGCCTCCAGCGCGAGGGCCGCGGCCTGCGTCAGATGCGTACGCTCCCAGTCGCACGGCCGCTCCACGGAGCGGTCGGGGTTGGTGACCCGGCGCATCTCGACCAGGCCGGCCCAGGCGCTGCGCACCTCACGTTCCCGTACGGGGTCCGGGTCCGCTGCCGCGGTCTCGGCGCTTCCGGTGGCGGTACGGGCGTGGAACACGCCGGGCGGCTCCCCGGCCCCGGATTCCGGCACGGGTGCGGGGCCCGGCTCCGGCGGCGGGACCAGCCTGACCGGCTCGGCGGCCAGCCGCTCCCGCATCCGCTGTCCGGCCGGCGTCAGATAGTGCCGGTGCGGGGGGCGTGGGTGGCGCAGTGCCAGCCCCTGGGTGACCAGCGAGGCCAGGGCCGCCGATGGGCCCCGGAGCAGTCCGGACTCGGCGTCGGCGGTGCGGATCGCCCGGCGCTGGGCTGCGGACGGCTGGCGGGTCATGTTCCTGACCGTACTGCCGCCGGACGGCACAGCGACAGCGGTTGCCGGCTCCCTTCGGGGCGTGGACGCGAACGGCGGGCCCGGGGCCGGCCGGCGCAGGGGGCGCTCCCCGCCGGCCGGTCCGCCGACCCGTGCCGCGGGGCGTGTCAGACCCCGGAGTGCAGGGCGACCCGCTCGTCGCCCGCGTACACGTTCATGGAGGAGCCGCGGAGGAAACCGACCAGGGTCAGGCCGGACTCGGCAGCCAGGTCGACGGCCAGCGAGGACGGGGCGGACACGGCGGCGAGGACCGGGATCCCCGCCATCACCGCTTTCTGGGCCAGTTCGAAGGAGGCGCGGCCGGAGACCAGGAGAACGACCTGGGAGAGCGGGAGCAGGCCGCTCTGCAGGGCCAGGCCGATCAGTTTGTCCACCGCGTTGTGGCGGCCCACGTCCTCGCGTATGTCCAGCAGTTCGCCCTCCGGCGTGAAGAGCGCGGCCGCGTGCAGACCCCCGGTCCGGTCGAACACCTGCTGCGCCGCCCGCAGCCGGTCGGGGAGAACGGCGAGCACTTCGGGGTCCACCCGGACCGGGGGAGTGTCGGCGATCGGGAAGCGCGCGGTGGTCCGGACCGCGTCCAGGCTGGCTTTGCCGCAGAGCCCGCACGACGAGGTGGTGTACACGTTGCGTTCCAGCGTGATGTCGGGAAGCTCGACGCCCGGCGCCAGCCTGACGTCCACCACGTTGTAGGTGTTCGAGCCGTCGGCGGTGGCCCCCGCGCAGTACACGATCGACTGGAGCTCGTCCGCCGAACCGAGCACGCCCTCGCTGACCAGGAAGCCGGCGGCCAGGGCGAAGTCGTCGCCCGGGGTGCGCATGGTGATGGCGAGGGCCTTGCCGTTCAGCCGGATCTCCAGTGGTTCCTCGGCCACCAGGGTGTCGGGGCGGGTCGTCACCGCTCCGTCCCGGATACGGATGGTGCGGCGGCGTTCGGTGACCCGGCCCATGGGAATCAGTCCTACTCTTCGATCGGTACTGCGGTGATCAGTACTGCGGTGATCAATACTGCGGTGATCAGCGGTGACTCAGTGCTGCGAGACGTGCTGGAAGCCGAAGCGGCCCTTGATGCACAGGTTGCCGTGGGTCACCGGGTTGTCGTGCGGCGAGGTGACCTTGACGATTTCATTGTCCTGGACGTGGAGGGTGACATTGCAGCCCACCCCGCAGTAGGCGCAGACCGTGGTCGTCTCCGTCTGCGCCGACTCGTCCCACGTCCCCGCCTCGCGCATGTCGAACTCCGACTTGAAACTGAGCGCCCCGGTCGGGCACACCTCGATGCAGTTGCCGCAGTACACACATGCCGAACCGGTGAGCGGTGCGTCGTGCTCGGTGGAGATACGGGCGTCGAAGCCGCGGCCCGCCACCGAGATCGCGAACGTGTTCTGCCACTGGTCACCGCAGGCATCCACGCACTTGTAGCACTGGATGCATTTGTCATAGTCGCGGACGTACAGGTCGTTGTCGACCTTGGGTTCCTCGTTGAGCCGGGCCGCGTCCGTCCCGAAGCGGCCGGGCTCGGCGCCGTACTCCTTGATCCATTCGGCGGCGCGCGGTGTGGTGGAGAGGTCTGTCGCCGATGCCAGCAGTTCGAGGACGGTCTTCCGGCTGTGCCGGGCGCGCCCGGTGTCCGTCCGCACCGCCATCCCGGGCTCCGCCCGGCGCGAGCAGGCCGGTGCGAGGGTCCTGGCACCCTCGACCTCGACCACGCAGACCCGGCAGGCGTTCTTGGGGGTGAGCGTGTCGCCCTCGCAGAGCGTCGGGATGTCCTTTCCCGCCGCCCGGCACGCCTCCAGGATCGTGGACCCCTCGGGAACCCGCGTCTCCTCCCCGTCCAGGCTGAATTCGATGAGCCGCCTCGGCGGCTGCAGCGGTATCGCGGTCACTTGTCACCCCTCGGTCCCTGCCCGGTCTCTGATCCCCGCGGTGTTCCGTAGACGCCGAGGCGGTCGATCGCGGACTCGACGGCGCTCCAGGCCGCCTGCCCGAGACCGCAGATCGACGCGTCCTTCATCGCCTGCCCCACCTCGCGCAGCAGCGCCACATCGGCCGCCGCGCCGGCGCCTTCGCGGTCCAGCAGCCGGTGCAGCGCCTCTTCCTGCCGTACGGTCCCGATCCGGCAGGGCACGCACTGCCCGCACGACTCGTCACGGAAGAACTCCGCGATCCGCAGCAGGATCCGGGGCAGCTCGACGGTGTCGTCGATGACGAGGACGACACCGGAGCCGAGAGTCGTCCCGGCCGCCCGGGTCCCCTCGAAGGTGAGCGCGATGTCCAGCTCGTCCGGGCGTACGAAGCCGCCCGCGGCTCCGCCCAGCAGCACGGCCCGCAGGGACTCCGGGCGGCCCGCCAGATCCAGCAGTTCGCCGATGGTCGCACCGAACGGCAGCTCGTAGACCCCGGGCCGTGCCACCCGTCCCGAGACGCAGAAGAGCTTGGGCCCGGTGGACGCCTCCGTACCGATCGCGGCGTAGGCCTCGGCGCCCATCGTCAGGATGGGCCCCACATTGACCAGCGTCTCGACGTTGTTGGCCGCCGTCGGCTTCCCGAAGAGGCCCTTCTCGACCGGGAAGGGCGGCTTGGACCGCGGCTCACCCCGGTAGCCCTCGATCGAGTTGAACAGGGCGGTCTCCTCGCCGCAGATGTACGCGCCCGCGCCGCGCCGCAGCTCGATGTCGAACGCGTACCCCTGCCCCAGGACGTCATCGCCCAGGAACCCGCGGGACCTGGCCCGGCCGATGGCGTGTTCCAGCCGGGCCACGGCCAGCGGGTACTCGCCGCGGATGTACAGGTACCCCCGGTGGGCGCCCGTCGCGTACCCGGCGATGGTCATGGCCTCGATCAGTGAGTACGGGTCGCCCTCCATCACCACCCGGTCCTTGAACGTGCCCGGTTCGGACTCGTCCGCGTTGCAGACGAGATAGTGCGGATGGGCCGGCTGACCCGCGGTGGCCTGCCATTTGCGCCCGGTGGGGAAGGCGGCGCCGCCGCGTCCGGCAAGACCGGCGTCGGTCACCTCGCGGATCACCCCCACGGGACCGAGGTCGAAGGCGCGGCGCAGCGCGGAGTAGCCGCCGTGCGCGCGGTAGTCGTCGAGCGAGGCCGGATCGACGACGCCGACCCGCCGCAGGAGGATCAGCCCGTCCTGCCCGGCCTGCGGTACGGCCATGGCGGCGGGCGGTCCGGCCGCGGCCGCCCCGGGAGCGGCGGCGGCCCGCGCGACGCCATCGGCGGTGGCGGGAGCGACTACGGCGGAGGCCCGGCGCCGCGGGGCGCCGCGGTCGGCAGCCGGCCGGCCGGCCCCGGGCGCGGGCGCGGGTTCACCGGCCCGGAGCACCAGCGCCGCCGGCGCCCGCTCGCACAGCCCCAGGCACGGACTCGGCTGCCAGCTCGCACCTCCGGCGGCCGTACCGGCCGCACCCAGCCGCTCCTCGATCCCCGCGCAGAGCCCGGCGGACCCGTTCACCGCGCAGGCCAGGTCGGTACAGACGTGCACCACTGTGGCCGGCCGGGGCCGGACCGCGAACATCGAGTAGAACGTCGCGACCCCGTACGCCTCGGCGGGCGGCACGGTCAGCCGGCGGCACAGGTAGTCCAGAGCCCCCTCGCTGATCCAGCCCGTCCGGTCGTTGACCGCGTGCAGGGCCGGCAGCAGCAGATCGCGCCGCTCGCGTGCGGCCCGGCCGCCGACGGCCCAGCGCAGATCCGCGTCCGTGCGCTCCGCCCCGCCCTCCCAGGCCGAAGCGGGCGGTCCGAGCAGCGCGTCGACCGCTTCCCGCTCCTCGTCGGTCGGTTTGCTGTCACCGAAGTGCAGGTCCACTGCGTCAGCTCCTCACGGCCGCGATGCTGTCCGTGCTGTCCGTCACCACCGCGGCGGACAGCTTCTCGATCCGGATGGCCGACGCCTTGAACTCGGCCGTGCCGGCGATCGGGCAGTTCGCCTCGATGGTGAGCTGGTTGGTGTCCACCTCGTCCGGGAAGTGCATCGTCATAAAGGCAAGACCGGGACGCAGACCGGGGTCGATCCACACCGGGGCGACGACCGAACCGCGCCGTGAGGCGATCCGTACCTCCTCGTCCGCCTCCACCCCGTACGCCGCGGCGTCCTCGGGACAGAGCTCGATGTACTCGCCCCGCCGCAGCGGCGAGGCGAAACTGCCGCTCTGCACACCGGTGTTGTACGAGTCGAGCCGCCGCCCGGTCGTCAGCCGGATCGGGAAGCCCTCGTCGGTGAGATCGACCGGCGGGTCGTGCCGGACGATTCCGAACGGCGCGGGCCGGCCCCGCCGTCCCGGCTCGGACTCCCACAACCTGGCGTGCAGGAAGGGCGGTTCGAGCTTCCCGGTGTCGGGGCACGGCCACTGGATGCCCTGGTGCTCCTCAAGACGCTCGTACGTCATGCCCCAGTGCTCGGGGGAGACCGACCGCAGCTCGTTCCAGACGGACTCCGCGTCGGCGTACTTCCAGGGATGGCCGAGCCGCCCGGCGAGGTCACAGATGATCTCGATGTCCTCGCGCGCCTCGCCGGGCGGGCCGACCGCCTTGCGCACCCGCTGCACCCGCCGTTCGCTGCTGGTCGTGGTGCCGTCGGTCTCGCACCAGGCGGCGGTCGCCGGCAGTACCACGTCGGCCAGTTCCGCGGTCTTCGTCAGGAAGATGTCCTGCACGACCAGGCAGTCGAGCCGCCGCAGCCGGTCCACGGCCTGTTCGCTGTCGGCCTCGGACTGGGCCGGATTCTCTCCGACGCAGTAGACGGCTCTCAGGCCGCCGCTCTCCATGGCCTCGAACATCCGGGTCAGATTGAGACCGTACGAGGGCTGGATGACGGTGTCCCAGGCGGCTTCGAACTTGCTGCGGACCGCCGGTTCCAGGATGTCCTGGAAGCCGGGCAGCCGGTCGGGGATGGCGCCCATGTCGCCGCCGCCCTGCACATTGTTCTGCCCGCGCAGCGGCTGTACGCCCGAGCCGTACCGGCCGACGTGTCCTGTCAGCAGCGAGAGGTTGATCAACGCCCGTACGTTGTCGGTGCCGTTGTGGTGCTCCGTGATGCCCAGCGTCCAGCACAGCTGGGCCCGCTCGGCGCGTGCGTAGGCGTGTGCCAGGTCGCGGATGGCCTCCGCCGGTACCCCGGTGACCTGCTCGGCGGCGGAGAGCGTCCACGGCTCGACCTCGGCGGCGTACGCGTCGAACCCTGTCGTGGCCCGCTCGATGAACGCCCTGTTGTGCAGGCCCGCGTGGATGATCTCGCGGCCCACGGCGTGCGCCAGCGGGATGTCGGTGCCGACGTTCAGCCCGAGCCAGCTCTCCGCCCACTCGGCGGTCGAAGTGCGGCGCGGATCGACCGCGTACATCCGGGCGCCGTTCCTGATCCCCTTCAGTACGTGGTGGAAGAAGATCGGATGGGCGAACCGGGCGTTGGAGCCCCACATCAGAATCAGATCGGTGTGCTCGACCTCTCCGTACGACGAGGTGCCGCCGCCGGAACCGAACGCCGCCGAGAGCCCCGCGACACTGGGCGCGTGGCACGTTCGGTTGCAGGAGTCGACGTTGTTGGTGGCCATCACGACCCGGGCGAACTTCTGCGCCACATAGTTCATCTCGTTGGTGGCCCGGGAGCAGGAGAACATCCCGAAGGCGCCGCGCGCCGCCCGGAAGCCCTCGGCGGCCCGGTCCAGCGCCTCGTCCCAACTCGCCCTGCGCAGCGTGCCGTTGCTGTCACGCACCAGGGGATGGGTGAGCCGGGCGTAGGTCTTCGGGATTCGGTCTCGCTTCTTCACGCTTGCGCTCCTCATGGAGATGACCTCATGGAGATGATCAGCGCCCAATTGCATACAGTATCCTGTAGGCGACGGCCGAACGGAAGCCCCGCGCAAGGGATTTGCGGGTCGGCCGGGCCCGGTCAGGCGGTCGCGCTCGTCGCACTCGTCGCGGGTGGTGCCGCCGGTGCGGTGGTCGAACGGCCCAGCAGGTCCGCCATGGCGTGCACGGTCCGCAGCGTGGGCACCGGGACGCCGGTCACCCCGGCCAGCTCGACCACCGCCGCGAGCAGCACGTCGAGTTCGAGCGGCTTGCCCTTCTCCAGGTCCTGGAGCGTGGAGGTCTTGTGGTCGCCCACCCGCTCCGCGCCGGCCAGCCGCCTCTCGATGGAGATGTCGGGGCGGCTGCCGAGCGCCGTGGCGACCTGCAGCGTCTCGGCCATCATGACCTCGATGACCCTGCGGGTGTCGCGGTGGACGCACATCTGACGCATGGTCGCCCGGGTGAGGGCGCTCAGTGGATTGAAGGAGATATTGCCGAGCAGTTTGATCCAGATGTCCTTGCGCAGGTCGCCCTCGACGGGGCACTTGAGGCCGCCCGCCGTCATCGCGGCACTGAAGTCCAGGCAGCGCCGCGATGTCGACCGGTCCGGCTCGCCGATGGAGAACCGGGTTCCCTCCAGGTGCCGGACCACCCCGGGCCCGGCCAGCTCCGTCGCCGCGTACACGACGCAGCCGACCGCGCGCTCGGGTGCCAGGACGGCGGTGACCGCGCCGCCGGGGTCGACGCTCTCGATGCGGTGGCCCTCGTGCGGGCCGCCGTGCCGGTGGAAGTACCACCAGGGGATGCCGTTCTGTGCGGCGACCAGTGCGGTGTGCCGCTGGAGCAGCGGTGCGACGAGCGGCCCGCACGCCGCGTACGAGTTGGCCTTGAGGCCGAGGAAGACATAGTCGACCGGGCCGATGGCTGCCGGGTCGTCCGTGGCGTGGACCCGTGCGGTGAAGTCACCGCGCGGGCTCAGGACATGGACTCCGTCCCGCCTCATGGCCGCCAGGTGCGGTCCACGGGCCACCAGATGGACGTCGGCGCCGGCGCGGTGCAGCGCGGCTCCGACATAGGCGCCGATCGCTCCGGCGCCGAGAACTGCGACTTTCACGAGGGCTCTCCGTTCGGTCGAAGGTACCGATGGAAACCGGGTGATCACTCGGAGTGCTCGAAGTCTGCCGACGTACGCACACTCTGTCGACAAAATAGTGTCTACAGTATCGGGCTTCGGTCGACAAGGGGTGGTGCCGCACTTCCCCGCCCGCCGCTGCCGCCCGGTCCACGCCCGGCGGTGATCCGAAGCCTCCAAGAGGAACGCCCGAATCCTGTTGCTTTACATGCCGTCGTACCCGTGAGTCGCTGACGAGACTGGAGGGCTCCTGACATCAGCAGCAGAGGGGTCCCGGGCATGACCGGAACACGCATCGCCGCACTCGGCCATTACCAGCCGGCCAAGGTGCTCACCAACGACGATGTCGCCGCCCTTGTCGACACCAGCGACGAATGGATTCGGACCCGGGTGGGCATCAAGACCCGCCACATCGCCGGACCGGACGAGCCGGTGGACGAACTCGCTGCCCAGGCCGGAGCCAAGGCTCTCGCCGCCGCCGGGCTCGCGCCGGGCGAGATCGACCTGGTACTCGTCGCGACCTCCACGGCGATCGACCGCTCGCCGAACATGGCGGCCCGGGTGGCCGCCAAGCTGGGCATGGGCTCGCCCGCGACCATGGATGTCAACGTCGTCTGCTCGGGTTTCACCCACGCCCTGGCCGTGGCCGACCACGCGGTGCGCGCCGGGTCGGCCGAGCGTGCTCTGGTGATCGGTGCCGACAAGATGACCGAGATCGCCGACTGGACCGACCGCTCCAGCTGTGTCCTGATGGGGGACGGCGCGGGCGCAGCCGTGGTCGAGGCCTGCGCGGACGACGGCATCGGCCCGGTGCTGTGGGGCTCGGTCCCCGCGATGGGGGACGCCGTGCGGATCGAGGGGACACCGCCGCGCTTCGCTCAGGAGGGGCAGTCCGTCTACCGCTGGGCCACCACCCAGCTGCCGCCCATCGCCCGCAAGGTCTGCGAGAAGGCGGGGATCACCCCCGAGGAGCTGGCGGCCGTCGTGCTGCACCAGGCCAACCTGCGGATCATCGAGCCCTTCGCCGCGAAGATCGGCGCCGTGAACGCGGTGATCGCACGGGACGTGGTCGATTCCGGCAACACGTCGGCGGCCAGTATCCCGATGGCCCTGTCCAAGCTGGTGGAGCGCAGGGAGGTCCCGTCCGGAGCGCCGGTCCTGCTCTTCGGCTTCGGCGGGAACCTCTCGTACGCGGGGCAGGTCGTCCGCTGCCCGTGACGGCCCGCGCGCCCCTCCCGCACCGCTGCCCCGCCGCCGGCCGCGCCCCCCGGGGCCGGGCCGCGGGGAGCGGGTGAGGGGTACGTCACTGGGGCCGGGTAGTCCGGTTACGGCGCATTGCGCTCGGTAGACTGTAGACGATAGCCAATCGCTCTACGCCGACACGCCGCTGGCCCCTCCGGGTCAGAAGGGGGACCGTGATGTTGTCCACAGGACTGCCGCAAGGGGCCGTACCGAAGCTCGAACGGCCTGGACCGCTGCGTGAGCGGGTGTACGAGGCGCTGCTCGAACTCATCACCACACGGGCGCTGACCCCGGGCCAGCATCTGGTCGAGAGTGAACTCGCAGGACATCTCGGAGTCTCCCGCCAGCCGGTGCGCGAAGCGCTGCAGCGGCTCAACACCGAGGGGTGGGTCGATCTGCGGCCCGCACAGGGCGCGTTCGTCCATGAGCCCACCGAGCAGGAGGCCGACCAGCTGCTCTCGGTCCGTACGCTCCTGGAGGCCGAGGCCGCACGCCTGGCCGCGGCGAACTCCGGGTCCGCGGGAATCGCCGCGCTGGAGAAGCTGTGCACCAAGGGCGAGCGTGCGGTCGCGGACGACGACGTCGACCTGGCCGTGGCGACCAACGCCGAGTTCCACGCCAAGGTCATGGAACTGGCCGGCAATGTCGTCCTGTCGGAGCTGGCGGGGCAGGTGGACCGGCGGGTGCGCTGGTACTACCAGCCGGTCGCCAGGCAGCGCGGCACCCAGTCCTGGACCGAGCACCGGGCGCTGATCGCGGCGATCTCGGCACGGGACGAGCAGGCCGCGACAGCGGTCATGCAGGCGCACACGGAGCACACCCGTACGACCTACCACCAGCGCGAGAAGGGCTGAACGCCCGGATGCCCGGCGGCCGGCAGGGCCGCCGGTGCGGTCCTGCCGCCATCCGGTGCGGACAGCCGGTACACGGCGACGGCAGCGGCCCTCCGCGCGGCTCGAACCGAGCCGTGTGGAGGGCCACTTGCTGCGCTGCGCCGTTCCGCACCCCGATGAGGGCCCGGATCAGACGGCTTCCCTGCTGACCGGCAGCGGGTTCGGAGCGATACCGGCGGCGCGTGGCCGCCCCGGCTGCCTCAGCAGCAGCGCGATGACCGCGGCCACCACGGAGATGCCCCCGGCGAGTGCGTACGCGCCGTTGTACCCCCAGGCGTCGACCACCATCGACCCCAGCCCGCCGCCGAACAGTCCGCTGACCAGCTTTCCGCTGTACACCAGACCGTAGTTGGTGGCGTTGTAGTTCTCTCCGAAGTAGTCCGGGGTCAGGGCCGCGAACATCGGGTAGAACGCACCGCCGCCGAATCCGGACAGGAACGCGAAGACCAGGAACAGCCACTCGCTGTGGATGTCACCGGCCCAGATCACGCCGAACTGCGCGAGACCCAGGACCAGGATGACGAAGAACAGGGTGAGCTTGCGTCCCCACAGATCGGATAGCCAGCCCACCACCGCCCTGCCGACGCCGTTGACGACCGCCATCAAGCCCATGGACGTGGCCGCCACGAGCGGGCCGAAGCCCACCTGCTTCGCGAAGTCGACCTGGAAGGAGATACCGAATATCGAAACACCGGCGGTTATGACCACGGTGACCCACATCAACGGGAGCATGCCGCTCCTGATGGCCTCCATCGGGGTGAACTGCTTCACCGCGGGCGGATTCTTGGCCAGGCTCCGTGCGCTCTTCCGGTTGCCGCTGTAGTTCAGCGGGTCGATCTCCGACGGCCACCAGTTCTTCGGCGGGTCCTTGAAGAACCACGCGCAGACCACCACGACGATCAGCACATAGACACCGATCAGATCCAGTACCTCGGCGGCATCGGAGGTGTCGAAGGCGTAGTTGAAGATGAAGATGAAGGGGAGTGACCCATAGGCGAATCCGCCGTTGACGAACCCCGTCCTCGCACCGCGCCGTTCGGGGAACCACTTGCCGACCATGTTGATACAGGTGGCGTAGACGAGGCCGGAGCCGAGTCCGCCGATGACGCCGAAACCGCAGATCGCCAGGAAGACATTGTCGAGATGGGCGAGTGCGACGAAACCGACGAGACAGAGAACAGCGCCCAGAACCGTCGCCCGGCGGGCGTTGAGAATCCCCTTCTCCCGCAGCCAGCCCGCGGGGAAGGCGATTCCGGCCTGGAAGAAGACCCAGACACTCAGAATCCAGAAGGTGTTGCTCTGCGTCCACCCATGAGCCGAGGAGAGAGTGTCCTCGGCCGAACCGTATGCGTACTCCGACACACTGATGGCCATCATCGCGACCCACGGCAGATACACCATGAGCTTGCGCGAGTGGCCCAGGAGATCCCGGTCCGTCTCGCCGACGCGGTAGACGCGGCCCTTGCTGTCCGACACTTCCCGGTATGCGACCGTCCCGGCCGCCGACCGTTCGTTCCCTGTACTCATCAGGTCCCCTTGGTCTCGAAAGAACTGGCCAGCGCCCCCTGTCCAAACCTTTCGCTCCGAGGAGGCGGGGTCAGCCGAGCAACCCCGCCGCCCGGGCCCAGCGGTACTTCGCGCCGAGTACCTCCACCGGTTTCTCCGTGGTGTACGGGTACGCGACGACTCCCCGCTCGTAGAGGTACTGGCAGGCCTCCTCGACTTCGACGTCACCGGCCAGCGACGCCACGACGGGCTTCTCGATGCCGCGCGCCCGGAACTCCGCGACGACGCGCGCGGTCAGCTCCGCGAAGACCATCGGGGGAGTGACGATCGTGTGCCAGTAGCCCAGCACCAGCGCATGGATCCGCGGATCCTCCAGGCCGAGCCGGATCGTCGCCTCGTAGGTCGCCGGAGGCTCACCGCCGGTGATGTCGATGGGGTTGCCGGCGGCCCCGAACGGCGGGATGAACGCCTTGAACGCCGCGTCCAGATCCGGCGGAATCTCCATCAGCGACAGCCCGTTGTCGACGATCGCGTCCGAGAGCAGCACCCCCGAACCCCCGGCCCCGGTGATGATGACGACGTTGTCGCCCCGGGGCGTGGGCAGCACGGGCAGCGCACGCGCGTACTCCAGCATGTCGTTGAGACCCGGTGCCCGGATGACTCCCGCCTGCCGCAGGATGTCCTCGTACACCGCGTCGTCACCGGCCAGCGCGCCGGTGTGCGAACCCGCTGCCCTGGCGCCCGCACCGGTACGGCCCGCCTTCAGCACCACGACGGGCTTCTTCGGCACGGTCGCCCGGGCCGCCTCGACGAACGCCCGGCCGTCCTTGAGGTCCTCCAGATGCATGGCGATGCACTGGGTGTGCGGGTCCTCGCCGAACCAGGTGAGCAGATCGTCCTCGTCCAGGTCCGACTTGTTGCCGAGCCCCACGATGGCCGAGACACCGGTCTTCGTCGTACGGGCGAACCCGAGGATGGCCATGCCGATCCCGCCGGACTGCGAGGTGAGCGCCACCCCGCCCCTGACGTCGTACGGCGTGCAGAACGTGGCGCACAGGTCCTGCCACGTCGAGTAGTACCCGTAGATGTTCGGGCCGAGCAGCCGGACTCCGTACCGCTCGGCGACCGCCACGATCTCGTCCTGCAGGGCGTGTTCCCCGGTCTCGGCGAAGCCGGAGGGGATCAGCACGGCGTTCGGTATGCCCTTGCGCCCGACCTCTTCGAGGGCGGCCGCGACGAACTTCGCGGGGATCGCGAAGACCGCCACATCCGGCTCACCGGGAACATCCAGCACGCTCTTGTACGCCTTACGGCCGAGTATGTCGTCGGCCTTGGGGTTCACCGGGTGGATCTCCCCGGCGAACCCGCCGTCGACGAGATTGCGCATCACCGAGTTGCCGATCTTGCCGTCCTCGCTGGAAGCGCCGATGACGGTGACCGACCGCGGCTCCATCAGCCGGCGCATCGAGGTGAGGATCTCGGCGCGGCTGTAGCTGCGCCGCGGTGTCACGGGCGACGGGTCGAGCAGGATCCGTACGTCGGCGGCCATCACCCCGTCCTCGGACGCGAAGACCGGGTTGAGGTCGATCTCCGCGATCTCCGGGAAGTCGGCGGCCAGTCCGGAGACCCCGGTGATCAGCGAGGCGAGTGCCGCGCGGTCCACGGCAGCCCCGCCGCGGACCCCGCGGAGCACCTCGGCGGCCCGGACCGAGTCCAGCATCGACAGCGCGTCGTCGCGCGAGGCGGGTGCGAGACGGAAAGTGATGTCCTTGAGCACCTCCACCAGCACCCCGCCGAGGCCGAAGGCCACGATCTTGCCGAAGGTCGGGTCGGTGACGGTGCCGACCAGTACCTCGGTGCCGGCCGGCACCATCTGCTGGACCTGGACGCCCTTGATGGCCGCCTGGGGGCTGTAGGCACGGGCGTTGGAGACGATCGAGGTGAAGGCGGCCCGCACCTCGGCGGCGGACCGCACTCCGACCCGCACCCCGCCGGCGTCCGTCTTGTGCACGATGTCCGGAGAGACGATCTTCAGCACCACCGGGAACCCGATCCGGTCGGCGAGCGCGACGGCCTCGTCCGCACACTCGGCCAGCGCCTCGGCCGGGACCGGAATGCCGTACGCGTCGGCGATCAGCTTCGCCTCCGGCGCGGTGAGCGCCCGGCGGCCACCGGCCAGCGCGGCGTCGAGCACCGCCCGTACCGCCGCCTTGTCCTGTTGCCCCATCAGATGACTCCGTCCGTCTTCAGCAGCCGCAGTTCCTCGTGGCCCAGGCCGAGTTCACCCACGTACACCTCCCCGTTGTGCTCGCCGAGCAGCGGCGAGGTACGCACATCGACGGGGGAGTCCGAGAGCTTCAGCGGCGAGCCGACGGTGGTGAAGGTGCCGCGCTCCGGGTGTTCGACCTCGACCACGATCTCGTTCGCGGCGAGGGACGTGTCCTCGATGATCTCCTTGGTGGAGAGGATCGGTCCGCAGGGCACGTTGTGGGCGTTGAGCTGGTCGAGCACCTCCCACTTGGGAAGGGTCGACGACCACTCCTCGATCAGCTGGAACATCTTGCCGAGCTTGGGCAGGCGGGACTCCGGCGTGGCCCAGTCGGGGTCGTCGGCCAGCTCGGGCCGGCCGATCAGCCTGCTGATCGGCTGCCAGCCGACGGGCTGGACGATGACGTACACGTAGTCGTTGGGGCCGCCCGGCGCGCACTTGACGGCCCAGCCGGGCTGCCCGCCGCCGCTCGCGTTGCCACTGCGCGGCACCTCGTCGCCGAAGTCCTCGTTCGGGTACTCGGCCAACGGGCCGTGCGAGAGCCGCTGCTGGTCGCGCAGCTTCACCCGGCAGAGGTTCAGTACGGCGTGCTGCATGGCGACGTTGACGCGCTGGCCGCGGCCGGTGTGCTCACGCTGGAAGAGCGCCGCGAGTATCCCGGCGACGAGGTGGACACCGGTGCCCGAGTCGCCGATCTGCGCTCCGGTGGCGAGCGGCGGACCGTCCTCGAAGCCGGTGGTGGACATCGACCCGCCCATGGCCTGGGCGACGACCTCGTACGCCTTGAAGTTGGTGTACGGGCCCTCGCCGAAGCCCTTGATGGAGGCGTAGACGATCCGTGGGTTGATCTCCTGGATCCTCTCCCAGGTGAAACCCATCCGGTCGACGGCGCCGGGGCCGAAGTTCTCCACCATCACGTCCGACCGGCGGATCAGCTCGGTCAGGAGCTCCTTGCCGCGCTCGGACTTGGTGTTGAGGGTGATGCTCCGCTTGTTGCAGTTGAGCATCGTGAAGTAGAGCGAGTCGACATCGGGCAGATCCCGCAGCTGCTTGCGGGTGATGTCGCCGTGCGGCGCTTCGAGTTTGACGACGTCGGCGCCGAGCCAGGCCAGCAGCTGGGTGGCGGAGGGGCCGGACTGGACGTGGGTCATGTCGAGGACGCGTACGCCCTCAAGAGCCTTGGTCATGGCGGGGCTCCCCTACTTGTACATGGTCTGGTTCATGGTTCCGGGTGCGTACGCGTCCGGGTCGACCCAGACGTTGATGAGGGAGGGCTTGCCCGACTCGCGGGCGCGCCGCAGCGCCGGTCCGATGTCGGCCGGGTCGCGGACCTCCTCGCCGTGGCCGCCGAGCATCCGGGCGAACTCGTCGTAGTGGACGTCTCCGAGGGTGTTGCCGACCCGCTCGCGCTCCGGGCCGTATTTCTGCGCCTGGCCGTAACGGATCTGGTTCATCGACGAGTTGTTGCCGACGATCCCGACGAAGGGCAGGTTGTAGCGGACCAGCGTCTCGAAGTCCCAGCCGGTGAGCGAGAAGGCCCCGTCCCCGAAGAGCGCCACGACCTCCTTGTCCGGCCGTGCCTTCTTCGCGGCGAGCACGAAGGGGATGCCGACGCCGAGCGTGCCCAGCGGCCCCGGATCCATCCAGTGGCCGGGCGACTTGGGCTGCACGACCTGCCCGGAGAAGGTGACGATGTCGCCGCCGTCGCCGATGTAGACCGAGTCCTCGGTGAGGAAGTCGTTGATCTCGCTCACCAGGCGGTACGGGTGGATGGGCGAGGCATCCGACTTCAGCGACGGCAGCCGCTTCTCGATCGCCACCTGCTCGGCGGCCCGCAGCTCGTCCAGCCAGGCCTTCCGCCGGACCGCACCGCCGTTGACCCGGCCGGACGCCGCCTCGGTGACGGACTTCAGGATCAGCCCCGCGTCGCCGACGAGCCCGAGGTCGATGTCCCGGTTCTTGCCGACCGTGCGGTAGTCGAGATCGATCTGGACCACGGTGGCGTCCGGCGAGAGGCGCTTCCCGTATCCCATCCGGAAGTCGAAGGGGGTGCCGACGATGACGATGAGATCGGCGTTGGAGAAGGCGTAGCGCCGGGAGAGCTGGAAGTGGTGCGGGTCGCCGGGCGGCAGTGTCCCGCGCCCCGCGCCGTTCATGTACGCGGGGACATTGAGCGTACGGACGAGCTCGACCGCCGATTCGGTGGCCCGGGTCGTCCACACCTGGCTGCCGAGCAGGATCGCCGGCTTCTCCGCGTGGACGAGGAGATCGGCGAGCTTCTCGATACCGGCCGGATCACCGGCCGAGCGGGTCGAGGCCCGGTATCGGCCGGCCTCCGGGACACGGGCCTGTGCGGCCGGCACCTTGGCGTCGAGCACATCACGAGGGATCTCCAGGAACGACGGGCCCGGCGCGCCGTTGTAGCACTCGCGGAAGGCCATCGAGACGAGGTCGGCGGCGCGTGCGGTGTGCGGCACGGTGGCGGCGAACTTGGTGATCGGCGTCATCATGTCGACGTGCGGGAGGTCCTGCAGGGACCCCATCCGGTGCTGGCTCAGCGCTCCCTGACCGCCGATCAGCAGCATGGGTGACTCGGCCCGGAACGCGTTGGCGACACCGGTGACGGCATCGGTCGTGCCGGGACCCGCCGTGACGACGGCGCAGCCCGGCTTGCCGGTGATGCGCGCGTGGCCGTCGGCGGCGTGGGCGGCGACCTGCTCGTGGCGGACATCGACGACCTCGATGCCCTCGTCCACACAGCCGTCGTAGATGTCGATGATGTGGCCACCGCAGAGTGTGTAGACGACGTCAACACCCTCCGCTTTGAGCGCCTTGGCGACCAAGTGCCCACCGGAGATGAGGTCCTGGCTGGGGTCGGGCATGGCGAAGTCCGTTCCCTTCGTAGGGGTACTGGAGCTCTGGTCGAGCTGCGCGCAGATTGCATACAGTCGACGAATACTGTATGAACTTGTTATCCCTCATCCGGTGGTTGGTGTCCAGGGGGCGTGCGGCACTTTCCTTCACAGCACAGGGAGCAGGTACGGGCATGGATCTGTACGAGCACCAGGCAAGGGAACTCTTCAAGGCCCACGGCATCCCGGTACCGGACGCGGCCGTCGTCGCCGCCCCGCGCGAGGCGCGGGCGCCGCGGAACTCCTCGGTGGCCGCGTCGTGGTCAAGGCCCAGGTGAAGACCGGCGGCCGGGGCAAGGCGGGCGGTGTGAAGCTCGCGGCGGACCCGGCCGCAGCAGAAATGACCACCCGTCAGATGCTCGCCATGGACATCAAGGGCCACCCGGTCCACAAGGTCATGCTGGCCCGGCCGGCCGACATCGAGGCGGAGTACTACGTGAGTTACGTCCTCGACCGCGCGGCGGGGACCTTCGTCGCCATCGGGTCGGCCGATGGCGGTACGGAGATCGAGGAGACGGCGGCGGCCAGGCCCGACGCCGTGGTCAGGGTCCCCGTCGATCCGGCCGAAGGCGTCACCGCGGCCAGGGCCGAAGCGATCGCGCACGCCGCGGGCCTGCCCGCCGGGGCAGCCGGCGTGCTCCAGCGGCTCTGGCAGGTCATGGTCCACGAGGACGCCCTGCTGGTGGAGGTCAATCCGCTCGTACGGACCACCGGCGGCGGGCTGCTCGCCCTCGACGGAAAGGTCACCCTCGACGACAACGCCCGCTTCCGGCAGGCGCGTTGGGGCGCGGACGAAACCGAGCCGTACGGCGGTCCGCTGGAGGCGCAGGCCCTGGCCAAGGGGCTCAACTACGTCCGGCTCGACGGCGAGGTCGGCGTCATCGGCAACGGCGCCGGCCTCGTCATGTCGACCCTCGACGTCGTCGCCGGCTGCGGCGCCCGGCCTGCGGACTTCCTCGACATCGGCGGTGGCGCGTCGGCCCGCGTGATGGCCGACGCCCTCGCGCTCGTCCTCTCCGACCCCCAGGTGAAGTCGGTCCTGGTCAATGTCTTCGGCGGTATCACCGCCTGCGACGCGGTCGCCGACGGCATCGTCCAGGCCCTGGAGTCGGTCGAGGTGACCAAGCCGCTGGTCGTACGGCTCGACGGCAACAGCGCCGCAGCGGGCCGTGCGGTCCTCGACCGCCGCGCCCACCCACTCGTCCAGCAGGTCACCACGATGGACGGCGCGGCCCGCCGGGCAGCCGTCCTCGCGGGCACCGGCACACCCTCCGGTGCCGTACCCACCGATGCCACGCCGGCCGATGCCCTCACCGGCGCCCACGCCGTGGCCCACACCGACCCGGGAGCCTGAGATGGCCGTCTTCCTCACCGCGGAGAGCAAGGTACTCGTCCAGGGCATGACCGGCGCCGAAGGCATGAAGCACACCCGGCGGATGCTCGCCGCGGGGACGCGCGTCGTCGGCGGAGTCAACCCCCGCAAGGCCGGACTGCCCGTCGACTTCGACGGTGTGACCGTCCCGGTCTTCGGCTCGGTGCGCGAGGGCATCGAGGCCACCGGGGCCGACGTCACCGTCGTCTTCGTCCCGCCGCCCTCCGCAGGAGCCGCGGTCGCCGAGGCCGCCGACGCGGGGATCGGCCTCGCCGTGGTCATCACGGAGGGCGTCCCCGTGCACGACGCGGTAGTCTTCACGGCGTACGCCGCAAACCGGGGCACGCGTGTCATCGGACCCAACTGTCCGGGCCTGATCAGCCCAGGACAGTCCAACGCCGGCATCATTCCCGCCGACATCGCCGGCACCCCCGGCCGGATCGGACTGGTCTCCAAGTCCGGCACGCTCACCTACCAGCTGATGTACGAGCTGCGCGACGAGGGCTTCTCATCGGCCGTGGGTATCGGCGGAGACCCCGTCATCGGCACCACACACATCGACTGCCTCACGGCGTTCCAGGACGATCCGGACACCGAGCTGATCGTCCTGATCGGAGAGATCGGCGGTGATGCCGAGGAGCGGGCCGCCGCATACATCGCCGGGCACATCACCAAACCCGTGGTCGGATACATCGCGGGCTTCACGGCTCCGGAGGGCAGGACCATGGGACATGCGGGAGCGATCGTCTCGGGCTCGTCGGGAACCGCCCAGGCCAAGAAGGCGGCCCTCGAAGCGGCGGGCGTGAGTGTCGGCTCGACCCCTTCGGAGACCGCGGCACTGGTCCTGGCGCGTCTCACGGCCCTGCGGGGCACGGCACAGGGCGTCCGCTGACCGCGGCACTGCCGCACAGCGCCGACTCCGCCAGGACCGCCAAGACCACCAGGACCGCCAAGACCACCAGGACCACCAAGACCACCAGGACCACCAAGACCGGCAGGACCGCCGTACCAGGAAAGCCACCACCTGCCCCGCCCCTCATGAGCGGAGACCACCGATGGCACCCACCCTCACCCTCAAGCCCGGAACCTCCTGGGCCGACGCCTGGCAGCGCTGCCTCGCCGTCGCGCCCGAGGCATTCAGGGACGACCGCGTACTGAACCTCTGGAACGGCGCATGGCGGGCCGACGGGCGTGCGCTGCCCGCGACCAGTCCGGTCGACGGCAGCCGCATCGCGGGCCCGCCACGCCTCGACGCCCCCACCGCCCAGCAGGCCGTACGGGCGGCCCTCGACCAGCACCGCGCCTGGCGGAACGTCCCGCTGCCCGAACGCCGTGCCAGGGTCTCCGCCACGCTCGACGCGCTCACCGCCCACCGCGAACTGCTGGCCCTCCTGCTGGTCTGGGAGATCGGCAAGCCCTGGCGGCTGGCCACGGCCGATGTCGACCGCGCCATCGACGGTGTGCGCTGGTACGTCGCCGGTATCGAGGCGATGACCGAAGGCCGGGCCCCGCTCGAAGGCCCGGTCTCCAATATCGCCAGCTGGAACTATCCGATGTCGGTGCTGGTCCACGCGATGCTGGTGCAGGCGCTGGCCGGAAACGCGGTCATCGCCAAGGCGCCGACCGACGGTGGTGTCGCCTGTCTGACACTGGCCTGCGCACTCGCGGCGAGGGAGGGCGTTCCGGTCACCCTCGTCAGCGGCAGCGGCGGTGAGCTCTCCGAGGCTCTGGTCCGTTCCCCGGAGATCGGGTGTGTCTCGTTCGTGGGCGGCCGTGACACGGGGGCGAGGATCGCCACCGCGGTGGCCGACCTCGGCAAGCGGCACATCCTCGAACAGGAGGGGCTCAACACCTGGGGCTTCTGGAACTACACGGACTGGTCCGCGCTCTCCGCGGTGATTCCCAAGCTCTTCGACTACGGGAAGCAGCGGTGCACGGCCTACCCGAGGTTCGTCGTGCAGCGCAGCGCGTTCGACGCGTTCCTGGCGGCGTATCTGCCCGCCGTACGCTCCATCCGTACGGGCCACCCCCTGGCTGTCGAGGACCCCGCGGATCCGCTCCCCGAGCTGGATTTCGGGCCGCTGATCAACGCGGCGAAGGCCAGGGAACTGGACGACCAGGTGGCCGGGGCCATCGACCGCGGCGCGATCCCGCTGCACCGGGGAAGCCTGGCCGGCGGCCGCTTCCTCGCCGGCCAGGACACCGGCGCCTACTTTGCTCCGGTCACACTGCTCAGCCCGCCGCCGTCCTCCCCGCTCTTCCACGCCGAGCCCTTCGGTCCGGTCGACTCCATCGTCCTGGTCGATACGGAGGCGGAACTGCTGGCCGCCATGAACGTCTCCAACGGAGCGCTGGTCGCCACCCTGTCGACCGACGACCCCAAGACGTACGAGCGGCTGGCTCCGCAGATCCGGGCCTTCAAGGTCGGCCGTTCCAAGCCACGCTCGCGAGGCGACCGCGACGAGCTCTTCGGCGGCCACGGGGCATCATGGCGCGGCTCCTTCGTGGGCGGTGAGCTACTGGTCCACGCGGTGACGGAGGGCTCGGCGGGGGAGGGCGCGCCGGGCAACTTCCCGGACTACCAGCTCCAGCCCTGACAGCCCTCGGGGGCGTCCCCGGACACCGATGGTGAGCCATCGGTAACCCAGGGTGCCGACGGCGGTGAGGAGTCACCGAAGAGCGCGGGCCGCTGCGCGCGGCCCGCCGCTGACCACGGCAAATGCAGGTGAGGGCGACCGCAAACCCCTGGTATTGTTGTCCTTGTCGCCGCGGGGAAATACGACGCGGTCGACAGGCACCTTGTCCGGGTGGCGGAATGGCAGACGCGCTAGCTTGAGGTGCTAGTGCCCTTTATCGGGCGTGGGGGTTCAAGTCCCCCCTCGGACACTTCGAGTACGAAGAGACGGGTGGTGTGGACCGGATATCCGGTCCACACCACCCGTCTCTTCGTACTCCTGTCACTTCCCGTTTTCGCTGGACGTCACATCAGTCGGCGCGGTCGGGTCGCCGTGCGCGACTGAGGCGGCTTGCTCCGCTGGAACCCATGGAGCCCGCCGCGTGAGCGGTACGACTACGCCTGGCTGCTACGACGGTGCACACCAACCCGAGTAGGGCGGTGACGCCTCCGATGACCGCGTTGCTCCAGATGATGCCCTTGTCCGGGTGGCTGCCCACGACCCACGGGGCAACGACCAGCCAGGCGCCCATGACTACCATGGCCCAGCTGAGGCCGTACATCCGCTCCGGCCTGGCCGTGAATCCGAGGCCCAGCAGGGCGATCGCGATGCCCATGATGAGGTTGTGGAATGTCAGCGCCGACTGGGTGCTCGAAAAGTGGATCACCCACGCGGACACCGCGCAGTACACACCGACGAGGAACACCGGCCCGTCCACGAGCACCACATCGCGCCCGCCGAGCATCCGGTCATACCGGGCCCGCATTTCTGGAACGTCGGGGTGGGTTGCTAGATCGCCTCTTGTGTGTGAGACGTCGGCCATGCGACTCGCCTCCTTCTCTGCTGCAAGTCCGACCGCGTTTGCACGGCTAAGCCGCGCAAGTTCCATTTTGCGCCTGTTTGGGTGCTTTGTATAGAGAAGATAAAACGCCCTGGATTTCGGTCCCTGACCGTCCGGGGCAACGGCTCCGGGAGGGGCCGGCGGTCAGTGCAGCGTGGCAAAGACGATCAGGTTGTTCACCGGGTGGCCCTGTGCGTCGAACGATCCGTCGCAGGTGATCAGGCGCAGGGCGCGGTCCGTGGTCTTGCCGTAGACCTGGTCGGTCGGGAACGCCTTCTTGCTGACGCTCTCCGTGCCGGTGACCGTGAAGTGGGCTGTCTTGCCCAGCGTGTTGCGGACGGCGATGTCCGCGCCCTTGTGGATCTTCCTGAGGTCGTGGAAGACGGCCCTGCCGAAGCGGGTGTCGTTGTGGCCGATCAGGACGGCGGCTCCCGGTTCGCCGGGGGTGGCGCTGCCCGTGTACCAGCCCGCCGTCATGCCCTTGTCCGCCGGCGGGACCTCGACCGTGCGGTCCGCGTTGAGGCCGAGCTGCAGCAGCGAACTCTTCACCCCGATCGACGGGATCGACACCTCTGTCGGGGGCGCGGGCTGCTTCGTGTCCGGCTTGGTGTCGGTCTTGGCTCCGGTCGCGGTGCTCTTGCCGGCGTCGGAGCCCGACTCGGTGCCTGCCGTAGCGGTGGACTTGTGCCCTGAGTCCGAGGACCCGGACGAACAGCCCGTGAGCGCTGCCAGGGTGAGGCAGACGGCTGCTGCGGACAGTGCGGCGGATCGCCATATCGGCTGGTGCGTACGGGACATGAGGGCTCCAGGACGTTCAGGGCTACGGGAGAGCAGCGCGGGGCTGGGGGAGAACACGGGTGAGGGCGCGGGACGCAGGCAGTGGCGCCGCCCGGTGACGGACGGCGCCACTGCTGGGGGGTGCGTCAGCCGTTGCGCTGTGCGGCGGAGCGGCGGCGCAGGACGATGGTGCCCGCGCCCGCGAGAAGGGCGGCCCCGGCTGCCGAGCCGATGAGCGCCGTGGTGTTGCTGCTGTTCCCGGCGGGCCGCTCACCTGCGGCGACACCGCCTCGCGGCGTGGCGGCCGCTGCCTTGGCCTTGGCGTCCCGGGGGTTCACGGCGGGTGCGGCGGCCCGCGCCGCCGGGGTGGGCTTGTCGCCCGCGGCCACGCCACCTCGCGGGGCCACCGTCGGCCGCTCGGCCGCCGCCCGCCTCGCGGCCTCGGACCTGCGGTCGGAGGGCACCGCGGACGGCTCGGCCTTGGCGGTGCCGCGGGCGGACGAAGCCGCCGACGGCTCAGCCTTGGGGGCAACGGGCTTGGGGCTGTCGGACGCGAAGGCGGCGGTCGAAGGGACGATCACCGTGCCGACCGCCACGGCGGCGAGCACAGCGGTACGCAGGGACAGACGAGGGGACATGAACAGCTCCAGTTCCAGCCCGGCCTTGGTGATTCCTGGCTGCGGTTCGCAGCAGGCGCCGGGCACAGCGACAGACTGGCAAGCAGTTATGAGGAAGCTGTCAGGACGCTGTGGTCATCGGATCAGGGCGAGGGCGGCGATGTTTCAGCCGCCGGGCTCTGTGTTCTCCCGGCCGGCTCGTCGGCCCCGTCCGTTGCCAACTCCGGCCGTCCCAGGGGCAGCCGGAGGGTGAAGACCGAGCCTTCTCCCTCCGCGCTCGCCGCACTCGCGGTGCCGCCGTGCGCCTCGGCCAGTTTGCGGACGATCGCCAGACCCAGGCCGCTGCCGCCCGTACGGCGGTTACGTGATTTCTCGGCGCGCCAGAAGCGGTCGAAGACATAGGGAAGGTACTCGGCGGGGATACCGGTACCGGTGTCGGCCACCTCCACCACTGCCTCCGTGAAGGCCGCATCCGTGAAGGGCGCAGTGACGGCCGCCTTCGTGAAGGGCGCATCCGTGGCCGGACCTCCGGCCGGATCCGGCGTGCCGCCCCGCACCCGCAGCGTGACCTGTCCGCCCGGCGGTGTGTGGCGTACCGCGTTGGAGACCAGGTTGCCCACCGCCTGCCGCAGCCGCACCGGGTCGGCCGCCAGGACCAGCGCCGGGGTTCCCGGTGGTGCGCCGGTCACCGTCAGTGTCACCCCCGCCGTCTCCGCGCGGGCCTGGTGGGCCGACGCGACCTGGCCCAGGAGGTCCTGGATCCGTACCGGCTCCACATGCAGCCGCAGCGCCCCCGCGTCGGCGGCCGACAGGTCCTGGAGGTCGTCGATGATGTGCTGCAACTGCACCGCCTCCTCCAGGAGCGACGAGACAAAGGCCGGGTCGGGTTCGGCCAGGCCGTCCTGTGCGGCCTCCAGCCAGCCGCGGATGTTGCTGAGCGGGGTGCGCAGCTCGTGCGCGACATCGCTCACCATCGCCTTGCGCTGCTCCTCGAGACGTGCGCGGTGCGCCGACATGTCGTTGAACGTGGCCGCCAGCCGCCCGATCTCGTTGTCCGTCGTGACCTCGACGGGCTCCGAGCTTCCGCCGTCCCGCATCCGCTGCGCCGCGTTGGTGAGCGCGTGCAGCGGGCGTACCAGCCGGGCTCCCGCGAGCACCGAAGCGCCGACGGTGAGGGCGAGAACGAGAGCCGCGACACCCGCGATACGGGCGGTGTTGGCCGGGGAGAGGTTGAACCCAGGGACCGTGGCCCCGCCTTGGTCGCCGATGAACAGCAGGGCGGGCGACGCGACGTACGAGCTGAGCTGTTCGCGGCGCGCGGTGCCGACGCAGGACGCGATGGCCCGGTCGTCGTCGCTGTTGCGGACGCTCGGCGGTACGGGAGTGGGCTCGGGGGACGCGAGTCGCGAGCCCGCCTTCGGCTCGGGGACCGCGGCCACGGCGGCCGACTCGTTCCACGAGAGGTTCAGGCTCAGCTGTATCGCGGGGCGGTGCTGGCGGTCCAGACAGGCGTCCGCCAGGTGGTTGAGCGCGGTGAGCGCCTTCCGCTCGGTCGGGGTGGGGGCGTCCAGCGCCTCCGTCCCGCACCTCGTTCCCTGCGTGCGGTCCGGGTCGTTGCCCACCGGCTGGATACGGGGACGGCCGCTCGGCCCCACCACCGCGTCCGACGCGATCCCGAGGCCGCTGAGGCAGGTCACGGCGTGGTCGGCGGCCTTCTTCAGCCTTTCGCGCTCCGACGCGGGCAGCCGGAACGGGCCGACCGCCCGTGGGTCGATCCGGTCGGCCGATGTGTCGGTCTTGGCGGAACTCCGCGCCGCCAGCGTGGTGTCCAGGGAGAGCGGGTCGACGACCGCCGACACCTGGGGCGGCAGCGCCGGCAGCGGCTTCCGGGCCGCCGCGGAGTCGGCGAGGGACTGGTGGTTCTCCGTGGTCAGGGCGATCCGGCGGCCGGACTGGCGGGCCAGTTCGCGTACCGTCGCCTCGACGCCGTCCCACCGGGGATGCGCGGCGGCGTAGCCGAGCAGGGTGTTGTAGATGCGGGTGTCGGCGGTGAGATTCTGGCCCTGCTCCTGCTTGATCGCACCGGATGTGGTCTGTGCGGCGAGCCAGGCGGTCGCCACCACCGAACACGCTGCCACCAGCGCCGACACGGCCAGCAGCCGGCCGAGCAGACTCTTGCGCAGCGGCAGCCGCGTCCGCGCCACACGCCCGGCCCGGCTTTCACCGGGATTCTTGCTGCGACTGATGCGACTACTGCGACGCAAGGTGGGCGCCCTTCGCCGGGTCGGTCAGTTTGTAGCCGACGCCGAACACGGTGAGCAGCCGGGCGGGCCTGCGCGGGGCCGTCTCGATCTTCTTGCGCAGGTTCATGACGTGTACGTCGACCGTGCGGTTGCTGATGTACCGGTCGAAGCCGTGCAGCTCGGCCAGCAGTTGCTGCCGGGTGAAGACCCGGTCGGGCTCGGCGGCCATCGCGGCCAGCACCCGGAACTCGCCCGGGGTGCAGTCGACCGGCCGGCCGCCGACCGACACCGAGTGCCGCTCCGGATCGACGACCAGCGCGCCCACCGCCAGCAGCGGATCGGCGACGGGCGCCGTCACCGGGGACCGCTGCGAGCGGCGGAGCAGCGTGCGGACCCGCGCCATCAGCTCCCGCGGGCTGTACGGCTTGGTCATGTAGTCGTCCGCGCCCAGATCGAGCCCGAGCAGCAGATCGTCCTCGGTGGTACGGGCCGTCAGCATGAGCACCGGCAGCTCCCGTGACTCGGCGCGCAGGATCCGTACGACGTCCAGTCCGTCGGCGCGCGGCATCATCACGTCCAGGACCAGGAGGTCCGGTGTTCCGTGCCGTACCTCCTCCAGGGCCGCCAGGCCGTCACCCACCACCGTGACCGCGTGGCCCTCGCGTTCCAGGTATCGGCGTACCAGTTCGGCCTGTTTCTCGTCGTCTTCAGCGACGATGACATGTGCGCACACGCTGTTGATCGTAGATGAGTTCGGAAACCCGCCTATCATGACGGCACATGGCGAACTGGGAGAAGGCCGGACAGCCGGCCGGAGCACACACCGCACCGTCCCCCGTGCCGGGAAGGCCCGGCGGCCACTTGAGCCTGCCCGAGGTCGAGGCGCTCGCCCGCCGGGTGCACGCCGGGCAGACCGACAAGGCGGGCCGGCCGTACACCGTGCACCTGGCGGCGGTCGCCGAAGGAGTCGCCGTACGCGGCGGCACCGATGAGCAGATCGCCGCCGCCTGGCTGCACGACTCGGTCGAGGACGGTGCGCTGAGCGCGGCCTGGCTGGAGGAAGCACCGCTGTCGCGCGGTGTGAAGGACATGGTGTTCGCCATGACCAAGCGGACGGGGGAGAGCCCGGAGGCCTACGCGGCCCGGATCCTCGCGGTTCCGGGCGCGCTGCTGATCAAGGAAGCCGATATCGCGCACAACGCCGACCCGCGGCGGCTGGCCGCACTGGACACCCCGACCAGGGACCGGCTCACGGCCAAGTACGCCCGGATGCGCGGTCTTCTGGGGCTCGGCTGACCTTGCGCCGGGTCCCATACCGAGTGCGCCGGGTCCCGTACCGCGCACCGGACCCGGCCTGATCCGGATCCGGAAGGGTCAGGTACGCGGCCGGTGCCCCCGCTCCTGCCGCGGGAAGCTCTGGTGGGCTCCCGGCAGCGTCGGCTTCGGGAGCTTGGCCACCTCCTCCTTCGCCTGTGCCAGTTGCTCGGCCGTGTCCTCCGGCAGGTGCGGCGGGCGGTGCTGGGCGTCGGAGAAGCGGAAGGCCGAGGTCAGATCGCCGAAGGTACGGCGGCGCCACTGGGTGATGTTGGGCTCCCGTACGCCCGTGAACCGCTCCAGGAACTGGAGTGCCGACGTGTGGTCGAAGCGCTCGCCCGCGACCCAGCCGCCCACGGTCCAGGGCGACACGATGATCGCGGGGACCCGGAAGCCGCCGCCGATCGGCAGGCCCTGGACGAACTCGTCCGTCGTACCGGGCTTCGGGGTCGGCGGCGCCACATGGTCGAACAGGCCGTCGTTCTCGTCGTAGTTGAGGATGAAGGCCGTCTTCGCCCACACCTTCGGATGGGACGCGATGGCCTCGATCTTCTGGGCCACGAAGTCCGCGCCCGCCGCCGGAAGGTAGTCCGGGTGCTCGGACTGGTAGCTCGTCGGCATGATCCACGAGACGGCCGGCAGCCGGTTGTTGCGGGCGTCGTCCTCGAAGGTGCCTTCCGGCTGCGGGCGCACCCCGCGCTCGTACAGCTCGTCGCCGGGTCTGGCGTTCTTGAAGGTCTGGAAGTTCTCCAGCATGTTGCAGCCGTAGTCGTCGTCCTGCTGGTAGACCTTCCAGCTGACGCCCGCCGACTGCAGCCGCTCGGCGTAGGTCGTCCAACGGTACGGGGTGGGGGCCGTGTTGTTCAGGATCGGGCCGCCATGGGTGCCGTTCGGGTCGAGGGTGCCCGTCATCCAGTACAGCCGGTTCGGCCAGGTCGGACCGAACACCGAGCAGAAGTAGTTGTCGCAGATGGTGAAGGTCTCCGCCAGCGCGAACTGGAAGGGAATGTCCTCGCGGGTGTAATAGCCCATGACGTACGGGCCGTTGAGGCCGTCGGCCTTGCGGTGGGCGGGGAGCCACTGGTCCATCCGGCCGCCGTTCCACGCCTCGTGCTGAACGGACCAGGCGTGGCTGGTGGACGGGATGGCCTGGGCGCTCGATGTGTGGGTGTCCAGGTGGAACGGGAGCAGATAGCCCTTCGGGTTCACCGCGTCGGGCTGGTAGAAGACCGGTTTGCCATGGGCCAGCTTCTGCGCGTGCGGGTCGCTGAAGCCGCGCACGCCGGACAGCGTGCCGAAGTAGTGGTCGAACGAGCGGTTCTCCTGCATCAGCATGACGACGTGTTCGATGTCGCGCAGGGAGCCGTGGCGCGGCGGTCCGGCCGCGACCGCCTTCTGCACGCTGGGCGGCAGCAGTGAGAGTGCCGCGCTACCGGCGACGGCGCCTGCCGCTGAGCCAAGGAGTCTGCGTCGCGTCAACTCGGCCATGAACATCCCCTTCTCAAGCTCGGACGGGCCCTTTTTGCGGGCCCTTCCGAACTTTCCCGGGCGGCCGGTGAGGAGGGGAGGCGTGAAACGATGAAGAGGTGGCCAACGAGCGGCAAGGGCTTGGCCAAGCCAGAACCTGGTGTTCGGACAGAGGAGGATCCCGCCCGGACCTGGTCCGGACGGGATCAGTAGGTCACCGGTCGAAGTCCGGTCGCCCCGCGCTCAGTTGACAGGAGCAGCCGTCTGCGTGGCCGCGCCGTTCGCGTCGCGTGCGGGGGTTGACCTCGGCAGGAGATGACGCTCGGCGAGGTGACCGAAGAGCGGCCTCTGACGGGGCTGACCAAGCGTGGACCGGATGCGGTGGCCGCCTGGCCGGCCGACCCTTCGGCTGCGCCGCACCGCGGTGAACCCTGCACGGGCTGCACGGGCTGCACGGGCTGCGCGAGCGGACCGGTGACCGGCCGGCAGGACCGGCCGGCGAGGGCGGCCGGGTCCCGCGGTGGCCGGCCCCGCCGTGGTGCGGGCAGCCGTACTGCACGCGACGGCCTTCCCGCCGAGGTGTTCTGGCGGCCGGCCGCGGCGCCGCTGACCCTGACCGGGGCAGAGCGGCAGGGCCGGACGGTGGAACCTGCGCATCGGACGGCCGCTGGAGTCGTGACCCGGGGTGCGCGCCCGCGGCCGGTGCGCTCCGCTGGAGGGACGGGTCACGGGGGACGGCGTGCAGTGCGCCGGGAATCACACCCGTGGGCCCCCTCCACGGGAATCTTCGCTGGTCGTGACAGGCTGAAGCCCTTGTACGACATCAACAGAGACGTCATCGCCGCCACCGGCAGCACATCGGCGGCCCGAGGTGACAGACGCGAAAAGGCAGGGCGGTCATGGGAGAGCTGATTCTCGTACGGCACGGTGAGACCAGCTGGAGCCGCACCGGGAAACACACCAGCTGGACGGATCTGCCGCTGACGGCGTCCGGTGAGGAGCAGGCCCGCAAGGTCGCACCGCTGCTGGCCGAGCGGCGGATCGCGCTCACCCTGACCAGCACCCTGGCCCGGGCCAGGCGGACGGCCGAGCTGGCCGGGCTGGTGCCCGCCCTCGCCGAGGCCGACCTGCACGAGTGGGACTACGGGGCGTACGAGGGCATCACCAGCGCGGAGATCCACCGGGACCGGCCCGACTGGGACCTCTGGACCGACGGAGTGGCCGAGGGGCCGCCCGAGCACCCCGGTGAGACCCCGCAGCAGGTCGGCGAGCGCGCCGACCGTGTCCTCAAGCGGGTCGACGTGGCGCTGCGCGACGCCGACCTCGACGGCGAGGGCGGAGACGTCGTCCTGGTCGGGCACGCCCACTTCCTGCGGGTGCTGACGGCCCGGCGCCTCGGTCTGCCGGCCTCCGCCGGAGCGCTGTTCCGGCTGGACACCGCATCGGTCAGCCGGATCGGTACCGAACACGGCCGGCCCGCCCTCGCCGTGTGGAACCAGGTCCCGGGGCCCGTCAGCGGGTGACGGGCGCCACCCCGGCCGTCGTCTCCACTTCGAGGAGCGAGGCGCTCTGCCGCTCCGCCTCGAAGGCCGCGTGCCCGCCCCGCAGCCCGAACAGGCGCTTGCCGAGCAGGATGTAGAGCACCGCCAGGATATTGATCGTCAGCGTGGCGATCTTCAGCCAGCTGATCTTCTCGGTGAGCTCGTAGATCTCCAGTGGCAGGAACATCGCGGTGGCGACGACGGTCAGGTACTCGGCCCAGCGCTTCGCGCGCCACAGCCCGACGCCCTCGACGATCTCGATCAGCGCGTACACGAGCAGCAGCACGGCCACGAGCAGCAGCGTGGAGTGCTTGTAGCCGAAGGTCTTCTGGATGGTGCCGACCACGGGCGAGTTGTCCAGGTCGTAGTTGAAGTGGCGGAACACCGGGCGCAGGACGTTCAGGTTCTCGTCGAAGAGTCGGCGCACCGAGTCCTGGCTGTTGCTGAACTTCCACACGGCCACCGCCGCCAGCACGATGAACACGCCGCGCACCGCGCGCTCCACGGCGAGGAAGCGCAGGATGAACAGATCGCGCAGCACCTTGCCGCGCGGCACCAGCGGAGCGTCCTGCGCGGGGCCCGCTCCGTGCGGGTCCCCCAGGGCGAAGTCCCCGCAGCGGAGGCAGCGCCAGGCCTCGCCGAGCCCCGTATCGGCGCGCAGCCGCGCCGCCAGTTCCGGTTCCTGCGGGGCGTATGTCACATGCCCGCGCCGTGCGCAGGTGCGCCGGTCCCAGTCGATCTTCATGCAGTCGTCCCCGTGCTCGTCGGTTCTTGGTGTTCCTGGCGGCGGCCGCGCCGGCCGGACCGGTCCAGCGCGGACCGTAGCAGGGCATCGTATGCGCCCGGATGACAGGGCACCGACAGGCGGCGGAGACGAGGCCGGGGAAGGATCACGGCAGGGGAGAACGGGGCGCGGGAGATCAAGACAGGGGCGGTCAACAAGATTACTGCCAACGCCCGAAGGGCATGCGAACTTCTGCTCACTCGTGAACCGGTCCCTCCGGACCGCCCCGCAGCCTCGGCCTGCCGGGATATTCTCGAAGTCCGTTTGCAGGCAGGGGAGGAACGATGGGGTCCCGGAAGGAACGCCCGGCTGCCGTACCGCTGCTGGAGCGGGAGAACGAGATCGCCGTGGGTGTGCGCGCCGTCGACGCGCTGTGCGCGGGGGAGTCCGCCGGGGGCCTCCTCATCTACAGCGGCGAGGCGGGTCTGGGCAAGACCGCGCTGCTCGACGCGGTCAGCGCCAGGGCGGCCGGCCGCTGCACGGTGTGGTCGGCCCGTGGCGGCGAGACGCTCACCTCCGTGCCCTTCCACGTCGTGCGCCAACTCCTGCAGCCCGCACTGACGATGCCCGGGGTCCGGGACGCCCGCGATCTGCTCGGCGACCGGTACGACATCGTCGGGCCCGCACTCGGCGTCGCCCCGCCCAGCGCGCAGCAGGCCGACCCGCAGGGGGTCCGCGACGGTCTGGACGTGGTGGCCGTGCGGATCGCCGATCTGTTCCGTCCGCTGGTGTTCATCGTCGACGACGCGCAGTGGTGTGATCTGGAGACGCTCGCCTGGCTGGCCTCCTTCACCGGGCGCGAGGGCGGCCCGCCGGTGCTCGTGGTCCTCGCGTACCGCACGGGCGAGGCGGTGGGCGACGCCGCGGAGTATCTGCGGATGCTGGAATCGGCGGCCCAGAAGAGCGTGCAGCTGCGTGCGCTCACGCCCGACGCCATCGCCCAGCTCTCCCGCAGCGCGCTCGGCGAGCACGCCGACGATCCGTTCTGCCGCGAGGTCTGGGCGGTCACCGGCGGCAACGCGTACGAGACCGTCGAGCTTCTCGCCAGGGTGCGGGACGACGCGCTGGACCCGGTGGAGGAGTCGGCGGGAGCCCTGCGCGCGCTGGGTGCGTCGGCGCGCGGCTCGGGGCTGATCGCGCGGCTGGAGGAACTGGGCACCGGAGCCACCCGGTTCGCCTGGGCCGCCGGGATCCTGGGCACCGGCATCTCGCTGAGCCTGGCCGGGCGGCTGGCCGGCATGAACGAGGGCGAGGCGGCCGACTGCGCCGCGCGGCTGAGGTCGGCCCGCATCCTGACCGGCACCGACCCGATGGAGTTCGTCCACCCGCTGATCGCAGGCGTCGTCTACCGGGCCGTGCCGTCCGCCACCCGTACCGCGATGCACGGCCAGGCGGCCTGGGCCGTCACCATGGCGGGCCGGGGCGCGGCGGCCGCCGCACCGCATCTGCTCCAGGTCCACCCCGATGACGACCCCGAACTGGTCGCACAGCTGAGGGAGGCGGCGGCCGAACACCTCGCGGTGGGCGCGCCGGACGCGGCCAGGCGGTGTCTGGAGCGGGCGCTCGACGAGCCGCCGCTGCCGACCGTGCGCGCCAGCGTCCTGTACGAGCTGGGCTGCGCCACGCTGCTGACCTCACCGGCCACCACGGTCGGCCATCTGCGGGCCGCGCTCGCCCTGCCGGGGCTCGACGACGCCCTGCGGGTGGACGCGGTCTTCCGGCTGGCCCAGGCGCTGACCCACAACAACCAGACCCGTGAGGCGGCCGAGGTGGTGGCAGCCGAGGCGCAGGTGACGGAGCCGGGGCCCGCCAGGCGGCGGCTCCAGACCGCGCACTTCCTCTGGGAGGGCGTCCAGGCGGTCGAGGACGACGGACCCGCGCGCTCCCGCCGCCTCGCCGAGATGGCCGACAGCCTGGGCGGCCAGGACAACTCCGAGCGGATCCTGCTCATACTGCGCGCGTTCGACGGCACCGCCCGCGGCGAGAGCGCCGAGGAGATCGTCGAGATCTGCGACCGGGCCCTGGTCAACGGACGGCTGCCACCGGGCATCGGCTGGACCGGCACCTCCTGGGGGTTCGAGCCCGCCGCGCTCCTCGGCCTCTCGTATGCCTTCGCCGACCGGCTGGACCGGGCCGAGAGCCTCTTCTCGGAGGCGCTCCGCTCGTTCGAGGTGTCCGGCTGGAGCGGCGGCCATCTCTCCTTCGCCAACGCGCTCGTCGGCTATCTCCAGCGCAGGCGCGGCCGGCTGGCCGAGGCGGAGACCTATCTGCGTGAGAGCCTGCGCCTCGCGGAGCGGGTCGGCAACGGCCTCCCGATGAACTGGGACGCCGCCTGCATGCTCATCGACACGCTGCTGGCCCGGGGTCATGTCGAGGCCGCTTGCGCGGCCGCGGAACAGTACGGCTTCGCGCCCCCGTACCCCTCCACCATCGTCATTCCCGACGCGCCTTCCGTGCGCGGCAGGCTGCTGCTGGCCTGCGGCCGCACCAAGGAGGCCATCGCCGAACTGGAGGCCGCGGGCGAGGCGTTGCGCGGGCGCGGCCGGCACAACAGCGTCATGGCACCCTGGGCTGCCGATCTGGTGCGGGCCCTCGCCACCGAGGACCCGGCCCGCGCGGCGCGGCTGGTGACGTACGTCCGCGACCGGGCCGAACGGTTCGGTACGGACACCGCCATCGGTGAGTCGCTGCGGACCGCGGCCGTCCTGGAGACCGGCGGCCGTGCCGTGGAGCTGCTCGGCGGAGCCGTCGCCTATCTCGAAGCGTCACCCTGCGCGTACGAACACGCCCAGGCCCGGGTGGAGTTCGCCATCGCCGCCCGCTCCGAGCCCGACCTCGTACGCGGGCTCGCCCTCGCGGAGTCCTGCGGCGCCGACGGTCTTGCCGACCGGGCCCGGCGCGCCCTGCACCTGCGCTGATACCAACCTGTCCCTGTTCGGGGGCAGTTGGGACACATGTTCGGTGACTCCCCGTGTGTGAAAGGGAGCTGACTGTGTAAAACCGGCGAGTCTATTCCTCTGGAGTGGCCACCGCACAAGGTTGGGAGAATATGCCGCCGCGGTGATCTGATCGGGCTACGCTCGCTCATTGTGAGTTGAGATGACATGTATTCATGCACTTGTTCCCACATGTCTTGATAGTTCGATTCTCCCCACCGTCAACTGCCAGAGGGATCACATGGTTCGCGTTGAGGCGCCTCCAACCGATCGGACAGCGCCACTGGTTCGTGCGCTGCTGCTCTCCGTCGTTCTGACGTCGGCAGCCACGGCCGTCGGCGCGGTCGCGGTGGACCGGGCCGCCCGGATACCCCTTGTCTGGGCCGGCGCACTGGCCACCGTCGTCATCGCCGTACTCGTCACCGCACTCGTCCGCCGCGCCTCCGCGACCCGCACGCTCCACCGGGCCTACGGTGAGCGGCTGGCGTTCCTGGAACAGCGGCTCGCCGCGCATGACGCGGAGACCGTGCGGCTCGCCAAGGAGCTGATGCCCGCAGCGATCCACCGGCTCAAGCACGGTGAGTCGCCCCTTGAGGTCATGCGCATCCTCGTCGACAACAGCGAGATGTACCGCGACCTCCCCTCCGCGCAGCGCGAGATCCTCGCCTCACTGCTGAAGATCGTCGACGACGAGGAGTCGCAGCGGGAGGGCGCGCAGTTCGCGTTCGTCGGTATCGCCCGCCGCGTCCAGGCCATCGTCCACCAGCAGGCGGCGGAACTGCGGGAGATGGAGGAGGACCACGGCCGCCAGCCGGAGGTCTTCGACGACCTGCTCCGGCTCGACCACGGCAACGCGCTCATCGGCCGACTCGCCGACAGCATCTCCGTACTCGGCGGTGCCCGGCCGGGACGCCAGTGGCCCAAGCCCGTACCGCTGTTCAGCGTGTTGCGCGGCGCGATGTCCCGCATCCTGGAGTATCCGCGGGTCGACCTGCACTCCATCGCCAAGGTCGCCATCGTGGGCCCGGCCGTCGAACCGCTGATCCACGCCGTTGCCGAACTCCTCGACAACGCGACCCGCTACTCGCCGCCGCAGACCCGCGTCCATGTCACCGCGGTCGAGGTGCAGACCGGGATCGCCATCGAGATCGAGGACGGCGGGGTCAGCCTCAGCGAGGAGGCCCGCAAGCGGGCCGAGGGCATGCTGATCAAGGCGCAGGCCGGCGCCGACCTGAACAACCTGGGCGAGTCGCCCCGGCTCGGCATGGCCGTCGTCGGCCGGCTGAGCCAGATGTACAACCTCAAGGTGGCGCTGCGTCAGTCGGCGTACGGCGGCGTCCGGGCGGTGCTGATCGTGCCCCGCGAGATGATCACCACGGGCCCCGCCCCCGGGATCGCACACGGAATCGGTGCGGCCGGACAGCCCCGCACCGGAGCGGACACGGACATCGGCGCGTTCGCCGACCGCGTCCCCTCCAGGGCGCCGCGCAAGACCCCCGCGCCGAAGCGGCCCGCCCCGGCGGCGCTGTCGATGGAGGACGACGTACCGGTGGTGACCGAGTGGACCCCGAACGGACTGCCGCAGCGCCGCAGCCGCCTCCGTTCGTCCTTCGGCTCCGAGCAGGCCGCGGTGCCCGCACCGGCGCCCGAGCCCGACCCGTACACGCCCCGGGCGCCCGAGGAGACGCAGCAACCGGAGAAGGAGGAGCCCCAGCCGGGAATCTGGCTGGAGGCCTTCACGAAGGCGGCCAACGGAGTGCCGCAGGAGCCGTCGGCCGTCGGAGAGTCCGGCGAACCATGGGACAAGGGGGACCTGGCGTGATTCAGCAACTGGGCAGCATGGACTGGATGCTCAAGGAGCTGGCCGACGGGGTTCCAGGGATCCAGCAGATCGTGGTGCTCTCGGCGGACGGGCTGCGGATCGCCCGGCACGGCGGTGACCCGGACGGCGCGGACCGGCTCGCCGCGGCCTGCGCCGGACTCCAGAGCCTGGCAGCGGCGGTCGCCACCGAGATCCCGGACAGCGACGGCCGAATGCGGCTCGTCGTCATCGAGATCACCGGCGGGTTCTTCTATCTGATGGCCGCGGGCACCGGCTCCTATCTGGCCGTCCTCACCGACGAACGGGTCGAAGCGGGCCTGGTCGGCGCGCAGATGCGCGACATGGTGGTACGGATCGGGGCCCATCTGGCCAGTCCGCCGCGGCACGACGGGAAGGCCGGATGAATTCGCCGCCCCGCAGAGAACGCCGGAAGGCGGAGCCGGACTCGGGGGACCCTGAACGGCTCTATGTGATCACCGGCGGACCGGACGGCGGCGAACGGGCCGCGCTCGACCTCGTCACCATCGTGGTGTCCCGGGCCGAGCCGTCCCCGACCGTCCAGCCGGAACAGGCCGCGATCGTACGGCTGTGCAAGTCGCCGCTGTCCGTGGCCGAGATCTCCGCCTATCTGCGCCTGCCGTTCAGCGTGGTGACCGCGCTGCTGACCGATCTCCTCGCGGCCGAACTGGTCGAGTCGCGCGCGCCCATCGTCCGCGCCGCGCTGCCGGACCGGGCCCTTCTCGAAGCGGTGATGCATGGACTCCAGAAGCTCTGACACGATCGCAGGCCCCAGGAGGGAAGACGTACTGCCCGACACGGCCACCGCCGCGGTCAAGATCGTGATCGTGGGCGGGTTCGGGGTCGGCAAGACGACGATGGTGCGTTCGGTGAGCGAGATCCGCCCGCTGACCACCGAGGAGACGATGACCCAGGCCGGGGTCGGAGTCGACGACAACTCCGGTGTGGAGAGCAAGACCGCCACCACCGTGGCGATGGACTTCGGCCGGATCAGTATCAGCGAACAACTCGTGCTCTACCTCTTCGGCACCCCCGGCCAGGAGCGCTTCTGGTTCCTGTGGAACGGCCTCTTCGAGGGCGCGCTCGGCGCCGTCGTCCTGGTCGACACCCGCAGGCTGGAGGTCAGCTTCGACGTGATCGGCAGGCTGGAGGAGCGCGGCGTGCCGTTCATCGTCGCCATCAACACCTTCCCGGACGCGCCACGCCACCGCCTGGACGCGCTGCGGACCGCACTCGACCTGCCCGACGAGATCCCGATCGTGGACTGCGACGCGCGCCGGCGCGCCTCCAGCCGCGACACCCTGATGGCCCTCATGCGCTATCTGCACTCCCTCGCCATGCGGCGTGCCTAGACCCCTCGTGACACAGTCCTGGACCTCGCGTGACGTGCTCAGACCCTCTCGTACCGTCCCGTCCGTACGTATTGGAGTGACCGTGACAACCCCCTTCGACCACCAGCCCGGCACCGGCGCGGCAGTCCCGCCGCCGCAGTGCCCGGCCCACGGGCTCGGGCCCGGCGGGCTGCGGCGGCTGTACGGGACCGAGGCAGAGCAGGACCCGATGGGCCTGTACGAGAAGCTGCGCGCCGAGCACGGCCCGGTGGCACCCGTGCTGCTGCACGGCGACGTTCCCGCCTGGCTGGTGCTCGGCCACAGCGAGAACCTGTACATGACCCGTACGCCCTCGCTCTTCTCGCGTGACTCCCGCCGCTGGCGCGCCCTCCAGGACGGCACGGCGGCCCCCGACCACCCGCTCGCGCCGATCTTCACCTGGCAGCCGATCTGTGTCTTCGCCGATGGCGCCGAACACGAGCGGCTGCGCGGCGCGGTCACCGAAGCGATGTCGCACATCGACACCCGCAGCACCCGGCGCTTCATCAACCGCTACAGCAACCGGCTGGTCAACGACTTCTGCCAGGACGGCAAGGCCGATCTCGTCAGCCGGTTCGCCGAACATCTGCCGATGATGGTGATGTGCCAGATCCTCGGGATGCCCGAGGAGTACAGCGAACGCCTGGTGCAGGCCGCCCGCGACATGATCAAGGGCACCGAGACGGCCATCGTGAGCAACGCCTTCGTGATGGCCGCGCTCAACCGGCTGGTGGCCCAGCGCAGATCAGCACCGCGGGATGACTTCGCCAGCCGGCTGATCAAGCATCCCGCCGGGCTGACCGACGACGAGGTGAGCCAGCACCTGCGGCTGGTGCTCATCGCCGCGTACGAGACCACCGCGAACCTGATCGCCAACGTGCTGCGCATGGTCCTCACCGACCCGCGGTTCAGGGCCCAGTTGAGCGGCGGCCATATGACGGTGCCCGAGGCGGTCGAGCAGACGCTGTGGGACGAACCGCCCTTCACCACGATCTTCGGCCGCTGGGCGGTCGGTGACACCGAGCTGGGGGGCCAGCAGATCAAGGGGGGCGACGCCCTCGTGGTCGGGATCGCCGCCGCCAACATCGACCCGGTCGTCCGCCCCGACCCGAACGCCTCCATGCAGGGCAACCGGGCCCATCTCGCCTTCAGCGGCGGTGCGCACGAGTGTCCCGGGCAGGACATCGGGCGCGCCATCGCCGACGTCGGTGTCGACGCGCTGCTGATGCGGCTGCCCGATGTGGAACTGGCCCTGGAGGAGCACGAACTGAGCTGGACCGGTTCGCTGATGTCCCGTCATCTGGACCAGCTGCCCGTGACGTTCGCGCCGCGCCCGCCACAGGACATCATGGTGGCGCCGTCCCCCGCGGCGATGCCGCCGCCCCGCGCCGACTGGGAGGTCACCTCACACGCACCGGCCGCGCCGCCCGTCGTACCGCAGCCCGCACCGCCGGTCCAGGCGCCGCCCGCAGCAACGCCGCAGCCCGCAGCAGCGGTTCCGGCCCAGCGCGGTTCGGCCCCGAAGCGGCTCTGGCGCGCGATGACCAGCTGGTGGCGCGGCTACTGACCCTCGTCGAGCTGGTCCCACCACCAGGAGACGGACGGCAGTGGGAGCGGGTCCTGGTCCACCACGGCCGGGAGCCGCTTCCACCAGCCGTCCGGCCCGGTGGAGGGGGCGCCCGGCACGGTGTACCGGGGGCAGACCGAGGCCCAGTCCAGGTGGCCGCGCACGAACTGGCCCAACCCGTCGACGTACTGCCGGAGTTGGGGTCCGGCGTCCGGGAGCGCGCGCTCCCGCAGCCGCATGAAGAGCACCATCACCCGGTCGCGCATCACCACGGCCTCCTGCTGGGCGCGGTGCGCGTCGATGCCGTACTCCTGGGCCAGTACGTCGATCAGGTTCAGATCGTCGTCGGCGCGCAGGATCTCCTTGTTGCGGGAGTAGAGGTCGTTGTCCCAGCTGACCAGCGTCCAGGCGATCTCGGTCAGCGCGCGTATCCGGGGGTCTTCCAGTTCCTCGTCGGTGAGCGTCAGCCCTCCGGTGATCTCGATCATCGCGGTGGAGGGGGCCATCCCTATGGCCCGCATCCAGAGGGTGACGTAGTCGTCCAGTGAGGGGAGGCCGGGGCTGCTGCGCCAGGACGCCTCCCAGACGAGCCCGGAGGTGTAGACGCGCATGGCCTCGGTCCAGCGGCGCAGCTGGACCGGTGTCGCATGGCGGGCGAGGTCGAGCCTGATCGACCGCAACGCGGCCGTGCGCGCGGACTCGCCGGGGGCGGGGGCCGCGTACGGGGCCTCGACGGCGCGCATGATGCGGCCGGTCTCCTGGGCGAGCAGGCCGGCGGTGGCGTAGGACTCGTCGCACAGTCCGTCGTCGAGCGAGAACAGTACGGCGTGCAGCCGGGCCATCAGGGTCAGTGGCTCGATCCATCCGTACGGCATGGTCGATGCGGTCAGGCCACCGAAGTCGCAGAGGGTGAGACGGCGCCGCTGCTGCTCGTCGGTGTCCAGGTCCTGCTGCAGCATCCACCGTACGGTCGCCTCATTGAGCGAGGCCGACGCGGGGTGTGCGGCGGGTGGCACCGGGCAGTAGAAAGGCGCTGCTGGGAGCTGCTGAACCAGCCGCTGCTGCGGGGCGATGGTCATGATCAGCCTCCAAGTGCGGAATGCCTGACGATGCGCTGGAGCGTATACGCCCAGGCCCGATCGTTGTTTACCTTACAACTACCGGACGTGTGACCTCAATTGATCAATAATTGTCTTGAATCGAATCTAGCGCAGGTGTGTTCCGCGGTCGATGGTCTGTGACCCGGGCCTGGATCCGAGATGCAGCCGGTACCCGTATCTGTCCGGTACCTCCTATGTATCCGGTACTCGGTGGCCTCGCCGCCGGGGCCGGCAGAGAGGACCCTCCGTATGACCTGCACCGCCCCCAGAACCGTCCAACTGCGCGCAGCCGGTGTCGGTCTGGTCGTCGACCTGTCCGCTCCACTGCCCCGGATCCTGCACTGGGGTGAGGATCTGGGCGGCCTGACGGACGAGGAGTGCGCCGCGCTCGCGCTCACCGCCGACGGCGCCGCGCTGCACAACTCCCTGGACGAACCACGGCAGTTCACCGTCTGGCCCACCGAGGCCGACGGCTGGTCCGGCACCCCCGCCCACCAGGGCCATCTGGCAGGCACCGCCACCACGCCGAAGCCCCGTTTCGTCGCCGCCGATGAGAGCGACGGCGAACTGGTCGTCCGCCTCACCGAGGACGGCGCGGGTCTCGATCTCACCCTCGCCTACCGGCTGGACCCCTCCGGGGTGCTGGCGGTACGGACCACGGTCGCCCGGCGGCCGGACGCGGACCCCGTTCCGTACGACCTCAGCGGTGTCACCACTCTGCTGCCGCTGCCGCGCAGGGCCTCGGAGATCCTCGACTTCACCGGCAGATGGTGTCGCGAACGGTCCCCGCAGCGCAGGCCGCTCGGTCACGGCAGCCATGTACGCGAGCAGCGCAGGGGGAGGACCGGCCAGGACGCCCCGTACCTCCTCACGGCCGGGGTGCCCGGCTTCGGATTCCGCGCCGGCGAGGTGTGGGGCGTCCACATCGGCTGGAGCGGCAACCAGCGCTGGCTGGCCGAGCGGTTGCCCGAGGGCGCCGGGGCTCACGCCGCCGTGCTCGGCGGCGGGGAACTCCTCGCGCCGGGTGAGATACGCCTGGCGCCGGGGGAGACGTACACCGCGCCGGTCTGCTGGTTCGGCTGGTCCGGCATGGGGCTCGACGGGCTCGCCGACCGGTTCCACGCGCTGCTCAGGGCCCGCCCCTCGCATCCGGTGACCCCGCGCCCGCTGACGCTGAACAGCTGGGAGGCCCTGTACTTCGACCACCGGCCCGAGCGTCTTGTCGCCCTCGCCGACACGGCGGCCGACATCGGAGTGGAGCGGTTCGTGCTGGACGACGGCTGGTTCCTCGGCCGCCGGGACGACACCGCCGGGCTCGGGGACTGGACCGTCGACACCTCGGTGTGGCCCGACGGGCTGACCCCGCTCGCTGACCGGGTACACGAACGCGGCATGCAGTTCGGGCTCTGGGTCGAGCCGGAGATGGTCAACCTCGACTCGGAGCTGGCCCGCGCCCACCCCGAGTGGATCCTCGGGCCGAGCGCCGGACTCGGCCCCGGCTCCCGCCATCAGTACGCGCTCAACATCGGGCACCCCGAGGCGTGGGCGCATCTGCTCAAGTCGCTCGACGCGATCGTCACGCGGTACTCCGTCGACTATCTGAAATGGGACCACAACCGGGACCTGCACGAAGCCGTCCAGCGGTCGGCGGACGGCCGCGACCGGCCGGGCGTGCACGCGCAGACCGAGGCGCTGTACCGGCTGCTCGACGCACTCAGGGAACGGCACCCAGGTCTTGAGATCGAGAGCTGCTCCAGCGGCGGGGCCCGCGTCGACCTGGGGGTCCTGGACCGCACGGACCGGGTATGGGCTTCGGACTGCAACGACCCCGTCGAGCGCCAGGCCATCCAGCGCTGGACCGGTCAGCTGCTGCCGCCCGAGCTGATCGGCTCGCATGTCGGCGAGGCCCGCAGCCACACCACCGGGCGGCTCACGGACAGCTCCTTCCGGTTGCTCACCGCGCTGTTCGCGCATGCCGGAATCGAGCGCGACCTCGGCGCCTGCTCACCGGACGAGCTGGCGGAGCTGAGGGCCTGGGGCGCGCTCTACAAGGAGCTGCGGCCGCTGCTGCACAGCGGACGGGTGGTCCGCGCGGATCTCGACGGTGACGCCGCGCTGCTGCATGGGGTGGTGGCCCCCGGAATCAGCGCCGCCGTGTACTGCTGGGCGCAGCTGGCCACGTCGCCGGAGGCCCAGGCCGGGCGTATCGCGCTGCCAGGACTGGCCCGTACGGGGAGCTACCGGGTCCGGATCAGGACGGAGGCCGGGCTGCCGTCGTTCCGCGAAGTGGTGGCGCCCGCCTGGGTCACGGCCGCCCTGGACGGGTGGGTGGCGCTGCCCGGAGCGGTGCTCAGTGGAGCTGGGGTGCCGATGCCGGTACTCGATCCGGGGCAGGCACTGCTGATCGAGGTACGGAGGGTGGCGGGGGCGGACCGGACGGTGCAGGCGGGGCCTGCGTCGGCCGGACTGTGACGGTGGTCGGCAGCTCGGTCCTGGCGGCCGGCGGAGGAAGGGCGGGCGGCTCGGCCGCGGTGGGTGACGGCGGTGCGGCCGGTGGCTGAGCAGCCTCCGGTGCGGTGGTGGTCGCCCGGGTGAGGAGGACCACGCCCCGGGCGGCGGCCACCGCCCCCACGGCAGCGAGCAGCACTCCGACGGCGCCGCCTTGGAGGCGTTCGCCCAGCAGGGCCAGGCCGATCGCCGAAGCGGCGACGGGGTTGGCGAGCGTGACCATGGCGAGCGGGGCGCCGAGGCCACCCCGGTACGCGGTCTGCGACAGCAGCAGCCCGCCCACCGCGAAGGCCGCGACGAGCAGCGCCACGACGGCCGTGCGCCAGCTGATCACCGGACCGTGGGTGTGGTCGGTGACCGAGACCGTCACGGTCTGGGTGAGCGCCGACGCGACGCCCGATACGAGCCCGGAGGCGGTGGCGAACCGCAGCCCGGGACGTGCGCCCGGCCTGCCCGCGCGCCGTACGAGCGCGGCGACCAGCACGACAGCGATCGCCGCGATACCGAGCGCCTCGGGCAGCGAGAGCGTCTCGTGCGGGGGCGTGCCCCCGGCGGCCAGCAGCAGCGCCGCCAGGCCGAGAAGGGTGAGGACGGTGCCGCGCCACTCGGTCCTGGCGACCCGGCGCCCGGCGAGCCGCGCTCCCAGCGGGACGGCCGCGACCAGGGTGAGTGCGCCGAGCGGCTGTACGAGGGTGAGCGACCCGTATTTCAGCGCCGCCACGTGCAGCAGGGCCGCTGCCGCGTTGAGGCCGACCGCCCACCACCAGGCACCGTGGCCGAGCATCCGAAGCAGCCCGGAGCCCGGCCGGGTACGGGACGCGAGGCGCTCTTGCGCGACCGCGGCCGTGGCGTAGCCGACGGCGGAGAGGAGCGAGAGGGCGACGGCGGCCAGGGTGGCGTTCATGGGCACGCTCCTCGGGCAGCGAGTGCGCGGGCGGGCTCGGGGTACGGCTCGGGGTCGGGGGCCGGCCCTGGGACATGGGAGGGCTCGGGGTCGTGGGACGGCTCGGAGACACGGGGCGGCTCGGAGACGCCGGACGTGGCGGGCGCGGCTACGAGCACTGCGGGACCCGGTACGGCGACCGCGGGCGGGTCGGCCGCGAGCCCCGCAGCGGTGGCCCGCCCCTTCCGGCCGCGAAGGCCGCCGGCCCGCCGGCCCGGCAGTGTTCCGGGCAGCGGCAGCCGGATGAAGGCCAGCGCGACGGCGAGCAGCGCCGTGGCGACGATCGAGTCGAGCCAGTAGTGGTTCGCCGTGCCGACTATCACCAGCAGGGTGACCAGCGGGTGCAGCAGCCACAGCCACCGTGCGCGGGACCGGGTGGCGGCGATCAGGCCGATCGCGGTCATCAGCGCCCAGCCGAAGTGCAGCGAAGGCATCGCCGCGTACTGGTTGGCCATCGAGTCGGTGGCCGGTGCGGAGCCGTACACGGTCGGGCCGTAGACCTGCCCGGTGTCGACCAGGTGCGCCTCGGCCAGCATCCGTGGCGGCGCCAGCGGGACGAGCAGATGCAGGGCCAGCGCGGCGCCGGTCAACGCCGTGAGGACGCGCCGCACCCATACGTAGTGGGGCGGCCGACGCCAGTACAGCCAGGCCAGGAAGAGGATCATCGCCGGAAAGTGCACGGCGGCGTAGTAGGTGTTCGCGATGTGTATCAGCGAATCGCTGTGCAGCAGCGCCCGCTGGACCGAGCCCTCGTCGGGAAGACGCACCGCGCGCTCGAAGCTCCAGACGCGGTCCGCGTTGTGGAACGCCTCGGCCACGTGACCGCTCGCCACCTGACGGCCCAGCTTGTAGACAAGGAAGAGTCCGACGACCAGCAGCAGCTCACGGGCGAGCGGGGGCCGGGCTGTGGTGTCCGGCTCCCGTTCGACTGGCTCGGCGAGGGCACCCATCACCCCGACTCCTTTGCATTCCGTACCGAAAGTTCGAGGCGGGGTCCAGGGAATCCGGATCACACCTCATCGAAACGACAGTGTACCGATACGGAGACGTATCGGTACACCAGCGTATCGGTACACTGGCGTATCGGTAGGATGAAGTGGCGATGCCGCTCGTCACACGGAAACGGAAAGGGAGAAGCCATGTCGTCCCAGGATTCCGCGACGCCGTCCTCGCGCTCCAAGATCACACCGGAGCGTGAGCAGGAGTTCTACGAGGCGGTACTGGAACTTCTCCGTGAGGGCGGCTACGACTCGCTGACGATGGAGGGCGTCGCGTCCCGGTCGCGCTGCGGCAAGTCCACGCTCTACCGGCAGTGGGGGAGCAAGCCGCAGCTGGTGGCCTGCGCCCTGCGCGGCACCCGCGGCGGGAGCCTCACCAGCATCGACACCGGTACGCTCGCGGGGGACCTGCGGGAGACCGCGAAGTCGCTGGGGGCGCACTCGGGGCGCGACACCCCGCTGATGCACGCGCTCAGTCACGCGGCCCTGCAGAACCCGGAGCTCCTTGAGGCGCTGCGCGAAGGACTGGTCGAGCCGGCGGCTGCCGCGATCAACGCGATGGTCGCCCGTGCGGTGGCCCGTGGAGAGGTCGCGGCGGACAGCCCGGCGCTGGAGTTCGTCGCGCCGCAGCTGCTGGGTGCCATGCGTATCCGGCCGATGCTGGAGGGCCACTACGGTGATGCGGAGTACCTCGGCCGCTTCATCGAGGGCGCGGTACTCCCCGCGCTGGGACTGGCGGGCCGCTCCCGTGACCGCGAGGCCCCGAAGGTGCCGGACCCCGCGAGTCCGGCCTGACGCACACCGAGAGGCCCGGGTGCCTGAAAACACCCGGCCCTGAAAACACCGGGCCCGGAAGACACGGGCCCTGAAGACTGGCGGCCGTCGCCGAGCGGATGACGGCGGACCGCCTGCGCCGCACCGTGGGGACGGGGGCGGCGCGCCCCTCCGCCCGGAGCCCGCCCGTACGACGGCGGGCTCCGGGCGGCGCAGGGAGGCTGCCCGGCGGCCGGACCACCGCTCCGCGCTACAACTCCTGGCGGTACGCGTTGAGTTCGGGTGCCGTCTTCGTCGCGATGAACTCGGTGATCCGGTAGGCGCAGACGCCCGCGATGGCGAACGGGTCCGTCGCGGTGAGCTTCTCCATCGATGTGCGGTCGTCGCCGACCGCGAGGATGATCCCGCCGTCGCGTGGGTTCTTGCGGCCCGACGCGATGAAGACGCCTGCCGCGTACGCCGTGTCCAGCCAGGCGACATGCTCCCCGAGCAACTCGTCCACGCGCTCGATGGGGCCGGTGTAGGTCAATTCCAGTACGAACATGATCCGCAGGCTAGCTGGCCGGTGCGGCTGCCGCTCCCCGCTCCCCGCTCGGGTCCAGATCGAGCTGGTACTCGGTCGTCCGGTGGGTCGGTGTGTAGCCGAGCGCGTCGTTGACGGCCCGCATGGGCAGGTTGCTGTCGGCGGTGTCGGTGAGCAGCCCGCCTAGCGCGGGGTGGCGTTCGCGGGTCCGGCGGATCGCCTCGGCCTTCATCCAGCGCGCCAGTCCGCGCCCCCGGTGCCCGGGCAGTACGCCGGTGCCGTAGTGCTGGGCGTCGCCCGTACCGTCGCCGGGGACGACCAGTTCGGTGAACCCGGCGATCGAGCCGTCCGACTCGTCCACCGCCGCCACGGTGTACAGCAGGTCGCCCCGTTCACGGACGACCGCGGCGGCCTCCCGGACGCGGTCCGCGTCCCAGACCACCGTGCCGTAGTCCGTGTCGCCCATCGGCATGTCGTCCATCGCGCGGTGCGACGCCGCGAACGTGTCCGCCAGCTCGTCGGGCACCGTCCCGTCCCAGGACAGCAACCGGTAGCCGGGCCTGCGTTGCGCGACGATGCGGGCCAGGGCGGGGAGGTCCGCGCCGGCGAGCGCGAGCCGTGTGAAGGTGAGGCTCAGGACAGCACGGAAGCCCCGGCCCGCCAGGAAGGCCGCCCCGTCGGAACCGGCTCCGGCCTGGGCGATGACGGTGCCGCGGCCGTCCTGCCGGGCGGCGTCCACGGCCGCTTCGAGCAGCAGCGACCCCGTACCCCTGCGCCGCTCGGCCGGGTGCACCTGGAGTTCCAGTTCCGCGAGATGGTCCTGGCCCGGCTTGGTGAACAGCCGCAGGAACAGCGAGCCGACAGGGTTGCCGTCCGCGTCGGACGCCAGCCAGACCAGGCGGTGGCTCGACGGGCTGCTCCCCGGGTCGGTCAGCGGAGTGACGCGAACGGACAAGGCAACTCCAGGGCAGATGCGGACGGTTCGGGTGGCGAGGACGGTGCGGATCGCGAGGGCGGTGCGGATCGCGAGGACCTTCGGGCGGCGAGGGCGGTTCGTACGGCGAAGGCGGTTCGGGAGGCCCGGTGAACCTAGTCAGCGCACCGCCGCCGCAGCAAGCGGATATCCGGCAGGCGGATGTCCGCCCCGTACGGGAGCCCCCGCGCCGCCGAATGCCGTCTGCGGGCAGAATGCTGGGTATGTCCCGACGTACTCCCCGGTCACACCGTCCCCAGCAGCCCCGCCAGTCCCAGCGGAGCCGGCCCGCCGCCGACGCGCCCTGCCCCTGCGGTCTGCCCGCCCCGTACGGCGAGTGCTGTGGGCGCTTCCACAGCGGGCAGTCCGCCGCGCCCACCGCTGAGGCCCTGATGCGGTCCCGGTTCAGCGCTTTCGCCGTCGAGGACTCCGCGTATCTCCTGCGCAGCTGGCACCCGGAAACAAGGCCGCCCCGCGTCGACTTCGACGCGGGGCAGCGGTGGCAGCGCCTGGAGATCCTGGCGACCACCGGGGGCACCGCCTTCCACACCACGGGCACCGTCACCTTCCGCGCCCACTACACCTTTCGGGGGGAGCCCGGCGAGCTTCGCGAGCACAGCCGGTTCGAGCGGTACGAGGGCGCCTGGGTGTACGTGGACGGATCCGTGGAGGGAGACGGGGTCATGGACGGAGACGGCGGAGCGGAGCGGTGATCCCGGTCAGCAGGTGAAGTCGACCTGCTTGAACGTGACGTAGTGATCGGCGGTGTAGTAGTCCTCGGCGGTCTTCTCACCGGTGATGATGCGCCGGGCCCCGCGGGTCGGGCTGCCCGGGGTCTTCACCGTGTACTCGTGGTAGTAGCCGGTCGACTGCGACGGCAGTACGCCCTCCCGGTTCTGGAAGACGACTCCGTCCTGCGAGTACGGGAACGGGCCGTTGGTCTTGATGAGGTCCAGTGTGTCGTGTGCCTGGGAGGGGAGGGCGCCGTAACAGATGGTGCCGCTCACGGTGGCGTGGGCTTCGGTCGCGAGGAACACGGTAGGCGTGACGACGATCGCGGTGGCGATGCCGACGGCAGCAGCACGAGTGCGCAACGCGCGTAGAGTGATTCGCATGGGTCCAGGATGAAGGGGCCGGGAGCCCAGCGGAAGAGAAGTGATGAACCGTCACTTCCGCTTTACCCGGGGGTGATTGACCTCCACCGAACTTTCACGCGATGCGCGTGCGTGGGCCGGTCGGTGTGTGGTTCCGGGGAGCGTCCTGGGCTGCCGGCGGGACAGCTCGGGGACAGCTCGGGGGTGGCTCGGGGGCGGTTCGGAGAGGGCGGGCGAAGGCCGCCGGGACGCCGCGTGAAGCTCCGCTGTGACCCCGCTTAAGAAATCCTCGATGGACTTGGGAGGCCGCCGCTCGGCAGATTGGTGATGTCCACCGGACGTCCCGAACGTCCCGTACGTCACCGTCACGCCTGGAGCCGCCGCGATGAAGGCCCTTGTCAAGCAGCATGCCGAGCCCGGGCTGTGGCTCCTGGACGTCCCCGAGCCCGAGGCCGGACCCGGCGACGTACTGATCAAGGTGGCGCGCACCGGCATCTGCGGCACGGACCTCCACATCCGCTCCTGGGACGGCTGGGCGCAGCAGGCCGTCGGGACACCGCTGGTCCTCGGTCACGAGTTCGTCGGCGAGGTGGCCGAGGTCGGCGCCGACGTCAGCGACATCGCCGTCGGCGACCTGGTCAGCGGTGAGGGCCACCTGGTCTGCGGCAAGTGCCGCAACTGTCTCGCGGGACGCCGGCACCTGTGCCGCTCCACGGTGGGCCTCGGCGTGGGACGCGACGGCGCGTTCGCCGAGTACGTGGTGCTCCCCGCGTCGAACGTCTGGGTGCACCGCACCAAGGTCGACCTCGATGTCGCCGCGATTTTCGACCCGTTCGGCAACGCCGTCCACACCGCGCTCTCCTTCCCGCTGGTCGGCGAGGACGTGCTGATCACCGGCGCGGGCCCGATCGGCATCATGGCGGCGGCCGTGGCGAAGCACGCCGGTGCGCGCAACGTCGTGATCACCGATGTCAGCCCCTACCGCCTGGACCTGGCCCGCAAGGCCGGTGCGACCCTCGCGCTCAATGTGGCCGAGAGCGGCATCGCCGAGGCGCAGCGCAGCCTGGGCCTCAAGGAGGGCTTCGACATCGGTCTGGAGATGTCCGGGCGGCCCGAGGCCATGCGCGACATGGTGGACAACATGACCCACGGCGGCCGTATCGCGATGCTGGGCCTGCCCGCCGAGGAGTTCGCCGTCGACTGGGCGAAGATCGTCACCTCGATGATCACGGTCAAGGGCATCTACGGCCGGGAGATGTTCGAGACCTGGTACGCGATGACGGTGCTGCTCGAAGGCGGTCTCGACCTCTCCCCGGTGATCACGGGCAAGTACGCGTACCAGGACTTCGACGCGGCCTTCGACGAGGCCGCCGGCGGCCACTGCGGCAAGATCATTCTCGACTGGACGGCCTGACCCGGACCTCCTGACCCGAACACCACGAGGAGCACCCTGATGTACGAGTCCGTCCGCGACGGTCTGCGCGCCACCCTCGACGAGATCACCGAAGCTGGTCTCTTCAAGCCAGAGCGTGTCATCTCCACCCCGCAGAGCGCGGCCGTCGGCGTCGCGTCCGGCGAGGTACTGAACTTCTGCGCCAACAACTACCTCGGCCTCGCCGACCACCCCGACGTGGTCGCCGCCGCCAAGGATGCGCTGGACCGCTGGGGCTACGGCATGGCGTCCGTACGTTTCATCTGCGGTACCCAGGACGTCCACAAGGAGCTGGAGCAGCGCCTGTCGGCCTTCCTCGGCCAGGAGGACACGATCCTCTACTCGTCCTGCTTCGACGCCAACGGCGGAGTCTTCGAGACGCTGCTCGGCGCCGAGGACGCGGTGATCTCCGACGCCCTCAACCACGCCTCCATCATCGACGGCATCCGCCTCTCCAAGGCCCGCCGCTTCCGCTACGCCAACCGCGACCTCGCCGACCTGGAGCAGCAGCTCAAGGCCGCGACCGAGGGCGGGGCCCGCCGCCGGCTCATCGTGACGGACGGCGTGTTCTCCATGGACGGGTACGTCGCCCCGCTCGCCGAGATCTGCGATCTGGCCGACCGCTACGACGCGATGGTCATGGTGGACGACTCGCACGCCGTCGGCTTCGTCGGCGCGGGCGGCCGCGGCACCCCGGAGCTGCACGGGGTGATGGACCGGGTCGACATCATCACCGGCACCCTCGGCAAGGCGCTCGGCGGAGCCTCCGGCGGATACGTCGCCGCCCGCGCCGAGATCGTCGCCCTGCTGCGCCAGCGGTCGCGCCCGTACCTCTTCTCGAACTCGCTGGCCCCGGTGATCGCCGCCGCGTCGCTCAAGGTCCTGGACCTGATCGAGTCGGCCGGTGAGCTGCGCGAGCGCCTCGACGCCAACACCCGGCTGTTCCGCACGGAGATGACCGAAGCCGGCTTCGAGATCCTCCCCGGCGACCACGCCATCGCCCCCGTGATGATCGGCGACGCCGCCGAGGCGGGCCGGATGGCCGAGCTGCTCCTCGAACGCGGGGTCTACGTGATCGGCTTCTCGTACCCGGTGGTCCCGATGGGCAAGGCGCGTATCCGGGTCCAGCTCTCGGCCGCGCACTCCACCGCCGACGTGGAGCGGGCCGTGGCGGCGTTCATCGACGCACGGGCGACAATGGCAGGGTGATCGACCCTCGCCGCCTGCGCATCCTGCGGGCCGTGGCGGACCACCGTACGGTGACCGCCGCGGCCGCAGCGCTCTATCTGACCCCATCGGCCGTCTCCCAGCAGCTCGCCGCGCTGGAGCAGGAGACCGGGCACGCGCTGCTGACCCGCAGCGGCCGCGGGGTCCGGCTGACGGCCGCCGGTGAGATCCTGCTCACGCACGCCCACGCCGTCCTCGCCCAGCTGGAGCGGGCCGAGGCCGAGCTGGCCTCCTACGCGGGCGGAGCATCCGGCGAGGTGACCGTCGCCGCCTTCGCGACCGGGATCGCCGAGGTGCTGGCCCCGGCCATCCGCAGCCTCGCCGAGCGCAGCCCCGGCATCCGGGTCAGGGCCAGGGACTCCGAGGGGGACGAGAGCCTCACCCTCGTCCTGGACGGGGAGGCCGATCTGGCGCTGGCCGTCGAGTACCGGGGCGCTCCCCGCGAGGACGACCGCAGGCTCGCCCGGGTGCCGCTGTACGCCGAGCCCTTCGACGCCGTGCTGCCCGCGGACGACCCCCTCGGCCAGGGCCCGCACGTCACCCTCGCGGAGCTTGCCGACAGCGAGTGGATCGGGCCCTATCCGGGCAACCCCTGCCACGACGTGGTGCTCCTCGCCTGCGAGCGCGCCGGGTTCCAGCCACGCCTGGTGCACTCGTCGGACGACTTCAGGGCGGTCGTCGCGCTCGCCGGCGCGGGCGCGGGGGTCGCGCTGGTGCCCCGCTCGGCGCTGCGCGGGATGGAGCTGAAGGACACGGTGGTCCGCCCGGTGGAGGGCCCGGCCGCCACCCGCCGGGTGTTCGCCGCCGTACGCAGCGGCGCCGAGGACCATCCGCTGTTCCGGCCGCTCCTCGACGCCCTGGTCGCCGCCGCGGCCGGACTGCCCACGGGCTGACCGCACACCGGGCCCGGCGCCGGTGTGCGGCCCGGCCCGGCCCGGCCCGTTGTGCGTACCGGTTCAGGACACGGACTCGACGGACTGCTCAGTCTCCCTGGTCTCCTCGGTCTCCCCGGTCTCCTCGGTGAAGGTGAAGCCGAACTCGGCTGGCTCCGCGTGGAGTTGGTGCTGCGGGAGGACACCGGGCCCGCAGGACTGCGAGCCGATGCCGTGCTGGGCGTGGTCGAGGTTCACCCAGACCTCCCGGCCGGCCGGGCGCAGGTCCGTACGGTGCTCCGCCGCGTCGAGCTGCTCGGTCGTCCAGCGGCGCGCCGTGAAGGAGAACTCCGGGTCACCCGCCACCCGTACGCCCCCGATCGCGGCCCACCTGACGTCGGCCCGGGCGCCGTTCTCCTGCGGGCGGACGTACGGCGTCTGGAGGCCGTCGACCGACGACTCCCACCGGCCGAGCCGCGACGCCGCCCGGGTGTCGGAATACGCCTCGCCGGGGCCGCCGCCGAACCAGACGGCCGAGTCGGCGCCGGCCGGCAGCGCGAAGCGGATGCCGAGCCGGGGGAGCGGCACCGTCCACCCGCCTTCGGGCGTGACGGACACCGTGAGCCGCAACCGGGTCCCGTCGCCGGTCCACCGGTACACGGTCGCCAGGCCGGCGTCCCGCGCCGCGGGCGCCACCCTGGTCCGTACGGTCAGCGCGGTGCCGGACAGCTCGACGGCGTCCAGGCGGTGCTGCATCCGGTGCAGCCCCAGCTCGCGCCAGAGCTGCCCGTAGCGGGCGCCGGTCACCGGGTCCCTGCCGTTGTCGTTGTCCGTCGGCGCCCGCCAGACGTCCAGCCGCAGCCCCCGCAGCGCGGTGCCCCCGACCGTCCGCAACTCCCCGGTGCGCGCGTCGAAGGCGGCCGGGCCGAGGGTGATCAGCTCCCCGTCGCGGCGCGGGCCGGCGCTCTCCGGCACGGCCGGGGCCGTCCGCTGCCGGGGCGCGGCGGGCAGCTGGGCCCAGGCGACCTCGTGGCGGCTGCCGTCGGCGAGCAGCGCCCGCACCGTCCACCAGCTCTCGGTGTCCGGGTCCGTGTCCGGCGGTGCGGGGAGCGGTACCTCGGCCCGCTCGCCGGGTGCCAGCGCCGGTACGTCGAGGACGCCTGTACCCACGGTCCCGCCCGCCGCCTCGTACGACCACTCGAAGACGAGGTGCGACAGACCGGTGAAGTCGTAGCGGTTGAGGATACGGACCGTCCCCGCCGCCGCACCGCCGTCGATACCGACCGGCTCGATGACCTTCTTGTACTCGGCGAGCGCGGGGGACGGGGTGCGGTCCGGGAAGAGCAGCCCGTCACAGACGAAGTTGGCGTCGTGCAGTTCCTCGCCGAAGTCACCGCCGTACGCGTAGCCGAGTCCGGGGTGGGTCAGACCGTGGTCGATCCACTCCCAGACGAAGCCGCCCTGGTTGCGCTCGTACGCGTCGAAGAGCTGCTGGTACTCGGTGAGGCCACCGGGACCGTTGCCCATGGCGTGCCCGTACTCGCAGAGGATGAAGGGGAGTCGGCGCCGCTCGGCGGGTCCGCCGTCCTCGCCGCGGCCGATGGCCGCCACCTCGGCGTGCGAGGCGTACATCCGCGAGTACATGTCGGTGTCCGCGCACGACGGGTCGCCCTCGTAGTGGAGGGGCCGGTCCGGGTCGCGGTCCCTGATCCAGCCGGCCATCGCGGTGAGCCCGCGTCCGGTCCCGCACTCGTTGCCCAGCGACCAGATGACGACCGACGGGTGGTTCTTGTCGCGTTCCACCATGCGGGCCGCCCGGTCCAGCAGGGCAGGGGTCCAGCGCTCGTCGTCGACCGGATTGTCGCGCCAGTCCTGCTCGGTGAAGCCGTGGGTCTCCAGGTCGCACTCGTCGACTACCCAGAGCCCCAGCTCGTCGCAGAGACCGAGGAAGTCGGGGTGGGGCGGGTAGTGGCTGGTGCGTACGGCATTGATGTTGTGCTGCTTCATCAGCGTCACATCGGCCCGCATGGTCGCCAGGTCCAGCGTCCTGCCGGTGTCCGGGTGGAACTCGTGGCGGTTCACCCCGCGGAAGAGGATCCGCCGCCCGTTGACCTTGATGACGCCGTCCTCGACCCGGACCGTACGGAAGCCGATGCGCAGCGCCACCCGCTCACCGGCCGTGGCCAGTTCACCGTCGTACAGCCTCGGGGTCTCCGCCGTCCAGGGCTCGACCGGCACCGACACCTCGGCGCCTGCCGCGAGTTCGACCCCCAGCTCCGGTACGGTCACCCGGCCCGGGACCGTGCTGTCCACGCGCAGGGTCCCCAGGCCGGTCACATGGTCGTAGGCGGCGTGCACGAAGAAGTCCCCCGCAGCGCCCTCCGGACGGTGCAGCAGCGTGACATCGCGGAAGATACCCGGCAGCCACCACTGGTCCTGGTCCTCCAGGTACGACCCGGACGACCACTGGTGGACGCGGACCGCGAGCACATTGCCGCCGGGCCGCAGCAGTGCGCCCACCGCGAACTCGTGGGGCAGCCTGCTGCCCTTGAACTCGCCCAGCTCCTCGCCGTTCAGCCAGACCCGGGCGCACGACTCGATCCCGTCGAACCGCAGCACGGCGTCACCGGCCGACGGCCACTCCGACGGCAGGTCGAACGTGTGCAGATGGTCGGCGGTCGGGTTGCCGGTCGGTACGCGTGGCGGGTCGACCGGGAAGGGGTAGAGGTGGTTGGTGTAGATCGGCGCACCATGTCCCTGGAGGACCCAGTGGCCGGGGACCGCCACCTCGTCCCAGCCGCTCGCGTCGTACCCCCGCGCGGCGAACGAGTCGTCGGCCGCGTCGGCGGTCGGCGAGAGCCGGAAGCGCCACCTTCCGTTCAGCGACATGGCCATGGCATCGGATGCCGCATACCTGGCACGCGCCGGAAGGACGCCGCTGCCGGGGGACACGTCTTCGTAGTACGGGGTGCTCATCGGTGCTTGCTCTCCTCGCTCTGGGGTCTCCCGGGCCGGGGTGGGCGCGACAACGCCCTTACGACGGGTACGACGAGCTCGTGTCCGTCGCTCGGGCGTCATCGAGCAGCGGCGCCAGGAAGGCGTTGGTGAACTTGCCCTGTGGGTCGGACTCCCTGGCCAGGCGCCGGAAGTCGGCCAGCTTCGGATAGAGCGCGGGCAGCCGCCCGGCCGGCACGGTGGACAGCTTCCCCCAGTGCGGACGCGCGGCGAACGGCTCCAGCCGCTCTTCGAGCAGCCGGAGCACCGGCAGGACGGCCGCGGTGTCCTTGAGCCAGGTGAAGTGCAGCCCGACCGTGTCATGGCCGTAGGCCGGACTCAGCCACAGGTCGTCGGCGGCCACCGTCCGCACCTCGCAGACCTGCAGCAGCGGTGCGACAACGTCCCGGATCGCGTCCACGGCGTGCAGCGCGGCGAGCCCGTGGCGCCGGTCCACCAGATACTCCGACTGGATCTCCTCGCCCGAACTCGGCGTGAACTCCGCCCGGAAGTGCGGCAGTCGCTCGTGCCACGGCCCCGGCACGCCCTGCTGCTGGGTGCAGTGCACGGGCGGCACACCCGGTACGGGGTGCAGCGGACCCGGCGCTTCGGGGGCCCAGGGGAACTCGGGCTCGTGGCCCGCCGCGTACTTGAGCCACACCTGCCCGAAGTGCGGACCGCTCCAGTCGGTGAAGAGACTGACGCTGTACGCCGCCGATGTCACCGCGTCGAAGTGCTCGTCCAGGACCGACAGGGGCAGCCCGGTGCGGACCCGCTGCGCCAGTTCGAAGCCCGGCACCAGATCCAGGGTGAGCGAGGTGACAGCGCCGAGCGCGCCCAGCGAGACCACGGACCCGGCGAAGCGCTCGCTGTCCCGGTCGCGGCCGATCGTCCGCAACTCGCCGTCGGCTGTGACCAGTTCGAGCTCCCTGACCGCAGTGGCCAGCCCGCCCAGTGCGACCCCCGACCCATGGGTACCAGTGGCCACGGAGCCCGCAACGGAGATGTGCGGGAGGGAGGCCATGTTGGGCAGGGCGAGTCCGTGCGCGTGCACCTCCCTGGCCAGCTCGGCGTACCGTACGCCCGCCGCGACCCGGACCGTGGACGCGGCCCGGTCCACCTCGATCTCCGGGGGCAGCCCGGCCACCGAGACCAGCGTGCCGCCGGTGTCCGCGATGGTGTTGAACGAGTGACCGCTGCCCAGCACGCGCACCCGGGCGGAGGTGGCGACGAGCCTGCGGAGCTCGTCGAGGGTGGTGGGCCGGTCGATGCGCTGTGCCGTGAAGGCGATGTTCCCCGCCCAGTTCGTCAACATCTTCGAGATGTTAATCGGCGGTCGGCCGCCACAGCAGGGGTGTTGAGTGGGGCATTCCGCCGGGGCGCATCGGGTGCGCGTCCGGTGCGCTGGAGCAACGCCCCGGCGGACGCGTCAGTGGTGGCCGGACGCGGCCTGCGCCGCCTCGATGCCGCCGTGCAGATCGGTCGCGGCGTCGAGCGCCCCGCCCGCCGACAGCGAGAGGCACACCAGCAGCGCCCCGGCGAGGGCACGGGCGGCCCGCCCGTGCCACCCGTGGCGGGGGGCGCCGGCCGGACGGTGGCCCAGGAGCGCCGCGACCCGGCGAGGGACAGGACCGGCCGTGGCGGCGAGTACGACGCTGGGGCGCGCGGCGGGCACCCGGTGGGCGGCCAGCGCGGCGCGCCCGATGGCACGGGCCGCGAGCGAGCGGTCGCCCACGGCCCCGGCCGCCGACTCGTCGGCGCAGCGCTCCAGGGCGTAACCGAGCGGTGCCCGCAGTCCGCGCAGCGCCGGGTGGCAGTGCGCCGCCAGCTCGGCCGCCGCGATGAAGAGGTGGTGGCGGCCCGTGAGGTGCGCGCGCTCATGGGCGAACAGGGCCTCGCGCTCGGCCGGTGCCAGGGCCCGCAGCATCCCGGTGGTGACGACGATCCGGCCGGGGCGGCCGGGCAGCGCGTACGCGTCGGGGGCGGTGTCCCGGACCACGGCCAGCTCACCGCCGGCCCCGACGTGGCGCCGGGCGGCGCGCAGCTCGGCGCGCTGCCGCAGTACGGTCCGTACCAGCGCGGTGGCGCAGACGGCGAGCGCCGCACCGGCCGCCACGGCCGCGACGGTGGTGCCCGGCCCGCCACCGCTCACCGGGTGGATCAGCCGGCCGAGGGCGGCGACCGGCGGCAGCCGCAGCAGACCCGCCACGACGAGCAGCCCCAGCGCCGTGGCCGAGCAGCCGCCGAGCGTGAGCGCCGCGGCCGTCAGCAGCCGCACGGCCTGCCGCGGCGCCAGCAGCTCGGCGAGCCACCGGGCGGCGGGCGCCACGAGCAGGGGCATCAGCAGGGGTACCCACACCGCGTAGATCACTTGCCCTCGCTCTCCAGCAGCTCGCGCAGCAGCCGCTCGTCGTCGGAGCTCAGCCGGGAGACGAACCGGGCGAGCACCGTGGAGCGGTCCTGTTCCTTCTCCAGCTCGGAGTGCATCCGGCGGGCGGTGAGCCCCGGGGAGTCCTCGGTCGGGGTGTAGGCGAAGCCGCGGCCCTCCCGGGACCTGGTGACCCATCCCTTGTCGTGCAGCCGGCTCAGGATCGTCGTCACGGTGGTCCTGGCGAGCCCCCGGCCGAGGGTGCTCTGCACATCGGCGGGGGTCAGCGGCTCCCCGGCCGCCCACAGCACGGCCAGCACGCTCGCCTCCAGCTCGCCGGCCGGGCGCCGTTCCGGGTGCTCCTCGCTCATGCGGTTCTTCCTCCAGGAATGGGCGCTGCTGGTCCGGCCGGCGGGCCTGACTGCCGTGGTCGTCCGGGGCCTCCGCAGCGGAAGCTCCGAACACCATTATGAAAGAACGCCCGGCCTTCTGACTCCGGCCCCCCCTGACCTGCGGCGTTCTCCCGGGGGACGCCGAGCCCGGCCCGGGTCAGCGCGCGGCCGTCGCCGTCCCGCGGGCGCGCGGCAGACCGGTCGCCAGATCCTCGGCGAGCAGCCGCTTGGCGATGGCGTCCGCCGCCGCCCGCAGCTCGGCGCTGCGCGGCCTGCCGGTGTCCGCCTCCAGCCGGGTGTTCAGCCAGTGCGCCCAGGCCGCCGTGATCGTCTCGGCCTCCCGGAGGCCGGCCTCGGTGTGCGAGAAGAGGTTGCCGTCCCGGGTGAGGTAGCCCTCGTCGACCATCCGGTCGAAGACCGGCACCAGCACCTCCGGCGGGATCCGGTACCGGGCGGCGGTCACCCCGATGCTCGCGTGCCCGACCAGCCGGGTGAGCAGCTCGACCTGCATCACGGCCCACGCGCCCGCCATGTCGAGCCGGGTGTCGGACTCCGCGACGATCCGGCGGGCCAGGTCCGGATCCTGGCTGTGCAGGATCTTCGCGACGGAGAATTCCAGCATCTTGGCCGAGTCACCGGACGCGGGGGCGGCGAAGCCCTCACCCATGTCGGTCGACCCGGCGCGGGCGGAGTCGCGGAGCTTCACCTGCTTCAGGAACAGCGCCACGACGAAACCGATGAGCGCGACCGGCACTGTCCACAGGAAGACGGTGTGGATGGTGTGCGCGTACGCCTGGATGATCGGGGCCGCCGTGGCGCCGGGGAGCCGGTGCAGCGACTTCGGGTCCTGTGCGGCCCGGGCGATCTGCGCCGGGGCGGTACCGGACACCCCCGCCGCCTCACCGATGGCCGTACTGAGCTTCGGCTTGAGGGTGTTGGCGTAGATCGTGCCGAACACCGCGGTACCGAAGGCGCTGCCGAGCGTACGGAAGAAGGTCACGCCGGAGGTCGCGGTGCCCAGATCGGCGTAGTCCACGGTGTTCTGCACGGCGATGGTCAGCACCTGCATACAGAGCCCGATGCCGAGGCCGAGGACGAACATGTACAGCGACTCGCGCCACACCCCCGAGTGCGGGCCCATCCGGGACATCAGGAACAGCCCCGCCGCCATCACCAGCGATCCGGCGATGGGGAAGATCCGGTAGTTGCCCGTCTTGCTGACGACGTTCCCGCTGAACACGGAGGCGATGAGCAGCCCGACGACCATCGGCAGCGTCCGTACACCGGAGATCGTCGCCGAGTCCCCGTCGACGTACTGCAGATAGGTCGGCAGGAAGGTCATCGCCCCGAGCATCGCGAAGCCGACGATGAAGCTGAGGATCGAGCAGACCGCGAACACCGGGTTGGTGAACAGCCGCATGGGCAGCATCGGTTCTGCCGCACGCGTCTCGACGACGCAGAACAGCGCGAGCGCGGCGAGGCCGAGAGCGAAGAGACCGATGATTTCGCCGGAGCCCCAGGCGTACTGGTTGCCGCCCCAGCTGGTGGCCAGGATGAGCGCGCTCGCCCCGACCGTGACCAGCGCGATGCCCAGGTAGTCGATGACCGGCCGGCTGGCGGATCTGACGGACGGGATGTTGCGGGCGGCCGCGATCACCACCAGGACGGCGATCGGGACGTTGACGTAGAACGCCCAGCGCCAGGTCAGATGGTCCGTGAACACACCGCCGAGCAGCGGGCCGATCACCGTGGACACCCCGAAGACGGCACCGATCGCGCCCTGGTACTTGCCGCGTTCGCGCAGTGGGATGACATCCGCGATCAGGGCCATCGCCGTGACCATCAGCCCGCCCGCGCCGATGCCCTGGACCGCACGCCAGGAGATCAACAGGGACATGTCCGTGGCCAGGCCGCACAGGAAGGAGCCCGTGATGAAGATGATCGCCGACACCTGGAAGATCAGCTTGCGGCCGAAGAGGTCACCGAACTTGCCGACCAGGACGGTCGAGACCGTCTCGGCGAGCAGATACGCGGTGACCACCCAGGACATGTGCGACGCCCCGCCCAGGTCCGAGACGATCGTCGGCAGCGCGGTACCGACGATCGTCTGGTCGAGAGCGGCCAGCAGCACACCCAGCATGATCGTGCCGAACACGATGTTCCGCTGCCGTACGTCGAGGACCGGGGGCGCGGCAGGGGCCGTACTGCTGGCGGTGGTCACAGTGGCACCCTCACACCGGCGCGCGAACGGCGCACACGCTGGGGCCCGGACCAGCGATCGCCCGGCCGTGAGGTTCAGCCGTTCGGCGGTACCCGTGACTCAGTGGATATGACGCCCGGGTCCACGCGTGCTGCGGTCCTCCGGGCCACCTGTCTTCTGACCACGTCTCAGGTTTTGCTCAGGCCTTGGGAATGTCGAAGTACCGGGTGAGTCCCGAGGCCAGGCCCACGTCTCCCGCGATCTTGACCTTGCGCAGCAGGAAGAGGGCCACCGGGCTCGCGTTGCCGGACACCAGCCTGAGGAAATCGGCGTCGCCCATGGTGAGCGTGAGACGCGGATCGGCCTCCGAGCGCCCCTCGGTGACGGTGCACACCCCGTCGCCGATCGTGGTCTCGTACACCACGTCGCTCGCGCCTGTGACCTTCCAGCGGATCACGGCGGCGAGCGAACCGGCGTTCTCCGGGCGGAACTGCCGCTCCACGCGCCCGAATACCTCCGCGAGCACCCGCTGTCGCAGGTCGCTGCGGGCGATTTCACCGAGTTCCCTGGTGGAGAGCCCCTTTATGATCTTCGCGAACTCCTGCGGGGAGACGGACGCGAAATCCAGCTCCGCGAGTCTCTCGCTGATGCTGTCCGCCACGAGCGCTTCCTTACTGCTGAGTAAACTTACTGATGGGTCACGTTATGGCGCGGTAGGCGTACGGGCAAGGCGAGCGGTCCACGGCCGGGCCGGCGTCCCGGGGGAGTGTGCCCGCAGAGGCGGGGGTCTGACGAAGCGGGTGTCTGAAGGAGCGAGGGGGTCTGAAGGGGCGAGGGGGCCTGAAGAAGCGAGGGGGGCCTGGAGGAGCGGACGGGATCAGCTGCCGCTCGATTCGAGCCGCATCGCGCGCAGGACGATCTCGATGGCGAACCGCCGCTCCGGATCGGACAGTTGCTGGCCGAAGATGCTCTCCAGGGTGCGCATCCGGTAGCGGACGGTCTGTGCGTGCACGTCCAGGACCTCACCCAGCTGGGCGGCGGTGCCGCGGGTCGCGAGCCAGGCGTGCAGCGTCTCCAGGAGACGGTCCCTGCGGTTCGCGGTTAGGTGGGAGACGGGGGCCAGCTCACGCCCGGCCAGCTGTTCGAGGAGGGCCCGGTCGGAGAGCAGCCAGAGAGTCACCAGGTGGTCCTCGCAGCGGATCGTCGGCGCGTCCCCGATGATCCCGGTGTCGACGAGGTCGAGCACCCGGCGGGCCCAGCGGAGCGAGTCCGCGGCGTTCGCGAGTGGGACGTCGAGGCCGATGGCGCGGTGCGCTCCGGGGAGTGCGGCGTCGAGCATGCGCTGTCTTCGCTCGTCGAAAGGCCCGGGAACCAGCAGATGGGGCTGCGGCTCCGCCGGATCGACGAGGACATCGTTGTCCAGAAGGGCCGTAGGGATACCCGCGGGTGGGCGCAGGGCGACCAGGGTGACCTGCTCGGGAAGCGTCCAGCAGGTCTGCTCCGCGAGTTCGGCGACGGCGGCGCGCGGTACCGGTGAACCCGCGAGGATCAGATGCAGCAGGCGGCGCCGCTGGGTGTCCAGCTGGTCGCCGTCGGCCGTCCTGACCTCCAGATAGCCCTCGCGGGAGAGCGCTTCGAGCTCGTCGACATAGGTGAACAGCGCGTCGGCGAAGGTGAGCATCAGGGTGGGGGAGAGGTTGTAGCGCCGCCCCACCCGCTTCGCCCGCCGCAGCGCGATCCGGGCGCCGAGCCGGTACGCGCCCTGGAGCTGGTCCAGGCTCCTGCCCTCGTACGCCTCGAAGCGGCCGAATCTCCGGCACATCTCGTCCCGCAGCGCGGACGACGTGGTGGGCTCGGCGACCTGGTCGATGAAGACGGAGATGTTCTGCTCCACGCCGATCCGGATGCCCTGGGCGTAGGGGCCTTCGAGCAGCCGTGCGTACTCGGGGTAGGCGCGGGTGACCTCGAGCCCGATTTCCTTGATCAGGCTGGGGAGTTCGGGCCGCATGACGGCCGCGAACTCCTGGGGAAGCGGTCCCAGTGGTTCTCCTATGTCCGAGGGTTGTGCAACTCCCGGCATTCCTCGACCCCTTGCTCTCCGGCGCCCGGTGGGGGTGGCCGACGGGAGAGCGCTCCCGGAGACCTTCAGGTGCGTACCAATTTGGGTTGCCGAACATAGCCGAAGCCGGGGGCGGGTGGACACAGCCATGACAGTGACGGAGGTGAGCGGGGAGCGTATCCAGCCAACCGGTGGCGTGAGTTCCGGTCGCCGGACGGGTCGGCCGGTCAATTCCTCTCCTGTTCCGGCGCGTTCCCTTGTCATTTCCTGACAAGAAAAAGCACGGGCCGGAACGGGTGCTGTGACACCGTGAGTTGGTCCGTCCCGGAACGGGCAGCTGACGCCGGGGTGCACGGCGGGCCGTGCGGAATTACTCACTTTCGGCTAATGCGGACCTGTTCCCTTACTCGCCGGACAACAGGAAATCGAACCCGCAGAACCCGCGCCCGGATTTCTTCGTACGGGCCATTGCGGACTCAGGTTACTCAATCGTAGCGTCATCGCCGCACGGTCGGGACAAGCGGTCGCCCGGGACGAAACCGCCGTCCGGCCAAGTGAACCTCGTGGGGGCTCCGTTCTGCTCGGGACGGAACTCCGGGAATCTGATCAAGACGCCACGAAGGGAAATCACACCATGCACAAGCTTGCCGCAAGAGCCGCAGTCGTGACCGCCGCCATCGGTGCGGCCGTCGGGCTGGCCGCGACATCGGCCTCGGCCACCGCCACGTCCTCGTGGACGGTCACCCACTCCGGCGCCTACACCGCGCACGCCGTCAACCCCTCACTGGCGGTGCCCGCGGCGACTCTGAACTGCGCTTCGTCCGACGTGACCGCGGGCTCGCTCCAGGCGACGAGCCCCGACGGCGTCGGGATCGGCACCATCGGCACCATCAAGTTCACCAGCTGCAGCGTGGCCGGCATCTCCTTCAACGTCACGATGAAGGCCACCCCGTGGAAGATCAACGCGGTCAGCATGAACGCCACCCACCCGACCTGGGTCAACGGCACCGTCAGCGCCATCTCGGCGCACATCTCGGGCGTCGGCTGCGCGGCCGACTTCACCGGTACGGTCAACGGCCACTACGACAACACGGCCCACGCCCTGGTGATCGACGGCACCGGCAACGGCCTGGTCGCGTCGAACGCGAGCTGCCTGGGCCTCATCAACAACGGTGACGTGGCGAGCTTCAACGCCTCGTACGCCGTGAGCACCCTGCCGGTGATCAGCACGCCGTAACCCCGGTGGGCGCAGCGGTACGGGCCGGAGGCAGCAGGGCTGCCTCCGGCCCGGATTTCACGTTTGCGGTCCGGCAGCCGACAGGCCGCGCGGCAGTCCGGCGGGACGGTCCGGCGGGACCGCGCGGCGGCGGACGACCGCCGGAGAACAGAGAACAGACCGTATGAGGCGCCTCATGAGGCGGAGGGCAGGGCCGGCATGAATCCCAGGACACCTTTGCAGGGCGGCAGACGGCCGGTACGGCTGGCCTCCGCCGCGGCGGCCGCGCTCGTCGCCGGACTGCTGGCCGGCAACGGCTCGGCCGCCGGTGAGGGCGGTACCCCGGCCACCCTCTCGTACGACTGCGGCCTCCCTTCCGGTTCCGGCCACGCCACCGTCGAGGTGGCGATGAACCTGCCGGCATCCGCCCAGGTCGGCAAACCGGTGCAGCCGGGGCCGGTGAAGGTCACGGTCGGGCTGGCGCGCCAGGACCTGTCGGCGCTGCTGCCGAAGGGTGCCGACGCGGTACTGAGTACCGCGTCACTCGCCGTCAAGGTGAGCCAGAACGACCAGTCGGCCACGGCGATGTGGTCGGATCTCGCCGCGCCCAGTACGCCGGTCCCGGCGGAGGGCGATGTGCGGCTCGTCCACTCGGGCCCTGTGCCCACCGTCACAGTGGGCGGCACGGGTGATGTCACCCTGGCAGCAGGCGAGTTGAAGCTCGGGCTGCTGAGCGCGACGCCCTCCACCGGACAGCAGGGCGCCCCGGAACCGGTGCCGCTGAGCTGCGAGCCGGCCGCCGGACAGGACCTGCGGCTGGGGACCGTTCCGGTGCCGGGGGCCGGAAGCGCCGGACCCTCCACGGCGCCTGGCAGCCCGGAGCCCAGCACTCCGGCCGACGGGAAGGGGCGGAAGGAGGCGGACGGCGGCGTCACGGTGCAGCCCAGGTCCGACCCCGCCCCGGTGGGCAAGTGCCCGACCGTGCTGCCGAAGGGGAAGGTCGACATCAGCGACGCGCCGGTGGCGCCGCCGGGCGCCACACCCGGGGAGTACGACCTGCCCGGGAGTCCGGGCTGCGCGTACGCCCTCGGGGTGGCCAACGTCAGCAAGCTCAACGGCGCGATGATCATCAATGACCCGAAGCACAAGCCGGTGACGATCAGTGTGCTGGCGGTCGTCCACTCATCGGTGCGGTCCAGCGTCCAGCCGGGCGGCCTCTATCTGCGGCTCGACTCGCTGGCGGACCTGCGGCTCCCCGACGCCGAATCGACGTTTCTGACGTTCGGCTTCCAGCCGGTCACGGCGAAGGTGCATTTCGAGACAGGGCCGGTCACCATATCGACCGGGAATGTCGGCACGAGCGTGTTCTCGGTGATCTCGTTCAAACAGTCCCTGCGCCTGTACGACGTGAAGGTGAACGGGACCCCTCTGGATGTCGGCAGTTCCTGCCGGACCGCGACGCCGTACAAGGTGGTTCTCAACGGTGGTGCCAAATACACCAATGTCTTCTACGGCGGCACACTCGACGGCACGATAGACATTCCCAGGTTCTCCGGGTGCGGTGCGAACGGTGAGGACCTGGACCCGCTTTTCACCGCATCCCTTTCCGGGCCCGGGAACAGTATCGAGATGAACCAGGGGACGACGTGCATTCCTGACTCGCCCAACAACCTCTGCCCGCCCGATATGCCGGAACTCCCGGGCTCCGGGGCCGCCAAGCGGTGATGTGACGCTCCGTCACATCGGCCGCCCGTCATGAATGGCTGGTTGTCGGCACCGGGCCCTGTGCCGGGCCGCGCCACCGGGGCCGGCAGGCCGATGGGGCCGCCCCGGCTGCCGGGGCGGCCCCATCGGGGCAGGCCGTGCTGGACCGTCAGGGACGGACGGCCGAGTGCCAGGCGTCCGAGAGTGCCTTGCCCTCGCCGGGGGCGACGCTCCCCGGGTCGTTGAGCGTGGCGACATAGGTCGCCGCGCTGTTCAGGGTCACGCTGTTCCTACCCGACGGGGACGGCAGCGCCGTCTTCAGGTTCACCGCCCAGTTCAGCAGGTCAAGCCCGCAGCCGCTGGCGCCGGGGACCGCGTACGACGAGTCGCCCTGGTTCGCGCCCACGAGGTTGATCCGGCCCAGGGCGCCGTCCGGGTCGGCGGTGCCGTCGGCGTCGAACGCCTCGGTTCCGGGGGTCGGGGCGGTGAGGTTCTGCGGGCGCAGCAGGATGGGGTCCGACGAGGTGCCGATGTAGCACTTGTCGCCCAGGAACGGGTTCTGCAGATGGATCCGGACCGGCAGCGTCACGATCGGCTTCCCCGTGGTGGCCCCGGCCAGCAGGGTGAAGCCGCTCGGGTTGTTCACCGATTCGATGGTGGCGGTGACCCTGTTGAGGGTGTTGTCGGTGATCTGTTTGCAGATGCCGCTGACCACGGGGACGTTGCTCGGGCACATCAGGCCGAGCAGGCCGCCCGGGAGCTGCGCGGAGTCGGCCACCAGGGCGCCGCCGGCGGGGGAGACCAGCGTCGACGATCCGTCGGGGTGGGTGATCACTCCGAGCTGCAGATCGCTCGCCCCGGTGGGTACGACGGAGTTGCCGAGCTTGATGGAGCCGTTCGCCGAGTGTGAGGAGACGCAGAGCGCCGTGTCGTTCTGCCCGTCGGCGGCGAGCATGGCCGGAGCGTCCACGGGGCACCGGGAGAACGGCGCCCAGCTGCCGTTGAGGCTGACGGGCCCGCCGGCGGCGGTGGCCGTGCCCACGGACACGAACGCGGTGAGGGCGGTGGAGCCGGCGAGCAGCCCCAGACGCAACCGGGTGGAAACGGATCTCATGTCTTCCCCTTTTTCGGCAGCCGGCCGTAAGGCGGTGCCGTACTCGGACCTGATGGGTCTGCGGCGTGCCGGAACAGGTGTGAATTCACCGAGCCGTGAGGTTACTGGCGGGAAACACCGCTGCACAATCCCGCTGTTTGATGAACTTCGGCTGCCCGGTTCTTCTTGTGCCGGGATGAGCAAGGGGTAGGCGCCGCTTGTCAGTTGGTGCGCACCGGTGCGCATGGTCCCCCGATATGCCGGTGCCGCCGCACGCTGCGCCCGCACACCTCGCCCGCATACCGCGCCCGCACGCGGTTCCCGACGGCCGGCGGAATTTATCACTTCTGGATGAGTTTCCGTCCCGCGCTACTCATTCACCGCAAAGAAGAGAGTGGCGGCACGACGGCGGGACGAAACTTGGGGGACTGGTATTGCGGCGCCAGGTTACCCGGCCGTAACGTCGCTCTCCGCGAACCACTCGGCCGGTTGAGGCCGGGGCGTAAGTCCCTCACCTGCGTCCCTGCTGTGAGTGAGCACTTTTCAACAAGGTTTCCGCACGGGCTTGTCACCCTATGACAAGTAGCTCAATTTCTTGGGGAGTTACCTGTTCAAGGGCTTGTCCCGACGGCGCCGGTGAACTTAACGTGCGCCTCTCGGCGCACTTCTGTCACTTCGTGAGTGCATGCAGGAGGTGAGATGGGAATCGAAGTAGTTGTTGAAGGGCTCACGAAGTCTTTCGGCAAGCAGAGAATCTGGCAGGACGTGACACTCACGCTCCCGGCCGGTGAGGTCAGTGTGATGCTCGGCCCTTCCGGAACCGGAAAGACCGTGTTCCTCAAGTCTCTGATCGGGCTGCTGAAACCCGAGCGGGGCAGCGTGCTCATCAACGGCGTCGACATGGTGAACAGCCCCGAGCGCGACATCTACGAGACCCGCAAGCTCTTCGGCCTGATGTTCCAGGACGGTGCACTCTTCGGATCGATGACCCTCTTCGACAACGTGGCCTTTCCGCTCCGGGAGCACACCAGGAAGAAGGAGTCCGAGATCCGCCGCATCGTCATGGAGCGGATGGACATGGTGGGCCTTCTGGGCGCGGAGGAGAAACTCCCCGGTGAGATATCCGGCGGAATGCGCAAGCGGGCCGGTCTCGCGCGCGCCCTCGTACTCGACCCCCAGATCATCCTCATCGACGAACCGGACTCCGGACTCGACCCGGTCCGTACCTCGTACATCTCCCAGCTGCTCATCGACCTGAACGCGCAGTTCGACGCGACGATGCTGATCGTCACCCACAATCTCGACATCGCGGCCACCGTGCCCGACAACATGGGGATGCTCTTCCTGCGCAACCTGGTCACGTTCGGGCCCCGCGAACTGCTCCTCACCAGCGAGGAGCCGGTGGTCGCGCAGTTCCTGAGCGGCCGGCGCGAAGGGCCGATCGGGATGTCCGAGGAGAAGGACGCGGCGACCCTCGCGGCCGAGCAGCGCAGCGCGGCCGGCTCCCGCCCGCAGGTGCCGCGGCCCATCGTCCCGCAGCTCGAACCGTCCGAAGGGCTGCCCGAGCGCCAGGCCGTACTGCGGCGCAGGGAACGGGTGCTGGGCATGCTGGCGGAGCTGCCCGAAGCGGCCCGCACCGCCATCCTCAGGAGTTACACCGCCCCGGCCTCCGGCGGTGGCCGGCCATGAGCGCACAGGTTCCGGTCCGACCGTCCGGGCCGTCCGGGCCGTCCGGGAACGGCGCCGGTGGCAAGGCGGCCGAGTACCGGCAGCCCCGCCCGCCGCTGCGGGTACTCGCGCCGCTGCGCGAGACCGGGAAGCTCTTCGCCCTCGGGGCCACCGTGACCCGTGCCGTCTTCCGAAGACCCTTCCAGGTAAGGGAGTTCATCGAGCAGTTCTGGTTCATCGCGAGCGTCACCATCCTGCCCGCCGCCCTGGTCTCGATCCCCTTCGGCGCGGTCATCGCCCTCCAGGTCGGCTCGCTCACCCAGCAGCTCGGCGCCCAGTCGTTCACCGGCGGAGCGAGCGTGCTCGCCGTCATCCAGCAGGCCAGCCCGCTGATCGTCGCGCTGCTGATCGCGGGCGCCGGCGGCTCGGCGATCTGCGCCGACCTCGGCTCCCGGAAGATCCGCGAGGAGCTCGACGCGATGGAGGTCATGGGCGTCTCACCCGTCCAGCGCCTCGTCGTCCCCCGGGTACTCGCCACCATGTTCGTGGCGGTCCTGCTGAACGGACTGGTCTCGGTCGTCGGCACACTCGGCGGCTACTTCTTCAACGTGATCCTGCAGCACGGCACACCCGGCGCCTACCTCTCCAGTTTCTCCGCGCTCGCCCAGCTGCCCGACCTCTACATCAGCGAGGTCAAAGCGCTGATCTTCGGGTTCCTCGCCGGGATCGTCGCCGCCTACCGCGGTCTGAACCCCAGGGGCGGCCCCAAGGGCGTCGGTGACGCGGTCAACCAGTCCGTCGTCATCACGTTCATGCTGCTGTTCTTCGTGAACATGGTCCTCACGGCGGTCTATCTCCAGATCGTCCCCGCGAAGGGGAGCTGAGAGATGTCCATGCTCGGCTGGCTCGACCGCTCCGGCGACCAACTCGTCTTCTACGTACGGGCGCTCATCTGGATCCCGCGCACCCTGCACCGCTACATCAGAGAGGTCCAGCGACTGCTCGCCGAGGTCGCCTTCGGCAGCGGTGGCCTCGGGGTCATCGGCGGCACCATCGGCGTGATGATCGGCATGACCCTCTTCACCGGGACGGTCGTCGGCCTCCAGGGATACGCCGCGCTCAACCAGATCGGCACCGCCGCCTTCACCGGGTTCATCTCCGCGTACTTCAACACCCGCGAGATCGCCCCGCTGGTCGCCGGACTCGCCCTCTCCGCGACCGTCGGCGCGGGCTTCACCGCCCAGCTCGGCGCGATGCGCATCAACGAGGAGGTGGACGCCCTCGAAGCGATGGGGGTGCGCTCCATGCCGTACCTCGTCACCACCCGGATCATCGCAGGGGTCGTCGCGATCATCCCGCTGTACGCCATGGGGCTGCTCAGCTCGTACGTCGCGTCCCGGCTGGTCACCGTCCTCTTCAAGGGGCAGTCGTCCGGCACCTACGACCACTACTTCAACCTGTTCCTCTCCCCGGACGACGTCCTGCTCTCCGTGCTCAAAGTGCTGATCTTCAGCGTGCTGGTGATCCTGGCCCACTGCTACTACGGCTTCCGCGCGACCGGCGGCCCCGCCGGGGTGGGGGTGGCGGTCGGCCGTTCGGTGCGCAACGCCATCGTGCTCATCAGCGTCACCGACTTCTTCCTCTCCCTCGCCATCTGGGGCGCCACGACGACCGTGAAGGTGGCGGGATGAGCGCGCGGACCGTACGGCGCAGGCTCGCCGGTGTGGTCTTCATCGTGGTCCCCGCACTGCTGATCTGGCTGTCGATCGCCGTGTACCAGAAGGACTTCACCGACTCCGCGACGGTCCGGGTGGACACCGACACCGTCGGCAGCGAGATGCACCTCAACGCCGATGTAAAGCTGCGCGGTGTCGTCATCGGGCAGGTGCGAGGCATCAGTTCGGACGGCGGCGGCGCCCGGCTCACCCTCGCCATCCAGCCGGACAAGCTCGGCCAGGTCCCCTCCGACGTCACCGCGCAGATGCTGCCGACGACGCTGTTCGGCGAGCGGTACGTCGCACTCGTACCCCCGGCACACGCGTCCACCCGCGCGCTGAAGGCGGGCGACACCATTCCGCAGGACCGCTCGCGCAACGCCATCGAGCTGGAGCAGGTGCTCGATCACGTACTCCCGCTGCTCACCGCGGTCGAGCCGCAGAAACTCTCCGCCACGCTGACCGCCGTCTCGCAGGCGCTGAGCGGCCGGGGCCAGCAGCTCGGCGACACCTTCGTCACCCTCGACACCTATCTGAAGAAGCTCAACCCGCAACTGCCCACGCTCAACCGGGACATCGCGGAACTGGTGAAGGTCACCAAGGTCTACTCGGACGCGGCGCCCGACATCCTCACCGCGCTCACCGACTTCACCACCACCAGCTCGACCCTCGCCGAGAAGCAGGCCGGACTCGCGGGCCTGTACTCCACCACCACCAGGACCGCCCAGGACGTCACGGCCTTCCTCCAGCAGAACAAGGACAACATCATCCGGCTCTCCGCGACCGGCCGGCCCACCCTGGAACTCCTCGCGAAGTACGCCCCCGAGTTCCCCTGCACCCTGAGCACCCTGGCGGGCTTCGTCCCCGCCATGGACAAGGCACTGGGCAAGGGAACGGACGAGCCGGGACTCCATGTCAGCCTCGTCTCCGTCCCCTCGCTCGGGAAGTACACACCGGGCCGGGACACCCCGTCCTACACCGCGAGCGGCGGGCCGCACTGCTACTCCGTCCCCTATACCGGCAAGACCGTGCCGACCGCCGCCACCGGGGCGGGCAGGTCCGACAGCCTCGGGCTGCCCAACTCGCCCCAGGAGAACCAGCTCGTCAATGAACTGCTGGCCCCCGGCGCGAAGACGCCGGCGCAGTCCCTTCCCGACTGGAGCAGCCTGCTGGCCGGCCCGGTCTTCCGCGGTGCGGAGGTGAAGCTCAAGTGAAGCGCCGCAGCCTGACGGCCCCGCTCGTCAAGTCCCTGGTCTTCGTCCTGGTGACGTCCCTGGCCACCGCGGTCCTCGGGCTGAGCATCGCCAACACGGATGTCGGTGACACCGTCTCCTACCGGGCCCGCTTCACCGACGCCACCGGGCTGATCGCCGGGGACAGCGTACGGATCGCCGGGGTGAAGGTCGGCCAGGTCGAGTCCGTGAAGGTCGCCGACCGGCGGCTCGCCGAGGTGCGCTTCGCGGTGGACAAGGGACGCACGCTGCCCGCGTCGGTGACCGCGTCGATCAAGTACCTCAACATGGTCGGCCAGCGGTACGTCGACCTGGAGCAGGGCACCGGGCCCGTCGGGAAGCACTTCGCGCCCGGCGACACCATCCAGCTCTCGCACACCACACCGGCCCTGGACCTCACCGAGCTGTTCAACGGATTCCAGCCGCTCCTCCAGGGGCTGGCCCCGGCCGAGATGAACCAGCTCGCCAACTCCATCGTGCAGGTGCTCCAGGGCGAGGGCGGCACCGTCGACAGCCTGCTCCAGCACGTCGGATCGCTGACCACCACGGTCGCCGCCAAGGACAAGGTCATCGGCCAGGTCATCAAGAACCTCAACACGGTACTGACCACGGTCAACGACCGGGAGTCGGACTTCAACGACCTCGTCGTCACCCTCCAGCAGCTCGTCACCGGCTTCGCCGGGGACCGCAAGCCCCTCGGGGACGCGATCACCGCGATGGGCGCACTGACGAACTCGACCGCCGGACTGCTCCAGGACGGCCGGGCGCCGCTGAAGAAGGACATCAGCGAACTGGGCAGGGTGTCCGAGCAGTTGGGCGACGCCACACCGCAGCTGCAGGACTTCCTGCGGAACACACCCGCCAAGATGCAGGCCGTCACCCGGCTCGCCTCCTACGGATCGTGGCTCAACCTCTATCTCTGCCAGGCCCGGGTGACGGGCGTGACCACATCGGACGGCAGCAAACCGCCCACCGGCATCGCGGTCACCGAATCGAGGTGCCAGGGATGAACCCGCCCCGTCTGCGGCTCCCGCGGCTCAGGCCCGTACGGGAGCGCAACCCGGTCGCCGTCAGCGTGGTCGGACTGCTGGTGCTCGCGCTGATCGGGCTCGCCGCCTACCGCGCCGACTCGCTGCCCTTCATCGGCGGCGGCACCACGTACACCGCCGACTTCACCGAGTCGGCGGGCATCAGCCCCGGCGACGAGGTACGGATCGCCGGGGTCAGGGTCGGCCAGGTGAAAGCGGTCTCGCTCGACGGCGCCAAGGTGAAGGTGTCCTTCAAGGTCAAGGGCGCCTGGGTCGGCGACTCCAGCACGGCGGCCATCGCCATCAAGACGCTGCTCGGCGACAAGTACCTGGCACTCGACCCGGTCGGCACCCGGCCGCAGAACCCCTCGGAGCGGATCCCGCTGAGCCGCACCACATCGCCGTACGACGTCACCCAGGCGTTCAGCGGACTCAGCGACACCATCGGAGACCTCGACACCAAGCAGCTCGCGAAGAGCTTCGAGACGATCTCGGACACCTTCAAGAACTCGCCCCCCGATGTGAAGAACGCGGCGACCGGTCTCTCCGCGCTGTCGCGGACGGTCTCGCAGCGCGACGCCGAACTGGCCAGGCTGCTCAAGGGCAGCAAGCAGCTCACCAAGACCCTCTCCGACAAGAACAGCAGCTTCGACGCCCTCCTCAAGGACGGCAATCTGCTGCTCGGCGAGATCCAGAACCGGCGGGACTCCATCCATCTGCTGCTCACCGGGACAACCGACCTCGGCACCGAGCTGACCGGTCTGGTCAAGGACAACAACAAGCAGCTGAAGCCCACGCTGACCGCACTCGACAAGGTCACCACCGTGCTGCTGAAGAACCGCAAAAGCCTGGACAAGGCGCTGTCACTGGCTGGGCCCTACTACCGGCTCGTCGGCAACACCCTGGGCAACGGCCGCTGGTTCGACAGCTACATCTGCGGGCTCGTCCCGAAGAACTACCTGCCGGCGGGCACGCCTCCGGCCACCGGATGCATGTCGCCCCGGCAGACCCAGGGAGGCAGCCGATGAACCACACCACCAGGCGTTTCGTGGGCATCGGGGCCGGACTCGTACTGGTCGCGGGCGTGACCACCACCGGGGTCCTGGCCCTCGACAGCGCGGGGGGCCACCGGATCACCGCCTACTTCGACCGGGCCACCGGCCTGTACGCGGGCTCCGACCTGCGGATCCTCGGAGTCAAGGTGGGCACGGTCGACTCCGTACGGCCGGAGGGCCGTGAGGTACGGGTGGTGCTCGTCCTCGACGAGGGCGTCAAGGTGCCGGCTGATGCCCGCGCCCTGATCGTCGCGCCGAGCATCGTCGCCGACCGGTACGTGCAGCTGTCACCCGCGTACACCAGCGGCCCGCAGCTCAAGGACCGGGCCACACTCGCGGCCGACCGCAACGCCACCCCCGTCGAGGTCGACCAGCTGTACGCGAGCGTCACCCAGCTGGCAACCGCACTCGGGCCGAAGGGCGCCAACTCGAAGGGCGCGCTGGACGATCTGCTCAAGACCGGCGCGGCCAACCTGCACGGCAACGGCAAGGCGATCGGCGACTCGATCGAGCAGTTCGGCAAGGCGGCCAAGACACTCGACAAGAGCAGCGGCAACCTCTTCAACACCCTCGCCTACCTCCAGTCCTTCACCACGATGCTCAAGGGCAACGACGGAAAGGTGCACACGGCGGAGCAGCAGCTCGCCACGGTCTCCAACTTCCTCGACGCCGACAAGGACGATCTCGGCACCGCCCTGAAGGAACTGGGCATCGCGCTCGGCCAGGTGAAGACCTTCATCGAGGAGAACCGCGGGTCGCTCAAGAAGAGCGTCAGCCGGCTGCGGCCCATCACCGACACCCTGGTCCAACAGCGGGCTTCGCTCGCCGAGATGCTGGACGACGCACCGCTCGCCGCCGGGAACCTGCTCAACGCCTACGACCCGGTGCACCGCACCATCGACGGCCGGGGCAATCTCAACGAGATCAGCATGAACGGCCGGCTCAGCGGTGCGGACGCCGAGTCCACGGCCGGGCCGGCGGGCGGCGCTGCCGGCGGGGTCCCCGCCGGCGCGGGGCTCGACGGTCTGGTCCCCGTACCGCCGTCACAGCAGAAGTCGCTGCCCACGCTGCCGCTCCCGGCGGTCGGCGAGGTGTACGGCTCCCCGTCGAAGACGGCCGCTGAACCCACGGCACACAAGGGGGCCGCCCGATGAGCCGGACCACCGCTTCCCGCAGTTCCGGTGCGTCCCGCACCTCTCGCACCTCGCGTACGTCCCGCACCTCTCGTACGGGCATCGCGGCCGTGGTCGCCCTGGCCGTCGGCTGCACCGTCACGCTCGGCGGCTGCGCCGCGCCGTCGTTCTCCGGCATCGAGAACCTGCCGCTGCCCGGCGGCGCCGACCTCGGCTCGCACCCGTACGAGATCACCGCGGACTTCGGCGACGTACTGAACCTGGTCCCGCAGGCCGCGGTCAAGGTGAACGACGTGGCCGTCGGCCGGGTCTCGAAGATCACGCTCTCGCCGGAGAACTGGTCGGCGCGGGTCACCATGCGGGTCAACGGCACGGTGCGCCTGCCGCGGAACGCCTACGCCCATCTCGAACAGTCCAGCCTGCTCGGTGAGAAGTTCATCCAGCTCACCGCGCCGGACCAGGGTGCTTCGGCCGACCGGCTCAGCGACGGCCAGACCATCCCGATCTCGCGCACCAACCGCAACCCGGAGGTCGAGGAGGTCTTCGGGGCGCTCTCGCTGCTGCTCAACGGCGGCGGCGTCCAGCAGCTCAAGACCATCAGCACCGAACTGAACAAGACCCTGGGCGGCCGGGAGCCGCAGATCCGCTCCACGCTCCAGTCCGTCAACACCCTGGTGACCAGCCTGGACGGGCACAAGAGCGACATCACCCAGGCACTCGACGGCGTCAACCGGCTCTCCGCGACGCTCGCCACCCGCAAACAGTCGATCGGTAAAGCGCTCACCGGGCTCAGCCCCGGGCTGAAGGTGCTGGAGAAGCAGCGCGGCTCCCTGCTCACCATGCTCAAGGCGCTCGACACCCTCTCCGGAGTCGCCGTCGACACCGTGAACAAGAGCAAGGCCGACATGGTCGCCGACCTGAAGGCGCTCGCGCCGACGCTCCAGCAGCTCGCCGACTCCGGCAAGGACCTGCCCGACTCGCTGCAGGTGCTCTTCACCTACCCCTTCACCGACGAGGTGCTGCGCGGCGTGAAGGGCGACTACCTCAATGTCTATCTGGATGTGACGGCCGTGCCGGGGACCCGGATCGTTCCGCCGATCACCCTGTCGGGAGGCGGCGCCCAGGGAGGCGGCACCGACGGTGCCACGGCGTCGCGGAAGGCCGGCCCTGCCACCCCGCCGCTGCCGCTGCCCTCCATCACCGCCCCGTCCACGGAAGGCGGCCACTGATGGTCACCAGGGCCACCCGGCTGAAGAACATCGCCTTCCTGCTGATCGCGGTGCTCGTCCTCGGCTACCTCGGCGCCCGCTACGCCGACCTCGGGCATCTGGTCGGGCTGCGCGGCTACTACGTGGTGAAAGTCGAACTCCCGGAGACCGGGGGCCTGTTCACCCATGCCAACGTCACCTACCGGGGCGTCTCGGTGGGCCGGGTCGGACCGATCCGGCTGACCGGGAACGGAGTGGAGGCCGACCTGCGGATCAGCGACTCGGCGCCCGCCATCCCCGCCGACCTGAAAGCGGTCGTCGCCAACCTGTCGGCCGTCGGTGAGGAGTACATCGACCTGCGGCCGACCGCCACGGGCAGCCCGTACCTGGAGGACGGCTCCCGGATCGCTCGGGCCGACGCCAGCATCCCGGCCCCGGTGACCAACGTCCTCACCAGCGTCAACGACCTGACGTCCTCGGTGGATACGGACGCGCTGCGCACGGTCGTGGACGAGTTCGGCACCGCGTTCGACGGGCGGGGCGAGGACCTCCAGGTCCTGATGGACAGCAGTAGGGACTTCCTCAAGGCCGCGGACAAGGCGCTGCCCACCGATACCAAGCTGATGACCGACGGCGAGACCGTGCTCAGCACCCAGACGCAGGAGGGCGAGGCGCTGAAGTCCTTCGCCAGGGGCGCCAAGGGGCTTGCCGGACAGCTGGTGGACTCCGACACCGATCTGCGCGCGCTCATCGCGGCCACCCCCGAGGCCGCTACACAGGTCAGCGGACTGCTCAGAGATCTGAACCCCGATCTGAGTGTGGTCGTCGCCAATCTGCTGACCACCTCCGACGTGGCCGTCACCCGGCAGCGCGGTACGGAGGAACTGCTGGTGAAACTGCCGGCGGTGGCCGCGGCGGGGTCGACAGCGATCAACGCCAAGGGAGCACGTTTCGGTATGGCCGTCACCTTCTTCTCGCCCCTGCCGTGCACCGCCGGGTACGGCGGGACGACGTACCGCAACGGCCTGGACACCAGCGCCACTTCGGAGCTGAACACCAGCGCCCGCTGCACCTCGCCGCCCAGCACCGGCAAGGAGGTGCGCGGTTCGGCGAACGCACCGGGCGGTGGCCCCGTCCCGGCGCCCGCCAAGCCCGGATCCCTGCTTCTGGGAACGGACGCGGGAGGGCCGGGGTCACTCCCCGGCGCCCTGGGGACACCCGCGCTGCCCGCCGGAGGCCCCACCGGTCTGGGCGGCCTGCTCGGTCTCGGAGGCGGCGCGTGACGACTCGTACCAAGGTGCTGAGCCTGCTGGCCGTCGTGGTGGCCGTCGTCTTCTGCGCCGTCTCCGGGTGGGTGTACTGGCAGGCGCACCAGGACGGTTCGCTGAGGTTCGCGGCATCGCGGGACGCCGCGCTGGCGGCCGGGCGCGAGCGGGTCGCCGAGCTCAACACACTCGATGTGAAGGACACCGACAGCGGGCTGGCGCAGTGGCTCGACGCGTCGACCGGAGCGCTCCACGACAAGCTGGCAGCCACTCGCGCCACCGACCGCACCACCCTCACCAAGGCCGGAACTTCCGCGCGCGGCACCGTCACCGACGCCGCGCTCACCGCGCTCGACGACAGGGCGGGCACTGCGGCGATGATCGCCACCGTCCAGGTCGCCATCACCCCCAGGGGCGGTACGGCGACGACCGACCGCAAACGCTTCACGGCCACGCTCGCCCGCACCCCGGACGGCTGGAAAGTCACCGCACTCAGCGCAGTGCCGGTCGGTAAGGAGGGCGCGTGAGCGGCACTGTGGAGGACACCGGAGTGGACGCGCAGGACGCGCAGGACGCGCAGGACGCCCGGGAGGCGCGGGATGCCTCGGACGCCTCGGATGCTCCGGACGAGGAGGCGCCCGGGGCGAGCGGTTGTGCCCGCCGCCGGGCCCTGGTCGCGGCAGGCCTGGCCGTCCTGCTGCTGGTGCTCGGTGGCGCCGGAATGCTGTTCAGGGCCCACCAGTTGAGGACCACCCCGGCCGCCGGGAACCACGCCCTCACCGACACCGAGGCCACCTCGCAGGTCACCGGGGACGTCAGCGACACGCTCGGCAAGGTCCTCTCCTACACACCGCAAGCCACCGACGTCACCGCGCAGTCGGCGCGCGAACTGCTCGCCGGGAAGGCCGCGAAGCAGTACAACGCGCTCTTCGGGCAGGTCGGGAAGCGGGCGAAGGAGCAGAAGCTGACGCTCACCACCCAGGTCGTACGGGCCGGAGTCACCCGGCTGACCGGCAGCGAGGCGCAGCTGCTGGTCTTCCTCGACCAGACCGCACAGCGCAAGGGCAGACCGGCGGGGGTGGTGGCCGCGCAGCTGTCGGTGACCGCCGAACTGCGCGGCGGCAACTGGCTGATCACCGACATCACGGCCCGCTGAGGGGGACACGTACATGTCCAGGACGCTCCATACGCTGAGCACGGCAAGGAATCCGCTGACGGTCGTGGCGCTCGCGCTGGCGCTGCTGGCCGCGGGTGCGGCGGGCTGGGGAGGGTGGTCCTGGTACGCGGCCGCGCACGACGGCTCCGCAGCGTACGCACGGTCGCGGGACCGGGTACTGGCCGCGGGGGAGCAGGCCGTACAGAACATGAACACGCTGGACCACCGGAAGCTGACGACCGGGCTCGACACGTGGGAGGCGTCGACGACGGGGGATCTTCACAAGCAACTCACCGATGGCAGGCCCGAGTTCGAGAAGCAGATCAAGCAGGCGCAGACGGTCTCCACGGCGAAGGTGCTCTCCGGCGCGGTCACCGAACTGGACGACCGGGCGGGCAGGGCGAGCGTGATGGTGGCGCTGCGGATCACGGTGACCGCGCCGAAGGGCAAGCCGGCCGAGAAGGAGAGCCGGCTGCTCGGTGAGCTCACGCGTACGTCCGGGGGCTGGAAACTCAGCGCCCTGGGCCAGGCACCCGTCGGCAACACCGCCGACTGACCCAACCGGCTGACCCAGGAGAGGAGCTGAGGACGACATGTCGACCACCCGTCATCTCATCAACCGGCAGCGGCGACTGGCGGCCGTGGCCCCGGTGCGCGTCAGACCGCGGCCGGCGGAGGAACCGCCCGAAGCACCAGGCCCCGGTCCCGATGCCGACGCCGAAGGGCCCGAAGGCGAAGGGCCTGAAGGCGAAGAAGCCGAACCCGTAGGAACCGCACCCGTAGAAGCCGAACCCGAAGAGGCGGGGACTACGGGGGCCGGGGCCGGATCCGCGTCCGGGAAAGCCGGCGCTCCACGTCCGTGGCTCCGTACTTTGGTGCGGCTGCCCGTGCTGCTCGCCGTCCTCACCGTGCTGCTCGGCGGGTTCGCCGCCTACGCGGGAACACGGGCGTCCGCCCTGCACGACGACGCCGCGACCAGTAACGGCGCACTGACCGACGTGGCCCGTACGACCGAGGTGAAGGGCCAGGTCACCAGCGCCGTCAACGCCCTCTTCTCGTACGACTACACCAACACGGCCAAGGCCGACCGGGCCGCGGCGACCCTCCTCACCGGCAAGGCGGTCAAGCAGCACAAGGACATGCTGGCGGCCGTACGCGCGCAGGCAGCCAAACAGAAGCTCGTGCTGACCACCACCGTCACCGAGAGCGGTGTGGAGCTGATCGACGGCGACCGCGCGCGCGTGCTCCTCTACGCCGACCAGAGCAACACCGACACGGCGGCGAAGAAGGACCGGACGACCTACGCCGCAGCCATGTTCGCCGTCGACGCGGTGCGCGGGGGCGGCAAGTGGCGGATCGCGAACATCGACACCTTCGCCCGGTGACCCGGCCAAGCCTGACCCGGCCAAGCCTGATCCGGTTCGGTGACCAGCACAGCGCGAACAGCCCGAGGATTCCGGAATTCCGATGAGGGAGCGGCGTATGAGGCACGTGCGGCGGATGCGGCGGGGACTGGGTGGAAGCGCGGTGGCCGCGGTGGCCATGGCCGCGCTCACCGCCTCGCAGGCACCAGGACTCGTGCACCATCAGCTGCCGCTGCCGAAGAGATCGTCCGTACCGGCCGGTGAGCCCACCGCGCAGGTCGAAGGCCCCACGGACAACTCGTTCCACACCGAGATCCCGCCGCTGGTCACTCCGCCTCCGCCGGGCAATCCGGTCGACGCCACTGGTGCGGGACCGGTGTACGAGCAGTCCGGGATCCCGGCGACCGTGCTGGCCGCCTACCGGTCCGCCGAGGCACAGCTGCGCCGCAGCGACCGCGCCTGCGGGCTGCCCTGGCAGCTGCTCGCCGCGATCGGCAAGGTCGAATCGGGGCAGGCGCGGGGCGGGGCGGTCGACAAGCACGGCACCACCCTCGCGCCGATCCTCGGCCCGGTGCTCAACGGCTCGGGCTTCGCGCACATCCCCGACACCGACCACGGCGCGTACGACGGGGACACGACGTACGACCGGGCGGTGGGCCCGATGCAGTTCATCCCGTCGACGTGGGCGACCTGGGGGCAGGACGGGAACCACGACGGCAAGAAGGACCCCAACAACGTCTTCGACGCGGCGCTCGCCGCCGGACACTACCTCTGCGCCGGGGGCCGTGATCTCCGCAGCAGTGGCGGTCTGGACAGCGCGGTCCTCAGCTACAACCACTCGGACGCCTATCTGCGGCTGGTGCTGTCCTGGCTCTCCTTCTACCGGAACGGGACGCACGAGGTCCCGGACGGCGAAGGGGTCCTGCCGCGCAGCCCGGGCGCAGGCAGCGTGTCCGACGGCAGCGGTACGCCGCCCGGCAAGGCGCACCACGGCGGAGACGGGCACGGGCAGGGACACGGAGCCCATGGCGGTGGCGGGATCGTCATCGGTCCCGCGCCCTCCCACACCCCGTCCGCGAGCCCGTCCGCCGGAGGCCCGCCGACTCCGCCCGGCAGTTCACCGAGTGCCCCGGGAGATCCGGGCGGCACCGGCTCGCCCTCGTCGGGCCCCACATCGGGGCCGCCGGACACCTCGTCGCCCGATCCCGGCAGCGGCGGCAGCACACCGCCGGACTGCCCGTCGCCGTCACCGTCCCCGTCCGGCTCGCCCACCGCAGGCCCGAGCCCGACGGGCACGCCGGGCGACGGCTGCGCGTCCGGCCCCGCAGACCCGGGTGCGCCGTCCTGACCTGCCCCTCCGGCGACTGCACTGCCGCTCCGGCGGCTGCACTGCTCCTCCGAGCGTGCCATTCCTCCGAGCGTGCCGTTCCTCCGACTGTGCCGTTCTGTAGGGGATGGCGGTGGCGGATGCTCCACATTGTCCGGTCACGCGGGCCGTGTATTCCGTGAGGCTGGTGTGCATGCTGCGCAACTACATCAACGGTGAGTTCAAGGAGGCGGCCGACGGCCGCACTCTCGATGTGATCGACCCCTGCACGGGAGAGGTGTACGAGACCTCCGCGCTGTCGGGGGCCGCCGACGTCGACGCCGCCATGGAGGCCGCGGCCGCCGCGTTCCCCGCGTGGCGCGACGCGACCCCCGCCGCACGCCAGAAGGTGCTGCTGCGTGTCGCGGATGTCTTCGAGGAGCGTGCGGCCGAGCTGATCGCGGCCGAGGCGCGCGACACGGGCAAGCCGCTCGCGCAGCTGACGGACGACGAGATCCCGCCGGTCGTGGACCAGATCCGCTTCTTCGCGGGGGCGGCCCGGCTGCTGGAGGGCCGGTCGGCCGGCGAGTACATGGAGGGGCTTACCTCGATCATCCGGCGGGAGCCGGTCGGCGTCGTGGCGCAGGTCGCGCCGTGGAACTATCCGCTGATGATGGCGGTCTGGAAGTTCGCCCCGGCCCTCGCGGCCGGCAACACGGTCGTCATCAAGCCGTCCGACACCACCCCCGCGTCGACCGTCCTGGTCGCGGAGATCATCGGCGGAGTGCTGGCCGAGCTCGGCCACAGCGAAGGCGTGTTCAACGTCCTCTGCGGAGACCGCGAGACCGGCCGGCTGATGGTCGAGCACGCCACCCCGGCGATGGCCGCGATCACCGGTTCGGTACGGGCGGGCATGCAGGTCGCGGCTTCGGCGGCCAAGGACGTCAAGCGGGTCCACCTGGAGCTGGGTGGCAAGGCGCCGGTCGTCGTCTTCGACGACCTCGACGACGAAGCTCTCACCAAGGCCGCCGAGGACATCGCGGTGGCCGGTTACTTCAACGCGGGCCAGGACTGCACGGCCGCGACCCGGGTCATCGTGCACGAGTCCGTCCACGACGCGTTCGTCACCGCGCTCGCCAAGGCGGCGACAGCCACCACGACCGGCGGCCCGGACGTCGCCGACGCGTTCTTCGGCCCGCTGAACAACGCGAACCAGCTGGCCCAGGTGACCGGCTTCATCGACCGGCTGCCCGGCCACGCCACGGTCGAGGCGGGCGGTCACCGGGTCGGCGACCAGGGGTACTTCTACGCACCCACGGTCGTCTCCGGACTGCACCAGGACGACGAGATCATCCAGAACGAGGTCTTCGGCCCGGTCATCACCGTCCAGTCGTTCACCACCGAGGACCAGGCCGTGGCCTACGCCAACGGCGTGGACTTCGCCCTCGCCTCATCGGTGTGGACCAAGGACCACCAGCGCGCGATGCGGATGTCGAGGAGCCTGGACTTCGGCTGCGTGTGGATCAACAACCACGGGGCGCTCGCCGCCGAGATGCCGCACGGCGGATTCAAGCTCTCCGGTTACGGCAAGGACCTCTCGGCGTACGGATTCGAGGACTACACACGCATCAAGCACGTCATGACCGCGCTCTGACCCCTGATGACCGCGCTCCGACCCTGATGACCGCGCACTGACCCCTGACGGTCCGCCGCGGCACCGGTACCCGTGAAGGCCCGCAGGAATGCGGGCCTTCACCCGTCCCCGGCCGCCTCCCGCTCGGATACCCGCAGCTCCGGGGTCCCTTCGTTCGAGGTCCCCTGCCTCGGGAGCTCCCGCGTCTCCCGCGTCTCCCGCGTCTCCCGCGTCTCCCGCGTCTCCCGGGTCTCCGGCGTCGCCCGCGCGGGGAGTTGCCCCTCTGCGGGCTCTTCCCCGGCGACTGCCCGCTCGGCGAGTTCCCGCTTCGCCAGGAACAGCCGCAGCTGCTCCTCCTCCACGATCCGCCGGGCGAGGCTCCCGTCGGAGACGTCGACCGCGTCGGGCGTCGCCTCGGCCACCTCGCTGCGCCGGGCGTACGCGTCGAACAGCCGGGCCTTGTCGGCCAGTACGCCGAGCATCCGCGTATCCACGCTGTCGGCGGCCAGCAGCCGGTGCACCCGCACCGTTCTGACCTGGCCCATCCGGTGGGCGCGTGCCACGGCCTGGTGCTCCATGGCCGGCTTGATCTGCGGCTCGCAGAGGATGACGACGGAAGCCGCCTGCATGTTGAGGCCCACCCCGCCGGACTGGAACTGGCTCAGCAGCACCGCGTGCCCGGGGGCCGCCGAGAACGCGTCGACCAGCTCCTGGCGGCGGGCAGCCGGCAGACCGCCCTCCACCGGCCCGTACGCCGTCCCGCCGAGGGCCGTCCCCACCGTGGCCAGTACGTCGCGGAAGTACGAGAACACCACGACCTTCAGCCCGTTGGCGGCTGCCTCACCGACCAGCTCGCGCAGCCGCCGGAGCTTCGCCGAACTCTCCGGGCGGGCGTACGCGGCCCGGCGCATCCGCATGAAGTGCCCGTCCGCCACGGCCTCCCGGTAGGCGGCCAGGTCCCCCGCGCTGAGCTCCTCCCACTCGTCCACGTGCACCAGCGCGGGCAGCTCCGTCAGGACATCCTCCTGGTTGCGGCGGAGATAGGCCGGAGCGACCGCCCTGCGGAACACCTGTGAGCCGGCTGCCGCGTCCCGGTCCCGGACGGCGGGCACCAGCTCGGGCTGGAGCCTGCGGACCAGACTGCGGAACTCCTCGACCCGGTTCTCCATCGGCGTACCGGTCAGGAAGAGCACCCGCTCGGAGGGGTTGGTCCAGTCCGCCACGGCCTTCGCCCGCCGGGTGAGGGGGTTCTTGACGAAGTGCGCCTCGTCGACGACGAGCATCCCCGGGCGTACGTCGTCCGGGACCGCGAGCAGATGCAGTACATCGAAGGTGGTGACGGCGACCCCGCCCCGCTCGCACCACTCCGCGAAGGCCGTCCCGCGACCCGGTCCGTGCACCGGCCGGACGGCCAGCGTGGAGCGGGAGCCCACCTCGCGCGTCCAGTTGATCAGTACGCTCGCCGGGCAGACGACCAGGAAGTGCGTGGCGCCGCCCGCCGCGAGATGGGCCATCGCCGCGATGGCCTGGACCGTCTTGCCGAGCCCCATCTCGTCACCGATGATCACCCGGCGCTGCACCAGGGCGAACCGTGCGCCGAAGGCCTGGTAGCCACGTAGGGACACCCGCAGCCTGCTGTCGTCCAGCGGCTGGGCACGGACCCGCCCGGCGATGCCGGACGGCACGAACCCCTCCGCCGCGGCGAGATCGGGGCCCTGGCCCGCGAACTCCGCCAGGAGGCTGTAGTAGTCGGCGGAGCGCAGCTCGAACCCGACCCATGCCTCGGCGTCGGACACGGGCACCCGCAGCAGATCGGCCGATACCTGGGCGAGCAGCAGCGGCACCCCGTCCGCCGCCGACTGCCGGGTGAGGCACGCGACGGCTTCGAGCGCGGCGAGCACCTCCGTACGCCGGGTCCGGCCGGCCAGCGCCGTCCGGAGCCTGCTGCGACCCGGCCCGGCCTGCGGCAGGAGCCGGTCGAGCTCGGTACCGAGCCGCTGCGCCGCGTCATGGGCGCGGCGCAGTTCGGGCCCGGCCTGGGCCAGTACGTGCAGCGATCTGACGAGCGCCGTCGTGCGCGGTTCGGGGCGGTCGATGTCGATCCGTACGGTGACGGTCTCCTCGACCGCCCTGGCGATCTGTCCGGCGGCGGCGACGGCCTGGTCGGCGGTCTGGGCGCCGACGCCGGGCAGCTGCCGCAGCGCGTAGCGGCCCGCGTCGTGCACCTGGGCGACCGTGGTGAAACCCGCCTGCTCCAGGGCGCCGAGCCGCAGCCGGCCCTCGGTGACGTCCCGCAGCCGGGAGAGCGGGATCGGCTCCAGCTCGGCCCTGGCCAGCTCCTGCTGGAGCGGGGTGAGCGCGCTCCGTACGGCGTCGGCCGCCGCGGCACGGTCGGCGACGACGGCCCGCGCCGCACCGAACAGCCGCTCCGCCTCCAGGAGGAGGGCTCGGGCTTTTCTGCCGACCGGGGCCGGACCCTGCTTCACGCCGCTCACCGGAGGGATGATCTCACGCGATGCGGACAACTCCGGCCGGTCCTGGAGTACGCCGGAGGTGCGGGCGCGGCGCCGTCCGGGGTGTGGATCAGGTACGCCATTGGGGTCGCCCCGCTACCCGCCCGGCCGTACCCGGAGGCCCGTGGCGGGCCGGACTGTCAGTGCCCGGTGCAAGACTCGGAAACGCAGGTCGACGGGGGACACCGCCCCCCAAGCCAAGGAGAGCGCACCATGCTGAGCATTCCGTTTGTCGCAGGCTCACCCAACTGGATCGATCTCGCGACCCCCGACCAGGAGGGGGCCACTGCCTTCTACGGCGGGCTGTTCGGCTGGGAGTTCCAGTCGGCGGGCCCCGAGTTCGGCGGTTACGGCATGTATGCCCTGGACGGGAAAATGGTCGGCGGGGTGATGCAGGGGACGGAGGGCCCGGCGGGCAAGGCGTCCTGGTCCGTCTATTTCCAGACCGATGACGCCGACGCGACCGTGCGGGCCGTCGAGGCGGCGGGCGGTGGATCGCTGTTCGGACCGCACGACGTGGCCACGCTGGGCCGCATGTCCGGATTCACGGACACGACAGGTGCGTCCTTCTCGACCTGGCAGCCCAAGGAGCACAAGGGAATGGGCGTGGTGAACGACCCGAACACGCTCTGCTGGACCGAGCTGTACACCACGGATGTCCCCGCTGCCGCCGCGTTCTACCACTCGGTGTTCGGCTGGGAGACCAACTCCGCGCCGTACGAGGGGGGTACGTACACGATGGCGGCCCCGGCGGGCCGCGGCCCCGAGGCCAACATCGGGGGCTTCGTCCAGGCCGGCGCTGCCGACGCGGGCTACTGGCTGCCGTACTTCGAGGTGTCCGACACCGACGCGGCCGTGGCATCCGCGCAGCGGCTGGGCGGCTCCGTCGTCATGGAGCCGGTCGATCTGCCGGGCGTGGGCCGGATCGCCAAGGCGACCGACCCCTACGGAGCGCGGTTCGCGCTGATCAAGGGTGAGTCCGGCGGTGGGTGAGACCCGTCGCGGGGATGCTCGTTCATCGTTTGTTGACCGGACATTGATCGCTGCCGGGCACTGTGTCCATCATGTCGATCACCATCAGCAACGCGCCTGAGCTCGCTTGGCAGGAGCGGGCACTGTGCGCCCAGACGGGGCCGGAGTTCTTCTTTCCCGACCCCGGAAGCTCCACGCGTGATGCCAAGCGGCTCTGCGGAATCTGCGAGGAGCGAGTGGCCTGTCTGGAGTACGCACTCGATCACGACGAGCGGTTCGGAGTCTGGGGAGGACTCTCCGAGAAGGAGCGGTCCGGGCTGAGACGCGACGCGAGCTGACGCGGGCCGGGCGGGGGCACAGGCCGGAGGGACCGTGGGGTCAGCGTTCCGGCGCCTCCTGCGGCTGGTGCGCGACGGGGCACGCGTAGTGCGACCGCGTCATCGTCCACCCGTCCCCGAGCACACGGACGCTGCTGTGCGCGGAGGTGCTTCGCGCGGCAGCGCCGTCGGTTTCCCGCTGCGTGCGGGGGACCGAGGGCGGGATCGACGGAGCCACCGTGCACGCCAGTTGGAGCGCGGCCTGATGGCTCAGCGGGGCCGCGACGCCGGGGAGCCGGACGGAGACGGTGCCGTCGTTGCCGGTCGACACCCGAGGCGTATCCGTCAGATGGGGCAGCTCCGTGGTGGCCGTCGCGGCCTCTCTCGCGGTCGGCCCCTCGAACAGCAGACGGGCAATGGCTCCGAGGTTCCCGGGGTCGTCGGTCCGGCGGGGGACGGCCGTCAGGTCTCCGTCGTGCAGGAAGAAGAGGAAGACGGTGGTGGACGTCGTGGGCTGCGAGCTGGGGGAGAACATGCCGCTCGCCGGTTCACCGGCCTCGATGGCACCGGACGGGGGGACTCCGCACGCCGCGAGCGTGACCGCGGCCGTGAGCCCGGTCAGCAGCGCTGCCACCCGTGAGCCCCTCACCGGGCACCCCCGCGGACGTCGGCATCGGTATCGGTATCGGCATGGGTATCGGTGTCGTCGCGGAGCAGCGGGAGTTCGACCGTGAACACCGCGCCGCCCCGGGGCAGGTTCGCCGCCCGGACGCGCCCCCCGTGCAGGCGCACGTTCTCCGCCGTGATGGCCAGGCCCAGCCCGCTGCTCTGGCTCCTGGTCCGGGAGGTGCTCGCCTTGTAGAACCGCTCGAAGACATGGGGCATGGCCTCTTCGGCGATCCCCGGTCCGTTGTCGGTCACCTCGATGACGGCCCACGCCACGCCCGCCCCCTCCTCCCGTACCCCCACGGTCAGCCGCACGGGCGGCGCCCCGTGCCGCAGCGCGTTGCCGACCAGATTGGCCATCACCACATCGAGCCTGCGCGGATCGACGCGCGCGCGGAGCTCACCCGGCCCGGGCAGCCGGGTCTCCACCTGCCCCTGCCACCCCCGGGAGGCGAGGGTGCGCCGTACGGACTCGGCCAGGTCGATCTCGTCCCGGTTGAGTTCGACCGCCCCCGCGTCGAAGCGGGAGATCTCCATCAGGTCGTTCACCAGTCCGCTCAGCCGGCCCGTCCCCTCGCTGATGAGCCGCAGCGCGTCACCGGTCTCCCCTTCCAGACGCAGCGCCTTCTCGTCCAGCACGTCGGTGACCGCCGACATCGCCGCCAGAGGCGTGCGCAGCTCGTGGGAGACGTCCGCCACGAAGCGGCGTGCCTGGGACTCCAGGCGGCGCAACTCACCCACGGTCCGCTCCAGTTCGGCTGCCGTCTCGTTGAAGGACCGGGAGAGGTCGGCGAGTTCGTCGGAACCGGTGACGGCCAGCCGGACGTCGAGGTGCCCTGCGGCCATTCGGCGCGTCGCCCCGCGCAACGCCCGTACGGGGCGCAGTACGCCGCTCGCGGCGAGCAGCGCCAGGACGACGGCGAGACTGAGGGCCACCAGGGTGGCTCGTTCGATGCCGCTGACCATGGCCTTGACGTACGCCTCTTCGGTGTTCTGCGGGACCTCCAGGTACATCACGACCCCGGAGAGCCTGGCCTCCGTTCCCTGGCCGGAGGTGTACGTGATGGGCATGCCGACGACCAGACGAGGACGCCCGTCTACGTTCACCCGCTGGAACACCGCGGCACGTCTGTCCCGCGCGGACCGGCGCAGTGCGGGGCTCGGCTCGTCGAAATCAGCGCTCGGCGCATAGACGCGGAGGCGGCCGGACGTCGCCATGACCCGCCACCCCGACGACGGGTTCGCGTACAGCACCTGGTTCACCGCCGACTGGAGATTCGACCGGTCCGGTGTGGTGGTGAGGTAGGGCGCGACGGCGTTGACGCTCGTACGGAACTGGTGGATGACGGAGTCCTGGCTCTGCTGGAGCACCCCCGTGCGCGCCTCGCGGAAGGCGAGGAGGCCGGTGCCCAGGGCGCTGGCCATGGCCACCAGGACGAAGGCCGCCAGCAGACGGGGGCGCAGGCCGCGCAGCGGGAGCGGGATGCGCGCCAAGGCCGCCCGGAGGAACCGCAGGGGGCTGGTTCCCCGTACGGCGGCGGGGAACTCGTCGGCCGTGCCGGCCTCGTGGAGATGCTCGGCCTTGCGTGCCCGCACGGTTCTCCGCGCCGGCGCGGTCTTCTGCGTCCGCATGGATGTCCGGCCGCTCACGAGGTGCCGAAGCGGTAGCCGAATCCGCGTACGGTCTGCACGTAACAGGGATTCCTGTCCTCGCCGAGCTTGTTGCGCAGTCGCTTCACACAGGCGTCCACGAGCCGTATGTCGCCGTGGTAGCTGTGTTCCCAGACCGCTTCCAGCAACTGCTGGCGGCTGAACACCTGGCCGGGCGAGGCCGACAGGGTCAGCAGCAGCCGTAGTTCGGAGGGGGCGAGGGGGACGGGTTCGCCGCGGTGCGTCACCACGAGCCCGGCCCGGTCGACCATCAGCTCGCCGTGCGTCTCCGCCCGGGGCCGGGCGCCGCCCGGTACCGACGCGTCCTGTCTTCGCAGTACGGCCCGTATTCGTGCGTCGAGCACCCGCGCCTGTACGGGCTTGACCACGTAGTCGTCCGCGCCGGCCTCCAGCCCCACGACCACGTCGATGTCGTCCCCCCGGGCCGTCACGATGATGATCGGCACCTGGTGGCGGTCCCTGATCCGGCGGCACACGTCCAGGCCGGAGATGCCGGGCAGCATGAGATCGAGTACGACGACGTCCGGCCGGAAGGGGCGGAGCTGTTCCAGCCCCTCTTCACCCGTTTCCACGCCGAGGACTTCATGCCCCTGATGCCGCAGGCCCAACTGGACAGCCCTGCGGACATCTTGGTCGTCTTCGACGATCAGGATCCGTGACATTTCGAAAGTGTAAGCAGATCGGATGACATGGCTGTCCTGAGGAGGACCCTCTCCGAGGGCCGTTACACAACGATCACAACGGGCCGGGGGTGGCGGGTGTTCGGGCCCGAATCGGCGGAAGCCACCCTGAAACCATGTGTTGTTGCCATTTTGTTACGGTCCTGGCTCATGGCGGTCAACTGAAACGACCATGTTGAGCTGTCATGCACTCGGCACGACAGCGTCAATCCGCACCCCCTGCAGGCAGCACTCCGGCCGTTCACCGCGGCGGCCGTCGGCGCCGGTCCTCCCATGGCCGGGCACGCCCGCGCCGCCGGGGCCGGAGACTGCTGATCGGCGCGCTGGTGGCCGCGGGCCTGCTGGGCCCGGCGACGTATTACCTGGGGAGTGGGCGGAGCGACGCGTCGAGCGACGCACCGCGCCCGCTGAGCACACACATCGTCCCCACTCCTCCCCCCACCCCCACTCCGACTCACACGCCGACTCACACCCCCAAGCCGACGCCCAAGCCGAGCCGGACAGGGACCGCCGTCCCCTCGAAGGGCAGCGGGACGTTCGTCACCGCACAGGCCAGTGGCGCGACGGTGGGCAGCGGTCCCCACCCGCTGCGCTACGTCGTGGAGGTCGAGACCGGCCTCGACACCTCGGCGTCCCAGGCGGCCAAGGAGATCGCCGGGATACTGGCCGCTCCGCGGGGCTGGACCCACGATCCGCACTTCGCGTTCCAGCTGGTGAGCGCGGGAGCGCCGCACGATCTCACGGTGAGAATCGCGACACCGGGGACGGCGGACGCCCTGTGCTGGACGGGCATCCACCAGGACACCGAAGGCGAGTACAACTGCGAGGTTCCCGGCGGGGTGGTGGTGAACCTCAAGCGCTGGGTCAAGGGCTCGCCCACCTTCGACGGACCCATCCATGACTACCGGGCGCTGATCATCAACCACGAGATGGGGCACTTCCTCGGCTACTCGCATGTGACCTGCGCGGGCGCCGGACGACTGGCCCCCGTGATGATGCAGCAGATCAAGGGCCTGCACGGGTGCGTCGCCAACGCCTGGCCCTACGACAAGAACGGTGTCCTGGTCACCGGGCCGCCTGCATGACCGGCGCCGGTCGCTGAGGGCGGTCGCCGGGGGCGGTCATACGGCGGGGGCCGTTACAGCCCGGTCATGTGCCGAACCCACGGCCATGAACTGCCGGCGCCACTGTGAACTCCACGTTCTCCCGCGCCCGCAGGCAGAACCCCCCTCCCGATCGGATGGAAGTAATGAATCGATCCCGCGCTGTCCGGAGACTGGCCGCGGCGGTGAGCCTGTTGCCGCTGCTGGCGGCTTGCGGCACCGGCACCGGCTCGGAATCCCACTCGGCGAACGGAGCGAAGACCACGGCCGGCTCGTCGGGACAGCTCGACATCCCCGCCGACGCGAACGCCGATCTCAAGAAGCAGTACCTCCTGGAGAACGCGATCGCGGCCTGCATGAAGAAGCAGGGATTCACCTACACCCCCGTGGCACCCGAGGATCCCGCCGCCTCCTGGGCCACCGACGGGGCGGACTACGCGCTGACGAAGAAGTACCGGCAGAAGTACGGATTCGGCATCTATTCGGGCATCGTCTACCCCAACGACGCCGGTTCATCGGGGAGTACGGCCGCCCGGAAGGACTCGGGCAGGACGCCCAACGCGGCCTATGTGGACACGCTCACTCCCGAGCAGAAGACCGCGTACAACAAGGCGCTGGGTGCTCCCCCCGACCCGAAGACCGGGGAGAAGAACTGGACCGGTTGTCAGGGAGAGGCCGACAAGAAGGTCTACGGCTCCGCGACGGCCCAGGAGCGGAGCACCAGGACCGCGAACCAGAACCAGGCCAACGCGCAAGCACTCAACGGAGATCCGAAGCTGGTCGCGCTGGCGCAGTCGTACGCCTCGTGTCTGACGAAGGACGGCATCTCCGTGACGACCACGCAGCCGACCGGCATCGGGGAGATGGTCAGGCTCCAGGCGCTCAAGTCCGCTCCGGCCGGGGCCGGCGGCATCGCCCCCGTCGAAGCGGACGGGAACACCCGCAAGTCCATGAGCAAGAAGGACGCCCTCCCTCTGCTCACCAAGGACATCGAGGTGGCGATGCAGGACCTGAAGTGCGGCAAGGAGTTCCGGGCCGCCTACTTCCCGAAGTTCCTGAAGGCCCCGACCAGCGGTGGCGGTGCCGGGTGAGGAAGCGCCCCAAGCTGATCGGTACCCGTCCCGGACAGCTGACGGTCGTCGTCGCCGCGGTGGCGCTGGTCGGAGCGGGCGGCTGGTTCGCCGGATCGCGGATGCAGTCGCCTGCGGACGCCGCCGCCGCGCACCGGCCGCCGAAGGCGCGTCCGGTCACCGTCACGGTCGAGCGCCGCTCGCTGACCGCGAGTGTGGTGGCCCAGGGCTCGGTGGAGTTCGGCTCGCCGAGGAAAGTGACCCTGGCCGGCTCCGTCGGCTCTCCGGACTCCGGGTCCGGGTCCGGGTCCGGCGGATCGGGGGCCGGTGACAGCGTCGCCCAGCGGGTCACCAAGGCACCGTCCGCCGGGGCGGAGTTGAAGGAGGGGGATGTACTGATGCAGGTGAGCGGCCGGCCGGTCCTGGTGCTGCGGGGCACCGTGCCGATGTACCGCACGCTGGGCCCCGGCGCCTCCGGGGACGATGTCAGGCAGCTCCAGCAGGCGCTGACCCGGCTGGGCTTCAACCCCGGTTCGGCCAACGGGACGTACGGGCAGCCGGACGCAGCGGCGGTGAGCCGCTGGTACAAGAGCCGGGGCTACCGCGCCATGGAGCCCACCGTCGCCGACAAGCAGCAGCTGGGAACGCTCGAAGCGGCGGTGACCACCGCACAGCAGGCCCTTCTCGCGGCACGGAACCCGGGCGGCGGCTCCAAGGGAACCGACGGCTCCAAGGGAACCGGTGGCTCCAAGGGATCCGGCAGCGTCCCGGGTGGCGGCGCGGGCACCGGCGGGGACACCGCGAAGCTGCAACTCAAATCGGCGCAGCAACAGCTGGACGCGGCCGACGCCGCGCTCTCCGCCTTCCAGGCCGGTTACGGAACCAAGGTCCCCGCCGGTGAGGTGGTCTTCCTGCCGGACCTCCCGGCCCGGCTGGACAAGGTGTCCGCGAAGACCGGAGACACCCCCTCCGGGCCGGTCGCCACGGTGACCAGCTCCAAGGTCGTGGTGCAGGCCGTGGTCCCGGCCGAGGACGCCAAGTTGCTCCACAAGGGCATGCAGGCCCGGGTGGAGACCACCGACGGCACGAAGGCGGACGGAGAAGTGGTGGCACTCGCCGACGACGTACCGAAGGGCGATTCGGCCGACGCCGACAAACAGCAGGGGACCCCGGCCGGCGGGAGCGAGGGCACCTCGGCTCCCGTACCGGTGCAGATCTCCGTGCCGGCGGGGAAGCTGACCAAGAACGCCACCGAATCCGCGAAGGTCACCATTGAGGTGGGCTCGTCGGACGGCAAGGTACTGACCGTGCCCGTCGCCGCGCTGCACACCTCCGCCGACGAGAAGGCCCGGGTGCAGGTCGCGCGCGGCGGCAGGGTGGTGGACGTACCCGTCGAGGCCGGGCTCTCCGCGGACGGCCAGGTGGAGGTCACCCCGTCGTCCGGTGCCGCGCTGAAGGCCGGCGACCAGGTGGTGGTCGGGCGATGACCGGTCCGCCGTCCTCCGTCGTGCCCGACGCGGACACTGTCATCCAACTGACTGCCGTGGACCGGACCTTCGACTCCGAACCGCCGGTGCACGCCCTGCGGGACGTGAACCTGACCGTCCGGCGCGGGGAGCACCTGTCGATCGTCGGTCCGTCCGGTTCCGGCAAGTCGACACTGCTCAACACCCTGGGGTTGCTGGACCGCCCCACATCGGGGGCCTACTGGCTCGACGGGGTGCAGACCAACGTGCTCGGCGACCTGGAGCGCACCTCGTTGCGCGGCAGCCGGATCGGGTTCGTCTTCCAGTCCTTCCACCTGCTGCCGTACCGGACCGTGGACGAGAACGTCATGCTGGCCGAGACCTACCGCCGGCCGCGCCCCGGGCGCGGCCGGGCGGGCCGCCCCACCAGGGCCGAGCAGGCACTGGAACGGGTGGGCCTGGCGCACCGGGCCGGCTTCCGGCCGGACCGGCTCTCCGGCGGTGAGAGACAGCGGGTGGCGATCGCCAGGGCGCTGATGAGCGAGCCCGCCCTGCTGCTCTGCGACGAGCCCACCGGCAACCTCGACAGCGAGAACACCGAGTCGGTGCTGGACCTCTTCGGCCGGCTCGGCGAGCAGGGCATGACCCTGGTGGTGATCACTCACGAGGAGGCGGTCAGCCGGCGGGCCGACAGGCGGGTGAGGATCAGCGACGGACGGCTCACCGAGGAGCACCTATGAGGTCCCGGACACGCGCCGTGCAAGCTGCGGCTCCCGGGGGCACAGCACGGGCCGGGGGCGCCGTCGAGCGCCCCTGGATGGACCTCAGGGACCTGTGGTCCGAGGCGCTGGCGGGGGTGCTCGCCCGCCCGATGCGCTCCGCCCTGACCACGCTGGGCACCGTTCTGGGCATCACCACCCTGGTCATCACCATCGGGATCTCGTCCACGGCGGGCAACCAGATCGTGGGCCGGTTCGACGCCCTCGCCGCCACCTCGGTCACGGTGGGGGTGCCCTCCGTGGCGTCGGCCGGCTCCGGCCCGCTCGTGGACTGGTCGGGTGTCGGCGCGGTGCGCCGGCTGGCCGGGGTCGAGTCGGTGGCGGCGATCGCCGACTCCCAGGAGACCGCGAGCGTCGAGGTGCGTTCCAACGACGTGGTCGCTCCCGGCGAGGTCAGCGGCCAGACCATGGCGGTCGTCGCGGCGTCTCCCACGCTGCCGGCCGCGGTACGGGGCGGGATGACCGCCGGGCGCTTCTTCGACGACGGGGACATCGCCCGGCACGACCGGCTGGCGGTCCTCGGCGACCAGGCGGCGCGGCTCCTCGGCATCAGCTCGGTCGAGGACGCTCCCGCGGTCTTCCTGAAGGGCCAGGCGTACACGGTGATCGGGATACTCGGCGGAGTGGAGCGGGAACAGCAGCTCGCCACCGCGGTGATCCTGCCGCCCACGACGGCCGCGGACCGGATGGGGCTGGGAACCGTGACCCGGATACTGATCAACACCTCGCTCGGCGCGGCGAACCAGGTCGCCCACCAGGCACCGACCGCGCTGGCCCCCGGCGCCGAGGCTTCCCTGACCGTGACGGCACCGCCCGATCCGGCCAGGGCCCGCAAGGGAGTGCAGGGCGACGTCAACGGCCTGTTCCTGGTCCTCGGGCTGGTCTCGCTGGTGGTCGGGGCCATCGGTATCGCCAATGTGACGCTGGTGACGGTCATGGAGCGGATCGGGGAGATCGGACTGCGCCGTGCCCTCGGGGCCTCGCGGCGTCAGGTCGCCGGCCAGTTCCTGGTGGAGTCGACGACGATCGGACTGCTCGGCGGTGTCGTGGGCGCCGCCCTGGGCATGGTCGTGGTGGTGGTCGTCTCCGCCGTCAGGGACTGGACCCCGGTCCTGGACGTGCGCCTCGCGCTCGGAGCCCCGGTCGCCGGAGCCCTTGTAGGACTTCTGGCCGGCCTCTACCCGTCACTGCGGGCCTCCCGCATGGAACCGGTCGACGCCTTGCGCTCGTAGCCGAGCCCCGGAAGGGAGGCCGGGCCGCGGCCCGGGGGTGCTCGCGGCGGAGCCATGAGCGGACCGCCGCGACGGTGACGGCGCAGTGGAAGACGGTGGCTGCGCCGTGTAAGACGCAGGCCCTCCTGCCGTAGCCACCGGCTACGGCAGGAGGGCCCACGGCCTCTCCGGGTCTACGACGCTGCGGCGCGTGCGGCCACCCGGGCCTTGCGGGCCGCGAGCTTCGCGTCGAACTTGGCGGCCTCGGCGTCCAGGCCGCCCATGTACATACCCAGCTCCTCCTGCGCCTTCAGTCCCTCCGGGCCGAGCCCGTCGATGTCCAGGACCTTCAGGTACCGCAGCACGGGCTGGAGCACGTCGTCGTGGTGGATCCGCATGTTGTAGATCTCGCCGATCGCCATCTGTGCGGCGGCCCGCTCGAAGCCGGGCATCCCGTGTCCGGGCATCCGGAAGTCGACGACGACGTCGCGCACCGACTGCATGGTGAGATCCGGGGCGATCTCGAAGGCCGCGCCCAGCAGATTGCGGTAGAAGACCATGTGCAGGTTCTCGTCGGTCGCGATCCGCGCCAGCATCCGGTCGCAGACCGGGTCGCCCGACTGGTGGCCGGTGTTGCGGTGCGAGACCCGGGTGGCGAGCTCCTGGAACGCGACGTACGCGACCGAGTGCAGCATCGAGTGCCGGTTGTCGGACTCGAAGCCCTCCGACATGTGCGCCATCCGGAACTGCTCCAGCTTGTCCGGGTCGACGGCGCGCGAGGCCAGCAGGTAGTCGCGCATCACGATGCCGTGCCGGCCCTCCTCCGCGGTCCACCGGTGCACCCAGGTGCCCCAGGCTCCGTCGCGCCCGAAGAGCGAGGCGATCTCGTGGTGGTAGCTGGGGAGGTTGTCCTCGGTCAGCAGGTTGACCACGAGCGCGGTCCTGCCGATGTCCGTGACCTTGGACTGCTCGGGCTCCCACGCCTTCCCGTCCTCGAAGAAGCCGGGAAAGTTACGTGCGTCGGAGAACGGCACGTACTCGTGGGGCATCCAGTCCTTGGCCACGGAGAGATGGCGGTTGAGTTCCTTCTCCACCACCTCCTCCAGCGCATACAGCAGCCGGGCGTCTGTCCACGCGTCCGTACTGCCGAGGTGGGGAGAGGTGATCGTCACGGGGGCTCCTGGGGACGGGAGTATTTACCTACGGATTCGTAGGTTACGTATCCGTAGGTTAAGGCGGCAGTAAGCCCCAGCCAACCCCCTGTTCCGATATGTGCCGTTACGGTCTGTTATGCCGCCAGGTCGGGCCTCGATACGGAGAGCCATATCACGCTTCGATGCCGGGCTATTCGCTGCCGGATTCCGGCTATTCGCTGCCCCCCAGCGTGAGCCACCGGGTGATACCGACCGACTCCAGGAACGGCAGGTCGTGGCTCGCCACGATCAGCGCCCCCTCGTAGGACTCCAGCGCGGCCGTCAGCTGGCGCACGCTGGCCATGTCCAGATTGTTGGTCGGTTCGTCGAGCATCAGGAGCTGCGGGGCGGGCTCGGCCAGTAGCAGCGCGGCGAGCGCGGCCCGGAACCGTTCGCCGCCCGACAGCGTGCCGGCCGGCTGGTCGGCACGCGCCCCCTTGAAGAGGAACCGGGCGAGCCGTGCCCGGATCAGGTTGTTACCGGCCTCCGGCGCATTGCGTGCCACGTTCTCCACGACACTCAGCCCGTCGTCGAGCACGTCGAGCCGCTGCGGCAGGAACCGGAGCGGCACATGCGCCGTCGCCTCCCCGGAGACCGGCTCCAGCTGACCCGCGATGGTCCGCAGCAGCGTGGTCTTCCCTGCTCCGTTGCGCCCGACCAGGGCGATCCGCTCGGGTCCGTGGGCGGTGAACTCGCCCTCGACACCGCTCCCGTACGGCAGGTGGAGTTCCCGCAGGGTCAGCACGCTCCGGCCGGGGTGCACTTTGGTGTACGGCAGTTCGATACGGATCTCGTCGTCGTCCCGCACCGCGTCCGCCGCCTCGCTGAGCCGCTCCTTCGCGTCGTCCAGCCGCTCGGTGTGCATGATGCGGTGCTTGCCCGCCGACTCCTGCGCCGCGCGTTTCCGCGCACCCATCACGATCTTGGGCTCGCGCTTCTGGTCCGACATCTTCTGCCCGTACCGCTTGCGTCGCGCCAGTTTGACCTGGGCGTCGGCCAGTTCGCGTTTCTGCTTCTGCACATCGGCCTCCGCGACCCGCACCATGCGCTCGGCCGCCTCCTGTTCCACGGCGAGCGCCTCCTCGTACGCGGACAGTGCCCCGCCGTACCAGTGGACCTCGCCGTCCCGCAGGTCGGCGATCTGGTCGACGCGCTCCAGGAGTTCACGGTCGTGGCTGACCACGACCATCACACCGGGCCAGGCGTCGACCGCCGCGTACAGCCGCTGCCTGGCGTGCCGGTCGAGGTTGTTGGTCGGCTCGTCGAGCAGCAGGACGTCCGGCCTGCGCAGCAGCAGCGCGGCGAGCCTCAGCAGGACGGACTCGCCGCCCGAGACCTCGCCGATGGTCCGGTCGAGACCGACCGAGCCGAGTCCGAGCTGGCCGAGCACCGCGTGGGCGCGCTCCTCCACGTCCCAGTCGTCGCCGACCGCCGTGAAGTGCTCCTCGCTCGCGTCACCCGCCTCGATGGCGTGCAGCGCGGCACGCTGGACGTCGATGCCCAGCGCCTGGTCCACGCGCAGCGCGGTGTCGAGCACGAGGTTCTGCGGGAGGTACCCGATGTCGCCGGTGACGCGGACGGTTCCCTCGGTCGGGGTCAGCTCACCTGCGATCAGCCGGAGCAGGGTCGACTTCCCCGACCCGTTGACGCCGATGAGGCCCGTCCTGCCGGGGCCGACGGCCAGCTGGAACCGGTCGAGGACCGAGGTCCCGTCCGGCCAGGAGAAGGAGAGCGCGGTGCAGGAGATGTGGGTGGACGAATGGGTTGACATACGGGTCTCCCGGTTGCTGCGAAAAGGGGTGGGGGCAACGGGTGGAGACACCGCAGGGCACAGAGAAGGCCCTGTTCCGGGAGGACAGCTCGAATACCGAGGTCACACGCGGTGCGCGCAGGTGTGGTCACTGCACGGCACGGTGTCTCAAGACCTCAGTAGCGCAATGTCCTACTCCGATCAACGACGACAGGGCCAGGGAGAACGTTACGGCCGATCCGGCCCGCCCGCAAAGCGATTTACCGCGCAGGCGTCCGGTCGTGCGCCGTAGCGCGCGGTCACACCGTCGGCCGGACAGCGGGGCGGCGCCCCCAGGCGGAGATCATGGGGGACGTGGCCAGGTCGAGGCGGCCGGTCGCGACGTTCGCCAGATGCTGGTCGATGTCGTGGTCGGTGGCGATCCCGGCTGCCACGAGACGGGAGCGGATCTGGCGCACGGTGGCAGCTTCCAGGACAGTGCAGGCCGGCGAGGTGATGGGGAAGTAGGCGTCCGCCTGTACGTCGTCCAGGCCGGCTTCGCGCAGCAGCCGGGGCAGCGTCCGCCCGTACGCGAGATCCGCACCGCGCGCGGCCATCAGCTCGCGGAAACCCGACCGCAGACGGTTGGCGAGCCGCTGCTCGGGGCCGGACTCGTCGGGGCACAGGAGCGGCTGCAGTCCTGGGTCGGCGTCCTCGATCAGGAGCCGGCCGCCGGGACGCAGCGCCTGCACCATCCGGCGCAGGGCTTCGGCCCGGTCGGTGACATGGACCAGGACCAGCCGGGCGTGGACCAGGTCGAATCCGCCGGGCGGCGGCGGGTCGGCCGCCACGTCGTGCCGCAGCACCTCGATGGTCCCGCCGGTGCCGGTGCCGGTGCCGGTGCCGGTGCCGGTGCCCAGCGCGGACTCGGTCCACGAGGTGTCGATGTCCGTGGCCACCACGGCGCCGTCCGGGCCGACCCGTGCGGCAAGCCCCAGGGGGACGGTGGGGCCGCCGGCGCCGATCTCCCAGCACCGCATGCCCGTTGCGATGCCGAGGCGGTCGATGTGCCGGAAGGTCACCGGATCGAACAGCTCGGCCAGGGCGTCGAAGCGGATGCCGGCTTCCGCCTGCTGGTTGTCGAGCAGGTATCCGTTGTCCGCGCCGTCGTCCGCACCATGGTCAGCCATGCCGCGAGTATCGCCGATCCTGGCCGGGCGCGGGAGCGCAGGCCCGGCAGGTGCCCGGCCGTCGCGCTAGCAGGCGTCCCGCAGCAGTTCCACGACGTCCTGGTCCACGTCGAGATAGCGGTGCTCGCGCCCGGAAGGTACGAGCGTCTCCGTCCGCTTCAGGAAGTGGCGCAGCTCGGCGGTGTGGATATGGACCATCGCGACGCCCTCGCGGGAGTGGAACTCCAGGACGGTCCGGTCGTAGCCGAACGGCCGGATCCGTACGTCGCCCACACCGGAAGGCGCACGGAGCCCCGCGCCCAGCAGGTCGCGTGCGAACGCCCAGGAGACCGCCACACCCGCCAGCGTGGCCTGCGGCGGGAAGCCCACGGTGACCGCGAAGGGGTCCGCACGGTCGTAGCGCAGGGTGGTCGGGACGGTCTCCAACCGGGGTGCGGGTGTGACCAGGCGAGCCTGGACTGCCTGTATGACGACGTGAGGCAAGGTCTCGCTCCCTTCTCGCGGTTCGGCCGGCAGTGTTCCCTCGAAGGGTCAGACGACCGGCGGGACCGTTCCGTGCACCGGGAGACCGAGTGACATCCATCACCCCGCGGCGAAAGGTGCAGACTTATGCGCGCAACTGCTCGGAAGAGCCTTCCTGCGCGCATCATTGACACACAATCAGGCGAGTGGTCTAGTCCTCTACGGCCCCGCTCAGGGGTCGGTGCCGAACCGTGGAGGATCGTTGATGTTCCGCAAAAAGCCGGCCGGACCGCATCGCAGACCGCTCTCCGGGCCTCTGCTCAGCCCCCTCGTGGCAGGCCTCGCGCTGGCCCTGTCGGCGGCCCCGCTCAGCGCGGTCACCGCCGGGACCGCGAGCGCGGCCCCGAAGCCGGCCGCCCCCGTCATCACCCCCGCACCGCAGTCCGAGTCCACCCGCTCCGACAGCGTGCGTATCACCCCGTCGGTCGACATCGTCACCGGCAGCACGACCGACGCCGCCGCGCTCTCCCTGGTGGAGAAGTCCCTGAAGGCCGCCGGAGCCGCCCACCTGTCCGTCGGGCCGAAGAGCACCGGCCAGGACCGGCTGGCGGTCTACGTCGGCGGTCCGGGCGAGAACCCGTCGTCCGCCGCCGCCCTCACCGCACTCGGAGTGCAGGGCCCGCAGGGTCTCGCCGCAGAGGGCTACGTACTCGCGGCCGGCCGGGCCCACGGCGACGGCGCGGGCCGGATCGTGCTCTCCGGGACCGACACGACCGGCACCTACTACGCCGCCCAGTCACTGCGTCAGGTGCTCCCGCACCGCAGCGGCCCCGGTGCCCCGGTGCCCGGCCTGCAGGTGCGCGACTGGCCGTCCACACCGGTACGCGGCACCATCGAGGGCTTCTACGGCACCCCGTGGTCGCAGGCCGCGCGCCTGGATCAGATGGACTTCTACGGCGCGCACAAGATGAACATCTACGTGTACTCGCCGAAGGACGACGCCTACCTCCGCGACAAGTGGCGCGACGCGTACCCGCCGGACCAGCTGGACCGGATCAAGGAACTGGTGGACCGGGCGCGCGCCAACCACGTCCAGTTCACCTACGCGCTCTCGCCCGGACTGAGCGCCTGCTACAGCTCCGACGACGACCTCAAGGCACTGGTCGACAAGCTCCAGACCATCTGGGACATCGGTGTGCGGCAGTTCGCCGTCCCGCTCGACGACATCAGCTACACCCACTGGAACTGTGACGCCGACCAGGCGAAGTTCGGCACCGGTGGTGGTGCGGCCGGAGCCGCGCAGGCGTATCTGCTCAACCGGGTCAACCAGCAGTTCATCAAGACCCATCAGGGCGCACAGCCGCTGGAGATGGTGCCGACCGAGTACTACGACGTCACCCCGTCCCCGTACAAGACCGCCATCGCCGGGCAGCTCGACAAGGACGTCCTGGTCGAGTGGACCGGTGTCGGTGTCGTCGCACCGACCATGACGGTCGCACAGGCGAAGTCGGCCCGGACGGTGTTCGGCCATCAGATCCTGACCTGGGACAACTACCCGGTCAACGACTACGTGACCAACCGGCTGCTGCTCGGCCCGTTCAACGGGCGGGAGAAGGGGCTCGCCGAACAGCTCGCGGGGATCACGGCCAACCCGATGATCCAGCCGTACGCGTCGAAGCTCGCGCTGTACACCGTCGCCGACTACACGTGGAACGACGCGGCGTACGACGCCGACCGCTCCTACCGGCAGGCAGTGCACGAACTCTCGGGCGGCAGCCCGGGGGTGGAGCGGGCCCTGCGGGCCTTCACCGACGTCAACTACAGCTCGTCGCTGAACAAGCAGGAGGCGCCCGAGCTGTCCGCGGTCATCTCCCGCTACTGGGACGGCAAGGCGTCGTCCGGCACCCTCGCGGCATCTCTGCGCGAGCTGCACGACGCCCCCGGTGTGCTGCGTGCGCAGTTGCCCGACAAGGGGTTCGTCACCGACGCCGGGCCGTGGCTCGACTCCGCGCAGGCGTGGGGCACGGCGACACTCGCCGCGCTGCGGATGCTGGACGACGCGAAGGCCGGGCACGGCGCCGCCGCGTGGCAGGAGCGGCAGCAGCTTGCCGGTCTGGTCGCGAAGGCGAAGGCACCGGTCTACACCGACATGAACGGCGGGAAGATCCCGGTGGTCGTGGGTGACGGTGTGCTCGACGCGTTCGTGACCCGGGCGCTCACCGAGGAGGGCCGGCTCATCGGGCTTCCGCCGCAGCCGGTGGGCCAGAGCGATCTGGGCGTCTACTCGGGCAACGCCCCGGCCCGGATGACCGACGGCGACGACTCCACCTACTTCTGGAGCAGCGCCGCCGCGGCCAAGGACGACTGGGTCGGTGTGGACCTCGGCGCCCAGCGCCCCATCACCGATGTCACCGTCACCATGGGCAAGTCCGGCAGCGAGTCCGACTACCTCCACCAGGGTGTCCTGGAGTACTCGTCGGACAACAGCACCTGGCACGAGCTGGGCTCGTTCAAGGATCAGCCGACGGTCACGGCGACGGCACCTGGGGGCACCACCGCGCGGTACGTACGGGCCCGGGCGACCGCCGACCAGACCAACTGGGTGGTGGTACGGGAGTTCCACGTGGGCGGCGCGGACGCACCGGCCGTCACGGGCAACCCGCCCGCGGCGGACGGCAGCAGCCAGGCATCCGCCGCGGACGGGAACGCGGAGAGCGTCTACCGCGCCTCGCGGGCGCCCGCGGCCGGTGAGTCCCTGGACGTCGCCCTGCCGCAGGCCGAGGCGGTGCGCACGGTGACCGTACTGGCTCCCGAAGGAGTGCAGGGCGTCAAGGCGGCCGTGCAGATCCGTACCGGCGGCCAGTGGCGGACGCTCGGCGCCACGACCGGCCCGTACACACGCATCACGACCGGTGCGGTCACCGCCGACGCGGTCCGCCTGCTGTGGGCCGAGGGCTCGGCGGCGCCGCAGATCAACGAGGTGGCCGTGCAGTAGCCGCGGGAACACCGCGCAGGGGCGTGGGGGCCGGGCGGCCACGAACCGCCGGGCCCCCACGGCCTGTCCCGACAGCGCTGCGAAATCGGCCCCGGCGCACCGGAGCCCGCCGGGCAGCCCCAGCAGAGGGCTCCCGGCCCGCGCTCAGCCCGCCCGCTGCTCCGTGTACGCGACCGGATCGGCCAGCACCTCCTGGACGATCAGCGCCGCCGCACCCCGCGCGGCGTCCCCCGATACCGATGAGGCGCGCAGCCTGCCGCTGCCGCGCGGCCAGAGCCCGGAGATCACCCGCCCGGTCAGCTCCCGGTCGGCGCCGGGCGCCAGCCAGGGCATAAGGCCGCGGTAGATCCCGCCGAGCACCACCGCGTCCGGGTCGAAGAGGTTCACCGCTCCCGACAGCACCCGTCCCAGCATCACCCCGGCCTCCGAGATGGCGGCCACGGTGCGCTCGTCGCCGGAGTGCGCACGCCGTTCCAGCTCCGCGACCCCGGCCGGTCCGGCGCTCTCGTCGATACCGGCGGCCCACAGCAGCGCCGACTGGCCCGCGTACTGCTCCAGGCAGCCGCGCGAGCCGCACCGGCACTCCGGACCCGCCGGATCCACCACCACATGGCCGATCTCACCGGCGAACCCGTGCGCACCGCGCAGCAGTTCACCGTCCAGGACCAGGGCGCCGCCCACCCCGATCTCGCCGGTCAGATAGAGGAAACTGCGGATCGCCCCGATCCCGCCGAACCACAGCTCGGCCAGCGCCGCCAGATTGGCCTCGTTCTCCGAACTGACCGGCAGCGGGCGGCTGTCCGGCCGCAGCGCCGAGAGCGCCTGGGCGAAAACCCCCTCGGCCGCCACCCGGTTCCAGCCGAGGTTGGGCGCCTGCCGCACGGTCCCGCCCGAGACCAGGCCGGGCAGCGCGAGCTGGACGCCGACGGGGCGCAGGTCCTGCTCCCGGGCCGACTCCAGTGCCCGCGCCGCGACCCGGGCGGCGCGGGCCAGTACACCGGCCGGGGGCGCGCCCCGGTTGTCCAGGTGCTCGGTCAGGCGTACGCGGCCGGTGCCCGCCAGGTCCACCACACAGACCGACACATAGTCGACGTTGATCTCGACGCCGACGCCCGCCACCCCCGTGCGGGCCGGTTTGAGCACCGTGCCGGGCCGCCCGGCCTGCCCGCTGAACGTCTTGCCCGACTCGGCGAGGAAGCCGCTCTCGAGCAACTGTTCGACCAGCGACGAGACGGCCGCCCGGGTCAGCCCCACCCGTGCGGCGACACCCGCCCGGGTGGCCTCGCCCTGCTCCCGTACGGCGCGCAGCACCAGACTGAGATTGTGCCGCCGTACGGTGTCCTTGTCGGCCTTGGGACCGAGCGGCGTGAGGTTGTTGGTCATCGCCGCCGAGCCTATGCGACCCCGCACTGCCTCACTAAGCGGATGCTCAGCCAAAAGTCTTGTGCGGAGTGGAACACGTTCTTAACATCATTGATGTCACATCAGTTGTGTCACAGTCCTGGGGGCGTGATGGCAGAGGCAGGGACCGGTCCGCTGGCGGGAATCCGGGTGGTGGAGCTGGCGGGGATCGGTCCCGGTCCTTTCGCCGCGATGGTCCTCGCGGACCTCGGCGCCGACGTCGTACGGGTCGACCGGCCGGGCGGCAGCGGGCTCGCGGTCAACCCGGCGTACGACCTCACCAACCGCAACAAACGCTCCGTGCTCATCGACCTCAAGGCCGACGACGGGCCCGCCCGCGTCCTCGGACTCGTGGAGCGCGCCGACATCCTGATCGAGGGTTACCGGCCGGGCGTCGCCGAGCGTCTCGGCGTCGGCCCGCTGGAGTGCCACGCCCGCAACCCGAAGCTCGTGTACGGACGGATGACCGGCTGGGGGCAGGAGGGGCCGCTCGCGGAACGCGCCGGGCACGACATCGCGTACATCGCCGTCACCGGCACCCTCGGGATGATCGGCAGCTCCGGCGAGCCGCCCACCGTCCCCGCCAACCTGGTCGGTGACTACGCGGGCGGCTCGCTCTATCTGGTCATCGGCATCCTCGCCGCGCTCCAGCACGCGCGCACCGAAGGGGGAGCGGGGCAGGTGGTCGACGCCGCGATCGTGGACGGCGCCGCGCACCTCGCCACCATGATCCACGGGATGCTGGCGGCGGGAGGCTGGCAGGACAGGCGCGGGGCGAACCTGCTCGACGGGGGCTGTCCGTTCTACGGCAGCTACGAGACGTCGGACGGCGAGTACATGGCCGTGGGCGCCCTGGAGCCGCAGTTCTACGACGAGTTCGTGGAGCTGCTCGGTATCGCGTCCGAAGCCCCGGCCCGCAAGGACTTCGCACGCTGGGACGGGCTGCGCGAGACGATCGCCGCCCGTTTCCTGACCCGGACCCGGGCGGAGTGGACGGCGCTCTTCGAGGGGTCCGACGCCTGCGTGGCGCCGGTGCTCTCGCTGCGTGAGGCGCCGGAACATCCGCATCTCGCCGCCCGTGGGACGTTCACCGAGCACAGCGGGATCACCCAGCCCGCGCCCGCGCCGCGCTTCTCCGCCACCCCCGGTTCCGTACGGCTCGGACCCGCCCAGCCCGGCGCCGACACGGCCGGAGTCGCCCGGGACTGGGACGTGCCGGGCCTCACCGGACCGGCCGGTCCGTCCGGACGAGCGCCATGACCGGGGAGACCGGATCATGAAGGAGATCACCGGCCGCTCGCTCCTCGCCCGACGCCCACCCGCCGTATCCCGATCCGCAACCCGATCCGCATTTCCGAAAGGCTGCCGTCTTGAGTACCGAAGCGTTTGTGTACGACGCGATCCGCACCCCACGCGGGCGCGGGAAGGCCAATGGCGCCCTGCACGGCACCAAGCCGATCGACCTGGTCGTCGGGCTGATCCATGAGGTGCGCCGCAGGTTCCCCGGTCTCGATCCGGCGGCCATCGACGACATCGTGCTCGGCGTGGTCAGCCCGGTCGGCGACCAGGGCTCCGACATCGCCCGCACGGCGGCCGTCGCGGCCGGCCTCCCCGACACGGTGGCCGGTGTCCAGGAGAACCGCTTCTGCGCCTCCGGCCTGGAAGCCGTCAACCTGGCCGCCGCGAAGGTCCGTTCCGGCTGGGAGGACCTGATCCTGGCGGGCGGGGTCGAATCGATGTCCCGCGTCCCGATGGCCTCCGACGGCGGAGCCTGGGCGATGGACCCGATGACCAACTGGGACACCGGTTTCGCACCCCAGGGCGTCGGCGCCGACCTCATCGCCACCATCGAGGGCTTCACCCGGCACGACGTGGACTCCTACGCCGCGCTCTCGCAGGAGCGGGCCGCCGAGGCGTGGAAGGACGGCCGGTTCGCCCGTTCCGTCGTCCCCGTCACCGACCGCAACGGCCTGGTCGTCCTCGACCACGACGAGCACCTGCGGCCGGGCACCACCGCCGACTCGCTGGCCGCCCTCAAACCGTCCTTCGCCGCCATCGGCGAGATGGGCGGCTTCGACGCGGTGGCGCTGCAGAAGTACCACTGGGTCGAGAAGATCGACCACGTCCACCACGCGGGCAACTCCTCCGGCATCGTGGACGGCGCCTCGCTGGTCGCCATCGGCTCCGGCGAGGTCGGCGAACGGTACGGACTGACCCCCAGGGCCCGTATCGTCTCGGCCGCGGTCTCGGGATCCGAGCCGACGATCATGCTGACCGGGCCCGCGCCCGCCACCCGCAAGGCGCTCGCCAAGGCCGGTCTGACCATCGGCGACATGGACCTCGTGGAGATCAACGAAGCCTTCGCCGGTGTCGTGCTGCGTTTCGCCCGGGACATGGAACTCCCGCTGGACAAGATCAACGTCAACGGCGGAGCCATCGCACTCGGACACCCGCTCGGCGCCACCGGCGCGATGATCCTCGGCACCCTCATCGACGAACTGGAGCGCCGCGACCAGCGGTACGGCCTCGCCACGCTCTGCGTAGGCGGCGGCATGGGCGTCGCCACCGTCGTCGAGCGTCTCTGACCGCGTCCCCTCCCACGACCCACGGCCCTCACGGAGCAGCCACACCATGAGCGAGAACACCACCATCCGCTGGGAACAGGACGGGACCGGCGTCGTCACCCTCGTCCTCGACGACCCCAACCAGTCCGCGAACACCATGAACCAGGCGTTCAAGGAGTCGATCGCGGCCGTCGCCGACCGCGCGGAGGCCGAGAAGGACTCCATCCGCGGCATCATCTACACCTCCGCGAAGAAGACCTTCTTCGCGGGCGGCGACCTCAAGGACATGATCCAGGTCGGTCCCGCTCAGGCCCAGCAGGCCTTCGACACCGGTACGGCCATCAAGAACTCGCTGCGCCGCATCGAGACACTGGGGAAGCCGGTCGTCGCCGCCATCAACGGCTCGGCGCTCGGCGGCGGTTACGAGATCGCCCTCGCCAGCCACCACCGCATCGCCCTCGACGCGCCCGGCTCCCGGATCGGTCTGCCCGAGGTCACCCTCGGTCTGCTGCCCGCCGGGGGCGGCGTCACCCGCACCGTACGGCTGATGGGCATCGCCGACGCGCTGCTCAAGGTGCTCCTGCAGGGCACCCGTTACAACCCGCGGCGCGCCCTGGAGAACGGCCTGGTCCACGAACTCGCGGCCACCGCCGACGAGATGCTGGCCCAGGCACACGCCTTCATCGACGCCCACCCCGAGTCGCAGCAGCCCTGGGACGTCAAGGGGTACAAGATCCCCGGCGGCACCCCGTCCAACCCGAAGTTCGCCGCCAACCTGCCCGCCTTCCCCGCCAACCTGAAGAAGCAGCTGCAGGGCGCCCCCTATCCCGCGCCGCGCAACATCCTCGCCGCCGCCGTCGAAGGCTCCCAGGTCGACTTCGAGACGGCGCTGACCATCGAGGCCAGGTACTTCACCGAGCTGGTCACCGGACAGACCGCGAAGAACATGATCCAGGCGTTCTTCTTCGACCTCCAGGCGGTCAACTCCGGTGCCAACCGCCCCCAGGGCGTCGAACCCCGCGAGGTCCGCAAGGTCGCCGTGCTCGGCGCCGGAATGATGGGCGCGGGCATCGCCTACTCCTGTGCACGCGCCGGGATCGACGTCGTCCTCAAGGACGTGTCGGCCGAGGCCGCGCAGAAGGGCAAGGCGTACTCGGAGAAGCTGCTCGCGAAGGCGCTCTCGCGCGGCCGCACCACCGAGGACCAGCGGGACGCGCTGCTCGCCCGCATCACCCCGACCGGCGACCCGGCCGACCTCGCGGGCTGCGACGCGGTGATCGAGGCCGTCTTCGAGGACGTGGCGCTCAAGCGCAAGGTGTTCCAGGAGATCGAGGGCGTCATCGAGCCCGACGCGCTGCTCTGCTCCAACACCTCCACGCTCCCCATCACGCTGCTCTCCGAAGGCGTCCAGCGGCAGAGCGACTTCATCGGGCTGCACTTCTTCTCGCCCGTGGACAAGATGCCGCTGGTCGAGATCATCAAGGGCGAGCGGACCGGTGACGAGGCGCTGGCGCGCGCCTTCGACCTCGTACGCCGGATCAACAAGACCCCGATCGTCGTCAACGACTCCCGCGGGTTCTTCACCTCGCGCGTCATCGGCCAGTTCATCAACGAGGGCGTGGCGATGATCGGCGAGGGCGTCGAGCCCGCGTCGGTCGAGCAGGCCGCCGCCCAGGCCGGCTATCCGGCCAAGGTGCTCTCGCTGATGGACGAACTGACGCTCACCCTGCCGCGCAAGATCCGCAACGAGGCGAAGCGAGCCACCGAGGAGGCGGGCGGCACCTGGGCCGGGCACCCGTCGGACGCGGTCATCGACCGGATGGTCGACGAGTTCGGCCGGACGGGCCGCAGTGGGGGAGCGGGGTTCTACGAGTACGAGGACGGCAAGCGGACCGGACTCTGGCCGGGGCTGCGCGAGCACTTCACGAAGCCCGGGGCGGACGTCCCCTTCACCGACATGAAGGAGCGGATGCTCTTCTCCGAGGCGCTGGACAGCGTCCGCTGCCTGGAGGAGGGCGTCCTGACCTCGGTCGCCGACGCCAATATCGGCTCGATCCTCGGCATCGGCTTCCCGGGCTGGACCGGCGGTGTGCTCCAGTACATCAACGGTTACGAGGGCGGCCTGCCGGGCTTCGTGGCGCGCGCCCGTGAACTCGCCGAGCGGTACGGGGAGCGGTTCGCGCCGCCCGCGCTGCTGATCGCGAAGGCCGAGCGGGGCGAGACGTTCGGCGACAGCTGAGGCCGGATCTCCCCGAAGCAGGTCAGGGGGCTGCGGGCCCGTCCGCGTAACGGGCCCGCAGCTCTTCCTTCAGCGACCGCTGGAACGCAGTCACCAGCGCCTGCACGACCATGGGCTGTATGTCGGCGGAGAGCGACCTCATCGCCTCCACCGCCTCGGGGTCGCTCTCGCGCTCCCGGTAGGGGCCCCACACCTCGTCCTGGAAGAGCCGGGTCAGCTCCTTCGCCGCGGCCCGCGTGTGCTCCAGGACCACCGTGCGCGCGGCCAGGATCGTCTCGTGGGCGATCGGCACGTCCAGCAGCTGCACACCGAGCGCCAGCAGCCCCGGATCCACCCGGAAGGCGTCCCTCTCGCCCTCCACCCGCTCCAGTACGTTCATCGCCGCGAGCCGGTCGATGTCCGGCTCGGGCAGCGGCCGCCCGGCCCGGCGCTCCAGCTCCGCACGGGTCGCGTCGTCCGCCCCCTCCGGCACCCATGAGGCCACCACCGCGCGGTGGATGGCCAGATCGTGTGCGCTCAGGTCGTCGGGGAGCTGCCGGAGATAGCGCTCGATCGCGGCGAGCGTCATCCCGTGGTTCCGCAGCTCCTCGACGAGGGCGAGACGGGACAGGTGCGCGGGGCCGTAGAGGCCGACGCGGCGCGGCCCGATCACCGGCGGGGGGAGCAGGCCGCGCGCGCTGTAGAAACGGACCGTGCGGACGGTCACCCCTGCGCGCGCGGCCAGTTCGTCGACCGTGAGGGCCGCGGCGGTGGCCGCGGCCGTGTTGTCGGGGCAGGTCGCCACTGCCTGTGCCTCGTTTCCCGGATACCCGGCCGAGCACTGGGTCGATCACTCGGCTGGTCCGGTGCAACAGTATTGCTGTCCCACCACCCTGGTGAAAGCCCGGCTGTGAAAGCCCGGGTGTGAAAGCGCGAGCCGCCCGCCGGGTCGTCAGGGGCCGGGGCCGGGGCCGCCGAGCCTCTCCCGTACCTCCCGTACCTCCCTTCCCCCGCGCCCCTCCGACCCCGGCCGTCGCATACTGGAACAGAGCGGGCATCCGGCCGGAGCCCGCCATGCCGACGGGAGCAGCGACGGGAGCCCACGCATGAGGAGCCGCACCACGCCGCCGGGGCCGCCACCGCCACCGCCGGGCGGGGTGCTGTGGAGCGAGGTCGGGGACATCCGGGTGCTGCTCACGCTGCCCGCGGCGCTGACCATGCAGGTGGCCCACCCTGCCGTCGGCGCCGGGGTCGACGCCTACTCCGTCTTCCGTACCGATCCGTGGGGCCGCGGCGAGCGCTCGCTGCGCTCGATGCAGCTCTGGGTGTACGGCGGGGAGGCCGCCGCCGAAGAGGGGCGCAGGCTGCGCCGTATGCACCGGACCATCCGCGGCACCGACACCCGTGGCCGCCCGTACCAGGCCCTCGCTCCGGCCACCTTCTCCTGGGTGCACGCCACTGGTTTCCCGGTCTTCCTGCAGGGCCGGAAGTACCTCGGACGCCCCTACACCGACGCGCAGGAACGGCAGTTGTACGCGGAGTGGCTCCAGGTCGGGCGGGTCCTCGGCATCGCCGACCGGGACATGCCGCAGACCATCGAGGAGTTCTGGCCGTACTACCGGAAAATGCTGGCCGACGAGATCGAGGCCACCCCGGTGGTGCGGGAGCTGACCGACCCGGACAGTCCCGTACCGCCCCCGGACCGCGGCCCCCGCCCGCTCCGCGTGCTGCTCCGGATGCTCTGGCCGGTGCTGCTGCCGCCGATCGCCCGCTTCCGGCACTTCGTCACCGTGGGGCTGATGCCGCCGGAGGCGCGCCAGGCGATCGGTCTGGAGTGGACGGACTCCCAGGAGCGGGCGCTGCGCCGTTTCGGCCGGTGTGTACGGGCCGTGGTGCCGGTGCTGCCCGAGCGGGTGCGCTATCTGCCGCTGGCCCGTGCGGCGCGGGCCGGCCACCGGGCCGCGATGTCCGGCGGCGCGCCCGACGTCACGCGGAGGCCCGGCGCACCAGGCCGGTCGGCATGATCACGGAATCCGGCGGTGTGACGCTCTCCCCGTCCAGGAGGCGGAGCAGCATCCGTACCATCAACCGCCCCATGCCCTCGATGTCCTGACGGACCGTCGTCAGCGGCGGGTCGGTGCACTCCGCGACCTTCTCCATGTCGTCGAACCCCACCACCGCCACGTCGTGGGGGACCCGCCTGCCGTGTTCCCGCAGCACCTGGAGCGCCCCTGATGCCATCAGGTCGTTGGCCGCGAACACCGCGTCCACTTCGGGCCGCCGCTCAAGGAGTCCGGACATCGCGGCGGCGCCGCTCTCCGCCGTGAAGGCCCCCTGCGCGGTGAGCCCGGGGTCGACGTCCTGCAGCACATCCCGGTAACCGTCCAGCCGGTCGATCCCCGATGTCTGGTCCTGCGGGCCCGCGATGTGCGCGATGTGCCGGCGTCCGAGCGAGACCAGATGCTGGACCGCCGTGCGGGCGCCGCCCCGGTTGTCGCAGTCGGCGTAGGGCAGGGCGAGACCGGACTCCGGGCCCGCCCACACCGGCCGGCCGCCGAAGACCGTGGGGATGCCGGCCCGGTGGATCACCGCGGGCAGCGGATCCTCGGTGTGCAGGGAGAAGGCCAGCGCACCGTCGACATGGCCGCCCGCCAGATAGCGGCCGATCCGGTCGTAGTCCTTCCTGCCCTCCACCAGCAGCAGCACCAACTGCGAGTCATGCGCGGTCAGTTCGCGGCTGATACCGCGCAGCTGCTGGGAGAAGAACGGGTCCGAGAAGATCCGGATCTCCGGCTCGGCGATGATGACCGCGACCGCGCCGTTGCGCCGGGTGACAAGCGTCCTGGCCGCGTGATTCGGTACGTAGCCGAGCTCCTCGACAGCCTGCTGGACTCGGTCCACCAGCGGCTGCCGCACACCGGCGCCGCCGTTGACGACGCGCGAGGCCGTCGCCCGCGACACGCCCGCGCGGGCCGCGACGGCCTCCAGAGTCGGCCGGGAGCCGTGGATCGGATCGGGCAACGGGTACTCCTCGTCGGGCGCGGCAGCGGGGCGTGCGGGCACTCGCTCCGCGGCGGTGCTCGCGCCGCGGTGCCGGAGCAGCGTAACCACCGCCTGCCGTACGCCGGAAGCCGCGCCGCCCCGGCCGTACGCGAGACGCGGAGCCGCGCCGCCCCCGGTCAGTGGGGCGGCGCGGCTCCGGTGGCCGCAGGTCAGCGGTCGTGGACGGTGTGCGTCCGCTCGATCTGCCGCCAGGACTTCGGCGCCACGGGCCGGGCCTCCGGGCGCACGGTCCGGGCCTGTCCCGACTGCGCGGCGGGCTTGGACGGCGTGAACAGCCAGGTGTCGAAGAAGGCGGCCAGCGGCTTGCCCGAGACCTGCTCGGCGTACTTCTCGAAGTCGGCCACCGAAGCGTTGCCGTAGGCGTGCTCGGTGGGCCACCCCTTGAGGATCTTGAAGAACGCGGTGTCGCCGATCTTGTCGCGCAGCTCCTGGATGGCGAGCGCGCCCCGGTCGTAGACGGCGTCGTCGAACTGGTTCGCCGGGCCGGGGTCGCCCGGCTTCACCTTCCAGAACGCGTCGTCGGCCGGGTGCGAGGCGTACACGTAGTCCGCCAGCTCCTGCGCCGTTCCGTCGCCCTGGCTCTCGGACCAGAGCCACTCGGCGTAGGACGCGAAGCCCTCGTTGATCCAGATGTCTTTCCAGCCCTTGAGGGATACGTCGTCGCCGTACCACTGGTGCGCCAGCTCATGGACGACCACCGAGACGTTGGCGCCGTTCGCGAACTGCTTCGGGCTGTAGAACGGCCGGGTCTCGGTCTCCAGCGCGTACCCGGTGGTGGTGTTCGGCACATAGCCGCCCAGCGCGTTGAAGGGGTAGGGGCCGAAGTACCCGCTCAGCCAGTCGGCGACCTCACCGGTCCGCTCCACACTGGCGCGCGCCGCTCCGGCGTTGTCGCCCAGGTCCTTGCTGTACGCGTTGGTGATCGGCACGCCGGCCGCCGAGGTGCCGGTGGTGATGTCGAACTTGCCGACCGCGAGCGTGGTCAGATAGGTGGCCTGCGGCTTGCTGGACCGCCAGTTGTACGTGGTCCGGCCCAGCTGCGATCGCTGCGACTGGAGCACGCCGTTGCTGATCGCCTGGGTGCCGTCGGGCACCGATACCGACACGTCGTACGTGGCCTTGTCGAGCGGGTGGTCATTGCTCGGGAACCACCACCAGGCCGACTCGGGCTCGTCCGCGGCGACCGCGCCGTCCGGGGTGCGGTGCCAGGTGTTGAAGCCGTACGCCGACTTGGTGGACGGCACACCGCTGTACCGCACCACGATGGTCACGGCGGAGCCCTTGGCCAGCCCCTTGGCCGGGGTGACCACCAGCTCGTGCTGCCCCGAAGTGGCGAAGGAGGCCTTGGCGCCGTTGACGCGTACCTCGCTCACATCGAGCAGGAAGTCCAGATCGAACCGGGAGAGGTCCTGGGTGGTGGTGGCCAGGATCGTCGCGGTGCCGTCCAGCCGGTCCGTCGACGGCTGGTACTTCAGCTTGAGGTCGTAGTGCGAGACGTCGTATCCGCCATTGCCGTACGCCGGGTAGTACGGGTCGCCGATGCCCGGTGCCCCGGGCGTGAAGTCGGCCGCCGATGCCGGGATCGCCAGCATGAGCGAGGCCGCGAGCACGCTCGGGACGATGAGTCTGCGGTGCACTGATGCTCCAAGTCGTGGGGGTCGTCGTTGTGTTCGACCCTATTCAGCCCACCCGCCACTGGTCATGTCCACGGTCGCAGCTGTCACAGGATCGCCATTCGGCCGACATGGACCAGCCGCACCACCGCAGCCGGCGCCGCCCGTCCCGCCGCACTACCTGCCCCCGGCTCGCGGCCCGGTCCGGAGGGGCTCCCTGGTCCGGAGAGCAGGGCACAGCCCGATTAGGATCGGTTCCCTCATGACTGCAACCCTTGTCGCCAAAGACCTCGCCGCGGGCCACGGCGACCGCTCGCTCTTCTCCGGCCTCGACCTCGTCGTGGCGCCGGGAGACGTGATCGGTCTCGTCGGTGTGAACGGCGCGGGCAAATCGACCCTGCTCCGCCTGCTCGCCGGGCTCGACACCCCGGAGGAGGGCGAGCTGAGGCTCTCGCCGCCCACCGCCACCGTCGGCCACCTCCCGCAGGAGCCCGAGCGCCGCGAGGGCGAGACCGTACGCCAGTTCCTCGCCAGGCGTACGGGTGTGGCCGCCGCCCAGAGCGCCATGGACGAGGCCACCCAGGGCCTGGTCGACGGGGTCGCGGGAGCCGATGACGCGTACTCCACCACGCTGGAGCGCTGGCTCGACCTCGGCGGGGCCGATCTCGACGAGCGTGCCGATGAGGTGGCGGCGTCGCTGGGGCTCACCGTCGGTCTCGACCAGCCGATGACCTCCCTCTCCGGCGGCCAGGCGGCCCGCGCCGGTCTTGCCTCGTTGCTGCTCTCCCGGTACGACGTGTTCCTGCTCGACGAGCCGACCAATGACCTCGACCTCGACGGCCTGGACCGGCTGGAGCGCTTCGTCAGCGGGCTGCGCGCGGGCACCGTCGTCATCAGCCACGACCGCGAGTTCCTGACCCGGACGGTCACCAAGGTCCTCGAACTCGACCTGGCCCAGCAGCAGATCACCCTGTACGGCGGTGGGTACGCGGGCTATCTGGAGGAGCGGGAGACCGCCCGCAGGCACGCCAGGGAGGAGTACGACGAGTTCGCCGACAAGAAGGCGGCCCTCGAAGGCCGGGCCCAGATGCAGCGCGGCTGGATGGACAAGGGCGTCAAGAACGCCCGCCGCAAGGCGTCCGACAACGACAAGATCGGCCGTAAGTTCCGCAGCGAGGCGAGCGAGAAGCAGGCGGCCAAAGCCCGGCAGACGCAGCGCATGATCGAGCGCCTCGACGTCGTGGACGAACCCCGCAAGGAATGGGAGCTGCGGATGGAGATCGCGGCCGCTCCGCGCTCCGGCTCCGTCGTGGCCACCCTGCGGGACGCGACTGTCGTCCGCGGGGACTTCACCTTCGGCCCCGCGCACCTCCAGATCGACTGGGCGGACCGGGTCGCCATCACCGGGGCCAACGGGGCCGGTAAGTCCACCCTGCTCGGCGCGGTGCTGGGCCGGGTACCGCTGGACACCGGGCACGCGGCGCTCGGCCCCGGCGTCGTGGTCGGCGAGGTCGACCAGGCCCGCGGCCTCTTCTACGGTACGGAGACCCTGCTGGCCGCGTTCTGCGCGGCGGTCCCGGACACCGAGCCTGCCGAAGTCCGTACGCTCCTCGCCAAGTTCGGCCTGAAAGCGGCGCATGTGCTGCGCCCCGCGACCACGCTCTCGCCGGGGGAACGGACCAGGGCCGCCCTCGCGCTCCTGCAGGGCAGGGGCGTCAACCTGCTGGTGCTGGACGAGCCCACGAACCATCTGGATCTGGAGGCCATCGAGCAGCTGGAGTCGGCGCTCGACTCGTACGAGGGGACTCTGCTGCTGGTGACCCATGACCGCCGGATGCTGGACGCGGTCCGAACGACGCGCCGTATCGAGGTGGCCGACGGCAAGGTCACGGAAGTCTGACCCGAGCCTCTCCTGACCCGGGCCCCCTCCTGACCCACTGCCCGGCACACCGCCCTGCCGGGCCCCTCAGACGCACGCGCTCTGACGCACGCGCCTTGATGCACGCGCGCTGACGCACGCGCCGGGCGGGCCCTGATGGGCGCGCCCGGCCTGTGCGTCAGGTCATCCGGCGGCAGGAACCACGGGTCAGCCGCGGCCCTTGCCCTTGCTCTGCCCGGGGTCCGTGAGCCCGGCCCGCCGCAGTGCGTCCGCCATCGCGCTGTTGGCCGGTGCCGGGGCCGCCGCCCGGCCGCCGCCACTGCCGCCGCCGCGCCGGCCTCCGCCGCCCTGCCGCTGCTGCGGAGGCCGGCCGCCCTGGCCGTCCTGCGCCTTCCTGCCCCGGTCCTGCCGATCCCTGCCGCCGCCGCCCGGCTTGGCCCCGGCCTCGTCGTCGAGCCGCAGGGACAGCGAGATCCGCTTGCGCGGGATGTCGACGTCCATCACCTTCACCTTGACGATGTCGCCCGGCTTGACCACATCACGCGGGTCCTTGACGAACGTCTTGGACAGCGCGGACACATGCACCAGGCCGTCCTGGTGCACCCCGATGTCGACGAACGCGCCGAACGCGGCGACATTGGTGACCACGCCCTCCAGGACCATCCCCGCCGTCAGATCGCCCAGCTTCTCGACACCCTCCTTGAAGGTGGCCGTTTTGAAGGCCGGCCGGGGGTCGCGCCCCGGCTTCTCCAGCTCGCGCAGGATGTCCGTCACCGTCGGCAGTCCGAAGGTGTCGTTCACGAACTCGGCCGGATCCAGCGAGCGCAGCAGCGCGGCGTTCCCGACGAGCGAGCCGCCGCCCGCCTTCTTGGTCATCGTCCGCACCACCGGGTACGCCTCCGGGTGCACGCTCGACGCGTCCAGCGGGTCGTCGCCGTCCCGGATGCGGAGGAAGCCCGCGCACTGCTCGTACGCCTTGGGGCCCAGCCGCGACACGTCCTTGAGCGCCTTGCGCGACCTGAAGGGGCCGTTGGCGTCGCGGTGCGCCACGATGTTCTCGGCCAGCCCCGAGCCGATACCGGAGACCCGGGAGAGCAGCGGGGCGGACGCGGTGTTCACGTCCACGCCGACACCGTTCACACAGTCCTCGACGACCGCGTCCAGCGAACGGGAGAGCTTCACCTCGGAGAGGTCGTGCTGGTACTGCCCGACCCCGATCGACTTGGGGTCGATCTTGACCAGTTCGGCGAGGGGATCCTGGAGCCTGCGGGCGATCGACACCGCGCCCCGGAGCGTCACGTCCATGTCGGGCAGTTCCTGCGAGGCGAAGGCGGACGCCGAGTAGACGGAAGCCCCCGCCTCGGAGACCATCACCTTCGTCAGCTTCAACTCCGGGTGCTTCGCGCACAGTTCACCGGCGAGCTTGTCCGTTTCGCGTGATGCGGTGCCGTTCCCGATCGCGATCAGGTCGACCGCGTGCTCCTTCGCCAGCCGGGCCAGCTTGGCCAGCGCCTCGTCCCACCGGTTCGCGGGGACATGCGGGTGGATCACATCGGTGGCCACGACCTTGCCGGTCGCGTCGACCACGGCGACCTTCACACCCGTACGGAACCCGGGGTCGAGTCCGAGCGTGGCACGGGTCCCGGCGGGCGCGGCCAGCAGCAGGTCGCGCAGATTGGACGCGAAGACCTTGACCGCGTCGTCCTCGGCCGCCGTCCGCAGCCGCAGCCGCAGGTCGATACCGAGGTGGACCAGGATGCGGGTGCGCCAGGACCAGCGCACCGTCTCGGCGAGCCATGCGTCGCCGGGCCTGCCGCGGTCGGCCACCCCGAAGCGCCGCGCGATCATCGACTCGTACGCCGAGGGCCCTGCGGTGTCCGACGGCTCCTCCGGCTCCAGTACCAGGTCAAGCACGTCCTCCTTCTCGCCGCGCAGCATCGCCAGCACCCGGTGCGAGGGCAGCGCGGTGAACGGCTCGGCGAACTCGAAGTAGTCGGCGAACTTGGCGCCCTGCTCCTCCTTGCCGTCCCGCACCTTCGCGGTGAGCCGCCCGCGCGTCCACATCCGCTCACGCAGCTCACCGATGAGGTCGGCGTCCTCACCGAACCGCTCGGTGAGGATGGCGCGTGCGCCGTCCAGTGCGGCAGCCGGATCGGCGACGCCCTTGTCCGCATCGGTGAACGCCGCCGCAGCCGCGAGCGGTTCCACCGAGGGGTCGGCCAGCAGCCCGTCGGCGAGCGGCCCGAGACCGGCCTCACGCGCGATCTGGGCCTTGGTCCTGCGCTTCGGCTTGAAGGGCAGATAGATGTCCTCCAGCCGGGCCTTCGTCTCCGCGGCCCGGATCTGCGCCTCCAGCGCGTCGTCGAGCTTGCCCTGCTCCCGTACGGACTCCAGAACTGCCGTCCGCCGCTCCTCCAGCTCCCGCAGATAGCGCAGCCGCTCCTCCAGCGTGCGCAGCTGTGCGTCGTCGAGCATCTCGGTCGCTTCCTTGCGGTAGCGCGCGATGAACGGCACGGTCGAGCCGCCGTCGAGCAGCTCGACGGCGGCCTTCACCTGCCGTTCCCTGACGCCGAGCTCCTCCGCGATCCTGCTTTCGATGGAAACTGGGGTGGTCGTGGTCACGATCCCGTACCGCCTTCTCGCTGAGCTTGCCGCATTCTTCCGGAGCAGCCCCCGGACCCCGCGGGGTGAACGGTCCGCCGGTGGGAGCCGGACCGCCGCCGCGCGGGAAAACAGTGCATCAGCATTGTGGCAGGCGGCGCCGACAGGGCGGGGATCACGCCGCTCCGGCCCGGATCAGCTGAGGCTCGACGGGAAGGCGCCGGCCGCCGCCGCGGTGGTGAGGAAGCCGCGCGCCAGCTCGGTGAGGCGCTCTACGCCCTCGGCGCCGAGGTGTTCGTACGGCGCGAGGTCGAGGCGGTCGGTGTCCGACTCCACGTCCTGGCGGAGCTGGGTGCCCGCTTCGGTGAGCCCGCCGTCCGCGTCCAGAAGCCCGCGCCCGCGCAGCCGCTCCACGGCGGCGTCCCAGTCGCTCCGGTTCCAGCCGCGGGTCGCGAGGATCCAGCGGGGCGCCATGCCCTTGCCGGTCGCCGTGTGGCTCACCAGCGCCTCCAGCGGGTCGAGCCCGGCGGCGAGCAGCACGGCGAGGTGGCCGTCGCCCCGGTGCTCGCGCAGCAGCGTCGCCGCGTGCCAGAACGCGAGATGGGGCTGCTCGGGGACCGGCAGGTCGGCGTGGGCGGAGTACAGCGGCCGGGCGTGCCGGGTGCAGGCCTCGGCCGCGCGCAGTGCGAGCCGCGCCGCCTCGGCCATCGTGTCGGACGCGACCGCCTCATCGCCGAGCAGCCGCCGCAGCGTGGCGTCGGCGGCGCGTAGCCGGGCGTCGAGCACGGCCTGCGGTGCGGCCGTCTCCCACACGGCGGGTACGTGCCTGGCGATCAGCTCGGGGTTGAAGTTGTAGAAGGCGGCGGCGATCGTGCCGGGGCCCACGGCCCCCATCGCCGCACCGCGCCCGGCGAAGTAGGCGGCGCCCGCGTCGTCGATCCCGATACCGGCGAGCTGCTCGGTGAAGTCGGGGGAGAAGTAGAGCGTCGAGTGCAGGGGGTTGACGGAATGGTGGCAGCGACGGCCGGCGCGCGGCTGGAGCGAGGTCATGGCCTGGATGTTACCGACTGGTCGGTACGGGAGGAAGGGACGGCGGCAAAGCTGATGGCGGGAAGGCGGGAAGGCGGGAAGGCGGGCGGCGGACGGGGCGGGGAAGACGGAAGGCGGATGTCAGGAAAGTGGGACGGGTCTCACCGCGGAACCGCCCCGGAGCGGGGGGTCCAGGTGAAGCGGGGCTCCCGCCGCTCCAGGAACGCCGCGACCCCCTCCGCCGGGTCGTCGGAGTCCCGCGCCGCCGCCCGCCAGTACGCGCCCCGGTCGTCCCGGCCCGCGGTGAACTCCTTGGCCGCCGTCTGCGTCAGCTGCGAGCGCGACACCAGCACCCGGCTGAACTCCGCCACGCGCGGGCCGAGCAGGTCCACGGGTACCACCTCGTCCAGCAGGCCGGTCCGCAGCGCGTGGTCCGTGCCGATCAACTCGGCCGAGAACAGCAGGTACTTGGCGGTCGCCGGGCCCACCAGCGAGGCCAGCCGTGCGGTGGAGGCCGCCGGATAGACGATCCCGAGCTTCGCCGGAGTCACCCCGAACAGGGACCCCTCCTCGGCGAACCGCAGGTCGCAGGCCGCCGCCAGCTGGCAGCCGCCGCCCACGCAGTACCCGCGCACGGCGGCGAGCGTCGGCTTGGGGAAGGCGGCGAGGGCCTCCTCGGCCCGGACGGCGAGCCGCTGGGGGTCCTCGCGGGGGTCCCGGAGTGTCGATATGTCGGCGCCGGCGCAGAAAGTGTTCCCGGCTCCGGTCAGGACCAGGACGCGGACGGCGTCATCGTCCGCCAGCCGGTCGAGCAGCACGGGCAGGGCCCGCCACATGGCAGCCGTCATGGCATTGCGCTTGGCGGGGTTGCTGATCACGACGGTGGCGACCCCGTCGGCGACGGTGTGCTGCAGCTGCGGCTCCATGGGCCGGATGCTATCCGGCCCGGCCCGCTGGTGATCGGACGGATCGTGCTGACGGTCTTCGACAGGAGACCAGAATGAAGAGAACGGAATCAGAAGACCAGAAGTTGTCACGCTTTTAACAGGGTCAGTCGCATTCCATCGAATAGCGCCGATTGGTGCTGACTTCTGTTCAGCTGCTCGGTGCGGACCAGCTCATTCCCAACACTCAATGCGTGGTCACCATCGAGCGCGAGGGCGGGAGCCGGAATATGGAGAGCCGCGGGACCAACAGCCCGCCCGACCCGGCGGTCGCCGGCTCCCTGCCCTACGAAGGCGTCTGGCGGTTCACCGCCCCGGCGGTCGACATCTCCGTACCGCAGGCCCGGCACGCCGTACGCGACCTTCTGTCGCGCCAGCAGGTACCGGTCGGCGGCGACACCGTCCAGGGCCTGCTGCTGATCGTCTCCGAGCTCGTCACCAACGCCGTACGCCATGCCGCGCTGCTCTCCCCGGAGGTGGCCGTGGAGGTCGCCGTCGGGGCCTCCTGGATCCGGGTGTCGGTCGAGGACAACCACCCCTACCGGCCGAAGGCGCTGGACGCGGACCAGGGGCAGACCGGGGGGCGCGGTCTGATGCTCGTACGCGAGGTCACCGCTGAGGCCGGCGGGACCTGCGGTGTCGAGCAGACGGCGAGCGGCGGCAAGGTCATCTGGTCCGCACTGCCGCTCGCCCCTGTCGTTACCAGCCCCCGTTCGGCCCCGTCAGCTCTCTGACGGCGGGGCGTGCGGCATCGAGCACCGTCATGAACCACGAGGAGAACGGCGCGGAGGAGTGCCGCTCGCCCAATTCGGTGGCGGTGACGAACGCCGTGTCGTCCACCTCGTCGGGGTCCGGCCGCAGTTCCGCCTGGGCGAGTCCGACGAACAGGTGGTTGAACTCCTGCTCCACCAGGCCCGAGTCGGGGTCCGGGTGGTTGTAACGCACGGTGCCCGCCTCGGCGAGCAGCGCCGGGGAGATGCCCAACTCCTCGTAGGTGCGCCGGGCCGCCGCGGCGAAGGGGGATTCGCCCGGATAAGGGTGCCCGCAACAGGTGTTGGACCACACGCCTGGGGAGTGGTACTTGCCCAGTGCCCGACGCTGGATCAGCAGCCGTCCCGCCCCGTCGAAGAGGAACACCGAGAAGGCCCGGTGCAGCTGACCGGGTGCCTGGTGGGCGGCGAGCTTCTCCGCCGTTCCGATGGTCCTGCCGCTCTCATCGACCAGTTCGAGCATGATCGCTTCTGCTGCGCCGTTCGACATAACCATCCTTCGCATCGGGCGTCACCGGCTCCTCAGTCTGCCGTACAAAAGCGGCTTGTCCGCACTTCGGAGCGCGGGACGTGTCGGTGCCCCCGCCACACTGCGTGGCAGAGCCACCGACCGGAATATCAGAATTCGGCGGCTGCCGGGAAACCGGCCCCGTGCATCGCGTACAGCACATATGCTGCACAGTCCGTATGCGTCGCCGTACTCGCGGTGGTCCACACGCCTTCCGCCCGGACGGGATCGAACATGCCGCCGGAGAGGGGTTGTTCGGTCAGCGGGGCGGCGAAAGCCTCAGTGGCAGAGCTTCGCCTCGTGCTCCGCGTGGCCGCCCGGCTCCAGCTGGAAGGTGCAGTGCACGACGTCGAAGTGGGCGCCGAGGCAGCCCTGCAGATCGTGCAGCATCTTCTCGTGACCGATCGCGTCCAGGGTGTCGGGGCTGACCACCACGTGCGCGGAGAGGACCGGCATCCCCGAAGTGATCGTCCACGCATGCAGATCGTGGACGTCGGCCACCCCGGGAAGGCCCAGGATGTGGGCCCGCACCTCGCCCATGTCGACGTTCTTCGGGGCCGCTTCCAGCAGTACGTCGAGTGTCTCGCGCAGCAGCTTGACCGTACGCGGAACGATCATGAGGGCGATGATGATCGAGGCCACGGGGTCGGCCGCCTGCCAGCCGGTCGTCAGGATCAGGGTGGCCGAGATCAGCACGGCGACCGAGCCGAGCGCGTCGGCCATCACCTCCAGATAGGCGCCGCGGACATTGATGCTCTCCTGCTGCCCCCGGACGAGGATGGAGAGCGAGATCATGTTGGCGACCAGACCGATGAGGCCGAAAACGATCGTCAGGCCGCCCGCCGTCGCGGTCGGCGTGATGAAGCGCTGGATCGCCTCGTACAGGACATAACCGCCCACGCCCAGCAGCAGAAGGCAGTTGGCGAATGCGGCCAGGATCTCCGCCCGCGCATAGCCGAAGGTCCGGTTCCCGCTGGCGGGGCGGTTGGCGAAGTGGATCGCCAGGAGCGCCATCGCCAGCCCGAGCGCGTCCGTCGCCATATGCGTCGCGTCCGCGAGCAGCGCCAGCGAGTCGGCCAGCAGACCGCCGGTGATCTCCACCACCATCACGGTCAGCGTGATGCAGAGCGCGATGCGCAGCCGGCCCCGGTGAGCGGCCCCGGCGGTTCCGGTCGGCGGCGGTCCGCCGTGCGAATGCCCGTGGTCGTGCCCAGCCCCCATGAGAGCGCCTCCCGATCGTGAGCGTGCCGGTCCGAGAGGTCAGCCAACTACGGGGTAGGGGTATCGGGCAACACGAGACCGAACACCATTGTCAGCCACCCTGACCTGCGGAAATAATGGCAGGTCAGGATGGGGCGCGAGATCATTTGCGGCGCGCGCCGGGGTGTCGCAGACACCAGCCGTCCCAGGCCGACTCGACCATCTCGCGCACCCCGCGCGAGGCCTTCCAGCCGAGCTCCGTTGCGATCAGCTCGCCCGAAGCGACGGCCTTCGCCGCGTCGCCCGGGCGGCGCGGCTCGACCATGGGGGACATCGGCAGCCCGGTGACCGAGGCGACGAGATCCGCCAGTTCGCGCACCGATACGCCCGTACCCCGGCCGACGTTCAGTGTGAGATCCCCCGCACCGCCGTCGGGCGACAGCTTGCGGGCTACGGCGACATGGGCGTCGGCGAGATCGGCGACATGGATGTAGTCACGGATACAGGTGCCGTCGGGTGTGGCGTAGTCGGCGCCGAAGATCCGCGGTTCCTCACCCCGGGTCAGCCGGTCGAAGAACATCGGGATGACGTTGTGGACCCCGGTGTCGGCCAGCCCGGGCGCGGCCGCACCCGCCACATTGAAGTAGCGCAGGCAGGCGGTGGACAGCCCGTGCGCCTTGCCCGCCGCCCGCACCAGCCACTCGCCGGCCAGCTTCGTCTCGCCGTACGGATTGATCGGCGCGCAGGGCGTCGACTCGGTGATCAGCTCCACATCGGGCACCCCGTAGACGGCGGCCGACGAGGAGAAGAGGAAGCGCCGCACCCCGGCCGCGACCACGGCCTCCAGCACCACGGTCATGCCGTGCACATTGTCCCGGTAGTAGCTCAGCGGGTGCTCCACGGACTCCCCGACCTGCTTCTTGCCCGCGAGATGCACCACCCCGGTGACTCCGTGAGCGGCCAGGGTGGCGTCCAGGAGTCCGCGGTCGAGCACCGAGCCGCGCACCAGCTCGACTCCGGCCGGAAGGCGCTCGGCGAGCCCGCTCGACAGGTCGTCCAGCACGACGACCCGCTCGCCGTCCGCCACCATCGCCCGCGCCACATGCGCTCCGATGTACCCCGCCCCACCTGTGATCAGCCACGTCATACCGGCCACCCTAAGACACCCCGGCTCCGCCTCTTCCGAGCGGAGCGGGAGCACGGTTTGTGGGGCGAGGCATGGATCGATCATGATGACCGCAGCAGGTGGCCCGGGGTCATGACCGGTCGGACCGGGACGTAATCGGGACGTAAACGGGCCGTGAACTCCTGCTTCCGTCCATCCGATAGCCTCTGCCGACATGCCGCCCGCCCCTGCCGGGAGCGGGCCGTCTCCGCGTGTGTCACGCCAGCTCCAAGGAGTGAGTTCGTCTGTCGACCGCCATCCTCGCCGGTGCGCCGGTACCCGGATCGTCGCTGGAGGGCGATCTGCGGTCGCTGGGCTTCGATGTACGCATCGCAGCCGACGCGGCAGAGACCGCGCAGCTGCTCACCGCCGCACCCGCAGACGAGCGCGTGGCGGTCGTCGACACCCGTTTCGTCGGCCACCTCCACTCGCTCCGGCTGGGGCTGACCGATCCCCGCTTCGCGGCGGCCGCGGTCCCCGGTGCGCTCACCGTCCAGCCGGAGGCGCGCCCCGCGCTCAACCGCGTACTGGCGGGTGCGGAACCGCGCCCCGATGCCCTGGCCACGGCCCTGGAGAGCGCCGGCACCCCCGTGCAGCGCCCCGAGCTGGGCACCCTCATCGCCTCGGTCCCGCAGGACCCGCAGTCCCGCCACGAGGCCAGGGCCGCCGTCGCCGCCGTCGATGACGAGGCCGTGCGGCTCCGTACGGCGGTGAAGTCCCGGGACGGCTTCTTCACGACGTACTGCATCAGCCCCTACTCGCGGTACATCGCGCGCTGGTGCGCCCGCCACGGGCTGACCCCGAACCAGGTCACCACCGCCTCGCTGATCACCGCGCTGATAGCGGCGGCCTGCGCCGCGACCGGCACCCGCGGCGGATACATCGCCGCCGGAGTGCTGCTGCTCTGCTCCTTCGTCCTGGACTGCACGGACGGACAGCTCGCCCGGTACTCGCTCCAGTACTCGACGCTTGGCGCCTGGCTGGACGCGACCTTCGACCGGGCCAAGGAGTACGCCTACTACGCGGGGCTCGCGCTGGGCGCGGCCCGCAACGGCGACGACATCTGGGTGCTGGCCCTCGGCGCGATGGTCCTCCAGACCTGCCGCCACGTCGTGGACTTCTCCTTCAACGAGGCCAACCACGACGCGAGCGGCAACACGAGCCCCACCGCCGCCCTCTCCGACAAGCTCGACAGCGTCGGCTGGACGGTCTGGGTGCGCCGCATGATCGTGCTCCCGATCGGTGAACGCTGGGCCATGATCGCCGTGCTCACCGCCGTGACCACCCCACGGATCGTCTTCTACGCGCTCCTCATCGGCTGCGCCCTGGCCGCCTGCTACACCACGGCCGGCCGGATCCTGCGCTCGCTGACCCGCCGGGCCACCCGTACCGACCGCGCCGCCCAGGCACTCGCCGATCTCGCCGACTCCGGCCCGCTCGCCCAGTTCTTCGCACGGTTCCTCAGGGGACCGCGCGGCGCCCTGCCGGTGATCGCGTTCGCGGGCGGTGCCCTCGTGGTGGCGGTGTCGCTCTTCGCGCCGGTCGGCAGCTGGTGGCCCGCCGCGGCCGCCGCCGTGTACTGCGTACTCTCCGGAACGGCCGTCTCGCGCCCGCTCAAGGGCGCGCTCGACTGGCTGGTGCCCCCGGTCTTCCGGGCCGCCGAATACGTCACCGTCCTGGTGCTCGCGGCACGCTCCGACGTCCACGAGGCGCTGCCCGCGGCTTTCGGCCTGGTAGCGGCTGTCGCCTACCATCACTACGACACGGTCTACCGCATCAAGGGCGGCACCGGCGCGCCGCCCCGGTGGCTCGTGCGTACGATCGGCGGCCACGACGGCCGGACCCTGGTGGTCGCCGTACTCGCCGCCGTACTCACGACTCGGCACACCACCGGTGACGGTTTCGCTGTCGCGCTCACGGTGCTTGCCGTGGCCGTGGCGATCGTGGTGCTCGCGGAGAGCATCCGCTTCTGGGTGTCCTCCGGAGCACCCGCTGTACATGACGAAGGAGAACCCGCATGATCGGCCTCGTACTGGCGGCCGGCGCAGGCAGGCGTCTGCGCCCCTACACCGACACGCTGCCCAAGGCCCTCGTGCCCGTCGGCCCCGAGGGGGAGGGCGAGCCGATCACCGTTCTCGACATCGCGCTGAGCAACTTCGCCGAGGTCGGACTCACCGAGGTCGCGGTCGTCGTCGGCTACCGCAAGGAGGCGGTGTACGCCCGCCGTGCGGAGTTCGAGGCCAGGTACGGCGTCAAGATCACGCTGATCGACAACGACAAGGCCGAGGAGTGGAACAACGCCTACTCCCTCTGGTGCGCCCGTGAGGTGCTCAAGCAGGGTGTGATCCTCGCCAACGGCGACACCGTGCACCCGGTCTCCGTCGAGAAGACGCTGCTCGCCGCGCGCGGCGACGGCCGCCGGATCGTCCTCGCCCTCGACACGGTGAAGCACCTCGCCGACGAGGAGATGAAGGTCATCACGGACGGCACCGACGCCGTGACCAGGATCACCAAGCTGATGGACCCCTCGACGGCCACCGGTGAGTACATCGGCGTCACCCTCATCGAGCCCGAGGCCGCCGGGGAACTCGCGGACGCACTCGAGGTCACCTTCGAGCGCGACCCCGACCTCTACTACGAGGACGGCTACCAGGAGCTGGTGAACCGCGGCTTCCGTATCGACGTGGCCCCGATAGGCGATGTCGCCTGGGTCGAGATCGACAACCACGACGACCTCGCGAAGGGCCGTGGCATCGCGTGCCAGTACTGACGAGGCTCATCCCGTCCCCGGTCGTCGTCGACATCAGCAGCGGCGCCCTCGACGACCTGGCGGGCCTCCTCGCCGACCAGCGGATCTCGGCCTCGGGCAAGCTCGCTCTCGCCGTCAGTGACGGCTCCGGCCGGGCGCTGCGCGAGCGGCTCGCACCGGTACTGCCCGGCGCCGACTGGTACTCGGTCGCCGACGGCACCATCGACTCCGCGGTGCGGCTGGCCGACGGCATCAAGGGCAAGCGGTACGACGCGGTGGTCGGCCTCGGCGGCGGCAAGATCATCGACGTGACGAAGTACGCGGCGGCCCGGGTGGGCCTTCCGATGGTCGCCGTCGCGACGAACCTCTCGCACGACGGCATCTGCTCACCGGTGTCGACCCTGGACAACGACAACGGACGGGGCTCGTACGGGGTCCCGACCCCCATCGCGATCGTCATCGACCTCGATGTGATCCGTGAGGCACCGCCCCGCTTCATCCGCTCCGGCGTCGGCGACGCGATCTCCAACATCTCGGCCATCGCCGACTGGGAGCTGTCCCACAAGATCAACGGCGAGGCGGTCGACGGCCTGGCGGCAGCCATGGCCCGCACCGCGGGCGAGGCGGTCCTGCGCCACCCCGGCGGGGTCGGCGACGACGAGTTCCTGATGGTGCTCGCCGAGGGGCTCGTCCTGTCCGGCATCGCGATCTCGATCAGCGGCGACACCAGGCCCTCGTCCGGCGCCTGCCACGAGATCTGCCACGCCTTCGATCTGCTCTTCCCCCAGCGGGCCGGCAGCCACGGCGAGCAGGTCGGCCTCGGCGCGGCCTTCGCGATGCACCTGCGCGGCGCGGCCGAGGAGGCCGCACTCTTCGCCGACGTCCTGCGCCGGCACGGCCTGCCCGTACTGCCCGGCGAACTCGGCTTCAGCGTGGACGAGTTCGTCCAGGCCGTCCAGTACGCCCCGCAGACCCGCCCCGGGCGCTTCACCATCCTGGAACACCTCAACCTGTCCGCAGACCAGATCAAGGACGCTTACGCCGACTATGCAAAAGCCATCGGTAGCTGAACTCCGCCCGGTCGTTCACCCTCCGGGCGTCAAGGACCGGCGGAGCGGCGAGCACTGGGGTGGCCGGCTCTACATGCGCGAGGTATCGCTGCGCGTGGACCGGCACCTGGTGAACACGCGGATCACGCCCAACCAGCTGACCTACGTGATGACCGTCGCCGCCGCCTTCGCCGCCCCTGCCCTCCTCGTGCCGGGGATCTGGGGCGCGGTGCTCGGCGTGCTGATGGCTCAGCTCTATCTGCTTCTCGACTGCGTCGACGGCGAGGTCGCCCGCTGGAAGAAGCAGTACTCGATGGTCGGCGTCTATGTGGACCGCGTAGCCGCTTATGTACTGGACGCCGCGGTCCTCGTCGGCTTCGGGCTGCGCGCGGCCGACATCTGGGGTTCCGGGCGTATCGACTGGCTGTGGGCCTTCCTCGGCACCCTCGCCGCCCTCGGCGCCGTCATGATCAAGTCCGAGACCGACCTCGTCGGTGTCGCCCGTCACCAGCAGGGGCTGCCGCCGGTCAAGGAGACGGCGTCCGAGCCGCGCTCCTCCGGCATGGCGCTGGCCCGCAGGGCCGCCGGGGCGCTGAAGTTCCACCGGCTCGTCCTCGGGATCGAGGCGTCGCTGCTGATCCTGGTGCTCGCGATCGTGGACCAGATCAGGGGCGACCTGTTCTTCACCCGGCTCGGCGTCGCCGTGCTGGCCGGTATCGCGCTGCTCCAGTCCGTGCTCCACCTCGTGTCCGTCCTCGCTTCGAGCAGGCTCAAGTGACGGCCCCCGGCGCAAGCGGCTCCGCGAAGGTCGGCGCGGTCATCATCACGATGGGCAACCGCCCCGACGAGCTGCGCGCACTGCTGGACTCCGTCGCCAAGCAGGACGGCGACCCGGTCGAGACGGTCGTCGTCGGCAACGGCGCGCCCGTGCCGGACGTCCCCGAAGGCGTACGGACCGTCGAACTGCCCGAGAACCTGGGCATCCCCGGCGGCCGCAACGTCGGCATCGAGGCCTTCGGCCCGGCCGGCACCGACGTCGACATCCTGCTCTTCCTCGACGACGACGGTCTGCTGCCCAACACCGACACGGCCGAGCTGTGCCGCCGGGCCTTCGCGGCCGACCCCGAGCTGGGCATCATCAGCTTCCGGATCGCCGACCCCGACACCGGGGTCACCGCGCGCCGCCACGTTCCCCGGCTGCGCGCATCCGACCCCATGCACTCCTCGCGCGTCACGACCTTCCTCGGCGGGGCCAACGCCGTACGGTCCAAGGTCATCGCCGAGGCCGGACCGCTCCCCGGCGAGTTCTTCTACGCACACGAGGAGACCGACCTGGCGTGGCGGGCCCTCGACGCCGGCTGGATGATCGACTACCGGTCCGACATGGTGCTGCACCACCCCACCACGGCCCCGTCCCGGCACGCGGTCTACCACCGCATGGTGGCCCGCAACCGCGTCTGGCTGGCCCGCCGGAACCTGCCCGCACCGCTGGTGCCGGTCTACCTGGGGGTGTGGATGCTGCTCACGCTGGTCCGCCGCCCCTCCGGAGCCGCGCTCAAGGCATGGTTCGGCGGGTTCAAGGAGGGCTGGACGACTCCCTGCGGACCACGCCGACCGATGAAATGGCGTACGGTCTGGCGGCTGACCCGGCTGGGTCGGCCTCCGGTGATCTGAGAAGCTCGATTCTGAGAGCATCGGACGTACTCCGGGACCCGGCATCCGAGCCCGGTCCCGATCCGGCAGCGCATCTTGAACACGAAAGTTTCAACTTGTGAGTGACACAACCCATGACGGAGCAGTCGCGCTGAGCGACCGCCCGTCTCCCGACGACGGTCTGTCCTCGGCCGAGCTGGCCGGGAAGTACGGCCTGTCGGTGAGCGGTGCCCGGCCTGGACTCATGGAGTACGTCCGCCAGATCTGGGGACGGCGCCACTTCATCCTGGCCTTCTCGTCCGCGAAACTGTCAGCCCAGTACAGCCAGGCCAAGCTCGGCCAGGTCTGGCAGGTGGCGACCCCGCTGCTCAACGCGGCGGTCTACTACTTCATCTTCGGCCTGCTCCTCAACACCAGGCGGGGGCTGCCGCACGACGTCTTCATCCCGTTCCTGGTGACCGGGGTCTTCGTCTTCACCTTCACGCAGAGCTCGGTGATGGCCGGAGTCCGGGCGATCTCGGGGAACCTCGGGCTGGTGAGGGCGCTGCACTTCCCGCGCGCCTCGCTGCCCGTCTCGTTCGCGCTCCAGCAGCTCCAGCAGCTGCTGTACTCGATGATCGTGCTGATCGTGGTCGCCGTCTGCTTCCACAGCTATCCCTCGCTGTCCTGGCTTCTGGTCATCCCCATTCTCGTGATGCAGTTCGTGTTCAACACGGGCCTGGCCCTGATCATGGCCAGGCTCGGCAGCAAGACGCCCGACCTCGCGCAGCTGATGCCGTTCATCATGCGTACCTGGATGTACACGTCGGGCGTGATGTTCTCCATCACGGTCATGCTCAAGGGCAAGCCGCCGTGGATCGCCCATGTACTCCAGTGGAATCCGGCCACCGTCTACATGGACCTGGTCCGGTTCGCCATGATCGACGGTTACGGCGCCGAGAACCTGCCTCCGCACGTCTGGGCGGCCGCAGCGGCCTGGGCGGTCCTGCTGGGCCTCGTGGGCTTCGTGTTTTTCTGGAAGGCTGAGGAGCGGTACGGCCGTGGCTGAGGTAATCAATCAGGGGCGCATCCCCACGGTCATCGCGGACGACGTGCACATCGTGTACCGCGTCAACGCCGGCGGTGGCGGCAAGGGCGCGGCCACCGCCGCGCTCAGCCGCATCGTGGGCAAGGACAAGAGCGCCGCGCGCGGTGTCCGCAAGGTGCATGCCGTACGCGGGGTGACCTTCACGGCCTACCGCGGCGAGGCCATCGGCCTCATCGGCTCCAACGGCTCCGGCAAGTCCACCCTGCTGCGGGCCATCGCCGGACTGCTGCCGACGGAGAGCGGCAAGGTCTACACCGACGGCCAGCCGTCGCTGCTCGGTGTCAACGCCGCGCTGATGAACGACCTGACCGGCGAGCGCAATGTCATCCTCGGCGGTCTGGCCATGGGCATGTCGCGCGAGGAGATCCGCGAGCGGTACCAGGGGATCGTCGACTTCTCCGGCATCAACGAGAAGGGCGACTTCATCACCTTGCCGATGCGGACGTACTCGTCGGGCATGGCGGCGAGGCTCCGGTTCTCCATCGCGGCGGCCAAGAACCACGACGTCCTCATGATCGACGAGGCGCTGGCCACCGGCGACCGCAAGTTCCAGATCCGTTCGGAAGAGCGCATCCGCGAACTGCGCAAGGAAGCCGGCACGGTCTTCCTCGTCAGCCACAGCAACAAGTCGATCAGGGACACCTGCGACCGCGTCCTGTGGCTGGAGAAGGGCGAACTGCTGATGGACGGCCCGACCGAGGAGGTCGTCAAGGCGTACGAGAAGGAGACAGGCAAGTAACTGCCTGGCCGGATCTTCCCGCCTGCCCGCAGCGGCCCCCGCCGGAACCTCCGGCGGGGGCCGCTGCCGTGCGGTCACCCGCCGGACGCAACATCCCGACACGCCGGTGCGAGCAGGGTGTTCAGGCCAATGACAGACCGTCGTACACAGGTCCGGGCGAGTCAAGTGATCGTCAAGTACTGTGCGTGCGGGGAAGGTTGCGGATGATTGGAGTGTTCTTGTGATGCACGCTGCACCCCGCTGACGTGCCAGTCGTTGTACAACGTAAGCTGTACCGGTGCTGATTCACGGCAAGCAGGGTCTTCACCCTGCGTCGCCAGCCCGGCGTCGCCTTGCCTGACGGTCCGCGCGGCGTGTCCGAAATGGGTTGTATTGAGTCGGCAGTGTAGAACGGGAGATGTGACGGCAATGGCAACGGACGTGTCCCAGCTCCGCGATGGTTCCGCCGTTCCCGCGCCTGGCAGTATGCGGTGACGGGCGTCCGGGACGCGGGCACCGACAGCCATGCGCGCACCACACTCGACAAGGCGTCCGGGGAGAACTTCCCGGTAGCGCCGTTCTTCCTGCCGCGCGCCTGGCGCGACGACCTGATGGCGGTCTACGGCTACGCCCGGCTCGTCGACGACATCGGCGACGGGGACCTCGCGTCCCCTGCGGCCGAGGCCCGGCTGCTGGGGCTCGACCCCGCGCGCGCCGACGACCGCCTCGCGATGCTCGACGCGTTCGAGGCCGACCTCCGCAGGGTTTTCGCCGGACCCGGCGAGCAGCCGCGCCACCCCATCCTGCGCGCGCTCCGGCCGACCGTCCGCCGCTGCGCCCTCACCCCTGAGCCGTTCCTCGGGCTGATCGCGGCCAACCGCCAGGACCAGACGGTCCGGCGCTACGAGACCTACGAGGACCTCCTCGCGTACTGCGAGCTCTCGGCCAACCCGGTCGGCCGTCTCGTCCTGCAGATCACGGGCACGGCGAGCCCCGAACGCATCCGGCGGTCCGACGCCGTCTGTACGGCGCTGCAGATCGCCGAGCACCTCCAGGACGTCGCCGAGGACCTCGGCCGCGACCGCATCTACCTGCCCGCCCAGGACATGAAGGAGTTCCACGTCCAGGAAGCGGATCTGGCGGTCCCGAGCGCGGGCGCATCGGTGCGCTCGCTCATCGCCTACGAAGCCGAACGCGCCCGGGGTCTGCTGAATGAAGGCGCCCCGCTGGTGGGTAGCGTCCATGGCAGGCTCAAGCTGCTGCTCGCCGGGTTCGTGGCCGGTGGAAGCGCCGCTCTCCAGGCGGTCTCCGCCGCCGGATTCGACGTGCTCCCCGGACCGCCCAAAGCCACCAAGCTCGGCCTGTTGCGCGAAACGGGAGCCGTCTTGCGAGGAACGCGTAGAGAGGGGTGAGCCGGACCGTGGAGGGACAAACGCCGGTTTCGGGGCCCGTGGTGGCCGCGTACACGTACTGCGAGGCCGTCACAGGACAGCAGGCGCGTAATTTCGCGTACGGCATCAGGCTGCTGCCCGCCGACAAGCGGCAGGCCATGTCCGCGCTGTACGCCTTCTCGCGACGCGTGGACGACATCGGTGACGGGGAGCTGGCACCCGACGTCAAGCGGGAGCGGCTGGAGTCGACGCGCGAACTCCTCGGACGGATCCGCGAAGGAGCCGTGGAGGAGGACGACACCGACCCGGTCGCGGTGGCCCTGACCGACGCGGCACGCCGGTTCCCGATCCCGCTCGGCGGGCTCGACGAACTCATCGACGGCGTACTGATGGACGTACGCGGCGAGACCTACGAGACCTGGGACGACCTGGAGGTCTACTGCCGTTGTGTCGCGGGCGCCATCGGCCGGCTCTCGCTCGGGATCTTCGGCAACGCGGCGAGTGCGGCCGCCGCCGACCGGGCGTCCCAGTACGCCGACACGCTCGGACTCGCCCTCCAGCTCACCAACATCCTCCGGGACGTCCGTGAGGACGCGGGCAACGGCCGCACCTATCTGCCCGCCGAGGACCTCGCCAAGTTCGGCTGCTCGGAGGGCTTCCACAGCGCGACACCGCCCGCGGGCTCCGACTTCGCCGGTCTTGTGCACTTCGAGGTCCGCCGCGCCCGCGCCCTGTTCGCCGAGGGCTACCGGCTGCTGCCCTTCCTCGACCGCCGCAGCGGGGCGTGTGTCGCCGCGATGGCCGGTATCTACCGGCGCCTCCTGGACCGCATCGAGCGCGACCCCGAGGCGGTCCTGCGCGGCCGGGTCTCGCTGCCGGGCCGGGAGAAGGCGTACGTCGCGGTCCGTGGTCTCTCCGGACTCGACACCCGGAACATCACACGTCAGAGCGCCCGGAGGCGCGCCTGATGCCCCTCGACAGACCCGCTCCGCGACGGTCCGCCGAGCGGTACTCAACCTCCGGGGAAGATCACGCGTCCCTGACTTCGACGACCTGCCGTCCGTACGCCGACGGCCGGTTCCGGAAGGGGGGCGTATGACAGCCGACGCGGCACGGCCGACGCGCGCGGTCGTGGTCGGCGGAGGGCTGGCCGGCACCACCGCCGCACTCGAACTCGCCGACGCGGGCGTACACGTGACCCTGCTCGAAGGCCGGCCCCGGCTGGGCGGTCTCGCCTTCTCCTTCCGGCGCGGCGAACTGACCGTGGACAACGGCCAGCATGTGTACCTGCGCTGCTGCACCGCCTACCGGTGGTTCCTCGACCGGGTCGGCGGAGCCGCCCTCGCGCCCCTGCAGGACCGGCTCGACGTGCCCGTGCTCGACATCGCGCCCGCGGGCGGCCCGCGCCTCGGCCGGCTGCGCCGCACCGGACTGCCGGTGCCGCTGCACCTCGCCCGGAGCCTCGCGACATACCCGCATCTCTCGCTCGCAGAGCGGGCGAGCGTCGGCCGCGCCGCGATGGCGCTCAAGGGGCTCGACCTCGCCGATCCCGCCCTGGACGACACCGACTTCGCGAGCTGGCTGCGCGCGCACGGGCAGTCCGACCGCACCATCGAGGCCCTCTGGGACCTGGTGGGCGTCGCGACGCTCAACGCGACCGCGCCGCACGCCTCGCTCGGTCTCGCCGCGATGGTCTTCAAGACCGGGCTGCTCTCCGAGGCGGGTGCGGCCGACATCGGCTGGGCCCAGGCGCCGCTCGGTGACCTGCACGACACGCTCGCCCGCAAGGCCCTCGACGCGGCGGGAGTACGCACTGAACTGCGCGCCAAGGTCTCCGGCGCCGTCCGGGCCGCGGACGGGAGCTGGCGGGTGGAGACGGACGGCGAGACGCTGGAGGCCGACGCCGTGGTACTCGCCGTACCGCAGCGCGAGGCCCATGCGCTGCTCCCCGAAGGGGCGCTCGACGCACCGGACAGGCTGCTGGAGATCGGTACGTCACCGATCCTCAACGTCCATGTCGTGTACGACCGCAAGGTGCTCCGCCGGCCCTTCTTCGCCGCGCTCGGCACTCCGGTCCAGTGGGTCTTCGACCGTACGGAATCCTCGGGCCTGCAGGGCGGCGGCCAGTACCTCGCGGTGTCCCAGTCCGCTGCCGACGACGACATCGACCAGCCCGTCTCCGTGCTCAGAGAGCGCTATCTCCCGGAGCTGGAGCGCCTGCTGCCCGCGGCGCGCGGCGCCGGTGTACGGGACTTCTTCGTCACCCGTGAGCGGACCGCGACCTTCGCACCCGCCCCCGGCGTCGGACGGCTGCGTCCCGGTGCCCGTACCCGCATCCCCGGCCTCTGTCTGGCCGGGGCGTGGACCGCCACTGGCTGGCCCGCGACCATGGAGGGCGCGGTGCGCAGCGGTCTCAGCGCCGCCGGTGCCGTGCTCACCACGCTCGGCCGTACCCACGACCATCCGCTTCAGGAGGCGGCATGAGCACTGTTACTGGAACAAGAGGAGAGCCTGTGACCCCGGCCGCAGACACCGTCGATATTGTCGCGCTCCTGGAGCGCGGACGGACCCTGTCCTCACCGGTGCTGCGCGCTGCCATTGACCGGCTCGCACCGCCCATGGACACGGTCGCCGCCTACCACTTCGGCTGGATCGACGCCCAGGGGCGCCCCGCCGACGGGGACGGCGGCAAGGCCGTACGCCCCGCGCTCGCACTGCTGTCGGCGGAGGCCGCCGGCGCCTCGGCCGCAGCCGGGATCCCGGGCGCCGTCGCGGTGGAACTCGTGCACAACTTCTCGCTGCTGCACGACGACCTGATGGACGGTGACGAACAGCGCCGCCACCGGGACACCGTCTGGAAGGTGCACGGCCCCGCGCAGGCGATCCTTGTCGGCGACGCGCTCTTCGCGCTCGCGAACGAGATCCTGCTGGAGCTCGGCACCGTCGAGGCCGGCCGCGCCACGCGCCGGCTGACCACCGCCACCAGGAAACTGATCGACGGTCAGGCCCAGGACATCTCCTACGAGCACCGCGAACGGGTCACCGTCGAGGAGTGCCTGGAGATGGAGGGCAACAAGACGGGCGCCCTGCTCGCCTGCGCCGTCTCCATCGGTGCGGTGCTCGGCGGCGCCGACGACCGCACGGCCGACACGCTGGAGGCGTACGGCTACCACCTCGGCCTGGCGTTCCAGGCCGTCGATGACCTGCTCGGCATCTGGGGCGACCCGGAGACCACCGGAAAACAGACCTGGAGCGACCTGCGCCAGCGCAAGAAGTCCCTGCCCGTCGTCGCGGCACTCGCGGCCGGCGGACCGGCGTCGGAACGGCTGGGCGAACTGCTCGCAGCCGACGCCAAGAGCAGTGACTTCGACACCTTCTCCGAGGAGGAGTTCGCCGCACGGGCGGCTCTGATCGAGGAGGCGGGCGGCCGGGAGTGGACCTCGCAGGAGGCCCGCAGGCAGCACGCGATCGCGATCGACGCGCTCACCGGGGTCGACATGCCGGAAAGGGTGCGGGCGCAGCTCATCGCGCTCGCCGACTTCGTCGTAGTACGGAAGAGATGATCACCATCGCCACATAATTCGCGTCGCCGGCCGGTGTCCACGGGACACCGGCCGACGGAGACCCCAGCACAGCAGAGGAAGCACTGCACGAAGGGGAAGCCATGACAGCGACGACCGACGGAAGCCCGGGAGCCATGGAGCCCCGCGCAGCCTCGGCAACCGGAACAGCTGAAACAACTGCAATTTCCGAAACCACCGAAACGATTCTTGCCGGTCACCCGGTGCATGACGCCGCCGAGCGGGCCGCGGAGCGCTCGGTCGCGTACCTGCTGGAAGCCCAGGACGCCCAGGGCTGGTGGAAGGGCGACCTGGAAACAAACGTGACCATGGACGCCGAAGACCTGCTGCTGCGGCAGTTCCTCGGAATCCAGGACGAGCGCACCACCAAGGCCGCCGGGCAGTTCATCCGGGGTGAGCAGCGCGCGGACGGCACCTGGGCCACGTTCTTCGAGGGCCCCGGCGAACTCTCCACCACCATCGAGGCGTACGTGGCGCTGCGGCTCGCCGGGGACGACCCCGAAGCCCCGCACATGGCGCTGGCGTCCGCCTTCATCCGCGCCAACGGAGGCGTGGCCGCGAGCAGGGTGTTCACCAGGATCTGGCTCGCTCTCTTCGGCTGGTGGAAATGGGACGACCTCCCCGAGCTACCACCTGAGATGATTTTCCTGCCCAAGTGGTTCCCGCTCAACATCTACGATTTCGGCTGCTGGGCCCGGCAGACGATCGTGCCGCTCACCGTCGTCTCCGCGAAGCGCCCGGTCCGCCCGGCTCCCTTCCCGCTCGACGAGCTGCACACCGACCCGGCCGACCCGAATCCGGCCAAGCGGCCTGCCCCGCTGGTCAGTTGGGACGGAGCGTTCCAGCACCTCGACAAGGTGCTGCACATCTACCACAAGGTCGCCCCGCGAAGACTCCGCAAGGTGGCCATGAACGCGGCGGCCCGGTGGATCATCGAGCGGCAGGAGAACGACGGCTGCTGGGGCGGTATCCAGCCGCCCGCCGTGTACTCGGTCATCGCGCTCCATCTGCTCGGTTACGACATCGACCACCCCGTGCTGCGGGCGGGCCTGGAGTCGCTGGACCGGTTCGCCATCTGGCGCGAGGACGGCGCCCGCATGATCGAGGCCTGCCAGTCCCCGGTGTGGGACACCTGTCTGGCCACGATCGCGCTGGCGGACGCGGGTCTGAGCCCCGACCATCCGGCGCTCGTGAGGGCCGCCGAGTGGATGCTCGCCGAGGAGATCGACAGGCCCGGCGACTGGGCGGTGCGCCGCCCCGGACTCGCCCCCGGCGGCTGGGCGTTCGAGTTCCACAACGACAACTACCCCGACATCGACGACACCGCCGAGGTCGCGCTCGCACTGCGCAGGGTCCGGGTGCCGGACCGGGCGCGGCTGGAGGGGGCCATCGCACGCGGTGTGCGCTGGAACCTCGGTATGCAGTCCAAGGACGGCGGCTGGGGCGCCTTCGACGCCGACAACACCAGCCCCTTTCCGAACAGGCTGCCGTTCTGCGACTTCGGTGAGGTCATCGACCCGCCATCGGCCGATGTCACCGGCCATGTCGTGGAGATGCTCGCCATCGAGGGCAAGGCGCACGACCCGCGCACCCGGCGCGGCATCGAGTGGCTGCTCGCCGAACAGGAGGCGACCGGCGCCTGGTTCGGGCGCTGGGGCGTCAACTACATCTACGGCACCGGGTCGGTGGTCCCGGCGCTCACCGCGGCCGGGCTGCCCGTCTCCCATCCGGCGATCCGCCGTGCGGTCTCCTGGCTGGAGTCCGTACAGAACGAGGACGGCGGCTGGGGCGAGGACCTGCGCTCGTACAAGGAGGAGGAGTGGATCGGGCACGGCGCTTCGACGCCCTCCCAGACCGCCTGGGCGCTCCTTGCGCTGCTCGCGGCGGGGGAGCGGGAGAACAAGGCCGTGGAGCGGGGTGTCTGCTGGCTCGCCGAAACGCAGCGCCAGGACGGCGCCTGGGACGAGCCGTACTTCACCGGTACCGGCTTCCCCTGGGACTTCTCGATCAACTACAACCTCTACCGGCAGGTCTTCCCGCTGACCGCGCTGGGACGGTACGTCAACGGTGAGCCCTTCGCCGGAATCCGGCAGGGGAGCTGATGGCAGAGGCTCCGGGCAGCGCCCCGCTGCTGATCGCCTGTGCGCTGGGCATCGAGCGTTTCGCCCTGCGCACGGGCGCCCGCCGCGGCGGCGCACCGGGCCCGGTGACCGTACTCCGTACGGGCATGGGGCCCGAGGCGGCCGCGTACGCCGTCACCCGCACACTCGGCGAGCTCCCCTCGCGGGAGACCGCCGTGCTCGCGTCCGGCTTCTGCGCCGGTCTCGCACCCGGAATGCATCCGGGCGACGTGATCGTCGCCGATGAGACCAGGGACAGCAGGGGCGCCACCGCCTGCGTGGGTACCGAGGTGCTCGCGAAGGCACTCGCTGCCGCCCTGCCCGGGCGTACTGTGCACACCGGTCCGCTGACCGGGTCAGACCATGTTGTACGCGGCCATGAAAGGGCCGAGCTGCGTGCCACAGGGGCGATCGCCGTGGACATGGAATCCGCGGCGACGCTCTGGAGCGCCGTACGGACCGGGCCCCGCCCGGTTGCGGCCGTACGAGTGGTCGTGGACGCTCCAGAACATGAACTCGTCCGTATTGGGACGGTGCGCGGTGGAATATCGGCCTTCCGTGTACTCCGTGCCGTCCTTCCAGCTTTCTATGAATGGCACCGTTCTTTGCTGCTCCCCAGGAGGTGAGCTAGATGGCCATGCCGCTCCGTCAGACCATCAGGGTCGGGACGTATCTCTTCGAACAGAAGCTCCGCAAGCGTGAGAAGTTCCCGCTGATCGTCGAGCTGGAGCCGCTCTTCGCGTGCAACCTCGCGTGCGAGGGCTGCGGGAAGATCCAGCACCCGGCGGGAGTGCTCAAGCAGCGCATGCCGGTGGCGCAGGCAGTGGGGGCCGTCCTTGAATCGGGTGCTCCGATGGTTTCCATCGCGGGTGGTGAACCTCTGATGCACCCGCAGATCCATGAGATCGTGCGCCAGCTGGTGGCGAAGAAGAAATATGTCTTCCTCTGCACCAACGCGATGCTGATGCGCAAGAAGATGGACAAGTTCACGCCGTCGCCCTACTTCGCGTTCACCGTGCACATCGACGGGCTGCGCGAGCGGCACGACGAGTCGGTGGCGAAGGAGGGGGTGTTCGACGAGGCCGTGGAGGCCATCAAGGAGGCCAAGCGGCGCGGCTTCCGCGTCACGACCAACTCCACGTTCTTCAACACGGACACCCCCCAGAACATCATCGAGGTGCTCAACTACCTCAATGACGATCTGGAGGTGGACGAGATGATGATCTCGCCTGCCTATGCCTACGAGAAGGCCCCGGACCAGGAGCACTTCCTGGGGGTCGAACAGACCCGGGAACTCTTCAAGAAGTCCTTCGCCGGTGGGAACAGGGGCCGCTGGCGCCTGAACCACTCGCCGCTCTTCCTGGACTTCCTGGAAGGCAAGGTGGACTTCCCCTGCACGGCGTGGGCCATTCCCAACTACTCGCTCTTCGGCTGGCAGCGCCCCTGCTATCTGATGAACGACGGGTACGTCCCCACGTACAAGGAGCTGGTCGAGAAGACCGACTGGGACAAGTACGGCCGGGGCAAGGACGACCGCTGCGCCAACTGCATGGCGCACTGCGGTTACGAGCCGACTGCCGTACTCGCCACGATGGGCTCCCTCAAGGAGACCATCCGCGCCGCCCGCGAGACGGTTTCAGGAAACCGCGGGTGACGTGACGGTCGCAGGAGAGCCTGCCGCACCCGGGCTCCCCGAGCCGCCGGCCCGACCTGTCCAGGTCGGGCCGGCGGCCGTAGGCGCGTACGTGCGTACGCGCCGGTCCCGGTGCTGTCGATGACCCGGGCGCAGGCTCCGTCACCGACCGGCACCGGATGTGTGAGCTGAACGAAATCCGAGAGGGGGCCCAAGCGTGTCGATCTTGGAGAATATCCGGGGACCGCACGACCTGAAGGCGCTCGCCGAGGCGGAACTCGGTGAACTGGCCGTAGAAACAAGGGAGTTCCTGATCCAGGCGGTGGCCAGGACCGGGGGGCACCTGGGGCCGAACCTGGGGGTGGTCGAACTCGCCATCGCGCTGCACCGCGTCTTCGACTCACCCGTCGACCGCATCCTGTGGGACACCGGCCACCAGAGCTATGTGCACAAGCTGCTCACCGGCCGGCAGGACTTCTCCAAACTGCGCAGCAAGGGCGGCCTCTCCGGCTACCCCTCCCGCGAGGAGTCCGAGCACGACGTCATCGAGAACTCGCACGCCTCCACGGTGCTGGGCTGGGCCGACGGCCTCGCCAAGGCCAACGAGGTGCTCGGCAGGACCGGCCATGTGGTCGCCGTGATCGGCGACGGCGCGCTCACCGGCGGCATGGCCTGGGAGGCGCTCAACAACATCGCGGCCGCCAGGGACCGCCCGCTGATCATCGTCGTGAACGACAACGGCCGCTCGTACGGCCCGACGATAGGCGGCCTCGCCAACCACTTCGCCACCCTCCGCACGACCGACGGCTACGAGCGGGCTCTCGCCTGGGGCAAGGATGTGCTCCAGGCGACGCCCGTCGTGGGACAGCCGCTGTACGAGTCGCTGCACGGCGCGAAGAAGGGGTTCAAGGACGCCTTCGCGCCACAGGGCATGTTCGAGGACCTGGGGCTGAAGTACGTCGGCCCGGTCGACGGGCACGATCTGGCGGCCGTGCAGTCGGCACTGAACCGGGCCAAGCGCTTCCACGGGCCGGTGCTCGTGCACTGCCTCACCGAGAAGGGGCGCGGTTACCGGCCGGCGCTGGAGGACGAGGCGGACCGCTTCCACACCATCAGCGGCATGGACCCGCTGACCTGCGCGCCGCTCGCCCCGCCCGGCGGCCCCTCCTGGACCTCGGTGTTCGGCGCCGAGATCGCCGCGATCGGCGCCGAGCGGCCCGATGTCGTCGCCATCACGGCGGCGATGCTGCACCCGGTCGGCCTCACCGAGTTCGCCGAGCGCTTCCCGGACCGTGTCTGGGACGTCGGGATCGCCGAACAGCACGCGGCGGTCTCGGCCGCCGGACTCGCCACCGGCGGTCTGCACCCGGTGGTCGCCGTGTACGCGACCTTCCTCAACCGGGCACTCGACCAGCTCCTGATGGACGTGGCCCTGCACCGGTGCGGGGTGACGTTCGTCCTCGACCGGGCCGGGGTCACCGGCGTCGACGGACCCTCGCACAACGGCATGTGGGACATGTCCGTCCTCCAGGCCGTACCGGGACTGCGGATCGCCGCGCCCCGGGACGCCGGCCAGCTCCGCGCCCAGCTGCGGGAGGCGGTCGATGTGGACGACGCGCCGACCGTCCTGCGCTTCCCCAAGGAGTCGGTGGGCGAGCCGCTCCCGGCGGTCGGCCGGGTCGGCGGTATGGACGTACTGCACCGGGCCGACCGGCCGCAGGTGCTGCTGGTCGCCGTCGGGGTGCTCGCCCCGGTCTGCCTGCGGGCGGCCGAACTGCTCGAAGGCCACGGCATCGGCTGCACGGTCGTCGACCCGCGCTGGGTCAAACCCGTGGACGCCGAACTCCCCGGGCTCGCCGGCGGGCACCGGCTGGTCGCGGTCGCCGAGGACAACAGCCGTAGCGGCGGCGTGGGTTCGGCGGTCGGCCAGGCGCTGCGGGACGCCGGGGTCGACGTACCGCTGCGGACCTTCGGAATCCCCGAGCAGTTCCTCCCGCACGCCAAACGTGCCGAAGTGCTGGCCGACATCGGGCTCACGCCCGTCGAGATCGCAGGACGGATCAGCGCCGCCCTGAAAGCCAAGGAGAAGACGGAATGACGGAAGGCGCACCCAAGGGTTTCGACCTGACGAGCCTGCTGGCCGAGCGAGGCGCCGAGCGCTACGAGCTGCACACCCGGTACCTCAACCACCAGCTGCCGAGGATGCTGCACACCATCGGCTTCGACAACGTCTACGAGCGGGCTGAGGGTGCCCACTTCTGGGACGCGGACGGCAACGACTACCTCGACATGCTCGCGGGCTTCGGGGTCATGGGGCTCGGCCGGCACCATCCGGTCGTCCGCAAGGCGCTGCACGACGTCCTGGACGCCTCGCTCGCCGACCTGACCCGCTTCGACTGCCAGCCGCTGCCCGGCCTGCTCGCCGAGAAGCTGCTGGCCCACTCGCCGCACCTGGACCGGGTGTTCTTCGGCAACAGCGGTACCGAAGCCGTCGAGACGGCGCTGAAGTTCGCCAGGTACGCCACCGGCAAGCCCAGGATCCTGTACTGCTCGCATGCCTTCCACGGGCTGACGACCGGCTCGCTCTCGGTCAACGGCGAGGACGGCTTCCGCGACGGATTCGCGCCGCTGCTGCCCGACACCGCAATCGGGATGGGCGATCTGGCCGCGCTGGAACGCGAGTTGAAGCGCGGGGACGTGGCGGGCTTCGTGGTGGAGCCGATCCAGGGCAAGGGGGTCCTGGAGTCCCCGCCCGGATTCCTGCGCGCGGCACAGGAGTTGCTGCACCGGCACAAGGCACTGCTGATCGCCGACGAGGTGCAGACAGGACTGGGGCGGACCGGCGACTTCTACGCCTACCAGCACGAGGAGGGCGTCGAACCGGACCTGGTCTGTGTGGCCAAGTCGCTCTCCGGCGGGTACGTGCCGGTGAGTGCGACGCTGGGCAAGGACTGGATCTTCAAGAAGGTCTACTCGTCCATGGACCGGGTGCTGGTCCACTCGGCCAGCTTCGGATCCAACGCCCAGGCGATGGCTGCCGGGCTCGCCGTGCTCTCGGTGATGGAGGACGAGGAGACCGTCGCCCACGCCCGGGCGACCGGCGAGCTGCTGAAGTCCCGGCTGGCAGCCCTGATTCCCCGGTACGAGCTGCTGCACGACGTACGCGGCCGGGGGCTGATGATCGGCATCGAGTTCGGCCGCCCCACCTCGCTGAAGCTCCGCAGCCGGTGGACCATGCTCCAGGCTGCCCGCAAGGGGCTCTTCGCGCAGATGGTCGTCGTACCGCTGCTCCAGAAGCACCGCATCCTCACGCAGGTCTCCGGGGACCATCTGGAAGTGATCAAACTGATCCCGCCGCTGGTCATCGGTGAGGCGGAGGTCGACCGCTTCGTCGAGGCGTTCACCGCTGTCATGGACGACGCGCACGGCGGCGGCGGACTCATGTGGGACTTCGGGCGGACCCTGGTGAAGCAGGCGGTCGCCAACCGCTGAGCCCCGACCGGGCCGCGGAAGGCCGAGCATTTTGCCTCAGAGGCAAATTATTTGCCTCTGAGGCATTCTGCTGTCCCAATGGGGTGTATGAGCACCCCCGCGGAGGATCTGCCCGATGTCGCCCCGCGCCTGCGTGAACTGCGCCGGCGCGGGCGGCTCACCCTGGAGGCCGCGGCCCGCAGGGCCGGTCTCTCCCCGGCGCACCTCTCCCGGCTCGAAACCGGTGCTCGGCAGCCGTCGCTGCCCATGCTGCTGTCACTGGCCCGCATCTACGGTACGTCGGTCTCCGAGCTGCTCGGCGAGGTGCCGCCCGAGCGGGACCCCGTCATCCGGGGCGGCCGCCGGGACTCCGTGGAGGCCGACGGCTGGACGTACCACACTGCGGGCTCCCCGGGCCGGGCGATGCAGGCCCTGCGGGTGGAGGTGCCGTACGGGGCGCAGGGCGAGCTCGTCCGGGTCCATCCCGGTGAGGAGTGGCTCTACGTCCTCAGCGGGAAGCTGCGGCTGACCCTGGGCGACGCGGCGCACGACCTCGACCCCGGGGACAGCGCCCACTTCGACTCGCTCACCCCGCACCGGATCGCCGCCGCGACCCGGAGCGGGACCGAGCTGCTCTTCATGCACACCCTGCTGCAGAGCCCCGACCTGCACTGACCTCCGGCCTGCACTCCAGTTCCGCCATGAGCCAGTCCCGCAACGAGCCCAGTCCCGCACGCGATCCGTTCCGAAGAGAGGCCCCGCCATGCCAGAAACCAATCCGGTGAAGGCGAACGAGGAGAAGAAGTTCCCCCGTGGACTCGTCATCCGGCTTGTCGCCTATCTGGTGGCGGGCCACCTCTTCGCCGGTTTCGTCTATCTGCTGTTCACGCTCGGCGGCCGGCAGTAGCCGTCCTCCCGGCTCAGGCGGCGTCGTCGAGCAGCCGGGCGCGCAGTTTCTCGCGTGTCTCAGGGGCGAGCTTCAGCCCCTCGGTGAGATACCGCTCGGTCGTGCCCCACGTCTCGTCGATGGTCGCGAAGGCCGTCTCCAGATACTCGGCACGGGCCTCGAAGAGCGGGCTCAGCAGCTGCATGACCTCGGTGGAGTGCGCGTCGGCCGACTCGTCACTGCGCTTGACCAGGTAGCGCCGCCGGGGATCGTTCGACTTGAGGTAGTCCGCCTCGACGGCGTCGCGCTCCACGCCCACCGCGAGCAGCGTCACCGCTATCGAGAGCCCCGCCCGGTCCTTGCCCGCCGCACAGTGCATCAGGGCAGGCACGCTGTCCTCGGCGAGCGAGTGCAGCACCCGGCTGTGCTCGGCGGTCTTGGTGGTGATGATCGAGCGATACGAGGCGGACATCCGGCCGGCGGCCCGGTCATCGGAGAGGACCCGCCGCAGATGGTCCAGATCGCCGTCGCGGACCATGCGCCAGAACTCGGAACCGTCGGCCGGGTCCGTCAGCGGGATATTGACATGACGGACGCCCGCCAGCTCGACGTCCTTTCCGTCCAGGGCCACGTCGGCGGCGTTACGGAAGTCGAAGATCGTGTGGAGCCCGAGCGAGGACAGGAACACGGCGTCCTCCGTGGTGGCGTGCGCGAGGTGACCGCTGCGGAACAGCCTGCCCTGGCGCACCCGCCGTCCGTCCACGGTCGGCAGCCCGCCCACGTCACGGAAGTTGCGCACCCCGGCAAGGTCGGGTTCTGCCGACGGGACCTGCGGAAGTTGCTGCGTCACGGGGCTCCTCGGTGTCCTGCCGGCGTGGCTGGTCGCCGCCGTCGGCGCGTGGTGGGCCGGTGCCGTGGCACCCGCCGCCGGCCGTGTCGTAACGGCCCTGGATTTTTGACGATACGACATCGGTGCGCCATGCAGGCATCGTGCCCCGGAGATCCACGGTGGCCTCCCTTATTCCTTCTTCAGGCAAACTGACCAGGTGGCTTTTCTCACGGCCTGTCACCCCCTAAATACGGTCGCGTAGGTCACATCGTGAGGTGCAGGATTGGCCGTTGTGGCAGACGATTCGGCAATCAAGAACAGAGACATCATCGGGTCGTACGCGGCGATCGGCGACAGCTTCACCGAGGGAGTCGGGGACCCCGGACCCGACGGGAAGTTCGTCGGCTGGGCCGACCGGCTCGCCGTACTTCTGGACGACCGCGTCCCCGAACACACCTTCCGTTACGCGAACCTCGCGGTACGGGGACGGCTCCTCGACCAGATCGTCGAAGAGCAGGTCCCGCGGGCCAAGAAACTCGCCCCCGACCTGGTCAGCTTCTCGGCGGGCGGCAACGACATCATCCGGCCGGGCTCCGACCCGGACGACGCGGCCGAGCGCTTCGAGCGGGCGCTCGCCGATCTGACCGGCTCGGTCGGCACCGTCATGGTGACCACCGGGTTCGATACCCGCGGCGTCCCGGTCCTGCGCCATCTGCGCGGCAAGATCGCCACGTACAACGAGCACGTACGGGTCATCGCCGCACGGCACGGCGCCCCGGTGCTCGACCTGTGGTCCCTCAAGACCATCCAGGACAGGCGCGCCTGGGACGACGACCGGCTGCATCTGTCGCCCGAGGGCCACACGCGTGTCGCGCTGCGGGCCGCGCAGGTGCTCGGCCTCGACGTACCGGCCGACCCGGACCAGCCGTGGCCCCCGGAGCCGCCGCGCGGCTCGGCCGAGGTGCGGCGCGACAACATCCACTGGGCCCGTGAACACCTGGTGCCGTGGATAGGCCGCAGGCTCCGAGGAGAATCCTCCGGCGACCACGTGGAGGCCAAGCGCCCCGACCTGCTGCCGCTCTGACACGGGCCGGTACGCACCGGCACGGATCCGGCGGGGACAGATCCGTGCCCGGTGGCGGCGGCGACCGTTCACGAGGCCGTTCCTCCACCGTCGTGCCCGCCGCACATAATGGATCGACATCGCACACCTGGAGGTCCTCGTGCCCGATTCCCGTTCTCTGTCGCCCCGGCTCCGCGCGCTGCGGCCGGAGGGCTTCGGTGCGGACCCGGCCGGAGAGCGGATGGCACGTATCCGCCGCTCACCGAACTTCGCCGATGGCGTGTTCCAGAACCCGGTGGGCGCCAGGACCCGGCCGTCCGGCTCCATGGCCGAGTTCGCGAAGGTCTACTTCCGCAAGGAGGAGCGGGTCCTCCGATTCCCCGAAGGCACCGTGCCCGTCCACGCCACCACCGTCGCCGACCTCGCGAAGCCGCCGGCATCGGGCCTGCGGCTCACCTGGATGGGTCACTCGACCGTGCTCGCCGAGATCGACGGCCGACGGGTGCTGTTCGACCCCGTCTGGGGCAAGCGCTGCTCACCGTTCTCGTTCGCGGGGCCGAAGCGGCTGCACCCCGCGCCGCTGCCGCTCGCCGCTCTCGGGCCCGTCGACGTCGTGGTGATCTCGCACGACCACTACGACCACCTGGACCTCCCCACCATCAAGGCACTCGCGGGGACCGACACGGTCTTCGCCGTACCGCTCGGCGTCGGCGCCCACCTGGAGCGCTGGGGCGTGCCCGCCGACCGGCTGCGCGAGCTGGACTGGAACGAGACCGCGGAGGTGGCCGGCATCCGGCTCACCGCCACGCCGGCCAGGCACTTCTGCGGCCGCGGGCTGCGCAACCAGCAGCACACGCTCTGGGCGTCCTGGGCCGTCGCGGGACCCGAGCACCGGATCTACCACAGCGGCGACACCGGGTACTTCCCCGGATTCAAGGACATCGGTGCCGCGCACGGTCCCTTCGACGCCACGATGATCCAGATCGGCGCGTACTCGGAGTACTGGCCCGACATCCACATGACCCCGGCCGAAGGCGTACGGGCGCATCTCGATCTGCAGGGCGGTAAGCCCGGTGGCGTGCTGCTGCCCATCCACTGGGGCACCTTCAACCTCGCCACCCACCCGTGGGCGGAGCCCGGCGAGTGGACGCGGGACGCCGCCGGCGAGGCCGGGCAGGCGGTGGCGCTGCCCCGGGCCGGTGAACCCTTCGAGCCCTCGGGCAAGATCCCGTCCGAGCCGTGGTGGCGTGCGGTGTCCCCGCCGATCGCCCACCCGTGGCGCCTCTCCGCCGGACCGGACACCGCCCCGGCCGTCGGCCGGAGCGGTCTCGACCTCGCGGAGGAGCAGCACTCCTGAGCGCGGGCGGCCCCCGCTCACCTCCCCGGCGGGTGAGCGGGAGTTGACTGCCTACGGCCGCCGCACCGCGAACTGGAAGCAGCCGTACTCCAGGGCGCGTACATGCACCATCGCCACCTCCGGGACGGCGAACGCCTCATCGAAGGCCCGGTCGAAACCGGCGCCCGCGTCCTCGGGGATCTCGAAGAGGCGCCCGCCGACGATGTGCCCGTCGGCGTCGTACCGGCGGATGGTGCGCAGCGCCCCCGGCCGCGCGAAGGGGTAGCCGTGGGCGCCGTCCGGGCCCTCGCACGCGTCGGCGTGGATGAACACCGGCCCCGCTTCGTCGTACGCCCCGGGGGCGGCGCCCGTCGCCGCCGCCCAGCGCCGCACGGGTGCGTACGAGACGAGAGCGACCCGCTCACCGGGCTCGATGGACCGCAGACAGCAGCGCAGCGGGCTGCCCACGCAGTCGATGGGAACGCCGTCCTCGCGGGCGGTGTACGGCTGCAGCGGCCGGCCGGAGTCGTCGGAGACGCGGAGTTCCCGCAGAGCGGCGGGCGGAATGGGAAGAGCTGCGTAAGTGGTCATGGCTCCACTGTCGGCGGCGCGCCCCGGAGGTGCTGGCGGAATTCTGACGCCGAGTCCGGCCGGCCGTGGCGGGCGTGAGACCGGGAGCCGTCACGGCGTTGGCGGGGCCAGGTCAGGGGTGCTCGTCGTGCTGGAGGACACCGCCGAGCGCGAAGCAGAGGGCACCGGTGAGCGTGCCCCAGTTGGCGATGCCGGCGTTGACCAGGCTGCCGGTGGCGGGACGGGTGTAGGCGGCGAGTGCCGAGACCATGAACAGGACGGAGCCGAGCTGGTTCACGGCGACGATCCACCAGCCGAGGCTGCGCTGCCGGATGCACGGCCGGCCGTGGCAGATCTCGACGAACGCGAGGTGGCCGGAGATGAGGAAGAGCCCGCAGCCGATGACGTCGGGCGACCAGATCAGTCGGTTGATCTGCTGGACGTTCAGGCCGTGCAGGAAGGAGTCGAGCAGGTTGACGGCGAACACCAGGGTGCCGACGAACAGGACGAACGCGCCCAGCCAGTCGAGGTGTTTCGGCTCGTAACTCCACCACCGCCAGTTCCGGGTGACCAGGGCGCCTTCGCCCCCGGCCACGGGGCGCGGGGCGTTGATGACCTGGAGCAGGGACACATACCCGCCGGTGTTGAAGAACAGACCGCCGGCGAAGTAGATCGACGCGGAGGTGGTGGCGTCGCCGGAGCCGAACTGGGCGACGGCGGCACCGGCCGCGAAGAGCGCCCCGCCGATGATGAAGGCGGTGGCGGCGATCGCGTTGAGGTTGCGCAGGCGGGCGACGGCGGTGTCGTCGGCGCTGGCGTGATGGACGGTGGCCGCTCCGCGTGGGTGGACGGCGATGAGTCCGCGGCGCCGGGCGAGCCGGGATTCCCAGATGGCGGTGCCGCCGCCGGGCGGGTGCCAGGTGAGCCGGGTGGTGAACGGTCCCGCGCCTTCGGCGCGCTGGTCGGGCTGTCCCACAGGCCGATACTAGACGGCCCGCCGGTCCCTCAGCCGGGCGCAACGCCGCCGGACGCGGCCACCCAGCCGCCCGTACTGCCGTCACGTCGTCGAACCCGGACAACGCCGCTACCAGCGGCAGTTACTCCGGGCCCTCTCCGGGCCCCTACGTCCCGGGCCGACGTTCGACCCGGGACGTAAGGCGCCACACCGTCACCCGCTGGTGCCCCGCGTCAGGCGGTGACGAAGGCGGCGAGGACGCCCGCCGCCAGGGCGGAGCGTTCGACCATGCCGCTGAGCTTCACGTGCTCGCTGCGGGCGTGGGCACCGCCTCCCACCGCGCCGAGTCCGTCCAGGACGGGGGTACCCGCGGCGAGGACGAAGTTCCCGTCGCTGGCGCCGCCCACGGCTGTCTCGCGCAGATCCAGGCCGAGCGGCGCGGCGCAGGACCTGGCGAGGGCGAAGATCTGGCCGACGCCCTCGGTGCGCTCGAAGACAGGACGGTTCCATCCTCCGGCGAGCCGCAGGCTGGTCCGGGTGTCGGCCGGGGCGAGTCCGGCCAGGGCGACGTCCAGACGGGCGCGTTCGTCGTCGGTCGCGACCCGGATGTCCAGCTGTGCGGTCGCCTCCGCCGCCGTGACGTTGCTGCGGGTACCGCCGTGCAGCACGCCCACGTTGAGGGTGGTCCCGGCTGCCGGGTCCGCGAGGGCTTCCAGCGCGAGCACCTGGCGGGCGATCTCGTTGACCGCGCTGGCACCGGATGTCGGGTCGAGGCCGGCGTGGGCCGCCTCACCGGTGATGGTGAGGGAGAACAGTCCGACCCCCTTACGGGTCGTCTTCACCGCCCCGTCCGCGCTCGCCTCGAAAACCAGTGCCGCCCGGGACTTCCGCGCTTCGGCGACGATGACGTCGCTCGACGCCCTGCTGCCGGTCTCCTCGTCCCCGTTGAGCAGCAAGGTGCACTCAGGACGCGGCAAGTCGAGCGCCGTGAGCGCGCGCAGGGCCCAGACGGCCTGGACGAGTCCTGCCTTCATGTCGAACACGCCCGGCCCTGAGATGCGGTCCCCCTCCCGGCGGTAGGGCCAGTCCGGCAGGGTCCCGGTGGCCCAGACGGTGTCGTAGTGGCCGACGAGCAGTACCGGGGCCCCTGTTGACGGGCCCGTGCCGGCGTAGCGGCGGATCAGGATGTCGCCCGCGTCCTCGCGCGGGTGCACCTCCTCGCTCGCGGGTGCGCCGAGGGAGGCGTCGAGCCAGCCGCGCAGCCAGTCGAGGCAGGCGGCGAGGGACACGGTGTCGTCGCTGGAGCTCTCCTGGGAGGTGTAGGCGGCGAGGTCGGCGTCCATCGCGTCACGGTGTTCGTCCAGCCAGCCGTGGACGGCGACGGCCTGCGCCTCGGTGAGCACGGGCCCCGCGGGCAGGGTGTGGCAGTCGGGTCCGCCGGTCCCGGCTGTGCGGCCGCCGGACATGGCGAGGCGGTCGAGGGCGTCCAGCCGGGACTCGGACATGGTGGACGGGTCCTGCTCCAGTTCCCGCAGACCGTCCAGGACGGCCCGTAGCACCGGAGCATCCAGGCCCGCGCGCCGCGCCTGTTCGAGGACCGGTGCGTAGTGCGTGGTCACCTCCACCGGGCGGCGGCGGACGGCCAGGTCGCGCCAGATGCCGCTACGGTCCTTGGGCTGGGTGCGCAGCCACGCCGTCAGCCGGTCGCATGCGGCGCCGCGCAGGGCGGGGTCGTTGTCGGGCCGGAAGGCGGGCGCCTCGAAGGCGTCGAAGGACTCCAGGCGCCCACCGGCCGCGTCTGCCACCGCGTATACCTCGGCGGCCAGCGCGTACATGGTGGCGCGGTGGCGGTCCGTGAGGTCCGCCATGGGGGCGTCGGCCAGCGCGGTGGCCGAGAGCATCGCGCCGAACGCGGCCTTCGCCCACAGGTAGCCCTCGACGTTGTCGGTGGCGAGTGCGGGACCCCACGCCTGGAGATCGGCGACCAGGGCGCGCACCCGGGCGGAGACCGGCGCCCCGCCCACTTCGCCGATGACGAACGCGCCGGGACCGCCGTCGCGCACCACGCCCGGTTCGACGAGGTCGGCGAAGATATTGACGAAGGCGGCGACGGTGCGGTCGGCGCCGATGTGTTCGGCTATGAGCGCTTCGTTGAAGCCGTTCTGTACGGAGACGACGTAGCCGTCCGGGGCGAGGCGCGGTGCGATCCAGCGCATGGCCTGCTCGGTCGCATGTGCCTTGACGCTGAGCAGGACACGCTCCAGGTGTGGCCCCTGGTACGTGTCGGGGGTGGCCGCGTCGAGGCGGACGCTCTCGCGTTCCCCGCGGCGCAGGATGGTCAGCCCGTCCGCCCGGATCGCTGCCACGTGGCCGGCGTCGGTGTCGATGACGGTGACCGGGTGTCCGGCGGCCGCGAGACTGTGGGCGAGGGTGCCGCCGATGGCGCCCGCCCCGACAACGGTGTAGGCATCGCCGGTCATGAGGTGAGTCCCTTCGTGGTGTCCGGGTCCGGGTCCGGCGCAGGAGTACCGGTGGCGGCGGTGCCGCCGGTGGGGGAGGTGACCGGCGGGGGCCACAGCCGGGGCAGGTGGGTCGCACCGGTGCCGCTGCCGCCGTCCACGCGCAGGATCTCGCCGGTTACCCAGGAGGCGTCGGGGCCGGCGATCCACACGACGGCGCGGGCGATGTCCGCCGGGGTGCCGGGCCGTCCCAGCGGGTTGACGGAGACAGCCGCCGCGTAGGCATCGGTGACGGGGTTGCAGGTGCTGTCGACGTCGATGAAGCCGGGGCTGACGGCGTTGACGCGGATGCCGTGCGGGCCCAGTTCGAGGGCGGCTGCGCGGGTCGCCATCTCCAGCGCCGCCTTCGACGCGGCGTACGGGCCCCCGCCGGGCCGGGCACGCAGTGCCGCGCCGGACGAAATGTTGACCACCGACGAGGTCCTGCCGGAGGCGATGGCCCGCCGTGCCAATTCGGCCGTCGCGAGCACCGGGGCGCGGGTGTTGAGGGCGAGGACGCGGTCCCAGTCGGCGGCGGTGACCTCGGCCATGTCGAGCGACGGGTAGATACCGGCCGCGTTGACCAGCACGTCCACCGGCCCTTGGGCCTGCCATCCGTCGCTGACGGCATCGGACGGGCCGTCGGCCGAGCACAGGTCACGGACCTGGTGGGCCGCGCCCAGTGCTTTCGCCGTGTCCGCGAGTGGGGTGGCGTCGATGTCGACGAGCGTCAGTCGGTGGCCGGCGGCGGCGAAGTGCTCGGCGACGGCCCGTCCGATGCCGCTCGCGGCACCGGTGACCAGTACGTGCGCCATCAGGTGAACTCCTTGTCCTTCGTCTCGGGCATGGTCAGGTAGATGATGAGAGAGATCAGGGCGGAGCCGGAGACATACAGCCAGAGCTTGTCGGCGTGACCGGAGTCGCTCATCCAGGTCGTGACGTACGGGGCGGTGCCGCCGAAGACGGCGACGGCCAGCGCGTACGGGAGAGCGATGCCGGTGGCGCGTACCTCCGGCGGGAACTGCTCGGCCATGATCACCGCGCAGTTCGCGGAGTAGCCGAGGATCAGCAGCATGCCGGTGAGCTGTACCAGGAACAGCACGAGGAAGCTGTCGTTCAGGATGTGCAGCATCGGCCAGGCCAGGACAACGAAGCCGGCCGCGAAGCCCGCCATGGTGGGTTTGCGCCCGAGCCGGTCCGAGAGCAGCCCCGCGAAAGGCAGCAGCACGAGGAAGACGATCAGACACAGCGTCTGGGAGAGCAGTGCCCGGTTCAGCGGTATACCCGTGGTGAGGTTGGCGTACGTCGGAAGGTAGCTGACCCAGATGTAGTAGGTCAGCGTGCCGGCGACCGTGATGCCCGCGACCCGGAGCGCGGCGGCCGGGTGCTCGACGAGCATGGCCTTCAACGGGTTCTTCCTGGCCTGGCCGTCGGCCCTGGCCTCGTTGAAGGAGTCGGTGTCCTCGACGGAGACCCGCAGCCAGAGCCCGGCCAGACCGAGCAGTGCGCCGATCATGAAGGCGGCCCGCCAGCCCCAGGCGTGCAGGGCGTCCTCGCTGAGCAACGAGGTGAAGGTGGTGCCGAGCAGAGACGCGATCAGGACGCCGCCCGCCACGGATACCTGCTGCCAGGACCCGGCGAAGGCACGTCTGCCGGGCGAGGCGGACTCCACCAGGAACGCCGAGGACGAGCCGAACTCGCCCCCTGCGGAGAAGCCCTGGGCCAGCCGCGACAGCAGGAGGACCAGGGGGGCCGCGATGCCGATCGTCCCGTAGCCCGGGGTCAGAGCGATGACGAAGCCGGCGCCTGCCATCAGGCCGATCGTGAGGGCGAGTCCCTTCTTGCGGCCGTGCCGGTCGGCGTACGCGCCGAGGAAGGCGGCCCCCACCGGGCGCATCACGAAGCCGACGGCGAAGACGGCGAGGGTGGAGAGCAGTGCCACCGTTCCGTCGGCCTTCGGGAAGAAGACATCCGCGATGATCTTCACGAAGATGCCGTAGAGGGCCCAGTCGACCCATTCGACGGTGTTGCCCACGGCTCCGGCGACGAGGGCCTTGCGTTGCCGGGGTGTCAGCTTGGGAGATGGGGCGATACCGGATGCGGCGGTGTCGAGTGGCACGAGGAAATCCTCGCTTTCCTTGGAGCGTCACGGGGGACGGATCGGCGGCGGGAGCACGGGGGCAGAGTCCTGGGTGCGAGCGGTGATGCCGGGTGGGGGTGAGCGGGATGAACTCGGTGGAACGGGGATGGACGCGCCGGGGGGAGTCGCGCGGTGTGTGGTCACGCGGGCCGGCGAGCGGGCACGGCGGCGTGGGAGCGGGCCCCGGGGGTCGCGAACGGGAGCCGGGGCGCCGAGGTGCGTCCGGATGTGACGGATGCGGCTTGTGCCGGGTGGGGCGATGAGGCGCCGTCGTCTGTAACGATCAGCAGTGCGGCGGCCGTTGAGGTCAGCGGGCCGGGCGTTGCGCGAGGCAGTGCTCGGCGATCTCCCGGTGGGTGGCGAACCACACCGCGTCGTGCTCACCGATGTGTGCGAGCAACTCGTCCAGTACGACGAGGCGCGAGCGGTGGCCGATGATATGCGGGTGCAGCGTGAGCTGGAACAGGCCGCCGGCCGCGTACGCGGCGGCGAACTCGTCCTGCCAGATCCGGAGTACGTCGCGCGGCGCGATGTAGGGCCTCAGCGAGGCGAAGCGATCCATCATGAAATAGGGCGCGTCGTCGCGGATCCACTCCACGGGGATCTCCACCACGCCTGTCGCCTCGCCGTGCTCGACCAGCTCGTAGGGCTCGTCGTCAGCCATCAGCGAGGAGTCGTAGAGCAGGCCCATCTCACGGGTGATCGCCAGGGTGTGCGGCGAGAAGTCCCAGCTCGGTGTGCGGATACCGACGGGGCGTACGCCGCCGATCCGCTCCAGGGTGTCGGCGGACCGCAACTGGAGCTCACGCTCGGTCCCCGCGGTGAGCAGAGTGTTGCGCTCGTGGATCCAGCCGTGGACGGCCAGTTCGTGGCCCGCGGCCGTGTAGGCCCTCGCCTCCTGCGGACGCAGCAGCGCGCAGACGGCCGGCATGAAGAAACTCGCGGGAATGCGGTGGCGCTCCAGCAGGTCAAGGATCTTGGGCACGGCCACGCGGGCGCCGTACTCGCCCTGGGCGAGCTTCGCGGGGCGCGTCTCACCGTCGCGCAGAGCCGGGGTCTCGTGGTCCGAGTCGAAGGACACGGCTACCGCGCAGCGGGCGCCGCCGGGCCAGGCGTCCGGTGCGAGGGAGCGCCCGGCGCGTACGTGCCCGACATGGCCGCGCCAGGTCGACTCGTCCCATTCCCACGGCTGCTGCTCACTCTGCGTCATCGGAATCCGACCCTTTCGTGAGAGATGCGCTCTGTGTTCTCCGGGGTCGCCCGAGGAGACAGCGCTCCGTCCGCCACTCTTGCGTGGCCCGTTGCTGATGGCCCATCGTGGGCACCTCCCGTCCACCGACCCAGGAAATCGAAGAGAATCGCCATGGACCGTCTTCGTGTGAAGGATTCCGCCGTCGCGCTCCAGGCCGAGCTGGACGAGACGGACATGGCCATCGCCCACGCCCTGCAGATCGCGCCACGGGCCTCCTGGACGGCGATCGGCGAGGTGCTCGGACTCAGCGCGGTGACGGTCGCGCGCCGCTGGGGCCGGATCTCGGACCGCGGCTTGGCCTGGGTCACCGCGACAGGCAGCCCCGGCCTGTGGCGATCCCTGTGCAACGCGTTCATCGACGTGGACTGTGAGCCGTCGGCCCGGCACGAGGTGGCACTCGCCCTGGCCAGGGACCCACGGACGAAATCCGTCATGGAGCTGGCCAGCGGACGGGACATCCACATCAACGCGGTGACCCGGGATCTGCCGGGCCTGTCCCGGTTCATCCTGGACCGGGTGAGCCGTCTGCCCGGTGTGGTGCGGGTCAGTACCAAGATCACCACGCGCATCCTTGTCGCCGGGAGCGACTGGCGGCTGGATGCGCTCCCTCGCTCGGAGCAGCTGCTCCTCCAGGCCGTCGCGGACGAGACCGCGCCGCGCCAGGCCCTGCCCGGCACGCTGGACGGTCCGGACAGAGACCTGCTGCTGGCCCTCGCCCCGGACGGCCGACTGCCCGTCTCCGATCTCGCGGAGCGCACAGGTACCAGCCAGACCGCGGCCCGTCGCCGTCTCGCGCGGCTGGAGCGGACGGGCGCCGTCGCGTTCCGCTGCGAGATCGCCCAGCACATCACGGGGTGGCCGGTCACCTCACTCATGTGGGCGCGGGTGGCGGTCCCGCAGCGGCGACAGATCTGTGAGCGGCTCAGCCGGATGTCGGGCATCCGGCTGCTGACGGCGACCAGCGGCGAGACGAACATCCTCATGTCCACGTGGCTGCACTCCGTGGACAGCGCCCACGACCTGGAGGAGCGCATCGGGGCGGAGTGTCCGGGGCTGGAGATCGCCGACCACGGCATCGTGCTGCGGACGGTGAAGCGCCAGGGATGGATTCTCGACGAACTGGGGCGCTGTCTGGAGAGTGCACCCATCGACCCGTGGTGCGACGGAGACATCGCGGTCCCGGAGGCGGGGTGACCCGCTGCGGCCGGCAGGCCTCGGCCCCTCCCGCCTCCTCGTGACGCCTGCCCGGGGCCGGGTCGAGATGCCCCGTGGCTCAGCCGCCCTGCCCGGCCTGCTCGCGGGCGCTGGCCTGCCGGGCCGCGGCCACGATGTCCTGCAGCGCGGTGAGGTGGTCGTCCAGCGCCTGCCGGCCGGTGGGGGAGAGGGACAGCCAGGTCCTGGGGCGCTTGCCCACATGGCCCTTGCGGATGTCCAGGTATCCGGCTGCCTCCAGCGCGGAGGCGGTCTTGCTGAGGACCGAGTCGGACACCTGGCAGCCGTCGCGTACGGCGGCGAAGTCGGCCTCGTCGCACGCGGAGAGGAAGGCGGCGACGGCCAGCCGGGTCGGATGCTGGATCGTCTCGTCCAGCGCCGGCCGTCCCTGTCCCGGTGGAGTGCCCGTCATGCCAGCTCCGCCAGGGTCCGTCTGATCACCGCGTTGCGGGCCAGGCACGTCACCCAGACACCGAGCCCGGCCACGACGAACGCCGTGAGCTGCGCGGTGCTTTGGCCTGTTCCGAGGGCCCAGCACAGCCATCCGGCCAGACCGCCGGCCAGGAAGACGGCCGGCAGCGCGATCCGACTCCGCCACAGCCGCGCGGGCCAGGACCGGTCGATCAGAACCCCGGCTCCCCTGCGCGCTGCCCGCGCGAGCACGACGATGACGGCGAATGCCAGAAGCGCCACCACAAGCGCTATCAGGGTTGCCTGACCGCCCTTGTCGTCGCTCCAGGCCCGCACCGCGCTCGGCACGATCACGGCCACAGCCGCGGTCGGCCCGTACCACGCCGGGAGAAGACCGGACCGGAGGCGGGCCCGCTCCTGGGCCGTCTCCACGTCCCGCAGGGCACCCGCGGCGTACTCCACCGAGCCGGTTTCGGCGTTGAGCGCGGACTCGTTCTCCTGCGGCGGCATGAGCACACGGACCTTCCCTGGGGCACACGATCGGACTGACGTTTTCCATCGTGCCACATATTTTCCAGTGTGGAAAGTGGTTGCCCGTCCGTCGCCCTCAGTGAGAGGCATCAGTGGATACCGGCCTCCACTTGCGGGCCGTCACCGCGGGTGCTGTTGGTCGTCTTCGGCCTGGCCGATGTGCTGCGGTGTGCTGCCCATCCGCATCGCGCTGCCCTCGGTTGCGCAGGATGCAACGGCTGTTGCAGCGCACGGAGTTGCCCCTTAAATTCCATGCGTGCGGCGTAACTACCGTGCGCCGTAAGGCCATTGATGGGGAGAATCCCTTGAACGGAATGTTAGCGACGACCAGACTCGCCGCGGTCGCGGCGGCCTTGCTGGCCGGGGTGGCGCTGGCCGCCCCGGCGTCGGCCGCCACTGCCGCGCCGGTGCGGGGAGTGGTGTCGATGGACTCGTCCACCTACTACGTCTATGTCACCGGGGTCAGCAGCTCGCTGGACGGTGCCCGGGCGAACGCGGACTACAAGCTTCCGCCCGGCTGTGAATCCGGTGGAGTGGTGGCCAGTGGCACCACCCCCGACAACAACATCTGGGTGACCGTCCAGGGCATCTGCTCCGGGGCGCAGTGACCAAGGGGTCAGCACCCGCACAGTGCTGACCCGGTACTCGCGCAGCAGTGACCGAGGGGCGCCGGCCGGACCGGCGTCCCTCGGGCGAGACCGACGCCTGTGCGAGGTTCAGTTCGGCTCCGGTGCGGTGCCGGTGCCCAGGCCGGATCGGCTGCGGGCGTTGGCCTCGGCGACGCGGGCCTGTAGCAGTTCGGCCGGGCCGACCGGGCGTACGCGGGCCGGGTCGGCGTCCCACTCGCGACCGCCACCCAGCGGCCGGAGCTGGATCCAAGGGCCCTCGTGCGCCATGACGATGCCGACGCGGTTGCTAGCGATGTCGCGAACGGCCGTTCCGGGACGGGGGAGCGCGGTGGGGGAAGGGTCCGGTTGCCGGATGGCGCTCACTGCCCCGCGCCCTTCGCGATGACGGCGGCCAGCGCGAGCGCGACCGGCGCGGAACACACACCGAGATACACCAGCGCGTACCGGGTGCTCGCCGGGGTGTCGTCCTGGTCCGGCCCGGGCTCGAACCAGGGCGTGCGTACGTCCATGGCGGGGAGTTGGATGCCGGCGGTGGTCAGAGCCTCTGCGAGCGTGTCCCGTGCGTCGAGCGCCTCCTGGACCTTCGGGCTGTCGGTGGAGGGGCCGCTGTGGGGGGTACGGCGGGGGAGCGGGGGAGGCGTCGACATGGCTTGGGGTCTCCTCGCGGATTGTTGGGCGGTTTCGCTGCCGGGCCCACCAGCGGTGAATTACGGTGCGTAGTGGGGGTGTTACGAGAATGTCGCCCAGGTGGGCCGGGGTACACCGATGGCGCGTTCTCGTTCTCCTGCGGTCCGGGTCGTTCCACACGTTCCACTGGGAATGCGGGGGACGGGCGGGCGCGCGTGTATGTGTACCGGTACGGGGGCGGATTCCGGGCAGGCCGGGACCGCCCTGGAAGGAGCGCCATGCCGCAACGACGCCTCGTCACCAGCCGCAGCCAGGAGCCGCGTCAGCGGTTCGCGGAGGAGTTACGGAATCTGCGTGTCGAACGCGGGATCAGTCTGCGGCAGCTCGGTGAGCGGGTCGGCTGGGACTATTCGCTCTTCGGCAAGATGGAGAAGGGCGAGACACTGGGTGGGCCCGAGGTGGCCCAGGCGTTGGACCATTTCTTCGGCACTCAGGGGATGCTGCTCGTCCTGTGGGAGCTGGCGATGAGGGACCGTACGCAGTTCCGGGAGCGGTACCGGCAGTACATGTCCTTGGAGTCGGATGCGACCAGCCTGTGGCATTTCGGGGTCAGCGTGCTGCCGGGGCTCTTGCAGACGCCCGGGTACGCGCGGGAAGTGCTGGCTGCTGGTGGGATCAAGGAGCCTGAGCTGACGCAGCAGGTGGAGGCTCGGATGGGGCGGCGGGAGTTGCTTGAAGGGGCGGGCGCGCCTCCATTCCGGACGATCCTTTCGGAGGCGGTCTTGCGGACGCCACTGCGCGATCTTGGCCAGTGGCGGAGGCAGTTGGAGTACCTGGCGGAGGCTGCGGAGCGCGGCAACGTGACACTTCACGTTCTCCCATTCAGCGCGGGACCGTACGGGTTGGACAGCACGACGCTGATGTTCCTACGGCTTCCGGACGGGCGTACGGTCGCGTACACAGAGAATGCGTACAGGGGCGATCTCATCGAGGAGAACAATCCGGTGGATCGGCTCCAACGCACGTACGATGAGGTGCGTGACCTGGCGATGTCCCCTGCTGAGTCGCGGAAGTTCGTTTTGAATCTGTTGGAGGAAGTACCGTGCGATCCCTCGACCTGAGCTCGGTGTCCTGGCGCAAGAGTTCGTACAGCAACTCGGATGGCGGCGAGTGCGTCGAGGTCTCCGACGACTTCGCCGCCATCGTTCCCGTACGCGACAGCAAGAACCCGCACGGTCCCGCGCTCACGTTCGCCGCGCACGGGTGGGCGGCGTTCGTCTCTGCCCTGCGGGACGGCGAGTTGAGCGCCTGACCGTAGCCGCAACCCTGAGTCACCGACAGCCCCCGCCGACCGGCACTGGTCGGCGGGGGCTGTGTCGTTGCTCGTGAGCGCCAAGTCAGTCCTCCGGGCCGAATGTCACGGTCCTGTCATACGGCGATCCTGCCAGGAACTTCCTGGGGACACTCCGGCATCACACCTTGCAGAACCACGGCAAGAGGCCCGGTCACCGGCCGGTCGGCCGGTGTTCCCAAGGTCAGATGGCGCCTGCCCGCAAGGGGGCAGGAACTCGTTGAGGAGAGAATGATGCTCGTTCGGAAGAAGAAGATCTCGATGTTCACCCTCGTCGCTGTGGCGGCCGGCCTCGCGCTCACGGCCTGTGACAACAACGGCACCGACTCGGCCTCGTCCTCCCAGGCCGGCTCGTCCTCTTCTTCTTCCTCCTCCTCAAGTGCGCAGTCCCCCGCTCCCGCATCCAAGTCCGCCAAGGGCGGGACCTCCGGCACCTCCGCGAAGTCCGGGGTGAGTTGCACCAACCAGATCAACTACGCGGGCGACCCCCGTTCGAACGCCGAGATCAACTCCATCGGCGCGGACACCGGCCACTGCCCGGCACCGGAGAAGAAGAGCACGCCCGCAGGTGCCCCCGCGAAGTCCGGAGTCAGCTGCACCAACCAGATCAACTACGCGGGCGACCCCCGTTCGAACGCCGAGATCAACAGCATCGGCGCGGACACCGGCCACTGCCCGGCACCGGAGAAGAAGAGCACGCCCGCAGGTACCCCCGCGAAGTCCGGAGTCAGCTGCACCAACCAGATCAACTACGCCGGAGACTCCCGTTCCAACGCCGAGATCAACTCCATCGGCGCGGACACCGGCTACTGCCCGCCGGTCAAGCACTGACCGGGCGTCCTCAGCGCCGCGTCTCCGGAGTGAGGACAGCGGCGGTGACTGACGTCATGCGGTGGGGGCATACGCGGAACCGGCGGAGGACGGCTCCGCCGACACGGTACGGAGAGGGGCGCGAGCAGTGACGCGTGAGAACCGGCAGGCAGCGTTGCCGGACGGAACGGAGAACCGGGAGTTCCCGGAGGGAACTGGAACCCAGGGACGGCCGCCGCGACGGCGCGGGCTCACCGCGGACACCCTGGGGCTCATCCGCGGCAACTGGCATGGCCTGTACGGCTTTTCGTTCGGCGTCGCACTGCTCGCCGCGCTCGTGGGCTCCGCGCTGGTGGCCGCGGCGTTCGCCCTCTCCTGGCACAACTTCGCCCTCACGTGGAAGTTCGCTCGCTCCGACATAGCGTACGAGGATCCGCCCGTGGGCTACTTCCCGGAGCAGTACACCTCCATCTTCCTCAGGAGCCTCCCTTTCATGGGACTGCTGCTGCTTTTCGCCTTCTTCGCCCTCGCCCTGCTGCACATCGCGAACGCCGTGGCCGTTCGAGACGCGGAGGCGGACGGCCGGCACCTGGGCCCCGGTGAGCTGTGGCGGCGCAGCCGCCCGTACCTCTGGCTCGCCTTCCGTGTGCAGCTGCTGACGCTCCTGTGCACGGTGCCCCTGGCTCTGCTGGCCTATTTCGTGGCGGGGTTCTTCCGGCACGGAGGCATGATGGGCATCGAGTTCGAGCCACTCGACTACTGGAGCAGTACGCGCTACCGGCTGCTGGCCAATGGTCTGACGTCCGTCGTCGTCATCGTCGCGCTCTTCGTATGGCTCCGCCTGAGCCTCGCCACCGCCGCCGCGGCGAACGGCGCGTCGACCGCCCGGGCTGCCGTACGCCGGTCCTGGTCGCTGACGGGCGGCGCACGACGCCGGCGGGCGCTGCCCGTCTGCGCGCTGCTCACGGCCGCCGCCGTCGCCGCGTACCTCGCCCTGTCGTACGCGGCGGAGCCCCTCGCCCACCCGGTCGGCCTCGCGGTGCTGTGGCTCACGAACGACAACCCCTACGCCGCCGGCTCCGTGATGGAGATCGTCCCGGCCGCCGTGAGTCTGCTGCTCCTGACGGCACTGGTCGTGCCCCCGGTCAGCGCGGCACTCGCACTCCTCCGCACGGAACTGAGCCCGGCGCAGGCCGGCAAGCCGGAGTGACCTCCCCGGTCCTGGCGGCCGGGGAGACCCCTGCGCCCCCTTGCAGGCCAAGGCGGCAGCGCGCGGACCGGGAATGGGCCGGCAGACCGCTCAGTCGGCAGGTGTCACAGGGGCCAGCCAGATCGCGGTGATCGCGTCGATCAGGCCGGTCGCGTACGTGTGCCAGCTGGCCCGGGCTGTGTGGGCTCCGTCGGCGAGGGCGCGTTCGCGTTCGGCGAGCATGTGGACCAGGAGGTTGCGGGCCATGTCGCCGCGCTCGATCCGTACGGGCAGCGGCAGTCCGGGCAGGCAGCGGTTGAGTCCGTCCAGGGTCTGCTGGACCGACGGGCCGAACGACTCGTCGATGACCATCTCGCGCAGTACCGGATCGGTCATCAGCTGCGCGCCGAACCGTGCGTACCACGTGGGGTGGGTCAGCTCGGCCAGGTGCTCGGTGCTCGGACGGACCAGGCAGGCCACCCAGTCCCGTACGTCGGCCGAGTCGCCGGCCGCGTCGACCATGCGCCGCCGTACGGTGTCGATCGGCTCGCTGTGCCTGCGGACGATCGCGCGCAGCAGGTCGGTCTTCGTGCCGAAGTGGTAGCCGACGGCGGCGTTGTTGCCCTGCCCCGCGGCCTCGCTGATCTGACGGTTGGAGACGGCGAACACGCCGTGCTCGGCGAACATCCGCTCGGCCACGTCGAGAATGGCCTCCTTTGTCCCGTCGGCCCGCGGGGAACGGGTGCTTCTCGCGGCGGACACGGTCACCACCGCACCGGAAGCTCGCGGAGCCCGCCGACGACCAGACCCTCGACCCGGCGCAACTCGTCCGCCGGGACAGCGAGTTCCAGAGTCGGCAGCCGCTCCAGCAGGACGTCCAGCACGGTCTGCAGCTCGGTCCGCGCGAGCGACTGCCCCAGGCAGGAGTGCGGGCCCGCGCCGAAGGCGAGGTGGGCGTTGGGGCGCCGGTCGAGCGCCATGGCGCCGGCCCCGTCGAACGCGGCCTCGTCCCGGTTCGCCGCGGCCATGCTGCACACCACGGTGGTGCCACGGGGCAGTACGGTGCCGGAGACCTCGATGTCCTCGTTCACGTAACGGGGCATCCCGAACCCGGGGTTGGCGTCGAACCGCAGCACTTCCTCCACCGCCGGACGCACCAGCGAGCGGTCCGCGAGCAGACGCTCCCACCGCCCGCGGTCCGCGAGCAGCATGGCCATCATCTTGCCGATCATGTTGGCCGTCGTCTCATGTCCGGCGACCAGCAACGCCTGTCCGGTGGCGACGAGTTGGTCGTCGGTGAGCCGTCCGCCGTCCGGATCGACGGTGGTGATCAGCGCGCTGAGCAGGTCGTCGCCCGGCTCGGCCCGCTTCGTCTCCAGGTGCTCCGCCAGATACGTGTGGAACTCGGCCTTCGCGGCGTCGATCTCGCTCTGGCCGTACCGCGTCAGATTCAGCAGCATGTCCGACCAGCGGGCGAAGCGGTCCCGGTCGGTGTCCGGGACGCCGAGGAGATCGCAGATCACCCAGACCGGCAGCGGGAACCCGACACTCGCCTTGAGGTCCGCGGTGTTGCGGCCCCCGGCGGCCCCTTGGATCATCCCGTCGATCAGCTGATGGGTCATCGCCTCGATCCCCGGGCGCAGCGCGGTCATCCGCTTCGCGGTGAACCACTTGGTCAGCATCCGCCGCCAGCGCGCCTGCCCGGCGGAGTTGATGGACTCCGCCATCGAGTCGTTGAAGACTCCGCCGGTGTCGTTCTCCGAGATCCTGGCGGCGTCGTCCGCGTCCAGCCGGCGTGTGCAGCGCGGATCGGACAGGACCAGCCGGACGTCTTCGTACCGTGTGAGCAGCGACGCCTCGTCCCCGCTGGGCAGTCTGATGCCCGCCACCGGGCACTTGTCCCGCAGCTCCGCCCACTCGGCCGGCGGTTCCAGCGCGCTCGCCATCTCCAGCGGGTAGTCAATCGTGCCCTCGCGGAAGTCCTGTGTCATCACGGCCCCTTCGCCATCCCGTGCCCGGGTCGTCTCCGGCGTACGCGATCAGTGAAGGGAGCCCGCCGACATAAGTCAAGCGTGTGACTTAAAAAGAGGGCACCCCTCCGCCATGGCCTGGCTCCGTCATGGCTTCGCCGCGTGGGGCCTGATCAGGCCACGCCGGCCCACGATCCCAGCGCGACCGTCGCGGAGGCGTGACCGTCGGCGTCGAAGATCTGCCCCATGCGCTTCGGCACGTGCAGGGTGACCGTCCGGTCCAGGACGCGCAGTGTGGGGTACGTGACGGCGAACTTCGTCTCCAGCCGGTGTACGTCGTCAACCATCCGCAGCCACATGGTGATCAGCAGGTTGTGGGTGCCCGCTGACTCATAAGTACCGTCCCCCTGCGGAAACACGTCCTCGTGCAGGAACTCTGCGACCGCCCGGAACGACCACTACAGAGGGCGGGCCACAAAGCGGGCCCGATACCAACGCCCCCGGCGCACACGCAGGAAGGCACATCCATGCACCGCAGAGAATTCATCCGCCACACGTCAGCAGCCGCGGGCGTCCTGTCCGCAGGGGCACTGGCTGCCACCGCCCTGGACGACGGCGCAGCAGTCGCCTCGACGCGGCGCACAGGCGCGCTGCGCGTCCACATCGTGATGTTCGACGGTGTTGAGGAGATGGACTGCATCGGCCCGTACGAGGTCTTCTCCGCCGCAGCCATGCACAGTCCGAACGGCATCGAGGTCCGATACGTCACAACGGGACAGCCTGGGCTGGTCCGCTGCGGATACGGCACGGGCATAGAGGTGAAGTATCGGTGGTCGCCGGAAGCGGCGGACGTGGTCATCGTGCCGGGCGGCGGCTACGCCCACCGTGAAGGTCCCGGCGTATGGGCCGAAATCGATGGCGCCACTCTCCCCCGTGCCCTCGCTGCCGCTCCCCGTGAAGGGCTGACGATCAGTTCGCTGTGTACCGGAGCGGTGATTCTGTCTGCGGCCGGCCTGACGACGGGACGCCCGTGCACAACACACCACGGCGCGAAAGACTATCTGAGGGAACAGGGCGGTCTCGTCAAGGACGCCCGCGTGGTCGATGACGGGGATCTTGTGACGGCCGGGGGTATCACCTCGGGTCTCGACCTGGGCTTGTGGCTGGTCAACCGTGAACTGGGGCCGGATGTGGCGACAGGCGCGGAGACGATGCTGGAGTACGAGGCGCGCGGAACCGTCTGGCGGAAGAATTGACCGAGGGCGGTCCCGCCCGGGACAGATGAAAGGACTCGGTCGAGTAAGGGGAGGGAGCAGCGGAAAGCCAGGACATGGTGGGTGCGCTCCACCACCCAGCGGTGTCTGACCAGCCGCTGGGAGGACATGCTGGGAACAGGCGGGCCGATCCCGAGCGGGCGGGGGCTCGGTCCCCGGGTCCCGCCGGTCCCGCCCGCCCCTGCTCCGGCGGGACCGGACGGCACGCCGGCCGGCGCCGGTCAGCCCAGGTGTACGGGCAGCGAGTCGACGCCGAAGACGGCGGAGTACTTGCGGAACGCGAGCTCCTCCTCCGGTACTGCCAACGACATAGCCGGAAAGCGTCGCAGCAGGGCCGGGTAGGCCGCGCAGAGTTCCATCCGGGCGAGTTCGGCGCCGATGCAGCGGTGGATGCCGTAACCGAAAGCGACATGCGAGGAGGACGGGCGGGTGGGGTCGAACGTGTCCATGTCCGGGCCGAGGGACGCGTCCCGGTCGGCGCCGCTGAGGGAGCAGAGCACGATGTCACCGGCGGAGATTTGGGTACCGGCGATCTCCATGTCCTCGCGGGCGAAGCGCGGGAACGCGACCTGGACCACCGTGAGATAGCGCAGCAGCTCCTCCACGAAGGGGCTCACGGCCGCGTCGTCCTCGCGGAGGGACTCGAAGTGGTCCCGGTTCTGGAGGAGCACCAGGGTGCCCAGGGCGAGCATGCTGGCGGTGGTCTCCAGGCCGCCGGTCAGCACGCCGTCGGCGAGGCCGGTCAGCTCCTCGTCGTCAATGGCGTCGCCGTGCTGCTTGATCAGCATGCCGAGCAGGCCGTCGCCCGGGTTCTCGCGCTGCTTCTTGACGATGTCGCGGAGGTAGGAGAGGGATTCGGAGATCGCGCCGAACGAGGCGTCGGCCCCGGCGAAGAGGTCGAAGCGGGTGGTGCCCAGGCGCTGGAAGTCCTCCCGGTCCTCGTACGGGACGCCGAGGAGTTCGCAGATGACCAGAGAGGGTATCGGCAGCGCGAAGGCCTGGACGAGGTCGACCGGGCCCGGTGTCCGCGCCATCTCGTCGAGCCGTTCCTCGACGATCTCGTGGATGCGCGGGGTGAGCCGGGCGAGCCGGCGCATGGTGAACTCCGGCGTGAGCAGGCGGCGCAGACGGGTGTGGACCGGCGGGTCGGAGAAGCCGAGGCCGCCCGGGTGCTGCTGGTCCTCGGTGACGCCGCCGCTGCCTATCAAATTGGTGAAATCGTTACTGAAGCCCTTGGTGCGGCCCAGTACCGCCTTGGTCTCCTCGTAGCCCGTGACCAGCCAGATGTTCATAGCGAGCGGTACGGACAGCTTGCTGACCGGTTCCCGCTCCCGCAGTGCGCCGAGATCGGCCACCGGGTCGAGGCCGGTGCGCCGCAACGGCATGAGGGTCGCCTCGGGAAGCATCGAAGCGCGGGAAAGATCGAAGCCCTTCTTGCGGATATTCGCCAGATACCGGCGGCCCAGCCACGTGGTCATGCGTGAACGGATATTCGTCATGCGCGCAATACTGCCCGGACCATATGCCCGGCCGTTCCGCAGGCCCGATGCCCGGCCGGCACCGGCAGTTCTGTCGGCACCGTCAGCTCTGTTGACCCTGTCAGCCATGGTCAGCTCCGCCCGTCATGTCAGCTCCGTCGGTCATGTCGGCGCCGCCAGCCATATCGGGGCCGTGACACCAGCATAATTTTCGGCCGCGCGTACGAGCCCTCATACCAGAGCGGGACGATCGGCGCGCAAGTTCGGCAACTAGACATCGGGCCGCACGGCGTGGCGACTACTGTGAGTGGCTGCTGATCAACAGGGAGACGCGTCAGGTGAGTTGCATTCCCTGTCGGTGAGCCCTGGTATCCCACGTACCGAGGACGCTGATGTCTCAACCACGCGCACCCGAAGCGCGGAACGACCGGCCGGAAGGCGGACGGCACGGCCGGACGGGCCACCGCCCGGCCCCCCGGCCGGGCCCTTCCCCGGCCTCGTCCGCCCGCCGCTCACGGTCCGTACCGCCGGCACCCGAGGCCCGCATACGGCCTCAGCTGCTGCGTACCGCCATTCTCCCCACCGTCGTGGCGGCGCTGAGCGGCACCGCGGCCGTTGTCTACACGATCCACTCCGCCGGGGTCCACCCCTCGGTGGCGCTGCGCGGGGTGCTGGCCGGCTGCGCCGCGCTCGCCGCAGCCGCCATGGCCGCCGCCGCGCTGGGCGCCGACCGGGTCACCAGGACAGTCCTCGACCGGTGCAACGGGCTGCGCCGCTCCAGCGCGCGCGGCCAGGCCGACCTGCGGGCCGTGGTCGACCGGCTCAGCAGGGGGGAGGCGCCGCCCGGCGGACGGGACGGTACCGCCGGGCCGTCCCGGGGCGACGCCTTCGACCTGCTCGCCCTTGAGCTGAACCGGGCGCAGGAAGCCGCCGTGGAGTCCGTGGTGCGGGCCGCGCGGATCGCCCCGCCCGCCGTGACCACGGTCGACGAGCAGAAAGTCGAGGTCTTCGTCAATCTCGCCCGGCGCCTCCAGTCGCTGGTGCACCGGGAGATCCAGCTGCTCGACGAGCTGGAGAACCAGGTGGAGGACCCCGAACTGCTCAAGGGCCTCTTCCAGGTGGACCATCTGGCCACCCGTATCCGCAGGCACGCGGAGAACCTCGCGGTGCTCGGCGGCGCCATCTCCCGGCGCCAGTGGTCCAACCCGGTCTCCCTCACCGAGGTGATGCGCTCCGCTGTCGCCGAGGTCGAGCAGTACCCGCGCGTCAAACTGGTGCCGCCGGTCGACGGAACGCTGCGCGGCCACGCCGTCGCCGACGTCATCCATCTGCTGGCGGAACTGGTCGAGAACGCCACGGTGTTCTCCGCCCCGCACACCCAGGTGCTGCTGCGCGCCCAGCACGTCACCGCCGGACTCGCCGTCGAGGTCGAGGACCGGGGCCTCGGCATGTCCGTCACCGAGACGGACCGGATGAACGCCCTGCTCGCCGAGCCCGACCAGGTCAATGTCGGCCATCTGCTCCAGGACGGCCGGATCGGCCTGTACGTGGTCGCCGCGCTGGCCCGTCGGCACGGTGTCTCGGTCCGGCTCCAGACCAATATCTACGGCGGGGTCCAGGCCGTACTCGTCCTGCCCACCGCCCTGCTCGGCGCCGACGAGACCGGGCTGCAGACGGGGGCGGCCGGACGTACACCGCAGGCCCAGCAGGCCCAGCAGGCACCCGAGGCACACCAGGTTTCACAGGAACCCCTGGCCACACCGGCACCGCACGCCCCACAGGCACTCCAGGCCCCACAGGCACACCAGGACCCGCTGCTGCCGGGACCGCGGACGACGGACGCACTGCTCCAGGCCGGGCCCCACTCGCCCTTCGCCCCCGACGAGCCGGCGGCCGCGTCCGGCCGTTCCGCCCCGCCGCTGCCCGTACGGAAGCCGGAGGGCGAGCGGCCCAATCCGGCCGCGGCCCTCCCGGGCGCCCACCACGGACTGCCGCCGGACGCCGGAGCGGTGACCGACAGCGCGCGGTACGACACCGGGCCCGTACCGCTGCTCCCGCCCGCGAACCGGCCCGATCTGCCCCGGCGCAGAAGCCAGCAGAACCTGGTCCCCCAGCTCAAGGACGCGCCCGCCCCCCGGCCTGACGAGGAGCACCCCGCCGTTCACGACCCGGGCCTGATGGCGGCCTTCCAGCGCGGCATCAGCCTCGCCGAGGCCGAGCCCGAGGCCGGGCCCGACGCCGAGCCCGAAAGCGCGGACCACGGCCAACCGCCGCACCGTGACAACGATTTCCCCGACGGTTTCTCCGACGAATCCTCCAAGGAGGAGATGCACCATGGCGAGTGAAGCGCCGACCGCGCATGTGTCCGATCTCGACTGGCTGCTGAGCGGCCTGGTCCAGCGCGTCCCATTCACCCGCAACGCCGTCCTGCTCTCCGCCGACGGACTGGTGAAGTCCGTGCACGGGCTCGACGCCGACAGCGCCGACCACATGGCGGCCCTCGCCTCCGGCCTCTACTCGCTCGGCCGCAGCGCCGGGACCCGCTTCGGCGACAGCGGGGAGGTCCGGCAGGTGGTCGTCGAGCTCGACACCACCCTGCTGTTCGTCTCCACCGCGGGTTCCGGCACCTGTCTCGCCGTACTGGCCGGGCGCGAGACGGACGCGGCTGTGCTCGGATACGAGATGGCCATGCTGGTGAAGAGTGTGCGGCCCTATCTGGTGACACCGGCCCGCAGCCGGGTCGGCGCATCGAGCGCCACGGGGCGCTGAACGTGCCGTTCCAGCAGGACAGCCCATGGCTCGACGAGGCGGCCGGCCGGCTGATCCGCCCGTACGCCGTGAGCAACGGCCGCACCCGGCCCACAGCCCAGCTGGACCTGCTCTCCCAGGTGATGGCGACCGGGGTGCCGCTCCCGGCCCACCTCGGCCCCGATCACGCGCAGACACTCGGGCTGAGCGAGCGGCCCACTTCGGTGGCGGAGATCGCGGCCCATCTGCGGCTGCCCGTCGTCGTCGCCAAAGTACTGCTCTCCGACCTGATGGACAGCGGGGCGGTCACCACGCGTGCGCCCCGCTCCGACGAAGACCCCACCGACCTTTCCTTGCTGGAGGCAGTGCTCGATGGCCTACGACGACGGCTCTGATCTCTTTCCCACCGCGCTGAAGATCCTGGTCGCGGGCGGTTTCGGGGTCGGCAAGACGACCTTCGTGGGAGCGGTCAGCGAGATCTCACCGCTGAGCACGGAGGAGATGCTCACCCAGGCCGGTGAGCAGACGGACAGCCTGGAGGGGGTCGAGTCCAAGTCAACGACCACCGTCGCCATGGACTTCGGCAGAATCACCCTCGACCCGCAGCATGTGCTGTACCTCTTCGGGACGCCCGGCCAGGAGCGCTTCTGGTTCATGTGGGACGAACTCTCCGCCGGCGCACTCGGCGCCGTGGTGCTCGCCGACACCCGCCGTCTCACCGAGTGCTTCGGCGCGATCGACTTCTTCGAGCAGCGGGGCATCGGATTCATCGTCGCCGTCAACGAGTTCGACGGCGCGTTCCGTTACGGGCCTGATGAGATCAGGGCCGCACTCGACCTGCGGGCCGACATCCCCGTGGTGCTGTGCGACGCCCGTATCGCCAGTTCGGGAATCCGCACCCTGGTCACCCTCGTGGGCCATCTGCTCGACACCGCGCCGGAGGCCGGCCCGGCAACAGACCCGGTAACCGGCCAGGTATCGGATCGGGTCACCACCCAGGGAGTCCATCCATGACGTACGACCCGACCGGGCGGCTGCTGCTGACCCCCGTCGACCGGGATGCGAGCGTCCGGGGCCGGCGGCTGCGCAGACTCGGCCTGGGGCAGCACCCCGACCCGGTCTTCGACGAGTTCGCCCGGCGGCTCGCCGAGGCGACCGGGGCGCCGTACGCCCTGGTCAACTTCATCGATGAGAACCGGCAGTTCTTCGCCGGACTGCACACCCCGGCCGGGACCCACTCGGGCGGCGATCTGAGCGCGGTGGCCGCGGCCTTCGGGATCAACCGCGTCATGGCCCGCGACCACGGGTACTGCCCGCATGTGGTCGCCCGCCGCAAGGCGCTCGTCCTGGAGGACGTCTGCGACTACCCGCGGTTCGCCGGGAATCCGGTGGTGGACGAGATCGGCATCCGCTCGTATCTGGGCGCGCCCCTCATCGACCGTACGGACACCGCACTCGGCGCGGTGTGCGTCGTGGACACCGTGCCGAGGCAGTGGGGGCTCGCCGGTCTGGAGACCATCAAAGCGGCGGCGGCGGAGCTGGTCGCGCAGATCCACCACCGGGAGGACGGCGGGATCTGACCACCCGTCGCCCCTTGTCCGGTACGCCGCCCTTCGCCGGCACACCGGCCCTCCTCCGGCGCAAGACGGCTGCGGACGGGGCGGTCAGGCGGTCACGGTCGTGCCGTCCGGGAACGCCAGCTCGACCGAGCCGTCCGTGACCGCGACCGCGACCGACTCCTGGAGCGCCCTGGGGTGCACCGCGTCCCGCGAGAGAGCGACCAGGCTGACGTGCACGCTCCGCCCGCCCGGGTGCCGGCCGCGGCTCAGACACGGCGTCGCGGAGTGCGGGCCGTACGCGTTGGCCTGCACATCGCGGGCGACCGCCGCCTCCGCTCCGTCCCAGCCGTACAGCCCCACGAGCGCACTCGTCAGACCGTCCGCCGTACGGGTCAGCGCCCACCCGGTTCCCTCGTCGGACCACGGGCGTTCCCCGGCGGCCACCGGATGGCCGCCCTCGCGTACGGTCACGCCCTGCGCGGCATCCACCCGGTGCACCCGGATCTCCCAGGGGCCGTGCAGCACACTGGTCGTCTCGACCCGGGCCCCGGCATCCTCGTACCAGGAGGACGCGGTCCGCCCCTCGCAGGCCAGCCTGTTGATCCGCCGCCGCCGCGACGGCACACCGTCCGGGCCGATCACCGCGAGATGGTTGTCCACGGCCCGCACCCGCGCGTGGGGCGCCGACTCGGGCGCGGTCGCCGAGGAGTAGCCGAACGTGGCGTAGTGCGGGTCGTCCTCCCCTTCGCCCTGCGGCGGGTTGTGGTCGCTCCCGTGGTTGATGAGCCGCACGATGCCGTCGTCCCGGGTCCCGTGCAGCAGCCAGCCGGGTGCGGGCAGCGCGGTGTACTGGTCCGACTCCTCGATGGGCAGGGCCTGTTCACGCGCCGTCCAGGTGGGGTGGTCGGCCGGCAGCAGCAGCCCCAGGAAGCCCTTCGACGCCCAGTACGGAGAAGCGGGCCCCGAGTACGGTTGCGTGGTGGGCAGGAAGGTGTCGTACCAGCCCAGCGTGAGCAGCCCCCGCTCGTCGGGCACCCCGCGCTCCGCGAAGTGCCGCATGGTGCCCGACGCGAGGCGGCGGGTACGGCCGGGGGAGAGCGGGGTGCAGTCCGCCAGCGCGCCCATCCAGACCGGGGCGAGCGCCGCGTACCGGTAGGTGAGGGAGCGGCCCTGGTGCACCGGTGCGCCGTCGGTGCCGAAGAAGTGCTGGTAGCCGTCGAGGAACTGGCCGAGCCGCTCCCGGTAGACCTTGGTGCGCCCGGTGTCCGGGTCCTCACCGGCGATCCGGGACCAGAGCAGCGGGTACAGATGGAGCGCCCAGCCGATGTAGTAGTCGAAGTTCTGCCCGTCGCCGTCGGTGTACCAGCCGTCGCCGACGTACCAGTCCTCGATCCGGTCGAGACCGCCGTCGATGTCCGACTGGCTGTACGGGGCGCCGACCGAGGCGAGGAACTGCTCGGACACCACCTGGAACAGCCGCCAGTTGTTGTCCCACGTACGGCTGCCGACGAAGCCGGAGAACCAGTCGACCACCCGCTCCTGGACCCGGGTATCCAGCTTGTCCCAGATCCAGGGCCGGGTCTCGTGCAGCGCCACCGCGACCGACGCGGCCTCCACCATCTGCTGGGAGCACTCGGTCAGCCTCGGCCAGGCCTCGCGCGACCCCGGATCGGTGCCGGTGGCCAGGCCCTGCGCGTACCGCTCCACCAGCCGCGGGTCCGCCGCTTCGCCCGCTCCCGCGATCCGGCAGGCGGCGAGCAGGAAGGAGCGGGCGAACCCTTCGAGGCCGTCCGACACCACCCCCGACCAACTGCCGCGCCCCGGCAGCCGGTACTGCGCGAAACCGGGGGTCGCGTACGGCACGAGCGCGTCCAGCATCCGGTCGGCCAGCGCCTCCCAGTGGGCGCGGGTCCAGCCGGTGCGCGAGGAGAGGAGCCGGTCGGTCGGGGGCAGGGTGAGGAAGGGCGGGGTCATCCGGGTGGTGCTCCTGGGCTGTGGGAAGTGTGGGCCGGTACCGGCGGGGCCCTCGGGCCCCACCGGCACCGGCGGTCAGCGGAGTTCGGCAGTGTGCGTGTGACCGCGTGAACCGGCCACCGCGATCGTCAGGACCGGGCGGCGCCCGGTGGCGACGGTCACCGTGTCGTCGGCACGGACCACCTCCCGCACGCGGAAGGGCAGTTCGAGCGTCAGTGTGTGCTGCTCGTGCCCGGGGTCGGCGACCGCGACCGAGAAGCCGCCGCCGTGCCTCCGGAGCAGGACCGATGCCGGGCCGGACGCGGTGAGACCCGCCGCGGTCCCCGCCTGCCAGAACGTGGCCGCGGTCAGCCCTGTCCTGGCCATCTCGACCAGCTGCGCGGTGGCGTTGTTGGCCACGATCCGGACCGGGCGGGTGTGCGCCTGGACCGCGGTGGCGGCCGCTGACGCGCCGGGCAGCAGGATGTAGGCGTACGAGGCGTCGGTGGGGGAGACCCCGTGGTCGAGCCAGAGCGTCGCGTACCGGCGGGTGACCGCAGTGGTGGAACCGGCGGTGTCCGCGCCCGTGTCCAGATCGCTCCAGCGGCCGGTGCGTTCCTCGCGCAGCGCCTTCAGCGAGGTGCCCGACGACGGGAACACATAGCCGCCGACACCGTCCAGATGGGCCCAGCGGGCGCCGTCGAACGTGCCGCTCCAGCCCTGCCCGGACGGCTGGCGCCGGCCGTCGACAGTCAGCCGCGGCTCACCGGACGTATGCAGATTGCGGTTCTCCACGACGGTCTCGATGGTGCGGCCGTCGCTCGCCGTGATGCCCGCTCCCAGCGCGATCACCGCGTTGTCGAGGAGGAACCACGACTTGCGGGCGCGCAGCGTGCTGCCCTGCGCCGCCAGCTCCATGGCCGCCGCGCCGTACCGGCCTTCGAGCACCGCGCCGCCCGCGACGCTGTTCACCGGCAGGTAGGTCCCGGTACCCGAGCCGGTCGTGAGGTCCGCGCGCCGCCGGGTGTCCACCGTGGTGCCGGGCAGCCGGTAGGGGTCGACGGTCGGCCAGAAGCCGTCGCCGAACTGGCCGAGGTCGTCGCCGGTGTAGAGGTACGCCATGCCGTCACCGGTGTACCAGCCGTGCAGGTTCTCGCCGTTGCCCGCCTCATAGGCGGCGATGCGCTTCGACGAGAGGGCGAGCGACAGGGACCAGCCGGGCCGCCGGTGCACCACCCGGTCCATGTCAGCGAAGACATGGTGACCTGTCACCCGGTCCGCCGCCGTGACGCTCCGGTCGGCGAGCAGCCCCTTGGCGAGCGCGACCTGCGGGATGCCGACCAGACCGAGATAGGGGTCGGTGCGGTTGCGCTCGATCCAGCCCTTGACCGTCGCCCGCCAGCCGTCGGCGACGGAGGCGGGCGCCGCGCTCGCCAGCAGCAGGATGGCCGATACGGCTGCCGCGCCGTCGGTGTGGTCGGCGGCCCGCTCGCGCGAGATCGCCCGCCCGCGCACCGCGTCCATCATCAGCCCGTCGAAGATCACCGGCGAGAAGGTCCCGGTGACCGCCTCGTACATCACGGAGATCTGCGGATCGGTGACCGCCCAGGGCGAACCGGCGAGCAGCGCGCTCAGGTACGCGGCCCCGCCGAGCAGCACCGTGCCGTACGAGCCGGTGTACGCGACCGTGTCGTGCTGGATGAACGAGCCGTCCGCGTAGAAACCGTCACCCGAAGTTACGGTCTGGAAGAGGCTGTTGAGGCCCTTGTCGCGCACGTCGGAGAGGCCGTCGCGGGCCAGCGCGACCATCGCCGTGTCCTTCGCGAGCAGCCCGTGCAGGGCCACGATCACCGCCTTGTCCGACCGGTTGGCACCGGTCTCGGCCAGCGTCGGGGAGTTGGTACGGCGGTCCGGATTCGGCGCGAACTTCGCCACGCTCTCCAGGTGGGCCGCCAGGTCGTCGGCGGGGATGCGCGTCCTGAGGAGCACACAGCAGTCCAGCAGGGCGCGCGGCGCCCCGATCTCCCAGAACCACCAGTTGCCGCTCTCGCGCTTGTCCTTGTTGTACGCGGTGTCGTGCAGGAAGCGCAGCGCGGACACCAGCGCGTCCGCCACCTCGTCGCTGCCGCTCAGCGCGGCGCCGGTGGTCGCCCAGGCGGTGGCGAGGGTCCGCAGCCGGGTGTAGCTCTGGCTGAACATCCCCGGATCGGTCACCGGGACGTAGTCCGGCCAGAGCGCGGTACGGGCGGCGGTGCGGTCGAGCCGCTTCCAGAAGTCGGCGGCCGATGCGTCGAGGGCGGCGAGCGCGGCGGCGAAGTCAGGGTCGGAGGCGTCGAACGCGCCCCCGGTGATGAGCTCTTCGGCGCGGGTCAGCGCGGCCTCGTACGGGTCGGCGGGGTCGGCCGCACCGGCCGCGGTGGTGGTCCGGGCGGCGGCCTGTGCCGTTCCCGCGCCCGCCGCCCCGGTGACGACCGGGACGACGACCGACGCGGCCCCGGCGGCCAGGAGCGTTCTCCTGCTGAGGGCGGAATGGGGCTGTTCCATGGCGGTTCCCTTCGGTTCCGGAGTCGGTCGGGCGGTGTCAGTCGCTCAGCGAGCTGGGGTCGACGGGCGGACTCGGCAGCCGCAGCGCGGCGATCTCGGCGACCCCGGTGGCATCGATGGGGAAGGCCCACTTCCGTACGAAGAAGTCCGTCAGGTCGTACCCCGACACCCGGCTGGCGTAGGTGGAGAGCGCCCGGTACTGCCTGGCCTCCACGGCCGGGTCGTGGTCGTAGTCCTCGACCGGTGCGTCGTGCTGGTGCTCGGTGCGGACCAGCTGGTGCAGCCTCGGCCAGAAGTCGTCGCCGAAGGCCAGTTCCAGCTGGCGCAGCGGGACCAGCTGCTCGTACGGGCCGAACGTCGTCTCGTACGCGATACCGGGCGTGCCGACCTTGGGCGCCGCCGACTGGAACCAGTTGAGGCCGGTCGTCGCGTCCTTGGTGAGCAGGTTGGACGGCTGGCCCAGGGTGCGCTGGGCGGCCAGCGAGTAGATGTTGACGGTGACCTCGGTGAGTCCGCCCGCCTGGTAGGCGGCCTGCTGGTTGAGGTGGCCCAGCTCGTGGTAGAGCCCCCAGCCCCGGGTGCGCAGCCCCTGCACGGTGCAGAGGCGGTCCATATAGGCGCGGGGGAAGCCGTTGAAGCCGTGCCAGGCGTAGGCGCCGACCCCCTTGGGGACGACGCTCACCTCGTTGAAGTGGTACCGGCCGGCCTTGGGGCGGTTCAGCCGTGTCGAACCGTCCAGGCCGCTGATTCTGTTGTGCGAGTCGATGATGGTGTCGAAGAGCCCCAGCAGCGCGGCGTGGTCCTCACCGCGGTAGAGCAGCGCGCCCTCGCGGGTCAGCGTCAGGATGGCGTGCCCGGTGGTCAGCTCCACCCACGGCACATCGGTGATGCTGTCCAACTGCCGCTGGAAGTCCGCCTCGGAGGTGCGCCCCAGCTCGAATCCGGCCATCCGCTGCGTACCGGAGACGAAGGTGACCGCCGCCTGCTGGCCGTGTCCTGCGAAGCTCAGATAGAGGGGGCCGCCGTAGACGTCGGACACCGTGTTGAGGCCGGCCCGCAGCGGGAACACCCGGGGGGCCTTGAGGTCGGGGTTCGTGTTGTAGTCGTCGAAGGTCCCGATGTGCAGGACGGGCAGCGCCCCGTGCCCCGGCCGGATCCGCACCGTGACCTGTGCGCCGGGGGCGGTGTAGCGGCCGGTCGGGATGAACTCGCTGGCGCGCAGCGACCGGTCGAGCCGCAGCCGCTCGGTCTCCGCGCCGGGGAATGCCTCGATCAGCAGCGTGGGGCCGTCGGTGGAGAGGCCGGTGGAGAGGCCGTCCGCCGGGCCGCCGGTACGGCCGGCGGAGCCGTCCGCCGAAGCGCTCCCGGTGCCGAGCAGGGTGAGGGCTCCGGCACCCGCCAGCGCGGCGAGCGCGGAGCGGCGGCTGACCGCGGAGGCGGTGAGGGGCAGGTGGGCAGGGCGCATCCGGACTCCCAGGGGGCAGAGGTGGTGGAGTGGCGTACGAACTGCGCGTCAGCATGTAAGCGGTTGCTATCAACCCGCAAGGGGATCGGGGAAGTTACTGTCTTTTACTATGGCCAACTGGGGACAGGCCGTAAGTAAGCGGTCACGGCCGGCGGCCGCGCGCCGGCGGCGGAGCCACGGAATCGCGTACGACGAGATGGGTGCCGAGCCGTACGGTCCCGGTGGCCGGCTCCCGCCACTCGTCCTCGTCGCCGCCGGACACCGCGAGCCGTACGGCCTGGCGGCCCATCTCCTCCAGTGGGATGTGCACGGTCGTCAGCCGGGGCCGCAGTTCCTGCGCCACCGGAATGTCGTCGTACCCCGCGAGTGACATGTCCTGCGGTACCCGGACGCCTGCCTCCTCCAGGGCCTGGGCCGCGCCGGCCGCGACATTGTCGTTGGCGGCGAAGACCGCGGTGAAGTCCGGTCCGTCCCGGAGGAGTTCGGCCATCCTGCTACGCCCGAAGGTGCGGCTGAACGAGCCGAGCTGCTCCAGCTCGGGGTCCCTGGTCACGCCGCGCAGCTCCAGCGCGCGCCGGTGCCCGGCCAGCCGGTCACGGGTGGTCGAGAGGGCCGGCGGGCCGCCGAGGTAGAGGATGCGCTCATGGCCCTGGGCCAGCAGATGGTCGGTGATGACGAAGGCGCCGCCCTCGTTGTCGTACTCGACGGCCGCGCCGCACGCCTCCTCGCCGAGCGACGGCCGCCCGCACAGCACCAGCTTCGATCCGCCGGACTCCAGGTCACGGGCCCTGCGGCCCAGTTCGGCGGTGTGCGCGCGGTCGGCGACGCTGCCGCCGACGACGACCACGGCGTCGGCGCGGCGCTCGTGCATCAGCTCGATGAAGGCCAGCTCGCGCTTGGGATCGCCCTGGGTGCAGCAGACCAGGCAGAGCCGTCCGCCGAGGCTCGCCTCCCGCTCCACGCCGCGGGCGATGTAGGCGTAGAAGGGGTCGATCAGCTCGTTGACGATGATGCCGACCGTGCGCCCCGACACCCCGGCCAGCGCGCGGGCGTGCGCGTTGACGACATAGCCCAGCTCACGCATCGCCTCCTCGACCCGCTCCCGGGTCGCCGCGGCCACCGGGTAGTTGCGGTTGAGCACACGGGAGACGGTCGCGGTCGACACCCCCGCCAGCCGTGCCACGTCTGTGACGGTCGCGCGTCGTCGGCCGTCGGCTGCCGAGGTCTGGCGGCGCATCCGTCCCACCCCCTGGTTGTCGTCCTGTGCCGCTGAGCTTATGGCCTGCGGGACGGGGCCGTTCATGCGATCCGCTCCAAGTCGGCCAGGTGGACAGGGTGATTGAACGGCAGCCCGCCCGCGTAACGGCACAGCTCGTCCACGGCGAGCGCGCCGAGCCTGCCGACCTCGTTGCCCTGGGCGCCCGCCATGTGCGGGGTGATGAACACGTTCGGCAGGTCCCACAGGGGGTGCCCCGGGGGCAGCGGCTCGGGGTCGGTCACATCGAGTACGGCGTCGAGCCGTCCGCTGACCAGGTGCCCGGTGAGCGCCTCGGTGTCGACCAGGCGCCCGCGCGCGGTGTTGACCAGCAGGGTGCCGGGGCGCATCAGCCCGATCCGCCGGGCGTCGAGCAGATGCCGGGTCACGGGTGTGTCGGGCGCGTGCACGGTCACCACGTCGCTGGTGGCCATCAGCGTGTCGAGGTCGGTGGAGGCGGCCCCCAGCAACTCGGCCTCGGCGGCGGTGACATAGGGGTCGTACAGCAGGATGTCCGCTTCGAGCACCCGGAGCAGTTCGATCACCCGGCGGCCGATCCGGGAGGCGCCGATGACGCCGATGGTCAGGCCGTGCGTACCGATCCAGTGCTGCCGGTGGAGGTCGGCCGCGGTGCGGTGGGTGCGGCGCTCGCGGAAGAGCCCGGCGAACGGGAAGGCGCGCTTGGCGCCCATGATGATCGCCGCCAGGGTGAACTCCGCGACCGGTACCGCGTTGGCGTCGGCCGCCGACGACACGGCGACCCCGCGTTCGTACGCCTCCCTGGCGAGGAACGTCTTGACCGTGCCCGCGGCGTGGATGACGGCCCGCAGCTTCGGCGCCCGCTCCAGCAGCCCGGCGTCGATGGGCGGACAGCCCCAGCCGGTGAGCAGCACCTCGGCGCCGGCCAGTGCGGCGGCGGCGTCGGGGGAGCTGAACTCCCTGATGACATAGGGCGGATGGAGATCGGCCGACTCCTCGAGACGGGTCCGTACCCGTGGCGGGAAGATGTCGTCGATCAGTCCGGGGTCCATGGCCAGTACGGTGCGAGGCCGCCGCGGGGGCGGGTCCGGCTCGTCCGTACCGGTCTGGGCCGGTGCCTCGTCGGTGGTTCGCACCCTGCCTCCGGACAGTAAACGCGTTCTATTGATGAGCGGCACGCTAGGGAGCGCAGGCGTCGCACGTCAAGCGATCTGCGGGGCCATCTGCCCTGTTTGAGCCGCTATTTGGGGACCTTTCCGGGCGATCTTCATGGCAGAAACATCGAGTAACGCAGACGTTTCTTCCGATCCCTTGACGGTGGGGTTAACCGCTTACTACGTTGCGGCGGCAGAAGGCTCGCTCTGCGCCACCCCAGCCGAACAGGACCGCACCATGGCTGAAACAGCACCTCCGATGCCGCTGGACAAGCGGCGCAGGAAGTCCAAAGCGCCATCACCGCCATCCCCATCCGTTGTCGCCCAGCACCGGCTGTCCCTGTGGCAGCGGATCAAGCGCGACAAGGTGATGCTGCTGCTGACCCTGCCCGGACTGCTGTACTTCGTGGTGTTCCACTACATCCCGCTGCTCGGCTACATGGTCGCCTTCCAGGACTACCAGCCGTACCTCGGATACATGCACAGCGCGTGGACGGGCTTCGCCAACTTCTCCGGCGCCTTCGCCGACCCTGCCTTCTGGTCGGCGACCGCGAACACGGTGGAGATCGCCTTCGTACAGCTGATCTTCTTCTTCCCCGTGCCGATCGCGCTCGCCCTGCTGCTCAACAGCATCGTCAGCGACAAGCTCCGCCGGTTCATCCAGAGCGTGGTCTATCTGCCGCACTTCATCGGCTGGGTCATCATCGTCTCGATCTTCCAGCAGGTCCTGGGCGGCGCCGGGCTGCTGCCCGACCTGCTCGCGGACGTGGGGCTGCCCCGCTACGACATGATGAGCGACCCGAACGCCTTTCCCTGGCTGATCGCCCTCCAGTCCATCTGGAAGGACGCGGGCTGGGGGACGATCATCATCCTCGCCGCGCTGCTCGGCATCGACAAGCAGCAGTACGAGGCGGCGGCCATCGACGGCGCCAACCGCTGGCGCCGGCTGTGGCACGTCACGCTCCCCGGCATCGCCCCGGTGATCATCCTGCTGCTGATCCTCAACCTCGGCCAGATTCTCTCCGTCGGCTTCGAGCAGATCCTGCTCCAGCGCGACGCGGTCGGCCCCGGCTCCGGTGAAGTGCTCGACACCTACGTCTACTACCACGGCATCAAGGACAACCAGTGGGGCATCTCGGCGGCTGTCGGCCTGGTGAAGGCAGTCGTGGGAACCGTCCTCGTCCTGGGCGCGAACAAGTTCGCCCACCGTCTCGGCCATGAAGGGGTGTACCGCGGTGCGGACAGCTGAGAAGTCACCGGTGAAAGCCCCCGTCACCGCGGCGCCCCCGGCGGCGGCGCCCGCGATCAGGCCGTCGGACGGCCGCCCGCCGTGGATGGAACGCCCGACCCGCCTCGGCCTCACCGGCAAGGGCATCGTCCTGGTGCTCGTCGTGGTCGCCGTCGCCTACCCGCTGCTGGGCGTGATCGGCACGAGCTTCGCCTCGCAGACCGACATCATCAAGTCCACCGGTCTCGTCCTGTGGCCCGACCACCCGACGCTCGACGCGTACCGCACCATCTTCACCGGCGGTGTCGTGACCCGGGCGCTCCTGGTGAGTGTGGGCATCACGGTCTTCGGTACCGCGGCCAGCCTGCTGGCCACCATCGGCATGGCGTACGGGCTTTCCCGCCGCAGTGTCACGGGCTCCCGCTTCATCCTGATGACGGCCCTGTTCACGATGCTCTTCAACGCCGGGATCATCCCGAACTTCCTGCTGGTCAACCAGCTCGGCCTCTACAACACGTACGCCGCTCTCGTCATCCCCACCCTGATGAGCGCCTTCAACCTGGTCGTGCTGCGCGCCTTCTTCATGAACCTGCCCGAGGAGCTGTACGACGCGGCGCGCGTCGACGGCGCCGGGGACTTCCGCATCCTGCTCCAGGTCGTCCTGCCGCTCTCCAAGGCGGTCATCGCGGTCGTCGGCCTCTTCTACGCCGTCGCGTACTGGAACGCCTTCTTCAACTCACTGCTGTACCTCCAGGATTCGGACAAGTGGCCGCTGCCCATGGTGCTGCGGACCTTCGTCCTGCAGGGCCAGAGCCTCAGCGGCGCCGCGGCGGGCGAGAGCGTCGCCCCGCAGGAGGCCGTGCAGATGGGCGTCCTGGTGGTCGCCGTCGTACCGATCCTGCTCGTCTACCCGTTCGTCCAGCGCTACTTCACCAAGGGCGTACTCACCGGCGCCATCAAGGGCTGAACCGCCTCCTGCTGACCCGCTCCGCCACCCCCCGGCCTTCCCTCCCTTCTCTCAAGGAGATGTCCGTGCCGAGCTCCACCCCGATGAACCGCAGAACTCTCTTCCGCATGGGAGCGGGCCTTGGCCTCGGCCTCGCCGCGACCCCGCTGCTCGCCGCCTGCGGCGACGGCGGTACGGCCGCCAAGGCCGAGGCCAAGAGCGCCGACCTGCTGCCCACCACCACGGTGCGCAACGTCGGCCTGAAGCCCGACCTGCCCGGCACGGCCGCGGGGGTGCCGCAGGCCTTCTACCGGTACCCGGCCACCACCCCGCGCGCCACCAAGGGCCAGGTCCTCAAGGGCGCGAAGCCGGTATCGGCGGCCATGGAGACCTTCTCCCCGCCGCCCCCGGCGCGCGGCAAGAACGCGGCCTGGCAGGCGATCGAGAAGCTGCTCGGCGGGAAGGTCGACGTCACCGCGGTGCCGACCGACGACTACTCGACCAAGTTCACCACGATGGTCGCGAGCGACACCCTGCCGGACATCTTCATGTACCCGGAGACCGGCGGAGTCGACAACAGGGCGGCGTTCCTCGCGGCCAAATGCACGGATCTGACGCCGTTCCTGGCCGGTGACAAGGTCAAGGACTACCCCAACCTCGCGGCGATACCGCAGGCGGCCTGGGAGGGCGCCATCTTCGGCGGGAAGCTCTTCGGCATCCCGATCTCCCGGATGGGAACGGGCGGCGCGGGCTTCTACCGCCACGACCTCTTCGCCGAGGTGGGGATCTCCAGCCTGGACGAGATCACCAGCCTCGACAAGTTCGTCGAGGTCTGCAAGGAGCTGACCCGTCCGAAGAAGGACCAGTACGCCATCATCGCGGGCGCCAACAACCTGCTCGCCATGTCGGCGGGGGCGCCGAAGGACTGGCGGATGGACCCCAGGACCGGCAAGTTCGTGACGGACCTGGAGACCGACGAGTACCGCCTGGCGATCGAGACGGCGCGCAAGCTGTACAAGGCGGGCTGCTACTACCCCGGCACGATCGGCATGTCGGGCGCGCAGAAGTCCCAGTACACCGACATGTTCAAGAACGGCAAGGGTGCCTATGTGTACGACGGGATGCCGTCGTACTACACCCCCAGCACCGGGTACGTGGCGGCGATGGCGGCCGTCAACAAGAAGTTCGACCCCCGGCCCATCACCCCGTTCAGCGACAAGGCCATCGCCTGGATGGACAATGTCGCGCTCCAGAACACGCACATCAAGAAGGCGTCCACCGAGCGCGTCAAGCAGCTCCTGGCACTCGCCGACTTCGCCGCGTCGCCGTTCGGCAGCCTGGAGTACACGCTGATCAACTACGGCGTGGAGGGCACCGACTTCACCCGTGACGCCAAGGGCAACCCGATCCTCACCAAGCAGGGCAGCCAGGACGCCACCGTTCCGTGGAAGATGCTCGCCTCCGCCGTCCCGGCCGTGTTCAGCACGGACACCGAGAAGGGGGTGCGGTACGTCCACGAGGCGTACGCGAAGATGATCCCGATGATGGAGCAGGACCCGACCCTCAAGGTCTCGTCGCCCACCTGGGACTCCAAGGGCTACGGCAGCCTCTACACCCTCAAGCTGGACGGTCTCAAGGACATCGTGTCCGGCCGCAAGCCCATGTCGTACTACGACCAGCTGACCAAGGAACACCTGTCGCACGGCGCCGAGCAGGCCCGCCACGAGTTCGAAGAGGCCGTCCAGAAGGGGAAGAAGTGACCACCAGGCGCACCGTCCTCCAGCTCGGCGGCGCGGCAGTGGCCGCCGCCGCGGCCGTACCGGTCCTCGGTACGCCAGCCCTGGCCCGCTCCTTCGACCCGAAGCCCGGCTCCAGCGGCGTCGGCGACCCGCTCTTCCCGACCCTCGGCAACGGCGGCTACCAGGTCACGCACTACGACCTGACCTTCGACTTCACCCCGGTGACCTACGACTTCACCGCCGCCGTGCGGATGTCGGCGCAGGCCACCCAGGATCTGTCCGCCTTCAACCTGGACACCGACAGCCACACCATCGACGCGGTCACCGTCGACGGCGCCGCCGCCCGCTGGGAGCTGTCGGCCGGCAGCAGCGGCCAGGAGCTGACGCTCACCCCGGCCCGCCCGCTGCACGACGGCCGGCCCTTCACCGTCGAGATCCGCTACCACGGCAACGGCAAGGACAAGCGGACCGGCCTGAACGGCTGGGTGTTCGGCAGCGAGGGCGGCTTCGCCTCCGCGGTGCAGTCCTCCCGCGCCGACACCTTCCTGCCCTGCAACGACACCCCGTCGGACAAGGCCACCTGGGCCTTCCACATCAGCGCCCCGAAGGGCTATGTGGCCGCCGCCAACGGCGAGTTGCTGCACCGGACCCCGCGCGCCGACGGCTCGGCGGTCTGGCACTTCGCGCTCCGCGAGCGGATGCCCACCGAACTGCTCGGCATCGCGGTAGTCAAGGGCACCTATCTGTACGGCAGCAGCCACACCGGTCTGCCGCTGCGCCACATCGTGCCGCAGGGCCACGAGGACACGTACGCGCCGATCGTCGCGCGCACCGCCGACCATCTGGCCTGGCTTGAGGCGAAGTTCGGGCGGTTCCCGTTCTCCACGTACGGGCTCCACATCTATGACGGCTACACCGACGCGCTGGAGAACCAGACCCTCCCCCTGATGGGCACCAACTGGTTCAAGCTCAACGCCGACGGCAACCCGACGTACGAGAACACCATGGTCCACGAGATGACCCACCAGTGGTTCGGGGACTCCGTCACCCCGCACGACTGGCAGCAGGCCTGGCTCAACGAAGGGCCCGCCACCTACTACGCCGCCGTGTACAGCGAGGAGTGCGGCTGGTCGGTCGTCGCGGACAAGATGAAGGCCACCTACGGGACGCTGGACGCGGTCCGCGCCAAGGACGGTCCGCCAGGACTGCCCAAGGCGCTCGGCGGCGCCAACATCTACGACGGCGGGGCGCTCGTCCTGTACGCGCTCAACCAGCAGGTCGGTCAGCGTACGTTCGACCGGATCATGCGCGAGTGGGTCAAGCGCTTCAAGGACTCGACGTACACCAGCGAGATATTCATCCGGCACACCGTCGACGTCACGGGCGACCGCACCCTGGACCGTTTTCTGCGCGACTGGCTGTTCGGCGCCACCAACCCGCCGATGCCGGGCCACCCCGACTGGAAGGCCGCCGCATGAACCGCCGCACCATCCACCGCCCGGCGACGCACCGCCCGGCCGCCCGCCGTATCGGCACCGCGTTCGCCGCCGTCGCGGCGCTGCTCGCCACCGCGCCGCTCGCGCAGGCCGCCGGCCCCACGCACGCCGTCACTCTCTACGCGGCCCCGCACGGCGCCGGAGCGTCCTGCACCCACAGCCGCCCCTGCTCCCTGGACGGGGCCCGCGACAAGGCCCGCACCCTCGACGGCGATGACGTCACCGTGCAGCTCGCCGGGGGTACGTACACCCGCACCGCGGCCCTGAAGCTCACCGCGGCCGACTCCGGCACCACCTGGACTGCGGCGCCCGGAGCCCGCCCCGTCCTCTCCGGCGGCGACACCGTCACCGGCTGGACCAGGACGTCCGGCGGGGCCTGGACCGCCCGGGTGCCCGACGGCATCACACCCCGACAGCTCTTCGTCAACGGCGTCCGGGCCACCCCCGCCCGCGGCGGAGCCTGCGCCGCCAGTGTCTGCGACGCCACCAAGACCGGCATGACCGGCGCGAAGGCCACCGGGATCGCCGACTGGAAGCGGCCCACCGACGCCGAGGCGGTCATCAAGGTCCGCTGGCGCAACTACCACTGCCGGATCGCCGGGGTCAGCGGCGACACGATGACCTTCGCCCAGCCCTGCTGGACCAACTCGGCGAGCGGCACCGACCGCACCGGCCCCGCCTGGGACTCCACGACTGTGGACTCCACCCGCTACTCGGGTGTCGCGTTCTTCGAGAACGCACCCGAACTCCTGGACCAGCCGGGCGAGTTCGTCCATGACTCGGCCACGCACACCATCACGTACCTGCCGCGCAAGGGCGAGAACATGCGGCACGCCACGGCTGTCACACCCGCCACCGAGCAGCTGGTGACGGTCGACGGCGCGCACGACGTCGCCATCCGGGGGATCGGCTTCGCGTACGCCGCCTACCGCCAGCCGGACACCGACGAGGGCTACGCCGGGATGCAGGCCGGGCTGACCCTCACCGGCGCCACCGGTCCTGTCGACCACTCCGGCCGCTACTACACCAAGCCATCGGCCGCGCTCACCGTGCACGGCGGCCGGCATGTCACGGTCGACGGGGCGTCGTTCACCCACCTCGGTGGGGCCGGTGCGATCCTCGAAGCCGGTACGAAGGACTCCGGGATCACCCACTCGGACTTCACCGACCTGTCGTCGGGCGCCGCGTACATCGGCGACACCGACCCCATGCCGGCCCCCGAACTGGCCGGTGAGCGCAACACGTTCGCCTATAACACGGTCACCCGCGCAGCAGTCGAGTACACCGACGCGGCCGCGGTCTGGGCGGGCTACGAGGCCGGACTCACGGTCGACCACAACACTCTCGACCAGCTGCCCTACTCCGGCATCTCGGTCGGCTGGGGCTGGAACCAGCCCGAGTCGCAGAAGTCGGTGCTGCGCGACAACAGGATCACCGACAACCGCATCACCAACGTCATGCAGGTCAAGGACGCCCAGCACGACGGAGGCGCGATCTACACCCAGGGCGCCCAGCCCGGCACGGTGATCTCGGGGAACTACATCAACCGCTCCGCGTACGGCAACACCGAGCGCGACGGCAACGGTATCTACCTCGACGAGCAGTCCTCGTACATCACCGTCGAGAACAACGTCCTGACCCGGCTCGGCTACAAGTGGGTCTCCAACTGGGCCGATTACGGCATCAAGAACACCGCACGCGGAAACTGGGTCGACACCGACGCGCCCGCCATGGCCGGGACCGGCTCGACCATGAGCGACAACCACACCCGCCTGGAAGAGCTCCCGGCGGCAGCCTTGAAGACCGCCTCGGCGGCCGGCGCGCACCACGGCCCCGTCGAGCAGCTCAGCCCCGACCTGGCCCGTACCGGCACCGCCACCCAGTCGTCCACCGACGGGGCCGCCGCCGCACTCGCCATCGACGGGGACACCTCCACGGACACCCGGACGCTCTCCGAGCAGGGCGCCTGGTGGCAGGTGGATCTGGGGTCCGTCCGGCACGTCGGCCGGATCGAGATCTGGAACGACGCCTCGACCACGACGGCCGGTTTCGACGTCCGCACGGACAACAAGACCGTCCACGTCAGCGGCAAGGCGCTGCGGCCCACGGTGCTGGACCTGAACACCGACACCCGGTACGTGAAGATCCAGCTCACGGGTACGGGGAGGGTCGGGCTCGCCCAGGTCGCCGTCCATCCGTAAGGCTGTCGTAGCTCCGTAGCTCCGTAGCTCCGTAGCTCCGAAGCTCCGTAGCTCCGAAGCTTGAAGAGGCAGCCCGAAGGCGGGCCCTTGCGAGGGCCCGCCCCATCCGCACCAGCGAAGGAAGCCCCATGTCCGACCTCCGTATCGGCGTCCTCGGCTACGGCCTGCGCGGCAGCATCGCGCGCACCGCCCACCGCCCCGGAGCCGGCTCGCGCGTCACCGCACTCGCCGACCCCGACCCGGCCGCCCGTACGGAGGCGGCCACGGCCTTCCCCGACGCACTGATCACCGCCGACCACCGCACGGTCATCGACGCCCCGGACATCGACGCGGTCCTGGTCGTCACCCCCGACCACACCCACGCCGAGCTCGCCTGCGAAGCGCTGCGCGCGGGGAAACCGGTCTTCGTGGAGAAGCCCCTCGACATCACGGTCGAGCGGTGCGACGAGATCCTGCGCACCGCGTACGAGACCGGCACCCGTCTGTACATCGGCCACAACATGCGCCACATGCCGGTCGTCCGGCTGATGCGCGACCTCATCGCGGCCGGCACGATCGGCGAGGTCAAGACCGTCTGGGTCCGGCACTTCGTCGGCTACGGCGGCGACTGGTACTTCAAGGACTGGCACGCCGAGCGGAAGCACACCACCGGACTCCTGCTCCAGAAGGCCGCCCACGACATCGACGTGCTGCACTGGCTGGCGGGCGGGTACGCACGCGACGTCCAGGCCATGGGCGACCTGATGGTCTACGGCGACAACCCGAACCGCCGTGCGCCCGGTGAGCCCAAGGCCGCCGACTGGTACACCAAGGACGGACACTGGCCGCCGCACACCCAGCGCGCCCTCAACCCCGTCATCGACATCGAGGACGTCTCCCTGCTGAACATGCGCCTGGACAACGGCGTGCTGGCCTCCTACCAGCAGTGCCACTTCACCCCCGACTACTGGCGCAACTACACCGTCATCGGCGACGCGGGCCGCCTGGAGAACTTCGGCGACGGGCCGGGCAGCCAGGTGAAGGTCTGGAACACCCGCCGCTCCCTCTACCGCGAGGACGCCGACGAGATCCACGCCGTCCCGGAAGCGCAGGACGAGGCGGGCCACGGCGGCGCCGACCCGCTGCTGATGGACGAGTTCCTGCGGTTCGTGCGCGAGGGCGGCCGCACCGACACCTCACCGGTCGCCGCCCGGATGGCGGTGGCCGCCGGGGTACGGGCCACGGACTCGCTCCGGGACGGCGGAACCCCGCGCCGGATCACCCCGCTCGCCCCGGCGCTCGCGGACTACTTCGACCGCGGCCAGCAGCGCACGGGGTGACCGGCAGGGGCGGGGCCGGGCCGCCGCTCGTGGCTCCGACCCGCCGGTGAGCCGGGCCGCCGTTCGCTGCTCTGCCCCGGGTGCGCCGGGCCGCCGCTCGCGGCCCGGCGGCGGGGCTCACCCCTGCGGCTGGACGGCCCCGGTCAGGAATCCGGTGATGCTCCGGTGCAGCGAGGCGGCGTCCAGGCCGTGCGCGGCGACATGCTCCTCGATCTCCCCGTAGCGCCGCAGCTCCTTCCTGCCGACCCCGAGGCCGAGCACCCGGTGCGCCCGGTCGGCCAGGGCGTCGTTCGCCGCGGCTGTCGACGTGCCCGCCAGATACGGCTCGACCAGCACCACGTCGGCCCGGTCCGGGGCATCGGTGGCCCAGCGGAGGGCCGCGCCGTCGAAGGGCCGCACGGTCGTCGCGTACAGCACGGTGACGTCCATGCCCTCCGTCGCCTCCAGAACGGCGTCCAGCATCGGTCCGACCGCCACCACGACCCCGCCGTGCCCCTCCCGCACGGTGTGGAACCCGTCCCCGGTGACCGGCTGCGCTCGCCGATTGGCCTGCATCGACAGCCGTACGTACACCCGGTCGTCCCCGCGCACGGCCTGGCGCAGCAGGGCCTCCGCCTCGTCAGGATGGCCCGGTACGTGCACGGTCCAGCCGTCGAGCGTGTCCAGGAGCGCCACATCGCCTGGCGCCATATGGGTGAGACCACCGGCCGGCCAGTCGTAGGACCCCCCGGCGCTGACCAGCACGGCCCCCAGGCCCTGGTGCCCGAGGTCCAGCTTGACCTGCTCGAACGGGCGCTCGACCAGGAAGCTGGCGAAGGTGTGCACGACCGGGCGCATCCCGGTCAGCGCCATCCCGGCGCCCGCGCCGATCAGCAGCTGCTCCCGGATCCCCACATTGACCACCCGGTCGGGGTGGGCGCGTGCCGCGCCGGCGAAACCGTCGCGGGTGATCTCCGCCAGTACGACGGCGAGCCGCGTGTCCTCGTCCAGCAGCCGCGACGTGGTGGCGGCGAAGCGCTCACGCATGTTGTCCATGACAAATCCCTCTCGAATGGTCCCGCTCAGGTGTTCTTGGGCTCGACCCGGGCGACCACGGCGTGCGGCCGGCCCGGATGCGGTGCGGTGAAGGCGGCGTACAGCTGCTCGTGGTCCCGCCCGTCGACGGTCTCGACGGACCACCCGCCCGCCGCGAAACGGGCCGCGATCCCACCGGGGGCGCTGTAGCTTGCGGAGGCGTTGTCGATCACCACGGTGTGCAGCTGCTCAAGGCCGGCGGGCCCGGCGTAGGCGATGGCCTCGTGCACCGAGCCCTCGTCCAGCTCGGCGTCCCCGATCAGCACCCACACCCGCGGCTCGGTGAGCCGCTGCGCCCGCAGCCCGAGCACCGTGCCCACGCCGAGCGGCAGCCCGTGCCCGAGCGACCCGCTGCCGATCTCGGCACCGGGCACGAGCAGCCGGTCGGGGTGGTGGCCGAGCGGCGAGTCGTACGAGCCGAAGCCCGCCAGCAGCGCGTCGGGGAAGAACCCCTTCGCCGCGAGGACCGCGTAGTACGCCATGGGGCCGTGCCCCTTCGACAGCAGGAAGCGGTCCCGGCCCGGCGCAGAGACGGTCTGCGGCGTGACCCGCAGCACCCGGTCGTACAGCACCCAGAGCGCGTCCAGGGTCGAGGTCGCCGCGGGCCCGTGCTTTTCGTCGCCCGTCATGAGGGCCATCAGCCGGTTCAGGTCTGTGTCCGTGTCCATGCAGCCGACGATCCAACATCAAGCGCACTTGAGGTCAAGCGGAGCGGCCGGAGGATCGAGTTCGTGACCACCGGCTGAAGTGCGGTATTGTTTCGGTGCGCGTTCGGCCGGGCCAGCCCCGGTCCGGAGCGGGCATCGGGACGTGGCGCAGCTTGGTAGCGCACTTGACTGGGGGTCAAGGGGTCGCAGGTTCAAATCCTGTCGTCCCGACTGGAGACAGTCGTAGATCAGGGCCGGTTTCGGAGTAATCCGAATCCGGCCCTTGGCCATTGTCGGGGACCAGTTGGGGACCTGCCTCACTGGCCGGGGTCAGCGGTCATGGCGATCGGGCTCGGCAGGGTGCGCGGTGCACGGAGCACGCTGAGGTGTGCGGAGAGGGCGGTGCCGGCTGCCCCGCGTCGGCGAACCAGGTATCCGCCGGCCCGACCGGTAGTGCAGCCGTCCCGTCAGGAGAGACGGAAGAGCGCCATCTCGGCCGAGATGGGCAGTGTGCTCATTTTCCGTGCGCGGCTGGTGGTTCGTGGAATCTGCTATTGGTTCGGGGGCAAGTGCGGTGGTTCTCCGGGCGGTTGGGAGCACCAAAGGGGTACGGGGAAAGCCGTCGGCGGGCGGGGTCAGTACCGGCCTCTGCCGTTTGCAGGATGACGGTGCGGGCTACCTGGGCGAGGCGCTCCAGCGATAGAACGGCCGTGGGCCGGATGCTGTACGTCATCAGGCGCAAGGCCTCGATCCGGGACCGGTCCTCATCGGCAAGATCCTGTGAGACGCCGGAGAACAGCTCGTGGCGCGGGCGGGAGTTGAGGCTCTCCGCCAGCGTCCGAAGAAGCACCCCGTCCAGGCCGCCCGGGGCGCCCGCGAGTGGTGTCGCGGCGCGCTGGTCTTGGAGCTGAGCGTGGATCGCGAGGCCGATGAGCGTGGTGGTGAGTGCTTCGCCGGATTCCTTACTGATCTTCCAGGTGTGGAAGCGGTCGTGTCGATCGGCAGCCGCGTCACTGACGTGAGCATCCCCAGCGGCGCGGATGCTCTCCGCCAGAGAGCGGCACTCCTCCCATTCTCTCCGTGCTGCTTCGCTCGTCTCCATGGGGGCAGTGTGCCGGGGGGCTGCCGTGTTCGGCAGCCCCCCGGAACGAAACTGGTGCGGGTAACAGGCGGGTGGCTTCCGTAGGGCGATCTCTTGTCTGTCCAACAGAACATCGCGAGGCACGGATGGTGCCATGAAGACGGGAATGCTCCTCAGCCCAGCCCTCGGTCTCATCGTCACTCACCTCTACCGCGGCCGGGGCGGCCTGGGCGACGTCGCGGATCTTCTCCGGCCCATTTCAGTGACTGCAGGACGATGACCTGTGCGCGGGCGACGGCTGCTGTGGGAGGCGGCGGACGAAGTCCAGCAGCAGGGCGCAGAACGCCGCGGGTTGTTCCAGCGGCGCCAGATGTCCGGCGCCGGGGATGACGGTGGTCCGGTCCGCATCGAGGTCGCGGGCCAGTCCATCGCCGCCCTCGTGGAAGTCGGGCATGTCGTGCTCGCCGACGCTGACCAGAGCGGGCACGCCCCTCAGCGTGCGCAGCGCTGCCGGGCCCGCGCCAAGGGGATCCGCCGCCTGCGGCGGTTCGCCATGGGTGAGTTGTTCGGTCAGCTGCCGGTGGAGCATGCGGGCGGCGTGGGTGCGTACCTCCTCGGTGGCCTCGGCCGAGGTCCATGCCTCGACGCCGGCCTTCACCGCGGCGTCCAGGTCGCCGACGGCCAGCGCCGTCCGTTCGGCCTCCCAGGCGGCGTCCAGACGTGAGGAGGCGGGCTGGTCGTGGGGCCGGTACCCGACCAGTACCAGGCCCTCCACCCGCTCGGGTGCCGTGACGGCGGCCTGGAGTGCCACCAGGGCGCCCAGTGAGTTCCCGGCGAGTACGAAGCTGTCGGCCCCGAGGTGGTCGAGCGTGTCGAGCACGTCCGACCAGGGGGCCACCTCGCGGCGGTCGGGCACGGTCGCATCGCCATGGCCGGGCAGGTCAAGGGCGATAGCCCGCACGCCCGCCTCGGCGAGCAGCGGGAGGTGGGCGCCCCACATGGTGCGGTCGGTGGGCCGGGCGTGCAGCAGGACGACGGGCCGTCCCCGGCCCGCCTCGGTGAAGGGGAGCAGCATGGTTTGAGGTGCCTTCTTCGGTGAGTGTGTGCGGCAGAGTCGGCCGGTGCAGGTGCAGCGACCGGTCCCGCGGCGGGTGCGGGTCATGCGGCGTCGGTGAGTTCGCCGAGTTCCGTGTCGGTCAGGCGCAGCGTTGCCGCGGCCAGGTTCTCCTCCAGGTGCGCGACCTTGGAGGTGCCGGGGATGGGCAGCGTGACCTGGGAGCGGGCGAGTAGCCAGGCCAGTGCCACCTGGGACGGCCGGGCGCCGTGGGCGGTCGCGATCCGGTCGAGTGGCCCGTCGGGGCGGGCGAGCTCGCCCGCAGCTACCGGCGCCCAGGGGATGAAGCCGATGCCGTGGCGCGTGCAGTGGTCCAGGACGTCGGCGGAGCTGCGGTCGGTCAGGTTGTAGCGGTTCTGGACGGTGGCGATCTCCGCGATCGTGCGCGCGTGCTCGATCTGGTCGACGGTGACCTGGGACAGGCCGATCGAGACGATCTTCCCCTCGTCCTGGAGCCTTTTCAGCTCACCGACCTGGTCCTCCAGCGGGACTCCCGGATCGACGCGGTGCAGCTGGAACAGGTCGATGTGGTCCAGGCCGAGCCGGCGAAGGCTCATCAGGGCTTGTTGGCGCAAGTACTCCGGGCGCCCGACCGGCGGCCACGCGTCGGGGCCCAAGCGCACCAGCCCGTCGCGGGTCCTGATCACGTCCGGGCCGTTGCGGGTCAGTCCGGCCTTCGTCGCGATGAGCACGTCGTCGGGGTAGGGGTGGATCGCCTCCCGGATGATCTCCTCGCTGACGTGGGGGCCGTAGGAGTCCGCGGTGTCGATCAGCTGCACGCCGAGTTCGACTGCCCGGCGCACCACGCGGACGCACGCGTCGCGATCGTCGGGCTCGCCCCACACACCGAGCCCGGTCAGGCGCATGGCGCCGAAGCCGAGACGGGTGACTTCCTTGCCGGCGATCTTGAAGGTGCCGGCGGTGCCGGACAAAGCGGCGGTCATGATCGGAGGCCTTCTTCCTCTGCGGTGGTGTCCGGAACGGTGGAAGCCGAGCCCCGATCGGCCAGTCGGCGGAGCAGGACCAGGGCATCGGCGCTGGTGCTGCCCGGTTCCGCGCTGTAGACGGACAAGTGCTGTCCCGGGGCGCTGGTGACGGCCAGCGCCTCGAAGTGCAGCTGCACCTCACCCACGCGGGAGTGCCGGAAGCGCTTGTCCTCCTGCGTGCGGGGACGGACCTCGTAACGTGCCCACAGTGCGGTGAAGGCGGGGCTGCGCACGCTGAGCTCGCCGACGATCCGCTCGATCCGCTCGTCCTCGGGGAACTGCGAGGAGGACGCCCGCAAGTTGCCCACAGCCGTGCGCGCCGCCTTGTCCCAGTCGACGTAGAATTCCCGCGCGAATGGGTCGAGGAAGATCATTCGCAGCAGGTTGTCGTACCGGGCGAACCCGCGGTACAGCTCGGACGCCATCGCATTGGCGGCCAGTACGTCCTGAGCCGCGCCGACCACGAAGGCCGGCACGTCGCGCAGGCCGTCCATCAGCCGCACCAGTTCCGGGGCGACGGTTGGTGCCGCGGCCGCCGCGGCGAAGACGGGCAGGCCGAGCCGGTACAGGTGCCCCGTCGCGGCACCGTCCAGCCGCAGTGCCGCAGCGATCGCCCGGAGCACCTGCTCGGACGGGTTCCGCTCACGACCCTGCTCCAGGCGGATGTAGTAGTCCGTGCTCACCCCAGCCAGCAGCGCCACCTCGTCCCGCCGCAGCCCCGGCACACGCCGGTCCCCGCCGTCGGGCAGTCCGACATCTCGCGGCGTGACTGTCGCGCGGCGAGCACGCAGGTACTCGCCGAGCTCGTTGTTGCTTTCCATGTCCGCCACGCTAGACCCGGCCCATGGGTCGGGGCGTGGGTGCGATGCACCCACCCGGGGCTGCGGCGGCATCCCGTATGGAAGCCGGTCGCCGGCCGCGTCCCCGACCTCACAGGGCAATACAGCCAGTGCCTTCCCTCACCTGCTGGACTGGTCAGGGCCGGTTTCGGAGCAATCCGAAACCGACCCTCGGTCATTCTCGGGGACCCGGGGTGCGGTCCCTCGCGGGAGGGCCCGCACCCCGGAGGCTTACGGCCGGGCCATGGCGGGCGGGGCGGCGTCGACTCCCCAACTCGTCGGCTTGCCGGAGAGGTTGATCTTGATCGTGCCGGAGCGGAGCAGGTCCTTGTGGGACAGCCAGCTCTGACGCAACGCGCCCTTGTCCGTGGCCACAGAGGACACGTACTGGAGCTTCGACGCGTTGGCGCCCGGGGCGTCGATCCTGATCGTGCGGCCATGTTCGGGCCGGATCTCGACCTTCTCGAACATGGGCGCGGAGATCACGTAGGTGGCGGAGCCGGGCTGGGCCTCGAAGATGCCGGCCATGGCGAAGACCAGTAGCGAGGAGGTGGCGCCGAGGTCGTCATTACCGGGCATTCCGTACACGTTGTCGGTGAAGAGTGTCCGCATGGCACGCAGCACGGCGGAGGTCTTCCATGGCGCGCCCGTCCACGCGTACATCCACGGCGTGTGGAAGTCGGGCTCGTTGTTGGGGTTGAAGGCGAAGTTGTTGTGGTAGTCGTACGCGCCGGTCACCCATGAGTCCGAAGCGGCCTTCGCCGGGTCGGTGAGCACGGTCGGCATGTCGAAGAACTTGTCGAGCCGCTGTTCGGCCTGCGAGGGGCCGCCCATGAGCCCGAAGAGCTTCTGCGGGTCCTGCTGGGCGAGCCACTCGTACTGCCATGCGGTGCCTTCGTGGAACGCGCTCGCCTGGGCGGGATCGGGGTCGCCCGCGACGGTGCCGTCCGCGTTCTTGGCAACCGGGAATCCGGAGAAACCCTGCGAGGTGATGCTGGGGTCCCAGAGCTTGGTGAAGTTGTCGCAGCGCGCGGCGAGTGTCGCGGCCTTGTCCTTGTAGCCGAGGCCGCCGGCCATCGTGGACAGTGCGCAGTCGGCGAGTGAGTACTCAAGTGTGGCCGAACCCGACTGGCGGCTGTCGCCGTACTTGTAACCGGGCAGATTCTGGTAACCCACCCAGCCGTTCTTGACATACGTGGGGTTGCCGTCACGACCGCGGAAGACCGACTGGTCGGCGGGGACCTCATTGGCGTTCTTCCACAGTGCGCCGAAGAGTTGGTGCGCCGTGCGGTTGTCGAGCAGGCCGCGGTTGTAGATGTCCACGATCCATGGCGTGACGGGGTCGCCGCTCATCACGTTGGTCTCGCTGTTGCCGAGCGCCCAGCGTGGCAGCCAGCCACCGTCCTGGTAGATGTGCAGCACCGACTTGGCCATATCAGCGGCCTTGTCGGGGTTCAGCAGGTCCACCAGCTGATTCTGTGAGCGGTAGGTGTCCCAGAGCGAGAACATTTGGTAGTACGTGGAATCCGCGCGGTGCACTCGGTCGTCGAAGCCGCGGTAATGGTTGTCCACATCGGACCCGACGGACGGGTGCAGCAGCGAGTGGTAAAGCGCGCTGTAGTACGTACGCTGGTCGGCGGTGCTGCCGCCGGCCACTCGCATCCGGCTGAGCTCCTGCTGCCAGGTGTGGTGCGCGGAGGTACGAGCCTTGTCGAATGACTTCGGCTGTTCCGCCTTGCGGTTGAGGCGCGCGCCGCCGACCGAGGTGTAGGACAGCCCCACCGAAGCGCCGACGTGGGCGCCCTTGGTCTGGTCGAATGTCACCCAGGCCCCGGCCCGCTTGGTGCCGCGCGACGCGTCGCGCCGGTTCGGGGTGAGGGTGCCGTCGGTCCAGGTACCGAAGCTGGAGAACTTCCGGTCGAACGTGGCGCTGAAGTAGATCCGGTAACGCTCCTTACCGGTCTCACCACAGAAGTTGCCGCCCTGGAGCCAGCCTTCGACGGTGTCGTCGCCGACTACATGGACGTCGCCCGCGTAGGTGCTGCCGTTACTCTCCCCGGTCTCGATGAGCACGTTCTCGGGGCCTGATCCGGCGGGGTACGTGTAGCGGTGCTGGCCGGTCCGCTGTGTCGCGGAGAGCTCGGCCTGGATGCCGTTGTCGAACTTCACTCCGTAATAGCCGGGCGCGCGGGTCTCGTTGGCGTGGCTGAACTTCGCCGCGTACTGCGCCGGGTCGGACGACGTAACCGCACCGGTGGTCGGCATGAAGCGGAAGTTGCCCATCGTCTGACAGCCGACGCCCGAGAGGTGCGTGTGGCTGAAGCCGAGGATCTTGTCCTGCTTGTAGTCGTAGGACGCGTACTGATTGAGCTGAGTGTCCGGGCTCAACTGCACCATGCCGAACGGAACGGAGGCGCCGGGGAAAGTGGTCCCGTCACCGTTGTTGCCGATCGACGTGTCGACCAGTGTGGTGGGGTCGGCGGCGAACTCCGGCCCCCGCTCCTTGGTGTCTGCGACCCCGGGCGTGGAGGACGCCGCGGCCACGGTGGTGGCGAGCAGCAAGGCGGCGAACACGCGTTTCCACGTTCTCATCGCGATCCTTTCTGTGACAACGTTGTCAAAGTGCGAACTTTGCCCTCCAACTCCGGCTCCGTCAATCCAGTTGACCGCAAGAGACGATTTGCCCCGACCTCGGTGGACGGCCGGGCGCTGAACGGCCGCCCAGTGCCGCTGACGCAGCGGGGCCGGATCGGTCCGTCACAACGGAACCGGCTCAGCGGGAACCTTCGGCCGGTTGCCGGACACGTACAGGGCATGGAACTGAACAACGCCGGTCCCGCCGTACCGGGCGGGGGGATATCTGACCGGGAGCTGTGGGCGAGGGCTGTCGACGGCGACCGGGAGGCGTTCGGTCGGATCTTCGACCGTCATGGGAAGACCGTCTACAACTACCTGTTCCGGCGGACGGCCGACTGGTCCGAGGCCGAAGACCTCACGTCGACCGTGTTCCTGCATGCCTGGCGCCGGCGGTCGGAGACGGTGCTGGACCGTGACTCGGCCTTGCCGTGGCTACTGGGCATCGCCGACCGCCTGTTGTCGAACACCCGGCGGCGGCTGAGGCGGGCCGAGGCCTTGCTGCACCGGCTCGTCTCGCATGACGAGCCGGTGGGCGACCACGCGGACCGCGTCGCCGTGCTGGTCGACGACGAGCGTCGTATGTCGGAGATCCACCGGGCGCTGGCCCGGCTACCGCGCCACGAACGCGAGGTGGTCGAGCTCTGTGTGTGGTCGGGCCTGGATCAGCAGGCGGCTGCGGCAGTGCTGGGGGTGGCGGTCGGAACCGTGAAGTCCAGACTGCACCGGGCGCGGCGGAGGCTGGGGGCCGACCTCCTCGGCGGAGCCGCGGTTCCGGCGCCATTGATTTCCAAGAATCCCGTCCATGTGGAAGAGGTCGCACGATGAATGACATGCAGGGCATTCCTGCGGCTCCTTCCGATCGTGATCTGCCGGACCACCGGCGGACCCGAGAGGAGCTACTGATGAAGATCGGTCCAGAGGACAACCGTGCTTCGCTGCGACGCGGGTGGGGGGTGCCGCTGGGTGTTGCCGCCGGTGTTGCGGCGGTGAGCGTCGCGGCGGTGGCCGTCTTCAGCGGGGTAGGGGATGCCAAGCCGCTCCTGGCCGACCCCGCCGGAAACCCGACGAGCGCCACCGCGTCACCGAGTCCGAGCACAGCGCGCGGCTCCACGTCGGCCGGAACCGGCTCGTCGCCGTCCTCGACTCGTACGACGTCCACCCCGGACGCATTCACCATCACCAGCGGTACGACGACCCCGATCGACGCCGGGACCGTCGCCAAGATCCTGGCCTCCTGTCTGGGTTCGGACGCATCGCAGTACCAGGCGGTGGTCGCGGCCCGCGCTCCCGTCACCTCGCAGGACGGGGACGGCGTGGTCATCGCCGTCAACTCCGCCCATCAGTACGTGCAATGCGAGTCGAAGGGCGACAAGGGCAACAGCCAGGATTCCCCGCCCACGTTCATCAACAATCGCCTGTGGGGCACTGGTCATACGGTCGAGTACTTCGACTCCGTGCGCGAGCCCGCCGGTAAGGGGCGCTACCTCATGCTGGGCGCCGGGCACTACGCATCGAACATTGCCAGGATCACCATCAGCTACGGCGACAACCCGAAGCAGTACCCGGCGGTCATGGCAGGCGGCGCGTTCGTCTACGCGGCCGCTCTCTCCACCAAGAACACCAGCCCGCACTATGCGGGCCCGAGCCCCTACGTCCATGCCTACGACGCATCCGGTAAGGAGATCTACAACCAGGAGAAGGACCCGCAGTTCGCCGACAAGTAGTCAGTCGGCCCTTTCGACCGACCTCATTGCTGCCCCGGCGATGTGCCGGGGCAGCGATGGCCGGATGATGTCCTTGCTCGGCGGCGTCGTTGTCCGCCGAGTACCGGGTGGGCCGGGCTATTGGCCGCCGTGCGGCTCGGGGTGTACCTGCTCGACGCGGTCACGCTTGGTGTACATGTCCCAGTAGAGCGCGGCCAGTTCGGCCGGGTCGACGACCGGCACCGCGGCCAGTGTGGGGTCGCCTGCCGCCGCGGCGGCTTCCGCGGCTTCACTGCCGGTGATGAAGGCGGCGACCGACAGGGTGCCGGCGTAGATGCCGGACGTGGCGAGTTCGCCGTTGAGGGAGTACAGCCAGTTGCGGGCGGCGGCCATCAGCGGGCCGACGCCGCTCGCGTAGGGCATGGGGTGGACGGCGGTGGCGCCGGTGGTCATCAGGAAGGCGCCGTCGCCACGCTCTTTCCATTCCGGGAGGACGGCTTGGGCGAGGGCGAGCGGGGTGAGCATCAGGAGGGGGACGCCCTGGGCCAGGGCGTCGGGCTGCAACTCGGCGGCGGGGGTGAATCCGCTGCTGGGGATCGGTCCGTACTCGATGACGTCTATGCGGCCGTAGTGCTCGCGGATGGCGCCGATGACCGTGGCGATCTCTTCGGGGGCGGACAGGTCTGCGGTGAAGCCTGCCGCGTCGGCCCCTTCGGCGGTCAGCTGCTCGACGAGCGCGTCGAGGCGCTCCTTGCGGCGGGCGACCAGGGCGACGCGGAAGCCTTCGGCGGCGAAGCGGCGGGCGACCGCGGTGCCGAGACCGGGGCCTGCGCCGAAGATGGCGATGACTTGGGACATGGTTCTCCTTGAGTTGTCAGGCGTGCCCTGGATCAGTTCGACACCGGCCGGGGCCTGCAGGGCATCGGGATCGCGGGCCAGGGCCCTGACGCGGTGACGCTTGTTCCGGCGGCAGCGGCCGCACCGGACTCCAGGTGCTCCAGGAGGCCGCCGCCCCCCGGCGGTGGGACACGGGGATCACCTGGAGATGCGTCAGGCGGCACGCGGTGTGCCGAAGGCCGTGGCGAGGGTGCGGGCCCGGTCATGAGCGGCCGTCATGGACGCCTCGTGCACGGGAAGGAGCGGGGCCAGGGCCGGAGCGGTCGGGGCCATGGTCAGCTCGGGTATCACGGTGGTGACGTCCAGGCCGAGGAGATCGTCGTGGCCCAGGACGGCTTCCAGCGTGGGCACCACAAGGTCCAGGCCCTCTCTGGGGGTGCCGGGACCGTAGCCGCCGCCCCGTGCGGAGATCACCAGGGCAGGGCGGCCCGCAGCCGGGGAGGTACCGGTGTGGCTCATGGTGCGCTCGATAACGATGATCTGATCCAGCCACGCCTTGAACACCGACGGCATCGACAGGTTGTACATCGGCACCGTGAACAGGTACGCGCCGGCGCCGAGGAACTCCTCGATCAGCTCGTCCTGGAGCGCGGCGGCCCTGGCCTGCTCGGGGGTGTGCTGGGCCGGGTCGGTGATGCGGGCGGAGATGCCCGCAGCCGTCAGGTGCGGCACCGGGAAGACGGCGAGGTCGCGGTGGACGACCGGGCCCTGCCACTGATCGCGGAAGGACTGGGCGACCTGACGGGAAACGGAGGCTTCGCCGAGCGAGGAGGAGTCGATGTGCAGCAGGTACGACATGGCGGTTGGGCCTTTCACCGAGATGCAGGGGTAGGGATGGGCGGCGAGTCAGGGGCGCCCGGGACGGCGCAGCCGTCGGGGCCACAGCTCTGGGCGCCGCCCGCAGCAGTGAGAGTGACCGGGTGGATTGCGTCCCAGGCGGTACGCAGCAGGTCGAGCAGGGGCAGGTGATCTCGGCTCAGATCTCTGCCTTCATGGCCTGACCTCCAATTCCTCTCATTTGTTCGTAACGCCATGATGCGCCAGTATGGAAGGCGCTACAAAAGGCACATCGGTGTGCGCGACGGAGAGGAATGGACGCCATGCAGGACAGTGCTGATATGGAGATGACGGCGGCGATCGGGCCGTGCGCGGGCATCCCCGCCGACCGGATGGCCTTGATCCGGCAGATTCTGGACCGGGTCGGCGACAAGTGGAGCATGCTGATCATCGCTGTCCTGCAGGGCGGGCCACTGCGCTACACCGACCTGCAGCGCCAGATCCCTGGCATCTCTCAGCGCATGCTCACCCACACGCTGCGCCAGCTCCGGGAGGACGGCCTGATCACCCGCACCGCCTACGCCGAGGTGCCGCCGCGTGTGGAGTACGCGCTCGCCCCGCTCGGCCGCGGCCTGCACGAGATCGTCATGCAGCTGATCGGCTGGGCCGCCGACCATCACGACGAAATCAGGGAGAGCCGTGCCCGCGCCGGGGAAACCACCGCGGCCACGGCGCGCTGAGGGCCGGGAACGGCTCCCTGGGGCACGGGAGCCACAAGTCCGGGGCATTCGGTGGCCTAAACCCCGCACGGTGATCCGCGTCTTCCGGAAGGAGGCGGCGCGGCTGACCGTGATGTCGCCGCCATGCTGAACTGCACTATTTGGAGCGCGAGTTGATGAGTTCGCTCTTGGAGAGCTTCTTTGTCCCCGGCAAGACCTGGGCCGGCGGCGGTCCCTTCCCGCACGGCCTTGTTGTCAGTGGGGGCTGAGATCGTGCCTCCATGAGTGAACTGGTGGAGCATGTCGATGAGCAGGACCGCGTACTGGGAGTCGTCGACCGGGATGAGGCGGTGCGTGAGAACTGGCCGCATCGCATCGCAACGACGATCTGTCGTGATCGCGAGGGGCGGATCCTGGTGCTGCGGCGGGCCGAGACGTTGTCCCGGTTCCCCGGCTACTACGACGTGATGGTCGGCGGCGCCGTGGACGTGGGCGAGTCGTACGAGCAGGCGGCAGTCCGCGAGCTGACCGAAGAGCTGGGCGTTCGTGTGCCGGTGCGGTTCCTGTTCAAGTTCCTTTGCCGGGCTGGGATCAGCCCCGTCTGGTTCGGGGTGCATGAGGCCGTCGTGTCGGACGCTCTGGTGCCGGACCCGGATGAGATCGGCTGGCAGGACTGGATGACAGTGGACGCACTGCGTGAAGTCGCTGACGAATGGCTCTTCGTTCCGGGAGGGCGGGAGGCTCTGCGCCGGTATCTGGAGTCCGGATTCGGCGGCGGCGGTGCGGGCGAGCCGGCGGCCGGATGACCGGCGATGCGGGTCGCGGCTTCGGGCCGCGCAGCTCGGACAGCTGGTCCCCGCAGGCGGCGGTGAACACATCGCGGTCCCACGGGCCGTATCGCTCGGGCACGGCCCGCCAGGGCTTTCCGGCGCGGGTACGCCACCGTAAGCCGTCCCGGTGCCGGGCATGCTGTTGTTGGCCGACCGCGGTTCTCCCCCTGCGACCTGTACACGGCCGCCGCCGCGACCGGGGCCGAACTGCTGTGGCGCGGCTGCCGTCGCTGAACACGCAGAGGCGAAGTCAGGTAAGGGTCGAGTCGCGGTCGCCTTCTTCTGTTGGTACCAGTGGGCCGAGCCGGTGGTCGAGCGCGGCACCGACCTCGGGGCAGTTCTTGCGGATGACGTCGAGAAAGGCGTTCAGTGCCGGGGAACGGTCCCGGGCGCTGAAGGACAGGACCAGATCGGGCAGAGGCGTGCGCGGGGTCACCTCGCAGAACCACGTGCCCCGTCGTGGGGCCGTCAGCATGCGAGAGGGCCCCAGGCCGACGCCCACCCCGCAGGCGGCGAGGCCGATGATGGTGTGGATGTCCCTCGCGACGGTCGCGCCGGAGAGCGCTGGGGAGTCCTTGCCCAGGAGGGTCCGCAGCCCGGTGGCGACAGCGGGCTCGTCCTCCCCCGGCGCAACGATCAGCGGCTGTCGCCGCAGCTGGTCCACGTCCACCGACGACTGCCCCGCGTACGGGTGCGTGCTGCTCACGACCGCGACCAGGTGGTCGTGTCCGATCGGGACCGATACCAACTGCTCGGCCCCCACGCCCCCTGGCCGGCCGAGGCCGATCGCCACGTCCAGTTCGCCGGCGACGAGCGCAGCCGTGCTGCGCCTGGTCGCCATCTCGTGCAGTTCCAGCCGCACATGGGGCCGTTCGCGGCCGAACCGGCCGAGGACGTCCGGCAGGGGTTCGAGCAGCGCCGAGGCGATGAACCCCAGGCGCAGCCGTCCCGTCTCGCCGCGCGCTGCCCTGGCCGCGTCGACCGAGGCCGCCGCGATCTCGTCGAGCGCCCTGCGCGCCCGGGAGAGGAAGGCCGCGCCCGCAGCCGTCGGGAACACCCCCTGGCGGGTGCGATCGAACAAGCGGGCGCCCACTTCCCGTTCGAGGTCGGCGATCTGCTTGGACAGCGGAGGCTGCGCGATACCCAGCGCACCGGCCGCCCGGCCGAAGTGGGCGTGCTCGGCGAGGGTCAGTGCGTACCGCAGGTGCCGCGCCTCCATGTCAGCCTCCCAGCCATATCTCACATGTATCGTCGGCCAGCTTGTCAGATCTTTCGCTGGATGATCGGGGCCGGGTCGCGTGGAATGCGGGCATGACTGATTCTTCTTCCACAGACACCGTCTTCGTCTTCGTGCACGGGGCCTGGCACGGCTCCGGGCAGTGGGCGGCGACGCAGCGGGCACTCGCCGCACTGGGTGCCGCGAGCATGGCCATCGATCTGCCGGGGCACGGCTTCGATGCGCCACTGCCCACCGGATACCTTCAGCCGGGCCAGCCGGGTCTGCTGACCGAGAAGTCCGCGCTCGCCACCGTGACGATGGACGACAGCGCCGAGGCCGTGCTGGACACGCTGCGCCAGGCCCGCCACCACTGTCGTGTCGTGCTCGTCGCGCACAGCGCGGGCGGCGGCCCCGCGTCACTGGCCGCCGAGCGCGCACCCGAACTCGTCAACGAGATCATCTACTTGTCGGCCTTCGTACCCGCCGGACGGCCCCGGTTCTTCGACTATCTCGGCTCGCCCGAGAACGCCACGGCACGGGGCCAGAGCCTCAACCTCGGCGACCCCGCGGAACTGGGTGCTGTGCGGATCAATCCGCTCTCGCAGGATCCCGCCTACGTCGAGGAACTGCGGCAAACCCACTACCACGACACCGCTCCGGACCGCTTCGACCGCTGGCGCTCGGCACTGAGCCCCGACCTGCCGCTGGCGATCCCAACCACCCCGGTCATCGTGACTCCGCAACGCTGGGGGAGCGTCCCGCGGACCTTCCTGCGCTGCGCGGACGACCGGGCGCTGCCGCCGGCCGTGCAGGATCTGATGATCGCGGAAGCCGACCGGGCCATGCCCGGCAACCCGTTCACCGTGCGCACCCTCCCGGGCAGCCACAGCCCGTTCGCCGCCCGGCCCCGTGAGCTTGCCGCGGCGCTGCTGCCGTGAGCGGCGGACGCCTCGTGCTGCCGGTGGTGCTCAGCGCCACTTTTGTGCAACTGCTCAACGTCACTGTCGCCCAGGTGGCTGCGCCGGCGATACAGGCCGGCCTGGGCGCCGGTCCGGGCTCCGTGCAACTGGTCCTCGCCGGATACACCCTGACGTACGCGTGCCTGCTCATCCCCGCAGCACGGCTGGGCGACCGGTACGGCTACCGCCGGCTGTTCGTGGCGGGCACCGTGATCTTCACCGCGGGTTCGGTGGCCGGCGCGTGCGCCCCCGACGCCGTATCGCTGATCACGGCCCGGCTGGTGCAGGGCGCGGGCAGTGGTCTGGTCGCGCCCCAGGTCCTCTCGCTCATCCAGGCCGCCACTCCCGCGGCACGCCGGCCGCGCGCCTTCGGCCTGTACGGCGCCACCATGGCCGTCGCGTCACTGGCCGGGCCGCTGATCGGCGGCCTCGTCCTCAGTGCCGATCTCTTCGGCCTCGGCTGGCGGCCGGTGATGCTCCTCACCGTGCCGGTGGCGCTCGCCTCGCTGGCCGGAGCGACCGCGCTGCCTCGCACCCGCGGGGCGTACGGACTCCGCGTCGACAAGCTGGGTGGGCTGCTGGTCACCGTGGGAGCCGGCGCGCTGGTCCTGCCCCTGGCGCTGGGGCGGGAAGCAGGCTGGCCCTGGTGGACGTGGGCCGGTTTCGCCGTGGCTGTGGCTGCCCTCGGCCACTTCGTCCGGAGCCTCCCGCACCGGCCTGACCCGCTGATCCATCCCGCGGTGCTGCGTGACCGGTCGGCGCGGACGGGCACGTTGTTGGTGTTCGTGTTCAACACGGGCGTTCCCTCCTTCACCTACCTGCTCTTCCTCCACCTCCAGTCCGCCGTCGGGTACTCGGCCCTGGCGGCCGCGCTGACGTCGGCACCGTTCGCCGCCGCCGCTGTCGCCGGCAGCAGAGCCGCGCCCGCTCTCACCCGCCGGCACGGGCCGACGGTGCTCACCGTCGCCTCCCTGGTGCTGGCCGGGATGTGCCTGGCGCTGGCCCCGCTCGTCGACTCGGCGGCGGGACGCCAGGCGGCACTGCCCGTGCTGGCCGTCGGCGGAGCCGCGTTCGGCGCCTTCACCGCGTCGGTGTTCGCCCTGGTCCTGGCCGAGGTGCACGGCCCCGCCGCCGGTTCGGTCTCCGGACTGCTGCCCACAGCACAGCAGCTCGGCGGATCCATCGGAGTGACCGCGGCCGGACTCGCCTACTACGCCCCCGCCGCCGATGCGGACACCGCGTTCCGGCACGCCATGTTCTACCAGGTCGCCGCCTTCACGATCACCGCGCTGATCAGCCTCCGGCTCCGCCACCGGCCTGACACCGAGCCTGTGCACGGCCACAGTGGTTAAGCCGAAGGGCACTTATGTAGGACGCGCAGCTGAGCTCCGACGACGGCGTCGGGACGGGTAGACGCCCGGGGCGCTATCAACTCCCGCCAGCCGGCGAGGTCGTGGATGGCCCACATGTGGTGCTCGGCGGGATCAAGGCGGATCCGGCGGAGCCGGGGTCAGGCACAGGGGTTGCAGACGAGGTAGCCGTCGACGCGGCTGAGCCAGTCCGAGGCCGGATCCGGAGGGAGGGCGTGGCCGAGGCTGTCGGCGCGGACCTCGCTGATCCACTGGTCGTGCTGGTACTCGTGGTTGATCAGCACGGTCAGCAAGTGATCAGCGACGACGGCCAGTTGGGCGGGAGCGCCGACCTTGCCGGCGGCGATGTCTCCGATGCGGGCATGGACGCGTGTCGCGACGGTGTCGCGGAAGGCGGTGAGGCGTCCGACGGTGGGCAGGGCGCCGCGGAACTTCTCCGGGTTCGCCGAGTCCATGAGCCCGTCCAGTTCCGGGTCGGGGCTGGGTTCGGCGGCGGTGAGGTTGCGGATCATGAAGTGGGCGACATGGGCCTGGTGGCCGAGGTGCCAGCCGATGGCGCTGGAGTTCTCGTGGGGTCGCCAGGTCACCTCGTCCGGGGTGAGGTCCTTCCACAGGTCGTCGGTGTAGGCGCGGGCGCGATCGTACTCGCGCAGCAGGGCGTCGATGCGGTGCATACGGTTGCCTTCCTCAGTTGGGGGACGTGGGTTTCAGCCGGACAGACCGGACATGATCGTGTGCGTCGCCCGTTCCGCTGCGGCGAGGGCGCCTTCGATGTGGCCGGCGAAGTCCGGGGCGGTCTCGGTGGAGGCCCAGTGCAGCCGTCCGTCCAGGGCGGGCTGCTGGTACAGCTCATGGCCGAACAGCTGGTAGGTGGTCAGGCGGAGCACATCCCCGGGGGAGGTCCACTCCTCCTGGCCCCAGTCCTGTACGAGCAGTTCGGCGGGGTGCCCGGCCTGGGGGCCGTACATGGCGGCGAGTTGGGCGCGTACCCGGTCCTCGAAGCGGGGGCGGCCGGCGGGCTGGGCCCGGGCGAAGCCGGACAGCACGGCGGGGCTGCCGTCGGGCCCGGAGATGTCGTGCACCTCCTGCAGCGGGCCGAGGCGGCTCACGCCCGCGCCCGCGAGACCGGCTTCGCGCCAGAACGGGTGCTCGTAGCGGGCGAGGACCTTGGCGACGGCGCCCATCCACACGGGCGTGAAGCGGGCTGCCTCGGCCAGATCCGTGGGGAGCCCGCCGTCGAAGTCGACGCGGGCGACGGCGAGCGCCGGGGGTACGGCGAGCACCACGTGACCAGCGCGCAGCACCGCGTCCGTGGTGTACACCTCAAGGCCCTGCCCGGCGGCGGCGCGGCGGATCGCGGTCACCGGGGTGTTCAACCGGACGGCCTGGTCGGGGAGGCTGGTTGCCATGCCGTGGGCGAGACCGGCGGTCCCCTTCACGAAGCGGCGGGCGGGTCCCTCGGCCAGGTTGCCCGGGTAACGCTGCACTCCCTCGGCGGTCTGGAACATCGTGTCGCCCGCAAGGCGGTGGGCGAAGGAGTCGACGCCGAGGTCTTCCGCGAGCTGAGCGATGCGCGGCTCGTTGTCCCAGAACCAGCTGGCGCCCAGGTCCATGGCGCCGCCTTCGGCGGGGATGCTCAGCACGCGGCCGCCCACCCGGCCGCGGGCCTCCAGGACCAGGGTGTCGCGTCCGGCGCCACTCAGTGCGGTGGCCGTGGCGAGGCCGCCGATGCCGGCGCCGACCACGATGACGTCATGCGTTGCCTGCTGCGGCAAGGCGAATCCCTTCTCTGCGTACGCCTCTCTGTGTATTCCGTCAGGCGTCGGCGGTGTCGGCCGGTTCGGTGGCACGCACCATCCGGAGGCGGGCGTGCCCCGCGCGGACCGCGCCAGCGGCCTGCTGCGGGCCCGGACTCGGGTCGACCTGCAGTGTCATTTCGAGATGGGCCATGGTGATGCCTCGCAGGCTTGTGAGAGGTGTGCGATCCAGTGGTGAACCGCTCGACTCCTGGGACGTTACGAGCCGTCTACGGTGCCCGGTAGGCGAGGCCGGTGAATCCGGGTATGGCCAGACGGTATGGCTGCGGGTCTCAGGCTGCCGTCTGCCGGGTGGCTGCGAGCCCGTCGGCGAGCCGGATGAGGTCGGCCGCGAGAGGGGATTCGGCGCTCCACACCGCCTCGAAGGAGATCTGTACCGCGCGCCCGTCGTCCATCAGTGGGCGGTAGGGCGTGCCGGGGGAGGCGAGCTTGGAGCGGGGGACCATCGCCGAGCCCAGGCCCAGCTTCGCCCAGTGCTGCAGGACGCTGTAGCTGGCGGCCTCGCCGGGATAGGTGCGCAGCGGGGTCTCGTGGGCCTGGAAGAGCCGGCTGGTGAACGTCGTCAGGCCGCAGGTGTCGGGGACGAGGATGAACTGCTCGTTCTCCACCTCCGCCAGTTCCACCGGAGCCCCCTCACCGGGCTCCGCGTCCCCCCAGCCGTTCTCGGGGCCGACGACGACGATCGGCTCGACGTCGATGACCCGGTGCTCGAAGCGCGGCATCGCGGACACCGCCGGGATCAGGATGAGGTCGAGTTCACCGGCGCGCAGCTCCGCGCGCAGCTCCGCCATGTCCGCCTCGCGCAGTACGAGGTCACGGGCCACGGGCAGGCCGCGGACCATGGCGAAGGACCGTGCGACCAGGTCCGGTGCGATCAGCGGGGACATCCCCATCCGGATCTTCCGCTCTCCGGGTTCGGTCAGCCGCCTGGCCTCCGCCGCGACGGCGTCCAGGGCGGCCACCGCGGAGGAGATCAGCGGCAGCATCCGGGCGCCGAAGGCGGTCGGGGTCACCCCGCGCGGAGAACGGTCGAACAGCTTCTCGCCCAGGCGCTCCTCCAGCTTGGCGATCCCGTTCGACAGTGCGGGCTGCGTCACGCCGTACGCCCGGGCGGCCGCGGTGAACGACTTGGTCTCGCCGACCGCCTGCGCGTAGCGGAGCCCTTCGAGGTTCATCCGCTCGCTCATAGCCATTGTCTATATCCCTATTCAGTGCTGTGCCCTACTGGGGGTCACGTACTGCTCTTATGGTTGGCGGTCGTTCGTCCAACATAACCGAAGGCTATGTGCGGGGCCGTCCGTCCAGCATCCCGCACCAGCTGTGCGCCACCAGGTGGCATCCGGAAGGAGTACCGGGACGTGACCGCGTCACAAGGGCAGGAACAGGGCATACGCGCTGTGCCGTGGCAGAGCGAAGCGCATGTGCGTGCCGTGCAGAAGCGCACGGTCCGGCTTCTGTCGGCGGCCCAGATTCTCGGCGGGATCGGTATCGGGGTGTCGGTGTCGATCGGCTCACTCCTTGCCGAATCCGTCGCCCACAGCGAGACCTACGCCGGCCTGGCCCGCACCGCCACCACCGCGGGCGCCGCCGTCATCGGCATCCCCCTCGCCCTCCTCGCACAGCGCCGCGGACGGCGGACCGCTCTGAGCACCGGCTGGCTCACGGCCGCCGTCGGCGGGGCCGTCCTGGTCATCTCCGCGGTGCTTGTGTCCGTACCCCTGCTCATCGTGGGGATGCTGCTCTTCGGTGTCGGCAGCGCGACGAACCAGCAGAGCCGTTACGCGGCGGCCGACCTGGCCGCCCCGCACCGTCGGGCCCGTGCCCTGTCCGTCGTGGTGTGGTCGACGACCATCGGTTCCGTCATCGGCCCGAACCTCGCCGGTCCCGGCGACCGGGTGGCCTCCGTACTGCACCTTCCCCCGCTGGCCGGGGCGTTCGTCCTGGCCGCCCTCGGTGTGGCGCTGGCGGCACTGCTCCTGTGGGCCGGGCTCCGCCCCGACCCGCTGCTGCTCGCCCAGCAGAACCCCGACACCGAAGGACAGCCGGCCGGCGGGTCGCGTGCACAGGGGCAGGCGGGCGGGGCCGCCGCACAGGCGCGGGATGCGCGGACCGGTACGGTGCGCGCGGGCCTGCGCCATCTGCGTTACTCGCCGCGGGTGGCCTTCGCGTTCGTGAGCATGGTCGTGGCCAACACGACGATGGCGGCGGTCATGACGATGACGCCCGTCGGCATGGCGGAGCACGGCGCGACGCTCACCGTCGTCGGCATCACCATCAGCGGTCATCTGCTGGGCATGTACGCGTTTTCGCCCGTCGTCGGCGCTCTCGCCGACCGGTTCGGCCATCTGCCGATCGCCCTCGCCGGGCAGGCCGTGTTCCTCGCCTCCGCGCTGCTGTCGGGGCTCAGCCATGGCTCGGTCGCCCTGCTGATGACCGGGCTGTTCCTGCTCGGCCTCGGCTGGTCCTTCAGCGTGGTGGCCGGCTCCGCGATGCTCAGCGAGGCCACGCCCACCGCGCTTCGGCCGGGTGTGCAGGGCGCCACGGACACCGCGATGAACGTCGTCGCGGCCGTGGGCGCCGGCCTGGCCGGGCCCCTGATGCACCACATCGGCTTCGGCGGGCTCAACGCCGCGGCGATGGTCCTCGTCCTGCCGGTGCTCTTCTTCCGGCTCCGTCTCGCCCGGGCCCGCTGACCGCCCTCCCCGACCGCGGCGCCGGCCACCGCCGGCCGGCCCCGCCCTTCCGGGCCGGCGCCCTCCTGGTCGTCGGCCGCGCTCGCCGGGCCGTCATCGCACGACAGATGTGAGACGGCCGCCGCCCCCTGACGCTCAGGAAAGCGCCAGGTCAGGGCGGAAATAGTTGATATCGCGCGGGGGTCGTCCGGCGTCCTGGCTGCCAATTCGTAACACGCAGCGGTGTTCTCTTCTCGTTCACTTTGTTGGTATTCCTAGGGCCGGTACCGCGCCCGGCCGGGGGCGCCGTACGCCTCACCGGAAGGACAACGCTGTCTTGACGAGCGAGTTAATGCAGGACGGCAGAGCCGCCCCGCCAAGTCCGGCGACTGCCGGTGGGACAGGGCTCAGGACCCGCGCACGGCGCCGGCGGCGCGAGTACCTGCTGTTCGCCGCCTTCGCCGCCCCGAACTTCTTCTTCCTGCTGGTCTTCGCTTACTGGCCGGTGATCTACAACGCCTATCTGAGCCTCACCGACTGGGACATGGTTTCCTCGTCGTGGCACCTGATCGGCCTGGACAACTACACGTCGCTGTTCGCCGACCCGGACTTCCGCGGCAGCCTGTGGACGACCGTGCTGTTCGTCGTCGGAATCGTCGCGGGCGGACTGGTACTCGGCCTCGCCACCGCCCTGTTGCTCAACCAGCGGCTGCGCGGGCGGGACGTCGTACGGACGCTGGCCTTCACCCCGTACGTGCTCTCCGGAGCCGCTGTCGGCACCCTGTGGCTGTTTCTCTTCGATCCCAACTACGGGCTGATACGCCCCTTGCTCGCCCCCCTCGGCCTGACCGCCCCGGCGATGATGACCGACTCCAAGTGGGCGCTGTCCGGTCTCGTCCTGGTCTACCTCTGGAAGAACACCGGCTTCGTCGCCGTGGTCTACCTCGCCGGTCTGCAGGGCTTGCCCCGGGACGTGTTCGAGGCGGCGGCCCTGGACGGCGCGGGAGCGTGGACGCGGCTGCGCCGCATCATTCTGCCGCTGCTCTCGCCCGTCACCTTCTTCCTGCTGGTGACCTGCACCATCAGCACCTTCCAGGCATTCGATGTGATCGCCATGATGACCAACGGCGGCCCCGGCACCTCCACTTCGATCCTCAGCTGGTTCATCTACGACCAGGGCTTCCGCACCTTCGACGCGGGCCGGGCATCGGCCGGCGCGATGATCATGTTCGTGGTGCTGCTGCTGATCACTGGATTCCAGGCGCGTTTCCTCCAGCGAAAGGTGCACTACCAGTGACAAGCACCGACTCCCTGCCGGACGCCCGCCCGGTCGCCACCGACAGCCCCTCCGGTGCCCGCCGTGCCCAGCGCTTCGGCCTGTACGCGCTGCTCGTCCTGGTCGCCGTCATCGCGGGTGGTCCGCTGTACTGGATGATCTCCTCGGCGCTGAAGACCAACCCGCAGATCTACAGCTACCCCCCGCACTGGATCCCCACGGACCTGCGGTGGTCCAACTTCTCCGACGCCTGGAACGCCGCGCCGTTCGGCCGGTTCTTCCTCAACTCTCTGATCGTGTCGGTGATCGGCACCGCGATCGAGCTGATCGCCGCCCTGCTGTGTGCGTACGCATTCGTGTTCCTGCCGTTCCCCGGCAAGAAGGTCCTCTTCCTGTTCCTGCTGGGCGCGATGATGGTGCCCGGCCACGTCACGCTGCTGCCGAACTTCCTGACCATCGCCCAGCTCGGTTGGGTCAACTCCTATGCGGGCCTGATCGCGCCGGGCCTCGGCTCGGTGTTCGGCACCTTCCTGCTGCGCCAGCACATGCTGACACTGCCTCAGGAGGTCACGGACGCCGCGAAGATCGACGGTGCGGGGCATCTGCGCATTCTGTTCCGGGTGGTGCTGCCGATGTCGCGCCCGATGGTGATCACCGTCGCCCTGGTCGTGATGGTCGGCAAGTGGAACGACTTCATCTGGCCTCTGATCGTGACCAGCAGCGCGGACATGCGAACCCTCCCCATCGGCCTGCTCTTCCTCAAGAACACCGAGACCTTCGCCAACTGGGGAGTGATCCTTGCCGGTGCCGTCATGGTGATCGTGCCGGTCCTCGTCGTGTTCTTCTTCGCCCAGCGCTACATCATCGCGGGGCTGACGCAGGGAGCCGGGAAATGACGCGTACGTCGCTGCGGGAGCTCGCGGGACCCGTGCTCGGCCGACGCAGGGCGCTCGGGGCAGGCGCGGGGCTGGGCCTGGCCGCGGCACTGAGCGCCTGCGGCCAGACCACGGGGACTGTCGCACAGCCCGGCGGGTCGGTGCCCGATGCGTTCAAGGGGCGCACCAGGGTGGTGCTCTGGTCGACGTTCGCGGATCCGGTGGGCCCGGCCCTGCAGAAACTCGTCGACGCCTTCAACCGCGAGCAGCGGGACGTGTACGTGGAGGTGCAGTTCCAGGGCACCTACGACGAGTGCGCCCAGAAGGCGGTCATCAGCCTGCTCGGCGCACAGGCCCCCGACCTGTGCGTACTGTCCGACGTGAAGTGGTACAAGTTCTACTTCGGCGACGCCCTGGAACCCTGGGACAGTTACTTCGCACGGGGTGAGCTGGAGCGGACCTACAATCCGCGGCTGCTCAGCGAGGGCACCCGCAAGGGGCACACCTGGTGGCTGCCACTGGCGCGCTCCACGCCGCTCTTCTACTACAACAAGACCCTCTTCAAGAAGGCCGGCGTACCAGTACGCCCCCCGGAGAGCTACGACGAGCTCTACGACTGGTCGCGCCACATCACCCGGCAGAGAGTGGGCGGCAAGCGGGTGGCCCTGGAGGCGTACCAGGCAGTCGACGGGGACTGGCAGTTCCAGTGCAGTGCCTGGCAGTGGGGCGGGGCGTACTCCAAGGGCCTCGACGTCACCATCGACGAGGGCGGCGCCGTGGCGGCGGGCGAGTGGCAGCGCAAGCTGATCTTCCACGACAAGATCGCCTACATGGCGACCGAGCCCACCGCCGACCTGGGCAACCAGCTGATCGCCACGCTCGTCACCTCCACCGGCGGCCTGAAGAAGATCAACGAGCTGGCGAAGGCGAACGGCTGGGAGCTGGGCACCGGCTTCCTGCCGAGGAAGGAGAAGTTCGCGGTCAACACGGGCGGTGGCGGCCTGGGCATATTCAAGCGCGTGCCGCGGGAACGCAAGGAGGCCGCTGCCCGGTTCGTACGCTTTCTGGCCCGCCCTGAGAACGCCGCGCAGTGGGCCGTCGAGACCGGATACCTGCCCGTGGTTCCGGCTGCGGTCAAGGAGCCGACCCTCGCCAAGCTGATGAAGGACGACCCGAACTTCGCCACGGCCGTCAGACAGTTGGACCTCACGCGCGCCTGCGACCAGGTGCGCATGACGATTCCGAATGCGAACGTGCGGATCTACACCGCTCTGCAGCGCATATGGTCGGCGAACGCCCCGGCACAGCAGGCTTTTTCGGAGGTCGCCGACCAGCTGCGCAAGGGCGTCGACCGTTACGGCCCCATGATCGAGGAGCACTTGTGAACCACCCCGTGAGGCGTCCCGTGGTGTACGCACACCGTGGAGCCCGGGCCGACGAGCCGGAGAACACCCTGCGTTCCTTCCGGCGGGCTCTCGCGCTCGGCGCCGACGGCATCGAACTCGACATCCGCCTCACCTCCGACGGCCACCTCGTCGTCATCCACGACAAGGCCGTGGACCGTACGACCGACGGCACCGGTCTGGTCGTCGACTTCACACTGGCCGATCTCCAGGCGCTGGACGCGGGGGAGGGGGAGCGCATACCCACCTTCGACGAGGCGATGGAAGTCTGCGGGGACGTCGTCCAGATCGAGATCAAGGCCCTGGAGGCGGTGCAGGCGCTTGCCGAGCGGGAGCGCCGTACCCCGCTGCCCGCGTCGGTGGTGCTGACCTCCTTCAGCAAGGCCGCGGTGGAGGAGGCCGCCCGATGGCTGCCGCACGTCCCCCGTGGTCTGATCACCCACCACCCCGGCGTCGAAATGATCAAGGATGCGCTGGACCTCAAGGCCACCTGGGTGTGCCCGGAGCTGAAGCCCGAGCTCACCCGGGACCTCGTGGACCGCTGTCACGAGACCGGTATCCAGGTGGATGCCTGGCCCACGGGGGAGCGCGCCCACCTGCTCCGCTGGGTCGGGATCGGAGCGGACGCCGTGACCACGGACCACCCGGGGCGGATCGGCGAGTGGCTTGCCACGTCCGGCAGTTGACGACGTGTCCGGTCTCCTCGGCGGCGGGAGGAGGAGGAGGCCGGGGGAGTGAATCTACGCGTCAGCTCTGAATGCGATAGCGGTGTTCGGGGCGGCCGTTGGTGCCGTAGCGGAGTTCCAGGCGGACCGTGCCCTCCTTGACGAGGTAGGACAGGTAGCGCTGGGCCGTGGCGCGGGAGACGCCGGTCGCCTCGGCGGCTTCGGCGGCCGACAGGGCGCTGCCGGCGGTGCGCAGGGCCCGGTGGATCGTGGTGAGGGTGGGCGCGGAGTGACCTTTGGCCGGGATCCGGGGGATGGCCGGCGGACGGGCGGCGCTGAACAGCGCGTCCACGTCGGCCTGGTCGGCTGTGGTCGTCCGGCTGAGGGAGTCGACGCGGTCGTGGAGCTGGCGGTAGGCGTTGAGCCGTTCCGCGAGGTCGGCGGAGCCGAACGGTTTCACCAGGTAGCCGACCGCACCCAGTTTCATCGCGGCGCGTACGGAAGCGATGTCGTGGTCGGCGGTGATCATGAGGGCGTCGGGGCGGGTGTCGTCCTGGTCGAGGCTGAGCCGGCGCAGGATGTCGAGTCCGCTGCCGTCGGGGAGGAAGATGTCGAGCAGCAGCAGGTCCGGGTGCAGGCTGCGGACCGCTGTCAGTGCTTCGGCCAGGTTCCCCGCCTCGCCGACCACCTCGAAGCCCGGGATCCGGCGTACGTAGTCACTGTGGATGTGGCTGACCCGGAAGTCGTCGTCCACCACGAGGGTGCGGATCATCGGCGGTCGCCTCCCTGTGCCGACCCGGCAGGGAACAGTGCGGCCTGCGATACCGGTGATGTGGCCGGCTGCGGCAGCAGGGCCGTGAAGACCGCGCCCGGGCCTTCGCTGACCGTGATGGTGCCGCCGTGCCGCTGCACCAGCCGGTGCACCAGGGCCAGCCCCAGGCCGCGGCGTGCGGTGTCCCGTTCGGGGCGGGTGGACCAGCCGTCCTCGAAGATCGACTGGGCGGTGCCCGGACCGATGCCGGGACCGTTGTCCGCCACCCGGATGACGATCAGCCCGTCGCCCTCGGCCAGTGTCAGCCGGATCCTGCGTCCTCCGGCGGCGGGTGGTGCCTCGGCCGTCGCGTCGATGGCGTTGTCGAGCAGGTTGCCGACGATGGTCAGCAGGCGCCGCAGGTGTGGTGGGTCGTCGCCGAGAGCGGAGTCGTCGGTGAGGGAGACGCGAACCCCGCGTTCGGCGGCGACGGTGGTCTTGGCAACGATGAGCCCGACCATCAGCGGGTTGCCGATGTGCCGGCGCACGGCCTCGGTCAGGGCCTGCCCGGAGCGGGCCGTCTCGATGGCGTACTCGTATGCGGACTCGTGCTCGCCGATGTCCAGCAGCCCGGCCACGGTGTGCATCCGGTTGGTGAACTCGTGCTGCTGGGCCCGCAGGGCATCGGTCAGTCCGCGTACGGAGTCGAGTTCGCGCATCAGTCCGATCAGCTCGGTGCGATCGCGCACGGTGACCACGGCGCCCAGCTCACGGCCCTGCAGGGTGACCGGCATGTGGTTGACGACGAGGCAGTGGTCGTCGGTCAGGACACTGACGTCGGTGCCGGTCAGGGTGCCGTCCAGGGCACGGCGCAGCCGGCCGTCGGGCAGGACCTCCTCCAGCCGGTGGCCGAGCGCGCTGCCCAGGCCGAGCAGCCGCCTTGCCTCGTCGTTCACGACGGTGATCCTCCCGTCGGGAGCGAAGGCGACGACGCCCTCCCGGATGCCGTGCAGCATCGCCTCGCGGTCCTGCAGCAGGCCGGCGATCTCCTCCAGCTCCAGGCCGAACGTGGTCCGTTTCAGCCGCCGCGCCAGCAGATAGGCCGCTGCCGCGCCGATCGCGGTGGCGATCGCGGCATACAGCGCGAAGAGGGGCAGTTCGTGCCATAGCTCGCCGAGCACGTCGTGTTCCGGGAGGCCCACCGACACCTCGCCGATCAACGCACCGGACGGCCCGTACAGGGGGGCCTTGCCGTTGGCCGACCGTCCGGTCGCGCCCTGGTCGGTGCCGACGTGCGGGCGGCCGTCCTTCACCACGACCGGTTCGGCCACCGGGTCGCCGATCAGGTCGGGTCTGGGGTGCGAGTGCCGTATGCCGTGCAGGTCGATCACGACCACGTACGAGGCCCCGGACGCCCGGCGGATCCGTTCGGCGACCGTCTGCACCACGTCACCGCCGCCCCCGTCCGCCATCGCTCGCTCGACCTGCGGCTCCGCAGCCGTGGTCCGGGCGATGTCCAGGGCCCGCTGCTCGTAGGAGCGGTCGAGTTCGGCCCGCTGCGCGAAGGCGAACAGGACGTAGCCGATCAGTCCGGTCAGCGCGAGGATGACCAGCTGGTTGGCGAAGATCCGGGTGGAAAGCCTCCGCCTTCCTCCGCGGTGTGCCCCCAGTCGCATGGGTATCACGGGTGCCTCTTCGTTCCGTGGTGAGAGGTGCCGGGCCGGCCACGCTGGATGCCCGGGTGGCGTGATTGTGCCTCATGGCCGGGACGCTGCCCACACTCCGTCCGCTGAGCAATACGAGCAGAAGCCCGCTTTACGCAACCATCGCGAGATAGCTCGGAAACGTCGACGTCATACGTGGCCGCCTCTAGCGTCCTGTTCCTCGGCCCGAGAGGCCCCGGGAATTCTCCCGGGAGGCTCCCGGGACAGTCGAGGAAATCCGAGAAGCAGAAAGGAAGCGGCCCCACATGGCTTCGCGAAATGATGTCGCGACGAGCCCGGGCGCCGGTGCGGCGGACCAGGCGAACGCGCGCATCGAGATCTCCGGACTCACCAAGCGATTCCTGACCCCCGCCGGAGAGGTATTCACAGCGCTGCAAGGCGTTTCGTTCACTGTGGAGCCGGGCCAGTTCTGCGCCGTGGTGGGTCCCACCGGCTGCGGCAAGTCGACCACGCTGGGCCTGGTGTCCGGTCTCGACCGGCCCAGCGAGGGCTCGGTCAAGGTCGGTGGCCGGGAGGTGGACGGCATCACCGACGGCGTCAGCTTCATGTTCCAGAGCGACGCGCTCCTGCCGTGGAAGACCGTTCTCGGCAATGTGCTGATGGGCCCCGTCTTCCGTGGGGTGCCCAAGCAGCAGGCACAGGCCTCGGCGCGCGACTGGCTGCGCCGGGTCGGCCTCACCGGGTTCGAGGACCGCTACCCTCACCAGCTGTCAGGCGGTATGCGCAAGCGCGTGGCGATGGCCGCGGCCCTGATCAACGAACCCAAGATCCTGATCATGGACGAGCCGTTCGGCGCCCTCGACGTGCAGACCAAGGCGATCATGTCGACCGAGCTGCTGAGCCTGTGGGAGCAGATCCGCCCCTCCGTCGTCTTCATCACCCACGACCTGGACGAGGCGGTGGCACTGGCCGACCGGGTCGTCGTGATGACGTCCAGCCCCGGCTCGGTCAAGGCGGTCTTCGACATCGACCTGCCCCGCCCGCGCGGTTCGGTCCAGGAGATCCGCTTCCAGCCCCGGTTCATCGAACTCCAGCATCAGATCTGGGACACGCTGCGCGAAGAGGTGGAGCGCGCCTACGCACTCACCGCAGGAGGCAAGGCATGAGTACGACATCCACCGTTCCGGCGGTTCCGGTGGCCGATGGCGGCAAGGGGCCGGCCGTGAATGACGCGCAGCGGGCCGCGCGGCGTCGTGTCGCCCGGGTGTGGGCGGGCCGTATCGGCCTCGCGGTCTTCGTGATCGGCGGCTGGCAGGCGTTCACCAGCTGGGGCATTGTCGACCCGTTCTTCTTCGGGCAGCCGTCGGGCATCTGGCAACGGCTGATCGACCTCTTCCAGCACGGCACCCAGTTCGGCTCCTTCTACCAGAACATCTGGACGACCATCCAGGAGGCGCTCGTCGGCTTCGTCGTGGGCTCCCTCACCGGGATCGTGTTCGGTGTCGCGCTCGGGCAGAGCCGATACCTCTCCGACGTGCTCGGTCCCTACATCAAGATGGTCAACGCGATCCCGCGCATCGTTCTCGGCTCGATCTTCATCGTCGCCTTCGGTATCGGTGTCACCCCGAAGATCCTGCTCGCCGCTGTGCTGGTGTTCTTCATCGTCTTCTTCAACGCCTTCCAGGGCGTCCGCGAGGTCGACCGCAACGTCCTCGCCAACGTCAAGGTGCTCGGCGCCTCCCGGATGCAGACCACCCGGCACGTCATTCTGCCCTCCGCGCTGACGTGGATCATCGCCAGCCTGCACAGCGCCTTCGGCTTCGCCATCGTCGGAGCTCTCGTCGGCGAGGTCCTCGGCGCGCAGAGGGGGCTCGGCCTGGTCATCAAGACCGCGCAGAACAACTTCGACCCCAACGGCGTGTTCGCCACCATGCTCGTCATCGCGGTGATCGTGCTCGGCGCGGAGTGGCTGATCGGCAAGCTCGAACACCGGCTGCTGTCCTGGCGCCCGCCGGCCCCGTCCGAGGCGAACACCCTCTGACCCAAGCCCTCTTGTCCCGTATTCCCTTCCTCGGCTTCCGTGCCTTCTTTCCTCACCGGCAACGAAGAATGCCGTCCCCGCTCCGGGAATTCCGCACCCGCCTGCCCGAACAGACATCAGCAATCCCGAAAGGTGTGAGCCTCGCCATGCTCAGGAGAACCCTCACCGCAGCGATCATCACCGTCCTCGCCCTCGGCACCGCCACCGCGTGTTCCAGCAACTCCGGCAGCTCCGGGTCGTCCGGCTCCGGGGGCACCCCGACCGTCAAGCTCATGGTCGGCGGCATCGACAAGCAGATCTACCTGCCCTACCAACTCGCCCAGAACCTCGGCCTCTACAAGAAGTACGGCGTCAAGGTCCAGCTGAGCACCGAGGAGAACGGTGGTGTCGGAGCCGAGGAGGCCATGGCCTCCGGCCAGGTGGACATGGCCGGCGCCTGGTACAACCACACGATCGAGTTCCAGGCGAAGGGCAAGGCGGTCGAGGACGTCGTCCAGTTGTCGGGTGCGCCCGGCGAACGGGAGATGTGCACCAAGAAGAGCGGCGTGAAATCGGCTGCCGACTTCAAGGGCAAGACACTCGGCGTCACCGACCTGGGCTCGGGCACGGACACTCTCACCCAGTCCATGGCGGCGGCGAAGGGCGTCAAGACCAACCAGTTCCACCGGCTCGCGGTCGGTGCGGGCTCCACGGCCGTCTCCGCGCTGCAGAACGGCAAGGCCGACTGCGTCATGACGACACAGCCGACGGTCGCCGCGATCGAGAAGAAGGGCGTCGGCGCCTCGGCGGTCGACCTGGCCACCACGGACGGCGCCAAGTCGGCTCTGGGAGGCGCCTATCCGGGCGCGAGCGTGCTCGCCCGCAGCGACTGGGTGAACTCGCACAAGGACTCGGTGCAGAGGGTCGTCGACGCGCTCGTCGCCACCATGCACTGGATCGACAAGCACAGCGCGACCCAGATCACCGACAAGCTGCCGGCGTCGTTCGTACAGAACCAGCTGGTCACCAAGGCCGACTACATAAAGGCCCTGGACCAGGACAAGGGCCAGTTCCTGCCGGACGGGATCATGCCGGCGGGCGGCCCGAAGACCGCGATGGCCACCGAGAAACTGGTCGGGACCGTCACCACGCCCGTGGACTTCAGCAAGACGTTCACCAACGACTTCGCCGTCAAGGCCAACAAGAAGGAGGGCTTCACCACCACCACGTCCCCGGCCGGTGCCGACGGCTGACCCGATCCGCGCTCACGGTGCCGCCCCGGCGAACGAAGCCCGGGCGGCAACGGGGCTGTTCACCGTTGTTCACCGTTCTGCAGGCGGGACACCCCGGATCGCTGTCAGCCGGCACCCCGGCCGGGACCTGCCGTCCACGGCCCCGGGGAACAAGTCGGTAGCAGGCGGTCGGTGGAGGAGGTCCGCCCCAGGTGGGGCGACCCTGGTGGGCCGACCTGGTGGGCCGACCCTGGAAATCAGGGCATAGGTGACACCTTGGCCGGTTCTCGTCTCCCTGGCGCGCTGGGAGACAGCCGTAGCCTCGTCGGTGACAGGGGGACCCATCACGGCTGTCCTCCACGCACAAACGGGGGGTTCATCCGGCATGCGTACCATCACCAAACGCGCCATCCAAGGCGCCCTCGCCGCGACGCTCGCACTCGGTGGCATCGCCGCCACCGGCGGCTCCGCGCAGGCGTACGGCAACACCGACTGGTGGAACCCCAACGGCCTGCCCTACTGGCTCGGCGGAAACAACAACACCGGCCGCTGCGTGGACGACTCGTCCGCGCCCAGCCTCCCGGACGGCAACCTGCTGCGCGGCTTTCCCTGCTTCCAGAGCAACTACGACGGGGGCTGGCAGAAGTGGAAGGTGAACGCCATGGCCAACGGCTACGCCCAGCTCAAGAACGGCGCCACCGGACTGTGCCTGGACGACTCCACCCGCTCGGACGGCACCGACTATCTGCGCGGCTTCCCCTGCTACCCCCAGAGCCTCAGCGGCGGCTGGCAGGGCTGGCGGATCGTCAACCGCACGAGAGCGAATGGCTACTACGAGCAGGTGCTCCAGAACGCCGCCACCGGCCGCTGCCTGGACGATTCCAACGCAGGGCCCAACGGCAGCGACCTCCTGCGCGGATACGTCTGCAACGGAACCTCTCAGGACAACGGTTACCAGGGCTGGGATATCTGGACCTGAACCGACCGACCCCGCACCCACGCGCTGCGCCCCGTGTCCGGCTCCGGCCGGCCGGGGCGCGGCCATGCCCCCGGGGGCCCCGGCCGCGTGCCCGCCGGGACGGTGTGTCAGAGCACGGTGAGGCGGTCCACCAGCAGTTCCACCCTCGGCCCGGTTTCCTGCGGCGGCAGCCGTCCCGCGCGGGTCAGGGTCGCCAGCCCGTGCAGGGATGCCCAGAACACCTCGGTGAACAGCCCCGGGTGGACACTGTCCCCTGCGACCTCTCCGAGGCACTCCAGAAGGGCGGCGAACGCGTCCTTGAGAGGTTCCGGGGTGTCCTCCTGCGCGTACGCGAGGCCGCCGTCGAGCTGGAACAGGGCGTCGTAGACCGCCGGGTTGCGTGCGGCGAAGTCGAGGTAGCCGCGGGCGAGGGCGGCGACCCGCTCGCGTGGACCGTCCGCGGCGGCGGTCGCGGCCCGCAGCGCCACGGCCATCTCGGCGGCGCCTTCGAGAGCGACGGCGCCGATGATCTCGCGCTTGCCGCGGAAGTGGCTGTAGAGGACGGGTTGGCTGTACTCGATGCTCTCGGCGAGCCGGCGGGTGGTGACCGCGTCCCAGCCCTGCTGCTCGGCGAGTTCGCGGGCCGTCGCCACGATGAGGCGCTCGCGCTCCGCCCGTTCGCGCTGCTTGCGTTCCTGTACCGACATGATTCGATCCTAGCACCGCTAGACAATCAAGCGGCAGTAGTACTAGCGTTGCCTCATCAGCTAGCAACGCTAGATGCTAGATATCGGAGGGTCATCATGCTCAGCGCACTTGAGGTCGTCACCACCGTGGTCGTCGGCGTGATGGTGGGGGTGGAGTTCTCCGTCGCCTTCGTCATCGGCCCGATCCTCGACGCACTCCCCGAGGACAGCGGCCAACTCGGCCACGCCCACGGGGGCCGGATGCTCGGCGCCGTCATGCCGGTCTGGTACATCGGCTCGCTCGTCCTCGTCGCGGTCCGGGCCGTCGCCGGATGGCACCACCACGGCACCGGCCTCGTCGTCACCGCCGGCGCGCTGCTGATCCTCACCGTGGTCATGTCGCTCCTGCTGCTCGTCCCGATCAACAACCGGAACAAGACGTGGACCCCTGAGAACCGGCCCGAGGACTGGAAGGAGCAGATGAACCGCTGGAACCGCTGGCACTACGTCCGCGTCGCCGCCCTCATCGCCGCCTTCGCCCTGCTGGCCGCCGCCCTCACCTGTACGCCCTGACCGCGACGCCGATGGTGACCAACGGCCTGCTGATCATGCGCGAGACCCGCGAGGTCGCGGCCGTTCCGGCAATGCCCGTTCCGCGGCCCGCCTGAAGCCACCCCCGCCCTCGCCGCAGGGCCGAGCCCGGTTCGCCGTGCCGCTCCACCTCACCGCACAGCGCCGCTGGGTCAGGTCGAGGTCCTCGGGTCCCGCCCGGTGTTGTGTGCGCGCAGTTCCTCGTTGATTCGCTGGGCTTCTTCGAGCTGGTCTTCGAGGATGACGATGCGGCAGGCGGCTTCGATCTGGGTGCCGTTGTCGACGAGTTCGCGGGCTCGGGCGGCGATGCGCAGCTGGTAGCGGGAGTAGCGTCGGTGGCCGCCTTCGGAGCGCAGCGGGGTGATCAGCCGGTTCTCGCCCAGGGTGCGGAGGAAGGCGGGGGTGGTGCCGAGCATCTCTGCGGCCCGCCCCATGGTGTAAGCGGGATAGTCGTCGTCATCGAGGCTGTCGGCGGGGCGGGGACTGCGAGGGGGCATAGAACCTCTTCTTTCGGGGACGCATCGAGGGGCCCGGGTGCCGTACGGCACCCGGGCCCCGAGCTTTCAACACCATCTGCCGGCTGACCGCGCCGGCCTTCTTGTTCCGCGTATCCGCCTGGGAGGGCGGGAGTGCGGGGATCGCGTATGCGTGACCGGGGACCACCTTCCGTTCTGGGGTCTGCGGTACCCGGGCGGCCTTCTTCCTCGCCCGGGCGATCCTGACGGTGTCTGCTCCTTATCTCATTCGGTTTCGGTGAATCGGTCGTACTGCTGGACTTGCGGTACTGCTCGCGGCTCCTGGAGCCGCTCGGCCCGGCAGTCAGTCGTGGGACCCACCGTTTCCGGCCCCGCCACTCCACTGCCGTTCCGCGATCTGCTTGACCTGCATGCACGGCAGTTCATGTCTGCCGTGCCCTCTTCGATGTCTTGGCTACGAGAAGACGCTAACTCCGGCGAAGCCGAATGTCTACTCTGGCCGCGATAGATTTTCTTCGTGGCGCGGGGGAGTGGTTCTACCGTGTCGCACCCGGGGAAAGCGTCTCCGCCGCGCGTGGCTTCGGCCGGCACATGATCCGTCGCCCCACCGCAAGCGTGACCGCCGCGCCCGCCCGCGGGTCCCGCCGTGAAGGCGGCACAACTATCCGTGCCGCTCGCGGGTCACAACAAGTGGGAGCAAACCGCTCCCGGGGACGCAAGGGGGAAATATGAGAATCGCGCACAATATCGCGGCTGCCGGGGCGCTGACCGCACTGGCGGTGGGCGCCACGACCGCGCTCGGCACGACCGCCTCCGCCGCACCCAACGTCACACCCCAGGGCGCCTGCGGCAGCGCCTACAAGACCGTGAACTCGGCGGCCATCGGCTCGCGGGGCACCGTCTACCTCACGTACAACTCCTCGAACGGCAAGAACTGTGTTGTGACCATCCGCTCCGCCCCGGGCAAGGCCACGTACATGTCCACCTACATCTACGTTCCCGACACGGAGGCGTCGGCCGACGACTCCGGCAACTACACGTCCTACGCGGGGCCGGCCTACGCCTATGGCAAGGGTCACTGCGTGAGCTGGGGTGGCACCATCGACAACGTGTCCGTGTCGGTGGAGCACTCCAACTGCGCCGCCCTGAAGGAGTACCGGGTCACCGAAACCCGCTGACCCGGTATCGTTCCCCGGGCTCCTGGGACCGCACCGGGAGAACTTCTGGGCCGGCTTCGGAGAAATCCGGAACCGGCCCGGATCACTTCTGGCGACCCGTCAGCGACGTCGCCGGCATTCACTCAGCCATTTCGACGTCAGCTCTCCCACCAGGGTGAGCATGTCGGGTCGGGTCATCTCCTCATGGCTGCACGGCAGACTCTCCGCTCGCACTTCCCCCGTCACATACGGCGCCCACGCCTCAGCGGGATTCGAGCCTTCGACCTTGCCCGCGGCGGCCACGATGAGCAGCACATCACCCTCATACGCACGAGGAATATGGGCACGCACGATGGCCGAACTGTTCTCAAGGACCCGGAGGTTGAAGGCTTTCTCGTCGTCCCGGAGGATGAACTGCTCCCACTCGGCCGGCAGGAGGCCGTCCTGTGCGTCGAGGGCGAGGGCGTCCAGGCCGAACAGTGCCGGAATCCGGTCAGCCGGATAGGAGTCCATGATCACGATGGCGCCCACCACGTCGCCGGCCTCCTGCAGCTGCAATGCCATTTCATGGGCCACTGCACCGCCGAGCGAATAACCCAGCAGCTGATACGGACCGGTTGGCTGGACGGAACGGATCTGCTCTACGTAGTCGGCGGCCATCTCCCTTATCGACTGCGGCAGTTCCTCCCCACCGGTGAGGCCCTGAGCCTGCACCCCGTACAGCGGATAGTCCGCGGGTATCGATGCTGCCAGCGGCGAGAAGCCCCAACTCACCCCGGTCGCGGGGTGGATGCAGAAAACGGGACTGCTGGTGCCCCGCGTCCGGATCGGCAGGATTCTTGCCAATGCTTCCTCGGACCTGGCGAGGCGCGGCCCTTCGGCGAGCGAGTTGTCGAGGCCGGCGACGGTGGGTGTTCCGAACAATGCCCGTAAGGGCACGTCGAAGCCCAGTCGCGTCCGGATCTGACTGGTCAGGCGCGTTGCCAGCAGGGAATGCCCGCCCAGCTCGAAGAAATTGTCGTCTACTCCGACGGTGGGCAGACCGAGGACGTCCGCGAAAATCTCGCACAGGATCACCTCCCGCATGCTCGAAGGGCCCCGGCCGGTCGCATCGGTGGCGTACTCCGGGGCCGGGAGAGCCTTGCGGTCGAGCTTCCCGTTCACCGTCAACGGCAGAACATCCAGCGGGACGATCGCCGACGGCACCATATGTTCCGGCAACGTACCCGCCAGCCGGGTACGGACGGCCGTGATGTCGACCTGGGTGCCCGCGGCGGCGACCAGATAGGCGACGAGGCGTTTGTCACCGGGCCGGTCCTCCCGGACCAGTACCGCGGCCCGGCCGACAGCGGGGTGGGACTGCAGCGCCGTTTCGATCTCACCCAGCTCGATACGGAAGCCGCGGATCTTCACCTGATCGTCCGCACGCCCCACGAATTCCAACTCGCCCCCGGCATTCCACCGTACGAGATCACCGGTGCGATACATCCGCTCATCCGGGGCCCCGAACGGATTCGCCACAAACCGCTCCGCGGTCAGACCGGGGCGGCCGAGATAGCCGCGAGCGAGCTGGGCACCGGCGAGGTACAGCTCCCCGGTCACTCCGGCCGGCACCGGCCGCAATCCCGCATCCAGTACATAGGTACGGGTATTCCACACCGGGCGGCCCATGGGAACGAAATCACCGGTGTCGGTACCCGGTTCGCAGGTGAACGCCGTCACCTCGATCGATGCCTCGGTCGGTCCGTACAGGTTGTGCAGCGGGATCGGCAGTACCGCATGGAACCGGTCACGCAACACCCCGGGCAGCGCCTCACCACTGCAGACCACCGTCCGCAGGGATGTGCAGTTCCGGGCGGTACGTTCGGCGATGAACAGCTGCAGCATGGAAGGTACGAAATGAGCAACCGTGACGCGCTCACGTTGCACCAGCTCGGCGAGATACTCCGGATCGCGATGGCCACCCGGCCGCGCGAGCACCACTGTCGCGCCTTCGCTCAGCGGCCAGAAGAATTCCCACACCGAGATGTCGAACCCGAACGGTGTCTTCTGCACCACCCGGTCCTCCGGCGTGAGCCGGTACACATCCCGTATCCATGCAAGCCGGTTCACCACACCCGCATGGGACACCACCACGCCCTTGGGCCGGCCTGTCGAGCCCGACGTGTAGATGACGTACGCCGGATGCGACGACGCCAACGCCGTCGGACGGTCGGTATCCGAGAGGTTGTGCCCGTCCAGTGTCTCCAGCACGGCGAAGGTGCCGGGATCGTCCACGGTCAACCGCGGGACGCCTGTCGGCAGTACATCCCCTGACGCCCCTGCCGTACCGACCGCGGCGGCTGTGACGACGAGGGCGGGTTTCGCGTCGTCGAGCAGGTACGCGATGCGGTCGGCCGGGTAGGACGGATCGACCGGTACGTACGCGGCCCCCGTCTTGAGCACGGCCAGCAGCACCGGAACCAGATCGGCCGAACGCTCCATCAGCACCCCGACCCGCCCCTCGGGGCCCGCGCCGTGGGACAGCAGCCGGGCCAGCCGGTTCGCGCGCTCGTTCAGCTCCGCATACGTCAGCCGGGCCCCCTCGAAGACCACTGCTTCCGCGTCCGGCGTCCGTGCCACCTGCCCCTCGAACAACTCGGGAAGCGTGGCCTCGGGAACCTCCCGCGCCGTGTCGTTCCACCGTTCCAGTACGTCCGTGCGCTCCTGGGGGGTGATCACGTCCAGTTCCTCGATGAGCGCATCGGGTTCCAACCGTGCCAAGGCGGTGATCAGTCGCAGAAACCGTTCGTGGTGTGCGGTGTTCTCCTCCTCCGTGCAGAGCGCCGGATTGGCGACGAAGTCCACCCGCAGGCCGTCGGCTCGCTCGTAGAAGACGACCATCAGATCGTCCACCTCACCGTTGGCCAGATACGTGCGTGAGGTGGTCTCGCAGCGCCCGAACCGGGGCAACTTCTCATCCCAGGGCGACCTCGGGGGTGTTCGCCATCCGGTGCAGGTAGATGCCCACGGCGCCGATGAGCAGGGCGGGCAGGGCGACGCCCGACGTACGCGCCAGTACCCGGAGCGACCGCATGACACCGGGAGGGGTCACACCGGTCCGGCGATGCGTGGAGTGGGACGCCGGTGCCGTCCGGCCGGTCAGCGTCACACCCTCCGGTACGTCGGCCATCTGCTCGGCCCAGTACGCCTGGTCACGCCGGAAGTGTTCGCTCTCACGGTACGACGCGTCGTCGGCGAGTACGTCGTCGAGCGACGCGAACGGAGTGGGCGGGGCCTCCCGCCCGTCCTCCAGCGCGGTGTAGATCTCCGTCAGGCGGTCCAGCCACCGGGCGTACCCCAGGAAGTCCAGGGTGATGTGGTGCGTGCGCAGGTAGAGCAGGGTCCTGTCGTCGCCGACCGGGAGGGCGGTGATCACGATGGACACGGGCTCGTTCTGCAGATCCACCGCACGCGCCGCGTCACTGCGCATCCACGCCTCGGCCGCCGCCGCAGGATCGGGCTCATCCCGCAGATCGACCACAGGCAGCCGGTGGTCGCGCGGAGGTTCGACGGCCTGCCGTGGTCCGGCTTCGTCCTGACGGAACCGCAGACGCGCGGATCCGGGTCTCGGCCATCACCTGGTTGAACGCCTTCTCCAGGAACGCAAGCCGTAAGGGCCCCCGGATGTCCAGGTAGTCGACCAGATTCTGGTCCGGGTTCTTCGGATCGATCGCCTGCGCGTACCAGATGCCCTCCTGGGCGGCGGTCAGCGGTCTCCAGTTGAGGCTCGACATATGTACCGCTCCGGATCAGTTGCTCTGTCCCGCGTCGACCAGCCTCTTCCGGCGCATACCGGTGCGGGCCGTCGCGGACCCCGGCGCCTGTGCGCAGGCTTGCGGCGTACGGCGGGGCAGCATCCGGCGGGTCGACGACGTAAGTACTTCACATGACGGGCTCCGAGGCCGGGCGGTTCCCCCGGAGCCCGTACGGTGCCGTCAGGTGAGCAGCCGACGTGCGTACCAGTCCCGGGAGTTGAGCACTCCGGGGAGGGTGAAGAAGTAGCCGCCGCCGAAGGGCTGGACGTAGTCCACGAGGGGTTCGTCGATCAGACGCTGCTGGACCTGTTCGAACTGGCGGTGCAGGTCCTGCTGGTAACACGCGAAGATGTGCCCGCACTGCACGTTGCCGTTCTCGTCCATTCCCAGGTCGTAGTTGTACGAGCGGCGCAGCAGGCGCTGGCTGCTTGTGGAGTGTGTGCGCGGGTTCGCCAGCCGGATGTGGGAGTTGAGCGGAATCACCTGGCCGTGCGGGTCCTTGGCGTAGTCGGGGACGTCGGTCTCCGCGTTGCCGTCCAGCGGGGCGCCGCTGTCCCGGCGGCGGCCGAACATCATCTCCTGCTCGTTGATCGAGACCCGGTCCCAGAACTCCACGAGCATCCGGATCAGCCGGACGACCTGGTAGGTACCGCCCTGCGCCCAGGCGGGCTCGGCCGGGTCGTCCACCCACACCAGGCCCTGTGCCGTCGCGGGGGCGGGGTTCGCGGTGCCGTCCTTGAAGCCGAGCAGGTTGCGAGGGGCGCCGGAGGGGCGCGGCGGCGATCCGTACCCTTCCATCTTCCAGCGCAGCTGCATGCCGCCCCGGGTGTGCTTGGTCAGGTCGCGGATCGCGTGGTGGAGGGTGTCGGGGTGGTTCGCGCAGAGCTGGAGCAGCAGATCACCGTGGCTCCAGCGGGCCTCGGGCGCATCGTTGGGGAAGGTCCGCATTGGGGTCAGGCGCAGCGGCTTGGCACGGGACAGGCCGTACCGGTCGTCGAAGAGGCTGGATCCGACGGCGAGGGTGACGGTCAGACCGTCGGCGGGGACATCGGGCCCCAGTACGTCGCTGTCCGAAGGAGGCTGGCTGACGCCCAGGTCCGGTGGGGTTCCGCCGGAGGTGAGGAAGCGGGCCCGCTCCGTGAGAGTACGCATCAGGTCGACCAGCTCCGGGCGCTTCGCCGCCGTCGCGTCGAACGCGGCGAAGGCGGAGAAGCGCTGCTGGTGCGGGGGGCCCGGGGTGAGGATGCCCGACTGATGGGCGCCGTGGAAGGGGTAGGACGACGCCTCGTGGGAGCTGTGGCCGCCGCTGTTCGCGTCGGCGCGGGCACCCGCGGCGAGAAGTCCGCCCGTCAGGGCGGTGCCGGCGGCTCCGGCGGCGCCGCCCTGTATGAACGTGCGTCGGCTGACGCCCATGGCAGGTCTCCTTGATCGGTCGTGACGGCGGAGCGGATAGCGGAAAGAGGTGGGGGACGCCCGGCGGATTTCGGTCCGGTTTCGTCCGGCGCGGACGCGCGCTTCAGCGGGAGATGGGCACCTCAAGGAGGTCGGGGACCGAGGCGAGGGTCTCCAGCACGGTGCCGATGCGGGCATCGACCTGCTGGCGCCGGGCCAGGGGCACGTCAGGGAACGGCTGCCAGCCGCTGCCGGTGCGGGTCGCCCGCAGCGCCGATTCCAGCGCGTCGAGCTGTGCGGCGGCGGTCGGCAGGAGCTTGGGCGAACGGGGCTTGATGAGTGGTGCCAGCTCGTCCAGGACCACCCGGGTCCCCTTGATGTCGGCCTCGGTTTCGGCGTACATGTCGCCGGAGCCCTGGTCGGCCGCGCCGGTCAGGCGGTCCCGCAGGGCGTCCTCCAGGATTTCGTGGGAGCGCACCGGGAGGTCGGTCGGGTCGACGGTGACCTGGGGAAGCTTCTTGCGCAACGTCGCGACGTCGGTCTCCAGCCGCTTGGCGACGGGCAGGAGTTCGCCGGTGCTGCCGTGGTGCCACAAGCCGTATTCCAGGCGGTGCAGGCCGGTGAAGTTCTTGTCGTGGACGCCTCCGGGCAGCCCTTGGGGCAGGCCGTCGATGGCATCTCCCAGGTCCCCGAAGCTCCCGTAGGCGGCGCCGATTTCGTCCCAGGTGAGCTGGGCGGGCAGCCAGTCCTTGCGCGCGGTGTCCAAGTGGTGGCCGTCGATGTCGCGCCGGACCGCTGCGACCTGCTTGGCCAGGGTGGCCAGCTTGGGTGCGACGTAGGCGCGGTACTGGGCTGCCGCGGGCTTGAGTTCAGCCACGGACACCCGCTTGACGGCGACCGGGGCCTTGCCTCCGGAGCCGGACCCGGCGCCTATGGTCACGGTCTGTGAACTCGTCGTCCCCTTGCCCGACATCAGGCATTTGAAGGTGTACTCGCCGGCGCCGAGTGTGGCGCTCATCGAGCCGGTGGTGGCCGGCCCGAGCGTCTCGATCTCGGCGACGATGGCTCCCGAGGAGTTGTCGAGGTTGATCTCGCCTGCCCGCCCGGACCGGTTGACCACCTGGAACGTCTGCGTGCCGCTGTGCGCGGCGGACCACCCTGTGGCGCAGCCGGACGACGTCACGGTGACCCGCGTGCCGGCCGCGGCGCTGCCGCCCGATGGCAGGAACACCACGGCGCCCGTCGCCAGGAGAGCTGGCACCAGCACGATCACGGCCCCGACCGCCCACGGGCTGCGGCGGCTCAGGAAACCGGCGCGGTCGCGCGGGGCGGGGGAGTCGCCCGCGGGGACACTCTGCGCCTGCGGGGCAGGGGCGCCCGGAGCCTGTGTGCCGGCCGGCTGGCCGGCAGTCGCGGGAGAGGGATTCGCTTCCGGCGCTGGGCGGGCGGTCGCGGGGGAACGTGAGGCCCTGACGAACAGCGTGACAGCGACTGCCAGGTACACGGCCCACGCGACGACCTGGAGCACCGTCATCCGTGTGGTGAGCTCGGTCACGCCGGTGATGAGAGTGACCCACCACGAGCTGGTCGGGATCGTCCCGCTGACGTCGAACGCCAGCCAGGTGCGGCCGGGGAGCAGGCCGGCGTTCTGCAGCTCGCCGAGGCCGTACGCCAGCACGCCCGCGGTGATCACGAGCAGCGCGAGGGCCGTACGGGAGAAGAACACACCCAGGTTGATGCGGATCGCCCGGCGGAACAGCAGCCAGCACACCAGGCAGGCGAGCGCCAGCCCCAGTCCGGCTCCGACGAGCGGGGACACCGTCTCGCCGGAGGCCCGGGCAGCCGTCCACAGGAACAGAGTGGTCTCCAGGCCCTCCCTGCCCACGGCGAGGAAGGCCGTGGCGGCGAGTGCGCCCGCCCCCACCTGTGAGGCGGCCGCCACCTTGGAGCGCAGCTCGCCCGACAGGCTCGCGGCGGTCTTCCGCATCCAGAAGACCATCCCGGTCACCAGGATCACCGCCAGGACACTGAGCAGGCCGCCCACTGTCTCCTGGCCGCTGCTGGAGAGCACATCGGTGGAGAACGTCAGCACCGTCGCGAAGCTCGCCGCGACGGCCACCGCCCCGACCACGCCCAGCCACACGGGCGCGGTGGACGTACGGCGGCCCTCGCCCGCGGTACGGCGCAGCGCGGCCAGCAGGATACTGATCACCAGTCCCGCTTCAAGTCCCTCCCGCAACCCGATCAGCAGGTTGGGGAACGCGTCAGCCCAAGTCATAGAAGTAAGGTAAGCCATGCCTCAGATGTGATGGCCTTGGCCCCCTCGTACGTGGACTCGGCGCTCTCGTACGAGGACTCGGCCCCCTTGTATGTGGACTCGGCCCCCGTTGATCCGGCCGGTCTCACGGCCGGTCGCACCGGCGCTGCGAGGGGCCGGTGAGCATCCGGGCGGGGTTCTGCCGGGTGAGGGTGTCGATCAGATCGCGGTCGATCCCCCGTGCGACGAGCATTTCGGCGAAGACGGTGGGCACATGGATGAGCCCGTTGCCACCGTGCTGGGTCCACATCTGCTTGAGGAAGAGGTCGTGGCTGAGCAGGAGTTGGCCGCCGTAGCCGTGGTCGATGTGGCGGGCGACGGCGTCCGCGGTGGCGGTGGACGCGGGCGACTCGCCCTCCTTGGGGAACGTGACGTCCATACCGATCATGTCGAATTCGAGCCATACACCGCGATCCGCCACCGAGCGCTGGTAGTCGACGTCGGAGCCGGAGGGATCCATGTGTGCGAGGACGACCTTCGCCGGTTCGACGCCGATCTCGCCGAGCACGACGTCGAGCACTTCGTGCGCCCGCCGTTGCCAGCCGGGCAGGTGGACCATCAACGGAACGGACGGGTGGTCGAGCTGGGCGAGAGCTGCCGCCCGGAGCGATCCGTGCTCGGCCGCGGTGAACTGGGGGGACACCCCGATCTCGCCGATGACGCCGGGCCGGATGCCGGAATCCCCGACACCGTTGGTGAGCTCGTTCCCGATCGCGGCCGCCTGCTGGTCGACCGTGCCGGCCGGGGTCCGCGCGGCCTCGAACTTCTCCAGGTAGGCGCCGCAGCCCATGATGATGTTGAGGCCGCTGCGCCGCGCGAGGTCGAGGAGGCGTTGCGGGTCGCGTCCGATGGCGGAGCTGGAGGTCACGTCGACGATCGTGCGCCCGCCGATGGCCTGGAAGGCAGCCGCCTCACGGTGCACGTCCTCGACCGGCTTGGCGGCGATGTTGTCGGCGCAGCAGTAGGGGTCGTGCCGCAGCGCCCAGGCGGACGAGGCGCTGACCTGCTCGTCCTTGAGTGCGGCGGAGAACGGGTAGCTCGGTTTGTCCAGAACGCCCGAGAGGTTGTTGAACAGGTGCTCGTGGGGCAGTACGAGGCCCAGTTCGGCCGCGGGCACGGCTCCGGCCACAGTCTGTACGTACGGTCGCTCGCCCGTGCGCCCGGTCATGATGTCCGCACCGAGGGCGTGGAGCGGGAGGGGATCATGCCGATACCTGCCGCGACGAGGGCGATGACGGTGCCCAGGACGGTCACGGCGTGCAGGGGCTGGCCGACGGAGGGGCTGATCACATCGAGGATCAGCGAACCGACCAACTGGCCGGCGATCGAGGCCAGTCCCAGCAGGAGCAGGCCGAGACCCCGTACGAGCAGCGCCATGAGGGCGATGGAGAGCAGGCCGAGCACACCGCCCGAGTACATCCACCAGGTGCTGGGGAGCGTGAAGCTCACCGAGCCGGTGGAGGCGCGCACCAGCAGACCGATCCCGAGGACGACGAATCCGACGAGGAAGTTGAGGCCGATCGAGACCAGCATGGATCCGCTGCCCTGAGCCACGGCCGAGTTGCCCGCGGGCTGCCAGCCGGCGAGCAGTCCGGCGGCGAACGGCAGGACCGCGAGCGCGATGGTTCCGGGTACCTGGAAGTTCGGCGATATCGCGACGGCCGTCGCGGCGATCGCGAGGAGGGCGCCCAGTCCGCGGGGAAGCGTGATCGGCTGCTTGACCGTGGACGTCGCCCCGAAACGGTCGCAGACCACGCCCGAGATGACGAGCCCGGAGATCAGCGCGATCTGGAAGACGGCCACACCGAGGGTGCCCACCGTGACGCCTTCGGAGAGTACGACGGCGGCGCCGCACAGGCCGGCGACACAGTTCCACCAGGGAATGGTGCCGTCGCGGAGCAGGCGGGGGAGGCTCAGCGCCTGCCGGCGGGTGGTCGGGCGGGCGAACACGATGACGGCCATCAGGATCAGGCCGGTTCCGAAGGAGATGACGGCTGCGGCGTTTCCGTCGTTGATGTTCTTGCCCAGAGCGCCGTTGACGGTGGACTGCAGGGGGCTGAGCAGCCCGGCCAGCACGGTGGCCAGGACCAGTACCGCCGTGGTGGTTCGGCGGGCGGTCCGCGCGGGTGCCGTGGACACGGTGTCCGGTTCGGGTCCTGCGGTGTTGAGGCTTGTCATCGTGTATTCGCTCTCCTTTGAGCCAGTATGTCCGACGGGACCGATGCAATCTCTGGGCGTGTGGGCTGTTTCATAGCGGCCGTTGCGGCCTTGTCGGCCCGGCGGGCGGGGGAGCCCGACGGGCCCGGCACGTCGGTGGGGTCAGTCCGGGTCGCCGGCGAGCCAGGTGACGGCCTGGTCGAAGAGCCGCTGGTAGCCCTTCCACTCGATGAACTCGGCCGGGGCCCAGTGCGGTGAGATGTCCGAAGCGAAGGCGAGCGTGCGTCCGGCGCCTTCCTCACGGACCGCGAGCAGGGGGCGCGATTCGATCGTGGCGAGCACGCGCGCGTCCGGCTTCGCGGTGAGCCGCTGGTAGCCGAGGAGGATCGGCCACTCGGGCGCCAGCCCGGCTGTGACCTCGTGCGTTTCCCCGGTGAGTTCGCCGCCTACGCCTTCGGGGCACTCCACGCGGTCGTCGTACGGGAGGATCTCCACCGGCAGGATGTCCTCGATCGGAGTGGCGTGGTAGTTGGCCTTGGCCTGGAAGCCCTGGAAGCTCAGATAGCCACCGGCCATGGCGAGGCCACCGCCCTGCCGGACCCACTGCGCGAGGAGCTTGAGCCGGTTGGGGAACGGGCGCCCCTGTGCGAACACCTGCGGGTGGAGCAGCAGCGAATTGGCGCCAATGTCCGACAGGATCACCACGTCATAGGCGTCGAGCTTCTCCAGGGTCTCCGGGAACTGGGTCGCCACATCGTGCGAGAGCAGATGCGTGACCTCGTGGCCCGCACCCCGCAGGGCCTGGAGCAGCGGGGTGACGCCCACCTCCAGCTGGGCGTGGGGGAAGGCGTCGTAGCCCTTGAAGTCGGTGGATGCGTTGATCCAGGACTCGCCTGCGATGAGTACGCGGCTCACACGTACCTCCTTCTGGTGATCTTGCGCAATATGAATCTTGCGCAATGTTGCGCTGGTTTTGCGCAACAATAGAAGCGAGTCGATGCGCCGTCAATGCCCAACTGATCGCGCACTAGACTGCGGACAAGGCGAGGGAGGTTCGGATGACGTTGACCAGCGTTGCGCAACATGCGCAGGTGTCGGCATCGACGGTGTCGCGGTACTTGCGCGGGCAGCTGAAGGTGCAGCCGGAGACAGCGGCTCGGATCGATGCCGCCGTACGCGAGCTGAACTACGAGGTACCGGCCGCGGCCCCGTCCGCTCCACGCGCCGGCCGCCCGGTGATCGCACTGGTCGTGCCGGACCTGATCAACCCCTTCTTCGCTGAACTGGCCGAAGAGGTCGCCGCCGCGGCTGCCGTCAGCGGAGTGGCGCTCGTCGTGGGGATCACCGGCCAGCAGGCCCGCCGCGAGTCGCTCTTCAGTGACTTCGCCGCCTCGACCGAGGCCATCGACGGGCTGATCTACGTCGGGATGCACCGCCAGAACCCCCGGCTGACCCGGGCGATCGCCGAAGGGCTGCCCGTGGTCCTCCTGGACGAGGAGGTCGCCAGTCCGGCCGAGGTCGACACCATCGCCGTCGACAACTACAGCGGCGCCTACCAGGCGACGGCCTATCTCGCGCAGCTCGGGCACCGGCGCATCATGCACATCGCCGGACCACGCGAGCTGTCCACCACCCGTGACCGGCTGCGCGGCTACCGGGATGCCATGGATCACGCCGGACTGGATGTCGACGAGGACCTCGTCCTGCACGGCCCGTACACGGAGCAGTTCGGCGCCAGTACGTTCCCCTACCTCGCGCGCGCCGCACAACCGCCGACAGCGGCCTTCGTGGGCAGTGACATCGTCGCGGTCGGCATCCTCGGCGCGGCGGAACTGCACGGGCTGCGCATCCCCGAAGACCTCTCCGTCATCGGCTGCGACGGCATCCGTGTCGGCGAGTGGCTGCGCCCCAAACTCACCACTCTGCAGCAGCCCGTCGCCGACCTCGCGCGTTCGGCGCTGGAAGTGGTCCAGAACCGGATCGAAGCCCCGGACGGCGCCCGGGTGGCGAAGTCCTTCCCCCTGCACCTCGTGATCCGCGGCTCCGCGGTTCCCCCGCAGCACTGACATCCGCGGTTCCCCCCCGCAGCACTGACAGGAGATCCCCGCGTGCTCGACCCCGTATCGCTGACACAGCAGCTCGTCCGACTGGACACCAGGGCCGGGAACGAGAAGTCCGCCGCCGGACTCCTCGCTCCGATCCTCACCGACGCCGGCTTCAGTGTGCGGACCGACGAGCCGGAGCCCGGCCGGGTCAATCTCGTCGCCCGCTACGGCACCCGCACCCCGGTCACCCTGACCGGGCATCTGGACACCGTCCCCGCCGACGCCTCCGGCTGGTCCTTCGATCCGCTGAGCGGCGACATCCACGGTGACCGGCTCCGCGGGCGCGGCAGCAGCGACATGAAGGCGGGTGTGGCGTGCATGGTGGCTGCCGCGGCCCACCGGGTCTCGACCCACCCCGACGGGACCGACGTACAACTCGTCCTCACCTTCGGCGAGGAGACCGGCTGCGAGGGAGCGGCCCGGCTGGAGGGCCTGACGCCGAGTCCGGTGCTGCTGGTCGCCGAACCCACCGCGAACAAGATCGTCCTCGGGCACAAGGGTGTTCTGTGGCTGCGGCTCACCGCCGAAGGCCGCAGCGCGCACGGATCCCGGCCCGAACTCGGCGACAACGCACTGGCCAGGCTCGCCGCGGCGGCGGTCCGGATCCACGAGTACAAGGACTGGCCGCGCAGCGCGACACACGGTGCGGCCACCGTCAACGTGGGTACGTTCCACGCCGGGGTCCAGCCCAATCTCGTCCCCGACCACGCCGAGTTGATGGTCGATATCCGTACCATTCCGGGGTTCGGCTCCGACGACGCGCTCCTGGCGGTCGAGCGGCTCGCCGGCCCGGGGACCAGGATCGAGCGAGTGCTCGACCTGAACGGCGTGGCCACCGACCCCGCCACCGCCCTCGTCCGTGACCTCGCCGATGTCCTGCGCCCCGCGGACGCCGGCGGGCGACCGGAGTACGCGACCTACTTCACCGACGCGTCGGTGCTGGCCGGGAAGCTGGACGCCCGTGCGGTCGTCATCTACGGCCCGGGCGATCCCGACCAGGCGCACGTCACGGATGAGACCTGCGCCGTGGCCGCGATCCCCGAGGCGGCCGAGGCCATCCACCGGCTGCTCGCGTCCTGGAGCGAAATGGCTGACGGCGCGTCACGTTTGCGCTGAGGAAGGCCTGTCCGGAGCTGGTCGCCGCAGGCCCGCAGGCCCGCTGGACCGCGCTGCCGAACTGCGGTTCCCGTACCGGTCGTTGGTGAGGCGCGCCGCGTACGGCAGCCCCTGGGCAGCGCGGGGGTCCGCCGCTAGACTGCCCCGTTGGCATGTACAGCACTGGCTCTGTACACCACTGGCCTTCTACACCACGGCGGTTCCGCGCTGTCCACCGCGCACAGCCGCCGGTCCTCGGGGGGATTCGGGTGAAGCGTCCGACCACATGGCTGCGCGGGAAAATCTTCGCGGCCCTTCTCTGCCTTGTCGCCGGGCTGCTCGGCGTGGGCGCGGCCGCGAGTACGGCCTACGCCGCGACGACCAACCCGAACCCGATCGACTGGAAGGTGGAGAAGCTCTTCTACGACCAGTACGGTCACGACGTCCCGCTCCGCACCGGCCAGGAGGACTACAACGATCCGTCCGACCCGCCGCCGCTCGACGGCTTCGGGCGGGTGCACATCGAGGCGTCCGACGGCGGCCACGGCGCGGTCCCGCCGTCCACGGACATCCAGGACACCATCGGCACCCCGGCGAACTGCATACCCGGCGCCGATGCCCGGGTGCGCTGCCTGAACCCGGAGACCAACCTCTTCGTGGTGTACAGCCCGGTCCTCGACCCCCGCTCCGGTGACGCGTACGCCTTCGGCATCATCACCGCCTTCTACATGCTGCCGTGCATCGCGCCGTCGGACGCCGGTCCCCGGCTCGAGTGCGGCGGCGGCCCGCCCGTACCGGCCGCGGCGACGACCCTCACGTACACCGGGCCCCGCCACGGCACCAACGGCAGCCCGCTGACGCTCTCCGCCTCCCTCGTCGACGACCTCGGGATCCCCGTCGCGGGCAAGACGCTGCACTTCCGCGTCGGGTCGGGCGACGGTGCGCAGTCCTGCGACGGCACGACAGGCGCGGCGGGTACAGCTCGCTGCACCATCGGTCAACTGCACCAGCCCACCGGGTCGGTTGCGGTGGCGGTGAGTTTCGCGGGCGACGACGGATTCAAGGCCTCGTCGACCTCCTCCACGGTGGTGCCCACCTCGCCGACGAAGCTCTCGTACACCGGACCCGCGCACGCCGTCAACGGCAGCCCGCTGAAGCTCTCCGCCACGCTCTCCGACTACACGGGCAGCCCCGTCACCGGCCGGACCGTCCACTTCCGTATCGGCTCGGGCGACGCCGCACAGTCCTGCGACGGTACGACGGGTACGACCGGAGGCGCCGACTGCACCATCAACTCCCTGCGCCAGCCGCCCACTTCGGTCCCGGTCGCGGTGAGCTTCGCGGGTGACTCCGGTTACGAGGCCTCATCGGCGACCGCCACGGTGGCGGTCCAGTCGCCGACGACGCTCAAGTACACCGGGCCCGCCCGCATCGCCAACGGCAAGGACGTCCGGCTCTCGGGCGAGCTCGACGACTACCTCGGCGCACCGGTCACCGGCAGGTCCGTGCACTTCGCCCTCGGTACGGGGGCCACCGCGCAGTCCTGCGACGCCACCACCGACAGCGCCGGAGCCGCACGGTGCACCATCGGCGTGACCGGCCAGCCGCTCAACGCCGCGGCGACCGTGCCGCTGCACGCGGCCTTCGCCGGGGACGCCAACTACCTGAAGTCCAGCGCCGACGCGTCCCTGCTCCTCCAGTACTACACCGGCCGTGCCTTCGGTCTGTCGGCCCAGCTGGACCTGCCGCTCCTGCCGCCGGTCCACCTGCCCGACCAGCCGGACACCGGCCAGGTCAGGACAGCCGGGGCGACCACCGTGACGCCGCCCTGCACGGCCGCCGTGTCAGCGGTCGTCCTCGACGTCAAGGCGCTCTGCTCCGGTGTGACCACGACTCTCGATCCGGGCACCGCCACCGCCACCACGCACGTCGAATCGGCCTCGATCGGCCTCCCCGGAGTCCCCGTGATCGGTATCTCCGGGCTGACCGCGAGGGCAACCGCCCGCTGCGACGGCGCGACGGGCAGCGCCACCCTGACGGCGCTGACGATCGGCGGCGCGACCGTCACCGTACCGACGGCGCCGAACAGTACGATCAGCCTGCCCGGCGGTACCCGGCTGGTGATCAACGAGCAGACGCCGGTCGCCGGGGCCGACCACGGACTCACGGTCAACGCCGTTCACCTCGTGGTCGCCGGGGGCCTCGGGGATATCGTCATCGGATCGAGCACGAGCGCCGTCCACAACTGCGCTGAGTGAGGGCGGGAGCCATGGAGGCCGAGGAGACGCGGGACGCCTACGTGGAGCGTTTCCGCGTCCTCGCGCACGAGGGAATCGCCGAACTCTTCGTGCCGGGAAGCGTCGCCGGTCTGGCGGGTGGGCACCTTGAGCGCTTCGCCCTGGTGGAGAAGGGCGAGGAGGTACAGGCCGAAACGTCCTTCTCCTACCGCGACCTCCGCTTCCACTACACACGCGGGGTCTGGCCCCCGGACTTCCCGCTGGAGATCAAAGTCGCGCTCTACGTCGAGCACTTGAGGGAGCGCGTCCTCACCCGCCGCTACACGGTGGGAGCGGACGGCGGGGCTGACGTCCTGCTGTAGCAGGCGGGGAATCCTTCAGAATGCGGGCCGGCCGGTTGACCACCGGCCCCGGGGCCGTTTCGCCGGGCCTGAGGGGTGTCCTGTCAGTACGTGTCACGACAGTACCTTCCGCGCCCGGGTGACCTGCGGTTTCCTCGATGGCGAAGGCAGTCGGCCGCCATCCCGGTGCTGATCTCGGAGTGGCTGCGGCTGCCGGGCGGGCCGCTCTCACCGAGAGCGGATCTGCCGTGTACGTGTTCGCACCATCGCAAGGAGTCATCGCATGGCGAAGCAGTCCGCACCCCAGGAGCTGGCGCAGATCGCACCGAAGCTGGTCGAGGTCACGAACGACGTGCTGTTCGCCGACGTGTGGGAGCGCCCCGAGCTGTCCCCCCGCGACCGGAGCCTGGTCACGGTGAGTGTGCTGGCCGCGCTCTACCGCAGCGAGCAGCTCCCGTACCACCTGGGCAAGGCTCTGGAGAACGGGCTGAGCGTCGAGGAGCTGTCCGAGGCCATCACGCACTTGGCGTTCTACGCCGGCTGGCCCAACGCGATGACCGCGATCACGCTGCTGAAGAAGATCGCCGATGAGCAGCCCGCCTGACCGGCCCCGCTGCCCCGCGCCCCCTCTCGATCAAGGAAAGCTGCCATGGAACACATCACCTCCACCCCCACCGCCAAGGCCCCGGCCGAGCGCTTCACCGGCGACGTCTACCTCAACTCGATCGAGACGCCGTCCGACCCGGCCCGCCTCGTCGCGGCCCTGGTCCGCTTCACCCCCGGCGCCCGCACCAACTGGCACTCCCACGCCAAGGGCCAGACCCTCCACATCACCGACGGCGTCGGCCTGGTCGGCACCCGTGACGGCGATGTCGTGCTGGCCACCGCCGGTGAGACGGTCAAATGCCCGGCCGGCGAGGAACACTGGCACGGCGCCACCGACACCACGCTCATGGCCCATATCGCCATGCTCGTCGGCGACGAGAACAGCGACGGCACCAGCTGGCTGGAGCCGGTCACCGACGAGCAGTACACCGCGGCACTGAAGTCCGCCGGCCGCTGACCACCCTGGCCGGCCTGCGCCCCGCCCCACAGCTGTAGAGGCTGCCGGTTAGCCTGCCACCTGGAATGCTGCGGCCCACCGGGCCGCAGCGTCATGGGCAGCCGACGATGAGGAGTTACGTCATGACGACCACCGCCCGCGCGACACAGCAGCACGAGGACGAGCGGGTACGCGTCACCCGCTGGGACTTCGAGCCGGGCGAGAGCACCGGTCGCCATGTGCACGAACACGACTACGTAGTCGTGCCGGTCGTCGATGGCCGGACCAGCGTGATCACCCCCGACGGCACGGTCACCGCCTCGGAGCTGCGGGCGGGGGAGTCCTACGCACGCCCGGCCGGCGGCGAACACGAAGTCGTCAACGCCGGAACCTCACCACTGGCCTTCGTCGAGATCGAGCTGAAGTAACTCATGTGGCCGCACCGCCGCGCGACGCGGCCCGATGTCTCGCCGCCGCACCCCCGCGGCGCCGACGAGCGACGCCAGGGAGGCACGCGATGAGCCGCATCACCGTGAACGACGCCACGCTCCACTACGACGACCTCGGCCCGTCGAACGGGATTCCGGTCGTGCTGATCCACGGGCACCCGTTCGACCGCACGCTGTGGACCCCCCAGGCCCAAGCGCTCAGCGCGGCCGGGTACCGGGTGATCACCCCCGACCTGCGCGGTTACGGGGAGAGCAGCGTGACGCCCGGCAAGGTGCTCCTCGCCGATTTCGCCGACGACATCGCCGCCCTCCTGGACCGTCTGGGCATCGAACGCGCGGTGATCGGCGGTGTCTCCATGGGCGGCCAGATATGTATGGAGTTCTGCCGCAGCCACCTGGGGCGGGTACGGGCGCTCGTCCTGTCCGACACGTCGGCCCCCGCCGAGACCGACGAGGGCAAGGCGTTCCGCAACCGCCTCGCGGACCGGCTGCTCGCCGAGGGGATGGACGGTTACGCGGACGAGGTCATCGACAAGATGCTCGCTCCGTACAACGTCGCTGCTCTCCCGGACGTGGCCGCACACGTGCTCGGCCTGATGCGCGCCACCGATCCCCGTGGGGCTGCCGCGGCGCTGCGCGGCCGTGCCGAACGTCCCGACTACCGCGACACGCTCGTCACCGTCGCCGCCGCCGGTGTGCCCACACTGATCGTGGTCGGCGCGGACGACGTCTACACACCTGTCACCGAGGCCGAGGCGATCGGCGGGCTCGTTCCGTACGCCACGGTGAGCGTCATCGAAGGCGCCGGGCATCTGCCGGGCGCGGAACAGCCCGAGCGCTTCAACGCCGTGCTGCTCGACTTCCTCCGGACGCGGTTGTCCGAACCCGCCCAGGGGGACCGGCCCACGGCCTCCTGACGGCACTCAACCCCAGCAGGGACAAGCAGCGGCCAACGCATCGGGTGTACATGGCGCCTCGCCTCAGCCGTCCGAGGCGAGGCGCCCCAGCCACTCCCGCAGCAAGTGCTGCTCAGCGCCGCTGAGCGTCGTCTGTTCGGGCAGCGCCGCGCGCAGGGCGCGGGCGGCGCCGGCCGGGCCCCCGGTCTGCACAGCCGGCTTCTCGTTGGTGACGGCGGCGACCATGGACTCCCGCATCGTGGTCAACAGGGCCGGGTCGCGCCGGTCTTCGGGCTGGGACAGCCAGGTGAGCACCGCGCCGCGTGCCGTGGCGTGGATGAGCATGGCCGCGAGGTCCTCGTCGACCCGGAGCCAGCCGTCGGCCGCGAGCCGCTGGATGCGGCCCTTCAGAATCTTTATGCCGGCCCTGAAGGGGGCCGACTCGGCCCTGGTGGGCTCGCTGTACATCAGTGAGTAGAGGGCGGGGTTGGCCAGGCCGAACTCGACCGCCAGGTCCCAGCCGGCCCTCAGCCCCTCGATGGGATCCTGCGGGCCCGCGTCCGTGTTCCTGGCCTTCTTCGTCGCCAGGAACGAGGCGAAGCCGTACTCCGCGACCGCGTCGAGCAGCCCGGCCTTGTCGCCGAACAGCCGGTAGATGGCCGGTGGTTGCAGACCGGCCGCGACGGCGACCGCGCGGGTGGTGACCGCGTCGCGGCCCTCACGTGCCAGCAGGTCGGCCGCGGCTTCGATGACCCGCTGCCGGGGCTGCTCGCGGTCCGTGGCCGCGGTGTCGGACTCGTCGGCGGTGGCGCTGTCCCTGGTGGGCGGTGGTGGCATATATCAACGATACCTTCCAGGCGGTTCCCTCGGTAATATCGATGATACTGTGAAGTGGATTCCAGTGGAAACAGAGTGTGGGGAGTTCACCGTGATCATCGTTACCGGAGCCAATGGAAAGCTCGGACGCCGGATTGTCGAGAGCCTGCTGGAGCGTGTCCCGGCCGACCGGATCGGAGTGAGTGTCCGCGACCCGCAGAAGGCGCAGACGTTCGCCGACCGGGGGATACGGGTGCGGCACGGCAGCTTCACCGACCCGGAGAGCCTCGCCCATGCCTTCGAGGGTGTGTCCCAGGTGCTGATCGTCTCTGTCGACCGGATGGGCGAGGAGACCGTGAGGCAGCACCGTGCCGCGATCGACGGGGCCGTCGCCGCGGGCGCCCGCCGCATCCTCTACACCAGCCAGATCGGCGCCGGCGCCTCGTCCCACTTCCAGGCCTGCCGCGACCATGCTGCCACCGAGGAGGCGCTGCGCGCGTCCGGCGTGCCGTTCACGTCGTTGCGCAATGGCTTCTATGCCGCCAGCGGACTGCAACTGGCGGGCCACGGCCTGGAGTCCGGCCAGGTCGCGCTTCCCTCCGACGGTCCTGTCAGCTGGACCACGCACGCCGACCTCGCCGAGGCGGCCGCCGTCATCCTGGCCGACGAAGGCCGCTTCGACGGGCCCACACCGCCGCTCACCGCGGCGCAGGCGCTGACCTTCGCCGACCTGGCCCGCATCGCCGCGGAGGTCACGGGGCGCACCATCACGAGGACCACCGCACCCGACGAGCGGTTCCGGGAGCAGTTGACGGACGGCGGTGCCCCCGCCGAGGTGGCCGACCAGCTGCTGGGCATCTTCGCGGCCTCCCGAGCCGGTGAGTTCGCCGCCGTCGACCCGACACTCGCGACCCTGCTCGGCCGCGAGCCCATCTCCCTGACCACGTTCCTGCGCGAGCAGCTGTCCCCCAACGACGCCCGCTGACCACTTCCGCTCTGCGGCGACGCCGCCGCTCCGTAACATGGCCACCATGCCGGCCGTCTCAGCGTCACCGCATTTCCGCGCCGCCTACGACGACGCCCTCGCCCAGTGGCCATTCCCGGTGGACGGCG